>NC_004347.2:0-2472500 GCF_000146165.2 Shewanella oneidensis MR-1 | reverse complement strand
AATTGCAGATGTGTTCGATGCCCTTTCCCATGCACGATGCTACAAAGCGGCTTGGCCTCTTGAACAGGTTATTGACGAAATGCGTAAAGGTGCAGGTAAGCACTTTGATCCCGATTTACTCGAACTCTTTATCGACAACATCGAGATTTTCGTCAAGGTTAAAGAAAATTGGAAAGATCACGACGAGTAAGACATTAGGCTCGATAATCAGTTGGGAAAATAACAATTCTTGTGATTAAATGATTATAAAGCCTAATTGGGTAAGTGTTTTTTAGCTTAAATCCACCACTCACTGCGGGTTATCGGCTAAAAAGTCAAAAGTCACCACTTGTTCAGAGCCATTTCGGGTAAAACTAATCAATCCCCGCCATACCATATAGCCACTACTGCATGAGCCGTAAATCAGTTGCCCTTCGTAGCTCGTTTTGTCCACTTGGTTAATATTCACAGGGATAACCCCCATAAACATATCTCGACCTTCTAAACGGACCTGCAGATTATCAACTACATCAGAAGATAATAGCTTCAATGTTAATGGTTTTTCACTTGGCGCATTACCCGGTGAGAGGCTAATTCTAAGAGTTACATCACCAGCCACTTTAAGACAATCCCCCTGCGTAAACGCACAAAGACTCGGGTCAGCAGATGGTGTTTTTACCTGTTGCTCTGTTTTTTCATTACAAGCAGTGAGATTCATTGTAACTAGCATGATTAGAAATAAGCCAAAATTACGATTTAGCACAAAAATTAACCTTTTGATGCAAGATGTTAACATTCTAAGGAGCAGATTGATCTAGATCAACTTTCCAACCCCCTTCTTTGGTATCTTTTTTGACATGGCTCAAGTATCATTGCGAAACCTCACGTTTGCGCACAAATGTGAAGGATAACGCATTGACATAGCTCAACAACCCTTATAGGGAGATTTGAGTTTTGTGTCATATATAACAGGTAAAGCTTGTCTTTACTAAAAGTAAAAGTAATAAGCAGTGGAAGCATTATGATGAACCATTCCCAGCCAACAGGCGCTGATTACAATTACACCATTGTCCGCCAATTTGCCCTCACGACAGTGTTGTGGGGTATTGTTGGTATGTCAGTCGGTGTTTTAATTGCGGCTCAGTTAATCTGGCCACATCTGAACTTTGATACTCCTTGGTTTACGTATAGTCGCTTGCGACCATTACATACCAATGCGGTGATTTTCGCGTTCGGAACATCAGCCCTCTTTGCAACATCCTATTATGTCGTACAACGCACCTGTCAAACCCGACTTTTTGCACCTAAATTAGCTGCATTTACGTTTTGGGGATGGCAAGCCATCATTCTGTCAGCAGCCATTACTCTGCCAATGGGTTACACCAGTGGTAAAGAGTATGCTGAATTAGAATGGCCTATCGATATTGCTATCACTATTGTATGGGTATCCTATGCCATAGTGTTCTTCGGCACTATTATCAAACGAACCACCTCGCATATTTATGTCGCGAACTGGTTCTTTGGTGCATTTATCATTACGGTTGCAGTGCTTCACATTGTGAACTCAATGGCCGTTCCTGTTAGCTTGTTCAAGTCATACTCTATGTACAGTGGCGCGGTCGATGCCATGGTGCAATGGTGGTATGGTCACAATGCTGTAGGTTTCCTATTAACCGCAGGCTTCTTAGGTATGATGTACTACTTCGTTCCTAAGCAAGCGGGTCGTCCTGTTTACTCATATCGTTTGTCGATTGTGCACTTCTGGGCACTGATCGCACTGTACATTTGGGCAGGTCCGCACCATCTACACTACACTGCCCTGCCAGACTGGACTCAGTCGTTAGGTATGGTGATGTCACTGATCCTATTCGCACCATCTTGGGGCGGTATGATCAACGGTATCATGACCTTATCTGGCGCATGGCATAAACTGCGTACTGACCCAGTACTACGTTTCTTAGTGGTTTCTCTGTCTTTCTACGGCATGTCGACCTTCGAAGGTCCGATGATGGCTATCAAGACAGTTAACGCCTTATCTCACTACACAGACTGGACTGTCGGTCACGTTCACTCAGGCGCGCTAGGCTGGGTTGCAATGGTGTCTATCGGTTCTCTGTATCACTTGATCCCAGTACTGTTTGGTCATGGCCGTATGTACAGCATCAAGTTAGTTAACGTCCATTTCTGGTTGGCGACAATCGGTACTGTACTTTACATCGTTTCTATGTGGATTTCTGGTGTAATGCAAGGTCTGATGTGGCGTGCTGTTAACGCTGACGGTACGTTGACTTATAGCTTTGTTGAAAGTCTGGAAGCTTCTTATCCTTTCTACTTTGTACGTTTCCTCGGTGGTTGTTTCTTCTTAACCGGTATGCTGATCATGGCATACAACGTGATCCGTACTGTGAAAGCTTCTAAAGATTCATTGCCAGCACTGGCTGAAGCTAAAGCGGCTTAAGGAGCAAACTCGATGAAATTTAATCATGAGATAGTTGAAAAAAACATCGGTTTGTTAGCGATCTTCACGGTTATCGCTATCAGCTTCGGTAGCTTGGTTGAAATCACTCCGCTGATTTTCCAAAAAGATACCACTGAGCCAGTTGAAGGTTTGAAACCTTATACAGCCCTGCAGCTTGAAGGTCGTGATATCTATGTTCGTGAAGGTTGTTACAACTGTCACAGTCAGATGATCCGTCCTCTGCGTGCAGAGACTGAACGTTACGGTCACTATTCCGTTGCTGGAGAATCTGTTTGGGATCACCCATTCCAATGGGGTTCTAAGCGTACAGGTCCTGATTTGGCGCGTGTTGGCGGTCGTTATAGCGATAAATGGCATGAAGTTCACTTAATCGATCCTCGTGCAGTAGTTCCTCAATCGAATATGCCAGCCTTCCCATGGCTTGCCGAAAACAAGTTAGACGGCAAGTTGACCGGCGATAAGATGACTATTCTACGTAACATGCATAAAGGCGGTTACAAGGGTAATGATCTTTACACTGATGAAGAAATCGCAGGCGCTCAAAAAGCCGTTGAAGGTAAAACTGAGATGGAAGCTTTGATCGCGTATCTTCAGTCTTTGGGTCACGCACTCAAATAAGGAGGCAGTATATGGATTACGGTACATTACAAGGTATTTTAACCATTATTGTGATGCTGACCTTCGTCGGTATATTTGCTTGGGCATATAGCTCGCGTCGTCAAAAATCCTTTGATGAAGCAGCGAACCTTGTGTTTTCTGATGAGGAAATCAGCAAGGAATCGAAGGACTCAGGAGAGAATAAGTGATGAGTAGCTTCTGGAGTATTTGGATTAGCGTACTCTCGTTAATTGTGATCGCAGGATGCTTTCTGTTGCTGCGTGTGTGTTCAAAGAACACCACGGATGTCAAAGAAGGCGAATCTATGGGTCACAGTTTCGATGGTATTGAAGAACTCAATAACCCACTGCCAAAGTGGTGGAGTTATATGTTCTATATCACTATCGTGTTTGGCTTAGTTTACTTAGCCTTATTCCCAGGTTTAGGTAACTACAAGGGCCTATTGAACTGGACCAGCTCTAACCAAAGCATTGGTACTGGGCAAGGTATTAAAGCCGATTCTGCTGCTGCGGTTGAACTTGCAGCAAAAGAAGGTCAGTATGTTCAATATGATCAAGAAGTTAAACATGCTAACGAAAAATATGGCCCAATCTTCGCGGCTTACTTGGCGACACCACTCGAAGAGTTAGTGAAAAACCAAGAAGCGTTGAAAGTGGGCGGTCGTTTGTTCCTACAAAACTGCGCACAGTGCCATGGCTCTGACGCACGTGGTAGCAAGGGCTTCCCTAACCTCACCGACAGTGATTGGTTATATGGTGGCGATTTAGCAACCATCAAAACCACTATCATGGGTGGTCGTCATGGCATGATGCCACCAAAAGGTGGTCTGCCAATAGACGATAGCGAAATTGCTGGTTTAGCGGAGTATGTTGTTAAATTGTCTGGCCGTGAACACGATGAAAAACTCGCCGCTCAAGGTCAAGGTTCATTCATGAAAGGTTGTTTTGCATGTCACGGTATGGATGCAAAAGGCAACAAACTCATGGGCGCACCTAATTTAACTGACGATGTTTGGGTATATGGCGGTAGCCGCGGCGTGATCGAAGAAACCATCAAACATGGCCGTACTGGTGTGATGCCAGCATGGAAAGATGTTCTCGGTGAAGAGAAAGTTCACGTGATTGCAGCTTATGTTTATAGCTTGTCAAACAAGTAATTAGTTATGTTTAACGTAAAGGCCTCGATAACCTCGAGGCCTTTTTTTTAAAGTGCTAAAGCCACCTTTTAACGGTAAAATGGCGCAAATTTTTATAATGAGTAATCAACATGAACGAACAACAACCCTGGTATAAGCAGTTTTGGCCTTGGTTTTTAATTATTCTTCCTTTGTGTGCCGTCATCGCAAGTTTTGCTACGCTAAAAATTGCTCTCTCAAATTCTGACTCTCTGGTTGCCGAGGATTATTACAAAGATGGCAAAGCCATTAATATGGACTTGAGCAAAGTGAAATATGCCAAACAGCTTGGCATGCAATGGCAACTCGAGCAGAATCACAATGAACTGCTATTTACTCAGCATGGTGGCCCAACTTATCAAGCCGCATTAAAAGTCGAATTCTATCATCCCACTCTTGCCGAAAAAGACCTTAAAACCACAATCACGGCTGATGCCAACCATGTATATCGCATTACTCTTCCCGATGTATTAACCGGTCCTTGGGAAGTACGCCTTGAAGGTTTTGATGGTAAATGGCGTATTCATCAACGCGTTGAATTAAAAGATAACATCCAATTGTGGTTGAACTGATGGTGGTTGAATAAGTAGCGCTATGACACATCCAAGTTGTTTTCATTGTAATGAGCCTGTGCTCACTGGAACTCAGTTTGTCACACAGATTAATGATCGCGATGAGCTTATGTGTTGCCCAGGTTGCCAAGCGGTATCACAAGCCATTGTAGATGCGGGCCTATTAAGTTATTACAAGTTCCGTACTGAGCCAGGAAATAAACAGACGGCACTCGTACCCGAGGCGTTAAATCAATTTAGCGCCTACGATTTGCCCGAAGTGCAGCAAGATTTTGTTCACTCAGAGGATAATAGCGATTCGGTATCCCTCTCCATCGATGGTATTACCTGTGCGGCCTGTGCTTGGTTAATCGAGCATAAAGTGAAACAACTTAGTGGCGTGCGCCAAGTGATGGTCAACTCCACCACCCAAAGGGCGATGATTAGCTGGGACAAACAGCAAGTCAAACTCAGTGATATTCTTGGGCAAATTAGCCGTATTGGTTATCAAGCTGCGCCCTACCAAGTGGATGAGCAAGAACTGACCACCAAGCAAAATAGCCGCAAGTTTTTATTGCGCCTAGGTTTGGCGGGTTTTGCCACCATGCAAGTCATGATGTTTGCTCTTGCCCTTTATACTGGGTATTTTACTGATTTAGATGTGCAATATCGGGATTACTTCCGCTGGGTTAGCATGATTTTTGCCACGCCAGTGGTACTTTACTCGGCGCAGCCCTTCTATTTTAGCGCCATTCGCACCCTGCTCAGTGGCAAACTGAATATGGATGTTTCCGTCTCCATCGCCATTGGCGGCGCTTTTACTGCGAGCTGTTTTGCCACGGTCAATGGTACTGGCGAAGTGTATTTTGAATCTGTTTCTATGTTCACCTTCTTCCTGCTGCTTGGTCGTTATTTCGAGCAGAAGGCACGACAAAAGGCCTCGGTAAGCTCCAGTAACTTACATAAATTAGTGCCGCTGACAGCACATCTTGTAAACGAGCAAGGGCAAGAAGAAATCCCCGCTAAAAAACTGCGCCTTGGTGACATTATCCTCGTAAAACCCGGCGAAATGGTCGCCGCTGATGGCTGCGTCGTTGAAGGCCATAGTAGTATCAATGAAGCCATGCTCACTGGTGAGCAAATGCCGATTGATAAACCCGTTGATAGCCAAGTATTTGCAGGCACAATCAACCTTGAACAACCCATCAAGGTAAAAGTGACCGCCCTTGGGCAAGATCAGCTCGTTGCCGAGATCATTCGCCTGCAGGAATTAGCATCTAACACTAAACCTGCGGTGGCTATGTTGGCCGACAAATTGTCGCGCTATTTTTCTGGCACCATTCTAACAATCGCAACAATCACCTATTTTGTTTGGCTGCAAATATCCCCCGAAGATGCATTTTGGGTCACCTTATCAGTATTAGTGGCAACCTGCCCCTGTGCCCTTGCGCTGGCAACACCGACAGCTGTGACCTGCGCAACGGCAATTTTTACTCGCCTTGGGATCATTACCCGTAAAGCAGGTGTCTTTGAAAAACTTCCGCAAATCAAACATGTAATATTTGATAAAACGGGTACCCTCACCTGTGGTACCTTATCGGTTTCAGAAGTAAAGTGTCATAGTCACCTTGCAATAGAAGAGGTTTTGGCCATTGCCGCAGCCTTGGAAACGGGCTCTCTCCATCCTATTGCTACTGCGTTTGCTGCCTATTTGACACCAGATGTTGTCGCTAATCAGGTTCACCATGAAGTCGGTTTTGGAGTAAAAGGCCTCATCAATGGCACTGAATACCGAATTGGCAATGCTCAGTTTACTGGCGCGCTAGTCAATCCTGAGTTTATAAATCAACAAATTTGGCTGGCATGGGGTAATGATGACTCGCTTGAGGTTCTTGCCACCATTGAGATCAAAGACAATATTCGTGTTGATAGCAAAGAAACGGTCGGCATCTTAAAACAGCAAGGTTGTCGAGTCAGTATCGCCAGCGGTGATAGCTCAGGGCATGTGCATCAGTTAGCAAAAGCGCTTGGAATTACCGATGTACATAGTGGACTAACGCCTGCGGATAAGCTCGCCCTAGTGAAAAAGTTGCAGCAATCCAATCCGGTGGTGATGTTCGGTGATGGTATAAACGATGCCCCCGTCCTCGCAGGCGCCGATTTATCCGTGGCCATGGGCAGCGGCAGTGCAATAGCCAAGAATAGTGCCGATTTAATTTTGCTGGGCGATCACTTATCCCGCTTCACCCAAGCCGTGAGGGTTGCTAAACTGACCACACAGATTATTCGTCAAAATCTCGCTTGGGCATTAGGGTATAACGCACTCATTTTACCTTTGGCAGTGACAGGTCATGTTGCACCTTATATTGCCGCAATTGGCATGTCGGCAAGCTCACTTATCGTTGTGGGTAACAGCTTGAGATTATTACGAATTAAAATATAACAATAAAATAGGCTTAGCTAATGAGCATCATTTATGTACTTATCCCTATCGCGATGATCTTTGTGTTGATCGCCGTAGCCGTGTTCTTTTGGGCGGTAAAATCGGAGCAATTCGATGATTTAGACCGCCAAAGCGTCTCCATCCTCTTCGATGAAGATTCTGGCAAGCCAAATCCTGCAAACATTAAGCAACAGGAAGCTCAAGACAAAGGCATGCCGCAGTGATTGACACTGTAATTGAATACAATGTAACGGGTGCCTTTCTTGTTGGTTTAATGGGGGCTGCCCACTGCTTTGGCATGTGCGGTGGTCTCGTCGGAGCCTTTTCTTCTCAGCTCCCCAATCCCAAACAGGGAAATCACTTAGCCCATCAACTCACCTATTTATTCAGTTATAACCTTGGCCGTATCTTGAGTTATACCCTCGCTGGCGCTTTAGTCGGCGGCTCTTCTGCGATGCTCGGCCACTTATTTGAACTCGACAGCTATCTGTTAGTCTTGCGGATCTTCGCAGGCATCATGATGATCGCGACAGGTTTATACATTGCTAAAATTTGGGTCGGAATAGTACAAATTGAACGCCTCGGCCAAGTGTTGTGGCGTTATTTAAAACCCATAGCCCAGCGTCTTGTGCCGATCACCACGCCAATGCAAGCCATCACCGCTGGATTGATATGGGGATGGCTGCCCTGTGGACTGGTATATAGCACCTTAACTTGGTCTGTGGCGGCAGGTTCTGCCAGCCAAGGCGCCTTGATTATGCTCGCCTTTGGTTTAGGGACTCTCCCGGCGCTACTTAGTGCTGGCGTGGCAGCAAAGCGTTTAGCCAATTGGGTACAACAAAAAACCGTTAGATTATTGAGTGGCTTACTATTAATCGTCTTTGGTGGCCAAACTTTATATATCGCCCTGTCGCAGCTAAACTAGCCCAAGCGAATGAATTGGTTTAACATGGCTGCAGTGGATTAACTTGAGAACCGACATGACAATAGAGCAGAATAAAAACCGTCGTTCCGCCGCTAGTGGGTGTGCAATTCATTGTCACGATTGCAGTATGGGAACCCTTTGTATCCCGTTCACCCTCAATGCTAATGAACTCGATCAGCTCGACGACATTATTGAGCGTAAGAAGCCCATTCAAAAAGGCGAACAGATTTTTAAATCGGGTGACCCTTTAAAATCACTCTTTGCGATCCGCTCAGGCACCATAAAAAGTTACACCATCACCGAACAAGGTGATGAACAGATCACAGGCTTTCATTTAGCAGGTGATGTTATTGGTTTTGATGGTATTCATGCCCAATCGCATCAAAGTTTTGCACAAGCCTTAGAAACCTCCATGGTATGTGAAATCCCCTTTAACATCCTCGACGAACTTTCAGGCACAATGCCTAAATTACGTCAGCAAATCATGCGCTTAATGAGCAATGAAATCATGAGCGATCAAGAAATGATTTTGCTACTGAGTAAGAAAAACGCAGAAGAACGTCTCGCCGCCTTTATCAGTAACCTTGCTAACCGCTTCGGTAATCGTGGTTTTTCTGCTAAAGAATTTCGCTTAACCATGACACGTGGTGATATTGGTAATTACTTAGGCCTTACCGTTGAAACCATTAGCCGCTTACTCGGTCGCTTTCAAAAGTCGGGATTAATTGAAGTGAAAGGCAAATACATCATCATCGTTGACCATCATGAACTTAATCTCTTGGCGGGTAATGCTAGGATCGCCAGATAAATCACACCTTTTAGCGTTTATGCTTTACGCTAGGCATCGGTTTTGAAAAGAGTTTTGATCTAGAACAATACAGCTAATTGCCAAAGGCTCATGATAAACATGAGCCTACGACTAAAGGAACATGCTATGAAGGATTATCAAAAAATACTGGTAGTTGTCGATCCCACGACAGAAAATCAGGTTGCTCTCGCCCGAGCTGTTACCTTGGCCAGTAAAAGTAACGCCCATGTGACTGTGTTTCTCTCAATATTTGACTTCTCCTATGAAATGACTTCAATTTTATCGAGCCAAGAGCGCGAAGCGATGCGCCAAGGTGTGATTGATCAGCGTGTGGCGTGGATCCAAGATCTACTCGCCCCCTACAATCACCTAGGACTCAACATTGATACTCAAGTCATTTGGCATAATCGTCCGTTTGAAAGCATTATTAACCATGCGATTGCAGGTCAATATGATCTTATCGTTAAAGGTACCCATGCCCACGACAAGTTAAAAGCGGTGATTTTTACGCCAACCGATTGGCATTTAATGCGTAAAGCACCTGTTCCTGTGTTAATGGTCAAAGATCATGATTGGCCTGAAACCGGTAAAATCCTCTGCGCAGTAAACGTGGCGACCGAAGATACCGATCATCAAATGCTTAACGGCAAAATTATTGAGCATGCTAAGGATTTAGCTGGAAAATTTGCTGCCGAAGTGCATTTAGTCAATGGTTTTCCTGGTACGCCAGTGAATCTTGCCATTGAACTACCCGATTTTGATGCACAGACCTATAACGACACCATTCGCTTACAGCATGAACAACGCGTGCAGTATCTGGCTGATGCCTATGGAATTGATAAGCAGAATTGCCATGTCAAAGAAGGATTGCCAGAAGATGTGATCCCCGAGCTTGCCGAGCAGCTCGATGCTGAATTAGTGATTTTAGGCACCGTGGGTCGTACGGGTTTTTCAGCAGCACTCATAGGTAACACTGCAGAGCATGTTATCGATAGCATCAACTGTGATTTATTAGCCATCAAACCCGACGGTTATAAATCACCGCTTGAAGAGGCATAACGCACGCCGCTCTTTACCCCGCCTTCGATAGCTGGAATAATACGCGCCCTGAAACTGAGTTACTGGGCGCTTTTTTTATGTTGCAAGCTATGTCTGAAGTTACGGCGAGTCAAATGCCTGAAGAATTATCAAAAAAACAAACTACCCGTCTGAATAAATTACAAAAGCGTCTACGCCGTGAAGTAGGTAGTGCCATCGCCGACTACAACATGATTGAAGATGGCGATCGTGTTATGTGCTGTTTGAGTGGCGGTAAAGACAGCTATGCCATGCTCGATATTCTGCTTAATCTGCAGCAACGCGCACCTGTGCAGTTCGAAATCATCGCTGTTAACTTAGATCAAAAGCAGCCCGGTTTCCCAGAAGATGTTCTACCAGCCTATTTAGACAGCCTAAATGTTCCCTATCACATCCTCGAGAAAGACACCTACTCGATCGTGAAGGAGAAAATTCCGGAAGGCAAAACCACCTGCTCTCTATGCTCTCGTCTACGCCGCGGCACCCTCTATGGCTTTGCGCAGCGCATTGGCGCGACTAAAATCGCCCTTGGTCATCACAGAGACGATATTATTGAGACGCTTTTTCTTAATATGTTTTTCGGCGGCAAGATGAAAGCCATGCCACCTAAGCTACTCTCTGACGACGGCGCTAACGTGGTGATCCGCCCACTCGCCTACTGCCGCGAAAAAGATTTGGAAGAGTATGCAGAGCTTAAAAAATTCCCCATTATTCCCTGTAACCTCTGTGGCTCTCAGGAAAACCTTAAGCGCCAAGCGGTGAAAGACATGCTCAATCAATGGAACAGACAATTTCCTGGACGTATTGAAACCATCTTCACCGCCATGCAAAACACTGCGCCATCGCAGGGTGTTGACCGTGAGCAGTTTGATTTTGTATCGTTAAAACGCGATCCTGACGCCCCCATGAAAGGCGATGTTGCTGAAGCCAATCTTCCCGCGTTCGATTTTCTCGATATTGCCAACAGCGGTCATATCGATTTAGATGCCGCAAAACGGATTGATATTGTTAACGTTTATGAAGTGTAAGCACTATTAAATGTCAAAAGCCCACTACTGTGGGCTTTTTTATGGGTTCAAAATGCGCTATTTCACCCAAGGACTCAGTACTGTTGGGGCTTGGCTAAATTGCAAAGAGGACAAGGTGTTGAGTTGATCGACGCCAAGCTTAAAGCTGCCATTGACCTGTTGCTCACGACCATCGAGTATCACAGCGATCGTTTGATCTTGGCCAAATTCAAAGTTTAACCCCGCAATAGGCTCCTTAAAATAACGCATAGGAAAGCCCTGCATTACCCCTAATAAGGCATCCATTTCAGTAGCGATTTGCTGTAAACGCTCTTTATCATATTGCGCATGAGTCTGCTTCGCTCGTACTTGCATCGCAATTGCGCAGCCTTCAGCCTTGCCATCAAACTCCAGATTAACTAATGCACGTTGATCTTTTAGGGCGTCGTCAAAGGGAATAAAGAGCCGTTGGGCGGCGGTATAGGTCAATGGCGTTGTATTTAACTCACTTGATATTGTACCGCGTTGAATATGGCAATTAGGCAATATAGGAACGCTAAATGCAATTTCAACTAACTGATAGTTCCCTTTGTTGACCTGCTTTAATCTGTCATAAAACCCTTTATACTCAAGGGAAATTGTTTCAGCCTGCGCACTTGATGCGCACAAGCAAAGTCCCGCTAACAACCATTTTTTAAACATCCGCCTTCACCAAGTATTTTGCATTGTGTCGTAACATATCGAGTAACTCATCGATATAAGCTTCTTGCCTTTCAGAATAATTTACTAACCCATAGATCAATTGGTCGGCATTTAGCTCAGCTTCCTGAGCGCGTAAATCTGCGCGAATTGAGCGAAATAGGTTATACGCGGTATTAGAGTTTAAATTACGCATATAGGAGGATACTGAAGCATCAACCGATGGGAATATTTTCACCTCATGGGTTTTGCCAGAACCTCGAGAGGAAGGCACTATGCCGCAGCCATTGCTAAAACACCATTCACCAAAAAAATTAAATCCTTCACGCGCGAATCGAGAACTTCCCCACCCGGATTCATTGGCAGCCTGGATCAGAACCATCGATTCGGGAATGATATCGACCCGCTTGAGTAAACTGTTGAGGGATTTAGCATCTACGTTACGGGCAGCATATAGATATTTATCAAATATTTGATTGAGTTGCGCTGACTGCGAGTCAGATAATGCATTGCCGTTCTCTACTATCGCCAGCATGTCAGTAATAAACTCTCGCTCGCTAGCAATAATTGCGTTTTGTTGTTGAACGATGGGTCTTAAAAAGTCGAAAAAGGCACGTTTTTTTTCCGCTACATCAGTGATAGCAGAAAAATCGGGAACTTGTGTAACGGGGTCTATGGCGTTTTCCAGTTGGGTTACGATAGATTCTGGCTCATCAATTGTAGGAATGAGCAATAATCTTAGCGAAAAGATCGCCAAGATCACTAGGGCTAACGCGAGTATAAACGAACCAATTCTACCCGTTTTCAATAAGTCACCTTTAATGTTGAGTCACTCGTGGCAAAATAAGCGCAAGATTATATGTCATATCTTGAAATTCACGAAATTTGGATGCAAAAACACCCATTCATTCCAATCATTGTGTTCAACCACAGAAAAAATGCGATCTCGAACTTAAGTATTGACTGTGCGTGTGAATTTTTAGTGCATGCATTTGACCGAGCTTTTATACTAAGGTTCCGCTAGCCTCGGCGACGACAAGCATCAACGCGAGTCAACAACAAGGCAGGATTTTTCGGGTATTCAGGAAGGAACCCTTATGCAGCAGATCTTAAATCAATTCAATCATGTCGTCGCTATTGGTGGTGGTCACGGATTAGGACGTGTACTCTCATCGCTCGATTTTCTGGGCAATCGTCTCACAGGTATTGTTGCTACCACGGATAACGGTGGTTCTACCGGTCGATTAAGAGCTGAGCAAGATTGTATCGCTTGGGGCGATTTACGCAATTGTTTGTCCCAACTAGCCCATCGCCCATCCGTCGGCTCACAGTTATTTGAGTATCGTTTTCAAGGTGAAACTGAACTGAGTGGCCATAATCTTGGCAATCTTATGCTGCTTGCCCTCGATAAACTCTGTGTCAGGCCCCTCGAAGCTGTCAATCTTATTCGGCATATGCTTAAGATTGAAACCAATATCATTCCAATGTCGGAACAACCAACACATTTAGTTGCCTTGCAAGCGTCAGGTTCGAAAGTATTTGGAGAGGTTAACGTCGACAAAATGAATGAGGCACCTATTGCCCTGTGTCTAGAACCGCAAGTCAATGCTACAACAGAAGCCTGTGAAGCCATTCGTCGCGCCGATCTGATTATCTTGGGACCAGGGAGTTTCCTGACCAGTATTATGCCACCACTGTTACTTCCCTGCTTTGCTAAAGCGTTAGCAATGACAACTGCCCCTGTGGTTTTTATCGATAATCTGAATGAAGAAGCATCCCCCGCAGGCCAATTCAGCATTGAGCAACGCATTTCGTGGTGTCATCAAGTGATAGGTAAGCCGGTGATCACTAAGGTGCTGCGCCATTCAGAGCAATTACGACTAGGCACCTTAGTTAATTATTTCCCCTTAAGAAATCGCCACAACCCGCAATTGCATGATCAGGCAAGCCTTCGTGATGCATTATGCGCCGTACTGCGTATAAAGTCAGGGTTACCATTAGAAACGTTGGTTTCATAATCACTTTTTTAACTTCGCACAAAAATGCTCAAGTTCGAAGCAACGTAATAATCAAAAGGACAGCCTAGGCTGTCCTTTTTGTAGTCATCAATCAGATTATACGACCTGAGCAATCGCTTTACAGATCGCAGGCATATTGGCTTTCGTCATACCCGCCACACTAATACGACCAGAACCGACAATATAAACTCCAAATTCGTCTTTTAAACGGGCCACTTGCGACTTATTCAAGCCAGAGAAGCTAAACATACCATTTTGGCGCGAAATAAAGCTAAAATCTTGAGTCACACCCTCATCTTTTAAGCTCTGCACAAATAGAGTACGCATAAGGGCTATACGCTCACGCATTTCGGTCAGCTCTTGTACCCAAAGGGCTTTCAAAGCTGCATCACTTAAAATGGTGCTAACAATTAACGCACCATGGGCTGGGGGATTTGAATAGTTTGCCCGAATTGTACGTTTCACTTGGCTAAAAGCGCGAACAGCTTCATCTGCATTGTGAGCAACCACAGTCACAGCACCGATACGTTCATTATAAAGCCCAAAGTTTTTAGAGAAAGAATTTGCGACTAACAGCTCAGGAACTTTTGAAGCGACTAAACGCAGGCCTGCAGCATCTTCTTCAATACCTGTTCCAAAACCTTGGTAAGCAAAGTCAAACAAAGGCACTAATTGTTTGTCAGCACAGAGGTTAGCCACTAAATCCCATTGCGCTAAAGTCAAGTCAATACCCGTTGGGTTATGACAGCAGCCGTGCAGTAGAATAATGTCACCCGCCTGTGCATTGGCGAGATCGGTCATCATGCCATCGAAATCGATATCGTGAGCACTGGCGTTGTAATATCCAAACTCTTTAACCGTTAACCCTGCAGTTTCAAAAATATTTTGATGGTTAGCCCAAGTGGGATTACTTACCCAAATAGTGCGAGATGGCGTGTTTCTCAATAAAAACTCGGCGGCTATACGCAATGCCCCTGTACCACCAGGCGCTTGGGCGGTTGCGGCACGGCCAGAAGCCACTAGCTCACTACCTTCACCAAATAACAACTCTTGTACAACGCGGTTGTAGGTTTGGACCCCTTCTATGCCTAAATAGTTTTTAGTCTTCTCTTGTTCTAGCAGTATGGCTTCTGCTTTCTTAACCGATTGCAATACCGGAGTCTGCCCTGCTTCATCCTTATAAATGCCGACACCAAGGTTGACTTTATCTTGACGTGGATCAGCTTTAAAAGTATCGGTTAAACCAAGGATGGGATCTGCTGGAGCGAGCACTACCTGAGAGAAAATCATGACTACTTATCCTAAATGTTCACGTGTAGGGGAAAATTCGGCTTATTTATACCACTGTCTTAAGAGGGGGAATAGCGCCTATTACCACATCTTAAGGAAATAGTTTGGCTATTATGGATTGATTAAAATAAATAACAACTAAATGAGAGATCATTTATGTGAAAGCAGAATTTTTAGATAAATATGATTTTTTAGAGGCAGATCACTATGACATCATAGATAAATTTGTAGGCATTTTGGCAATAAAAAAGGCCTAACAGTGTTAGGCCTTTTTTATGTTTGGTACCCGAGGCCAGACTTGAACTGGCACGCTGTTACCAGCGAGGGATTTTAAATCCCTTGTGTCTACCGATTCCACCACTCGGGCAAACTCTTCATATTAATAACAGAAATTGTGTCATTAATACATTAATCTATGGAGGCGCGACCCGGAGTCGAACCGAGATCGACGGATTTGCAATCCGCAGCATAGCCATTCTGCCATCGCGCCACTTCCCAACCACGATAGATTGGAGCGACATATCGGGTTCGAACCGATGACCTATACCTTGGCAAGGTATCGCTCTACCAACTGAGCTAATGTCGCATCGATGTCACAACTTAACGTAATTTGATTAAGTTTGGGAATTACTTAACAACGCTTTCCCCTGACTGCGGATTGGCATTCTACCGATTTAACCTTCAGAGTCAATCAACAAATTTGAAATATTGCGCTTAAGCCAACTGTTTGCCCAATATTCAGCCATCGCGAGATAAGCTTGCCGATAGAATAAACAACTCTCGGAGTTGCTCAATACAAATGTTGAGATAGATTGTGATTTAACATCATTAAAGTATAAAAAAGCGCCCTATCAGGCGCTTTCTGTTATCGGCCAATCACGATTAAGCGGGCAGCGACAATGTCGTTAATCCTAACATCGTTTGCATGACACCGACCACTTGGCAGCTGTAACCAAATTCGTTGTCATACCATACGTATAGAATGGCGCGTTTACCTTCAGCGATTGTCGCTTGAGAGTCAACAACACCCGCATAGCGAGAACCCACTAAATCGCTCGATACGATTTCAGTCGAGTCCGTATAGTCGATTTGGTTTTGCAAGGGTGATTGCAGCGCCGTATCTTTCAGGTATTCGTTTAATTCGTCTTTGTTGGTTTCAGCATTTAAGTTCATGCTGATGATTGCCATAGACACGTTTGGTGTTGGCACGCGAATCGCGTTACCTGTTAACTTTCCGGCTAATACAGGCAGCGCCTTAGCAACCGCTTTGGCTGCGCCAGTTTCTGTGATCACCATGTTTAATGGTGCACTGCGTCCACGACGGTCAGCACTATGGTAGTTGTCGATCAGGTTTTGATCGTTAGTGTATGAGTGGATAGTCTCAACATGACCATTCTCGATACCGTACTTATCGTTTACCGCTTTCAACACTGGCGTAATCGCGTTAGTGGTACAGCTTGCTGCTGACACGATGATGTCTTCTGGCGTAATGTCGCCTTCGTTCACACCGTAAACGATGTTCTTGATGGCGCCTTTAGCAGGCGCGGTCAGTAACACTTTGCTTGCACCGGGGCTCTTTAAGTGTAAGCCTAAGCCTGCTTCATCTTTCCAAATACCTGTGTTATCAACAACAAGTGCATCGTTAATGCCGTATTTGGTGTAATCCACTTCATCTGGCGAGTTTGCGTAAATGACTTGGATATAAGTACCGTTAGCGATGATGGCATTATTCTCTTCATCTACTTCAACAGAGCCGTTGAATGGACCGTGTACTGAATCACGGCGAAGTAGACTGGCACGTTTTTCTAAATCGCCCTTCTTACCGCCACGCAATACGATGGCACGTAATCTTAACTTGTTGCTGCGACCAGTACGCTCAATAAGTAAGCGCGCTAATAGACGGCCAATACGACCAAAACCATACAACACCACATCACGCGGAGCGATATCATCGGCATGATCAATCGCAGCGGCTAATTCACGTGCCATATAGCTTTCAATTTCATTGGTATCGGTATGTTCAGCCCAGTATTTAACGGCAAGCTTACCAATATCCACTTTACATTGTTTAACAGCGAGTCTGCTTAAGGCTTGAACAAACGGGAAACTCTCGCGTAAACGTAATTTCTCGCCAACATGACGACGAACTAAACGGTGCGCTTTAATAATCTCAATAGTAGAAGCATTGAGTAACGGCTTACCATAAACCACAACTTCGACGCCTTGGTTACGGTATAACTTGCCCAGCAAAGGTTGCATTGCCTCTGCCATTTCAAAACGTTCTTGCCAACTTTGTAGGTGTTTATCAGCGCTCATTTACAGATCCTTTATCTCACTTTTCAATAAAATGTATTGAAAGGTTTGAGTAACATGACGAAAAGACCAATAATCTTATGTAGGTTTTAGGGAAAACCCTGTTTTTGGTCGGCGCCATTGTAATGAAATCTGTGCCTGCTTACCAGTAAGATATTTTCTGTAAATCTGTAATTTTATTAGAGAAAATTGCATTTTGGAGCGTGTTTTGAGACGAAATCTAGTAATAATTACATCATTTGCCCTCGTGATGAGTCTTTTCGGTTGTGATAATGGCCGAAATATCCAAACGATTTGTAAAAATAATCCTGAAATTTGTGCCGATTTGCATAAGGATGGTTGGTGTTTAGCTGAGAAAACAAAACTTATTCAGAGCAGATTCGATCTCATTGGTCACAATAACCCTACTGGTAAACAACTTTACCAACAGTTAACTTACCTTGAAGACTACAGCCGTTGCATTGAACTGGCCTCAGGTGTCCAGCATATCATCCACACCAACCGTACAGCAGATAGAGCCAGAGCCTTTCGCCTAAGCACGCAAAACCTTAGTCAGCTACAGGATGACACTCGTGAGCGCCAAGATCCCTTTATGTCTTATTACCAGTGGACGCGTTTTGGCGATACACAGGCCTTAAACCGTTTACTGGCACAAGAAAGTGCTGGCGAAGTCACAGAGCCATTTCTTTTGGCGCAAATAGCCACCTATTATAGCAGCCGTAACGCCATAAAAGCGCAACAACTCTACCTTAAGGTGTTTGCAAGTATTCAATTTGATGATTTTGATCCTAGCTGGCTACTTGGACTAGCCTCAACTTATCGCCAAACCCAACAGCTTGATAAAACCTATATGCTGACAAAAGCAAATTTACTACTTACGCAGCAGAAGTATTCTGAAGATAAGATGCTAGCCTTAATCGGTGGCAACAAAACATTGGCTGTGACATTAGATCAATACGCCCAAAACTTAATCGATGCGTTAAAAGACGGCCATTACTCGTCCAGTCCAGTCGCGCAATGGCTTACACCACAACGTATTGAAGTGCATGCCCCCGTGGCAACTGAAGTCGTCATTGAGAAGCCATAGTGTTACGTTCAATTATAACGAGATAAAAATGGTGGCAAAATGTTTGCCATTTTGTAATTTTTTACCCAAATACATCGGTAATAATAGTATTTTCGCGAGCGATTTAAAAAAACACCTATTTTGTTAACCGAATTCTGGCAAAACAGTCGAATTAACTTGACTATAGCTGTCAGTTTGGTAATTTTACTACCAGTTGAATTTTATAATCACCAGAGGGATATGAGATGACTATCCGTGTTGCAATAAATGGTTACGGCCGTATCGGTAGAAACGTATTACGCGCCCTGTACGAAAGCGAAAAAGCATACCCAATCAAAATTGTGGCCATCAACGATTTAGGCGATGCATCAATCAACGCTCACCTGACCAAATACGATTCTGTACATGGTCGTTTCAATGCGAAAGTTGAGCATGATGCCGAAGCAATTTATGTTAACGGTGACAAGATCCTTACCTTTCAAGAACGCGATCCAGGCAAATTACCTTGGAACGACTTACAAGTTGACGTAGTTTTCGAATGTACCGGTATCTTCACGTCCAAGGAATCAGTGCAGCCACATTTAGCGGCGGGCGCAAAGAAAGTTATTATCTCAGCTCCTGGTAAAAATGTTGATGCAACCGTAGTTTACGGCGTGAACAACAATGTACTGACCTCAGATATGACTGTGATTTCAAATGCGTCATGTACCACCAACTGTTTAGCGCCTTTTGCTAAGCCGTTAAATGACGAAATTGGTATTGAATCTGGTTTAATGACCACCATTCATGCCTATACTAACGATCAACGTTTATCAGATGTCTACCACACTGATTTACGCCGTGCCCGCGCTGCGGCACTGTCGATGATCCCAACCAAGACGGGTGCAGCTGCAGCAGTTGGTTTAGTCGTGCCGGAATTACAAGGCAAATTCGACGGTTTAGCAGTACGTGTACCCACTGTAAACGTGTCTTTAGTAGATTTGTCTTTCATTGCATCACGTGACACTACCGTTGAAGAAGTTAACGCGATTATCGAACGTGCAGCAAGCGTTGCGCCACTGAGCGAAGTGTTAGCGGTAAATAAAGAACCATTGGTGTCTATCGACTTTAACCACAATGCGTTTTCATCTAATTTCGATGCGACCCAAACCCGCGTTAATGGCCGTTTAGTCAAAGTAATGGCTTGGTACGATAACGAATGGGGTTTCAGTAACCGTATGTTAGACAACGCGGTTGCGTTAATGAACGCCAAATAATCTTTGATTATCACGCGTAATCAAGGCCCTGCAAATGCAGGGCTTTTTGTTAGAGGGCGTTCAAAATTCTGTGTCAGGCTAATTTTTAAATTTCCAGCACGCTATCTAAACGTCCTTCAAAATAAATCGCTAACTGTGATAAACAAAGGCTCCAATTGTGGATTGGCATGGTCCATTTATCTGAGGCGTTTAATATGCCTGCGTAAAGTAGCTTCAACAAGCTATTTTCGTTAGGAAATGCACCTTTGGTTTTGGTGAGCTTTCTAAATTGGCGATGCACAGCCTCAACTGCATTGGTGGTGTAAATCACTTTCCTGATATGTTCTGGGTACTTAAAATAATGGGACAAATTATGCCATTTGCGACGCCAAGAGTTGATTACCAACGGATAAGCATCACCCCATTTGGCCTCCAGTTCGTCCAATGCCATCTCTGCGGCTTCTTTACTCACGGCTCGATACACAGGCTTTAAATCAGCCATAAACGCTTTCTGATTTTTTGAGGCGACATACTTCATTGAGTTGCGGATCTGATGGATAACGCATAGCTGTGTTTCCGTATGAGGGAAGATACTGGCTATGGCCTCTGGGAAACCGGTCAAGCCGTCAACACAGGCGATAAGAATATCTTTTACACCACGATTATTAAGATCGGTCAGTACGGATAGCCAGTAATTAGCGCCTTCATTTTCGGATAAGTGAAGCCCTAAAATTTCCTTTTTTCCTTTCATATTAAGCGCTAACAATGTGTAAACGGCTTTACTGACGTAACGCCCATCCTCTTTGACTTTATAATGTATCGCATCAAGCCAAACGATAGGATAATGGCTATCTAATGGGCGCTGTTGCCACGCTTTAAGTTCGGGGATGAGTTTGTCAGTGATAGCACTGACTGTTGCGTTAGACACATTGAGCCCATACATATCTTCAACATGTTGATTAATATCGCGATAGCTCATACCTATACTGAACATCGACAACACTTTACGTTCGATTTCATCGGTTAGTGTAGTTTGATTTTTCTTAATCAACTGAGGCTCAAAGGTGCCATTGCGGTCTCTAGGAGCGTCTAACTCAAAGTTACCGGACGGATGCTTAATGGTCTTAGGGGTTTTGCCATTTTTACGATTAGGCTGAGGATCATGCGCTAAATGCTGCTCAAGCTCAGCCTGGAGAGCCGCTTCAGTGAGTTGCTTGATCAGTGGGCCAAGAATGCTGTCTTTACCTGTGAGGCTTTTACCTGATTGCAGATCTTTAAGGGCTTGTTCGAAGTTAAAAGGTTGGGTCATGTGTCATTCCTGTTTTTGAATATTTTACTGAAATGACACAGAATTATGAACACTACCTTTTGTTATTTGCAACATGAAAACTGTGATTAAAAAATATCCCCGTATTGCGGGGATATTGATGTAAACTCTCAGTGTAGAGCTCAAAGCGCTTAGGCATTGCCCTTCACTTTCATATTGAGCGTCTTCGCAAAATCGAGCATACGCGTCAGCGGAATTAAGGCTTTCACTCGCAAATCTTCATCGACAAAGATCTCGTGAGTCGTTTTGTCGCTATTACTTAATGACGCTTCAATAGCCTTTAAGCCGTTCATCGCCATCCAAGGACAGTGAGCGCAGCTCTTACAGGTAGCACCATTACCGCCGGTCGGCGCTTCGATTAAGGTTTTGCCCGGTGCTGCTTGCTGCATTTTGTAGAAAATACCGCGATCGGTCGCCACAATAAAACGCTCATTGGGCATGGTTTGCGCAGCTTTAATTAACTGACTGGTTGAACCAACGGCATCAGCCATAGCAACTACGCTGGCTGGTGATTCTGGATGAACAAGAATAGCCGCATCTGGGTAGACGCTTTTCAGATCACGCAGGGCGTTCGCTTTAAACTCATCATGTACAATACAGTCGCCCTGCCACATTAGCATTTCGGCGCCCGTTTGTTTGGCAATATAACTGCCTAAGTGGCGGTCTGGACCCCAAATGATTTTTTTGCCTTCACTGTCTAAGTGTTCAACGATTTCAAGGGCAATGCTCGATGTCACTACCCAATCGGCACGGGCTTTTACGGCTGCAGAAGTATTGGCATAAACCACCACGGTATGATCTGGATGGGCGTCACAGAAGGCGCTGAATTTATCGATGGGGCAACCTAAATCCAATGAACAAGTTGCTTCAAGGGTCGGCATTAGGATGGTTTTTTCAGGGCTTAAAATTTTAGCTGTTTCCCCCATAAACTTCACCCCAGCTACGATTAAGGTTTTTGCTGGGTGATCGCGGCCAAAGCGCGCCATTTCGAGGGAATCAGAAACACAGCCACCGGTTTCTTCAGCAAGTGCTTGAATTTCAGGGTCGGTATAATAATGGGCAACTAATACCGCATCTTTTTCAATCAGCAGTTGCTTGATACGTGCCTTATAATCAGCCTTTTGTGCATCAGATAGCGGCACAGGTTTTGGCGGAAATGGATAATCTATGGTTTCGATTGTTGGGGCAAATAAGCTGGAGCTCATAACAAATCCATCAGGATAACAACGTCCGGGAATTATACGTAATTGAGCTCAAAAGATTAACCCATTTGTGAAACTCTGATAAAAAAGGACGCAAAATTGCGTCCTTGTCGTTTATGAATAGACTGTAAATGGGTTTAGCGCATGGCTAACAGCATATCCTGTGGTTGTTCAAGGTATTGTTTCCAAAGATTACAGAAACGGGCAATCGTGCCACCATCAATGACGCGATGATCCCCTGACCAACTCACTTGCATAATCTGACGCGCTTCCACCTCACCTTTGGCATTAAAGCGCGGCAAGGTTTGCAACTTACCAAGCGCAACAATCGCTACCTCTGGCTTATTGATAATTGGCGTCGCAACAGTTCCGCCTAAAGCACCAATGTTTGAAATCGAGATGGTGCCTTCTTTAAGATCCGCTGGCGCCACACGACCACTCCGCGCGGCATTGGTTAAGCGTGTGATCTCAGCAGCCACCTCAAGAATGCTTTTGTCTTGTACATCCTTCACATTTGGCACTAACAATCCCACTTTAGAATCAACTGCCATACCAATGTTATGGCGTGCCTTGTAGGTGATTTCAGTGCAATCGGCATTCACTTGGCTATTGAGCACAGGGAACTGTGTTAAGGCTAACGACATGGCCTTCATAAAGAATGGCATCATGGTCAACTTGACTTCATCGGAGGAATATTTAGCCTTCATGCTTTCACGCAAGGCGACTAAATCAGTTAAATCAAACTCCTCACAATAAGTAAAGTGAGGAATGGTTGACACCGATTCCACCATCAACTTAGCCATCACCGCTTTTACACCACGGATTGGCTCAACGATATCGGCACGGGCTGCACTCGCCACTGTGATAGGCACGGCTGATTGAGTCACACTTGATTGTTGAGTCGACGCAGTGGCCACAGGCGCAACCACAGGCGTCGCGCTGCCCTGCGCTTGGAAGCGAGAAATATCTTCTTTATACACACGCCCATGTTTACCACTACCAGGGACACGACTAAGATCGATATCTAAAGCTCGAGCCATACGGCGCACCGCGGGACTGGCGAGGGCTTTACCTTGGCGAGCGGGTTCTTGTGATACGCTTGCTGTTGCACAAGCCGCTGACGTTGCGGTATTAGCTACAGCGACATTCGTCGTCTCATGAGCAGAAACAGCGGGAATTACACCACCTTCGACTTCAATCGCGTATAAAGGCGCATGAACTTTGGCAAGCTGTCCCTTGCGATAATGTAATTTGACAATTTTACCCGCTTTAATCGCAGGGATTTGCACTAAGGCTTTATCTGTCATCACATCGGCGATAGGTTGATCTTCAACCACAATATCGCCCTCTTGCACTAGCCACTCGACCAGCTCGCACTCAACAATACCTTCGCCAATATCGGGCAGCAGAAACTGTTCAATACTGCTGCTAGCAGCACTGATTGCAGCTTGGTTTGGTGCCGAGTGTTCGACGGTTTGAGGTGCGACTTGACTCGACGGTTCTTCCGCCTCAATTTGAACGGCATAAAGCGGCGCATGCACCTTAGCAATATCACCTTTAGCGTAATATAGCTTAGTGACTACACCAGCAAATGGCGCAGGAATTTGCACTAAGGCTTTGTCAGTCATCACATCGGCGATGGGTTGATCTTCAACAATCGTATCGCCCTCTTTCACCAACCATTCGACTAATTCGCACTCGACAACGCCTTCACCAATGTCCGGCAAAATAAAATCTTTAATCATACCGGACTCCTAGAAGTTCACTGATGCTTTGATGGCTTCAAATGTTTTGAGCGCATCGGGCATATATTCTTTTTCGTGAACCAGTGGATATGGCGTATCTAAACCACATACACGGCTGATGGGTGATTCTAAATACAAGAAGCACTCCTGTTGGATCGTCGCCGCAATTTCACCAGCAAATCCACCGGTTAATGGCGCTTCGTGGTTAACGAGCAGTCGCCCCGTTTTCTTCACTGAATCCGCAACTGTATTCACATCCCATGGTGCGAGTGTACGTAGGTCAATAATTTCGCAGGAAATGCCCTCTTTAGCCGCCATATCGGCCGCTTTCTCGATGATTTCCATCTGCGCGCCCCACGCCACTAACGTGATGTCCTTACCTTCGCGTAACACCTCGGCTTTACCTAGCTCAATTTCATAATCGCCAGCGGGCACGTCACCCACAGAGGCGCGGTATAAACGCTTAGGCTCGAAGAACACCACTGGGTTTTTATCACGAATCGAAGCAAGCAATAACCCTTTGGCCTGCGCAGGATTACGCGGCACAACCACTTTTAAGCCAGGGGTTTGGGTAAAGTAGGCTTCTGGCGATTGTGAGTGATAGTGACCACCTGCAATACCGCCACCATAGGGCGTGCGGAACACAAGGCTTCCCACATTAAACTCATTACCGCTGCGGTAACGGAATTTAGCCGACTCGTTTACAATCTGATCAAACGCTGGGAAGATGTAATCAGCAAACTGGATTTCCGCCACGGCGGTCATACCATTGGAGGCTAACCCGTTGGCAAAACCCGCAATACCTTGCTCAGTCAATGGCGTGTTAAAGCAGCGAGCGCGACCGAATTTTTCTTGAAGACCAGAGGTGGCGCGAAACACGCCGCCAAAATGGCCGACGTCTTCACCAAACACCACCATGCGTTCATCGGCTTGCATTGCAATCGACAAGGCCTCATTGACGGCCTGTAACATATTCATTTCTGCCACGGCTTATAGCCTCCCTGCACTTTTGGGATAGGATTGCGGATATTTCTTGATGTGTTCTTTGAGCTCGCTCAGTTGCTTTTTAAGCGCCGGCGTTGGTTTGTCATACACATCTTCAATAATCTCATCCAACATGGGGATAGGCAGCTTCTCGGCGACTTTAACGGCGGCGAGCACTTCTTCACGGTACTTTTCGTAACGCTGGGCATCATCGGCTTCGGCCAACCAGCCTTTGTTAATCAGCCACAACTTGAAGCGTTTTACCGGATCGTGTTGTTGCCATTTAGCCTCTTCTTCTTTTGAACGATAGCCAGATGGGTCGTCTGAAGAGGAGTGAGCGCCAAGGCGGTAAGTCATGGCCTCAATCAATACTGGCGCGTTGTGCTCAATCGCATAGGCACGAGCTTGTTGAGTTGCAGCCAAAACTGCCAGCATATCATTGCCGTCGACGCGAATGGTGTGCATGCCGTAACCCACGCCACGACTGGCGATGCCGTTACCGGCAAATTGCTCTTCCGTTGGGGTAGAAATGGCATAACCATTGTTACGGCAGAAGAATATCACTGGGCATTTTAATACCGCCGCCATATTCAAACCGGCGTGAAAATCGCCTTCCGACGCAGCACCTTCACCAAAATAGCAAACAGCGACATTGCGCTTGCCTTGCATTTTTAAGCTATAGCCGACACCTGTAGCCTGCGGAATTTGAGTGGCGAGTGGCGATGAAATGGTTTGATAGTTCAGCGCCGCGCAGCCGTAGTGAATAGGCATTTGGCGACCTTTACCTAAGTCCTTTTCGTTACTGAACATTTGGTTCATAAACTGCTCAGTGGTAAAGCCACGGTAACGCAGCGCCGCATGTTCACGATATTGCGCGAGGATCACATCCTCAGGGTCGAGTGCCGCGACACTGCCGACGATCGCTGCTTCTTCACCCGTACAGGTCATATAGAAGCTGATCCGTCCCTGACGCTGGGCGCCTAACATACGTTCGTCGAGTACCCGCGTAAACACGCAAGTATCGTAAATTTTGATGGCTAAGGCTTCATCTATTACAGGCAAAACCGCGGTTTCATAGGTAGTGCCGTCTGCTTGTAGAATTCGAAGGATAGGAATGTGAAGCGATGCCTTATCCAAGAAGCCGACACGGTGCACTGTATCAGTGTTGAGTGTTGCTTTGCTCATATTGTGCTCTTGTTATCTCGTTACGCTGCAGAAGGTCCGCAGTGCCTAATTTATACGAATATGCCGGATGAACATTACGTTAACGTAAACTACCTATCAACCGTTGGCACAGTTCAAATGACAACTAATCCCCAATTTGCATGTATATATTGCTTTACAAACTTAACGAACATCCGGCGCAACTGAGGGGATCAGACAAATCACGGTTCGATTGCCAATGGGCACCTTGGCATTAGGGAATACAATAGATTCAACCTCTTGTTCTACTTTAATTTCTTGCCCCCCCTCACGGGCTAAGACAAAACCTTTAGGAAAAGCTCTGAAGTTTTCGACATCGGTTGCGAAGGTAAATTCAAAATCATCGAAATGTTTGTTAATCACCCGGCACACTTGATACAGATTCACTTTATCCGTGGAGAATGACTCAAGCTGCAAGGGTTTGTCGGTGATAAGGCGAGTAAACATTTCTTGGGCAGCAATAAAACGTGTCATATCGTTTTGTCCCATGGGATACACCTTACCTAACTCAATGGTAAAAGCGTCTGCGCCATACTGCTCGGAAGAAAAATAACTAAAAGTAGTTGTCGGCTCATGGTGAAACAACACGGTATCCACGCCGCTGGCCGCTAAAAACATGATCTGTTCTGCGCTATAAGCGCGACCGGGACGATAGGGATAAATCGCAAACTTTTCATGCTTTGACGCCCGCATTGCAGTATGTAAATCATAGTGAATACGCTGGCGCCCAGCGGCTGCGGCTTTAAAAAAACGGTCTACATAGGTTTCCAGTTTTTTCGCCCGCAGCCGCTCAGGATTAACTAACCCAGGGGGATTAGAGTGCTCACCACTAAACAGACGATTCATATTTTCATCGATAATACGGGTGCCATTATTAATGGCTAGAGGATTGCCGATCAGGAAGAGTGTGCGTTGTTTGGCGATGATTTTTTGTTGGAGAAGCTGTTTGATTAAGGTGTTGCAGAGTTCAATGGGGGCGGTTTCATTACCGTGGACACCGCAGGAGAGAATAACATCCTTACCTTGGGGTTGTGCTGGTTCAAAAACAATTACGCCCGTATCCCACACATTAACCCGAGTATGTTCCCCTAAGGTGAAACTAAACTCATCGCCGAGGGTTTGTGGATTGGCGAGGGTCAGCGCGAGAAAATCCTTCGAATCTAACAGAGCTTGTAACACAGAATTCTCCTTATAATGGCGTGTTAAAGGCAAGTTATGTTGGCAATAACTGAATGTTTCATTGCACTTATCACTACCCACCTTAAAAAGCGCATCAATACTAACACAAGTTTTTAGGCCTTATCTCGGACATTCTGGTCAAACAAGCGCATTTGTCGGTAAAACCTTAGCATCTATCGTGTCTTACCTAACAGCAGATTAATTTAATCAGTACACTTGCTTTTCTAAATGAGTTTCATCACAATCCTTAGCCATCTAGACTTCTATTTGGATTTATCATGGCGTTAGCAACTTTCGGTGCCGGCTGTTTTTGGGGCGTTGAGTATTTCTTTAGACAAGTCAACGGTGTGACCAACGCGACCTGCGGCTACATGGGCGGTAATAATGAAGTAACCACCTATGAAGAAGTCAAAAAAGGCAAGACAGGCCATGCCGAAGTCGTGCAAGTAGAATTTGATCCAACCATCGTCAGCTACGATGAATTACTCGAGGTGTTTTGGAAAAACCACAATCCCACAACCCTCAATATGCAGGGCGGCGATATCGGCACTCAGTATCGCAGTACGATTTTCTTCCATGATCGCGAACAAAAAGCCGCGGCAGAAGCCTCAAAATTGGCCTTTGCCCGCTCGGGACGTTGGGGCTTGCGTCATATCGTCACTGAGATTGTGCCGTTACAGCAATTCCATGTGGCTGAGGAATATCATCAAAACTACATCGATAAGAACAACTTACCAAGTTGTCATCTCGAGTACTAAGCTTAGGAATTCAGTTTAAGTGACACCGACTTCCCCTTAAAACGACATCAAAATAAAAAACGCACTCACGATATAACATGAGTACGTTTTTTTATCGTTCAAACGCTAAATTAAGCGCTAAGTGCTTTATCGATCAACGCTTGTGCGTCTTTAATAATCTCAGCTAAATGCTGCTCGCTGATAAAGCTCTCACCGTAAATCTTAAATAACGCCTCAGTGCCCGATGGTCGCGCTGCGAACCAACCATTTGTCGTCGTCACTTTAATGCCACCAATTGAAGCATTGTTGCCCGGTGCGTGGGTCAATACGGCCTCAATTTTCTCACCTGCAAGCATAGTTGCGTTTAAGGTATCCGCATTGAGTTTTGCAAACTTAGCTTTGTTTTCAAGGCTAATTGGGCTGTCGATACGCTTATAAAAGCTTTGGCCGAACTGCGCGACTAACTCTTGATGACGTTGTCCTGGCGTTTTGCCCGTGACCGCAAGCATTTCGGCAGCGAGCAGTACTAAAATAAAACCGTCTTTGTCGGTACACCAAGTCGTGCCGTCGCGACGCAGGAAGGCGGCGCCCGCACTCTCCTCACCACCAAAGGCAATGGTCGCCTCGGCTAAGCCATCGACAAACCACTTAAAGCCAACGGGCACTTCGAGCAATTTTTTACCGTGAAAGACACAAATCTTGTCGATAAGTGCGCTTGATACCAATGTCTTACCAATGGCTAAGCTATCGCTCCACTCTGGTCGATGGGTTAGCAGATAATCAATCGCCACCGCTAAATAGTGGTTGGGGTCCATAAGCCCAGTGCCCGGACACACAATACCATGTCTGTCGTAGTCAGGGTCATTACCCACGCATAAATCGAAGGACTCTTTATGGGCCAGTAACCCCGCCATTGCATAGGGCGATGAGCAATCCATGCGGATCTTGCCGTCCTTATCCAGTGACATAAAGCTAAAACTTGGGTCGACTTTATCATTTACTAAGGTGATATCGATGCCATAGTGCTTGGCAATCGGCGCCCAATAATGGATACCCGAACCGCCTAGTGGATCAACACCTAGCTTGAGGTTAGCCTTAGCAATGGCGTGCATGTCGACGACATTTTCTAAATCCGCCACATAGGGCGTGATTAAATCAATAGCATGCACATAACCCGAAGCCAATGCATCTGCATAAGCGAGCTTATTGACGCCCTTGAGCGCAGCGCGCAGGTAATCATTGGCACGGGATTCAATCCACGCGGTGATATTGCCTTCTGCAGGACCACCGTGGGGTGGATTGTATTTAATCCCACCATCCTGCGGCGGATTATGGGACGGCGTTATAATGAGGCCATCACTTAAGAGTGCACCATTTTGTGCCGCGGCGTGGTTAGCGCAAATAATGGCGTGGGACACCACAGGTGTTGGCGTAAAACCATCATTTTGCTGGATATACACCGTCACCTTGTTGGCTGCCAACACTTCAATTGCCGATACATAGGCGGCATAAGATAAGGCGTGGGTATCAATACCTAAAAAGAGTGGCCCTTCGATATTCACCGATTGCCGATAATCAACCACGGCTTGAGTAATCGCCCAAATATGATCTTGGTTAAAACTGCCTTGAAACGCCGTTCCACGGTGCCCAGAAGTGCCAAATGTGACACGCTGCTCCGCAGCATCCATATTGGGTTTAATGCTGTAATAATGGCTCATCAGCTTTGGAATATTCACCAGATCCATCTGACTCGCGATTTGCCCTGCCCGTTGATGTATTGCCACCTGATCCTCTCCTACTGGAAAATCGGTTAATAAAATGGAAACGCCGCATCATTGCGGCGTCGATAAGTCGTTATACGCGTTCGGCAATGCCGTTGGCGATTTCAGCATCGCAGCCAAATTGCACCAAAGCCTCGGCTAAAATGGCCCGCTTTTTCGCAGTATTGTTGTTGGTCGTTACCCAAAAACCCGTTTGGCCAATTTCCTTCGGATTTGCAGTGGCGCTGGCCTTGAGTAACTCCTCACGGGAGCGCGCAAAGTAAAGACGATCGCGCCCTTGGATCTGTAAGATTTGTGCAAACTGCGTTTTGTTCAGTTGATACAAGCTCTCGAGCAAAAATAAGAATCGCCCCACCGCACCTTTTTGCTGTTCCAACTTATGTTCATCCACCAATTGATGAAAATCAGCTGCAGCGACAAAAGTTTCGACTTGTGGCACAAATTGTGGTTCAGGCGTTGCAGCCTCTAAGCTCGGTTGGCTGATAGCCTGTGGCTGTGCCTGTTCAACCGTATCGACGGACAGGCCGAGTAATCGACGGAGAATGTCAGAGGCGCTCTCACCAATACGTTCCGTTTTGCTGGCAATATGACGATAGAGCTCTTCATCCACTTCGATGTATTTCATAACCTTATTATCCTTTGTTATTCGATAGGCATAACCGAAAAAATGCACCACAAACGATCCTCGCAAAGGATCTGTTCGATCGTTACCCCAGTGTATCTATCTCTATCAATCTGATAAAGCATCATTAATCTAAAAATGAGTGAAATCGCACATCAAATTAGCACAAGTATGTTAATCGCTGAAAAAGCCAGCAAGTTCGGCACAAATATCATCCGAAACCGCCGCAAGACTTGTCAAACTTAAAGCATACAAGGCACAATTCGCACAACGTTAGGCACCACAGCACAGGCAATTCCATGAATTATGTATCCACAGGTCAGGGAGAAGCAATCCTCCTTATCCATGGACTTTTTGGCAATTTAGATAATCTTAAAGGATTAGGCCAAGCGCTCGAAGCCCATCATCAAGTCATCCGTGTTGATGTGCCTAATCACGGCTTAAGTGAACATAGGCAACAAATGGATTACCCTAGCTTAGCCAAGGCCATGGTGGATTTACTCGATGAGCTCGAGCTTGAGCGTGTCCATATCGTAGGCCATTCCATGGGCGGAAAAATTGCCATGGCTACCGCACTAGCTTACCCAAATCGAATCATCAGCTTAGTTGCGGCCGATATTGCGCCCGTCGCCTATCAACCTCGGCATAATGCAGTTTTTGCAGCGCTTGAAAGTTTACCGCTAGAAGGACACACAGACCGCCGCTTCGCCCTTGCTCACTTATTAGCCGCTGGCATTGATGATGCGACAGCACAATTTTTACTCAAAAACCTCCAGCGCAGCGGCACTGGCTTTCGTTGGAAAATGAATCTCACAGGCTTAAAAAGCGGCTATCCCAATATCATCGGTTGGCACAATCTTCCCAATGAACCACAATTAGTGTTTGCTGGTCCGAGCCTTTTTATCCGTGGCGGCGATTCAAACTATGTCGCAGCAGCGCACCGTGATGAGATTTTGCGGCAATTCCCGCAGGCACAAGCAAAAACATTAGAAGGTTGTGGCCATTGGCTACATGCGCAAAAGCCTACAATCTTCAATCGCATTGTGTCTGAATTTATTGACAAACACACGGTGTAAATGACAATGATTCTCGACCTAAATCATATAGCCGACACCTTGTTGATGTGATATATTCGCGCCTCTTTTAGCCTTAGAGCACTCTAGAGGACTAAGAAAGTATGTTATCTCAGTATATGGAACAAATTGAGACCCTCGGCTTGAACCTGTTTTTTGCCGCGATTTTTTTCTTTATCGGCATGGCCATCCACGATGTGCTAAAACAAGGTAATGTACCGAAATTCGGTCGATTTATTGTTTGGTTAGTATTATTTCTCGGCTGCGCCGGGTTTATTGCAAAAGGTATTATCCAGATGTCCTGGGAAGGTTCGGGCATCGGTTAAACAATAAGAACATGGCAAAAGAAGCAACAGATAGAACCACCATTGACCTTTTTGCCAATGAAAAGCGCCGGGGCCGCCCACGTAGCAATCCTTTGTCCCGTAGCCAGCAACTTAAGGTCAATAAACGCAACCAGATCCAGCGGGATAAAGCCAAAGGATTAAAGCGAATAGAGTTAAAGGTGTCACAAGATTTATATGACGCCTTGAATGAGCGGGCGTTGGCCAGTAACATCAGCCGAAGCCAGTTAATCGAATTAATTCTTCAGCAAAAAATAGAATGCTGAGCAATCAATAGCAGCAAGATTAACGTATAAGTGAACTAGACATAAAGGATAGACAATGGCAACTGTAGGTCTTTTTTTCGGTAGCGACACAGGCAACACCGAAGCTGTCGCCAAGATGATCCAGAAAAAACTGGGTAAGAAAATGGTTGAGGTGAAAGATATCGCCAAAAGCACCAAAGAACAGATCGCAGAATATGACCTGCTGCTGTTCGGGATCCCAACCTGGTATTACGGTGAAGCACAGTGCGACTGGGATGACTTTTTCCCTGAGTTAGAACAGATTGATTTTACAGACAAACTGGTTGCTATCTTTGGTTGTGGAGACCAAGAAGACTACGCAGAATATTTCCTTGATGCCATGGGCATGATTGGCGATATCGTACAAGCTCGTGGTGGTATTATCATTGGACATTGGCCAACTGCGAGTTACAACTTCGAAGCGTCTAAAGGTTTAGTGGATGATGACCACTTTATCGGTTTAGGGATTGACGAAGACCGTCAACCTGAATTGACCGAAGAACGTGTTGATGCATGGGTTAAGCAAATCTACGAAGAAATGTGTTTAGCAGAACTCGAAGACTAAGCTAGCTCCTGTAGAAAAAGCGGCTTAAACGCCGCTTTTTTTATGTTTGCTCTCCTCGTTACCACCAAAGTGATAATCTCATGTCAACATCCTCCAACGCGTCCCACTGGGACATCTTTTGTACAGTGGTCGACAACTACGGCGACATCGGTGTCACTTGGCGCTTGGCAAAGCAGCTCGTGAATGAATATCACATCCCCATCATCCTTTGGGTCGATGACTTAAACAGTTTTTCGCATATTCTACCGACGCTAAATCCAAAACTCGTCAGCCAATGTTTTAACGGCGTCATTATCAATCATTGGACAACGCCGCTGGCCGTTCCATATCTTCCCGGTAAGGTATTGATTGAAGCCTTTGCCTGTGAGTTACCCGACGAGGTGAAGCTGCAACTGGCTACGCTCCATAAAACCGCCCCGCAAGCGGTTCCTTTATGGCTAAATTTGGAATATTTAAGTGCCGAGGATTGGGTTGATGGTTGCCACGGTTTACCGTCGATGCAAGTAAGCGGCATCAAAAAGTATTTCTACTTTCCTGGGTTTACCCCAAAGACTGGTGGACTTATCTGTGAGCGCGAGCTATTTGCCGAGCGCGATGCATGGCAACAGGACCCTGCGAATAAACTGCAACTCTTTGAGAGTCTTGGTTTAAAAGACATTCAAGCACAAGACAGCGTCTTTAGCATATTTAGCTATGAAACCGATTCATTGCCCGCGCTATGTGAACTCTGGCAAGCAAGAGCAAAGAACGACGCTAAGATCCATGCGCTGCTCCCCAAAGGTCGTAGCTTAAACAGTTTGCAGCATCTATTGCCCTGCCCAGTAGACGCGTTAATGCCTGGACAGCAAATTAAGCTTGGGGATTTGACCCTGCATATTTTGCCGATGACAGACCAACAAGGGTTTGATCGCTTACTATGGAGCTGTGACGTTAACATTGTCCGCGGTGAAGACAGCTTTCTAAGGGCGCAATGGGCTGCAAAACCGTTTATTTGGCATATTTATCCGCAAGAAGATGATTACCATCTCATAAAATTAGAAGCTTTTATCCGACTTTACTGCGATAATCTTGCCCCTGATATTGCCGACACTTGGTCTAAATTGAATTTCGCATTTAGCCAAGGTCAGCAATCCGCCGTGAAAACTCACTGGCAAAACCTAAATCCTGTCAGTTTGCCACTCTTGCAACATGCTAAAGAATGGCCAATTGACGCAATAAATGCTGCAGATCTTGCAACTCGGCTAGTTCAATTCGTGAAAAAAAGCTAAGATGCTGCGCTGAAATAGAAAATCGACATATAGGAAATTGTGTAATGAAAACTGCTCATGAAGTCCGTCCAGGTAACGTGATCATGTTTGAAGGCAGCCCATGGGTTGTACAGAAAACAGAAACAACTCGTTCTGGCCGTAACGCTGCTATCGTTAAGTTAAAGTTGAAAAACTTGCTGCTTAACTCTGGCACCGAAACCACTTTCAAAGGTGAAGATAAGATTGACGATATTATCCTAGATCGTCTGGATTGTACTTATTCTTACTTTGCTGATCCTATGTACGTGTTCATGGATGCAGAATACAACCAATACGACGTAGAAGCTGAAAACTTAGGTGATGCAGCGGCTTACATCGTTGACGGTATGGAAGAAACTTGCCAAGTAACTTTCTACGATGGCAAAGCAATTTCTGTTGAAATGCCAACGACTATTGTACGTGAAGTGATCTACACTGAGCCGTCTGCTCGTGGCGATACTTCAGGTAAAGTGATGAAGCCTGCAACTATCACCGGCGGCGGCACCATCAGCGTGGCTGACTTTGTTAAAGTTGGCGACAAGATCGAAATCGATACTCGTACTGGCGAATTCAAAAAGCGCGTTTAACCGCCCTTTTTACGTCAAAGAAAGCCAGTGTCCGCACTGGCTTTTTTATTGCTTGGTAAAAGCGATAATTTCCTCAGCAATATTGTCCAGAGCAACCTGCCGACTCACTGCGCCGAGTTTGACCGCTTCTTTTGGCATACCATAAACCACGCAACTGGCTTCATCCTGCGCCAATGTTATGGCTCCGCACTGATGCATTTCCAGCAACCCCCGAGCGCCATCGTCACCCATGCCAGTCATAATAACCCCTAAGGCATTTTTACCTGCAGCATTAGCAACAGAACGAAACAATACATCAACCGAGGGGCGATGCCGACTGACCAGCGGCCCATCCTTCAGTTGAACACGATATTGAGCCCCGCTACGTTGTAACAGCATATGTTTACCACCATTGGCAATAAGCACGAGCCCCGGCATCACCCTATCGTTATCCTCGGCTTCTTTTACTTCCATTTCACATACCCCATTTAACCGGCTGGCGAAAGCGGCCGTAAAATGTTCTGGCATATGTTGGACAACTACTATACCCGCACTTGTGCGGGGCAACGCCGTTAGCACATATTCAAGTGCATGGGTTCCGCCCGTAGAGGTTCCGAGGGCAACAACACGATCTGTGGTTTGGTTTAACGCATGGTTTGTTGATGCTAGCACTACATCGGCGTTGTGTTTTGCGATAACAGGCATTGGTTTTGCTAAGCCATTAACACGCAATTTAGCTACCGAGGCTTTGGCGGCGGCACGAATGGCCTGCAGTAAACGAGCTTGTGATTCCTCCAAAAATCCCTTCAAACCTAATTTAGGTTTAGTAATGATATCCACCGCCCCAGCGGCAAGTGCCGCAATGGTTACTGAAGCCCCTTGCTCAGTTAATGTTGAGCAAATCACCACTGGTGTTGGTTTTTCGGCCATGACTTTTTTTAAAAACGTAATGCCGTCCATTCTTGGCATTTCAATATCGAGAATAATGACATCAGGCCATTGCTGTTCGAATAACTTGAGAGCAAAAAGAGGATCCCGAGCGCAGCCTAATAGCGTAATATCCGGTTGATTTTCCAACATGCTGCTAAGCACTTGCCTGACAACCGCCGAATCATCCACTATGGCAACCTTAATCACACTCACTCCTTAATGACTGCTAATCTGACCAAATCACTACTGGGACTCCCGAAGAATGGATATCTTCACTCGCTTGATTAAAATATCGATATTCTTCATCCTGAAGCGAAGCTATTTCTTCATATTTGTGCTCGATTAAACTGCGATAAACAGAATAATCCGTGGGATCAAAATAAATAACTCGACCACAATGGCCACCTATATCTTCACTGATTATGGGGATACGTTCGCGTTGTAAAAAGTGTCTGACAAAATCTATATTCATCCCGCCAATATCATAGTGATTAAGAATATTGTCTGCACATAAGGACAACACATTCGCGCCTCCAAATATTTTACTCTGCAAATATTTCCGCTGTGCTCCACGCTTTAACATGGCATTGATTAAGATCTCCATGGCATGTACACCATAGTAACCTGCGCGTGAATCCAAAAAATGCGTAAATTTGCGACGATCGGCAGCTAATAAAAAGTGATTCATCCCAATCACTTGAGCCTTAGGATCATATAAACAAACGGCGACACATGAGCCCAATAGCGTTTTGATGACTTCATTTTTTGCGGTCACATAGTGCTCACCAGGGCCAATCATGACAACCGTTCTTTGGTTAAAGGCCATGTTTTCCACATCAAATCCTTTGATAAATTGAAGGTTTAATCTGTTTTAATCCATGTTTTACGTGCATCAAGGATTCGGTATGTGAAATAAACAGATAACCGCCGACTTTCAACTGCTTAAGCACATGGTTTATGACTCGTTGTTTTGACACAGTGTCGAAATAAATCATCACATTACGAATAAAGATTAAGTCACACATACCAACACTTTCACAGGATTGAGTCAGATTCATCGCAAAAAACGTCACTTTAGCTTTTAATGTTTCATCAATTAAAAACGTGCCACTTTGTTTGCCAATTCCCTTTAGGCAATATTTTTGTAATCTCTCAAAGCCAATGCCGTCATTACGTTCAAGGGGATAATGCGCCATTTCAGCCTTAGCTAGCACCCGCTGACTGATATCTGAACCTTGCACCTGCCACTGGCCATCGATACCTAAATGATCCGCCAATAACATGGCCAAACTGTAAGCTTCTTCTCCCGATGAGCAAGCTGCCGACCATGCCTGCCAGCTTTTTTTTTGCGGATGTGTTTTTATCAGATTTTTTACAAATTCAAAATGCTCTATTTCACGAAAAAAAAAGGTTTCATTGGTCGTCAAGGCATCAATAAAATGATGATACTCACTATGCTCGGAGTGATTTTTGACAAACTCAAAATAATCTCCGTAATTTTCATACCCAGTTTCTTTTAGCCGTCGACATAATCGACTGGCCACCAATGACTTTTTAATGTCGCTCAAGAATATGCCGGCTTCCTCATATAAAAATTGTCTAATGAGCTCAAAATCTCTTTGCGTTAAAGCTGCATGTTCAAGCGGCAACAAAGATGACTTCATAGGGCTTCATCAATATCTTCGGCCGAACGAAAATTGAGCTGACTAATTGCACTGATGTCAGCCACCGACAGCACATAATTAATATCAAGCAATATCATAAAATGTTCACCTACACGCCCCATCGCGCGAATAAAATCAACTCGGAGATCGGCGCCAAAATCCGGTGGAGGCTGAGTATGTTCATCATCAATTTCAAGAATTTCATTCACCTCATCGACTAACATACCTATGGTTTGCCGCTCATCCTCGTGACTGACTTCAACCAAGACAATGCAACTTTTTTTTGAAATAACCGTTGTCAGGCGCCCTAGCCTTTTTGACAAATCAATCACCGGAACCACCTTGCCCCGTAAATTAATGATACCGCACAAAAATTCAGGCATCATAGGCACCCGTGTAATGCCCTCAATTTCAATAATCTCTTTTACATCTAAAATGCCTATTGCAAAGGTGTCGTTTGCTGATTGAAAGGTGAGATATTGGGTAATATCTCCCACGGAATTAGTCATCCCCACATTTACTAATTGATTCATGATATGTCCTCTATCAGAATCGTTCGAAATCGGCACGTTCAACATGCTGTTTGGCCTTAGCCGTTTTACGTACAGAAGCTGTCATGTGTGTTGATTTGCCTTGATGAGGTCTTTCACTACTGATGGCAAGCTTAAAAAACTCCACAGCATCAAGCAGTTGATTAGCTTGACCATTAAGTTCTTCTGATGTTGCCGCAAGCTCCTCCGATGCAGATGCATTCTGCTGCGTAGCTTTATCCAGTTGCAGCATGGAGTCATTAATCTGACTGATCCCTATCGCCTGCTCCTCAGAGGAAGAACTTATTTCCTGAACTAAATCAGATGTTTTTTGGATATTTGGTACAATATTCGCAATCAGGCGGCCAGCATTTTCAGCTATTCCTACACTATCACTAGCAAGTTTATTAATTTCTTGAGCAGTTAAACTACTGTTTTCAGCAAGTTTTCTGACTTCAGAGGCGACAACTGTAAAGCCTTTACCATGTTCTCCAGCACGGGCAGCCTCAATGGCCGCATTGAGACTTAACAGATTGGTTTTATAAGCAATATCCTCAATTAAGCTAATTTTAGCGGCGATTTGCTTCATTGCCGCCACGGTTTGCTCTACCGCAATTCCACCTTGTCTTGCTTCTTCTGCTGCAACCGTCGCCATATTGTTGGTTACTCTCGCATTTTCAGAATTCTGCTGTACTGACGCATTTAATTCCTCTACAGCACTGGTTGTCTCTTCTACACTGGCGGCCTGCTCAGTTGCGCCTTGACTTAGACTTTGGGCAGTACTACTAACCTGTGACGAAGCACTAGACAAATTATCAGCACCACTTCGAACTTGAGCGATCACAGAGGTAAGGCTATCTATCATATCTATCATTGCCTTATAAACACCGGTTGCTTGTTCACGTTGTTTTAACTCTATCGTTAAATCTCCGTTAGCAATTGCACGAGCGATTGTTTCCATATCACGTGGCTCACCTCCTAATGGCTTTTTAATTAACTTCACTAAAAACCACGCTAAGAAAATACCGATAAAAATAGCAGCGATTGAGACACTAATGACGGTGGTGAGGGTCTGTTCATTTTGAACTTTAACTAAAGGACCAAGGGCGTCTTGTCTTTTTTGGATAGTTAATTTGATATCTTCTGTTTGGCGAGACACGTCAAGACCGATGCGGTCGAGTTGATTTTTGACAATGTCGTTTCGTTCGTTAATCGTGTTATAAACCGACTTTAACGAGGACGCATAATTGTCAATGCTGCTTGTAAATTGGACTAATTTTGATTGTGTATCGAGATCTGTTGCCGCAGCTTTTAATGCAGAAAGCCGCTCACCCTTCGCTAAATCAATCGCCATCAACGCTTGCTGTAAATCCGCATCTAAATTTGTCTCAAGGAATTTTGATGCCGCTAACCGAGCGCTCAGCACTGATTCGAGTACTGAACCCGCTCGGTAAGCCACCTCAATTTGCCCTTTATTAAAGGATTGATGCATGGCGTCAGAAATCAGTTTTACAACTTCAGAGCCATTAGGCACTAGCACGTTAGTGACTTCATCATTTCGAGATTTAATCAATTTCACTACCGACTCAAAATAACTGTTGTAATCGACAATATCTTTACGAATATCAGAAATTTGCTGACTTAATTCAGGATCATTAATATCTGTCATTGCCTTTTGAATAATGTCATTAACGATAACGTTACGCTCATTAAATACTTTGTAGGCTGATTCTTTCTTTTGAAAAATATAATCATATGCTTGGATTTGAATCGTTAGCATATTTGCTTGGACCCTACCGGCCATATTAGAGTCGCGAGCCAGAGCACGATAATCACTAAAGCCGTTAATGGCTTTCGTCAGCCCGAAATAGGCGGCCAATGAAATTACGACCAAGAGTAATAATACCAATGCATAACCGCCAGAAATCTGCATGCTGAGCGTCAGTTTTTTAAACATAGTCAATATTCCTTTTCAACATAAGCTATTCATCAATCAGTGCCACATGATGATATTTTTTGGCGCTAATACTTACTTCTGTAATTAACCCCTGTACATCAAGGATTAAGGCAATATCACCAGTACCTAAAATGGTGGCACCGCTTAAGCCCTTAAGATGCTGAAACATTTTCCCTAGGGGTTTGATCACGGTTTGCTGCTCACCAAATAATTTGTCTACGACAATCCCAGCTTTGGTTCGGCCAAAACGAACTACCACAAGGCTTTCCCTCTGGTTGTATTGGTTTGCATTAGGGATATTAAAAAAACTTTTAAGACGTATAAAAGGCATCAGTTCTCCGCGCAGACTAATGTAATTCTTCTGTTGCTCATGCCATTCACCCTGATTGAGCTCGACACACTCTTCAACCATATTCAGCGGGATCACATAGTTTTCGTTCGCAGCCCCAACCATAAAGCCATCGATGATCGCGAGAGTTAATGGCAATGTGATTGTGATTTTTGTACCTTTACCCAGCTCGCTATCCAGTTCCACTGAACCGCGTAGCGCTTCAATATTACGTTTAACGACATCCATGCCTACACCGCGACCCGACAGATTGCTCGCTTTTTCTTTCGTGCTAAGGCCTGGTTCAAAAGCAAGCCTTAAAATCTCAGCATGACTAAGCACTTGGTTTACATCGACTAACCCTAATGCCTCCGCTTTTTTGCGGATCCGTTCAGGGTTAAGCCCCGCTCCATCGTCAGTAACTTCAATGACAATATGCCCTGAATCATGGAACGCATTTAACATCAAATGGCCAACGGCGGATTTACCAGCGTTGATACGCTCTTGGGGCTGTTCAATACCGTGATCGAGGGCATTGCGAACGAGGTGGGTTAAGGGATCATTAATCTTTTCAACAACAATTTTATCGAGTTCAGACTCTCCACGAGGGCGTTCAAAATTCTGTGTCAGGCTAATTTTTAAATTTCTAGCACGCTATCTAAACGCCCTTCAAAATAAATCGCTAACTGTGATAAACAAAGGCTCCAATTGTGGATTGGCATGGTCCATTTATCTGAGGCGTTTAATATGCCTGCGTAAAGTAGCTTCAACAAGCTATTTTCATTAGGAAATGCACCTTTGGTTTTGGTGAGCTTTCTAAATTGGCGATGCACAGCCTCAACTGCATTGGTCGTGTAAATCACTTTCCTGATATGTTCTGGGTACTTAAAATAATGGGACAAATTATGCCATTTGCGACGCCAAGAGTTGATTACCAGCGGATAAGCATCACCCCATTTGGCCTCCAGTTCGTCCAATGCCATCTCTGCGGCTTCTTTACTCACGGCTCGATACACAGGCTTTAAATCAGCCATAAACGCTTTCTGATTTTTTGAGGCGACATACTTCATTGAGTTGCGGATCTGGTGGATAACGCATAGCTGTGTTTCCGTATGAGGGAAGATACTGGCTATGGCCTCAGGGAAACCGGTCAAGCCGTCAACACAGGCGATAAGAATATCTTTTACACCACGATTATTAAGATCGGTCAGTACGGATAGCCAGTAATTAGCGCCTTCATTTTCGGATAAGTGAAGCCCTAAAATTTCCTTTTTTCCTTTCATATTAAGCGCTAACAATGTGTAAACGGCTTTACTGACGTAACGCCCATCCTCTTTGACTTTATAATGTATCGCATCAAGCCACACGATAGGATAATGGCTATCTAATGGGCGCTGTTGCCACGCTTTAAGTTCGGGGATGAGTTTGTCAGTGATAGCACTGACTGTTGCGTTAGACACATTGAGTCCATACATATCTTCAACATGTTGATTAATATCGCGATAGCTCATACCTATACTGAACATCGATAACACTTTACGTTCGATTTCATCGGTTAGCGTAGTTTGATTTTTCTTAATCAACTGAGGCTCAAAGGTGCCATTGCGGTCTCTAGGCGCGTCTAACTCAAAGTTACCGGACGGATGCTTAATGGTCTTAGGGGTTTTGCCATTTTTACGATTAGGCTGAGGATCATGCGCTAAATGCTGCTCAAGCTCAGCCTGGAGAGCCGCTTCAGTGAGTTGCTTGATCAGTGGGCCAAGAATGCTGTCTTTACCTGTGAGGCTTTTACCTGATTGCAGATCTTTAAGGGCTTGTTCGAAGTTAAAAGGTTGGGTCATGTGTCATTCCTGTTTTTGAATATTTTACTGAAATGACACAGAATTATGAACACTACCCTCTCCACCCTGAATGGTTAATTCAATTTGTTTACCCAGTTCATTACTGACATCCCGCACCACTCGCCGAAAACGTGAGAACGTTTCTCCAATCTGTACCATGCGTAATTGCAGAGCGTTTTCTCTAATTTCTTGAACAAGATGTTCAACGCAACCCACTAGATCATTAGCATCGAGGAAGTGATACCGATCAACCATGACCTTCATTGCAGCACTCGCTGTCACTAACTCCCCAACCAAATTAATCAGCTGACCGAGACGATTAGAATCAACTCGGATAGTTTGTGCCTGCTCTCTGGCTTGAGTCTGTTTTTTAAGGGCTTGTTCGACCACAGGTTTATCGACTAGTTGGTTGGCAATTAATACTTCACCCAGTTTTTTAGTCGAACTGTCATCCGCATTGTCAGACTGTAAATTGAGCGACTTTACTAATTCTTTTTCCGTGATGGCCCCAATGGCTAAGAGGATTTCACCTAGTCGTTGATTTTCTGAGGGATTGAGCTGTTCTATCAAGGCTTGAAATGACTCAGAGACTTTCTGAGAGGGCAAAATCTGAATATCGCAATCATCTTGGGCAAATTCAAACACGGACTCGATTTGTTCTTTTGTGCAATTTCCGGCAAATATAATCCGATAGCGTAAAAAACAGCTCTCAAAATCACACGCTTCAAATGATGGTAACTTGTGGCTTAAACAAATGACCTCAAGCACCAGGCCTAATTGATGTAAATAGCGAATAAAACTTAATGGATCTAATCCATTACGTAGTGTGTCGGCTTTAAAATCCAGTGAAATTAACCAATGCCCAGTATCGAGATAATGCCCTTCAATGCGTTCAGGGGTAATCGGCTCTGCTGCGATGGTCTGGGGGAAACAAGATTCTATGTTTTCATGTCGACCTAATTCGGCCAAAATTAACTGACTTTGAATGCTCAAGGCATTTAGGGCTGCCTCATCATCTTCCACTGCCGCATTCACTAATGCCCATGTGTGATCCTTGCACTTAAGCAACAGTGCAATAAGTGCACAATCAATCTTCAACTCATTTTTACGCACCTTATCAATTGACGTTTCGATAGGGTGAGTAAAATCAACGATGGCGCTGTAATTAAAAATACCCGCGGCACCTTTAATCGTATGCATAGCTCTAAAAAGTTGATTTATTAGCTTTATATTTTCTGAATCGGCCTCTAATGACAGCAATGCGTCTTCCATTTCTGTCAGCAATTCTTCCGCTTCAGTCATAAACAGTTTTTGTACATCACTGGCTGTCATAAGCGGACCTCCGAGGATATCACTATGGTATCGTCAAATGTGCCAGACAAACCTGAGAGCTCAAGGGCGTCTATAACAGCTTTGCTGTGGTGACAAAACTCGACCCGCTGTACTACATTCAATCCTTTAAGCGCGAGTAACCACTGAAGTCCGGCGGTATCTACTTCTGTCACTTGGGAAAGATCAACACTAATATCTACACCTGGTTGCAGATGACCGACTAATGCATCACGAAATTCCATAACACTGTAGATAGTTAACTCTTCGGTTAAGTTAACCTTAATAGATTGATCTTTGAGCACAATATTGATTGGCATACACAAATCCCTTTACGGTAAACAGAGTTTAGCCACCGCATCAAGCATTTGGGGGGGCTGAAAGGGTTTAACTACCCACGCCTTAGCACCCGCCATTCGCCCTTCTTCCATTTTGTCCCGCCCAGCCTCGGTAGTGAGCATAATGACTGGAGTAAATTTATAACGAGGATGTTTTTTCACTTCCTTTAGAAAACTAATACCATCCATATTTGGCATGTTCACGTCACTGATAATGAGATTAATTTTATCGCCATTAAGTTTGCTGAGCGCATCTTTACCATCGCAGGCATCAATAACCTCATAGCCAGCTCCTCGAAGTGCAATACTCACGACATGTCTGATCGAGGCGGAATCATCAACTACCAGTATTTTTTTCATCTCAGCGGCCATCCTTGTCATACAAACGTGAACTAAAAGAAGTTAATTGAGCTTTTCTCAGCATGTTGATAATGGCTATTATTTTTAGCCCCATGGTGAACATGCTGCTCAGTCGCGACATACCTTTGCTTCATCATAGCGAGCAAGGAATCCACATCACCTTCAGGGATCGGTAAACCAGCTTCCCTTGCCTGCTGTTGAACTCGGATCAATTCAGTCAGTTCATCAATACTGGCAACAAGCTGTCTTAACATTTGGTCACATCGATCTTGAAATTGAAAATCCACCAATATTTGCTCAATTTCCTTTTTTACTTGTCTACCAAGCTCAAGCGCCTGAACACCTTCATCTTTTATTTGCATAGTACGATTTTCTAGGTGTTCAATGACTCGGATCAGAATAGCTTCTCCGCCTTCAAGAGCCTGACTTTCCTGCAACGTTGCAGCATCGGTTAGCTGATAGAGCTCTGTCATACGTTGGTTTAATGCTGTAATTTGCTGAGTGATCCTCTCGCCAGTCTGCCCAGATTGGGCTGACAATGTTCTAACTTCGTCAGCCACTACGGCAAATCCTCGACCCGATTCTCCCGCTCTTGCCGCTTCAATTGCTGCATTTAAGGCTAATAAATTGGTTTGCTGGGCGATCTTTCTCACTTCTGCAGCAAGGCCATCGAGCGCTTTAGTATCATTAACCAACGCAGTTAACTGCTCTAAGTGGTGCAGCTTGGCGCTATTCATCTGATTAAGGTCATTAAATAATGCTGAAAGTAATGCCTTATCATCTTCTATCCCGGGAGAGTGGAGTTGGTCTGAGATCCCGCTTGAATTGCTAGTAACTTTTTCTATTTCACTGATAATCGAACCAAATCGCTCAGTCATGTTAGCTATACTTTGATTCATTTGTTGGTCAACCGATACGATATGTCCCTGCCAAACTGGCACTAAGCGCGAAATAATGGCTTCAAGTTTGGCGACTTGTTGATCAACATGGCGGCGCTTTTCATTTTCGTAGGCGAGTTGGCGAGATTGATAAAGGTGAGTAGATTTGTTAATTTGCGCCCGAAGTACCCAAGCAAAACCTAATGATGAGAGTAATGATAAGCCTGCCAGCCACCAGAGTGAGAGCCAAATTAACCAGCAGAACACTGCGGCTCCAACTACAAAAGTCAAAGTAGTGCTCGAAAGGTAGTGTTCATAATTCTGTGTCATTTCAGTAAAATATTCAAAAACAGGAATGACACATGACCCAACCTTTTAACTTCGAACAAGCCCTTAAAGATCTGCAGTCAGGTAAAAGCCTCACAGGTAAAGACAGCATTCTTGGCCCACTGATCAAGCAACTCACTGAAGCCGCTCTCCAGGCTGAGCTTGAGCAGCATTTAGCGCATGATCCTCAGCCTAATCGTAAAAATGGCAAAACCCCTAAGACCATTAAGCATCCGTCCGGTAACTTTGAGTTAGACGCGCCTAGAGACCGCAATGGCACCTTTGAGCCTCAGTTGATTAAGAAAAATCAAACTACACTAACCGATGAAATCGAACGTAAAGTGTTGTCGATGTTCAGTATAGGTATGAGCTATCGCGATATTAATCAACATGTTGAAGATATGTATGGGCTCAATGTGTCTAACGCAACAGTAAGCGCCATCACCGACAAACTCATCCCCGAACTTAAAGCGTGGCAACAGCGCCCATTAGATAGCCATTATCCTATCGTTTGGCTTGATGCGATACATTATAAAGTCAAAGAGGATGGGCGTTACGTCAGTAAAGCCGTTTACACATTGTTAGCGCTTAATATGAAAGGAAAAAAGGAAATTTTAGGGCTTCACTTATCCGAAAATGAAGGCGCTAATTACTGGCTATCCGTACTGGCCGATCTTAATAATCGTGGTGTAAAAGATATTCTTATCGCCTGTGTTGACGGCTTGACCGGTTTCCCTGAGGCCATAGCCAGTATCTTCCCTCATACGGAAACACAGCTATGCGTTATCCACCAGATCCGCAACTCAATGAAGTATGTCGCCTCAAAAAATCAGAAAGCGTTTATGGCTGATTTAAAGCCTGTGTATCGAGCCGTGAGTAAAGAAGCCGCAGAGATGGCCTTGGACGAACTGGAGGCCAAATGGGGTGATGCTTATCCGTTGGTAATCAACTCTTGGCGTCGCAAATGGCATAATTTGTCCCATTATTTTAAGTACCCAGAACATATCAGGAAAGTGATTTACACGACCAATGCGGTTGAGGCTGTGCATCGCCAATTTAGAAAGCTCACCAAAACCAAAGGTGCATTTCCTAATGAAAATAGCTTGTTGAAGCTACTTTACGCAGGCATATTAAACGCCTCAGATAAATGGACTGTACTGGTCAACCCAAACTGGACACTTTTACTTGAGAATTCTCAAACTCTACAGGTGACAGATCGTTATTAGCAGAATGAAGTCGCTCCAAGTTGTAATATTTGATGTAAGCCGTCACATCTTGCTTCATAAACTCCCTTGTTGGTTGAGCAACTTTAAAAATCCAATCGTGTTTCAAGCTACCAAAGAATCGCTCAACAACGGCATTATCCCAACACGCACCCACATCACCCATGCTGGCTCGGATACCATAGCTCGATAGCAGCCTACCGAATTGTTTACTGGTATATTGCGAGCCTCGGTCACTGTGAAATACCAGCCCTCGCGCTGGTTGTCGCAGGTTGTAGGCTTTTATTAATGCCTTGGATATCAAATCTGTGGTCATGCGTTTGTCTATGCGCCATCCCACAATCCGGCGTGAATATAAATCCATCACCACAGCTAAGTACATCCAGCCTTCACCCGTCTTTAAATAGGTCACGTCACCCGCCCAGACCTGATTAGCCGATACTGGATTAAAGTTCATGTTTAACAGGTTATCAGCCACTGCATCTGAGTGTTTTCGCTGTGTCGTCACCTTGTAAGCACATCGCTGGGTTGCTTTGAGTCGAAGGCGGTGCATAATTTTACGAACGAGATAGCGACCAACCTGGTAGCCTTCCTTGCGCAATTTCTTCACCATTTCACGATTCCCTAAGCTGCCTCGACTTTGCTTAAATAGCTGTCGAACAAGGCGATAAAGCTTCAGTGTTTCAACGCTTATCACGTTTGCAGGGCGTTTATGCCAATCGTAATAGCCTGACTTACTGACACTCATTACTCGACATAACAGTGTTATGGGAAACAGGTGAGATTGCAGTTTGATGAAACGAAATCTTACTTCATTTCTCTCGCAAAGAAGGCGCTTGCCTTTTTTAGAATTTCTTTTTCCATGCGTAATTCTTTGTTTTCTCTACGCAATCGCTTCAACTCATCACGCTCAGACTCTTCTAAGGTGATGCCTTGTTGCAGGGCTTCGTGTTTTTCCTTCCAGTTGTAAAGCAGGCTCGTGCTAACTCCAAGAGACTTTGCCGCATCGGCAACGCTATAACCTTGCTCCAGCACCATCAAGACGGCTTCATCTTTAAATGCCTGCGGATAACTCTTATGTGATTTTTTCAGACTCATATAGACCTCTTAATTTATTGACCATACTGTCTCAAAATTAAGTGTCCGATGGGATTAGACCAGAACAGACTATGCCAATCCACAATTGGAGCCTTTGTTTATCTCAGTTAGCGATTTATTTTGAAGGACGTTTAGATAGCGTGCTAGAAATTTAAAAATTAGCCTGACACAGAATTTTGAACGCCCTCGCTCGAAAAGATATTGCGCTCCATGCTTGTCATTTTAACTGTCTCTTTTATTTATATTTCTATTACTCTGTTACGGTAGAAACTTTTCCCTGCAACTAAACGTAGTACCTTTTTCCGTATTACGCCAAAACTCTGAATACTTCTTGAACAAGATCACACAATGCTAATCTGATACTATCCAATAAGCCTCTGATGTTATGTATACATTGAAGGTTATAGAGCATTTACTGATATAACTAAAATAGGTAGTTGAATACTAAACATTTGCCCAAGTCGTTTTGTTATGTGCTCCTATTTAAAAGACAGAGAAGTAGCATCCATAGGTTACCTAGCTTGGACTTATGGATTAAATTTCCTATGTTGCTGCCAAAGAATGTAGGGTTAAATTTGCCACTGATATGGTTACATTTTGACGAGACAACTTAAGTTAAAATCGCTAACCATAGCGTTAAGTGTAAGTATTTTTTCTATTAAATCAGGCATTAACGACAATTAATCGTGTTCTAAAATATTTTAAAAAACAAATAACCCTTTCTATCCTACGGGTCGTTTATAGGAACAGGAATGCAAAGAATGGTTGTTCCATATCCAAGCAGCCCCTTTTTAAGTCTTTAGGAGAAATGAATGAAATTACCTCAACTGTGTCATCTAGCGGCAGTACCTCTTGCCTTCACTCTGCTGTCTTTTAATGCCAGCGCAGTCAGCCCGCCTCACCCTACAGGACTTGATGCCCCGATGATTAGTGTCTCTAGCATGAACGCCAATAATTATGCCCCTGTGGAAACAGTTAAAATGTTTCCTGCCCCTAAAAAAGGTATGGTTCAGCACATTTTGACATTACCTAAACTTGAGAATGAAACCGACTACATGGTCGAGATCCAAATAGGTCAAACCCAGCTCGTCGATTGCAATAAGCATGGGCTGAATGGCCAACTTAAAGAGCTAACTGTTGAGGGCTGGGGTTATAACTACTATCAAGTAGATGAAATATCTGAGGGGCCAAGCACTATGATGGCCTGTTTTGAATTAGCCAAAAAGGAAGCATTTGTGCAAATTCCTGATGAATTAACACTGCGTTATGACAGCCGATTACCAAAAGTATTCTACTTACCCGAGGGCGCAGAGCTCCGCTTTAGGACATGGAAGGCAGATTCAACGTATCAGTATTCAAAATAATCACGTATTAAACGATAAAAAGAAGGGATATCTAGTACAAATATCCCTTCTCATATAAGTCTTATAATTTGAGTCGTGCTAATTCACATTTTCTAACACAACCCAGACGGCTTTACCTAGGGTCGCCAACATCACCGCGCAAAATACGGCAATAATTGCAGTGTAGGAAAGCCAACGAAGATAACGTTGACCTTTATCCATAGTGTTGTGTTATACCAATTAACCGATCTGAGTTAATCCGCCCATATAAGGACGTAGCGCCTCAGGAACAGTCACGCTACCATCGGCATTTTGATAGTTTTCTAAAATTGCCACTAAAGTACGTCCCACCGCGAGGCCTGAGCCATTTAAGGTGTGAAGCAACACAGGCTTGTTATCGGCCTTCACTCGGTAGCGCGCTTGCATACGACGCGCTTGGAAATCCTTCATATTTGAGCATGAAGAGATCTCACGGTAAGTGTTTTGACCAGGTAACCACACTTCAATATCGTAGGTCTTGCTTGAGCCAAAGCCCATGTCACCAGTGCAAAGCACGACGGTGCGATAAGGTAAACCTAAGCGTTGCAGTACTGTTTCAGCATGACCCGTCAACACTTCGAGTGCAGCCATTGAATCTTCTGGCTTAACCAACTGTACTAATTCCACTTTATCAAATTGGTGCTGACGGATAAGACCACGGGTATCTTTACCATATGAGCCCGCTTCGCTGCGGAAACACGCCGTATGCGCAGTTAACTTAATCGGTAACTCATCTTCATCAACGATGCTATCACGTACTAAGTTAGTTAATGGCACTTCTGCGGTTGGAATAAGGCTTAAGCCTTGGCCTTCTTCGGTCGCAGGTTTGGTGTGGAACAAATCTTCACCAAACTTGGGTAATTGACCTGTGCCCAATAAGCTAGCCTCATTAACGAGTAATGGCACATAGGCTTCAGTATAACCATGTTCGGTGGTGTGCAGATCTAACATGAACTGACCTAATGCGCGGTTTAAACGAGCAATTTGGCCTTTCATTACGATAAAACGAGATCCCGTGATTTTAACCGCGCTTTTAAAATCTAAGCCGTTTAGGCCTTCGCCTAAATCGATATGATCTTTAATTGGAAAATCAAAACTGCGTGGCGAACCCCAACGGCGGACTTCAACGTTTTCAGTTTCATCGGCCCCGATTGGCGCAGACTCATCCGGCAGGTTTGGCATCGACATGGCAATCGCGTTAACTTCTTCAAGTACTGCGGCAAGCTCGACTTTTTTCGCATCGAGTTGCGCCCCTAAATCACCGACCTGCGCCATTATGGCATCAACATCTTCACCACGTGCTTTAGCTTGTCCAATGGACTTGGAAATAGCATTACGCGAAGCTTGCAGCTCTTCTGTCGCCACTTGCAGTGACTTACGTTTTTCTTCTAATTGAGTGAGATGAGCGACATCTAAAATAAAACCACGGGTAGCTAATCGCTCAGCGGTCACGGCTAATTCGTTGCGCAAAAATTTAGGATCTAACATGTGATATATTCTTAATAGTTAAATGCGAGAAAAAACCAGTTGTTGGCCTAAGTAAACCATAAACAAACATAGACTTAGGTTCAACACCACATTCAAAGCCGCCTTCAACCAATCTCCTTCTTGCATCAGCAATAAAGTTTCGTTTGAGAAGGTTGAAAACGTTGTCAAAGCACCTAACAGGCCAACGCCAATCAATGCTTTGAATTCTGGGCTGATATGACTCATTTGTCCCAGTGCGTAAATGACGCCCATTAAAAATGAACCGAGGACATTAACCAACAGTGTACCAAAAGGAAAACTGCTGCCAAATACTTGGATCATGAATATTGAAATAAGATAGCGAAAAACCGCACCAATGGAACCACCCAAGGCCACAAGTAAGAGATTATTCATATCTTTTTCTCCCACTGGCTTGATCTAACTGCGCTAATTGCACCAATTTATCCTTTATCCGTTTTTCAAATCCCCGTTCAGTTGGGAAATAAAATTGCGACTCTTTTAAGGATTCGGGGAAATAATTCTCGCCGCTGGCGTAGGCATTAGGCTCATCATGGGCATAGCGATACTCGGCGCCAAAGCCCATTTCGGCCATGAGTTTTGTTGGTGCGTTGCGTAAATGATAAGGCACAGCCTCCTGGCCCGTTTCGCGTGCTAGCGCCCTCGCCGCTTTAAAAGCGGTATACACAGCATTACTCTTGGGCGCACTGGCTAAATACACAATCGCTTGCGCAATCGCTCGCTCGCCTTCGGCAGGTCCGACGCGGTGGAAACACTCCCAAGCGTTGAGCGCAATGGTCATGGCAGCAGGATCGGCATTGCCCACATCTTCCGAGGCGATGGCTAATAATCGTCTGGCGACATACAAAGGATCGCCGCCACCTTCTAAAATGCGGCAGAACCAGTAAAGCGCAGCATCGGGCGCCGAGCCGCGGATGGATTTATGTACCGCTGAAATTAAATCGTAAAACTGATCGCCATTTTTATCGAACCCCGCCACTTGATGGCCAGCCACTTGTACCAGCATCTCAGTGGTAAAAGTGCCACCATCGGCCACCATATCACTCATTAACTCAAGTAAATTGAGCGCCTTGCGCGCATCGCCGTCACATAACTGCGCCAGCTTATTAAGCACATCAGTTGGCATATTCAGCGCGCGCTGCCCGAGCCCTCGCTCAGTATCCGCTAACGCTTGGGTAATGATATGAACAATCTCATCTTGGCTTAAGCGCTTGATAAGATAGACTCGCGCCCGTGAGAGCAAAGCATTATTGATTTCAAATGAGGGATTTTCAGTTGTCGCCCCAATAAAAATCACTGTGCCGTCTTCAATAAACGGCAAAAAAGCATCTTGCTGACTCTTATTAAAGCGATGTACTTCATCGACAAATAACAAAGTACGTTGGCCACGGGATTGGGCAATGGCTTGCGCCTGCTCAATGGCACCACGGATATCTTTAACACCCGAGGTTACCGCCGAAATGCGTTCGACATGGGCATTGGAATAATGGGCGATAAGCTCAGCTAGCGTGGTTTTGCCTGTGCCAGGTGGCCCCCATAACATCATCGAATGGGCACGGCCCGCTTCTAATGCTTGGCGTAGTGGTTGGCCTTCTCCCAACAAATGAGCTTGACCTATATATTCAGCGATCGTTCTTGGCCGCATACGCGCAGCCAAGGGACGAAAGTCAGGCGCAAAATTAAACGATAAACTGCTCACGCTCAAACCTATTGGGTTTTAATACGTTGATCATCAACATCAACGTTATCCGGTAGCACAAATTTGAAGAGCGCTTTATCCCCAGTGCTAATGCTGTGTTGGTTGCTTAAGTCAAACTGGCTAAGATTTCCTTTATCGTCAAGCACATTAAATTTATTCAGCGTGCCTTTGTTAAAACATACATTGACCGCAGAAATACCGGCGTCAGTCGCCTTAGGTTTGATCTCATAACAATCTTGTTTTTTCGTCACCGCGTACTGTGACCAAGTAGCATCATCACGGTGAACTAATAAGGCGATGGGCGATGCAGTAATGGCCTGGGTAAAATCCATGATCACCACTTCTTCGGCAAAGGGGTTGTAGATCCATAAATCTTTACCGTCGGCGACAATTTTTGACTCATCTGGCGCGGTTAAATGCCAATAAAACTGATTAGGGTGAGCCAGTGCAAATACGCCCGCACCGCTTTGAATGACCTTTTTATTCACATCGGTAACGGTTTGCTTAAAATCCGCCTTGAGAGATTCTGTACCCGTTAAGGTCTCTCGTAATTGCTTGGCATCATCAGCCAACACTGCATTGCTGTATAACAAGGGCGATAACAGCACAGCACATAACAGTTTTTTCATATTTATCCTTTAGACTAAAAGCTGAACTCGCCGCTTTATGGCGAGTTCAAACTGATATTTAGCTTAACATTAATAGTGTTTTGGCGCCGGAGGTGCTAACACTTCGCGATTGCCGTTATGGCCCTGAGCCGAAACCACGCCCTGCATTTCCATCTGCTCGATGATACGCGCGGCTCGGTTATAACCAATCTTAAACTTACGTTGCACACTGGAGATGGAGCCGCGGCGAGTTTCAGTGACAAATGCGACTGCCTCATCATAAAGCGGATCATACTCTTCATCGGATTCTGCAGTTTCACCCGGTAACAGCACTTGTTCTCCCTCACTGACGCCATTAAGGATCTCATCAATGTATTGCGGCTTGCCACGGGCACACCAATCGGCGACAACACGGTGAACTTCATGGTCATCAATAAAAGCACCATGGACACGGTTTGGCACCGCTGTTCCGGGGGGTAAATACAACATATCCCCCATACCGAGTAAGGTTTCAGCACCTTGCTGATCCAAAATAGTACGAGAGTCGATACGTGAAGACACTTGGAATGCCATCCGCGTTGGAATGTTGGCTTTGATTAAACCTGTGATCACATCCACCGATGGACGCTGGGTCGCAAGGATCAAGTGAATACCAGCCGCACGGGCTTTTTGTGCAATACGCGCGATCAGTTCTTCCACTTTCTTACCAACAATCATCATCATGTCGGCAAATTCGTCAACGACAACAACGATAGAAGGCAACTTGTCTAAAGCTGGCGCCTCAGGTTCCATGCTGTCTGACGACTTCCACATAGGATCATAAATCACTTCGCCATTCACTTTCGCTTCTGCAATTTTTGCGTTATAGCCCTTGATGTTACGCACGCCCATCATAGACATTAATTTATAACGGCGCTCCATTTCACCCACACACCAGCGCAGCGCATTGGCCGCTTCCTTCATATCAGTGACAACTTCACAGAGTAAATGTGGGATGCCCTCATACACAGAAAGCTCAAGCATTTTCGGGTCGATCATAATGAAGCGAACATCTTCAGGGCCAGACTTATACAGCAAGCTGGTGATCATCACGTTAACGCCAACGGATTTGCCTGAGCCCGTAGTACCGGCAACCAATAGATGTGGCATTTTGCCTAAATCAACCACCACAGGTTCACCGGAGATATCTTGGCCAAGCACCATGGTTAGATTCGATTTGCTCTGACTAAAAGCTTCACAGTCGAGCACATCACGCATATACACGGTTTCGCGGAACTTATTGGGCAGTTCAAGACCAACATAGGATTTTCCAGGGATCACCTCAACCACCCGCACTCGCTCAGCGAGAAGGGAACGTGCTAGGTCATTCGCCAGATTAGAGATCTTAGAGGCTTTAATACCTGGTGCCAGTTCGAGTTCAAAACGGGTGATCACTGGGCCTGGATAAACACCTACCACAGTGGCCACGATATTAAAGTCGGCAAGTTTAGCTTCAACCAAACGCGCAACCTGTTCTAATTCTTCAGGACTAATCGGGTTCTTTTTGCGATCAGGCACATCGAGCAAACTAACGCTTGGCAAAGGATCCATAGGCTTAGTCGGCACAGGTTTATCTTCTTGGCCGGGCAATACCACAATGCCATCGACTATCTTAGCCTTAGGTGTCTGCTTTTGACGCTGCGCTTGAGTCACTGCGCCAGCTGACACTTTAGTATCAAAATCAATAACATCGTCATCATTGAAACTTAAGGTATCATCGTCTTCATCAATCATGGTTTCGCGATGAAATACGGGTTCATCCCCATCATCATCTTCGAAAAATTCGGCATTCAAACCAGTATCAACGTCGTCCAATTCAGCATCGTGAGACTTAGCCACCCAAGGCGGAGCTTCAAAATGACCATATTCAGCAACGGCACTGGCTTGATCCAGTTGTGGCTCAACACGTTGTTGGCTTTTGGGTTCATCCTTTGCTTTATTGCTATTAAAGCTCAGAATTTTAACCAGGGAAGATAACTTACCCTTGCCACTGCTGGCTTCTGTAATGAACTCTTCGTGGCTCTCTTCTGGTATGGCGCGAGTATGCAACACACGGCTTGGTGTCTCAGCAGGCTGACGTGCTTTAGCTTTATCAAGCACATGCTGTGAATCACGACGTTCCTTAAATTTATCGACTACTGACATAAAGCCGCGAGTATCTTCAGTTTCATGTTCACGTTTTAATGCCTGTGGCAGTCGCTTCAATTGTTTAAAACTCCAAATCGATACAAAACCGATTTTTTCGACAACCGTCAACCAACTGATCCCCGTCAATAGCGTGAATCCCGAACCTAAAAAGCACAATAGTAATAAGGTGGTACCCAGCTTATTAAAATACGGCAGCATTGCTTGGCCAATGACATCCCCTGCTACCCCGCCTGCGGAAAACTCATAAATATTATTGGCATTCATACTCGCTAAAGCCGAAAAACCAAGGATTAACAGTAAGAAGCCAATAATGCGTAATGCTACTGAAAAGTAGTCAATTTCCAATAGATCATGGGCGCGTTTAAAGAGCAACCAACCAGTTGAAGCGACAATGATCGGCATGATGTAAGCCGTCACGCCAAAAAAGTACAGTAGAATATCGGCTATCCAAGCACCAACTGCCCCTGTCCAGTTCTTGATATCGCCTTGAAAATGAGACTGACTCCACCCCGGATCTGAAGGGCTGAAACTGGTTAAGGCGAGCAAAATATAAGCGGCTAGAACACAGCAAATGATGAGTCCACCTTCGAGCAGACGCTGCAGGCCTGAGAGCGTGCGTACACTATTTCCTTGAGACAAACGACTTAATCCATAAAAATGAAAACAGGTGGGCTAACGATACCAGAATCCCACTAAATGTGGAGCATCTTAGGTGGTTTTTCTCCTAAGATTTACTGGCATAAGACAAAAAAGCATTCTCAGATCATCAAACTTAAACTTTTAGATTGTAACTGGTTATTGCGCAACCAATTATTCTCGTTATTGAAGATAAATTCTCGATAAAAATATGCCCCTAAGCGGGAAACCTAAGGGCTAAGCAAGATTAGTGATATTGTTTGAAAGGGCTGACACTGGAATAAATAAGGGGCCTAGGCCCCTTATTACAAACGTTCAGGGTATTAAATATCAGATAACAGGTGGTTTATCGCAACACGACTCGTATGTTTAACTTCTTCCATCACCACGTATGTACGGGTATCAGAAACGGAAGGTAATTTCAGTAGCGTTTCGCCCAATAAGCGGCGATAAGCCGACATATCAGAAACACGTGTTTTCAATAAGTAGTCAAAGTCACCAGAAACCAGATGACATTCTTGAATATCATCCAACAGTTGCACAGCGCGATTAAACTTATCAAATACTTCGGGGGTATCACGGCTCAGAGTGATTTCCACGAATACCAGTAGGGATGCACCCAAGAAATGAGGATTCACCAAAGCCGTATAGCCATTGATATATCCTTGCTTTTCGAGTCGTTTCACTCTTTCTAAACACGGAGTTGGACTTAATCCAACTCTTTTAGACAGTTCCACATTTGAAATGCGTCCATCAATTTGTAATTCATTAAGAATGTTGCGATCGATGCGATCCAAGTCTTTTACAGGACTCTTTTTATTATATGCCATTTATTTAACCTTGCTTTATCACTAAAACAACATTTTATTCTACGTATGTCAAAAGTTCAGCAGCATAAACTGCGTCGCCGATACTATACTAGATATCCCTGAATTAATCACGTTCAGGTCACGATAAAATAACAATTATGCCCATTAAAAGTGGGTTTTTCAGGTAATTGAGGCTCAAAAATGATTATTGGTGTACCAAAGGAAATTAAAAACCACGAATATCGTGTCGGTATGGTTCCTTCAAGCGTTCGCGAATTGACAATCAAGGGTCATGAAGTGTTTGTTGAAACGAATGCCGGCACGGGAATTGGTTTTACTGATCAGGATTATGTTGATGCTGGCGCTAAAATATTAGCAACTGCTGCTGAAGTTTTCACTAAAGCAGAGATGATTGTGAAGGTAAAAGAGCCTCAGGCAGTGGAACGCGCTTTACTGCGTCATGACCAGATTTTATTCACTTATCTGCATTTAGCGCCAGATTTACCACAAACAGAAGATTTAATTAAAAGTGGTGCAGTGTGCATCGCTTACGAAACAGTGACAGATGACCGCGGTGGACTGCCTCTACTTGCCCCGATGTCAGAAGTGGCTGGCCGTATGTCAATCCAAGCGGGTGCGATGGCGCTGGAAAAATCTTCCGGTGGTCGTGGAATGTTATTAGGTGGTGTACCCGGTGTAGAACCTGCTAAAGTTGTCATCATTGGTGGCGGTATGGTCGGCACTAACGCCGCACAAGTGGCAGTGGGTATGGGCGCTGATGTGGTTGTGCTTGATCGCAGCATTGATGCACTGCGTCGCTTAAACATGCAATTTGGTTCAGCAGTGAAAGCCGTATACTCAACTGCCGATGCGATTGAACGCCATGTATTAGAAGCCGATTTGGTCATCGGAGGTGTGTTAATTCCTGGCGCTGCGGCACCAAAACTAGTCACGCGTAGCATGATTTCACGCATGAAGCCAGGTAGTGCTATTGTTGACGTCGCCATCGACCAAGGCGGCTGCGTAGAAACATCCCATGCAACAACTCACCAAGACCCAACTTATATTGTGGATGACGTCGTACATTACTGTGTGGCGAACATGCCCGGAGCCGTCGCTCGTACTTCAACGTTTGCACTCAATAACGCCACCCTACCTTATATCCTTAAGTTAGCTAACTTAGGTTATAAAGAAGCTTTATTACAAGATAAGCACTTACTGCACGGTTTGAATGTAATGCACGGCAAACTGGTTTGTAAAGAAGTGGCTCAAGCATTAAATCTTGAGTACACCGCACCAACTGGCCTATTAGCCTAATCATATTGAGCCTAGTCATTCCCGAATGATCTACTCTGTTTTATTCGGCCTCACTTTGTGAGGCCGATTTTTATCAAGATCACACATTCCTTTAAGCATGCGGGTTTTAGCCCTTCGCATGAGCAAACCCAAACTAACAATTTGCCTTAGGATTCGATTAGCACAATCTAAAAGAATACCCAAACAGTGCTTTACCCCTTCCGGTAAATTCCCTACAATCCATGCAATTTGCTAAAAGCACGGAGAGAAAAATGAGCCAAGTCAGACATAGTAACCTATTGATTTTAGGTTCAGGTCCCGCAGGATACACGGCCGCAGTTTATGCTGCGCGCGCAAACTTAAAGCCTGTAATGATCACAGGTATGCAGCAAGGCGGTCAGCTAACAACTACGACTGAAGTTGAAAACTGGCCAGGAGATGCAGAAGATCTAACGGGTCCAGCCCTAATGGAACGTATGCAAAAGCACGCAGAAAAGTTTGATACTGAAATCCTTTTCGACCATATCAATGAAGTGACGCTGACTGAGCGCCCTTTTCGCTTAAAAGGCGATAACGGTGAGTACACCTGTGATGCACTGATCATTGCCACTGGCGCCTCTGCCCGTTATCTAGGGCTTGAGTCTGAAGAAGCATTCAAAGGACGCGGCGTATCGGCCTGTGCGACCTGTGATGGTTTCTTCTATCGCAATCAAAAAGTGGCAGTGATTGGTGGCGGTAACACAGCCGTTGAAGAAGCGCTTTATTTGAGTAACATCGCCGCCGAAGTGCACTTAATTCACCGCCGAGATACGTTCCGTTCAGAAAAAATCCTAATTGATCGCTTAATGGATAAAGTCGCTAATGGCAACATTATCCTGCATCTCAATCAGACTATGGATGAAGTGGTTGGAGATGCTATGGGTGTAACAGGCCTGAAAATGAAGAGCACCAAAGATGGTGCAATTACTGATCTAGCCGTTGCCGGTGTGTTCGTCGCCATTGGTCACAGCCCAAATACTGGGATTTTCGAAGGCCAATTAGAGATGAATAACGGCTATTTGAAGGTACAAAGCGGCCTTCAAGGTAACGCCACTCAAACCAGCATCGAAGGTGTGTTTGCCGCTGGTGACGTGATGGACCAACATTACCGTCAAGCGATTACCTCTGCGGGTACTGGTTGTATGGCTGCATTAGATGCCGAGCGTTACCTAGACGCAAAGAAATAATCTGAGCTAAGTCTTATCTAGATCATGAGTTGACTCAAATAAAAAGAGCAGGCACGGGTTAACCACCTAAGCCTGCTATTTTTTATCTGCATTTTGTGGCTTCAGCTGAAATAAATTCCTAACAATCAGCTACAAAAAAAGGGACCAAATGGTCCCTTCTTAAGTGCGACAAACTAATTTCTTAGTTTAACGCTTCTTTTGCTTTTTCAACTAAAGTTGCGAATACAACTTTGTCAAATACAGCGATGTCAGCCAAAATCTTACGATCGATTTCGATAGACGCCTTTTTCAGACCGTTGATGAAACGGCTATAAGACAGACCATTTTGACGAGCTGCAGCATTAATACGTGCAATCCACAGTTGGCGGAATTGACGTTTTTTCTGACGACGGTCACGGTAAGCATATTGACCAGCTTTAGTTACTGCTTGAACAGCAACACGGTAAGTACGGCTACGAGCGCCATAATAACCTTTAGCTAATTTTAAAACTTTCTTGTGACGAGCACGAGCGGTTACACCACGCTTAACTCTTGGCATTTTCTAATCTCCTAAATTAAGCGTATGGTAATTGACGCGCGATTGCTGGAACGTCAACTTTGGCAACTAAACACTTGTTACGTAAGTGACGCTTACGCTTAGTGCTCTTTTTGGTCAGAATGTGACGTAAATGGGCTTGCTTGCGCTTGAAACCATTAGCGGTTTTCTTAAAACGCTTCGCTACACCTCTGTCGGTTTTCATTTTAGGCATTACTAAAACTCCGCATTGGGATGTTAAATAAAAAGCAAGGCGAGCGAAGGCATATAGCCTTCGCTACTTTTATAGGTTGCCCTACTTATTTCTTTTTAGGCGCTAGCACCATGATGGCTTGTCGACCTTCCATTTTCGGGAAAGATTCAACAACCGCATACTCATCCAAATCAGTCTTGATACGGTTCAACAGATCCATACCAAGATTTTGGTGGGCCATTTCGCGACCTCGGAAACGCAGCGTAATTTTCGCTTTGTCCCCGTCTTCCAGAAAACGTATCAGGTTGCGTAGTTTTACCTGATAGTCGTTTTCGTCAGTTCCAGGACGGAATTTAATTTCCTTAACCTGAACCTGCTTTTGCTTCTTCTTTTGTTCCTTGGCTGACTTAGCCTTATCAAACAGGAACTTACCGTAGTCCATAATGCGACATACTGGAGGTTCAGCATTTGGACTAATTTCAACTAGGTCTACACCCGCTTCATCTGCCAAATTCTGAGCATCTCTGATGCTCACCACACCAATAGCTTCACCATCAATGCCAGTTAAGCGTACTTCAGGTACACCTGTGATTTCTTCATTGATTCTATTAGGGGCCAGCTGACGCCCTGCTGTCTTCTTGATCTTTATGACCTATTCCTCCAACAATTTGAGACTACGGAGCGAAATCTGTTGATGGATTTTAGCGGCGAAATCTTCTATTCGCATCTTACCTAAATCTACTCCATCACGAGTACGCACCGCGACTTCCTTATTTTCCATCTCTTGGTCACCAACGACCAATAAATAAGGAACACGCCTTAAGGTGTGTTCGCGTATTTTAAAGCCTATTTTCTCATTCCTCAAGTCAAATGAGGCACGAATACCTTGTTCTTTGAAGAATTTGACCACTTCTTCAACATAATCAGCCTGTTTGTCGGTGATATTCATCACGACAACTTGCATTGGCGCTAACCATGTTGGGAACCGACCAGCATATTCTTCAATTAGAATACCTAAGAAACGCTCCAACGAACCTAAAATTGCACGATGGATCATCACAGGTGTTTGACGGCTGTTATCTTCCGCCACATAAGTTGCACCTAAACGGCTTGGTAAGGCGTAATCAAGCTGTACAGTTCCGCACTGCCATGCACGGTCTAAGCAATCATGGAGTGTAAACTCAATCTTAGGACCGTAGAAGGCGCCTTCACCCGGTAAAATGGTGAATTCGATATTGTTCGCACGTAAAGCTTGCTTGAGTGCTTCTTCGGCTCTGTCCCACATTGCATCGTCACCGATACGTTTTTCCGGACGAGTCGACAGTTTTACCACAATGTTTTCAAAGCCAAAGGTGGAGTAAGTGTCGTATACCATTTGGATACAAGAGCTGACTTCGGCTTGAACTTGATCTTCAGTACAGAAAATATGGGCGTCGTCTTGCGTAAAACCACGTACGCGCATTAAACCGTGTAGTGAACCTGAAGGTTCATTACGGTGACAGCAACCAAACTCAGCCATACGCAATGGCAGATCACGGTAAGATTTCAACCCTTGGTTGAAGATCTGCACATGGCCTGGACAGTTCATTGGTTTAATTGCATATTCGCGGTTTTCACTGCTGGTGGTGAACATGGCTTCTGAGTATTTATCCCAGTGACCTGAACGTTCCCACAGTACACGGTCCATCATTAACGGACCTTTTACTTCTTGGTAAGTGTATTGATTGAGTTTGCGGCGGATAAATCTTTCTAATTCAAGGAAGATACTCCAGCCATCATTATGCCAGAACACCATGCCCGGTGCTTCTTCTTGCATATGGTAAAGATCAAGCTGTTTACCAATCTTACGGTGGTCACGTTTAGCGGCTTCTTCGAGGCGAGCTAAATAGGTGCTCAGGGCTTTTTTATCCGCCCAAGCTGTACCGTAGATGCGTTGTAGCATTTTGTTTTCGGAGTTACCGCGCCAATAGGCACCAGCAATACTCATCAGCTTAAAATGCTGGCAGAAACGCATGTTAGGCACGTGCGGACCACGACACATGTCAGTGTATTCTTCGTGGTGATACAGCGCAGGGGTCGCATCTTTGCTGATGTTTTCATCCAGAATCGCAATTTTATACTCTTCACCACGTGCGGCGAAGGTATCACGGGCTTCTTGCCAGCTCACAACGCGTTTAACAACGTCATAATTGGTTTTTGCCAGTTCAAGCATGCGTTTTTCAAGGGCTTCGATATCATCTTGAGTCAGTTTGTGCTCAAGATCGATATCGTAATAGAAGCCGTTATCGATCACAGGACCGATCGCCATCTTGGTTTGTGGCCATAATTGCTTGATTGCATGGCCTAATAAATGCGCGCAAGAATGGCGAAGGATTTCAATACCTTCTTCGTCTTTAGCGGTAATAATAGAAAGTTCGGCATCGGTTTCGATAAGATCGCAAGCGTCTTTTAATTCGCCATTCACGCGACCCGCAATACAAGCTTTGGCAAGACCTGGGCCAATATCAGCGGCAACATCGAGAGTCGATACGGGATGTGCAAACTCGCGTTTGCTACCATCAGGAAGAGTAATTACAGGCATGAAATATCCTTGTCCAGTGGTGACCCACACGTAGGGCCACATGGTGATTAAGTAAAAAGAGTAATGCTCGCGAGGTTAAGACAGTACAGGAGTCTTAGCCGCCTTGCGTAGCAGGACAGCCATTCTACGGGATAGCCTTAAAGGCACGCAAGCTAAAAGGGTTAATTGCGCGATATCCTTCCCAATTCAATTCATCAGATTGCAGTCAATATGTCATGTGGAAGTCATCTAACACCCCTAGTCTAGCCGAGTTGATTAAGGCGGTATTGAGATGAGACTGAATAGATATCGCTCGGACAAATTGTGGCACTTAACTCATCAAAAGGAGTTGGTATGTTTACAAGCATCCTATTAGCAGTGACGATTAACCAAATGACCATGATCCCGCCCAAGTCATATCTTGATGACTCTGTAGAAATCCAATTTGATTCAAAGGGATTGCAGGCGGATCTCCATGCAGAACTGGAGCAGCAAATGAAGCAGTTATCCCTGGCAATTACACAAAATATCGAGGACGGTATATTACCAGCAGGGCCAGCGGTTACTGTCACCGTAAAGGATTAAGCTGACTCGCTTGATTACAACTTCACTCAGGGCAACGCTCTGACGCATCCAAAGTGCTTATAACAATGATGTTAAAAAGTGCAGGACTAATCGTATCTAGAAAATCTAGCCAATTCAGTTTTGATACCGACTTTATCTAAGTTAGCTCAATATAAGCTTGTATACTGAGGTTGATTATGTGGTGAATCTTGAGCTCTGCTAGCTAAGTAATGAGAGTCATCCCAAGTATTGGATTAGTGAGGAGTTGTGCCATGAGGATCATGAATAAAGTGATTGCTTGTCCCCACTGCGGGCACCATCAACATATTAGTATTGATGCCAGTAGTGGCGACCAAGAATATTATGATGATTGCCGGATTTGCTGTAATCCTATTCACTTACGTTTACATGTAGATGATGCCCGTCGAACCATTGAGATCTATATTGACTCGGACGACGAGCAAATTTACTAGGCTTTTTATTAAGATAGTCCGTTAAAACGTTTAGCCAATACACGCTCGACAGTGTCGACAATCGCTTGGGTTTGGCTGTCAATTTCGATGTTGAACTCATCTCCGACCTGACATTGGCCTAAATTGGTCAACTTAAGGGTTTCAGGAATTAAGTGCAGCATAAAGCTGCAATCTGTTACCTCACCAACCGTTAGACTACAGCCATTTACCCCGACAAAGCCTTTATAAAGGATATAGTTCATCCACTTAGGTTCGACGCTCAAGGTTAGATCGTAATGCTGTGCGGTATGACTAATATGGGATACTTTTGCCTTAGTATGGATATGACCTGATAAGATATGACCACCAATCTCACTGCCAAAAGTGAGCGAGCGTTCAATGTTAACATGCTGCCCCACGGATAAACCCGCCAGATTAGTCAATCTTAAGGTCTCTTCCACTACGTCGAAAAATACCCTATCATCGACAACCTGAGTCACAGTAAGACATACCCCGTTATTTGCCACACTTGCTCCAATCGCAAGTCCCTCATGCAAATCAGGTTTAAACGCTACCTCAAGGGTATTTAGGCCATCTTTCTTATGTATTGCAACCACCTCGCAGGTGGCTTGAACTATACCAGTAAACATTTTTTGCTCGCTTATTCGTTAAAGGCTGTATTTATGAAACATTCAGGCTTTCAAGCCAAACGCTTAATTCAACTCGCACTCCCTGTGTTGATTGCCCAAGTGACCCAAACCATGATGGGGTTTATTGATACTGTCATGGCGGGTCGAGTCAGTGCTGTCGATATGGCTGCCGTGGCAGTGGGAACCAGTCTTTGGTTACCGGCTATTTTGTTTGTACAAGGCCTGCTTATGGCCTTCACCCCTTTATTTGCTCACCACAATGGGGCTAATAATCAAAAAGCCATTCAACCATTAGCATTTCAAGGGGCCTATCTGGCTTTAATCGGTGGCCTTGGCGTGATGGTGTTTCTCGCATCCGCGCCACTCGTACTTAGCCATATGAATTTAGAACCGCAATTGTACAACTTAACCATAGGGTATATCGACGGTATTTTATGGGGCGCACCCGCATTTGTGCTTTACCAAGTACTCCGTGGTTGCAGTGAAGGGATTTCTTATACCTTGCCTACCATGGTCATCGGTTTTGTGGGTCTAGCGGTGAATATTCCTGCAAACTATATCTTTATTTATGGCCACTTCGGGATACCCGCTATGGGAGGCGCGGGTTGCGGTATCGCGACGGCATTGGTGTTTTGGGCCATGTTAATTGCCATGGCGATTTATATGCAATTTCATAAGAAATTTGCCGCATTAGCGCCCTTTAGCCAATTCCATCGTCCCGATTTTGCCACCATGAAAAAAATGACCAAGCTCGGCCTACCGATTGCAATGGCACTCTTTTTTGAGGTAAGCCTGTTTGCGATCATTGCCCTCTTATTGGCGCCCTTAGGTGCCACAGTGGTAGCAAGCCATCAAATAGCCTTAAACTTCTCTGCTATCGTGTTTATGTTGCCACTCTCCATTGGTATCGCAGTTTCGATTAGGATTGGTTATTACCTCGGCCGCGATCGTGCTGATATTTCTGCAGTGGTCGCCAAAGTCGGCTTATTGTTAGCCCTGTCATTAGCACTATCGACAGCGATATTAACAGTGTTATTCCGCTTCCAAATCGCCGAGCTTTATAACAGTGATCCCGAAGTGGTTGTCCTTGCGGGCAGTTTGATGCTGATGGCGGCGCTGTATCAATTATCTGACTCAGTACAAGTGGTCGCCGCGGGCGCGCTGCGTGGCTACAAAGATACCCGCAGTGCGTTTTATATCACGCTATTTTCCTACTGGGGAATCGGCATGAGTTTAGGTTATACCTTGGCCTATACAGACTTTATTGTACCGGCAATGGGCGCCCATGGTTTTTGGACAGGATTGATTGCAGGCCTCACCTCCGCGGCGCTGCTATTTTTTATCCGCCTACGTTATATCCAAAAACATCGCGTACATTTAAGTCTGATTGAAGGCGACAGCGTGCACCATTAACGCAGGCAGTTATGACTTAAACCAACGGCGAGCATTAAGCTCGCCGTTTTGTTTTACCTCTTCCCATTTTGCACTCATTGAAACCTAACTTGCCGTTTTATCAGTAACTTTGCTGAAACACTGGGCAAGTTGCACATCAATTCACCATTTGGCAATAAATTTCGTTTTTTTGCTTGCCAGCCTTTCGCTATCCCCCTAATATAAGCGCTCGTTCCGAAGCGCAATGCTTTAGATACCGTAAATACAATGCACCCGTAGCTCAGTTGGTTAGAGCACTACCTTGACATGGTAGGGGTCGGTGGTTCGAGTCCACTCGGGTGTACCACTCTCTTCAAAGAGTCTAAATTTGAAATTCAAACAGTGCACCCGTAGCTCAGTTGGTTAGAGCACTACCTTGACATGGTAGGGGTCGGTGGTTCGAGTCCACTCGGGTGTACCATTTCTTACTTTAACTCCCTATAAAATAACAGTTTAATATAACTTCCTCTTAAGACTCTAAATTTACATTTGTGCCTAAGATAAAATTTTCGAGCCTAAACTAGGCATTCAAACCTGCCCCCCTCTACTCTGCCTCATTACGCCTCGATTGCTTAACCCACATTTACCGCTGCTCCCCCAAAATTCGCCGTTTTTCCAAATTTGTACCCATTTCGTGCCAGACCTGTTGGTACAAGATGCTTTTGACGATTTTTACGCTGACGACTAGCTGGATTGGCACATTTAGTTGATGGTGAGTCAAAGCAGGCTTGGAAGTTATATTATTGAGCGGACAGTCATTGGAATAACCCAAACAATCAACCAAGTGGTTAAGATAATGGTTACTTCTGCATTTTACGCGCAGAATGTTGATTTAACGGACGACTTTCAAGATGGGCAACGAGAAACACCAGAAATCGGAAGAGAGACTTAATCTTTAGATCATAATTCTTGTCGGGTTGGGCCAAAGCCAGCTTTTGTAGAGGGCGTTCAAAATTCTGTGTCAGGCTAATTTTTAAATTTCTAGCACGCTATCTAAACGTCCTTCAAAATAAATCGCTAACTGAGATAAACAAAGGCTCCAATTGTGGATTGGCATGGTCCATTTATCTGAGGCGTTTAATATGCCTGCGTAAAGTAGCTTCAACAAGCTATTTTCATTAGGAAATGCACCTTTGGTTTTGGTGAGCTTTCTAAATTGGCGATGTACAGCCTCAACCGCATTGGTCGTGTAAATCACTTTCCTGATATGTTCTGGGTACTTAAAATAATGGGACAAATTATGCCATTTGCGACGCCAAGAGTTGATTACCAACGGATAAGCATCACCCCATTTGGCCTCCAGTTCGTCCAATGCCATCTCTGCGGCTTCTTTACTCACGGCTCGATACACAGGCTTTAAATCAGCCATAAACGCTTTCTGATTTTTTGAGGCGACATACTTCATTGAGTTGCGGATCTGGTGGATAACGCATAGCTGTGTTTCCGTATGAGGGAAGATACTGGCTATGGCCTCAGGGAAACCGGTCAAGCCGTCAACACAGGCGATAAGAATATCTTTTACACCACGATTATTAAGATCGGTCAGTACGGATAGCCAGTAATTAGCGCCTTCATTTTCGGACAAGTGAAGCCCCAAAATTTCCTTTTTTCCTTTCATATTAAGCGCTAACAATGTGTAAACGGCTTTACTGACGTAACGCCCATCCTCTTTGACTTTATAATGTATCGCATCAAGCCAAACGATAGGATAATGGCTATCTAATGGGCGCTGTTGCCACGCTTTAAGTTCGGGGATGAGTTTGTCAGTGATAGCACTGACTGTTGCGTTAGACACATTGAGCCCATACATATCTTCAACATGTTGATTAATATCGCGATAGCTCATACCTATACTGAACATCGATAACACTTTACGTTCGATTTCATCGGTTAGTGTAGTTTGATTTTTCTTAATCAACTGAGGCTCAAAGGTGCCATTGCGGTCTCTAGGCGCGTCTAACTCAAAGTTACCGGACGGATGCTTAATTGTCTTAGGGGTTTTGCCATTTTTACGATTAGCCTGAGGATCATGCGCTAAATGCTGCTCAAGCTCAGCCTGGAGAGCCGCTTCAGTGAGTTGCTTGATCAGTGGGCCAAGAATGCTGTCTTTACCTGTGAGGCTTTTACCTGACTGCAGATCTTTAAGGGCTTGTTCGAAGTTAAAAGGTTGGGTCATGTGTCATTCCTGTTTTTGAATATTTTACTGAAATGACACAGAATTATGAACACTACCCTTTTGTAGGGATTTAATTTTTGAGTAGGCATTTTCGATAAGTTCCGCATTATCTTTGCCAACATACTTAGTAAACTCCGTAAATTCCCCAATAAATGTCAACGTCACCTTGCTTCGATTAAGGCTTGTGAGCGTTAGCCCTTCTTTTATTTTGGCCTCAAACAAAGATGACTCAAGCCCTTGAATGATGGCTAGAGGCGGTAAATCACTGCTTAATGCATCGGCAAGAAAGCCTAAATTTGCTTTTAATTCAAAGGCGATGGCTTGCTTGTTTGCTGTGGACTGTTGCCAGCGACTGCGTTCTTTATCGAAAATATCGTATAGCTCTTTCCAAATACTCATTCCCTTGTTCACCTTTTATGTGATGCGTAAAACCAATGCCGCTTTATGTACCAATTAGACGTGATTTCAACAATTTACCATAGGGTTAGAACGGCATAAATATATCATCTGCAAATGGATAAAAAATGGCCCGAATAAATCGGGCCATCGATAACATTAGGCAGTAAAGTCTATCCCATATTACGCCAGCGCCGAGCTATTCACGATTTAAGCGTTAGCCTGTTTCGCTTTATTTTTCTCTGCAGATTGTTTGCGCAGCGCTTCTTTCTTTTGACGACGGGCCTCAATCACATGATTAACATCGCTACCAATATGAGCTTCATTGCGAGATTTGGCTAAATTCACTTGGCGCTCACGTTCAACAAAACGTTTCCGCTGCTCCTCAGAAATCTTATCGATACAATGTGGGCAACTCACCCCTTGCACATAATCTGGGGTTAATTTTTCAGCTTCAGTGATTGGCATACGACAAGCATTACACTGATCGTATTGACCTTTCTTTAAATCATGATCAACTGCCACACGATTGTCGAAGACAAAGCATTCGCCTTCCCACAGGCTTTCTGCTTTATTAACTTCTTCGAGGTATTTAAGGATACCACCTTCGAGATGATAAACTTCTTCAAAACCTTGTTCTTTTAAATAAGCTGTTGATTTTTCACAGCGGATCCCACCGGTACAGAACATAGCGACTTTTTTATGCTTTGCGGGGTCTAAATTCTGCTTAACATACTCGGGAAACTCTCTGAAGGTTTCTGTCACTGGATTGATGGCATTTTTAAAGGTGCCAATTTGCACTTCGTAATCGTTACGCGTGTCGACCAACACCACTTCGGGATCGCTAATCAGCGCGTTCCAATCCTTAGGTTTGACATAGGTGCCAACCACTTTAAGTGGATCAATACCTTCAACCCCCATGGTCACGATTTCTTTTTTAAGCTTTACCTTAGTGCGGTAGAAAGGCATTTCATCATCAAAAGATAACTTGTAAGTAATATTCTCTAGACCATTTTGCTGATTAAGCCATATGAGCAATGCATCAATTGCGGCTTGATTTCCCGCCACAGTGCCATTAATCCCTTCACTTGCCAGCAACAATGTACCTTTAATTTCAGCCTGTTCCATCATGGATAGAAGTGGCTCACGCAGCGACTCAAAATGCGGTAATGAAACAAACTTATATAAAGCACATACAACGACGTTAGACATAGCACCCTCAACTGCTGGCTGGAACTTAATTTCCAGTGCATAAACCTAGTGATAACCCAAGCCAAGGCTGGGTCGCAAAAACGGCCGAAATTCTACCTGAGTCACACTCGAATAAACACAGACAAAAACCAAGGTCATTGCTTATTTACAAGGCAACCAGAAGATAAACCTTAAGGAAGGCGGTATTTCTGTCTTAAAAATCACTATTATTGCTCATTTATACTGGTCGCGTTAATGGCAATCCTGCTGTTAACGCCAAGGAACAGACAACATGCCCTTACCCATACTCTACAGTTTTCGCCGTTGCCCCTATGCCATACGGGCGAGACTCGGCTTAATACTTGGACAATGCGATGTGGAAATACGGGAAATTACCTTGAAGGCAAAACCTGCAGAGATGCTAGCCATTTCAGCCAAAGGAACTGTGCCTGTATTGCAACTCCCCAACGGCCAAGTGATTTCTGAAAGCATAGAGATTATGAGCTGGGCGATTTCTCTTGGAAATTCAACCTCAGCGACTATGCTGCTTGGGCAGACATCAGCAGAGCAAAGACTCATCAGCGAACTGATTATACAAAATGATACTGAGTTCAAACCTTGGCTAGATAAGTATAAATATGCCGATCGCTACCCTGAGCACTCTCAAGCAGACTATTTTGCTAACGCCAGTCTATTCTTAGCACGGCTCGAAACCTGTCTACGCCTTCATCCCTATCTCATTAGTCATCAACTCACTATCGCGGACTATGCCATTCATCCGCCAATTTCATGCGGTAGACGCCAAACGTGATTTGAACACTGACTATCCAAGGCTCTCGGCTTGGTTAACTGAGCTAACAAGCAGTGAAGTATTTCAACACGCTATGGAAAAATATGTGATCTGGAATGCTGGAAATTGTCTAATTAGCTTGTTAGGGACGTCTATAAGTAAATAAGAATTAACGTTTATTTTTCATATACCCAATAGCAATCGGTAAAATGTTCACGTAAAGTAGATGCCACTTCGGTAAAGTAACTTAATTGTTTTTAACATTTAATGTTAAGTCTTCACGATGAATAACAGGGATAATGTACTTGGATAATACGGATATTATAATCATTGCGATGCTAATTGGTTTAATCCTGCTGCATTGCTTATTCGCGGCTAGGGTAATTAAGAGTCAAGTTAGCCTCAGCACCAACCAAAAATGCCTTTGGTGCCTTCTCAGTTTACTTTTAGGGCCCATTGGCTATTACGCCTACCATGGGTTGATCCCCTTAGATAAACTTCAAAATGACTGATTTATAAAGATTTAGAGGCATATAGCCTCGAGCTTAAATGCACTATTTTTGAGCGGTAAAGCAAAAAGCGCGTACTTTGCCGCGCTTGTTGCTGAAATGATATCCTATAAATGGCTATATAATAACACATCATCCTCAGGCGCTTTTTTGATCACGGGCGCCTGTCCTTCTGCCAGTGCTTGTTTGTAGCTTTGGTTCATTTTCAGTGCAAGATATAAATCGGGTCGAATTAAGATACCGCCCTCGCCTGACTGCATCCCCGCCTGTTCAAACCAGCCGAGCATCTGCCTTTTCCGGCCCGCTAACACTAAACGTATTCCACGCTTTTTTAATAATTGATGCAGATCAGCAAGCATCGCCATCACACTTAAATCCAAGTGGGTAAAGCAAGGTACTGCATCGATAATGATACAGTCCACAGGATCTGGCTCACGGATAAACTTCTCCAATAACCGCCGTTTAAAGTAAGTGGCATTGAAGTAGGTTAAGGGCGAATTAAAACGATAGATAAATACCCCAGGCACAGATTTAGCCTTACCAGAATCATCCACACTACGAATAACACCTTTGTGATCGAGCCCTAACACTTGATCCGTTGGACGCATCACGGTCGCTAAAAACTGGAATAACCCGAGCAATACTGCCAAGGTGATCCCGGGGATAACACCAATAAACAATACTGAGAACAATGTTGTACAAGCAAGTAAGAAGGCCGAACGGTCCCTAACTCGCAAATTCCATAGCGCCTTTAAATCAATCAGCGAAATAGAGGCAATAACTAACACTACGCCGAGGGCTGAGCTGGGAATATATTTCAGCGGCGCAGTAAAAAACAGCGCAACAAGCGCAATTAAAACTGCAGCAATAATCGATACAAGCTGACTTTTACCGCCGTTAGCATCGTTAACCGCTGTGCGTGAGTCAGCACCGCTAACCGCAAAACCTTGAGATAAAGCAGAAGCGATATTTGCAATACCTAATGCTCTAAATTCTTTATCTGCATCAATATCATAGCCATTCTTAGCTGCAAAGCTTCGTGCGGTGAGCATCATACTCACAAAGCTCACCATCGCAAGGTTAAGTGCGGGTACCACTAATTCACGGGCAATCCCTATATCGAAAACTGGCGCTTGAAACGAAGGTAACCCAGCACTCACCTCACCCACCACATTGATGTTAAAGCTGGTTAAGTTAAAGGCCCACACTAAAAATGCTGCCACCGCCATGGCGCACATTGATGCAGGCCACTGCGGGCGATAACGTTTTACCAAAGCATAGGTCAGCAAAGTCACTAACCCCATCAGTAAAGTCGGCCAATGGGTTTTGGTTAAATATGAAGGTGCGCCGGAAAGTCGCTCGATTAAATAGCGCTCATCGAAAGTGAAACCGAAAATTTTCGAAAATTGACCAACAATAATGGTAATGGCCACACCATTGAGTAACCCCATCAAAATCGGTTTAGAGAGAAAGTCCGCCAAGACACCAAGACGGAAACGACTGGCGATCAAACACCAAAAGCCCGTCATCGCTGTCATGGTCATCACCAGTTGCCAGTGTTTCATACTGTCGCCAGCGGCAAGTGGAGTTACCACGGCCGCGATAACAGCACAGGTGGCAGCATCTGGCCCAACGATTAATTGTCTTGAGGTGCCAAACAATGCATACACTAACATGGGTAACACACAAGAATATAAGCCTACGGCGGCATTCACCCCAGTAAGTTGGGCATAGGCAATAGCCACAGGCAAGGCAACCGCTGCAACGGATAACCCCGCCCGCACATCATCCCTAAGCCATTGCTTCTCATATTGCAGCATCAGCGCTAAGCCGGGCATAAACGATACTAAACTGGGAAACTTCACGCGGTAACCTCCATATACTCCCAAGTTAATTAATAACTTGTTATGGTTAAATAACTCACCTTATCCAAATGTTATACCCACAAAATCCAGCATCTACGGGTTGTTTGGCTATTAAGGCTGTTATCTAAAAAAGCCATCAATATTATGTTGGTTATGGCATAAAGCCAATCATTAAGCGAGCCAGTATCCCAGAATATTTAAGGTTTTAGTGCAATTAGCGTTGTTTACCGCAGGATCATTGGCAGTGAGACCAACAGTAAACTGCCCATAAACCAGTTAAAGTGGCGGCGACGTTTATCGGTATTCAACGTTTTGCTGATTGCAGCGCCAACAAACACCCAAGTAAATGAGGCGGGAAAGCCCACCAAATTAAACACTAGCACACCCAATAAAGCACTTAGCCAAAACCCTTCGCCACCCAAAGTAAAAGCGCTACAAAGGGTAATCGTCGACATCCATGACTTTGGATTAATCCACTGGAACAATGCTGCCTCCATTAAGCTCATCGGCTTACGCCCCTCATCTAAATGAGCCGCGTTCACCGGAGACGTGACCAAACGATAGGCAAGATGTAGCAAATACAACAATGCGGCATATTTAAGAATATGATGCAAATAAGGAAATACCTCGAATAAAGCGCCAAGGCCAAGTAAGACAGAAAGATGCAGTGAAGTTGAGCCCAAACGGATGCCCGCGATATGAGGAAGAGTTCGCATTACGCCAAAATGGGCGCCGGAACTGGCAAGTAAAATATTATTTGGACCGGGTGTCATGGTCATCGTTGCACAAAAGAATGCAGCAGAGACCATTAACGTCCATAGCTTCGGATCATTGATAAGTTGGATATCCATAAGGGCTATCCATTTAGCGCCACCAGTGTCAATATGTAGTAATGAAAACTTCATCGTATTTATTAAAAGCTGGCGTCGATTACCCTACAAATTGGGACGAATTTGTTGATTGGTTTCATGATGAACAATCTTGCACTAGCTACCTTTACGCACTTCGTTGGCCAAACGGATTCATTTGCCCAAGCTGTTCGAGCCATCAATCACCTTATCAGTTAAGTAATGGCAAGTTAAAATGTCATGCTTGCCGTTTTCAGTGTTCAGTAACATCAAGTACACTTTTTGACAAAACAAGAACCCCCATGAAAAGTTGGTTTGCAGCTGTCTGGTTTATTACAAATCAAAAGAATGGGGTCAGCGCTCTTGGAGTCCAAAGGCTATTAGGTCTTGGGAGTTATCAAACTGCTTGGTCTTTAATGCACAAGTTAAGATATGCCATGGTTGACCCTGAAAGAGATAAACTGTCCGGCATCGTAGAGGTTGACGAAACATTAATAGGTGGGGTCATTCCAAAATCATCTATTAAAAATCAACAGGGTAAGCGTAAAGCTATAGTTTTGGTGGCTGTTGAGCTGCTATCACCCTCTGGATTTGGGCGGATACGTTTAAGGCAAGTAGAAAGTGCAACTAAAGAACATATCCATCAATTCATTCAAGATGTAATAGAGCCTGGTAGCACAATTTGTAGTGATGGTTCTCAAGCATACAAGCAAATAGACAAAAAAGGATATAAGCATAATCGGATGGTGCATTTAGGTTCATCTGTACCTGCACATGAAACAATGGCTGGGGTGCATCGAGTCTCATCATTATGTAAAAGATGGCTTTTAGGTACGTATCAAGGTGCGGTAAAGGCTAAGCAACTTGATTATTATTTAGATGAATTTACATTTCGCTTCAACAGAAGAAAGTCAGATTCTCGGGGATTATTATTCTACAGGTTGCTTGAGCAAGCAGTGCGCTGAAGAATCCCCTGATGATTTTCAGATAAATCATTAAATTAGAGTGAACTTGCACCTTGAAGTGTGATCAGATGGAAGTGCGAACAAACATCAATCACAGGGCATCAAGGTGCAAGTGTTAACTATCTTACATCAATCTCTCTATCAACATTGTCCAGAAATCCATCAAAAGCGACTGAATACACTCATGGTCGCCTGCAAAGCCCTCATCAACGCGGATTGTCTCACCCTCACGCATTTAGGGCGGCACATTGATGGCACCAGCACTCATACTAAACACTCAATAAAACGCATGGATAGATTATTGGGCAACCCGCACCTTCACCATGAAAGACTGGCTGTTTATCAGTGGCATGCAAAGTGGCTGCTAACAGCACATACGATGCCGACCATACTGGTGGATTGGTCTGATATGCGTGAAGGTCGTGAACTGATTGCACTACGCGCCTCTATTGCGATTAAGGGCCGCTCTATCACGCTCTACGAGCGAACATTTCCGTTAGTACTACAAGGCACACAAACTGCCCATAATCAGTTTCTGAATGAACTCCATAAAGTGTTACCTGACAATATTACCCCGCTGATAGTCACTGACGCGGGCTTCCGTAATCCATGGTTTCGAAAAGTCGAGCAGCTCGGTTGGTATTGGCTGGGTCGTGTCAGAGGATTAAGTGTCTATCGGCTGCACCCCTTCGGTCGCCAATTTTCGCTAAAAGCGCTTTATCCCAAAGCCAGTCGTCGCGCAAAACATGTTGGGCGAGTGGCGTTATCGGTAAAGAAACCCTTGTTATGCGAGATGGTATTGTTCAGGGCTCCAAGTAAAGGCAGAAAAGGTCAGCGAAGTACGACAACAGACTGTCACCATACGGCGCAATGGACGTATGAACTAACCGCCAAAGAGCCTTGGGCACTGGTGACCAACTTGACCATAGAAGCCATGTCGCCTCAAAAACTGGTTAATATTTACCAAAAACGGATGCAAATAGAAGAAACCTTTAGAGATTTAAAAAGCCCCGCTTATGGCTTTGGTTTACGTCATAGCAGAACACGTTATGCGGCGAGGATGGACATACTGCTATTGATAGCATTATTGGTACAACTGGCATTTTGGTGGGTAGGATTATACGGAGAAACACAGCAATTACAGCGGCACTTCCAAGCCAACACGGTAAAGAAAAGGAATGTGCTATCAACAATCAGGATGGGCAAAGAACTGCTGCGGCGACGGCATGACTACCCCATATCAGCAGATGATTTGCTTTGTGCTGCGAAGAAACTAGCCCAACTCTCATTAACTCATGGTTGTTGGGGCTATGAATTATGAGGGGATCCTACAGAGCAGTGCGTTCTAAGCCGATAACGTACCAATCAATTAAAAATCGATAACCACAATATATAGTGGTTGGTCGTGCTAAGTGGATAGCCCTTATATCCATACACACCTTATATTGTACGCATACAATTATTGACAATTTTTAATGCGATAAATAATATAGATTGAATATTAGAGATCAATGGATTTATTGTCATGGGTACAATTTGGATACCTGATCTAGACGTTTTTGTGGGCCCCAAATATCAACGTCTTGTCAGTGCAATCGAACAGGGTATTTTGCAAAAAGAGCTTCCCCATGGCACTAAACTCCCGCCGCAGCGCCGGTTAGCTGATGCCCTTGGGGTGACGATTGGCACTGTCACACGAGCCTATGCACTAGCAGAGCAACGCGGCTATGTTGAAGCGCGAATTGGCGATGGAACATACGTTAATGCCTCACCGGTGCCAGAAATGGCTAATCTGCAACTCAATATGGCAACTTGCCAACAACCCTTGACGGATCAAATCAGCACCCTTAGTGATTGTTTAAGTCTTCTGGCGAAGGATCCCACCAAGCTCAGCCAACTCCTTGGCTACCGTGCGAATCCCTTAGATCAGCATCAACAAACATTTCACCATTGGCTTAAGCAACGTGGCATTGAGCAGCAATCAGAGCAACTAATCTTTACCCATGGCGGTCAACAGGCTATTTTTGCCTGCCTTAATGCCTTTCTGACCAAAGGAGATGTGCTACTGCACGAACAATACTGTTATCCAGGGATTCGTATTTGTGCCAAACAGTTAGGGATCAATAGCATTGGCGTACCACTGACATCAGAAGGAGTCGATTTAGTCAGATTTGAAGCCTTAGTGCAGATCCATCGACCTAAGCTGATATACCTCACCCTAAATAATCAAAATCCGACTTGTATTCAATACAGTGAGCAGCAAAGACAACAACTGCTAGAACTCGCACAGCAGTATCAATTTTATATTATCGAGGATGATGTCAACTACTGTCTCCCAGAGGAATGGCACTCTCCCCTTTGGCAATTAGCGCAGGTGCTTAATATCCAAAGGGTGATTTATATTTCGAGCCTGTCTAAGCTATTTTCCGGAGGGCTAAGACAAGGTTTTATCTTAGTACCAGAGCCACTTATCGCTGCGCTACGACTTGCAATTCATAGTCAATGCTGGATGGTATCGCCACTCAATGTGGAACTGGCCTGTCAGTTAATTAAGCGTGGGCACATTACCGCTAATCGCGATGCGATTATTCGCGAGCGTCAGCAGCAATGCATTGCCCTTGGGCAACGACTCGGATTAACACAACGCTGGCGAGGCTTAAATGGCTGGATACAGTTACCAGAAGACATTAAAGCGCACCATTTGGTAACCGCATTAGCCGCTAAAGGCGTGTTGATCCGCCATGGTGATGACTTTAACTGCCATGATAACTTTATCCGTTTAAGTTTAGGCGGCGCCGAAAACGATACCCAATTTCGACTGGCGATTGAATGCATTGAATCAACCTTTAATGCCTTAAAGCAAAATGCCTATTCCGTCGTTTAATGGCTAAAGATTGGTCCAGTGTCCAAATGTGATCAATATAAACGCCAGCGCAATGCGCTGGCGTTTATGTCAACATGATGAGTTAAGATAAAACAGCGAAAACAAGATATCGATTTAAAATGGTTTAGCGGTTTCTTGTCGTATGACTTCGCTACAATTACTGCACTTTAATCTGATAGACGCTCGTCGTGCCGCTGACTTCATTACCAATAATCAGCAAGGGCTGGCGATTAGGACTCTTGTCGGCACTCACAAATTTCATGCCTTCAGGACCTAAATCCCCCGCCAAACTAGCATCCCCTTTCACTTTACCTGTTGAAGTATCAATCACAAAGTCAGCGTCAAAATCACGATTCACAACATAATCCACAAAATGCACATCAAAAGGGTTAGTCACGTCATAGATCATAAAACCAGAGGTGCGCTCGAGCCCGATAAAGGCATAGCGTTTTTGGCCTATCTTACCGAGCGTCAACGCTTCAGGTTCTGGCCCCTTATCGTCACTGCGGCTATCGCCTTTGTTTTCTTCATTGTTATTATTGAAGTTATTACCCAACAACGCGGCAGTGATCCGCTCAAAATCGCTGCCACTATCAAATACCAGTTGACCTCCAGTCGTCCAGATTGAGAAGGAACGAGCCCCAAAGCTGACGATTTTGTCATGATCTGCATCATTGTCATCATTACCCATGCTCTTAGTCACTTTAAGGCGGGCTAATTGGGTTTTATCTTTAGCGGCGGCAAATTGTGGATGATTTGGATCTAAGGTTAAATCAGCTGCACGGGCTTCCTCAGAAAAACCAGCATAATCACGGGAATCGCCTTCGTTTGCGGTGACAATAAAGTCAGTATTATTCCAACGGTAACTCGCGACGGTATCCGGTTGATACATACCATACACGCCCGCATAGGCTTGCAGGTTAACCAAATCATCCTTATCACTGGCATCAATTATATTCACACCAAGGCCATAATCTTTAAGGCCTAATGGTAGAATTTTATCTACTTTGGCTTTAGTGATATCAATCACCGCAATCGCATTGTTCTCTTGCAGACTCACAAATGCATGGCTGTTATCTGGACTGATACTAATATATTCAGGCTCTAAGTCCTGGGCCACACTGGCTATAGGACCATTAATTTTAATGTCGTGAGTGATTTCTTTATTGCGAGCATTACCTTGATTAAATTCAGTAAACTGCACTAGAGTCGCAGTGACCGAAGGTTTACTATCCACAATAGCGATAATGGCCACACTGCCCTCAGGATCGATGCTATAGTCTTGATTAGGTTCACCTTCATTGGCAACTAATACGGTTTTTCCATCATGACTAAAAACGACGTTATCCGGCAATGCCCCCACTTCAACCGCACTGATAAACAATGGTGCTTCTATGCCATTGAGCTGATAAAATGCTACAAAACCATTGGATTGCGTTTTATTACCTGCGGCATCACCGCGCTCAATCGCCGCCGCTAACAAGTTGCCAGAAATACTGACACTGTTGACGCTCCCCATAAAGCTAAGGCCCACATCTTTAGCGACATCTAGCTCACCTAACTTATCAAGATTATTCAAGGCTAATGGTTCTGAGGCTTTCGTCGCGTTAGCAAGTAAACTGGCATCGAGCATATCGACTTTACCACTAATCGCATTAACCACAAAAATACGCTTAGAGTCACTGTGGTATTCCACAATTTCTGCCGCACTAAGGCCGTAAATCCCAGTTTGATGACGACCAATAAGCTCAGCTTTTACACCTGCAGACTGGGGCTGGCAGATAAATTGTGTTTGCGCGGTAATGATTTCTGCATCTTCCAATTGACCATTGCGATTTGCATCAAGCCCAGTATCGATACGTTGACCTCCAGCAGGACAGTTGGTATCACCGATGGCTAAGGCCGTGACTTTCACTAAGGAATTTAAGCCGTTATCTCCTTGCTCACCATTAACACCATCATCACCATTGCAGGCACCGAGGAGTAAACTTGCCAGTATCGCACCAGCCAGTGGCAGTCGTTTTGTGTTCATTACATCATTCCTGAATGTGTTGTTATTGGTCGTAGGGTTTTGCTAAAGCCAACTAAACTAATGCCCATTCAAGACAGTTATATGACTTACAGATGACACAGGAATGACAGTCCCAGTCGAATACATGACGCTCAAGCATGCATTCAATGTAATACAAAGACATAAAATTCATTTTGGTTACAATTTAAGTGTAAAGATATCGTCACCAAGATTGGCTTATTTGCCTGAGCGTTTTACTATGTCATGGCTTAATATCCTTATACTCGATACAAAGCCTATGACTGAGTTCAAATGCTGACGTAGTCTTCACAGGTCACTCATTTCTTCCCTATACTCCTCTAATACTCATGGCGAGGTGCGCTATGTCGATTGAGGCGAAATGAGTCGCCAATATGCAAAATTGTTACCCTACAATTTTGATTTTCGAGTGACATAACACTTAATATCGACTTCTTTCGCCACCCGAGGTAACAGTGGACCCACAACCGTCAAGCTATTCAAGCAAACAAAGTAATATTCCCCATTTGGCACTGCTTATCCCAATGCTCGCAGCCATTGTGGCGATCACGCCGCTCGCCATCGACATGTATCTGCCAGCTATGGCGACACTTGCCCATAGCTTTAATACCGATATCATCCTAGTACAGCAATCCTTAAGTGTTTACTTAGGTGGTTATGCACTTGGCATGCTGTGTTTTGGGCCGCTAGCCGATCGCCTTGGCCGTCGACCTATGGTGATAATGGGCCTCACTGGCTTCATGCTTATCAGTTTTCTATTAGGACTAGCCGAGCAGATTAATGTGTTTTTAGGCTTACGCTTTTTACAAGCCTTTATCGGCGCGGCTGCCACCGTAGTCGTGCCTGGGTATATTAAAGAGGTTTATGGGGAAAATACGGCTAAGGGCATGTCTTATGTAAGCCTTATTATGATGTTAGCTCCATTGTTAGCCCCAACTATTGGCAGCCTTATCCTCGAACTCGGTGACTGGCATTTAATTTTCTTTATTCAGTCGGCCTATACGCTGTTATTGCTGTTATTAGTGATCATTCTGCTAAGAATGCCCAGTGATAAAGATAAGAGTTCCCGTAGCCAAAAATCCTTTTTAGGCGCCTATGCCACGGTGTTTTCACGTCCCGGCGTCAAAATGAATATTGCCAGTGGCGTACTCACTTCCTTTGCCTTTTTTTGTTATTTAACTGCGTCCCCCTTTGTCTATATGGAAGTCTTTTCATTAGATAAGTCCTTATTTGCCCTACTCTTTAGTACCAATGTGGGCGCGCTGATGCTGGCAAATATCATCAATACGCGAATTGTAGGCCGTTATGGTTCGTTGAGAATGCTGCACGTGTCGACTTTCTTAGGGGCGCTCGCTGCAGCAGGTTTACTGGGAGTGAATTTATTGGGGCTAAGTTATCACTTTACTGTATTAATGCTTATTCCACTGATGGGTTCACTTGGCATTATGTCAGTTAACGCAGATGCCATTGTATTAATGAAATTTAAGCAGGAAACGGGCACTGCAACCGCCGTGATTGGCACCTTAAGGTTCGGCTTTGGCGCCCTTGCAGGGCCATTACTCGCGCTGTTTTACAATGGCACCGCTGTGCCCTTCTCGGCATTAATGCTGACAGCGGTATTATTGGTGGGATTCTGTCAATTTAACCGACCGACTCATCAAGCCAAACCGAAGCAATAATCTGCGCCCTTATGCGCGTAAGCGAAGCAAACAGGGTTTTCATCGCTTTAGTAGTTGATTTGTAAAAAAAATTATGCACTTTCTAAATAAACGGCACTGAGGTGCCGTTTTTCATTGTAACTCACCTAACTCATTCTAATTAAAGTAATTACATTTAAGCTGCACGCATAATTAATCCTGTTTAATGGTCGTTTATCGCACCTAAACATGAAATTGTCTCAAGTTGGTTATTTTTTACATAAAAGTCTTGAAATGTGTTCTTTTTTGAATATGATGAAATTCTGTTCATTGCAACAGCAGCTGCATCCCAAAGGATGAGTGCTTGAAATCGCCGATTTTAAGCAAAGCAATCGGAGTCTGAATTACCCTTCAGGCTTATTTTTAGAGCGATTACCGTCGCTGTAACAAGATACTGTTTACCGTAACGGTACTATGCAATAGGAGTTTCACATGGAGAAGTTATCCGGCGCCAGCATGATTGTGCGTTCCCTTATTGATGAAGGTGTAAAGCACATTTTTGGTTATCCTGGCGGCTCAGTGTTAGATATCTACGACGCCCTGCACCTTATCCCCGGTATTGAACATATCCTCGTTCGCCACGAACAAGCCGCAGTGCATATGGCCGATGGTTATGCCCGCGCCACGGGAAAAGTGGGTGTGGTATTAGTGACCTCAGGTCCAGGCGCCACCAATGCGATTACCGGTATCGCTACCGCTTATATGGATTCAATTCCATTAGTAGTACTATCGGGCCAAGTACCTAGCAATCTTATCGGTAATGATGCCTTCCAAGAATGCGACATGATTGGGATTTCACGCCCCGTCGTCAAACACAGCTTTTTAGTACAAGATCCCACTCAAATTCCTGAGATCATTAAAAAAGCCTTTTATATTGCCTCCACGGGTCGTCCCGGCCCCGTCGTGGTAGACTTGCCCAAGGATTGCCTCAATCCAGCATTACTGCACGACTATATTTACCCCGAGAGCATAAAAATGCGCTCCTATAATCCAACGACATCGGGCCATAAAGGTCAAATTCGTCGAGGATTACAGGCATTATTAGCAGCGAAAAAACCCGTGCTGTATGTGGGCGGCGGCGCGATTATCTCAGGATCTGAAAAACAAATCTTAACGCTGGCAGAAAAATTAAATATTCCCGTTATCAGCACCTTAATGGGTCTTGGCGCCTTCCCTGGCACCCACAAAAACAGCTTAGGTATGCTGGGGATGCACGGTCGTTACGAAGCTAACATGGCGATGCATAACTGCGATCTTATCTTTGGTATTGGCGTTCGTTTCGATGATAGAACCACCAATAACATTGAAAAATACTGCCCCAATGCCACGATTTTGCATATTGATATCGACCCATCATCCATTTCAAAAACCGTAAGAGTAGATATCCCTATTGTAGGTTCGGCCGATATCGTATTGGATAGCATATTGGCGCTGCTTGATGAAGCCAGTGAGACCAATGATTTCGTTGCAATCAATCAATGGTGGCAAGAGATCACTACGTGGCGCAATCGTCAGTGCCTGGCATACGATAAAGAAAGTAACCGGATCAAACCACAACAAGTCATTGAAACCTTATATAAACTCACCAATGGTGAGGCCTATGTTGCTTCCGATGTTGGTCAACACCAGATGTTTGCCGCACTATATTATCCCTTTGATAAACCACGTCGTTGGATAAACTCCGGTGGCCTTGGCACCATGGGCTTTGGGTTACCCGCTGCCATGGGGGTCAAAATGGCGATGCCAGACGAAACCGTGGTCTGCGTAACCGGTGATGGTTCAATTCAAATGAACATTCAAGAACTATCAACCGCTCTGCAATACGATACGCCAGTTAAAATTATCAACTTAAACAACCGTTTCCTTGGCATGGTGAAACAGTGGCAAGATATGATCTACTCTGGTCGCCATTCCCATTCCTATATGGATTCGGTACCTAATTTTGCAAAAATTGCCGAAGCCTATGGCCATGTTGGCATGACCATTAGCGATCCCGCTGAGCTTGAATCTAAGATGGCCGAAGCCCTCGCCATGAAAGACAGACTGGTATTTATCGATATTATGGTGGATGAGACTGAGCACGTTTACCCGATGCTTATCCGCGGTGGAGCGATGAACGAAATGTGGTTAAGCAAAACGGAGAAGTGCTAATGCGTCGAATTATATCTGTATTACTCGAAAACCAATCCGGCGCCCTATCCCGAGTTGTCGGCCTATTTTCCCAGCGCGGTTATAACATTGAAAGTTTAACCGTGGCGCCGACCGATGATAATACCTTGTCGCGCCTTAATATTTCACTGGTTGCCGATGAAAAGGTCCTCGAACAAATCGAAAAACAACTGCATAAGTTGGTCGATGTTCTCAAGGTCTCGAATGTGACCGAGTCAGCCTATATTGAACGCGAACTCGCGCTGGTCAAAGTCCGTGCCCAAGGGGAGCTTAGGGAAGAAATTAAGCGCACCGCCGATATCTTCCGTGGTCAGATTGTCGATGTCACCGCTAATCTCTACACCATTCAATTGGTTGGCACCACAGAAAAGCTTGATGCCTTTATTCATTCGATGGGTGAAGTGACCAAAGTGGTTGAAGTATCACGCTCTGGTGTAGTAGGTCTGGCCCGCGGTGAAAAAGCGATGAAAGCCTAAAGAGCTTATATAAAGATAACGCTTAGAAAACATCTCAAATTCGAGCGGGACAGAGATAACAATAAGGGGAGCATTAAGCTCCCCTTCTTTATCCGCGCGATTCTGGATTAGGATTGACTATCTAATAAGCGTGATGTGGTGATTTCAATCTTGCGTGGTTTTAATGCTTCAGGAATTTCACGCACTAAATCAATATTTAATAAACCATTCTCTAAACTTGCACCCAATACTGTCACATAATCGGCAAGCTGGAAGGTGCGTTCAAAACCGCGCTCAGCAATACCTTGGTATAGGTATTTACGCTCAGTTTGGCTTTCTGCTTTATTACCTTTAACCAGTAATTTCTCACCTTCGCTACTGATCTCAAGCTCTTCCATTGAGAATCCGGCCACGGCCATCGTGATGCGATAACGATTTTCGCCAAGGAGTTCAATGTTGTATGGAGGATAACCTGAGTTGCCATTATTTGCAGCGGCATGTTCTGCCAACTGTGCTAAACGGTCAAAACCAATGGCACTACGGTAAAGAGGAGTTAAATCATAAGTACGCATATTCATATCCTTGTCTTAAGCAATATGGGAAATTAGCGGACAACCGTCACAAACATACGTGATATGTCTCGCCGAACTTAACTTCTGTCCTTGCGGCACAGAATTAATCACGGATCCTCATCGAGCGATCCTGTAGTAGATATAAGGATAGGAAAACGGATTTCAAGGGAAAAAATGAAAAATTTTAAAAATGAAATAATACCAATTACATTAATTAACTGTTCATCTTTGCCCACTGCCTAGAGCATAATTGCATTACCCTCAGCGGTTCTTTTATAAATGTATTCCATGCGATGGAGCATTGCTCGACAATATCGTCGTAGCCCTTAAAGCTGCGATTTGCCAGCACATGTTGACGCAGCCATTGCCAGACCTGCTCCATCGGATTCAACTCCGGTGAATATGGGGGGAGTTTGACGATACTTAGGTTATCAAAGTCATCGGCTAAATCTCGTTGATGCCAGCCCGCACCGTCCATGATGACCAGTGCATGTCGTCCAAATTCTGTTGCGGCCGAGATCAATTTTAAGTGTTCATGCATATAATCGCTGTTGGCAAACGGGGCGAGAATGGCTTCCGTGGCGCCTGTTGCCGGACACAGAGCCCCAAATAAATACGCTGATTCAAACTGTTGCTGTTTTACTGCTCGTGGCCGAGTCCCTTTCTCAGCCCAGATACGAGTGGTGGTGTTTTGTTGACCAAATCTGGCTTCATCTTGAAACCAAACATCAATGCGATCGAGTGCAACGTGTCCTGGGGTGTTAAGGATCATTGCCATTGGGAAGTTTTTTAAAAGACTCTTGCACAGCTTCAGATTGCTTCGGATGACGTGCTCTCGTAGTGATCCACGAAAAGCCTAATTGATGTAGTAAACGGTAGAGATTAGTTTGCTTGAAAGTCACGCCAAATTCAGACTGGATAAAGTCGCCGACATCCTTGGCCATTAGTCTGCCACCTTGCTCAGATAGACTTTTGAGCTGGACGAATTCTGCTAGGGTTGCTAGTTGCGAGGAGGACAATTTAGCGGGACGTCCCGGATTTGGCTTGTCATTTAGGCCGGACAGTCCCAAGGAAAGATAAGTGGAGACCCACTTATTCACACTGGTTCTGCTGACCTTCAACATACTGGCGATAGCAGTACGGGAATGACCTTCTGTGAAGTGAAGCAGAGCGAGATAGCGGATCCGTTTACGTGCGCTTTTCTCGGATTTAACTAATGCAGCAATGTCTGGATGGCTCATGAGCTGGAAGCTGAGAACGTGTTGGCTAATTAGATCACATAATTAAGGAGATTGGTATAAAAATAGTGCCTTATCAAAAAATTGCCACATTAATGACACACTGCATAAATCTTAGTCAATAAAAAAGGAGCCATAAGGCTCCCTTCTTCGGTCTCGCACTCAGATTAGCGAGTACGTGGACACAGTTCTTCAGCACTGAAGAAGTAAGCAATTTCACGTTCTGCAGATGCTAAAGAGTCAGAACCGTGAGCAGCGTTTTCGTCGATGCTTTGAGCGAAATCGGCACGGATAGTACCAGGCGCTGCTTGAGCTGGGTTAGTCGCACCTAAAATTTCACGGTGAGCTAAAACAGCGTTTTCGCCTTCTAATACTTGAACCATGATTGGACCAGAAGTCATGAAAGCAACCAGAGCGCCGAAGAAGCCACGCTCGCTATGCTCAGCATAGAAACCTTCAGCTTGTTCTTTAGTCAGGTGTAACATTTTAGCTGCAACGATCTTCAGACCAGCAGTTTCAAAACGGTTGTAGATTGCACCGATGTGGTTTTTAGCAACAGCATCAGGCTTAATGATAGAAAATGTGCGTTCGATCGCCATAACAAGCTTCCTTTGTCAGCAAGTTTGAAAAAATTCGCGCGGATTATACGAAATTTAAAAGGTAAATCCTATCTTTAAAGCACATAAGCCTGAGATATTGCGCACGTTGGCTGGATTTGTAACCAGATTGATCACAAAAAAAACGCCAGTCGCATTTTATGGCGACTGGCGATTGTTAACAACGATATATCTCAAGGGCTTAGTGTACCGATACACGTAGTCAAATTAACTTACTTTCTATTTTTTACCCAAATTCCTGCCCATGCTATTAAAGCAACCAAAATAATCGCAGGCGCTAAATCGAGCAAATGATGGAATAAACCGACACCGCCATGACCAGGATGAGCCCATGCCAACGCGGGTAACAGTGTGAATAACATAGCAAACAAAAGTTTCATGTGAACATCCTTGCGTTGCGAAATAACATTAAGCGGTTAATAACTTAACCGATAAATAACAAGGTACGTTATTCAATAATAATGAATTTGATACTGATCAAACTCCAACAACAATCTCAAATTAAAGCTAAGCAAACGTGAGCAAAATCACTCTTTATAGTATTTCCGTGGACAAGTTGACACAACCGCAGGGCTCGTAACGCGGAGGGCGTTCAAAATTCTGTGTCAGGCTAATTTTTAAATTTCTAGCACGCTATCTAAACGTCCTTCAAAATAAATCGCTAACTGAGATAAACAAAGGCTCCAATTGTGGATTGGCATGGTCCATTTATCTGAGGCGTTTAATATGCCTGCGTAAAGTAGCTTCAACAAGCTATTTTCATTAGGAAAAGCACCTTTGGTTTTGGTGAGCTTTCTAAATTGGCGATGTACAGCCTCAACTGCATTGGTCGTGTAAATCACTTTCCTGATATGTTCTGGGTACTTAAAATAATGAGACAAATTATGCCATTTGCGACGCCAAGAGTTGATTACCAACGGATAAGCATCACCCCATTTGGCCTCCAGTTCGTCCAATGCCATCTCTGCGGCTTCTTTACTCACGGCTCGATACACAGGCTTTAAATCAGCCATAAACGCTTTCTGATTTTTTGAGGCGACATACTTCATTGAGTTACGGATCTGGTGGATAACGCATAGCTGTGTTTCCGTATGAGGAAAGATACTGGCTATGGCCTCAGGGAAACCGGTCAAGCCGTCAACACAGGCGATAAGAATATCTTTTACACCACGATTATTAAGATCGGTCAGTACGGATAGCCAGTAATTAGCGCCTTCATTTTCGGATAAGTGAAGCCCTAAAATTTCCTTTTTTCCTTTCATATTAAGCGCTAACAATGTGTAAACGGCTTTACTGACGTAACGCCCATCCTCTTTGACTTTATAATGTATCGCATCAAGCCAAACGATAGGATAATGGCTATCTAATGGGCGCTGCTGCCACGCTTTAAGTTCGGGGATGAGTTTGTCAGTGATAGCACTGACTGTTGCGTTAGACACATTGAGCCCATACATATCTTCAACATGTTGATTAATATCGCGATAGCTCATACCTATACTGAACATCGATAACACTTTACGTTCGATTTCATCGGTTAGTGTAGTTTGATTTTTCTTAATCAACTGAGGCTCAAAGGTGCCATTGCGGTCTCTAGGCGCGTCTAACTCAAAGTTACCGGACGGATGCTTAATGGTCTTAGGGGTTTTGCCATTTTTACGATTAGGCTGAGGATCATGCGCTAAATGCTGCTCAAGCTCAGCCTGGAGAGCCGCTTCAGTGAGTTGCTTGATCAGTGGGCCAAGAATGCTGTCTTTACCTGTGAGGCTTTTACCTGATTGCAGATCTTTAAGGGCTTGTTCGAAGTTAAAAGGTTGGGTCATGTGTCATTCCTGTTTTTGAATATTTTACTGAAATGACACAGAATTATGAACACTACCGTAACGCGATTGACCTAAGCTACTTTTCTTCAATCCAGCATTGCTGAATGGCTTCTAATACCTTTTCATTGCAATGTTTAGGATCATCACCAAAATCCTCTAGCGCCAATACCCACTGATACAATTCGGTAAAATGCAGCTTACGGGGATCAACCTCTGAATGCTTCTCGAGTAATTCTAAGGCGATATCTAATGAATCAATCCACTTTAATGACATCTTTTTCCCCATGATGCAAACTGCAGCTTACGTACATTTACACTGAGTTTAGCTTAATAACCGCGCAACTTTAGGCTTGAGTTGGCTTTTTTGTTTTGAGGGCATTTTTTTCAACAAATTCGATAATGGCCCCAGCGACATCCTTAGCGGTCGCGCCTTCAATACCTTCAAGGCCTGGCGAGGAGTTCACTTCCATCACTAAAGGGCCATGGTTTGAGCGCAGTAAATCCACACCTGCAACATTTAAGCCCATGGTTTTGGCGGCGCGAATAGCAACTGAGCGTTCTTCTGGCGTGAGTTTGACTAAACTTGCCGTACCACCACGATGAAGGTTTGAGCGAAACTCCCCTGGCATGGCTTGACGCTTCATCGCAGCGACCACTTTATCCCCAAGGACAAAACAGCGAATATCGGCACCATTGGCTTCTTTGATATATTCTTGCACCATGATGTTGGCTTTTAATCCCATAAAAGCTTCAATCACACTCTCGGCCGCTTTACGAGTTTCAGCCAACACCACACCAATACCTTGAGTGCCCTCTAGCAATTTAATCACTAAAGGTGCGCCGCCGACCATATCAATTAAATCAGGAATATCACTTGGTTTGTTCGCAAAGCCCGTGATAGGTAAGCCAATGCCGCGGCGCGACATTAATTGCATTGAGCGCAGCTTATCGCGGGAGCGCGAAATGCCTACTGAATCATTGAGCGCATAGACGCCCATCATCTCAAACTGGCGCAGCACCGCAGAGCCATAAAAGGTAATTGATGCGCCGATACGTGGGATCACCGCATCAAAAGGCGGTAATTCTTCACCACCTATATGAATGCTCGATTGGCGCATATTGATGTTCATGTAACATTCAAGCGGGTTGATCACTTTAACTTCGTGACCACGTAATGTCGCAGCCTCAACGAGTCGCTTTGTGGAATATAGCTCAGGCCCTTGCGATAAGATCGCGATTCTCATTCTGGTCTCCGACAACCATTACATTTTGAGCGCATAATACGCTTGCTTAGGGATAAATCAATCATGGCTATTATCGCTTGCGCAAATGCTGGGCGCTAGAAGCCAAAAACCAGTCACAAAGACTGGTTTTTGGCGATATAGCTAGCTTGAGTTGATTAACCCTCGCTCACCATATTGACTGTATACTTAGGAATTTCAATCACCAGATCGCTATCGACGACTTTGGCCTGACAGGATAAGCGGCTCTCAGGCTCAAGTCCCCAAGCTTTATCAAGCATATCGTCTTCAAGTTCATCACTTGGCTCTAGTTCATCAAATCCTTCACGCACAATACAATGGCATGTAGTGCAAGCACAGGATTTTTCACAAGCATGCTCGATATTGATGCCATTGCGCAGCGCCACATCGAGAATCATTTCACCTACTTTGGCTTCCAACACTGCGCCATCGGGACACAACTCAGCATGGGGAAGAAACACTAACTGGGGCATCACATCACCTATATCTTGTCAATTGACTGACCTTTAAAGGCCACTCGAATAGAATTATCCATACGTTTTGCAGCAAAATCTTGAGTATGTTCATCAAGTATTTCGATCGCTTTTTTAATTGTATCTGCATCATCACTACCGGCGACTTGAACCAGCTCTGCCATCACAGTATCTATTTGCTGACGCTCATCACTTGTTAGTAAGTCACCATCTTTTGAGAGCGCCGCATTCAAGGACTCAAGCACCCTCGCCGCTTCAACTTGCTGCTCAGCCAGCATACGCCGGCCGATATCTTCCTTAGCATGCTTCATCGAATCTTTAAGCATGGTCGCAATCTCACTATCTGATAAGCCAAAGGATGGTTTAACTTGAATACTGGATTGAACACCCGTGGATTTCTCCATGGCAGTGACGCTTAATAATCCATCGGCATCCACTTGGAAGGTCACCCGAATATGGGCGGCACCTGCCGCTAACGGTGGAATACCCTTTAAGGTGAAGCGTGCTAAAGAGCGACAATCATCGACTAGCTCGCGCTCGCCCTGCACCACATGGAACGCCATAGCCGTTTGCCCATCCTTAAAGGTGGTAAACTCTTGAGCACGGGCCACGGGGATAGTCGTGTTACGAGAGACGACTTTTTCCACTAAACCGCCCATGGTTTCAATCCCTAATGATAGTGGGATCACATCCAGCAGTAATAGCTCAGACTCAGGTTTATTACCTACCAAAATATCGGCCTGGATCGCCGCGCCAATGGCGACAACACGGTCAGGATCGATTGAGGTTAATGGCGCTTTACCAAAAAAGGCTTCAACTTGTTCACGCACTAATGGCACGCGGGTGGAACCACCAACCATGACGGTTTCAAGCACTTCATCAGCGGTCACTCCCGCATCACGTAATGTGCGGCGACAACTTGCGATGGTTTTCTTCACAAGCGCAGCGATGAGGCCCTCAAATTGCGCCTTAGTAACCACTTGCTTGAGCACCGAACCATCGGCAAGGGTAAGACTCGCCTCAGTGTCACTGGCATAGGTTAAAGCTTCTTTTACCCGGCGAGCCTCTATCAATAGCTGGCGGCTTAACTGAGAGTCGATATCCGTCAGTTGCCATACTTGCAGCATATGTGCTTGTAAAAGATGGTCAAAATCATCACCACCGAGCGCAGAATCGCCCCCGGTAGCGAGCACTTCGAATACGCCGCGATTTAAACGCAAAATAGAAATATCAAAGGTTCCGCCACCGAGATCGTAAATAGCGATCACGCCTTCTTGCTTAGAGTCTAAGCCATAGGCAATCGCTGCTGCGGTTGGTTCATTTAATAAGCGTAAAACCTTTACACCCAATAAAGACGCCGCATCCTTAGTGCCCTGACGCTGGGCATCATCGAAATAAGCTGGCACAGTTATCACCGCGCCTTGTAGCTCGCCACCCAGAGTTTTCTCGGCGCGCTCAATCAAGGGACGTAAAATTTCAGCAGAAACTTGCACCGGATTCACTAAACCTTGCGGCGTGACAAACAGCGGTAAACCATTTTCACTGGCTTCAAATTGATATGGGAAAGATTGCTCGCCAGATTGGATATCCGTAAGACTACGTCCCATAAAACGTTTGACCGAAACGATAGTATTTTTAGGATCCTGTGCTGAACTCATGGCCGCAACATAACCTACTTCAATGCCCTCTTGAGTGTAACGGACTATCGAAGGTAAAGAATGCTGGCCGTTTTCATCGGGCAAGGTCGCCGTTACGCCACTGCGTACAGCGGCCACAAGAGAATTAGTTGTACCTAAATCGATGCCAACGGCAAGTCTATGTTGGTGCGGCGCGGCGCTTTGTCCGGGCTCAGCAATCTGCAAAAGGGCCATATGTATCCAACTTAGTAACGCCGACTCAAATCAATCGGAATCGGCAAAATAACTGCAATAGGGAAAATTAATCTAGCAAAGCGTCTTCGATACGCGTCAGCTCATCCTGTAATTTTGCCATAAATTTAAGTTTGCGTACTTGATCTGCCGCTAACAAGGCATCTTCGTCGCTGCCACTGCTGAGTTGTGCGGCCAATAATTTAGTCAATTTTAGACGGTAAGCCGCAAAAGAATCGTACAGTTCATTAATAATGGCTTGATGATCGATGCTCTCACGGATATCTTCTAATGCTTCACGCCATTCCATCTGCTGCATTAAAAATGCAGTATCTTTCACCGTCGTGGTTTCATGGCTTAAATCAATACCACGCAGTGAGAGCATATGCTCAGCACGGCGGATGGGATCTTTGAGAGTTTGATAACCATCATTGACTTGCGCAGTACGTTGCACCGATAGCAACCGTTGTTGCTCGGTATCATTGGCAAACTTATCGGGATGCACCGCCCGTTGCAGCTCGCGGTAGCGATCTGCAAGCACTGCGGTGTCAATATCGAAGGTAGGGGGAAATTTAAACAGCTCGAAATAATTCATGCGTCAATTCGGCAATTAAACAGTGAAACTCTCACCGCAACCGCACTCACCTTTTGCGTTAGGATTGTTAAATTGGAAACCTTCGTTCAGGCCTTCTTTAACAAAATCCAACTCAATGCCCTGAAGATAGATAAAGCTTTTGGCATCAATAATGATTTTTACACCATCAATATCATAAACTTCATCGTCATCGTTCAGCGCATCAACAAACTCAAGCACATAAGCCATACCTGAACAGCCTGACGTCTTTAAGCCGAGACGCAGACCAATGCCCTTGCCTCGATTTGCTAAGAAAGACCTGACGCGTTCAGTTGCCGCTGGGGTCATTGTAATTGCCATCTTAACTCCAGATGTTACTTAGCTTGTTTAGATTTGTACTCGTCAATCGCCGCTTTAATGGCATCTTCAGCCAAAATAGAACAATGGATTTTTACGGGTGGCAGAGCTAATTCTTCAGCAATATCAGTGTTTTTGATCGCTGCAGCTTGCTCAATCGTCTTGCCTTTAACCCATTCAGTCACCAGTGAGCTAGATGCAATCGCACTACCACAACCATAGGTTTTGAACTTAGCATCTTCGATAATGCCGTCAGCGCCGATTTTAAGCTGTAACTTCATCACGTCACCGCAAGCTGGTGCTCCCACCATACCGGTTACGACTGAAGGATCGTTTTTATCAAAAGAACCAACGTTACGTGGGTTCTCGTAATGATCTATCACTTTTTCACTGTAAGCCATGATACTGCTCCAAAATTATCTATTGTAATTGGTCGAATTAATGATGAGCCCACTGCACCTGATTCAGGTCAATGCCATCTTTGAACATCTCCCACAATGGGGACATTTCTCTTAATTTATCAATAGATTGAGTAATAACTTCGATAGCGTGGTCGATTTCTTCTTCGGTCGTAAAACGGCCGATAGAGAAACGAATTGAGCTATGGGCCATTTCATCATTTAGGCCAAGTGCACGTAACACATAGCTAGGCTCTAAACTGGCTGATGTACAAGCCGAACCCGATGAAACGGCTAAATCTTTTAATGCCATCATCAGCGACTCACCTTCAACATAGTTGAAGCTGACGTTAAGACTACCGCTCGTGCGCTGATTCATATCACCGTTCACATAGGTTTCTTCAATGTGCTTGATGCCATTCCATAACTTGTCACGCAGTTTTGCAATACGTACGTTATCTGTTGCCATTTCAGCTTTAGCAATCGCAGATGCCTCACCTAAACCGACGATTTGGTGAGTTGGCAGAGTACCGCTACGCATACCGCGTTCATGCCCACCGCCATGCATTTGCGCTTCTAAACGAATGCGAGGTTTACGGCGAACATACAGTGCACCAATCCCTTTGGGGCCATACATTTTGTGGCCAGAAATGGAGATCAGATCAACCTTAGTGGCTTGAACATCAATCGGTAATTTACCAGCGCTTTGCGCCGCATCCATATGAAAAATAATGCCTTTAGAGCGGCATAATTCACCAATGGCATCGATATCGTGGATCACACCAATTTCGTTATTCACATGCATGATACTGACGAGAATAGTATCGTCACGCATCGCCGCTTCTAAACGCGCCATCGGGATAATGCCGTTAGATTCTGGTTCTAAATAGGTGACTTCAAAACCTTCACGTTCAAGCTGACGACAAGTATCGAGCACAGCTTTATGTTCAGTCTTGCTGGTGATTATGTGCTTGCCTTTCTTTTTATAGAAATGTGCTACGCCTTTGATAGCGAGGTTGTTCGACTCAGTTGCACCTGAGGTAAACACGATTTCACGGTGATCAGCATTGATAAGATCTGCCACTTGATTGCGAGCAACATCTACCGCTTCTTCAGCTTGCCAGCCATAACGGTGAGAACGTGATGCTGGGTTACCAAAGATGCCATCCATCGTCATGTATTGGAACATTTTTTCCGCGACTCGCGGATCGACTGGCGTGGTGGCGGCATAATCTAAATAGATAGGAAGCTTCATAACACACTCCGTACTTAGCAGTCTCTGCCGAGGCTACATACAACGTACAAAAATAGTTTTTATCGTATAACAAAAAGCCTACAAGATGACTCTTTGTTCCTTTTGCATAGTGTCTTGCTTAAGTGAGATAAACTGCACATCTCGTTTCTGCATTAATCCAGCAAGACTGATACCATCTAAAAAATCTGAAATTTGTTTGCTTAAATCGCCCCAAAGCGAGTGCGTTAAGCAGCGAGTTCCACTCTGACAATTGCCTAATCCTTGACAACGAGTCGCATCGACAGACTCGTCAACTGCATGAACAACCATGCCAACAGAAATATCATTTGCTTCTAAGCCTAAGCGGTAACCACCACCAGGGCCTCTGACACTGGCCACGAGGCCATGTTTGCGTAACTTTGCGAAGAGTTGTTCCAGATAGGAAAGCGAAATCCCTTGTCTTTCAGAGATATCCGCTAAGGGAACCGGTCCCGAAGCCGAGTGGATAGCCACATCGAGCATTGCGGTTACTGCATAACGACCTTTAGATGTAAGTTTCATAACTACCATAGCTCCCGTACAGGTATGGAGCTATTTCAACATACCCGAGTAAATCAGTCAAGTATAAAACCTAGTAAATCACTCAAGTATTTACGTGTGCAGTCGACCAATACCCTTTAATCTTGGTGGGGTATTTAACCTTTTTCTGTCCAAAGATTCAATGCCAGAAGGGCAATTAATCAGCCAAATCGGCCAGATATCGGGATCTAACGCACTATCTTGAAATGAAAGCAGAGAACACATGTCCGAAGTGTTCAAAAGCTGTGCAACTGGAGATGTGTATCTAGATAAAAACGGGGTTGCAGAGTGGCTACGCTCTAGAATCAATCGCATCCACTCTGCTCTTTTCAGGACTAAATACTTGGGTCAAACTCGTCTAGCGCACTTTGGCGCTTATCAGCAGCCGCCTTTTCAACATCGTTAAAATCGCCGACATTCAGCTCAGGCAATCTTTCGGTGCATACATCGCCGCCTAAACGCTGGATGGCTTGACACAACTCCTGCACCTTTGAATCCATTAGATGCATATGATCCAGCATTTGACCGATCGCGTTCGCAACCGGATCTGGATTATCAGGTGATACTGCGTAAGCATCGAAACCATATTTTTTGGCCATGGCACTTCGACGCTCGGATTTTTCTTTCGATTGTGGTGATGGTGTGGCCACCACACGCCCAGGAATACCGACCACAGTCGTATCCTTAGGCACATCTTTTACTACAACAGAATTTGAACCTACACGAGCCCCATCATGCATGGTGATAGGGCCTAAGATTTTAGCGCCTGCACCAACAACGACGTTATTACCCAGTGTAGGATGTCGCTTACCAGCTTGCCATGTGGTTCCACCGAGTGTCACACCGTGATACAAAGTACAATCATCGCCAATCTCAGCCGTTTCACCGATTACCACGCCCATACCATGGTCAATAAAAAAACGATTACCGATGGTGGCACCAGGATGGATCTCAACGCCCGTCAGCCAGCGCGAAAACGTGGATAAACAGCGAGCCATTAAACGCCAATCACGCTTCCATAATTTATGGCTTATCCGATGCAACCAAATGGCATGCATTCCGGGATAGTTGACCAAGATCTCAAAGGCGCTGCGCGCCGCGGGATCACGGTGATATATAGATTCAATGTCTTCTTTTAGCCTAGCTATCACACCCATTACTCAATCCTTCGCGATTAACGTTATATGCCAAGTTATGCTTTGTCTATTTTTGTTTATTACCCACCACTTTATCAATCGAGGTCAAAATTCCCCGAAGAATATTCATCTCTTGGCTTTCGATACGTGCACGGCTAAACATTCGGCGAAGCTTCGTCATCACTTGACCTGGATGGTTTTTAATAATAAAGCCAGTCGATGATAAGGTGCTTTCCAGATGAACGAAGAAACGCTCGAGATCGGCAGATAGGGGATATTCTTCAACCGCTTGCGGTGCTTCCATTTGAGCCAAATGCGCTACCCGCGTCTCGTAACAAATGATTTGCACAGCCTGCGCCAAGTTTAATGAGCTGTATTCTGGGTTGGCAGGGATCGCAACATGATAAGTACACTGCTGCAATTCTTCATTGGTTAACCCATGATTTTCACGGCCAAACACAATAGCAACTGGCCCAGTTATCCCTTCTGTAACCAACTTTTGTCCCGCCTCGCGAGGTTCGAGCATGGGCCAGTCTAAAGTACGGCTACGAGCACTGGTCGCAATCACCAAGCTACAATCGGCAATCGCCTCTTGTAAGGAGTCCACTTTCACCAGATGCTTTAAAATGTCCGAAGCACCTGCTGCTAAGGCGATAGATTGGCCATCAACTTCACATCTTGGCTCCGCAAGATACAGGGTAGATAACCCCATCGTTTTCATCGCTCTGGCGGTTGAGCCAATATTGCCGGGGTGCGATGTCCCCACTAAAATCACCCGAATATTACTTAGCATGAAACGACTTAATTTAATTCATAAAACACAGGGAGCGAATACTATCACAGGCGTACGCGAATGCTTATATGAAAATCGGTATTTGATATAACATTCAAATCGAGTATAATGCCGCCCGCTATTTTTAACGTTCTTTAACATCCAGGGGATTGCAATGCATCCGATGCTGACGATTGCTGTTCGCGCTGCCCGCGCGGCCGGCCAAACTATTATGCGTGCCTACACTGAACTTGACCGAGTTGAAGTCAGTGCTAAAGGTATCAACGATTTTGTTACCAGTGTAGACAAGGAAGCAGAAGCCGCTATTACCTATCAAATTCGTAAATCTTACCCTGATCACACTATCGTGGGTGAAGAGAAAGGCGAAAACCGCGGTGAAAACAAAGACTATATTTGGATAGTCGATCCTCTGGATGGCACTAACAACTTTGTTAGAGGCATTCCCCACTTCGCGGTTTCTATCGCGCTCCAATACAAAGGCAAAACTGAAGTTGCCGTTGTATATGATCCAGTTCGTGAAGAATTATTTACCGCTATCCGTGGTAAAGGCGCCAAATTAAACGATTTCCGCATTCGCGTGACCAATGTAAATGAACTAGCACCAACCATTATCGGGACAGGTTTTCCATTTAAAGCCCGTCAACATACCGAAACCTATATGGCCATTTTCGGCGAAGTGTTTGGTCATTGTTCAGACTTACGTCGCACGGGTTCTGCAGCATTAGATTTAGCCTATGTGGCCGCAGGCCGTTTAGACGGTTTCTTTGAAATTGGCTTAAAGCCATGGGATATCGCTGCTGGCGATCTGTTATGTCGTGAAGCGGGTGGCACAGTCACTGACTTTACTGGCGGTCATAACTACTTGATCTCTGGCAATATCGTTGCGGGTTCTCCGAAAGTGACTACCGAATTAGTAAAAACCATGCGTCCTTTACTAAACGAAGGCTTAAAGCGTTAATCACCTTTAGCGCAAAACAAGACCAAAAAGGCCAGTGATATTATCACTGGCCTTTTGTTTTTGAGCTTTTAAGTGCAGAACGGTAGCGCCAGTTATCTGCCCGCCAATGCCTGCGCAGGGCCAATTCGGCTCGCCTTCCATGCGGGATAAAGCGTTGCAATCAGGCTCATCACAAACGCCGTGGCAATGACTAAACTGACATCCGCCATATGCAGTTCCGAGGGAAGAAAATCCACAAAATACACATCCGCAGATAACAATTGGATCCCAAGTAATTGCTCGATGTCACGAGCAATAGCACTGAGATTAATGGCTGTCGCAATACCAATCACCCCACCGAGCGCACACCCCACTAAACCGTTTAATGCCCCCTGCACCATAAAAATGCCCATTACCGATAAACGGCTCAGTCCCATGGTCATCAGGATCGCAATTTCACTGGCCTTATCGCGCACCGCCATCACGAGCGTTGAGACAATATTAAAACACGCCACACCGATCACCAGTACTAATACGAGGTACATTATAGTGCGAACTAATTGAATATCCTGATATAAGTGCCCTTGTGTACGGGTCCAATCGCTAATATACACCGACTGGTTCAACGCATAGCCTAACTCGCGAATTTTCGCTGGCGCCTCAAACACCTGCGTCACACTGATGCGAACGCCCGTCACGCCTTGGTGTAAATTCAGGATATTTGCCGCATAACGCATTGGAATATACGCGGTGGTTAATTCAAGCTCACCACCTAAGCGATAAACACCTGACACCACAAAGCGATGGCTTTTTGCCGCACGTAAACTTCCCGCATGTTCAGGGTCAAGATCTTGTACATACAGTGCCAACGTATCGCCAACCTCGAGGCCGAGTTTTTTCAGCAAACTCTCACCCAGGACGATGTGATTATCATCTTCACTCAAGCTTTGCCACGTCTCTGGACTCATAAATTGCGATAATGTCGAGACTTTTGCCTCTTGCTCAGGATCAATGCCAACGACAGCAAGCCCCTGAAAACCACCGGGCTTTTGCACTAAACCCTGCATACGAATAAAAGGCGCCGCAGCAGTAATGCCTTCAATCTGCAGCGCGGTTTGCTCAACAGCGCGCCAGTCAGCAATCGGCTCATTCACGCCCACCACATCCGCTTGGGAGATCACCCCGAGTAAACGTTGCTCTAGCTCGCGCTCAAAACCATTCATCGCCGAGAGCACGATAATTAATACGGCTACGCCTAGGGCGATACCCGCTGTCGATGCAAAGGAAATAAAGCTAATAAAACTATTGGATTGGCGCGCACGGTAAAAACGCCAACCAATAGAGAGGGCTAATGGTCCTTTCATTGGGCGCTTTCCGGTACTTGCAGATAACCATTTTTCATGGTGAGTTGTCTGTCCATCCGCGCGGCTAATTTAGGATCGTGGGTGACCACCACAAACGCCGTACCAAGTTGATTGGCCAATTCGCGAATGAGTTCATACACAGCCTCGCCGCTCTTAGCATCAAGGTTTCCCGTTGGCTCATCGGCCAGCACTAACTTGGGTTTGTTGATCAGCGCACGAGCGATTGCCACCCGTTGCCGTTCACCACCTGAAAGCTCAGCAGGAATATGGCTCATTCTGTGCCCAAGCCCTACTCTCTCGAGCAAAACCTTGGCATCGGCCTGCGCCAATGTGCGATCACGACCTTGGATAAATGCCGGCATAGCCACGTTTTCAAGGGCGGTGAACTCGGGCAATAAATGATGAAATTGATAAATAAAGCCTAAATCCTGATTACGGATCTGCGCCTGACGCGCACTGCTCACCTGATATAAATCCTCACCAGCCAACAACACTTTGCCCGATGAAGGTTTATCAAGCGTCCCCATAATGTGCAGTAACGTACTTTTACCGGAGCCTGAAGTGCCCACAATCGCCAGCTGCTCACCCTTAAATACCTGTAAATCGACGTCGGATAACACTTGCGTGGTTACATCGCCATCGTGATAACTCTTACTCACCGCCTGCACTTGCAGTAACACATCTTGCATTGAGATTCTCGCTATTGATTCTATATGACATGGGCAAAGTGCCACGCCTAAACTCCACTTTTACGGTGGAGTAATTATTTTAATCATTGAAAACACAGTTATTCATAACGCAGCGCAGTCGCTGGCTGCACCCTTGCCGCCCGTAGCGCAGGATAAAGGGTCGCCACTAAGGTCACAACTAAGGTGCCGACAATAATCAGCGACAATTGCCCAAGCGCCAGTTTTACCGGCAACATTTGCCCTGCCCCTAAAATCGAGATGCCAAGAGTTGCCATAAGGCCATTCAAATTAAGGGTGATAAGAATGCCCACCACTAAGCCCAGCGCTAAACCTAACACTGCATTGAGTAAACCTTGCACTACAAAAATGCCCATGACTGCGGAGGTTCTTAAACCTTGGGTTTTAAGCACTGCTACATCCGTGGTTTTATCGACAACCATCATCACCAGTGCCGATACAATATTGAATGCCGCTACCGCCACAATCAGGCTGAGCATCAGCGACATCATGTTTTTTTCCATCTTCACTGCGCTAAACAGATGACCATAAGTGTCACGCCAATCACTCGTGGTCGCCTCGATGCCCTGCGCGGTCAAGATTTGTTGCACATCCTTGGCAAGCGCTGGCGCTGTAAAAGGATCGTTTAAATAAAGCCTTAGCTGGTTGATTTCATCACTAGGCTGGCGCATCAACCGCTTTGCATCTTGATAGTGAACATAAGCGACACCCGCATCCACCTGTGAGCCCATTTCAAACACGGCAGACACTAAAAATTTACGTTGGCTGGGTACAGGGCCAAGCGGCGAGTACACCACGCCATCGCCACTTAATAAGCGTACCGTATCCCCAGGGCTGACCTTTAATTGACGCGCCAGTTCGCTGCCTAGGATGACCTGATACTGGCCACTGGTTAACTCGCTAAACGCGCCGGAATAGGTATGTTGCGCCACAGCAGAAAGTTTTTCTGCAAGCTCAGGAAACACGCCAAATACTTGTACCGCACGGATATTGGCCGCTGACTGCACCATGGCTTGCGTGGACACACTAGGTGTCACCCCTTGCACGCCGGGCAGCATGGTTAGCTTTTCTGCCGCAATTGTCCAATCGCTTAAGGGAGCTTTAGTGTAAACAGTCAATTGCGGCACAGCGCCAAGAATGCGCTGCTTTAACTGCCCTTCAAGGCCATTCATCACCGAACTGACCACGATTAACGCGGCAACCCCTAAAAAAATGCCCGAAACGGCAAATAAGGTAATAAAAGAAGCAAATGCGTTTGCTTTTCTGGCCCGCCAATAACGGTAACCAACGTAGAGAGGAAATCGAAGATCCATTGAAAGAGGGCTGCGTCCTGTGTGCTGAACTTGCTAAATCATAAAGATGGGCACGATAATAGGGGTTTAGGTCCTATAAATAAAGAGGCAAGCCTTGTTCCCTGACACCAATCCGTATTTTAGTGTGCCTCATCCCTTTACCGCTTACTTAAGCCTCTGGGACGAAAATCAACCTTTACCCAGTGAAATGGCTTTAAGATCAATGCAATCCTTAGGGATCCAGCTATTAAGCGAAGTAAAAGCCCTCGAAGCGAGCTGTTTATTACAACTGCGGCATTTAGATAACGAAGCTAAGGTCGTGGTGGACTTTCTCAAGCTGCAATCGCGCAAGGTGGATTTAGTCCTGCAGCATGTGCTCGAAAAAGAAGTCCAAGAAGGCGATAAATATCAGGGGTGTCAATTTGGTGGCAGCGGTATTCGCTTGCTAAGCACCGCAGCGTTACCTTTAGGACGCCATGTTAAAGTCACCTTATTTATTCATGACGAACTGGTCGCCATTTTATGTTTTGCCAAGGTCACCGCTTGTATGCTTTCACAGGAAGTCCAATCCGATGCGCAGCAAGTTCGGCTAGACAATGCTTCTTTGCAATATTTAGTCGACCTCGAATTTAGCCAAATTCTGGATGCGGATGTGGAGCAACTCGTCAAAGCGAGCCTCAACGTACAACAAAAACAACTTAAACAGCGTAAACTTGCCAGGGACGAGCGCCAATAAAGGCGAGAGTTTTCACTGGCACCCTTGCGCCCAAGTCACTACAATAAACGCAACTTATTGTGAATGAATCAGTTTATCCCACGCCAATGACACATATTTCAGCCCTAACACCGCCCGTTGTAAAAAATGGCACTCAAATGCAAACTCTGTCATGTATCGCCGGAGTGGGTCAAGCTGTCACCCTTGCCAGTCTTATTCGTCAACACCAAGGCACCACGCTGATTGTCACCAGTGACACGCCAACGGCATTGAGTCTCGAGTTAGAGCTCAATTATTTATTGGCAAAAACCGCCATTAAGGTGCGGCTGTTCCCTGATCGTGAAACCCTGCCCTACGACAGTTTTTCACCCCATCAGGATTTGATTTCCCAGCGTTTGGAAACTCTGTCACAAATCACCCATGCCGAGCACAGCGTGGTTATCGTGCCAGTGACAACGCTGATGATGCGCTTGCCGCCTAAATCCTATTTAAGTTCCAATGTATTTGTGCTTAAAAAGGGCGATAAATATCAACTCCATGATGTGCGCCAGCAATTAACCGACACGGGTTATCACTTAGTTGAGCAGGTTTACGAGCACGGTGAGTTTGCCATTAGGGGCTCGATCCTCGATATCTTCCCCACTGGCGTGAATATGCCGCTGCGTATCGAGCTTTTCGATGATGAAGTCGAAACCATTCGCCATTTCGACCCAGAGACCCAGCGATCCTCTACACCCGTCAATGCTGTGCGGTTATTACCGGCGAAGGAATTCCCAACCGATAGCAGTGCCATCGAAGGCTTTAGACAACGCTATCGCCGCCGTTTTGAGGTGATCGTTAAAGAACCAGAATCGGTTTATCAATTGGTGAGCCGCAATCTCATGCCCGCGGGCATTGAAAACTATCTGCCACTGTTTTTTGATGAGGTTTCGACACTGTTCGATTACCTGCCCAAAAACACTCAGTTAGTCACCTTGGGCGATATCGAAAAATCTGCTCGCGCCCATTTACAAGAAGTGGAAATACGCTACGAAGACAGACGGGTCGATCCGCTAAGGCCACTGCTTGCGCCAAAAGAGCTGTATTTACTGATAGAAGAATTATTTGCCGCTTTTAAACCGCTGCCTCGCTATCAATTTGTGGCCCCAAATCCTGACACCAATGGTGTAGCGGCGCAAATTGATGCCAGAGCCTTGCCCGAGGTAAGCGCCAATCACAAATTAAAGCAGCCGTTAATCGCACTGCAGGATTATGCTGAGCAGGCGCCAAGGATGCTGTTTAGCGCAGAATCTGAAGGCCGCCGTGAAGCGCTGCTCGAACTTCTTGGTAAAATCCAGTTAAAGCCTAGCGTATTTAGTCATTTTGACGAATTTATTCAAAGTGATGCCAGACTTGGCTTAATCGTTTCGCCCCTCTCCCGAGGATGTTTGCTAGGGCTAGGGGCGCAAACCGCCGTGAGCATCATCTGCGAAACCGAACTCTTTGGTCAGCGGATTTCACAGCAGCGCCGCCGTGAAAAACAGCGCCAGATCAGTAACGATACCCTGATTAAAAACTTAGCCGAGCTGAAAGTCGGCCAGCCCATCGTCCACTTAGAGCACGGTGTTGCCCTTTACCAAGGTTTAGTCACCTTAGATACTGGCGGCATTGTCGCTGAATATTTGCAACTTGAGTACTCGGGGGGCGATAAGCTCTATGTCCCAGTTTCCAATTTACATTTGATCAGTCGCTATAGTGTTGGCGCAGATGGGGAGACGCATCTTAATAAACTGGGTAACGACACTTGGGCCAAGGCAAAAAATAAAGCTATTGAAAAAATCCGCGATGTGGCCGCAGAGCTTCTCGATGTCTATGCTCGTCGCCAAGCACGTCCGGGTGAGAGCTGCGAAATCAATGACGAAGAATACGCCCAATTCGCTCAAGGTTTCCCCTTTGAAGAAACCGTCGATCAAGAAAGTGCGATTCATGCGGTGTTAGCGGACATGCAATCGCCAACCGCAATGGACAGATTAGTTTGCGGTGATGTGGGCTTTGGTAAAACCGAGGTCGCAATGCGCGCCGCCTTTGTGGCCGTGAATGACGGTAAACAAGTGGTTGTGCTTGTACCCACAACACTCCTTGCCCAGCAACACTACGAAAACTTTAAGGACAGATTTGCCGACTGGCCTGTCGTGATTGAAGTGATGTCACGTTTTAGAACCGCGAAGGAGCAAACCCAAGTACTCAAACAGCTCGAAGAAGGCAAAGTCGATATCGTGATTGGCACCCATAAATTACTACAATCTGAGGCAAAATTCGAGAATTTAGGCCTACTTATCATCGATGAAGAACACCGATTCGGCGTCAGACAAAAAGAGAAAATCAAGGCGCTGCGGGCCAATGTGGATATTTTAACCCTCACAGCTACCCCTATCCCCCGTACCCTCAACATGGCGATGTCAGGGATGCGCGACTTATCAATTATTGCCACGCCCCCCGCTAAGCGTTTGGCGGTGAAGACCTTTGTGCGCGAATCCGATCCCGCAACAGTACGTGAGGCCATTCTGCGTGAGATCCTCCGTGGCGGCCAGGTCTATTACCTGCACAATAATGTCGAAACCATTGAAAAATGTGCCCAAGACATCAGCACACTGCTACCTGAAGCGCGAGTCGTGGTGGCCCATGGCCAAATGCGTGAGCGGGATCTTGAGCGAGTCATGTCGGATTTTTATCATCAAAGATTCAACGTGTTAGTCTGTACCACTATTATTGAAACCGGTATCGACGTCCCGAGTGCCAACACCATTATTATCGAACGCGCCGACACCTTTGGCTTAGCCCAATTACATCAATTGCGTGGCCGCGTGGGACGTTCGCACCATCAAGCATACGCGTACTTAATGACGCCACATCCTAAGCGCATGACTACCGATGCTCGTAAGCGTCTAGAAGCCATTGATGCTCTTGAAGATTTAGGTGCAGGCTTTATGCTTGCCACCCAAGATTTAGAGATCCGCGGTGCGGGCGAACTCTTAGGCGATGAGCAAAGCGGCCATATCTCTAAAATTGGCTTTAGCCTCTATATGGAAATGCTGGAATCGGCGGTCAAAGCGCTTAAGCAAGGTAAAGAGCCTTCGCTGGCACAAATGCTCAATCAACAATGTGAGATGGAACTCAGAATTCCGGCGCTGTTGCCGGAAGACTATGTCGGTGATGTGAATATTCGCCTGTCACTCTACAAACGTATCGCCAGTTGTGACAGCGAGGAAGCCTTAGATGAACTAAAAGTTGAGCTTATCGACCGCTTTGGTTTACTGCCCGATGCTACTAAAAACTTGATGGAAATGACCCTGTATAAACATCAGGCAACTCGGCTGGGGGCGACTAAAATTGAGGTACACGCTAAGGGCGGCAGCATCGAATTTAGTCAAGATCATAGTATCGACCCTGGCTTTATCATCGGATTACTACAAAGTCAGCCACAAATCTATCGAATGGACGGGCCGAATAAGTTAAAGTTCATTCTCAGCGCCGAAACGGCAAAAGATAGGCTCGCTTTAGTCAAACTCTTGCTCGAACAACTATCTCAACATCAATCGCAACATCGTCTTGGAGATAAATAGTGTTACGTCAACTCGCGGTCTCTATCGCTACACTTATTGCACTTTCACACAGTTCACTTGCCCGTGCTGAGGCGTGGTTCGAAGTTGAAGTTTACATTTTCGAACGCCAAAGCCAGTCGACTGAGCAATGGCCAATGGCCCCTATCGAGACGAAAACCAATAGTGCAATCGACCTCATCTCACCGGTTGTGGGTCAGGCAGTGGTATCCATGAGTAATGAGTCTACACCTTGCACGCTTGTTTATGATGCCGATGCCAATAGCCATTGTGCAGAAAGCACGAATACCGATGCTAATACTAGTAATAGTGGCACCTTAACGATCTCAGGCCCGAGTACAAATACCCTCACCCAGTACCGTTACCCAAGCATGATCCCATCGGAAATCGGCAGTAGCAGCCAAACCTACGCCAAACTTGGCAGTGGCCCTGTGTTACTGGCAAGCAGTCAAGGCCAGTTTGCCAACATCGTTAATAGTTTATCGAGAGAGCGTGGTAATCGCAGTCTGCTGCATATGACATGGCAACAACCTATGCAGGGTAAGAGTGGCTCAATGCCTATCCGTCTGTTTGCGGGTAAGGATTTCTCAGCCAATTATCACTTTGATGGTCGCCAAATTGTCCAACAAGCGTTAAACACTTCGATGCAAAATACTCAAGGCTCCCAAGGTACGAGCTTAGAAAATTCGGCACCATTACTGCCCTCACCCGTTTGGCAACTCGACGGCACGCTAAATATTTATCTAAGCCACTATTTGTATATCGAAACGGCCTTAAATTTACGTAAAGAAGGTCGTAAGTTGATGCCAGTGCCAACCGATGACAGCAACATAAATACCAATGCCGCAGTGACCACACCGGTCAAAGTGATGACGCCTTACCTGATGTCGATTCCGCTGGAGCAAAATCGTCGGGTGAAAAGTGATGAGATTCATTATCTCGATCACCCCGAAATGGGCATGGTGATCCAGATCCGTAAGATGGCGCAGCCTAATGCCTAAATAGGCAAATCCGATTAAGTTCCATATAAAAAGCGGTAATGTCAGTGCATTACCGCTTTTTTGTCCCTTCAACCGCCACACGAGTATTGACACTCATCACAATTGAGTCTAAACAGCAAATCAGCGCACTATTGAAAAATCCAGATAAATATCATCACCTTGGTATTCTTCCACGTCCACCCTAAGTCCAACGGTGCACGGCACGCCCGCCTGGCACCACGCGATAAGATTATCCACTGCGACATGACTGCCTTGAGCAAGCACCTCGACGCTACCATCAACACAGTTGGTCACATAACCTGTCACGCCCAAGACTCTAGCCTTTGCTAAGGTCGTCCGCCGACAGCCCACACCCTGCACTTTCCCAGTCAATTTAATTAATACCCGTTTCATCTAAGACTCCTGAGCAAGGTTAGTTGGGCAAGAGCATGCAAAACTAAGCATAGCTGAGATCTCAGCTCAGATAAGTTTGATCATGAGTTAAGTGATGGATTTACAGAGTGAAATTTAAGAAAAACACACATAAAAAAACAGCTAACGAGACCGCTGTTAGCTGTGTCGGGCGACATACGCAAAAGGTTGTCCATAATTGGACGAATTGGCATAAAAGTTTGTAGCATTTTGTAACAAACCATTAAGATGGGCTACTTTACACAATTAATTATTAATTTCAACAAAATGATAGATAAATCCACTCTTATAGTATTTATTTAATGCTTTTTGCTGAAATAACCAACTAAACCAATGATATATACCGTCAACCATTCCAAATAAAGAATATCGATATAAACTATTACATCAAGTTTATAGTAGAAAAAACCAGCTCATACAAATAACAGAGTGAAATACACATATAAGTAGATATAGAACGCAGAGAATGGCAAAGGAGTGAAAGCCTATCGCCCTAGTAACAAAAAGCGATAAGCATCATGATGACAAGTCTAAACAGATGAGGATTGGCCGCGTTAGCCCAGCTTAAAGGCTTTAATTTTGGGCAAGTGAGCTGCCAACTGGGGGAATTTATGGGGCTGAGTCTCATCCCATTCGATTGCGTAATAACGGCTGAGTTCATCAGCACTTAGCTGACTTTCAAGCACTTCGTCAAAACGAGACAGAATACACATGGCTTTATGGGTATTCTTCATCCTAAACTCAGAGACGCACTTATTGGCAATATCAGCATATTCTTCAGGTCGATCAATTTTCCCCTGCATGGTGTTCTCAGGATGTAAATTGGGATTGATCAACACTGACTTAAGTCCATTCAAAAAGCCAATTCGCTCGGCCCAATAAGCGCCTAAACCCACGCCAACCATCAATGGTGCAGGATCGTCGCTATGCTGCATTTGCTTAGCAACTTCCTTCAACAAGTACTGCATATCGTGCTTAGGATGCAAGGTACTGTAACTAATCAGACGAACGTCTGGGTCAATAAACTGCAACTGACGCATTTTTTCGTGATTACCAGGGCTAGTAGCATCGAATCCATGAAGATAAAAAATCATATTGAGACCTTTAAGCAAGCGGCCAAACACGGCGCGTTAGACTAACCCTAGCAAAAATAGATGTAAGAACCTTGCGCTACATCAAACTTTTGCCTGTTGTGCGAGCTGTATTTGCTCCGCTAGCTGCTTAGCATTTTCCCAACGGGCACTATTTTCTAACGCTAAAGCGGTTTGCGCCATATTCGGTTTAAGCAAGCTCGCCGGATGTTGTGGGGCAGCCTCAGGCCAAACAAAACCATTTAGCAACGTCATCACGCCAGGATTATCATTACAAACCAATATCATATCGCACCCTGCATCCAATGCTGCTTTGGCACGTCCCACATAATCACCCGCAAAGGAGGCGCCCTTCATACCGAGATCATCGGAGAAGATTACCCCGTTAAAACCAAGCTCTTTGCGTAAAATCTGCTTTAACCAGTAAGACGAAAAGCCAGCAGGATTCGGGTCAACTTTGGGGTAAATCACATGTGCTGGCATAATGCCAGACAATTTTCCATTAAAAATCAACTCTTTAAATGGCAAAATATCCTGATTAAAAATCACCTCACCCTCACGCTCATCAATAGGTTGAGCAATATGCGAGTCCGCGGCCACACTGCCATGACCGGGGAAATGTTTGCCCACGGCGCCCATTCCGGCCTGTGCCATACCTTCAATAAAACTCCGTGCTAAGGCGATGACTTCATCTGGGTTTGCGCTAAAACTACGTTTACCAATCACTTGGCTAATACCGTTAAGGTCGAGCACAGGCGCAAAACTTAAATCGATATCGCAGGCGAGTAGCTCGATAGCCATTAAAAAGCCCAACTCACAGGCCCATCGCTTCGCGAGAGCCATATCCCCCTTCGCCGCAGGCAGAATATCTCCCATGGCAGGAATTAAAGTAAATCCTTCACGGAAGCGCTGCACCCGCCCGCCCTCGTGGTCAACCGCGATTAATATCTCGGGGCGAATTTGGCGGATCTGCTGCACCAAGGCAATTAATTGTTCACGACTGGTAAAGTTGCGGGAAAACAGGATCAAACCGCCCACCTGAGGATGGCGCAACATTTCAGCTTCAGCCTCACTGACATCTAATGACAGCAGATCCAACATTAAATAACTCATAATTCTCCCTAAGAATTCTTATTCATACTCAAATATTAATCATGACGAAACTGACTACGGAGTTCACAAAAATCCCCAAAAAGCGAGCCATTCGCCATCAAACTTTGCCTAAAACCAATTATATTGCCGATAAAATCGACATTAATGATAAGCTAATTAAGCTGAGCTTATCCGAAGTCTTTTTAATCAAAAAAACTAATGTGAATCTTGATACTAATCTGTGGGATACTGGTCTTAAGCGTATCACACAAGCACATTTTACGTGGATAATGCCTGCAGTTTGCCAGAGTTTACGCCATAAAAACCAGCGTATTGACGCTGTAACTGCAAAGTTCATCCGCACAGATACTAAAATAAAAATCGAGACACAACAGGACTTCAATCATGATTAGCGTATTCGATATGTTCAAAATCGGTATTGGCCCTTCGAGTTCACATACTGTTGGCCCCATGAAAGCGGGCAAAATTTTTATGCAACACCTTGCTGATTCAGGGCAGATTGGCCAAATTGATGAATTAAGGGCAGAACTGTTTGGTTCACTGGGCCAAACGGGTAAAGGCCACGGCACGGGTAAAGCAGTTATTTTAGGATTAATGGGTGAAGATCCTGAAACCGTCGATACAGATAGCATCGATGGCATTCTGGAACACGTCTCAAAATCGGAGACCCTGACGATAAGCTGCGGCAAAGTCGTTAAGTTTACCCGTGAAGACGGCATCACCTACCACAGACGTAAAAGTCTCCCTGCCCATGCCAATGCCATGACGCTGTATGCCTATAGCAAGGGCGAATGTATTTTTGAGCGCACCTACTACTCCGTTGGTGGTGGCTTTATCTTAGATGAAGATGAAATCAATCAGCGCAATGCCTCGCCTGCATCGCAAATAGAATCGGCGCCCTACGATTTTAATAGCAGCGCGCAGTTACTCGAACTCTGTACTGAACATGGTCTGAGTATTTCTTCCTTAATGATGGCGAACGAATTAAGCCTTGCCAGTGAAGAAGAAGTCAAAGCCAAGCTGTGGAATATTTGGCAAACCATGAAGACCTGTATCGAACGTGGTTACCAAAAAGAAGGCATTTTGCCAGGCGGCCTAAAACTGCGTCGCCGAGCTCCGGCCCTGTATCGTCGTCTTAAAGCGGAAGGTCGCAACAATGTTGATCCATTAACCGCAATGGATTGGGTCGACTTATTCGCCTTATCGGTTAATGAGCAAAATGCGGCCGGCGATCGCGTCGTCACCGCCCCGACTAACGGTGCGGCGGGCATTATTCCTGCGGTGCTTTGTTACTACGATACCTTCGTACAAGAAGTCGATATCGATGTATGCGCCCGTTACCTATTAACCGCCGCAGCGATTGGTATTCTGTACAAGAAAAATGCCTCGATCTCCGGTGCAGAAGTGGGCTGTCAAGGTGAAGTCGGCGTTGCCTGCTCTATGGCAGCAGGTGCCTTAACCGAGATTATGGGCGGCACAGTTGAGCATGTTGAAAACGCGGCCGAAATCGGGATGGAGCACAACCTAGGTTTAACCTGCGATCCCGTTGGCGGCTTGGTACAAGTCCCTTGTATTGAACGTAATGCCATGGGCGCCATCAAGGCGATTAACGCATCACGTATGGCGCTACGCGGCGACGGTAACCACAAGGTGTCACTGGATAAAGTGATCAAAACCATGATGGACACCGGTAAAGATATGCGTAGTAAATACAAAGAAACCGCTAAGGGTGGCCTCGCGGTAAATATTGTAGAGTGTTAACCCGCTAAAGCCGTTAATTCTAAAAAAATGCCGCGCTTAATCCATGATTATGCGCGGCATTTTTTTATTTTATTGATTTATAAGGTCATACAATTATCAACTTAGTTCGTCACATTCGCTGGCGTTTTACTATATTGGGTAATCACTCCAGCCCAGGTCTTTTCAATTTCTGGGATCAACTGTGAAAACGCTTGCTTTTCAGTGAGTCGACGTAAATCATCTACTGCATCAGAGGTGCTCCACACGCTGGCATTACGACTTTCCTTTGCCGTCGACTCCGCTAAACCATACAAATATTCCGTGCGGACATCAAACATGGCCGCAGAAACCGTTGTGGTCACGCTGACTTCTTTATTCTTTAGTAGCCCAAGGGAAATCACATTCAAGGGTGCAAATTGCTGCTCCCCCGCATGGAAGGATGTATCAAAAGTATAGATAAGCAACATATCGGCTTTAAGTCTTGCAGCGGCTTCGCGCAGGGATTTGATTGAATCTAAAGTCTCAGGCAGCAAAATACGATTTAACGGTGCAATCCCCGCCACCTGCGGCATTTTAGCTAATTGGGCAAAATCAGCTTCCGTCTCAACCTCACGGGTAGTTACCACGCTATACCGCCCTGTGCCAAAACTGCTTAAACGGTAGGATACATAACCCGGCGCCTGAATACGTGCAACAGCAATGTGAGCAGGAAAGATGGCCGCAGGTTGCGTTGACATTAACGCACTAATATCTGACTCCGCTAAGCTACCGATTGCCACACTGCCTCCCGGCGTAGTGTACGAAGCACAGCCACCCAATAGCATGAGACTCAATAATGTCGCCATTCTTATCTTATTCATCACAACTCCTTTTATGTGCACAATCTATTCACTAGCCACAACCGTTCTAAAGTATCACTAACTTACTGTTGATAAATAATTTTTACAATCTCACATTGCAAATAATCGCTATCATCGACCACAGATAAAGGCAGGTTTTAAATATTTTTGCACTGTTAAGGACGGTTTAAATGCAGCCAAGTCGCACAAAAAAGAATAAGTTTGGCACTTGATAAATGCCTACACGGCCTAGTAAACGGATGCGCGCTATTGGGTTAAGTCTCACGATTACCCCAGCCTAAGATGCGCCAGTGCCGAGATTGTTTTACAATCGGTTGGCATTTCTATCGTTAGCAAGCGATGTCATGACAATGTAATGAACTCATACAACACACTTTGCCATCCCAATAAGTAGTTAATTTTATGCCCAAAACACCCGTCTACACACCCGCCAATACCCTTGTGGTGCTCGATTTTGAAACCTCGGGACTCTCACCAAACCAGGGTGCCCGTGCCATTGAGATTGGCGCGGTATTAATTGAGCAAGGCCAGATTACTACGCGTTTTTCAGAATTAATGAATCCCGGTTTTCGGATAAACGCCTTTATTGAAGATTACACCGGGATCAGCAATCAAATGCTCGCCCACGCGGCGCCCTGTGCGGAGGTAATGGCACGCTTTGCAGAATTTATCGGCAAGCATCATCTGGTTGCCCATAACGCCGCCTTCGATCAGCGGTTTCTTGATGCCGAATTTGCTCATATCGGTCACCAATATTCAGGTCAATTTGGTTGTTCATTACTGCTGGCAAGACGTTTATACCCTGAAGCCATCAATCATCAGTTGGCAACATTAGTACGCCATAAGCAGCTACCGAACAATGGCACTTTCCACCGTGCGCTTGCGGACGCGGAAATGACGGGACATTTATGGCTACGAATGCTGGCGGATCTGAAACAGGATTTTGCGATTGTAGAACCGCCCTTTAGCCTAATGCAAAAAGTGATGAGCAAGAGTAAAGCCGAAGTACCTAAGTTTCTCCGTCAGTACGCAAGGGCTTAATACGGCACATTTTTAAGTAGCTGATGCGTCAAAAACAATTGAGCTAATAAATCGCTTGAATGTTCGCTCAAAAAAATGCCGAGTGTCTAGGGTGTGTTGATGTTTCGAGATTAAATTTTGTTCGCTCTGGCAAGCTCGTGCTCGCGAAACGAGGAACGACGTGTCGTTATTCGACTCAAATGACGAGCGGCTCTGATGACAGAAAGTAAGAACAAGGGCTTGCCAGACGACCCCTGCGGGCAGCGTTTGGCTCACCGTTTCTACCGCGTTATAGCCCGTTTATCTAGAATAACTACACCGCACGGACTTTGCCTTGCATAAACGTCAGCCAAATCGCTGCAAAAATAACCCTGAAACGTCAACACGCTCAAGGGATGTTCGCCTGATTCACTTAGGAGAGATTTAATCAAGGGGCGTATGGTCAATGCCGCAGGAACTGCGAACCACTAAGGTGGTGGGGATCAATTGTGGACCCACTGCCTGACCGCGAATAAGCTTAAGCAAACTCTCGACTAAAATCTCGCCCGCTAACTGGGTGTTTTGTTTGATGGTCGTCAGTGGTGGATTGGCAAAACTTGCCACCGGTATATCATCGTATCCCACAACAGCGACTTGCTCAGGCACTAATATCCCCTTCTCTTTTAAGGCTCGAATAGCACCAATCGCAATCAAATCGCTGGCGGCAAAAATCGCATCGAACATAAGCCCTTTTTCCATTAATGCCATCGCCGCATCATATCCTGCACTTTCTGTACTAATGGCCGAAATTTGCCGCTCGGCCACGACTGATAATCCAGCCGTTTGCAAGGCTTTTAAATGGCCTAAATATCTGTCTCGAAATTCAGGGCTATGACTGGAAGCATCACCTAAGAAGGCAAAAGCCTTACGTCCAAGGGAAATCAAATGTTCTGTTGCAATCAAGCCACCTTGGTGATTATCGCAACCGATGGACAGCACGGATTTATTATTATGCTCGGCCCCCCAAATTACAAAATGCGTATGCTGCGCGAGTAACTTTTCGAGCTTCTGCTCGTAATCCATGTAGTCGCCATAACCCAGCAAAATAATGCCATCGGCTTTATTGCTGTCCTCATAATCGGCATGCCAATCACTCGAAAGCTGCTGAAATGAAACGAGTAAATCATAACCTTGCTGTGCAGTTGCCCGGGTAATAGACCCTAACATTGACAGGAAAAATGGGTTGATCAGAGAATCATCATTAGTGGGGTCTTCACACAACAACAGCGCTAAAGTATGGCTATTTTGGGTACGCAAATTACTGGCGTTTTTATCCACCTTGTAGTTGAGTTCTTTGGCAATTGCTTGGATCCGCTGACGGGTCTCTAAATTGACCAGCGGGCTGTTTCTGAGGGCACGGGAAACCGTTGACTGGGATACACCAGCACGATAAGCAATATCAATTGAGGTCGCTTTCGATGCCATAGCGAAGGTCACCATAATAATTATCTTGGGGGATACTAAAACAGTTCTAATAACTTGTATAGGCGAAGGATTTACAACAACCTAACATGTTAACAGCAGTCATTACTCTTAAGCTATTGAAAGGTTAAGTAACATTAAGAACTGCGCACCTTGAAACCAGTGGTTAGCAGCAATTTGGATGGCGTTTATGCACGGTAAAGTTCGTGCAGTCTAGGGCGTGTTGACGTTTCGAGATTAAATTTTGTTCGTTCTGGCAAGTTCGTGCTCGCGAAACGAGGAATGATGTGTAGTTATTCTACTCAAATGACGAGCTGCTCTTATGACAGAAAGTAAGAGCAAGGGCTTGCCAGACGAACCCTTCGGGCAGCATTTGGCTGGCTTTTCTGCCGCGTTATCGTCCGTTTATGTAGAATAACGACACTGCACGGACTTTGCCTTACATAAAAGCCAGCCAAATTGCTGCAAAAATAACCCTGAAACGTCAACACACCCTAGCTAGTCAATATAAACTAACGATAACCTAACATACACAGACCATAACGTAGCAGAAACGCCAACCAAACGCGGCTAGGAAGATTCATCCGACAAAATATAATCTCGAAACGTCAACGCGCCCTAGCTAAATACCTAATTCATCGAGTAAATCATCGGCATCCATGTTGGTATACTGTTGACTAATAGCAGGTTTATCCGCGATTCTACTCCAAGGAGTGATACTATCCGCATTTGAAGCTTGTGCCCCACTCATTCCGTGCTGCTCGAGTAAACTATCAGGATCAAATTCCTCATCATATTCAAACTCATCTAGCTTGATAAATTCGGTTTTATCCATGGCAAATTCGAGGTAGAAAATATGGTTATTTTCGGTTTTAAAGGATACTCGCCTTGCCACAGCCTCATCTAAGTTTGCATCGATAGAGATAGTTAACTCTTTGTTTATAGTTAACATTTTTGGTTGACTTTGGCTGATAGACGTTTGCAATTCCTTAGAAATTTTATTGATGAAGTCACCCAAGATTTGGTTCATCAATTCGCCCATCACATTACCGACCTCATCGGAAGTATGGGAAAAGGCTAATTCCTCTTCAGGCATGCCCATATTGAGCATATAGCGACGATAGATTTCGATAGCCGCAGGCGCCGAAAAGTTAATGACAACAAGCCCTGAAAATCCACCGTCAAAAATCGAAAAACACCCTAGATCAGGTTTCAAGCGAGTACGCGCAATGCTTTGTACCATACCGGCATGACTCACATGACTCGCACTTGTGCTGGATAGCACGTGGGCAACGGAGTGGCATAACTTCAGCAAAATATCGTCAGAATTCACAATCGTATTTGTAGTCATAATCGATTCTCAAACATAACAGTTGATTAATCTTGCGCGTAAAAGAGTAAAAAATCAAAATTAAAACAACTAATTAGACATTACCATCAATGTTAAAGTTGTTAACAAATGGTAAGTTATTGAATTTAATAAATACTTCATTGAACGCCAATAGACTAAATGTGATGCAGCCAAAATGAGCCATAAATTGATCATTCAGATGAGGCTCAAGCTAAGATCCTGCTTAAGATCAAAGAAACCCCATATTGTTTACGACTTTAGATAAAATTTAACCCGCTAATATTCTATTAAAAAACATTCGCGGGTATATTGATGCCCATTATTTTTTGCGCCTGAGGACTCCAGATGATCACTTTTTTGCGCCAGTTCACCATTTTAAAACGTCTGATGATGATGTTAGTGATGGCGGCCATTGGTACTGTCTGTTTTGCAAGTTTTTCGATTAAAGAACAATACAGTAATTTGATCGAACAAAAGTGGTTACAAATTGATGGTCAGCTTGGCAGTATTCTGAGTGTGATTGACGTTTATCGCCAAGATGCCGCTAGCGGTAAAATGCGTGAACAAGAGGCCCAAAAAGCCGCGGCGAGCCTCATCAATCAAACCCGCTATGCTGGTGTGGGTTACTTTATTCTCATTGATGATAACAACCAAATCCTAGCCCATGGTGAAAGTGCCAGTATGATCGGAACATCCGCTCAGAATTTCACGCTTCCCAATGGTACTAACCCACTGACAACGCTATTGTCTCAAGCTCGACAAAATGGCAAATCCACGCTGGAATATCCCATCGCTAACCCTGTATCCAAAATCGTCGAAGATAAATTAGCCGAAGCACGCTACTACCCACAATGGGGCTGGACACTGATCACTGGGGCGTATTTGAGTGATGTAAAAGAGAGTCTTTACGAAGTGATGGTCGATTATCTGATTATCATGTTTCTCATTTCAGTGCCTATTTTTGCATTTTTCCTGGTATTAAATCATTCGATCACATCTCCACTGAATGATGCCATTGAAGCCCTTGAAGATATCGCCCAAGGCGAAGGCGACTTAAGCCAGCGTTTAAGTACGCAAGGTAAAGATGAAGTGGCTCACCTAGCCCATGCTTTTAACCTTTTCGCCCAAAAGATTGGCGATATGGTCGGACATCTACAACCCTTAGGCCAGTCCCTCGACAACGATGCTAAGTTATTAATGCTTGCTGTAGAAGAGTCCAACCAAAGCGCCGAACATATTCATCGCGAAACTGGCAGCGTAGCGACTGCGGTGAATCAAATGCTATCAACCACCCATGAAATGGCGAGTAATACGCAGCAAGCTGCCGATGCTGCCACCAGTGTAAAAAGTCAGGCTCAGCAAAGTAAAGGTGTGATTGACAATACGGTGCGCGATACCGAGAAGTTAGTCCAAGAGCTTAAAGCATCAGAAGCAATCACTCAAAAATTGGGGCAAGCCTCAGGTCAAATTGGCAGTATTTTGGATGTGATCCGCGCCATTGCAGAACAAACTAATCTACTGGCACTAAACGCAGCCATTGAAGCTGCGCGCGCTGGGAGTCATGGCCGTGGATTTGCCGTGGTCGCCGATGAAGTCAGAGCCCTAGCCAATCGCACCCAAGATTCCACCAATGAGATCCAAAAAATCATCTCTGAAATTCAGACTGGTGTCGGTTCGGTAATGCAAAGCAACAGCCAAACGCAACGTCAATCAGAAGAATTGCAAGCTAAAGCACAAGAGGCAGGACAAGCAATGGCGGCAATTCTAGAGCTGATAGCCCATATCAGCGATATGAACACCCAATTGGCAAGTGCGACAGAGGAGCAATCCCTTGTGACTGAAGAAATTAATCGTAATATCTGTAATATTTCAGAGTTGACCGAAGTCTCAGTCAAAGCCAATGAAAGTAACAGCCGCGCGGCCCAATCGTTACAGGATATTAGCCAAGATATGTCCCATACCTTAGGCCAATTTAAAATATAACCTAATGAATGCTTTCAATGGTAACCAAAGAGGACGTGTTAAAACGTCCTCTTTTCGTTTAAAATTCGCTAATGTATTCGGCTAGATAGATGCCCTTTAAGCAGGGTTTCATGTTATAAGTTAGGAACAAGGCTTGTATTCGCTTCGCCAATTGAGGATCGTCCATGCGTATGACGTTGGCCGTACATACACGGCAGTACAGCATTCATAGCTTTAACCCAAGTGCACCCATTCCGAGCAAAGTTTTTGCCGAAGAAGTGTATTTTATCTGCAAAACAGAAGAGGGTTTGACACTGGTAGTGTCTAGTGAACTTGCACTGGACAGTTTAGAACAAGAAACCAATTGGAGTTGTTTAGAAGTATTAGGTCCACTCGGATTTTCATTGACGGGGATTTTGTCGAAAATCGCCAGCACCTTAGCCGATGTGCAGATCAGTATTTTCGCCCTTTCCAGCTTCGATACCGACTATATTCTCGTGAAGAAAGATTGTCTTCAAAACGCAATGACTGCCTTAAAAAAGGCGGGTTACAAGATTATTGAATCAAAATAAGCACCGTAACCTTGATTAAGAGTTAACCCACTATGTACGAAAAATCTGTCACTATCACTGCAAAACATGGTATTCATACTCGCCCAGCCGCACTGTTGGTGAAAGAAGCGAAGACCTTCGATTGTGACGTTTTGGTTGAATGTAATGGCAAACAAGCAAGCGCCAAAAGCTTGTTTAAGCTACAAACTTTAGGTTTGTACCATGGTGTCACCGTGAGAGTTTTCGCCGAGGGAGAGCAGGCGCAGGAAGCCGTCGAAAAAGTCTCGACTTTGTTAATCACCTTAAGTTAGCGAACCGCCCAACATCATTAGGAATGACTATGTCGATAACGGGGATTATTGTGTCATCGGGTATCGCCTTCGGTAAGGCTTTACACCTTAACCATTGCGAAAACCACCTCGACTATCGCCCTATTCCGCTCTCTAGGATCCCACTGCAGCAAAGTAAGTTTCTTAAGGCGTTACAAGCATTAAAGCAGCAGCTCAGTCTGAGTCAAGCTAAACTCGATCCCGAAAGTGAAAACTACCAACTGATTGAAGCCGATTTATTGCTCCTCGACGATGATGAGCTCATTGAACAAGTTAAAGAAGCCATTCGCACCTTACAGCTTTCTGCCAGTGTTGCCGTTGAGCGGATATTTGCCCATCAAGCCAATGAGCTAGAGTCCTTAGACGATCCCTATTTAGCCAATCGCGCCCAAGATGTTCGATGCCTTGGTCAACGCATAGTTACCGCAATTAACGGCCGTTTAGAACAAGGCTTAGCAGATCTGAGTGAAGCAACAATACTGCTCGCACAGGATCTGACCCCCGCTGAATTTGCCTTGCTCCCCAAAGAACATATCAGCGGTATTGTGCTTAAAACCGGTGGACTCACCAGTCATACTGCGATTTTAGCCCGCGCGGCTGGGATCCCGGCCATGTTAAGTTGCCAGTTTGATGCCGAATTCATTCCTAATAACACGCCATTAGTGCTTGATGCTTTAAGCGGCGTACTTTATGTCAATCCTGAGCCTGAGCAACAAGCCCGTTTAACCGTCACCCTGCACCATGAGCAGGCAAGACGTCAGGCGCTTCAAACATACCGTGATGTGCCCGCTCAAACACAGGACGGCCATCACGTTGGTCTGCTGGCAAACGTCGGTAATTTAAATGAGATCACCCACGTTAAAGATGAAGGTGCTGATGGTATAGGCTTGTTTCGCACTGAATTTATGTTAATGAATACCAGCACCCTTCCGGATGAAAAAGCCCAGTACAACCTTTACTGCGAGGCCCTACATGCTTTAGATGGAAAAACTTTTACAATTAGAACCTTAGATATTGGTGCCGATAAAGAGCTGCCCTGCTTATGCCAAAATATTGAAGATAATCCAGCCTTGGGCCAACGTGGAGTGAGATACACCCTAGCGCACCCAGAGTTGTTTAAAACCCAACTTCGCGCCATTTTACGGGCTGCTAATCACGGTCCAATTCGCTTGATGTTTCCCATGGTCAATCAAGTCGAAGAGTTGGATGAGATATTTAAGCTTATCGCCGAATGCCAAGATGCCCTAGAAGAGGAAGAAAAAGGTTATGGCGAACTGAGTTACGGGATAGTCGTTGAAACACCCGCAGCGGTGTTGAATTTAGCGTCGATGTTGCCAAGGCTTGATTTTGTCAGTATTGGCACCAATGATTTAACGCAATATGCGATGGCTGCCGATCGCACTAATCCACAACTGACAAAGGATTATCCTTCGCTTTCGCCCGCGATTTTACACCTGATAAACATGACGATAACGCAGGCAAAAGCCACTGGGGTTACAGTCTCGCTCTGTGGTGAGTTAGCCAGTTCGCCGCAAATGGCTCCGCTACTTGTTGGCATGGGGCTGGATGAGCTCAGCGTTAACTTAAGCTCATTGCTCGAAGTGAAGGCGGCAATTTGCCAAGGTGAATTGGCAAAATTTTCCGAGTTAGCGCACACAGCAATGCAGCAAAATAGAATTTCAGATCTGCAACAGTGTATAACAAACTATAAATAATACATGTAATTGGTTATGCTGCTTCACAGACCAAAAGAGAACAACAAAAACAAGCAAAGGGGCACAACATAATGGGATTTTTAAGCCGTATAAGGCGATTAGTATCGGGACAGCCACAACTTGCTGGTGGCATCATGGTCTATGCCCCGGTAAATGGGGAAATAGTGGCCATTGAAAAAGTCCCCGATGTCGTTTTTGCAGAAAAAATTGTGGGTGATGGAATCGCTATCGCACCAACGGGCAGTACTATTGTTGCTCCTATTGATGGTACCATTGGAAAGATTTTTGAAACAAATCATGCATTTAGCATTGAATCACCTCAAGGGTTAGAGCTTTTCGTTCACTTTGGTGTAGGCACTGTAGAGCTTAGAGGACGTGGTTTTAGTCGTTTGGCTGAAGAAGGTCAAGAAGTGAAGGTAGGCGATCCGATTTTGTCATTTGATCTTGAGTATCTTAAAGATCAAGTGGATAGCTTACTCACACCCGTTGTGCTCGCCAATATGGAAGATGTGAAGTATCTAGACAAAGCTCAGGGTAGCGTCACCGCAGGTAAAGACCCTATTTTTACGGTACAACTTTAGTCATCAGTTCCTTGTACACAATGAGTACCGTTTTAAGCACCAAACGTGAAGGATCCCCTTTTCTTGCTAAGTGTTACCGCTGGCAGTTTACTGATACTGCCAGCGGTAACAGTACTGACCAAAGCAAAGCAGCTCCCTTAAACCTCTAGTTGCTCTCCGAGTAATATCCATTAATGGTGATAAATTCAGAATCTTCCGTAAGCGGTAATTGGCCTAACTGTGACAATGCTTGTTTGAGTTTGGTCATAAGATCCACCTGAAGAGCGTTAGCAGAAGGCGGTAAATCAGTCTTAATAATGCGTAGGGCTGCGATGGACTTATAGGCAATCACACGTTTTACAAATACACAGTCTGTAGTTTGAATTTGAGCGATCACCTCATTTGATACTTCACAATCTAATGGAAAATCAGCCTCATCTAGCAACCGTAATTGCAGGTAAACGCAGTGTGAGGCTAAGATGCTCAGGCATTCACGCCATTTTGTATTGTTCATAACGGGTTCGCTATACTTATCCAAATTTTTAATAGTATATATTTTTCAAATAGATAAATCATAGATGACAATTTTAATTTAAACGGCCAAGCGTGGAAAGCCTTACCCTTTAGCGATAGAACAAATGTTACACGTGATTAGAAGTCTTTAACACCCGCCATGTTAGGGAGATGATGGGAAATGCCCTTGTGGCAATAGATACAGATCTTATCGCCACAGGCCAGTGATGTGATGTGGAGTGCATCAGCGTGGCACGTGGTGGCTGCCTAGTAAAGTCCATGTAGGTAAAGTTATGGCAATTTCGACACTCGAGCGAGTCATTTGCCTTTAAGCTTGCCTATTCATGTTCAGCCAGCTCGCGACGTTTTTAGGGGCTGTAAGCCGGAACCGCCGAAATTTCCGTCAACTCCTCTAAACCCCTGCCACAAGGGCATCTAGGTCAATCACCTTGCGATCACTCTGAAAGATTTAATTCTTTACCAATCCCAACCCCTGCAACGAAGTCGGGATCGTGAGATACCAGTAGCAGAGTGCCTGGATAGTCAGCCAGTACCTGAGTGAGCAACTGACGCGAGGGGTGATCCAGATGGCTGTCCGGTTCATCGAGCAGCAGCAGGTCGGGCAGTTGCGCCAGTACCATCAGCAGACCCAGTTTTAACCTCTCACCCCCACTCAGACCATGACAAGGCGTCAGGGCGCGATCGCCGCGCAGGGCGATGCCCGCCAGCCGTGTTCTCGCATCACTCTCGGCCAGTGTCGGAGCCACTGTCAGCAGGTTGGCAAGCGGACTGAGATCCCGCGCAATCAGACTGAGTCCCTGATCGAGACAAGCCATCTGACCATTGATGCGAAAGCTGCCCGTCTCGGGCTCCAGCTCCCCGCGCAACATCTGCAGCAAACTCGATTTGCCACTGCAGTTGCGACCGCCGAGCAAACAGCGCTCACCCCGTTGCAGTACCAGATCCACCTGCTGGCCATGCCAGCGCATGTGGCGCGCCGCCGTGATCACCAGCGGCTGGGCCGCCCCCTTGCATTTACTTCCCGCCGGCCACTGCATGATAAGCGGCTGCACCGCCGCCAGCGCACTGTGGCCACGCTCGTGGCGATCCAGCACCTTACCAAGGGATTTGCCTGCCTGTTCAGCTTTGAAATCGAGCAGGATCTTGGCCTGGGAGCCGCGCTCGCGCCGCCCCTGACTGGCCCGCCTGGCCGCCTGGCCGCCTGGCCGCCTGTTCGCGCACCTTTTGCAGGCTGCGCGCTGCCGCCTTTTCACTGCGCACCGCCTGCGCCAGCCGGGTGCTACGGGCAGCCTGCAACTCAGTCTGCTGCGCCAAAAATGTGTCAAACGACAGGTGGGCGCTCTGTAGCCCCAGCTCGCTCAGCTCCAGAATCTGAGTGGTTTGATTGAGCAGGCGCCGGTCGTGGCTTACCAGAAGATAGCCACCACTATGGCTTGCCAATCGTTGGCTCAGCCACTCGATGCCACTGGCATCCAAGTGGTTGTCCGGCTCATCGAGCAGCAGAAAGTGATCTGGCCTCGCAAACAGCGCCAGCAGGTGCAAACGGGTGAGCTGACCGCCGCTCAGGGTGCTGACTAGGGCATGGGCATCAAGCCTAAGACCAGCCCCAGCCAGCAGGTGGGCAAGATCGCTGCGCAGGTTCCAGCGATCACTCAGCAACTCGAAATCGTCTAGGGCACAACTCCCCCGCTCGATGCGCTCAAGGGCCCGCAGCGGCTCGCCCAAGCCGATAACGTCGGCCACGCTGGCTCCGCCGCCATGGACATGAGCGGGTGCAAACTGGGACAACCAGCTGATGGGGGTCAACCACTCGATTTTGCCAGACGCGGGGCGGCGCTGGCCCGCCAGCAGCTCGAGTAGCAGGCTCTTGCCGATGCCGTTGTGGCCGATCAGGGTGCAGCTCGTAGCGGGCAAAATGAAGGTAAGAGGCGTAGTGCAGGCGCCGAATGGCAGCTGCAAGGCGTTGATATTACATGCGATGTGGGTCATCTGAACTCCTGTGGGCCAGTGCGGGAGCCGCAGGCCAAGAGCCAAGCCAAATGACAGGGACGCGTGTCCACGAATGGGAAAACAAGCGAGGAATAAGCATCAACCTGTCACGGTAAGACGCACCCGATCTCCCTGGCGGGAGAGGAATCAAAAAGTGGGGTGCGGACAGGTTAAATGCGCATCGGCGAAATACTCTTTACTGATGAAAGTAAAATCATACTTCAGATAGTAAAAAATGCCAAATGTTCCGGTATCACTCACTGCATGTTGCATCAATAAGTCAAGTGTCAGTCTGGGCTATACCTTATCTCGACGTCAGGCAGAGCTATGAAAATGCGCCAAATTAGGGCCTGTTTCTGCATTTTCTGACATATCCAGCATGATCTCTATAAAATCAAGCTGATACCTCCCCTCGGCCATCAGCGCTATCAGTGAGGTTTGAATAGGGGGGCGGAAATTTCGGCGGTTCCGGCTTAGACCTCCTTTTATCAAACTTTTTAGGTTGGTTTTAGCCGCTAAAGCACATGCAATACCATGAATTACCAATAATTAAACTTAAGTAAAAAAGCCGAACCTAAATGGTTCGGCTTTAGTGAGGGATTATCGGCGATGTTAACCGCTGAACCGAGTAAATCAGCTCAGCAGGATATGATTTAAAATGCGTTTTTCTGAGATGGGATACGCTGTGCCAAGCGCCTGGGCAAAGCAAGATACTCGGTATTCTTCAATCATCCACCGCGCTTCTATCAGTGCCGCTGGTGTAGGCTGCGAGCGTGGCACCTTAGCAAGTTGAGCCGCTAAGGCGTCCTGCACCTTAGTGATACTCTGCATATGCAAGCGGTCACGGGTCGGATCTACAGGTAATTTATCAATGCGGGTTTCAATCGCCTTTAAGTAACGCGCCACATCGGCCAAACGCTTCCAACCGCAAGCTTCAACAAACCCCTTAAAGACTAATTGGTCCAATTGGCTTTGAATATCACTCATCGCAAAAGCAATATCCAAACTGATTTTGCCCTTAGTACGCTTTTTAATGCCTTGGTAAAGCGTCAAAATCTGCTCCACTTTTAGGGCGATTTGCTCGGCTGTTGGATTCAACTCTTGGCGCACCCAATCCTTTGCCGCATCAAACTGCGCTGCATCGCGTACATCTAACGCCTTTTCATCAAGCAACTGCTGCACCGCCGCGGCGATGATGTCATCAATCAGAATTTGCACTTGACCAAAGGGATTGAAATACATCGCCAGTTTGGCCTTGTTGGGCAGAGCCTGTTGCAGGTGTTTTACTGGTGAAGGAATGTTGAGTAACAACAAGCGTCTAAGCCCTTGACGGTGCGCCGCCTCAGCCTCAAATTCATCATCAAATAATTTGATGGCAACTGAGTCTTTGTTGTCAATCAATGCGGGGAATGCCCGCACTTGATAGTTACCTTTACGCTGCTCAAATTGCTTAGGTAAGTCGCCAAAGGACCATTCGGTGAGCGCTTCTTTCTCGATGCCCTTATTCGCCACCTGACGAATCGCCTTCGCGACCACGCCCTGCAATTCCGCTTTGAGGCTATCAAGCACCCGCCCCTGTGCGACTAACTTGCCCTTATCGTCCTCAATCTTAAAATTCATCTGCAAATGCACTGGCATCTGCGAAACATCAAAATCTTCGGGATTGACGCGCGTGCCACTCATACGCAGCAGCTGTTTGCACATGGCGTCGAGTAAACTGGCGCTAAAGGGCTGCATCGCCTGCACGCAGGCACGGGCATAATCGGGCGCAGGCACAAAGTTACGTCTCAGCCCCTTAGGCAACGACTTAATCAGGGCAACGCATTTCTCCTCACGCATCCCCGCCACTAGCCAATCGAAATCGGTATCATCGATTTGATTAAGTAGTGCCACAGGAATATGCACAGAGACGCCATCATCACTCGCAGCTGGGTCAAAGTGATAACTCAGTTGCAGGCGAATATTGCCCTTATGCCAAGTGTCGGGGAAATCGAGCGCAGAGATATGATCGGCGCTGCGCTGCATCAACAGAGATTTGTTAAAATCGAGCAGATCTGGCTGAGTACAGCGCGCTTCCTTCCACCAGCTAAAGAACTTAGGCGCGTTGTAGATGCCTTCGGGAATACGCGGCTCGTAAAAGTCCATCAGCACTTGCTCATCCACCAAAATATCGCGGCGACGGGACTTATGCTCGAGCGCTTCGACATCTTCCAATAACTTTTGGTTAGCGATAAAAAAGGCTTCTTTGGTCTGTAACTGCCCTTCGGCAAGCGCGCTACGGATAAAGATTTCCCGTGCTTCTACGGGATTAATTGGCCCATATTGCACACGGCGGCGATGCACCACGGTCAAGCCATAGAGCACTTGATTCTCAAAGGCGATCACACTGCCCTGTTTCGCCTCAAAATGAGGCTCTAGGTGATTCTTTTTAATCAGATGTGCCGCTAAAGGTTCAAGCCATTCCGGCTCAATTTTGGCGCAGCAGCGGGCAAACAGCTTAGAGGTTTCCATCAGCTCCGCCGCCATAATCCACTTAGGGCCTTTTTTCGCCAGTGGCGAACCTGGGAACACAAAAAACTTACGATTACGCGCGCCTAAGTATTCGTTGTTATTGTCCTTAAAGCCAATATGGCTGAGCAGACCTGATAACAGCGCTCGGTGCAGCGCATCGTAGTTCGCAGGCGTGTCGTTTAAGCGCCACTTTAAGTCGTGCACAGCTTGCTTCAGCTGGGTGTATAAATCCTGCCATTCGCGCACACGCAGGTAGGCTAAATATTCATCACGACACTTTTTACGGAACTGACTGGCGGATAATTCCTTTTGTTGCTCTTTTAAGTGCTGCCATAGGTTTACCCAACTGACAAAATCAGACTGGGGATCGGCAAAGCGGCGATGGGCTTCATCGGACGCCTGCTTTTTATCCATGGGCCGCTCACGGGGATCTTGAATCGACAGCCCTGAGGCGATCACTAACACCTCATTTAAGCAACCAAGTTGGTGGCTCTCGATCACCATACGCGCTAAACGTGGATCGACGGGGATTTGCGATAACTGCCGCCCAAGCGGCGTTAACACAATATTGCCCTTCTGCTGCTTAACCGCCTGTAATTCCTCAAGCAGTAAGAAGCCATCGCGAATATGGCGCGGATCGGGCGGCTCAATAAACGGGAAAGCAGCGATATCACCAAGGCCGATGGCGAGCATTTGCAAAATCACCGACGCCAAATTGGTTCGTAAGATTTCGGGATCGGTAAAGGCTGGGCGGTTATTAAAATCAGCCTCATCGTATAAACGGATACAAATCCCTGGGCCAACACGGCCGCAGCGGCCTTGACGCTGATTGGCACTGGCCTGTGAAATCGGCTCAATCGGCAAACGCTGCACCTTAGTGCGATAGCTATAACGGCTGATCCGCGCTGTCCCTGGGTCAATCACATAACGAATACCAGGCACTGTCAGCGAGGTTTCCGCTACGTTAGTGGCAAGCACGATACGACGTCCTGTATGGCTGCTAAAGACCTTTGACTGCTCACCATAAGAGAGGCGCGCATAGAGCGGCAAAATCTCAGTATCGCGGTAATTACGCCGATTAAGCTGCTCTGCGGTATCGCGAATTTCACGCTCACCGTTCATAAAGATCAAAATATCGCCCAGACCTTCGGCCACCAGCTCATCAACGGCGGCAAAAATGCCTTCAATTTGGTCGAGATCGGCTTCAGTATCTTGCACCAATGGGCGATAGCGGGTTTCGACCGGATAAGTCCGGCCTGAGACTTCAATAATCGGCGCATTATTGAAATGCTTAGAGAAACGCTCAACATCGATAGTCGCCGAGGTGATAATGATTTTAAGATCGGGACGCTTTTTGAGAATTTGCTTAAGGTAACCAAGGATAAAATCGATGTTAAGGCTACGCTCGTGGGCCTCATCGATAATGATAGTATCGTATTGATCTAAATAACGATCTGAAGTCAGCTCCGCCAGTAAAATCCCGTCGGTCATCAGCTTGATATAGGATTCACTCTTAAGCGCATCGGCAAAACGCACCTTAAAACCTACCACTTCGCCAAGCGGGCTTTGTAATTCTTCAGCCACTCTTGATGCAACACTGCGCGCTGCCAGCCGCCGCGGCTGGGTATGACCAATAAAACCACGGCTGCCTAAGCCCAGTTCTAAACAGATTTTAGGCAGCTGCGTGGTTTTACCCGAACCAGTTTCACCAGCAATGATCACCACTTGGTTTGCACTGATGGCTTTGGCGATGTCTTCACGCATGCCACTGACGGGCAGATTGTCAGGATAATTGATCCTAGGGCGAGCCTTCAGGCGCTGCTCTACTTTCTCGAACGCTGCTTGCGCCTGCTCAGCAAGTTTGGCTAATTCTTGTGTTTTTTTGTCAGAATCGGCTTCTTTATGGAGCTTAAATAAACGGCGGCGGATCCGCGAGGCATCACTTTGAAAGCACTGCTGGAGAAAGGCGCTCGATAGCGGATGTTTGTCAGAGTTCAAAACCAAATTCCATTGCTAGCATCGAAAAAGGCGATCCTAGCAAGGAACCTGGTTTATTGGTATGGCTAATTGTTCAAAACACACCGTAAACCGCGGGAAATTAGCCTCTCAAATAACGGCTTAAGCGGGCGCAAGATAACATTGCTGCATGTACACATTCATTGCTCTTAACACATTGGTACGATTGATTGTGCCGATGACTTTGCCATTATCCACCACAGGATAGATCTTTGGCTTAGCGCCCAGCATCTGCTCCGCGAGTTGTAAAATACTCTCATCAGGACCGACATACAGCACTTCAGTACGCATACAATCCTTCACCACTGAGGTCAAGTCACAGTGATAGCTGCTCTTTAACATGACAGCTAAGCAGTCTTGCTGGGATAAAAATCCCACCAAATTGCCACTATCATCCACCACCGCAGCCCCCATCTTGTTATTGTCTAACAGTTTTTCAACTGCCGTCGCCAGTGACATATTGGCGCGCAGCAGCACGGGCTGACGGTCCATATGGTCGCGAATTTTAATTGAATCCATAGCAATCTCCCCAAACTTACCTGTAACAAACTCACTTACCTGAGCTTTGAGTCTAGTCAAAATCTTGCGAGAGTTAAGCAATTAAAATCGATTGAGGTTATCTGATTGCTAATTAGAACGTTGAAGATGCTTAATTGGCAGGAGTTGACTCGGTAAATTAATCTACATGAATAATGCTAAAAAATTTTAAACATGCAGAAATCTAATAGGCATACAAGTGCACAGTAAAACGCAGGTTTTGCCCCAAAACGCCCCAAAGCAGCGGGGAAAGGGAGTCAGCTTAGAGATGTAACACATTGAACATAACACCAATACAAGCACCAAACAGGGCTACATGACTTTTTGCATTACTTCCGGTTTTTGATAAATTCCTCAATTAGACCAATGAGCTCTCTGGGAAGTCTGCGCCTCAATTTCAGGTCAAAATAATAAAATAACCAATTGTATTTAATGGTTTTTATTGCTTTACCAAAAAGTTAATACCAATTTTACCATAACTAACGCTGAGTCCTCATATTTGACAGCTGTTCACATATTCGTCACTTATTTTGATGGCTTCAATGCTTAGATCAGACATTGTTTGGTAACGGCTTTATCACTAACATACAAGCGTCAGATACCACTTGCATGGTGTTTAAGTGGAGCACGATGCGTATACTCTGCCGCAAGTTACATATCAGCCAGTTTTGGGAAAGTTTTAGGATGGGTTCTTAAGACTAATTGAGATTCTATAGTTGTGGCCAAATTTAGTTAACCACTACAATTTGGCCGATGACTTTGATAATCTCGCGCTTCTCAAATAGCCCCCATATTCACCGGAGTTGAATCCGATGTAGCAGGTCTGGCACTGAAGAATCCCCTGATGATTTTCAGATAAATCATTAAATTAGAGTGAACTTGCACCTTGAAGTGTGATCAGATGGAAGTGCGAACAAACATCAATCACAGGGCATCAAGGTGCAAGTGTTAACTATCTTACATCAATCTCTCTATCAACATTGTCCAGAAATCCATCAAAAGCGACTGAATACACTCATGGTCGCCTGCAAAGCCCTCATCAACGCGGATTGTCTCACCCTCACGCATTTAGGGCGGCACATTGATGGCACCAGCACTCATACTAAACACTCAATAAAACGCATGGATAGATTATTGGGCAACCCGCACCTTCACCATGAAAGACTGGCTGTTTATCAGTGGCATGCAAAGTGGCTGCTAACAGCACATACGATGCCGACCATACTGGTGGATTGGTCTGATATGCGTGAAGGTCGTGAACTGATTGCACTACGCGCCTCTATTGCGATTAAGGGCCGCTCTATCACGCTCTACGAGCGAACATTTCCGTTAGTACTACAAGGCACACAAACTGCCCATAATCAGTTTCTGAATGAACTCCATAAAGTGTTACCTGACAATATTACCCCGCTGATAGTCACTGACGCGGGCTTCCGTAATCCATGGTTTCGAAAAGTCGAGCAGCTCGGTTGGTATTGGCTGGGTCGTGTCAGAGGATTAAGTGTCTATCGGCTGCACCCCTTCGGTCGCCAATTTTCGCTAAAAGCGCTTTATCCCAAAGCCAGTCGTCGCGCAAAACATGTTGGGCGAGTGGCGTTATCGGTAAAGAAACCCTTGTTATGCGAGATGGTATTGTTCAGGGCTCCAAGTAAAGGCAGAAAAGGTCAGCGAAGTACGACAACAGACTGTCACCATACGGCGCAATGGACGTATGAACTAACCGCCAAAGAGCCTTGGGCACTGGTGACCAACTTGACCATAGAAGCCATGTCGCCTCAAAAACTGGTTAATATTTACCAAAAACGGATGCAAATAGAAGAAACCTTTAGAGATTTAAAAAGCCCCGCTTATGGCTTTGGTTTACGTCATAGCAGAACACGTTATGCGGCGAGGATGGACATACTGCTATTGATAGCATTATTGGTACAACTGGCATTTTGGTGGGTAGGATTATACGGAGAAACACAGCAATTACAGCGGCACTTCCAAGCCAACACGGTAAAGAAAAGGAATGTGCTATCAACAATCAGGATGGGCAAAGAACTGCTGCGGCGACGGCATGACTACCCCATATCAGCAGATGATTTGCTTTGTGCTGCGAAGAAACTAGCCCAACTCTCATTAACTCATGGTTGTTGGGGCTATGAATTATGAGGGGATCCTACAGGGTCTGGCAATGGCTGCGTCAAAATGTGTTGGCCAATCGTTGTTTTAGTGGTTATGGCGACATTGTCGAGCAGTGTTCCATCGCATGGAATACCTTCATTGAGAAGAAAGTAAGAGTGATAGAGTTGTGTACTAGACAATGGGCTATTATGACCAGTTAATTAATATAATTGGTATAACAAGGTTTTGTCCAAAAACGAGTTGACCTGAGTATGATGCTTTATTACTTGAATTTCACACTATCCAGATGCGATAACCAGCATCACAGTATGAATCTATATTCAGGTTAGCGTCTAATTTGATACTGCGGGATAAGGCTCAACGTCTCGTTTAGTATGAGACTTTATTACCCTCCCACAGCTTTTATCGTCTAAACTCAAGTAAAATCAAGCGATAATACCATTCAAAGAGATTACGGCTGTTCACTTGCTTGGTATCAAAAACAATTCATTAGTTCAGCGCAAGCACATAGTCGATGGCACTGGTGATCGCCGCAACTTGAGCTAGATTGCACTCTGCTGGCGTAGCCGATGGGCTGTCGGGGTACACTTCCGTGGTCGTGTTATAAATACAGCCCGTCACACTGCTGCATAAACCTAGCGCTTTCAATAGGTAATTGATCACCCCGTGTTGCACTACCGTTGAGCCGATAATCTCGCCCTTGTCATCGGCAGGCGCGATGTGAGTCACTTTGCTCACGCCATCGATAATCGCCTTTTGGAAAGCATCCTGCGGATTTTCAGTATCGCCTACAGCATAAAAACCATCTGGGATGGTGCCGGGGATAAATGCTTTACCATCGCGCGCAGCTAAAGCTGGGCGAAATTCCTCCTCATCCGAGTCAGTGGTTTCATGTAAATCCACATGCACATCAAAACCTTGTGGGACGCTTGCCACCAGTGCCATCAGTGCTGCCGACTCTTCTGCAGGACTCTTAGTGTAAAACGAGCGGTTTGGATCGATAGCTTTCGGGTTCCAGCGATTGATGGTCTCGTAACCCCAAGGGCTCACGCATACTGCCACCACTAAGTTTACCCGCTCAACATAGTGAGCCGCGTTGTTGGCCAAAAAGGCCAAGGCACCATGTACGCCACTGGTTTCGTAGCCGTGTACACCGCCTGTGACTAACACCGTTATCTTGTTTGGATCGAATGTTGCTGACTTGACCGCAAATAAAGGGTAACGAGCAGGATCTATCGATAAAGCGCCATATTGCACAACACTCAGCCCTAATACGCCCAGTTGTGATCCCATCGCTTTTAGTGGCGTGACAACATTGTCTTGGTATGAACGCTTAATTTGCGTGCTAGCAAACCATGCTGCCTTTTCGGCATCGCCCCATTTTTCACCGACTGTCCCAATTGGGTAAAAACTCACATTCGTCATATGTTCTCTTCTTCTGATTTTGTGTTCTGGTTTTATGATTAAAAATTGATATAAATTAAAGTACGAGCTGCATCGGAATATCGCGGATCCCACCGCGCTCGCGAATATCCCCTAAGGCGATAAAGCCAAAGCGCTGATAGACAGGCAACGCATTCACCGCCGAGTTGACGGTAAACGTGCCGGGATTCCCCTTAGCGAGACACTCAGCTTTAGCAAACTCCCACAGCTGGCGCGACAGGCCTTGCCCCTTGGCAATATCCGCCACAAATAGATGATAAAGATGACTGTTATCCTTAACGCCCACCACGCCGACGAATTCGCCAGCCTCATTCATTGCAACATGATATTGATAACCTAAGGCAAAATAATGAGCCATCGACTCAACCGACATGGCTTTGACTAAGGTTTCAGCGCCAACATCTGTGCACGTGGGAGCAATATAAACTTGTGTAAGGTGTGAGATTAATGCGCTTATTGCCTCAATATCTGTTGTACTCGCCGCTCTGATCAGCATCTTCATTCCTTGATCTGTAACCGTAGCCAATATTTAACCCCGTTCGTTTACTGGTGTGTTTAGCTGAATACAAACAATTCTATTATTAAAAAGCCAGAACAGGGTTCTGGCTTTGGCAACAAGATAAAAGGACTCAATACAGCGTATTTAAATCCATCATCCTCGATTACTTTTTCGTCCAGCTGTCCATCCAACGGAACACGTTCGCATACCATTGTTCTAGGTTTTCTGGCTTTAAGATCCAGTGGTTTTCATCAGGGTAAATCAGCAGCTCAGATGGAATACCTTTACGCTGCATAAAGCTAAATGCAGCTAAACCTTGACCATAAGGCACACGGAAATCCTTCTCGCCATGGATAACCAACATCGGGGTTTTCCAGTTTTCCACATAGTTAACTGGGTTAAACTTCTCATATAACGCTTTGTTATCCTGATAAGTACCACCAAATTCATGTTCTGGAAACCAGACTTCTTCGGTCACGTAGTACATGGAGCGCATATCGAACAGACCCGCGTGGTTAACTAGGCACTTAAAGCCATCGTTCCAGTTACCTTGGATCCAGTTCATCATGTAGCCGCCGTAAGAGCCACCTAAGGCACAGGCATTTTGTGGATCGAGCCATTTTTGTTGTTGGCTCACCGCTGCCAGACCTTTTTGTAAGTCTTCTAATGGCTTACCGCCCCAATCTTGACTAATAGAATCGGTAAAGGCTTGGCCGTAACCGGTTGAACCGTGGAAATCCACCATCACAACGCCATAACCCGCACCGGCCCATAACTGGGCATTCCAACGACCACTGAAACCGTTACCAAATGAACCTTGCGGACCACCGTGGACTAGGTAAGCAATCGGATACTTTTTGCCTTCTTGGTAGTTGGCAGGTTTGATCCAGTAGCCGTAAACATCTTCGTTATTCCAACCCTTAAAGCTAAATTGTTGGAATTCACCGAATTTAATTTCGGCCAGTTTGTCTTTGTTGACTTCGGTTAGACGTTTCAGGCCTTGGCCGTCGGTGTTGATGCGGTACAGATCGCCCGGCTCAACTAAGGTTTTGCTGTCGAAAATCAGTTGATCGTCGGCGATCGCAATCAGGCTATTACTGCCGTCGCTATAGACAGACTGCACATCACCAAATTGAGTATTCACTTTAAAAATAGACACTTGGCCGATATCCTGCGCCGTCACATACAGAGTACGGTTGTCCGGTGCAAACATCAGCGAGCTTGGACTTCTGTCCCACAGCGGCGCCACTTCCTTCGACTGTCCCGTACTGGTATCACGCAGCATAATGCGATAACGGTCGGCTTCAAAACCGGGCTTGGTCATGGCGAGATAGGCCATATAACGGCCATCGCTAGAGAAAGTCGGCTGCGCGTCCCAAGCAATGTTATCGGCGGTTAAGTTAGTGGCTTTGCCACCATTCACACTCACCTGCCACAGATCGTAATTGGTGGTCCAAGCTTGATCTTTGCTGGGCGCTTTAGCGCTGTAAACCACATATTGGCCATCAGGGGTGAAAGTCACTTCTTCCATGCCTGAGAATGGCTTAGGTGGGGTTTCTGTGTCTAAACCTTGGGTGATATCGACAACTTTTGTCAGCTTCTCACCGTTGAGAGTGCCGACAAATAAGTGATTACGGGCGTGATCTTCCCAGGTATCCCAGTGGCGCACCATCAACTGCTTGTATTCACGGCCCGTCGATTTACGCTCTTCTTCAGCCTTAAATTTGTCTTTTGAGCACGCTAAGTCTTTACACTCTGGGAAGACCCGCATGCTGAGCACGATTTGCTTGCCATCATTTGAGAGTTTGTACCCATCGATATCAAGTGGTAAATCAGAAACTTGCTGCGCTTCACCGCCGGTTAATGGCAGTTGGAACAGTTGGCTTGAACCGCTGCGGCTGGCGAGGAAATAAATCGATTTGTCATCGTTTGCAAAGCTGATATCGTGCTCTGTACCCGCTGCTGATGTCAGCTGCAGCGGTTTCGCGTCTGCTTGCGTCAGATCGAGAAGATATAAATCCGAGCTTGCCTCTCCCTTGTCATTAACGGTTTTCAGGCCGTAAACCAATTTTGTACCGTCATGGGATACCACGGCTGAATGCAATTTATTGAGTTTAACCAGCTGTTGCACAGTAAAAGGCTTAGGATCGGCTGCGTGGGCGCAGCAGGCCAAACCTGCGGCGCCAAGCGCCAATAGGAGAGGAGCTATTTTCATTGTTATGTCCATCTTTTGTTAAACACATTCGGTAGTTGTCACCGAATGAACGGTAAATACGATCTGCAATCGTCTTTAGGAAGATAAGTTTGCCACACTAACGAAACAAAAACGCTCAAGCAAGCCAAAAGGCATACTTGAGCGTATTTTTTTGTGACAAATTGTCAGTCACTATATGCGATCACTGAGCGTCACCCATGACCGCTAAAAAGCAAATAGCTGTCTTTAGGCTTTTGCATTCGCGTTAGCGATATTCACTTTCCAAATCGCAGGACCCGTTTCATGGGCATTCACGCCGTTTGAGTCAACCGCTACAGTGACTGGCATATCCTGCACATCAAACTCGTAAATCGCTTCCATACCTAAATCGGCAAAAGCTACCACACGGGATTTTTTAATGGCTTTTGACACTAAGTAAGCCGCGCCGCCAACAGCCATCAAGTACACCGCTTTGTGCTTCTTGATAGATTCAACGGTTGCAGGACCACGCTCAGCCTTACCGATCATGCCCATCAGGCCAGTCTTATCCAGCATCAGGTCAGTAAACTTGTCCATACGGGTCGCGGTTGTAGGTCCTGCAGGCCCCACCACTTCATTACCCACGGGGTCAACTGGGCCAACGTAATAAATAAACTTACCAGTAAAGTCGACGCCTTCTGGTAAACCTTCGCCGCTTTCAATCAGGCTTTGGATACGTTTATGGGCAGCGTCACGGCCGGTGAGCATTTTACCGCTCAGCAGCAGGGTTTCACCGCTCTGCCACTGTTCGATATCGGCTTGTGTGACTGTGTCTAAGTTAACACGGCGCACATCGCTGCCCACTTCGCGGGTGATTTCTGGCCAGTCGCTGAGTGATGGCGGCGCAAGATCAGCAGGACCCGTGCCGTCTAAGTGGAAATGCACGTGACGAGTTGCGGCGCAGTTGGGGATCATCACCACAGGTTTTGATGCCGCGTGGGTCGGTGCAGACTTGATTTTCACGTCTAAAACCGTGGTTAACCCGCCAAGCCCCTGCGCACCAATACCTAAGTTGTTGGCACGTTCAAAGATATCTAAACGCAGTTTTTCTTCTGTAGTTTGTGCACCGCGCGCCATTAACTCATGGATATCCACGCTTTCCATCAGGGCTTCTTTGGCCAATACGGCCGCTTTTTCAGCGGTGCCGCCAATACCGATACCGAGCATACCAGGAGGACACCAGCCCGCGCCCATGGTGGGCAGCGTTTTTTCAACCCAAGCGGCGATATCGTCCGATGGGTTTAACATCACCATCTTAGCTTTGTTTTCACTGCCGCCGCCTTTTGCTGCGATAGCAACTTCAACATGATTACCTGGCACCATATCGATATGCACAACTGATGGGGTGTTGTCTTTGGTGTTTTTACGGCTACCTGCAGGATCCGCCACAATTGATGCACGCAGTGGATTATCTGGGTTGGTGTAAGCACGACGCACACCTTCATCGACCATTTGTTGAATGGTCATATCAGTTTTATCCCACTTAACCCCCATACCCACTTTAACAAACGTGGTCACGATACCCGTGTCTTGGCACAGTGGACGTTTGCCTTCGGCAGACATGCGCGAGTTAATCAAAATTTGTGCAATTGCATCCTTCGCCGCAGCACTTTGTTCACGCTCATAAGCTTCGCTCATGGCATCGACAAAATCTTTGGGGTGGTAGTAGGAGATGTATTGCAGGGCATCCGCCACACTTTCAATGAAGTCGGCTTGTTTAATCACTACATTTTCAGACGTTTCATGGTGAGATGACATAGTAGGAGCGCTCCAGCAGCCTTTAGGGCCTTACTTGTTTTTTTGTGTAATTCTTTCTGGGCCAATATGATACTCTTTCCCATCTTTTTGGGCTACATCACATTTTTAGATAGGGTTAATAGATGGTAAATAGGGCGTCAAAACAGCTTGCATCACGCCAACTTGACTGGACATTAAGCACGGCAGACCTCTTTGAACACTTTGCGGCAGAACCTTGGGCAATACTGCTCGACTCGGCCAATGCCCCCCATCTGGATGCTAAGTTCGATATCATTTGCGTAAATCCCATTGCCACCCTTATCACCCATGGTGAACTGACCGAAATTAAGGTTCAGTTGCCCGAATTAACCATTCCCACCCAAATGAGTGCAACCGATGATCCCTTTACGCTGGTCAACCAGTTATTGCGCCACTGGTATCCGCAATCCTTTGCTTGTGAACTCCCCTTTAGTGGCGGCGCCATGGGCAGCTTTAGCTACGATTTAGGCCGTCGTGTTGAAGCTATCCCCAATATTGCGGCGCAAGATATTCAACTTGGGGAGATGAATATTGGTTTTTACGACTGGGCCCTAATTTTTGACTATCAGCAACAATGCTGGCATTTAGTGCATTATTTGGGTGAAACCGCGCTAGAAACTCAATTGAAAATAATTGAAGCAAAAATGGCTAAAACTGTAAAAATAGCCGAATTCACCCTCGTTACCCCTTGGGCTGCACAACTCAAAAAGGCTGATTACGTTAAAAAATTCAATCAAGTTCAAGCCTACCTGCATAGCGGCGATTGCTATCAAATTAATTTAACGCAACGATTTGAAGCACAATATCAAGGCGATGAATGGAGCGCCTATTGCAAACTGCGCAGTGCCAATCAGGCGCCCTTCTCTGCCTTTATGCGGCTTAATGACAATACGATTTTATCGATTTCGCCTGAGCGTTTTATTCAGCTGCGCGGGGATGATATTCAAACCAAACCGATTAAAGGCACTCTGCCGCGCCATAACGACCCTGCGCTAGATAAGCAAGCGGCGCAAATACTCGCCAACTCCCCAAAGGATCGCGCCGAAAACGTGATGATTGTGGATTTGCTACGTAATGATATCGGCAAAGTCGCGGCGCCCGGCTCAGTGCAAGTGCCGCATCTATTTGCCGTCGAAAGCTTTCCGGCTGTGCATCATTTAGTGAGTACCGTCACCGCTAAACTCGATCCACAATACCAAGCCTGTGATTTGCTGCGGGCAGCCTTTCCCGGTGGTTCAATTACCGGCGCCCCCAAAATTCGCGCTATGGAAATTATTGAAGAATTGGAACCCTCACGCCGCAGCCTGTATTGTGGTTCAATAGGCTATATCAGCCAAGATGGGCAAATGGATACTAGCATTACCATCCGCACCATTGTTGCCGAGCGCGGCAAGCTCTATTGTTGGGCAGGCGGGGGCATCGTCGCCGACTCCGATGTCGATGCGGAATATCAAGAAAGCTTCGACAAGGTGAGCCGAATTTTACCCCTGTTAGAAAATCAGCGATAAACCCAAGCAAACACGAGTAACAAGCCAATGGATCAAACCGAATTTAGACTTAGATTCACTCTGCACCCTTTAGCTAAGCAAGATCCGGCGGCGCTCCCTCACCAAGGACTGCGAAAAGCGGCGGTGTTAATCCCTTTACAAGAAATCGACGGTGAGTTGAATCTGATTTTAACCCAAAGACCGATGCACCTTAGGGCGCATCCTGGGCAAATCAGTTTCCCCGGTGGCAAAATTGAAGCCAGTGATCCAAGTGCGATTATGGCGGCCCTGAGGGAAGCGGAGGAAGAAATCGGTCTTTGCCGTGAAAATGTAGATGTGATAGGCACTTTTCCTGCCCACAATACCTTTACCGGATTTGAAATTACCCCTGTGGTCGGGATTATTAAGCAAGATTTTACCTTAAGACTCGATCCAGGCGAGGTTGCTGATTGTTTTACCGTGCCTTTAAGCTTTTTTATCGAACCTCGCCATCGCCACCGTAAGGAATTCTTACGCAAAGGCCGGTACTACAGCGTGCATTTTATCCCCTATCAACAGCGCTTTATTTGGGGTGCGACAGCGGCGATTATTGATCATCTCTGTAGGCATGTGAGTTTACCCGAGGAGATTCGGTAAGTCGCACTCACACCGTTTTATGCTAAAATCACAAAGTGAACGTATAACCCCGCTGCTAGGGAGGTTAAAAACAACAAGGGGATATTAAACCAGTAACCCAGTTTGCTGTGGTGAGCAACATAATAATTAACTGCAAGACTCACCAAACTAATCCCGCAGCAAACCCAAATAAGATACTGCAACATTTCTGTTTCATGCGGCTCCCAGCTCATTCTTACCGTGGCACCTCGGTTAAAAAAGGCACCGATTACACGCTCTGGCCTTGCTTCCTCCAAGACTAGTAGCGCATAAACCGCCACTGCCCAACCTAGGATGGATAATGTCGCGAGGATGAGCTGGAATATTTTGACTTTTCTCATATCGCCTCCACACGTTTAACGCACGATAACCAAACAACCTGAAGATGTCGGATTCTGATTGATTGGGTATATATTGCTTAATAGCAGTAATATTCACCTCAGGATACCTTTTTCAGCTTGAGAAAAGCCACCAGCAAGGTAATATAAACCTCCAAAATTTTCATATAAAACGTTTCGTTGGAGAACTAAGCAACAATGAGTATTGCATCAGTCGCTTCTGTATTTAAAGGTGAGCACGCAGTTGGTTCTACAGTCACAGTGCGTGGTTGGGTAAGAACCCGTCGTGACTCTAAAGCTGGCATCTCTTTTTTGGCAGTCTATGACGGCTCCTGTTTCAATCCTATCCAAGGTGTCGTGCCAAATAGCTTAGAAAATTACGACAACGAAGTGTTAAAGCTCACCGCTGGCTGCTCGGTGATCGTAACCGGTGACATTGTCGAATCACCTGGCGCAGGCCAAGCCTATGAGCTACAAGTCACTGCCGTTGAGGTCACGGGTTGGGTTGAAGATCCAGACACTTACCCAATGGCGGCTAAACGCCACTCAATTGAACATTTACGCGAGCTTGCTCACTTACGCCCACGTACCAACATCATTGGTGCCGTTGCTCGCGTACGTAACTGTTTATCTCAAGCCATTCACCGTTTCTACCACGAAAATGGTTTTGTGTGGGTGTCTACACCGCTGATCACCGCATCTGACTGTGAAGGCGCGGGTGAAATGTTCCGTGTATCGACACTGGATATGGAAAACCTGCCACGCACTAGCGACGGTAAAGTGGACTACGACAAAGATTTCTTCGGTAAAGAAGCTTTCTTAACCGTATCAGGCCAATTAAACGGTGAAACCTACGCCTGTGCGCTGTCAAAAATCTATACCTTCGGCCCAACGTTCCGCGCTGAGAATTCAAACACCAGCCGCCACTTAGCGGAATTCTGGATGGTTGAGCCAGAAGTGGCTTTCGCCACCTTAAACGATATCGCAGGCCTTGCCGAAGGTATGTTGAAGTACGCCTTTAATGCGGTATTAACTGAGCGTATGGACGATCTGCAATTCTTCGCCCAGCACGTGGATAAAACTGTGATTGAGCGTCTGCAATCCTTCGTCTCAAGCGATTTTGCCCAAGTGGATTACACCGATGCCGTTGAGATCCTGCAAAAAAGCGGTCGTGAGTTTGAGTTCCCAGTCTCTTGGGGTATCGACTTATCCTCTGAGCATGAACGTTACCTTGCTGAAGAGCACTTTAAAGCCCCTGTGGTTGTGAAAAACTATCCAAAAGATATCAAAGCCTTCTACATGCGCCTTAACGAAGATGGTAAGACCGTTGCCGCGATGGACGTATTGGCCCCAGGCATTGGTGAAATCATCGGAGGTTCGCAACGTGAAGAGCGTTTAGATGTGCTGGATATGCGTTTGGAAGAAATGGATCTGAACAAAGAAGATTACTGGTGGTATCGCGATCTTCGTCGTTATGGCACAGTGCCACACGCAGGTTTCGGTCTAGGCTTTGAGCGTTTAGTGTCTTACGTCACTGGCGTATCCAACATCCGTGACGTGATCCCCTTCCCACGTGCGCCACGCACCGCAAACTTTTAATCTCGTTCCCGAGATAGATTTGACCTTAAAACGCGCTATTAGCGCGTTTTTTATTAGCCTTATAAACTGCGTTAAAATGCATCACTCAATCAAACTCCTTCGCCTGAGTCCTTGCGCTTTAGGGGGGAAGAAATCTAAGATGGCAGCGGCTAATACGGTGTCGTTATTTTTTAGCCCAGTTGCATGTTAGTGGCGTAGTTGCACGAAGCAACTCAACAGCATTTTGCTCAATCGAGGAATCATAATGTCAAAAATCAATTTACTTTTGCTGTGCGGCGGTGGAAGTGCGGAACACGATATTTCCCTACTGTCGGCTAATTATTTTGAAACCTCATTAGCAAAATCAGAACAGTTCAATGTACTACGTGTGGTACTGGATAAATTTGGCCAATACCAAACCGCCGCAGGGGATGACTGCGAGCTGACCAATAACCGTGAGATCCGCTTTCGTGACGAGAGTAAAGCCCCTTGGCCTGTGGATTATGTCATCCCTTGTATTCACGGTTATCCGGGCGAAACTGGTGATATTCAATCTTACTTTAATCTTATCCAACTGCCCTACTTTGGCTGTGAGTCCGAAGCCAGCAGCAACTGCTTTAACAAAATCACTGCTAAGATGTGGTTCAGCGCCTTAGGCATTCCCAACACGCCTTATATCTTTTTAAATCAATACGATGATGAAGCCATTGCCCAAACCCAAGCGGCACTTGAAAAGTGGGGATCGATTTTCGTCAAAGCGGCCTCTCAAGGCTCCTCTGTCGGTTGCTATAAGGTGGATGAGGCCAGCAAAGTGCTAGGCGTGCTTAAAGACGCATTTGGTTATGCGCCCTACGTAATTGTCGAAAAAACCATTAAAGCCCGTGAACTTGAAGTCGCGGTTTACGAATATCAAGGTGAAGTGATTGCCACTCTACCCGGCGAAATTATCTGTGATAGCAATACCTTCTACACCTTCGATGAGAAATACGCGAAAAGCAGCAAGGCACGCACCGATGTGGTTGCGCAAAATGTGCCGACTGACATTAGCGATCAGATCCGCGCCTATGCGATTAAAGCCTTTAAGGGAATGAAATTACGCCATCTGTCCCGTATTGATTTTTTCTTAACGGCGGATAATGAAATCCTGTTAAACGAAATCAATACCTTCCCAGGTTCAACACCGATTTCCATGTTCCCAAAGATGCTACAAAATCATGGACATGACTTCACCCAATACTTAAGTTTGGTGATTAACAGCCAGTTAGCGGCAAAGTAATCTCTTCACTCGCGTTGAGGGGACAAACACTAAGTGCGCCAATGGCGCGCTTAGTGTTATAAATGAGATGGTTGAATCGATTATGAATGTGGCGAAATTACCGCTTGTTTAGCCAGTAATTCAAAAAACACCGCCTTGGGTATGGGTTTATAAAATAGATAGCCTTGAATTTCTTGAATATGGTTATCCATCATCACCTGAAGTTGCTCTTGAGTTTCAACGCCTTCCGCCGTCACGCGTAAGTTAAGTGCATGACTTAAGCGCACTATCGCTTCAATCAAGGCAAGATGCCGCTCACCTTCCGCGAGCCTATCGATAAAACTCTTGTCGATCTTAATTTGATCGATGGGAAAATTCGCTAAGTAAGACAGCGAAGAATAACCTGTACCAAAATCATCAAGGGAGATTTTAATACCTCTGGCACGTAACTCATTAAGCACTTGAATTAAATGAGCATGTTTTTTCATTAACAGGGATTCAGTGATCTCCAAGGTGATCAATTCATAGGGAAAATCCTCTACCCCTAAGCCTTCAATAATATCGGTAAAGGAGTCACAAAACTCATCCTGCAACTCATGGGACCAAAATTCAAAGGTCGACACGTTAATTGCTAAACTCATCGGCCAACCCAGCGCTTGCATTTCAACAATGGTTTGCATTACGGCTTGTCGTACACAGCGACCAATGCTAACGATTAAGCCACTGTTTTCGGCAATGGGGATAAATTCATCGGGGGAAATAAACTGCCCTTCATGCTGCCAGCGTAATAGCACTTCGGCGCGGACAATAAGCCCCGTTGTGGCATCGACTATCGGTTGAAAATACAGTTCGAAGGCGTTTTGTTCTAAGGCTTGCTTAAGTAGCGTGTGAAGATTGGCAATACGTTCGGCATTTTGTTGCATTTGCTCGGTAAAAAAATGATACCGATTACGACCATTGGCCTTAGAGATATACATCGCTTGGTCGGCGCAGTTTAACAGTTGCTCTAAATCGAGGGCATCTTCAGGGAAACGTGCAATACCAATACTCACTGAACTATAAACGCCTTTATCGTGGGATAATTCGTAACGTCGATAAACCTGTTTATTGATCTTATCCGCCAGCTGCGACAGTTCTCTTTGAGTCACAACCCCTGGCAATAAGATGGCAAACTCATCACCACCTAAGCGCGCAAACACCGCCTGCGGGTCCAAACAAATTTTAACCTGTTCCACCATCTGCACTAAGAGGACATCGCCTTTATCGTGGCCGTAGGTATCGTTAACCTGTTTAAAGTTATCCAAGTCCATCAACATAAAGCTAAAACCCGGCGTTAAGCTATCGGCATTTATAAGCTCTTGGATTTGCCTAAACAGGGCGTTGCGGTTAGCAAGCCCCGTTAAGGAATCATTATTCGCTTGATATTTGATTAACTGCGCCGCTTTTTTACGCTCACTGACATCGGAAAATAACCAAGCAAAACCGAGATCTGCGCTGTGGGATTCACGGAAAACCGTTACGGTTAAATCAAGATAAAAAGTCTCGCCATTATTACGCAGGCCAACCAATTCACCTTGCCACATTTTCCCCTCTGAGAGGTGATTAAATAAGGAGGCAATTTCATGTGGCTCTGAGGGCGAAAAAAACTGCTCAGGATTAAATGCCAAAATATCATCAGGTTGTAGGCAAACCATCAGCTTAAACGCATCATTGGCATAGAGTACAGAATGGCTGGCATTGGTAATCACCAGCGCAAGCGGTAAGCGATCAAATATTTTCACCGCAAGACGCTGAAACTCCAATGAACGGCTACGTTCTATGGCTAAACTCGCCAGTCTTGCCGCCTCAGCAATTAAGGTTAAATCCGCAACTGTTGGGGATTTAATCTCTTTGTAATACATAGCAAAGGTGCCAAGTACCTTGCCTTGAGTATCTTTGATAGGTTCAGACCAACATGCCCTCAATCCGTGGACAAGCGCAAAAGATTTATACAAGGCCCAATAAGGATGATGTTCAATATCCTCAACAATCACCCGCTGTCCCGTATAGGCCGCGGTACCACAAGAACCGACCTCAGGACCAATTTCGACCCCATGGATAACTTGATTGTAACTATCGGGTAAATGGGGAGCGGCTCCCGTTAGCACTCTTTTACCATCCTCACTGAGCAGCAAGACAGAAGCATGGGTGCCAAGGCGTTGATCTTCAATTTTTAACACTAAAGCATGGAGAATATCTGCTAACGGAGCGCCATTTAGCAGCATCGAAAGAATACCGTTATAGCATTCGAGGCTAACGTTTTGATTAAACGGAGTGCTTAAACCACTAACAGCACCCACAATCTGCATTCCTTCGTCCATAGAACCCTTAGTCAGTTAGCGTTTAGGTTAACGACATTACTAAGGTGATTAACCTTTGTAAATCAAAGGTGAATTTTAGGGACTTAGAGACGTTAAAGCAACCTTTTGATATGTAACCAAAGGTTGCTTTAAATATCAGAAATGGATCGAGTCGTATTCGAATTATTCTTGAATACGTTCAAGCTTTGCGAGATAAAAACCATCAAAACCAGTATCAGCGGGGCTGATCGTTTCATCCTCCAGTAAGCGGAAATTTGGGTTTTCTGCTAAGAAGGCATCCACTTGACCACGGTTTTCACAGGGAAAAATGGAGCAAGTGGCATAGACCACGATACCGCCAACCTTCACCATCCGGCTGTAACTACTGAGAATATGCTTTTGCAGTTCCATTAACACAGGTAAACGATCCGCGGTATCACGCCATTTAGCATCGGGATTACGCTTTAACACTCCAAGACCCGAACAAGGCACATCCAATAACACACGATCAGCTGTGAGTTTTAAACGTTTAATGGTTTTTGAACCCACAATTAAACGCGTTTCGATATTATGGGCACCATTACGGCGGGCGCGCTCTTTCAGATTGTCGAGTTTCCATTGCTCAACATCCATCGCCAGCAAACGTCCTTTGCCTTGCATTTGGGCGGCAATATGCAAGGTTTTACCGCCAGCACCAGCGCAGGCATCGATCACTCGCATGCCAGGTTTAGCATCCAGCGCAGCCGCTACCCGTTGTGAGCCCGCATCTTGCTGCTCAAATAAACCCTCTTTAAAGCTGTTAGTGCGAAACAATGCCGAATCTGAGGTGACTTCAAGGGCGGAATCTACGCTATCTACCACTTGAGTCGACACAAATTCAGTCGCTAATTTTTGTACTAATTCATCACGACTGACTTTTAGGCCATTAACCCGCAGAAAACGTTTAGGCGGCCGATTTAAGGCGGCACGCTCTTTTTCCCACGAGGCTCCTAACTGTTCACGCCCCATGGTATCTAACCATTCGGGACAACCATCCCAAAGTACGGGGTTAGTTTTAGCCTGTTCGATACGTGCGACTAAATCATCGGGATCCACCGGCAGCGAATACTGCATTTTGGGCAATTCAAGCTCGTGAAACAAATGCCACACATTAAGTAACTTTGAGCCTAAACGCTCCATTTCTTCCGGCTTGATGTCGGCTAAGAAACAGTAAAGATTTAAGCGGCGAAGAATATCACCGGTAACAGTCGTGATCCGCGCCTGCTCGGCAGGGACCAATTTTAATCCTGAAAAATGCTGAGAATAAGCCCTGTCTAAGGGTTTTCCTTCGCTTAGCACCATAGCTAAGATATTGATCACTAATTCATTCGAGCTGGCAGAAAGCGGAGAATTCAACATTTACAGGTCACCGAGAGTAATAAAACCGAGGGATCATAGGAGGTCATGCCCGAATACGCAAGCAAACAGATGCTCAGTTGCCATTAAGAGCACCAAAAACCCAATAAAAAAGCGATCACCAAGGATCGCTTTGATGAAGCAGGCAAGTTCGCTTACATTTTAGAGCCTTTAGCACCATAGAACAGGATAAAACCGTAACAAACCACAGGCAAAATAAAGGCAAGTTGAATGCCTAAGTTATCCGCCAACACACCTTGCAGTAATGGCACAATCGCCCCACCCACAATGGCTAAACAAAGAATGCCGCTGCCTTGCGATGTATGTGGACCTAAGTCTCGCAGTGCTAAGCTGAAAATAGTCGGGAACATAATGGAGTTGAATAAACCCACGCCCAAAATCGCCCACATGGCAACACTACCACTGGTCGTCATGGCCACCAGCACGAGCAGAGCCGCCATAAAGGCATTGAATGCGAGCACAGTGCCTGCGGGGATTTTTTGCATCACCGCAGAGCCAATAAAGCGCCCAACCATGGCCCCGCCCCAGTAATAGGCAATGTAATGGGCCGCTTGCTCTTCCGGCATACCCACTATGTGTGCTTCACCTAAAAAGTTCACTAAAAAGCTGCCAATTGACACCTCAGCGCCGACATACACAAAAATCCCTACCGCCCCCAACACTAAATGGGTACTTTGCAGAGCGCTGGTTTTGCCTAAATGGGTCTGCACTTCACCTGATGCGCCTTCGGTATGCTCGCGGATCACTGGCAAATCTAACTTAGCAAAAATGATGGCGAGTACCGCTAGGGCTGCGGCTAATAACAAGTAAGGCAGTTTTACCACTTCCGCCTCGGCATTGGCTTGCGCTAATTCAGAGGAGACCGAAGCGGCCACCGATAAAATCAACATAGATCCAAAAAACGGCGCCACCGTGGTACCGAGTGAGTTAAAGGCTTGCGTCAGGTTTAAACGGCTTGATGCGGTTTCAACACTGCCAAGGGCGTTGACATAGGGGTTGGCCGCGACTTGCAAAATGGTGATCCCTGAGGCGAGCACAAAAAGTGCGCCGAGAAACAACCCATAGGTCGCAAACGATGCCGCGGGATAAAACAGCACGCAACCGATACTGGCTATCACTAAGCCGGTCACAATCCCTTTTTGATAGCCAAGTCGTTTAACGAGTTGACCCGCGGGAATCGACACCAAAAAATACGCCCAAAGAAACAAAACTGGATCAGCATAGCTTGGGTGTAGTTGAGTGAAAACACCGCCTTAAGATGGGGGATCAGGATATCGTTCAAACAGGTGATAAATCCCCACATAAAAAACAGTGAGGTCAGTGACACTAGCGCAAAACGGTAGTTGCCATTATCCGCTCCGCTGACGCTGGTCGTGTGGCTGCTGGTGTTAATAGATGACGCCATAGTTGTGTTCTCTAATCATGTTTTTATTATCTAAAGGTAAGTTCCCTTAGGCGTTTGCGTAAAACAACGAGCAGTCACAACCGCATTGTCACTGCTTGTTTGGGTAGTCAATTGACTGTACAACCAATTAGGCCAATAGCGCATAGAAGCTGGCATAGGCTGAAAATATCAAGCTATCACCTTGTCTATGTGCGGTTTTCAAACCATGTCCAGCTAATTCTTGCTGTAACTTGAGCCCTGTTAGCGACAACTGAGTTTCAGCGTCTAACAGGTTAAAGCAAACCAATAGCTTCTGTTCCCCAAGTTTACGCACAAACACCAATAGGGGCTCAGGCGCATCGAGAAACTCAATCTCACTAGTAATCAACGCAGGATAACACTTACGCCAAGCAAGGAATTGACGATAGCCATGCAACACAGAATGGCAATCCGCTTCTTGCAGATCTACCGCCAGTGCTCGATGTGCAGCTGCAATAGGCAACCAAGGCGATACTTGGCTAAAACCACTAAAATCAGCATATTGTTCCCATGGCATTGGGGTGCGGCAACCATCTCGCCCCTTAAACATCGGCCAGAAAGTTTTACCAAAAGGGTCCTGCAATTCATGGAATTCAATCGGCACTTCGGTTAAACCAAGCTCTTCCCCTTGATAACTACAGACACTGCCACGCAGCGAACAAAGCATCGCATTAAGCATTTTGGCCATATCGCTGGTTTGCTTACCGCGCCCCCAACGGCTGGCTACCCGCTGCACATCATGATTTCCGATCGCCCAGCAGGGCCAACCGTCGCCAATGCTATTTTCCAACGCCTCTACCGTTTGGCGAATGTAGGCGGCACTATAATCATCGGTCAGCAGCTCAAAGCTGTAAGCCATATGTAAGCGATCATCACCCTTAGTGTAAGCGGCCATCACCGCGAGAGAATCTTCTGCAGAGACTTCCCCTAAGGTCACAGTACCGGGATAACGATTGATAAGCTGGCGTAATGCTTCAATAAACTGAATCGTTTGCGGACGGTCGTTATTGTAATAATGGTACTGATAGGCATAAGGATTATCTTCACTAAATCCCCGCCCCTGACGTTTTTCTTTAGGTTTGGCGGGATTATCCCGAAGCAATTCATCGTGGAAACAGAAGGTAATTGCATCTAAGCGGAAACCATCGACGCCCTTCTTGAGCCAAAACTCGACATTATCCAATACCGCTTGGCGCACATCAGGATTATGGAAGTTGATATCGGGCTGGCTACGTAAAAAATTGTGCAAATAATATTGTTGTCTGCGCGGCTCCCACTCCCACGCACAGCCGCCAAAAATCGCTAACCAGTTATTTGGTGGGGTGCCATCTTCTCTAGGATCGGCCCAGACATACCAATCGGCCTTAGGATTGGTGCGACTCTCTCGGCTTTCGATAAACCAGGCATGTTGATCGGATGTATGACTTAACACTTGGTCGATAATGACTTTAATGCCGCGTTGATGCGCCTTTTCAATCAACTCATCAAAATCTTGCATCGAGCCGAATAAGGGATCGATCTCGCGATAGTCACTAATGTCGTAACCAAAATCCGCCATTGGGGATTTAAAGAAAGGCGAAATCCAAATCGCATCTACATTTAGGCTGGCAATATAATCCAACTTAGTGATGATCCCGCGTAAATCACCCACGCCATCACCATTGGTATCTAAAAGGCTGCGCGGATAGATTTGATAAATTACGGCGCCACGCCACCAAGTTAACTCACTCATAATGCCCCTTTATCCTTATTCTTCAGCAAGCTAACCCAAAAACCCTCTAACGTCTTAGTATTTATGCGCTGCGCTGTTTGCAGGGCATAAATCGCTTGTTGGACTTGGCCGCTGCCACATCCATGTCAATTGGTATAAATGATGCTATAGGAATTTGTTTTTTTGCGGTAGCGGTTTTTTATACAGTTTGGAGGGTAATCACTTGATATCGTTTTTGCTTTCTCATTCTTTTACACTCACTTCTGACTGATTGTTGACCTTGGTTGACAGCATTTTGGCCCCAGATTCAGGCTGACACTCATACCCTATCCCCTCATCGGCTTAACCCCATAAGGCTGGCTGCTTTTCGCTGTCGGTTACGCTACGTCTTGAGGGCGTGGTTATCCTGACATACGTACTGGCTGACCTTGGCTGTTTATCATCACTACCGACTGCGGTCTTATCAACCCAATAAACTGCAAATGACCTAACTGGCATTGCGGACATGACCACAAACAGTCCTTCTTAACCAAAGGACTCGCCAATACCACCTGCGGCTTACGTAGTTGCCGCAGGATGAGCGCCAGCTTTTTGCGGCGGCAAGCATTGGCAAGAAAACCAAAATGTCTCACTCGCATCAGCCCTTTGGGCAACACATGCAGTAAATAACGGCGGATAAACTCATCACAGCTTAGCCACATTTGCTTATGCTGCTGACCGTCACGATAGTCTTTGTAGTTAAAACGGACATGGTCTGCGGTCACTTCTGCAATTCTTGATTCATGCAACATGCCTTTACGGGTATAACGCCCAAGGTATTCCACCACGGTTTCGGCGCGGCTTAGACACGCTTTGCTGTAAACACACCACGGCTTTGCCATTAAGGTTTCAGCCGCTGGAATAGCCAGCTCATGTTGTCGCAGTGCCCGTAATAGCTTAGCCCGATACACGGTGGACAAGGCTTTAACCGGAAACAGATAATCCGTTTTCACGCCATGCCAATCTCCCGCTGACGTCACCACCCCACCAGGGATTAAGCAATGCAAGTGGATATGTTGACTCAAGGTCTGCCCCCACGTGTGCAGCACCATAGTGCAACCCAATTGACCCTGAAGGTGTTTCCGTTTCATGCCAAACTGCGCCAGCGTCTGCCACACCGATTCAAACAACGCGCTATAGAGCGGCTTGGCAGCATAGTGCGCCAAGATGTTCAACTCGTGGGGTAAGGTAAAAACCAAATGGAAATAGCGGCAAGGCAAGACTTGCGCCTGCTGCGTAGCAATCCACGCTTGCGTCTGCCTTCCCTGACAACGAGGGCAATGCCGGTCACCACAGGAGCAACACACCTGCTGCTCATACTGGCAAGTATCACAACGCCAGTGCTGCATCCCTAAGGTTTGCGTGCGACACTGTTGAATATGCTGGCAGACCAAAGCTTGCTGCTCGGTCAGTTTATGCTGCTGTTGATAGTGGGCTAAGTGCTGCTGAAGGATATCGCTTAAATGGTAGGAGGTTGCCATGGCATTCCCCCAAGACTTGCTAGCAAGTCACAGCCTTGATGACCTAATTCCGGCGACCAATGCAAGTAGCGTTCAGTAGACTTGATACTGTGATGCCCAAGCTGAGCCTGTAATTGATGAAGTGGCATACCCGCTTGTAATTGATGGGTTGCATAAGCATGCCTTAGGCTGTGTGGACTGCATGGCTTAGTGATACTCGCTAAGCGGGCCGCCTTCGCTAACGCTTTACGAAAGGTCGACTCATGCAGCGGATAAACCACATCATGATAGGTCGAGGCAAACAACCATTCGACGGGATGATACGCTTGCCAATACTGACGCAACAGGATGAGTAAAGTCGGTGAGAGTATCACCCAGCGGTCGCAGGCACCCTTGCCTTGACACACTTTGAGTAACTGCCGCTGCCCATCGATATCAGCAACCTTAATATGGGTTAACTCACTGACACGCAAACCACAACCATAACACAGCGCCAACATAGCGCGTTGTTTCAGGTTTTGACAGTGGTACAGCAGTGCCGCGATATCTTGGCAACTAAGCAATTGCGGCAGTTTGTGCGGACGTTTCGGTAAACTTAGCTGAATCGTAAAGTCACGTTTTAGGACATGTTCATAGAAAAAATGAATGCCATTAAGCTGTAACTTTAAAGTAGCTCTGGAATGATGCCACTCAAGATTTAAGTAACGGAAATAAGCCGTAAGCTGCTCATCCGTAATGTTATCGAGCGGTTGGTTTGCATAGTGCTGAAGTTGGGTGATGGCATACAAATAAGCGTTACGCGTTCGGGCCGAGTAACCACGTAAACTAATCTCATCATGGAATTGTTGCAGAAGTGATGACATGGTAGACCTCCTAGGTAAGGGATTATCCCTAGGAGTAAGTGTGGAGCAGCGGTTCGCTTTAGGCTCCGCGCAGCGGCTTAGTTCAACATTTTATTCGTGCGCATGCGCGTTTACCTCATTAGACCAGTGAAAACGCGCACAGTTAACTATCTGTATGCAAAGAACTTATCAGCTTTTTATCAAATACACCATCCCGGAAAACGCGCATGCGCGTTTTTCAAACCTATTATCTAATCCATGAGATTTATAACTATATGATTTTAATATTTTTTATGGCTGAGTAAATGTAAAAACGCGCACGAAGGTAGGATAAAATTTTTCCCAAATCCTCATAATTTGAATATGACTGTATGCCTGTAAGGGCTATCCATTTAGCGCCACCAGTGTCAATATGTAGTAATGAAAACTTCATCGTATTTATTAAAAGCTGGCGTCGATTACCCTACAAATTGGGACGAATTTGTTGATTGGTTTCATGATGAACAATCTTGCACTAGCTACCTTTACGCACTTCGTTGGCCAAACGGATTCATTTGCCCAAGCTGTTCGAGCCATCAATCACCTTATCAGTTAAGTAATGGCAAGTTAAAATGTCATGCTTGCCGTTTTCAGTGTTCAGTAACATCAAGTACACTTTTTGACAAAACAAGAACCCCCATGAAAAGTTGGTTTGCAGCTGTCTGGTTTATTACAAATCAAAAGAATGGGGTCAGCGCTCTTGGAGTCCAAAGGCTATTAGGTCTTGGGAGTTATCAAACTGCTTGGTCTTTAATGCACAAGTTAAGATATGCCATGGTTGATCCTGAAAGAGATAAACTGTCCGGCATCGTAGAGGTTGACGAAACATTAATAGGTGGGGTCATTCCAAAATCATCTATTAAAAATCAACAGGGTAAGCGTAAAGCTATAGTTTTGGTGGCTGTTGAGCTGCTATCACCCTCTGGATTTGGGCGGATACGTTTAAGGCAAGTAGAAAGTGCAACTAAAGAACATATCCATCAATTCATTCAAGATGTAATAGAGCCTGGTAGTACAATTTGTAGTGATGGTTCTCAAGCATACAAGCAAATAGACAAAAAAGGATATAAGCATAATCGGATGGTGCATTTAGGTTCATCTGTACCTGCACATGAAACAATGGCTGGGGTGCATCGAGTCTCATCATTATGTAAAAGATGGCTTTTAGGTACGTATCAAGGTGCGGTAAAGGCTAAGCAACTTGATTATTATTTAGATGAGTTTACATTTCGCTTCAACAGAAGAAAGTCAGATTCTCGGGGATTATTATTCTACAGGTTGCTTGAGCAAGCAGTGCGTTCTAAGCCGATAACGTACCAATCAATTAAAAATCGATAACCACAATATATAGTGGTTGGTCGTGCTAAGTGGATAGCCCTTATGCCTGTCCAGTTTTTAGGCATCGCAAGGAATTGCAACATTTGAGTTATATGCATGAAAATTTCTAGGCCAGAGAGTCTGCTTTAGATTGAGCCACAGACAACTCGTTAACTTGCCTTGGTCAATAGCTTTTTGGCCAGATGAACCGTTCAATGGTCGTTAAGATTGGCATTGTTGCGACTGTGACTGTTGGCAACATGGATGCTCATTCACATCTGACCCATAGGGATATGGGAAATGCCACTATGATGTTGGGAACATCATTGGCCATGTGATCGCAACATTCGGATATCCATATACAGCAGATGCCGCCGACGAACCTATAGGGATACCTCTTGTTAAATAAATAGGCGGCGTGTCACAGGGAAAACAATGACGATTCATCCAGCACTTCGGACTACAAAGTCATCTCGCTTTGGGGCATTATCACTTTAATCAATTCGTTAATCTCTTGCCTTGCTAATACGTTTTTCCCGCTAATAGGTCTAATAACGCGTCCATACTCTGCTCAAGCAAATCGAGGACTAATTCAAATCCTTGGCTATCGCCGTAATAGGGATCGGGGACTTCATCAATCTCACTATTTCCGAAGGATAACATTAGCCTTAATTTGTACCGATATTCGGGTGGGCAACGGCGTTGTAAATCGACTAAATTGCTTTTATCGGCCGCTAAAATCAGATCAAAATGCTCAAAATCGGCATCAACAACTTGCCTTGCACGTATTGCTTCGAAACTCAATCCCCGTTTTTTGCCTGCGGCCATGGCGCGACTGTCGGGGTTATCTCCTTGGTGATAACCAATGGTGCCCGCTGAATCGACTTCAATATCAAGACGACGTTGGCGAATTTTGGCGCGACAAACCGCCTCGGCGGTGGGTGAACGGCAAATATTGCCCATACACACCATTAAGATACGTCGTATATTTTGTGTTTTTAACGCTTTATCTTCTAACAACTTAGCATCCTCACGCATGGCTATTTAGGGGTCGATGCCATTTGCCCAAAGGCGGGAGAAATACATTTTTTACTTCAAAATGATAACCGTATTTCTCATGGTCGGACTCAGTGATTTCCAGTATTTCATAATCATTAAGTTCAACCACCACGGAATTGGCCGATTTTTGACAACGGCTTCGGCCATTGGCTTCAAACTTGTAAGTAAATAAAGCGATTAACTCTCTGATCCCGTTGCAATATCTATGACCAAAGGCTGTTAATGATTCAGTAGAATCTCTTTGCTTAGGTTTAATCATTAAACCGTTACCAACGCTTTCGACGTTATCTTCAGCTTTAAGTTGTGTTTCAGCTTCAGGTACGACTTGGATATCGAACTGATTGCCGTTTATTTCTTGAGTTTTTTGGCTAAATCCTCTATCCAATTTTCGCCATCGGTAATTGCAATTAAGTTCAATAACAGCACGATAGAAGGAGCATCCGTACTAATGCGGTCGCCACTACAAAGCGCTTCTTATTACCTTGTTCACTTTGCTCAAGCCAATAACAGCAGACCAATATGGAAAAGTAAATAACAAGGGATCACCAATTGCAGCAAGAGTAAGGCGATGATTGAGTTACATATAAACAAAATAGGCATGTACAGCAAAATCGCAAAGTTATGGGTGTAGGATAAATGCGAGGCCAAGACGCCTGTGGTTTCATTCACGACACTGCCAGTGGATGCCAAGCTGTGGCGAATTTTGGCCAAAATTCAATAATTAAGGCGACAGCAGTAATAATGGCGGCAAGTCCAATTTCGGGTAGAAATACGATTAAAGCCAGTAACGCTAATAAGTAGCAACGCTGTGCCAAACTTAAACGCTGCCAAAAGTGCTGTGTCGCAACGATGGGATACTTAACCCATTTAGGGACAACAAAGTCACGCGTAATACGCTGTACCCAAAGCGTTAATCAATGCAGACTCTCGATCAAAATTTACTCCTTGCTAAAATTTCAATTTAATAATCAATACGATAAATGGATACACTTGTACTGAGGAGCTCGACTTTTATCAAAGTTAAACATTTTCGCAACTTATTCTTTATTCTTTGGGTCAATATCGGTTCTGATCCGTAAGTAACTGGCAAAACGCGGTAAACCATTCACCGTTAAGCCAAGATACTTGTAGGTGATAAGCGTACCAATGGCTGGGGGATGCTGGCGCTCAGCGAGGTTAAAGCCTGTGCCAATATTAAAGATACGACCATCTGGCGTTTGTACCCTTAAGGCCCCCATCTTTCCACTAAATTGCCCTTTGCCTGCAATGTAACCAATCACTGTGGCTTCTGCATCTAAATAGGGCTTTAATTTCATCACATTAGGGTTACGCCCCGGCGTATAGATTGCCGTACGACGATGTAAGATTAGCCCTTCAGCGCCAAGGGCAACTAAGGTATCTAAGGTTTGATACAGGGCTTCAACACTGGCGACACTAAACTGCTCAATCACTTGCAGATAAACCGATTTCCCTGCGATAAGTGCTTGCATCTTATGGTAACGCTCTTCAAAGCTGCCTTTGGTTGTTGGTAAATCAAATACCATAAACCGAACGTTTTGCCAGTCGGCATCCTTTGGCGATGCTTGACGTATTAAGCCTGATATCGCCTCAAACTGCCCTCTTCCAAGCCATAACTCACCATCCATTGCGATGGCAGGAAACTCGGCGGTAAACCAACTCGGGGCCAAAATGGGATTGCCCTGACGGGTGAATAAGCGTTGCCCATCCCAATAACCTCGTACACCATCGAGTTTTTCGCTGACAAAAAATGTGCTGATTTGAGCATCATTATTGGAGTGATTATCGAGCGAATATTCCGTTGCTAATTGAATATTCGGTGCCGGACTCGCAAAGCTTGCGGTAATCAATACGCAGCAGAGTCCAATAATCAATCCCAAGCACTTAAGCGCTGTAAATCTTACAAAAGGTAAGCGAGTTGTAAGAGCCATTCCTTTGCCTCTCAATAAAGTCATCACACTCCAAGCTTAGTCTTTCGCTTTTAATGCTGCTAATCCGTTCGCGATATGGTCACACCCGAACTGAGCTAGCAATTTGTACAGTTAACTATTTATGCACATAAATTATCGGGCTATACTTCGGCCTCTTTTTTAAGCTCGTTCAAAGGCTAACACTCAAGACGTATTCTTTTTTGAACGGCAAAGCCATGCGAACAATCGCCCAAGTCGATGGAATAATTATGAAACCAGCAAATAACCACGGTATTAAACGCATCTTTAGAGCGACAGGATTTTCAATGAAGGGCTTAAAGGCCGCGTGGATCCACGAAGCCGCGTTTAGACAGGAATTGATGCTGGCTGTGGTCATGCTGCCAGTCGCCTTCTTAGTTGATATCAGCACCATGGAGCGCTTAATGCTGATCTTAACCTTGTTTATCGTGTTGATTGTTGAACTATTAAACTCCGCCATTGAAGCTGTGGTTGACCGCGTTGGCAGTGAGATCCATCACCTGAGTGGTCAAGCAAAGGATATCGCCTCTGCCGCAGTATTTATGAGTTTAGCGCTCTGCGGGATCACTTGGCTTGTGGTGTTATTACCACTCTTGGTTTAATTGCTTATCAGCATAATAACCGTTTATTTAAGCCCGATTATCATATAAAAACGCCTTGAGGTTCGTCCCTAAAGGCGTTTTTGCTACTTGATAGGGTTAATCGACTTCAGTTAACGGCTTATCGGCTAAGAATCCGATCGCCTGTTTAATGTGTTCCAATCTATCGTTTTCAGCCCAATAGGCTACATATACGCTGCGTGAAATCGCATTCGCCCCTGCGACTAAATGCAGCTCACCCTTGCTTAGCAATGGCTGCACCAAATGCTCGGGTAAAAAGGCGCAGCCGCCGTTGTTTAAAATAAAATCCAAAGCGATACGTGCCGAACTGGTATGCAATGTCGGCACCGGTAGCGCCGCATAATCCTGCGCATGAATAATGTTAAAGGCAGTGCCCCAATCGACTTTGACGTATTGCCCCGCTTGCACCGCATTCACCGCCATATCCATCGATTTAGACACCAACAGCAAATTGATTTGACCTAATTGTATTAATTCAAATTGATCAAGTTTGGGTGGATCAAAGGATATGGCCAAATCGAGAGTTCGATCCATCAATTGCCGCGTCATCACAGTGAGGGGCAATACCTCAGTGCGCAGTGCAATCCCAGGAAGCCCAACATGCAGATGTTGTAAATACCCCTGTAAATAGGCATCCCAAATATTGGGACCCGCACCAATGGCTAATTGAGTCGATTGTAACTGACTAAGAGATACATCCTGTTTAGCACGCTCCCATGCCGTTAATACCGCCTCCGCATGGCCTAACATTCGCTCTCCCGCTGGAGTCGGCTGAATATTGTTTCGTTGGCGCTCAAACAGGGCAACACCAAGAATACTTTCGAGTTGTTTCACTCTAAAACTGACCGCACTACGGGTAAGGTAGAGATTTTCTGCCGCCTGACCAAAATGGCGGGTACGAGAGACTTCGAGAAAAGTCTTTAGTAAATCGGTATCCATAAAAATTCTTGACCAAAATAGACAAATTTTTTTGATTTATAAATCAATAATACTAGCCAATACTCCAGTTGCAAATCTTTGTATATCAAAAACTAGAAGGTAACAGCCATGTCTGAACAGTCTTTTTCAAACGCTAACAAGGGTTCTGAGACGCTGAACGGCTCAGCTGCCAGTTTCGTATCTCACAAACGCTTTTATGACGATACTAATTTTCCCAAAGGTTTTAAGCGTAGTGGCGACTTCACCAGTAAAGAAGCCGAACTGCTTGAATTACATGGTCATGCCATGAAAAACCTTGCCGAAGGTAAGACGCTTCCGGTGACCGCTGATGAAGCACAATTTGTCGAAGTCATCAAAGGAAACATCGCTCCCAGTAGCTTGTTAGAGCATATCTGGTTAAAGTACCGCAAACTGGCTCGAGGTAAACCCTTTTATGCGGTGGTTGGCACAGTTCACTTACCAGCCACTAAACCTGAGGTTGAAGTTGAGCCAGAAGCGGCATTCGATGTGGATGTCGAAATTGAAGATGATGTTCAGGATGAAGCTGAACCCGAGGATAAAGCATGAAAATGAAGGTTTGCGATTAAATGCGTGGGTGGATTTTATATAAAGAAACCGCGACTCAGCTAAAACCTGAATGGTATGAAATTGAACGTCTATTGGCGGCTGCCAAAGCCGACAATATTGAATTAGAAGTTTATGCTCCGGATGAGTTTGATCTCACCGTGACGAGAGAAGACAACAAAAGTATTTTGTTAAACGGGCAACCCGTTGAATTACCAGATTTTATCATTCCAAGAATGGGTTCTGGTACCACCTATTTTGCGTTGGCGATCATTCGCCATTTAGAACGTTTAGGGGTGTACTGCCTGAATCCTTCTAAAGCCATTGAGATTGTTAAAGATAAACTCTTTTCCCAGCAATTGCTGGCCGAGAAGAATTTACCCACCCCTAAAACCATGTTGGTCAAATTCCCAGTTGATATTGACTTGGTTGAGCGCCATTTGGGGTTTCCCGTGGTGATTAAAACACTCTCAGGCTCTCAGGGTAGCGGCGTGTTTTTATCTCATAAGGCCCGTGAATTTGATGACTTAATGCAACTAATTGAAGCGACAAATAAAAACGCCAACATTATTTTGCAAGAGTTTATCGCCAATAGTCATGGCCGCGACTTGCGCGTTTTTACCATTGGCGGGCGTGTTGCAGGTTGCTACGAGCGACGTGGACAAGAAGACAGCTTTAAAGCCAATGTGAGCGCAGGTGGTTCGGCAAGACCATTTGATATCACCCCTGAAATCGAATGGCTAGCCACACAAACCGCCAATATTCTGGATTTAGATGTGGCGGGTATCGATTTATTATTTGATAACGGCCATTACAAGATCTGTGAAGCTAACTCTTCCCCAGGTTTTGAAGGCTTAGAATCTTGCTTAAATGTGGATATTGCCGCACAAATTTTGCATTTTATTCGCATTCGTTTGGGGATGTTTAACAAGGATGAAAAAAACAGCGATCCACAACTCACTCACGCTGGGCCGGCTTTAGCCAACAATGTAACAAGCTCAAAGGCGGCGGAATAAAGCCAAAACTGAAGCACTAAATCTGAGTCGACTTAACCATAAGTCACTTAGATAGTGAGCTTAAATGCGTTACATCTTATCTCTGCGGCTCAGCATTAACTGAGCCGCAATTTTATAATTGAACACCAATGAATGAGCAAACCATATTAGGGTGAGCTATCGCGTAACTCAACACAACCAAGGTTATCAAATCACCAAAGCACAATTACCGTGATCCGTTCCGCACGCTCATCATCCACCATCGAATAGTCATACAACTTTTGTTGTAAATCACAAAACCCTGCATTTTTAAAAACATTTTATTCACATTCAAAGTTTAACTGTTAAACTCCCAAGCATTCTTTACGGTACTCAAGTCTGATGTTAACGCCAAAATAATAATAAAATGTCGGAGTGATACTTTTGAACTCGTTTAGCCCTTTACCCCTTCTGATGGTTTCATTGCTCGGCGCGCCTGCATTGGCAGGTGACTTTACCATTGAACTAGGCGGATTTTATTCACAATCTGATACCAATATGGAAGTCACTGACCCAACGTCTGGGTTGGGATTTACCCTCGATTATGAATCCGATCTGCAACTGGCTGAAAACGAATTTCTTCCCTTTGTTGAGTTAAATTACCACTTTAACGACCGCCATAACTTCTACTTGGATTGGAAACAACTTCACCGCAACGCCGAAACCCAAGCATTGACCAATCCCTTCCAAATTGAAATTAATGACACCATTTACGATATAAGAGCGGGTGGAAAGCTCAATTCAACTCTTAATATTGATATTTTACGTTTGGGTTATGGCTACGACGTCATTCAAGGTAGCCATTACGATATCGGTTTATCTCTTGGCCTGCACACCATGTTTATCAATACTGGATTTGAAGGCGTTATTGGGGTTTGTGCCACTTCAGAGGCTCTCATCAATGTGTGTGGAAGCCAAGCGATACCAAGAATTGTCGATGAGCATGTGACCGCCCCTCTGCCCGACTTTGGTGTGTATGCCAACTATGAGTTTATTCAGGGTTGGACACTCGTCAGTCGAGCGCAATACTTTTTCATTAAACTGAATGATGTTGAAGGTGAATTAATCGATGTTAAATTGGGTTTGGATGCCCAATTTACCTCAGGCTGGCGTTTGAGTGTGGCTTACAATTACTACAAGGTCGATGTGGATATTGACCAAAAATCAGCCGATAAAGATGCAAAAGTTGCCGATTACAATATTTACTACAGTTTTATCGGCCCGATGCTTTCTGTTAGCTACACGTTCTAATTGATTGAACAAGCATAAAAAGGACGCTGCTGCGTCCTTTTTACGCTAATTGGGATTACTTTTTACGACCATCCTGTTCACGCTTAGCCTTAAAATCCGATGCTTCTAACCAATGCGGCCAATCTTTACTATTGGCTAAGGTTGTTAGCATACTCGCCATAAGATCTAAATCTTGCTTCACGCCTTCAAGCGACCAGTTTGGGTCATAATCATCAGCCCCTTTGTGGTATTTATGGGCAATATAGTCGGGGTCAGTATCACCAAGGCTCATAAATAACAACCCTGGCACACCTTGCTGAGCTAACGCAAAATGATCCGATCTAAACATCAAACCATTTTGAGGTCTTGGATCGGCTTTAACCACACGCCCCTGTGCTTTGGCAGCGTTATCTAAATAGCCTTCTAATTCAGACACTCCTTCACCATAACGCAGAATATAATCCACACCTTGGTTCATATTCATACCGTCGATATTTAAAAAGGCGACGATATTTTTAGTTGGAACGCTCGGGTGCTGGGCAAAGTGTTGCGCCCCAATGAGCCCGGTTTCTTCTGCAGTAAAGGCACTAAACAGGATAGAACGCTCAAGCGGCGCCGTTTGTGCTTGTTTCGTAAAGTAACGCGCAAGGGCTAACACGCCAGCTACACCACTGGCGTTATCGACTGCGCCATTGATGATTTCCGGCTTGCCATCTTCAATCACTGTACCCAAATGGTCCCAATGGGCGTGCATCATCACCACTTCATCGGGGCGACTTTTTCCGGGTAATAGTGCCGCCACATTGTGGGATTCCGCGCGTTCAATATGATTGTTTAAACTGACAGTGGCCTTAAGCTTTAATGGAATCGCCTTAAAGTGTGGCTTAGCCGCTTGTTGTTTTAAGGTATCAAAGTCCATGCCTGCCTTAGCAAAAATCTTTTGGGCGACATTATGTTGCACCCACCCCATCACCCCAACCTGCCCTTGGTTATTATTGGCATCGATAAGGGTAAACTTGGTACCTGTGTTGGAGTTTTGCACCACCCCCCAACCGTAGGCCGCGGGTTCGGTTTCATGGACGATAAATACCGCTTCTGCACCTTGGCGAGCGGCTTCTTCGTATTTGTAAGTCCAACGACCATAATAGGTCATCGCATTACCTTTAAAAACCTTGGGATCTTGAGTGGCAAAGCCCGGGTCATTCACCAGCACTATGACGGTTTTGCCTTTTACATTCAGCCCTTGATAGTCATTCCAGCCATATTCAGGCGCATTGATACCGTAACCAACAAACACTACATCGCTGTTATTAAGGTTAACTTTATCGGTAATTCTCTGAGTTCTGGCGGTAAACTCACTGCCATTGGCAAATTTTAGCCCGCCAATGTCGAGCTGCATATTTTGATCGGCGGTGATTTTGGCCAGAGGCACAGCTTGCAAATAACTGTCGCCAAAGCCGGGCTTGAGTCCCATCTCCTTAAATGCTTTTTCAAGATACTCGATAGTGAGTTGCTCTCCTTCGGATAACGGCGCGCGGCCACCGAAGGCATCACTGGCTAAGGTTTTGACATCAGTGCGATATTGGTTCAAATCCATGCTGTCACTCAAAGACGGTGCAGCAATAGCAGGCAGGGACAGTAAGGAACCTAAGGCACTGGCAAGGATGAAATTTTTCAAGACTTTCTCCCAAGTTATTATCATTATTTAATTTTGGCGATAAACTCTACCATATACCTTTAGGCATTTGGCAGGTTTATTCCTCACGCTTATTGGTTATAGTGGTAATGGGTTTTAACGAGCAAAACAGTTTACTCCTATGGGGTACTCATAGTTTATTGATTAATAATTATTGGGATTTATCCATGTCACGAGATTTATTACAAACCGCTGCCTTGAATCTTAAAAAAGCGGTTCCCTTAATGCTCAAACATCAGATCCCCACGACTCCCATTAATTATGCCCTTTGGTATACCTATGTGGGTGAACAAAATCTGGCATTAAATGCACAGCTCGATACCGTTATCGCACATTACAATACTTGCCCACCCGTGAGCAGTGAGCTGTTGTATCGCCAATATGTGGCCGATCCCGTTGAACTTAATGTGCGCGATATGCGCCTCAATCTCGAGGCGATGGCCACAGAGTTATCGCAATCGATTAAGGACACTAGCCTTGATACAACCGAGTTTCAAACCTGTATCAATAGCAATTTTTCCAAACTTAATGGCATAGAAGAAGGTGCTCTCAGTGTCGAGCAAGTGCTAGATTTAGTTCGCAATTTAGTGAAGGAGTCTGACAATATTCGTTCGAGCACTGAGTTTTTGACCACACAGTTGCAAAAAGCCCAGACAGAGATCGATGCGCTAAAACAAAAGCTCGAAAAAACAGAAAAAGATGTGCTTTATGATGCCCTTACAGGCTGTTTAAACCGCCGCGCCTTTGATGCAGATATCGCTGGCATGATAGCGCAGGCTCCGGAAGGGACCTGCCTAATCTTAGTCGATATCGATCATTTTAAAGCCTTTAATGATAACTATGGCCACCAACTGGGCGATCAAGTCCTAAAGGCTGTGGCCAAACGCCTACAGGAAGCATGCCGAGATGGCAGCAAACTATATCGTTTTGGCGGTGAAGAATTTGCGATTATCGTGCCCAAGAGCCAACTGCGGATCACAAGGCAATTGGCTGAGGCTATGCGCCGCGGGCTTGAAAAACTGTGCCTAAAAGACCGACGTAAAGACCAACTTGTTGATAATATTACCGCTTCTTTTGGTGTTGCCCAATGGCAAGAAAGGCAATCTGTTGTGCAGCTGATAGAGAAAACAGATAAGCTGCTTTACGAAGCTAAACGCCTAGGCCGTAATCGGGTTATGCCGATAAACAACTAATGCCACTCTCATCAGCCGCCCCTATCACTCATCAAACGCTAACGCAGGCCGAGTGACCATTCTCAGCCAGCGTTGCACAGATATCCTCGGTCTCCTAATGTTAAGCAACCTTTTGTGATATTGAGATAATATTCAGTGCGTTATCTAGGGCGTGTTGACGTTTCGAGATTAAATTTTGTTCGTTCTGGCAACCTCGTGCTCGCGAAACGAGGAATGATGTGTAGTTATTCTACTCAAATGACGAGCGGCTCTTATGACAGAAAGTAAGAGCAAGGGCTTGCCAGACGACCCCTTCGGGCAGCATTTGGCTGGCTTTTCTGCCGCGTTATCGTCCGTTTATGTAGAATAACTACACAGCACGGACTTTGCCTTGCATAAAAGCCAGCCAAACTGCTGCAAAAATAACCCTGAAACGTCAACACGCCCTAGCTGCTGAGCCATATCAGCCGATTCTAATACTAAGGTTTCCTCTGACACTTGAATCACATCCTCCCCTTGAATAATGGGCACAGCCTGCACCACGAAACGCAGTTCAGCGACACCTTGCAACGCATCGAAGGGATAACAAGTGATGAGCGTTAAACGATTATCGTCACTCGGTGCCATCAACTCAGTTTGCGATTCATGCACCACCTTAGTCGCCACCACTTGGTAAACAATCTCTTTACCCGCAGCGGTTTGCAGTGCGAGTCGTCTACCGACCGTCATCCCCTTTAATATCGCAAAATGCGTATCCCTATGCCCTGCTATCACTGTGTTACCGCGCTCACCAGCTGACGCACTCGACAACACAAGCCCGGGTCCAAAGGCCAGATTTCTGCCTGAGGCTCCCGCTAACACATATAAACTATCATTCGATGCTGGGCCATCGAAGTGAGTCGGCATATTGGCTTGATCAATAGAGAGTTTAGCAACGGGATAGGTATCAGCCCATGACCAAGGTTTATGTGACTGCCCATCAATTAAGGTTTTAGCCCATGCCTGTTCAATCAAATATTGGGCAAAGTGTGCTTTCGCTTGCATATAGAATCCTTTTCCAAACAAGGTGGTGCCAAGTAATAACAATTCCACGAGCACCAAAATCTGTATCTGCTTTGTTGTCATATGCTGAGTCATCGAGCTCATCAATGGCTAAGGGCCTGCATCATCAAGTGCTGTTGACGCTGCTGGCGACGAATAAAGAGGGCCAACATCAAGGCAATCATTAACACGACACCCCCTAAGAGCATGTCAAAACGACTCGAGGTGGATGTTTGTGGTAGGACACCAAAGGGTTGCCAACCTAAAGGTAAATGTTGGCGAACCACAGCATCACGACTCATGGCATTGGTCGTTATCGGCGTTAAATTTACGGCGACAAGGCTGGTATAAGGGCTGACTAAGTGATAATTCATCGATAACGCCGTCACTTGCTGCTTCACTTTGTCATCGTTAGCGCCGTTTTTACTTAATTCCAAAGCTGCAATCTGCTTTCTAGCCCACAGTAAATCTAATCCTGCCACTTGCTGCTCCACCGCTGCTGCGGCGTTATTCAGCTCAGTCGATTCCAAAGATACAAATTGTTGCCAGTTCTTATGACCTTGGCGCCCTGAAATCACTAACTCCTTAGGCTCGCGGGGCTGATGTTTTATGCTAATCAATACGGGCTCGCCGCGGTAAAGGTCAGGAATGGGCGATGGCCAATAGTCAGGCACGGTGCCATCGTCAAACCGCACTTGCAGATCGGTCAGCACCGGATATTGGATTTTAGTGAGTAGTTGATTAATTTTTTGCTCCACTTCATCCACATCACCAATATAAGTAAAGGTGCCGCGCCCAAGCTCAGCCGCGCGTTGCATAAAATGTGAGTTTGGCGCCGAGCCGATGCCTACGGTAAAGAGTCGGTTGTCACCGATTTGATGGCGGATCAACTCAAACAGTGCCTCCTCGTTTCCGACTGAGCCGTCGGTCATAAAAATCACTTGTTGCAACACATTATTCTCGCTCGCGGCCCTGCTGGGTCTTTGCTTTGGTAATGCAGCCTCTAAGGCCAGCGACATTTCGGTTCCGCCATCGGCCTGTAAACGATTCACAAACTGGCGAGCGATAGCTAAATTTTCCGCCGTTGCGGGCAGCGGCACTGGGGACAATAAAGACACGTCTGAATTAAATTCGATAATGTTAAAACTATCCTGCGCTTTGAGTCCTCGCAGCGCATAACGCAGGGCATTTTTCGCCTGTATTATCGAGTCTCCCGCCATGGAGCCTGAGGTATCTATCACCAAAATCAGTTCACGGGGTAAATTCAGTTGCCCGCTCGCCTCCACTTTAGGCGGTAACACCATGACTAAACTGTAATTATCTATATTGCTCGCACTGGTACTCGCAGCGGTATTCACCATGCTGCCATCATCACTTGCTGCCTGCGTTTGATGGGTTTTGCCGTTTTGGTTAAATACCCAAGCCACAGGACTCACGCCCTGCTCAAGACGCCATTGCAATACAAAATCGCGCTCAGCACGCACTCGGTTAGCCAAGGATGCGGTCAATCCGCCCTGCTGCTCATCCAGAGTAATGGCATGATAGGGACTCAGTATGGCGGCCTTATCTACTCCCAAGCCTAAATTCACCTTGATATCGGCCTTAAGCACAGGGTCCTCTTCACCTGGTGCCCCACGAATGGGCGCAATAATGCGATCAGCATCAAATACTTGGCTGCTGGTGACTCGCCCAGTTTGGCCGCTTTCCCCTCCCAGCGTTAATCCTGGGATATACCGCGGTGCCACAACCAGTGGAAAACGCAGGCTAAACACGCCATCGTCATACTTGATGGTTTCTTGATAACTGATCTCGACCACCAGCTTTTCATTCGGCGCAAGGTTGGCTACCTCGGTGGTGAACATATTTGGCCGTTCTTGGCTCACCAAGCTCGCACGCTTCCCCTCCGCTTTCGCCTGCTCAAAAATCTGTTGTGCTGCTTGTTTAGGATGAATTTGCCCTTCGATAACTCGCTCCCCAATATGTAAGCGCAACGAGTCCACCGCCGCCTCATTGGGCAAAGGGAACAAATAACGGCCATTTAAGACAAAGCCCGTGTGATTACTAAAAACCTGCTTCACACTCACCCGGTTAGTTAAGCCTGATACCCGCATCGAGACTTGGGTGTCCACGGGCAGGGACGGCATTAAGTTACCATTGGCGGTTTGATACACCAGCATGCCTTGAGTAACATCGTCGTAACTAAATGTAGGCAAACGACTCGCCGTATGTTCATCAAATACGGCGGTGATATTCTGCGGCTCCGATAAGGCGCCCACACTGTTGGGTGATGCTAAGACTGCAAAGGGTATAAACCAACAAATTGAGGCACTGATTATTAACATTGCCAGTGCTTCACACACTTCTTTAACCCTGTTCTTTGTGATCATCACAAAGGCTCCCTGATACTGATTTAATACTATTGATATTGATGAAAATTATTCTGTTACGCGGCTCGCCATAAGCCCTTGGGTAGGCGGTATGGTCAACGTAACGCGGCGATCGGAAACGTCAGATTCGCTATCTAGCTGCTCATTGAGTGACATTGCGGCCCCCAAGGCTTGAGTGGTCATCCGCGCCGGTGCAACGCCCTGTTGAATTAAATAATCCCGCACTTCTAATAAACGGTGCTCCGAGAGAGATTGGTTATCACGCCAATCACCGCGGCGTTCGGCATAGCCTTTCAGCTCGAGATTGGACTCGCTCGAGCGCTTCATCACCGTGGCGACATTGTCTAATTGGGGCAAAAAATCGGCTTCAAGCTCTGATGAACCAGTACGAAATTGCACATTCATCCCAAGCGCTAATTCACTTAAGAGTTGCTGTTGCTCTGCGAGCAGTGCATCGAGGTGTTTTTGAGTGGAGGCATATTCTGCCGCACGTTGCTCGCTAGCCAGTTGCTTCACCGTTAAGCTCGTCACTTGCTGGCGCTGCACGGCAATATGTTGTTGCGGATTTTTGAGTGTGACAGAGACTAATTCGGTATCCGCTACAGACTGACCAATTAAGGTCCCAGTAATACCACCGACGACTGCGCCAACAGGGCCGCCCACTAAGGCACCGAGTAACGCGCCGCCCCCCAGGCCAATCAAGGCTTCACCGTCATCTTCCTCTTGTTCAATTGTCCATTCAGTTTGTGGCTCTATTAGCAAAGGTTGATTTTGCAGGGAAACCCGCGCAGACACAGTGGCGATAGAAGCCGTGAATACACTGAAGACCAACACACTGATTAGCGTCTTTTTCATCATCTCATTCCTTTTTGATTTGTGATGCGTTTGCCCACCTAACGTCATGAATAAGGGGCAAAACGGAATGAGGCTATTAAACACAAGTGCAATGGCATTAGCGGGGTCGGAAAATGGCAATGCGACTATCAATTGTGGCAACAAAATGGCAATTGCATTCGGGCCCTTTTATCTGCAATAAATTCCTGTATAGTCACAAAAACTTAATCCCTGCAGTCAATAGGAAGATGGCGAAATGAAACGTATCGCTATTGTGGAAGATGAAGCCGCCATTCGCGAAAATTACAAGGATGTGCTGCAGCAACACGGTTACAGTGTCCAAACCTATGCCGACCGGCCATCGGCCATGTTGGCGTTTAATACGCGCTTACCGGATTTAGCCATTATCGATATCGGCCTTGGCAATGAGATCGACGGTGGATTTATGCTGTGTCAGTCCCTACGTGCCATGTCAAACACCTTACCGATTATTTTCTTAACCGCTCGGGATAGCGATTTCGATACTGTATGTGGCCTTCGTTTAGGTGCCGATGATTACCTGAGCAAAGAAGTCAGTTTTCCCCATTTGACGGCGCGTTTAGCCGCCCTTTTTCGACGCTCAGAACTCGCCGCCAGCCAAACACCGCAGGAAAATCTACTGGAGCGCGGGCCACTCACCATCGACGCAAATCGGATGCAAGTGTATTGGAACCAAATTGCTATTGAATTAACCGTCACCGAATTTTGGATGGTACACGCCTTAGCCAAACACCCAGGTCACGTGCGTAGCCGCCACGAACTGATGCAAGAGGCGAAGATTTTTGTCGATGACAGCACTATCACTTCCCATGTAAAACGCATCCGTAAAAAGTTTATGGCCGCAGCGCCCGAATTTGACTGCATCGATACCGTTTATGGCATGGGATATCGCTGGGATAGCCTCGCCTGAACCATGTTAAGTAGAAGATTAGCCGCCAGCCTATGACACGTTTTCCTTTCGGTCTTCGCACTAAAGTGATTGGCCTGAGCCTATTTTTGCTCTGCCTACCTTGGCTGGGGTACCAATATGTGTGGGAGATGGAAAAATACCTGCGCCACGGCCAAGAACGTACCTTAGAGGGCACAACCCAAGCGCTAGCGACCGCCCTGCACGAGCGGCCCAAACTTTTCGATGGCCAAGCCAGTTTTTTAAAACAGGTTGAAAAGAGCCGTGACCTCTATGCTTACCCCTTAGCCGGAGCCATTCTGCTCGATGGCAAACTCAATGAATGGCAGGAATATCAACATCGATTTATCCAATACGGTGAAGCCAATCAGATTATGCGCGCCGATCCCAGTGCGCCGCTCACCTTAAGTTTTACCCATATGGTGGGCCAGTACGATGGCTATCTGTATGCTTTTTTTCAGGTGGTGGACCCCAATGTGGTGTTTCGTGGCAAAAATGCCCTAAGTGTGGATAGGAACGATCATCTATCAATTGCGACCCTTGCCCCCGACAATAAATTTAAGCGTTATATCGTTGCCACCACTCAGCCCGGTTGGATCAGCGCCTTTGAACTGCCCGCCAACCCGAAACAAACCGTGCCAGTGACACCCGAGGTGCGCATTCAAGGACAATGGGCCACCACAGATGTGGGCTACAATATCGAGCTGCGTATTCCCCTTGATATGGTGGGCAGCAAACTCGGGTTTGCCATTGCCGATGTTAACGACAGCAAATACCGCGATGTCGCCGCAGTGGTTGGCACTTCCGCCTTAGATACCGTCGATAAGCTGGGCACAGTGCTGGTCCCCTCCCCTGAAATTGAAAACATTATCAAAGGGATGAGCCACTACAGCTCGCGTATTTGGGTAATAGATAAACATGGCCGCGTGTTAGCAAAATCCGGCGATATCCGCGACAGCAACAGCGTGTGGACTCGCACCCTTGATGATGAAAACAGCAATGGCCTATGGCAGCGGTTTCAGCGCGATTATCTGCATCCGCTCTACTATAAAATCCTCACTAAACCGCCGAAGGATTTTATCGACTCTCTGCGGGATTCAACCGAGCTAAATGGCAGTCATATTCAAAAAGCCCTCGCCGGACAACAGACGTCGACATGGCGCTTGACGCCTGACAATAAGGCCGTGGTACTCGCGGCAGCCAGCCCAATTTGGATTGATAACAATGTGATGGGCGCGGTAGTGGCTGAAGAAACCACCCACGGTATTCGCACCCTACGTAATCGCGCGTTGGAAAAACTGTTTAACGTGATCCTGACCATTATGAGCATGGGCACCTTAGCGCTGTTTTTCTTCGCATCGAGTATTTCCAATCGCATTCGTAAGTTAAGGGACGAAGCCGAAAATGCCATCGACAGCCAAGGTCGGGTGCGTAACCATCTAAAACCCTCAAAGGCGCGGGACGAGATTGGCGACTTATCCCGCAGTTTTGCCAGCATTGTAGGACGTTTAGGCCAATACACTCATTATTTGGAGAATATGTCGTCGCGCTTATCCCATGAGCTACGTACTCCTGTTGCAGTGGTGCGTTCATCTTTAGAGCACTTAAATCTGCAAACCTTAGATAAAGACACGCAAAAGTATGTCGATCGCGCCCAAGAAGGCGTAAGCCGTTTAAGCATGATTTTGAATAATATGAGCGAGGCGACGCGCCTAGAGCAGAGCTTAACTCAGGCCGATGTGACTAAGTTTCCGCTATCCCAAGTGGTCAGCGGCTGTATGCAAGGCTATCAAATGACCTATCCCGAGCAGCGTTTTAGCATCAAAGTGCCCGATCAGCCGTTGATGATGCAGGGTGTGCCAGAATACATCGCCCAATTGATGGATAAACTTATCGCCAATGCCATCGAATTTTGTCATCAAGGCAGTTCGATTGAGGTCACCCTCACTCAAGTCGGTAAACAAGCCACATTGCTTATCAGCAACTTAGGGCCGCAGTTGCCGGTGGATATGTCGGAGCAGATCTTCGACTCAATGGTCTCGGTGAGGGATAATCAAACCCAGGAGAAACCCCACCTTGGCCTAGGTTTGTATATTGCACGGCTCGTGACCGAGTTTCACCAAGGGAATATCTTAGCCCGCAACCGCAGCGAAAATGATGGGGTCGATATCCTAGTCACCCTGCCGCTGTGCTAATACACGCTTCGCAACTTGAGGCAAACTCATCAGTTTGCCTCCTGCCATTTTAGCGAGCAGATGCTAAGATGACGGCCATCACATTGGATGACAAAACAAATACAGACTCGCCAAGGTAGTGCCCTATGACAGATAAACATCAGCTCGCCACCCAAATCGTCAGCGTCGGTCGCGATAAAAAATGGACCAAGGGCGTGATTAATCCGCCCGTATTTCGCGCATCGACCATAGTGTTCGACACGATGGAGGATATGCGTCATGCCGCCAAAAACAAAACCAATGGCGAAATGTTTTACGGCCGCCGCGGCACCCCGACCCACTTTGCGTTTCAAGCGGCGGTAAGCGAACTCGAAGGTGGCGCTGGCACAGCACTGTATCCCTCTGGCGCGGCAGCGATTAGCGCGGCTTTGTTATCGTTTTTACAGGCGGGCGATCATCTGCTGATGGTCGATAGCGTTTACGAGCCAACACGCGATTTTTGCAGCCATATTCTGGCAGGCTTTAATATTGAGACCACCTATTACGATCCCCTGATTGGTGAAGGCATTCGCGCGCTTATCCGCCCCAATACTAAGGTATTGTTTTTAGAGTCTCCCGGCTCCATCACCATGGAAGTGCAAGACGTCCCAACCCTATGCCGCATCGCCCATGAACATGGATTGGTGACCATTCTCGACAACACATGGGCCTCGCCAATCAATAGCAAGCCCTTCGAGATGGGTGTCGATGTGTCGATTCAAGCCGCCACAAAGTATATTGTCGGCCACTCGGATGTGATGATAGGCACGGCGACCGCCAACGAGCAATACTGGCCGCAGCTGCGTGAGCGCAGTTATTTACTGGGGCAAACCACTTCCCCCGATGATGTGTATCTCGCCACGCGCGGATTACGCACCTTAGGCGTGCGCATGGCGCAACATGAGAAAAATGCCCTAAAAGTAGCTAACTGGTTACAAACCCGTCCTGAAGTAGACCATTTACGTCATCCCGCCTTTGAGACCTGCCCAGGACATGAATTCTTTAAACGCGACTTTAGCGCATCAAATGGTTTGTTTTCCTTTGTATTAAAACAAGGCGATCAGGAAGCGGTTACCGCACTCGTTGAAAATATGCAGCACTTTAAAATGGGCTTTTCTTGGGGTGGTTATGAGAGTCTGATCTTAGGGATTTTTGGCATTGAAAGAATCCGTAGTGCGACCAAGTGGGATGCTAGCAAACCGTTGATCCGTGTTCATATTGGTCTTGAAGATCCCGAGGATTTAATTGCCGATCTCAGCGCAGGATTCGAGCGTTTTAATGCCGTGCTCGCCGCTAAGGTCAAATAAGGCATAAAGCCCTTATATGTAAAACAGCGAAGGCGGGACTCATCCCGCCTTCGTTTTTAGTTCACGTTAATAAACGATTAATTTCAAATAGTAAGCATGCAACTTAACTATTTCGGCTGCGCCGCACTGATTGCGGGGTCAATCCACGCCTGTGAGCCAAATAAAGGCACAGTTGACAAAGCATGTTTATGGCTGCCATTCGTCTCTTTCGTCGAATAGGACAAATACAACAGCGTTTGATTAGGCGCATCGTAAATCCGGCGCACTTTTAGCGTTTTAAATAAAATACTTAAAGACTCGGTGAACACCACTTCACCGTTTTTGCTCTTATCTATCTTGGCAATATCTGCGGCGGAAATCGGCCCGGTTTGACGGCAACTAATGCCCATATCGGACGGATCGGCAAAATCAAGGTTCGCTTCAATGCGGCTGATATGACAGGTCACACCAGGGATTTTCGGGTCTTGCTTGGCATCGATAATCACGTCTTTCGTGGTAAAGAGCCCGAGGCTCACTTTACCCACATCATCACCACAGCCCGAAAGCATCATGCCTGTCAACGTCACTGCCAGCAGAGAAACCACAGTCCTGTTTAATGTCTTCATCGTATCTCCTTGATTACTTATTGAGCAAAATGCTTTTGTGCCCAGCGAGTTAACCCCGCAGTCACCGAGCCAAAATGATCCCCTACTACCACGGGCGTATCGGGATAAAGGCTAGTTATCTTAGCGTATATCGCTGGGCTTCGCGCCGTGCCGCCCGTCACATAAATCACATCGGGTTGGCACTCGGCTGTACCCGCCTCAACGGACAGTTCTTCTGGTGCTAAGCCATTGCCCGTAAGACTTTTAGCCGCCTGAGTCAGCGCTTGGTGCATTAAGGCTTCGATCTTACCCAGTGACGGCTCGATGGCATTTTCAAAGCAATCACGGTTCACTTCGGCGCTAAGCATAGCCTCAATAAATTCCAGCGAACTTTCCGTTGTGTGTGCATCCGATAAGGCGATTTTTGCCCGCTCAGCTAAACGCACTATTTGATAGCTTAACTGTTGTTGCTGCACTTTTAGCAATCTTTTTAATAAATTGGGTTGCTCAGCTTCTTTTATCAGTTCATCGATCAACTTGCGAGTGCTTAAGGTCGCAAACTCACGCTGAGCACTAATATCATTTACCGCCACCGCATTCCAAAAAGGATTACTCGGCATAGGTTTGCCATTACTCATCAGCGAGCCTAAACCAAAATGCGGCATAAAGGCATTCATCGCCAAGGCGATATCCAGATCGTTACCGCCAATTCGCTGGCCGCTGTGGCCTAAGCAGTCACGGCTACGGTCAAAACTCGCCTTATGGCTTGGGCCCATTTTAACCACAGAGCAGTCGGTGGTACCGCCACCAACGTCAACCACCAACACGGTTTGGTCAGCCTTTAGACCGGCTTCATAATCCATCCCTGCAGCAAGGGGTTCAAACAGGAAAGCCACATCGACAAAGCCCGCTCGTTTTGCCGCCAAGGTTAAGATGGCTTCCGCCTGACGATTGCTTTCTTCGCCACCAATTCCTTGAAAGTTTACTGGGCGGCCAATCACGGCGTGGGTAATACGCGCTTCGTCCTTTGATGCCATGCCCTTTTGCACTAATACCGCTTCGGCGCGCACTTTAATATGCTGCATCATCAAGGTGACTATGTCCTCAAATAGCGCAACTTGCTCGGGCCTTAACCCTGTTGCCCCCAAAAAAGATTTTGGCGAACGGACATAAAAACCTTCTTCCGGCATTTCAAGGTAGGCAGCAACGGCTTGCTCGCCGACAAACACCGCAGGCGACTCGGCATCGAGATCTAATTCATGGCGCACCATACGCGCGCGACTTAACTGCGCCGCGCGTTTTTTGGCATAATCGGCTTTTAATTCCGCAGGAAGTGCACGATAAACGGCCTCGGCAATCAGCTCCCTGTCCATCGCATAAAGCGTTGAGGGTAAATAAGCAGAATCAGTCGATAGCGGTAAGAGCGATACTTCATCTCCCTGCATTATCCCAACGGCACAGTTGGCACTACCATAATCAAATCCGACAAACATCCGCTTACCCCTTGAGTCAAACCCACAATCAAAAAGCCGAGCAAGGTAACACAGTTTGACTCAATACCAAAGGAAGCCAAGCACATCCTGCACGCTTTACCGTGTAAAGTGGTCATTCACCTCGGTTAATTTTAAAGTCACATTTCTGTCACACTTGTCATCAATCTGACATATTCAGTCCGTATCTTTGTGCGCAACCATCTTAGTCAGAAGGGAAATTTTTTATATCCCTTTATTTTCAGAAGTAAATCTGATTGCACTCCAATGTATGAATGCTATTGTATATTGCGCAATGACGCTTGCTTAAAGGAGCTGTGCAGTGTCCCCGAATACCGATAAACTGTCGATCGATAAAGAACTCTCTTGGTTGTCATTCAATGAACGGGTACTGCAAGAGGCCTGCGACCCCAATGTGCCGATTGTCGAGCGCGTGCGCTTTCTGGGCATATTCTCTAATAATATGGATGAGTTTTTCCGAGTACGTGTCGCAGCGGTTAGACGCTCTATTTTACTCTCCGCCTTACAGGAAGGACGCAGTAATAGCCGCCACTTAATGGCCAAAATCCAATCAAAAGTGATGGCGCTGCAGGAGCGCTTCGATAGCATTTACGTCGAGTTGATGCGCGAGCTAGTACGCCGTAACATTTTGTTAATTAATGAAAAACAATTAAGTGAGTACCATAGTAGCTGGCTTAAAAAACACTTTCGCGATCATTTTAAACGCCATATCGCGCCGCTGATTGTCAATAACAACCGCGACCTAGTAAAACATATCAACGATGATGCTACTTATTTATGTGTATGTTTATAAGGGCTATCCATTTAGCGCCACCAGTGTCAATATGTAGTAATGAAAACTTCATCGTATTTATTAAAAGCTGGCGTCGATTACCCTACAAATTGGGACGAATTTGTTGATTGGTTTCATGATGAACAATCTTGCACTAGCTACCTTTACGCACTTCGTTGGCCAAACGGATTCATTTGCCCAAGCTGTTCGAGCCATCAATCACCTTATCAGTTAAGTAATGGCAAGTTAAAATGTCATGCTTGCCGTTTTCAGTGTTCAGTAACATCAAGTACACTTTTTGACAAAACAAGAACCCCCATGAAAAGTTGGTTTGCAGCTGTCTGGTTTATTACAAATCAAAAGAATGGGGTCAGCGCTCTTGGAGTCCAAAGGCTATTAGGTCTTGGGAGTTATCAAACTGCTTGGTCTTTAATGCACAAGTTAAGATATGCCATGGTTGACCCTGAAAGAGATAAACTGTCCGGCATCGTAGAGGTTGACGAAACATTAATAGGTGGGGTCATTCCAAAATCATCTATTAAAAATCAACAGGGTAAGCGTAAAGCTATAGTTTTGGTGGCTGTTGAGCTGCTATCACCCTCTGGATTTGGGCGGATACGTTTAAGGCAAGTAGAAAGTGCAACTAAAGAACATATCCATCAATTCATTCAAGATGTAATAGAGCCTGGTAGCACAATTTGTAGTGATGGTTCTCAAGCATACAAGCAAATAGACAAAAAAGGATATAAGCATAATCGGATGGTGCATTTAGGTTCATCTGTACCTGCACATGAAACAATGGCTGGGGTGCATCGAGTCTCATCATTATGTAAAAGATGGCTTTTAGGTACGTATCAAGGTGCGGTAAAGGCTAAGCAACTTGATTATTATTTAGATGAATTTACATTTCGCTTCAACAGAAGAAAGTCAGATTCTCGGGGATTATTATTCTACAGGTTGCTTGAGCAAGCAGTGCGTTCTAAGCCGATAACGTACCAATCAATTAAAAATCGATAACCACAATATATAGTGGTTGGTCGTGCTAAGTGGATAGCCCTTATGTTTATACACTAAATTGCGCAGGCAATACGCCCTCGTTGAAGTACCCACGAAAAATGTGCCACGTTTTATCGAGTTACCCGCGGAGAAATCCAAGGCCAAAAAATATCTGATCCTACTGGATAACATTATTCGCCACTGCGTGGACGACCTATTTGGTCCCTTCTTTGAATACGAAGCGATTGAAGTCTATTCAATGAAGCTCACCCGTGATGCAGATTTTGATATTACCGATGAGCTAGAACAAACCCAGCTTGAAAAAATGACCAAGGGTCTGAAAAAACGCCTGACAGCAGAGCCTGTGCGCTTGGTATACGACAAAGAAATGCCCGAGCACATGCTGGAAATGCTCAAAGAAAATTTAAATATCAGCTCGACAGAATGTTTAATCCCTGGCGGCCGTTACCACAGCTTCAAAGATTTTATTGGCTTTCCCAATCCCAGCCGAGATTACCTCGAAAACGAAAAACTGCCGGCGCTTAACAGCACAGGCTTTGCTCGTAGCGCAAATAGTTTCGATGCGATCAAGATGGGCGATATTATGCTCAACTACCCGTACCATAAGTTCTCCCACTTTACGGAGATGGTGCGCCAGGCCGCCTACGATCCTGCGGTCCGCTTTATCCGCATCAATCTGTACCGTGTGGCGAAAAAATCCCATGTGATGCAGTCACTTATCGATGCAGTCAAAAATGGTAAGCAAGTCACCGCGGTGATTGAGCTGCGGGCTCGGTTTGACGAGCAATCCAACATCGAATGGACGCGCGTACTCGCCGAAGCGGGAGTCAAAGTCCACCATGGGATCACCAGCTTAAAAGTACACTCTAAGTTGTGCTTGATTGGCCGCGAAGAACAAGGCGAAATGAAGCTTTATTGCCATGTCGGTTCGGGCAATTTTAACGAAGGCACAGCGCGGGTCTATACCGATTTATCCCTCTTTACGGCGAATCAGGAAATTGCCCGCGAAGTTGAGCAAGTGTTTGACTTGATTGAACACCCCTATCGCCGCGATAACTTCCAGCATTTGATTGTCTCGCCCTATGATGCCAGACAAAAGCTCACCCATTTAATTGATAATGAAATCGTGAACGCCCAGAGTCACATTAAGGCGGCTATTACCTTAAAATTGAATAACTTGCTCGATGAGTCTCTGGTACAAAAACTCTATGAGGCCTCGGCTGCGGGCGTCAAAATCAAATTACTGATCCGCGGCATGTGCTCGCTGATACCACAAATTCCAGGGATCAGCGATAACATCGAAGTCTACAGTATTGTTGACCGATTCTTGGAACACTCCCGCGTGATGCTGTTCCATGCCGGTGGTGAAAATAAGCTGTTTATTAGCTCTGCCGATTGGATGAGTCGCAATATTGATAACCGCGTTGAAGTAAGTGTGCCAATTTATGATCCGCGTCTAAAACAAATGGTGATGGATATTTTATCGTTACAGTTCAACGACAATACTAAGGCTCGCATCATCAATAAGGAACAGACTAATCCTTATCGTAACCGCGGAAACAAACGTAAAGTGCGTTCTCAAATTGCCATTTATCAATATCTGATTAATTATGAGAAGCGGTTGCAGCAAGAATTAACTGCTCAACGTGAAGCGGCGAAGCTTGAGGCAGAGCAAGCGCTTGCCGAACCCGCATTACAGGCCAAAGCCAGCTAACGCTGGCTTTATCTTAGTCTCGATTGCCTAAGGATAATCCGATTGGTTGCCACACATTCACAGCCGCGACACTTTGTCGCTATCGACATGGGATCAAACAGCTTTCACTTGGTTATCGCCCGTGAGCAAGACGGCAGTTTGCAGATATTACATAAAGAAAAACAGCAAGTTCAGTTAGCTACAGGCCTCAATGCGCAGAACATCCTCAGCATGGACGCTATCGAGCGCGGCCTCAATTGCCTGCGGGATTTTAATCAACGGTTTTCCAATCTTGACCAAGCACAGGTGCGTTTAGTCGCCACACATACCTTAAGGGTCGCTAAAAACCGCGAGCAGTTTATTGAAGCCGCCCTCAGTATTATGCCTTATCCCGTGGAAGTGATTTCTGGCCATGAGGAAGCGAGGCTTATTTATAACGGTATTGCCCAAAGCCAAGTGCTGGCAAAACATAATATCGTTATCGACATCGGCGGCGGCTCGACCGAAGTGGTACTCGGTCAAAAAAACACCCCAACCCATTTATCGAGTCTGCGATGTGGCTGCGTGAGTTTTAATGAACGCTTCTTTATTGATGGGCAAATTACGCCGGCCTCGTTTCGCGCAGCACAAAGTGCGGCAGATAAACAATTTGCCTCTCTGTCTAAGGAATATTTCAGTGGCGACTGGGACTTAGTGCTCGGCAGCTCTGGTACCGTAAAAGCCATTTGCGAAGCGATCCAAGAAGAGCATGGTGATGAAATTGTCACCTTACCCCGCCTCAAACAATTAAAACTTAAATTGATTCGGTGTGGCCATATCAGCCAAGTCCAATTTGCCAATGTCGATGATAAACGTACCGCAATACTTCCTGCGGGTCTTGCAATTTTAATCAGCTTTTTTAGACGCTTACCGATTTCACAATTGGAATTTAGTCCAGGCGCTCTGCGTGAAGGCGTGCTCTACGAATTAGCCAAAATTGGCCAGTATCAAGATATTCGCCATCGTACCGTCGACAGCATTGCCCAGCTTTATCATGTAGATATCCCCCACGCGACCAAAGTGCGCGACACTGCCATGGCGCTCTTTGAGCAAGTCGCCGATGAATGGGGACTAAGACCCCATGCGCGTTTACTCGCCTACGCCGCGACCTTGCATGAAATTGGGCTGCACATCAACTCCAAAGCATTGCACAAACACGGCGCTTATATCATTAGCAACAGTGATTTACCTGGGTTTAGTGAAGCGCTGCAACAGGATTTAGCCAGACTTATTGCTAACCATCGCAAGAAACCCAATGAGCTACTGCTCGCCGAATTAGAGCCTAACCATAAACTCACCCTCATTCGCCTCGTTTGCCTACTGCGTTTAGCGGTATTGGTGCATTTAGGCCGTATTGCCAAAGCCTTAGTGCTAGAAAAAATACAAGTAATCCCAGATGGACTTATGTTAGTACTCCCCAGTTATAAACGTAAAATCAGCCTTTTTATGAAAGATTTACAGCGGGAGCAAAAACAAATGGCCACCTTAGGCATGCAGCTGCGTTTTGTCTCAAGCCTAGGGATAACCTTGGATAAAGCGATAGAAGCAAAAGACGATACGCTCAACACTGTTACAAACTAATCAACCTCAGATCTGGCTCACAAGCGCATATCAAACAACGATTTGTGCCGCTAACAGAGCTGAATTGGCTTGCAATCGGTTCAGCATAAATCATCCCTTAGAGGCTTGCTCTTTTGGGCGAAAGCTTGATAGTTAATCGCCCAAATCAATACTAAAAATAATAATGTGTAAGTGGCGTTTGAATGGGCTTTCGGTGCCCAGTTTTTCAGGCGAATGATCTGACATAGGAAGAAACGTCCTAGCGGTATCGTTTCCAAATCCTCAAAGTTTGCCATGCAATTGCAACTCGCTCAAAATTATCTACTCACATCAACAAAAATTTGCGGTATGATGCGCGAAAAAGCTTTAACAGCGTTATTTTAGAGGAAGACATGCGCGTAGCCCTACTCTCCAAAACCATTACAGTGGCAATTACACTTGCCGCACTGATTTCGCCCCAAGTGCTCGCCTCATCGGGTATTGGAAAAGTCGATTTAGTTGTGATCACTAAGTCTGAGTCCAATATGGCCTTATTAAGGGACGGCAAAGTCCTCAAACAATACCGCATTGCCATGGGCGACTTGCCAACCGGACATAAACTGACCGAGGGCGATCAACGTACACCGCAGGGCCGCTATATTCTCGACTATAAAAAATCCGATAGCGCCTATTACAAATCCATCCATATTTCTTACCCCAATGAAGAAGATAAGTTAAGAGCCAAGGCACTGGGGATTAGACCCGGTGGCATGATTATGATCCACGGTCAAAATCCCCGCTCACCCCTGCCCCCCGAGCAAGCACAGCAATACAACTGGACCGATGGTTGTATTGCCATCACCAACGCTGAAATGGACGAAGTGTGGAAAGCGGTCGATGAAGGCACCCCCATCGAGATTTGGCCATAAACGATACGCCCAGTTACCTGGGCGTTTTTATTTGTGTTACCCGCGTTAAGGAATTTTTATGTCAATATTGGCAACTGAGGCTACAACATTAAATTACGCAGCATTAGAACGAGCTTGGCCAGCATTTGAGACAAAGATATTGTCTTTACTCAATACCTTAGGATTAGCGGATAAAGGGCTATATTGCGATCATGTCGCTCTTAGGGTAAACACCATTGTCGCAGCGGATGCACTCAAGCAAGCCTTTAGCGAACGTGGGCGGATTATCTCAGACAATAAAATTAATGGCCGTTCAATCCTAATCATTGAACTGGATAACCCGCTGCGCTTAGGCAGTTTTACCATTGATTGTGTTGAACTTCCTTATCCCGGTGATACTCATTACCCCCAAGAAGGCTGGGAGCATATCGAGTTGGTACTCCCATCAACGGCACAGGATTGTGACAGTTTAAGCCAAAATATTGGTCAATTATGCCCGCCACTTTTACCATTACTACAAGGACAAAGCTCTGCGCCAATTAAGGTTAAATTTAGCTCACCCAAGAGCGAAAAAGAGCGTTTAGCCAATCCCACCATCGCCTTTAAACAAGCTGATGTATGCATTAAGTTACATCCACACGGCATTAAAGCGGTCATCGCAAGCGAACAAACTGAGCGTTAGCAGAACGCAGAATGTGACCCAAATACCAATTACAGATGTTGGTTGACATATAACAAGCGATTTGCGCAAAAGTCACCCACTAAAAAGGTAAAAATAGATTAAATTCATGCTATTACATTATGAATAACCATTAGGTTTTAGTGTTATCTACCACGGGCTCACCAAAGGGCATTGCCGTGATATCATTAAGGACGCAGCACATGAAACCCCATAAGCACGAAGCCCAACTCCTCAAACTAGCCCTCGAAATTGGTATCGGTTATGCCAAAAAACGCGGATTTGAAGACTTTGATAAAGGCGTATCACCCAAAGATAAAGTGGAATGTATTTATCGACTGCTGGTCACGGATAATCTGATCCAGCCCTTAGCGAAGGACAAAGAAGACGGCCCAAATATGAAGCACAAATTGGTGCTGTGGATCATCCGACATCTGCCTGCAGACCATCCCTTATTGCAATAACATCCCTAAAGTCCACAAAAATAGCGCCTAGATTGGCGCTATTGAACGCTCAGTTATTTGGCGGTTTTTTTCGCTTTTTCCGCCGCCAATACCGTCGCCATCGGTGGCACTATGCTGGTCGGATCAAGGCGCATTTGAAACCAGTTCACTCGCCAATCCAAGTGTGGGCCATTTGCCCGCCCAGTGGCGCCGACTTCCGCCACAGCTTGCCCTTGCTTAACGGTTTCACCGGCATTGACGTAAAGTTTGCTTAGGTGCAAAAAGCTCGAACTGACACCATAACCATGGTCGATAACCATGGTCCCACCCGAATAAAACATATCGGGCACAGAAAGACTAATCACCCCATCAGCGGGCGCTACCACCACTGTGCCGGTTTTCGCGGCCACATCGACGCCAAAATGTGGATTGCCTGGCACATCGTTATAGATGCGCTGACTGCCATACACACCGGAGATCCTGCCGGTTAATGGCCAAATGAACGGCTGTAAAAACGCGGTTTGTTCGCTAAAGGTGCCGCGTGCCGCTTTGACCTGCGCCGTATCCTTTGCGGCTCGCTCCTGCGCGACGGGATCAGGCTTCATAATCTTATTACTAATGCCTTTAACGCTCTGAATGTTGTATTCCCGCTTAGCGATATTGAGGGGTTTAACCTCAGTCAAGCCATCGGGATACACTAAGGTAAGCTGTTGAGTAAGCTCTGCATCTCTATCAAAACCAAAGGCAAAATGGCCATCAGGCGTAACTTTTACGGCCTCGCCATTAAGAGTCACTTGCGTACCTGCGGGAACTTTGGCTCGGATCAACGCCCCTTGCTCAAATTTGCCTTCAAAACTCACCTGTGCCTGAGCCGTTAAGCTAAACAGGGTTAAGAGCGTAAAAAACGTCGCCTTAAATTTGCTGGATGTCACCATAGGAGATAAGCGAAATGACGCGCGGGATGGCGTGAATGGCAAGGCTTTTAACATCATTGGAACAGCGTTTAGCATAACCTCAAAAATCCTTATTAAAATATAAAGCCCTAATTGTTAGGGCTTTATGACAAAACGGGTAGGTTTAATTCCCTTTAGTCACGATAGCACCTTTACCCACACCTTCGTAGGCAATGACAGTAAACTGGCTTGAAGGCACTTTGGTGGCTAAGGTGGTTGCCATATAGTCGGCCAATAATTCCACCGTGGTATCGTGCGGGATCAAATCGCAGCATTCCTTAGGCATCGCCAGTTGGAAATTCCCCTGCGGCGCTTGATAGTAAAATCCATAATGACTTTCATCGCTTACCTGCGTTTGTGGCGATAGCGTTAAGCTCTTCACTGAGACTAAATCCTCCTCGCTGCCGAGGTAAATATCGTGCCAACGCTTGGCCCAATACTCGTCCCATTTCAGCGCGGGCACGCCATTCTCAAACACCTGCACAGGGCTGCGATGACCGTGGGCAATCCGCTGGCAGTTGCCATCGTGCTTACGTAGTCCATGACTGTAATGATAATAGGGAGAATTTAGCACTTCATGTCTTAAGGTCAAATGAATGCCTTCAACATTATTGGGCAGTGTTTCCCGCAGGGCTTTTTGCAAGAAAGCACTAACGCTTGGAATATCAATCTGTTCTGAGGGCACCAAGGCAAAAGCTTGGGAAGGACAGGCTAAATGGATCTCACCCTGCAAGCTTTCAAAATCCAGCCACACACGATCACCCAACTGTTGCCAGCGAACGCCGCTGCAGGCGGTAGGCACTAATAAACGATGATCAGCCACCGCATCAATCGTGTGCTTAATGGTACGTTTGACCTTGGCAAAATCGAGCACCATATTTTGCTCATCTAGGCCGCCTTCTAATACCACATCAACAATCCAACTTTCCCCCACCATGCCGCGCTTTGGACACAGATAGGAAAAATCGATCACCGTTAAATCTTTTACAAACAGTTGCATTGATTCTCCTCGGCAGAAAAACAGTCCGCCTAAATAGGGATAGCGCCACTTAGCAATGGCCGAGCACGCTTACTTGGGTATATGCACCAAGCTTACCCAAAAACAGAATACGAATTCTAATCAATTCTGCCCCGCCCCGCGACAAATGAATCCGCTCTTAAGCGCTTTTTATTTTGATGATGCGACAAACGCGCATGAGTTAGCCAATGAGATGACTCAGTAACCAGTGCTTTGAAATGAATGACATGATAAAACGACATCATCCAAAAGATGGCTGGAGAATATTGCTAAGAGAGGTAAAGAGTCTCACCGGCTAATTGGTAGCGACGATTAGCATGTAGACAGCTAAACGAAACATCATTCACCCTACCTAGATAATCAAGCAAAAACAGCGAATTAGCTCACAAAAACTTAATCCACAACAGCGATAGACCCAATCGAAACAAGGCGTTATCCCTAAATCATTTTAGCCGTTACTATCGACCTATAAACCATACAGTAAGCAAGGTTAATAAGGGAGAAAACCAGATGACAAAACTCACCGCTATCGCGATAACCCTCACGGCTATATTCGCAAGTAGCTACGCCGTCGCCGCCGAACCGATTGAAGTCATTACCCCAGCAAAAATCACTGAACCCGAGAAGGTGGAACTGGGCAAAATGCTCTTTTTTGAACCAAGACTGTCTAAATCAGGTTTTATTTCCTGTAACTCTTGCCACAACCTTTCAACGGGCGGCGTAGATGCGCTACCCACGTCAATTGGTCATCATTGGCAAGAAGGCCCGATTAACTCACCGACCGTGCTAAACGCCGACTTTATGCTGGCGCAATTCTGGGATGGTCGCGCCAGCAACTTAAAAGAGCAAGCCGCAGGCCCGATTGCCAACCCCAAAGAAATGGGCTTTACCCATGAACTCGCCACCGAAACCATTGCTTCCATGCCAGCATACCGCGCGCGCTTTGCCAAAGTTTACGGTGATGAAAAAGTCGATATTGACCGCTTAACCGATGCCATTGCTGCCTTCGAAAAGACCTTAGTCACGCCTAATAGCCCATTCGATCAGTATTTATTGGGTAAACAAGATGCGATTAGCGGCGACGCTAAAGCTGGCTATCAACTCTTTAAAGATAAGGGCTGCGTCAGTTGCCATAATGGCCCCGCGGTAGGCGGTACTATGTTTATGAAGATGGGCCTAATTAAACCCTTCCATACCAATAACCCTGCCGAAGGCCGTAAGGGCGTAACGGGTAAGGATGCGGATAAGTTTGTGTTTAAGGTACCGACACTGCGCAATATTGAACTAACCTATCCCTACTTCCATGACGGCAGTGTATGGACACTTGAAGAAGCGGTAAATACCATGGCAGATATTCAGTTAGGACAAAAACTGACCGAGAAGGAAACCAAGGAAATGGTAGCATTCTTAAATTCACTCACGGGTGAACAGCCACAGATCTCGCTGCCGATTCTGCCACCATCAAATAAAGAGACTCCGCGCCCAGTTCCTTTTGCGACAGGAGCAAAATAAAGGTTAAACCTAAGAAGCATTTAGCATAAAAACAAAGGCCGAGAATAAACTCCTCGGCCTTTGTTTTTTCATCGGTGACAGCGATTCAAATAAGACTATTCGCCCTTAAGACGTCTATCTAATTGATCTTTTAAGTTTGCCGGCACGCCTTTAATCAAAATTGTGTCGGAAATCGGATCGTAAATCACCCGTTGACCCAAATGCCCACCGTCAAAACTTATCGTCACACCACCGCCAGTACCGGAGAATTTCTTTAATTGTCTTAGGGTCGACTTATCCGCAGGAAATTCTTCATCCAGCTCATAGCTACCGCCGCGGGCAAAGTCATAAAAAGATTCCATGCCTTGGTCAGCAAGCTCATCCGCTAAATCTTTGATCTCTATGTCAGCGCCTTCATCAAAACGCTCGGAGCAATATTCAAACACTTTATTACGGCATTGCTGGCGCTCTTCTTTGGTCAGATCGCTACTGGCGACGAAGTCTTCCACGGCGTTCATCAACGTTTTGTTTTGCGCCTTGGTATTTACCCCTTCGACACAGCCCATAAAGTCGAGGAAAAAGTCAGCCACTTTACGGCCCGCACGTCCGCGGATAAAGGAGATGTACTTGCGGGAATCTTTATCGGCCTGTAATTCTGTGAGATCGATACGTGCTGCCAATTGGATATTGTTTAAATCCAAATGGTTGTTCTGCGACAGCTCCATATCATCCAGTACCGTCATCGACGATTTTGCACTGAGCAGCGCCACAAACAAATAATCACTCGCCATGCTGGTATAGCAGGACATCAGCAAAAATCCGCCTTGGCTAAAATCATATTTGGCTAATTCTTCCTGCAGCAGCTTACTGGCTTGTCCGGTAAATTCGACAAAACCTAAGTCCCCCGCACGGTATTCCTTTAGCGCATTGGCAAATGCTGGATTGGCCTCACCATCATCACCATGGATGCCAAAATAGCCAAATCCTTTGCCAGATTTGCTGGTATATGTCTGATGCAACTCTTCGAGCATCATCTCGACAGCCTGACCGTTCAGCAGAGGTTGAGGACGTAAACGGCAGCGTAATTGACCCTGACTGTCCTGGGAAATCTCGTGAATAATTGCTTGTTCGATGTTAATACTCATAAGCCCTGATAGTGATGCTGGAATAAATCCGCTATTATATGCCGCTAATCCATTCCAAAGTGAAACATTTTTTGATTATGGCAATCCAATCCAAATACTCAAACACACAAGTTGAATCATTAATCGCTGAGATTTTAGTGGTACTCGAAAAGCACAAAGCCCCTACCGACTTAAGCCTGATGGCGCTAGGCAACTGTGTCACACATTTGTTAGAGCGCAAAGTACCAAGCGAATCACGCCAAGCGGTCGCGGAACAATTTGCGAAAGCACTCGCACAATCGGTGAAATCCAATTAAGTTAGTCGAGTAAGCATCGTTAAAACAACATAAGATACAACGTCTTTTAGGAATAAGCGGATCACTATGGTCGAGCGAAAAAAGCAAATGAGCCGCGATCGCGTATCGCGACTTATCAACTGGGGACATTGGTTCGCCTTCTTTAATGGCCTGTTGGCTATGATTGTCGGCACACGCTATTTAAGCAGTGTGGGTTATCCCGAAACCTGGTTTGGCTGGGGCTATCTTGCTGTCAGTACCATCGGCCAGTTCAGTTTTCTTGCTTTTATCGCTTACTTGATTTGCCTATTCCCACTGACGTTAATCTTACCTTACTCCAAGATACTCAGAGGCTTAGCGGCTGTTATCGCCACCTTAAGCCTGTGTCTCTTATTGTATGACACGATTGTTTATGCCGATTACGGCATGCACTTGAGTCCTTTTGCTTTTGATATAGCCTGGGCCGATTTGAGTGCCCTGCTCCACGGCACCTCCTATATCGTCACGCCAATCGCCATTCTTGCGATTGAGCTAACAGCGGCTAACTTCCTGTGGAAGCGAATTGAAAAAATCCAAAAACTCAATCTTGGTAATAAAGTCATTGCCTTTGTTGGGGTGTGCTTTGTAAGCAGCCATTTGATCCATATTTGGGCCGACGCGGCCGATATCACCGAAATCACCCGTTTCGATGATACTTATCCTTTGTCTTACCCAGCGACGGCTCGTAGCTTTATGGAAAGCCACGGTATTGACGGTTCATCCCAAATCAATGATGAAGCGACTCAAGCCAGTAATACACTCAGCTATCCCATACAGCCACTGCAATGCCAAGCGGATAGCAAATCGAATGTATTAATGCTGACCATCGACAGCTTGCGTGCCGATATGGTGGACGCCAAAACCATGCCGTTCTTACACCAATATACCGAGCAGAACCAAAGTTTTACTCAGCATTATAGCGGCGGCAATCAGTTTAAGACGGGCATGTTCTCCCTGCTGTATGGTTTGCAGGGCAGCTATGGTGATGCACGCATTTTTAATAACACTAGCCCGCTGATGATCCGCAGCTTTAAGCAGGCAGGTTATGAACTGGGATTGTTTATCCCCGAAACCAATCTGAATTTGCGCTCAGCGCAGGCCATGTTTAATGACTTTACCCCCGTCATCGCCGAAGAAACCAATGGCAGCGCCGAGGCCGATATACTTAGCGTTGGCCACTTTAAACAATGGCAAAGCGCGCAACAACGTCCTTGGTTTGCCCTCGTGAACCTTAAAGCACCCGAGAATTTTGATACGCCAGTGGGCTTCCTCGGTATCGAAACGGTCAAAGCCGATCCGAATTTAAAACCGGCGCAAAAGGTATTATTTAACCAATATCGCCAATCGTTGAATTTTATTGATAAGCAAATTCAAGCCATTGTCAGTGAATTGCCCAGCGATACCTTAGTGGTGATTACTGGCGTTAATGGCAAAATATTTACCAGTAATAGCGACGAAGCACTGCGTAATTTGTCACCGGAGAGTGTCAGAGTGCCTCTGGTTATCCATTGGCCAAATGCCTTGGCCAGCAAGGTTAACTATCGCACGAGCCACTATGGTGTGGTTCCCACATTAATGACCCATGTTTTGGGCTGCACCAATAACACCTCAGACTACAGCGCAGGCCGCAGCCTACTGCAACCGAGCAAAGAAACCTGGATTTATATTGGTGATAGTCGGATTTTTGCCATTTACCAACAGTCGGAAATCACTGTCATTGACCGCCATGGTAAATACCGCATCTACGATGAAAACTTTGAACATCGACTGCACAAAAAGATGAGCGCCCCTGAGCTTATCCAAGTGTTGCGCGAAGGCAGGCGCCTTTATAATCATTAATAGGTGTTTTATCTAAAAGCCCTAATACCACTTAGGGCTTTTTGTTTCCATCATTTCACCACACATTGCCCGATACCAAATCAACAACTTGATCACACCATTTAAACGAATCTCAGACGGTTAACTGATTAAATGCTAAAGTAGCAGTATGACTCATAAATGATATTTTTTTATTTGGCTGACTTCTCCCATGACCATGATCAAAAACGTTCATAATCAAGCCTTTGAAGCCATTCATACCATCCTTAATAGTCTAGATGCTCTGGTCTACGTTTCGGATTTACACACCTATGAACTACTGTATTTGAATGATTATGGTACGACCATTTGGGGCGAACCCACAGGTAAAAAATGCTATCAGCTACTACAAGCTGGGCAAAATAGCCCCTGCTCTTTTTGCACAAACCACAAACTGATTAATCATGCAGGCAACAGTACCACAGTACACGTGTGGGAATTTAAAAATACTTACAATAATCGTTGGTATCAATGTCGTGATCAGGCCATTCGCTGGACAGATGGTCGACTAGTACGGATTGAAATTGCAACCGACATTACCGATCGCAAACAAATGGAAGAGGCGTTAATCGAGGCAAAATCCACTGCCGAGCGTCTTGCAAATACCGACGAACTGACAAAACTCTACAACCGTCGCGCCTTTTTCAATTTAGGCCTTTCCATAGCACAACAATCAGGACAGGCATTAGCGTTTATCATGTTTGATATTGACCGTTTCAAGCACGTCAATGATCGATGGGGACATACTACAGGCGATGCCGCGCTTATTCATATTGCGAAGCTCACTCAAGCCATCCTTAAACCAGTAGATATTCTTGGGCGCCTTGGCGGTGAAGAATTTGGCATACTCTTACCCGACTTACACCACGAACAAGCATGCCAACTTGCAGAATCAATTCGCTGTCGCTTTGAAGAACAGCCACTTGCTCTTAATGGCCAAATCATCAAATGCACCGCAAGCTTTGGCATTGCATCAATCACAATCCCTGTCATTCATTCCGAGAAAGAAGCACAAAACCTTCTGGAAACACTCTTCAACAGTGCAGACCAGGCCATGATGCAAGCCAAGCGAAATGGGAGAAATCAAGTCTGCAGTGCAACTGAACTGGCGAATTTTGCTCAAAATAATCACTAAAGCCGCTTAATACTTATGCCGCTTAGCTTCCGCTAATGACATGAGCGCATGCTTTAGTGCCCTCATCGGCTAATCGACATGCATGCTAGAACCAACGTGCAAGTGCAGAATACTCGATGATATAACTGAGCTCAGCCTCTGTAAGCACGCTTGGAGTATGCGCCTCAAGAACTGCTAAATCCTCAGAATGTCCACTAATTGTACAAAGATAATCGATAATACTCTGGGAAATTTGCGCCGAAATCACGGCAGAATCATCCTGTTTTGCCTTTGCTAACAAGAGAAATTAGCTATTGACGCCATAGTCTCTTGTTAGGTGTTTTCATTATTTGATAACAACCTTTTTCTTGATTAGTCTGCCACTCTCATCATTTGGATCGAAGTCCATAAAATATACAGCCCCCCTATCTTCAAAGACTAGGTTCTCTATGTTTTGGTTACTTAAAGGATCACATCCTGTTTGAACTAGAAAAAGCGGAACGATTGGTTGGAAAGTTCCATTTTTAAATGAGTGTTCTGGTCTAATCCCATCGGACACTTAATTTTGAGGCAGTATGGTCAATAAATTAAGAGGTCTATATGAGTCTGAAAAAATCACATAAGAGTTATCCGCAGGCATTTAAAGATGAAGCCGTCTTGATGGTGCTGGAGCAAGGTTATAGCGTTGCCGATGCGGCAAAGTCTCTTGGAGTTAGCACGAGCCTGCTTTACAACTGGAAGGAAAAACACGAAGCCCTGCAACAAGGCATCACCTTAGAAGAGTCTGAGCGTGATGAGTTGAAGCGATTGCGTAGAGAAAACAAAGAATTACGCATGGAAAAAGAAATTCTAAAAAAGGCAAGCGCCTTCTTTGCGAGAGAAATGAAGTAAGATTTCGTTTCATCAAACTGCAATCTCACCTGTTTCCCATAACACTGTTATGTCGAGTAATGAGTGTCAGTAAGTCAGGCTATTACGATTGGCATAAACGCCCTGCAAACGTGATAAGCGTTGAAACACTGAAGCTTTATCGCCTTGTTCGACAGCTATTTAAGCAAAGTCGAGGCAGCTTAGGGAATCGTGAAATGGTGAAGAAATTGCGCAAGGAAGGCTACCAGGTTGGTCGCTATCTCGTTCGTAAAATTATGCACCGCCTTCGACTCAAAGCAACCCAGCGATGTGCTTACAAGGTGACGACACAGCGAAAACACTCAGATGCAGTGGCTGATAACCTGTTAAACATGAACTTTAATCCAGTATCGGCTAATCAGGTCTGGGCGGGTGACGTGACCTATTTAAAGACGGGTGAAGGCTGGATGTACTTAGCTGTGGTGATGGATTTATATTCACGCCGGATTGTGGGATGGCGCATAGACAAACGCATGACCACAGATTTGATATCCAAGGCATTAATAAAAGCCTACAACCTGCGACAACCAGCGCGAGGGCTGGTATTTCACAGTGACCGAGGCTCGCAATATACCAGTAAACAATTCGGTAGGCTGCTATCGAGCTATGGTATCCGAGCCAGCATGGGTGATGTGGGTGCGTGTTGGGATAATGCCGTTGTTGAGCGATTCTTTGGTAGCTTGAAACACGATTGGATTTTTAAAGTTGCTCAACCAACAAGGGAGTTTATGAAGCAAGATGTGACGGCTTACATCAAATATTACAACTTGGAGCGACTTCATTCTGCTAATAACGATCTGTCACCTGTAGAGTTTGAGAATTCTCAAGTAAAAGTGTCCAGTTTGGGTTGACCAGTACACTTTGCAAGCGACTAATGTGTGTTTGCACAAATCTGCTAAAGTTTTGCGTAGCAAAACCACATTTGTGCAAATGCTCAGCAGTCCAGCGAACGCAGTGAGCGAGCTTGGCAAGCTTGTTAGCCGAATACTACATACTTTTATCAAATTGAGTGCATGATAAAACATAAATATCAGACTGCTCATTTTTTAAATTAAGCATTTTGAGAATCTCTTTATCTAAAAATGCTTGTTTTAGAGGCTGTTCATAATTCTGTGTCAGGTTAACTACCGCACTATTAAGGATGGGTGTCTTTAATTTCCTTTTTAATTTCTCTTCCTTCGGATTCTAGACGCACAGTTAGTAGCTTTTTTGCTAAAGGGTGCAACTTAGCTTGATCTATAGATTTTAATCTGCGTTTTCCCAAGCGTTTATCAAGCATAGCAAGTGACTGAATTAAAGGATCTTCAGAAGATATAGACTCATCAATAGTAAGATCGTGCACGAAACTCCAGCAAGACTCATAAACATCTTGCCTTGATAGTTCACCGTACTCCATTTCGCCGTAAGACTTTTTCTGGTGTGCTGATATATGCTCAGGAACTGGTGAGTCTGTAACCCACCGTCCATCCTTAAAATGGTAATCGCCAGCAGCGCGATTCCAGAATGCCCTTGTACAGAAATTAGCGATAACCCCCTTATCAAGTGTCAGCCAAGCGTGACCACAAGTACAATTACCATATCTTGTGCTAAAAATAGCAACTCTCCCACCAAGGGATTGAGAAAATTTGTCTTCTACCAGCGATTTCAACTTACTCCATTTCACCGATAAAACTCCTTTAAGCACACAACGACAGAATTACGCCGCGACGCGAAGCGGCGTCGGCTTGAATGAATTGACAGAGGTCACTGGCTTTGCTGGTCGGCCAGTTAATGTTTCTATAAACCTCTTAGCTCAATGCTTAACCAAAGCATAGTAGGAGGTTAACTACCGCACTATTAAGGATGGGTGTCTTTAATTTCTTATTTGCCCATTACAGTCTCATTTCAAAATTGCATTCAACCTCGATCCTTGCATCATAGGTAAAGAACTTATTGTGAGCCATAACGCCCGCTTAAGGGGCAGCCAACGCAATTACCAACTTACCGCATAACACCATAGCCACAAAAAACAACGCATATTAAAAATGCCACGCGTTGGCTGTCCCTCTTGAAGCGTTTGTTATACCTTTTTGTACTTAACTTTTAAGTAATCAGCAGTAGTATCCATCTCAGGATAAATTTTGTCTTTTGAAAAACCTAATAGCTCTAGTTGCTCCCGAAGGAACGCTTTATTTTTGACTTTGTACCTCTTCGGCTGAAATTCTGATGATTTATAATTTGCCAACTTCTTTTTTGAACCATCTATACCAAACAGAAGAAACGCACCATCTTGCTTTATAATCCGACGATTGTTTAACAATGGCTTAACACACCAGATAGACTGCAAGTGATCTTTCTCAATCACATGAGCGAAATAAGGCTTCTCATCTTTAATTTCATGAAGTAAATATTGAATGTGCGGTATTGAATTAAATCGTTTGACCCATTTCTGTTTATCTTCATTTTCAGAGAATTATGTACTGGTCAACCCAAACTGGACACTTTTACTTGAGAATTCTCAAACTCTACAGGTGACAGATCGTTATTAGCAGAATGAAGTCGCTCCAAGTTGTAATATTTGATGTAAGCCGTCACATCTTGCTTCATAAACTCCCTTGTTGGTTGAGCAACTTTAAAAATCCAATCGTGTTTCAAGCTACCAAAGAATCGCTCAACAACGGCATTATCCCAACACGCACCCACATCACCCATGCTGGCTCGGATACCATAGCTCGATAGCAGCCTACCGAATTGTTTACTGGTATATTGCGAGCCTCGGTCACTGTGAAATACCAGCCCTCGCGCTGGTTGTCGCAGGTTGTAGGCTTTTATTAATGCCTTGGATATCAAATCTGTGGTCATGCGTTTGTCTATGCGCCATCCCACAATCCGGCGTGAATATAAATCCATCACCACAGCTAAGTACATCCAGCCTTCACCCGTCTTTAAATAGGTCACGTCACCCGCCCAGACCTGATTAGCCGATACTGGATTAAAGTTCATGTTTAACAGGTTATCAGCCACTGCATCTGAGTGTTTTCGCTGTGTCGTCACCTTGTAAGCACATCGCTGGGTTGCTTTGAGTCGAAGGCGGTGCATAATTTTACGAACGAGATAGCGACCAACCTGGTAGCCTTCCTTGCGCAATTTCTTCACCATTTCACGATTCCCTAAGCTGCCTCGACTTTGCTTAAATAGCTGTCGAACAAGGCGATAAAGCTTCAGTGTTTCAACGCTTATCACGTTTGCAGGGCGTTTATGCCAATCGTAATAGCCTGACTTACTGACACTCATTACTCGACATAACAGTGTTATGGGAAACAGGTGAGATTGCAGTTTGATGAAACGAAATCTTACTTCATTTCTCTCGCAAAGAAGGCGCTTGCCTTTTTTAGAATTTCTTTCTCCATGCGTAATTCTTTGTTTTCTCTACGCAATCGCTTCAACTCATCACGCTCAGACTCTTCTAAGGTGATGCCTTGTTGCAGGGCTTCGTGTTTTTCCTTCCAGTTGTAAAGCAGGCTCGTGCTAACTCCAAGAGACTTTGCCGCATCGGCAACGCTATAACCTTGCTCCAGCACCATCAAGACGGCTTCATCTTTAAATGCCTGCGGATAACTCTTATGTGATTTTTTCAGACTCATATAGACCTCTTAATTTATTGACCATACTGTCTCAAAATTAAGTGTCCGATGGGATTAGACCAGAACATTAAACGGCCTCTTGGCAACATTAGAAACTACACTTACAGTGTCTGAGTCGTAATATTTAATAAATTTATCAGGTATCGCATAAACGATAAAATCGCCGTCATCTTCTTCTAGTTTTTCGTCATATTCTACGGCAAAGAATAATGCAACTAATGGGTTTGTTGTTATGTCCAACAACCTTGTAGGTAAACCGTAATGCTGCATCTTAGTCAGAATTTCAAATGTTGACTTTTGTCCCTTAAATTCGTCAGGATTCCTTATGATAAACTCCTTAAATAACTTGTCTTCACTTTCCAGCCAACCATCTCTATCAATGGATGGCATTACAGTAGGATATAACTTTTTTGACCACGAAAATACAGGCTACATCCTGATTTTTTGGACTTACCAATAAGCTCAAGTAAGCTTGGAATACTATCAATTTCAATCATTTTTATCACTTTTTACGTCACGAAACTCTTATAAGGTATAACGTCTTAGTATTTATGCGCTGCGCTGTTTGCAGGGCATAAATCGCTTGTTGGACTTGGCCGCTGCCACATCCATGTCAATTGGTATAAATGATGCTATAGGAATTTGTTTTTTTGCGGTAGCGGTTTTTTATACAGTTTGGAGGGTAATCACTTGATATCGTTTTTGCTTTCTCATTCTTTTACACTCACTTCTGACTGATTGTTGACCTTGGTTGACAGCATTTTGGCCCCAGATTCAGGCTGACACTCATACCCTATCCCCTCATCGGCTTAACCCCATAAGGCTGGCTGCTTTTCGCTGTCGGTTACGCTACGTCTTGAGGGCGTGGTTATCCTGACATACGTACTGGCTGACCTTGGCTGTTTATCATCACTACCGACTGCGGTCTTATCAACCCAATAAACTGCAAATGACCTAACTGGCATTGCGGACATGACCACAAACAGTCCTTCTTAACCAAAGGACTCGCCAATACCACCTGCGGCTTACGTAGTTGCCGCAGGATGAGCGCCAGCTTTTTGCGGCGGCAAGCATTGGCAAGAAAACCAAAATGTCTCACTCGCATCAGCCCTTTGGGCAACACATGCAGTAAATAACGGCGGATAAACTCATCACAGCTTAGCCACATTTGCTTATGCTGCTGACCGTCACGATAGTCTTTGTAGTTAAAACGGACATGGTCTGCGGTCACTTCTGCAATTCTTGATTCATGCAACATGCCTTTACGGGTATAACGCCCAAGGTATTCCACCACGGTTTCGGCGCGGCTTAGACACGCTTTGCTGTAAACACACCACGGCTTTGCCATTAAGGTTTCAGCCGCTGGAATAGCCAGCTCATGTTGTCGCAGTGCCCGTAATAGCTTAGCCCGATACACGGTGGACAAGGCTTTAACCGGAAACAGATAATCCGTTTTCACGCCATGCCAATCTCCCGCTGACGTCACCACCCCACCAGGGATTAAGCAATGCAAGTGGATATGTTGACTCAAGGTCTGCCCCCACGTGTGCAGCACCATAGTGCAACCCAATTGACCCTGAAGGTGTTTCCGTTTCATGCCAAACTGCGCCAGCGTCTGCCACACCGATTCAAACAACGCGCTATAGAGCGGCTTGGCAGCATAGTGCGCCAAGATGTTCAACTCGTGGGGTAAGGTAAAAACCAAATGGAAATAGCGGCAAGGCAAGACTTGCGCCTGCTGCGTAGCAATCCACGCTTGCGTCTGCCTTCCCTGACAACGAGGGCAATGCCGGTCACCACAGGAGCAACACACCTGCTGCTCATACTGGCAAGTATCACAACGCCAGTGCTGCATCCCTAAGGTTTGCGTGCGACACTGTTGAATATGCTGGCAGACCAAAGCTTGCTGCTCGGTCAGTTTATGCTGCTGTTGATAGTGGGCTAAGTGCTGCTGAAGGATATCGCTTAAATGGTAGGAGGTTGCCATGGCATTCCCCCAAGACTTGCTAGCAAGTCACAGCCTTGATGACCTAATTCCGGCGACCAATGCAAGTAGCGTTCAGTAGACTTGATACTGTGATGCCCAAGCTGAGCCTGTAATTGATGAAGTGGCATACCCGCTTGTAATTGATGGGTTGCATAAGCATGCCTTAGGCTGTGTGGACTGCATGGCTTAGTGATACTCGCTAAGCGGGCCGCCTTCGCTAACGCTTTACGAAAGGTCGACTCATGCAGCGGATAAACCACATCATGATAGGTCGAGGCAAACAACCATTCGACGGGATGATACGCTTGCCAATACTGACGCAACAGGATGAGTAAAGTCGGTGAGAGTATCACCCAGCGGTCGCAGGCACCCTTGCCTTGACACACTTTGAGTAACTGCCGCTGCCCATCGATATCAGCAACCTTAATATGGGTTAACTCACTGACACGCAAACCACAACCATAACACAGCGCCAACATAGCGCGTTGTTTCAGGTTTTGACAGTGGTACAGCAGTGCCGCGATATCTTGGCAACTAAGCAATTGCGGCAGTTTGTGCGGACGTTTCGGTAAACTTAGCTGAATCGTAAAGTCACGTTTTAGGACATGTTCATAGAAAAAATGAATGCCATTAAGCTGTAACTTTAAAGTAGCTCTGGAATGATGCCACTCAAGATTTAAGTAACGGAAATAAGCCGTAAGCTGCTCATCCGTAATGTTATCGAGCGGTTGGTTTGCATAGTGCTGAAGTTGGGTGATGGCATACAAATAAGCGTTACGCGTTCGGGCCGAGTAACCACGTAAACTAATCTCATCATGGAATTGTTGCAGAAGTGATGACATGGTAGACCTCCTAGGTAAGGGATTATCCCTAGGAGTAAGTGTGGAGCAGCGGTTCGCTTTAGGCTCCGCGCAGCGGCTTAGTTCAACAGGCAGTTACAAAGATGTTACTGCGGAGTAAAGGTGCTACGGCTTGTATTTGTGGCATCGAGCATACGTGAAGAGGGAAATAAGGTTCAATACGCCTGCATACGTATGCAAAACATTCAACAGGGAGTACGCTTTAAGCAGTTATGAATTTAATCTTTATTAACATAAGGTTGCACGTCTGAAACTATGATTTTATTAGTGTGTTTTTTACACAAAACCCGACATCAATCCCGTTTTCACCGTATTGAATACGTATGCACAATATTGTGACGCCAAGATTACCGGGAGTAGTATCGTCACCGTTGCATAACAATTTGGTCATAAACGCAGCACTTATGCAGTCTATTAAGCGCCGACATACCAAAAATGCCGTAAAAACAATGCGGTAATAACGATAAAACGCTCTACATAAGCGGTTAAAAGCGACTTCAAGGGGAAGATAGAAATGATGCGATTTAAACCCAGCTTGCTGACCTTAGCATTCGTTGCTGCGGGCGCCAGTATCCACGCCTACGCAGCTGATGCTGCCACAGAAAAAGACGTAAAAGCCAAAGATGCCGAAATTGAAGTGATACAAATTAAAGGCTTCAGAACCAGTGTAATCAAATCGCTCAATGATAAACGTTTTGGCGATACCGTATCTGAATCTATCTCTGCCGATGATCTTGGTGCACTACCCGACCAGTCTATTGCCGACGCTTTGACCCGTTTACCCGGCGTCACCGCGGTACGTACTGGCGGTCAAGCCAGCGGTCTTAATATCCGCGGTCTAGATGGTGATTTTGTGTTTGCCACTCTAAATGGCCATGAACAAGTCACCACTGGCGGTAAACGCGCCATTGAGTTTGACCAATATCCATCAGAATTAATCAGCCAAGCTGCTGTTTATAAATCACCAAAAGCCTCGCTCATTGAGGGTGGCGTTGCGGGTACTGTTGAATTAAAAACCGCTGATCCACTTAAAAGTGACAAAGATCATTCCGTTAATATCAATGCTCGCGGCAGCTTTAACGATCGCGCCGATGAAATCTCCGACGCTGAGCAGTACGGTAATCGTTTAAGCCTCGCCTACCAAGGTAAATTCCTCGAAGATACATTAGGAGTGGCAGTCGGTTATGCTCACTTGTATCAGCCATACGTTGCTAGCCAATTCATTGGCTTACGTTTTAATGATGCTAATGAAGATGTAAACGGTGACGGTGTCAAAGAAGCAATTAGCGAAGGTTTTGAACTACAACAAAAAGGGGGTGACGATACTCGCGATGGTTATATGGCCGCGATTCATTGGCAACCCACTGATAACTTTAGCGTAAAAGGCGATCTTTTCCATTCAAAATTTACCTCGGAGAACTTCGCCCGTGGTTTCCGAGTTAAATCACTGAAAAATGGAACAATTAGTGATGCTGTTGTTGAAAGTGGTTCGATGACAGGCGGTACTGTTTCAACCGATGGTACTGATAACTTTGCCGTTTTCGTAGTTAATGATAACGACTCAAAATACTCAGAACTGACTTCAGGTTCTTTCAATGTTGAGTGGAATAACGGCGGCGCGTTAACGGTTGCAGCCGATGTCAGCTATTCCAAAGCCGATGGGGAATTCGTTAATGGCGGTACCCGCGCAGTGTTATACGACGACATTGGTAATGAAGTCCGTTCAGCAGAATCGGTAACATACAAGCTCAATGGTTTAAGCCCTGCGGATATCAGCTTTGCCAATGATTACACCAATACCGCCACTCTGGGCCTAAAAGAAGTGGGAATGTGGCCATATAATCAGCAAAACGATCTGGTTGCCTACAAACTCGACTTTAACTATGCCTTAGACATGGGCTTTGTTTCATCGGTTGATTTTGGTGTGCGCTACGCTGAGCGCGAGTTCAACGCCCAACGTTCACAAGCAGGCTATGGTTTTGAATATGGTAAAAACCCAAGCAACCAACCTGTTCTTGCCCTTAACGGGGATATGGCAAAAGTTGTTGATTTTGGCGGAGAGTTGTCAGGATATCCAAGCTTCCTTGCCATCGACTTTAACAAAGCGATTGAACTCGTAAATGCGCAGTTGGCCGCGACAGGTCAATCTCCCTTTACCCCAACCGCAAACTGGTCGAATAACTGGACCATGATCCAAAGCGGCGCGGTAAACGAAGATGTATTAGCGGGATATGTGCAAGCAAACTTAGACTTTGATATCGGAGATATCAAAGTCACAGGTAACCTAGGTGTCCGTGTTGTTAATACCGATCAAAGCAGTACCGGCTTACAGCAAGTAGGGTATGGCTTAGGCGAAGCGATTACTGATGAGCTGGGGGTTGTGAGTAAGGATTATATCCGCAATGAAGTCGGTAAAACCTATACCGATTACCTGCCATCACTTAACTTAACCTTCCATTTGACTGAAAACGATCAACTGCGTTTTGCTGCGGCATCAGTGATGTCACGTCCTCCGATTAACAAATTAAAGTCGGGTATGGGTTCTTGGTATGACGATTCGGCGACACCCGGATATAAAAAGTACAATGCATGGGGTAACACCAGTCCGTTGTTAGATCCTTTCTATGCGGATCAATATGACCTATCTTACGAGCACTTCTTTGAAGAATCTGAAGGTGCTGTCGTTGTTGCCTTGTTCTATAAAGATATTAAATCTTTCATTAACGATTTCACTATTCAACCATTCGATTTTGAAGCAAATGGCTTTATCGTACCCGATACCATTATCGACAATGGTGTTGAGTTCCCTGTGATTAAAAATGAAGGTCAATATCAAACGGCAATCAACAACGATAAAGGCGGTTATATCCGTGGTATCGAGTTAGGCTATACCCAAATATTTGATTTCCTACCATCTCCATTGGATGGTTTAGGCTTCACCGGTAGCTATTCATATTCGGACAGTGAGGTGGAATTAACCACCGATTTAAGTGGTTCAAACCTAATTATGCCATTGCCCGGGTAATCCCCCCTCAAATTAACTGACGTCAAAAGTAGAATTTTCTCGTAACATAAACGCAGGAGATTCACTATGAAAACATCAAAATTCACCGATAGCCAAATCATGGCAATCCTTAAACAAGCTGAAGCCGGAACTCCAGTCCCAGAATTGTGCCGCGAACATGGCATGAGCTCAGCGACTTTTTACAAATGGCGAGCCAAATTTGGCGGCATGGATGCGTCATTGATGGCTCGTCTAAAAGAGCTTGAAGCTGAAAATGCTCGACTGAAAAAGATGTATGCCGAAGAGCGGCTAAAGGCCGATGTCATTCAGGAAGCCATGGCAAAAAAGTGGTAAAGCTGTCGCAACGTAAAGCGATGGCTCAGCATGCAGTTGCAAATCGAAAAATCAGTATCCGTTTGGCCTGTGCAGCATTTTGTATCAGCGAAACCTGTTATCGCTACCGGCGCGTTAATGATGACGAAAATGCAGAGATTGCAGAATTTCTTGTTGAATTAACTGAAAAAGAATCGGATTGGGGCTTTGGTCAGTGTTTTAATTACTTACGCAACGTAAAAGGCTTTGCTTGGAACCACAAGCGTGTATACCGAATTTACTGCGAATTAGCGTTAAATCTGCGGATAAAACCGCGCAGAAGGTTAAAACGAAATGCACCAGAGCCGCTGAAAGAGCCAACTAAAGCCAATCAGGTTTGGTCGATAGATTTTATGCATGACCAGTTATCAGATGGACGAAGCTATCGACTGTTCAACGTGATTGATGACTTTAAACGTGAAGGGCTCGCGATTGAAGCAGGTTTTTCATTGCCAACAATGCGGGTGATCCGGACCCTAAATCAGCTACTTGAAGGGCGAACAAAACCAATCGCGATCCGTTGTGACAATGGACCTGAATTTATTAGCCACGAATTTACGGAATGGGCGAAAAAGCATGAGATCAGGATTGATTACATTCAACCTGGCAAGCCACAGCAAAATGCGTACATAGAACGACACAATAAGACCATCAGGTACAGCTGGGTAAGCAAACATTTATTTGATACGCTTGAAGAAGTTCAGGACTATGCCACAAAATGGTTATGGTTTTACAATCATGAACGGCCGCACAAAGCCAATGGCGGAAAGCCGCCATTGATGGTTGCATGAACTCTACTTTTAACTTCGGTTAAAAATGGGAGGATTACCCCCGGACTATCAGAAGACGTGCTCAATACCACACTGTTCTACACACTGGATGGCTTCGATACCCGTGTAAGCATGAGATATCGCAGTGATTATGTTTCAGATCTAATGTCAGTTGAGCCGCAATTAGTATTCTTCGAGGCGGAAACGATTGTGGACTATCAGGCATCTTACGCGCTGGATAACGGCCTTAAGTTCCTGTTCCAAATAAATAATTTAACTGACGAACCTGATAAAACCCACTATGGCGAAGAGCACCAAACCGGTACTATTCAATACTTTGGTAGACAATATTTCCTTGGTTTAAATTACTCTCTGTAAGTCATTGTTAAAAAGCCTGCTTCTATAATGAAGCAGGCTTTTCTTTTTCATTCTTTCGACTAGTGAGGTGGCATGCAGCAATTTATGTAGAAAGCCACATAATAAAAGGCCCGCCGTATGATACGTTACAGACTACTCTTCGTCCTTGTTTTATCAGCATGTTGTCTGAAATACTCCACCGCACTCGCCGTCGACAACAGCGTCACCAACACAGAATCAATCCATATCGAGCCCCTATCTTGGTGGGCAGGGATGCATAATCCTAAGCTGCAATTGATGCTTCACAGCAATACCCGGCTTACTGTAAATACTGGGCTTAAGGTTGAAATTGCAGGCCTAAATGTTCATTTTGTAGGTATTGAACATACTAGGGCGTGTTGACGTTTCGAGATTAAATTTTGTTCGTTCTGGCAAGTTCGTGCTCGCGAAACGAGGAATGATGTGTAGTTATTCTACTCAAATGACGAGTGACAAAGAGCAAGGGCTTGCCAGACGAACCCTTCGGGCAGCATTTGGCTGGCTTTTCTGCCGCGTTATCGTCCGTTTATGTAGAATAACTACACTGCACGGACTTTGCCTTGCATAAAAGCCTGCCAAATTGCTGCAAAAATAACCCTGAAACGTCAACACGCCCTAATAATCAACATTATTTTTTTATCAATCTAGACTTGAGCCAAACCAAACACCAGACCTTTGACATCCGCATTTTTGATGGCGACAACTTGCTCTATCAATTGCCATACACCTTAGCCGCTCGTAAAGAAGGCAGCCGTGAGCGCCAAGGCTTTAGTAATAAGGATGTGATTTACCTAATCACCCCTGACAGGTTCGCCAATGGCAACCCAGGCAATGACAATAAAGCAGATATGATTGAGCAGGCAGCTCCTGAAAATTTCGATGCGTAGCCAAACATGCCGCAGCAGAGCATGCTTGTTACCAAGCCGATGCGAATAAAGTGATGGTGATCTACAACAAAAACAGCCAAGCACAGACGTTGGATTTAAACCGCTTTAACAGTGTATTAGCTGATAACTCTTCAGCCATCTCAATATTAACAGGGAATAAGCTTAAGCTGGATCAATCATTTGCCCAACCCCATGCTGGCATCATGCTGCTTGAGCTTAAAACAAATAACAGATACTCAATAGCAACACCTAAGCGTACACAGTCAATGCTTAACACGGCTGCCAAACCATAGTTTGACAGCCAAACGCAGTAAAGGAACCTAGGTTGAATTTTTTATTATCAAACATCAGCAAACGTTGCCCTTATCCTTGGAAACAAGGATTAACCCTACTGGCCTTTAGTAGCATAACCGCCTGTGATGCAATGGCCGCGCAATTAATGACGATTCAAGCGACTGCTTCACAAACAACGGCTTTACAAGCAATCGTTTCTAAAACAATGCCTTCAAATCTAAATACAGCCGAAGCAGATACCAGTCTTGCCCAAAACAGCACTGAGCAAACCGACAGCTTTAAACCTGTGGTTTATCAGATTTTTACTCGTCTCTATGGCAATAAGAATCCCACTAATAACCCCTGGGGTACCATTAGCGAAAACGGCGTGGGAAAATTTAATGATATAGATGACAGCGCCCTCAAAAGCATCAAAGCCTTAGGCGTTACCCATGTGTGGTACACGGGCGTGCCCCACCACGCCTTAATTGCCGATTACAGTGTAATTGGCGTAAGCAGCGATGATCCCGATGTGGTCAAAGGACGAGCGGGTTCGCCCTATGCAGTTAAAGATTATTACAACGTAAACCCCGATTTAGCGATCAATCCAGCGAAGCGTTTACAGGAGTTTCAGGCACTTATCGAGCGTACCCACAAGCAAGGCTTAAAGGTGATTATCGATATAGTACCTAACCATGTAGCGCGTAATTATCATTCTGTCACTAAGCCGCAAGGCGTACGCGACTTTGGCGAGGACGATATTCAAACCGTAGAATATGCAAAGCATAATAACTTTTACTATGTGATTGATAATAATCAAGTTCATGGTTTTGAGGTGCCAGATTTACCCAAAAGCCTTAAACCCTTAGATGGCGAATCGCATCCCCTGAGTAATGGTCAATTTAAGGAGATCCCCGCCAAATGGACGGGCAACGGCTCACGCCTCGCTAAACCCGATATGAACGACTGGTATGAAACCGTAAAAATCAATTACGGTGTCCGCCCCGATGGCAGCCATGATTTCCCAGCACTTCCGCCACGCTATGCCACACTCAGCGCCGAGCAGCACTATGCTTTTTGGCAGCAACATAACCATGAATTACCTAACTCTTGGATCAAGTTCAATCAAATTTCCCAGTATTGGTTAGCGATGGGGGTTGATGGATTTCGTTACGATATGGCCGAAATGGTGCCAGTCGAGTTTTGGAGCTATTTAAATAGTCATATAAAACATAGTTATCCCGATGCCTTTATCTTAGCCGAGGTCTACAATCCTGCGTTGTATAGCGACTATATTCAACTCGGTAAAATGGATTACCTCTACGACAAGGTCGATCTTTACGATACCCTCAAAGCCATTATGGCAGGGCAAAAAAGTACCGAGCTGATCGCCGCAGACCAAGCCAAAGTGCAAGATATCGGCTCGCATATGCTGCATTTTTTAGAAAACCACGACGAACAGCGCATCGCCAATGCCGCCTTTTTAGGCACCTTAAGTGGTAATGCCTCAACGGATGCGGTCGATCCCCGCTACGCCCTGCCCGCCATGGTGGTGTCAGCAACCTTGAGTACATCACCCACCTTGATTTATTTCGGCCAAGAAGTGGGAGAAGCGGCGACGCAAAACCTAGGCTTTGGCCATGCTTCGCGCACCAGTATTTTTGATTATGCGGGCGTCCCCGCCCATCAGCGCTGGATGAATAAAGGTAAATTTGATGGCGGCCAATCAACGGCAACGGAACTCGCTTTGCGGGCATATTACCAAAAATTGCTTAATCTCAGCACAGGCAAAAATGCGCCCGCACTCTTAGGGCAATATTACTCGCTTGATGCCGCCAACCGCAGTGCAAGACCTTCCACAATGGATTCTCATGGCAGCGCAACCGGTTATGATGACAGCACCTTTGCCTTTGTTCGCTTTGAGGCAAATTCGACCAATAAAATGGGCCAGAAGCTGATTATTGTCAGTAACTTTAGTCAAGTCCAAGCAAAATCGTTATTCCTTAAACTGCCCAAATCACTGATTGAGCAATGGCAGTTAACCGATGCGACCTATCAGCTTAAGGATTTACTGGAGGACAATGCGGCGCAGTTGATTGTCAAACAAGGTGAAGGACACATTCAGGTGCAATTTGCACCACTCTCCTCTGCCATCTTTGAACTCGCCAATTAGCCAGCTAGATTCGTAAGCTAAAAGACCCAAAGTTAGCACCAGAGTCGCACTCAGTTGTGACTCTGGCTTTTTTAAACGAGTTAGTTTTAAGTGAGTTCAATAGGATAGAGGAAAACCATGTTACTCGGCATTCACCATGCAGCGATTATTTGCAGTGACTATCAAAAGTCCAAACATTTTTATGTGACTATTCTTGGCCTTACCGTGCTTGCAGAACATTACCGTGAGGATCGCCAATCCTACAAACTTGATTTACAACTGCCCGATAAGAGTCAAATTGAGTTGTTTTCCTTCGAAAATCCCCCAAAGCGCCCAAGCTATCCCGAAGCCTGCGGTCTTAGGCATCTCGCCTTTCGCGTCGTCTCGATTGAAGTCGCGATTAAACATCTTATTGCCCATCATATCGCCGTCGAACCCGCCCGTATCGACGAATACACAGGCAAAAAGTTCACCTTCTTTAGCGATCCAGACGGCTTACCCTTAGAGTTATATGAGCTATAGCGCGAGTGAAGTCAGACAACATCGCTCCGAATAAGATGAATAATGCTTAGGGCGTGTTGACGTTTCAGGGTTATTTTTGCAACAATTTGGCTGGCTTTTATGCAAGGCAAAGTCCGTGCAGTGTAGTTATTCTACATAAACGGACGATAACGCGGCAGAAAAGCCAGCCAAATGCTGCCCGAAGGGTTCGTCTGGCAAGCCCTTGCTCTTTGTCACTCGTCATTTGAGTAGAATAACTACACATCATTCCTCGTTTCGCGAGCACGAACTTGCCAGAACGAACAAAATTTAATCTCGAAACGTCAACACGCCCTAGTAACGCCAAGGGATATTTAGCAGTAGACTCAATCAAAGAGTAAATCTGGCACTTGTTTCTGTAACAAAATCCACATTAATCTTGCGAGTCTGTGGGCGGTGGCAACCACCGTTGTGCAGATACTTTTACGGCTTCTTAATTGAGTTATCCACTGATTTAAATCGTTATTTTTCTTGCTGGCATGGCTGACTACCGTTCTGGCACCATGGATAAGCTGTTTGCGTAAATACACTCTTGTTGCCTGAAGCGAATTGTTTGGGGGTCAGCCCTAACCAGACTGCCAGTTCTTTCGGGCTGTTAAAGGCTTGCCCTGCACCAATTGAAGCAACAAACGCTGAAGCGATAATCGGGCCTACATCTGGGATACTTAATAAAATCCTGCCATTGGGGTCACGCTCGACTAACTGTTTTATCAGCTGATTAATTAGGCCGCTGTGCACCATCATTGATGACATTCAACATTGCCCGCTCAAACGCACTATGGCCCTGAGGAATGTAAATACCAAAATCAACCAATACGCCACGAATTTGATTGGTGCAGGCGATACGTTGTTTTACCAAGCGCTCCCTGACGCGGTGCAGCATCAATATTTCTTGTTGTGCTTCGGTTTTAACTGGCACGAAGCGAAGATTGGGCCTAAAGCTGGCTTCATAAATTGCCATGGCATCATTTTTATTGTTCTTGCTGCCGCGGACAAAGGGGGTAACGTGCAGAGCGGGGATGAGCTTAACGCAGTGCCCCATGGCAAGAAACTTACGTCCCCAATAATGGAGGAATAACACGCCTCAAAGACCACATCGCAGACAGGCTGCTGCGACATAAATTCGCTCAATTGGGCACGATTTAAGCGCTGGCTGAATACTTGTTTGGCGTGTTTATCCATCCCCAATACTTGAAATACATTTTTTGCCAAATCGATCGCAATAGTGCTAGCTTTCATAATGGATGCTCCTTAAGTAACTGTATGGTTCAACATCAGTTTGGCGCATTGACGCCGTATTAGGGAGCGTCCATCTCATCATTCATTTTAGATGAATGACATAATGCACTTTCAGTTTACCTACAACAACCTACTCTGGCTCAAATGGTTTGAACGAGTTATTAATAACTCAGTTGTTGTATCCCTGCACATTACTTCAATGCATTTTTTCCCCACACATTGCTGCATGTTGATAATAGAATGCCATAACTCACCTATTCTGTGGACTATAGGAATCTCACTAAGCCGATTGATTTCGCAGTAAAAGCCACTGGCTAAGCGCAGCATATTCCGCCATAGTGGTAGAGCTAATGACCTCATCTATGCGCAAGGAGTCTCCCGTGGCACATTCTGGTTTAAGCCAACTATTACAACAACTTGAACAGGTTTTATTGGGCAAGCCACGGCAAATTCGCTTAGCCCTCGCCTGTATTCTCGCCCGTGGGCACCTGTTAATTGAAGATTTACCCGGTATGGGCAAAACCAGCTTGTCCCATGCCCTCGCACAGAGCCTAGGCTTAAGTTATCAACGCATTCAATTTACCAGTGATATGCTGCCCGCCGATATTCTCGGGGTCTCGATTTTTGATAAACACCAAGCGCAATTTGTGTTTCATCCCGGGCCGATTTTTAAGCAGATGGTGCTGGCCGATGAGATTAACCGCGCCAGTCCTAAGACGCAAAGCGCGCTGCTCGAGGCCATGGCCGAGCAGCAAATTTCTGTCGATGGTATAACCCACAGATTGCCCAATCCATTTTTTGTGATTGCTACGCAAAACCCGACTGAGCAATCTGGCACCTTCCCACTGCCCGAATCTCAGCTCGACCGCTTTATGATGCGGATTTCCATTGGTTATCCTAGCCACGATGCCGAGCTTGCGATGCTTAAATCAGTGCAAACGCCGCAAACCCTCGATAATCTGCCGCAATGTTTAACCCCAATGGCGTTAACCCAATTGCAGGAGCAATGCGATAAGGTCACCGCATCCGATGCGCTGCTTAATTATATTTTGGCCTTAATCCATACTTCTCGCAGCCAAACGGACGCCATTGGCCTGTCGCCACGGGCAACCAAAGCCCTGTTGCAAGCGGCCAAGGCTTGGGCATTTTTAGAAGGTAGGCACTATTTAGTACCCGAAGATGTGCAGGCGGTATTTTGCAGCGTCGCCGAACATCGACTGCGCACCAGCAGCCAATTGCAGGGGGAAGCGCTCTCGGAGCGGATCCTCGCAGGTGTGAATCCGATCATGTAACGGCTCAATCAGCCATTAAATGTGAATATTGAAAAGAAGATGAGGACAGTGTGAAACGCGTGTTTTCTGCTTTTTGGCAGCGCTGGTTGGCAAGGCGCATGCCGCCCAGTTCTGAGTTCACCTTAAGCCATCGCAGTATCTTTATTCTGCCCAGTGGCTTTGGGTTTGTTTGGCTGGGTCTGGTATTGCTACTGTACTTGTTTGGTACTAACTATCAGAACAATCTGGTGATTGGCCTGAGTATTTTGCTGCTCAGCTTATTCAATACCTGCATTCTCTATAGTTACAAAAACTTGGCTGGACTGCGACTACGGGCACTCACGCCGCCGGAGGTGTATGCGGGCGAGACGATCACTTTTCCTATTTTGCTTAACTCAAACCACAGCAGTCATCATATCAGCCTAAATTATCCGAATAATTTAGGTTATTTAGTCAAACACGTTGGCACGCAGGACGAGCAAGCGCTAGTGTCGTTTGCAAATCAACAGCGTGGAATAGTCTCCGCTAGACGGCTGAAGATTGAATCCACCTACCCTTTAGGACTCTGCCGTGCTTGGTCGCATATCGACCTTGATAACGCCCATATTGTCTATGCCCAGCCGCTTGAAAGCCCCTTACAACTTGAAGCCGCAACGGAATCCGGACAGGACGAACCGCTTGAGCGGGCAGGCAAATATATTGCTGGCATTGATGAATATAAAGGCCTTAAACCCCATGTGCTCGGTGAGTCATTAAAGCAAGTGGCATGGAAGCAATGGGCCCAAGGGCGTGGCATGTTAACTAAGGAGTTTGAACAGCCTCAAGGTGATCCGGTATGGTTAAAATTAGCCCCTGATCCTACGCACCTCGAACAGCAGCTCAGCCAATTAAGCTGGCAGGTGAACCGCTTAAGTCAGCTTGAGCAATATTTTGGCCTTTGGCTGCAACAGCCTGATGGGGAAGATATTATTCTTGCGCCCGCCCTCGGTAACTCGCACCGAATCGCCTGCCAACGGGCGCTGGCGCTCTACGGAGCACATACCCAAACCCCAGATAAAAGCGATAAATCCTCTGTCAATCATGGGTTTAGTCATAAGCCAAATATTCCTCCCCACAGGCATAGCACTCAAACAGCCTCAGATGTTGAGGATCGCCTATGAGCCTCAAATCAATGACCAGTGCAATGACCACGGAAAGTGCAGATCAACAGCCTCTTAATTCACCCAAGGCGAGTGCAGCTCAGCTAAATGCCTATCGCGCTAATGGACCTCAAACTGGGGATAATATCAGTCGCCAAACCCTGTTTTGGCTACTGCTCACCAATTTAGCGGTGCTCAGCCCATTATTTGATAAAACCACCCCTTGGACCCTTGGGATCTGCGCCATTTGCTTGCTGTGGCGCATTGGTATCTATGTCGGCAAAGTCGCTAAACCTCCCCGTTATCTTGTCACAAGCCTTGCTGTCGGCGCGGCAATCACGCTGGCACTGGTCTCGGGCACAATTGGGCTATTAAACGCCTTAGTCAACCTGCTCATTTTAGGTTATGCATTAAAATACATTGAGATGCGAAGTGTTAGGGATGTAAGGGCCGTCGTGATTGTCGGCTATTTTCTAATTGCCCTCACCTTTATTGACCACCAATCCATGCTCAATACCGTGCACCTTATTGGCGTCACGATTATCAATACCTGCGTATTGGTCACCCTCTACCAAAGCCAACATCGCTGGCAACACACGGCATGGATTGGCGCTAAATTATTGCTGCAAAGTATGCCCTTAGCGTTATTACTTTTTTTGGTACTGCCCCGTTTTGCACCGCTTTGGCTTGTGCCCAATATGAAGGAAGCCCAAACCGGGCTGTCGGACTCCCTTGCCGTGGGCGATATCAGTAAACTCACTCGCTCATCGGCCTTGGCATTTAGGGTGAGTTTTACCGATGCCAGCCCTACCCAAGCCGAACTCTACTGGCGCGCCCTAGTGCTGGAAGATTATGACGGCTTAACATGGCGCCAAGATGCGGGTATCAAACAAATTCAAAAGGATGCGTTTTTCTTTCCGCCCTCAAGGCCAGATCCTGCGCGGCAGTTGCCCTCGTTAACGCCAAAAACACAAAACAGTACCAGCAATAGCCAACCAAGGGTTTACCGTTACCAAGTGATTGCCGAACCCAGTCATCAACCTTGGCTATTTGGCCTTGATGTGGCCTACAGCCAAGATGATAAGCTGGTGAATTTGCCCGACTATCGGCTCTATGCGCTGCGTAATGTCGATCAACGAATGGGCTACAATGCCAGTTCGTGGCCACAGGCGAAAATGGATCTCACCTTAAGTGCCAAACAGCGACAAATAAACCTCAATCTGCCAGCGGACAGCAATCCCCGAGCGCGCCAACTCGCCGATGAATTTAAGGCTAAATACCCAGAACCCCATAAGCGACTTTGGGCCATGATGGGCTATTTTAATCAACAGCCGTTCTTCTATACCCTCACGCCCCCACCGATTGGACGGCAGCAAGTCGATGACTTTCTGTTTGAAAACAAAGCAGGGTTTTGCGCCCACTATGCCTCTGCCTTCATTTTTATGGCGCGCGCCAGCGGCATTCCGGCACGGATGGTGACAGGCTATCAAGGAGGCGAATACAACCCACAGGCCGATTACCTCAGCGTGTATCAATACATGGCCCACGCTTGGGCCGAGGTGTGGCTCGAAAATGAAGGCTGGGTGCGTTTTGATCCGACCGCCATGGTAGCACCTAATCGGATTGAGCAAGGCTTTGATGCCGAGTTTTCCCCTGAGCAAAGTTACCTGCAAGAAAGCCCTTTTAGCAGTTTACGATTTAAATCTATGCCTTGGCTCAATGAGTTGAGGCAACGCTTTGCTAGCGTTGATTATTACTGGAGCTTATGGGTGCTCGGTTTTAATCAAGAACGGCAAAACAAAGTGCTAAGCGGTATTTTAGGGGATGTCACTAAGGCCAAAGTCGCGATGTTTATGAGTGTGTGTATTGGGCTTATTGGCCTCTATATCGCCTACAGCGTGGGGCTATTTCGCTTTAAAAGGGAACAAGATCCCATCAGCGCTAAGTACCAACGCATTTGCCAGCGACTCAGTAAATTTGGCATCGCCCGCCCAGCCCACTTAGGCCCGAACGCCTTTGCAGCGCAGCTTATTGACACACACCAGCAGCAATCCCCTCAGTTTTGTCGTGAGTTTGACACGTTCACCCAAAGCTACGTCGCACTGAAATACCAAAACCTTGCGGATAACGACTATCAAGTGGCGCTAAAGCGCTTTAATGCCGCGGCCAAAGCCCTCAACTGGCTGCTATTTGGCCCAAGCAAACAGTTAAAATAGATAGGATAGACCGCGGGCGGACAAGATTGTTGAATCTTATAAATCAAACACATAGAATTGCCAAGCCACTTTGCTATGCATAACAGCAATCCCAAATCGTGAGTCGAATATGCTGAAGTTAATCCAATCCAACCAAATGGAAGTGCTCTGTGCCCATCTCGCTGCGTATTTGCGCCAACCGTTGCCCGGTGGCTGTTTATTGCAAAGCGAGCATATTTTGGTGCAAAGCCCTGGGATGTCGACTTGGTTACGCCTTGAGATTGCAAAACAAAATGGCATTGCCGCCGCGCTTGAGTTCCCTTTGCCATCCAGTTTCATTTGGCAACTGTGTCACGATTTACTGCCCAATGTCCCCAAGGAAAACGCCTTTACTAAAGCGGCAATGACCTGGAAATTAATGCAACTACTGCCTCGCCTACTTGAGGAGGAATCCTTTGGGCCGCTGCGGCATTATTTAGGTCATATTGAGTCAAGCAGCCCCGACTCGACCACAAAAAATAATCAACTTGAAGCGTCAAACTCAATCGCCGCCGATAATATTAAGCTTTATCAGCTCTGCGGTCGCATCGCCGATATCTTCGACCAATATTTAGTTTACCGCCCCGACTGGATTGCCGCATGGGAAGCCAATGAACCACTCGATGCACTCAAATTAAATGAGGAACAACGCTGGCAACCTATTCTTTGGCGGGCGCTGATTGCCTTCAACCGTGACGAACTGCGTCAAAGCCATTACCACAGGGCCAATTTACATCAGGATTTAATTGCCGCGCTGGCTGATAGCACCCATTCCCTCGCCAAATTGCCTGAGCGTTTATTTGTGTTTGGCATTTCGTCTATGGCCCCACAAACCATAGACGTGCTCCACCAGCTCGCGGCCCGAATTGATGTCATCATCCTTAACCTCAGCCCATGCCAGCATTATTGGGGCGATATTATCGATCCTCGGCATCGAGCGCGAATGGCGCTGCAATATGCTGGCAAACGCCAATTGGCCGAGCAATGGGAAGATAAACTCGAGGTCGGCAATCCGCTGCTTGCCAACAATGGCAAAATGGGCCGTGAATTACTCGATATGCTGCTCGAACTCCCACCTGAACACTGCGATTTTGGCGACGATGTGTACTGCGAGCCCTGCGGCGATCCTAACGATCCGGATTGCAACGCTAGCATGCTGGCGGGGGTGCAATACGATATCTTAGAAATGCAAACCCTCGATCGCGTACTCGGGCCTGATGCCGAGCTATATCAAGCGGTGACAAACCGCAGACGACTAAAACGCGTCGATGATTCGATTCAAATCAAGAGCTGTCACAGCCCGCTGCGCGAAGTCGAAACCTTACACGATCATTTACTCGACCTGCTGGATCGTGACAACCAACTCACGCCCAAAGATATTGTGGTAATGATGCCGGATGTCGCCGCCTACGCGCCCTATATTGATGCGGTGTTTGCCGCCAAACAAGGGCTCGAATATATCCCCTACGCCATTGCCGACCGCGGCGCGGCGCAGGAATCGCCACTCATTAATAGCTTTTTGAATTTACTCAATATTAATCAGAGTCGCTTCGGACTGACCGATATTTTAAGCATTCTAGAAGTGCCAGCGATTTTACGGCGTTTTCAACTCGAAGAAGACGAGCTACCACTGATCCGCCGTTGGTTAGATGAAGCCGGTGTGCGTTGGGGGCGCGATGAGCAAAGCCGTGTTAAACAGGGTGTGCCCGCCTTTGAGCAAAACTCCTGGGCCTTTGGTATCAAACGGTTAATCTTGGGCTATGCCTTAAGGAACGATGCACCCTTGTATCAAGCAAGCCCACAGGCGCCAAGCTATTTAGTGGTTTCAGGGGTAGAAGGCCAATCGGCACAGGCCCTTGGCAAACTGTTGAACTTTATTGAAGTCCTCGATGAAACCACGCTGCAATTAGCCCAGCCTCAAGCGCCTTGCCAGCGTTTATTTGAACTGACTCAACTGTTAAATGCTTTTTACGCCCCCGATGAGGATGAGCGTGAGCAGTTACAGGAAGTCCGCGACGCCATTGCCACCTTAGAGCAAGAGTTACAGGCCGCCAGCCCTGCTGACAGCTATACAGCGGCATACGACGTTAACCCCTATTTTTTAGACCAAAGCGGCTTACACTCAAACGCCTTGAACTTAAGCATCGAAGTACTCGCACAATGGTTTAATCAGCGCTTAACCGAGTCACGGGTTGGCCAGCGTTATCTAGCGGGCAGTGTAAATTTTTGTACCTTAATGCCGATGCGCTCGATTCCGTTTAAGGTGGTGTGCCTACTCGGCATGAATGATGGCATATATCCGCGCATGCAACATCCTGTGGGCTTTGATCTGATGGCACATTTTGGTGCTCGCAAAGGCGATCGCTCCCGCAGATTAGACGATAGGTACTTGTTTTTAGAAGCACTACTCTCGGCACGGGAACAGCTTTACATCAGCTATATTGGCCGCAGTGAGCGGGATAACTCGGAGCGCATTCCCTCGATGCTAGTCTCCGAGCTGATTGAATATTGCCAGCTGTGTTATGTGCCAGAATCGCTTACAGCAGAAACTCCAGCCGTGGGTAATGAAGCCGCCCAACAGGCCTTGCTTGAGACCATCATAAGCCACCAGCCGCTACAACCTTTTGATCCTAAACTGTATCAGTCAACAGAGCCGCAAGCGCAGGCGATAAAACAAAGTTACAGCCAGCAATGGTGCCCACCGGACATCAGCACGCAGTCAATCCAGCGTCGTTTTATTGATGCCAACACGCAGATCGTGCTCGAAGATGACACGATTGGGGATAGTGATATTCAACAAAATATTGAGCCACTAAGTGAAGAAGAGCATGTCGATATCTCCGCTTTTATCCGATTCTTTCGTCATCCCGCGCAATATTTCTTTAATCGCACATTAAAGGTTGATTTAAACCTGAATATTCAAGCGGATGATAATGATGAACCCTTCAGCCTCAATGCGCTTGAGCGTTATCTGTTACAGGCAAGGTTGCTCGATGATGCGCTCGAGCAAGGAGCTCTCGAACAAGGCGCTCTTGAACAAGGACAGGCGCAGCCCAGTAGCGAACTATTACAACGCTTAAAAGCCAGTGGTAATTTACCCATGCAGCCCTTTGATGATCTGCTGCTGCGCCAATATAGCCACGATATCGCACCATTGATTGGCAGAACCTTATTTATGCGCGGCGATGTAGCTCCGCGCCATGCGGATATTCGGCTCGCCTTTGAGTTACCTCTATCTCACGTTGCTGCAACGACTAAGGTGTCGGTAAAGCGCGTGCTCCTTGAAGGTCGCATTGATGATATCAGTCCAAAAGGCTTGGTCAGTTGTCGCCCTGGCAGTGCCCATGGGCGGGATATTTTAGCGCTGTATCTGCGCCATTTATGTTTAATGGCCGCAGGACTGACTCAGCCTAGCGATCAGCAGCCCAGCTATCTACAACCTAGCTATCTACTCGATATGGGGCATTTTCACGCCCTCTCGCCCATTGCGCCAAAGCAGGCCCATGATCGACTGGTTCATTTGTTACAACATTTTTATCAGGGACAGTTGCATCCGCTGTGTTTTATGCCCAAAACCTCCCTTGCCTACGCCAGTGCAGAGATCAATGAGGATGAAACCAGTCAACTTGATGGTCAATACGATAGCCAACACAGTGTGCGGCTCGAGGCGGCGCAAAGCGAATGGCTGGACGAACAAGGTGAACTTGGCGAAGGCACCGATCCCCATTACCAGCGGCTGTTTCGGTTTCCGCAGGATTTTACCGAAGCAAATTTTGGCAAACTGGCCGACGAGATCTATCGACCCATGCTGAGCTTGTACCATAAAGACACCCTCGCCCAACTTGAGGAGTTTGTGCTCAATGCTGAACCACAAACCGCAACATCAGAGGGAGCGCAGCAATGAGTGCACCATCAAACAATATGATACTTCCTACTACATCACAGGCGCTGCCGTTAGATCCGCTCACCCTGCCATTTGGTGGTAGCCGATTGATAGAGGCCAGTGCGGGCACAGGTAAAACCTATACGATTTCGGGCTTGTATCTGCGACTACTGCTTGGGGATGGCTTAAGCGAACCACTGAGTTGCGAACAAATTCTGGTAGTAACCTTCACCAATGCCGCCACAGAGGAATTAAGGGACAGGATCCGCCGCCGTATACAAGTGGCTTTTAAGTGTTTCTTGGGGCTCGAAATTAACGATCCCTTTGTACAGGCGTTGTACGATAAAACCCCAGAATCTGAGCGCGCCATCGCCCTAAGACGCTTCGACTTGGCGCTCAAATCCCTCGACGAAGCGGCCATTTTTACTATTCACGGTTTTTGCCAACGGATCTTAGCCGATCTCGCCTTCGAATCCTCTTTACTGTTCGAGTCAGATTTTACCTTAGACGACAGCGAGTTTTTGCACCATGCAGTGCGCGACTTTTGGCGTGAAGCCTGCTATCCGCTGCCGGAATATTTAGCCCAGATTATTGCCAGCGAATTTGGCGATCCCGATGGCTTAGTCAAGCAGCTTCGGGCCTTGCTCGGTGCTAGTGAAGCAAAACCGCTTAAACCCGTGCAGCCCTTTGCTCGTTTGGCAGAATCCTTAAGCCAGAGTGTGCAGCGCTTTAAACTCGCCTGGCCGCGTGGCCGCGACGCGCTGTTAGCGTTACTTCATAGCCTGCCGCTTAATGGCCAGCGCTTTGGTAAAGCGAGCGACAATTACCCCAAACTGGCGGAAATGTTCGACCAACTGGACAACTTTATCGCCTTTGGTCATGGCTTACCGCCGCTAAAAGTGCTTGAGGCCTTGTCACTCTCAGAACTTAAGCTCAATAAAGGCGGTGTACTCCCAAGCGTGAGCGAGGCGCCACTGCTTGACCATATGGAGCAATTAGCCACGCTGATTAACGCCATTAAACCCGCGTTTTTATTCAGTGCTAAGCAAGGGATCAGCGAGCGGTTTGCTAAGCAAAAACAGCTTAAAAATGTGCTAACACCGGATGATTTGCTTACCACCTTAGCTGCTGCGATGCTGGCCAATCCTGATACTTTGCCTAAAGCGGTGGCAAGTCGCTTCCCTGTGGCCTTAATCGATGAATTCCAAGATACCGATCCTTTGCAATTTGCGATTTTCTCGTGGATTTATCAAACCCGTTTGGGGGTTAAAGCGCAAAATTCGACAGCTGTCGAACCCAAGGCTCGCACGGATAGCAAATTAAGCCTGCTGATGATTGGTGACCCCAAACAGGCGATTTATGCTTTCCGCGGCGCCGATATTTACACTTATATTGAGGCGCGCAGGCAAACCCAAGCGCACTATTTTCTCGACACTAACTATCGCTCGAGTCGTAATCTGGTGGCAGGAGTCAATCATCTATTTGCCCAGCATCCCAATCCTTTTATTAGCCAATCGATTCCCTTTGACAGGGTAAAAACACCCGCCAGTGCGGCGGCAAAACAGTTAGTCGAAAGTACAGCCAATAGTGCCGCTCTGCGGTTAAAACTGTTACGCGAGGGCGAAACGGGGCTGAATAAAGCCAGCGCCAGACAAACATTGGCCGAAGATACCGCCGCCGAGATTACCCGTTTACTCACGGAGGCCGCCAATGGCCAATGCCATACGCCAAAAGGGCCATTAATTGCTAAAGATATCGCCATTTTAGTGCGCGATAGAAACGAAGCGGCCGTGATGAAAACCGCGCTGAGCAAGCGCCAAATTGGCGCGGTCTTTTTAAGCCGCGACAGCGTATTTGATACCGTTGAAGCGCGGGAAATGGCGCTCATTTTGCGCGCATTGGCCAGTCCCAAGGATGAGCGCGCCCTGCGCAGCGCTCTCGCCACCGCGCTACTTGGCTATAGCGCAGAGCAAATTCATGCCTTTAACCAAGATGAAGAGCAGCGCCAAATGCTGCTCGAACAGTTTTTTGCGCTACATCAGATCTGGCAAAAACGCGGCATTATGCCAGCGCTGCTGAGCTTAGCCAACGCCACCCACATGGTGGCACGCCTACTGCAAACACCCAGCGTTACAGCCACTGCCGACCAAGATAGCGAAGAGCCCGATGAGGCGAGTAATGGCGAGAGGCGACTAACAGATTTTCGCCACTTAGCCGAGCTGTTGCAGCAAAAGGCCACTGAGATTGATGGCATCAGTGCCCTACTCAATTGGTATGAGCAACAACTTATTGATAATACAGGGACAGATGAGCAGCAGCTGCGCCTTGAGAGTGAGCAAAATCTGGTGCAAATCGTGACTATTCATAAAAGTAAAGGGCTGGAATACCCAGTGTGTTTTATCCCCTTTGTTAGCCTTGCACGGGATAATCGCCGCCGCCCGACACCCATGCTCTATCACAGAACTGATGCGGATGGAGCGCAGGAGCTGGTATGGGATATTGAAGGCACAGACGAAGGCTGGGAGCAGGCAAAGCAAGAAACCTTAGCCGAAGATCTTCGCCTACTTTATGTGGCACTCACCCGCCCTGTGTACCTGTGTTATTTGTACATCGCTAACCATAGCCGCATGTTAAAAGCCGGGATCAAAAGCCAACTGCATGAAACCGCTATCGGTTATCTTTTAGGAGTAACCGATGCCGGCTGTGATTTTGCACGTCTGCACAGTGCAGCGCAGGCGCTGCTTAATGGTGTAGAGTCGAATGCGCAAGCGATCAGCGTGGAATGCGTTGCTGACAACATTGCTGATAACAAGCTGCACACGGGTGAAACGCAATCCCACACCTTAAATGCCCGTAATGTCACCCGTCAGTATCGCACCCCATGGCGAGTAGGCAGTTATTCTGGCTTAGTCAAAAATGCGCCCCACGCCAAAGCCAGCCCGGGCGCCGATGATGAAGTTAGCGCGGTATTTGGCGCAGAACCCGCCAATAGCCTAAGTGAATCCTCATGGCAAGATAGCGCTGATGTACCGCAGCTACCACTACTCAATCGCTTTAGTTTTGAGCGCGGCGCCAATGCGGGGAGTTTTATGCACTTAGTGCTTGAGTTAATTGATTTTACTCAGGCCAAAATCGATTTACCGCGTGAGTTACCTAAAGCCATGCTGCAATATGGCATCGCCCCCGAGTGGCAAACTGTATTGCAAGACTGGTATATGGAAATATTGCAGGCACCGCTGGCATTAATGGCGCAGGATAATCAGCTCATCAATCCCGAGCTATGTCTAGCAGCGCTCGTGCCACAACACACCTTAGTGGAGATGGAGTTTTACCTGCCTTTAAATCGATTAAAAGATGCTGAGCTTAATCAACTCCTCGGGCAATTTGGTTACGATACTGCGCTACATTTCGATGAATTACAGGGTATGCTCAAGGGCTTTATCGACTTAACCTTTGAATATCAAGGTAAGTTTTATATCGCCGACTACAAATCAAACCATTTAGGCGACACGATTCAGGCTTACCATTATGGAGCGCTTAAGCAGGCGATTAGCGATCATAGGTACGATTTGCAATACATTCTCTACTCCCTCGCCCTGCATCGTTATTTGGCGATGCGACTGCCAAACTATGACTACGATATCCATATCGGCGGCTGTTATTACTTATTTTTACGGGGAATGTCGGTTCAGTATCCCGGCTTTGGGGTTTACTACGATAAGCCACCTAAGGCGCTCATTCTCGCCTTAGATGCGCTATTTAACCGCAGTCAAGATGAAAGCCATATGAGTCAACAAAATACGGGAGCGATGGCATGAACCACAGCACCGATACGAACAGCGCCGACATGAATAACGCCACTGCCCTTGCCGCCAATTGGTACAATGCAGGCGCGCTGAGACTTAAAGCACCACTGACTGAGTTGCTCAAATATTGGGAGAAAGAGCGGCTTATCACCGCTCTCGATCGCCATTTTGCCCTCGAGATGGCCCGTCTTCACCCCAATGACGCCCAAGAGCCACTGTTTATGCTGCTGTGCGCCCTGTTGAGTCAGCAACTGTCGGCCCAACATACTTGTCTAGTGCTCGAATATATAGTGCCAACCAATCCGATGGCAGAGCCGATAAACCGCTGTCAAATCCGTTTAAGCCTTACTGAACTGATTGACGCACTGCAACACTTTGACGCCATTGGAGCACCAAATAGCAATAAACCACTGATTTTTGAGGATGGTAGACTCTATCTTGAGCGTTATCATCATTTTGAAACCCAAGTTGCCAGCGCCTTAACAAGGTTATCAGCGGCGGCGCTTTCGTTAACGCCATCGCAGCCTTTAGCATCGGATAATCAATCACTTTTACAGCTACGCAGGCAACTGGATTGCTTATTTCCAAGCGCAGCCCACACCGTTGAAGCGAACATCGATTGGCAAAAGGTCGCCACTGCAACGGCGCTCGGTAACAAGCTGGCGGTGATAACGGGTGGCCCCGGTACAGGTAAAACCACTACGGTGACTAAATTGCTGTTGTTACAACAATTAGGTACACCAAAGCAAATAAGACTTGTCGCCCCGACGGGCAAAGCGGCCGCCCGTTTAAGTGAATCCATTAAGGCTTCTAAAGCGAGGCTCGAGCAAGAGCTTCAACAAGCGAGCAAGGAAAACCCTCAAGAAAACCAAGTGTTATTAACCGCACTGAGTCGTATCCCCGAGGAGGCATCAACCTTACATCGCCTGCTGGGTGTCATTCCCAATTCAGCGCATTTTCGCCATCATCAAGGTAACCCATTACGGCTCGATCTTTTGATTGTGGATGAAGCCTCCATGGTCGATTTGCCTATGATGTACAAGCTGCTCAGCGCATTGCCGGAACACGCAGGCTTGATATTGCTTGGGGATCAGGATCAACTCGCTTCAGTTGAGGCAGGCGCCGTACTTGCCGATATTTGCGCCGGACTTAAGCAAGCCTCGACTCAACATACCGAGTGGAAAATGCGTTATAGCCAAGCACAGGCCGAGCAATTAACCGCGCTCACGGGCTTTAATTTAAGCCACTTTATCCACAGTGAGCCTAAAATTGGCGATAGCCTGTGTATGCTAACCCACAGCCATCGATTTAAAGGCGATGCCGGGATTGGCTTGCTGGCCAGCGCAGTCAACCGCGCCGATCTCGCAGGTATTTTATCCGTTTGGCAAAGCGGGCTTGCTGAATTAACCTGGTTAGAACACAGCGTAGATCACAGCCAAACCCAAGCAAAAATCAGTGAACCTAGCAACAATACCGGACTTAAAGCGCTACTTGCACAGGCCTGTGAGCAATACGGTGACTATTTACGCCTGTTACAGCCAACGCACGCCACTCCAATACATACGAGTGAGCCATTTTGCCCGCCAAGCGCCATGGAGGCGATTGCCAAATTTAATCAATATCGCATTTTGTGCGCCATGCGAACCGGCGATTATGGTGTCGAAGGGATTAATCTTGCGGTGACTAAGGCATTAGCGCAGGCCAAACTTATTCAGCCTCAGCAGGAGTTTTACCTCGGGCGCCCCATTATCATCCAAAGTAACGACTATAACTTAGGCCTGTTTAACGGCGATATTGGCTTGATTTTGCAGGATGAAGAGAGAGCTGACCGCCTGATGGCCCACTTTATTAAAGCTGATGGCAAACTGCTTAAAGTGTTACCCGCAAGGCTACCTAGCCACGAAACCTGTTACGCCATGACGGTGCATAAAAGCCAAGGCAGTGAATTTAATCGAGTCGCCTTAGTGCTCCCGCCTGCACCGAGCCTAGTTCAGTGGCAATTATTAACAAAAGAGCTGATCTACACCGCAATTACCCGTGCAAAACAACACTTTAGTTGCCTAGGCACTCAGCAGGTTTTTGAACGCGCAAGCCTGCAAGCTACCCAACGCGCCTCGGGATTAGCCGACAGGCTGTGGGGCGATCAATCGCTGAGCCATACAGCAGCAGTCAATAGCTAATTCACTGAAGAATATAAAGGAAAGCACACACTAAAGGAGTAACGGTGTGAAAGATAAACCCATAATTACACTGCGGCACATGCAAGATGTTATCAATTTATTTGATACCATCAAGCCAGAGGCTACACTAGCCGCAATCTGCTATGAAAGCACTCGCTATATTCGTTGGTCTGAATTTGATGATATGCAAGTTTATCAGCTTGATTTTGAACCTTATTTGTCGATCTCTGAACATTGTAATATGCGTTTTTTTACCCTGCATCAAAGTCAACTGCGCGTGTATCTTGCTCATTTGAATGATGCTGGCCACGCCCCAAGATGGGAAGCCCGCCCAATTACGCTATCACAGTTGCAGGATATCGAGTTGATGACTCATCTTATGCAGGATCATGCCTATCAATTAGGGCTAAGGATCAATTTGGATTTGAACTATCCTATCTAGGTTATCGAGCTAGAAGTCATATAAACAGCTTGAGGATCTATTGGAAAAAGAATCATCACCTCAGTCCCATTATCTGGCTCGGATTTCACTTCAATCGTGCAATCGTGCTGGCGAAGAATTTGTAACACAATCGACATGCCGACTCCCGTCCCAGTCCCAACAGGCTTAGTGGTGTAGAAAGCATCAAACATTCTCCCCAGGGTATACTCATCCATACCGCAACCATTATCGACAACCGTTAAGCAAATGTTGGTATCGGATTGAGTGAGCTTAAGCCGTATTTCAGAGGGTCTATCGCTGACCACATCGCAAGCCTGATAAGCATTAACGATAATATTCATTAAGACCTGATTGAGTTCGCCTACATTAAATAAAATCATAGGAACATGGGAAATTTCTTTTTTTATCAAAACATTGTTAAGCATTGGTCGCAACAATTTAAGGGAAAATTCTAAGGCATCGACTAATTGAATAACAGATTTACCTGTCGAATCTGTTCGTGCAAAAAAGAGTAAATGGTTAACGATATCCTTAATACGCATTAAACCTTGGCAAGTATCACTTGCCAGTTCAGGCAGATCCTCCTTGATAAACTGCAACTTAGCCTGATCAATCTGTTGCTTATCGCCTTCGTCCATGCTTGCCAATAAGTCCTGAGCATAGCTGATTAAGCTCCTGACATTGGAGAGAATATAGGCAAGCGGATTATTAATTTCATGGGCGACGCCAGCGGCAACTGTACCAAGAGAAGCCAATTTTTCCTGCTGGATCATTGATTGCTGTTGCTGCTTAATCAGATCGATTTGTTGTTGCAACAACACATTTTTCTCATAGAGTTGACGGGTACTGTCCTCAAGTAGCTGCTCCACTTCCTGTCTGGCCTTTTTTTCCCGCAAATAGGCTACATAATAGGGATTTTCGCTGTCAGTCATTTTGTAACTCGATGATTAACATACAATGATCGGCACCAGTATGCATGCAAGTGTCATGGCTAATCTGGATCTTTTGCTGAAAATGCTGCGCAGCACCAAATAACAGTCCCTCTGCGCAAAAACATAACCGACGGGGGGATGAATACCTTAACGCAATTTGATTGTTCGGTAATAACTGTCCATTAATGTGCGGCAACGAAGGCTCATGGTATAGCTTATTCACCTCTAAATGGATCACATCATGGATCCCCATGACTAAGGAGGTAAAATCGTCAAACTTGTCTACAACATCGGTATGACGGGAGGCTAGCCCATTAAAAAGAAACTGCCCAAATGCTTTGACTACATCCTGTATCGGCATATTAAGCCGCTGTGCTACATCCTGAACAATGCTAAATAACTCAGACTCAGCATAGCTTTTGGCTGACACATACACGCGATCCTTAGGAGCATGTTTTTCCAATAGTTCGTTCCAAACTGACATTCCGCACTGGGCTACGACCATATCTTCCAGCACATTAAAAATAATTCCTTTCATAAGCACCTCATAGGGTTACCACGTCAAACTGACTGGCTCAGTCCATGAACGTGTCACATTTGTCCTATACATTACCTATAAAGTATTAGCAGCCAATCTCAATGTTCACCAGTATTTTTTATATGGCACTGAAAAAGAAAATAAAACCAAAGGCATAGCGCGATTTAATCACGATAAACCGTAAGCTAGACCTAAGCTTACTCACCTGCGGGTAATGGCCTTGAGCGATGATGTAAATAGACGATGAATGTAATAACGGTAGGGATGGATGTTAAAAAGGGAGGGAGTGAATGAGACAGCTCGAGACTTATCTGACTTCTATCGCGCGGCAAAGAACGTCCTTGTTTAATTTCAACAACGCGTTGTAGAAGGTTAACCAATACACATCAAGGCTTCTTGCCAAGAGGCTATTTTGTGTTGATGAATCAAGCCATAAACAAAAAACACATGGCGTAAAAAACATCCCTTTAGGTAAGGATCAGGATCAACACTAGGCCCCACATCGTGAGTAAAGTATTACCCACAGCATAAGTGATTGTATAACCTAAACTTGGGATATTGCTTTTGGCCTTTTCGTTAATCATGCCCAAAGATGCTGTAGTCGTTCTAGCCCCGGCACAGCACCCTAACAGAATAGCGGGATGAAACTTAAAAACATATTTACCAACTAACGCAGCAAAAAACAGAGGTAAGGTGGTTGCCACTACCCCCCAGAGGAAAAGGCTAAAACCTAACTCTTTAAGTCCGGCCACGAAGTTTGGCCCAGCACTTATACCTATCGCAGCGATAAAAACATTGAGACCGACGGAGTTCATAAACCAAACTGTCGGTTCTGGTACCCAGCCGAAAGTCGGATGAAAGGAACGCACCCAGCTAAAAATCAAACCTGCAATTAAAACACCGCCTGCAGTTGATAAGGTTAATGGCAGGTTTCCAATTTTAAACACCAAGGAACCGAGTAACGCACCAATGACAATAGCAAAGGCCCAAAAAGCCACGTCCATCGAGTTTCCACGCTGATCAATAACGCCAAGCTGTTTGGTGACTCGTTCAACATCTTTGGTTAATCCACTCAAGGTTAATATATCACCTCGGAATAAACGGGTTTGTGGCAGGATGGGAATTTCAATGGCTTTCGGTCCACGCTTGATTTTGCGTAAAAAAATGCCATGGGAGCTTGTCGTTTTTCCTAATTCTGCCAATGTCTTTCCGTTAATTCCTCGCGATGTGACATACACGTCGACACCCAGCACAGGTTGATTCAACAACTCACTATCTTGGGTTTCATCAAAGGAATCAGGGTGATCAAAGAACTCAACAAAAGCATCATACTCGCCACCGACAGCAATAATATCGCCCGTTGAAAGTTTCGAGTTTGGATCGGTATCAATCACTTTGCCTTCATGCCTAAGTCCTTCAACAAACACTTTGCGATGAGGAAATTGCGCTTCAAATTCATGGATAGTCATACCGACAGCCCGATTTTTCTCAGTAAGCTTATAAGAACGCAGTGCGTAAGTGTGCCATTCTCCGCGTGCGTTTTCGGTTGTTCCACCATTTTTCGCCATATAATCTTTACACGCAGCCTCCAAATCAATACGCAGAAGCTTTGGGATTATTTGCGCGAGAACAATTGCGGATCCAACCGTGCCAAAAATATAGGTAACGGCATAGGCAACAGGTATTACAGAAAACATTTTCTTACTCTCTTCGGCGGGTAAATCGAGATGCACAATGGCGTCTGTCGCCAATCCCATTGAGGCAGAAATAGTTTGTGTGCCCGCAAAAAATCCAGCCGTCGCCCCAAGATCATAACCCGCTATTTTTGCGCAAAGAATAGGAAATAATAACGAAAAAAGACACGCAACCACCGCAAATAAGGCTTGCGGCAAGCCATCTTTAGCAATGCCTTGAACAAATTGCGGACCAATTCCATAACCAACGGCAAAAAGAAACATCAGAAAAAAGATACTTTTTACATTGGATGAAAGTGTTATATCAAACTGGCCAATGACGACAGCAGCTAAAAGCGTTGCTGTCACCGCCCCCAAGGAAAATCCTTTAAAAGTTTTGTTGCCAACCCAATATCCGATTGCCAAAGAAAGAAAGACGGCAATTTCAGGGTAAATTTGCAACGTTGTTTTTAACCAGTTCATCAGATAACTCCAAAAAGTGAATGGAATTCTATCCCCATTCACTATGCTAAATTAGCGTCCGCTATGCTGAAACTGTTTAAATTCAGACGAAGTCTGAACAATGGAAATGGGATGCTTTTTAAAGTATTCCAGACAAAGTCTTACATGTTCGAGGAACGCCGAAGCCATATCAACGCTAAAACCATGGCGTAAGACAACACGCATAACAACAGTTTCTTGAATATCGGGAGGCATTGAGTAGGCTGAAACCTGCCATCCACGCATGCGCATACGATCTGACAAATCATAAAGGCTATATTCTGTAATATCGTTATTTAGCGTCCAAGACAACGCAGGTATTCCCTTCTGAGAATCTCCGGCAAAAAAAATGTTAAAATCCTTAAATGATTCAATACCTTTGGCAATAATCTCAGCGCTCTTATAAAGATTATTACAAATTTCAGCATAGCCGTTCTTACCCAAACGGTTTAATAGATAATATTGCGCGACTATTTGACCTCCAGGCCTTGAGAAATTGAGCGCAAAGGTCGCCATATTGCCACCCAGATAGTTTACCCAAAAGATCAATTCCTCCGGTAAATCGTTGCAGTCACGCCAGATAACCCAACCGACGCCAAGGGGAGCGAGACCATACTTATGGCCAGAAGCATTAATTGACAAAACCCGTGGCAAACGGAAATCCCATACAAGTTCAGGGTGGACAAACGGTGCCAAAAATCCACCAGAGGCCGCATCGACATGCACCGGTATATCCCAACCTTTCTCTTTTTGAATGGTGTCCAATGCTGCGCAAATTTCTTCAACTGGTTCATAGTGGCAGGTAAACGTCACACCAAATGTAGGCACCACACCAATCGTGTTTTCGTCCACATACCGAGCCAGTATTGTACCGTCCAGTCCAAGCCTATCTTTTGTTATGGGCACCTCGCGTAATTCCACGTCAAAATAGCGCGCAAACTTATGCCAACAAACTTGCACAGGCCCAGTCACAATATTGGGCTTATCGTAAGCTTTGTTTTCTTTTTGGCGCAGATTACGCCAACGAAATTTCATTGCTAAGCCACCAAGCATTGCCGCTTCGCTAGAGCCAGTGGTAGAACAACCCGCAGTATTTTTAGCTTGTGGTGAACTCCAAAGTTGCGCCAGCATATGCACGCAACGGTTTTCAATCTCTGCCGTGGCCGGATACTCATCCTTGTCGATCATATTTTTGTCTATGCATTCATCCATAATTTTATGCACATTCGGCTCCATCCAAGTTTGGCAAAACGTCGCAAGGTTCATCCTAAATAGCTGATCCGAATACTGCTACATTTTCGCGGTGCCGTGTCCGGAGCCAGGAAATGGGGAAACGGTTCCCATAAAATGCCATACCATGCCAAGCAGTTCCCGCATGTTCCTGCAAGCGTGATTGCGGGTTACCGTTTCATGCAGTGCGAGCCACAAGCGCTCTATCTTGTTGACCCACGGCGAGTATACCGGTTGAAACAATAATCTGAATTTGGGGTTGTGCTTGAGCCAAGCAACGGTCTTACGGCTCTTATGAATAATGTAATTGTCTAGGATGAGCGTGATGGTTTTGGCTTTGCGGTAATGACGCTTAAGCTTCTCCAACATGGCAATAAACAGCTCTGACGCTTTGCTATCGCTGCTCACATAAAGCACTTTTCCGGTGCTGGCATGCAGGGCTCCTGCTATGTAATGCTTACGGTTGTTGCCTGGGGTGACAACGCGTTTTTGCTGACCTTTTGGCATCCAATCTGCCCCGATTTTTGGGTTCAAGTCGATGTCCACTTCATCTTCATAGAAAACCGGATGTTCGACGCAACACTGCTCAAGAGCCTGATTTATCTCGGCCATTTTCTCATCTTGGTGTGGGTCTTTGATACGCAATGTCGGAGCTGAGCGGCGCCAGACAATTCCCGCCTTGGGTAGTAATCGATGGACGGTTGATGCAGCGATGCTGAGTTTAAGCTGTGCATTAATCACCATGGCAAGCAGTTCGCTGCTCCAGCGGCTACGTTGATAGCCAAAGTCCTGTGGGCATAGCTGAATAAGCAAAGATAGACAGAGCAATATGGGGTCTATGGGTAAGATTGCTGGCCGTCCCAGCGTCAGGGATTTAAGCCCATCAACGCCGCTTTCGGTGTACCAAGCTAACCAACGACCAATACTGGAGCGTGCAGCACCAGTAGCATGATGAACGTCGGTAATCGACTGCCCTTGATGCAGCATCAGCATAGCGATAAGACGTCGGGCGAAATGCTTATCCTTGGTTTTATGGAGCAATTTCTGTAGTTGTTTGCGCTCTGCGCGACAAAGTGGTGGTAAGATGGCCATTCTCAGTCCTCGGCGAGTGGTGGGTTTGTTTGGCGATAGATCAGATCGCTCAAACAGGACTGAGTTCCCTTCCTTTGATCTACTATTTGGAACAGCTATTTAGCGTTTCCATCTAGCATTAATTCATCTTTCACCAAATTGTAAGCGACATCGGGAACCATACCTTTTTCAGGCATAATATATTTATCCAACGTTGAAGCAGCAGAAACCGAACCATACACGTCGGATACTTCAGATTTGCGAGAAAAAATAGCCATACATAACTCCTTTTCCTCCACACTTTTTAGCATGGAGCTGCACATAAAAAACGTTTTTAATAATTAGCTGTATAAGGAATAACAACTGCATTATTAAAATGCCTACAACACTTGGAAAGTGTAAAGATAACGTTATCCATGATCTTTATCTGTGCGGTAGCATACTGATGACTCGCTCATAGTGGCTCATATGAAACAACATAAACACGCTAACCCATCTTGTTTTTACGGCATTACTTTATTAACTCTTGCGCAGTTCCATGAATGACGAATAACTCAGACATGCATTTACCGTAGTTCACGGTGTAAGATTAGGAGAGCTAACATTCAGATGTTAGCAAGGAAAAGTACTTTACTTGCTTATGATGGTGATATTTAAATCATTGGATATATAAAACTATCTTAGACTGCAGCTAAGAAAATAACGTCAAACTTTACCAAGTAAAATTACTTATATATTTCAAATAAAATAGCGTAAAATATTATTACCTAATATTTATCAAGACTGAAATCATAAAAAGGTCGCAATATTAATTATCAAAACCACATCCGGTTAACATAAAACAATTCAACCCGACCAGAGGCTGTTCATAATTCGATGGAAATCCGCAATCCACTGATTTTACCGCTAAACTTGCACTGAAGTTCAATCTGTCAGTCATATTTTTGATATCTGAAATCGATGTTTGCGAACGTTTCACTAAGCTTCTCCCCTCAGTCTCAACCAAAACAAATCCCCTCTCGATTTCACCCTTTCTGGCGGCTTCAATTGCGGCGTTAAGTGACAACAGATTAGGTTGCCGTAATACCGTTGATCGCATCTAACACAACCACAATGTAATTCCCTATCGAGTTCGCTAAGCATCACAACGAGTTATTAACGATATTTATTTTCGATAAGAAATATCGCGCCATATAAAACACGCGAATTAATAGGGGCAATACAATCACAAGCAATTTTTGCTTTAAGCTGGTATTACCAATGATTAAAGAAAGAATTTGGAACTTTTGAATAAAGAAAAATGGATGGTGCAGCATGCGGGAGGACACTTCCTCCCGCTTTCAAACCATTAGCTAAAAAGTTGTGGGAATAGCCCTTTGATACCAGCGGCAATGACTTCGATACCAATCGAGAGCATTAATAGCCCCATTAGACGAGTAATAACGTTAATCCCTGTTTTACCCAAAATTTTATAGATAATGGACGCCATTCTAAACAGGCCAAAACTCACCAATCCAAAAATAATCACGGTAATAAACATCGCAATAAAATTGGATAACGAATTATGCTCAGCAGCAAACACGATCACAGAGCTGATAGCCCCAGGGCCTGCCATTAATGGCAGTGCCAACGGCACCACGGCCACCGACTCCATGGCTGAGGATTCACGATCTTCCTCTTGGTTGCGTTTTACTTCACCCAATTTACCCTGCAACATCGACATCGCAATAATCGCGATCAGCGTGCCCCCCGCAATTCTAAAGGCCGAGAGTGAAATACTAAACATATTCAAAATATGTTGTCCCGCCACGATTGTCACCAGCAGGATCACCACCACCGCAAAGTTCGCCACTTTACCTGTGTGGTTGCGCTCAGCTTCGGTTTGATGGCTAGTTAAGCTCACAAACACTGGCAGCAGACCAATGGGGTTGATAATGGCAACGAGGCCAAGAAAAAATTTAACGTAAAGAGTTAACTCCAAGTTGCAATCCTTATTGAGCGTGTCACGCCAATTTCATCAAACTAACCGTAAGGGCAAGTATAGTAGCTTAAGCACAGATGACTGAAAAATGAGATTTTTGAGGTTTAATCACAAGTTTGACTAATATTTGTTGGCGGTACTCCGCTAATTTTACGCAAGAAGGTCACATAAGATCGCAATTGACGTATTTTTATTACACAACAACGCTGAGTTGGCAGGAAGATCACACTTTACCTTAGGCTTTAGGTGTAATTTTTCACCATAAAGAAGATTTAGCGAATCGTGCATTCCCTAAATCTTTTTAGGAGTCTTATCATGACAGTAACGAATGCCCAAAAACTGGATCTCATGGTCGAGCGCGTAGCCAGAGCGCAAGCCGAATATGCCAGTTTTAGCCAAGCACAAGTTGATGCGATTTTCCGTGCCGCCGCTCTCGCCGCAGCAGATGCACGGATTTCACTGGCAAAAATGGCCGCTGCCGAAACTAGAATGGGGGTGATTGAAGACAAAGTGATTAAAAACCACTTTGCCTCCGAGTATATTTACAACAAGTACAAGGATGAAAAGACCTGTGGGATTTTATCCGAAGATCCTACTTTCGGCACAATCACTATTGCCGAGCCCGTTGGCATTATCTGCGGTATCGTCCCCACTACTAATCCAACGTCCACTGCCATCTTTAAGGCACTCATCAGCCTTAAAACCCGCAATGCAATTATTTTCTCCCCTCACCCAAGGGCAAAAGTCTCGACCACCACTGCGGCCAAACTGGTGTTAGATGCGGCCATTGCCGCAGGCGCACCCAAAGATATTATCGGTTGGATTGATGAGCCTAGTGTTGCGCTCTCAAACCAGCTAATGACGCACCCTAAAGTGAATCTTATCCTCGCCACAGGCGGCCCAGGTATGGTGAAAGCGGCCTATTCTTCAGGTAAACCCGCCATTGGTGTCGGCGCAGGTAACACCCCAATTGTGATTGATGAAACCGCCGACATTAAACGCGCAGTGAGCTCGATTCTGATGTCTAAAACCTTCGATAACGGCGTTGTGTGTGCCTCGGAGCAAGCGGTAATTGTGGTCGACAGCATCTACGAGCAAGTTAAAGAGCGCTTTGCGACCCATGGCGGTTATCTCTTAAATGCGGCGCAAACTGAAGCTATGCAACAGGTTATCCTTAAAAATGGCGGTTTAAATGCCGATATCGTCGGCCAAAGTGCTGCGACCATAGCGCAAATGGCGGGAATTGAAGTCCCCCACACCACTAAGGTATTGATTGGTGAAGTCACCGATATTAGTGAGACAGAAGCCTTTGCCCACGAAAAACTTTCACCTTTACTCGGCATGTACCGCGCCGCTGATTTTAATGACGCCGTCGATAAGGCTGAAACACTGGTCGCCTTAGGTGGCATAGGCCATACATCTGGCCTGTATACCGACCAAGACACCCAAACCGAACGGGTCAAATCCTTTGGTTTTAGAATGAAAACCGCACGCATTTTGATCAATACCCCAGCCTCTCAGGGTGGGATCGGCGATCTGTACAACTTTAAACTAGCCCCCTCGCTCACCTTAGGTTGCGGCTCTTGGGGCGGAAACTCGATTTCTGAAAACGTCGGTCCAAGTCATTTGATTAACAAGAAAACCGTCGCTAAGAGGGCTGAAAACATGCTGTGGCACAAGCTTCCTTCATCTATCTACTTCCGCCGTGGCAGTTTACCGATTGCGCTGGAAGAACTGAGTGATAAGAAACGCGCACTGATAGTGACCGACCCATTTCTGTTCAACCAAGGTTATTGCGATGAAACCTTAAAAATCCTTAAGGCACAGGGTTTAGAAACCGAAGTGTTTTACGAAGTTGAAGCTGACCCCACTCTGGCCACCGTGCGCCAAGGCGCTAAAGTGGCCAATAGCTTTAAACCCGATGTGATTATTGCCTTAGGTGGTGGCTCACCTATGGATGCGGCCAAGATTATTTGGGTGATGTACGAGCATCCCGATGTCGACTTTGCCGATTTAGCCCTGCGTTTTATGGATATCCGTAAACGTATCTATAAATTTCCTAAAATGGGCGTAAAAGCTACCATGGTCGCGATTCCTACGACATCGGGTACAGGTTCTGAGGTCACCCCCTTCGCCGTAGTGACCGATGAACAAACCGGCAAAAAATATCCCATTGCCGACTATCAACTCACCCCTAACATGGCCATTGTTGACCCGAATCTGGTGATGGATATGCCTAAATCCTTAACCGCTTTCGGGGGCATCGATGCAATCACCCACGCGCTCGAAGCCTATGTTAGCGTGATGGCGAACGAGTACAGCGATGGTCAAGCCCTGCAAGCACTCGATCTGCTGTGCAAATATCTGCCAGATGCCTATCAGCTCGGCGCTGCATCCCCCATCGCCCGAGAGAAAGTCCACAATGGCGCAACCATCGCTGGTATCGCCTTTGCTAACGCCTTCCTTGGGATCTGCCACTCTATGGCCCACAAGCTGGGCGCCGAGTTCCACTTAGCCCATGGACTGGCTAACGCGCTGCTGATCAGTAACGTGATCCGCTTTAATGCGACCGACTTACCCACTAAGCAAGCCGCATTCAGTCAATACGACAGACCTAAAGCCCTGTGTCGTTACGCGGCCATTGCCGATCATTTAGCCTTAGGCGGCAACTCAGATGCACAAAAAGTTGAAAAATTGCTGGAGAAAATCGAGCAGCTCAAGAAGACGCTGGGCATTCCTGCGTCAATCCAAGAAGCCGGTGTTAATGAAGCCGACTTCCTCGCCAAGTTAGATATGCTTGCCGAGGATGCCTTCGATGACCAATGTACCGGTGCAAATCCTCGCTATCCGTTAATTAGCGAGCTAAAACAGCTACTACTAGACAGCTACTACGGCCGCCCTTTTACCGAACAATAATGTTTAGTAGGGATAGTGCTTAGGAAACAAGAAAAGCATTAAATGCAAAAGCCCTCATTTGAGGGCTTTGGTAGGAGAGTAATAAAGTTTTATACCAAGGAATAAAGAATCATACTGAGCATTAAAATATCATACTAAAAAGGCAGCGTTCTCATCGGTACGCTGCCTTTTCTACAATGTTTATGCCCCAAATTGCTTTGAATGGGTGTACTGGTCAACCCAAACTGGACACTTTTACTTGAGAATTCTCAAACTCTACAGGTGACAGATCGTTATTAGCAGAATGAAGTCGCTCCAAGTTGTAATATTTGATGTAAGCCGTCACATCTTGCTTCATAAACTCCCTTGTTGGTTGAGCAACTTTAAAAATCCAATCGTGTTTCAAGCTACCAAAGAATCGCTCAACAACGGCATTATCCCAACACGCACCCACATCACCCATGCTGGCTCGGATACCATAGCTCGATAGCAGCCTACCGAATTGTTTACTGGTATATTGCGAGCCTCGGTCACTGTGAAATACCAGCCCTCGCGCTGGTTGTCGCAGGTTGTAGGCTTTTATTAATGCCTTGGATATCAAATCTGTGGTCATGCGTTTGTCTATGCGCCATCCCACAATCCGGCGTGAATATAAATCCATCACCACAGCTAAGTACATCCAGCCTTCACCCGTCTTTAAATAGGTCACGTCACCCGCCCAGACCTGATTAGCCGATACTGGATTAAAGTTCATGTTTAACAGGTTATCAGCCACTGCATCTGAGTGTTTTCGCTGTGTCGTCACCTTGTAAGCACATCGCTGGGTTGCTTTGAGTCGAAGGCGGTGCATAATTTTACGAACGAGATAGCGACCAACCTGGTAGCCTTCCTTGCGCAATTTCTTCACCATTTCACGATTCCCTAAGCTGCCTCGACTTTGCTTAAATAGCTGTCGAACAAGGCGATAAAGCTTCAGTGTTTCAACGCTTATCACGTTTGCAGGGCGTTTATGCCAATCGTAATAGCCTGACTTACTGACACTCATTACTCGACATAACAGTGTTATGGGAAACAGGTGAGATTGCAGTTTGATGAAACGAAATCTTACTTCATTTCTCTCGCAAAGAAGGCGCTTGCCTTTTTTAGAATTTCTTTCTCCATGCGTAATTCTTTGTTTTCTCTACGCAATCGCTTCAACTCATCACGCTCAGACTCTTCTAAGGTGATGCCTTGTTGCAGGGCTTCGTGTTTTTCCTTCCAGTTGTAAAGCAGGCTCGTGCTAACTCCAAGAGACTTTGCCGCATCGGCAACGCTATAACCTTGCTCCAGCACCATCAAGACGGCTTCATCTTTAAATGCCTGCGGATAACTCTTATGTGATTTTTTCAGACTCATATAGACCTCTTAATTTATTGACCATACTGTCTCAAAATTAAGTGTCCGATGGGATTAGACCAGAACAATCTGATATTGTTGAATATTTGTGATTAGTCTCAAAGTTCTCTGTAATTCACGAGCTTTTTCATTCGAATCAATCTCAAATTTTTTGATCAGCAATTCAAATAAATCACTATGAATAAACTTGATACTGACATAATCAGGTATACTAATGTCTACAGATGAAGGCGTATATACTTCATCATCAAGAGAAATCAACGAACCGCTTGAGTCGATCAGAAACTCTAATTTCTCCTCATGTTTAAAAGTATGGTAAATCATATGAATCATAGAAGCTCTATCTTCTATATCATCTATATTTTCACTTAATACTTTTAATTTTTCAGTATCTACAATTCCATTTAAATTAAAATTAGAAAGGTTAACAGTGCCATCTAATGGAATTAATAGGTTTTCAAAGATTAACTCTTGGTTAATAGAGCAAACAAAATTAGCAAGCGCATCTATAAATATAACATCTGATTTTTTTCTATAAGTTCCGTCAACGCAAGGAAACACCTCTAATGAGCTGATCGCCTCATCAATAGCATCATAGAACCCTAACTCCATCAGAATGTTATTAGGGCTATTATATGATAATAGCTCTATTGCTTTGTAGCTAATATTGCCTTCCGTCAAGGATTTTGCTGTATCAATAATTAAATTTACTAGCTCTTTTAAAATAAATCGGTTTTTCACACTGTCATTGATCTCATTTCTGGAGCTGTTTAATTCGAAGGTACCATGAATAACAAAAGGGAAATCAACAACTAATTTAGTAGGAAAGTAAGCAAATACCTCTCGAATATCGCAAGACAAATTATCTTGAAGAGCTATTTTCAAATCAAAAAACTCCTCTACATTTTCTTTATCCCACAATTCATCAGGGATGCTCCCCTTTCGTTCAAAAACATCCCACTTTTTGCTAAGTTCTTCTTTATTTATCGACTTAACACATTCCCCATCAATGATAACAGTAAGAGTTTTGATTGAATTTAGAAAAAGTAATATCTCGTTTTTTAGTTCACCTATCTGCTTTTTAATATCACTTAAAAAACCAACTTTATAATGTATCTCAATTGAAGTATTCCAATCCTGATTATTATTATCGCTTATTTTTGGAACGGATAAAAATGGAATTGGACAGACAGAATCAGGTAAGTTTTGTGCCTTTCTAATAGCAGCTCTCTCTTCCAAAGAGAATAACTCATTGAAGATTTCATTTACGACTTCATTTGAAAAGTCTAACTTCAAATCGTTACTTCTAATAGAAATATGTTTACTCCAACTAATTATCGAACGAAACCCTAGACCTTTGTTCCCTATGTATTTTTTTGATAATTTAGTGCTCAAATTTGAAATCATGAGAGATCGAACACCGTCAGCACTAAACGAAGAACAATTGATGCCACGATTATTGATGCTTAAAACAGCTCTTTCAGTATCAAGCTCGATATAAACTTCTTCTGAGTTTTCATCATCTGCATTTTGAAGAAGTTCTAATAATTGCCTGCCGTTATACTCCTTTTCAGTTTCTATTTCGCGATTAAATGCAGAAACCATATCAGCGGGAGATTTCTTATAAACCTCTTTTCGACGAGTAATTTCTGCCACTATGCCTTCTTTAATGTTTTTACTGTTATCCATGAATGATTTAACTACCGTAAAATTGTTCAAGATATAGCCTCTTCATATTCCTTTTGAACCCTAGTTCTTAAACTCAATTCGTAATTAGCATCACCATTAAACACATTCATCTTCCTCTTAGGGTCATCGCCATTTTCACTTATTTTTATGAACTTACTTAACAACTTTTTACCGTAACCATTTTTCTTTCCCCACATAGATGCATATGAATTTTCAAGCCTATACATATACATGCTTTCATCTTCTTCCCTTCTGATGAATGTGAGGTCAACAATGGAATGAATTGCTTTATCAAATGAACTAAATAACCAAACAGAGTCGTTGTCTTCACGACAGTATTTAAGGAGAAGTTGAATGAAAGAAATATCCCATATCGCGTTTCTGAGATCTTTATGCCCATGAGATTTGAGCATTTTTGAAATTTTCCAGCTACTAAAATAAACAGATAAAAAGTGAAACGATGGTGCTGAGAACATATATTCATCATATATCCAATCCATCAGTTCAAGCATAGTTTGATATGGAGACATTCGTTTAGAGTGAGCGAGAGATATCGCTTTTTTAATTATGACTGCATTTCTTTCAACCAAAGTTAATCTCTCTGGTAAATGGCCATCTATAAGCTCGCCTGTCTTAAACAAAGGCAGTTCATTATGACCTATACTATCTCTTTGTTTTAGAAATAAGTCTAGGTAAATATTAGGATTTAAGTTATCAGCTGAACGAAATAATGCTAGCTCATCATCTGCTTTGTCTAAACCATTTCGCTCTATATACTCGTGATAGGAATAACCTGTTTCAGATAAAATGTTTCCTGCATTTAGCACAGCTTGCAGAGCAGCTATGTTCTGGTCTAATCCCATCGGACACTTAATTTTGAGACAGTATGGTCAATAAATTAAGAGGTCTATATGAGTCTGAAAAAATCACATAAGAGTTATCCGCAGGCATTTAAAGATGAAGCCGTCTTGATGGTGCTGGAGCAAGGTTATAGCGTTGCCGATGCGGCAAAGTCTCTTGGAGTTAGCACGAGCCTGCTTTACAACTGGAAGGAAAAACACGAAGCCCTGCAACAAGGCATCACCTTAGAAGAGTCTGAGCGTGATGAGTTGAAGCGATTGCGTAGAGAAAACAAAGAATTACGCATGGAGAAAGAAATTCTAAAAAAGGCAAGCGCCTTCTTTGCGAGAGAAATGAAGTAAGATTTCGTTTCATCAAACTGCAATCTCACCTGTTTCCCATAACACTGTTATGTCGAGTAATGAGTGTCAGTAAGTCAGGCTATTACGATTGGCATAAACGCCCTGCAAACGTGATAAGCGTTGAAACACTGAAGCTTTATCGCCTTGTTCGACAGCTATTTAAGCAAAGTCGAGGCAGCTTAGGGAATCGTGAAATGGTGAAGAAATTGCGCAAGGAAGGCTACCAGGTTGGTCGCTATCTCGTTCGTAAAATTATGCACCGCCTTCGACTCAAAGCAACCCAGCGATGTGCTTACAAGGTGACGACACAGCGAAAACACTCAGATGCAGTGGCTGATAACCTGTTAAACATGAACTTTAATCCAGTATCGGCTAATCAGGTCTGGGCGGGTGACGTGACCTATTTAAAGACGGGTGAAGGCTGGATGTACTTAGCTGTGGTGATGGATTTATATTCACGCCGGATTGTGGGATGGCGCATAGACAAACGCATGACCACAGATTTGATATCCAAGGCATTAATAAAAGCCTACAACCTGCGACAACCAGCGCGAGGGCTGGTATTTCACAGTGACCGAGGCTCGCAATATACCAGTAAACAATTCGGTAGGCTGCTATCGAGCTATGGTATCCGAGCCAGCATGGGTGATGTGGGTGCGTGTTGGGATAATGCCGTTGTTGAGCGATTCTTTGGTAGCTTGAAACACGATTGGATTTTTAAAGTTGCTCAACCAACAAGGGAGTTTATGAAGCAAGATGTGACGGCTTACATCAAATATTACAACTTGGAGCGACTTCATTCTGCTAATAACGATCTGTCACCTGTAGAGTTTGAGAATTCTCAAGTAAAAGTGTCCAGTTTGGGTTGACCAGTACACTACACTCCTATAGGGCTGCTGGTTTTTCTGTTCAGAAATATCTAAACCATTAACCAAGCTGATCAAATAAGAAACTACATTCCTGTCTAGTAGGCACTTAAACTCAACACCTGGTGAATGCCAGATATCAGGGCGAGATCGTGAATATATTTTAACCGTTTTGAACCCAATTTGACGGACGGTGTCGATTATGATCTTATGCTCTCTTTTTCTTATAGAGAACATCAGAGCATGTACCTTGAAGCCTTCACGTCTCATTTCAACTCGATTGCTGACAGCCGACAATCTGCCAAAGTGACTTACCCATTGCATGATGTATTGTTCGTCACTCTGTGTGGTGTGATTGCTGGGGCCGAAGGCTGGTCAGAAATCCATGACTATGCTGCCGGACATCATACCTGGTTTAAAGAAAAGGGAATTCTGACCGAAGGTGTCCCTGTCGATGACACCATTGCACGTATTATCTCTCGTATCGAACCGGAACAGTTTCGACTGTGCTTCGCCAATTGGATGCGAGCCGTCCATGAGATGAGTGATGGTCATCTTATTGCTATCGATGGTAAAACGCTTCGTGCCTCATACAATCGTGAAGATCGGCGCTCAACCATTCATATGGTCAATGCGTTTGCCTGTGCCAATAAAGTGGTGCTGGGACAAGTAAAAACTGCAAATAAATCCAATGAGATAACTGCAATCCCAGCGCTGCTCCAGTTGTTAGATATAGAAGGAGCACTGGTATCAATCGACGCCATGGGTTGCCAGACAGAGATTGCAAGGCAGATAGTCGAGCAAGGAGGTGACTACTTACTTGCTGTGAAGGTGAATCAAAGTTCCTTGCATGAGGCCGTGGTCAGTGCTTTCAGTGAAGCGCGCAGTAATCCTCTTGATGGACTCGTTATTGAGAAAAATAGAGGTCGTATCGAGGCAAGAGCCTACTATGTAATACCTGCAAACCAGCTCCAAGATAATTTTCCTAAGTGGATGAAATTGAACACATTAGGTATGTGTTTGAGTTATCGGCATACGAAAGGGAAAGAGGCAGAACTGACCTACCGTTACTATATCAGTTCAGCCACACTCGATGAGCAGCTGTTAGCCAATTCAGTTCGTGGGCATTGGGGTATTGAGAACAGCTTACACTGGGTGCTAGATGTCTCAATGAAAGAAGATAGTTGCCAGATTTACCAACATCATGGGGCAGAAAATTGGGCCATGCTTAGGCACATATCACTGAATATGCTTAGGGCTGAACCTTCTAAAGGAAGCATTCCAGCGAAACAGAAAAGAGCTTGGATGAAACCTGAATATTTAGAATCGGTTCTATTAGCAGGGTTGCAGCTGGACGAATTTTAAACACTCATGCGGTTGCCCTGCGTATATATCTAAATTCCCACGTTTTCCCTGCTGTGCGCACATAGAGATAGAGATTGCCACCTTCTGACTATCGATAGGGCTTTGCTTCCGCTTTAGCATTGAGCACCGCTTTTGCAGTCAGCTTATTTGTACTCCTTCCCATACCGTTTTACCCTCTCATATTAAACCCAAAAGTAATGCTTGATTTTCGCATCATTTTTTACTCGAAAATCAAGCATTACTTATCACTGAATAAATTCAGACAAATTAGGATATTGCCAAATTAAATCTGGGCCATAAAATCGAGAAAATCAAGTAAAAAAACGGCATAAAAAAAGGGTGTTTTTGAAGCCAAAAGTAATGCCAAAATTTACCAAATTTCCTTGGCATTACTTTTGGCATTACTAAAAATTTCGGATGCAGTAGGATGTCATCAAACAATATAGGATGATAAGTTATTGATTTTAATAAAATACAGGTAAGAAAAAAGACGCCCTAGGACGTCTTTAAACTTGAATTTGGCGGTGAGAGAGGGAGTCGAACCCTCGATACGTTTCCGTATACACACTTTCCAGGCGTGCTCCTTCGGCCACTCGGACATCTCACCAGATTGTTGTCATTAGCTTTATCGTGTTAATGAACACGGTTAACCGAATCAAATAACGCCTAACGTGTAAGCTTTCATCGTTAACGGAGCGGTACTGTACGCAAAAGCCTTTGGGTGGTCAAGTAAAAAAGAATCGATTTCAGGCGGTTGCACAATTGCTAGACAAACCGGCCTATGCCATCGCACTAAAATTAGCCAAAACACTATTTTACGGTAAATTTATGCACTTCTTTAGCGATGAGTTCACAACGATTAGTGCTTTGGGAATAGGTTTATGCTGGGGGCTAGAAACCGCTGGGCTGAGGGGCTTTATCTGCGAAATATATGGTTAACATTCAGTTGGCTTAACTGTTTTGCGTTAGGCAATGGGCTTGTATTACCGACAGGTCGTCTACAGTATTCATCAAATCTTGCTTTAAGTGCTTGGTAACGAGGAGTTGATTGATGCCAATCCTGCATCTCACTTTGGATGAGGATACAAATGGCTTCAGAGTCTTGTTTCTCCAAAGCCCAAAGCGAGGAGGAATATAAGCAGAGCAAGCTCTTTTAACCCTACAACCCAACGCTTAAAAAATAGCGGGGAAAGCTTTCTCACCTTTATGCATCCATTCATGCTTATACGACTCCATGGTGTAATCATCTCTAACGACTGCTTATAACTAATTGAATATAAAACATTAAAACAGTACTTGATATAACCAAACTCTCTAAGCAGTCAAGTTCTGCCCGAGACTTATAATACGCATGAACTTCTCAAGATAAAAATCTATTGAAATCACCGTTTCTGCGCCGCATTTTTTCAAGCTTGGCTTACACTCTAAATGAATGAAATAAACTCTCACTTAATTAAATTAGGCTATTGGATAGGGCATTTCGCAAAATGAAGCCTCAACTTAACCAATAAGCAGTGACCATGGTGCTTGCCTATGAGTCTTGAAGAATCGTTAGAACAATTAAAACGTCAGTACTTACATGCCTTGCCAGATAAAAAGAAACAAATCATTACCTTGTGGGTCTCTCTGCGGAAAAACTGGCAAAGCTATATGCTGTCAGCTGTTTATCGGGAGGTACACAATTTAAAAGGTTCCAGTGAAACCTTTGGCTTGACTGAGACCAAAGATATCGTCGATAAACTGGAGCTGCAGCTAAAAAACTTACTGGATGCTCCCGCACCAACCCTAAACCTGATTAAGGGCTTAGATACGCTGTTCCATCAGTTACTCCAAAATAATCAACACTATTTGCCAGCGGCCCCCGTGGTTGAAGCGCAAATGCAACAAAATCCCTACAACCCCTCAAAGGCTCGCCACGAATACTGTATTGCCATTATCGAAGATGACAACAATGTCGGGGCAATGATCACGAAACAGCTACACGAGTTTGGCTTTAATGTGCAACATTTCTTAAATTTTACCGATTTTATCAAGGTGCAATATGCCAGCCCATTCGACTTAATTTTATTAGATCTTATCTTGCCCGATTATACTGAAGATGCGTTATTTGAAGCGGCCTGCGAATTTGAGAAAAACAATACTCGAGTATTTGTACTGTCTTCCCGTAGCGATTTTGATATGCGTTTACTGGCCATTCGCGCCAATGTCAGTGAATATTTTGTCAAACCTGCAGAAACGACCCTATTGGTCCGTAAAATTCATCAATGGCTTAAAATGTCCGATAAGCCTCCCCTTAAAGTACTGTTAGTCGATGATCAACAATCTATGGTGGACTATTTTTCGAGCTTGTTACGTAGCCATGGCTTAATGGTCAGAGGCATGACAAAACCCGAGCAAGTCATACCTACCCTTGAGCAATTTGAACCAGATTTATTTATCTTTGACCTCTATATGCCGGGGGTGAATGGGTTAGAACTGGCAAGAATGATCCGTCAGCTTGATAAATATACTTCAAGCCCTATTTTGGTGTTGAGCTCCGATGACACCATGCAGAATAAAGTCAGCATTATTCAGGCGGGTTCTGATGATCTTATTTCGAAACAAACAGCACCCAGTTTATTTGTCACCCAAGTGATTTCCCGCGCGCAACGTGGCCATGATATTCGCAGTTCCGCCAGCCGAGACAGTTTAACGGGCTTGTTAAATCACACTCAAATTCTGGTTGCTGCTCGTCATTGTATTAATTTAGCTAAGCGAGCGAATTCTAGTGTGTGCATTGCAATGCTTGACTTAGATCACTTTAAACAAGTGAATGATACTTATGGACACTCCGGAGGTGACAAAGTCCTATTAGCCTTTGCGCACCTGTTACAACAGTCCCTACGCGCTGCCGATTTTATGGGACGTTATGGTGGAGAAGAATTTATGCTGGTGATACCAGATATGCCCGCACCACTGGTCATTGCCAAAGTGAATGCGATTCGCGAGAGCTTTAGTAATATTGTGTTTGTTGAAGAAGGTGCTGAATTTAAAGTCACATTGAGTGGAGGTTTGGCATTTTCAACCGAATGTCATGAATTCCAAGAGTGTTTATTATTGGCAGATAAAAATCTGTATGAAGCCAAACGAACTGGACGAAACCGCATAATCAATACCTTAGTCAAATAGCACAACCATATATCCAAATACACTTTTTTCGTTAATCGCGGTTTACGGATGCCAAATATTGGAGCAGTTTATCCCCTAATTGGGGGAGTTCTACCACATGGTGAATAGCACCACGTTTAATTGCCTCCTTGGGCATGCCAAATACCACACAACTCTGTTCACCCTGGGCAAAGGTTTTTCCTCCTTGCATATCAATCGCTTCTATACCATCGGCACCATCTTTTCCCATGCCAGTTAAGATCACTGCCGTCGCATTTTCACCAGCATATTGAGCCACTGAATGAAATAACACATCCACCGATGGCCTGTGCCCACTGACTTTGTCACCTTGACTAAGCTTTGCTTTGAAACTTCCTCCGACTTTGATGATTTCAAGGTGTTGATCTCCTGGCGCGACGTAGGCATAACAGGGTAATAACCGCTCCCCTTCTTCTGCTTGCTTTACATTAAAGCGAGTGAGTTTGTTTAGCCGATCCGCAAACGTGCAGGTAAACCCAGCGGGCATATGTTGGGTGATCACAATGGGCGGCATGACTGCAGGGAACTGTTTTAAAAGCGCTAAAATCGCCTCAGTGCCACCTGTGGAAGCCCCAATAGCCACTAGCTGGGTATTTACAGTTCGCTGACTTAAGGCTGGCTTGATACTTGATTTAACGGGTGTAGAAGCTGATGGCAGTGCTTTAAGCAGCTTTGCCTTTGCCGCAGATTTAATTTTTTCAAGGATTAAATCCTGATATTCATTAAATCCCTGTGGCGAGTCCAGCTTAGGCTTGGGAATAAAATCCACGGCACCTAACGCTAACGCGTTGAACGTCGCGTCCGCGCCCTCTTCCGTTAAGGCCGAAATCATCACCACTGCCGTCGGTCTTGCTTTCATTAATCGATCTAAAAAAGTGAGTCCATCGACCTTTGGCATTTCAATATCCAAGGTGATGACATCGGGGCGAAATTGATTAACCATATCCTTGGCCATATAAGCATCTGCCGCCATCCCAACAAGGGATAACTCAGGATCGGACTCGATCATCTTACCCAATAAACTGCGGATTAATGTGGAATCGTCTACCACTAAGACCTTTATTGCCATTTGCTATTCACCAAAAAGTTCTACATCTCCACCGCTTGGGAGATTTTTGATCCGTAAGCGGTACTCACTTTCTCTATCCATGATGGTGCTATTATGTATAGTCTTGATTTTCCTTACTTTCACTAATCCCGTTTCAGGAAAAAAATATACTTTTCGTGGATATATATCGAGTAAGTCCGCAGCGATCACTGGTATTTGCTCCATCTGTAAATAATCCAGTACAAACTCAGCATTACGTTCTCCAATGTTCTGAACAGTTAACCCCCTTAATACATTTCCGCCACCGAATACTTTTGCCTCTAAAGCATTCCTACGCGCCCCCAATTTGAGAACGTGGTTAATCAGTAATTCCATTGCAAACACCCCATAACGCGCTGACTCGGTCATCATATTGGGTGCAGTAACATTATCATTAGGCAATAAAAAATGATTCATTCCACCAATTTTCAAGACGGGATCATAGAGGCATACCGCCACACAAGAACCTAACACTGTGACTATCATAGTATTTTCACGAGTAGCAAAATACTCGCCTGGTAAAATTTTAACCGCGGAGCGCTCAAAGTGACGATCGTAATACCGATTTGGCTCATTAAGCGCAAACTCAAGACTTGGTTTTACCACTAGCATTCCTTTTTGTTGGCTTATAGGTCGTTCGTCCGCACGCTGTCACTATGTCGGGGAACATAGCAAAGTTTTCAGAATGTCCTGCGATATAAAGCCCTGTGGGAGTCAAGGTCGACATCATATGTTTGAGGATGACTTCCTGTGTCACTCTGTCAAAATAAATCATGACATTACGGCAGAAAATTACATCAATAGGCGTTGAAATAGGCCAAGACTCATCGAGCAAATTTATCCGAGTAAATTGCAACATTTGCCTCAGCTCAGGTATAACACGCACATTACCTTGCTGAGCGCCAATCCCTCTATGGAAAAAGCGTTTTTTACGTATATCACTTACGGCACTGAGTCTATCTATTGGATAAATTCCCTTTTCAGCCTTACTCAGAACGACTGAGTCAATATCAGAGGCAATAATTTCTATTGGGGTTTGAAACGTACCAAAGTGTTCAGCAACTGACATTGCAATCGAATAGGGTTCCTCACCGGTACTACTTGCAGCACACCAAATGCGTCGTGTTTGAGGGTGTGTCTGCAAATATTGTTTGAGAATATCGAAATGATGGTGTTCCCGAAAAAACGCCGTTTGATTTGTCGTCAGCGCATTAATAAACTCCTGATGCTCGCTTTCGCACTCTGCCAAATAGGTAAAGTATTCGCTAAATCCAGCTAATTTTAACTGACGGATCCGCCGGACTAATCGGCTGTAAACCAAAGCATCCTTGCTGTCGGCTAACTTTATCCCCGCTAAACGATAAAGGATCGTTCGCGCATGATTAAAATGTGCTGGAGTATAATTAAATTCTCGTTCCATCGATTTAAGTTTACTCAATCAAAATTCTTCCCATTCATCTTGATCTGCTTTATTCAGCTTAGGCGTCATCGCTTTAGGTTTGGGGGTTACCCGCGCTAATGTCGGTATTTTTTGGGGTATTTTTTTAAGCTCTGTAGTATGTCGAGCTGATCTCGTTTCCTCATCCACTTTGAAATTTGCCACACTATCTGCCAGTTGCTGTGCTTGAGATTGCATACTTTCAGCGGCCGCAGCAGCTTCTTCAACAAGAGCCGCATTCTGCTGTGTCATTTCATCCATTTGTACGACGGCTTTACCAATCTCATCGATACCAATCGCTTGCTCATTAGACGCGGAGGCAATTTCCGCCATAATGTCGTTTACTCGCTTGATTGCAATGACAATTTCCTTCATGGTATCGCCGGATTTTCCAACCAAATTATTACCACTATCAATTTTACTGACTGAATCAGAGATCAATGCCTTGATATCTTTCGCGGCATTTGCAGAACGTTGAGCCAAGCTTCGCACTTCTGAAGCCACTACCGCAAAACCGCGCCCCTGCTCACCTGCTCTTGCAGCCTCAACCGCTGCATTAAGCGCTAATATATTGGTTTGGAAAGCAATACCATCAATCACACCTATAATATCTGCAATTTTTCGTGCCGATTCATTAATAGATGCCATGGTTTGCACAACCTGTTGGATAAGCTCGCCCCCGTCTTCAGCCACATCCGCCGCTTTCGACGCTAACGCATTGGCTTGGCTTGCATTATCGGCATTTAATTTCACGGTTCCCGTTAACTCTTCCATGCTTGCGGAAGTTTCTTCGAGACTGGAGGCTTGCTCCTCAGTACGACTGGAGAGGTCAGCATTGCCTTGGGCGATTTCTGAAGATGCAGTGTTGATGGTGTCAGCCGCTTTTTGAATATCTCTTATCATGTAGGAAAGCTTTTCAGCGGTTTGATTTGAATAGTTTTTCAAATCGTTGAAGGTACCTTCATACTCGTTATAGATACGAGTTGTCAGATCCCCTTCGGCCATGGCCATTAGCACTCGAGCGACATCCTGTAGCCCCCGATCCGAGGTCTCAATCAGTGAATTGAGGCTATTGGCAAGCATCAAGAAAAAGCCCTGTTTACCATGACTATCAACACGCTGGGAAAAATCACCCGCTGCTGCCGCTGCCACAATCCGCGCAATCTCTTGCTCAACTTGGACTTCTTCAGTTCGGTCGAGCCATTCAACAACCGAGCCTAATCGCTCACCAGACGTTAAGATAATAGGGCTGGCGGTTAAACGAAAATGACAACTGGCCACTTGGATCTGCGACTCATATTTGCGATCGAGTTTGTCAAGCAAGCTGGCTTGATGCGCTGGATTGCGATGGAAAATATCCATGGAACTGCCGAGGATTTTGTCCACCGAAAAATGGGGTAAAACCTGGCGAATTTCACTTTCGGAGCGGCGTAACATGGCTTCTACCGAGCGATTCATATAAATAATGGTTCGATTGGCATCAGCAATCATCACGTTGGTACTGGTATTGTTTAGTGCTTCTAATATCCGCTGCGTTGCCCGCTCGGCATCAATGCTTTCAGTACGGTCAATCCACTCAACTCCAGTGCCCAAATGTTTATTATCACGTGAAATAATCGGCGTTAAAATTAATTTAAAAATACGCTTACCAATACTTATTTGTGCCGTGTGGGATTGCGTCAATCTTTCTAACATATTGCGCTGATGGGCAGGATTCACATGGAAGATATCGATATTACTGCCAATAACCCTAGCAACCGAAAATTGGGGTAACTGTTTACGGATATCTGCCTCAGCCTCTGACAACATATTCAGTACGGCCTTATTGGCATAAATGATATTACGATCGCTATCGGCAATCATAAAATTATTACGACTATTATCGAGCAACTGGAAATAACGTTGACGCTCTTCATCTTGGTGTTGGCGCTCTTCGGTATTACCGAATATATCTAAGATACCCATAGTGTTTACTCCTGCTCAGAAAGACTGTTTGTATCCATTAGCCCCAAGTCATCACTGCTGATAAGAGCTTGAATATTGACTAAAATAACCATTTTTTCATCGACGGTTGCGAGCCCTTTGAGGTAACGGCTATCAAAGGCGGCGCCAAATTCCGGTGCAGGTAAAATGGCCTCACTCGACAGTTTAATCACATCAGAAACGGCATCGACCACAATGCCGACAATGCGGTCACAAACATTGAGCATGATCACTATCGTGAACTCATCATAAGTGACGGTACCAACGTTAAATTTCATTCGTAAATCGACAATGGGTACGATGTCGCCACGCAGATTAAGCACCCCTTTAATAAAACTGGGGGCATTAGCAATTTTAGTGACAGGCTCGTAACCTCTTATTTCTTTTACCGACATAATATCCAATGCATAGTGTTCTTCACCCAGCACAAAACTTAGAAACTCGACTTCATCATGGGCGCTAAATTCGGGTTTAGGGGCTAGCGATGCGCGACTGTCCATTAGCATATCCTCAGTTAATTCTTAATTTGCTGTGCCAGTGATTCCACATCGAGAATTAAAGCGACACTACCATCACCCATGATGGTGGCTCCTGAGACACCAGGGATCCGACGATAATGTTTTTCAAGACTTTTAATCACAACTTGCTGTTGACCAACCAATGCATCAACACACAATCCAAAACGCTTATTATTGCTTTCAAGGAGCACCACAATGCCCTCTTCGGGACACTTAGCGAAAGGGGTAATTTCCATCAATTGATGTAGGTTTAATAGAGGTAAATATTCTTCCCTGACGCGGATTAAACGTTCTTGAGCTAAGTACTTTAACTGTTCAGTATGTGGTTGTATTGATTCAATAATATGAACTAGCGGTAAAATATAGATTTGCTTACCGACACTCACACTCATACCATCAACAATGGCTAAAGTCAGTGGCAATTGGATTTCGAAAGTGGCGCCCTGACCCGCCACAGAATCGATATCGATGCGCCCCCCCAGAGCTTCAATATTCCTACGCACCACATCCATACCGACGCCTCGGCCAGAAACATCGGTAATTTCCTTCGCGGTTGAAAACCCAGCAGCAAAAATCAATTGCCAAATCTGTTTATCCGGCATGTTATCCGTGACTGACATATTATTTTCGCGGGCTTTTTGTAGGATCTTCTCACGATGTAAACCAGCGCCATCATCATGTACCGCAATAACAATGTTACCTCCCCGCTGACTTGCCCGAAGTGATAATTGAGCAATCTCTGCTTTGCCCAACAAGCGCCTTACTTCAGGTTTTTCAATGCCATGATCTAAACTATTGCGCACAAGGTGAGTGAGCGGATCAACCAACTTTTCAATCATGCCCTTGTCGATTTCCGTGTTGCCACCTTCAATCACTAGGTTGACATTTTTACCAAGCTGATCGGATAAATCCCTGACTAATCGATGGAATCGATTAAATACAAAAGATACTGGCAACATACGGACCGACATTACGGCCTCTTGCATCTCCCGCGTGTTTCGCTCAAGTTCCACCAATGCCGTCTTCAGTCTTTCTCCCAATTCGCCAGATATCTCATTACCAATCAGCGTCAACATCGATTGGGTGATCACCAACTCACCGGCAAGATTCACTAAAGTATCGATTTTGGACGTTTCCACTCTTAAAGTGGCATCTTGAGTAGACGTGTTACCTTTTTTCGTTGCCGCTGTTGGAGTCGATTTTGTACCTGAAGCCACAGATTTATTTAACACTGGGCTAGGGTCAACGGGATCTGCTGGCGCAACTTTTGTAGACTCTGCAGTATTGCCTGTATAGCGAGGTATTTTAGGAACTGATGGACTATTAACAGGCTTAGAAAGGGGCTCAATTGCGGCTATCGCCTTGTTAGCTTGAATATGCACCAACGCATTGATTTCACTGTCAACACTTTCGGGAGTAAGGGATTCAAAGAAGCCAAAACCGAGGTCATCATCAGGCTCAGTGTTTGTGACTAGCTGACTATCCAAAAGCGTTTTATTAATATCTTCAACACTGATTTCTTTAGCGGTAAAGGCTTCATCAAAAAAGCCAAAATCTTGATTCTCAATCGCTAAGGTTAACTCAACATCATCTTCAAAGAAGCCAAAACCGATATCATCCTGATGACTCGCATCAGAAACAACCACCGCAGTTTGTGTTATTTCTGTTTTAGTGGGTGTAGCGGGAATGGCTTCGGGACTCGTGGTCAAAAAGGGATCGCCATTTAATGCTGCTACTAGCTGATTTTTTGCAAATTCAACTTGTTGCCAATCAATAGGTTCCTCTTCACGATACAGGCTAAGAATATGTGATAGGGTATCAACCGTCTTCAAGAGTAAATCAATGATCCCAGAAGATAACTCAAATGTCCCCTTTCTAACTTTATCGAGCAGGTTTTCCATCACATGGGTCACACTGGATAAGGCTGTAAAGCCAAAAATACCGCTCCCCCCCTTAATGGAATGCGCCGCACGAAAAATGGTGTTTAATTCTTCAGGATCTGGCGACTGAAGATTGATAGCAATGAGCAGTTGTTCCATGTTTTCGAGATGCTCATGGCTTTCTTCAAAAAAGACCTGATGGAACTCAGCCATATTAATGGACATAGTGCCCCCGATACCGTCAACCCAGCACTTTGGCTGTGATTGCTAATAATTTTTGTGGGTCAAAGGGCTTAACCATCCATCCCGTAGCGCCAACAGCCTTACCTTGGGCTTTCATATCATCCCCGGCCTCGGTGGTTAGCATAATGATGGGAGTCCGCATAAATGCTGACATTCCCCGCAATGATTTAATTAAGGTTAATCCATCCATCCGTGGCATATTTTGATCCGTCAAAATGAAATCAAACCGCTGACTACTACATAAATCGAGAGCTTCTCGGCCATCTTTTGCCAAAGTGACCTGATAGTTCGCGGATTTCAATGTGGCTTCAACCATTTGCCTAATGGCAGCTGAATCATCAACAATTAATATTTTTTTACTCATGCGCTATTCCATGACTACTCTAGTGATATTACCGGGTGAAATTAATTCATAGTGTTTACATAATGTTTTCACCAGTGATATACCTCGACCAGAAAGCTCAGGGTAACTTGAAATGGATTTATCAAAACCAACAAACCCTTTTCCACTGTCAGCGACAGTAATCACTAGCTCATTCATATGGTTCCAAGTTATGCACACTTTTACCCAATCATCCGAAGATAACCGCTCTGCATAACTATCTCTTATACTATGGTACAATTCAAAACCTTCAGGATCATTTTTTAGTCTAGAGTCTAATTCAAGGACTCCATGGTCGATAGCGTTGTTAAACAATTCAGCCACGACAGTAAATACTCTTTGACAAAAGTTTGTAGCAAAGCCAAATACACTTAAAAACTGATTCAACGTCCCTAAATAATCAGCATCCAACAACATTGAGCCTGATATTTTCACATCCCAATTAAACTCTCCATTAAGATTTGATACGAGATGATTAAAATCCCGAGCTTGATGCCATTGATGTAAACGCTTGAAGTCAAGAGTGCAAATAGTAATATCATCAGCAATATTGTCACCATAAAAATATTTAGAAAAATGCTCATCCAAAAAAACTGGCAATGCATCTAAATTTTCATTAAACAGTGCATTTAGTCTTACCATCCCAAATGGACTTCCATCCAATGCTGGTTGTTCGATTAAACCATCACTAAATAAACATGCATATCCTTCACTGGGTAAATCAATAGAAAAAATATCTGCAACAAATGTGTTTGGCGGTAAAATACCAAGGGCCATGTTGGTTGATTTGAACGCCTTATTGATTGAAGCTCGTTCATCAGAATGTTGTTCATCATGACCTAAGCGAAGATAGACTGGTGGCATTCCACCATTCCACACATACAGTTTATTACGAAATAAATCCGCTTCAAGAAGAATACAGGCAACAAACCTATCCTCTGGAAATTCATCAAATACTTTTCCATTGAGTTCATAAATCAATGAAACTAATGAAAACCCCTTTGAAACCATAGCTCTAAAAGTACTGGTTAATAACATGATAGGCATAGCGGCACTCAGGCCATGACCAGTTGAATCAGCTAACATGATGAATAGATTACCGTTGGGAGATACTCCATTTAATAAAATATCACCACTAAAATTAGCACTGGCCTGACAAAAGGATTTAATAAAATCAAATTGATTATTGTCAATATTGACTAAGTGTTCAAAAATATGGCGCGCTAGTTTTTCTTCTCTAGCTTTTTCATAAAGCATCTTTTCTAGTTCAATACTTTGTTGCTTGACTTTTCTCTGCAGCTTAATCCGTGTCAGTAAAATCTCCGCCTTATACCAAAAGACCTCGACATTAATTGGTTTAACAATAAAATCTAAAACACCCATTTTAAAGCAATCTAAAAATGCCTGCGGTTCTTTCTTATCGTTTATCACTACAACAGGGATTTCTTTACTCAAGGAATCAAGATGAGCCAGCAATGTTAAGGCTGTACCATCGGGTTGAAAGTAATTAACTAGAATCAAATCAATTTTATTGAGTGACACTTCAAAAAATGCATCTTCTAGATTATCACAGATAATCACGTTATAACCTTTTCCGTGAATAAAATCACTTATTGACTGACTGGCAATGGCATCATTATCTACAATCAGAATAAAGTGATTTATTTCTAAGTTGGCTGACATAGATATCACTACTCGATAATATAAATTTTTTGCATATTAGCGATATTTAAAATCTCTTCTGCCTGCCCATGCATTCCCTTTACTGATGTCGAAATTCCTCTTTCTTGTGCTCTGCGATGCAATAACACCATCATGCCTAAAGCCGAGCTATCAAGGTATAAAACTCGACTAAAATCTAAAACAATATGGTTAACCTCTTTAAGACTTAATATTTTTTGATAGTCACTCGTAAATGCTTTGTGATAATCAAAATCAAATCGCTCTGGCAAGACAATTGTTTGAATCGTTGACATAACATGATATCCATTTAAAAGAGTTCGATTTCGCCACTCGTTATTTCATTCCTTGAGACGGGATTATGTTTTTCATTTCGATGCAGGCCAATTCTTTCAGTTACCTTCTCGCCGGCAATACCAAACTCCTCATGTGACATTGCTATGACTTGTTTTAGAGATTCTTTTAAATGGTACAGTGACTGATTGGTATGGGAGAGGCTTTGGGAGGTAATATCGCTAAATTGTAAGCCCCTTATGGTGTCAGAAATCGCCGTTTCAAGTTCATGGGCTGATGAATCTATCCGCGCGATGACCTTAGAATCCTTTTCAGCTTTTAAAATAATTTGCTTGAGTGCTGTATCAATATCTTTTTTTGCATCAATAATATAGCTCATATCCTGCGCAGCAACTTTACTGGCTTGCTGGGTCAATTGCTCAATTTGATTCTGAATGGATCTCAATTGTTTTTGGATACTCTCACTAAAACCCCCACTCCGATTAGACAAGGCACGCACTTCATCGGCCACGACAGCAAAGCCTCTGCCTGCCTCACCAGCACGCGCAGCTTCAATTGCTGCATTTAATGCTAATAAGTTTGTTTGAGATGATATTTGGTCTATGTCCTGTAACGCCTTCATTGCCTGAGGCATGGACTCGTAAATGAGGTTGACTTTCTCAAGCAGTTCCATAGTTGAGGCAGACATTTCTATCGTGGATTGAATAAAGCGCTCTAAGGTTTGAGAAGTGTTATTCGCAAACAGTTTCATCTGCTCGGAGTGAAATATCTCAGCGTCATCAGTACTTTTTACCAGATCAGAAATAAATCCAGTTTGTTCAGTCATAAGTCGACCTAAGCCTTCAAAGGAGTCACCGAGTAAATTAACAGCTTCTCCCTGAACCATAAGTACATTGTTGATATTATTTTCACACTCATTAACGGTCGTAATCGCCTCTTGGTATAAGTGCTGATGGGTTTGCCAACCAAGATCCGCTAAATTAAGTTGTTCTGTTTGAGATGTTCCAGTGGCTAAGGTGGATTGTTGCTGACGGAAAAGTTGCCAAAACAACATGATAGCAACGGCCAGAACCGGGCTCACGATCCAAAATGTGATTAAACCAACAAAGTAACCTATTGCTATTGCAAAAACTGCAATGACGCCATCCATGTATCTCATAAACAGTTCACAATAATTAATCCGTGTGTAAAAAGTAGTTTGAGATTCAGGGGTTTTCAAACTAATCGAAAAAAAATTTACTTTTTATTAACCTAAGTAGGCATAAGATATAGTACACCAACATTTAACTTGATGATTTACTAATGAACTTCGGCGTCATATTCGAATCAAAACTGTGCAGGCACACTGGTGTAGGTTACACTGGCAAGGTCTTCGTCTGGGATGGGATCATTTATGAGTCAACGTACACTGCATTCCTTATTTAAACCCACATCCGTTGCCATTATTGGCGCCTCCAACAGCGAGAAACGCGCAGGCAATGTGCTGATGAAAAATCTACTCTCCAGTGGATTTTCTGGGCCAATCATGCCAGTCACACCCAAATACCGCGCAGTGATGGGAGTACTTGCCTATCCCAATATTGAAGCATTGCCGATAAAACCCGATCTAGCCGTGATTTGTACCCGTGCCAGCCGCGTGCCCGCGATTGTCGAAACGCTCGCTCAATTTGGCTGTAAAGTGGCGATTATTATGGCCTCTGGAATGGCGCAAGAAGTGAATGATGATGGTGTTAGCTTACTGGACTTAGCCATGCAACATGCCAAACGCTATGGTATGCGTATCCTGGGGCCTAATAGTTTAGGGATATTGCTACCACCGTTAGGACTCAATGCAAGCTTAGCCCATGCCAGTGCCCTGTCTGGCAAAATTGCGTTTGTATCTCAATCAGCGGCGATATGTACCACAGTACTTGATTGGGCGAACAATAAAGGCATCGGATTTTCGTCTTTTATTTCCCTAGGCGATGGCACCGATATTAACTTCGATGAATTGCTCGATTATCTTGGTCGCGATAGCCGTACCAGTGCCATTATGTTGTATATCGATTCAGTGAATGAGAAACGTCATTTTCTCTCGGCAGCCCGCGCAGCTTCCCGTAATAAACCCATCTTAGTGATTAAATCTGGTCGTAGCGCCGAGGGTGTGCGAGCCGCTAAACAGCATACCGGCGGTATTGGTGGCAATGATGCCGTCTACGAAGCTGCGTTTAGGCGCGCGGGGATGTTGCGGGTAAATGATTTGATTGAGCTGTTTGCGGCAGTTGAAAGTCTTGCCCATTCTAATCCATTGCAGGGCGAGCGCTTAGGCATCATCAGCAATGGCGGCGGCCCTGCAGTATTAGCGGTCGACGAGCTGATCCTGCGTGGAGGAAAATTAGCGGAATTATCCCAAGAGACGCTAGCGAAACTGAATGTCGTGCTGCCCACAACGTGGTCGAAACAAAATCCCGTCGATATTATCGGTGATGCGGATGCGAGCCGTTATGCTAATGCGCTCAACATCTTAATGGATAGTGAGGAATTAGATGCCATTTTGGTACTGCATTCTCCTTCCGCCTTGGGTGAAAGCGTTGAGATTGCTGATGCTTTAGTGAAAGTCATCCATGCCCACCCTAAAAAGAACCGCCTTAATATTTTAACCAACTGGAGCGGTGAAGACTCGGCTTATCAAGCCCGTAAACGCTTTACCAAGGGTGGCATCTCCACCTATCGCACCCCTGAGGGTGCGGTCGGTGCTTTTATGCATATGGTGGAATACCGCCGCAACCAAAAACTGCTGCAGGAAGTACCACAATCGATTCCTGACAATATTCCTACCGATAGCCAAACCGCGCGGAAATTACTGCAAGCGGCGCAGGCTAAAGGTAAAGCAGTACTCGAAACCCATGAAGCCAGCCCCATTTTGCGCGCCTATGGCCTCAATACGATAGACACCTGGTTTGTAAAAGATGCCGATGAAGCCGTTGCCATCGCTAATGAGGCGGGTTATCCCCTCGCACTCAAGGTGCAATCGCCGAATATTTTACATAAATCCGATGTTCACGGGGTGATGCTCAACCTCACATCAATGGAAGACATTCGCCATGCCGCCAATGCGATAACCCAGCGGGTACACCAGGCTAATCCCGACGCCATTATCGAAGGGATGATAGTGCAAAAGATGGCACTGACCGCGGGCGCGCAGGAGATCCGTGTTGCAGTGATTAACGATCCGGTATTTGGTCCTGCCATTTGCTTAGGTGAAGGTGGCTCAGAATGGGACCCCACTAGGGATGCGGCCGTGGCCTTACCGCCACTGAATATGGCGCTCGCCCGCTACATGGTGATCCAAGCCTTAAAAACCCATAAGTTAAAGGATAGGCATTTACCACTTGGGCTAGATATGAATGCCCTGTGCGTGATGCTGACACAAATATCTCACATTATTATCGACTGCCCAGAGATTGCCTCATTGGATCTCAACCCTGTGCTCGCGGCCGGCGAAAATATTACCCTGCTCGATGTGAATATTCGCCTGCACGATGCAAATACCGATAATCCCTCTCGCCTTGCGATCATGCCCTATCCCAAAGAATTAGAAGAATTTGCCGAGCTGAAAAATGGCCTTAAGGTCATGCTGCGCCCTATTCTTCCCGAAGATGAGCCTAAGCATTTAGCCTTTGACAATTCCCTCTCCGATGAGGACAGATATAAGCGCTACTTTGGCGTGCGCTCGAAGATGACCCACGAGGAAATGGCGGTACTGACCCAAATCGATTACGCCCGTGAAATGGCCTTTATCGCCACCGCCAAAGGGCCTGATGGAGATGACATCACCTTAGGCGCAGTACGAGCCTCCATCGACCCCGATAATACTGAGGCCGAATTTGCCATGGCGGTACGTGGCGATCATCAAGGCATTGGGCTGGGTAAACTGCTGCTCGAAAAACTGATTAAATATTATCAAGCCAATGATACCCCAGTGCTCACTGGTTTTACCATGTTTGAAAACCGTAATATGGCAAGCCTTGCTAAGAACCTAGGCTTTAAGGTGACTTTCGATATGGAAGAACATTTAATCAAAATGCATATGGATCTTAAAAGTAATAACCCTGTCAGTTCATAATTTATCTAATGTCTTACAAAAAATAAGTACCGCGTATGCGGCACTTATTATGCGGAACTAGGGCCAACATTATTGATCCTGCCAAATCATCACCTGAGCAGGTTCACCATTGCTGCGGCTTGCGCGGTACATCCCTTCGGTATTAAACGGCGTTGCAATATTTCCTCGATGGTCAACCGCAATCACTCCGCCTGAACCACCAGCAGTGATAAGACGCTGATTAATCACCTCATCCGCTGCCTGAAGAATAGATTTTTGTTGGTATTTCACCCTAGCGCAAATATCGCCAGCCACTTGGTAACGAATAAAGAACTCGCCGTGGCCCGTAGCAGAGACGGCGCAAACACCGTTCTCAGCGTAGGTTCCCGCCCCAATCACGGGTGAATCCCCGATTCGGCCAAAGCGCTTAGCCGTCATCCCACCTGTGGAGGTTCCCGCCGCTAAGTTACCGTTTTTATCTAAAGCAACTGCGCCAACGGTACCAAATTTATAATCAAGATCGTTCATCTCAATGCCCGCAATTTGCTCAGACTTTTGAGCAGCCTGCAGTTTTTGTCTCGCGTCGAGTAACTGCTGATAACGGGCATCGCTATCAAAATGACTGTTTGCCACTAAGGTAAACCCTTGGGTCAGCGCAAACTCTTCTGCGCCCGCGCCCGATAACATCACATGCTCGGACTTATTCATCACGGCTAAGGCTAAATCGATAGGGTTAGCGATATGGCGCACACCCGCAACAGCACCCGCGTTCATGGTTTTACCATCCATGATTGAAGCATCCAGTTCATGGCCGCCATCATAGGTATAAACCGACCCCACGCCTGCATTAAACAATGGGCTATTTTCCAATACATTAATGGCAGTTTGCACAGCAACTAAACTATCGCCTCCCTGTTCGAGTACCTTTGAGCCTTTATCAACGGCTTCTTTTAGTTTGTCTTTATAGGCTTGGCGCAGCTCAGGCGTGAGATTCGCTTTAGAAATCGTGCCCGCCCCACCGTGGATCGCAATCGCAAAAGGTTTTTCATTAGCGTGGGTATTTTGTGACATAAAAAGTGCACTCGAGAGAATTAAACTAAAGGTGGCTAATTTTATTTTCATTATTTACATTCCCTTAAACTGTGACGTCCTTTGTAACCATTTCAATGACTAATTTCAATCATCTCCTTGCCTGTTACGCCTATTCTGGCGACAATAAAGCCACATCACAGGGATTATAAAGTGCAGCGATTTTTGCAAATTACGTCATTATCTTTTCGTCTTCATTTGCTACTTGGCCTGAGTTTGCTGACGTCAGTGTCTTTGGCTGCCGATAACGTTTTAACGCTTTCAGTCAACGGGGTCGACGAAGCCCTAAAGCGTAATATTCTCGCTCACTTAGGTGCGATGCCTGACTCAGAAGTGCAGCGCCGAGCCTTCTTATTTAATGTGGAAGACAATGTCACTACCGCCCTCCAATCCATGGGCTATTACCATGGCGAGGTGGAAGACCATTTAGTCGAGAAAGACAAAGGTCCGTGGGAGTTAACGCTTACGGTTAAGGCGGGCGAGCCCGTTAAAATCCAATGGGTTGATATAAATTTTTCAGGCGAAATGCTGGATGATCGCGCCTTCGATAAATGGCTTGCTGATGTCAATATTAAGCCCGGCGATACACTCAACCACGGTATGTATTCGGATGTAAAATCCCAGCTCGTTACCCTTGCCCTTGCTCGAGGTTACTTCGATGGTGAATTCACTGAATCACAGATCAAAATCAACCGCGATTTAAACACTGCTCAAATCAGTCTGCACTTTAACTCGGGTGCGCGTTATCATTTTGGCCAAGTGAGTTTTGAAGGCCATACCTTAGAGCCGGATATCCTCACAAAACTTATCCCCTTTAAGGAAGATGCCTCCTATTCGACCCGCAGGGTCAGCGCCCTCAATCGTCAGTTATTAGATACTGGCTATTTTTCTAATATTAAAGTGATACCGCAGCTCGATCTGGCGAAGGATAATCAACTCCCTGTCAAGGTGGAGCTTACCAATAAAGCCAGCCATTCCATTGAATTAGGTTTGGGTGGCGATATCGGCCAAAGCTCAGATAAAACCTTCGATCCTCGCGTGCGTGTCACTTGGCGAACGCCACAGATCAATAAATATGGCCATTCCCAAGAGACCAGTTTGGAGTGGTCACCCGATAGGCCCAAGTTTTTGACGACTTATACCATCCCACTCACCCATCCATTAGACGATCAACTTAAGATCCGTTTAGGCTTGCAGCGGGATAAATACGGGGTCACACAGATTTACGAGCCTGAAAATCGCGATTTTCGTAATACAGGACAACTGGAATCGACCAAGTATTTACTCGGGCTATTAAGGCAACAACGGCTGGATAATCAATGGCTCATGAGCTATTCCCTCGATGCTATTCGTGAGGAATACACCCAGTCAGATGTAGATTACAACCCTAGTTTTTATCTGGCGGGGATCAATTTTTCTAAAACGACCCGTGGAGATAACTCCCTCGATCCCAAATCCGGTTATAGGCAAACATACAGCCTTGATTATGCTGATCCTTACCTAGGATCCGAAACACGCCTTGCCCGCTTGCAAGCTAAATTTAAGTGGATCGATACTTTTTTTGATAATCACCGAATCGTGGCGCGAATGGATTTAGCCGCAAACCTTGCCAATGAAGATGAGCTGGCCTTAATCCCGCCATCGCTGCGTTACTTTGCGGGCGGCGATCAAACGATTCGTGGTTATGGCTATCAAGAGTTAGGCCCTTATCTGGACTATATCGATGCCGATGGCAACGTCAATCGAGAAGTGATTGGTGGCCGTTACTTAATGGTCGGGAGTGTAGAATATCAATATTACGTTACACCTACCTGGCGGGTTGCCACCTTTGTCGATGCGGGTAACGCCTTTGATAACAATCAGTTTGAACCAGTCGTCTCAGTGGGCGGTGGTATCCATTGGATATCACCCATTGGCCCAATTAAGTTAGATTTAGGGGTAGGTTTGAAAGAGACTGACACTATTGACCGTTCATGGCGCATTCACTTAACCATGGGGACAGAACTATGAGTCAGCCCCCTATTCTTGAGCAAAATAGTCTTGAACAACCCCATCCAGAGCAACTGCAATCAAGGACTTCAGACACCCCTTGCGCCGAACCTTGCCAAGCTGCTGCACCGCCAAAAACCTTTACCCAACGTCTATGGCAAATATTTAAACTCTGCACACGGATTATTGTTTACGTTCCCTTAAGCCTCTTGGTCTTGATGGCATTACTGCTAGGGACTGAGATTGGCTCGCGAATAAGTGTTGAGTTAGCAGATAAATTTGTGCCTGATCTCGCATTAACCTACACCTCAGGCACTTTAAATAAAGATCTCACCTTAGCCCACGTCAGTTGGTCAATGGCGGGGATCCAAGTAGAGTTAGAGGATCTGCACTTAGCTTGGCAGCCCACTTGTTTATTGCAAAAACAGTTATGTGTTAATGCCTTAAATGCCAGTAAAGTGGATGTCAGCATAGAGACTGATGCCCTAAGCACAGACAATAACACAAATGACACTGAAGTTGTCTCCGATGATACGGATGAACCAACCGAGCTAGTATTACCTTTTGGAATCACACTCGATGTGGCGGATTTGAATCACATCAATGTCCGCGTCGATAACATGCGCTTTTCAGCCAATCATATTACAACCTCAGCCACCTGGTTTGCGAAAGGACTTACGGTTGAACAACTTTCTAGTGAAGGCTTAGCGATATTAATCCCAACGGGTGATGAAACCACTACCGCAATAACCGGCCCAACACAGGTCACTCAGAAGACAGCAACAACGGAATCTGAAACGGTTAAGCCTGCTACAGAAGCGGTAAAAGAAAATACAACAAACGCGACTGACAAACCGGCAGAAGATAAGTCCCTCGCCTCAGCAAAACCAGCACCTTCAACACCCTCTCAAAGCAACACATCAGCGCCAACTGATAAGCTCGCTGATGAATGGGCCCTAGCGCATTTACCTCAAGTGTTTATGCCCTTTCCGGTCAATGTTAAAAGTCTTACTTTAGATAACAGCAATTTACAAATTGGCGCACGCGAAGATGTGTTTAGCCATATTGAATTACAAGGGCAATTTGAGCAGTATCAACTGACCTTAGATAAACTGATACTCACCCACAGCTACGGTGAGCTTTCGGTGATGGGCAAACTTGCCCTCGAGCAGGATTATCCCCTTGCACTCGATATCGAGGCTAACTTGACACAAGTCGCTGAGTTACCAGAGCTCATCCATCAACAACTCAAACTTAAACTAACGGACAGCGTAGGACAGCTCAGCCTCCACGCTTTAGCACAAGGGGATGCCGATTTTAGCCTCGAGGGACAAATCACCCTCAAGGATCCAGCCCTTACCTATAAGGCAACATTAGAGAAAGCCCGTTTACAATGGCCACTTAACAACCCAGAATATATCGTCAGTGATTTAACCCTCAATAGCCAAGGCTCACTCAATAAACAAGCCGCAACGATTGATGCTAATGTCATTTCGCCTTTCCATAAAATCTTAGCCATCCGCAGTGAGCTACACCACCAAGATACCAAGCTTTCGATAAAGCAATTTAGCGCTAAAGGAGAATTAGGTGCGGTAGATGTCGAAGGTGAGCTAGATTACGCCAACGCAATGACTTGGAAAGCCAAGGTATTACTCGATAAGCTGAAATTACAGGAAATCACCTTACCAGAAACCGCGCAGACCAAAGAGCCTGCCCCGAGTAAAGACACAAAAACACCGCAAAATAATGCTGCAGCGCCTGCCACCAGTCTGCCCAATAGCTTGATCTCTGGCCAATTACAAACCTCGGGCCGCCTGCAGGATAACGCGTGGCAAGTCAGCCTGACAGAGACGCAATTATCTGGCACGATGCAGGGATATCCATTTGATATTACTGCCGATGTCAGCATAAACGATAAACTCTATGTTAGTGCAAAAGGGGTTAATGCCCAAGTTCTAGGCTCTACCTTAACCTTAGCGGGTGAAACCAATAAAAATTGGAACCTAGCGGGCAAACTGCTCGTGCCCGATTTCGGTCTATGGTTGCCCCAAGCCAGTGGTCAACTGCAGGCCGATATCAATGTGACTGGAGATGAAAAACATCCCCAGCTTGAGTTAACCGCCCAACTGGTCGATCTGGCACATCACAATATTAAACTCAGGGAATCAACCCTAAAAGCCTACTATAAGCCTTTGGATCTGCATGAGTTTGCCATATCTCTTAAATCAAAAGCATTACAACTTGGCTCAAAGAGTTTAGATACCGTCACCTTTGGCAGTAAGGGCGATATCCAAAACCAAAAACTTACCTTAAGTGCCACTGGGGATTTAGGGCTCGAGCTTGGCGTGACCAGCCAATACGATATGAAAAAATCCCAACTACTGGCACAAGTGAACAAGATTAACTTAGCCACACCTGTCGGCCGCTGGGAGATAGATAAAGATATCCTTATCGCTTGGGATAAAAATAACACCAAGGGCAATATTAGCCCCTTCTGTCTAGTTAATCCTAACAGTAAGATTTGCTTAGATAATCAAGTATCCCTCGGCAAAAAAGGCGATGCGCAACTCAGTTACACGGGCAATCTTGGTAAGCTCTTAGTCCCTGTATTGCCAAGCAATATGAGCTGGGATGGCAGTTCCTCACTGCTAGCGAACTTTGCCTGGGCCGCAGGACGTAAACCCACCGCGAATGTCGATTTTAATTTTGCGCCAGGTAGTATTAAACTCAAACGCGCTAAAAATCGTGAAGTCACTATCAAATATCAGCAACTTGCTTTAAAGGCTAACTTAGATGGCAAACGCCTACTGTCGTCAATCAGCTTTGACTCTGAGGATGTGGCAAGCTGGCAAAGTGAAATCACCGTGAATGTGACGCCCGACCGTACCCTGTCGGGTTATGCCAATATCAAACAAATAAACCTGCAACCACTGGGCGAATTTTTCCCACAACTCAACACCCTCGAAGGTTTGCTGACCAGCAAATTAAACTTTGCCGGCACCCTTGATGCGCCAGAGGTCTCAGGAAATGTTTCGCTCACTCAAGGCGCACTCGCGCTAACAGCAAACCCGACTCTTATCAATAAAATTGATATGTCGATGGATCTTGGTGGCCAACAAGCCTCACTTAAAGGCCGCTGGATGATGGGCAACGGTTTAGGTCGAATCATCGGAGAAATGCGTTGGCCCCAAGGGCAATTTAGCGGAGAACTCGCCGTCAAAGGCGATAAACTGGCCGTGATCCAACCGCCACTCGCACTGCTTGATATATCTCCGGATCTAACCATTGCCTTTAGCAGCCGACAACTCGAGGTCAAAGGCGTGGTCGATGTGCCCTCAGGCAGTATCAAAATTGTACAACTGGCCGAGGGAGGTGTTGCACTGTCAGAAGATGTGGTGTTCGATGACTCGATTGCCGCGACACAACCCAAAGCCAGCCCCTATGCGATTGTGGCAGATCTTAACATCAACGTAGGAAACGACTTAAAAGTGGATGGAATGGGCCTCAAAGGTAAGCTTCAAGGCACCTTAAAACTCCAGCAACAGGCATTTCGTCCACCATTACTGTTTGGCGATATCAAGGTCAAACAAGGCAGTTATAAGTTTATGGGGCAAACCCTGAAGATCCGCGCGGGTGAAGTACAATTTGTTGGGCCTATTTCGGTTCCTAACTTAAATATTGAAGCGATTAGGGAAATTAAAAGTGAAGATCTTATCGCCGGTGTGCGAGTGACGGGGACCCCCGCTCGCCCAGTGGTAACCCTCTTCTCTAATCCGGCCAAGGAACAAGCGGAGATCTTGTCCTACATTATTAAAGGTAGCGGTTTTAATAGCAGTAACAACGAGCAGAACAATTCATTAATGATGGGAGCAGCACTCGGACTCAGTTCCCAAGTTGGTGGAGGCGGCGCTATCAATAACATCGGCAACACGGCAACGGGGATTATTGAAGAGTTCGGTTTCTCTAACGTACAACTCGACACTAACGATGAAGGCCGCGTGGCGATCAGTGGTTTTATCGGTGATAAGCTGATGGTCAAATACGGTGTGGGTGTGTTCAACCCAGGCTATGAGATGACAGTCCGGTATTACCTATTATCCCAACTCTATCTTGAAACGGTGTCCGGAACCTTAGGCCAATCCCTCGATATTTATTACAACTTTAATATCAAGTAATGCTGTTTAACTCGCTATAAACAGCAATTCTGTGCAGGCAGGCTATTGGAGAATAGGTCATCGTTTACTTGTAGAAGTCACCCTTGTTGAAGTCATGCGGGTGTTGAGGTTTCGCGTTTAGATTTGGTTTGCTTTGGCAGTTCGAGTAACGAAGAGTAAAGTGTCGTTAAACGACTAACGATTCTTATGCAGTAAAGCCAATATAAAAGTTTGCTGTAGGCTCTTGAGGTTGAATTTGGCTGTAAAAACAACAATAAAATATCAATACACCCGAGACTCTCCAAATATAGATTGAAAAGTGTCAATGCTATTTAGGACGGGTCGCTATCCCTATTTAGTGAAAAAAACAGCCACAAAAAAAGCGCCATATAGGCGCTTTTTTCTTCAATTACGACAATTAAGCGTAAACGAAGTCAACGTGTTCGATGATTGGCTTGAACGCGTGACGTTGCATAGCTTGTGCACGAACGCCTACTTCTTTGCCATCTAAAACGATAGTTACTACTGAAGTGTAGAAATCGTCGTTTGCTTGAGCGTTGATGATGTCTTTGTGATCAAAAACAATAGAAACTGGCTCTTTGCCTGCGCCGTAAATAACTGCAGGAACTTTACCTGCATGACGTAGGCGGCGGCTCGAACCTTTCCCTATTTCAGTGCGGGTTTGTGCTGTGATAGTGTAAGACATGTGTTTCTCACTTAAATTTAGAGTAAAAAATGTCACCATTTTCGACCAATGGTGACTCATATAAAGCGCGCGCATACTAACACAGTTACCCAGTAGGCACAAGAACGACACGACCCTGAATAGATAAGGAACAAGCGGGTTATCGTTATCAATAAACAAGAGTATTTATTAAATTGGAGAACTTGTTTTCGCACTGTTACATAGCCGAAACGCCTTTGATCTGAATCAAAAAACACGTGATCTTGATCACACTTAAACCGTTCAATGCCTGTTAAGCTCGGGCAAATTTTGTCACTTCAGTCTTGTAAAACATGCGTCACGAGCTGTATTTATTGCAACAAGAAAATCGACTCTCCTGCCAATTAGCCCGTGAACTGGTCTCTCTTATTGAAACCGTCCCCTACCAACAAACTACGATAGAGTTAAAATTGTTGGAACTGCTTGCTTGTACCCAACAAAAAAACCGCAGTTTACTCATGTTAATGCAGATTTTTGAGTCATCGGCAGTTGAGACTCAAAGACTAAGACAATTTAAGTTTTCACAAGGTTTAAATCAGCAGATTAGCGATTGGCAACAACACCGTGAGATGAATAAGCTCGGGCAAGTTTTTTTGCCACTGCTAAAACATTATTTACAGGATATTCAAACACTAGAGCTGCAATTTTATCAGCAGCTCACATTACATACCGAACAAACTACCAGTGCCGCACTGGACCGCAGTCAACGTGCACAAAGCCAGACTTAGGATAGTAGCCTACCCCACCCAATTTCAGTGATAAAGCCGCATCTCTGATAGTCTTTAGATTCACCCCAGGAATAGCGATATCCATTGCCATGCCTTGCATATGATAACTTTTTTTGGCAACCCCACCGCTCTTGCCTGCCAACATCGCATTGGTTTTTGGGGAACGATAACCAGAAATCACATGGATCTCTTTATCGGTATTTAACGTTGACTTAAGGGTGTAGAGCAAATCGAATAAACGTTTATCCATGGGGGCAGCAACATTTTGGCGGTGATCCCGCAGCAAATGGCTAAAATCGGCCAACACTTCACTCTGGTAATGGCCGTCAACCCAATAGCTACCGTTGTTATATTCACCTGTATGGCGATTGAAAAGGCTGAGTTCACGCACACCTTTGGTAGAACGGCTAGCTATCGCTTTAGAAGGAATTAAGGAACACAATGCCACACCACCGAGGCCCAATAACAACTGCCTACGGGCAGGACAAAGTAAGGTCACATCATCACCATTTGTTCTTTTTTGGACACTAAGAACGCAAACTATATTGAATTGCTATCCAGATCAAGTCTTCATCGACAAGCAAAATATTGGATTGCAAAATACTGTAATAGTTCAATCAATTAGAGAGTGTTAAAAATCGTTGCAGAAACCGCATGACTCAGCTCACTCTCTTGCTGATAAATATCATTGCGATATTGCACTTGCCCCGCATCATCGAGCCACACAGTCCAATAAACCACAAATACAGGCAATTTATCGGACAAAGCAAACCATTGCGATTGAGTGGTATCAGTATGCAATTTATCCCAAAGGCGTTGATCTTTGACTAAATGGGTCTTAAACCAAAGGGCTAATTCCTCAACCTTCTCTACCCGAATACAGCCCGATGATAACGCTCTGTTAGTTCTTTTAAAGAGACTTGGCTCAGAAGTTCCGTGCAAATACACACTAAAACTATTGTCGAAATGAAATTTATAGCGGCCTAAAGCATTTTTGGGACCAGGCCGTTGCACCAACTGATAAGGAAAATGTGATGAGGCTAGTGCTTGCCATTCATCTGCAGAGTGCTCGGCTTGTTGACCGTCATAAGCATAAACATCAAATTCACGTTCCGTGAGATAATGTCCATCTTGGCGAATATGCGGCAAAATATCACGTTTGATAATCGTGCGTGGCACTCTCCACTCAGGGTTCATTACAACACTGGAAATTTGGCTTGCTAACAAGGGCGTTGGACGCGATGCTTTACCGACAATAACCTTAGAGCGTAAAGCCACCTGCCCATCTTCAATTAGTTTGAGCTCAAATGCTGGAATATTGACGAGTAGATAACGTGCGGGTAACTGAGCTGTAAAAATCGACTGTCTAAGCACATTTCTCGCCAGCAACTTAGCTCTGGCTCGCGGGGATTGGTTAAGCCAGAAAAGGGTTTGCTTACCTATCACACCATCGGCAAGTAAGCCGTGTTGCTGCTGGAATAGCTTAATGGCAGTGACTAGCTCATCGCCATAAAGCATCCCATTATTCGCCTCTACCCCTACCGATGGTTCCATGCGGAGTTCATTTGGCAGAAATCCCAATATCAATAGCCGCCGAGCGATGGGCGAGATCAATGGGCTTTGCTGCCCTGGACTGAGTTTCTCCTCTAGTGTTAACAACTCCCATGAAGTCAAATCTTCTAACTGCATCAGTTGATACAGCGTCAAGCTCACGGCATGGTAATAGCTAGATTGCTGAGTAAATATCTTACTAATACAAGGTTCAACACATTCCGCTTGTTGATCGAGGTAATGCCAATAGCGCACAAGTTGTTGGCGCATTTTTATAAGTTCGGCTTGCTCATCGGGATTTAAGCGCCTCTGTTGCCATTGCCTGAGTTTTAGATAATTAGTGCTAAATACGGGGCTAACGTCGGCAAGATCAAGCAACAATGTGTGAGCGAGGAGTTCTTCAATCGAAATGTCTGGTTCAGAAGAAAGATTAGGTCGCTCAGTTGGCTCCACCGCTTGCAGTTCGATAGAAACCAATGTAAATGCCATCAGTAATGCTGTTAACCACCACAGTCTTTGCGACATTTTCCGGCAAGGTCCTAAGGTGTAGGATAGTGTTAATCGAGTTACAGGCACCATAAACGTCCCCCTGTTACAACAGCAACTTACGTCTGTATTAGGATTACTATAGCTGAAGCGACTAACGAATTGCAGACGATTATCTGCCAAAAAAAATGCCACTGATGATTATCAATGGCATTTTAACTATTTAGCATATTTAGAAAGCGATTAGCAGAAGGAGACAAGATCTTCTGGCACAAACTGCTCAGGTAGTTTTTGCAAACTCCGCAACATAAGTGGATTAGCTAACACCAGCGCCATTTCTTGACGATTAAAGAGAGCCAAAGCGCTTTGCTGACACTGTGCCTCGTGCACTTTAACATGCACAATGGCTTCAACTGGTTCAATCGGTGTACCTGCAGCCCGTAGTGGCTGTTTATCAACCATCGCTAAATGCAGCTCCATCAACGCAGGGTCCTTCAGCAATTGCGCTAATGTCCAAGGCTGCTCAATATGCGACTGGTAAGCTGCACGCGCTTCTTGTGCCCGAATACAAATAGGCGCAGGATTGCGTTCTTCTGGTGTGGCGAGGATCCCGATACGCTTGAAAAATTCACCAATCTTAATTGAACCTGTCCAAGCCGAAATGGGCACTGCTAACCACAAACCAATCAACGCAGGACTCATCCACGCAAGTAAGGTTAATGAATCCAAAATCGCCGCATAACCTAACATCACGCCAGCAAGCATATGCCAGCGATGCCGATAAATCAGGGTTAACCAAGGCATACTGCCATCATCACGGCGCTGCGGTGACCAACCACTGTCACGCCCCATCAGGATAGACATCACCGCACCACAGTGGATAAACATCATGATTGGCGCAATCAGCGCAGAAAGGATCACCTCAAACAGCACACTGAACATGGCTTTAATGCGTCCCCCCACACTGCGGGCAAATTTGCCATCTTTTAATAGCAATAACACCCCAAAGATCTTCGGACCAAACAGCACCACCATGGTGATATAGAACAATCTTAATGCCCTATCGGAGTCCATGATTGGCCAAGTCGGGAATAACGAGAATTGATCAGTAAAGTACTCAGGGCGGATAAAGTGTGCCTGCAGGGCGAGCATTAAACCCGTTAAAATCAATAACAACCAAAATGGCGAAGACAAATACGCCATAATCCCGGTCATTAAGTGCAAACGGCTCACCCAATGCAACCCTTTGGTGGGCAGAATGCGTGAATGCTGTAAGTTACCCTGACACCAACGGCGATCGCGAACAGCTAAGTCGACAATCGATGGAGGGCATTCCTCATAAGAGCCGGGTAAGTCGTATGCAATGACCACACTCCAACCCGCACGGCGGATAAGGGCTGCTTCGACAAAGTCATGGCTTAGAATGTGCCCACCAAAAGGTGGTTTCCCCTTAAGGTTGGGCAATCCTGCCGCGCCCATAAAGGCTTCGGTGCGGATAATGGCATTATGCCCCCAGAAGTTACCTTCTTTTTGTACCCACCAACCCAGTCCAGTCCCAATCACTGGCCCATAAATACGCGCTGCAAACTGCTGCAAACGTGCCATTAAGGTAGTGCCATTGATGAGTGATGGAATAGTTTGAATCAGTCCAGCATCAGGATCGGCTTGCATCCGCTGCGCTAAGCCAGTGATGGTTGATGACTCCATCAAACTGTCGGCATCGAGTACTAATAGGTGATCATAACGCGAGCCCCAACGTCGGCAAAAGTCAGCCACGTTCCCTGCTTTTCGTGCGACGTTTTTACGACGGCGACGATAATAAACACGCGAATGTTTATGGGTTTCTTGGCGAAGAACCAAAAATGCCTGCTCTTCTAACAGAGCGATTTCGGGATCTGTAGTATCGCTTAAGATAAACCAATCAAACGCATGTCCATGGCCCGTTTGCGATAATGCCTCAGCCATAACTGAAACCGCCGAAAACACCCTGTCGGGGGATTCATTATAGGTCGGCATTAAAATTGCGGTGCGAGTATGCAACTCCGTTTGCGCAAGCTCGTTTGGCTTAGGCTTTTTCAGCAGAAGTAAAAAACCAGCTATCCCACTACAAAACGCGAGTGCAATCCAGCAGAAGTTAATCGCAAACAACGCCAACATCAGATATTCGAGTGGGGTAATACCACCAATACTGAATACAGCGCCCATCTCATAGATAGCAAAGGATGATAGCAACAAAGCGCCACCGACCACAAAAAACCGCCGGGAGGCCCGTGAACGAACACCGTTTGCCACAGTGCTGCGCCTTGGGAATCCTTCTGGCATTTGGCTTAAACTTTGGGGCTCCATAGGGCCAGGCCTTTCATTAGGCATGGCACTACCACCCACGAGCACTTCAGTATCAAGTACCGAACTCTCGGATACAGTCATATTATGTTGCTCCGTCATGGACCTTAAAGCGTCCAGCGATAGAGCCAGGTTTCAACCTGACGCGGTGTAGAGAACTTGAGTTCAGCACGTAATTCGATAAGGTCTTTATCTTCCGGCTCTAACTCAAACGCGAGGCGATAACCATTGTTTGCCGCATTACGTGCGATCACCACATTTGAAATCACCCCACCGGAAGATTCAACCTTCGCCAGAGGTAATTCATCTGGCATAGTGCCATTCAGATGATAATCAACAACAAACAAACGTCTTGGGGTCGCTTTCGCAATGTCTGCACGACCACTTGCGGTGCGACTCACCACGACAGAATTGGTTTTCGCTACTGGTTCGTCGCCCCAGCTCATGCGGTAAGCAAAGTGGTATTCGCTACCGGCAGGAATAGGCTGACGCGGCTTCCAGAAGCTCACAATATTATCATGAATTTCTGATTCTGTTGGAATTTCTGTCAGAACAACAGCACCTTGTCCCCAATTGCCCACAGGTTCAATCCATAAACTTGGACGACGCTCATACTGCGCTTCAAGATCTTGGTAAGAGGCATAGTTGCGTTCACGCTGGATAAGACCAAAACCCTGCGGAGAGTTGTCAGAAAACGCACTCACCTGCAATTGACGTGGGTTTGCCAGCGGACGCCATAGGTGTTCACCACGGCCATTGAACATTAATAAACCATCAGAATCATGGACTTCAGGCCTAAAATCATCGGTATCGTGGCGGCCATTAAGTGAATGCAGGAACATACTCGTACTTGGCGCCAAACCAACTTTACTCAGTTCTACACGGGGAAATAGCGTCGCTTCAACGTCGATTTGAGTGTTATCACCAGGGCGTACAGAGAAACGATATGCACCCGCTACACTTGGGCTATCGAGCAATGCATGCACCACAATCAGGTTACTGTCGTAGGATGGACGTTCTACCCAAAAAGCACGGAAAATCGGAAATTCTTCACCTTCAGGATCAGCGGTTTTTAATGCCAAACCACGGGCAGACAAACCATAGGCGTTACCTTTACCTAAAGCGCGGAAATAACTCGCCCCTTGGAACACCATCAACTCGTCAAAAACGCCATTGGTATTTAACTGGTTATGAATACGAAATCCTGAATAGCCAATGTCATCATTTGGCAATGCTTGGGTGATAACCTCACCTGCGGTGAAATACTTAGGTTCATAAGCTAAGTGGGTCGCTTGGTTTGCTTCCACAATGGCAATTTCAATTAAATCTTGGAAGTAAAACCCACGGTGAAACATTTGCATTTGAAATGGCAAACCTTGATCGCGCCAAATGGACGAAACAGGGTTAAAACGGATATCGCGGTATTCATCATAGGTTAGCTTAGCAAGACCCGCTGGCATAGGGTCCTTTAAAACCACGTAGGGTTTAGAAGCCAGTTTACGCGCCAATTTCACCACTGAGTCACCATCAAAGGTGCCTGTTTTGGTGAATCTCACTTGAGTTTTATTTGCAGACGGAGCCGTTGCCTTTGGCGGACTGACCACAGGAGTAGCAGGTTTGTTCTCAGCAGGCTTTGACTCATCAGCAAACGCAGTGCCCGACAGCGCAAATGCCGCGCTAAGAGCAAGTGAGCAAATGATTGAAGAAGGTTTAAACGATTGGCAACGCAACAAGCTAACCATAGAATAGGTAACCTAAAAATAATCTAAGAAATCAATGTTTTTTATATGTACAGTGAAATTTTTTTACCGCTGTCTGAACGAAAAAAAACACATGCTGTTACATATCGCGAAAGATATCAGAAGGAGTTAAAAACTCATAAATAAAGATGCAGTTAACTCCCTTTGCTCGATACTATTTAGCAATATACTTATATCAATTACGAATATCAAATTTGATTTAACATACCATATTGATCTTTAAAAGTAACAAACGCTAATAAAGTGCTGCCAAGTTCGCAGATTGAACACAAGTTGAGTGAGTTCTGCAGCCTGGCTATCGCCAATAATCTTAGGTGACAGCCGCCAATATGCGAGCCTGATAATGCAAAAAATTGATTGCATAAAACACTTAACTTACCTGCTTATGCGACGCTATTGTGGCAAAAACAACGTGACGGCTAAGCCTGCTTGCTCACGGGAGGCAATTGTCAATTGGCCCTGGTGTAAACCAATAATATGATGACAAATAGAGAGTCCTAATCCCGCACCTATCCCTTCATTTTCATTCACTCGATAAAAACGTTCGGTTGCATTGGCGATTTGTTCGCTTGTCATCCCTTGACCACGGTCAGCAATTTTTATCTCAACCCCTGCAGCTACTTGGACTGCACTGATGCTGATCTCGGTTTCTATTGGGCTATATTTACAGGCATTTTCAATAATATTTTTCAACACCACCAACCAATAAAATCGGTCACATTTAAGGATTAATCCCGCATCCACATCGATATTCCATTCATATTCAGTGATCAGAGGCATGAGTTGATTGAGCGCATCCTCAACCATAGGTAACAAGGCATAGGATTGCACATTCAATTCAGCAATAGAATCGACACGGGCAAGCAGGAGTAATTGCTCAACGGTATGACTCATATGCTTAACACCTGCATCAATCGCCGCGAGGTGGATATGCTGCGCAGGATCGTCTCCGACTAATCCCTCTAAACCCTGTTGATGTAACTTAATCACAGATAAAGGCGTTTTTAGCTCATGGGCGGCATCGGCGCTGAAGCGGCGCTCTCTGGCAATAAAACGTGCAATACTGCTGATATACTGATTGAGCGCCAACCTTACTGGCACTAACTCCTTAGGTAACGACATGGCTAACGGAGTGAGATCGTTAGGCGAGCGCGCCATTAATTCGCGTTCAAAGGTTTTTAGCGGACGAAACAAAATATAAAACAGTAAGCTGACGATAAGCAGGGTTAACGGTACCACTATTAGTGGCACGATTACCGCATTATGCATGATTTGTGACACCAACTCTTGACGAACTTCATCTTGCTGGGCCGTGATAATCCACACTTTATACTTGGCAGACAAAAAGCTAAACACATGCCACAACTCACCTTCAAAGACTCTTTTACTGTAGCCCTGTTCAAATTTGGTGAGAGGCTCACGCCCAATATTGTCAGAAAATACCAGCGCTTGCCCAGCCTCACTCCAGATCTGAAACGCCAATTTATGTTCATAGGCAAGCTTAAGTGCGTCAGACTTTTCAGCAAAACTACTGACTTGGCTATCAGGGACATGGAGAACTTGAGGCTGTGATTGGGGATGCTTAAAATCCGCTTCATCATGGTAAAACAACTCTAGCATTTTGGCTGTTTGCAGCATTTGAGCATCAAACAATTCTTCAATTTGGTGCTTAGCATCTCGGGTGCTTAACCAGCTTGAAATCCCTACAGATAATGAAATACCAGAGAGCATTAGCAAGGTTAATAACAAACGTAAAGAATACACATCCAGCACCTTGAGTCGATTCACCCTGTTATCCCCGTTGTTAATGGTGAGTGTAAACATGCCCTAAAAGGCTGTTACTAAATACCGATAAACGTCGGGTTTGTCACTTAAATCCTTACTCAAATTGCCATAATGACGGCTAATTCACTTCCGTGAGAGTATAACCAATCCCGCGAACCGTCTTAATCAACTCATTGGCTAATTTCTTACGTAAATGATGAATATGGACTTCGATTGAATTACTACCCACCTCATCCCAGCCATAGGTGAGTTGCTCTAACTGATTACGGGTTAACACTCGGCCTGCGGACTGAGCAAGTTCCAGTAATAGCTGAAACTCCCGTCGCGAGAGGGACACATTTTGATCACGAAAAGTCACTTCTCGAGTGTTGAGATCGATACTTAATGCGCCAATATTTAAGCTGTTATGGTCAAGACCGAATTGACGGCGCACGATTGCTCTAATACGCGCGGCTAATTCACGCACATCGAAGGGTTTGCCTAAATAATCATCGGCGCCAACATCGAGGCACTCCAATTTGGTATCAAAATCGGTATTCGCGGTCAGCACTATGGTGGGAATAGACACACCCTGCGAGCGCCATGCTTTGAGGAGGTCTTTACCATTTCCGTCGGGAAGACCTAAATCGAGCACAATGGCGCTAAAAGTTTCATTTTTTATCCCCACCAACGCCTGATGATAACTACTTAAGTGATCCACCTGCATGCCCATTTTAGCAAGGCTTAGGCAAATTCCTTGCGCCAGTAACTCATTATCTTCCACTAACATGATGCGCATGATGATGCCCTATCGAAAAATGCTAAACTGAACCGATTGCTCGGTTAAAAAGGCTTCAGCCTGCTCACCCTGCAACATCGCCATGGTGGCGAGCATTCCAGCGGTTACACAGTTTGGCCCAAGAACGGTCACCGACCGTGGCGCGCGGCTCACGGGATATCCGGTTCGCGGGTCGACAATGTGCCCATAACGCCTACCATCGACCTCAATAAAGCGTCTTGTGTCGCCACTTGTTGCTAAAGCACCTTGTGTGATGGCAAGCACTTTGGCGGCATGATCAAGACGATTCGGATCTTCAATACCCACCTGCCATGGCACAGAATGTGCGACAGGACAGGCGATATCACCGCCAAAATTCACTAAGACCGAAATCTTGGGATAGGACTCAGCCAGTTCATAGGCCACACTGTCGACCGCATATTCTTTTGCGATACCACCGAAATCGAGTTGCATACCAGCGGGGATTTTTAGCTCGCGAGAATTAAATTCAAGGCGCTCAAATCCCACTAAAGCTCTCGCCGCGTCGATATCAACCTTTGCGGGCAGAATGGCGTCCTGAGTAAAACGCCACACTTGCATCAACGGGCAAGCCGAAATATCAAATAACCCGTTACTTAACACAAAACATTGTTTTGCAAAGGATAAAAGCTGCCAAGTTTCTTCATCAATAGCCACAGATTTGCCTTGGGCATGGTTCAACTGCCATAGGTAATTACCCTCAATAAATCGGCTATATTTTTGCTCGATGCGATAGGCCTCACGAGCCGCCATATCGAGCATATCGTAAGCAGTGCTCTCATCATGGCTGGCAATCAATAACTCGCATGGGCTGGCCATAGCCCTAAATTCACCCAAAAATCCCCAATCACGGCGCAGGAGTCGATATGGCGTGCTTGGAGAAAATGATGACATATCGCGTTCCTTATGCTGGCGCTTAATGTGGCTTCACCAATGACAGGTTTAAATACAAATCCTACATACAGGATACAGGATACAGGATACAGGATACAGGATACAGGATACAGGAATTGGGCAGCTCAGTTGCCCAATTCCTAGCGTGCTAACTTGCAACGTTAACTTGTACTAATTAACACAGTTTACCTTTAAAAAGAATAACTAAACTGTGCAGTGATCGCCTTTTGAGTAGGGAACAAATCATAGTTTTGCAACTGACCAGGGATCTCGGTGCCATTGTTTTTAGGATCTTGTTGATAGTATTCCAAACGGTAGGACATTTCGTGTCCGCCCGCTAAACGATGGCCGAACTTCACGCCAAGGGTATAGGCACTCATGTCACCAATTCGATAATCGGCACTGGCAAACTCAGGTAATGGCGACTCCGCCATCAAGAAAGGTTGATAGAAATTCACTGCTGCTTGTTGATAGTAACGAAGATGCAACTGACCATAAAAACTGCCACTGAAGTAATAACGATAATGGGTTTCTAAGGTGTGTGAGGTTAAATCCCAATCATCGGTCGTATAGCGATAAGAAAAATCGACCACTCCCGAATCGAGCGCCCCTTTGGTCATCATATAAAAGCTATGTTTTAAGCGTGAATCTGGGCGATTTTCATAGACGATGTTTTCCGTCGTGCCGTTAGTGTCCACGACGCTTAACACTTTGTAGGGATCGGTTAAATAACCTGTCACACTGGATAAACCGTAATTGGCCTGCAATAACCAGCGCTGATTGAGAATTTGAGTAATGCCCAACATCAAATCAATGGTTTGTTTATCATCACTACTGTTTTGACGAGTGGCATCAAACGCACTGCGATAAGCTTCATCGCTGGTAAAGTTATCGCGGATCGCCATGGTGGATAAGGGCACAGGCCTGCCACCCACAGGGTCAACCACATCAAAACTATACGCGGTGCCTAAAAACAGTGTCGTGTTGTCCTTATTAAAGCCGCGCTCAACCCCCGCATTCATTCCCATCGACATATAGTCGAATTCTTTAGAGCCATAAATACCACCATTGACCTTCCAATCGGGATTCAGTACCTGCGACCAGTTCGCATTCGCCTGCACTCGAGTATCATGGAAAGTATCATCGAGCGGCGTCTCGCCCGCGGCTACGGTATATTGGCCATTACCAGAAGGACGGGTAAAGGTCTGACTGTTACTTTGGGCGACAGCGCCAGAGGCCGAAGCCCCCGTTAAGCTATCAACAACCAGTTTTAGATCAAGTACGCTATCATCACCAAAGGCTTTTTGCGCCGTACCGATGGCCTCAACCGCCTGCACCCTATCCTGCTCACCGTAATACATGAGCGCAGCATCGACTTTCCAATCATCGACATTTTTGGCTAATTCAGTCGCGTGTCCATTAGATACAAACAAACCGCAACTGGCTAACGCCAACGCACTGGCGATGTGTTTTGTCTGCGGTTTCATTTGCACAATTTGCGGGGCATTTGTGTCTAACTTGTTATTATTTGTCATGGCTGACAACACCTTTATGTCACTGAAGCTTATTTAGACGAAAAACCTAAGGTATTAGCGATTATTAAATTGGGGTTAGTTACAACCACAACCTCCACCGGCAAAAGCTCGACCACCACTGCTGCCTTCTTTACTGAAGTAAATATGATCGTCCAAGGCCAGATCTAACTTTTCGCTATCAAGCGCCATGTCGCTTCGGGCAAACTGGCCTTTTTCCCACGGCTCAACCCCTAAGCTTGAGCAACCACCCGCCCCTAGCATCAATAACGAGACAGCAACTAATGTGATTTTTCGCATAGCTCACTCCTTCAAAAGATTCACGAGTTCTTGTTCATAATCAGCAATATTGTCTTGGAAAAAACCAGCATGTTGATTCACTAACTGGCCTTGGCGATTGAAAATAAAGCTGCTGGGCATCCCCAATAAATCGAAGCTTCGCGCCACATCGCCTTCTGGATTAAAACGCACGGTAAAGTGGGCTGGCACTTGCTTTAAAAACTCATCGGCAAGGGCTTTGTCGGTATCAAGGTTAATGGCTACAACCGCTAGCCCTTGCTCTCGATACTTTTGCTGCATGGCATTCATCCAAGGAAAAGACTTACGGCAGGGTCCACACCAAGAGGCCCAAAAATCGACATAAACGACTTTGCCTTTAAATTCATTAAGGGATACGGTTTGACTTTGTGTATCAAATACAAAGTGATCGAGTGAAGGCGCTGCAAGCACACTTGCACTAAACATTCCGAGGAACAACACGAGTTTTTTCATAGGTTACCCTTACATCACAATTAAGTTTGAATTTATTAACTGAATCTTAAGGTTTACTTAAACCCCAAAAGAATAAATAAAGTCAGCATTTAGCATTAATCTTTATGACATCAATTGATTGCAAAGCGAGCGCTAGCGGAAAAAATGTTAAAAATGGGACATTTTGTCCCATTAGCAAAACCGAAATCAGATCCACGTCATGTTAATTAAATGTCAAAATCAGTTTCGTCACATCTCTTAGAAATTCTTGATATGCATCAATAATTTTCTCCCCCTTAGCGCCTAAACTGCGAGTGTCAATTATGTAAACCCTTAACAATTTACATTCCCATAACAAAAGGTTGACCCATGGACACACATGCAGCCCTCTATGAACAGGGAAAGGCGCGCTTAGATGCACTGCGCCAATTCGCTCCCCGTCAACAGCAAACATTACTCGAAAAATTACAGCAACACGGCATCTCACGCCGTGATTTTATGAAATGGAGTGCCATGGTGACGGGGATGCTCGCCCTACCACTCCCCTTTAGTAACTTAGTTGCTGAAGCGGCCGAACTCGCCGACCGTGTACCCTTAATTTGGTTACATATGGCTGAATGTACTGGCTGCTCCGAATCCTTAGTTCGTGCCGATACCCCCAACTTAGATTCGCTGATCTTTGATCATATCTCTTTGGAATATCACGAAACCTTAATGGCTGCTGCCGGTTGGCAAGCTGAGGAAAACCTAGAGCACGCACTCGAAACCTACAAGGGGCGCTATTTACTGGCCGTTGAAGGAGCAATCCCAACCGCCAATAACGGCAGTTTCTTAACCGTAGGTTGTAAAGGCCACACAGGTCTAGAAATCGTCAAACATGCAGCTGAAGGCGCCGCTGCGATTATCTCTGTTGGCACTTGTGCAGCATTTGGTGGCGTGCAAGCCGCGTACCCTAACCCTACGGGGGCTAAGGGCGTGCACGAAGTGGTCAGCAAACCCGTGATTAACTTAGGTGGTTGCCCACCGAGCGAAAAGAACATCGTCGGCACCCTGATGTATTTCATCATGTTCGGTAAATTGCCCGCACTCGATATGTTCAACCGTCCAAAATGGGCCTATGGCGCACGGGTACATGATAACTGTGAACGTCGTGGCCGTTTTGATGCAGGTGAGTTCGTTGAAGAATTTGGCGATCACGGCGCGAAAGAAGGCTACTGCCTCTATAAAGTCGGTTGTAAAGGTCCCTACACCTATAATAACTGCCCAACGGAACGCTTCAACCACCACACCAGCTGGCCAGTGTTAGCGGGCCACGGCTGTATGGGCTGCTCTGAACCTAACTTCTGGGACGATATGGCTGACTTTGAAAAACCCCTTGGCCGTCAACTGCTCCATGGATTGGATGCAACCGCAGACACCGTCGGTGCGGTGATTTTAGGCGCGACAGTCGTTGGCATTGGCGCCCACGCCGTTGCCAGTATTTTTGCCAAGCCGCTGGAGGAATAACCCATGAGCAAGCGCGTTGTTATCGACCCTATCACCCGTATCGAGGGTCATTTACGTATCGAAGTTGAAGTCGATGAGAATAATGTCATCAACAAAGCATGGTCATCCTCTACGTTATGGCGTGGTATTGAAGTCATACTGAAAGGCCGTACGCCCATGGACGTGGGTCTGATTGTGCAACGTATCTGTGGTGTATGTACCTATTCGCACTATCGCTGCGGTACCGAAGCGGTGGAAAATGCGTTAGGGATCCAAATTCCCTTAAACGCAAAATATCTGCGCTCCCTCATGCTTACCTCGCTCTTTATGCATGACCATATAGTGCACTTCTATCATCTCCACGGCTTAGACTGGGTTGATGTGGTTTCGGCCTTAAGTGCCGACCCTGCGAAAGCCGCCCAAATCGCCCTCAAATATACCGATAAACCCATCGCTGCTGGGGAAGGTGAATTAAGAGCAGTACAAGAGCGTGTAAAAGGCTTTGTCGAAACCGGAAAACTTGGCCCCTTCGCCAATGCTTACTGGGGTAATGGCACCTATAAGTTTACCCCTGAACAAAACCTGATAGCCCTATCGCACTACCTTAAAGCCCTTGAAGTACAAAGGGTTGCAGCAGAAATGCTCGCTATTTTCGGCGGTAAATCCCCCCATCCACAATCCTTAGTGGTGGGCGGTGTGACCTCAGTGCGCGATATGTTAAGTCCTGCTCGTCTGCAAGAATGGAAACAAAAACACGAGATCGTAACCGACTTTATCCTGCGTGCTTATCAGGCTGATATCGTGATGGCTGCGGAAGCCTTTGGCACTGAGCCTAGCGTACTAGGCGGCGTGAATGTTAAAAACTTCATGGCAACCAACGATTTTGTGCTTGCCAATGGCGAATATTTGTTCGACCAAGGCGTGATTATGAATGGCGATTTAGCGGGTGTGAGTGATATTAACCCTGATCTCATCGCCGAGGACGTCAGCCACGCTTGGTACAATGCTGATGCACCACAACATCCCTACGATGGCACCACCATTCCAAACTATACCGGTTTTGTTGAGCGGGATACGGTTTACGGCAAACTACCGACCTTAGATGGTGATGGTAAATACTCTTGGGTGAAATCACCTCGTTATCAAGGTGAACCCGTAGAAGTTGGCCCGCTGTCTTGCTTGTTGGTCAGCTATGCCCGTGGTAATAAAGTGGTTGTCGATGCTGTCAATGCCCTGCTTGCGCGCACAGGTCTTCCCGTGGAGGCACTCTTCACCACCTTAGGCCGCACCGCTGCGCGGATGCTACAAACCGTTATCGTGGCACAGGAAGGCCTTAAAACCTTCGATGCCTTGTTAACGAACATTCAGTCTGATGAAACCACCTATGTGAAACCCCATATCGATCCAAGTAAAGAGTATGTGGGTCACGCCATGATGGAAGCGCCTCGCGGCATGCTAAGCCACTGGATCCGAATCAAAAATGGTGTCATTGAGAACTATCAAGCCGTAGTACCGACTACCTGGAACGCAGGTCCTGTGGATGCCAACGGCAAGATCGGTCCCTATGAAGCCTCACTGATTGGTTTGAAACTAGAAGATCCCACTAAACCCCTTGAGGTGATACGTATCATTCACTCATTCGACCCTTGCATGGCGTGTTCAGTACACGTGATGGATTTCAAAGGTCAAGCATTGAGCGAGTTCCGTGTCAGCCCCAATGGTCAATAACAACGAGGGAGGGAACGCAACATGAACCATTCTGAAACCCGCATTCGGACACTGGTTTTTAGTCCCGCAATACGGATTTTCCACTGGTTACGAGCACTGACGATTTTAGTGCTGGTGATCACCGGATTCTATATTGCTTGGCCGTTTCTTGTGGCGCCCGAAAGCACGGATGTATTAGTACAAGGTTGGATCCGTTTTGCCCATTTGATCTGCGGTTTTATCTTAACCGCAGTCACCTTGGCCCGCTTCTACTTGTATTTTTTCAGTCGTAGCAATATCGAACGGCGCTCGTTTCGTGATGTGATGAGTATTAAGAGCTGGATTACCCAACTAAAATCTTACATTTGGATGGGGCATTTACATAAAGCTGGCGTTTACGGGCCACTGCAATTTGTGACATATGTAGCAATCTCCTTTGTTGCGCTTGTGATATGTATTACTGGTCTCGTACTGTATGCCAATGTCTACCATGAAGGTTTAGGTGGCATGCTTTGGAGCAGTGCAGCTTGGATCACGGCGCAAATGGGTGGACTGGCTCAGGTGAGAATTTGGCACCACTACCTCACTTGGGCATTCGTTATCTTTGTGGTTATCCACGTCTACATGGCGGTTTGGTCAGGGATACGCTTCAAACATAACTCAGTTGACTCAATTGTCTCTGGTTACGACTACCCGAAACCAGACTCACACCACTAGGAGTCCAATGAAGATATTGCTACTGGGTATTGGCAATGTCCTGTACGCCGATGAAGGCATCGGCGTACATTTTGTCAATTACATCACTGAGAATTATCAGTTTACGCATGAGTCCCACCAGCTCGAGATGCTCGATGGCGGCACCTTAGCTCAGGGACTCATTCCAATTATTTGCCAATACGATTATTTGATCGTAGTCGATACCGTCAATGCCAATGGTGTTGATGCTGGCGAAGTCTATTTCTTCGACTTTGATAAAGCCCCACAGGAAATTGACTGGCAAGGGAGCGCCCATGAAGTCGAAATGCTGCAAACCCTAAACATGATGGAAATGGTTGGCGACAGACCTAAAACCTTTGTGTTAGGTGTGACCCCAACAGTGCTAGAGCCTATGACACTGGGTCTGACATCTAAGGTCGCATCTGCTGTTCCTTTAATGGAGCGTACCCTGTTATCCCACTTAGCCGCCCTTGGGTTCACGGCAACACGCATTGCCGAGCATAGTATTGATTCGCTGATCCCCGACTCCTATAAACGTGGAGTCAATCTTGGTGAAAATAGAGAAGATGAAAAACATCAGATTTGATTTTACCTGCTCACGTCAGGTGCCTTTGTATGCGCATTTATGTAATCAATACCTAAATTATGATGCGCTGAATATTAACATTGGTTGTGATAGCCCGAATGATTTTGGCCCACAAACCTATTTTATTGAGGCGCAGGGTGAGCAAGCGCCGCTAGAGCAATTAGCCGATGCGATCGCCGCTGACTTTTTAATGTCTGTCTGGTTAGTTGACTCAGGCATTAAAGTGATCGATGAGCCACAAGGCCAGCGAACCTTATTGGAACCTCATGATCCGCAAACGGATAAATCGGTTGCCGCTTTTTGCCAGCAATGTTATCCCCTGTTTGGCGATAATCAAGCCGCGCAATTTGGCACCATTGATTTAACCTGTTCCTGTTGTCACGGTGAAACCCGCTTAACCGCTGCGCAAAAAGCTCTCACGTTAACCGATCTAAAAGCCATGGCTGCGCAGTTAATGAGCCAAGGCTCACTCGCGTTAAGCTGTGAAGGTATTCAGTTAAGCCTTGAGCCGTTTGCTCGCGATGCCTGCAGACCACAACTGCTGATCTGTAACCCTAACACCTTAAATGCGCATTTTTGCTTAAAGGATCATCAAGTCGTTGCACTATCGAGCATTGAAAAACCGCTTATTTGCGCAAGACCCATCCATGAGCACCAAAAACTGTCCGCGCCGCTCTACGATATTTGTTTTGGCTATAGTCGCGTGGTTGTGGTCCTTAGCGAAATTTTGCGGCAAAAAGGCCTTGATTGGGTTTATCTTCAAAGTCAGCACCATAGGCCCAAATTGACTTGGGTTGATGGCGCATGGGCCCAGTTGTCCCAACAAGATGGAGACAATGCTAATAACATCTGCAAACATTTCAACGCGCCGGAGCCGTTAAGGGAGGAAATTCACTTTCTCGGTTTTAAAGCACAATGGCAAGCGCATAAAAAAACACGCTCGCACCAAGGCACACTTAGCGTACAAGCTTTGTCCTCTGTAGAGAGTGAAACGAATTACGAAGGGGATGATGAAGATCATACCATTACTGATGCAGCACTCTTTGCCACACTGTTAAATGGTAAATTTACCAGCCATAAACAGGCCAAAAATGCGGCGGTGATTTACTTAAGCCATGATCACCCGAGTCAAATAGTCACCTGTGATAATAAGGGCGACACCTCACTGTTTTTTGCCCTGCCTGAACTGCCTGATAATGGATATGAGATTTTCCATCGACTCGACAGCAGCCCGCAAAAAGCGGTTGCGCAGAAGTTTAAAACTCAGTTCCCTGATGACTACTTGAAACTGCTCAGCCTAAAACTCACCGGCAGACGCGATAATCTTCAAAGCCTATGGGCAATTGCCGCCGTGCTGATTGGCCTCAATCCTCAGGAAGAAACCCAGTCACAAGCGTATCTGAGCGATGCACTCATGGCGGCAGCCATGCGTTATCAGGGCGCTAATGCACCGCGCATCGATTACCCTCTAACTAAAGGCGAAGCCCATCGAAGCCTTAATTGGTGCAAAACCCTTGGCACACTGTTGAGCTTTAGAGTGGCTGGCCACAGCGACCCAAGCCAACTGGCTTTTGCCATGCAGGACTCCCTCGCCGATTACCTTGCCAATTGGCTTGAGCACATAGACTTAAATATTGGTGTACAGACAATTGCTTTAGCTGGTAATGAGCTCGCCAACGAAACCCTCTGTAAACGCATGAGTTTACGTTTAGGGAAAAACTTTCCGTTACTGGTCAATCGTAGTCTCGACTTAGAGGGAGATAACCTTGCTGTTGGGGCGCTGTATGTTAAGCAGCGGCAATTAAATACCCTTGGATAAATACTGTTAACATTCGTGTTTGCTCCAGAGATATCGCAACATTAGAGGATAGATTGTTATCTTCTAATGTTGCAGCCAAACCTAAAAGAAGACTGAAATTGAAACAAGCAGCCTCATCCGCTAACCAACTGGATATGATTGAACGTCGCCAACTGCATATCACTGGCATAGTACAAGGTGTGGGCTTTCGGCCGTTTGTCTACCGCTGGGCAACCGAGCTGCAACTCACTGGCACAGTACTCAATAATGCCAAGGGCGTGATGATAGAACTGCAAGGGCCGAGCGCAAGACTGGATATTTTTATCCAAGAGTTAGCAACTAACCCGCCACCACTGGCACGTATCGACCATATTAGCCATGGACAGCTAGCGATAAAATTAGCAGAGACACACTTCGAGATTGTTCAAAGCGATAGCCAAAGTGATGGTACAAAAGACCGGAGCTTAGCAGCACTCGTTGCCGTGTCGGCCGACAAGAGTACCTGTCAGGATTGCCTCGACGATATGCACAATCCACAGGATCGCCACTTTGGCTATGCCTTTACTAATTGCACCAACTGTGGCCCAAGATACTCGATTATCAATGCCTTACCCTATGATCGCCATCATACCGCCATGGCGGATTTCGCTATGTGCCCCGATTGCGCCAAGGCCTATCAAGATCCATTAAATCGAAGGTACCACGCTCAGCCCGTCAGTTGCCCCAAATGTGGCCCACAGCTGAGTTTAAAAACGCCTAAGGGTGAATTAATCGCACTGACGCCCTCACTCAACTCGCAAGACAACAGCATGGCGGTATTGTCCGCCGCGGCCAATATGCTTGCACAAGGACACATCCTCGCCATAAAAGGGCTCGGTGGATTCCACTTGATGTGTGACGCGAGAAACAGCCACGCAGTGAGTCAACTACGGCAGCGAAAACAGCGTAAGGCGAAGCCGCTGGCGGTAATGATGCCGAGTATTGAAATGGCAAAACAGTACGTTACGGGCACGGAGGCGGAGTGGCAAACCTTAAGCTCGCCGGAACGGCCCATCGTATTGATGCAAGCGTTGGATGAGCATGACCTTAACCCCGAAATCGCACCCAATATCCCCAAGCTGGGCGTATTTTTACCTTATACGCCACTGCACCACTTACTGCTTAGCCAATTTAATGGCCCGCTAGTGGCAACCAGCGCCAATGTGTCGGGCGAGCCCATTATCACCGATTGCGATGCGCTTATCAGCCAACTTGGGCATGTGGTGGATGCCATCGTCGATCATAACAGACCGATACTCAACGGCTGTGATGACAGTGTTGTGCAACTTATTCAACAGCCAAATGGCAGTACGCCGCAGGTGCAAGTGCTGCGTCTAGCGCGGGGTTATGCGCCATTAAGTTTTCCATTAACTGCGCCACTAACACGCTCAATCCTCGCCGTGGGAGCACAGCAAAAAAATGCTATCGCTTTCGGATTTGGTGCAAATGTGTTTTTAAGTCCACATATTGGCGATCTTTTTAGTGTCAGTGCCGAGCAGTATTTCGAGCGCACCTTAGCGACCTTCGCCCGCCTGTATCATTTCAGTCCCGAGCTGATTGTGCACGATAAGCACCCAGACTATGCGCCATCGCGCTGGGCAGAGGCGCAGCAACAGAAAAGCCCTGATACACAGAGTGGAACCTCTGGTTCAATCCAAACCTTAAGCGTGCAACATCACCATGCGCATGTACTCAGTGTCATGGCCATCAATCAATATCAAGAGCCCGTATTAGGTTTTAGTTTTGACGGTACCGGCCTTGGTGATGATGGCAGTCTCTGGGGCGGTGAAGTGTTATTGACCAGGTTAGACAAAGCAGAGCGCTTAGCCCATTTTGAAGCCATCTCCCTACTGGGCGGTGAGCAAGCAATAAAACAGCCTGTGCGATTATTACTGGCACTGCTGTTTGAACAAATGAGTTTAGCGGCGGTACAAGCCTTAGATTTGCCGATCCTAAAAAGCCTGACACCCATAACTTTAAGTAATTTGCATCGGATCTGGCAAAATGGCCATACGATTAAAAGCTCATCGGTTGGCCGATTATTTGATGCCCTCGCCTGCGCTTTAGGATTGATTGATACCACACAATTTGAAGGCCAAGCGGGTATGCTGATAGAAGCCGCAGCAAGACGCGCCGATAAACAACATCTACCGTCACTGATCCTCGATTTGCCGCTCTGTTCATCAGAGGATGACCCGCGACAAGTGCAAGTTTGGTGTAGTAGCCAACTGTTTAAACAGCTTATCGTGCACATCACTGAGGCGCCACTTTCCTCCCACAGGCAAAGCATTATCGCCCGCGCGTTTTTGCATAGTCTTGGGGATGCTATTTGTAGTTATGCCGCGCGCTATCCATCACTGCCCATTGCGCTATGTGGCGGAGTATTTCAAAACCAATATCTGCTCGAATATTGCCTCAGTAAACTTCATCTGCAAGGCAACATCGTGCTCCCCAACAAACATATCCCCGTTAACGATGGCGGTATCGCTCTTGGCCAGCTTTGGTATGGAATTCATCAAGAGGCAAATGCTGAGCTGAGCTAACATAAACGTCAGATTAGCTTTGTATTTGGATGACGCTCTAACCAAATAACCAAAATCCTATCTCTTAGGGTCAAAACGACCTAATAACCTGACGAACATCAAAGATTCCTTTAAGGATTTGTATCACACTTAACATTAGCGTAATCAAATTAATCCTATTCGATAGCATCACCATATTGTTCGGATAACAGCTCAAACCTGTAATGAGAACAAGGAGAATGACAAGATGTGTAAAGACTGCGGCTGCTCTCTACCTCGCCACTCTGCGATTCAACAAGAGCATGATCACCATACAGGTCATTCCCACGATCACAGCCACATACATCAGCAATTGCATACCAATCCTCAGCTTAACGATAAAAAAACCTTGTCGGTGATCCACAAAATTCTCGATAAAAATGATGTAGAAGCAGCCCACAACCGCGCCCATTTCGAGGCTCACCATATTACCGCCTTCAACCTCATGAGTAGTCCTGGCAGCGGCAAAACCACTCTGCTTGAGCACTTAAAAGAATACACAAAGCTTAATTACGCTGTGATTGAAGGTGATCTTGAAACCTCCCGTGATGCAGACCGTTTAATCGCCAAGGGCATTAAAGCCCATCAAATTCAAACGGGCAGCGCCTGCCACCTTGACGCCTTTATGGTGCATGGCGCTTTACATCATCTGCCGCTGGAAGGCGTAGATATCTGCTTTGTGGAAAATGTGGGGAACTTAGTCTGCCCCGCCAGTTATGATGTAGGCACCCATAAAAATATCGTGCTGCTCTCCGTTCCCGAAGGTGATGATAAAATTGAAAAATATCCGGTAATGTTCCGCCGCGCCGACCTCGTTCTGATCACAAAATGTGACCTATTACCCTACTTCGATTTCAGTGTCGACGAGGCCAAAACCCAGCTTAAAAAACTCAACCCTAACACTCAAATACTCGAAGTCTCCATTAAAGATGGCGATTCTATGCACGCCGTCGCTGCATGGCTTAACAGCAACCTACGCCCAGCCTCTGGAGAGCCACAATAATGTGTCTATCAATTCCTTCACAAGTGGTGGCGGTGGATAACGAGCGCCAATCCGTGACCGTCGACACCCTAGGGGTGAGACGCGATGTCAGCAGCCATCTAATGACCGAACCCTTGGCCATTGGCGACTATGTGCTCATCCACATCGGTTTTGTGATGAATAAAATTGATCGCAATGATGCGCTGCAAAGCCTTGAATTATATCAAGAGATAGTCTCAAAACTTGAAAATGAAACCACGCATTAAGCAACAGGTGCAGTTGTAAGCGATAACAAAAAACAGTGCATACACGGCGACAAGGATTGAACATGCTTGAATTAAAACAACTTTATCAAGGCTTTCGCGATCCGCAAACCATTGCCTCACTTGCACAGGATATTGCCAAGGTCGCCCGTACACTCAAAGAGCCCATCAACATTATGGAAGTCTGCGGCGGCCATACCCACACCATCATGAAATACGGCTTACTGGATTTGCTGCCGGACAATATTGAGTTTATCCATGGCCCAGGCTGCCCAGTGTGCATTATGCCTAAAGAGCGTATCGACCAAGCGGCAGTGCTTGCCCAGCAGGAAGACGTGATTTTAGTGACCCTAGGGGATATGATCCGCGTCCCTGGCTCTAAAGGTTCACTCGCCAGTTTCAGGGCCAAAGGCTGCGATATTCGGCCTATCTATGACCCTTTAGACACGCTCAAAATCGCCCGTGATAATCCACATAAAACGGTGGTGTTTTTCGCCATCGGCTTTGAAACTTCAACGCCAATGACCGCCGTATTATTGCAACTGGCAGAACAACAAAAGCTGGCGAATGTGTTTTTTCATATCAACCATGTATTAGTCCCCCCCGCAATTGATGCGGTGATGCACGATCCCAACGCCAGGGTCAATGCCTTTATCGGCCCCGCCCACGTGAGTGTGATCAGTGGCGCCAAAATCTATCGCCCAGCTGTTGAGCAATATGGCACACCAGTAGTGGTCTCCGGCTTTGAACCCGTGGATGTGATGGAATCGATTTTGCGGATCATGCGGCAAAAAGCCGCGGGCAAGGCAGAACTCGATATCCAATACAGCCGCGCCGTGTCGGAGCAAGGCAATCTTGCCGCACAAGCAAAAGTTGAGCAGTTTTTCCAGATCAGGCCGCAATTTCGCTGGCGCGGCCTAGGGCCTATCCCAAATTCAGCACTGCAACTCAAGCCCGAATATGCCCATAGGGATGCCGAACTGCGTTTTAAAAACTGTTTGCCCGTCAAAGAAATCGATGATCATAAAGCCTGCCAATGCGGCGATATTCTACGCGGTCTCGCTAAACCGAAGGACTGTAAAGTATTTGGCCGCGGCTGCAATCCTGAAACCCCCCTCGGTAGCTGTATGGTCAGCTCCGAAGGCGCTTGTAATGCTTATTACCGCTATCAAGGTATCGATAGCAAGGAGCAACATCATGGCTGATGTATCAACCAAAGAGAAAGCAATTCAACTCAGCCACGGTGGTGGCGGTAAAGAGATGAATAAGCTGATCCGCGAGCTATTTTTTACCGAATTTGATAACCCTATCTTGCGTAGCGAAGAAGACGCCGCAAAACTCGAATTACAGGGAGCGACAGCCTTTACCACTGACTCTTTCACTGTATCACCGTTGTTTTTTGCCGGTGGTGATATTGGTAAATTGGCGGTTGCTGGCACTGTCAACGATCTCGCCATGATGGGGGCTGAGCCTCAATATTTAAGCTGTAGCGTTATCATCGAAGAAGGTTTTTCACTCAAAGACTTAACCACAATTGTGCGCAGCATGGCTAAAGAACTTAAGCAAAGCGGCGCCAGAATCGTCTGTGGTGATACCAAAGTGGTACCTAAAGGTTGCGCCGATGGCTTGTTTATCAATACCTCGGGGGTTGGGCGCATTTTACGTCCGAATATCTCGGCGGCCAATGTCGCGCCCGGTGATGCCATTATTGTATCTCGTGATGTGGGTTGTCATGGCGCAGCTATTTTGATGGCAAGGGAAGGTCTCTCCCTCGAGTCAGAGCTACAAAGCGATTGCGCCACGCTCTGGCCGGTAGTCGAGCAATTGATCGCTGCTAATATTCCACTGCATGCCATGCGCGATGCCACCCGCGGCGGGCTCTCTGCCGTATTAAATGAATGGGCTGTCGCCGCAAATGTCGGGATCACAGTCAATGAGGCGAGCATCCCTGTTTGTGATGAGGTCAAAGGCTTATGTGAACTCTATGGCTTTGAGCCGATGGATTTAGCCAATGAAGGCACCTTTATCTTGGCCGTTCCAAACGACATCGCCCTTGGTGCATTGGAAATTATGCAGCGTTTTGGTCACTGTGAAAGCGCGGCGATCATTGGCACTGTCAATGACGAATTGCCAGGCAAAGTGATCTTAAGAACCCCATGGAATACCAAACGTTACTTGGATTTACCCCAAGGTGAACTGCTGCCAAGGATTTGTTAATGCACGAATATTCTATAGTAAGCGCCTTAATTGAGCAGTGCGAGCAATATGCAAAAGCAAATCAAGCAACAAAAGTAACTCGGGTAGAAATCAAACTCGGTGTGATGAGCGGTGTTGAACCAGCCCTACTTCAAACGGCGTTTGAGACGTTTAAACTCGATGGGATCTGCCGTGAAGCCAAGCTTTGCATGACACTTCAACCCCTCGTCATTAAATGTGCAGATTGCCAACAAGAGTCGGTGCTCGATGAGCGTTCTATCGTGTGTCCTGCCTGTAACAGTTATCACACGCGGGTATTAGATGGCGAAGAGATGCTGCTGATGCAACTCGAAATGGAACAAGCAGAAGACGCTTAAGTTTTTTCTAAACTCTCAAAAAATGGCTTTAAGTCCAACGACTTAAAGCCATTTTTGTTCTGGCTCACAATACGCGGATAAACGTTTACTGATAAATAGAGGCTTGCCCTTCAGGGCGAGTCTTTAATAATCTCAAGAACCACATATACTGCTCTGGATAAGCGAGGATCACTTGCTCAACCGCTTTATTAAGCGCCAGTGCCTCATTTTCTTTACCCACCATATCTTCTGTGGCAATAGCGGACATCACAGTCAAATCAAACTGGCGTGTTACTTGGTTATAACCAATTTTGACAGGTAGCACCTGCGCGTTGCCCGCTTGTGCCAAGCGCCCGACCACTGGCAATGTGGCTTTTACCGTGCCTAAAAACGGCGTAAACACACTTTGATCTGGGCCTAAATCTTCATCGGGTAGATAAAAAAAGCTGTTATTACGCTTAAGCTCGGCCAATAAGGCCCGTATACCTGCCTCACGCATGTAAACGTGGCCACCACAACTGCTACGTACTCGATTATTAAACCAGTTGAATAAGCCATTTTTATGGGCTTTGGCCATAGTCACCATAGGCAGTTCGAGGTTTAATCTCAGCCCTGCATAATCAATGGGCCACACGTGCGGCATGATAAAAATCACTGGTTGCCCTGCTGCCTGCGCAGCTTTTACATGTTCAAATCCCATCAGATTGACACGACGGCGCAAATGGGCCTTTGAACGGATCAACAGCTCGCCTTGAGATAACAACACTAAGACAAAATTCTCAACGTTGTTGTTAATTAAGGTTTCAATTTCTGCCGCTGACTTTTCAGGAAAACACGCGCTTAGGTTTGCTCGGGCAATCCCTATTGGCTTTTTCGCAATAGGAACCACGAGTTTTGCCAAAACTTTGGCAATAGGATCACGCAGCCAAGCTGGCATGATCCCAAAAATCACTAATAGGCCAATCGCCAACCAGGTGACCCAATATTTAGGGTGTAATAAAGCCAGTTGAAAACGACGGTCAAAATGTTTGGTCTGTCTTGACAAAGAAATCACCTCAGACAGTGGAAAGACTCATTCACCATAGAATGAAAATAGCAAAGCCACTCACGAAGGAGTGGCTTTACTGACGAACGTATAAAATTACTTACCCGTGTTTGCTGCTTCTACACGCGTTTTCAGTTTCTGGCCGGGACGGAATGTCACGACACGGCGAGCGGAAATCGGGATATCCTCGCCAGTTTTTGGGTTCCTTCCCGGTCTTTGATTCTTATCCCTAAGGTCAAAGTTGCCAAAGCCAGATAACTTGACCTGCTCACCACTTTCAAGTGCGCCTCGAATTTCTTCAAAGAACGACTCAACCATCTCTTTAGCGACACGCTTGTTAATACCTAGTGTTTCAAAAAGATGTTCTGCCATTTCGGCTTTGGTAAGTGCCATACTTTAATCCCTCAACGATGCGTTGAACTCGGTCTTCAGGGCAGAAACAACTGATTCTACAGTTTCAGCGATCTCTTTTTCCTCAAGTGTACGAGTAGTGTCTTGTAATGTTAGTGCTATCGCCAAGCTCTTCTTGCCGGGCTCAACACCTTTACCTAAGTATACATCGAACAAGTTTATGCCAACCAACTGATTTTCGCCAACTTTTCTTATCAATTTCATTACATCACCTGCAGATACACTTTCATCTACAACAACCGCGATGTCACGACGATTAGCCGGGAACTTAGATACAGCTTGGGCTAGCGGCAAACTGGTATGCAATAAAGCATCCAATTCCAACTCAAAAACGATGGTTTTACCATTGAGTCCAAAAGGTTTCTCCAAACTAGGATGGATAGCACCTATATGACCGATGACTCGATCATTTCTCAATATTTCAGCACATTGCCCTGGATGCAGAGCAGAATGTGTCGCTACTCTAAAGCTAAATTCTGATGCGGAAACTGTCAAGCCGATAATTGCTTCTAAATCACCTTTAAGGTCGAAAAAATCAACAGTTTTCGATTCCATAGCCCAATGTTCGTCATTTTGAGGCCCTGTAATGACGCAACCGAGCATAGCTTGCTGTCTTACACCTGATTCTGCATTAATATCAGGAACAAAGCGAAGGCCAGTTTCAAAAAGTCTCACGCGACCCTGTTGACGACTTTGGTTGTACCCGACAGCAGTCAATAATCCGGTAAACATCGACAAACGCATGGCCGACATTTCACTGGAAATTGGGTTTGGTAACACCATGGCTTGCTCACCTGGATGCACCAGATTTTGCAACTTAGGATCGACGAAGCTGTAAGTGACCGCCTCTTGGAAACCACGGGCCACTAACAACGAACGAACGCGTTTAAGGCTTAAGTCGGTTTCTTTATGATCCGACATTCGCAATGACGCTATCGGCGCAACGTTTGGAATGTTGTTGTAACCGTAGATGCGAGCAACTTCTTCAATTAAATCTTCTTCAATCGCCATATCGAAGCGATACGTCGCCGTTATGACCTGCCAGCAACCCTCACCCTTCACCACGCTAAAACCTAAACGCTCGAGGATTTCAACCACATCACTATCGGGAACATAGTGACCGAGGATTTTATCTAACTTGCTGCGACGTAATAAAATTTGTGCAGGTTTTGGTAAGTCAGCATCAGATTTAGCTTCAACCACAGGGCCCGCTTCACCGCCACAAATATCAAGCACTAAGCGAGTCGCACGGTCGATAACCTTATGTTGCATTTCTGGGTCAACACCACGCTCGAAGCGGTGTGATGAATCGGTATGCAAACCTAAACGGCGTGATTTTCCCATAATCGCTAACGGTGCGAAGAACGCACATTCCAGCAGTATGTCTTGGGTAGTGTCGCTGACACCTGAATATTCGCCGCCAAACACACCTGCGAGGGCTAATGGACGCGCGTCATCAGCGATCACTAGGGTATCGCTTGGAATAGTCACTTCGCTGCCATCGAGCAGGGTGATTTTCTCTTCGCCATTGCCTAAACGCACTTGGATATCGCCAGTTAATTTAGCTAAATCGAAGGCGTGCATCGGTTGACCAAATTCAACTAACACAAAGTTAGTGATATCAACGATGGGATCGATTGAGCGGATACCGCTACGACGCAATTTTTCCTGCATCCACAGAGGTGTTGCCGCTTTTACATTCACATTTTTCACCACACGACCTAAATAGCGTGGGCAAGCTGCGGATTCTTTGACGTTAATAGTCACTTTGGCATCAGTAGTTGGCGTAACGGCTTGCCACTGTGGCTCGGTTACCGCTTGACGGTTTAACACGCCGACTTCACGGGCAAGCCCCACCATACCCAAACAGTCGGCACGGTTAGCCGTTAAATCCACTTCAATCACGGCATCATCAAGCTTGAGATACTCACGTAAATCCGTGCCTAATGGCGCATCTAATGGCAGCTCAATGATGCCATCGCTGTCGATGTCGATGCCCAGCTCGCTGTATGAACACAGCATGCCTTCTGAAGGCATACCACGCAGCTTAGCCTTTTTAATTTTAAAATCGCCTGGCAGCACCGCGCCAACCATTGCCACGGCTACTTTTAAGCCTTGGCGGCAGTTTGGTGCACCGCAGACGATATCGATAAGCTCACTGCTACCGACACTGACTTTCGTCACACGTAATTTGTCTGCATCAGGGTGCAGGCCACATTCGACCACTTCACCAATCACGACACCATTAAACTCGGCAGCCACGGCATCAACGCCATCAACTTCGAGTCCAGCCATAGTGATCTGGTGGGATAATGCTTCACGGCTAACGGCGGGATTGACCCACTCACGAAGCCAAGATTCGCTAAATTTCATGCTATACAGCTCCGTTATTTAAATTGCTTCAGGAAACGCAGGTCGTTTTCGAAAAACGCACGTAGATCGTTTACGCCGTAACGCAGCATCGTTAAACGCTCAACGCCCATACCAAAAGCAAAACCAGAGTATTTTTCTGGATCGATGCCAACACTACGCAGCACATTAGGATGCACCATACCGCAGCCTAACACTTCTAACCATTTACCGTTTTTACCCATCACGTCCACTTCAGCTGAAGGCTCAGTGAAGGGAAAGTAAGAAGGACGGAAACGCACCTGCAAATCTTCCTCGAAGAAGTTACGCAGGAAGTCATGTAACACGCCTTTCAATTCGGCAAAGTTAACGTGCTCATCCACCAGCAAACCTTCCACTTGGTGGAACATTGGCGTGTGGGTCTGGTCGTAATCGTTACGATATACACGACCTGGTGAAATAATCCGCAATGGCGGTTTTTCAGTTTCCATCGTACGGATCTGCACGCCCGAGGTTTGGGTACGCAACATCAACTTAGGATTAAAGTAAAACGTATCGTGATCCGCACGCGCAGGGTGATGCTCAGAGATATTCAAGGCATCGAAGTTATGGAAGTCATCTTCGATTTCTGGCCCCTGCTTTACCGAAAACCCTAATTCCCCAAAAAAGGTTTCGATACGCTCAATAGTGCGCGTCACTGGGTGCAAACCACCGATTTCGATAGTGCGACCAGGTAACGTCACATCAATCTTTTCGGCGATTAATTTGGCTTCCAGCTCTGCACTTTTCAGGCCATCGATGCGCTCAGTTAATTTCTGTTGAATGGCCTGTTTCGCATCATTGACCGCCTGACCAAAAGCGGGTTTTTCTTCCGGACTTAAGCTGCCCATCATTTTCATCATGTCGGTGATCTTACCTTTCTTACCCAGGTAATCGACACGGATATCATCCAGTGCTTTTAGATCACTGGCCTGGTCAATAATGACTAAGGCTTGTTCTACGATCTCAGTTAACTGCTGCATTTTCTCTTCCACTGCATAGTCGCGCTTGATAAACAAGTGCTATGGGCGCCAAACTTTCAGGCTATTTCGGTGCTCAGGTTATCGGGCGTTAATGCCAGACGCATTGCTAGCCATAACGAAATAAAAGGATAGAAATTCTACGCGAGCGAGCAGCATATTACTAGGGTCTATTCGGGGTTTTTATCATGCAAATTCATGTATTACCCCAACAAATGACTCAAGATGGCACGCTAAAAATACAATTGATGCTTTTTACAGCAACCGCTTCATCACCAGCAACCACTAGCAACATATGTAACCAAACTGTAAACTTGCACGCATACCCTGCCAAAGTTGTAGCAAAACACGCAAATATGCTGCAACTGGTTAACAATAATAAAAGCAACTACTTACTAGACAAAAATTCATAAAGTCTATGGCAAATCGACCGATATCCATTTGGTCACAGCCCCAATATATAGAGGCGTTAATGAAAGAAGTTAAATTTCGCTGGATAGATCAATATCTTATCCATATGACCTTAAAAACCAAATTTTCAATACTCGCCCTAGTCCCCATGTTTATGATTGTGGGATTAGCGGTATTTTTAAATAACCAATTTCAGCATAACTTGCTAGAAAGCCACCTAAACGGACTACAAAGCACTTCGCAGAAAATCAATCAAGTTGCCACAACGCTTTATAGCAAGTTACCCGAACAAGAACGGCCAAATATATCCAGTCTCGTTAGCCAAGGCCTGCAGAATATTAGTATTGTATCTATTTCGCAGGCCGATAGCAGTGCCCAAACCATTGCGCGAAATGGCGGTGGTATAGATACCAATAGCACGCCTGAGCGAGTAATCAGCGCGCTAAGCGAACAAAATCTACTCACAATCATCACTGTGGATAATCGCGAAATCAATACACTGTTAGCCGATGATAATCTGTTAATTTACAGTGTAATGGCGGTGTTGCTATTTGTGCTCTTCCTCTTTAGCTACTACATTTCCACCTTCGTTGGCGGCGCACTTTACACTACAGTTATGGCGTTAAAACGTGCAGCGTCTGGCGATTTAACGGGTCGATTAAACTTCTTCGAAGTCAAAGATGAATTCAGTCTTTTGGCCATCAGCATTGACACTCTCGTTGAACGTCAACATAACTTAGTGAAGCAAATTGCTGAATCAACGTTCAAAATAAGGGAAGTCGTCTCTTCCTTTAGAAACACAGCGCAGCAGGGCCAAGCCTTAGCGGTCAATCAACGTCAACACCTCGACTCCTTAGCCACGGCGATGGAAGAAATGACCGCCGCGGTAAAAGAGGTGGCGCGCAATGCTGAGCAATCCTGTGCCGAAACCCAAGAGGCGAATCAACAGGTTAATGCGGGTTCTAAGGATATTGAAACCACAGTAAGCGCAATTGATGTGCTGTCGGATGAAATATCTGCTGCATCGAATGCCGTCAATACCTTAAACGACAAAGCCAGTAAGATTGATGAAGTGGTTTCGACCATTAATGCTATCTCGCAGCAAACTAACCTACTCGCCCTTAACGCCGCGATTGAAGCTGCGCGTGCAGGCGAACAGGGTCGCGGTTTTGCGGTGGTTGCCGATGAAGTAAGAACCCTCGCTGGCCGCACGCAAGCTGCAACGGTAGAAATTAAATCCATGATTGAGTCACTGCAACAGGGCACACGCAACCTCACTCAAGTGATGTCACGCACAGTGAGTCAAGCAAGTGAAGGCAAGCAGCATGTACTGAAAACGGGTAAAGATCTTCAGTCGATTGCCCACCATAGTAGTCGTGTGTTCGAAATGAGCGTGTTGATTGCCACGTCCGCAGAGGAACAATCGGCAGTGGCTAACGAGATTGCCACCAACTTGATGGAAATCCGCAATCAATCCCATGATGTCGAGCAATCGGCCAACCAATCAGTGTCTGGTTGTGATGAACTGCAGGCAACTGCGGGACAACTTGATCAGTTGATGGTCGGGCTAAAAGTCTAATTCTTAAAAAGTCTAAGTCTAGCTTAAGTGGAAGGGATAGTTTTTATCCCTTCTTAATCATAAGTTGTGCACGTTTAATATCATCGTAATGCTCAAATTGAGGATTGATCCGCGGGCCAAGATAAATCACCACTTCCCTGGCGCCAGCACCCATAGCAAGTTCACGCAAAACCCTATCTTCAATATCAGTTAAACCACCTTCGGTCTTTTCCAATTGATGCAATATTACCCTAGGTGCCGCTCTAAATCCTGAGGAGTGAAGTTGAGAAATGCCATATTGGAGCAGTTTTTCAGCCAGAGCAAAACTTGCGACAAACATTCGAGGGTGTGAAAACGGATTAACAATGCGAATTCCCTCACCGTCCAATGTGCTAGCCTCATGGCCGATAGCTTTGATCATCATCTTGTTGTGCTCAGTAACAAGTGCGAGTAAGGGTTCATATTCGATACTTGCCTTATCACCAAAAGCGTTTATCGTAATCTTAGCTTCACTTAACTCAATTAATAAGTCTTTAGAAATTAACCCCTTTAGCCAAGTAAACACATCTATTCTCCCGAAAAAGATATTTCCAGATAAAGCTTGTCTGCCCCAACGATTATTTTTCTATTAAGGTATTTGCCTTAAAAATGCTAACGCTTGCTCTAAATCGCGGGTACGCGCCATCGGCGGTAGCGAGTTTAAAAATGCCTGTCCGTAGGCGCGATTCACAATCCGATTATCACAGAGAATTAATACGCCGCAGTCCTTTTCGTCGCGGATCAAGCGCCCTACGCCCTGCTTAAGCGCAATAATCGCCTGTGGTAACGACACTTGGGTAAAAGGATCGCCTCCCTGCCGGCTGATATTATCGGCGCGAGCACGGTAAAGTGGTTCATCGGGTGAGACAAAGGGCAGCTTATCGATAATTACGCAGCTTAATAACTTGCCACGCACATCCACCCCCTCCCAAAAACTGCTGGTGCCGAGTAATACCGCATTGCCCAGCTGGCGAAACTTTGTGAGCAAACTCTGTTTACCCGCTTGCCCTTGAACCAACAGCGGATATTGAGTCCGAGTTCGCAATGCCAACGCCGTTTGCTCAAGCATTTTATGGCTGGTAAACAAAATAAAGGTTCGCCCCTGCGCTGCCTCAATCGCTTTAACACAGACATCGACTAACTGTTTGAGTGCCTGCTGCTGATTCGCCACATTGCCCAGTTGCCTTGGCACACAAAATAGCGCCTGACGCGGATAATCAAAGGGACTATCCAAAATATGCGCCTTGGCATCACTTATCCCTAACTCCTTGGCAAAATGCGCTAGGCTGCGGTTCACTTGTAAGGTCGCCGAGGTAAAGATCCAACTGGTATTGGCCACAAATAACTGCTGACATTCGCGGGCAATATTAATCGGTGAAATCCGTAGCATCACAAAACGGCTACCAAATTCAACACTATAGGCAGCCTGTGGATTGTCACATTGAAAAAAGTGATTGAGCTTATGGTTAAGCTCCGCCAGTTTGACGGCAATATCATCTAATAACTCACTGCGCCCCACGTGGGCGAGCAAGAGTTTTTGCAGCGCGGTTAACTCTGCGAGTAAATCCCATGACGCTAGCGCAATTGACTTATTACCAAGCAGCACACGCCAATCCGACTCGGCAATCGAAAATAACCCATTATGCCAGTCACTCAATTTGGCTAAACAACGCTGACAAAATTGGGCAATCTGCCCCGTATCGCTGAGCTCGGTTTGATAAATCTGCAATAACTTTTGCAGGTAGTCATCAATCGTGCGACTCGAGGATTGCTGGCCAAAGTAACTGACGCAGATATCCGGCAGCAAATGCGCTTCATCGAAGATCACCACATCGGGATCGGGTAATAGCTCGGCAAACCCCGTATCCTTTAATACACTGTCGGCAAAGAATAAGTGATGGTTTACAACGATGATTTTCGCATCCATCGCACGGCTGCGGGCCTTACGGGTAAAACAGGCATCATAAAATTCGCAGCGTTGACCAAGACAGGTCTCTTTGGTACTGACCACTAAGGGAAGCGCGGGAGAGTTTTCGGCAACTGAGGTTAAGCCACCGATATCGCCGTCTTTACTCATGCCCGCCCATTGGTTGATTTTGAGTAAATCGTCCAATAATCGCGCCTCAATATGGCTTGCCTCCTGCATTTGCCTATCGAGCCGATACTGACACAAATAATTATTGCGCCCTTTTAATAAGGCCAGTTTGGGTGCGATACCCAGCATGGCGGTGAGCGCAGGTAAATCCTTTAAAAACAATTGTTCCTGCAAGTTTTTACTGCCGGTACTGACAATCACTTGCTTACCACTCAACATCGCCGGAATTAAATAGGCGAAGGTTTTCCCCACCCCAGTGCCCGCTTCAATCACCGCATTGCCCTTGCTGGCAATCGCGTTACTGATGATTTGCGCCATCTGAACCTGACTCTGACGCGCACTAAACCCTTGAATATGCTTAGCGAGCACACCATCACTGGCAAAAGCACGCAACACTTCACTCGCCAATCGGCTTATCGGACGTTGAGCGTCGCTCGACTGCTGATTGGATTGCTGAAGCTTGGCTTGCCGCGTAGCTGGGCGTCGGGAGTGAGTCAAGGGCGAGCGAGGTCCTTTAATAGAGTTAAAATTATACGGTTCAGAGATGGCTGACTGTGGGTAAATTTGTCAGTAAGAGCAAAGGCGCCTAACTCCGTCGCCGAAGTTTAATTAAGCCCGCCTAATAATACCAATAGTTTCAGTCCTGCGCCGAATTCAACATGAACATAGTTTTATACGAGAATATTGCGGAGTTGGCGGCCAGTCGACAATACACTTTAAAAGATTGGCGCTCATCAGCCACAGAGCACGGTTTATAACGCAACAGGATGATTCGATGAAATACCTTTCTGGTTTTTTACTATTGTTGGCTTTTAACGCCGCTTCATGGGCAGGTTGTGATGAAGTGACTTCGCAATGCCTCGTCATAAATGGGGGTAAAGAGCATGCTGAATCTTGTGAAATCGCGATTTGCGCCAATATGAACGAATATATAGTTGATGTTACGCTAGAAAATGGCGGTACGATTTTTATGAAACAGGATAATCAATCGCAGCTTATTCGTGTTAATGGCAACCTAGGTATCTCCATTAGGCCGTCACCCGAGAAAAACAATAAAACCTGTTATGCTGTCAGATAAAAGCATAATTTACTGCTTGCCAGATGCAGTGCTGTAATGAATATTGATAACCTTACACTTTAGACGGCAAAACAGACTGTAGGTCACTCACTACAAAGGTAAGCGTGGAGCATAAAGGTTAACCATGCAAACGACATTATCACTGTCACAATATGTTAAAAAGCGAAATGGTGTTCCACTGGGTGCCAATCACTCTATGAGGAATATGCTATCACGCGCCCTTGGGGTAGTGTTCATAATTCTGTGTCATTTCAGTAAAATATTCAAAAACAGGAATGACATATGACCCAACCTTTTAACTTCGAACAAGCCCTTAAAGATCTGCAATCAGGTAAAAGCCTCACAGGTAAAGACAGCATTCTTGGCCCACTGATCAAGCAACTCACTGAAGCGGCTCTCCAAGCTGAGCTTGAGCAGCATTTAGCGCATGATCCTCAGCCTAATCGTAAAAATGGCAAAACCCCTAAGACCATTAAGCATCCGTCCGGTAACTTTGAGTTAGACGCGCCTAGAGACCGCAATGGCACCTTTGAGCCTCAGTTGATTAAGAAAAATCAAACTACACTAACCGATGAAATCGAACGTAAAGTGTTATCGATGTTCAGTATAGGTATGAGCTATCGCGATATTAATCAACATGTTGAAGATATGTATGGGCTCAATGTGTCTAACGCAACAGTCAGTGCTATCACTGACAAACTCATCCCCGAACTTAAAGCGTGGCAGCAGCGCCCATTAGATAGCCATTATCCTATCGTTTGGCTTGATGCGATACATTATAAAGTCAAAGAGGATGGGCGTTACGTCAGTAAAGCCGTTTACACATTGTTAGCGCTTAATATGAAAGGAAAAAAGGAAATTTTGGGGCTTCACTTGTCCGAAAATGAAGGCGCTAATTACTGGCTATCCGTACTGACCGATCTTAATAATCGTGGTGTAAAAGATATTCTTATCGCCTGTGTTGACGGCTTGACCGGTTTCCCTGAGGCCATAGCCAGTATCTTCCCTCATACGGAAACACAGCTATGCGTTATCCACCAGATCCGCAACTCAATGAAGTATGTCGCCTCAAAAAATCAGAAAGCGTTTATGGCTGATTTAAAGCCTGTGTATCGAGCCGTGAGTAAAGAAGCCGCAGAGATGGCATTGGACGAACTGGAGGCCAAATGGGGTGATGCTTATCCGTTGGTAATCAACTCTTGGCGTCGCAAATGGCATAATTTGTCCCATTATTTTAAGTACCCAGAACATATCAGGAAAGTGATTTACACGACCAATGCGGTTGAGGCTGTACATCGCCAATTTAGAAAGCTCACCAAAACCAAAGGTGCATTTCCTAATGAAAATAGCTTGTTGAAGCTACTTTACGCAGGCATATTAAACGCCTCAGATAAATGGACCATGCCAATCCACAATTGGAGCCTTTGTTTATCTCAGTTAGCGATTTATTTTGAAGGACGTTTAGATAGCGTGCTAGAAATTTAAAAATTAGCCTGACACAGAATTTTGAACGCCCTCGCCCTTGGCGCTAAGTCTTTCCCTATTTTTTGGCATTATTGGAATCCCATTTGGGGTTACTATTTATCCCGTAATGTCATGCGCCCTATCAGTCAGTTTCTGCCGATGTGGCTCGCCGTATTGGTCACCTTTTTGGTCAGCGGTGCGCTACATGATCTCGCCATTGCTCTGGTTAAATGGCAAGCCATGTTCTTTTTTACACCTTGGTTTGGCATCATGGGAGTTATCGTGATTGCCTCAAATAAATATGGCCTTTCCTACGGTGCATTGCCTTGGATTATGCGGGCCATGATTAATTTACTGTTTATTTTATCATCGTTTTCGTTAACCGAATTAACGCAGGGTCTGTTGAGGCTTTCAGCCTAATTATTTCGCTTTAATTAACTCGTCTTGATGATGTAAATGATACTCGCACAAAAGGATATTTCATGCGACTCACATTAACCTTGGAAACCCTATTATCCCAACTCGGTTCTTTTTCGTGGCACTTGGATGTGTATAAAGCCTTAGAGCAACCATTGAACCCCACAATGGCGGTGTTAATCATTGACGATGAACTTGAAGAGGAGCGCGACCAACAGGATGACCCTCTTGATCCACAAACCCAAGGCTATCAATACTTTTTGAGTATTGCTGATTTGCAAAGCATCAAGGCTAACTTAGAACAACAGATGCCAAATGCCACCTTACATGACTTAATTCATGCAGTCAGTTATTACGATCAAACCGATGCTTATATGAATTTAGAGAGTTAACCACTTTAATTAAGTTTTTATAAGATAAATTAAACCCAATTATTAAAGGATAAAATAGAATCAGATATGGATAAAAAAGCAAAAAGGATTTTATTCTCCACTTATTGGAAGAATGGCTGGATTGACGCAAAAAACAGAAGTCTCTCCGAGCCCGATTTTAGCTACGCCAAATCGAAAGGATTAATGTTTGATCCTTTAACGATCTCCCACGATGAATGCATCGTTGCCATCACGGCGCTAGTTAAAGGCATTTCGCAAACACAAGTAACAAAAGGATTTTTAAGCAGTTTAACCTCTAGGCGATTGGATTGGCGCTCATCCATTGCATCCTATGCGATCGCCCAAAAAATCCCATACCATCACTATACACCTGTCATTTCAGGCACTTCCTACACGGATGGGGAACCAACGGCACACTCCTATACCTGCGGCATTTGCCGAGACAGTCAATATGGCATCCGAGGAAGCGTATCCTATAACGAGATGGATATTAACGTATTCAATTTCGAGCGTATTAAATGGGGCGGCGTGCGCCATGGGGATATTTTGTATACCTATTTTGATTTAAGCCAATTTATCAATGCCGATATTCCGCAGCCGACGGCAGATGATATTGCCTGTTTTAGGGAGATACTAACGATTATCGAAACATCAGACCCGAGCGATTATCCCAGTGCACTAGAGAAAAGATTAGCGAGTGTAATAAAATCGAGCAAAGCCGAGCGACAAATATTAATTGAAATATTAGCCAGTCTGGGAATATTAAAACATCGTTGTTTCGATAGACAACGCAAAGGCAAAAATGACTGGGTATTTGCCGAATATTGGCGTGGTGAAGACAAATATTGCCAACAGACAGTTGACCGCCTGTTTGGAGAATATTTAACACGATAACAGAGGATGTCACGCGCTAATTCAGCATTAGCGCTGTGCCTGACACTTAGCCTCAATCGCCAGTCTAGATTGAACGCTGCTAGACAAGATTTGCCATCCTTGTCGCTAGCCGAATTTATCTAAACGCAGAGTCGGTTTTATGCCCATTCCAAGGAAACCTCTAGTATTCGCCCCTCCTTGCGATCAGCAGATTATCGTCCTGCGACCACCAAGATGAAAATTTTTCACAAAGCGCATAAATATTCTAATTTAGCAAAAATTAGCTGTTGCAAACGGCAAAGAAAGCGGTTAGCTTAAAAAAACGTTCGGTGGATAAGTATCCACCAACACCAAATTAAACAGAATCACAGAGTATAGAGAGTCATATGAGCCAACTACTGAACGCTACCCACCATCATCACCACCATATGCGGTAGCCTTCGGACGTTCACTGCCGGAGGACTATATCCTTCTGGCGGACTGATTCAAAGATGATCATAAACCCCTGGAAGGAATTCCGGGGGTTTTTGCTTTTAGGCTTTTAATAAACGATTTAACAGCTAATTAGTAATTAATTTCAATATGTTAACCGCCACATTTACTGGCGGTGCCGATAAGCCAGTTAAAGCGTGAAACGAAAGAATACCATTTTGAATTTGTTAACTTTGAGCGAGATAGAATTATGACCGAATCAAACCGTTTACGTATCGCCATTCAAAAATCGGGTCGCCTATCGACCGATTCTCAGCAATTACTCAAGAGCTGCGGCGTTAAATTTTCCATTAATGAACAACGTCTTATCGCTCACGCAGACAACATGCCCATCGATTTACTTAGAGTACGTGACGATGATATTCCTGGACTGGTGATGGATGGCGTAGTGGATTTAGGCATTATTGGTGAGAACGTGCTCGAAGAAGAGCAAATTGAGCGTCAAACCTTAAATAAACCCGCTGAATATGTAAAATTACGCCAACTGGATTTTGGTGCTTGCCGCCTGTCGTTAGCCGTGCCAACCGAATTTAGCTATGCCGATGCGTCATCTTTAGAAGGCTTGAGAATTGCCACCTCCTACCCCAACCTGCTGCGTCGTTTTATGCAACAAAAGAGCATAAATTATCGCGATTGTATGTTAAAAGGCTCGGTTGAAGTTGCACCGCGAGCAGGGCTTGCCGATGGCATTTGTGACTTAGTCTCCACTGGCGCAACCCTTGAAGCCAATGGCTTATACGAGACTGAAGTCATCTACCGCTCCATGGCCTGCATTATTCAATCAACCCAAACCCAAGCTCCTAGTAAACAAGCCTTAATCGATAGGATTTTATCCCGCGTAAACGGCGTGATCCGCGCCCGAGAAAGTAAATATATTTTGCTGCACGCGCCAACCGAAACCCTAGATCAAATTGTCGCCCTGCTGCCCGGCGCCGAAAACCCAACAGTGTTACCGTTAAATGACGATACCAATCGCGTTGCCATCCATGCCGTCAGTACTGAAGATCTGTTTTGGGACACGATGGAACAGCTCACGGCCCTCGGCGCCAGCTCTATCCTCGTCATGCCAATTGAAAAAATGATGGGGTGATCTATGGATATGTTAACTTGGGCAGCGTTATCAGCCGATGAACAAAAAACCGCGCTTCAACGCTCACCTTTAATCGGTGATAGCGGCTTAGAACAAAGTGTTCGCGCCATTGTCGATGCCGTTGCCAGCCGTGGCGATGCAGCGATTAAAGAGTTTAATCAAAAGTTTGATGGTGCAAGGCTTGCAAATATCAGTAGTGCCAATAGCGACAACTTACGTTTAAGCGAGCACGAAATCGAAGCGGCCAGCGCGCGGGTATCGCCCGAACTGAAAGCTGCGATTGCCCAAGCGATGGCCAATATTGATGTGTTTCACAGCGCACAACAATTTCGCCCCATCGACATTGAAACCCAAGCGGGGGTTCGCTGCGAGCTTCGTAGCGAACCGATTGAAAAAGTGGGTTTATATATTCCTGGCGGTAGCGCCCCATTAATCTCAACCGTACTGATGTTGGCCCTGCCAGCCACAATTGCTGGCTGCGAACAACGGGTACTCGTGAGTCCACCACCGATCAATGATGCGATTGTTTATGCCGCAAATGTCTGCGGCATTACCGAGATCTATCAAGTGGGTGGCGCGCAGGCGATTGCCGCACTGGCCTTTGGCACTGAAACGATTCCTAGCGTCGATAAGATTTTTGGCCCAGGCAATCGTTATGTCACCGAGGCCAAGCGCTTAGTCTCGCAGGACGGTCGCTGTACTGTGTCTATCGATATGCCAGCAGGCCCTTCCGAGGTATTAGTGATTGCCGATAGCGATGCCAATGCGCAGTTTATTGCCGCGGATTTACTCTCCCAAGCGGAGCACGGTCCTGATTCGCAGGTCATTTTAGTCACTGATTCTTTGCCATTAGCACAGGCGGTTAATCAGGCACTCAAATCGCAACTGGCCGCCCTGCCACGCCAAGAGATTGCCGCTACCGCCTTAAAAGGCAGCCGCACCATTCTGGTCAAAGATATGCAAGAAGCCGCGCTCGTTTCAAATCGCTATGGGCCTGAACACTTAATTATTCAAACCCGTTTTCCGCGGGAAGTGCTAAATAATATTCGCGCTGCAGGCTCAGTGTTTTTAGGCGCCTATACACCTGAATCGGTTGGGGATTACGCCAGTGGCACTAACCATGTATTGCCGACTTATGGTTACAGCCGCGCAGTATCGAGTCTCTCACTGGCCGACTTCAGTCGCCGCTTTACGGTGCAAGAACTCAGTGCCAAGGGCCTGCTAGGTCTTGGACAAGCGGTGATGACCCTTGCCAGCAATGAGTTACTCGATGCCCATAAAAATGCAGTTGCGGTGCGCTTAGCCAGTCTTAAAGGCTGAACGACTTAAGCCGTTTATCTTTAACAGTGTAAAGCCCGTGAGCAAGACTTAGGATAAGTAGAATGAGCCAAGAGCCAATTTGCCAAGAACCAATGAGCAATGTGACTGTGAGAAGCGTTCCGAGCGACAATAGCGCCAGCAATCCTCTCGATAAAATTGTAATCGAGTCTGCAACCCTCGCCGCTCGCCTTGCGCGGCCCGAGCTACTCGAGTTAACCCCCTACCAAAGTGCCCGTAGGCTTGGCGGCAAGGGGGATATTTGGATCAATGCCAACGAATCGCCCTTCAATAATGTGGCCGTCGGCGAGCTCGATTTAACTAAGTTAAATCGTTACCCCGAGTGCCAACCGCCCGCGTTGATCAATGCCTACAGCCAATATAGCGGTGTAGTGGAGAGCAAAATTGTCGCCAGTCGCGGCGCCGATGAGGCCATCGAGCTGCTTATTCGTGCCTTTTGTATCCCAGGCATCGATTCCATTGCCACCTTTGGGCCGACATACGGCATGTACGCCATTAGCGCGCAAACCTTTAATGTGGGCGTTAAGGCTTTAAGCTTAAGTGCTGAATACGGTCTCCCTGCCGACTTTGCAACGGCCGCGCGCGGCGCTAAGTTAGTGTTTATCTGTAATCCGAATAACCCAACAGGCACTGTGATTGACAAAGCGCGCATCGAGCAAGCGATTCAAGCCTTACCCGATTCTATTGTTGTCGTCGATGAGGCTTATATCGAGTTTTGCCCAGAATATAGCGTGGCGGATTTACTCGAGACTTACCCAAATCTCGTGGTACTGCGCACCCTCTCAAAAGCCTTTGCCTTAGCAGGCGCGCGCTGCGGCTTTTTGCTTGCCAATGAAGAGATTATCGAAATCATCATGCGGGTAATTGCGCCCTATCCCGTGCCATTGCCCGTGAGTGAAGTGGCCGAGCAAGCGCTGTCACCTGCTGGGATTGCGCGGATGAAGACTCAAGTCAAAGAGCTCAATACTCAGGGCGAGCGACTCGCGGCGGCGCTGAATTTGTACTGCGAGCAATGGGGCGGCGCCGTGCTAAAACCCAATGGCAACTATGTCTTAGCCGAATTTGACGACGTCGCAAAAGTGGCAAAACTGCTCACCGACAATGGTATTGTCGCGCGGGCTTATAAGGACCCAAGGCTTGCTAAAGCCATTCGTTTTAGCTTTAGCTCTCAGGTTGACACCGACCGCTTAGTGTCGTTGTTTGAATCGCAAAAGCGGTAAGCATTTAGTGCAAGTATTAACGCAGCATTGGCCTAATAGACTGATTTTATAAAGATAACAAACTGAATTGAAAGGTAGCAGCATGAACCCAGTATTTACCCCTAATGTCGCGCAAAAAATACTTTTTATCGATCGCGATGGCACCTTGATTGAAGAGCCGGTTACAGATAAGCAAGTCGATAACCTTGCCAAGCTGGTATTCGAGCCCCAAGTGATCCCCGCCTTACTGCGCCTGCAAAAAGCCGGTTTTCGTTTGGTGATGGTCAGCAATCAGGATGGACTCGGTACCCCGTCCTTCCCGCAGGAAGATTTCGATGCGCCGCACAATATGATGATGCAAATCCTCTCCAGCCAAGGGGTTAAGTTTGAAGATGTGCTAATTTGCCCACACTTTAACGATGAGAATTGTAGCTGCCGCAAACCCAAGCTGGGACTGGTGAAAGACTTTTTGACCCAAGGCTTTATCGATTTTACCCAGTCCGCGGTGATTGGTGACAGACACACAGATGTGGAACTGGGCAATGCCATGGGGATTATCAGCTTTCAATATCAGCGAGGCAGTCTAGGTTGGAACGCCATTGCCGATGCATTACTCAACAAGGGCCGCAGCGCGACTGTGGTGCGTACCACCAAGGAAACCGATATTCGCGTGACAGTCGATCTCGACAATGCCAGCAAAGGCACGATTAACACTGGCATTGGCTTTTTCGACCATATGCTGGATCAAATCGCCACCCACGGGAATTTCAAAATGGAGGTGAATGTCGATGGAGATCTCGAGATAGACGATCACCACAGCGTTGAAGATACCGCATTGGCGATTGGGGATGCACTGCGCCAAGCGCTTGGCGATAAACGCGGTATTGCCCGTTTTGGTTTTAGTTTGCCTATGGATGAGGCCAAGGGCGAATGCTTACTCGATCTTTCCGGCAGGCCTTTTATTAAATTTGCTGCCCAATTTGAACGGGAAAAAGTCGGTGAAATGGCCACCGAAATGGTGCCGCACTTTTTCCGCTCCTTTGCCGATGGTTTGCGCTGCACCCTGCATGTGGCCGCCGAGGGAGACAACGATCACCACAAGGTAGAAGCACTCTTTAAGGTGCTGGGCCGCGCACTGCGTCAAGCAGTAAAAGTGGAAGGTGATGTATTGCCCTCGAGTAAAGGCGTTCTCTAACGCCGTGCTAAACCTGAGTTTGATGTGTAATGACCTGATGCAAGTTGATTAGCGAATAATACAAAGCATGATGATTTTAACAAGGGGCAGTTCTGGAAGGGCGACAAGCCACTTCCCCAACTGACCCATCAACAGGAAAACCCAATGTCAGCAAACACAGATGAATTTGATGTGGTCATCATAGACACAGGTTGCGCCAACTTAAGCTCGGTACGTTTCGCCTTTGAGCGCCTAGGCGCGAACGTCTTAGTGACCGACGACAAGGCCAGCATTAAAGCCGCCAAACGTGTGGTATTGCCGGGTGTCGGTAGCGCTGGCGCCGCCATGGCCTCATTAACCGAAAAAGCCTTAGTCGAATTAATCCAAGGGTTAACCCAACCCGTGCTGGGCGTGTGTTTAGGGATGCAAATGCTCACCCTGCTCTCTAAAGAACGCGGCGGTCAAGCCTTAGACTGCCAAGCTCATGATTGCAAGTGCTTAGGCATTATTCCAACCGAGATTGACGAGCTAAACAGTCAAACCCTTAAGGCCGAAGGTTTACCTCTGCCGCACATGGGCTGGAACCAACTGACCTTTAGTAATCCCTCTCAGGTTCACCCGCTGTTCGCCGGCGTGGAAGCCGGCAGTTACGTGTATTTTGTGCACAGCTACCGCGCGCCATTAAGCGACTACACCCTCGCCCAATGCCGTTATGGTGAGGACTTTAGCGCCGCCATCGGTAAAGACAACTTTATGGGCGTGCAATTCCACCCTGAAAAAAGTGCCGCCGTGGGCGCGCAAATCCTAGGTAACTTTTTAAAAATGCAATAAATGCAATCGCTTATTAGGTTTGGCTGAGCCACCACTATTTTTCAGCCACACCATACGACAATAAAGCGCGGCAGCAAATGCACCAAAAGAATTAAGGACAACAGATGATCATTCCAGCGATTGATTTAATTGATGGCAAGGTAGTCAGGCTCTACCAAGGGGATTATGGGCAGCAGACCACCTTCGATTTAAGCCCCCTCGCCCAATTGCAATCCTACCAAGCCCAAGACGCAAGCTGGCTGCATATTGTGGATTTAACTGGCGCGAAAGATCCCGCTAAACGCCAAACGGCCTTGATTGCAGCGCTAACCGCAGGGCTGAGCGCCAATATTCAGGTTGGCGGCGGGATCCGCACTGAAGAGCAAGTCGCCGAATTATTGTCCCTTGGGGTAAAACGGGTGGTGATTGGCTCACTCGCCGTCAAAGAGCCCGAGTTAGTCAAAGGCTGGTTTAACAAGTTTGGCAACGAGGCTATTTGCCTTGCACTGGATATCAACATTACCCCAAGCGGCGAGAAAATCGTCGCGGTTTCTGGCTGGCAAAACGGTGGCGGTAAGAATTTAGAGTCGATCGTCGAAGACTTTAGCCAAGTTGGACTTAAACATGCGCTGGTGACGGATATCAGTCGCGATGGCACCCTCACAGGCGCCAATACTGAACTCTATTGTGAGCTATCCAGCCGCTATCCCAATATCGCTTGGCAAGCCTCGGGCGGTATTGCTTCCCTTGAAGATGTTGCCGCCGTTAGAGACAGTGGCGCCGCGGGCATCATTATCGGTAAAGCTTTACTTATCAATCAGTTTAATGTAGCGGAGGCAATCCAATGCTGGCCAAACGAATAGTCCCCTGTTTAGATGTGAAAGATGGCTGCGTGGTCAAAGGCGTACAGTTTCGCAACCATGAAATTGTTGGCGACATAGTGCCACTCGCAGCGCGTTACGCCGCAGAAGGCGCTGATGAGCTGGTGTTTTACGATATCACCGCCAGTGCCCACGACCGTGTAGTCGATAAGTCTTGGGTGAGCCGAGTGGCTGAGCAAATAGATATCCCCTTTTGCGTGGCGGGTGGAATTAAAACCATTACCCAAGCCCGCGAGCTACTCGCCTTTGGCGCAGATAAAATTTCGGTTAACTCACCCGCCCTGAGCGATCCGAGTTTAATCTCACGCCTGCAGGATGAATTTGGCCGTCAATGTATCGTGATTGGCATAGACTCTTTTTATGATGCGGCAAGCGACAGTTATAAAGTAAAGCAATTTACCGGCGATGAAGCCGCCACCAAAGAAACTGCTTGGTACACCCAAGATTGGGTCGAAGAAGTACAAAAACGCGGCTGCGGTGAAATCGTGCTCAATGTGATGAACCAAGACGGCGTGCGCGGTGGCTATGATATCAAACAGTTAAGCCTAGTACGCCAATTGTGCGATGTGCCATTAATCGCCTCGGGCGGCGCTGGCACGATGGCGCATTTTCGCGATGTGTTTATCGATGCGAAGGTGGATGCAGCACTGGCGGCCAGCGTGTTCCATAAAGCCATTATCAATATCGGCGAGTTAAAACAGTATTTAGCCGCCGAAGGTATTGCTATTAGACGCTAGAGCGGTTCTAGGTTCTAGGTTCTAGGTTCTAGGTTCTAGGTTCTAGGTTCTAGGTTCTACAAATAGATTAAGAGTGAATACTATGTCAACGCAAACAAACACTAAGTCAGATTTTAGCGAGCTGGATTGGGACAAACAGGATGGGCTTATCCCTGCTGTTATCCAAAACCACTTATCAGGCAAGGTATTAATGCTCGGGTATATGGATAAAGCCGCGCTGGAACAGACTCTGGCAACCGGTGATGTGACGTTTTTTAGCCGTTCTAAGCAACGTTTATGGACTAAGGGCGAAACCTCAGGCCATACCCTAAAATTGGTCGCCATCGATAAAGACTGCGATAACGACAGCTTGCTGGTGCAAGTGTTGCCCAATGGCCCAACCTGCCATAAAGGCACCGAAAGCTGCTGGCTCGACGGGAATGCTCACCCCTTTTTAAACAATCTGGCCGAGCTTATCGCCTCGCGTAAAGGTCAAAGTCCAGAATCGAGCTACACTGCCTCTTTATTTGCGCGTGGCACAAAACGCATCGCCCAAAAAGTCGGTGAAGAAGGACTAGAAACCGCCTTGGCTGCCGCCACCCACGATAAAGAAGAGCTCGTTAATGAGGCATCAGATCTCATGTATCACTTATTAGTGCTGCTTGAAGATCAAGCGCTGAGCTTAAGTGATATCACGGCGAATCTGCTCGCTCGCCATCAAAAAGCACAGCGAAAATAATCCTGAACCACCAGCACCGCTGCATCTGTATCTGCCGCAAGCCTTTAAGGCTTCGGCAGAGTTGCAGTTATTTGCGACGCTTTAGTAAACGCAACATATCGTCCCTAAACGGTAACCGACCAAGCCCACCAGAGCGTGCCTCTGTCAATAAATCAGCAAAATACTGTCGTAATGGTTGACAAGTACAGCTTAACTACCTATCGTAACCCGCATCCTCGATTTACACCCGAGGAAAAGATCCAACTTATTAACATTTAAGATAAAATTTTAGATCAACGTCTGTTGCCTTAAACGCATAGGCTAAGATCAACTGCAAATTTTGCTAAAAAGGCGCGTTTTATGTGTATTACAACAACAGCTTATTATCCCTATCTGTAGCCGCAATGGCATAGATAGGCACTCTCGCCTGACCTTCCATTGTGGCCATATCCCCAACGATCCGCAGATTGCGCCACGATCCCAACGCTTTGTACTCACACAAGTACAGCACTCAGCCGTCGTATCGCGCCGCCATTCTGCTTAAGCCTTTATCTCATCTGAGATATTCGAGCCATTCATTAAGACGTCTGAGCGTAAGTTATGACACAAAATAAATTTTTCGGCAGTTTACTGCTGATTGCAGGCACCACCATTGGCGCGGGCATGCTCGCACTCCCCATCGCATCGGCCGGCCTTGGCTTTGGCATGTCGAGCATGATTATGCTGATCTTCTGGGCATTAATGGCCTACACTGCCCTACTCATGGTCGAAATCCACCAATTTGCCCCGAGTGATGCCAGCCTCAACCAATTAGCCCGTCATCTATTGGGCACAAAAGGCCAAGTGGTTGCCTGTATCGCGTTAATGTTTTTACTCTATGCCCTGTGCGCCGCCTACATCGCTGGCGGTGGTGAGCAAGTGCATCAAAAACTCACCTCTTGGTTAGGGCTAGCACTGCCGCCACAGGCGGGCGCCATCTTATTTACCCTCTTGATTGGTACGATTGTGGGTTTAGGTACGCACTGTGTCGATTTGATTAATCGCGTACTCTTTAGTTTAAAAATCATTGCGTTAATCCTAATGCTGGCCTTATTACTGCCACAGGTGGAAGGCACGCATTTACTCGAACTGCCGCTAGAGCAAGGGCTTATTGTGTCGGCCATCCCAGTGATTTTTACCTCGTTTGGTTTTCATGGTTCGATTCCGTCCGTGGTGCGCTACTTAGGCATCGAAGTGAAAGCGCTGCGCAAAATTATGCTGCTCGGCTCAGCGTTACCCCTGCTGATTTACCTGCTGTGGCAACTGGGTAGCCAAGGCGTACTAAGCCAAAGCCAATTGATGACCAATCAAAGTCTTTCTGGCTTTATTAGTCAATTAGCGAGTGTACTTCACAGCCAATACTTAAGCTCAGCGATTAGTGTGTTTGCCGATCTCGCCCTTGCGACCTCCTTTTTAGGCGTGAGCCTAGGTCTATTTGACTTTATAGCCGCCAACTTAAGGCAAGAGGATAATGCGACGGGTCGCAGTGTCACCGCGGCGATCACTTTTGTGCCGCCATTAGGCTTTGCCCTTTTCTACCCACAGGGATTTATTACCGCTCTAGGCTACGCGGCAATCGCTTTAGTGATCCTCGCGATTTTTTTACCGGTTTCTATGGTATGGGTACAAAGAAAACAACGGGATAAAGCCAAGCTTCCCCAAGGCTACCGCGTCGCAGGGGGAACATTAGGCTTAGTGCTCGCACTACTATGTGGCCTTGCGGTGATTAGTGCGCAGCTTTTAGGCTAGAGTCGGGTTAAACTACTACAGTATAAGTGCCTGTAAAACCAAGATGATTAACTACAGGCTCTTACCCTTATTTGCCAATATCAGGATTAGTCAGCCACGCGCTTGAATGCTAAACTGCCGCTAATCCTGCTTGCCTTTTATCGCTGGCATTCAAATCTCCAGCTAACGTAAGCCAAAGCGCGATAATGATAAGGATGATATTCGACTCACATGGTTAAGACGTCAATACCACTGAAAAAGGATACCGTCGAACCCGCACTGCTGGCGAGCTCGGCTGCAACGTCACATTCCCAAATGGTAGAAACTGGCGCGCCGCGGCGCAGAACTACAATCAAAAAGCGCGTAAAACAAAGCCTTATCGCTACCACATTGGCAGGTATGTTAGCGGGTATTGCGCTCACCGTATGGATTGTCAATAGTGAGACCGAAACCCTTATTCTGCGCGCCGCCAATTATGCCTTAAGCGGCATGGACAGTGAGCTGACCGATATTCGTTTAGGCTCCATGGGCTTAGAACATTGGCAAATTCGCTCCGCTAGCATTCGCGTGCATGATTCGCACTTAGTGGTAAAGGATCTGGATATTCAACTTGAGCTTAATTGGCCCAAAAGTGTTGCAGAACTGCTGCAGCTTAGCCAGCTTGACGTCTTGAGCCAAAAAATCAAACACATTAGTACGGGCGAGATTGAAGTCGAACTCGGCCAATCACTCTTTGAGCGAAGCCCCAGCATTGCCGATGAACAAACGCCTGCAATACCTTTAAATATCAAATCCTTGCCCTTAATTGAGATAGGTAAAACCACACTGAGCTTAACGGCGCAAGCCAATCACAGCGCCTATCAACTGGTGATGGATAAACTCAGCCTTGATAAACATGGGGAATTAACCACTGCCTTTAGCCATGAGGACAAGCCGCTTGTCAGCTTAGCCGCAACACTTGGCAGCGATGAATGGACGTTAAAGAGTGAACTGAACATCGCGCCGCTGCTGGAGAGTCTGCATCAAATTAGCCTGCACCAAACGCCAACCAGTATTCTTAGCCAATTGATACAATGGGATCAACAGTGGCAAGCGCTTGGCATGACACTGAGTGGTCAGTTAGTCTCGCAAAGTACTTTCAAGCTCACGACGGGCGATATAAAGAGTGACCATCAGTTTATCCAGCCGAGTGTCACTTTAGCGCATTTTGCAGATTTCACCTTAGCGCCACAACCAGCTGTGGCGTTTAGTGTCAGTGGTTCATTAGCAGCACTGAATCTAACACTCGAACCTTTTAGCCTTGCGTTAACGCCCAATGCCGCGCAACAAGCGCTGTTATTAGATGCCCTAAATCACTCTTTGCAGTTAAATGATAATGACTATCAAACGCTTAACACTTTACTCTCGGGGCTTAAAAGCACCCAGTCCCCGATTGGACTGGCATTCTTGATGACTGAGCCGCTGCATTATACCTTGGCAAAATCAGATGAGCCGTTGACCTTGCCCGCGGTGGAATTATTCACCTTAGGCAGTAAACTCGAGACGCGCATTCGCCTCACGAACACTCGATTAGATAACGCGCACTTAACTCCAGCATCGGATACATGGACGTTGCAAACTCAGTGGCACATCGCGCTTCAACAAAATACTCCGCTCAACTTACGTGAACTTGACTTACACAAGCGCTGGCAAGATGCACCTCAAGCGTTAAATTGGGGCTCGAGTGCTTTGCAAACTGCGGGAGTGATTAATCTTAAACAGTCTGCCCAAGGCATCGATTGGCAACTTAAGACTGCGCCCATCTCCAAGGAGTCGACTGACACACTGCAATTAACCCTTGGGGATATTCACTTACAAAATGCGACACAAGCATCTGACACTCAAAATAAACAGACCCAGTTGGGCTTAGGCAATGTTCAGCTAAACGCCAAGGCTCCACTCACAGTTAGCTCAACATCATTTTCAGCACAGGATGCGACTACCGCGGCGGGGAGTCAATTTGCGCTTAACTTACCCCCAATGTCACTCACGCTTAAGCAGCTGCGTTTTAGCCAAACGGTCGAAACGCTTGCAATAGACAATGCCCATGCACAACACCAAACGCAGGCCTTAGATCACAGCACGAAAACCAGTCTGAGCAGCCGCGACGATATCACTGTGCAGGATTTTTCCCTTGGATTATCACAGGGCGTGGCAGTGAATTTTTCGAGCCAAGACCCTTTTTTAACAGCGATTCAATCGAGCCAAATCAAAAATACACTCCACTGGCAAGCCAAACAGTTATCAATTGAAAAGCAGCTCTCGGCGAAGGGACGTACACGTAAACAAACTGTGCTTAAGCTGGATAACTTAGCCCTAGTGCAAGATTTACATTGGAAAAATAGCACGCTTATTGGTGATGAACAGTGGCAAGTCGGCAATGTTCAACTTCAAAGCCATCATCAATTGCAGCTCGCCAATGCAAACTTGCCACTGCTGTTAACTGGGCAATGGGTGGTCGATACCAGCATGACAGAAGCATTATCCCTGCTTAATCAAACTCAGCCGCTACCCGCTGAATTAAATATGACCGGGCATAACCAATTACAAGCACAATTTCAGCTGACACATCAGCCTGAACAGACCGAATTTGCGATGCAAATTACCCAGTCGATGACCGAGCTTGAAGGTTTTTACAAAGATACCCGCTTCGAGGGTGGAAAGTTACAGGCACAGTGCGAGTTCACTTGGGGCCAATCCTATAAAACGCCCCAAGCCTCAGGTGATCTTAGCAACTATTTTAGCAACTTAAGTCGCCTAAATTGCCCTCAAACAATCATGACCTTTAGATTATTCGACCCTGGATTCCCATTCACCGATATCGAGGTCAATGCCGATATCGTCCTCGATAGAGATGCTGAGAAGCTCCCCGAGAATTGGCTACAACAACTCACGGGCTTAAGTGATACCGATGTCTCAATGACAGCTAAGGGCAACGTATTGAGCGGCCAGTTTTTACTGCCGGATTTTAATTTAAAATTACAGGATAAATCACACGCTTACTTGTTATTACAGGGCATGGATCTTGAAGAAGTGCTGCGGATTCAACCCCAAATAGGCATCTATGCCAATGGCCTCTTCGATGGCGTGTTACCCGTGGACTTAGTCGATGGTAAAGTGTCGATCAGCGGCGGCCAATTAGCCGCCCGTGCACCTGGCGGTTTAATTGCTATATCTGGCAATCCGGCGGTAGATCAAATGCGCCAATCTCAGCCTTACCTTGATTTTGTATTTTCAGCGCTTGAGCACTTAGCATACAGCCAGTTATCCAGTAGCTTCGATATGGATAACACGGGCGATGCTACTCTATTGGTAGAAGTCAAAGGCCGCAGCCAAGGGATTGAACGTCCCATCCACTTGAATTACTCTCATGAAGAGAACATGCTGCAATTATTCAGGAGTCTTCAGATTGGTAACGATCTGCAGAATAGAATCGAAAAATCCGTGAAGTAAAAGGAAACCTCAGTGAAGATCATTCAATTACAGCAAGTCAGTTTAGGTGCATTGCTGCTACTAGGCACATTGCAAGGCTGCGCCCCAACAGTAAAGATTGAACCACCGGATAAACCGATTGTCATTAATCTCAATGTGAAAATTGAACACGAGATAAAAATTAAAGTGGATAAGGAGCTAGATCAGCTTCTATCGGATGATAAGTTGTTCTAATCACAAAGAATTGAGGAATATACGATGAAATTAGTGCCACTAAAAACACTGCGACTAAAGCCAAAGTTACTGCTGCTGTTAAGTCTGGGCTTATTTAGCCTAAATGTCTTTGCCATGTCATTACAAGAAGCTAAATCCCAAGGCTATTTAGGCGAGCAACCCAATGGCTATTTAGGTCTAGTGCAAAATAATAGCGATGCCAAAGCCGTGATGGATGAAGTCAATAACAAGCGCCGTGCCCACTACGAAACCATCGCCAAAAAGAACAATCTTTCTGCCGCTGATGTCGCCAAACTGGCCGGCGAAAAAGCCATCGCCGCCACAGATAAAGGCAACTATGTGCAAAATGCCCAAGGGAAATGGGTTAAGAAGTAGTTTTTAAGATGCGATAAGTTGCGATATCAAATCAATAAACTCAAAAGCGCCTGCAAAAATGCAGGCGTTTATTATCAAGTGATATACAGCTCTTCAACCACTAACTGCCAACCTTGTTTCTCCATGCATTGTACAACTAAAACACTGCGAAGCGCGTGACTGGGCAATGCTTCACTGGATGATTTCAACTGATTCAAGCACAAATTCAACACGTTAACTTGCTCCACTTGTTGCTCATCCGTCATCTGATAGACCCCATCACTACCAAGTGGCACCCATGATTTAAAGTAGCCAAGATGCGGTGCTATCAACTCAAGCCCCGTTAACTCTCGGCTTGTTTGTTCATAGGTTCCCTTCGTATTGCAACCAAATAACACTGCGAGTAAGCAACACATAAATGGCAGTTTATCCATAGTTTCCTAAAACAGATACATTGAGGTTAATCGCAGGTATTGTATAAGTTGTAGCACCGATGAAGAAAGTATCAGTACTAACACGCTTCGGTTTTAGTGCAATATCTGTGACGCCTCAAATAGCGTTTGATCAATCCAATCCCTGAAGAATGAAATGCGTCAGTAATTTTCAATGACCCCATATTTAACTTCGCAATATATTGGCTCGGTATTTTGCTATGAGCGAAGACTGATAATACAAACTGAATTAGCCAAAGTCAGATGGGCTGGCCACCAAAATATCTAAGGCCACTTGCCTTCCAATCGCAAGACGTTATCTTCACGGCCAAATACAAACTGTAAGCATTGTTCTTTCTAGCTGACTACAACATTGTGGGCCACGCAATTGCTTGAGGTTAGCTCATAGGCAAGCTGCGCTGCCGTCACAATCCATTGCTTATCAATAAAAGCCAGTGCCAACCACCATTTCTTTGCCTTTATGGAAATCATAAAAGGTTACCGTCGAATTATCGTTTTTGACTAACTCTATGCATTCAGTATTGGCAATATCATGTTCTGGTCTAATCCCATCGGACACTTAATTTTGAGACAGTATGGTCAATAAATTAAGAGGTCTATATGAGTCTGAAAAAATCACATAAGAGTTATCCGCAGGCATTTAAAGATGAAGCCGTCTTGATGGTGCTGGAGCAAGGTTATAGCGTTGCCGATGCGGCAAAGTCTCTTGGAGTTAGCACGAGCCTGCTTTACAACTGGAAGGAAAAACACGAAGCCCTGCAACAAGGCATCACCTTAGAAGAGTCTGAGCGTGATGAGTTGAAGCGATTGCGTAGAGAAAACAAAGAATTACGCATGGAGAAAGAAATTCTAAAAAAGGCAAGCGCCTTCTTTGCGAGAGAAATGAAGTAAGATTTCGTTTCATCAAACTGCAATCTCACCTGTTTCCCATAACACTGTTATGTCGAGTAATGAGTGTCAGTAAGTCAGGCTATTACGATTGGCATAAACGCCCTGCAAACGTGATAAGCGTTGAAACACTGAAGCTTTATCGCCTTGTTCGACAGCTATTTAAGCAAAGTCGAGGCAGCTTAGGGAATCGTGAAATGGTGAAGAAATTGCGCAAGGAAGGCTACCAGGTTGGTCGCTATCTCGTTCGTAAAATTATGCACCGCCTTCGACTCAAAGCAACCCAGCGATGTGCTTACAAGGTGACGACACAGCGAAAACACTCAGATGCAGTGGCTGATAACCTGTTAAACATGAACTTTAATCCAGTATCGGCTAATCAGGTCTGGGCGGGTGACGTGACCTATTTAAAGACGGGTGAAGGCTGGATGTACTTAGCTGTGGTGATGGATTTATATTCACGCCGGATTGTGGGATGGCGCATAGACAAACGCATGACCACAGATTTGATATCCAAGGCATTAATAAAAGCCTACAACCTGCGACAACCAGCGCGAGGGCTGGTATTTCACAGTGACCGAGGCTCGCAATATACCAGTAAACAATTCGGTAGGCTGCTATCGAGCTATGGTATCCGAGCCAGCATGGGTGATGTGGGTGCGTGTTGGGATAATGCCGTTGTTGAGCGATTCTTTGGTAGCTTGAAACACGATTGGATTTTTAAAGTTGCTCAACCAACAAGGGAGTTTATGAAGCAAGATGTGACGGCTTACATCAAATATTACAACTTGGAGCGACTTCATTCTGCTAATAACGATCTGTCACCTGTAGAGTTTGAGAATTCTCAAGTAAAAGTGTCCAGTTTGGGTTGACCAGTACATCATGCCAGATAGTCATGGCATTGGCGGCACAGGATATGGACTGTAAAAAACACGATTTCATATCGTATTCCCTGCTATTAATTTAGGTGTTTTACTTAAAATACAAGCTATGGAATTTAAGGTGTTCTTCAATAAAGCTCGCAATAAAATAATAGCTATGATCGTACCCCGCCTGCATTCGTAAATCTAAGGGATAGCCTTTTCCTGTCGCGATATCGCTAAGGCTGTGTGGCATTAATTGCGTGTCTAAAAAGCTGTCAGCATCACCTTGGTCAACTAACACTGGCACCTCACTAATGGCTAGTTTTAATAACTCGCAGGCATCGTATTGGCGCCAATGCTCACGATTTTCACCAAGATACTCAGTAAAGGCTTTTATCCCCCAAGGCGCATTGCTTGGGTTGCAGATGGGGCTAAACGCCGAAATTGAGCTGTATCGATGGGGATTGGAAAACCCAATCACTAACGCGCCGTGCCCACCCATTGAATGGCCTGAAATGGCGCGCTGCTCAGTCACGGGGAAATTTGCTTCAATCAGTGCTGGCAGTTCATGCACGATATAGTCATACATTTTATAGTGACGATTCCAAGGTGCTCTGGTGGCATTCAAATAAAACCCGGCACCTAAACCTAAGTCATAGGCTTTATCCGGTGCATCGGCAACCTCATCGCCACGGGGACTGGTATCGGGAGCAACGATGGCCATCCCTAGCTGCGCCGCAATCCGCTGCGCGCCCGCCTTTTGCATAAAATTTTCGTCGGTGCAGGTTAAACCCGATAACCAATACAATACTGGCACGGGTTTGTTGGCCGCCTCGGGTGGCAGATAAATCGCAAATCGCATCTGGCAATTTAGCACTTGGGATTGATGGCGATATTGTTTATGCCAACCACCAAAGCTCTTGTTACAACTGATATTTTCTATGGTCATTTCAATCCCTTTTGTTGTTGATTGCCTGCTTAATATGCCACTTAAATGTGTTGTTCTAACCCTGTTAAGCGTTAAAAAGTATAGGGGTTGGCAAATTAGCAGCAAATATCATATGGCTATTTGCTGCTGTAATGGCAGCTATTTATCGAAATGGATCACGCTGCGAATGCTCTTGCCCTCATGCATCAAGTCAAAGGCCTCATTCACTTGTTCGAGTCCCATAGTGTGAGTAATAAAGTCATCGAGCTTAAACTCACCTGCAAGGTATTGTTCAACGATTTTAGGCAGTTGTGAGCGACCTTTAACACCACCAAAGGCCGAACCTCGCCATACGCGGCCCGTCACCAGTTGGAATGGACGAGTCGAGATCTCCTGCCCAGCACCTGCCACGCCAATAATAACTGACTCGCCCCAACCTTTGTGACAACACTCAAGCGCACTGCGCATCACATTGACATTACCGATACATTCGAAGGAGTAATCCACGCCGCCATCGGTCATCTCGACAATCACCTCTTGGATCGGTTTATCGAAATTTTTCGGATTAATACAATCGGTAGCCCCTAATTTACGGGCAAGTTCGAATTTGGATTCATTAATATCGATGGCAATAATCCGGCTAGCTTTGGCCATGGTCGCACCAATAATGGCCGAAAGGCCGATACCACCAAGGCCGAAAATCGCCACGGTTGCGCCCGCTTCAACCTTAGCGGTATTCATCACCGCGCCCATACCGGTTGTGACACCACAACCGAGCAGACAGATTTCTTTTAATGGTGCTGTTTTATTCACCTTAGCCAATGAGATTTCAGGTAATACCGTGTATTCAGAAAAAGTTGAACAACCCATATAATGGAAAATCGGCTGGCCATCTTTATAAAAGCGAGTGGTGCCATCGGGCATCAAACCTTTACCTTGGGTCGCACGGATCTTTTGGCACAGATTGGTTTTACCCGATAAACAGAACTTACATTCGCCGCATTCTGGCGTATAAAGTGGGATCACATGATCGCCCACTTGCACGCTGGTCACGCCTTCGCCCACTTGCTCAACAATCCCGCCGCCCTCATGGCCAAGGATCGCAGGAAACACACCTTCAGGATCATCACCACTTAGGGTAAATGCATCGGTATGGCACACGCCAGTCGCCACGATGCGCACTAATACTTCACCAGCTTTAGGTAACATCACATCGACTTCTTCAATCTTAAGCGGCTGTCTAGGTCCCCAAGCCACAGCGGCCTTAGACTTGATAAACTGTGGTTTTTCATTCGACATGCTTGTGCTTCCTTCTTTTAATAAATGAGCCAATCCACACTGATGCTTTAAACTCATCCTCTACTCTACTTGCTCACCAGCATTGCCTGTAAGCATTGATTTTAAGAATAGAAATGGACGGACAAATAAGCTTAAGGATCAGAGTTAAATAATCGCGTTATTAGATTGTATTTGTTTCCTGGTGATTGATAATCTAGCAATTTAGCAATTCATTTTTACCTAGGAGTAACAATGTACCTGTGGGATGGTATCTCTGAGTTTGTCGCGGTGGCTGAAGCTGAAAACTTTACCCTCGCTGCCCAGCGCTTAAATGTCTCCACTGCCCATGTAAGTCGGCAAATCGGTGCACTGGAAAATCGTCTTGGTACTAAGTTGTTTTACCGCACAACTCGCAAGGTGTCACTCACCGAAGAAGGCACGATTTACTATCGCCATTGCCGCCAATTGCAGACGGGATTAGAGGAAGCTGAGCGGGCGATTACCGATCTTAAAGACTCGCCTCAAGGACTGGTGAAACTCACCGCGCCCGTGGCCTACGGTGAAAAATTTATTATGCCGCTACTGAATGACTTTATGGTGCAGTATCCCAGTGTGGAATGTAATGTCGATTTGACGAACAGAACCTTAGATTTGATTGAAGGGGGCTACGATTTGGCCATTCGACTAGGTAAACTCGCCGATTCAAGCCTGATGGCTAAGCCCTTAAGCAGCCGCACCCATTATGTAGCGGCCTCGCCAAGTTACGTTGAAAAATATGGCGAACCCCATACACTTTCGGAGTTAAATCAACATAATTGCTTGATCGGGAATCACAATTATTGGCGCTTTATTGAACATGGCCGTGAGCGAAATTTTAAAGTACGCGGCAAGCTGATCTGCAACAGCGGTTATGCCCTGCGGGATGCGGCATTAAAGGGTATTGGGATAGTACAACTTCCTGATTATTATATTGAAGAGGATATTCACGCCGGCAGGCTTATCTCCTTCCTCGATACACACCGCGAAGCCAAAGAAGGTATTTGGGCGCTCTATCCGCAAAATCGCCACCTAAGCGCAAAAGTGCGGGTATTAGTGGATTATCTGGCGGAAAAACTGACTGGCGGTTAATCCGCGATTAACATCATCATTCGCGATGCGAATCATTTGCGCTTAAGACAAACATCAGTGCTGCAGCACACAAGGCAAGCTAACGCCAGTTTTCCCTCAGGGTGTAATACAGCATTCCAAGGGCAAGCGCTTGATTACCAAACCATTCATTCAGCGGGATCCGGATATGACGCATCGCTGCGAAGAGATCGAACTCTTGCATTTGACCATCGATCGCCTGCCCCATGATCTCGGCCATAATATGGGATGTCGCCACCCCATGGCCCGAATATCCCTGACAATAGAAAATGTTAGGCGAAATTTTACCCAGCTGCGGAATACGGTTTATCACGATCCCTGCCATACCAGCCCAAGCAAATTCAATATCGACGCCTTTTAATTGCGGAAAAGTGCGTTCAATCGCCGGACGCAACTCAGCAGCAACGTTTTTAGGATCGCGGCCACTGTAATTGGTGCCACCGCCAAACATCAAACGGTTATCGGCGGTTAAGCGATAATAATCCAGCACAAAACGGCAATCATACACAGCTAAATTCTGTGGATTGAGTTGTTTAGCAAGCTCTTCGGGTAATTTGGCCGTCGCACAATTGCCAAGGGAGGCGGGAAATAACATCCCCCTTAACTTGGGGCGGCCTAATTTGTGATACGCATTACCGGCGATCAGCACACTGTTTGCCTTTACCGTTCCTTTGGGCGTGACCACAGTTGCAAGCTCTGCTTGCTGAATATCCAACACCTGCGAATGCTCAAAAATCTGCGCGCCCAAGGAGGCCGCGGCTCGCGCCTCACCAAGACACAGATTCACCGAATGCAGATGCATATTGCGCCGATTGACTAAACCGCCATGGTATAGGGGCGAAGCTAAATACGCTGACATCTCCTGCGCTGGCACTAAGGTCATAAATTCACCCATCCCACGGCGATTGGCCTCATCAAACATCTGCTGTAATTCTTGCATATGCCCAGGGTGATAAGCCGTCTGGATATGGCCAAATTTTAAATCACAATCAATGCCATACTTCGCCACTCTGTTTTTAATAATATCGTGACCACGCCAGCGAAGGTTCCACACATAATCCTCGGCATCCTGACCAAGATGACGACGTAATTGCTTGGTCATGGCCGCATCGCCGGATAAGCTCCCCGTCACTTGCCCACCATTGCGGCCAGTCGCGCCCCAAGCAATTTTATTTGCCTCTAATAATGCGACCTTGTAGCCTTTTTCAGACAATTCAACCGCTGTTGCCACACCGGTAAACCCGCCGCCAATGATGGTGACATCCACATGGATATCACCTTCAAGTTCAGGATAATCAGACTCTTGCTTAATGGTGGCATTGTAATAAGAGGCGCAGCGTTTGGCTGACATAGGGTTTCCTTACACGAATCCGTTATGGTTATTTTGTTTTATATTTTTTACAATCGTTCAGAATTTTTGAGTATAACCAAGCTACTATCATGGTCAACAGAAGATTGCCCCCTCACAGGGAAATGAGCAAGTTTGACAAAACAGCTTAAGAAATTGGCTGAATATGCTTATTGGTTTAAGCTAGGCACCACCCGCAAGGGTGATGTCTGGATTAAACCTGCCTTACCATCTTTGGGAAATCGCCACTCAGAAAGGTGAATTCAATAAGGACCGATTAAACAATCACTCGTTCAGCAAGGCTTATCAGGAGAAACCATGTCGCAGGAAATACAACCACAAGCCACACAACTGCAGCCCTTTTCTCAAGCCTGTGAAAATAATAAAGTGCCCATTCTAGCAGTATTAAAATCTGCTTTTGCCAATACCACACGGGTGCTTGAAATCGGCAGTGGGACAGGACAACACGCGGTTTATTTTGCCACCAATCTCCCTCAGCTTTTTTGGCAAACGAGCGATCAAGCCGAGTATCTTGAAGGCATTAAAGCAAGGTGTTTACTGCAAGGTCATCAACTTGGGATTAATAATCTAGGCTTTCCCATCACACTTGATGTGACAGCACCTTGGCCTGTAAATGGGACACATATCGATGCGGTATTCAGTGCCAATACCTTGCATATTATGAGCAAATCCATGGTCGAAGCGTTTTTTAATGGCTTAGGTGAATATTTACCGCAACTCAACACCCTATGTATCTACGGGCCTTTTAATTATCAAGGCCACTATACCAGCGACAGTAATCGTCAATTTGATCACTTTTTAAAACAAAGGGATAGTGAAAGCGGTATTCGAGATATCGAATGGATTATCGCCCTTGCCCAAGCGCAAGGCTTGACGTTAGTTGAAGATATCGCCATGCCCACCAACAACCGCTTACTGCATTTTAAGCATTTATTGGCATAAGGTGCTCAAACACTTCATCCCCAAATCACTGTTTAGTATGTGAAGCTTATAGTGATGAAGTAACGCAAAGGCGATTAAATGAATAAGTGCTGAGTTAACTCTATATTATTTATCACTTTGTATTAGCCAAGAATCACCACCAAGCCAGCGATAAAGTTCAGCGACACTTAGCCCCGCACACAGTTACGGCCATCGGATTTGGCTTCATACAAGGCTTTATCAGCACGGCTAAATAGAGTTTCTGCATCATCGCCTTTTTGCAAAGAGGCTAAGCCAATTGACACCGTAATGGCGCCCAATGAAAGTTTTTTATCTTTGCCTATAGCCAAGCGGCGCTCGGAGATCCTCCCTCGTAAGGTCTCAGCCACTTGCAATGCATCATGGAAATGGGTATTGGGCAATAACACCACAAATTCTTCTCCCCCATAACGGGCCACAAAGTCATCGCCACGCACACATTGTTTTAAAGCAAGCGCAACATAAGCCAAGACTTTATCACCAACCTGATGACCATAGGTATCGTTAAACACCTTAAATCTGTCGATGTCGATAAGTAATAAACTACAACGGGTATGTTGCTCCTCCGCGCGGTGAATATGGTCTTGAATGGCAATTTCGTAGGCACGGCGGTTATGTAGTGAGGTCAATTGGTCTGTCATTGCCGCCAGACTTAAATTCTCCATTTCCGTTTTTAAATTTTGTACTTCTTGCCCCATGGCATTGAGACTCTGCTCCATGGTTTGGTTATTGACCAATAGATTCTGCATTTCATCAATCACCCCATCGACCAATTGATTTAAGGTGTTCACATCGGGTGAAGATTGGAGCTGTAGGCCAAAGTCCGCTAATGTGTTGGAAAATGCCTCTGTTCCTTGGTTTAGCTGGGTAATTTTACTGATAAGAGAGTTAATCAATATCTGGGTTTCAATCTGGACATTTTCGATAACTTCAGGGGACTTCTCTTGGATAAAATTCTTATACAGACTGGTATTCACTTCTTTGGTAAATACCACGTTGTTTGCAAGAAAACCATCAATAGCACGATTTAAATCCAAATTCGACTGGGCAAAATACTCATACCAGACCGTGTAGTTTTCTGGCGTTACCGGAATATCAAGTGCGGACATTTGCGGTACAGCTAAGCGTAAAATTTGTGCTGAGGCATCGAGCTCTTTGTTTGCAGCGGGAGAAGACATGAATCTTGCACTCAGAGTTGTTATGTTTTTGTATCACTTAAGTTAACCCAACTACTTGATTTTGGATACTGGCTACAAAAATTATTATGATGCAGTGCAAAACAAAAAGAGGATGTTGCCATCCTCCTTTGATTTTTCTGTTATTCCAAAGACAGATTAGCCTCGGCAACGGGCAAAAATATCCAACTCTGCTTGATAGACTTGGGTTTGCACATTCATTAATCCCAATAAGCTATCGAACAAATTGTCATGGGAAAATCCGCCCTTTTCAGCTTCTTTGGCAAGACAGGCCATATTCAACTGATTGTCTTGACTAAAATCCTCAGAAAACCAAGCCAGCATAGGAATACTCGTTTGCTCAATGGGCGCAATGCTGTAAGGGGCGCCATGCAAATACATACCTTTTTCACCCAAAGACTCGCCATGATCGGATAGATAGAACATGGCAGTATCAAATTTTTCTTGCTGTTGTTTAAGCTTATTGACGACTTCACTGATGATGTAATCGGTATACAAGATAGTATTGTCGTAAGTATTCATTAACTCTTCAGTACTGCAATTTTGGATATCGCTACGTGGGCAATCCGGGGTGAATTTCCGGTGCTCTGGCGGATAACGGAGATAATAAGTCGGTCCGTGACTGCCAATAATGTGTAACGCAATCACAGTATCTTTTTGCTCGGCTTTCGCTAATGCTTCGTCAAGTTTATTTAGCAATACTTGATCAAAACAATATTGGCCAGAGCACAACGCGGGATCGCTATTTAAATCGATAGTAATGTTCTCAACCTGATCGCACACGCCCTTACAGCCTGAGTCATTATCAAACCACTGCACTTTAATGCCACCGTGATTGAGCACATCAATCACAGTATCTTGGGCATAGGCACGACGAGAATCATAATCCTCTCGCCCCATACGGGAAAACATGCAAGGGAGCGATACCGCGGTTGCCGTACCGCAGGAATGGGTCTCTTTAAAAGCCAGCAATCCTTGTCCCTGAGTATGGGCGTTGGTCGGCTTATCGTAGCCATAGTATTGATAGTTCATTGAACGGGCAGTTTCGCCCACCACCAGCACAAGTAAATTGGGTTTACCATTGGCATTGGGGCTAACATTTTTAGCATCCAATCCGAGCTGTTCATATTCGATTGGCGTTTGTAAGTAATGCACGTTGAGATACTTGGCTGCCGCACCGATAAAATAAGTTGGTACGATATAACGCTTAATCTCATCATTATTACGTCCAAAGGCAGCGTAATCTTGGAAATAGAAGAACGCGATAATCCCTACCCCAGCTAACATCGCTAGCATAAATAGAATCTTACGCAGTAACTCTTTGAAAAAAGGTTGGTATTGGATATCTGCTTTGTAGATTAAATAGGCTGGCAACAACCCCGTTAGCAGCATGTTGAGTATGGAGGCAAAGTTCACATACATCAGTGCTTCGGCGCTGTTGGTCTGAAAAGTGTTTTCAATCATGCCGTAATCAAACACGACATTGTACTTTAAGGCCGCAAAAAACACGCTCGATGACAATAAGGTGAGAACGATAAAAAAGGGCTTGAGCAGATATTTTACTGTAAACAGCGAAAACACAAAGCTCAGCGCAAAGAGTAAAAACAGGGGCATGGTCGCAATAAAGATGGGATCGACATCCGGTTGTTTTTCAATGCCTTTCTTGATGATTTCAAACAGTGGGATATTAAAAACACAAACGTAAAATAAGGCGATGATAAAGGTGAAGCGATTCACGCTCAGAGTTTTAAATCTCGTCAGCACTGGTAATAGTCTCTCAAATCAATAGTGAGCCGAAGCTAACTTAGTTTTCTTAAGGCAATCTTATTTGTGTCATTTTAGCAAGTAGCAAGATTCAGCTCAATGAAATCATCTTTATAATTAACAAGTTATAATACTGATAAAAAACGGCCGAATTTGAGAAATTCGACCGTTTTTGACTCCCCAACTTATAGGGACTTGCTCGGAACTAACCACAATTTGTTAATTTTTTGCGACTACAAGTGCGGTTATTTTAACTGCTGTAATAAGTAGGCAAACGCCATTGAATTTAGTTCCGCAGCTTGATTATTATCTGCTGCCCCCGCATGCCCGCCTTCGATATTTTCGTAGTAAAGCACATCAATGCCCATATCCTTCATCTTAGCAACCATCTTACGGGCGTGCCCAGGATGCACCCTATCGTCACGAGTTGAGGTAGTGAAAAAGACCTTTGGATAATGCACATCTTTATGCAGGTTATGGTATGGCGAGTAGGTTTTAATATAGTCCCACTCCTGTGGAATATCGGGATTACCGTATTCCCCCATCCAACTGGCCCCCGCGAGTAACTTGTTAAAGCGGTACATATCGAGTAATGGCACTTGGCACACGACGGCATTGTAGAGATCGGGACGACGGGTAAAGGCTGCGCCCATCAGCAAACCACCGTTACTGCCGCCTTGAATACCTAAATGCTTGCTCGAGGTGATCTTACGGGCGATCAAATCCTCAGCAATGGCCTCAAAGTCTTCATAAGCTTTATGACGATTCTGTTTTAGCGCCGCTTGATGCCACGCTGGGCCATATTCTCCACCGCCACGGATATTGGCCAGCACATAGACTCCACCCTGTTCTAACCAGTTTTTACCAATGGTGGCTGAATATGCTGGGCGAAGAGACACTTCAAATCCGCCATAACCATAGAGCAATGTTGGATTACGGCCATCTAACTTGAGATCTTTTGCCATAACCACAAAATAAGGCACTTTGGTGCCATCCTTTGAGGTGGCAAAATATTGCTTGGTTTTAAATTTATCCGCAGCAAACTGCTGAGGCATACCTTTGATTTTTTGAGGTTTAAGTGCCTTAGCATTGACGGTATACAGGCTCGATGGCTCAAGGAAGCTAGTGTAATTAACAAAGAAATCATCACTGTCGCGCTCCATATCCATCACCGTTAGCGCACCATTGGCCTCAAAGGGGACTGGCATGCTTTGCCATGTGCCCTTGTCATCTTGCTCATAACGCACCAATTTGCTTTTTACGTTATCGAGCCAATTAACAAAAATCGCGCTCTTACTGAAACTTAGCTGCGCAATAGATGCTGTCGGGGTTGGGCTCACAAATTCAGTGAAGGAGGCTTTTTGGGCAATTAAATCGGCCACATTAGCGTACACCACAGCGCCTTGGCTGAATGTCGCCGCAGGCGTTGCTAAGTCACTCTTTAGCTCAATAAACAACTTACCTTGGAAATAACCTTTAATCTCAGCATCTTGTGGGATGGGTAGCTTAATCAGTTTGCCGTCTTGGTAAACATACTGCGTCGCGGTATAAAAGGTATGTGCTTCTGTGACAAGGCTGAGCGGGGTTTTATCGTCAAACATCACCCAACCCGATACCGCGACAGAGGTTTTATCTCCACTAAAAATCGTCTTAGCGTTGGTAAGTGGGGTACCACGTTGCCATAACTTCACGACGCGGGGGTAACCTGAGTCAGTCATGCTTTGGCCATCGCCAAAGTCGGTGCCGACAAATGCATGATCTTTATCTATCCAACTTAGGCTAGATTTCGCTTCTTTTAAAAAGAATGGCTTCTCTTTTACTGGCACAAAATCTTTAGTGGTTAAATCAAATTCACGCACTTCCACCGCATCGGCGCCGCCACGGGATAAAGACACAAAGCAGCGCTGATTATCGGGATATTGGCAATCAATGCTCTTAAACACCCAGTTTACGGATTCCGACTTACCCAAAGCATCGACATCGAGCACAGTTTCCCACTTGGGATCTACCTTAGCGTATTCTTCCATCGTCGTGCGACGGTAAATCCCCCGCACATGGGTATCGTCCTTCCAGAAGTTATACAGCTTATCGCCAATATGGGTGGCGTAGGGAATACGCTCTTTATCGTTAAGGATAGCGAGGCTGTTGGCGACTAAGGTATCGAAACCTTTAAAGGCTTTAATTTCAGCGGCAGAAGCGGCATTTTGGGTCTTAACCCATTCCATAGGCTTTGCGCCTTCAACCTCTTCGAGCCAAATATACTTGTCTTCTTGTGCGTGGACTTGAGCAGTCATAGTGAGTACACCAGCAATGCACCAAGGCAGTAATTTACGATTCATGTTATTCCTTTTTAAACCGAGTCCTTAAATAGAGTCCTTAAACAGAGCCTATCTCAATTTCTGCTCTACATTACCTTAATTGACTTTGAGTTCAACTTTTAATCCAACAAGAATGTAACAAAAGATAAGGTGTTGTAATTAGAAACGATTAATCGAGAATGAATAGAAAAATATTGCAGCTGTTATGCCATAAAAAAAGCGCCGTTGAAGGCGCTTAATCAAACCATTAAAACTCTTGGTTCATCCGCGTGAGCAAATTTAGCAGTAGGCTTCGCTCTTCTGCACTCATCTTAGCGGTCAAATCCGTGGTGAGTTGCAAATGCAGCGCATCATGTTCAAGGAAGAGTGCTTGGCCCTTTTCGGTTAACTCAACCAAAATCGAGCGCCTATCGGTTTCGTGCGGGCGGCGCATCACCCATTGAGATTCCACCATCTTATCGATTTGCACCGTAAGCGTACCGGTCGTTACCCCAATTTTATCGGCGAGTTCCTTCATCCGCATCGCGCCGTGCACCCCCAATAATTCAATAGTGTGAACCTGCGATAGGCTAAAACCTTTATCCCGCACAATAGCATGCTCCCACGATGATAATTTTTCATAAAACTCGATAATCACATGGTTCAAGGCCTGATCCGTAGAATGGATGGCCGAGGCTGATAAAGCATCATGCTGCGGTGCAACTGTCATTAGGCTTCCTTAGCCACACACTCACCTTGCCGGCAAGTATGCAACTCAATAGTAATATGGGATAACTCAGGAAATTGACTCAGTAACTGATTAAAATAACTGGCTTCTTTCGGTGAGTGGGACACTATGGATGCCATAATAGCATGGTGATCGGCACTCACGCGCCAAATATGTAAATCGGCGACTTGGTGATCAGGCACCGCTTCAATGGTTTCGCGCACTTTACGCTGTAACGCTACATTTACCCCGCCGTCGAGCAAAATTGGACTGGTTTGCTGAATGAGTCCCCATGACCAGCGGCTGATAATAATGGCTCCCACAATCCCCATAATGGGGTCAAGCCAGGTTAAGCCCATATATTTACCAAATAAGAGTGCGGCAATCGCCAGCACTGAGGTTAATGCATCGGCTAATACGTGAAAATAAGCCGCTCTCAGGTTGTGATCATGTCCCGAATGCCCATGGGAATGTCCATGTGCGTGGTTGTGTGAATGGTTATCATGGTCATGGTCATGGTCATGGTCATGGTCATGGTCATGGTCATGGTCATGGTCATGGTCAGCAGCATGATGTTCGAGCCCATCACAGCAATGGTTATCTTTATGTGCTGTATGCTCATGTTTGTCATGTACTTGATGCAGTGAATGGCCATGTGAGTTGCCATGCGAATGTCCATGATCGTGGGAATGATGATCTTTTAACAGGAACATACTCAACACGTTTACACTTAATCCAATCAAGGCCACGAAAATGGCTTCATTAAAGTGAATATTCTCAGGGTTTATCAAACGCATCCCTGATTCAATCAGCATGATTAAGGCTACCAGTCCTAAAGCAATTGCACTGGTATATCCCCCAAGTACACTGACCTTACCGGTACCAAAGGCAAAGGCCGGATCATTGGCGTGCTTACGGGCATAGGAATAGGCAAAAAGCGTGATCATAAAGGCGGCGGCATGGGTTCCCATATGCCAACCATCAGCAAGCAAAGCCATAGATCCGTAAATCGTCCCCGCCACAATCTCGGCCACCATAGTGATAACCGTTAAATACAACACATAACGGGTATTTTTTTCACCATCTGCATTTTGTTTAGAAAATCCATGGGGATGTTGCCACTGGGCGATAGAGTGCCCAAAGCCATTGCTTGGCTGAGCCGTTTCTGTTGAGGGTGTTATTTTCATTGTCTTTTCCTACGCTCCCTGCCCTTCTCTAACCGATTGAGGCAACACTACTTGTGGTGTTTGATGACTTAATGTCAGCATTTTAGTTTGAAAATCAAAATATATAAATATCGAAATAATCAATTTTCAAACTATTTACATCAATGTGGCTGTGAATCACTGAATGCTAAAGCATGCAGACACGTAAGAATGGCGGAGTAAAAAAACACAAAGGCGCTTAAATCAGTAGATTTAAGCGCCTTAGCATAGGATTAGATTAGAATGCGGTATCAGAACATAGATACGAAGAATGCGCTGAAAAATAAAGCAATTACAACTGTAGTACCTAGAGCCATTTTAAGTTCGGTGTTCATATTCACTCTCCTAGTGGGTATAGCCACATTATTATCAAGCCTGAGATAAATGCCTATATTGAGATAGTTATTTTGTGAGCAAGCGCTACATAAATGGGTATTTTTCACACCGAAACCTATCACGAGGTGACCTAGATCACAGCGCGCATTTTTACCTAGCGTAGATAATTTCAAAAATCAAGGCATCGCAATACGCTTATTCGATTAACATTTGGACTCGATTAACAACGAATTTTGTTATACTGCCAAGCGTAATTCATTGACCGAGATAATCCTATGTCACAACTGTTACACACTATGATCCGCGTTGGTAACTTAGAGCGCAGTATTGCTTTTTACACTCAAGTGCTTGGCATGAAGCTGCTACGCACCTCAGAAAATCCAGAATACAAATATTCTTTAGCCTTCGTGGGCTACGGTGAAGAGTCAACAGGCCAAGCCGTAATTGAATTGACCTATAACTGGGGCACAGAAAAATACGATCTAGGCACAGGCTTTGGCCATATTGCCATTGGTGATGATGATATTTATGCTCGCTGTGAAGCCATTGCTGCCGCAGGCGGCAAAGTGACTCGCGCCCCAGGCCCTGTCGCGGGTGGCACCACAGAAATCGCCTTTGTTGAAGATCCTGACGGCTATAAGATTGAATTTATTCAAATGAAGTCAGCGACGCAGGGTTTAGGCTAAGCCATAACGCTTATAATGCGACAACTTAATATGAAAACGGCGTTTGCATGATCTGTAAACGCCGTTTTATTTTATTAACTTATTCAAATGCAATAAATTATTGCTTGTCCTTTGCAGCCATTGCCAAACGACTGGTGCGCATCTTCTGCCAAATCGGTAAACGCCAGGCCAGTAGCAAACTAAACCCGAGAATATACAGGCTAGGCTCAACGATTTCGGATTTTACTGACCAATAAAAATGGATTGGTGCCAGTATCGCCACAAGATACACCCCATTGTGCAGCGTTTGCCAGCGTCGCCCCATTTTACGCATTAGGATCTTAAATGAGGTAAACGCTAAGGCGCTCACTATCACATAAGCCACGGCGCCAACTAAAATATAAGGCCGTTTAGCGACTTCACTTAAAAACAACCCCCACGCAAACAACAAATCTAGGCTGAAAAACGCCACAATATGCAGTGTGGCATAGGCAAACACATACAGGCCGACAAGCCTTCGAGTCTGCATTAACCAACCTAACTTAAATCTCTTGGCAATAGGTGAAATCAGTAGTGTTGTCAGTAGCGCATTGAGTGCGCCAATTCCAGTAAAGTGGATAATATGCTGCACAGGGTCGCCGCCCGCCCGGCTCGACAACACAGTAAAAACCAACCAAGTAATCGGGATAAGCCCAATCAAATGAAAGACTAACTTTACCCAGAGCAGCTGTTTTGGCGAGACTCTTAACGCCGTGATGTTGAACATAAGACTCCTACTCTTTTTCCCCTTTAAAGGCGCTAACAACTCTCTCGCTAGACAGATATTGCAACTTATTCGCTAGGCACAATCGATTGCGCCTAGAATACGGTCGCCGAATGGGTTAATAAAACTGCCTAAGATCCATGCCCTCATATAAAGAGGCCACAAACTCGCTATAACCATTAAAAGGCAATGTATCGATGCGCTGCGCCGAGAATAGCCCACCTTCACCGATGCGCCGCTCACTCGCCTGTGACCAACGGGGATGATCGACTGCAGGGTTCACATTGGCATAAAACCCGTACTCATGGGGCGCGAGTTGATTCCAGCTGGTAGGCGGCTGCTTGTCCATCACTCGAATACGCACGATGGATTTAATGCTCTTAAAGCCGTATTTCCATGGCACTACTAAGCGGATCGGCGCACCGTTTTGCGGCGGCAGCGTTTTACCATACAGCCCGACTGACATCAGCGTCAGTTCATTCATCGCCTCGGCAATGGTTAACCCTTCCACATAGGGATAATGAATGCCACCGCCCATTAAACGGCTCTTTTGCCCCGGCATTTGCTCGGGATCGAAAGCGGTCTCAAAGGCGACATATTTTCCCTTGCTGGTTACGCCCACTTTTTTCAATAACGCCGCAAGTGGAAACCCAACCCAAGGGATCACCATCGACCAAGCTTCAACACAACGAAGGCGGTAGATTCGCTCTTCTAGCGGAAACAGCTTGGTTAGATCCTGATAATCAAGCGTAATGGGGCGCTCAACTTCCCCTTCAATACGCAATTGCCAAGGCTCGACTTTATACTGCTGCGCGTTATCAGACGGATCCTGTTTACTGGTGCCAAACTCATAAAAGTTGTTATGGGTCGTGACCTTATCAAAAGGTGTGCGCACCTCATCCTGGCCAAATCGAGCATTAGCTTCAAACGTCAATGGCGTGGTAATAAAGCTGGTTTGGGGCTGTTCACCAAACAAATCGAATAATCCCGCCTGCACATAGCCCGAAATACTGGCACCAATCGCACCTAAGCCCATGGCTTTAACGATGTGGCGGCGAGCCTTAAAGACCGACTCGGGCGTAACTTGATTATCCTGTATATGCCAGCGGGCTTTTTTTAAAATACCCGGTGTAAAACGTGAATGATTAGCCAATTGACACCTCTACTGAAATATGGACCGATTTTGCTAACTAAAGCGTTCGCCAGTATCACACAGGTTATTTAACCTGTGTTGGTAAGCTGTAGGAATATAGACACAGGAAACCGCAAAAAAATTTCATCCCTTACACTTTATCAACCTCACCGACTAAGACTTGCTCATTCAAGCAATTCCCCAACAGATTGTTTGCCAAAGCACTTGAAGCCTTTCTAGGGGCATGCGACCCTAAGCGCCATCGCAAAAGGAGTGCTAGTACGATGCCATTTTCACAATCTTTTTCCCTCGCTCAGATCATCGGCCTGATCGCCGTGGCCTTTTTAGGACTGTTAATCGGTGCCCTACTCAATCAACGTCTTACCCGTTCACGCTGGCAACAGTTTAAGGACGATTTAGAGCAAGAAATGCGCCAAGTTAACGAAGATGCAGAGCTTTCCCTCGCGCAGCAACAAATTTTAGTGGATGACAAAGATAGCCAACTTCGCCTGTGCCAGCAGCGCTTAGAGCAAAAAATCGAACATCTAGGCAAAGCTGAAGCCTTAGCCGAGCGCGTGCCGAGTTTAGAGCAGCAATTAAGCGATAGTCATCGCCGTCAGCTCGAATTACAACTGGCCTTGTCTAAATCCAATGCCATGCAACAAACGATTCAAGCCAAAGCGGATGCCCAGCAAGAATCACTGCGGGAAAAAATCGCCACCTTAGAAAGTGCTGAAGTACGCCTGCAAACCCAATTTGAAAATCTTGCTAACCGTATTTTCGAAGAGCGCAGCGAAAACTTTAAACACCAAAATGCTAATCAATTAGAAGGCGTACTCGGGCCGTTAAAGCAGCAGTTAGAAGGTTTTAGGCAACAAATCCGCGAATCCTACAACCATGAGCAATCGGAGCGAAGTGCCCTTAAGCATCAATTAGAGCACCTGCGCGATCTCAACTTAAAAATGAGCCAAGATGCCATCAACCTAACAAAAGCCCTGAAAGGCGATAACAAGCAGCAAGGCAACTGGGGAGAAGTCATTTTAGATAGAGTGTTACAGGAAAGTGGCCTGCGCGAAGGTCACGAATACCACACCCAGCAAGACCTTAAAGATGACAGCGGCAAACGCTTTAAGCCCGATGTCATCGTGCATTTGCCTGAAAATAAAGACGTGGTGATCGATGCTAAAATGTCGCTTATCAGCTACGAGCGTTATTTTAATAGTGAAGATCCGCTGGTGCGAGAGCAGGCCATCAATGAACATGTGTTATCCATTCGCAACCATATTAAAGGCTTGAGCCAAAAGGATTATCAGCGTTTACATGGGCTTAAAAGCTTAGATTATGTGTTGATGTTTATCCCCATAGAGCCAGCCTTTCTGCTGGCCTTGGAGCATGATCCCAGTTTGGTCAACTTTGCCCTTGAGCAAAATATTATGCTGGTCAGCCCAACCAACCTCTTGGTTGCCCTGCGCACCATCAATAATATTTGGCGCTACGAATACCAAAATCAACATGCGCAAACCATTGCTAAACAAGCAGGTCGGATCTATGACAAACTTTGTGGCTATCTCGAGGATATGGAAAAACTCGGCCGCGCATTGGATAACGCCGAGAAAACCTATCACAGTGCGATGAATAAATTGTCCTCGGGTAAAGGTAATTTAGTGCGTCAAGCGCATTTAATGCAGCAACTGGGTGTTGATACCAGCAAACAACTCGATAAGATGTTACTTGAGAAAGCGCTAAATGAAGCCTTAGACGACAGCGATGTTGCACAGACAAACGATATCGAGGACGATTACACGGCAAGTGCAAGCGAAAGTCTATCCATGGTCACAAAGACTGAGGATGCCGACGCACTCGAACAACACCAAACCTATACGCAGCAAAACGCCTAAATCACTATTAATCCTGAGTCGATAGGCAAAATCGATTCTAACCTTGATGCCCGGAGGCAAATTCTGCATGTGCAACCCATTGACCAAGATGGTGTTATCCAGCGCAATTATTATCGCAGGTGCATTTAATGCCTCTGCGGCTTTCGCTTTAACGTCTACCCAAAAGACCTTTATTGAGGCAGAAAAAGCCTTAAAGAAACAAGATTATGCAACCTATAAACCCCTGCGCGCTAAGTTAGGTGAATATCCGCTGGCGATCTATTTAGACCATGATATGGATATAGGTAAACTCAACGATTTACGCGGAAATGATGCTAAGCTTTTGATAGATAAGTATCAAACGACACCTATGTATCAGAGACTGCGTTTAAAATACTTATTAAATGCTGGCGGCCAAAAACGTTGGAACGATTTTCTGAGTTTGGCTCAAGACGCGCCAACCGATGTCAGACTGCAGTGTTATTTTTATGAGGCAAAACTCGCCAAGGGCGAAATCCAAACCGCCTATACCGCCGCGCAGTCGCTGTGGATCTATGGCGATTCACGCCCTAAAGAATGTGACTCCCTGTTTAATACATGGACTAAAGCGGGCAAGCGTACCCAAGAGGTGATTTGGGCGCGGATGTTACTGAGTTTCGATGAGGGGCAAACCAGCCTACTGAGCTTTCTATCGCAAAAAATCACTGTCCATAGCGCCGAAGCAAAACGCTTGGTGGCGGTATTTAAAGATCCGAATAGCCTGCGCCACACCGAAAAATTTAAGGATAAAAATCCGATCGTTGGCGATATCGTTGCTGCAGGCTTAAAGCGCCTTGCACGTAAGGATCTCGACCAAGCCATCGATTTATATAGTCATTATCAAAAAGCCAAACGTTTTAGTCCCGCACAGGATCAACAGTTGCAAAAGTATCTCGTGCGCCGCGTATTGATTGAGCAGGATGATAATTTTAAAGACTGGGCCGATAATCTACTCCCCGAGATGAAAAGCGACGATATGTTTGAACGTCGTTTACGTTGGGCGATTCGCGAGCAGGACAGCACCCATATTGCTCGCTATTTAGATTTATTATCACCTGAAACGCAATCCAAAGAGCGCTGGCAATATTGGCTGTATCGCACCAATGCCCAACACGCCCCTGAAAGCGCGACCAAAGCCCTAGCCGCCGTTAGCAATGAGCGCGGTTTTTATGGTTTTGCCGCCTCTCAATTATTGAATAAACCCGTGTCTTTGAATAAAAGCCCAGAGCCTGTTGTTGATGTTAACAGTCCCAAAATAGAAGATGATTTGGGGTTTGTTCGCGTACAGGAGCTAATGGCGCTCGATCGTTACTTTGACGCCCGTTATGAATGGGTTGCCCTGCTTAAACGCAGCAATAATGACATGCGTGCCCGCTACGGCCGTTATGCCCACGACCAAGGCTGGTACGACTTTGGCGTCGAAGCCAGTATCCAAGGTAAACTTTGGGACGATATTCCACTGCGCTTCCCGGTAGCGCATCAATCTGGTTTTGAACATGCAAGTAAAAAACACAAGGTCAATATCGATGAAATTCGCGCAATTAGCCGCCGTGAGAGTGCATTTTACCTCTATGCCACTTCCGGCGTGGGTGCCCGTGGTTTAATGCAGATTATGCCGGCCACCGCAAAAGCCACCGCCAAAAAGCACGGTGCGAAATATAACGATCCTAAAGATCTTTACAGTGCCGAACTTAACTTAAACTTAGGCAGTGCCTATTACGCCCAATTATTGAAGGAGTTCAATCAAAACCGCGTGTTAGCCACAGCGGCCTATAACGCAGGCCCATCAAGGGTTCGCCGTTGGTTATCGGAGTCAAATGGTCAACTCGATGCCATGAGTTTTATCGAGTCCATTCCCTTCACCGAAACCCGAGAATATGTCCAAGCCGTGCTAAGTTATCGCTTGATTTATGAAGCGCAAAAACAAAAACCATTGCCCTTGTTTAACGAGGCTGAGCTAAAGTTTCACTATTAAAGTGATACGGTAATACTGGAGAAAATAAAGGTGGCAAAGGCCACCTTTATTGCATTTACAAACAGAATACCGTATTAAATTCAAATCGTTAACCCATGTACATAAAATCGGCAAACGCACACAACTCAGGTAAACTTGTTTGCACTTACCGCCATTAAATGCGAATAATTAGCAATTAATTCTTATTCATTCGATGTTACATGCTCAATCTCAGCGGTCTATCCTTAAGTTGCGAATACCAGCCCTTCGTCTGTCCTCACACTAAACACATTCATGGTTATGAAGCTCTCGCCCGTTTCTACCTTGGTCAAGGTCAAGCCATCGCCCCTAATTTGGTGTTTGAGCAATTGCACGAAAACAGCAATGCACTGGCAGCCGTTGAGTTTCAGGCCAAAACCTTTCAGCTTAAACACGCCCCAGCTAGACAAAGCTTATTTGTGAATGTCGATCCCCATGCGGCTAACGGTGTGCATACCCAAAAGTTACTCGATTTACTCTCCAGTCACCCGCAATTAACAGTAGAGATTATTGAGAATACCTGCATTAGTGACGCCGAGCTTGCCAATCAACTGTTTCATCAATTTAAAACAGCAAATCTTAACGTGGCACTTGATGATATCGGTGCGCCCCACTCCATGCTGTCGGTCGATTTAATGATGAATGTGGATTATCTGAAGTTTGATCGTCACTGGCTAAATTTAGTTGCCGAACCCCACGGTATTGCACTACTCAGTGCATTGATTGAATTTGGCAAACGCACCGGCAAACAATGCATCCTCGAAGGGATTGAAACTGAGGCACAACTCCAACTTGCCCGCGAGCTGAATGTCGATCTGGTACAAGGATTTTTATTTAAACCTTGGTTTATCCGCCCAGAGCAAAGCGAAAGGTTAATTTGTTAGGGAGGAATAAAACTGATGCTAGTGGCGGCGTTCATATCGATTCGCTGTGATTGTGAAGTTAAAAATGGGTCACAGCAAGATTGCCAAATCGCATATCGCGTTATGTACATTGCCACTGTTTCCCCAGTGACACGCCGTCTATTTATTTAACAAGAAGTGTCCCTATAGGCCGACGGCGACATCTGCTGCATATGGAAGTGCGAATGCCGCGATCACATGGCTAATGATGTTCGCAACATCATAGCAGTATTTCCCATATCCCTATGGAGCAGATGTGAAAATGCGGCCATGCCGCCAACGGTCACAGTTGCAACAATGCCAATCTTAACGACTATTGAATTGTTCATCTCTAAAAGTATTGCCCCATTGCGCGTTATCGGGGTTACTGACAATTAACTCTGCAAGCTGTAAGTAGACCAAATTTTAGTAATGCTACTGAGTTTCGAAAGGACTCTGACTTTATAATGTGTCTAACGGGCTAGTTGTCCCCGCAAAATGTTGGCCAAGTACATGTGTATAGATTTGTGTGGTACTAACGTCATTGTGGCCCAGTAACTCTTGAACACTTCTTATATCACGACCAGCTTGAAGCAAATGGGTTGCGAAGCTATGCCTAAACGTATGGCAGGTGACGCGTTTATTCATTTGAATATTACGCACGGCATTCCCGAGCGCTTTACGAATAACACTTTGATGTAGATGATGCCTGCAAAGTGTTCCTGTATAAGGATTGATACAGGTTGATGTTGAAGGGAAAATAAACATCCACCCGTGTTGCCTAAACGCATTGGGATACTTACGTTCTAATGCATTTGGCAGAGATGGACCTATCCCTTGCTGGTTGTCATCCTGTTGAATCTTAATAGCCTTTTCAATATATGTTGTGAGCTTTTCTGCGCATCTATGGCTGAGGATGGTTTGCCTATCTTTATGTCCTTTACCGTCTCTAACGGTCAGCGAAGCGCTCTCAATATCAATATCTTGGATACGTAACCTGAGGCATTCTGAAACTCTTAGTCCACTACCATAGAGTAGTTCTATTATTAGCCTATCGCGGCCATCAAGTTCATTTAGTATTAGTGAGATTTCTGATGGGGATAACACTGTCGGTAAATATCTCTGTTTAGTGGCATAGCAAAAACCTAAATCCCCAAGCTCATGGTGCAAATGCTTCTGATACAAATAGGCTAATGCGTTAAGTGCAATTTTTTGTGTGTTGATGGCCACATTTCGTTGATTGGCAAGGAAGGTTAAAAATTGTGCAACTTCTTCCGTTCCCATTGTTTCTGGGTGACGCTTGCCGTGAAAGTTAATGAATGCCTTGATCCAATACAGATAGGTTTTTTCCGTTCTAATACTGTAACCACGCATACGCATTTCTTGTTGAAGGCCGCTTAGAAATGGGCTTTTTAGACTCATGATAACCCTCACCACCAAACGCTGTAATTTTATACAGTATTATTTAACATTCCCGGATATCAAGGAAAATAGTGAAAAAATTTTGCGCGTTTGTACATGTGCTAATTCATATAATTAATTTATATCAATATGTTATGTGTTTGCGATTTGAGATAATAGGTTTGGAAAACGCGCCTGCGCGTTTTTCCAGATGGTATATTTGAATAGACGCTGATAAATTACACTCAATACAAGTAGTTAACTGTGCGCGTTTTCACTGGTCCAATGAGGTAAACGCGCATGCGCACGAATAAAATGTTGAACTAAGCCGCTGCGCGGAGCCTAAAGCGAACCGCTGCTCCACACTTACTCCTAGGGATAATCCCTTACCTAGGAGGTCTACCATGTCATCACTTCTGCAACAATTCCATGATGAGATTAGTTTACGTGGTTACTCGGCCCGAACGCGTAACGCTTATTTGTATGCCATCACCCAACTTCAGCACTATGCAAACCAACCGCTCGATAACATTACGGATGAGCAGCTTACGGCTTATTTCCGTTACTTAAATCTTGAGCGGCATCATTCCAGAGCTACTTTAAAGTTACAGCTTAATGGCATTCATTTTTTCTATGAACATGTCCTAAAACGTGACTTTACGATTCAGCTAAGTTTACCGAAACGTCCGCACAAACTGCCGCAATTGCTTAGTTGCCAAGATATCGCGGCACTGCTGTACCACTGTCAAAACCTGAAACAACGCGCTATGTTGGCGCTGTGTTATGGTTGTGGTTTGCGTGTCAGTGAGTTAACCCATATTAAGGTTGCTGATATCGATGGGCAGCGGCAGTTACTCAAAGTGTGTCAAGGCAAGGGTGCCTGCGACCGCTGGGTGATACTCTCACCGACTTTACTCATCCTGTTGCGTCAGTATTGGCAAGCGTATCATCCCGTCGAATGGTTGTTTGCCTCGACCTATCATGATGTGGTTTATCCGCTGCATGAGTCGACCTTTCGTAAAGCGTTAGCGAAGGCGGCCCGCTTAGCGAGTATCACTAAGCCATGCAGTCCACACAGCCTAAGGCATGCTTATGCAACCCATCAATTACAAGCGGGTATGCCACTTCATCAATTACAGGCTCAGCTTGGGCATCACAGTATCAAGTCTACTGAACGCTACTTGCATTGGTCGCCGGAATTAGGTCATCAAGGCTGTGACTTGCTAGCAAGTCTTGGGGGAATGCCATGGCAACCTCCTACCATTTAAGCGATATCCTTCAGCAGCACTTAGCCCACTATCAACAGCAGCATAAACTGACCGAGCAGCAAGCTTTGGTCTGCCAGCATATTCAACAGTGTCGCACGCAAACCTTAGGGATGCAGCACTGGCGTTGTGATACTTGCCAGTATGAGCAGCAGGTGTGTTGCTCCTGTGGTGACCGGCATTGCCCTCGTTGTCAGGGAAGGCAGACGCAAGCGTGGATTGCTACGCAGCAGGCGCAAGTCTTGCCTTGCCGCTATTTCCATTTGGTTTTTACCTTACCCCACGAGTTGAACATCTTGGCGCACTATGCTGCCAAGCCGCTCTATAGCGCGTTGTTTGAATCGGTGTGGCAGACGCTGGCGCAGTTTGGCATGAAACGGAAACACCTTCAGGGTCAATTGGGTTGCACTATGGTGCTGCACACGTGGGGGCAGACCTTGAGTCAACATATCCACTTGCATTGCTTAATCCCTGGTGGGGTGGTGACGTCAGCGGGAGATTGGCATGGCGTGAAAACGGATTATCTGTTTCCGGTTAAAGCCTTGTCCACCGTGTATCGGGCTAAGCTATTACGGGCACTGCGACAACATGAGCTGGCTATTCCAGCGGCTGAAACCTTAATGGCAAAGCCGTGGTGTGTTTACAGCAAAGCGTGTCTAAGCCGCGCCGAAACCGTGGTGGAATACCTTGGGCGTTATACCCGTAAAGGCATGTTGCATGAATCAAGAATTGCAGAAGTGACCGCAGACCATGTCCGTTTTAACTACAAAGACTATCGTGACGGTCAGCAGCATAAGCAAATGTGGCTAAGCTGTGATGAGTTTATCCGCCGTTATTTACTGCATGTGTTGCCCAAAGGGCTGATGCGAGTGAGACATTTTGGTTTTCTTGCCAATGCTTGCCGCCGCAAAAAGCTGGCGCTCATCCTGCGGCAACTACGTAAGCCGCAGGTGGTATTGGCGAGTCCTTTGGTTAAGAAGGACTGTTTGTGGTCATGTCCGCAATGCCAGTTAGGTCATTTGCAGTTTATTGGGTTGATAAGACCGCAGTCGGTAGTGATGATAAACAGCCAAGGTCAGCCAGTACGTATGTCAGGATAACCACGCCCTCAAGACGTAGCGTAACCGACAGCGAAAAGCAGCCAGCCTTATGGGGTTAAGCCGATGAGGGGATAGGGTATGAGTGTCAGCCTGAATCTGGGGCCAAAATGCTGTCAACCAAGGTCAACAATCAGTCAGAAGTGAGTGTAAAAGAATGAGAAAGCAAAAACGATATCAAGTGATTACCCTCCAAACTGTATAAAAAACCGCTACCGCAAAAAAACAAATTCCTATAGCATCATTTATACCAATTGACATGGATGTGGCAGCGGCCAAGTCCAACAAGCGATTTATGCCCTGCAAACAGCGCAGCGCATAAATACTAAGACGTTAGGCATCAAATAAACATCGGAGTATTAATAGAAAATGGGAAATATTTCTTTTCTAACAGGAGGCAATCCAAGCTCGCCTCAGTCCATTGCTGAATCTATTTATCAACTAGAAAATACTTCGGTGGTCTTTCTCAGTGCTTGGCAGAGAACAACTCCAGACTTTCAGCGGGCTGCACGTGCCAGCCAAGAAGCCATGCTTCATCTAGACCATATCGTTAATGAAATAATGAGAAATAGAGATCAATTACAAGCCGATGGCACCTACACCGGCTCGCAACTGGAAGGGCTGCTCAATATATCAAGGGCCGTATCAGTGTCGCCGGTAACACGTGCTGAGCAAGATGATCTCGCGAACTATGGCCCGGGTAACGGTGTACTTCCTTCTGCTGGCTCTTCTATCTCAATGGAAAAGCTTCTCAACAAAATAAAACATCGAAGAACTAATTCCGCCAATTTTAGAATTGGTGCTTCCGGAGAGCATATTTTTATTATTGGCGTTGATAAGCCAAATCGCCAACCGGATTCCATTGTTGAATTTATTGTTGGTGATTTTTGTCAACACTGTAGTGATATAGCTGCACTAATTTGAAAATGCCTAACAAGTCAATTAACTTCGCGCCCTTCGGGCGCCGGACGCAGAAAAGCTGCGCCGGTTATTGAGGCGTTAGGGGCCCAAAGGAATAATATGCCACTTGAAAAATTAGAAATATCAGGGTTTAGAGGATTCAGTGAAAGGCAAAGTTTGGACTTTTCTGTTCCAAACAATCAACCTGGAAGTGGTTTGACGATTATCACTGGAGCAAACAATTCCGGGAAATCCTCTATCATTGAATGTCTAAAAGCTCGAGGTGGTTATCAATCACCAAGCTTCACGGTTGGTGCGAGAAACGCTTCAGTAGATTTCGTTGAAATAAAATATTTCATCGATGGAAAAGAAGAATCTGTTTCTTCAATGAAAAAAGGAAGTAGTGAAACAAAAAAGGATGAAGTTAACCAAAATTTTCATATTTTCGTTCTACCTTCTCGCAGGGCATTTAATCCATTCTTCGGCAAAGGGAGTAACTCGCGAGTAGATTATCTTAATAATAGCCAGCTATCAGCACAGCGAAGTTCGATGTTGGATAGCTTTCAATATCGCTTGTTCAACATTCTCGAAAACCAAGAAGCTTTTAATAAATTACTTCACAGGGTATTAACCTTTAAGCCGGAATGGTCTATTGACCAATCTGATCAAGGACAATATTTCCTAAAATTCTATAGTGGGGAATTTTCACATACTAGTGACGGTATGGGAGAAGGCGTTGTTAGTATTTTTGGTATAGTTTGTTCTGGTCTAATCCCATCGGACACTTAATTTTGAGACAGTATGGTCAATAAATTAAGAGGTCTATATGAGTCTGAAAAAATCACATAAGAGTTATCCGCAGGCATTTAAAGATGAAGCCGTCTTGATGGTGCTGGAGCAAGGTTATAGCGTTGCCGATGCGGCAAAGTCTCTTGGAGTTAGCACGAGCCTGCTTTACAACTGGAAGGAAAAACACGAAGCCCTGCAACAAGGCATCACCTTAGAAGAGTCTGAGCGTGATGAGTTGAAGCGATTGCGTAGAGAAAACAAAGAATTACGCATGGAGAAAGAAATTCTAAAAAAGGCAAGCGCCTTCTTTGCGAGAGAAATGAAGTAAGATTTCGTTTCATCAAACTGCAATCTCACCTGTTTCCCATAACACTGTTATGTCGAGTAATGAGTGTCAGTAAGTCAGGCTATTACGATTGGCATAAACGCCCTGCAAACGTGATAAGCGTTGAAACACTGAAGCTTTATCGCCTTGTTCGACAGCTATTTAAGCAAAGTCGAGGCAGCTTAGGGAATCGTGAAATGGTGAAGAAATTGCGCAAGGAAGGCTACCAGGTTGGTCGCTATCTCGTTCGTAAAATTATGCACCGCCTTCGACTCAAAGCAACCCAGCGATGTGCTTACAAGGTGACGACACAGCGAAAACACTCAGATGCAGTGGCTGATAACCTGTTAAACATGAACTTTAATCCAGTATCGGCTAATCAGGTCTGGGCGGGTGACGTGACCTATTTAAAGACGGGTGAAGGCTGGATGTACTTAGCTGTGGTGATGGATTTATATTCACGCCGGATTGTGGGATGGCGCATAGACAAACGCATGACCACAGATTTGATATCCAAGGCATTAATAAAAGCCTACAACCTGCGACAACCAGCGCGAGGGCTGGTATTTCACAGTGACCGAGGCTCGCAATATACCAGTAAACAATTCGGTAGGCTGCTATCGAGCTATGGTATCCGAGCCAGCATGGGTGATGTGGGTGCGTGTTGGGATAATGCCGTTGTTGAGCGATTCTTTGGTAGCTTGAAACACGATTGGATTTTTAAAGTTGCTCAACCAACAAGGGAGTTTATGAAGCAAGATGTGACGGCTTACATCAAATATTACAACTTGGAGCGACTTCATTCTGCTAATAACGATCTGTCACCTGTAGAGTTTGAGAATTCTCAAGTAAAAGTGTCCAGTTTGGGTTGACCAGTACATGATTTACTCGATCAAAGAACTTGGACAGATCAACATCGACGGCAAATTTGCGTTTCAGTTTGATGATATCCCTGACTTGCAAGACCGCTTGTTTGGCATTCCTATTCGGTCTAAAGCCGAAGCTATTAGCCGAGAAGAAAGGGTCAAACAACGGCGTGAGAATTTGAGCAATTGATTGCTGTATCACACGATCAATGACGTTAGGGATACCCAGTTTGCGTTTACCGCCATCGGGTTTGTCGATCTCTACGCGTCTGACTGCTGAGGGTTGATATTCACCTAACTCAAGTTGAGATTTACACTGTTGCCAACCGCCTTGCTGCACCCAAAGCGGGAAGGCTTCGATGGTCATGCCATCGATACCCGCCGCGCCATTATTGGCTTTAACTTGACACCAAGCTCGGTGTAGATTCTCAGACTGAAGCAGTTGTTGGAAGGTAATCCCCCCTCAAATTAACTGACGTCAAAAGTAGAATTTTCTCGTAACATAAACGCAGGAGATTCACTATGAAAACATCAAAATTCACCGATAGCCAAATCATGGCAATCCTTAAACAAGCTGAAGCCGGAACTCCAGTCCCAGAATTGTGCCGCGAACATGGCATGAGCTCAGCGACTTTTTACAAATGGCGAGCCAAATTTGGCGGCATGGATGCGTCATTGATGGCTCGTCTAAAAGAGCTTGAAGCTGAAAATGCTCGACTGAAAAAGATGTATGCCGAAGAGCGGCTAAAGGCCGATGTCATTCAGGAAGCCATGGCAAAAAAGTGGTAAAGCTGTCGCAACGTAAAGCGATGGCTCAGCATGCAGTTGCAAATCGAAAAATCAGTATCCGTTTGGCCTGTGCAGCATTTTGTATCAGCGAAACCTGTTATCGCTACCGGCGCGTTAATGATGACGAAAATGCAGAGATTGCAGAATTTCTTGTTGAATTAACTGAAAAAGAATCGGATTGGGGCTTTGGTCAGTGTTTTAATTACTTACGCAACGTAAAAGGCTTTGCTTGGAACCACAAGCGTGTATACCGAATTTACTGCGAATTAGCGTTAAATCTGCGGATAAAACCGCGCAGAAGGTTAAAACGAAATGCACCAGAGCCGCTGAAAGAGCCAACTAAAGCCAATCAGGTTTGGTCGATAGATTTTATGCATGACCAGTTATCAGATGGACGAAGCTATCGACTGTTCAACGTGATTGATGACTTTAAACGTGAAGGGCTCGCGATTGAAGCAGGTTTTTCATTGCCAACAATGCGGGTGATCCGGACCCTAAATCAGCTACTTGAAGGGCGAACAAAACCAATCGCGATCCGTTGTGACAATGGACCTGAATTTATTAGCCACGAATTTACGGAATGGGCGAAAAAGCATGAGATCAGGATTGATTACATTCAACCTGGCAAGCCACAGCAAAATGCGTACATAGAACGACACAATAAGACCATCAGGTACAGCTGGGTAAGCAAACATTTATTTGATACGCTTGAAGAAGTTCAGGACTATGCCACAAAATGGTTATGGTTTTACAATCATGAACGGCCGCACAAAGCCAATGGCGGAAAGCCGCCATTGATGGTTGCATGAACTCTACTTTTAACTTCGGTTAAAAATGGGAGGATTACCGTGGGTATCAACAAGTTTGACAAGACTCCTCCTTCTTCTAAATGTTCAGGCCTTCACCATGTCCCATCCATTACGATGGGCGTTGGGCTACTATGCCGTCTGCTGACTTCTGCTTAATCACATGCCGAGTTGCCCCGTCATGCGCTATCGGTTTTCATCTGGTTCGCTCTTTTCAGTCGATGACACTGAAAAGCCAAGGCACTTATAAACCAGAGCCTAACTGGTTAATGACCGATCGCGTGTTAAGCAGATCTCCCCAGATAAGAACATGAACTTTCTTTGCACTGCTGCATCATTTACGGTGGCCATTAGATCACCTGGTTTCGTCGTCTTGTGCCAACTCACCTCTAGCCTACGCCTCATATGATGTTCTTGTTCATCAGCTCGCAAATTTGCTAGCGGCTTCCTTTAAACCAATCCTCGCGGATAAGCCCTTGCCATTCGCTAGTAGTTAACGTTTAATAACAGGATGTTATTGAACGGCGACCTTCCTACAGAGGACTTTCACCTCATTAGTTCATGCCCATGCTGGGCGTACACAAGGCGTTGCAGCATCGTTACGGCTTCGCCTCCACTGGACAGTTTGTAAGTTGCGCTTTTGTGGTTTTGCTTCGCAAAAGTATTCCACAACGCACAACTTACAAACTGCCGCTGAACTTAGCGTTATATGCCATCGGAGTGAAATTGGAAAAAATCCTGAATAAATTTGGTTACTATAAAAGAAAGAAACCAGAAAGACAGTACAAGAAAATTCAGTACAAGAGCCCAGGTACGCCTGAAGAAAACAATCAGCGTCTTATTGAATTTACAGTCCAAGGCAATGAGTGGGCTAGAAACAAAGAAAAAGATGACTACCAGCTTATAGGCATGTTCTTCACCATCGTGCTTCTTATAGAGCACAAGATGCTGAACCTTTTAGCAATTATTGATGACTCCATTGAAAATAGAATGCTTGGTGAAAAAATCGATGTTTTCAAAGACTTCTTGAAACAGTATGAGCCAGAAGAAGATGAAAATATTGAAGAGTATCGGTTACTGCTCCAGCCGCTAAACGAAATAAAGAGCATCCGAAACTCAATGGCTCACGACATCACACAGCCTCTATTTGGTTATGGTTCGCTCAAGCAAGTAGATTCGTATGTTAAGAAGCGGCGACCTGACATGCACGCAAGTTTCAAAGACTGCGAAGATGAAAAAGCCAAATGCATAGGCTTGCTAGCAACGTTTGGCTTTATATTCTCTTTTGAAATAGCGAAACTTCGGGTATGTATCGAACATTAAGCATATAACAAATAAGGATAGGCCGTGCGTAGCCGCGACCTTATCCCAAGTGTTGAACAAGCCCGATGCTGGTTGTTGACACTTTATTATGCAAATAGCGGATTGAGAATTTGTACTGGTGAAGGTCTTATTTTGAAAGAGACTTTTATGCAGACATGACCCTTCCATGAGATCCGCGCGCTATCTGCCAGATTGTTTTCTGATATGGGTGTTGACCCTCAAGGTCGGATGGCTCACACCGATGCCAAGTCCACCAAAATCTATGTGCGGGATCACCTGCAATGGACCGAAGTTCCACACGCTGAGATTAAATTCAGCCATAAGTAAAACTAAGGCAAAGCACTAATAGGAAAAAGAATTTTTGAATTCCGTTAGTCCCCCGTTAGTCCACCTGTACTGGTCAACCCAAACTGGACACTTTTACTTGAGAATTCTCAAACTCTACAGGTGACAGATCGTTATTAGCAGAATGAAGTCGCTCCAAGTTGTAATATTTGATGTAAGCCGTCACATCTTGCTTCATAAACTCCCTTGTTGGTTGAGCAACTTTAAAAATCCAATCGTGTTTCAAGCTACCAAAGAATCGCTCAACAACGGCATTATCCCAACACGCACCCACATCACCCATGCTGGCTCGGATACCATAGCTCGATAGCAGCCTACCGAATTGTTTACTGGTATATTGCGAGCCTCGGTCACTGTGAAATACCAGCCCTCGCGCTGGTTGTCGCAGGTTGTAGGCTTTTATTAATGCCTTGGATATCAAATCTGTGGTCATGCGTTTGTCTATGCGCCATCCCACAATCCGGCGTGAATATAAATCCATCACCACAGCTAAGTACATCCAGCCTTCACCCGTCTTTAAATAGGTCACGTCACCCGCCCAGACCTGATTAGCCGATACTGGATTAAAGTTCATGTTTAACAGGTTATCAGCCACTGCATCTGAGTGTTTTCGCTGTGTCGTCACCTTGTAAGCACATCGCTGGGTTGCTTTGAGTCGAAGGCGGTGCATAATTTTACGAACGAGATAGCGACCAACCTGGTAGCCTTCCTTGCGCAATTTCTTCACCATTTCACGATTCCCTAAGCTGCCTCGACTTTGCTTAAATAGCTGTCGAACAAGGCGATAAAGCTTCAGTGTTTCAACGCTTATCACGTTTGCAGGGCGTTTATGCCAATCGTAATAGCCTGACTTACTGACACTCATTACTCGACATAACAGTGTTATGGGAAACAGGTGAGATTGCAGTTTGATGAAACGAAATCTTACTTCATTTCTCTCGCAAAGAAGGCGCTTGCCTTTTTTAGAATTTCTTTTTCCATGCGTAATTCTTTGTTTTCTCTACGCAATCGCTTCAACTCATCACGCTCAGACTCTTCTAAGGTGATGCCTTGTTGCAGGGCTTCGTGTTTTTCCTTCCAGTTGTAAAGCAGGCTCGTGCTAACTCCAAGAGACTTTGCCGCATCGGCAACGCTATAACCTTGCTCCAGCACCATCAAGACGGCTTCATCTTTAAATGCCTGCGGATAACTCTTATGTGATTTTTTCAGACTCATATAGACCTCTTAATTTATTGACCATACTGTCTCAAAATTAAGTGTCCGATGGGATTAGACCAGAACAACCCTTGCATAAACAAGCAGACACAAAAAAGCCCGCAACTGATTAAGATTGCAGGCTTTATTGTTTATGAATTTGGTCGGTATGAGAGGATTCGAACCTCCGACCCCTGACACCCCATGACAGTGCGCTACCGGGCTGCGCTACATACCGAGTTTTTAGTGTTTACCATTTTAATGAGCTTAAACACTTGTTACTTAAGATGCTATCGCGTGGGGTTCACCTTAAGTGACGCAGACTTTAGCAATTGGATTCAATCAACGCAAGTGCTTAGTGAACTCTGTTTGATCAACTGCTTAGTTTCTGGCCTGAATGACTACATTTTCAAACTTTTATACCTGTCAGCGTGCCTCACTCGGCATATGTGCAATACGATATTGGTCAATTCGAGCCATCATATAAGGGAAAAAGGGATTCCATTTTTGACGTAACATTTCTGAAGCCGGCACACTATAAACACCTCGCTCCCCTCGGGAAGCGGCCGCGCCTATCTGTATTCGGGTGAGTTTTTGATGGTTTGCCATGCCATATAGGCCATCATTTTCTGCAAAGGGTAGCGCAACATGGGAAAGTGAGTAAACATCCATAGGCCAATGGAGCGGGAGTGTTTCGGCCTGAGGTAAGGTTTGATCCTGTGGCATAAGTCCAAATTCCCGCGCTTGAACCTGAGTCGTTTCGCTATCAATATTTTCAACCAAAGTTCCGCGGTAGTGAATGCTGTCAGTGGACTGCGGTAACAAGGCGGGTAGTGGATCATTTGCAATTAACTTACTGTTGAAGATGCTACGGTTCATATCGAAAAGCACTAATTCATGGCCCTTTTGAGGTAAGGCTTGATACAGCAAACTCACAACTGCCGCGCTCGATACTGTCGCATCTGCTACGGATTGAAAAGCTAAGATGGCTGGAATCTGTTCACGCTGTAAAGGCGTTAACCCGCTTAACAAACTCTGATTACGTAACGCCAATTGGTAAACGACATCCCCTGCGTTGACGGCAAAAGACATGTACTTAAAGGGATCATATTCCATCTGAATACTATTCCATTGCAGCTTGTCTAAGTCGAGCAGACGTCCTATCCAACTTTGCCAGCGCGCCGCTGCGGCAATGGGCGCAAGGCCAATCGCGGGCGACATAAAGATCATCCCTACATAGTCAGGCGCTTTATCTTGATTAATCAGTTCAAGCTCATGGTTAAGTGCCAGCGCCGCCCCAGTTGAAAAGCCAATAACAAATAGCGGCTTACCTTGAAGTTCTTGTTTCATATGCGCCGTAGCCAAATTAACCGCTGCGGCTAAATCCTGCCAATAAAGCCCCGTAAGGCCGCTGGGCAGCGTTCCGTGTCCTGAGAGTCTCAAGCCCAGCACATGGGCTTTGCCCTTAAAATGTGTCGCCACATTAGACATGGCATAGGGCGAATCAGACATGCCATGGAGTAGCAAAACGCCAAAGGGCGCATTGGCTTTGGGCCATTCAAAACTGCGATTCCAGTTTTGTGGCCATCTCGCGGGATCGGCAAGGCTGTTTTTAACATAACGATTGACGGGTGAGGCATCTGCCTCCGACACTTTTTTGAGTACTTTGCTGTCGACCTCTGTAAAAAGTTTATCTTCTAAGGCGATGTAATCACTAAAGTTATCGAGTTTAGTATTGTAGTGAAATTCGTGTTTTAGCTCTGTCGTGTGCCAAAGGGAGAGATCAGGTTTAGCATTAAGAAAATGTATCCCACTAATCAATAAGGCGATCGCAATCCCTAAACAGCCATAAAAGGCAGCGAAAAATAAATGTTTAGTTGAGCCTATGATAATGGCTTTCATTGCTGCCCTATGGTTCCGATAAAAATATGCATGCAGATTATATGGTTAGATAAAAATAAACCTCAACGTTCCACTGAAGATTTATTATTGAGAGAATTTAGCTTCGGCAGTAATGGATTACACGTTAAGATCCATCCAGTGTTCTTAACAGCGATCCCCCTATGCACCTTGGCCCAACCATTGCGACCTATGCATTTTATCTTCCCAATGCCCCTGAACGCCCCGAAAATTGGCATTGCCAACGGGACAACGCAATTGCGGAACTCATCGTCTTAAATGGCAATCATTGGCGTAAGATTTTTACTATCATGGCAAAAATCTGTACTAACGGGGAAGATTGGCGTCACTACCGCGACCATTTATTACTCAAAAAACACGAAATGCTCTTGATAGGTGCTAATGCCCTATCGCCCCATGCCAGCATTCACATTGTATGTGGGCAAGCTGCTGCAAAGCCTTTGGGATTGAGTGCTGAGCAGTTCAATACACCATTATCAAACCGACAAACTGCCCATCAACCGCTGCTGCATGAGTTACAGGGTAAGCTGCAAGACGTCACTGAGATAATGCAAACCTCCTCAGTACAGAAGGAACAAGTGCTGCTCACGCCCTACCTCGACTATCGCCAATACTCGAACGCCTTGATTGCGCTTACACGCTCGCATACAAAAAACGTATCTGCTTGATAAAATCCCATAAAAAAGCACCCGAATAGGCCGAGTGCTTTTATGGCAAACCGAGCAAGGTTAGTCGTAAATCGTCGGGATCGGCTGGCGCTTATGTTGGGTTGCCTTATAGATATTGATGAGTTTCTCTTCAACCGCTTTATCAACCACTTTCCCTTCGAGGAAATCATCAATTTGCTCATAGGTCAGCCCGAGCGCGACTTCATCTTCGAGTAGCGGTTTATTATCTTCTAAATCCGCCGTGGGCGCCTTGTAAACTAATGACTCAGGAGCACCAAGATAGGCGGCTAATTGGCGCACTTGGCGTTTATTGAGGCCAAATAAAGGCGCGAGATCGCAGGCACCATCGCCCCATTTAGTATAAAAACCGGTAATGTTTTCGGCGCTATGATCGGTCCCCACCACTAAGCCACCGACTAATCCTGCTAACTCATACTGAGCAATCATTCGCATCCGCGCTTTGACATTGCCCTTAATGAAATCCACTTTTGCGGCATCCGGCGTAGTCAGTCCAGCGTCAATAAACGCACTTAAGGTGGCTTGGTGCACACCATCAACACCTTGATGCACATTCACTGTGACTAATTTTGATGGCTGAATAAATTGGCACGCTTGCTGAGCTTCATGCTCATCTTTTTGGATCTGATAAGGTAAACGCACCGCGATAAACTGATAACCGCCCTCGGGATGTTCACTATTGAGGCTATTAATGGCCAACTGGCATAAACGCCCCGCCGTCGACGAATCCACACCACCGCTGATCCCTAATACCAACGCCTTACTGCGGGCCTCTTTGAGCTTAGTTTTAATAAACGCCACACGGCGCTGCACTTCAAACTCAGGCTCAATCGCCTTGAGTACCTTCATTTCTCTTAAGATCTGCGCTTTCACCGAAAATTCCACCTTAAATATTCGCTGTTATTGGGAGCAGTAAACCGCCTAACGTTATCATTTATTCAGGCCTGCCAGTAGCAAAAATTCATCCTTACTGTGCTAATTGTTGGGAAAATGTCATATATCCTGCTAGCTTAACCTGCTCATTCGGTTTGCACCTAAAAACAACAAGGGCAATAACAGTTTGCCGCTATTGCCCTTGTTTACTCGGTCGGTGCTGCTTATCTTTCCCAGTAGGATTCTTCTAAGCTGTCTTCACGCTCAGGTAACCCACGAGACAAACGCGGACTATGCTGCGCTAATACCTCATAGGCCACGCGGTTAGCGTACTTACAAATTTGTGAGAAGGATGAATAACATAAACCATCGCGTTTATGTTTGCTCGAACCAGGCACATTAGTCTTGTGGAAGGTATTTGCCGCCAAGTCGTGCAATAACGCCGACAGCGCGCCATCACCTGCGCCATTGGTATTGCCAATTTTCTCCGGTCCGCCCATGTAAGGGGAAATATGGGCATAGACTTTAATTGGATTTTCGCAGTCGCTCTTGAGCTTAGGGCGCGAGAACTCATAACGGTTAAATTCGGGAATAGCACCAGGCAATAACGTATGAGAGGTTTCGCGTTTTTCGGCATCATCGGTGTAACCTGCGGTATAAAGCCCGATGGGCCCTGCCGTGGTTAGCACCATATCACACCATTCGAGGGCTTTTTCGCTGGCAAGCAGCGGATCACGAAATCCCGTTAGGGCTTCACCTTCATCTTCATTCATCGCCAAAATGGTGACATGTTCTTTAATAAAGTTTTGCCACCAAATTGGGTCTTCTTCAATCAAAAAGCGCGTGCCTAAGGTCAATACCACGGGCACTTCAGCTGCTTTTGCGTATTCAATCGCACACATGGCTGCATCGGTGATCCTGTCTCCACCGCTGGCACGCATTAAATAGGCGGTCAATACTAAGGCGGAACTGCCCTGCACTATGTCTTTATCAATATATTCAGGGGTTAACTTATCCATAGCCCCTTTGCTGATCGCAAAGGTGCGCTCGCCACAATCTGAGATCAGGGTAAAACAACGGCCAATTGGGCCATCGACAGGTTGTAGATAGTTAAGATCGACCTTAGAAGAAGTGTTACAAAGATAACGATAAGCGTAACTGCCCACTTCAATATTTTGGCTCATCACCCCAAACAGCACTGAGCGGTCGTCGGCCAAAATAGAATAATTGTGCACGGTATTGCCAATCGTGCCGCCGGCAAACTCATCGCTAATCAAACCGTTCTGTTTCAGCTCGGTATATAGTGTATGTGCTTGCTCGTCATTGATCAGCGTCGAATTGCCTTTAGGTAAACCGTAACGACTCAGCAATTCGTCTTCTACTTTAGCTTCAATATCCACTAAGGTTTGGTCGATACCGCTGATATAAGTGGCAAAGGGCTGGGGCTGCTGCGTTAATTGCTCGAGCAAGGGGTCTCGGGTTTTGACCGGAAAATAATGTTTCGATTTACGCTGACCGGGAAACTTCATAGTGGCTCTCTTTTCCTGGCATCCATGCTAATGGGCATTACAACGAGCGTGCGCTCATTGTGTCCTAAAAATAATGAGTCTAGGCTAGAGAGACCAAAAATCCACTCCCGAGCCACAAAGGGCGCAGATTCTACCATAAAATCAGCACGAAACTAGGTCGAGTGCAGGCTTCTACGGTAGATTTTTTTACCGTCATTCTGCACTTATCCAAGACTGCGTTTGTTCTTGTACTAATAACCTGAGTAGCTCTATATGTAGCTCATCATCATTCAAACAAGGAATAAAATGATAGGCTTCGCCACCTGCATGGAGGAAGGTCTCTTTCGCGCCAATCGAGATTTCTTCTAGGGTTTCAAGGCAATCGGTAGCAAAGGCAGGGCAAATCACATCGACACTTTTCACGCCTTGGCGGGGTAAATCCGCCAGCAACTCATCGGCATAGGGCGTCAACCACTCTTCTTTACCGAAGCGGGATTGGAAACATACTTGCCATTGTCCGTCGGTCAAGCCTAAGGCCTGCGCTAATAACTTGGCGGTGGTGCGGCACTGCTCTGGGTATGGGTCGCCTTCGGTCGCGTAGCGCAGCGGGATCCCGTGGAAAGATAAAATCAGCTTCTCGGCCTGACCATGGGTTTTCCAATGGCGCTTTACCGAATGCGCCAGCGCCGCAATATAGGCTTCATGGGCGAAATACTGCTTGTTAAAACGCAGCTCAGGTATATCACGCACGCGAGTCAAATAATGCGCTACCGCATCAAACACACTGGCGACGGTTGAGCAGGAATACTGCGGATACAGCGGCAGCACCACGATACGTTCGGCGCCTTGGGCTTTGAGTTTGGCAAAGCCACTCTCAATCGAAGGATTGCCATAGCTCATACCCAGTTCCACCGGAATGGTCTGATTAAAGGTGGCGCTTAAATCCGTTGCCAACTTTTGGGCTTGGCACTGACTAATCACCATTAACGGCGAACCTTGCTCCGTCCACACACTTTGATAAAGTTTAGCGACTTTCTTAGGACGGGTGTTCAGGATAATCCCCTGCAAAATGGGTTGCCACAACCAAGGGGATAAATCGACGACCCGAGGATCACTTAAAAACTGCTTGAGAAATCGCTTAACCGCTTTCGGAGTGGGTTCATCAGGCGTACCAAGATTTACTAATAACACGCCAAACGCAGGAGAGGGAGAAGTCAATGTGCTACCTTTTATCAGCCAAATACCACGGCAGGCTAACATTCAGTCGCATATAAAAAAAGCCTGCTTAAGCAGGCTTTTTCTTAATATGAGAACTTGTTCTCGAATTTAGGCAATGTGCTTATTTAAGCACGCTGGCAAGCTGCTCGCTCACCGCGGCAACTGACTGAGTACCATCAAATTTGTGGTATTGAGTGTTACCCGCCGCAGCAACTTTGCCATAGTACTCAACTAATGGCTTAGTTTGCTCATGGTAAATACCTAAACGCTTACGTACTGTCGCTTCTTCATCGTCTGGACGAATCGCTAAATCTTCGCCCGTCACGTCATCCTTGCCTTCCACTTTAGGTGGATTGAATACTACGTGGTAAACACGGCCAGAACCGGGGTGAACGCGACGACCGCTCATGCGTTTAACGATTTCTTCGTCTGGCACATCGATTTCGATGACGTGATCAATGCTAATACCGTTTGCCGCCATCGCATCCGCTTGTGGGATAGTGCGTGGGAAACCGTCTAACAGAAAACCTTTAGCACAATCGTCCTGTGCGATACGCTCTTTAACCAGTCCAATGATCAGATCATCAGAAACCAGCTGGCCTGCATCCATCACTTTCTTCGCTTCTAAACCCAGCGGAGTACCGGCTTTAACGGCCGCACGTAACATATCGCCAGTAGAAATTTGTGGGATACCATACTGTTCCATAATGAACTGGGCCTGGGTACCTTTACCGGCACCTGGGGCGCCCAATAGGATAATGCGCATCTCAAGAGTCCTCTTTTCGCATTGATATTCTTCTTAGGCCGGCGATCTTCGCACATCTGGCCGCCATTGAGAAGGCTTTTAGCTTCGACTTTAGCCTCAGAAACCACAAATAAATCGCAGTTTTGCGGCATTTTCAACCATTAATAGAGCAAGGTATAAAGCTTACGGCGATATTGGTTTGCCAAACTATTACCTTGGCCAAGCGCAGTCAAAATCTCCATAAAGGTTTGTTTTACCTTGCCATTTTCAGCACTTAAATCCTTAGATAATACGCCGTATAAATGGGTGAGAGCTTCTTCATCGCGGTGGGCCGAATGCAGCGCCTTACAAAGTTCGAGTAATAACACTAAATCATGTGGGTTTTGCTCGAATTTTTGCTGTAGTTCGCGAATTTCAGGGGTATCCGCCGCATCGAGCGCCAGTGTCAGTTTGGCTCTTAAACTCTGATAATAACCGTCTTGATCGGCAAGGCCAATTTGCTCAAGTAACCCTTGCGCTTGGGCTAGTTCACCCTGCATCAAGTACACATCGGCAAGCACTAAACTCACCTCAGCGGCATGATTTGAGGCGCTATAAGCGTCTTTCAGTAACACGGCCGCGGTGGTTAAATCTTCCGCCGACACTTGGGTTAAGGCTAACAAGGCTTTGGCTTGCTCAAGTTGCAATTGCCACAATGGCGGCAAATGCTTTTCGAGCATGGCGCTCACCTGCACCGCCTCTTGCAGCCCCGCAAAACCATCAATTGGCTGACCCTTATCGAGCACTAAAGTGGTCGGCAAAGCTTGAATACGGAAATAGTTCGCGATTTCCAGTTCGGCTTCACAGTTCACTTTCGCTAGCACAAAACGGCCAGCATGCTGCGTGGCAAGTTGCTCGAGTGTTTGCACCATGGCAACACTCTGCGGCTGTGGCTGGGCCCAAAATACCATCACCACCAGTTGCTGCATCGAAGCATCAACCACTTGCTGAATATTGTCTTTGGTTAGATCGAGGATATTGTCCATGGTATTTCCTTTACTTCCAAACTGGCACCTCTACGGGGAAATGCCCTAGGGTAATGCGATTTGTGATGCCTAAAAGTAAATCGGGGCACTTGCGTCTCAACTCAAGTGCCCCGAATGTCTTACTTCAGGTTCGCCAATAACATTTGGTTCATCAGCTTAATAAAGGCCGATGGATCCGCAAGGCTACCCTTCTCTGACAATTGCGCCTGTTGTAGCAGTAAGTTTGACCAATCTGCGAAGGCGGCTTCATCTTGAAGATCATTCAAGCGCGACACTAATGGATGCGCTGGGTTTACCTCAAACGTCGGCTTAACCTCTGGCACTGGTTGGCCGGCAGCCTGCATCAGTTTGATCATTTGCGTCGACATTTCACCTTCGCCCGTGACCACACAGGCTGGGGTATCGGTTAAGCGCGAGGTGACTTTCACATCGGCCACGCTTGCACCTAATGCCGCTTTGATGCGCTCAATCAGTGGTGCAGACTCTTCTGCGAGTTTCTCCTGCGCTTCCTTCTCAGCCGCATCTTCAAGCTCGCCTAATTCCAGCTCGCCACGGGTGACTGAGTGCAATTGTTTTTCTTTGTACTCAGTTAAGTGGTTGATTAACCATTCGTCGATACGCTCAGACATCAGCAACACTTCGATGCCTTTCTTACGCAGCAGTTCTAAGTGCGGGCTATTGGCAGCCGCTTCGTGGCTGTCGGCAACGATATAGTAAATCTTGGTTTGGCCTTCCTTCATGCGGCTAATGTAGTCATCGAGTGATACAGTCGGTGCGGCGCTGCCCGTATGGGTAGACGCAAAGCGCAATAAGCCAGCAATACGCTCACGGTTTGCAAAGTCTTCCGCAGGACCTTCCTTCAACACTTGGCCAAATTCGGCCCAGAATTGTTGGTATTTTTCCGCATCGTCTTTTGCCAGTTTTTCCAACATCCCCAGCACGCGCTTAGTGATACCGGTGCGCATCGCTTTGGTGATGTGGTTATCTTGCAAAATCTCGCGGGATACGTTCAGCGGCAGATCGTTTGAGTCAATCAAACCTTGCACAAAGCGCAGGTAAGATGGCATAAACTGCTCGGCATCATCCATAATAAACACGCGCTGAACAAAGAGTTTCAGACCATGTTTACGGTCGCGGTTCCACAGATCCCAAGGCGCTTTTGAAGGAATATACAACAGGTTAGTGTATTCCTGTTTACCTTCTACACGGTTATGGCTCCACAGCAATGCATCCGTGTAATCGTGGGAAATGTGCTTATAAAATTCTTGGTACTCTTCGTCAGTGATCTCAGACTTATTGCGCATCCACAGCGCTGTCGCCTTGTTCATGGCTTTCCAGTAACCCTCGGTTGCAGGGATTTTTTCACCGTCTGGGCCATCGCGCTCAGGGGTGCCTTCCTGCCACATTTCTACTGGAATTGAAATATGATCTGAGTACTTGGTGATGATGGAGCGCAGGCGCCAATCGTCAGCAAATTCTTTTTCGTCATCACGCAGGTGCAGGGTAATTTCAGTACCACGAGTCGCCTTGGTGATGGTTTCAACCGTGAAGCTACCCTCACCTTCCGATTCCCACAATACGGCTTCATTGGCCTTATGGCCTGCCGCGCGGGTACGAACGGTGACTTTTTTCGCTACGATAAAGGCGGAATAGAAGCCCACACCGAATTGACCGATTAGCTGAGAATCCTTTGAGGCTTCGCCAGAGAGGTTTTTAAAGAATTCAGCGGTGCCCGATTTGGCGATCGTCCCTAAATGCTCAATCACGCCATCGCGAGTCATCCCCACGCCGTTATCTTCAATGGTCACAGTGCCTTTTTCTTTGTCTGCACTAATGCGCACCCGCAGCTCACCGTCACCTTCGTATAATGCGTCATTGGTCAACGCAAGGTAACGCAGCTTATCAGCCGCATCCGCAGCGTTGGAGACCAGTTCACGCAAGAAAATTTCTTTGTTGGAATACAAAGAGTGGATCATCAAATGCAACAGCTGTTTGACTTCAGTTTGAAAACCATGAGTTTCTTGTTGTGACATGAAATTTTCCTTATTTGTTACGCAATTTGGTTAAAGCAAACGCTCAGTGTTTTATAAAATGGGGCTGCAAATCCACTTTTCAAGGGGAAAGATAAAATCACCGATCAAATGGCGAAAATTAAGGCAGTATTAGCCCCAAATAACACTATTCCTATGTCAGTCTTAAGAAAGCAATGATAGCGACAAGCCTAGCGCCGGTTCGCTAAACCAATGCGACCATAAAAAAACCCGCGAGCATGGGCCAGCGGGTTTTATGTTTAGGCAAATTAAGCGCTACAGCGGGATACGACCATTAAAGGACAACGCCAAGGTCGTACTGTCGACATATTCTAGCTCACCGCCGACGGGCACGCCGTGGGCAATGCGGCTGATCAGCACCTTGTGGCGCCTTGCCATATCGGCAATAAAGTGGGCGGTGGCCTCACCTTCAACCGTAGGATTAGTTGCTAAAATCAACTCGGCCACATCGCCTGAGGCTAGGTGACGCTCTAATAACGCCAAGCCTAACTCTTCTGGCCCCACCCCATCAAGGGGTGATAAGTGCCCAAGGAGCACAAAGTAGCGACCCGTGAAATGTCCACCCGCTTCAATGGCTAACACATCGGCTGGTGTTTCGACCACACAAATTGTCGAAGACGAACCGCGCTTATGGCTAGCACAAATTGGACATAGGGTTTCTTCAGTGTAGGTTCGGCAAGACTGACAATGACCGATATCACTCATGGCACTCGACAGCGCGGCGGCTAATTTAAGCCCCGCTTTTCTGTCACGCTCAAGTAATTGAAACGCCATACGTTGAGCCGATTTCGGCCCAACCCCTGGTAAACAACGCAGGGACTGAATTAACTCGTCTAGCAGCGGACTAAATTTCATTGTCTATCTCGATTAAAATGGCATTTTCATGCCTGGTGGTAATTGCATACCGCCAGTCACTTCAGCCATTTTAGCTTTTTGATTCTCTTCAATTATACGGGCTGCATCGTTGCAAGCCGCGGCAATCAAATCTTCCAGCATCTCTTTGTCGTCTTCCATTAAGCTTGGGTAGATTTCGACTTTACGCACTGTATGCGCGCCTGTCATGGTCACTTTGACCAAACCCGCACCTGACTCTCCGACCATTTCCATGCGGGCAATTTCTTCCTGCATTTTTGCCATTCTTTCTTGCATCATCTGGGCTTGTTTCATCAGATTGCCCATACCGCCTTTTCCAAACATAGTCATTTCTCTTCTATTAGGGTTAGTCGCAAGCTTTTAAGCTGGCTAATCTTACTGAAATAAATGGGATTGGCAATCTATGCCGTGATCCCATCGATAAACTTATGATCTTGATTGCGAGTTTTTAGTCAAACTCAGTCACTCTTTGCATGAATGCTGTGTACTAAGGTCTCTCTGGCTTAAGTGACTCTAGCTTGAGTGACTCTGGATTTAGTCACTCTTGATTTAGTCACTCAGGCTCAGGTAACGCAGGGATAAGCCCGCTGCGTTGGTTTAACAGCTCTGGTGGATAGAGCAAGCTATCATTTTCAAGCTCAGCCCCAAAGCGGTTGATAAGCCATTGCACATTATCATCCATTATCAGCGATTGCCGCGCCTGCTGCAGCAACTCTTGGTGAAAACGCTTACGCAGTTCTAAGGGCGTTTCCCGGCTAGGATCGGTTCCGATGACCACTTCAACCTGCCTTGGAGCACCAAGGGCTGCGGTTAAGGCTTGCTCTAATTGCTCAATAGCCACCTGTGCCGCCAAGTGTTTTTGATCCGGTTTTAACAGCAATGGCAAGGGATTGCTCTGCACCTGACAAATCGAGTTTACCGCTAATTGGCGCACACGGCCGCCAATATCAAGGCTCGCCATTAACTTGTACCAATGTAAATCCAAGGGATGACCCGTGATAGATTGCGCGACCGTTAGGTCACTTGCAGGCGCAGGCGGCGCGGCGGCGTCTAGCTCGCGCGGTGGCGTTGCAGGTACTTCATCAGGGTGATTCAACTGATGACTCTGCCCTGCTGCTTGCTCGACTTGAGCCGCTTGAGTATTTGTAGGCAAAGTCAGCGCAGGTGCAACCTGAACAGGCTCAACTGCCAATAAAGGCGCGTGAAGCGCTGCACTTTCTTGGCGCAGATGGCTTTCTTCATTCACTTGGCGCGATGTCGTTATGGGTTCAGCATTCCCATGGTGGCACTCAGCCACAGGCGCGTCCTCCCATGGCGGACGATCATTGGGATCAAGCGGCAGATGCTGCGCTGCTGCACTTTGCTGAGTAGATGGAACAATAATCGAGTGGGTTATGGGCCGAGTACTAAGTGGTGCAAGCGGCGCATTGGTCGCTTTAGTGCTCAACTCAGGCTTGGTATAAATCTCAGCCTCAAAATCATCGTCAAAGGGCAGTTCGAAATCACTTTCAAATTCTAAAGTTACGGCATTTTGTCCAGGACGAGGACTCACATTGACGCTTGTTGCTGGCCTAGAGTGAGCATTCGAAGTCGGCGTTTTTGCCTTAACGTCAGGAGATAACTTTTTTCCATCACCATCCTTCGTGCTTAACGCATCGAGATCCGACAGTAATGATTCCCGCGCTGCTAATACTGCCGATAAAATATCGTCATCCTCAAGGGATACAGCCGCTTTCGCTACCTGAGTATTATCGACGGCAAACACTTGTCCTGTCTGGTTTGACGCACTATGTTGGGCGCTGCCATTGCTAAACAGATTGCCTTCACTCGCGCTAAGTTGCTCTACTGCATGCTCAGATATAATAAGCTGCTCAGCTGCATCCTCAGACATAAAATGCGCGTAATCATCCTGATAAGCATCAAGTGGCGTCGATGTATCATAGCTTTGAGCATGATTGAATTGTGCGTAGTTGGATTGAGCATCGTTGGATTGAGCATAGTCATACTGCCCGTATGCTTCTGCTACATAAGGCTCTGGCGCTAAATCCCCTGCTGTATTTTGAGCATCTAAGACATCTTCAGTAGCAGTCTGCTCGGTCAATGCTGTATCTGGATCTGTAGGATCTGATGAATTAACATCTTGATTAAGCGCCGTATTTGAACTTACAACCGGATCAGCACTTGCGCCAAAACCTTGGCTTTGGGCTTGGCTTAAGATCACTTGCTGCTCGGCAATCAGCGCCGCATTAAGTTCAGGCTCATCATCCTCTAACGCAGTTTCAGGCGTTGTCTCTGCTTGCAACTGCGCCTCTGGATTAGCGACGGTTGCTAACAGCGTTTTTTTTTCAGCCACAGGCGCATTTACGGCCAGTTGTCTCTCCGCTGGAACCTCTGGTGGTATTGTAGCTTGTGGGGTTAAAGCAGGTTGGGCAGACAAATCCACCTTAACCGCGTCATCCACTTGCCAGCGCTTAACGCTTTTTTCGGGGACAAAAGCAACAGCACGCAGCAATGCCATTTCAAGCCCTGACTTAGGATCAGGTGCATGGGGCAAGTCTTTGCGGCCCGTGAGTAAAATTTGGTAATACAGTTGCACTTGTTCAGGCGCTAACTGCTCTGCAAACGCTTGAATTTGCGCACTATACAGAGATTGCTGCGCCGCCGCGGGCGCAAATTGTGTCAGGGTAATTTGATGCAGTAATTCCAGTAAACTGCGCAGCACTTCTTGGGCATCTGCGCCATAGGCCAGCACCTGGGCACAGCTTTGCATCAACGCGCCAATATCAGCGTCAGTTAAGGCTTTGAGTAAGCCCAGCACATGCTGCTCATCAATACTACCGAGCATGGATTGCACTTGATTGAGCATCACAGTGCCGCCACCAAAAGCAATCGCTTGATCGGTCAAACTTAAGGCATCACGCATACTGCCGTTAGCCGATTTGGCGAGTAGGCCTAAGGCTTCGTGCTCAAAGGGCAATTGCTCTTGGGTTAAAATATGTTGTAGCTGAGTGCCAATTTCCTGCTGGGTTAAGCTCTTTAAATTAAATTGCAAACAACGGGATAACACAGTCACTGGCAGCTTTTGCGGATCGGTAGTGGCCAGCAGAAATTTTACATGCTCGGGTGGTTCTTCAAGGGTTTTAAGCAATGCATTAAAACTGCTACGGGACAGCATATGCACTTCATCGATTAGATAAACCTTAAAACGGCCTCGGGTCGGGCGATATTGCACATTATCTAAGAGTTCACGGGTGTCATCGACCTTAGTGCGGGACGCCGCATCGACTTCAATTAAGTCAACAAAACGACCTTGGGCGATTTCGACACAGCTGCCACAGACGCCGCAGGGGGAAGCCGTTACACCAGTTTCACAGTTTAAGCCTTTAGCAAAGAGTCGTGCCAAGCTGGTCTTACCCACCCCGCGTGTACCTGTAAAAAGATAAGCGTGGTGTAAACGTTGCTGCGTTAACGCATTAGTGAGCGCGTGTAACACATGGCTTTGGCCGACCATCTGTTCGAATGTGGCAGGGCGCCATTTTCTGGCTAACACCTGATATGACATGGAACTCCCCAATGTGCATTACAAGAATGGTGTGGTACAAAAAAGGGGATCGCGCCCCGAGATAATAGCAAGATAACATGTCAATTAACGACACGCTATTAAACTATCCCAAGGCGCCTTTAGCTGAAGAATTATTCGCCTTCAAACTCACAAAGTTTAACCAACTCAAGACCTAAGGCGGTTAAACGCGCCTCGCCGCCTAAATCAGGTAACGAAATCACAAAAGCGGCATCTTGCACTTCACCACCCAATTGGCGGATAAGTTTAACCGTCGCTTCGATAGTACCACCAGTCGCCAGTAAATCATCAACCACTAATACTTTATCGTTCGCGGTAATCGCATCAGTATGGATTTCAAGGCTATCGTGACCATACTCCAGCTCATAGCTTTGGCTGATAGTAGCACGCGGCAATTTACCCGGCTTACGTACAGGCACAAAACCAATGCCTAACCCCAGCGCTAAAGGCGCACCAAACAGAAAACCACGGGCTTCGGTGCCCACAATTTTGGTAAAGCCTTTACTACGATAATGCTCAACCAATAAATCGATAGTCGCTTTGTAAGCGGTAGCGTTTTCCAGCAAGCTAGTCACATCGCGAAATAGAATCCCTTCCTTAGGATAATTAGGAATTGTTTTAATGCTTTGCTTTATCAAGGATAAGGTTTCTGTATTCATAGCCATTTAATTTAACTTAATCGTTTCGCCACGCTTAACTGCTGGCAGTAAAAACAAAACGTCCACAGCGAGTGTGGACGAGCTTTAATAATTCGCCCAAAGCTTATGCCGCTTTAGTTTGAGTTGCAACTAACAGCGTATTCAAGTGACGAATTGGTTATCAATTTGTGCCTTAGATCAAATGTGCTTCCATAGGGTGTGTTGACGTTTCAGGGTTATTTTTGCAGCTATTTGGCTGGCGTTTATACAAGGCAAAGTCCGTGCTGTGTCGTTATTCTACATAAACGGACGATAACGCAGCAGAAACGTCAACCAAACGCTGTCCGAAGGGTTCGTCTGGCAAGCACTTGCTCTTTGTCACTAGTCATTTGAGTAGAATTACTACACGTCATTCCTCGTTTCGCGAGCACGAACTTGCCAGAACGAACAAAATTTAATCTCGAAACATCATCAACACGCCCTATACTAGGATTCGATTTCAGGAATCGTTTTAAGATACCAGAGAAGTCCGATTGCCATGGTTAATAGCAACAGCTTTACCCATACAATAGGCACCACGAGGATACTGACACTAAAACTGAGTCCCGAGAGTAACATCGCCCTGCGTTTAAGGCCTGGGCGCATAGCTCGATGGGTTTGCCATTGGGTAAGCGCATCAGCAAACCAAGGATGGGTCATTAACCACTGATGTAAACGCTCGCTCGAACGGGCAAAGCAATAAGCCGCGAGTAAAATAAACGGCACAGTCGGCAACAGCGGCACGACAATACCTATCAGTCCAAGGCCCAACGCAAGACAGCCTATAAATAAAAACAATCCGCGTTTCAATATCATAGTGTGTATATGACCATAGTATGTAGATGCCTCAAACTTAAAAACAAAAGCCACTCTCAGAGTGGCTAATTGTATACTCAACTTGAGATGAAAACCTGCTTAAATTAAACCTAATTGCTTTAACCATGTCAGGCTTGCAGGAAGCGTCGGCAACAGTAAGACTAAGATAAAACCAATAAAATACATAACGTTAAATGGGTCTTTAAATGGCTGACTGCTCATTACAGCTCCTCAAATTAAATGTGTGCAAAGGTATGTGCGCAGGAATCGTACAGTGACGAAGATCACAAAACGGGCGCCATTGTAGCGGTTTGCCACATCAACAAAAACCCTTTTTTTATATGGTTATTGCAATTATTTTGCTGGTTTAGCGACATAAACCTCTACACACCGCGCACAATGCTTTTAGTAGCCAGTTGCTCAAGTAGCGCTAGACAGCCTTGAGTTAAAGTCTCTGTTGGCATTTGCGGGTAAGTCGCCGCTAGCCATTGAGTTAATTCATCAAAAGTGCCTTGTCCCTTTTCAGTTAAATAACCAAGTACTTGTGCGCTTAATGGCGTTAATTGCAGAAAGCCCACCTCGCCTACTTCATCCTGATAAAGGCAAAAATAGACTGGGTTTACCAGCGGCTCTGAAGGGCGATAATCTGGGCGTATTTGTTGCACCGGATACTGGTACTGTGCCACGCTCGCTGTTGCGGCCAAACACAGGTTTCGATAGGTAATATCTTCTTTGCCAATAAGCTCTTGGCGATCATCTTGCTGCGCCGTAGCCACCCGCAGTTCAAGCCATTCATAGTGGGCGAGTTCCAGCATAAAGGGCGGATCACTATCCATGGGGGAATATTGAAACTGCAGAAAATCTAAAAACTCCCCTGCGATATCAATAAACACGGGTGACTTACAATCATGTTGACCAAAAAAAGCCTGCACTAAAGTTTGCCACTGTTCATCTGTGTATAAGCTCTTAAGTACGGGAAAACCATTCGAGACAAATCCCATTACATTGTTAAAAAAAAGCTCACGGTAAACCTGCATCCGCGCTAACGGCACCCCTACTGGAACGGGGCGTTGCGGATCGCGAATATAATCGATAAAGGATTGCTGTACTTGCTTAAAATCCATTAGGCAATCCTCTTATCTAGGTTACTTTTAGCCCGCGCTTGATAAGCATGAATTTGATTAATTTCATCCAATAAATGCGCTGTGGCGGGCAAATTAAAGTCACGCTCGAGCAGCGTTGGCAATACACCATGCTCGGCGTAGCAGCTATCAAGGAGTGCCCATACAGGAGCGTTGATATCACTGCCGTGGGTATCAATCAATAATTCTTCAGACTCTTTAAAATGGCCAGCAATATGTAAGTACGCAATCCGCTCAGTCGGCATCGCTTTTAAAAATGCCAGCGCATCGTATTGATGATTTATCGAGTTCACATAAATATTATTAACATCTAACAGGAGTTTGCAGTCGGCTTCTTCTAACACCGCAGTCAAAAACGCCAACTCAGTCATCTGTGCACTTGGTGCGGCATAAAAGGACACATTCTCCAAAATAAGCGGCCGCTCTAAAATATCCTCAACCTGCTTTACCCGCCTTGCAACATGCTTAACCGCGGCCTCGGTAAAAGGAATTGGCATAAGATCGTATAAATGGCCCGCTCCCGAGCAATAACTTAAATGCTCTGAATAAACATCGATTTGGTGCAAATCCATAAAGGCTTTAATACGACGTACAAACTCAAGATCCAGCGGCTCAGGGCTGCCAATTGAGAGTGAAAGACCATGGCAGAAAAAGGTATGTTGCTCAGTTAACTGCCTAAATTGTTTGCCATATTTACCTCCAAGCGTCATCCAATTTTCAGGGGCGACCTCTAAAAAATCAATAGCACTTGGTAGCTGTTGGCAAAACTCACTGAGCATTTCACGCCGTAACCCCAATCCAACCAATCCACGTTCTTGCATCACTTTACCCCTTGATTTAGATACCGCTAAACAAAGGCCAGCATAGGCTGGCCATGTTTTGAAGCAGGATCGCAACTAAGTACAACTTAACTTATTTCACTTCTTTTTTGACCGCTTCGGTCTTAGCGTCTACTTTTTCAGCTGTTTTTTTCATATCAGCGCCACATTTGCCTTCACCACACTTACCTTCGTGAGCTTTGTCTGCTGCGGCTTTTTTCATATCGGCGCCGCATTTGCCCTCACCACATTTGCCTTCGTGGGCTTTATCTGCCGCGGCTTTTTTCATATCAGCGCCACATTTACCTTCACCGCATTTACCTTCTTTGGCTTTGTCTGCGGCCGCTTTTTTCATCTCGGCACCGCATTTGCCCTCACCACATTTACCTTCAGAACCAACGAGTTGATAACCTGATCCCATGGTTTCAAATCCGAACAAATTGGTTTGCGCATTTACTGCGAATGTAGAACCGACCACCACAGTACCTAATGCCACTGCAACCGCTGTTTGCTTAACTGATTTCATATTCTTGCTTCCTTTTATTGATTAATGGTGGCCAACAACAGTGCTATCGTTGGCTTACTGCAAAAGACCTACCTCATCTCAGCTTTATTTCAAAAAATATCACCAAATCACAGAAATGATCAAAATATGCTGATAGGAAACTGAATTTAGCAGATTAAATTGCCCTAGACAGTTATCACAATTGCTAAGCACCTCTCTGCACGCTTTGTAACAGGGGAGCAATAGGATAGAATGCACGCCCTTTGTTTCTCGATATAGGTTTGTAGCAGTGCGCGTAATTTTGGCCCCGATGGAAGGCGTGGTTGATGACTTAATGCGAGATATTTTGTCGTCGATTAACCCCTACGATTTGCTTGTTACCGAATTTGTGCGTGTGGTTGACCAACTCTTACCGGAGAAGGTCTTTCTTAAACTGTGCCCAGAGCTACTGAGCGGCGGCTATACCCCATCGGGCACCCCTGTTCGCGTGCAATTATTAGGGCAAGAACCCAACTGCATGGCCGAAAATGCCATGCGCGCCATTGAACTTGGCTCCCACGGCGTAGATGCAAACTTTGGCTGCCCTGCCAAGATGGTCAATCGCAGTAATGGCGGGGCTGTTCTGTTGCAGTACCCCAATACCATTCACGATATTGTGCGCGCGATGCGCCAAGCGGTGCCGGCTGAACATCCAGTAACCGCCAAAATTCGTTTAGGCTACGAAGATAAATCGCTATTTATGGAAAATGCACTGGCTGTCTATGAAGCTGGCGCCACTGAGCTTGCGATTCATGCCCGCAGTAAAGTAGATGGTTACAAACCACCCGCCTACTGGGAATACATCACCGAAGTGCGCGAACGCTTACCTATCCCAGTGATTGCCAACGGTGAGATTTGGAACCGTGACGACGCCAAACGTTGTATGCAAGTAACAGGCTGCGACAGCATCATGATTGGTCGCGGCGCGATTTCGCTCCCCAATCTTGCCGACACCATAAAAACAGGTGCAACACCCTATAGTTGGGCCGACACATTACAGTTAATGCTCAGTTATACCCAAAGGGAGCTTAGTGGCCGTAAGAGTGATTATTATCCAGCGCGCATCAAACAGTGGTTTAGCTATCTCAATCGCCAATATCCCGAGGCAGATACCCTATTTCGGGAGCTTAGGATCTATAAAACCACTGAAGAAATTGTACGCGTGCTAGAGCAAGCTCAACATCACCTTAATCAGTAACCCCATACAAAAGTGGTGGTTTTTTATGTTAACTACCACGTTATCCTTAAAAATCGTACTGATACTTGATCTTTATCATAGTCGTTGGTAGTGAAACTATTAGACTGAATGCCCAGAGTTAGATAAAACAGGCGATTTTACGTGAGCACCACCCATATCAGACAAGAATTGTCAGAGCTTGAAGCTAATCTAAGGAAGGAAATCGGCGCGCTCCCTCAGTTTATTGAAATACTTGGGGCGCATTGTGCCAACCTTAGCCTAGGCGAACTCATCGACCTACTGGCACAGAGTCATCTCGCAGATCACCCGCTATTTTGCCGCTTAAACCGTCTCGACGCCGCCTTTTGCCAACTGGACTTAGGTCTGTATGGCCTTTGTTCCGATTGCGAAACTGAAATCGAAGCTGAACGTTTAATGCAAGATCCCACCGAACAACGTTGCAGCTGCTGCGCTGAACATTATCAGCATGAGCATCGTCACGAGCTGCGGCTCAGTCATTAAAGCATTACGCGTTATATCTTAAACAAAAAAACCTCCGCAAGCGGAGGTTTGAGTTATCCAGGGAGGAGGATAACTTAAAACTTCTGATTAATTCTCAGATAATAAGTACGACCCAATACATCATATAATCCGACGTCCACATCACGATAATCGGCGTAGGTATAGTAGTTTGGTGCATCTGCATCAAACAGATTATTTACCCCGACGGTGATTGAACCGTTGTACGCGTGGTTATAAGCAAATTGGATATTGTGTTTAAAGTAGTCAGAATAATCGACATAACGGGTAGTCTTTTCTAACTTGTTATAGTAATCAGCCGATTGACTACCGATATACACGACTGTCCAAGCCGCAGAGAAATCGTCATATTTCCAACTGGTTGCTAAATTTCCGCGCCAATCAGGCTGTGTAACAAGACCCGCGTAATCAATCATTTCAGCACTAGCATTAGCTTGCTCTTTAAAATCCAAAACATGGGTTAAATCGAACTTGAAGTTAAAATCACCAATTCCAGTTTCAAGGTTATAGGCTATGTGAACAGCCTCTGTTCCCATCGAGATCCACCCCTTCAAGCTTGGTGTTGTATTTCAGCTCAATATTTTCAAGCGAAGTATAGGATAAATCGAGGTACCTTAAATCGGGTAAATTGAAAAGTTCAACAGAACCAAGGGGATTTCTTTGGGCTCTTAAATCTTGTAGCCCGATAACTTCATTTAAATCCAAGTTTTCAATCACATTCCCCCAGCCAGAGAAACTCTATCTAGGTTTTGGTAACTTTTACACGTTTAAGTAAATTGGTTTGTAAATTTGCAAGCCATAAGTTAGTTAAGTTAGATAAATCTCCTCAAGGCGATTATGGGAGATAAATACTATAAATCCAATTTCTTGATATAAGGGTTACCATAAAGCCCTAAATATTCCAAACCGGTAAGGCTTGTTCAGTCTAATGAGTTGACAGCCGTATAAGTGAAGCTAAGAGATTTCAAGTTGCTTAACGTTTCAACGCCTTCGATTGCATAAATACCATTGCGACTGCAAGACAGTTCCGAGACATCTTCAATTTGTTGCCAACCTTTATCTTCTACCCAGAACTCAAAACATTGTTACATTACTGGATGTTTAAAATTGGCTAGGGATTTAAATGAGGGTAGGCGGTTTGTTCGTTGAATCATTACAACCCAATAGGGTTATTATAACAATAAGGTAAAATAACTTCACTTTATTACATCCTTATAGAGGCCAAAGAATGGACTTTGGCCTAATAATTAACCGTTAGTAGGTTGTTCTTAGTGTCGAAATAACCTGATTATAATTTTTACCTTTGAGAGTAACTTGGTATTGCGATTTCAAGCTAGAAATATGGTTGTAAGCTTCTGATCCATTTTGTGGTCCGTATTGGACGTATCGATAGAAGTAAGTCTTACCCGAAAATCGATCTGATACTATATAGTCTTTACATTTTCCGCTAATTTGATTAGCTGACTCAACACCAGCTCGATACGCCATCACCATATCACAATTTGTTGCACGAGATGTCATAGTGATATTTTGACTTATTTTTAATTCGGCGGCGCCACGAGCCTCAATTTTGTCTGCTAAACTATTGCCAAGATATTCTAAGTAGGCTTTAGAGATTTCGCCATAGTGTACTTTATCAGCGTATATAGCATATGACAGACTTGCGGCTAAAGATTCTTGAATAGTTAGATCTGCATAATATGATTTTGTATTCCAAAATGCCGGTGATTGACTTAAGTCATGCGAGCGAACTTCCAATTGAGTGACCATAGACTCAAATCGTTTGCCTTGCAGTAGAGAGTCGTTATATGCTTTAACCGCCTCTTCAAGGGAACCTATTTTTGAAATCATATCATCATGAACATAAGTGTCAAATCCAGTCTGAACTATATTTTCTATTGCAGCCAAGCTTTCTTCACTTAACGTGACATAATTTGGTGCGGATTTACCAAAAATGGCGTTCTTTAAAGCTGACTGTAATCCACTTTTTATTGCAGACGTTGCCGCACTAATAATTTCATTAGCAAAAAAACTCGTAGCTATTCCTATAAATCCGACAGCTTGCTGTTCATTTTCAAAACTTTGTTCATGAGGTTCACCAGCTAAAACCAATGAACTAAACAGAACAGCACTAGTAACCAATGTAAGTTTTTTCATATAAAGTCCTTTTTAAAGATATAGTTAACTTATAAAAATGATGCATAGAAAATTATCTTCACATCCAACGTTACACTTAATACTGCATTTTGCTAATAGTAAATTAGCAAAATGCAGTATTAAGTTTTATTATAATCAAGTCAAGCAACATCTGAATTTTATACAAAATGAAATATTAATTTAAGAATCCACCTTCTGAAGAAGGTGGTTTTGCATTCCCCCTGACCCGCTTAAGCTTAAAAGTTTCCGTTAGTTAACAAAGTATGATCCCGCCCTGTACTAGTCAGTATCTGATGGTGATATTTATGAATTTAACGGATGGGAAATTCAAATAAATAAAAAATGCCACTCAAATTGAGTGGCATTTTATTAACTGCTGTAGATTACTTCGCTGTAATCTTACAACCTTCTACACTATCTGAGTTTTCATACACAATGTCACCCACTGGGTTGTAATCAGCAGCAACGATAGATTGTTTCTCTTTCAGGAAAGTATAAAGTAAATCGGCGTCAACATAGCCTGTTTGGATTGGGCTTACCAATTTGGGATAACCGTCACCACCAGCAGCGTTAAAGCTAGGCACGGTGAACTTATAGGTTGCCGTTGCGCTAAATGCTTTACCATTGATTTCATGAACTGTCGCTTTTTTGGCTACACAGTCAACGGTCATCTTCACGCCTGTAATTTGCGCATAACCACCAGAACCAATTTGAAGACTACCCACTGCACCTAAATAATCAGCAGCGGCCGCACCAGTCATCTCGTTTAAGGTCACCATATTGCCGAAAGGTTGAACGGTAAGTACGTCACGGTAAGTAATGTTACCCGCTTTGATAGAAGCGCGCACACCACCTGAGTTCATCACCCCAAAATCAGCAGACACTTTACCACTTTGTGCCATGGCTAACATACGACCCAAGTTGGTCTGCTTGTTACGCACATTTGCACGCTCACCATCGAGCAGCGCATCGGTAGTCGCAATCACTTCATCTAACTTAGCTTGACCTTTCTCTTGATAGTAAGAAAGCAGCTCTTTTAACTCTGTATCAGGCTCAATCTTTTCACCGACGAGCACTTTTTTCTTGTTACCCGCTTCATCAGTCACTTCTTTAACTAAGTTCACTGGCACTAATTTGTAGCTGGCTAAGTGAAGTTCACCATTGAAGTATTCAAAGTCCGCACGACCGACATACTTACCCCATTCGTGGGCTTGCATAATCCAAGTACCATTTTGTTGATCTGGTGCGCAGGCATCGCCCGGTTTGAATGCTGCATAGGCCTTATTGCCAGGCTCCATACAGACGGGGTTTTGTGAATGGCCGCCAATCACCACCTGTAGATCGCCTTCCTTCAGTGAACGGGCTAACGCCACATCACCAGGCGCATTGCTACCATTTTGGCCATCGGCGTAGTGACCCATGTGTGTCACTGCAAAAATGATGTCCGCTGACTTAGCCTCTTTGATTTCTTTGATGACGTTGGCAACTTCTTTCTTTGGATCTCTAAACTCTAATTCACTGATATATTCTGGGTTACCGATCTTAGCGGTATCTTCAGTGGTTAAACCGATAACAGCTATTTTTACACCATTAACATCGAAAATTTTATAGGCATCGAAATAGCGAGTGCCATCAGCCTTATAAATGTTGGCCGCTAACATAGGGAATTCGGCAAGGCTGCGTTGCATATCCACAACTGATAATGGATTATCAAATTCATGGTTACCGACTGCCATTGCGTCATAACCAATTTTGTTCATACCAGTAAAGTCAGGAATCGCATCTTGTAAATCGGATTCAGGCACGCCAGTGTTAATATCGCCACCAGAAAGTAACAGCGTTTGACCACCTTTCTTACTCACTTCGGCACGAATTTGATCAACCAAGGTTTTCTGGGCGGCTAAACCATATTCGCCATCTTTGTTTTCCCAAAAACGGCCATGGTTATCATTGGTATGAAGGATTGTAAATGTTTTACAGGCAGCGCCAGCTTCGGCGCAAGTTGTTGGAACTTTATCATCATCACTATTACAACCTGCTAACGCAGTCAGCACTGCAGTTGCAATGAGTCCTTTAATAAGCATATTTGTCATTACATCAACCCCTTGATTTTAATTATTTTATCATAGATAGATTGTGCGAGTACCATCAACTCTCGCGCCACGCATAATATCAAAGAATAAAGATTAATTGTGTCATTTTTATTAATAAACGTGACTTTAATGTGGGATTTTTGACGAATTTTAATACAGATTTGTTTCAAATAAAAAATAAGCTAAACGGCTTATTTTTTATTTTGGGATTTAATAACAAATATAATTACAATTCTAAAGTTAAACGCTTTAGTTTAAACAACTTAGAAAAAAATAATGAACCACTGCATTGTTCTTTATAAAAAACACCAAGCGGCAAAAAACCATTTACCGCATGATGGTTTTATCGGCATTTAGATTCAACTACATTTCAAAACGCTGTTGTAACCAAGTACTAATGGCTTTTAATTGTACAGGAATAACTGAATGTGGCATCGGATAGGTTTGCCATTGCACCTGATAACCTCCGCTAATTAACGCCTCTTTTGCCAATAATCCCGCCGATAACGGGACGACATCATCCTGCTCGCCATGCTGAAGCAAAATAGGCGTATTAGTATTGGCCGCACTGAGTTGGCTTGGTAATACATCGGCCGTTGGCAGATAGCAGGATAACGCCATAATACCGGCAAGTTTGTGTGGGTAACGTAATCCAGTGAACAGACTCATCACCCCACCTTGACTAAACCCCGCCAGCACAATACGCTCACTTGGAATACCTGCGGCGATCTGCTCATCAATCAGTGCCTGAACACTTAACTCGGATGCCATCACTCCCTGCATATCGGCTCTATCGTGTAAGTCCATGCTTTTAATGTCATACCAAGCACGCATAATATAACCACCATTGATGGTCACCGCTTGCTCAGGTGCATGGGGAAAAATAAAGCGAATACTGTGATCCGCTGGCAATCCTAGCGCAGGTACAACGGGGGCAAAACCAGCACCAGAATCGCCTAACCCATGAAGCCAAATCACAACGGCGGTCGCTTCAACTTGGGGTTCAATCACAATACGTTCAAGCGTCATACTGATATATCCTTTCTAAATCAAATTGAAAATTAAGGTTAAATGTCATCAAGCACCAGAGCCAATAGCCAAGTGTGTGCTTACAGATAATCAATCCCGAGGAGTGCTTGCAGTGATTGCAACTGGTCTGAGTTATCTAATTTCATGCTCCAACGCACGCTGCCGCCATTGGCGATGATCATCGGAGGGTCAAGCCTAAGGCTTACATCCTCAGCACTCGCTTGAAGCACAACATTGGCCACACTTAGTCTGATCTGTACTTCAAACTCAGTTGCTATCAGCTTACCCTGTGAAAAATCCAGTACCATAGTTGTCCAGTTCTAGTCATAAGACATTGTTAACATCGCGCCATGATAACAAAGTTACTTCGCCTGAGATGATTTTTTAAAACAAGTTCAAGTTTGATTACACTTCTGTACCAGCTAAATAGCCCCAAACCTACAGAGTTCGAGTAAAATCAGGGCGCAACGGATACGGTCTCTCGCGGCTCGCACTCCTCTTAAGCCTAATAATCATTATCACACTGGGTTTGTTATATGTTTTTATCTCGTCGTACCCTCATTAGCAGCGCCCTGTTGATGCTGCTGCCATTCGTTCAATATGCCAACGCCGCCGATAGTTTACCTAACAGTAATCTTGCCAGCGTCGCCACGAGCCCATTGCACTCAGTCGCAGATAACCTGACTTTTGCAAATTACCAACAGGTAAGCATTCACCATATTGAACTGGCGCTGAACGTGGATTTTGAGCTGCAACAACTCTCGGGTAACGTCATTCTCGAGCTGGATTGGCATAAGGCAGGCAAAACCCTAGTGTTAGATACTCGCGATCTCACGATTAACAGTGTGAGCATGTTAAATGCAAAAGGCCAATGGCAAGCCGTGCCCTTTCGTCTCGGCGTTGTCGATAAGGTCAAAGGCGCGGCGCTTACCATCCAATTTCCTCAAGAACGGGTCGCCAAGGTAAAAATAAATTATCATACATCGGCCAATCCATCAGGTATTCAATGGCTTACTCCAGAGCAAACCCAAGGTAAGCAATGGCCATTTATGTTTAGCCAGAGCCAAGCTATCCACGCCAGAAGCTGGATCCCGCTGCAAGATACACCTGCAGTGCGACAAACCTACAGCGCCACTGTTACCACCAAGCAAGGCATGAGTGTCGTGATGAGTGCCGACCGGACAAGTCTGTCCGATACACAAACCCAATTCACCATGCCGCAGGCGATTCCAGCCTATTTGATTGCCATTGCTGCTGGCCACTTACAATTTGCCGCCTTAGATAAGACCTCTGGCATTTGGGCTGAGCCCGAAATGCTCGCCAAGGCCAGCAAAGAGTTTACCGATACGCCAGCGATGATCGCCATCGCCGCCAAACGTTATGGTGATTATCGCTGGGGTCGTTACGATCTGTTGATCCTGCCACCTAGCTTCCCCTTCGGCGGCATGGAAAACCCTCGTTTGTCTTTTATCACCCCCACCGTTATTGCGGGAGATAAAAGTTTGGTAAGTTTAATCGCCCATGAACTGGCCCACTCTTGGTCTGGCAATTTGGTCACTAACGCGACTTGGCGTGACCTCTGGCTCAACGAGGGTTTTACCACCTATGTTGAAAATCGGATTATGGAAGATCTCTATGGCCGCGACCGTGCATTGATGGAGCAAACCATTAGTTACTCAGAGCTGCTGGCAGAATTAGCCGAGTTGCCCGCAGGCGACAGCGTACTGCATATTGACTTAGGTGAGCGCGATCCCGACGATGCCTTTAGCGGCGTGCCCTATGTCAAAGGCCAATTATTCCTGCGCTTCCTTGAACAAAAATTTGGCCGTGAACGCTTCGATAACTTTGTCAAAAGTTACTTTGATCACTTTGCGTTTCAGAGTATTACCACGGAGCAATTCCGCAACTATCTCACGCAACATTTACTACAACGCTATCCCAATATCGTCAGTGAATCCGAGGTTGATACATGGATTGAGGGACAAGGTTTACCGCCATTTTTAACACCGCCCAATTCACCCGCCTTCGATGATATTGACGCCCAGCGCCAAGCTTGGTTGGATGGCAAAGCAAAGGCTAGCGCACTCAACACCCAAGGTTGGACTGTGCATCAATGGCTGCGATTCATTAACGAAATGCCACGGTTAAATCTGACACCTGCACAACTTTTGGAACTCGATAACGCCTTTCATTTTACCGGCACCAGCAACAACGAAATCGCCTTTGCTTGGTATTCCCTCGCCCTCGACAATCGCTATTTCAGCGTGTTACCTGCATTAAAGCAGCATTTAACCGAAATAGGCCGGCGCAGGCTGATTGTGCCCTTGTACCAAAAACTGGCGAGCAGCGAACATTACGACTGGGCAAAAACAGTCTACCTTGCAGCGCGCAGCGGCTACCATCCACAGACTCAAGCCAGTTTAGATACGATGTTTAGCGATACTCCCATTGAGCATCAGCATTAACCACAAGTGAAGATTGATCTGGAGTGTGAAAAGCTAAAGATTAGCCAATTGCATGTCAATTCATCGAAGTAAGCGCCGTAAAGAGCGATTTGAGGTGAATTTACCGTCCCGAAATAAGGTTAATACCAATCGTATTAAATATCTGTTCATTCAGCGGGAATTCAACGCGCTTTAGACAAGGCGAAGGCTTGAAGGCATAGTGCTGCTCTGTCGAAAGCCATAAAGCGCGTTGAAACCAGCCCTTTGGGAGCCACACAGGCATCCCACTCCGGTGTTGCATTGACTTAAAAGGGAATGACCATTTCTGCGTCAATGCGCCTTGGATTGAAATGCCTGTGAGGCTCTGAACTGATGAGATATTTAATGTGATTGGTATAAGACAGCATTCAGATATTAACCCAACAAAAAAGCCCAAACTTAAGTTTGGGCTTTGCTTTATCATCGGAAGGTGTTTGTATCGCAGCACTTAAAATGCGCCAGCAGCGCTATCAAACATCACACTCAGGCCGATTAGTGGTGATGACCACCGACGCCATGGGCATGACCGTGGGCAATTTCTTCATCGCTCGCATCACGGGCGCCCACCACTTCGATATCAAAAGTTAAATCACGGCCTGCTAATGGATGATTGACATCCACGGTTGCCATAAATTTGCCGACTTTTACGATTGTCACTTGGCGTTGACCGTGATCAGTATGAACCACCGCCGTCATACCAGGTTTCCACACGCTTGCGCCTAACAGGTGCTTAACCGATACACGTTGCTGCGCCGCTTCACCTTCAATACGTTGGCCATAGGTTTCAGCACATGGCAGCGTCACAGTGAACTTTTCACCGACGGCTTTACCGTTAATCGCATTCTCAACACCAGGCATCATGTTGTCATGACCGTGTAAATAGGCGATAGGCTCGCGACCTTCATTGGTTTCAATCACTTCGCCTTTTTCGTCGCGCAGGGTGTAATTAAACTGCACAACCATATCGTCTTTAATGTTCATCGAATATCCTTTGACTTGCTTCGATTTCAAATGTCGGCCGAGCTTAGCAAAACTGGCCTTTGCACTCCACTGTTTTATCCCTGCAAACTTAACCGCGATGAGATACGTCCAGATTAATGATTAGGAAATAAAGCTGGATAGACGAAGTATCCACCGCGCCAATGTGGCGCAGTGGTTGTTTCAAGCATAGTCTGCGGGCGATTGCATAAAACGAGGCGTTTATCAGAGTGAAATACCTAGGGCAGTAAACACTTCTGGGCTTGGAAAACCATCGGCAATCATATTGTTACTACGTTGGAATGCCTGGATCCCCGCCGTAGAATTGCGCCCAAGCACGCCGTCCGGTTTACCGACATCAAAGCCGGATTCATTTAGTTTGGTTTGTAACTGTTTGATTAGCTCACGGCTTAATCGAGGCTGCTCGGGTGGTGTCACCTTGAGCGGTTCACCACCATTAATCCGGTCAGCCAAATGGCCTACGGTGATGGCGTAAAATTCAGAGCGGTTCCAACGCATAATCACATTGAAGTTTTCATAACCTAAGAATGCAGGGCCCGTATGACCAGAAGGCAAGTACAGTGCAGCTTTCAGATCGATAGCAGGTAAAGGCAATCCATTCGTTTGCAACACAGATTGCGCCGCCCATTGAGACAAAGGTAGAGCCTGTTTTGCACCAAGATGCTCATAGCCGAAATTGCTTGGCAATAACACTTCACGGCCCCAGCGTTCGTTACGCTGCCAACCTAAGTGTTGCAGAAAGTTTGCCGCAGATGTGAGAGCATCTTCTGTGCTATTCCACAGATCCGCTTTACCGTCCCCATCACCATCGATGGCGTATTTAGCATAGGCCGAGGGCATAAACTGAGTATGCCCCATGGCGCCCGCCCAAGAGCCCACCATAGTACGCTTATCGAAGCCATATTTTTCTTTTAACTTGAGCGCTTGCATCAGCTCAGTCGTAAAATAATCACTTCGACGTGGCTCGCAGGCCAAGGTCGCGAGGGAATCTAAAACGGACATTTTGCCTTTATAGGAACCGTAGTTGGTCTCCAGCCCCCAAAAAGACAGAATATATTGGGGCGGCACGCCATATTGCTGCGCGAGTTGTTCAAGCAACACTCGGTGCTTTTTCAGCAGACGTCGACCTTCATTTACTCGCCAATCAGTTGCCCGTTTGGTGAAGTAATTGGTGAAAGTTTGGCTAAATTCAGGCTGGGACTGGTCAAACTCAATCACCTTAGGCACAAACTGCAGACTGGCCACAGTGTTGTTAATGGTCTCTTCGGATAAACCTTCACGTCGAGCGCGCTTCTGGAGGTTTGTCACGCAAGTCGGAAAGGCTGCTGCATGACTGGTGATAATCTCGTTCAATTGCACTTCTTGCGCAGCGGCTTGCGTCTGTACGATAGCAGTATCACTATTATTGCTAGGCGTACTGCTAGACGTTGGCGAGCTAGAACAAGCACTTAAGCTCACACACGCTGTGATACTCGCAGCAAGATAATACATTCCTTTTGCTTTCATCAAATCAATTACTCCTCAATTCAGTGCTAAGGGATACCTTAGCTGAGCCAAGCACGAGTTGGGTATTGACTCATGCCAAGAGAGATACGATTTTTAGCCACAAAGAGGTTGCTAGCTTAATTCAAGAATATACGAGAATGCGCAACGGCCAAAAATCCACAAATGTATTTTCTCCCCCACGGAAAATCCACCAGATGCGCGTAATTCAAGTTACCACCGATTTACGCCTCTAGAGCGCACATCCTGACCCATAGCGCCCGCCAACACAATGCTCATCGCAACAAATACACGGATAAATGCACTTATTGCTCAGTTAAACTACAGCGAAAAAATCTTAACAAAGAATCCCTTGGCCTATCTAGCCGTTGCCGTATAATGGGTAAGTTAACAGCATACAAAGAGACCTATCATGACTGAAATCAACGCAGCTTTAGCAGGCTTTATCGAAAATGTAAAAGAACATCAAACACTGTGGGGTTTGATGGATGAGACTGGCGAAGGCTGGGTGGTTTGTGACTCTGGTGAGTTCGAAGACACAGATGTGATGCCACTATGGTCAAGCGAAGCGCAAGCAAAATCACACTGTACCGAAGAATGGAAAGACTACCAAGCCGTTGCGATTAGCCTCGAAGAATTTCTTGAGTACTGGGTATCCGATTTAAACGATGATGGCGTATTAATTGGCGTTGATTGGCAAAGTGATGAGGATTGTTTAGAACTCGATCCTATCGTACTTGCCAAAGATTTAGTTGATGTTGAAGAAGTCTAATCTCATCAACTTCATGCTTAAGACATCAAGGACTGAGGTGCTCAGACCTTGATGTTGGCGATTCCTTGTATCGATATCCCCTTCGATAAGCGTCACCTTTGCTGGTTTTGTGGTGAACCCTGTAAAGATTTATTTGAGTATCATGCAACACCGCATGCGCCCCATCCATCCCTCGCATTACCTTGCTGTGCAGAATGTTTAAAACTGGCGAAACAATATCCCTTAACCTCAATTTGGGACTGCCGAATGGCGGTAAAAGATGCCTTAATGGCTATGTACGCCAAACATTTAGCCATTGGCATTAATTGGACCGAGGCGGAACTCGCCGAATCTGAGTTTTCCTGCAAAGTGTTTGAAGGCTTTAAAAAAAGCGCGTGGATGATGTATCAAATCGCCCGCGATAGGATCAACTATCCTGGATGGCCCATTATGCTCGACGGCGTTGAACTTGAATGCCAGCAAGGCTGTACTCAGTTTGAGTTTGATGGCGTCACTTATTCTTCATTGCCTGCTGCCCTTCACTATTACAGCAAACAATTTTGCTTAGACGCGGCGTTTTTTGCAGAGCTAGTCAGGCTCGTTGGACGACAACGATTTAACTATGCACTTCGGCTTGCACGGATCCATATCGCCGCCGCGAAAGAAATGAAGCGTCAAGTCATTGCCGATGTCAAAGCCGAACTGAGCGAGTAACCTCAATTACGCGTCGCGAGTGCCACGCTATAATAGACGCCAGAAAAATAACTAAGCCGCCAATAGCGTTGATGTTGCTAAAGCGACCGCCCCTCTTCAAAGTATTTATTGTTTAACTCAGTAGTCCAATTAACCTAAGTAGCTTGCTAACTTACATTACACTTTTGGTTTGAGTCGCGATTTTAACTTATTATTTACCAAGGATTTGTTTTAACCTGTCCTGCACGACTTCAACCAATAAGTCAGGTTGGAACTTAGAAATAAAGCGATCGCAACCCACCTTCTCCACCATGGCATTGTTAAAGCTCCCACTCAGGGAAGTATTTAGCGTGATAAATAAGTCAGCCATGGCCTTATCGTTACGAACTTCATAGGTCAGTTTATAACCGTCCATTTCAGGCATTTCGGCATCGGTGATCATCATGAGCAGTTCTTTGGTGACATTCTTACCTTCATCGCGCCATTTTTGCAGTAAATGTAACGCTTGCAACCCATCGGAGGCTTCGATAATTTCAATGCCAAGTTGCCCAAGAGTTTCACGCACTTGCCGTCTTGCCGTCGATGAGTCGTCAACGATCAGTATTTTCCTGCCGGGCATTTTGTCTAATAAGCTCTCATCCAACACCCCTTCAGATAGGCTGATATCGTAATGGACAATTTCGGCCAGCACCTTCTCAACATCAATGATCGAAACCAGTTGCGACTGACCTTGATAATCGATACGAGTAATTGCAGTAAGATAATTATTCCGACCCGCCGTTTTTGGCGGTGGCATAATATCGCTCCATGTCATGTTGATAATATGCTCGACTTTACCGACTAAAAACCCCTGCACACTGCGGTTATATTCGGTGATGATCATATTGGCAGTATCATCTGGCGGCACAGGCTTGAAACCAATGGCCGAACGCAGATCAATCACCGGAATAGACATACCCCGAATATTGGCAACACCTGAAATATGGGGATGACTCCCAGGCATGGCATTCAGCGGGGGTAATTTAACAACCTCTTTGACTTTAAAGACGTTAATCGCAAATAACTGCATCGAGTTAATCCGAAACAACAGCAGTTCCAATCGATTCTCACCGACAAGATTGGTGCGTTGATCTACCGTTGCCAATACATTTGCCATAATGCTACTTCTCTACTCTGGAGGAAAAACTTCCCTCAGCTGCTAAGGATTAAGCTAAATTATAGCGGTAAACTCGCAATGAGAACCATGTGATATGTCGATTTTATCTAAAAATTACAATCACTCGGATGCAAGAATGGCGAATTTGCTAAATCAACCGTTTGTAGAATAAACACCAACCCCAACTAAGCACAATATTTGACAATTTAACACCCTCAAGGCTTAAGCACACCCCTTCTGAGCCAGCACCATACCACTCAAATTAAACAAATTCCTGTCGCATACAATTTGAAAGCCCGCTTGGCGAAGCATATGTAATAATTGTTGATGATTAAACCGATTCTGCTGCGGATGCTCAAAGAGCCGACGACTCAACGGATTACAAATCGCGGCACGGTAAAGATCTTCAATCACAAAATACCCGTTCGGCTTTAATACCCTGGCAACTTCAACAATAGCGGATTGCCAGTCGGGGATATGATGAAACACCGCAAAATTAAACACTGTGTCAAACTGCGCCTCCCTAAAAGGCAATGCGGTCGCATCGGCAATACTAAATTCAAGCTGTTCTAGCCCATGGGTTGAAGTGCGCCAATAAGCCTTAGCTGCACTCACCATCTCAGGGTCGAGATCCACCGCGGTAACATGCTCGGCGCCAAAATGCTCACGGATCAAATGAATACCATTGCCAAAACCACAACCGATTTCGAGCGCGTGTTGAATATAAGGCTGCGGTTTAGGCATCATTGACGTCAATAACGGCGCTTCAATATGGTTTTGTAACCAAAAACGCAGCGGATGCTGAACCAGCTTTTTCTCGAATGGGTTTAACTTCATCATATCCCCTTAAATGAGTTGGCTATTGCTTGGAGCACTGATCAAATTCTGATGATGGTACGTAATGGTAGAAACTAAAGTTCACCCGAGGCCACTATGAAATTACCTCTTTTTCCCTTGCCCATCTGTTTATTGCCCGAGGGATACACTCAATTACGGATTTTTGAACCTCGATATAAACGTTTGGTGGCTGAATCACTTAAATCAGGCGATGGCTTTGGCCTGTGTATGACATCAGAAGAAGTTAACACGCTTTATCCGATAGGAACTCTGGTGCATATCATTGATTTTGAGACCTTATCTGACGGCATGTTAGGCGTAAGCATTGAAGGGAAACAACGATTTATCCTCGGCGATATCAGTGTGGAGTCCGATGGCCTAAAACGTGCGCAAATCAATTTAATCGATAACTGGCCAGCAGCACCTATTCATGAAAATGAACATTATCTCAGTGACATGTTGCAAAATATCCTTAAAGAGTATCCAAAGCACCTACAACAATATCAAGCGGCACAATTTGATGATATTGCATGGGTTTGCCAACGCTGGCTTGAGATATTGCCCATCCGTTCCGCAGAAAAATACACCTGCATTAATGCTCTGGACCACCAGCTCACACTGGATTTATTAAGAACCGTCATAAAATAATTAACAGTGATCCATTATTCAAAGGGCCACGTATTAGACAACATGCTTATCGAACATTGGAAGCGAAGCAGGATTTGAAGCCATGTTCGAACGGGGTTGAACCTTAAATGAAGAGCTCAATAATGGAAAATTTTCAATCACATTTAGCGCAAAATCGCTATGATAGGCAGTTATCGCCCCCTATCGAAATGGCTATGGAAAACGATAACCACAATTTAACCGCCGACGAACATATAACGGATATCGATCCTTTGGTGAGCGCCATCATCAAAGTTGCTAATCAAAGGGATAAAGCGGCATTTGGCTATTTGTTCAGCCACTTCATGCCCAAAATTAGAGCATTTGGTCTGCAACGATTAAATCAACAAGGCTTAGCCATGGATTTAGTTCAAGAGACCATGACCACCGTTTGGACCAAATCACACTTATACAATGCGGACAAAGGGTCTGTCGCCACGTGGGTCTTTACCATCATGCGTAACCAATGTTTCGATATGCTAAGACGGGTACAGCATAACCGAGAAGATGCATTTGGCGACGATATCTGGCCACTTTATGACGTTGCTGTTAACCAAGATAATAATCCTGACCATAAATTGACCGCCAAGTTACTCGCTCACTTAGATGCCCTGCCCCTTGCACAACGCCAAGTAGTACAAGGCATTTATATGCAAGAACTCACCCAGCAAGAACTGGCCGATGCCTTAAAAGTCCCCATTGGCACGATTAAATCGCGACTAAGATTGGGGCTGGAAAAGCTTAAAAGCTTTTTGGAGACACAACATGATTAAACATCACCCCCATGCAGAATTACTTCAGGCCCATGCACAAGGTGAACTCCCCTTGTCGATGTCTATGGCCGTCGCTGCCCATTGTGCCTTATGTCAAGAATGCCAAAATCAGATTGCTAAATTAACTGAACAAGCGGCCAAACTTGCTTTTGTTTCCTCCAGTGATGATCCGGTTCAACACAACGCTTCAAACGAGATTGATGTCGTCGATAATGACCCATGGCAACAAATGTTATCGAACATTATGGCGCTTCCCGAAAGCACAATGAGTGAACCCTACATAGAATCTTCAGTGACGGTTAGCCATAGAAATATCCGCTACCAAATCCCTAGGGTTTTTCGTCAGCATATTGCACTACCATGGCAACAAATTGGCAAAGTCAGTCGGATGCGATTCGATATTGACGAAAAAAATACCCGCGCCAGTTTATTATATATCGAAGCCTTAGGTGAAATTCCACAGCATACCCATAAAGGGTTTGAGTTAACCTTACTATTGTCAGGCGAATTTTCGGATTCGACAGGTAATTATGTAGTCGGTGACTTTATTATTTTAGATGGTAATACTCAGCATTCACCCACAACTCAAACGGGATGTTTATGTTATACCGTATTGGATGCACCACTCTATTTTACTAAGGGAATTAGTAAACTGTTAAACCCTATCGGAGAGCTCATTTATTAAATTGGCGGCGCATCTCCAGCTAACAAAATTGCCGACAAAATGCCCAACAAAGATATAACATAAAAACATTTCCCGCTGAGCAAAAATTACCCTTGCCAGCGGGGAATTTACTGTTATACTGCACCGCATCTTGAGAAGTATCTTGTTGTTACCCTTTTTATATCGGTTTGATTTGTATCAAACCTGATCCTCACAAAGAAAGCCTACTACAAGTAAGTCCTTAAAAAATAATGAGTTAGTGATTTCCGGCATCGACTCAAAAAAATGAACTCTTTAATTCAGCCAATGTCATAGTATTGTCACTTCGCTATGGTCAACTGGGCTAATTGAGATAATCCATTGACATAATCGATGATTTGCACTAGTTATCAATAAAGCATCTCTTGATTAATTATGGTGGAATGGGTAACCTCAAGACTCATTAGTATCATCTTTCGCAACTATGCTAAGGATATTTTATCGTTATTAATTGCTCACCTAAGGGTGAATTTAACTAAAAGGAGTGTGGCTTATGTCATACAAAATTAACGGTCATGAAATCACAGTGAACTTCCCTGTAGATTCAATTTCAGTCAATAAAACCTCGATTGCTTTTACCGATAGACAAGGTAAAAACAGACAGACTTTTTCAAAGCGCACCGAAGCCCTAAACTTTATGAAATGGCTTTTGTCGTCAAATAAATAAGTCTGAATTAAGTACTCATAGAGTACGAATATTGGCATGTTGGTTTATTCGGTTCTCATTTTTCTCGCCATACCGAAATCAACTCGCCTTTATCGATAGCCTAATATCACGATTCGCTATCCCTTCACGTCGATATGACGAACTCGTTTGGTTCAGCCAGTATCTCGCTCACATAGATACACGCTGAACCAAATGTGTATTAACCTAGATCAAACCAATCAACTTTCGCTTCTGCTAATATATTAACTTTCCTATTGTGAAGTATTATTATGTCAAAACCGAATACCAAAACCGCTATGCAACAGCTTATCGCTAAAATCCAGCAAGCCATTCCGCTGAATTTAAATGAAGCACAAATGTGTCAAGGCGAATGTTTAGGTTGTTCTAAAAAATGTTTGAAATGCTCGATGCAGAAATCAGTTATTGGCAATGTACAGATGCAATACCCAGCCTAAAAGATTTAAAAAACCTTGAAAACATTGGCTGTCGTACTTATAAAATTCTTAAACGAAACCAGCTTGTATATTAGCCTCTTTTTCTCACCGTTTTATTATTGTGTGACGAGCTCATTTAGCGATAACAGTCGTCATGACATACAGTATTATTAAAGTTGACTGGCAAGCGTATTCACAGAAAAACCGCATAGCCAGCCTACTTTCTATTCCATTATCGGTAGTGATTTGAATCGCTACATACACAAAATGTTAAACCACAAGACCCCTTCTCAGCGACGAGACGCTGCCAATCTTGCGCGAATATCAGCCAAAGAATATTCCGTTAATAATTCACCATCGGCAAATACGGGGACAAACTCGCAATTGTTAACATCTTGCCAGCTGGCTTGATCTTTAAGATAAAATTGACCCTGCTCATCTTTAAATACCGCTACTAAACCCTTAGCGGATTTTTTAGTGCCATCATCAGTTTTAGGATCTTTAAATATTTCTCTGTCTTTACCATCAACTTTCGCAAAGGTCGCTTTCACGGCATAACCGTCAGTATCTCGGGTCACGTGTTGATAGGTAAAACTGCCAATTCCAAACACAATATTGGTTGATGCAAAACCTTTGGCCTTCAAACCGGCACAAATGGCTTCAGCCCGTTCAATCGTAATTGAATCGCCATAAATCAGTCCGACATGGCTATCAAGTAATTTGTAACCTTTGGCAGTTGTGCTGCCCCCAAAGACATCCCACAAACACTCGATAGCGCCTTTATACTCAGGGCTCCCGATTGGTGCTTGTGGATCGCCACAAATGATCTTCACAGGGCAACCCGTATCAGGCCTAAACACCACTTTGCCATCGCGGGCAAGAATGCGGTCTTTTAACGCTAAGGTGAATTCTGTCATCACCTGCCAAAAATCCCAAGAATCAGAAACGATACTCACAATGCCTGTAGGGTAAATATCTTCAATCAGACGGCGGAACGTCTCTAATTCATTCTCCATGCCACCTGCGCACATCACGCTGTGCTCCGTTGCAGGCACACTGCCACCGACAAGTTCTTTATCACTATCAGCAAGGTAATATTGCTCAAGAAAATCAATGGCGGGTATGGTATCTGTCCCAGTAAAACTGAGTAAATGGGCGGCGCCGCTCATGATCGCGGCCTCTACACCATACATGCCACGGAAACTAAAATCGTGACCCTGCCAATCAACAAAAGCGATGTCACCATCGGTTTCTAACGCATAAGCCTCAAATATTTTGCGGTATTGCAGCGCGGTAGTAGCACTAGTACACATACCCCACACATTAGCGGAAAGGATGGTTTCGAGATAATTGGTCAACCAAAAGAACCGCTCATCGGTATTGTACAAAATCAAGCAAGGCACTTTTAATGGATATACTGAGCCTTCAGGCAATGCCATGATTTTTATTGGTAAATAGCCTAAATCATGCAACTCCTCAATATGCTGAGTGCCGACATTATTCGGTCCGAGATAGTTATTAATGCGGCGGGAGAATTGGCAGATCACTTGCTCTTTGGGCTGTTGAAAGAAATCACGGTTCCAACTGTCAATTAAGTAATGCTTGATAAAATACTGCAAGCCAAAAAATACCATTTGGTCTGTATAACCACGACGGGATTTACGGGCGGTCAAGTTACTAAAAATCACTTGAGTATTATCGGGATATTGACGACGGTGGTCGACTTTGTAGCCATCAATAGCAGTAACGGGATTCAAGTACATAATATTTTCCTTAATGATTCATATAACTCAAAACAGCATGGCAATCACAGAACTCGCTCGAAATATGGGTAGGGACACCTAAACTATCGGTACAAAATAATCTGTCTATGCCCGCCTCACGCAGAGCCGATTCGCTGGCCTTATCTTCATAATGTGACACAATCAAAATGACGCTTTGGGCCCTTTTTTGCTTTAACTTGATTGCTAGTTCGATAAAGGTTCTGCCACCAGCACAAATATCATCGACGATTAAGCAGGTTTTACCCGATAAATCATCACAGAACACTTCGGTAGCGATAATATGGCCATTGACCACATCACGATGTTTATCGGCCCTGATCACCGGCATTCCCTGTAACGCTTTAGCTAAGCCGAATACTTTCTTATTCGCCCCCGCATCGGGCGAGACTAACACTAGCTCACCAGTTAATTGGGCTGCGATCGCGGCGACAAAGCTGTGGTTGTCTATTACCTGCACTCGGTCTAACAATGCGGCGGTAACATCGCTGTGCGGGTCAAAAACGCTGACTGAAGCATATTGCTGCTGATTAATCAGGCTGGCATAGACTTTTACCGACAAGGCCTCGCCCACATTACACACTCTATCTTGGCGGGCGCCCGGCATATAAGGCAGTAACAGATCGATTTGCTCTGCACCGTTGCGGCGTAATGCATCAGTTAACAACAAGAGCTGCATGATGGAATGATCGCCACGATAACCGAAGAAAAGTGTGACGCGTTTCGCTGGAGGAACCAGTAGTTGTACATGATTCTCCCCCGCGCCAAATTGAAATAAACGGTAATTAGCCTCATCGCTAGCGGCGGGTAGCTGATAAAAATCGGCTTGTAAGCATTGCGCCTTAGAAACATCTTGAGACGTTTGAATTTGTTGAGACACTTGAATACGTTGAGACATAGTAACCTCCTGTCTATGGCAAGATTACCGCAATTAACGGCGCCCTTGTTGTCTACATGAACAATAGTGTCTTAAAGACATTATCATGTAAAGTTGATTTTTAGACTATTTCAGGCGGAGCAACCTGAAATGTTATGCTTAAATTGCATATAGTGTCTTTTAGACACTATTAATGGGTGCGACAACTAAGAAGCCACAATATGGGTATCGAGTAATAAAAGAACCGGAGACATTAGGGCAAAATCAGTAATAAAACAGTCTTTACTGAATCAAAGTAACCATTAACAACGCACAAACAGTCGTGGTTACTCCTATAGAGCAAGGCGAATACCTGCCTCAATCAGCCATCACTGTGATCAACATTCTAAATTTCTTAAGAAGCGATACGATGCCGTATCAGGTTTCAAGCAATATAAATTAGCAGGACGTCCCCGTTCGGTGCGCTTCAATCCGGTATCAATCAATAAATCGGCCTGTTCAACTCGCCGACGAAAAGATTTCCCTTGGATAGGCTTGCCCAGTAAAACCTCATGTACATGCTGCAATTCTGGCAAGGTAAAAGGTTCAGACAGTGCAAATCCTGGCACTAAAGAATATAAGGCTTTTTGTGTTAAGCGTTCCCGCGCTTGCTCAATTAACTGCAGATGATCAAATGCCAAGGGCATCTGTAACACATCCGCTAATGGCCACCACTTAACATCACTCACTGAAGCAATCTGGATTTGGCAGGCTTGATAACTCATCAAGGCGGTATAACACACAGTCACCGACCAGCCTCTCGCATCGCGACTGTTATTACCCACAGTGCATAACTGTTCAATGTAAGGTGGCACTACTGCAGTTTTTTCCGCAAGTTTACGTAACACAGTTTGCTCAAGGGATTCATCGCAAGTTTCATCGATAAAGCCTCCCGGTAATCCCCACAAACCTAAAAAGGGATGGTTTGAGCGTTGTACTAAGAGTACTTTAAGCTGCTGATCATGGTAGGTAAACAATACGGCATCAACCGTCAGTAGCTGAGCCTTAAAAGCCTTAGGATCGTAATTGGCGAGATATTCCGCTTCTGTCATGAGTATTTTCCATCGTTCGACATCATAAGCTTAACTTAGACATTACAGCGCTTCAAACACATAATGTCTTAGCGTCACTAAGTAAATGTTTTTCGCCGTGGGCTGAGCTACTTTGTCCAAATTTACGCAAATAACGTGGCAACATCGTCTCGTTTCCGAGCAAACCACCTTGGTGGATATACATCACCGGGCTTGCGTCCCACTGCGGTAAATATTTTTCTAACACAATAAAACCTAAGGGATCGTAGAGTAATTCAAACTGCACGCCAGAGGCGCAAATCCGCAGCCACATGGCATAAAACTCCGGATAAAGTTTACCAAAATGGTATTTTTTATCCGCATTCAGGATCTGTGGATGCTCAGCAGAATTTGGATTTAACATGCTAAACTGCTGGCGTAAATACGCATCCCCACCAACCACGGCGCAGGTAAGCACTCGAATGTCACTTTGCTGACGCACAAAATACTGATTTAAAAATAATGCCGTGGTACCAGTACCTGCGGGTAAAAACACCTTTAGATCTGTCATCCCCTGTTGCATTGCCCAAGTCTCAATCTCTGCCGCTAACTGGTTCACACCATATTCAGCATACTGGCAGCGGCCACCTTCGGGGATAAATAAAGCGTTAGGCTCAGCAGGCAAGACTTGTTGCACAATATACTCATGACAAGTCCACTTAAGCTCACGCTGAACAAAAGGATTGGCTGCTATCAGGCTTGATAAATCAATGACGCGTGTACCATTGGCGATAGCTGCGGCATAGTTGCCCGTCGGCAGTGTGAGTACATGGCTGGCAATATGATCCACATAAAAATCACACTGCCATCCTTTGAGTTTGGCTAGCGCCGACAGTGAATACAGTGAATTAGCCTGCGCGGAGCCGTGGCCAATCAACTTAGTAACTCCCGCAAATTCCTGATCTAAAAAGTAGGCAAACTTACGCGCCTTATTACCGCTAAAACCAGGATGTAATAAATCATCTCTTTTGAGAAAAATCTCACGGCCTGCAAAGGAAAATGATTCGACGGGGCTATTGGCTAGCATTTATTCACTCTGGTGGGGATAAGGTGTTTAGTGTAACGCGAGCTTGGCTAAATCCTTCCTAAGAATTAAGGAAATTCACGAAATTTTAGTCTAACTCACAATCCGCACAAATAAGTATACAAGTATCATACTGATAATTAATGATAAATTTTTTGGCACAATTCTCGCTTATTCGATTTAAGCATCAATTAATGATCTTGTGTGCGAGTCGTTGTTTATTGCGCACTGATTTTGGATTAGATAAGGAGTTTTCAATGTCATTACTACGGTTAATCTTCAATATTGCTTGGTTTGTACTTGGCGGATTCGTGATGGGCCTTGCTTGGTGGCTCGCGGGAATTTTATGTTTTATCAGTATTATCGGTATTCCCTTCGGCCGAGCTTGCTTTGTGATTGGTGAATTGACCTTCTGGCCCTTTGGACAGGAGCAAATGAATCGCCGTCATTTAACTGGCCGTGAAGATTTAGGCACAGGTGCCTTTGGCATGGTCGGCAATATTATTTGGTTCTTGCTCTTTGGCATTTGGTTGGCTATTGGTCATTTAGCCCATGCCCTTGCCTGCTTTGTCACAATTATTGGTATCCCCTTCGGGATCCAACATCTTAAGCTAGCGCTGTTAAGTCTGACGCCAATTGGACAAACGATTGTCGCTAAAGCGTAAGTCAACTCACACAGCACTACTCAGACTCAGCGGGTAGTGCTGATGAATACCGAGGAATTGCTTGGATTAACTTAGCCTCATGATAGGCAATTTCCTCATCGAGTAAATCGAGTAAGTCAGCACAATCAACCAGTTGAAGCTCTTCTTTACCATGATTTGAGCTAAGAATATCAAAAAGATAGTGCACGAGTTTTGCGGGCGCATCTATGGTGATGTCGTGGCCACAATAGGCTAACACCATCAATTCCACCTTAAAGTGCTGTGCAAGCGCTTTACTCGATTGCATATTGACCAAGGCATCACGATCACCACATAAGATACTCACAGGTATAGCTAAAGATGTTGGACATTGATACCGAAACGCAGCGTATAACTGCCGGCATGCATTTGAAAACGCAGGAGAAGTCTCTTTGCGATATTCGCTCCAATGTTCAATCAATCTGGTATCTCGACGGTGACGATAACTGGTTAATCGCACAATAGTGGATTCGATAGGATGTAATTGAACTCCTCGGCACCGCTTAACAAACGCCAGCAAGACATTGAACAAATTGAATCTGTGATACCAAGGCGACAAATTGGCAGCACTGCTATTAAGCACAAATACATGCTTTACCTGCCAAGGACGTTGTTGCGCCATTTCCATCGCGAGCATGCCGCCCATCGATAATCCAAGCAGATAAAATGGTTGTCCCTGTAGGTTTTCATCCAGTTGTTGCCACACGGCTTGGGCATATTTTGCAATACTCAATGGACTTTTTTGGTGACTGAGTAGACCATTGCCGGGTAAATCCGGCGTGAATACTGTCCCCCCCCTTTGCCTAAGCCTTTGATCAAAGCCATTCCAATGACGTTTATCCCGCATTAAGCCCCGAAGTAAAACCCACGTCGTCATCCTAATGTCTCCCGATACCAATACTGCTGCGCACGTTGCGTAAGTTGAGTGAGATACTCAGGTGTTAATCCTTCAAGCACTCTCGCATAGGCTGTCTCCATCAAAAACTGCATTAATACTGTGTGCCGCCGTAAAATTCTATGGTGCCTGTGCGTTTTTTGCGGATTAAAAAAACCAGCAAAATTAAATATTTGTCTGGGATTCTTTTTTATCCATGCCCAGGAGCCCATCTCTAAGGTTAACGGTAAAAAGGGAACGCTCGCCTGAGGATCTTGTATATGGTGCTGGCCATAAAGGTAATCCCAAATATCACCATGGGTACGATAAAACTGGCTCTGCGGCGCAAGTCGGTAATGGCCATGATGGGGATAACTTGCATCAAATAGTTGTTTTAAATAAAAAATAAAATGAGCATTTTCAAACGGAGCCTTAGTATGGGCGTAGGGAAACCAGATATGATCCGTCAATCCAAACCCTGAATGGGCATCAAGGGAAATGAGACTGGTGCTTTGTCCAAGTAACTGTTGCACATAGGCCACCAACCCCGCCGTTTCAAGTTCCATCCCACCGAGCCCACGAAACCAAGGCAATTTAGGCGATAACCGCTGCCCGCCCACCAGAAATGACACTTTTTCACGGGATTCAATCGGCGCATTGCGCATCAAATCCACCTCGTTACCATTGCCACGCGTTCCCAAGAGCAGACCAACAGGATTCATAACGGGCACAAATGCCAGCCGCACTTCAGTCAACAGTTGCTGTAGATGCTTATCCCAAGTTAAACGTTGCAACAGACTGTTTAATAAGGCCAAGATCACTTGTGAGCCAATCCGTTCGACACCATGGACACCGCCTACAAACAAGACTGTAGGACAAAGATGCTCAGTTACCCCTAACTCAACGCTGTAGAGCGGAAAATGTTCATGCCGAAATGCGATATCAGCAAGAATCTGATATTTGAGTTTAAGATGATGAGTATCAATGAGTTGCGATAACGTATCTAACTCGAAAGGAATATTATTCATATCATCCTAGAAAATGAGATGAGTGCTAATTCATCACCTTAGGATTGATACTAATCGTGTTACAAGACAGATTTATGACAAAACATACCTGCCAACATTTTCGATTGGTGCTGTACTGGATTAGTGATTTAAGGCTTCTTCCTGAAATAACAAATCGCCCATAATGCTTTCAATATCAAGTTTAGCTAAACCTTGGTCGAACATATCCCGCCCTGTAGGATCCCCTCATAATTCATAGCCCCAACAACCATGAGTTAATGAGAGTTGGGCTAGTTTCTTCGCAGCACAAAGCAAATCATCTGCTGATATGGGGTAGTCATGCCGTCGCCGCAGCAGTTCTTTGCCCATCCTGATTGTTGATAGCACATTCCTTTTCTTTACCGTGTTGGCTTGGAAGTGCCGCTGTAATTGCTGTGTTTCTCCGTATAATCCTACCCACCAAAATGCCAGTTGTACCAATAATGCTATCAATAGCAGTATGTCCATCCTCGCCGCATAACGTGTTCTGCTATGACGTAAACCAAAGCCATAAGCGGGGCTTTTTAAATCTCTAAAGGTTTCTTCTATTTGCATCCGTTTTTGGTAAATATTAACCAGTTTTTGAGGCGACATGGCTTCTATGGTCAAGTTGGTCACCAGTGCCCAAGGCTCTTTGGCGGTCAGTTCATACGTCCATTGCGCCGTATGGTGACAGTCTGTTGTCGTACTTCGCTGACCTTTTCTGCCTTTACTTGGAGCCCTGAACAATACCATCTCGCATAACAAGGGTTTCTTTACCGATAACGCCACTCGCCCAACATGTTTTGCGCGACGACTGGCTTTGGGATAAAGCGCTTTTAGCGAAAATTGGCGACCGAAGGGGTGCAGCCGATAGACACTTAATCCTCTGACACGACCCAGCCAATACCAACCGAGCTGCTCGACTTTTCGAAACCATGGATTACGGAAGCCCGCGTCAGTGACTATCAGCGGGGTAATATTGTCAGGTAACACTTTATGGAGTTCATTCAGAAACTGATTATGGGCAGTTTGTGTGCCTTGTAGTACTAACGGAAATGTTCGCTCGTAGAGCGTGATAGAGCGGCCCTTAATCGCAATAGAGGCGCGTAGTGCAATCAGTTCACGACCTTCACGCATATCAGACCAATCCACCAGTATGGTCGGCATCGTATGTGCTGTTAGCAGCCACTTTGCATGCCACTGATAAACAGCCAGTCTTTCATGGTGAAGGTGCGGGTTGCCCAATAATCTATCCATGCGTTTTATTGAGTGTTTAGTATGAGTGCTGGTGCCATCAATGTGCCGCCCTAAATGCGTGAGGGTGAGACAATCCGCGTTGATGAGGGCTTTGCAGGCGACCATGAGTGTATTCAGTCGCTTTTGATGGATTTCTGGACAATGTTGATAGAGAGATTGATGTAAGATAGTTAACACTTGCACCTTGATGCCCTGTGATTGATGTTTGTTCGCACTTCCATCTGATCACACTTCAAGGTGCAAGTTCACTCTAATTTAATGATTTATCTGAAAATCATCAGGGGATTCTTCAGTATCCCGCCAACGTCGCCCCTCTTCTGTATTACGAAATGCAACATAAAGTTGCTTATTGGCAATAAGTTGTCGATTCACCTGCAACTTATCAGCAAGCGGCTGAAGATGGGGTTGTTTAAGTAGATAATGCAGCACATTAATATCAATCACAGCGCCATCAATACGACCGGCCGCCACCTTTCTGATATTTTGCTCATCGGATGTAGCCATTTCTACAGGCTGATTCCCTGAAACAATCATCAAATCCAACGAATCAGTATTCACATAATCCTTCACGACACCCAAGGTGTAACGGTTCAAATCGGTTAAATGAAGCCAACTGATGGGATGAGATTTTTGCTCGACAATACCTAATGGGCCAATACCAATTGGTTTAGAAAAAATAAACTTATCGGTTTCAAAATAGTATTCTGGAAAATAGCCTATGTAATCAGAACTCGACATGGAGGCTAATTTAATCGCACGACTCCAAGGATAAAAATCAACAATGAGTTGTTGATCCATTCGCGCAAACGCCGCACGGGCTACTGCAACACTTGCCCCTTCTTGTACAAGTTGATAGCCAGCATACGGCGGCCAAAGCAAAGATGTTAACTTTACGGTATCGGCCTGCGCACTCTGTAAGGTGCTAAATCCAACGTAAAACAGCAGAAAAAACCATCGAACCATAAAGCCTCCCGTATGAATATTAGATCAGCAATACTTCAGGCAACGTTTTAAGACTCCTTATCGACAATATCATCAATTATAATCCCACTTATTCCCAGCATAGTGATTTTTTGTTACATCTTTGCTCTTAAGGAAAACTCATTTCAGAGAGTAGACTGCGATGAGTGAGTGATATCCTTTATCAATAAGGATAATGGTCTTGGGTTATTGTTTAAGCCTAAGTGGGGAAAATAGATGCGAATCTTATTCAAAGACAATTGTTCCAGCACAAGCAAAATCAATATAGCTCAAATACTTATTACCTTGCTAGGTATCGTTCTAACCTTGTTAGGTGGGATCTTTCTACTCTTGCCAGGACCTGGATTGTTATTAATCCTGATTGGCTTAACCCTATTGAGCACTCAATATCGATGGGCTAAACGTTGGCTACGCTTAAGTCAGCGACAATTAAGTAAAAGTGCCGCTTGGCTCGATGACCAAATGCGAAATCGTTTCAGTTAAGGTTTACCCTACCCTGTAAAAAATAAACCCAAACTTTTTGGCTTGGGTTTATTTCGCTTTCATCGCCTATTAGGCATTAATATCTTCGTACAACTCTTGATACATCAACTCACGCATTTTGAATTTTTGGATTTTACCCGTAACAGTCATTGGGTATTGGTCCACAAATTTGATGTAACGTGGCACTTTAAAATAGGCGAACTTTTCAGTGAGGAAATGACGAATATCTTCCTCTTTGATCGTCGCCCCTGAGCGGACCTTGATCCAGGCACAGACTTCCTCACCATATTTATCACTGTGTACCCCAAACACCGCGGCATCCTGCACATCTTTATGGGTATAGAGTTTTTCTTCAATTTCACGGGGATAGATATTCTCACCACCGCGAATAATCATATCTTTAATACGGCCAACGATTTGCACATAACCCTGTTCATCCATTTGACCAATATCGCCAGAATGTAACCAACCTTCGCGGTCAATCGTAGCCGCGGTTTTTTCAGGATCATTCCAGTAGCACTGCATGATGCAATACCCTCGGCTACAAACTTCACCGGGCTGATTAATCGGCAGCACTTCGCCAAATTCATCGACAATTTTCACTTCGGTATGGGGCAACGCACGGCCGACGGTGAGAACACGCTTCTCCACTGGAGAATCGATTTCGGTAATGTGATTCAGCGGGCTGCACTCGGTTTGGCCATACCCAATTAACACTTCCTGCATATACATTAGCTGTTGTACACGGCGCATAACTTCTTCAGGGCAAGTCGCCCCCGCCATCACGCCCGTACGTAACGAACTGAGATCAAAACGTGTAAATTCAGGATGTTCTAATTCGGCAATAAACATGGTGGGAACACCGTGCAGTGCGGTGCAGCGCTCGCGCTCAACCACTTCTAAGGTGGTAAGCGGATCGAAAGAATCTCCCGGAAATACAGCCGCAGCGCCCTTAGCTAAGCAAACGAGGTTACCTAACACCATACCAAAACAATGGTATAAAGGCACAGGGATACAGAGCTTGTCGTCACAGGTAAACTTCATTGCCTCGGCCACTAAGTAACCGTTATTCAAGATGTTATGGTGTGATAAGGTCGCCCCTTTGGGACTACCTGTTGTGCCAGAGGTAAACTGAATATTGATAGCATCATAGGGGCTGAGTCCGTTGGCGATACGCTCAAGCATTGCCTTATCATCTGCGCTCACCTCGACTAATAAGTCATCGAAGTTCAACATGCCGGGAGACTTTTCAGCCCCCATGCGGATAACAAACTGCAACTCTGGTAATGCCTTAGCCTGCAATTGACCCGCGGCGCACTCCTTTAGCTCAGGCGCCAGCGTATAAAGCATCTGCAAATAGTTGCTGGATTTAAATTTGTCAGCGCAGATCACCGCTCGGCAACCCACATTAGTCAGAGCATATTGTAATTCTTCAGGGCGATAAGCGGGGTTAATACACACCATGATGGCGCCAATTTTGGCGGTGGCGAATTGGGTTAAACACCATTCAATATTATTAGGTGACCAAATACCGATCCGATCACCGGGACCTATACCCAATTTGAGCAAGCCCGCGGCAAGGGCATCGATTCGCGCAAGATATTGACGGTAATTCCAACGAATATCTTGATGGTTAACGACAACAGCTAACTGTTCTGGATAGGTGTTAGCGATATCGTCAAGGTATTGCCCTATGGTTTTTTCAACAAGTTCCGGGGCATTAGGCCCCCGGAACTCACTGTATTTAAGGGGACTAATGGTTTGATTAGTTGCTTGATTTGTTACTTGATTCGTTGAAACAGACATTTAGGCCTCCGTGCTTTTTATTATGGTTAGCGGGGTTAAAACTAACCAATCCACGGAATATGTCACAAGCAAAAAAGCACGGTATTAGACTAAAGAGTAAGGTCATTCCCTCCCCACAAAGCCCACATTAACGGCTAATATACGCAACCGACTTGTTAGATGCAGGCGACTCTAAACGCTGCAGGCGCTCCATAATGGCAAACAATACTCCTTGACGGCGCATATTTTCTAACACGCCAGGGCTGAAAACCTCTAAGCGTGTCATCGCAGTTAATAGCAGGCGACATTGGGTAACACTCGCCTCTTGGATATATGCTGGCTTATCAACTAAGTAACTGTTGTTATACCAATAATCCCAAGTGAAATTAGCCAGTAACCAGCCCTGCGTGGTTAAATCGCTAATAAATTCCAACATACGCTCACGATGTATACTCACATCACCCGCGGTGAAATCCTTAAGATATTTAGTGTATAAGCCGCAGTTTGTGGTCATTTCTGAAGTTTCCATAGCACACCTCACTGTCTCAATATCACTCATACGAAGTCGGGTTTTGATAAAAATTGGATTGGGACCAAAAGCTGCCAACTTTGCATCTATCTGCGGCACGATTGCACCGCCGCATCATGCATACCAGTCTCAATAGTGGCAACAGGGTAAGCGGTGTTAACTGAACACTGACTTAACGCTCCTGATAATGGCTCAGAGTACAGTTATCAGAATACGGTTAACTGTGAGGCACACAAAAAGTAAGATAAACTCAAGGAATTAACGCAATAAAATGGCTATTTCTATGAAGGATGAAAGATGAACTATTGGCTTATGAAATCAGAGCCCGACGAATTTAGCATCGAAGATCTTAAAGCAAGACCCAATCAAACCGAACCTTGGTTTGGGATACGTAACTACCAAGCGCGTAACTATATGCGCGATGCGATGCAAATTGGTGATAAGGTATTTTTTTACCATTCAAGCTGCAAAGTACCTGGTATTGTCGGCATTGCCGAAGTGGTAACAAATGCTTATCCTGACAGCACAGCCTTTGATCCCGAATCAACCTATTTCGATCCTAAGTCAGATCCTAGCAACCCAAGATGGCTAAGGGTCGATATTCGCTTTGTCGAACAATTTAAGGAAATCATTCCACTGAGTTTGATTAAAAGCTTGCCACAATTAGCTGATATGTACTTAGTATCCAAAGGTTCAAGGCTGAGTATTCAACCCGTTACCGCCGAGCAATGGCAAGCCGTACTGATGCTCAGCCGATAACACCTTATATTGAGCTAAAATTCACCCATACGAGGTTGAATTTAACAGGGAGCAAGTATGAATAAATTCACCACTTCACTGATTGGCGGAGTCGTTTTCAGCTTAATCGCCCCGATAGTCGCTTTGGCAAAACACGATAATGATAAAAAGGACAAAGACTTACCTCCTGGCTTACAAAAGAAAGTCGATAACGGCCAACCTCTCCCGCCAGGATGGCAGAGAAAACTGCGGCGAGGCGATATCTTAGATGACGATATTTATGACCGTGGGCGCGTGGTTGTCCCCTTAGACAGAGATGGCAGGATCAGCATCCAAGTTGAAGGCTCTATCATAAAGCTCGATGAAAAGAGTCGCAAAATCCTTGATATCGTCAATATCATTACTGATTAGGCGCGTCACTTATGGGTACGCTCTACTCTTTTTTGAGCGTGCCATCGTTTCATACAAAGCTTTTATCTCACCCCCTTGGCTTTCTTTCGATTGCCACAACAATATTGCCATATTCACAACGCATGTTACAACTAAGTAACATGCTGATATTTATCATATCTTTACGCTCTGCAGTTTGGTCGTGAATCGGTAGGATGTTAGACTCTACAAATATTAAGCTGCGCATAAATATAAAATGAAATGGCTACAGCGGTGCGCAATAACTGAAGCCATATCGACGCTAGGCATCTTAAAACCTTGGCGTACAACACAGCTTCAACTCAATAAAACAAGCATCAAAAAAGCCATTATGTCGCCAATCTAATGGGATGATGTGCTTGACGCACAAGCCGAATTGCATGCATGCCATCAAAATAATGATCGCAAACTAACGCTGGATTTTTGAATATGGAACAAACTTCACTTCAACGGGTTAAGCAAGCGATTGTTGCGGGATTCTGGGCATCTCTGGCCAGTATTGTCGTAGGTTTTCTATTTAAACTTTGGTTAGCACAATGGGTAGCCAAAGCCGATCTTGCACTCTATCACACTGTTATCGATATCATTTCGTTGTCGCTGATCCTAATGACAGGGTTTCGCTCTTCTATGGTGGTGACCTACTCTCAAACCAAGCAAGATGTGGATATCACTAATATATTCCGCTACAGCTTAATCGCAATGGTGCTGCTCGCGTGGGGCGTTGTGTTACCTTATATCAAACACAAACTCCAGCTTAATGTAGAATATTTTCAATTGGTTGGCATTATTTTGAGTATGGGGCTCAAGGTCTATTTTACCAATCAAATTGCCATGTACCGGCTATATGCCATCTCCAATCGAGTCACTTGGTTAGAGCCACTCGCGCAAGTGACTAGCTTTTTATTATGTTTCTATGGCTTAAAACAAACCGCCATTGCATCACTCTTTTACAGTATGACTCTGTCATCGCTTATCGTTGCTTTATATATGTACTTAACACGGCGTAAGGATATTGCCACTCCGCCCTTAACTGTTGTGCATTTTGATCCGGGGTTGCGCAGTTTTATGAAGAAAAGCCTAACCGCCTCGATGGAAGCAGGTGCCAGTATCTTGATGATTTATATTACAGTACTACTGACGATTGCCTATTTCAGCATAGATGAGCTAGGTGATTTCCAAGTGGTTGTGCGGCCGATGATCACATACCTCACACTGCTGTTTGTGTTTCCCATCTACCGTTTTGTGCTGCCCGAAATCGCAGTGTGTGTGCGAGAAAAACGCTTTGAGGAAGTTCAACAAATAAAATCATGGCTGACAAAGGTTTCGTTGTGGGTCAGCGGAATATTTTTCGTGATGATGTTATTCGCAAGCAAGCCATTGGTGGCTTGGTTATTCCCCGAGCAATACCTTAAAGCAGCACCTGTATTAATGCACTTTTCCATGTTCTTTATCTTTATGATGCTTAATGGCTATCAGTTAGCCAATCTTAAAGCCCATGGCTATTTTACCCAAAGCTTACTCATCCGCCTTAGCGGTATCGTCGTGCTAGTTGGCACTTTCTACGCTTATCGACAGTATACAGAAAATGTTGTGGCGGTGATTTTGGCCTTAGGCACGGGTTATTTAATGATGTATCTGATATCAAGACAGATTGAAAGGCGCATTCAGCAACGACTTAACGATAACTAAAGCCTGTTTAAGCAAACGAAAAATACAATGAAAAAGGCATCCCATAAGTTTGTCTGGGATGCCTAAGAATAGAAAGCGCGATGACTCGATTTTGCGGTTTATGCCGATTCGACTGATAACTTAACGACCATCAATCATACGACCAAGACCACCGAGGACTGAACCTTCGCCGCGATCACTGCCCCCCGCTGATGGCGCATGAGCAATAATGCGATCGGCCATCCGCGAGAACGGTAGACTCTGTAACCATACCGTGCCATGGCCTTTTAAGGTGGCTAAAAATAGCCCCTCACCACCAAAAAACATCGATTTTAAAGAACCTGCGCGCTCGATGTCGTAGTCAACTCCAGGGGTAAAACCGACGAGACAACCGGTATCGACCCTTAAGGTTTCACCTTTTAGTTCCTTTTTAATCAGCGTACCACCCGCATGGATAAACGCCATGCCATCGCCTTGTAAACTCTGCAGAATAAAACCTTCACCGCCAAAAAAACCAGTACCTAAACGGCGGTTAAACTTCATGCTAACGCGAGTTCCCAGAGCTGCGGCAAGAAAACTGTCTTTCTGGCAAATCAGCTCGCCACCATATTGGGCGAGATCGATAGCTAAAATCGTACCGGGATAAGGCGCGGCAAAGGCGACTTTGCATTTTTGATGCCCGAGGTTAGTAAAGTGCGTCATAAAGATGCTCTCCCCAGTCAACGCCCGCTTACCCGCTCCCATCAACTTGCCAAAAAAGCCTGAATCCGGCTCTGAGCCATCGCCCATTTTGGCCTCGAAGCTAATATCCTGCTCCAGATAATTCATTGCCCCCGCTTCGGCAATCACAGTTTCGTTGGGGTCAAGTTCGACCTCAACCAACTGCATACTGTGGCCGATAATTTCATAATCCACTTCATGGCAACGTCTAGACATACGATTCCCCTTTACTCTGTCAGTCCTTATTGACTGGGCGTGTCACATCCACATCGCCCCAATTCTGTGAGTCACTTTATGACATAAAATGTCAAAAGGCGATTATTTTTATCATTATCGTTGTTTCAAAAAATTTCGTGATATGAGGTTATCCTAATCCAACACCACTAAACTGCTCTGCTTTAGCAAATTCCTCTAGGATCAACTCAGTAAACAGCTTACCCGCACGGCCCAAAGGGCGCTCAAGGGTCGACACTAATTGGGGCGTAAAGGTATAGCGGCTGCCACCGACAAAGTCGATTTCAACCAACTCACCGCTCAGCAGTTCCTCCTGCACTAAAAAATCTGGCAGCCAGCCAAAGCCCAATCCTTTCAATAACGCATTCTTTTTCATAATAAAACCAGAAAGATAAAACACTTTATCGCCGCCAAATTGCAGCTCATCACGATAACTTTTATTGGGTGAAGAATCTTCGATGGTCAACTCAACATGCTGCTGTAACTCGGACAAACTAATCCTTTTTAAGGACGCCAACGGATGCAAAGCACTCGCCACCAGCACACTGGTTATAGCAGGGAGTGGCTGTGGATGATAATAGGGGCCGGTACGATAATCCTTAACTAACATCAGATCCGCATTATCACGCTCGAATCTATGCTGTACACCGCCCAAAAACTCCATATTGAGCTGAATTTTTGTCGGGATTTGATGCTCTGCCATTCGTTTAAGCGCCGTCATAATCGGCTCCATCGGCAAAGCCCCATCGATTACTAACTCCAGTTTAGGCTCCCAACCTTCGCTGAAACGACTGGCAAGATGTTCAATGTTTGCAAGGTGTTGCAACAGTCTTTGACCTTCAGCCAAGATCACCCGTCCCTCGCTTGTTAATTCGGCGCGGTATTGGTCACGGCTAAAAAGCTGCACACCTAAATGTTCCTCGAGCTTTTTAACCTGATAACTCACCGCCGATTGCGCCTTATGCAACCGCTCGGCAGCCTTAGCAAAACTGCCCTCTTCCACCAACACTTGCAGCACATTAAAAGCATCAATATCGATGCGCATGGGGACTCCTTGGCGCGAATAAATATGTCACGCAAACGCTACGAAGCGTAAAGCAGTTAATACCATCTATTTTTTAGATTGAGATGACAGATTTATTATTCTTTTTTTTGTTCATCTAAGCAACTAAATTGATAAGAAGATCACAGTAATGCAACTTGCAACATAACAATAAGCACTGTAGAGCACTGCTCGCAGCGCATAAAACTCAAGGATCCACCATGCCATTTTATGTGAAACAAGGCCAAGTACCCCATAAGCGCCATATCGCATTTGAGAAGGAAAACGGCGAGCTATACCGTGAAGAGCTGTTTTCAACCCATGGTTTTTCCAATATTTATTCCAATAAATATCACCACAATATGCCGACGAAGGCGTTAGAAGTCGCCCCTTACCGCCTCGGTCACGGTGCTCATTGGGAAGACTCATTAGTTCAAAACTATAAACTGGATTCCCGCTCAGCCGATCGTGAAGGCAACTTCTTCAGTGCCCGCAATAAAATCTTCTATAACAATGATGTGGCAATTTACACCGCAAAAGTCACCCAAGACACCGCTGAGTTTTACCGTAATGCCTACGCCGATGAAGTGGTATTTGTGCACGAAGGTGAAGGCACACTGTATAGCGAGTACGGAACCTTAGAGATTAAAAAATGGGATTATTTAGTGATCCCACGCGGCACCACACATCAACTTAAATTCAACAATTACAGTAATGTGCGTTTGTTTGTGATTGAAGCCTTTTCAATGGTGGAAGTGCCTAAGCATTGCCGTAATGAATACGGCCAGTTACTCGAATCCGCACCCTACTGTGAACGCGATCTGCGCACGCCCATTTTGCAAGCTGCTGTGGTTGAGCGTGGTGCCTTCCCGCTAGTATGTAAATTTGGCGATAAATACCAGCTGACAACGCTAGAGTGGCATCCATTTGATTTAGTGGGCTGGGATGGTTGTGTTTACCCTTGGGCATTTAACATCACCGAATACGCGCCCAAGGTTGGAAAAATCCATTTACCGCCTTCGGACCATCTCGTGTTTACCGCCCACAACTTTGTGGTGTGTAACTTTGTGCCGCGCCCCTATGATTTCCACGAGCGAGCCATTCCCGCGCCTTACTATCACAACAACATCGATAGTGACGAAGTGCTGTACTACGTTGATGGCGACTTTATGAGCCGCACCGGGATTGAAGCAGGCTACATCACCTTACACCAAAAAGGCGTAGCGCACGGCCCACAGCCCGGCCGCACCGAAGCCTCGATTGGCAAAAAAGAAACCTATGAATATGCAGTGATGGTGGACACCTTCGCCCCACTGAAATTAACCGAACATGTGCAGCATTGCATGAGTAAAGACTACAACCGCTCCTGGCTAGAAAACTAACACAGCGATTGGCAGCGTCAGCTAACAGCTTAATAAAATGAGCACTCTCGCCGTAAGTCACCATCGCGAACAAAGGCAATAAGAGTGACTACGAGTTGAATTAATCAAGAGGAACAGATCATGGCAAGCGAACTCAATCCACTGGGCTTATTAGGTATCGAATTCACCGAATTCGCCAGCTCTGATACTGATTTTATGCACAAGGTGTTTATCGATTTTGGTTTTTCGCTGCTGAAAAAAGCCAAAAATAAAGACATTTTGTACTACAAACAAAATGATATTAACTTTCTGCTCAACAAGCAGCGCGAAGGTTTCTCTGCTAAGTTTGCCAAATCCCACGGTCCTGCCATTTGCTCCATGGGCTGGCGTGTGGAAGACGCGAGCTTTGCTCACCGTGTGGCGGTGGAGCGTGGTGCCAAAGCGGCCGATGATTCGGCTAAAGATCTGCCCTATCCGGCGATTTATGGCATTGGCGACAGCTTAATTTATTTTATCGACACCTTTGGTGCCAACAATAATATCTATGCCACTGACTTTGAAGACTTAAGCGAGCCAGTGATCACCCAAGAGAAAGGCTTTATCGAAGTAGATCACTTAACCAATAACGTCTACAAAGGCACCATGGAGCATTGGGCAAACTTCTACAAAAACATCTTTGGTTTTACTGAAGTACGTTACTTTGACATCAGCGGCGTGCAAACTGCGCTGGTGTCTTATGCCCTGCGCTCACCCGATGGCAGCTTCTGCATTCCGATTAACGAAGGTAAAGGCAACGATAAGAACCAAATCGATGAATACCTGAAGGAATACAATGGTCCAGGTGTACAACATTTAGCCTTTAGAAGCCGTGATATCGTCAAATCCTTGGATGCGATGGAAGGCAGCTCTATTCAATGCTTGGATATTATTCCTGAATATTACGACACCATTTTCGATAAAGTCCCGCAAGTGACCGAAAACCGTGATCGCATCAAGCATCACCAAATTTTGGTAGATGGTGACGAATCAGGCTATTTATTACAAATCTTCACTAAGAACTTGTTTGGCCCGATCTTTATTGAAATCATTCAACGCAAGAACAACTTAGGCTTTGGTGAAGGTAACTTTACTGCCCTGTTCCAATCGATTGAACGGGATCAAATGCGCCGCGGCGTACTGTAAGTTTTCATCTGCTAATAAAAAACGGTACGCTCAGCGTACCGTTTTTCTTGCTACAAATATCGACTTGGCTGTCAACGTGCAAACCAATTACTCGGCATTAACGTTCCTGTGATAATCCACATCGATAGGTTTGATAACCTTACAAGGGTTACCCGCCGCCACGCAGTTCGAGGGAATGCTCTTATTCACAACACTACCAGCACCGATGACACAATTATCGCCAATGATCACACCGGGTAACACAGAGACGTTTCCACCCAACCAGACATTATTACCGATTTGAATTGGCGCGCCGTATTCAATTGTTTGCCGCGCAATAGGGTCGATAGGATGCGTCGCGGTTGAAATCATCACATGAGGACCAAACATCACGTTATCGCCAATCAAAACAGAGCAAACATCCAGTATGGTTAAGTTGTGATTAGCATAAAATTGCTTACCGATATGGATGTTATAGCCGTAATCGCAAAAGAAATTAGGCTCAATGTGAGCGCAGGCTGGAATATCGAGCAGGCCACGAAGATGCGCCATACGCGCATCAAGCAAAGTCGGATCGGCCTGATTAAACTGATGGCAAATAGATTTCGCCCGCATCCGCTCAGCCAATAACGCATCATCCCAAGCCTTATAAGGCTGGCCCGCCAACATTTTTTGTTTCTCAGTCATGGTATTGTCAACATTCGGTCAATAATGGCCTCACCCTAACAATCGATTGATGAAAGTTCAAGGACTGCCCTATAGGCGATTGAGTGCCCTCTAATGGCATACCATTTAGCTAACAGCCAATGTAAGTCACATTCAAGCATTCAATATCAATCGAGACCAAGGTCATTGTTGGTCATCACACTAGGGCGTGTTGACGTTTCAGGGTTGTTTTTGCAGCAATTTGGCTGGCGTTTATGCAAGGCAAAGTCCGTGCTGTGTAGTTATTCTACATAAACGGACGATAACGCGGCAGAAAGCCAGCCAAATGCTGCCCGAGGGGTTCGTCTGGCAAGCCCTTGCTCTTACTTTCGGTCATAAGAGCCGCCCGTCATTTGAGTAGAATAACGACACATCATTCCTCGTTTCGCGAGCACGAACTTGCCAGAACGAACAAAATTTAATCTCGAAACGTCAACACGCCCTAGAGTTCGGCAAATAAATACACTAAACATAAGCTGTTAAGTGGCATGACCGGATTTGTCCAAATCATTCGGCTATGACGCCCTGCTTCACCGAAAATTTCAAGCAATAAATCCGAAGCTCCATCAAGTGCTTTGGGATGTTCAATGCAAGATTGATGAACATTTAGCACCCCTTCTAAGCGATAAATTTGTTTTATTCGCGAAAGCTCACCACAAGCCTGCTTCAATTGCGCAATGGCATTTAGGGTAGCAAGACGACAGGCTGCGTAACCTTCACTCACAGTATAATCTGCGCCCAATTGTCCTTGATACAGAAGCTTACCCTGTAAATAGGGAAACTGACCCGAAGTCATTAATTGGCTACCAACAATTGAATAGGGTTCGTAATTTCCAAGAGCCGCTGCAACCTCAGGTAATTCAAGCCCAGCAGCCACTAACCGCGATTCCGGAGTGTTCATCATAATGTCACCTCCTGAGATGTGACATTCGTAGGATTAAGCAGCGGGGCTAACCACGTCGTCAAATGCGAAGGATTGACTGCCAACCAGTTCGCAGCGGCCTCATCTTCCGTCATTCCTTGTCGATTAACCGCATAATCGAGTTCTGCAACAATTTGATTCGATAACACTATGTTATCAAGTACTTGAATTTGTTCCGGCGAGAAATTAATTGCTAACTCGCGTTCACGGGCGAGCAAAACCGCTTTATCTTTTCCCCCAAGTAAACCTTTGGGGTCTTGAAGATCACGAATACCGTATTGATGGTGTAAAAATTGCGGATGCCACAATGGCACAATTACCCAGTCCCGTACTGACACCGCCGATTCAAATGCCGCCACACAATCGGCCTGAGTGCCCGTTCTAAATTGATAACCTGCCGCAGTTAATCCATATTGCTCCATGATATTTTTAGAAAAACGGGTGATACCCGCCCCTTCACCAATACCTTGAATAATCGGCCGCATCCGTTGTTTCACCTCAGGTTTAAGCAAGTCTTCAATGCGTGAAACCGCATCTTCAGGCACATAATCTGGTACACCCCAAAGTGCATAAGGCTCATAATGTAGCCCTAGCTCACGCGTTGTGACTTGGGTCTCAACCTCCTGCCGATACACGCCATGACTGTGAGGCAGCCAAGCCGAGCAAAGCAAATCTATCTGCCCAAGCTTGAGCCGATTAAAATTTGCCTCATGCAGGGCATAACTTAGCTCGACCCTTTTGCCCATCAAGTGCATTACCTGGGCAACCACAGCCGCAGTCACGCGATGAAAGCTTAAGTCCGTTACACCTAAACGAATTAGCGGTGCGTGATGATGGGCATGTTGTCCATTACATAATTGTTTTTGTTGAAGATCATCGATTAAGTTCATGGCTATCGCTCCAAGGGAAAACAAACTAGATACGGCAACACCGCCCACGGTCATCAATTGTGCTATCGTGCGAGATCGATTTGCGACATTTAGGCCGATTCCTCAAGCAAAATTGTCAGTCTTTCCATCGCAATGCCCACGACTGCGTTGTCTATTGCATAGGGAAAAATCATTTCCACTGTAATGCCGTTGGGATCCTCAATAAATAATTGATGCTCACCAATCTCTGGGACAATTCGCTCCCGAAATTGGCATTGTTGTCGGCATAAGTGCTGCTGCATTTGGGCCAAATTCGTCCCCCGAAAAGAGAGGTGATCAACCCGACCTGAACCAAACAGAGCATTGCTTTCACCCAAATAGGCATCTAAAGCCCGGCTGCCAACTTCGACTAAATGCAAAATGGGTTTCTCTTCGGCGTAGAGCCAATGTCCAGGAAAACCAAACCGTGGCCGCCAGCCTTGCGTTAACCCGAGGATGACCTGATAAAACTGGACCGTTTCAGCCAATATCGGGGTACGGATCGTAAAGTGGTCTAATCCAACAATATTCATATGATTTACTCGGTGGTTAAAGGGTTAGTTACCTGGGACGCCGGCTGCTAAGGGTTTAAAGCGGAAGATGTAATACGGTGCACGGTTTTCTGCTTTGCCATTGTTTAATGCGCCGGATAGCGGCAGTTGGGCGGCGCCAGAATACAGGTAGCCATCCTTGCCAAAACTTACACCATCGGGCCATACCATGCGCTCGTCATACACATAGGTTTGATATTGACGCCCCGTGGCAGGGATAATACCTATGGCGCGTTCACCAACTTCGGTGAGATAAAGATTATCAGCCGAATCAATGCTTAAGCCGCCGTTATTTGGCTTATCGGCGTATTCTTCAACCTTGGCGGATAGCGCTTGTGGGCTTAGATCAGGATTAAGTAGATCTGCCATCGCGACACGATAGACTTTGTCCTTATTCATCGGCGCAAAATAAAGCCAATGTTGGGCACTGTCTAAGGCAATACCATCGGCGCCAACAAACACCTCAATACGCTTTGGATTGGCACTGGTACTATCAATAATCAGCGGTCGCTGCAGATCTGGCATCACACTAGAGTCACCCTGTAATACACGCCGACTCTCACCCGTAGTTAAGTCCACGACAACTAAGGCAGCCTTATCACCAACAGGGCCTGTTGCAATTGCTTCATCAGCTATCACAATCGCTTGATGACGGTTGGAAATGACAAAATCATTATGCTGCGACTCCGGAATGGACACAGGGAAAGGCAACGGGATAATCCGATCTAACTGATTTTTACGGGTATCCCATGCCACCAACTTAGGTTCAATCCGGGGTTCAGCTTGGCCAGAATCGAGCAACCATACTCTGTCCCTATCGTCGGTTCGCAAACCTAATACCCAATTTAAACAGGTATTAGGATCTTTCGGTTTTCCTTGGGGATCATGACATTGTTGCCAATTTGAATTGGGAAAAGGTTTGACTTTACCATCAGCCAGTAACTCACCCACCTTGACTTTGGGTTGATAAAAAGGGTGATAACTAAAGATAAGCCTATCGCTTGAGGTAAAACTAATGCCGCCCACAGCACCATCAAGCGTGGCATAAACCTCAGGTAGAGCCTGAGGTATTACCGCTTGCTGAGCCATAAGGTTAGGCGCAATAAATGCTTGGCTTGTCAACATCACTAACGAAGCAATAAAGGTTTGATAAGAATTAAATTTCATACACTTGCTCCTATTTTGAACCCGCTAAAACTGTCAAGTTCGCTTCAGCTAGGCGATGTTGCCATAGATAAAACCCCACTAAAGCAGGGCTTGCATTAGCGTCAACCGGCAACTTCGCAACATCCAAGGCATGCACTGTCCATACATATCGGTGTTCACGTCCCTTAGGTGGGCAAGGGCCAAAAAATCCTGGCTTACCTAAATCTGTATTAGCCTCAATTGCCTCTACGGGTAACTTTCCCCCATTTATGCCTCCTTCCAATTGATTGACTTGTGATGGAATGTTGTAAACCACTCTATGCCAGAAGCCGCTACCAGTGGGTGCATCTTTATCATAAAAAGTGACCGCAAAACTTTTAGTGCCTTTGGGGGCATGTTCCCAGGTTAATCTTGGTGCAAGATTGTCTCCCGAGCAGCCAAATTGATCCCAATAATAATCGGCCGGAATAGACACATCAGGTGCTAAATTACTCTGCACACTAAACGTTGTTTTAGAACTATTTGCGGGGGTTGTCTTTACGGGTTTCCCCTCTACACTCGCACTTGCTGTATTAAATAGTATGACGCTAGCGACCAAAGAGAATTTAAACAAATAATCTGTATAAAATCGCTGTTTCATGGGATTAACTCACTATAAAAATAGAATTGTGAGTAAGCATAACCTGAGTTCGCACTTTGATAAGTCACGCGTTATTGATAGGAGTTTCAAAAATTATTAGATAATCTTTCGAGATCTTTTTTTATTAAATAGGTTATGCTGCTATCAAATTATTTAGTCGTTTTAGCATCATTTACCATATCAACCTCATAATTGTGTCAATATAGTACTAGCCAAAAATTTACTATCCATTTGAAAGTTTAGGATAAATTAATGTCAAAAGCCTGTTATCATCCTTGGTTCCCCCTTAATACTGCGCTAAAACCCTATCCATTGGTACATTGCCAACTTAATCATCTTTCATTGACGATCAATTGGCAGCAAGAGCAAGACTCAGTTGCTATGATAATTTATTTTCCCACGATTGCTGGATTACAGGTGATTGATGAATCAAGCTATCAAACCTATTTGACTAATGTCAGTGATGGCAATAACAGCATCACATTCCCTTTAGATGAAGATTTACATATTACAGAAAATAATAATGAATATTTTAGTTTACCTTGGCCAATATGGAAGTCGGTAAAAAATGCCCGTCTTCATTGCTATGGCGGATTAGGTGAACACATTTACACTCAGTTATACAGTTATTATATTATCAGCCAAGAATGCGTATATTTAATCGATACCGAATGCGAGCCTGAAATTACATCCTTGAACATTTGAAAAGTGATGATTTAAATCACTCAGTTTTAAAAATGCATCTTATTTCAATATGTCAAATTCTGTTGTCCGCAGCAAAATCAACAGTAATAGTACAAACACGGGTCGTTTATCCCAAAACCATCATAACTACGCGGCTTGTTTGCAAAGAAATCCAAGCAAGCTCGAGGGCGTGTTAAATGACTCCGTTTGGTCGTGGGGAATAAACGTTATCATGCACGCATTGGCTAACTCAAGCATTTTCATTACACTAGCCATCCATTCAATTTCATGTAGACCGCTTCGACCATGCCAGATTTTGCCTTACTTGCAGTGTTTATTCCGACCTTTTTCTTTGTTGCCATCACGCCCGGTATGTGTATGACACTCGCCATGACGCTCGGGATGAGTATCGGTGTACGTCGAACCCTGTGGATGATGCTCGGTGAGCTTATAGGAGTAGCCTTAGTCGCCACCGCTGCAGTGATGGGTGTTGCCAGTATTATGCTCAACTATCCAGAAGTGTTTCAGATCTTTAAATGGGTCGGAGGCCTTTATTTAGGCTATATCGGCGTTCAAATGTGGCGTGCTCGAGGCAAAATGGCCATATTAAGCGATGATAAAACTAACCCAAGAGTCAGTAATCTCACCTTGATCTCACAGGGATTTATTACTGCAATTGCTAACCCTAAGGGCTGGGCGTTTATGGTGTCGCTATTGCCCCCCTTTATTAATGCAGAACGGGAAGTAGCACCACAACTCCTTGCACTCCTGAGCATTATTATGGTGACAGAGTTCACCTCTATGCTGGCCTATGCCAGTGGCGGAAAGAGTTTGCGGATCTTTTTAAGTCGCGGTGACAATATCCGCTGGCTAAATCGAATTGCTGGCAGCCTGATGATTGGCGTTGGGATCTGGTTAGCGATTAGTTAATTACGTTAATATCCAACTCTTTGTTTAAATTCTAAACTTATCTTAGCCTTTAAAAGCGCCGCGCCTATCATTTATGGCTAAGGCGCTTTTTTATAGGGCAAAACCTCACGCATCTGCTGCATATACACTTCCATTTGCACCGCTTCCTCCTCGGTAAAATGGGCAATCGCCAGCTTAAATTCGGGATGGGCAATATTGTGATAGGAATAAATGGCAACAGGCTCAAACCCGCGCAGTACCTTATGTTCGCCCTGCGCGCCTGCATCAAATACCTCTATATCTTGGGCGATGCAGTATTCAATCCCCTGATAATAACAAGCTTCAAAGTGTAATCCTTCCAGCTCTAACGTACTGCCCCAGTAACGTCCAAAGAGGCATCTCTGACCCAATTCGTTACGCCCAGTAAAGTACAAGGCTCCCGCGATCATCTCCCCTGTTGCATCGCTTACCACAAGAAGCACTATCTGCTCGGCCAAACGCTCAGCAATCATCTGAAAGAACACAGGCGTTAAATAGCCGCGATGGCCAGATCGTTTAAGGTAAGTTAATTGGTAACACTCGATAAATCGTTGCCATTGCTGGCTGGTTATCACATTTCCTGCAACAAATTCAAACCGTAAGCCATGGGTTTGTAATTGAGCACGCTCCTTCACAATATTCTTGCGCTTACGTGAATTGAGTGCGGCGAGAAACGCCTCAAAGCTGGTATAGCCACGGTTATACCAATGAAACTGCGTGCTTAAACGCCTAAGTGAAGGATTATGCGGCAAATGCTGCAGAGTCTGTTGTTTAACACTAAGCGGGGGCTCAAACAAAGATTGCTGTGAAGGCGATACAAACAAGCAATGCCAAGAGGAAATCGATGCATGTGCATCCATTAATTGACGATTTAAACACGTAAACACCAAGGCACTTAGCTGCTGCGCCTCATCTGCCGACAATCTGGGTGACAGCCCAATCCGCCGCCCCAGTACTGGCGTAAAAGGAATCGCATTCAACAGTTTAGGGTAATACGCTAGGCCATGATGTTCGTAAGCCTGCGCCCAAGCCCAGTCAAACACGTACTCGCCGTAGGAGTGAGATTTTTGATAAAGCGGCATCACGGCTAGCAGTGGTAGGTCGATAAAATGCACGGCATCCCGAGTGCTAACTATACCATCAGTATTCTGCTCTTGTGTTAACCCCATGCCGCTGGCATCGAAAACACACAGATGACAAGCTTGCCACCCCGTTGCATCACAGGCTGATAAACTCTGTTCTAAGCTAAGCAAATACTCATGTCTGCAAAAGGGATTATCCTCTCCCATCACCAGATTCCAGCTATCAGCAGCGATACTCGCTGCAGCATTGGCATAGGCAAAAATAAGCGGTCTCATGGGGTATGTTCTCGTCCTTTAAAAACGCTAAGTCAGATCCAAGGTTGCAATTAAGCCTAATTCTCGGCACATTGCATAGCTATAATGAAAATAAATTCAGGATTGAATATGCGTCCCGTCAGACAGTTAAGACCTCTTATTCTCGCCATTGCCATGGCTTTACCGTTGTTATCGTCGCCTGCACTCTATGCCGATGAGCCCTCCATTTTCAGCCAAATGGCCACGGCCCAACCGGTCTGGGCAAAACATGGCATGGTCGCCAGCCAAGAAATGCTGGCCAGTCGCACCGGCGTTGAGATCTTAAAGCAAGGCGGTAATGCCATTGATGCGGCGGTTGCAGTGGCATTCAGTTTAGCGGTTACCTTACCCCGCGCGGGCAACATTGGTGGCGGCGGATTTATGCTGGTGCATCTGGCGAAAGAAAATAAAACGATTGCCATCGATTACCGCGAAATGGCACCTTCGAAAGCGAAAAAAGATATTTTTCTTGATGAAAAAGGCGATGCAGTAGCCAAACTGAGTCGCGAGCATGGCCTCGCGGTTGGTGTACCCGGCACTGTGATGGGCATGAGTTTAGCCCTAGAAAAATATGGCACTATGACCATGGCACAGGTCACGGCGCCCGCCATCAAAATGGCACAAGAAGGAATAAGCGTCAGCCCTGATTTAGCGGTATCACTTGCAGGCTTAAAGCGCCGAATGAGTCAATGGCCAAGCACCGCAGCGATTTTCTACAAGGCCGATGGTAGCGACTATCAAGTCAATGACATGTTAAAGCAGCCCGAACTTGCCCATTCTCTGCAATTGATTGCCCAAAAAGGCACCAAAGGATTCTACGAGGGAGAAACCGCAGCTAAGCTGGTCGAGGCGGTACAAAAAGCCGGCGGCATCATGACATTAGAAGATCTTAAACACTACAAGGCGGTTGAGCGCGAACCGGTGCGTGGCCAATACCGTGGCTATGAGGTGGTTTCGATGCCACCGCCGTCTTCAGGTGGTGTGCACATTATCGAAATGCTCAATGTGTTACAGCAATTTCCAATTGATAAATTTGGCCATAACACGGCGCAAACTATCCATGTGATGGCCGAAACCATGAAGCATGCCTACGCCGATCGCAGCGAATATTTAGGCGACCCCGATTACTACAACGTGCCCCTAAAACAGTTAACCGATAAAGATTATGCCCAAAAAATTGCCAGCCAAATTGCACTAAATAAAACCACGCCAAGCGAAGAAATCAAACCCGGCAATCTAGCGCCCTACGAAAGTGACCAAACCACACACTTCTCGGTAGTCGATCGATGGGGCAATGCGGTGTCTAACACTTACACCTTAAACTTCAGCTATGGCTCAGGTTTAGTCGCAAAAGGAACCGGGATTTTACTCAATAACGAAATGGATGATTTCTCCGCAAAACCAGGCAGTCCAAACGGTTACGGCCTAGTGGGTGGCGAGGCCAACTCGGTAGAAGGTAACAAGCGTCCACTAAGTTCGATGAGCCCAACCATAGTAATGAAGGATGGCAAACCCTTCTTAGTGACAGGCAGCCCAGGTGGTTCTCGCATCATAACCACTACGCTCCAAATCATTATGAATGTGATTGATCATGGCTTAAACATTGCTGAAGCCAGCAATGCCGCACGGGTACACCATCAATGGCTACCCGATGAACTGCGGGTCGAAACCAGCCTTAACCGCGATACCATTTCATTGCTCGAAGCCAAAGGCCACAAAGTTAACGTACAATCGGCCATGGGCAGCACTCAATCCATTATGGTGACTGAACAAGGGATTTTTGGCGCCTCAGACCTTCGCCATTCTGGGAGCGAAGCGGTGGGTTACTAAGCACCAATTGTCTAGATGTGATGCTTAAAGAAATCAATCCATTTTGATGGGCGCTTAGAAAACCATATCGACCTGTGAAATTAACCTGACACAGAATTATTAACAGCCTCGATAGAACACATGGGGAATAGTATCAAACTAAGCACTGACCTATTTGAGTTAGTCTTATAATCAACCAACCGATTCTCCCTGCAGTATCCAAAATATCAGTAAAGAATCCGCCTTCTTAGAAGGCGGCTTTGACTTGCCCCTGGAAGGGGCTATTCCAAGAACCTACATCATCTGCAACGACAATTGAGCCTCATGTTCCTGATCTTGTTTATCTTGGTGGCGCACATATCGTCTAATGATTTCTTCATTAACACCTACTGTATCTACAAAATAACCTCTGGCCCAAAAGCTATTGCCCCATTGCTTTTTACGTACATGAGGGAATTTATTGAATAGCCTTATCGCACTTCTTCCTTTCAATACTCCCATCAACGTTGATACTGACAGCTTCGGCGGGATTATGACTACCAAGAAGGGCTATCCACTTAGCACGACCAACCACTATATATTGTGGTTATCGATTTTTAATTGATTGGTACGTTATCGGCTTAGAACGCACTGCTTGCTCAAGCAACCTGTAGAATAATAATCCCCGAGAATCTGACTTTCTTCTGTTGAAGCGAAATGTAAATTCATCTAAATAATAATCAAGTTGCTTAGCCTTTACCGCACCTTGATACGTACCTAAAAGCCATCTTTTACATAATGATGAGACTCGATGCACCCCAGCCATTGTTTCATGTGCAGGTACAGATGAACCTAAATGCACCATCCGATTATGCTTATATCCTTTTTTGTCTATTTGCTTGTATGCTTGAGAACCATCACTACAAATTGTGCTACCAGGCTCTATTACATCTTGAATGAATTGATGGATATGTTCTTTAGTTGCACTTTCTACTTGCCTTAAACGTATCCGCCCAAATCCAGAGGGTGATAGCAGCTCAACAGCCACCAAAACTATAGCTTTACGCTTACCCTGTTGATTTTTAATAGATGATTTTGGAATGACCCCACCTATTAATGTTTCGTCAACCTCTACGATGCCGGACAGTTTATCTCTTTCAGGGTCAACCATGGCATATCTTAACTTGTGCATTAAAGACCAAGCAGTTTGATAACTCCCAAGACCTAATAGCCTTTGGACTCCAAGAGCGCTGACCCCATTCTTTTGATTTGTAATAAACCAGACAGCTGCAAACCAACTTTTCATGGGGGTTCTTGTTTTGTCAAAAAGTGTACTTGATGTTACTGAACACTGAAAACGGCAAGCATGACATTTTAACTTGCCATTACTTAACTGATAAGGTGATTGATGGCTCGAACAGCTTGGGCAAATGAATCCGTTTGGCCAACGAAGTGCGTAAAGGTAGCTAGTGCAAGATTGTTCATCATGAAACCAATCAACAAATTCGTCCCAATTTGTAGGGTAATCGACGCCAGCTTTTAATAAATACGATGAAGTTTTCATTACTACATATTGACACTGGTGGCGCTAAATGGATAGCCCTTCTACCAAGTGAACGTGGTCTATCTGAACGTTTAATTCTAAAACCTCACAACCCTTCATATTGCAAAGGATATAAATTGACCTGTATAACTCCTTACCAAGGTTTCCTTTTAAAATTTTAAAACGGTACTTCGGAGTCCAAACAATATGATATTTGCAACGCCAATAAACATGTGATGAACTTCTATAATCGCCCATGCTTTTCGTTTCCTCTTACTTGTGGTGAATAAGAAGTCTCTTTTAGCATGGGCGTAATTCAGGCTATAGCCTCAAGGAACAATCACCACCGCCAGAGGCGGTGGTTTTGGGATGACAATAAAAAGCCCTCCAACATACCACGTTGTAAACAGGGCTTTTATCGTACTGAAAGGTACTGATTTATAATTTTTTAGTCAATTTTTTACTAATAGGCACAGAACATGAATATAAATAACGCATATCAGTTCTGGCGTTGATTTTAATCTAATTATATAAATAAAAGGCGACAATATCGTCGCCTTAACACATATTAATCAACTTTAAAAAGTAAATTAACCACCATCAGTAATATTCACAGCCACACTCACAGGTGAGCCTTTCGGTGTTTTGACAGTAATAACAAGGGCACCAGAGAGTTTTTGGTTAGGCTTGTCTTCTTGACCGATTGTAAATGCATATACTAATGGTTTATTCGATGCATTACTTGCAATTGAGTAACTTCCTCCTACTGGAACGATAAGCTTGCCGTTATCTATGGAAGTACTTATTTTAGTCTCGAAAGGCAACGTATTGTTATTAACATCAGAAACAAACAAATATACAGTCTGAGGCCCTTTCGCTACAGGTTTTGTTGGATCAGTTCTATCAATTAGATCTATTTCAGAAACTGCGGTCATCGTATCACCATCAATAGAAACTAACCGTATCATAGGTGTACTGCCTGACATAACGATGGGTATGTTTTTGAATATATTTAACTGGGCTCTATTATCATCCAAACCAGTATCAGAACAGGCTAGTCCGGAACCAGAAGCACATAATAGCCCTGTATACTTTTCATCAGCTTTATTAAATTTACCATCACTATTATAATCAACAAATTCCTCGTTTACTGCACCCGCAGGTTGGATAAGCAAATCAGCTAATGAGGAACTCTGTGATATTTTACGATAAAAACCATCCTCGTTATGGTCTGTGAAAGCCTCAGAGATATCAGTAAAAGGTTCAGTCTCACCCTTATCTATTTCTATTACACCATCGCCATTTGTATCAACAAAATCAAACAAGCCATTACCATTTAAATCAACAAAACTTTCCTCACCAATAGCATAAGCAGTGATAGTCGCTCGACCTGGTCTAGGTTCAGGTAATAATGAATTTTTACCTGAATCAAATTGCGACTTTAATGTTCCCATACAAGGAGGATTAAAGTCACCATTAAATGACTCGGGGCATTTCACAAGTGTAGTGTCAAAAGGTCTAGGGTTCTGACTGCGCCATTGAACACTGCAAGCACCATCAGGATTAGTTAAACCACCCGTTGTACAAGAGCCTGGTATAGCACCTCCTTCTGCAGTAAAAACGATTACTGTTCCTGCTGGAACCATGTTATTAAAATGATCCGCTGCTAAAACATTAATATCTACAAGTTCATTATCATAATCCCAACCTTCAGGATTAAACGTAGATGCAGAGACAGAGAAACTATTAGCATCTGCAAGGCCAGTTGTGATCGCCAGCTGATCTGACACATTTGAAATAACACCATTATGACCTGCAGCAGTACTGCCAGCCCATAATGCAAACACTTTTACAGGAGTCGCTCTATCACCACTTCTAACAATAACAGATGCTAATCCTGCACTGTCTGTTACAGCAACGGCATATTTATTTGGAGCATTTAAATCAACAGGATAGTTAGAAGTATTCGGCTTTGGAAAATTAGGGCAATCGAGATAATCTTGCGCTAAAGGAGCAGGACTTAAGCTAATACCCCCTACTTCAGTACTTAACTCAAAACAAACTCTTTCTTGCCCTGCTGGCGCAGCAGTCTCATCTAGTAACTTAAATGTTACTACTGATGTTTCAGAACGAGATCCTGCACCAGCGATTCCTCCTGTACCTTGCAAGGCCAGCAATGTCGGATTAGCTGAAACATACTGCAAAGCACCAACTTTGATAGAATCAATATTTATAACTGCAGTTGAACTTACACTTCCCCCGCCAGTTATAGCAGAAACAGATACTGTATCTTGTGTCTCACACCCTGTACTTCGATAGGTAGCATACCCCTTCCCACCATTTGTAATAACAGGAGAGTCAATTATTGCTTTATTTGATGCTTGGCATTCAGAAGTAAATACAAGAGTAAAAGGTTGACCAGTTGCTAATGAACCGTCTGGATTTAAAACCGTGACATCCAAAATGGTAGAACCGCCAGCAGGTAGTAAATTTGTACCAAGAGAGGTTTCTAGTTTTAGAGAAATGTTTACCCTGCCAATTTCAAACGCTTTCGTTGAGGTAACATCTTTCACTTTTAAAGATACTTCACCCGCACCAACACTACCATTAGCATATAGATCTAAAATCGCTTTACCATCAGCATTTGTAATAGCTGTACCAGAATTAGGGCTTATTGCTCCTAATGTTGTTGCTGCAGTAACAAGCACTTGTTGCAAAGGCTGCGTACTACCAGAACGAGTAACTTTAGCCCCTATGATGCCTGGTTTATCATTAGTGATATTGTCTGTGGGTTGACAAACTTCAAAGTTCTTTAGTGTTTTATCCCAAGCTGCAACACCATTACAATTATATATATCAAATGTGATTTCTGGACTAGCCTCTACTGGATCTATTTCATCCCCTGCTGTAGCAAATCCAATAATGGCTTTAGCCGTTCCGTAAGTAGCAGTAATTTCGCCAGCGCCTTCAATACTACCGGCGGTCAAAGTAATTGATGCTCGACCAATAGAATCAGTAAGTGCAGTGCCTTTAGAAGGTAAAAAATTACCTAAACTGCTTGCAAAACTTACGACTTTACCGCTTAGAGGAATTGAGTCCTTATCGACTAAAGTAACAGTAACCTTCGCTGGTTGGTTAGCACTGATATTTGTAGTTGATAGACCTGTAAGGCTATTGGTTAATTGAATCGATAAAGAATTAGCTTCACCATTACCACCGGGGGCGTCACCTGCAACTTCAGCGTTGAAGCTATCAGTAATAATGTCATTGTCGAGAGAGAAGCTTGCAGTAACAGTTGCAGCACCAGCATTTGTTCCAGTAACAAGTGTAACTAGAGCTCGACCACTTAAATCAGTTAATGCTGTACCAGAGGATGGATTTAGAATACCTTCACCGTTTAGATTGAAGGAAATCTTTTGATAACTTGCAGGAACTCCATCCTTTAACAAAGTAGCAACCACAGAGCCAGGTACACTATGGCTAATTTTTCTTAAATTATTACCTTGTGAGTCTTGAATATTTAGTGTTATGGCGTATGAATCTATGGGTTTAACAACAACCTCATCCCCTAATGTATTGAATCCAAGAGGTTCAGCTTCAGTACCATCTACTTTAGCTGTAATTTTGCCCGCTCCAGCAATGGTGCCAGCGGTAATCGATATTTCAGCTATTCCTTGTGAGTTAGTCAGGGCAGTTCCAGATTCAGGGGACAGTTTACCTAACGTTGAGTTGAATACAACAACCTTGCCAACAAGGGGCTCATTCAAGCTGTTAGTATAAGAGGCTTTAATTATTCCCCGAACTGCCGCACTTATACCTGTGATAACTTGCTGCTGCTGATTTACAAGAGAAAGCGCTAACTTATTGCCTGTACCAGGATTGGTAACTCCATCACCCTTTGAGAAAAAACCCTTTGTAGCTGACTCTCCAGTTGCAATACTTGCTGTGACGTTACCTGCTCCAGCTAGCGTTGCTGTTTCTAATTTTATTGTTGCAACACCTGACGAATCCGTTAGTTGTGTCCCTGTTGCTGGAGTGAAGATGCCTAATGAAGCATTATCAAGTTTAAATGTAACAACCACTCCAGCTTTAGGGCCAGTCTTAGAGTCTACTACTGTTGCTTTTACCTCAGCAGGAGTAGCTAATGAAACATTATCACTGTTAGAAATACTCAATGAAACAGTGATAACACTTGGGGTGGGCGTGGGGCCAGTGCCATCGTCGGTGATACTACCTCCACCTCCGCATGCAACCAAGAAAAGTGAACATAATCCTGCGAGAAAAACCTTATACGCTGACTTCATTGTCAGGCTCCCTGTTACTCTAATGATAATACTAAAATTGACGCCTATAACTTATAGGCTAACATTACACAATTTTCACGTAACTTTACCATTACTCTCTTATTTTATTTCGCATATTTTGCACTTAGTTTAACATTAGAACTCATTTAAACTTCTGCATTTTCTTGCTAGGCTTGTCGTCGCCAATATTAGAACGTATAAAAAACACACAGGAACCCCCATGGCAACCTCATTACAAAATAAACTCGGACTGACCAGTAAAATCTTAATCGGCATGGCAACCGGCATTATATTCGGACTTATTCTTCGCAATTTGTTCCCCGACAGTATCTTTATTAAGGACTATATCACCGACGGTTTTTTACATGTAATCGGTACGATTTTTATCTCAAGCTTAAAAATGTTAGTGGTTCCACTGGTGTTTATTTCATTAGTTTGTGGGACTTGTTCGTTAAGTGAGCCATCTAAGTTGGGACGATTAGGGGGTAAAACCTTAGCCTTTTATTTATTCACAACTGTCCTTGCATTAGTGTTGGCCGTGTTTGCTGCGGTCATAGTCCATCCAGGGGATGCGACATTAGCTAACGAAAAGTTAAATTATGTCGCAAAAGAAGCACCCAGTTTTGCTCAGGTCATCATTGACATGATGCCCACCAATCCGGTGCAGGCCATGAGTGAAGGAAATATGCTGCAAATCATTATTTTTGCAGTTATTTTCGGCTTTGCTATTGCTCATCTTGGGGAGCGAGGTAACCGTATCGCCCAGCTTTTTGATGACCTAAACAACGTAATTATGCGGGTAGTGACCCTAGTTATGCAGTTAGCGCCCTATGGTGTGTTTGCACTGATGGCAAAATTAGCCTTGACCTTAGGTTTAGAAACCTTTGGCAGTGTCGTTAAATACTTCTTCCTTGTACTTACTCTGCTACTTATTCATAATTTTGTGACCTATTCAATCTTACTTAAAGCATTTTCTGGATTAAATCCGCTGATTTTCATCCGTAAAATGCGCGATGTGCAGCTGTTTGCTTTTTCAACTGCCAGCTCTAACGCAACCTTACCTATTACCATTGAAGCTTCTGAACACAGACTCGGTGTCGACAATAAAATTGCCTCTTTTACCCTGCCATTAGGCGCAACCATTAACATGGATGGTACTGCGATTATGCAAGGTGTAGCTACGGTATTTATCGCCCAAGTATTTGGTATTGAATTATCGCTTACCGATTACGCAGCGGTGATTGTCACAGCCACTTTAGCCTCTATTGGCACCGCCGGAGTCCCTGGTGTTGGGTTAATTATGTTGGCTATGGTACTTAACCAAGTTGGCCTCCCCGTTGAAGGTATTGCCCTAATTATTGGTGTTGATCGACTGCTGGATATGGTGCGTACCGCGGTTAACGTCACCGGCGATTGTGTGGCCACAGTCATTATCGCGAAATCAGAAGGCGAATTTAATGAAACTGTATTTAACAATACTCAAGCAGGCAAAATTGCTCCTAGCTTCGATGAACAAGTCCATAAAATAGATTAAAAATGTCCTTATAATTTATGGTTAATGTTTATCCTCCAAGCCCAACGTTGTTGGGCTTGCTTATGATTGAATATCGTCAAATCGTTGTTTTGTGAACAAGCAAATAGAATAGTCCTTTAAATGTCGCTATATTAGCCCACATCAAAATTGTTATTGGAGAATATTATGTGGTGGAGAGTGAGTTGGATTATTGTCGCCTTTTGGCTGTTAAGCGCACATTTTTTACGGTACGACCAACTCGTGTTCACCAGTATTTTTGCATTAGCGCCTCTTGGCTTACTCATTAAACACCCACTTGTCATTCGTCTGCTGCAAGCCGTTTTGTGTATCAGCGTTATCATCGTTTGGAGCACCACAGCAATTGATGCCATACAGATGCGGATCTCCCACGGCGCGCCTTGGTTAAGACTTGCGCTCATCATGGGTAGCGTAATGCTTTTTAGTTTAGGAGCGGTGTGGAGCGCCAACGACATCTGGCGCAGAGCGAAAAGTACTTATGCTAAGGCCTAATAGCCACCAAAATATGCTTTAAAGATAATGACTTTAAAGACAATAGATTAGTACTTATTTTCGACATTGATGAACCTTGGTCAGCCGAGGTTAAGTTCCTTGTGGCTAAGATAAGACAATATTTGGCTCCCACGTATATTTTGCGTACACTGAGCCCAGTCGAAATTAAGGCATGAGTATTATGAGAATTTTGGTTGTTGAAGATGATCTTATTTTATCCCACCATCTAAAAGTACAACTAAGTGACTTGGGCAACCAAGTTCAAGTTGCCCTCACTGCCAAGGAAGGATTCTTCCAAGCAACCAATTATCCCATAGATGTCGCGATTGTCGATTTAGGTTTACCCGATCAAGATGGTATCAGCCTTATCCAGCAATTACGTGAAGAAGGCGTTAAAGCCCCCATTCTTATCCTCACGGCGAGGGTGAATTGGCAAGATAAAGTTGAAGGCCTCAATGCGGGCGCAGACGATTACTTAGTTAAACCCTTCCAAAAAGAAGAACTTGTTGCAAGGCTTGATGCCTTGGTCAGACGCAGCGCAGGGTTTGTCAAACCTGTTATTACCAGTGGTGAGTTAAAACTCGATCTTGCCGCTAAACAAGTGACCCTCGGTAATGACATCATGGAAGTCACCGCCTTTGAGTATCTTATCCTCGAATATTTAATGCGCCATTGCCACGAGGTAGTAGCAAAGCAGCGGCTGCTAGATGTGATCTATGGCGACAAAGAAGGCGACCCAAATACTATTGAAGTCATGGTGAGCCGTTTACGTAAAAAACTGACCCGCGATGGAATAGATAATCCGATAGCGACAATCCGTGGCCAAGGATATAAATTCAATCTGCCATGCAACTAAGACTCAAGTTTAAGAAACGTCTACTCACGCGGATGTTTCTCACCTCGCTATCCATCATCACCTTAGTGGGGTTTGGCCTCGCATGGATGGTGAACGTTCTGCATGCTCAAAATAGTTATAACGAAGAAACCGCCCAGCTCATCGCCGAAATTCCTCAAGTCGCCGCCGAACTGAGGGAGCATGATCTCATCCCCGATACCAGTGCTTGGTTAGAGGAAAACAACAAGCAAGAACGCTATGTGATTGCTAGTTGTGATGAAAAGTTTAAACAAGTATGGACCTCATCCCTCGCCGTCGACCGTGGCCTATTCGATACCTGCGAACGATTTAACGAAATCCGTAACGACTCTCCGCCCTATTACCTCACTATGGCAGATGACAGAGGTTACTTTGTGTATTTGCTCGCGGTTGAAATCGCAGGCGTGCATTACAATCTGCTGGTGATGAAAGATGCCGCTAAACTGGAGCAGGAATATAGTAAATTCAGTAAACGTACCTATATCCGTCTTGCGATGGTGCTCGCATTAGCCCTTATTTTACTGGTTAGTGCCGCGTATTGGGGGATGCGCCCGCTCGTCAGAATGCAAAATGAACTTCAGTCGATTAACCAAGGTAAGACGAAATCTCTGTCTGAAGGCTATCCCGTTGAACTCGAAGGGGTAACTCAAGCGCTTAACCAGCTATTACAACAATCGAGCGCTCAACAGCAACGCTATCAGAATGCAATGAATGATCTGGCACACAGCTTGAAAACTCGCCTCGCCGCCGTTCATGCCATTACCGACGACACAAGTCTCAATAAACAATCTGCCAATGAAAAAATCATGGAGCAGATCAGCCAAATGGATCAACTGGTTAAATATCAACTAAAACGCGCCATGTTAGGTCGCCAAGGGTTAAAGCAAGAACACACCCCCATTGCGCCACTTGTTGAACAACTCGCACAAATGCTATTTAAGATTTACCGCGATAAACAAGTACAATTTAAAGCCAACATTTCGGCTAATTTATTGTTTCCTGGCAATAAAGGCGATTTGATGGAACTTTGCGGCAATTTAATGGAAAACGCCTTTAGATTATGTATTAGCCAAGTACAGGTGACGGCACATTTTAATGAGCAGGGTGATTTTGAGTTAATCGTCGAAGATGATGGCCCAGGCGTAGAAGAGCAATTGCGGCAAAAAATCATTCAACGGGGCGTGAGAGCCGACACCCAATCCCCAGGACAAGGGATTGGTTTAGCCGTATGTGATGAAATTGTCAGTAGCTATGGTGGAAGCCTGAAAATAGAGGAAAGCCATTTAGAAGGCGCACTATTCAGGATTACCATCCCTGCCTGACCATTTTATGCATAAACAGCATATAGCTGCTCGGCCCGATTAAACATCACCCAAGAGGTGGCAATGTATTTATCATTACTAATAGGCATATTGCCGCGGTGGGAATGGGTAAAGCCTGCTGGCGCAATCACCATTGTGCCTTTTTTAGGCGAAATCTTACGTTGCTGGTAATAAAACTCGGTCTCCCCCCCCTCCTCCACATCGTTTAAATAAAACATATAGAGCACCACACGGTGTAAGGCTTCATTGTGGCTTAGTTGGGGGAATTGCTCCGAATGCCAGTGGGGATATCCACCTTTATTCTTTTGATATTTTTGAATATTAATACTGCCACTACGGTATAAATATTTGACTAATGCCTCCGCTCTAGGCTTACCTAAACGCTCAAAATTGCTTGGTGTTAAGGTAACCGCTTGACCTTGCTCATCACTGACAGAAACCGCCACTGCTCCCATTAGCGCCATTGCATATTGGCTAAAATAGTCTGCCGTTCCCTTAAGAGTGTAAGATAACAATTCATTTTTAAGAGGCTGTAAATCGGTGAAATTATCTAATGTAAGATCTCGACTGATCTTTTTTTCAAGGTCAACACCATTGCCAGTTTGCCCATCAACGACGCCAGAGTGCTTTTCAAACGCAAGAATGAGACGATCACATAGATCATCAGGTATTGCATTAGGGTATACTTCGATAAAATCCATATATGCTCGATGCTTTGGCTATTTTCTACTCTTACTATGCTGACATGTTAGTTAAGTAATTGTAAAGCTGCATCAATAACAGAATGCCGACCACCTTTTGAATTGATGCAAAACGGAAGTAGAGCGCCTTAGTCACTCTCTACCGGCAGTAAATGTTAACACGTGGTAACGCACTATACGTTGGATTGGTTATTTTTAACTCAGCCCATGAGGTCTGCAAATAGCCGCTTTGCCTAAAGTGCGTTAAACTCCCGCTGATCTCTGAATCTTCAGGTTGTCTGGGGATAAAATAACTTCATTAGCTTCGCGATAACAAAAATATGAAAAAAAGCTGTAAAGTCTCAGTTCATCAATTACAGGTAGGGAATTTTGTGCGTTTACCCGTTGCCTGGAAAGATCATCCTTTTTTATTCAGTAGCTTTCACATTAAACAGGCTGCGCAAATTGAATTAATTAAAAATCTTGGTATTGAACACGTTATCGTCGATTTAGAGCGCAGTGAAATCGCCCCCTTAAATCCTGAAGCGGTTAACCCCATAACACTGCCTCCCAGCCCTGAACTCCATGATCTTAAAAATAATATGGATATCTACAAGGCTGAACAAATTGAAGTACAAAAGAAACTTCGCCGAGATATTCATAAAACTGAGCAAAATTTCACTCGCTCAGTCGCCATGATGCGCAGTCTGATCTCTAAGCTACGCAATCGGCCATTGAATGCCGTTGATGATGCCAAGGTGTTAGTTCAAAGTATGGTGGAACAACTCTTAACCTCAGACAATCTAGTGCTGCATTTAATGAGTGATGCCAAGCAGGATGAAAGCATTTATTATCATTCATTAAATGTCTCCATCCTCTCCATGCTGATTGCCAAAGAGATGGAATGGGACCGTAGTGAAATCGAATTAGTCGGCTTAAGCGCTCTGTTTCATGATGTGGGAAAACTCAAAGTACCCCCGCAAATTTTGAAAAAAACCACACCTTGGTCTGCACCCGAGCTTAATTTTATTAAGCAGCATCCTCTACTTGGGATTGATTTACTCAAGCTGGCAGACAATTTCCCTGAAGCCGCACTCCCTGCGATCATTAACCACCATGAGTTTCTTGATGGCAGTGGTTATCCCAAAGGGTTAAAGGAGGCGGACCTTGATAAGATATCCCAATTATTAGCGGTCGTGAATGAATATGACTCCCTTTGTTATCCCAGTAACCAGGGTAAAGCACGTATGCCCTACGCCGCATTAGGACATTTGTATAAGCAATATAAAACGAAATTAAATCAGGAATATATTGGCAAAATGATCAAAATGTTGGGTATTTATCCGCCGGGAAGTGTGGTGGAATTATCTAGCGGCCAATATGCCATGGTGATGTCGGTTAACTTGCAAAAACTACTCTGCCCTAAAATCCTCGTTTACGATGCATTAGTGCCTAAAGATCAAGCGCCTATCGTCGATCTTGAAGTCGAAGGGATCAGTATTGTGCGCTGCCTCCCCGCTGCAGCTTTACCTGAAAAAGTACACGAATACCTCAACCCACGGGAACGTGTCAGTTATTACTTTGGGGGTGATAGCCGCAAGTAAAACATCAGTAAAAAGCAGGAGAGACTCCGGCTTTTTACTTTCTATTTAAATCAGGCACTTAATTAAAGCCAGTGTTTACGTTTAAAGAAGAAATAGGTTCCCGCGGCACTCGCGAGCATCATTAAAATCGCCATAGGATAACCATATTGCCATTGCAACTCAGGCATACCGTTAAAGTTCATCCCGTAACTACTCGCAATCAGTGTCGGCGGAAGAAAGACTACGGCCGCAACCGAGAAGATTTTGATGATCTTATTCTGCTGCAATCCACTGAAACCCATCGCAGCGTCCAGCAAGAAGTTTAACTTGTCGAAAATAAACTGGCTGTGAGGCATTAAAGACTCGATATCCGAGAGCATCTCACGTAAGTCTTTTAAATGCTCATCAGACAATTGACCGCGGTAGTACCGCTGCATATAGCGTAATGAACGCTGGGTATCGAGTAAACTTAAACGAATTTTCCCGTTCGAGTCCTCCTGCAGCGTAATCAGCTTGAACACATCATCGAGTTCTTCGCTGTCGAAAACCTGCTCGCCAACATTTTCAAGTACGGTATACACGTCCTCGATCAAGTCGGAGAGGTAATCCACTTTTAAGTTAAATAGTTCGAGAAATAATTCCTGGGGCGTAGAAACTTCTAGCCGCCCCAAACGCAAATAGTTACGTAAGAGGCGGATAAGTCCGACATCTTCTTCACGAATGGTCAGTAGGAAATTGGTACGTAGGTTAAAGGAAACGTTCACCCCACGCACATCTTGGCCCACTCGCTGTGGGAATAAAGAGTTGATATGCAAACCGTCGCTGTTTTGATAAAAACGCGCCGAAGCCTCAATCTCATTGATATCTTCTTCGTCAGGCACTTCTTCAACAGAAAAATGACTTAACCATTCTCGCTCTGCATCATCAGGTTTATAAAGATCCAACCATATGGTCGACGCCGGAATACTGTCTTGAATGTTAATCTCAGTCACCGTCAACTGACGGTTTTCATAGATGTAGGCAGTAATCATGTGTCCTCCTGAAAAAAACTTAAGCTAAAAGTCCACTTAAGTGCAGGCTAAAAAATTGTCGCTAGTTTAACGCATAACTTAGTAATGAAAAGGCGGGAGCGATAAATTCATAAAATAAATCTGTTTTAGTCTTCCAAGATCTCCAACCGCTCGGCATTTGAGAAGCGAATATGCACGCCCTCAACCGTGACCATCTTAGCTTCTGAGATATCGCCTTTACGGGCATGATAAATGCCAGAATGTTCACCCGATGGAGACACAATGGTCACTGTCACCACTTTGTGCTGATCGCGCCAGTACCATACACTGTAGCTTAACAAGCAAAGTCCCAGTAACAAAAATGCCCCACTCATTCCATAACGGCGCCATAAACTTAGCGACACAGGCGCATCTGACACTGTCACTTGAAGCGCGCCAGGCTTACGCTTAACGAGCAGCAATATCGCCATAATGATGACGGCTAAGGTGAGCAGTAGTTTTGTTAACAAGATAAACTCCAGAGGAACCAACTCGCAGCATTATAATCGACAAATCAATAGGAAACTGTCATTACGATCAAGCTTATGCAACTCTTGCTAATCGTATTGGACATTAACCTTGAATAGAAGATAACGCCACAAGATGACAAACAAAGGAATACTAAAATGCCTCAAACAGTTTTGCCATCCTTCGAATTTGAGTTAACGGCACACCATGGCGATTACGCTCGGCGCACAGCTTTTGATGAACAGAGTCTGATGGGTCGCCTACTAGCACGATACGCACTTGATAATCGAGAGCTTTGGCAGCAGCCTCATAGGCCATATATTCCCAGCGGCTAAGGTTGGTATTATCACAAATCACGATAGGCTGGGCATTGCTTAACGCTTGAATAAAAGCGGTTAAATTACGCTGATGGTATTCGGAAAGCTTTTTGGCATCGAAGCAATATTCCTCACCTTGATAGAAAAAACTATCGGTCGAGAAAATCCCACCTTGGCGGAGACGCAATGCATCCTCCAAAGTCAGGTTGGCAATAAACTGCTCAACCCAATGGGATTTTCCACTTCCGGGCAAGCCACGCATGATAATTGCGAGTTTTTGCGTCATCTGTTAGTCACTCATTCGGCCAAATCAGAGCCGATCACACGCCCCGCGAGAATCGTATCCACTAATTTAGGTACGAGTTCCCCAGCCCTTCCCGTTAAATGGTATTGAAATTGGCTATGCCTATCGGGCGATTGTAGGTTGACCTCAACGGTTTGCGCTCCATGGTGATTTGCCGTGTCGACAAAACCCGCAGCAGGATAAACCGTGCCCGAGGTACCAATGGCGATAAATAAATCACAGTTATCGAGCGCATCGTGAATTCTATCCATCCCTAAGGGCATTTCGCCAAACCACACCACATGGGGCCGCAGTCTTTGCGCGGGAATACAGCAAGTACAGCCGTTATTCACTCCAAAAGGTTCTCTTAATAAAAAGGTTTGGCGCGAGCGCGGACAGCGTCCTTTAGAGAGTTCGCCGTGCATATGCAGTAAACGACGAGATCCAGCACGCTCATGTAAATCATCAATATTTTGAGTTACAACCAATAACTGCCCAGAAAACTCAGCCTCTAACTTGGCTAATGCAAGATGTGCCGCATTAGGCATCACAGTACCACAGTGTAATTGCTCCCAGCGACTGTTATAGAAACGTTCGACGAGTTCAGCATCTTTTGCATAGCCTTCTGGTGTTGCCACATCTTCTATATGATGCTCTTCCCACAAACCATCTTGATCGCGAAAGGTACGTAATCCCGACTCAGCAGAAATACCCGCGCCAGTTAATACCACAATATGTTGGTACATACTGTTTCCTTTTATTGTCATTATTCTATTTATTGTCACGAATTTTTCGCATCGTGAACATTATTCCTTGGTATAACCTTACAAAAACTATGCTTGAATTGCCGCAATTTATTGCAATTTCACGCTCAGTAACACAATTTATCTGCATATAGCCCTATAAAGCCAGAACAAAGGTTTAAGTTTTTAATTTGACCCCCTATAATGGCAAGCACTATCCACGGATGAACCTATTGGTTCTGCAATCAAGAGATTAGCAATGACAGATGGAAATCAAGCGCTAAAAAAAGCCGGTTTGAAAATCACCCTGCCACGAGTCAAGATCCTAGAACTGATGCAAGGACCTGAAAACCAACATATAAGTGCAGAAGACTTATATAAGAAACTGCTCGATTTAGGTGAAGAAATTGGTCTAGCAACAGTCTACCGTGTGTTAAACCAGTTTGATGATGCCGGTATTGTATCTCGTCACCACTTTGAAAGTGGTAAGGCCGTATTCGAGTTATCGACTCAGCATCACCATGATCACTTAGTTTGCCTGTCTTGTGGTAAAGTGATTGAATTTTCTGATGAAGTAATTGAACGTCGTCAAGACGAGATTGCCAGTAAGTACAATATCAAGCTAACAAACCATAGCTTATATTTGTACGGTCATTGCACTAATGATAACTGCGAGCACAACGACGAATAAGCTTGCTCGGCCAATTCCAATAGCGCCTTAGCGGTAACTTAAATAATAAAAAAACCAGCCATCGGCTGGTTTTTTTATTTTACAACAAAGGGTTAGTCATAAAATCTTGGCGTAAACATTGATCTTATGTCCCATAAATTCACTGTGCTCGCGCCAGTACATGCCCACGCGTTTCGCCACCGTTTCTGAACCTAAATTCCCCTCTAAGATCAAAGCAATGGTTTGCTTAATCCCAAATTGGGGAAACACACTCAGCGCCGCCTCGGCAGCTTCAGTACCAATGCCCTTACCCCAATATTCTGGGAAATAACGATAGCCAATTTCGACTTCGTTAAACTCAGGAATAAATTTGGGTCCACAAAAGCCAATCACCCTATTATCGGCTTTATGCTCTACCGCCCAGCGACCAAATCCCCGTTGCTGATAATCCTGTAGGATCACATTATGGAACAGTTCTCGAGCTTGCTCGCGATCAGTAAAAGGCGCGGTTGGAATGTATTTCAACATCGCAGGGTTACTGTTCATCAAATAGAGGGCATCAACATCCTGCTCGTTAAACGGTCTCAAAAGTAAACGTTCGGTTTCTATAATCATCTTTGCATCCTTCCTTACCGCCCTCTACACAACAATCCCGCTTAAGGATTAACGGTGAAAGTCACCGCTGCGCTCTGGCTGATAAACAATTTCTTCAATACAGACTTTTACCATCGTTCCGCCAGGGCCTGGCCATTCAATTTGATCGCCTTGAGATAATCCCAATAAGGCACTGCCCACCGGCGCGAGGATCGAAATCGTGCCCTCACCAGTTGCATCCTTTGGATACACTAAACGTAAACAAAAGGTATCATTGCTGGATGACACTCTAAATTTCACTTCGGAATTCATCGTCACCACATTGGCTGGCATCTGCGCCGCAGGCACAATGTCAGCTCGGTCTAGCTCAGCCTCCAAAGCAGCTCTGCCTGGAAATGCATTTGCAGGCAGAGACTCTAGCAGGCGCTCGAGTCTTTCTAAATCGATTTCCGAAATAATGATCTTTGGTGCTTTCACAGTCTTTCCCTCATGTAAATAGATGTCCCTTAAGGTTAACCATCTGCTCATGGTTTATCCTCCCCCAATGGGATAAACCGATATAAATACGCTTGCAGCCTAGTGCTGCAATCGCGTGGTAATTAAGTGCAAGATTTATTGCTGAATAGCCGTGGGGCCATAAGCGCAAGGCTTAGGTTGTGGCTCTACCAATACAATCGAACGTTAACCGAATAACGATATCGAGTAGAGAAGCCCAATCTAACCCTTTGTAAATAAAAATGCTAGCCTCCTCGGTGTTAGGTTTGTCCCATTCTCACACTTAACTGGTGGGTACAGAAAAACCACGCGCAATAAAAAAGGCGCCTTAGGCGCCTTTTCGTGTTTTAACGGTTAGATTACCAACCGGTTTTAGCACGCAGCGCTTTGCCGATATCCGCTAACGAGCGGACAGTCGTCACGCCCGCGGCTTCTAGTGCCGCAAATTTGTCAGCCGCAGTACCTTTACCGCCGGCGATAATCGCACCAGCATGGCCCATGCGCTTACCCGCAGGAGCCGTTACGCCCGCGATATAAGATACAACTGGTTTAGTCACGTGAGCTTTGATGTAAGCTGCCGCTTCTTCTTCAGCTGTACCACCGATTTCACCGATCATCACGATAGCTTCAGTCTGTGGATCGTTTTGGAACATTTCCAATACGTCGATGAAGTTAGTGCCTGGGATTGGGTCACCACCGATACCTACGCAAGTAGATTGGCCGAAACCTTCGTCTGTAGTTTGCTTAACCGCTTCATAGGTCAGTGTTCCTGAACGAGAAACGATACCCACTTTACCTTTCAAGTGGATGTGGCCTGGCATAATACCGATCTTACATTCACCTGGAGTGATAACACCTGGGCAGTTAGGACCGATCATGCGAACGCCCGTTTCTTCAAGCTTCACTTTCACTTGCAGCATATCCAGTGTTGGGATGCCTTCAGTGATACAAACGATTAGCTCAATACCACCGTCGATTGCTTCGAGGATAGCATCTTTACAGAAAGGCGCTGGAACGTAAATAACAGAAGCCGTGGCGCCAGTCGCTGCAACCGCGTCTTTTACAGTGTTAAACACTGGCAGACCTAAGTGCTCGCTGCCGCCTTTGCCTGGAGATACACCACCGACCATTTGCGTACCGTAATCGATCGCTTGTTGAGAGTGGAAAGTACCTTGACCACCGGTAAAGCCTTGGCAAATTACCTTGGTATCTTTGTTAATTAATACAGACATTATTTGCCCTCCGCAGCTTTAACTACTAGCTCAGCCGCATCAGTCAGACTGTTAGCTGCAATGATATCAAGACCTGATTTAGCTAATACTTCACGGCCTAATTCAGCGTTAGTACCTTCTAAACGAACCACAACTGGAACCTTAACGCCCACTTCTTTAACAGCGCCAATGATACCTTCTGCGATCATGTCACAACGTACGATACCACCGAAGATGTTAACCAGAACGGCTTTCACATTGCTGTCAGACAAAATGATCTTGAATGCTTCTGCAACACGTTCTTTGGTCGCGCCACCACCTACGTCGAGGAAGTTAGCTGGCTTGCCGCCGTGCAGATTAACGATGTCCATCGTACCCATAGCAAGACCTGCACCGTTCACCATACAACCAACGTTACCATCCAGAGCCACATAGTTCAGTTCGAACATCGCAGCATGGGCTTCACGGGCGTCATCTTGAGATGGGTCGTGCATAGCTTTGATTTTTGGTTGACGGAACAGTGCGTTGCCATCGATACCAATTTTACCGTCTAAGCAGTGCAGGTTACCTTCAGTGGTGATAACCAGTGGGTTGATTTCTAAGAGCGCGAAATCGTGGTCAACGAACATCGTTGCCAGACCCATGAAGATCTTGGTGAATTGCTTCATTTGAGTTGGGTTTAAGCCCAGTTTGAAGCCAAGATCACGCGCTTGGAATGGTTGAGGACCTGTCAGCGGATCGATGATCGCTTTGTGAATGAGTTCTGGCGTTTCTTCGGCCACTTTCTCAATCTCAACACCGCCTTCTGTTGATGCCATGAACACCACACGACGGGTAGCACGGTCAACAACTGCACCTAAGTACAGTTCGTTCGCGATGTCGGTGCAGCTTTCTACTAAAATTTTAGCAACCGGCTGACCTTTCTCATCAGTTTGATAAGTCACCAGATTTTTGCCTAACCAGTATTCGGCAAAGGCTCTGATTTCTTCTTTATCGCCAGTGACTTTAACGCCACCCGCTTTACCGCGGCCGCCTGCGTGTACTTGACACTTAACAACCCATAAATTTCCGCCAATACGTCCTGCCGCTTCTACAGCTTCTTGGGCTGTATCACAGGCAAAACCTTCTGACACTGGTAAACCATATTCGGCAAATAAGGATTTTGCCTGATACTCATGCAAATTCATGATGATCTATCCATATACTTCTAATCAAATCCAACTGGCCCAAGGGGCCAGTCACGAGGGTATGTCTTACTTTTGTCTTTAACAAACTCTTTAAACTGAATCGTTTATCGAGTTGGATTACAGATCAAGCAGCAGACGAGTTGGGTCTTCTAAGAAGTCTTTAATGGCGACTAAGAAGCCAACTGACTCACGGCCATCAATAATACGATGGTCATATGAGAGAGCTAGGTACATCATGGGCAGGATTTCAACCTGACCATTGACTGCCATTGGACGATCTTTGATGGCATGCATGCCTAAAATCGCGCTTTGTGGCAGGTTTAGAATTGGAGTAGACATTAACGAGCCGAATACACCACCGTTAGTCACAGTGAAGTTACCGCCAGTCATATCCGCCACAGTCAGCTTACCATCACGGCCTTTGATCGCCAGATCGCGTACTGCTTTTTCGATATCAGCCAGACTCATAGTATCAGTGTCACGTAGCACTGGCGTTACCAGACCACGTGGCGTAGATACAGCGATGCTGACGTCAAAGTAGTTGTGGTAAACGATATCGTCACCGTCGATTGATGCGTTGACTTCAGGGAAGCGTTTCAAGGCTTCAGTTACTGCTTTCACATAGAAAGACATGAAACCTAAACGGATACCGTGGCGCTTTTCAAAGATATCTTGGTACTGCTTACGGATATCCATGATTGGCTTCATGTTCACTTCGTTGAAGGTCGTGAGCATTGCGGTAGAGTTTTTCGCTTCTAACAAACGGTTAGCGATAGTCTTACGTAAACGTGTCATTGGCACACGTTTCTCACTACGACCAGCAGCGAGTGGCTGTACCACTGGCGCTGCAGAAGCAGCCGCTTTAGGTGCAGACTTGATGAAGGCTTCAACGTCTTCTTTAGTGATACGACCGCCAACACCTGTGCCCTTTACTTTGCTGGCATCAACATTGTGCTCAGCCAGTAAACGACGCACTGAAGGACTTAACGCATCGTTAGATTCATCACTTGCCACTGCAGGAGCGGCAGCTTCTGCTTGCGCTTTAGTGACTTCTTGGCCCGAAACCGCGCCAGCGATGAACTTAGCAATCACTTGCTCGCCCAAAACGGTGTCACCTTCGTGGAATAGAAATTCACCAATATGACCATCTTCTGGTGCAACCACTTCTAGTACAACTTTGTCAGTTTCAATATCAACCAGATTTTGATCACGAGAAACTTGTTGTCCCACTTTTACATGCCAAGTGGCGATAGTCGCATCGGCAACAGATTCTGGCAGTACGGGTACCTTGATTTCGATACTCATGAAAAACGATCCTTTTTTATAAAATGTCTATGACTACAGTCTTATCAATTAGAGCTTTAAGGCACTGTTCACTAAAGATTCTTGTTGGTGAGCATGCAACTCAGGGTAACCACAAGCTGGTGCAGCAGACGCTTCACGGCCAGCGTAAGTGAGTTTTGCTCCCGCAGGGATAGCAGCCCAAAAGTGATGTTGGCTAGAGTACCAAGCACCTTGGTTTTGCGGCTCTTCCTGACACCAAACAAAATCCTTCACATGTTGGTAGTCAGCTAATGCTGCAACCATTTCTTCATGTGGGAACGGATATAACTGTTCGACACGGATAATTGCGATGTTATTGATGTTTTCTTTACGGCGTTTTTCGAGTAGTTCGAAGTACACCTTACCGCTACAGAACACCACGCGATCGACCTTGCTCGCTTCTAACGTATCGATTTCACCAATCACGTTTTGGAAGCTGCCATTGGCCAATTCGTCCATGCTAGAAACCGCTAATGGGTGACGTAGCAATGACTTAGGTGACATCACCACCAGTGGACGGCGCATTGGGCGCACCACTTGGCGACGCAGCATGTGGTAAACCTGTGCAGGCGTTGATGGTACACACACTTGCATATTGTGGTTAGCACAAAGCTGTAAGAAACGCTCTAAACGGGCGCTTGAGTGCTCTGGACCTTGACCTTCGTAGCCGTGAGGCAACAGCATGGTCAGACCGCATAAACGGCCCCACTTTTGCTCACCAGAAGATAAGAACTGGTCAATCACGACCTGTGCACAGTTAGCAAAGTCACCAAATTGCGCTTCCCAAATGGCTAAACCACTAGGCTCTGCCGTTGCGTAACCATATTCGAATGCCAATACTGAGGCTTCAGAGAGTACTGAGTCAGTAATGTCGATTGGACCTTGACCATCGCTAATATTACGCAGTGGTAAATACGTAGTCGCATCGTTTTGGTTATGCAGAACCGCATGACGGTGGAAGAAAGTCCCGCGGCCAGAGTCTTGACCAGTAATGCGAACACGTTGCTTATCTTCAAGAATCGTTGCGTAAGCTAAGGTTTCAGCAAAGCCCCAATCAAGTGGCTTCTCCCCTTTTGCCATTGCAACACGGTCACTATAAATCTTAGCAACACGGGATTGCAGAGAATGGCTTTCAGGCACGTAGCTCAGCTTATCGGCTAGTTTCTGCAAACGTTCGATAGGCAGTGAAGCGTCATAGGCTTCATCCCATTCGCGACCAATATAAGGAGTCCAATCTACGGTATGCAGTGTCATTGGACGCCATTCTTTCACTACGCAATCACCTTGGTCTAAAGCATCGCGGTAAGTGTTGATCATGCCGGTCACGTCATCGGCAGCAATGGTGTTTTCTGCGATCAGTTTGTCAGCGTAAATCTTACGTGGCGTTGGGTGTTTCTTGATCTTGGCATACATTAGTGGCTGAGTTGCGCTTGGCTCATCAGCTTCGTTATGGCCATGACGGCGATAACACACTAAGTCGATCACCACATCACGTTTAAACTCGTTACGGTAATCAACGGCAAGCTGCGCAACAAAGGCGACGGCTTCTGGATCGTCTGAATTTACGTGGAAAATCGGTGCCTGTACCATCTTCGCGATATCAGTACAGTATTCAGTTGAACGCACATCGTAATGATTTGAAGTGGTAAAGCCCACTTGGTTGTTCACAACGATACGGATACTACCACCCACTTTAAAGCCACGGGTTTGAGACATGTTGAATGTCTCTTGTACGATACCTTGACCAGTAATAGCAGAATCGCCGTGGATAGTGATAGGCATCACCTGTAAACCATCTTTGCAACCACGACGGTCTTGACGAGCACGTACAGACCCCATAACCACAGGATTAACGATTTCAAGGTGAGACGGGTTGAAAGCCAGCGCCAAATGCACATTGCCACCTGGTGTTTCAAAATCAGATGAGAAACCTTGGTGGTACTTAACGTCACCAGAACCGTGGGTATCAGCATGCTTACCCGCGAACTCGTCAAACAGCTCAGCAGGACGCTTACCTAATACGTTCACGAGGACGTTTAAACGACCACGGTGAGCCATACCGACCACGATTTCTTTAGTGCCAGCTTCGCCTGCGCGATAAATGATTTCTCTCATCATTGGCACTAACGCATCGCCACCTTCTAAAGAGAAGCGTTTTGCACCAGGGAATTTAGCGCCTAAATATTTTTCAATGCCTTCAGCAGCATTTAGGCCTTCGAGAATGCGGGTCTTAACGCTTTTATCGTAGTTGGCTTTACCTAAGGATGGTTCGAGACGTTGTTGGATCCAACGCTTTTCATCGGTGTCGGTAATATGCATGTATTCGGCGCCGATAGAACCACAATATGTGGCTTTAAGCGCTTTGACTAAATCCGCCAACTTCATGGTTTCGCCGCCGTGGGCGAACGAGCCAGTATTGAACTCACGCTCCATGTCTTCTTTGGTCAGACCGTGGAATGCGGGATCTAAATCGGCAACAGGTTCACGTTTCCACAATTCTAACGGGTCAAGGTTAGCACCTTGGTGACCACGGAAACGGTGGGCGTTGATCAGCTGTAGCACTTTAACTTGCTTAGCATCCAACTCAGGATCGGTCACACGAGCTGCGCTCTTATGACGCCCTTCCATCGCTAAACTGCGAAAATAATCACGTACTTTGGAGTGAGCCGCTTCAGGCGCGTCTTTAGAGGCACCGTTCACCGGAGGGAGATTATCAAAAACCGCACGCCAATCGTCAGAAACTGACTGAGGGTCTTCTTGATAGGCTTCATACATCTCTTCTACGTAGGTCGAATTTGCACCACTTAAGTGAGATGATTCGAGCCAGGCTTTCATGATGCCTTGGTGCATTTCTATTCCTTTCAAACTTTATACACGTGCTTAGCCATAGTTTTTATATGTAATCGCAGGTCATGACCTTTGATACATAATTTCTGCCGCCCTTAGAATATCCAGATTTCACGGCGCGTTGTCTTCCATTACATACACAAAAGAGCCACCTTCTATCTATACTCAGAAAGTGACTCTTTGAGAGCTATATTATTATTGGTTTCAGCTCAGATTCTTGCATTACACAGCTCGCTTAAGCAGCATTGACTTAATATGACCAATTGCTTTAGTCGGATTAAGTCCCTTTGGACATACGTCAACGCAGTTCATGATGCCATGGCAACGGAACACGCTGTAGGCGTCGTCCAGCTCAGAAAGACGTTCTTCTGTTGCTGTATCGCGGCTGTCGATCAAGAAACGGTAAGCGTGTAGCAGACCGCTAGGACCGATAAACTTATCAGGATTCCACCAGAATGATGGGCAAGCCGTTGAACAACAGGCACACATAATACATTCGTACAGACCATCTAAATGCGCACGTTGTTCAGGTGACTGTAAATGTTCACGAGCTGGCTGCTTATCATCATTGATAAGGAAGGGTTTGATCTTCTCGTATTGCTTATAGAACTGAGTTAAATCAACCACTAAGTCACGAACGACTGGCATACCTGGCAGTGGACGAATTTCCAATTTCTTACCTTTGAAGGTAGAGACTGGGGTAATACAAGCCAGACCATTTTTACCGTTCATGTTCAGACCATCGCTACCGCAAACACCTTCACGGCAAGAGCGACGGAACACTAAGGTTGGATCTTTTTCTTTTAACTTGATAAGTGCATCGAGCACCATCATGTCAGTGCCATCAGCGACTTCAAGGCTGTAATCCTGCATGTAAGGTTTTGTATCTACATCAGGATTGTAGCGATAAACTGCAAATTCCAATTTCATCTTTGCAACTCCTACTAGTAGGTACGTTTCTTCGGCGGGAAGGCTTCACGCAACTTAGGTGCCATATTCACAGCACGACGGTCCATGGTTTCTGTCACTGGGTCAAACAGACTGTGACATAACCAGTTTTCATCGTCACGCTCTAAATAATCTTCACGTGAGTGAGCACCGCGGCTCTCTGTACGGAAGTTAGCAGCATAAGCGGTAGCAATCGCCGTCGCCATCAGGTTGTCCAATTCTAAACACTCGATACGTTGGGTGTTAAACTCGCGAGAGTTATCAGACAACTTAGCATTTTCTAAACGCTTACGGATGGCTTTTAACTGCTCTAAACCTTCAGCCATTGCATCGCCACGACGGAATACTGAGAAGTTTAATTGCATGCAAAGTTGTAAATCCTTACGGATTTGCACTGGATCTTCACCATCTTTATTGCTTTCCCAGCGTTGTAAACGTGCCAGAGAAGCTTGGATGTCGGCATCAGTGGCATCCTTAGGATCCGCAGTCTCATCGAGCGCTTTACCTAAGTGTTGACCAGCGGCGCGGCCAAAGACCACTAGGTCGAGCAATGAGTTACCGCCTAAGCGGTTAGCACCGTGCACAGATACACAGGCAATCTCACCAACAGCAAACAGACCGACTACGTCTTGCTCAGTACCATCAGTATTCTTACGAATAACCTGACCACTCACCTTAGTCGGCAGACCACCCATCATATAGTGACAAGTTGGTAATACTGGGATTGGACCATCGGCCGGATCGATGTGAGCGAAGGTACGAGATAATTCACACACGCCTGGTAGACGGGCTTCTAAGGTCTCTTTACCTAAGTGATCGAGTTTCAGTAAGCAGTGTGGGCCTAATGGGCCATCTAAACCACGACCTTCACGGATTTCGGTCATCATAGAACGTGCAACCACGTCACGAGATGCCAAATCCTTCGCGTTTGGTGCATAACGCTCCATGAAACGCTCGCCGTCTTTGTTTAGTAGGTAACCACCTTCACCACGACAACCTTCAGTCACAAGTACACCAGCACCAGCGATACCGGTTGGGTGGAATTGCCACATTTCCATATCTTGCATCTGAACGCCAGCACGCATTGCCATACCGACACCGTCACCAGTATTAATGTGTGCGTTTGTGGTTGATGCGTAGATACGACCTGCACCGCCTGTTGCTAACACAGTGGCTTTGGCTTTGAAGTAAACAATTTCACCAGTCTCGATTTCAATCGCAGTACAGCCTACGATGGCACCGTCTTGGTTTTTGACTAAATCGAGGGCATACCACTCAGAAAACACTTGTGTTTTGTGTTTGACGTTCTGTTGGTATAAGCAGTGAAGCAGTGCGTGACCTGTACGGTCGGCCGCTGCTGCGGTACGTGCCGCTTGTTCACCACCAAAGTTTTTAGATTGACCACCGAAGGGACGTTGGTAAATCTTACCGTTATCGAAACGAGAGAATGGTAAACCCATGTGCTCAAGTTCAATAATGGCTTCTGGACCGGTTTGACACATAAATTCGATAGCGTCTTGGTCACCGATGAAGTCGGAACCTTTTACGGTATCGTACATGTGTTGTTCCCAATGGTCTTCATGGGCGTTACCCAGCGCAACTGTGATACCACCCTGCGCAGACACAGTATGAGAACGAGTTGGGAAAACTTTAGATAAAAGCGCACAGCTCTTACCTTCTTTAGAAATCTGTAGTGCTGCACGCATACCCGCACCACCGGCGCCGATCACTACAGCATCAAATTCGCGTACTGGAATACTCACTTAGACACCCCACACAATAACAATGCCGGCCGCTAAATAGCAGAAAACGGTAACGACAAAGGTGAACTGTAAAACACCGCGTAACGATGTGCACTTGACGTAATCCGTCAATACTTGCCATACACCAATCCAAGCGTGAACAAGCAGTGCAACCAGCGTAAGCAGTGTAAACACTTTCATAGGCAGAGCGCTGAAGAGGCCATGCCAAGCGTCATAGGTGAGAGGGGAACTACATGCAATAAAGCCAACCATGAAAATGGTGTAACAGGCGAGGATTACTGCACTAGCGCGTAGTAGAATAAAGTCATGAACACCACTGCGTCCAAAACTTGCTGCATTGGTTACCATACCCATAACCCCGCTAAAATTGAAAAGGCTACCGTTAACACAAATACAGCTTTCGCTGAGGCGGTGCCCGAAGCTAACTCTTCCCAACGACCCGTATCCATCACTAAGTGGCGCAGGCCACCGAATAAATGGAAGGTCAGTGCAGTCAAAATGCCCCACATGATGAACTTCACAACAAAGTTATCAAACAGAGATTGTACGCCTGCGAAACTTTCAGCGGAGGCTAAAGATGAATTTAGCAACCAAATAAGAATGCCAACAGCGAATAGCATGATGACACCGGACACACGGTGAAGAATTGACACAATCGCTGTTGCAGGAAAGCGAATGGTCTGCAGATCTAAATGGACAGGTCTTTGCTTTTTCACGTTCTGCTCACTCAGCTCCATTGAGCATTTTTTTTGTTATGTGAACCGCTTTTGTACAAACGTTAAACTGAGGGATTAATCACAGCAAAAGTAAACACAAAAGCAAAGTTTGAACAAACGGATAACTATTTGAACACTCACTCATTTAACATGTAAACAAAGGGTGTTTTTACATCATCGTTTGCAGCCATTATTTGGCGGAGGCAAGTATACTCGTGGGAAATGTCAAATACAAACATCACAGAATGCAAATTTTGTTTTTTTAAGAAAATTTTCGCGTAAGTGCCAGCTGCGACAAGGAAAGTAAAGTGTTTTATACCATGGTCTAACAAATTTAAACGCTTATTTAAATTGAAATGTGATCTAGAATGGCTGTAAAGTAATGGCGGTTTGACATGCCGCACTCACAGATAAGAACGAAGTAAGGAGAACGGGGTATGGCTGATTTAAAAGCCAAATTAGAATTACCAGGGAACGACTCGATAGAGTTGCCAGTAAAGCAAGGATCCGCTGGTTTTGACGTAATCGATATCAGTAAACTTGGCAGCAAAGGTTACTTCACTTTTGATCCGGGTTTTCTTGCGACAGCCTCCTGCGAATCTGCAATAACCTACATTGATGGTGATCAAGGTATATTGTTACACCGCGGCTATCCAATCGAGCAACTTGCCGTTGACTCCGATTACCTAGACCTGTGTTATCTGCTGCTTTACGGTGAACTGCCGACGAAAGAGCAATATGCTGAATTTGTACACACAGTAAAAACCCATACTATGGTGCATGAGCAAATCGCCTTCTTCTTTAGAGGCTTCCGTCGTGATGCTCATCCTATGGCGATGTTGTGTGGTGTTACTGGTGCATTGTCTGCATTTTATCAAGACTCACTCGATGTCAACGATCCTCGCCACCGCGAAATCGCCGCTTATCGCCTAGTCTCCAAAATGCCAACGATTGCCGCAATGTGCTACAAGTACTCTTCTGGCCAGCCATTCGTGTACCCACGCAATGACTTAAGCTATGCAGGCAACTTCTTGAGCATGATGTTTGCAGTTCCTTGTGAAGAGTACAAGGTAAACCCAATTGTTGAACGTGCAATGGATCGTATCTTCATACTGCATGCTGATCACGAACAAAACGCCTCAACCTCAACCGTGCGTTTAGCGGGTTCTTCAGGCGCGAATCCATTTGCGTGTATCGCTGCGGGTATTGCTTCTCTATGGGGCCCTGCACACGGCGGCGCAAACGAAGCTTGTCTACAAATGCTAGAAGAAATCGGTTCTGTTGACCGTATTCCTGAATTTATCGCCCGTGCGAAAGACAAGAACGACCCATTCCGCTTAATGGGCTTTGGCCACCGTGTTTACAAAAACTTTGACCCACGTGCCAAAGTCATGCGTGAAACCTGCCACGAAGTCCTAAAAGAGCTGAAAGTACAAGATCCGTTATTAGATGTTGCGATGGAACTTGAGCGTATCGCGCTTGAAGATGAGTACTTCATTTCGAAGAAACTCTATCCAAACGTCGATTTCTACTCTGGCATCATCATGAAAGCCATTGGTATTCCTACCAGCATGTTCACTGTCCTGTTTGCATTATCGCGTACAGTCGGTTGGATTGCTCACTGGAAAGAAATGTTGGATCAACCTGGTCACAAAATCAGCCGCCCACGTCAGCTTTATACTGGCGAGACGGCCCGTGATTTCGTCGACTTAGATAAACGCTAAACACTGCATTTATCGATTCAAAGCGCCCTAGGGCGCTTTTTTATTGGCTTTTTCTTTTGTTGCCGGCGATAACTACCTTACTTATTGGGTGTACTGTTATCCTTGATGAAAACTTATTTAGCATTTTTCATCACTTTTTAAACTTTTTAGCTACATTTAGCGTATTCCACATAGTGCGTAATCACCATTAATCTAAATTTAAGCTACAAAACAGTACGTTACAAAATGGCACGATTTATGCTGAAGCATTCATTAGTGAAATTCAAACAATAGGTAACACTCTTATGGAAAAGTCTAAAATTGTGAAGTTCGCCCTGCCCGTACTATTAGTGTCAATGTTGGCGGCTTGTGGTGAAGAGGAAGTGGCTAAAAAAGAAGAAAAATATGCCATTCCCGTTGAAACCACCACCGTCATTCAGGGAAATGTCTCATCTTTTTATAGCACCACAGCCACCCTTGAAGCACCACAGGAAGCCAACGTGGTGAGCCGCATTGCAGGCCTCATTGAAGTTATAAATGTGGAAGAAGGCGATCGTGTAAAAAAAGGACAAAGTCTGGCCATTATTGATGCTAAACGTCAGCAATATGATTTAGACCGTTCAGAAGCCGAGGTCAAAATTATCGAGCAAGAGTTAAACCGCTTAAAGAAAATGAACAATAAAGAGTTTATCAGTGCCGATTCTATGGCCAAGCTTGAATACAACTTACAAGCAGCCATTGCTAGACGGGATCTTGCCGAGTTGCAAGTGAAAGAAAGCCACGTGGTTTCACCAATTGATGGCATTATTGCCAAGCGTTATGTGAAAGCGGGAAATATGGCAAAAGAATTCGGCGATTTGTTCTACATCGTAAATCAAGATGAACTGCACGGCATTGTGCATTTGCCAGAGCAGCAATTAACCAGTTTGCGCTTAGGTCAAGAAGCTCAAGTCTTTAGCAATCAACAAAGTAAAAATGCAATTAACGCGAAAGTGTTACGTATCAGCCCAGTCGTTGATCCACAAAGTGGTACCTTTAAAGTCACTTTAGCTGTCCCCAATCAAGATGCACGCTTAAAAGCAGGCATGTTCACACGGGTCGAACTGAAATATGACACCCATGAAAATGTCATTACCGTGCCCTATAGCGCCCTCATTAATCAAGACAATAAGCAAGCACTATATGTGATTGCCGGTACTAATGCCAACCGCCGCGAAGTCGAAATTGGCTACCGCGAAGGTGACGCTGTCGAAATTGTGTCCGGTATCAAACCTGGCGAGGTCGTCGTCACCCGCGGTCAGCAAAATTTGAAAGACCAGTCCTTAGTTGAAGTCATTACTCCACTCGATTTGGCCTCAGCGAAAAACTGATAGGAGTCTTTCATGTCAATCATCAGCACCTCTGTTAAACGGCCAGTCACGGTATGGATGTTCATGCTGGCCATTATGTTATTTGGTATGGTGGGATTTTCACGCTTAGCGGTCAAACTCCTTCCCGATTTAAGCTATCCCACCCTGACGATCCGCACCATGTACGACGGCGCGGCCCCCGTTGAAGTTGAGCAACTTGTCTCTAAACCGATTGAAGAAGCCGTCGGCGTGGTTAAAGGTTTACGTAAAATCAGCTCGATTTCTCGCTCAGGCATGTCAGATGTGGTGCTCGAGTTTGAATGGGGCACCACCATGGATATGGCGAGCTTAGATGTACGTGAAAAGCTCGATACTATCGCCCTGCCGCTGGATGTGAAAAAGCCCCTGTTGCTGCGCTTTAACCCTAACCTTGATCCTATTATGCGCCTCGCGTTGTCGGTACCTAATGCCTCTGAAGCCGAGCTCAAGCAGATGCGTACCTACGCTGAAGAAGAGCTTAAACGCCGTTTAGAGGCACTCTCAGGCGTGGCTGCGGTGCGTTTATCCGGCGGTTTAGAGCAAGAAGTTCATATTCAGCTTAATCAAGAAAAACTGTCGCAACTCAATTTGAACGCGGATGACATTAAGCGTCGTATCAATGAGGAAAACATCAATCTCTCGGCAGGTAAAGTTATCCAGGGGGATCGCGAATATCTGGTACGTACCCTTAATCAGTTCAATTCCTTAGATGAACTAGGGCAAGTTATCGTCTATCGCGATGCACAAACCTTAGTGCGCCTGTTTGAAGTCGCCACCATTACCGATGCCTATAAAGAGCGCAGCGATATCACTCGCATTGGTAGTCAGGAATCGATTGAACTGGCTATCTATAAAGAAGGCGACGCTAACACTGTCGCGGTCGCCAAAAAATTGCGTGATGAGCTGGTGAAGATCAACAAAGATCCTCAGCAAAACAAACTGGAAGTGATTTACGATCAATCAGAATTTATTGAGAGTGCCGTCAGTGAAGTCACCTCTTCAGCGCTCATGGGCAGTGTGTTAGCCATGCTGGTGATTTATTTGTTCCTACGCAATATTATCCCGACACTGATTATCTCTATCTCAATCCCCTTCTCAGTGATTGCAACGTTTAACATGATGTACTTTGCCGATATCAGCTTAAACATCATGTCATTAGGCGGTATTGCACTGGCGATTGGTCTGTTGGTTGACAACGCGATTGTAGTACTCGAAAACATCGACCGCTGCCGCAGTGAAGGTATGAGTAAATTGGATGCCGCGGTTACGGGGACTAAGGAGGTTGCAGGCGCGATTTTCGCCTCGACGATGACAACGCTTGCGGTGTTTGTTCCCTTAGTATTTGTCGATGGGATTGCCGGTGCCCTCTTTTCAGATCAAGCTTTAACAGTGACCTTTGCTCTCTTGGCCTCCTTGCTGGTTGCGTTAACCTCGATTCCAATGCTGGCCTCACGGGAAGGATTTAAGATCTTGCCTGAGCTTATGAAGAAAACCCCCAAGGAGAAACCAACCACTAAACTTGGTAAATTAAAACACTATAGTGCGACCGTGTTTTCCTTCCCAATTGTTTTGTTATTTAATTACTTGCCGAGTGCCTTACTCACCTTTGTGTTAATTATTGGCCGCTTCTTCTCTTGGCTGCTTGGTTTGATAATGCGCCCTTTAAGCAGTGGCTTTAATTTTGTGTACCATAGTACTGAGTCCATCTATCACAAGCTCCTTGCAATAGCGCTACGTAAACAACTCGCTACCTTACTACTGACAACTGGGATCACAGGCGCTTGTATTAGCCTGCTTCCTCGTCTGGGTATGGAATTAATTCCACCGATGAACCAAGGGGAATTCTATGTTGAGATCTTGTTACCTCCTGGTACCGCCGTGGGTGAAACCGATAGGATACTGCAGCAGCTCGCGTTATCGATTAAAGACAGGCCCGAAGTCAAACATGCCTATAGCCAAGCCGGTAGCGGTGGTTTAATGACCTCAGATACCGCCCGCGGCGGTGAGAATTGGGGGCGTTTACAGGTCGAGCTTGTGGATCACAGCGCCTATCATCAAGTGACTCAAGTACTGCGAGATACCGCTCGACGCATTCCAGCACTTGAAGCCAAAATCGAGCAACCAGAACTCTTTAGCTTTAAAACGCCACTTGAAATTGAGCTAACAGGTTACGATTTAGCCTTACTAAAACGCAGTGCTGACAGCTTAGTTAACGCACTTTCAGCTTCTGATCGCTTTGCCGATATCAATACCAGTCTGCGTGATGGTCAGCCAGAGCTGAGCATCCGTTTCGACCATGCTCGTTTAGCGGCATTAGGTATGGATGCCCCCACGGTTGCAAATCGCATTGCACAACGCGTTGGTGGCACTGTCGCCAGTCAATACACGGTTCGTGATCGTAAGATTGATATCCTCGTTCGGAGTCAACTGGATGAGCGGGACCAAATCAGCGATATCGATACTTTAATCATTAACCCTGATAGCTCTCAGCCGATTGCTCTTAGCGCGGTGGCCGAAGTATCACTGCAATTAGGCCCATCGGCGATAAATCGTATCAGCCAACAAAGGGTTGCCTTAGTGTCGGCCAACCTTGCCTACGGCGATTTAAGTGATGCAGTGGCCGATGCGCAGCAAATTCTAGCGGCACAGGTGTTGCCAACATCAGTTCAAGCCCGCTTTGGTGGTCAGAATGAAGAAATGGAACATTCATTCCAATCACTTAAAATTGCGTTGATCCTTGCTGTGTTCTTAGTTTACTTAGTGATGGCAAGCCAATTTGAATCATTGCTGCATCCATTACTGATTTTAGTCGCCGTGCCAATGGCACTCGCGGGTAGCGTTCTTGGCCTATATATCACCCAAACCCATTTGAGTGTGGTGGTATTTATTGGCCTGATTATGCTCGCGGGGATAGTTGTCAATAACGCCATCGTGTTAGTGGATAGGATAAATCAGTTACGTTCAGAGGGCGTGGAAAAGCTTGAAGCCATTAGAGTTGCGGCCAAATCCCGTCTTCGCCCGATTATGATGACGACCCTCACCACAGTATTAGGTCTACTGCCCATGGCGTTAGGGCTAGGCGATGGTGCTGAAGTCCGAGCACCAATGGCGATCACAGTTATCTTTGGTCTAAGCCTATCGACGCTTTTGACCCTGATTGTGATCCCTGTGCTCTATGCCATGTTTGACCGTAAAAAGTTTGATCATACAAACATTGTTTCTACAGCAGAGCAAGACGCAACAACGCTAACTGTGGAGACTCGCCCATGAACCTCACTCGTTTAGCGATAAAACTCCCTGTCACCACCAGCATGTTTTTCTTTGCTATCTTGCTGTTTGGTCTGGCATCTAGCCGCCTGTTGCCACTAGAAATGTTCCCTGGTATCGATATTCCGCAGATTGTAGTGCAAGTGCCTTACAAAGGCTCTACACCCGCGGAGGTCGAACGCGATATTACTAAGGTACTCGAAGAGTCACTCGCCACCATGGGCGGTATTGATGAGCTCGAATCTGAGTCTTCTCAAGAAGGTGCAGAGATCGAAATCAATATGAAATGGGGCGAAAACGTTGCGACGAAAAGTTTAGAAGCGCGGGAAAAAATCGACGCGGTACGGCATTTATTACCAAGGGATGTTGAACGGGTATTTATCCGCCAATTTTCTACGGCCGATATGCCCGTTTTGACCATACGCATTTCGAGCGACCGCGAGCTTTCTGGGGCATTCGATTTGCTCGATAAACAGTTAAAACGGCCATTGGAGCGGGTCGAAGGCGTCTCTAAGGTGAGCCTCTATGGTGTAGAGCAAAAACAGATAGAGGTGCGGATCAATGCCAACCGTTTGGCTGCAAGTGGTTTTTCAGCAACGGAATTACAAGCTCGTCTCGCCCGCGAAAACTTTGTATTAAGTGCTGGAACCTTAAGGGAAAGCAACTTAGTTTATCAAGTTTCACCTAAGGGCGAGTTTAGAAATCTTGAAGATATAAAGGCATTAGTATTAGTTCCAGGCTTAACCTTAGGCGATGTGGCTGATGTGCAGTTTTCCCTGCCTGAGCGTAGCGAAGGACGTCATCTAGACCAACACTATGCTGTGGGTCTGGATGTGTTTAAGGAGTCTGGTGCAAACTTGGTGGAAGTGTCTGATCGTGTGCTTAAGGTGATTGAACAGGCCAAACAAGACCAACAATTTCAAGGTATTCGCTTGTTTATTATGGAAGATCAAGCATCCGGAGTGAAGTCTTCCCTAACGGATCTACTGCTTTCTGGATTAGTGGGCGCCCTGTTATCATTTATCATACTGTATCTATTTCTTAGAAATTTCAAAATGACCATGATTGTGGTGTCATCAGTACCGATTTCCATCGGTATGACATTGGCCGCCATGTATCTGCTCGGTTACAGCTTAAATATTCTGTCGATGATGGGCTTACTGCTGGCTGTGGGTATGCTCATCGATAACGCGGTAGTGGTCACCGAAAGTGTACTACAAGAAAAACAAGGTAACTCTGTCAATTCGAATCCCCAAGACAATGAAAACGCTGTAATGACAGGAGTCGATAAGGTGAGTCTTGCAGTGCTTGCGGGCACCTTGACCACGGCGATTGTGTTTTTACCCAATATTTTTGGCGTCAAAGTCCAACTCACCATTTTCCTTGAGCATGTGGCGATTGCGATTTGTATTTCGCTGGCTGCATCACTGTTGGTCGCTAAAACATTAATTCCATTAATGTTAACCAAGTTCCACTTCGATATTGAGCCAGATAATACCACCGGTAAATTGCAAAATTTCTACAATCGTAGTCTCAATTGGGTACTTATCAGACCTTGGCGTTCAGGGCTGATTTCAATAGCGATCCTTGCTTCAACTGCCCTGCCGATATCGATGGTGAAACAGGATCAGGAAGATAGCCAAAGTAAGGAGCGGATTTACATCAACTATCAAGTTGAAGGTCGCCATAATCTCAATGTGACAGAAGCAATGGTAAATCAAATGGAAGATTATCTTTATAAGAATAAAGAGCAATTCCATATTGATACTGTGTATAGCTACTATGCCCCTGACGATGCTTCATCGGTGATCTTGCTGAAAAAAGACCTGCCCATGCCGCTTGATGAACTGAAGCAAAAGATTCGCAGTGGCTTTCCTAAGTACTCCATCGCCAAACCCCAATTCGGCTGGGGTGACGATAACTCGGGCGTACGCGTCACGCTCACTGGACGCTCAACCTCCGAACTTATACATTTGAGTGAACAAGTATTACCACTACTAAAGAATATCAAAGGGTTAGTGGATGTACGATCTGAAGTCAATGGCGCTCAGCAGGAAGTGGTGATCCGCATTAATAGGCAAATGGCGGCAAGGTTGGATTTAAAACTGAACGAAGTGGCTTCCAGCATTTCAATGGCACTAAGAGGAACACCACTGCGCTCATTTAGGCACGACCCGAGCGGGGAACTGCGTATCGAAATGGCCTATGAGAAGGAATGGCAAAAATCCCTCGATAAGCTTAAGCAATTGCCGGTAGTGCGAATCGATCAGCGCCTTTATACGCTTGATAATCTTGCTAGTATCGAAATCCAACCCAGATTCGATACCATTAAGCACTATAATCGTCAGACCTCGCTCTCTATCGGAGCAAACCTAGATAATCTCACCACGGAAGAAGCGCAAACGAAAATAAAGCAAGTCATGGAAAATGTTAGCTTTCCTGATGGTTACAACTATTCACTTCGGGGCGGTTTTGAGCGACAAGAAGAAGATCAGAGCATCATGGTCATCAATATGCTGCTTGCCATTGCCATGATTTATATTGTAATGGCGGCATTATTCGAGTCCTTGTTATTACCCACAGCGATTATTACCTCAATCCTGTTCTCTATTACAGGTGTCTTTTGGGCGTTACTGCTCACAGGCACGCCTATGTCAGTCATGGCGATGATCGGTATCCTGATTTTAATGGGGGTTGTGGTGAATAACGGTATCGTCTTGGTCGATCAAATCAACCAAATGACGCCCGAACTCGATAAGCTTTCGGACACCATTCGCGAAGTGTGTATTACCCGTTTGCGTCCGGTGTTAATGACGGTTGGAACCACGGTTCTGGGCCTTGTACCATTGGCCATGGACGATACCCAAATTGGTGGCGGCGGCCCGCCCTACTATCCGATGGCGATAGCGATTATCGGCGGTTTGTCTTTCTCAACCTTGACGAGCCTATATTTGGTGCCGTTATGTTATCAGCTGCTTTATAGAATGCGTTACCGCGCCGTGTTACAACTGGGTGAATCGCATCGCTTCGCCCAAAAACTGTTACCCTGGACGGCCAGATAACGATATGAAAGGTTAGCTTGACACCGAAGATGAAAAGGCTGCATCGCAGCCTTTTATTATTTTGTTAACACCTTAAAACGTATCATATATAACTGTTCAAGGTCGGGGTAAATCTCGGCAATCACCAGTCGCAGTTCAGCTAAAGTCATATTTTCTTGTTGGGCATGCAACGTCGTGAGTCCAGACAGTGTAATTGGCGTCACTTCCAACACTTGGATATCACAAAACCAACGGTGGGTTTCGAAAGTCGACACGGGAAGAATCTGGCCCGGTATCACATGGGATTCAGCCTCATTTCGCAACGTAATCGTTTTCTTCCCCATCAAAATATCGTGCTCAAAGCGTTCAAAAAAAGTAATCTCAGTCAACAAAGTTAATCCCTCTATTTATCCCGTCACAAATACAGATAGCACGCACAAAATACAGCAAAACATGGTCAGTTTGCGCTATTTAAGTTAGAATTCGACCTCAATTGAGCCATTGGCCTCATATTCCTGCGCTTAGCGGGTGCGAACGACATTAGAGACTTTATGAACAAGAAACAAAAGATCATCAAAAAAATTGCGAAACGTGCTAAAGCCAGACTGAATAAAGTCGATCCAGCCACCATTGGCGCACCCGCAAAATCTGGCTATATCTCTAAGGCAGAACGCGCCAAGATCGCAGCACTTGCTGCGGCTGCAGAAGTAGGAACAGAAGCAGATGAGCAACAGGACGCAACAACTGAGCAATAATATTGTTTAATGAAAACAAGCTTATGTGCCAATAAGACAAACGAGCGATGCCACAGCCAGACTGTGGCATTTTTATTTTAACTAGGGCGTGTTGACGTTTCGAGATTAAATTTTGTTCGTTCTGGCAAGCTCGTGCTCGCGAAACGAGGAATGATGTGTAGTTATTCTACTCAAATGACGAGCTGCTCTTATGACAGAAAGTAAGAGCAAGGGCTTGCCAGACGAACCCTTCGGGCAGCATTTGGCTGACGTTTCTGCTGCGTTATCGTCCGTTTATGTAGAATAACTACACAGCACGGACTTTGCCTTGCATAAACGCCAGCCAAATTGCTGCAAAAATAACCCTGAAACGTCAACACGCCCTAGCAATTCGTTGCTCATTAAATACATTAACGCCTCGAATTATCCTGTTGCCCTATTAAGGGTAAAACAGGCTCCATTTCTTGCTCTTCCGTTAATTGCGCCATTTGCGCGCAGGAGGATGAAAGTGGGCTAGTCGCACTCGGAGCCACCGTATCAGTCATCAATTCGTCCGCATCGGTTGCTAAACTAACAACACCATGCCCGGTCGATGTCAACACAACCTTGTCGACTAAGCGATAGGCAACCCATACACCTACAACACCGAACAGAATAGAACCAATGACCTGGCCGATAAGCACACCGTAAACCCCGCCCAACTGTGCGCCAACATAGACAAAGGGGACAGTACCTAAAGTCGCCTTGCCCACATTAAACAAGGTGGAATATTTGGCCTTACCCAAATTATTAAAGGAAGCGTTTGCGACAAATAAAATGCCTGAGAAGATAAAAAACACCGCAATATAGCTGCAGAAAAACTCAATAAGCGCCGCACTATCGCCCTTCATATCAAACAAACTGACGATCTGCGATTTAAGTAAGAACAAAAGTAACGACATCACCACCACATACAAGGTACAAAATTGAATGGCCTTCGTTAAACTTTCGCGCACCCTATCGAATCGTCCTGCCCCAAAGTTTTGCCCAACAATAGGCCCAATGGCACCTGATAAGGCAAAAATCATCCCAAAGGTAACAGGCACCAACCTGCCAAGCACCGCCCAGCCCGCCACGTAGGCATCCCCAAAATCCGCAATCGCCCGAGTAACAAACGCATTGCCAATTGGCGTGGCAATGTTAGTGAGAATGGCAGGTCCTGCAATCGCAAAAATCGGTTTAAGATCGGCCTTAAAATCGCTGCGATTAAACTTGCCGAGGAGTTGATGTTTCACCATAACACCACGCCCAGCAATGACAAATACCGTAATCCGCGCCAAGACCGATGCCAATGCAGCCCCTTCAATCCCCATGGCAAACAAGAAGATAAAAATAGGATCAAGCACGGCATTAACGCCGCCACCCGCGAGGGTTGACATCATCGAAAGCTTTGCATCCCCAACTGATCGCAGCGCGCCGCCAAGGGCCATCGCAAGGCAGATAAAAGGTAATGAAGGCACTAGAATATACAGATAACTCTCTGCAAGCTCAGCAGTATGACCGCTCGCACCAACAAGCGTGACTAATTCAGGAATAAAAGTCGTCACTACAATGCTTACGAACACACTGATTAACGTGGTCACCACCGCACTGTTGAGCAATAGGCGTTTAGCTAACTCGACATCCTTGGCGCCGATAGAGCGAGACACCAACGCCCCGAGGGCAATGGAGAGGCCGATACCAATTAAGGTGGTAAAAAACGAAATACTGCCCGCATAACCTACTGCTGCGGCTAATTCATGTTCGCCCAATAAGCTTAAGAAGAAAATATCGAGTAAATCGACCACAAATAATGCTGAAATCCCCACGGCGGCGGTCGAACTCATCACAAGAATATGGCGAAGAATCGAACCTTCAACAAACTTAGCTTGGGTCATGGGGTTGTTTTACCTTAGTCATTGCAAAAGCAAAGGCCAACAGAGAATTGTTGGCCTTTGCTTTTATAGTCATCTATGGGTATTAAGGTCAAGCACTAAAGCAGCCTATACCGCAATTGGGCTCATCTTCGTTTGGTGATAACGCAGGCGAGTGATTGACAATGCGATTAACGCAAGCAGTGTTAACGAACCCATCACCACCCCTTGCCACTCGGCTTTATGCCAAAACAGCATCAAATATGGCCCACCTAAGGCGGCGCCTAAGTAATAGCAACACAGATACAGCGAAGTCGCCTTGGCGCGATCGCGGCTTGCGCGCATCGCCACAAAAGAGTTACAGCAACTGTGGGTTAAGAAAAACCCACAAGCTGTCATCAAAAAGCCCATGCAAATGGTCAATGTAGTATCAAACAGGGTCAATAAACTGCCCAACAGCATCAAACACCAAGACCATTGATATAACTTGTGCTGACCAAATTTTGCCAGCCACTTAGCAGTAAAATAGGAGGCCACAGTGCCACTGGAATAACACAAAAAAATCAAGGTCGCTTGGAAACGGCTCCACTCATAGGGAGCAGCCATCAAATGCAACTGAATAAAGCTAAATTGGTTCACCATCATCATAAAAGTGATCCCACCAATGGCATAGGCTAAACGCATTTGCGGATCGGTTAGATGGTGGCTAAAACCGTAAAAATCCTGTAATAGCCGAGCCCGTTTTGAGCGTGACGGTGACGAGGTTTGACCGCCCGACATCACCTTCGCATCCGCGCCTGAAGGCAATAAATAGTTCGTCAAGGCAACGCCTGCGAGCGTGACTAAAAACAACAACCACATGGACTCTTGCCAAGATAAAAATTGTGACATCACCCCGCCAAGTAAACGCCCAGCAATACCCCCTATGCTGTTGGCCATAATATAAATGCCCGCGGCTTTGAGCATAGTGCTTGGTGAAAGTTGTTCCTTAAAATAGGCCATCGCAATGGCGGGCACCGCGGCGAGCAATATGCCTTGTAAAAAGCGCACATATACAAGCGCGTTAAAATCCTCAACCCAAATCAGCAGCAGATTCGACAACGCCAATAACCAAAGGCTGACGACAATCGGCGTATGACGGCCGATACGGTCAGATACCACCGCATAAATTAATAGGGAAAATGCCAATGAAAAACTGGTCACAGAAAGAATGAGCGTCGCCTGCGAGCCAGGCACAGAAAAATGCTCCGCGAGCAGCGGCAACATACCCTGCATTAAATACAAATTGATATACACCACCACGGAAGCCACACATAGGGCCCACATCAGTCGGGTATCACGTTGTTTATTGTCGATAATAGTGTCTAACACGGCTTGCACTTTTTGCCTCAATTAACGCATCACTCTCAAGATAGACAAAGGTTAGCACTGGGCATAACATAACAATAATAGATAATTTATATCGACTTTATTGATTTTTGTTATGCCAAATTATTGATAACTGACGTGGTTATCGCAAATTGTAGCGCGCAAGTAAGAGGCTCACACCATGGATATACGCCAACTTAAACACTTAGATGCACTTGCTATTACTGGCAGTTTTACCGCCGCGGCCAAAAAACTCAATATGGCGCAACCCGCGCTAAGCCAAAGTATTAAACGGCTCGAACTATCCCTTGGCGTCACCCTGATCAACCGCACCAGCAATAAGCACGATAAACACCTCGCACTCACTGCCGAAGGCTTAGTGTTACACCAACATGCCACCTTGATCCTCAAACAAATTAAACAGGCCGAAGCGCAAATTCGCGCAATGGCGAATTTGACCTCAGGTGAAGTACGCATTGCCGTGCCGGGCATGTTGGGTTCTTTTTACCTACCTTCACGACTCATGGCCTTTCGCCATCAATATCCAGAGTTAAAGCTTTCCCTCTTTGAGGGCGGCACCCGTGACGCGCTGCGAATGTTGCAACAGGAAGAAGTGGATATCGCCATTATTACCGCCCAAGATCTGCAACCCGACTTTGATAGTCAGCTATTGATCCGCGAGCAAATGGTTATTGCCATGGGCGCCGAGCATCCACTCGCAGAGCTTCCCGCTGTGAGCTTAAACGACTTCTTTGACCATGAACTGGTAATGTTCAAAACTGGCTACTTTCACCGCGAGTGGATCCTCTCTCAGGCAAAAGACTTGGGTAAAAAACCCAATATTGCCTTTGAAACCAATCTGATTAACTTGATCAAACAAATTGTGTCGCAGGGATTTGGTATCACAAGCGTGCTCGAAATGGCTATCAGTCCTAAGGATGACATCCTCGCGAAACCCTTTGACCCACCGGTATTTTTAAATCTGCATATCGCCTGGAAAAAGCAGCGCCCCGTGAGTCAAGCCGACCGCGCCTTTGTGGAATTTTTGATGAAAAATCGATAATAAACGGCCAATAAAAAAGGGCCGATAATCTCGGCCCTCATCAGGGTTACCCCTGATACATGCTAGGGTTTACCGGTTTCAGCTCGAACAACTTAGCGCAGCTTACGGCGACCAAAGGCAAATGGCAGCAGAAGTAAACTTAACCAACCTAAGGCACCACCGTCATCTTTCTTCGGTGGCGTATCGGTAATAGAGACAGACACGACACTCGAATCGCGATTACCATGATTATCCGATACCGTCAGTTGGAAAGACACCGTTTGCGCAGCGCCATCCACATTAGGTGCAACTAAGTTTAATTTGGCCGCGGTGGGGTCAAAATTAAAGCTCGCGCCGCCTAACTGAGTCCATTTGTAAGTTAATGGGTCATTATTGGCATCAGCGGATTTACTGGCATCAATAAACAAAGGCTTACCTTCTTGAACTGACGCTGGCGCTTCAATCATGGCAACTGGCGCCACTTCAGTCACATCAAATTGGTATTCCTGCTTTAAGATTTCAGCGCTACCGTTATTCACTTTGTTAGTTAAGATCAATTGGTTTTCTTGACTTGCCTTACGTGGCACAAGCTCAAAAGTAATATCTTGAGCGGCGGCCGCAGAAGCCATATCAATTGTCCAGCTAATCTTATTCGCCTGATGTGCACCTTTATGGCTTATATTGGCCACTTCATGGCCTTCAGGGATCTGTGCTTCAAGGGTGTAAACCCGCATCTCAGGTGTGCTATTGGCAGCAATCCGAGTCTTTATCACCTTAGGTACACCAGGTGTTAATTCACTGGATATCGTACTTCCCAAAGGTGGCAGCACGTCATCGATGGTGCGCTCAAACAACAACGGAATCGCAACCGGTGCCACTTTCTCGTCGCTGCTGGTTAATGTTAATTGAGCCAAACCATCGCTGCCGACTAACATAGCTTGCTTCCAAGCTAGGTTGATACTGAAATCCTTACTGTCACCCGAAAGGGCCGCCGTCAAGTTATCGCCCGCCCCATTGTACAGTGTCACCTGTTTGAGGCTAAAAGTATCCTCAGCATTGGCTGCTGAAGCCTCATAGTTTTGCACGATAACAATATATTGTCCCTTAACCGGATTTTTAATGGAGACACGTTCCTTAGACCCATTTAAAGCAGAAGAGCCAACCCGTGACAACTTACTGCCATCTTTCTTGTCTAGAAACACAAACATATCTAAGTCAGGAGATGTAGTCTCACCGATTGATACATTGAAAAACAAGGCGTTATCTTCAACATTAAAGGTAAAGACCTTGACACCATCTTCCAAATTGTCAAATGCACTGTTGTTATCAGAATCCTGCTTCACACGGGACTCAAGAGTATCGCTTAACGCCAATGCGGTCACTTTTGCCGAAACACCAGGCATATCAATAGCCTTTAGGTGGTTAAAATTGCGTTCATCAGCATCGCGAGCGGCAAGGATATTCAATGCTGTAGGTAAATCACGCTTGGCAATTTTGGCTGCGATTGGCATCGATGCCGTTGGGAAGGCATCAGATTCAAGCACTAAATTACCAAAGCCCCAATTTTCGCCAACCTCAGCCACATTGGCAGTCACGGTAATGACTTGGCTTTGCCCTTTTTTCAGACTAAAGCGCTCTGGCGATGCAGTTACCACCAGTTTATCGGTCACAGCAACCCCTTTAGCTGTCCACGTGCCGTCAGCGGTAGCTGTGACTGTGCGAGTCCAAGTACAATTATCGATACAGCGTGAATCCGCCATACTTGGGATGTTTAACTTACGAGGATCACCGCCCTTCGCAGGATTGGCAATGTCGTAACTTAGTCCCAATTCATCCATCACCAAGCCTGTTTTGGCTGCTAAATCAACGCGAATACGGCCAGCTCCCACATCGAAAGGATCGGCAATAGTCTTAGCATCGGCTTTTTTCATCGCCTGAGCTGTGGTAGCGGTTAACATTAATGCTGAGCGGATTTGATCCGGTGTCCAATCCTTGTGAAGTGATTTTAATAACGCTCCAGCGCCTGCCACATGGGGACTGGCCATGGAGGTGCCCGACATTAAGGTAAAATCAGCTGGATCAGTGCCGGTTTTGTCATGACCAAATTGTTGATCAGCATAGGCTGCATAAATATCTGTACCAGGTGCCGCAACGAAGGGCACTAATACATCATTTGTAGCATTGGGACCGATAAGTGAGCTAGCGTTTAATACATCAGCTTCCTTCGTTACCACTTTAGGCAAAGGTGAAATCACCAATTCAAGACTCGGATTGGCCGTAATCGCATCAATGAGTGCAAGACCATCGGTGTTACCGATAAATACCGCTGGAATATTGAATTTCTCTAAACCTGACATACTTAAACGTGTGTTGCCTTCACCTTCTCGGTTAAACACAACAACACCTTTAGCGCCGGCGTTCAATGCTGCTGCAACTTTAACATCAAATGTACAACCACCGCGCTTTATCACTGCAATTTTGCCTTTGAAGGCATCCGTTGCAAAGGCTTTACAAGCTTCAAAATTCGTCGAATCGAGACTGCCCGCATAAACAGGGATCCCACTTAAGACTTCCGTCAAAGCAGGGCCAGACCCAGCCGTAAAACTATAATTTTTACCATTAAACTCAACTGCGCTCACAATATCTCGATCGTGAGTGGAGTTTGCCACCGAGGTATACCAAGGAGCATTTTTCGGTGTTGAGTATGGTGTTTGGGTAATAGCTGCACTGGTTGCAGTAGCAGGGCGAGTGTTGCCAGCAGCAACTGCCGTGAAAATCCCCGCATTACGTGCAGCTAAAAAACCTTGCTCTGTAGCACTATTCCATGGATTACCGCCACCACTGATAGAAAAGTTCAGCACATCGACGCCATCTTTAATCGAATCATCAATCGCTTTTAATATCGGTGCAGTTGGGCAACCAGAATAGGTGTCTCCTGCATTACCAGGATTACAAATTTGATAGGCAATAATATTGGCATGGGGTGCCACACCGGATATTTGCGCAAATTTAATATCGGTTGGAATCCCCTCAGCTTCGAGCTTTCCGGCTTCACCTTGTACATAGGGGACATTTAACAGAATATTACCAGCGGCGGTGCTCGCAACATGGGAACCATGTCCACCGTAGTCTTCACCATTTTTAGCCGGTGGTTTATCACCAAAGACTTTTGCATCATCATAATTGTTAGTGATCTCAGAATAGCTGCGAACACCAATCAATTTGTCATTACACATGCTGGTAAAATCAGTTTTACAATCACCGATATAGATACCTTGACCTAGCGGATTACTGTGGTCATAACCATCGCCACCAATATCGGCAAAGGAAGCGTGATCAGAGTTAATGCCAGAATCAATAATCCCGACTATCACCCCTTCGCCCATCGCCTTTGTGCCAGTGGCACTGCCATCCCATATTTTAGGTGAACCAATAAGCGATTGACTTACATCGGTTTCTAACTGTTCAATACGCTCACGCTCAATAAAGACGACGTCTGGCAGCTCAGCCATTTTGATCGCCTGCGCCTGCGTCATGCGAATCGCCATACCATTAAGCGCATACTGATAGGTGGTTAATGCTTCGATGGGACTACCTATCGCAGCACTGGCATTCGTTAAAAATCGATTTTGCTTAACCTTAAGATAACTAACATAGTTTTTAACTTCAGGCTTAGCTGCATCCAGCTTTACATTACCAGAGAATTGACTCGAAATACGGCTACTAGTGTGTTGCGGGCTCGTTGCTTTAAAGCCAGCAATTTCACCTTGGTAATTTGCTGCAGCACTGTCACGTAAACGCACAATATAAGTGTATTCACTATCATCTAAATCCACTTCCGGGACAAATTTAACCTCGTTAGCTTCGATGGATAAACTGCCGCGAACAGTACTTGCCGCTAATTCAGGACTAATATCAAACTGTACAGTTTCACCGCTGTGAGATAATACGGTTTGAGCATTTGCTGCAGATGACAGCAGTGCCATTGACACTGCTAATGCAATTTTTGTTTTCATTATCGCTTCCTTCGCTATATCGAATTTATTTCTATAAAGTTCAATTTTTAATATTTATTCAGCACAAAGATGGATTAAATTTCTGTGACTGATTCGAACTTCAATTCAGCGTTTTAACATGAGGCGATACATATTGAAACACATTATTAACGGAATAATTACCCATAAAATCAATTAATGAGAATGACGTACCCAATAAAAACACTCATATTAGGCATATAAAAGAACAGCCTACGGTTTATTTCATTAAAAGGAATTTTAGCAAACTCTTAAAAATCAAGGTAAATTAGGACTGCGGGCCAATTTGAATAATGACTAAGCCATCAATTTAACAGAATAGGATATCGATTATTACACTAGAAAAAACTAAAATAATTAGATGAAATAATTTCAATAAACAAATTTAATAACCAACAAAAATCAACAATGGGTATTTTTTAATCTTTAACTTTACAGAATGCCACCCAACAACACCTTCATGGAAATAATAAAACACATGACGGTAAATCAGGACTACAAAGCAAAGCGATAAAAAAAAGCCCTTTTCAAAAGGGCTTTTAGTGGTACTTCATACTTTATTGATTAATCATGACCTGCTTCATTAATACCTCGGTGGTATATTTATCATTGTTAATCACAGGGAAACGATCATAGGTTTGGAAAATCACCTGATCCTGATACTTAATCATAGCAACTACGCCATAATTAATCCGTTTATCAATAGATTGCGCAGGTAGCAGAAACTTAAACGGTACTGGCGCCCGAGCAATGTTAAAGCTTTTTTGGGCAATAACGACACCAGGGGTATTTAAATCAATAATGGCAATGGTAATTTCACTGCCTTGAGGCAGGACAATTTTCTCTAAATAGCCCGCAGCACCATTGATGATAACTGGTGGTTCAGGGTTCACTGTTACGCAACCACTCATCGCTAATGAGGTTAAGCACAATAGAATAAATAATTTTACTTTCATTAACATATTAACTTCCTTTTACCATACGGATCAGCCCTTCTTGGGTAGTTGATGCCACTAACTCCCCCTGCTGATTGAAAAATTGCCCTCTAACATACCCACGCCCGCCGCTGGCATTGGGGCTATCGATACTGTACAGCAGCCATTCTCCCATATTAATCGGTCGATGAAACCACATCGCATGATCTATGGTTGCCATTCGGATCCCCGGTGTTAAAAACGATACCCCATGGGGCTGAGCCGCTGTCACTAAAAAGTTAAAGTCAGAAGCGTAAGCCAGCAAATATTCATGAATATGCGTGCCCGTTGGCATTGCACCATTCGCCCTTAGCCACACATAGCGATAAGGCTCAGTTTCTTTGGGTGCAAAGGGATGCAAAGGATTGACTAAACGCATTTCAATTGGCGCGTCTTCCATAAATTTTTCGAGGATCCTCGCGGGAACTTTATCTCGTAACGTCATCGCCAGTTCATTTTGATTTAATAACCCCTCAGGGCCGGGAACTTCTGGCATCAGCGCTTGATGTTCAAAACCCGCCTCGGGTTCTTGGAAAGAGCAGGTCATATGAAAAATCGGCCGCCCCTTTTGAATCGCACTGACACGCCGCGCACTAAAACTACCGCCATCGCGCATATTTTCAACTTCATAAACGATGGGAAACTTCTCATCCCCTGCGCGTAAAAAATATGAATGCAGCGAATGCACCTGACGCTCGACAGGCACGGTTTGCTTGGCGGCACTTAATGCCTGTCCCATCACCTGCCCACCAAACACATGCCCAAATCCTAAGTCTTGGCTTTGACCACGAAACAACCCGATTTCAATTTGCTCAAGGGATAATAATGATAAGAGATCGTCTAATACTTGACTCATAGGATCCTACTGAAAATGTGCAACTCATACCCAAGGGTAACTCAGTTCGACTAGGGCTGACCAGTAGGGATTTTCTCTGTTTTCTATGTCGTTTGTTAACGATTTAACGATAAGTACGACGAACTACTCAATTTTAATATGGTGCTCAAGGGCACTCTGTTTTGACCAAGCCAGCACTTTATCCTCACCACAGGAATGTAAATTAACGGGAAAAGCGTAGTAAAGCTCGGGCCAATACTTGATTAATTTGTCGGGCGTACATTGGCCTTCACTAAAGTAGATAGATTGAAACTCGGCAAATCTGCCATGACTCACACTGCCCGCACCCGCGAGTAGATGCTGGCCATTAGGTGCTTTTGAGCTCACTAAAAACGCTACGGTCGCGGTTAGCGTATCAAAGGAAAATAATGGTTGAATCGCGGGCGCTAAATGCTTACGGGTCATATCGGTCAGCGCCTGCGGACATAAACTATTGACGTGAATATTATACTGCTCGCCCTCTATCGATAGACTGTTAACCATACCAACGAGGGCCATCTTGGCCGCACTGAATGCCACTTGGTGCAAATCACCAAAGAGTGCCGACACACCCGTTGTCATCAAAATGCGGCCATACCCCTGTGCTTTCATCACTGGCCATATTGCTTGAGTCAGGTAAAAACTGCCGTTTACATCAACTTCAAACTGCCGCTGCCAGTCTGCAGCTTGAATATGCTCGAAGGGACAAGCACCATAGATACCCGCATTGTTGATTAAAATATCAATGCATTGCCAACGCTGCATCAAGCTATTGAGCATCGTCTTGATATCCGTCTGTTGGCTTACATCGACCTCAAAGCAAAGACAATCAGCCCCAAGTTTCAAAATCGTCTCATAGGTTTGGCACAATTCACTATTGGAAAAATCACCCTCTGAGTACTGTTGCCGTTTAGCGGGCGAATTAGGTTGATCAATCAGCACCACCTTAGCGCCCCGCTCTGCCAACATAATGGCATAGGCTCTCCCTAGCCCTGAGCCAGCTCCCGTGATTAACGCCACTCGGTTATCGAAACGCATCCCATCGAATCCTTATCATTGACATAAACGTGACGTACTCATTCCCCACTAGCACAGCCGATTGATTGACGGATTAAATCCACACAAGATTCCTCGACTTAACCAATAGAACACGGGTAAACGGCATGATCTATAAAAGCACAGGCGAGGTGGATTTTCTTTGACCTTGGCGACAAATCTTTTTCCTAACCATGGAACATCTGTGCGCCAATTCAAACTCTATTACATGCGTGTATTAGATAGTGCTCACTTTAAGGCAAATTCTTGTTATGCTATGCCGCTGTTTACTACTCATCCTTTTAGATAACGACTGGACATCATGAATCCTTGGATTTTAGCCATTAGGCCCCGCACCTTACCCGCGGCAATCGGTCCCCTATTAATTGGTAATATTCTGGCGTTGCACCTTGAGCGTTTTAGTTGGTTAATTGCCGCGACATCGATGCTATGCGCCATTTTATTGCAAATCGCGGTCAACCTTGCGAACGACTACTTTGATTTTAAGAATGGTATCGATACCGCCGAACGTATCGGTCCGGTTCGTGTGACACAAAGTGGCATGATCCCACCAAACACGGTACGTAATGCCATGGTATTGTGCCTATTACTGGCTTTAGCGGTGGGATCTTACTTGATTTGGCATGGTGGATGGCCTATCGCGATTTTAGCTGCAGCAGCCATTTTAGGTGCCCTAGGTTACAGTGGCGGCCCCTATCCTTTAGCGTCACACGGACTGGGTGAAGTCGCCGCCTTTGTGTTTTTTGGACTGGTTGCCGTCGTGGGAAGCTATTATCTGCAAGCAGGCGATACCACCATTAATGCTTGGCTGCTGGGATGTGCCATTGGCCTCTTTAATGCCGCGATAATGTTAGTCAATAATACCCGAGATATTCGTACCGACACCCAGGCAGGCAAGCACACTCTAGCTGTCAGGATAGGTGAGGCGCAGGCCAAAGTACTGTATCAGGCCTTGATTTATTTACCCTTCGGTTTAGTGATCGCCGGATTTTTATTGGGCATTTTGCCAGGGCTCCCCGTGTTACTTGCGGGTTTATCATTGCTTATCGCCCGTAAGCTCAGTAGTGATTTCTATGCCGTATCGGGTGAAGCGCTCAATCCACTATTGGGACGCACCGCAAAACTCACGATGATCTTCAGTACCTTATTTAGCGTAGGACTGGTCTTTACCGCTTAGGCTCGACGATGTTTGCACAAATCGGCGAGCGCGGTAACCCTGCACACCAATAAACGAAGGTTAAAAATACCCAAGGTTCCTCATGATGCGTTTAATGCGCCAAATGACGAACCTTTTTACTTTTAGCGTTTAATTATGGCCAGAGATAACCGGATATCGCCGTGTTTAATAGCACACCGCTAAACGCTTGTATTGCTTTAGGTGACTCAGAACTTGCCGCACCAAAACACACATGCAAAGGCAACAAGTGCTCTTCCCTTGGATGACTAAAACGCGCCTCAGGTGCTGACTGCCACTCAATTAACTGCGACTTAGCATGATGAGGCGCCAACGTCAGCACTTGGGTTAGCCAGTCATCAAACTCTTGGCTGCGGGGTAACACCTTAGGATCACTTGAGAAAAATGCCCGCATATTGTGAAACGACATCCCCGACCCAACAATCAACACACCTTGTTGCCGCAATGATGCGAGTGCCTCACCGATAGCAATATGAGCGCGAGGATCAAGGTGCTGCACTAATGACATTTGCACCACAGGAATATTTGCCTCAGGGTACATCAATTTAAGTGGTACAAAGGTTCCGTGGTCAAATGCTCGCTGATTATCGAGTTTTACTGCAATTCCACTCGCCTTTAATAAGCTCGCAATTTTTTCAGCGAGTTCAGGGTTGCCGGGCGCGGGATAACTGAGTTTATAAGCCTCAGGCGGAAATCCATAATAATCGAATAACATGCCAGGATGGGGATGACTCGACAGCGTAACCTGCGCCTCCTCCCAATGGGCAGTGATCAATAAAATAGCTTTGGGCATTGGGATTTGTCCCCCGACTGAAGACAAAAAATCCCTAAGCTGGTGATGATTAGCATCATTGAGTAGCGGCAAAGGCCCACCGCCATGGGGAACAAATAATACCGGCATGAGACTGACATTTACGTGTGCCATAGTAACCTTCTCTTTTGATGAAACAGTTAGTTGTAACTTGTTAACCTCAGGTCTGCAGCCAAGGTTATAAAATCGTTTTTGTTTTCTGCCTACGTTGCAAGTGCACGAACCTATCGACGCTTTCATCTAATTTGATGTTTAAAAATAACAGTGCAGATAAAGACAATGTGGGTAGCGCGCTAAGGGTGGTTTCATAATTGAAGTGGTAATAAATCGCCCCCATCATCACCGATAACAATGCCGCTGCCGACAACACTCGAGCTCCATGCCAAAAGGCTAGTAGTGCACTTACATCAAGCCCACTACTGTCATATGACGGAATTATGCGTCCACAAAAAATAAATAAATATGGAATAAAATCTAATATCTCTTAAAATATTTCTTTACTTGTTGGAGGGCATTGTCGTGACTTTAGAACAACTGTTAATGTTTAATACTGTCGCCCTCGCTGGCTCACTCAAAGCGGCCAGTGACAAATTACATAAAACACAGCCCGCCATCAGCCAAAGCATTAAACAGCTTGAGTCTCAATTAGATGTAGTTCTTTTTGACCGCCAAGGTTATCGGTTAGCGCTGACCCAAGAAGGACGAAAGTTACTGCAATACGCCCAACGCGTACTCAATGAAGCCCAAGAGATGCGCCAAGTCGCAAAACATCTCGCCATAGGCAATGAAGCTAGCATCACCTTAGCCTTCGAGGCCTCTTTTAATCTTGCCCGCATTTTGCCGATGTTGGAGCGGACACAACTTGAGTTTCCCCATACACAAATCATTCTTAAACAAGAGTATTTAACAGGGGCACTCGAAGCCTTAAATCAAGGTAAAGCCGATATTGCGATTTCCGCTGGCGGCATTGAATCGATGCGCTCAAATCATTTTGAGCTTGGTTTTTTATTCTCGGGCAGTCTACTGGATGTCGCTTCACCCCGTTTACTGAGCCGTTATCCCAGCCTAAGCCATGTAAAAGAATTGGTGAACGAGTACCAAATTGTGATTCAAGATACAGGCACTGGCACCGCCAATATTGAATTTGGGGTCCAAGCGGGACAACGCCGTTGGTATGTAAATGATTTTTATACAAAGAAAATGCTTATTCAGAGCGGTATGGGGTGGGGAAAACTGCCTTATTATATGGTTGAAGAAGCACTCGCCAACGGAAGCTTACACCCCCTTGAACTAAAGGAAAGACAAAACCTGATCCAACTCGATTACTATGTGATGCGACGCCCCCAATCACCCTTAGGCCCTGTCGCCCAAGCATTGTGGGAAAACTTAGTTCAATTAGCAACTAAGCAAAGCTGATAATTAATCTCTTTTGGTATAACACAATCTGTATATGTGCATTGGTTAATTAATCCCCCACGCATTTTTGAAGGCTGTACGCGATGATGGAAGCCCAAAGTTCAGCCCCAAGGAGTACTTGAATGGATGCAAGTGATTCTCTGATTTCTGTTTTCATCATGCCTATTCTGTAAACGCCAAGCTTTGTTTTATGCTGGGGCAGTTACACAACAGGTCCCACATGCAGTTCAGTCATTCCTATCCGACGAAGCCATTAACTCATCGCTGATAATAAATGACTGACCAAAAATCAAACTGCTCACCTTTGGCTGCGCACCAATCTGGAAATGGATCTACCACACCTAAAGACGAATACTCCTCCCAGCAATTCAACAAGCACTGATAATAATCCAGCGATTTTTGCAGCTTTGATTTTATGTCTTCAGTTTGCAATTGATTTATCAATAATTGCGCTGATGACAACAGGTTTTTAGCGCGAATTGTTCTGGTCTAATCCCATCGGACACTTAATTTTGAGACAGTATGGTCAATAAATTAAGAGGTCTATATGAGTCTGAAAAAATCACATAAGAGTTATCCGCAGGCATTTAAAGATGAAGCCGTCTTGATGGTGCTGGAGCAAGGTTATAGCGTTGCCGATGCGGCAAAGTCTCTTGGAGTTAGCACGAGCCTGCTTTACAACTGGAAGGAAAAACACGAAGCCCTGCAACAAGGCATCACCTTAGAAGAGTCTGAGCGTGATGAGTTGAAGCGATTGCGTAGAGAAAACAAAGAATTACGCATGGAGAAAGAAATTCTAAAAAAGGCAAGCGCCTTCTTTGCGAGAGAAATGAAGTAAGATTTCGTTTCATCAAACTGCAATCTCACCTGTTTCCCATAACACTGTTATGTCGAGTAATGAGTGTCAGTAAGTCAGGCTATTACGATTGGCATAAACGCCCTGCAAACGTGATAAGCGTTGAAACACTGAAGCTTTATCGCCTTGTTCGACAGCTATTTAAGCAAAGTCGAGGCAGCTTAGGGAATCGTGAAATGGTGAAGAAATTGCGCAAGGAAGGCTACCAGGTTGGTCGCTATCTCGTTCGTAAAATTATGCACCGCCTTCGACTCAAAGCAACCCAGCGATGTGCTTACAAGGTGACGACACAGCGAAAACACTCAGATGCAGTGGCTGATAACCTGTTAAACATGAACTTTAATCCAGTATCGGCTAATCAGGTCTGGGCGGGTGACGTGACCTATTTAAAGACGGGTGAAGGCTGGATGTACTTAGCTGTGGTGATGGATTTATATTCACGCCGGATTGTGGGATGGCGCATAGACAAACGCATGACCACAGATTTGATATCCAAGGCATTAATAAAAGCCTACAACCTGCGACAACCAGCGCGAGGGCTGGTATTTCACAGTGACCGAGGCTCGCAATATACCAGTAAACAATTCGGTAGGCTGCTATCGAGCTATGGTATCCGAGCCAGCATGGGTGATGTGGGTGCGTGTTGGGATAATGCCGTTGTTGAGCGATTCTTTGGTAGCTTGAAACACGATTGGATTTTTAAAGTTGCTCAACCAACAAGGGAGTTTATGAAGCAAGATGTGACGGCTTACATCAAATATTACAACTTGGAGCGACTTCATTCTGCTAATAACGATCTGTCACCTGTAGAGTTTGAGAATTCTCAAGTAAAAGTGTCCAGTTTGGGTTGACCAGTACAAATCATGTCGCCCAGTAAAATCGATTCTGATAAATGATGGGCTTGAAAATCCACACTTTTTAAATACGATATCACCACTTGAGTGAGGCTAATTTCGTCAGTAGGATCGAGTTCAAGAGCCTTTTCATAGGACGTGATATCTTCATTAATGTATCCCAACCATCTGTGGGGTATTGAATGATTGGGTTCCTCTACAACCCACTGTGCTAAAAGCTCTTTTAGAAATGCGATAACAGGGTAAGCCAACAACTGGTGGATTTCGCGATTCCAATAGCCTAAGGATAACAACTCAACCGCAATCATCCTTTGCTCCGCCAAGGATTGATTTTTACAGCGAGTGACAAATTCGTTTAACGTCGCATTCGCTTGTTTTTTAAGTCCTTGCTCTTTTTGAAGACAATATTTTCCAAAAAGTTCATACCCTTCAAGCGCTGAATATTTATCGCCGACAGCCTTTAATCCTTCAAAATTATCACGATTCCAGTAATACATATTTGTACTCAATTTGTCCTAATACGCAGCAACATAATACTATAACTTGAGCTATAAATGGGGGGGAATTAAATAATCCCAAAGCGTAGTTGACTTAACAATGCCCCCAATTGAATTGATAACCATCGGCAATATCATCTCTAATCAAATAATTTACCGTTAAGTGTCTCACCAATAATATTGTTGGTCTGGATAACTCAGTTTTTGTTATAAAAATTGGGCATGGAACAGTCTAGTCTTCAAATCCGCCAGCAAGACCTAAGCAAAAAGGCTCCAATCACATATTGGAGCCTTTTGAGTTGAAGCCGAATACTAAGATTGAAATTAGAGTTTAATTAAAACCCTTTCTTGTGCGCTCCAATCTAGATGATATTTCTCACCTGCAGGCTTATCTAAGCGTTCAAAGGTATGCGCGCCAAAAAAGTCACGTTGCCCTTGAAGTAAATTGGCAGGCAGGGTCTCACTGCGATAACTGTCGTAATAAGCGAGCGCCGAACTAATACAAGGCACTGGGATCCCTTGCATAATCGCCGCAGCCACTGCAATGCGCCACTCGGTTTGTTTTTCCGATAAAGTGCTGGCAAAAGTATCGGCCATCAATAAACAACTTAAGTTCGCATCAGCTTGATAAGCCTGGGTTATCGATTGCAAGAAGGTGGCACGAATAATACAACCCGCACGCCAGATTTTCGCGATCTCAGCAAAATCGAGCTGCCATTTTTGCTCCAGAGCCGTCATCGCCATCAGTTGGAAACCTTGGGCGTAGCAACAGACTTTAGCGCAATAAAGGGCACTCTCTAGGGCATCGATTAAGTTGGCTTTTTGGTTTTCATCCATCGCTGGAGATAGAGGGCCAGCGAGCTTTTTACTAAGCTCAACACGTAGGGATTTTTGGGTGCTTACCGCGCGAGCATAAACGGCTTCGGCAATGGTGGGAGCCGGACAACCAATTTGCAGACTGCTCACAGCAGTCCAAAGGCCCGTACCCTTCTGTCCCGCTTTATCGAGGATCATCTCAACTAACGGTTTGCCTGTTAATGGATCTGCTTGCTTTAATACCTCTGCACTAATGCCCATGAGATAACTGTTTAAACTGCCCTGATTCCAGCGTTCAAACACCTCGCCCACTTCAGCGGCACTCATGCCAAGGCCATCATGCAATAATTGATAAGCTTCGCAAATCAGCTGCATATCGGCATATTCAATGCCGTTATGCACCATCTTCACATAGTGCCCAGCACCAGCAGGGCCAATATAAGTGGTGCAAGGCTCGCCTTCTGTTACTGGATTACCCGGTTCAAAACGCTCAATCGGCAACCCAGTTTGAGGGTTGACCTTAGCGGCGATAGCCTTCCAAATCGGTGCCACATGTTGCCAAGCGCCAAGATCGCCACTTGGCATTAACGAAGGGCCAAAACGTGCCCCCACTTCACCACCCGAAACGGCTGAGCTGAAGAAAATAAACTGTCCTTGGTAATGTTGTTCACGCTCAACGGTGTCTGTCCAAAGACTATTACCCGTATCGATAACGATATCGTCAGCTTCGATACCGGCAGAAATTAAAGCAGCACATACCCCATCCACAGGCGCACCTGCGGGGACAGAGAGTACCAGAATACGAGGTTTAGTGAGGCTGGCTAACATTTCTGAAAGATTAGCACAGCCTGTTATACGTAGTTCCTGTCCTACACGCTCTTGTTTTTCTTGTTGTAAAACCCCGTTGACTTTAACAGGATCGAGATCGAAGACACTGACGCGATATTGATTGTCGGCGATGTTTAGCGCGAGGTTTTTACCCATCACACCAAGTCCAATCACGCCAATGTCATTAAGATTGCTGTGGTTTTGCATTATATAATTCCCACGGGTCACAGAGGTTAGAAATAACCAATTTGGAGGTGTAATTATATCGGGCTTTGTAACTTAATTACCAGAGAGAATAGACGATGCATACGATTGGCAATTTCGATTGATTTAGAGGACACTTTGTTTTATCAGGGAAAAATCCTAAATATGACCAAGTCTCGTTCCCATCGTATACATCCATCTCAAGCTAGGTGTGATGTGAAGGCAATGTTAATGCCTATGTTAGTGAGCCAGCTTTAACCCCAACACACCAAGCAATATTAAAATTAAGCTTGCAATTTTCAGCAAGCTTACGCCCTCGCCTAAGAGAATAATGCCCGCAATTGCGGTGCCCATTGCACCTATGCCAACCCAAACCCCATAAGCCGTTCCAATAGGTAATTGTTTAACGGCAAGGCCAAGCAGCAACACACTCAAAGCCATAGAAAGCACGGTGAACACACTCGGCCATAAGCGAGTAAAGCCGTCGGTGTATTTAAGCCCAATGGCCCAACCAATTTCGAACAGTCCAGCAAGTATTAATAGCAACCAGCTCATAGAGAACTCCCATACGGGGTCGTCCCCAAATTGATATCGGCGTATTTAGGGTCGTCCCTAAGCCGTTATGAAATGTTTTTGGGTCGAAAGCGACAAGGATAATGAATGTCCGCAGTGCCACTTAAGATCCGGCGCCTTAATAGTGCCCTGTCGATGCAAGGCCCTATTAAGAATGCTGGCTAGACTAACAAAAAGTGACGAATAAGGGCAAGTGCTCTACGCATTCGTCTAAATCTAAATAACCTGAACTCGGGGTAACGAGTGTCGAAAAAATCTCAATTTAACAAACCAAATCAATGCTATAAATGATTATTTTGAAAAGAAAAATCTTTTCCCTGACTGAATACGCAGATTTTTGCGCATATCAAGGCGCTCTGTCGTATGCCATAGCGAGCTATGGTTAGACAGAGCAACGCAGAGAGGCCCGAAAAGATGCCTATTCAGCGGCCCTACTTATCCTGAGCTCAGGTTAAATAAGAAGGCGACAATCTAAAAAGACTATCGCTTTCTCTTTTACTTCACGATCTTAACTTTCTAAGCCGTTAACTTGAGCCGCTCCCCCTACCCCACTAATGCATCGGCATAGCCCATACGAGTTAAAGTAGTACGCACTAAATCGAGCGTCTGCGGATCTTCAATGGTGGCAGGTGCAGTATAATGTTGATTATCAGCAATTTTACGCATTGTCCCCCGCAAAATTTTACCTGAGCGAGTTTTCGGCAGCTTTTGAATCGCGCTCACCAACCTAAAGGACGCAACGGGACCAATTTCTTGGCGAACGAGGGCAATTAACTGCTTATGCAGCTCCTCATCCGTAATAGTCACGCCCTTTTTAAGTACCACTAAGCCTAATGGCACTTGGCCCTTTAATTTGTCATCAACACCAATGACAGCGGCTTCTGCCACATCGGGATGCTGGCACAGCACCTCTTCAAACCGCCCTGTAGAGAGACGATGGCCCGCTACGTTAATGATGTCATCAATACGGCTCATAATGTAGAGATAACCCTCTTCATCCATATAACCCGCATCACCTGTGAGGTAGTAGCCGGGATACATAGATAAGTAACTGTCTTGATAGCGTTTATTGTTTTGCCAAAGCGTAGTGAGTGTCCCAGGTGGCAGTGGTAATTTTATCACCACATTGCCTGACAAATTCGGCGCCACTTTAGCCCCCATCTCATCGACCACATCAACTTGGTAACCCGGAACGGGTCGCCCCGGTGAGCCGGCTTTAACCGCAATCGGTGCTACACCCATTAGATTTGCCGCAACAGGCCAACCTGTTTCAGTTTGCCACCAATGGTCGATCACCGGTTTATGTAACTTGTCCTCAGCCCAATGCAAGGTGTCGGGATCGCAGCGTTCACCTGCAAGAAACATATTTTTCAAGCAAGTTAAATCCACTCCTTGAAGATATTCGCCATCGGGATCTTCACGCTTAATGGCGCGAATTGCCGTAGGTGCGGTGAAAAAGCTTTTAACTTGATACTTAGCAATCGTGCTCCAAAAAGCACCGGGATCCGGCGTGCCTACGGGTTTACCTTCATATAGCAGCGTGGTCGCGCCCGCAAGTAACGGACCATAAACAATATAGGAATGGCCCACGACCCAACCCACATCCGATGCAGCCCAAAACACATCACCTTGATGGATATCGTAAATATTGGCCATTGACCAAGCCAATGCCACTGCATGACCACCGTTGTCACGCACTACCCCTTTAGGTTGGCCCGTGGTCCCAGAGGTATAGAGCACATATAAAGGATCAGTTGCGTTTACCGTGACGCAATCAACGCTTTCACATCCCTTTAGTGCCGTTTGCCAATCGGCATCTCGGCCTGCTTGCATCTGCGCCTCATATTGAGGGCGGTTTAAAATCAAGCAATGCTCAACTTTGTGCACGGCTTCATTAAGCGCTTTGTCTAATAAGGGTTTATAGGGCACAACACCCGAAGGTTCGATCCCACAGGATGCAGACATCACCAGCTTTGGCTTGGCATCGTTGATACGAGTCGCCAGTTCATTGGCGGCAAAACCACCAAATACGACCGAATGAATTGCTCCAATGCGCGCGCAAGCAAGCATGGCATAGGCTGTTTCGGGCACCATAGGCATGTAAATGATGACACGATCCCCCTTTGTCACGCCCATCGCATGTAGATAACCCGCAAGCCTAGCCACCTGCGCCAGCAACTCGTGATAGGTAATACTGTACTCGGTTTCCGTTACTGGGCTAACGTAATGAATCGCAATCTGCTCGCCGCGGCCAGCGAGCACGTGTCGGTCTATCGCGTTATAACACGTGTTTAGCTCACCATCGCTAAACCAGTGATAAAACGGTGCCTCGCTTTCATCTAATATTTGTTTGCTTGGCGTAACCCACTCTAAGGCTTTGGCTGCTTGTTGCCAAAATGCTTGTTTATTCGCAATAGATGTTTGATGTAATTGTTTTCCAACATCTGTCATAAGGCCTCCCATCATGACACTCTCCTGTGTTACCACAGGTGAAACTCTCCCCTTCCTTCTCGAATTGATTATGACCTGCGACGCGTTATTCCCCCATTAGACTAAGGGATAAAGCGTTGTAAATAATAAATCCAGCTTGGCGCTTGCTGTGCTGAAAATTTCCACATAATCTTATGTTTTAATGGTTTTTTCTCGGAAAGAAATACTCATTATGCGACGCATCCATCATTTTACTCTCGGCTTATTACTGTTATTAAGCCCCGTAAGTACTGCCTGCTGGGCCTCGACGCCACAACTCGAAGCGTTACTCGAACCCCTGTCGCTCGGTGAACGGGCTAAAGTCGATAACACTCAAATTATCAGTGCTAAGTTACTCTCACGGGTCTATCAAGTTCGCCATTATCAAGCACTCTGGGAAGATAAAGACTATGCGGGCACTATGCTTGATGTGATTAAAAGAGCCGATGAGGAGGGGCTTGCAAAGGAAGATTACCACTATCCCAAGTTGGTCGAACTTTACCAACAACTCAGTGCATCGAATTGGCAGGATGAATACAAAAGCAGTATATTTGAAGTGCTCCTAAGCGATGGCATAATTACCTATGCCATTCATTTACTTAATGGCAAAGTCAATCCCAGTATGCTCGGCAAAACCTGGAACTATGATGAAGCCCATCTGGATTTTGATACCACATTAAAACAGCTTGAAGAGCATATTAAAGCACATACGGTTGCCGAGGCGATTAATGGATTGGCGCCTAAGATTACCCCTTATCATCAGCTAAAACAGTATCTTGCCCATTATAAAGACTTGGCCGCCCGCTATCCTTTTACCACTATTCCCTATACGGAAGTTATCAAACCCGGTACTACGTCACCATCAATAAAAGGGATAGCAGCAAGGCTGAAAGAACAGGGTTATCTTGACGCTAACGCAACGGTGCAAGATGCCACACTCGTGGCAAATGCTCCCTTACTCTACGACAACATCCTTGAAGCCGCGATACGTCAATTTCAAGCTGATCATAGTCTTAAGGCGGATGGAGTGATCGGTGCAGGCACTATGGCCGCATTGAATGTTCCCTATGCACAACGCGTTGAACAGATCCGTATCAACCTTGAGCGCGCCCGCTGGTTATCAGCCAACTTATCCGCAAACTACCTAATCGTCAATTTGGCAGGCTATGAACTATTACTTTTTAAAGACAATAACTTAAGCTGGAGAACCGACATTATCATCGGTAAAATTGACTCAAAAACGCCGCTGTTTAAATCAAAATTAAAATATGTAGTCGTGAATCCTACTTGGACGGTACCAAATAGCATCTCCACCGAAATCATTAATCATCAGCGCAAAGATCCCGATTATCTGCACAAAAAGCACTTTAAAGTGGTTGAAAGCTCAGGCACGCCCGTCGATGCCAGCGGTATAGATTGGCACAGTATGACACGCAAAAACTTCCCCTACTGGTTTGTGCAAGAGCCAGGAGCAGATAACTCACTTGGTTTAGTAAAATTTATCTTCCCAAACCAATATTCGATTTATCTGCATGATACTCCGTCTAAAAATCTATTTGATAAAACAGACAGAGCCTTTAGCCACGGCTGTATTCGGGTGAAAGATCCTTTAGTGCTCGCCGATAAACTCCTGAGTGCTAATGCTAATTGGTCGAGCGAAACACTCAATAACAAACTTGCAGAGGGAAAAACAGAAAACCTGTTTTTAGATGAACCCTTAGATATTTTGATCATGTATTGGACGGCAACGATCAAAAATGGAAAAATCAAGTTTTACAATGATGTATATACACGCGACCCCGTACTTATCGAGGCATTAAACCGCCCAACCTATGAAGGTGTGTTAGCAGACGACGGCTTGCTTAATACGCTGGACTAAACACTTTCAAATATGTCTTGGTTCATCCCCTTGATAAACGCCCTTCACCCGTGTCGCCATATGGACAACACGGGTACACCCTCTAAAAAAACGCTTGTATGAAATCTAATTAAAATCATTTTTATCAAAAAGTTAACCAAAGTTCATTATTCAAGGTGGCAACAAGAATTGACAAAAATACCAGACTAACCACGCCGCAATCTTTACCTTTACGTAAACTTCATATATCTTGCTTAAAAATGCTTAACTAAGGTGCCTGAATGAGCGCAACTAACACGCCACAAACGACTTATTCGATCAGTGATCTCTCCAAAGAGTTTGATATCACGACCCGAAGCATTCGTTTTTACGAAGACCAAGGTTTACTTAAGCCCAAACGTCGCGGCCAAACCCGCATTTACAGTCTAAAAGACAGGGTGCGACTCAAGTTAATCCTGCGCGGCAAGCGCCTTGGGTTCTCCCTTGCGGAAACCCGACGTCTGTTCGAGCTTTACGATGCCGACAAGAGCAGCACCACTCAGCTCAATACCATGCTTGCCCTGGTGGAAGAAAAGAAATCCGCGCTACAGCAGCAAATGGACGATATTAAAGTGGTCCTGATGGAGCTAAATTCAGCCGAGCAGCAATGCCGCCTCGCCCTAGAAGAAAGCAAAGTCAAAGCATAAGACAGGCGAGCATAGCATTAACGAACACCTCAGTTAGCACGACAGCGTGATAGGGATGCATCACGCAAAGCAAGACAGATTTAAAGACTCAAGCACCTAATAATCATAAAAATATAAATTAGAACATCAGAAAGGACACAAGCAATGAACTCACTCTACACCAGTCTTAATTTTGGCCTAGGCGAAGATGTCGATATGCTGCGCGATGCGGTGCACGATTTTGCTCAACACGAAATCGCCCCCATTGCCGCCAAAGTCGACCACGACAACGCCTTCCCTAACGAAATTTGGCCCGTGCTGGGTGGAATGGGGCTTTTAGGTGTCACTGTGCCTGAGGAATACGGCGGCGCAAACATGGGCTACCTCGCCCATGTTGTCGCAATGGAAGAAATTTCCCGCGCTTCAGCCTCTATCGGTTTAAGTTATGGCGCTCACTCTAATCTGTGTGTGAACCAAATAAACCGTAACGGTAATGCTGCACAAAAAGCCAAATACTTGCCCAAGCTGGTGAGCGGTGAGCATATCGGCGCACTGGCAATGAGTGAACCTAATGCGGGTTCCGATGTGGTCTCAATGAAGCTGCACGCCCGTAAAGAAGGCGACCGTTATATCCTCAATGGCAACAAAATGTGGATCACCAACGGTCCCGATGCTAATACCTATGTAATTTATGCCAAAACCGACTTAACCAAAGGTGCCCACGGCATCACCGCCTTTATCGTTGAGCGCGGTTTTAAAGGTTTCAGCCAAGCGCAAAAACTCGACAAATTAGGCATGCGCGGTTCAAACACCTGTGAACTGGTGTTTGAAGATGTCGAAGTGCCAGAGGAAAACATTCTTGGTGGCTTAAACAATGGCGTCAAAGTGCTGATGAGTGGCTTAGATTACGAGCGCGTTGTGCTCTCAGGCGGCCCGCTGGGGATTATGAATGCCTGTATGGATATCGTCGTGCCTTATATCCACGAACGTGAGCAATTTGGTAAATCCATCGGTGAATTCCAATTAGTACAAGGCAAATTAGCCGATATGTACACAGGTATGAACGCCGCTAAAGCCTATGTCTACAGTGTGGCGAAATCCTGCGATCGCGGTGAAACCACCCGCAAAGACGCCGCGGGCGCCATTCTTTACAGCGCGGAACTTGCCACCAAAATGGCACTGGATGCCATTCAATTGCTCGGCGGTAACGGCTACGTTAACGAATACGCCACCGGCCGCTTACTGCGCGATGCCAAACTCTATGAGATTGGGGCTGGCACCTCAGAAATTCGCCGAATGCTGATTGGCCGCGAACTCTATAACGAATCGAAATAAGCAGTCTAGGGCGAACTTAGCGTGAACGGCATGCGCGTTAATCGACTTAATCAAATCCCTAAGTCGCCCAACTAAGCCAACGGATACTGAGTTACCGCTTTATAAGGACAATCAACGTGACGCAATTAAGCAGTCGTATCAACGCCCGTAGCGATGAATTTAAAGCCAAATCCGACGATATGGCCGCCCTAGTGGCCGATCTCAAAACCAAACTCGCCAAAATCGAACTCGGTGGCGGCCCTGTGGCGCTGGAACGTCATTTATCCCGCGGTAAACGCCTGCCCCGTCAACGGGTTGAGAAACTCCTCGACGCAGGTTCGCCCTTTTTAGAATTGTCGCAATTTGCGGCATTTGAAGTCTATGACGAAGAAGTGCCCGCCGCTGGCATCATTGCAGGCATTGGCCGCGTGAGTGGCGTCGAGTGCATGATTATTGCTAACGATGCCACGGTCAAAGGCGGCACTTACTACCCAATTACCGTTAAAAAACACATCCGCGCCCAAGAGATTGCCAGCCGCTGCCATTTGCCCTGTATCTATTTAGTCGACTCCGGCGGCGCTAACTTGCCCCGTCAGGACGAAGTCTTTCCAGACCGCGATCATTTCGGCCGGATTTTCTACAACCAAGCACAAATGTCGGCCAAGGGCATTCCGCAAATTGCAGTGGTGATGGGTCTGTGTACCGCAGGCGGCGCCTATGTGCCTGCGATGGCGGATGAATCTATTATCGTAAAAGATCAAGGCACTATCTTCTTAGCCGGCCCACCGTTAGTCAAAGCCGCAACCGGGGAAGAAGTCAGCGCCGAAGAACTTGGCGGCGCCGACGTACACACCAAAATTTCGGGCGTGGCCGATCACTTAGCCCAAAACGATGAGCATGCCTTAGAGCTTGCGCGCCGCGCGGTATCACGCCTTAATCATCAAAAAGAAATCACATTACGCTTAAGTCCGGTAAAACCGCCAAAATTCGACATTAGCGAACTCTACGGCATTGTCGGCACCGACTTGAAAAAGCCCTTTGATGTCAAAGAAGTTATCGCTCGCATCGTCGACGACTCTGATTTCGATGAGTTTAAAGCCAACTATGGCGCGACCTTGGTGTGTGGTTTTGCCCGCATTCACGGCTATCCCGTAGGGATTGTGGCCAACAACGGCATTTTATTCTCAGAATCGGCGCAAAAAGGCGCACACTTTATCGAGCTGTGCTGCCAACGTAAGATCCCACTATTGTTCCTGCAAAATATCACCGGCTTTATGGTGGGTAAAAAGTACGAGCACGAAGGCATCGCTAAGCACGGCGCCAAGATGGTGACCGCAGTCTCCTGCGCCAATGTGCCTAAATTCACTGTGATTATCGGTGGCAGCTACGGCGCGGGTAACTACGGTATGTGTGGCCGCGCCTTCGAGCCGACCATGATGTGGATGTGGCCCAATGCGCGCATATCTGTAATGGGTGGCGAGCAAGCCGCTGGCGTATTAGCGACAGTGCGCCGTGACGGTTTAGCCCGTAAAGGCGAAGAATGGTCTGCTGAGGATGAAAAAGCCTTCAAGGCACCGATTATTGCCCAGTACGATAAAGAGGGTCATCCCTACCATGCCAGCGCCCGCCTGTGGGATGACGGCATTATCGACCCAGCGCAAACCCGTGATGTGGTAGGCCTTGCCCTGTCAGCCGCATTAAATGCCCCTATCGAAGACACCCGCTTCGGCGTCTTCCGTATGTAACGCATCTTGCGATGCCTTACGTATCACTCATATAGAGGGAATAACAATGACTGACACACAACACCAGAACACTAGCACTCAATCCTTAGGTCATTTGCAGCACGCCTTAGGCCATTTGCAACATGTAAGCTACGCGCTGGATAACGGCGTGGGCGAGTTAATCCTTAACAGAGCCGAAGTGCACAACGCCTTCGATGAGGTGATGATAAGCGAGATGATCGCCGTCCTCGGTTATTTTGCCGAGCGCCAAGACTGCAAACTGCTGCTATTAAAAGCCAATGGCAAAAACTTCAGCGCTGGCGCCGACTTAAACTGGATGCGCAAACAAGCCAAGATGGATTTTGATCAAAACCTCAATGACGCCAAGGCGCTGGCCAAGCTGATGCAGGATCTAGATACCTTTCCAAAACCCACTATCGCCTTAGTCCAAGGGGCAGCCTTTGGCGGCGCGCTTGGGTTAATCTGCGCCAGTGATATTGCCATCGCCACCGAGCGCGCCAGCTTCTGCTTAAGCGAAGTCAAACTCGGGCTGATCCCCGCGGTGATTAGTCCCTACGTTGCCCGCGCAATGGGCAATCGCGCCTCACGCCGCTATATGCTGACCGCAGAGCGTTTTGATGCGCAAACGGCGCTCAAACTCAATGTTATCCATGAGATAAACGACGATCTTGAGGCCGCAGCGCAGCCGATTATCACCGCGCTGCTCGCCAACAGTCCGCAGGGAATGGCGTGGGTGAAGACCCTACTCACTCGCCTCGAAGACGGCGTAATAGACCAAGATACAATTGATTACACCAGCGAGCGCATCGCCCGCATTCGGGTATCTGATGAAGGCCAAGAGGGCTTAAACGCCTTTTTTGAGAAACGTCAGCCGAACTGGCACACGCCAACAGATACTCAAGGAGTCCTTTAATGTTGACCAAGCAGATGTTGACTAACAGCATGTTCACTAAGCTTTTAATTGCTAACCGTGGTGAAATTGCCTGCCGCATTATCAAAACCGCGCAGGCCATGGGCGTTCGCACCGTTGCTTTATATTCCGATGCCGATAAAAACGCGCGCCATGTTGCCATGGCTGACGAATCGTTTTACTTAGGTGGCAGCGCCCCAGCAGATTCTTACCTCAAGGGCGACTTGATTATTGCAATCGCCAAAAAAGCTCAGGCGCAAGCCATTCACCCAGGTTATGGCTTCTTATCGGAAAACGCCGACTTTGCCCGCAAGTGTGAGGCGGCCGGAATCGTGTTTGTTGGCCCGGGCAGCGATGCCATCGATGCCATGGGCAGCAAGAGCGCGGCCAAAGCCATTATGACGGCGGCGCAAGTGCCTTTAGTGCCAGGTTACCATGGTGACGATCAAACCGATGCCACCCTCAAGGCCGAAGCCTTAAAAATCGGTTTCCCGATGCTGATTAAAGCCGCCTACGGTGGCGGTGGCAAAGGTATGCGTATCGTTGAGCATGAAGGCGAAATCATGGACGCCATCAACTCTGCGCGCCGTGAAGCGGCCTCCTCCTTCGGTAACGATAAGTTATTGATGGAGCGTTATTTACGCCAGCCTCGCCATGTCGAAGTCCAAGTGTTTGCCGATACCTTTGGCAATGCAATTTACTTATCGGATCGCGACTGCTCGATTCAACGCCGCCATCAAAAAGTGGTCGAAGAAGCGCCAGCCCCAGGTTTAAGTGATGAGCTGCGCGCCCAAATGGGTGAAGCTGCCGTAGCCGCCGCCAAGGCTATCGATTATGTTGGCGCGGGAACCATTGAATTCCTGTTAGATACCGACAATAGCTTCTACTTTATGGAGATGAATACTCGTCTGCAGGTAGAACACCCAGTGACCGAAATGGTGACTGGCCAAGACTTAGTCAAATGGCAGTTGATGGTCGCCAGTGGTCAGCCTTTACCGCTCAAACAGGACGAAGTGCGTATCCACGGCCACGCCTTTGAGGTACGTATTTATGCCGAAGATCCGCAAAATGAGTTTTTACCCGCCAGCGGTAAGCTCAATTTCCTGCGCGAGCCCGAGCAAAGCAAATACGTGCGTATTGATTCCGGCATCCGTGAAAACGATGTGATCAGTAACTTTTATGATCCGATGATCGCCAAACTGATTGTGTGGGATGAGTCGCGTCCACGTGCGCTGCAACGCCTAGTGCATGCCCTCGAGTCCTATCAAATCAGTGGGCTTAAACACAATATTGAATTTTTGGCCAATATTGCCGAGCATCCCGCCTTTGCCAAGGCCGACTTTAGCACCGACTTTATCAACCGTTACGGCGATGCGCTGATTGGCAGTGCTTCGAGCGAAGCCGACACTGCGCTTGCCTTTGCCGCGCTGTATCAAGTGCTTGCCCGTAAAGAAGCCGCCAAGGCACAGGCGATTAATAGCGCCGATCCAGACTCGCCTTGGGGCCAAGTCAGTGGCTTTAGACTCAACAGTGTCAGCCAGCATTCTATTGCTCTGCTCGACGATGCCCACGAGTTACAACAATTGGTATTGTTAGACTTTGGCGATCACTATCAACTATCACATAATCGATCGTCACAGCATCAATTATCCCAATCCGCAGCCGATGGCCAAGTGAGTAAATCCCTAAGTGGTGAGCTTAAGCAGGATTTACTGTTAGCCGAAATCAACGGCCATAAGAGTAAAGTGCCTGTCAGCGCTCAGGGCGATGATTTTACGCTGTTTTTACCATCAGGCAGTTATCACTTCAGGGCGGTTAAAACCCAAGTGGTTGAGGCAGAATCGAGCAATGAAGATAAGCTCAAGGCACCGATGAACGGCACTGTCGTGACTCACTTGGTCGATGTTGGTGCAGAGGTTAAGGCGGGACAAGGGCTACTGGTGATGGAAGCGATGAAGATGGAATACACCATTGAAGCCCCCTTCGACGGTATCGTTACCGAGTTCTACTTTAAGGCAGGTGAGCTTGTGAGTGATGGCGCCGTGCTGCTCCATGTTGAGCCCAAAGCCCAGAGCGAGGAAGCCTAAGATGTCAGCGCAGGATCTTTCGAACTTAAGCGCGACCTCGTTAAGCGCCACCTCGGATAGCGTCAGCTTATTCGAGATGGGGCCCCGTGATGGATTGCAGAATGAAGCAGCCGTCCCGACACAGGCCAAAGTCGCCTTGATTGAAGCCCTTGCCAATGCAGGCGTGAAGCGAATTGAAGCAGGCAGTTTTGTGTCCCCCAAATGGGTGCCACAAATGGCCGATAGCGGCGAAGTATTGCGCCAAATTCGCCGTCAAGCGGGCGTGGTTTACAGCGCCCTCACGCCTAATGTCAAAGGCTTAGAGCTGGCGCTGGATGCAAAAGCTTCCGAAGTTGCTATCTTTGGTGCGGCGTCGCAAAGCTTTAGCCAACGCAATATCAACTGTTCGATTGAAGAGTCGATTGAACGCTTTATCCCGTTGATGGACATGGCAAAAGCTGCCAATATCCCAGTACGTGGCTATGTGTCCTGCGTTTTAGGTTGCCCCTATGAAGGGGAAATCGCGGCGAGTGAAGTGGCAAGAGTGTCTGAAATCCTTTACAAAATGGGCTGTTACGAAATTTCGCTCGGTGACACTATCGGTGTAGGCACGCCGTTAAAAGCCCGTAAAATGCTGCAAGCCGTGATGGAGCGAGTGCCGGTTGAAAAGCTCGCTCTGCACTTCCACGACACCTATGGCCAAGCATTAGCCAATATTACCGCCTGCCTCGATTTAGGCGTGCGCAGCTTTGATGCCTCAGTGGCGGGCCTTGGCGGTTGCCCCTACGCCAAAGGTGCGTCTGGCAATCTGGCGAGCGAAGACTTGGTCTATATGCTCCACGGGCTCGGCTTGAAGACGGGTATCGATTTAGAAAAACTGGCATTAGCGGGTTTTGGGATCAGCAAACAATTAAATCGTCTTAATGGCTCTAAAGTCGCCAATGCAATCTTGCAGGGCGCCAAAGCCTAGGTGCTAGATGCTAGATGCTAGATGCTAGATGCTAGATGCTAGAAATGATTGGACACGAATAACAAATTAAAGGACATCAAAATGGCAGGACTCAATAAAGTCGTCAGCAGCTATGAAGAAGCGTTAACAGGTTTATCCGATGATATGACCATTATGGTTGGCGGTTTTGGCTTGTGCGGTATTCCTGAAGGCTTAATCAATCAAATGGTTAAGATGGGCGTTAAGGGCTTAACCGCCATTTCAAACAACGCTGGTGTGGATGATTTCGGTCTGGGCTTATTGTTAAAACACCGCCAGATTTCGACCATGATCGCCTCCTACGTAGGTGAGAACGCCACCTTCGAACAGCAAATGCTCTCGGGCGAACTCAATGTGATTTTAACGCCGCAGGGCACGCTGGCGGAAAAAATCCGCGCGGGCGGTGCAGGTATTCCAGCATTTTTTACCGCCACAGGCTACGGCACACCCGTTGCAGAAGGCAAAGAAACCCGCGAAATTAAAGGCCGTCACTATGTGTTAGAAGAATCACTGACCGCCGATTTTGCCCTCGTTCGCGCCTGGAAGGCCGATACTATGGGTAACTTAGTGTTTCGCAAAACCGCCGCCAACTTTAACCCTATGATGGCGACTGCGGGCAAAATCACGGTAGTGGAAGCCGAGTTTATTGTGGAGCCGGGCGAGCTCGATCCTGATCATATCCATACTCCCGGGATTTATGTTGATCGCGTCATCCAAGGCAAGTTCGAGAAACGTATCGAGCAACGCACGGTAAAAGCAGCGAAATAAGTAACGCTGAACGATTAACAACGCAAAAGCGACAGAGTCTAAGCCCTAAATAAAGACCGAAAAATTGAGGCCAATAGCGACTCTAGATAAAGGAAGGATAAAGATCATGGCATTATCAAGAGAACAACTGGCACAGCGCGTTGCCAAAGAATTACAAGACGGCTACTACGTCAACCTCGGTATTGGCATTCCCACGCTAGTGGCTAACTATATTCCCGAAGGTATGGAAGTCATGCTGCAATCGGAAAACGGCCTGCTCGGCATGGGTGAGTTTCCGACGGAAGAAACCATCGATCCGGATTTAATTAACGCAGGCAAACAAACCGTTACCGCGGTAAAAGGTGCCTCGTTTTTCTCCTCCGCCGAAAGCTTTGCGATGATCCGTGGCGGCCATGTGGACTTAACCGTACTCGGCGCCTTTGAGGTCGATGTAAATGGTTCTATCGCCTCATGGATGATCCCAGGCAAGCTCATCAAGGGCATGGGCGGCGCGATGGATTTAGTGGCGGGTGCGGAAAATATTATCGTGACTATGATGCACGCCGATAAGTACGGCAACTCTAAGCTGTTACCCGTGTGCGAATTACCGCTCACAGGCTACGGCTGCATCAAACGTGTTGTCACCGATTTAGCCTTTATCGAAATTAAAGACGGTGCCTTCCATCTGTTAGAACGCGCCCCCGGTGTCAGCGTTGAAGAAATTGTCAGCAAAACTGCTGGCAAATTAATCGTGCCAGACCATGTACCTGAGATGGTGTTTTAAGCGTTTTTAAACCTAAGTATTAATGACGTCTTAGCTCCTAGCGTTCGATGCATTAACTTATTTGATTCAAGTAAGCCCAGAATATAAATCTGGGCTTTTTATTGTTTTGCTTAATCCATTGAACCTGACGAGGGCAACAGCACTTATGCTCTGGCGACACGCCGTAAACCCATCCTTGGGGGCTCAACGAAAAAATCCCTTTTTTCGATGGTCGCCAACGCATCAGTGCTATTTGCCTATAAAGTCCGACCTATCCCCATGCATTAGCTTCTTTCCCAGCCTCTTTTTGTCATCCCCGCGAAAGCGGGAAACCATAAGTAAAATTGACACTTACTTACGGCGTATTCGGCGGTGAACTCGAATGACGCCTGTACGTACACGTCGGACTTTTTCTAAGCCGCGTATTCGGCGGTGAAATCACTTTGACATACCTGTCAGTGGCGATTAGAAAAAATCATAGAAAAATCAAGAAAAATCAGGCCACCCAAGATAAAACAAGAACATAATGCACTTTCTGTTAGCATTCAAGTGACGAAAAGTCACTTAGCCGTTAAAAGGCTAGCGAAGTAGGGTTACAAAGGATTGTGACTAACTAAATTGACCTATTTGGCTGAAAAACGATATTTTTAGTAAAACAAGCCCAACCCATTGTCTCGTTGGAGGTGTTGGAGCTTTTGAAGGAACGAGCAATGAAACAGGCTTGAAATCAGCCTGTGTTAAGGTAACGACAGCATTTAGCAAAGTGCCGTCGTCGCATCTCTAAATGCTCGCAGTAATCGGTCAGTTCTTGCAACGTACCGACTGGGCCATGAAATAGCTTGCCAAACTCGGTGGTCAGTTTAAGCCAATTGTCTTGGGATATATTTAATCTAGTCAGTAACTTGGTGCTATTTCCACTTATTGCACCACGCTTATCGTTGCGGATGATCCGCCCTGTATCCTCAACTAACTCAAGATAATCCTTGAGCGTAAACGCGATTCCATTAGGTTGGTTATCGCGTTCATTGCCAATGAAAGGCAGTAGATTGCTGGGCTGTTCACCTTTCAATGCAGCCCGAATGCGTAGCTGAATGCTGGTATGGTCTGATTGTTCTGGCGTGTTAGCCATTTTGGCTCTGATGGGATTCAAATCAACATAGGTCATACAGGCTAAAACCGCAGCTTCATCAAGTAGAGCCTGTGACTTAAAGCGACCTTCCCAGAAACGACCACTACAGTTATCTTCTTGATTTGCTTGCCTTGCTATCGGTTCGTTTAAGCAACGCATGAACCAACTGATATCACATAAACGGCTACGGTAAATTGCTATTGCATGTTTTAGCCTGAGGACTTGGTGAGGTTCAACCAACTCACCTTTAGCGAATTTTTGCGTTAATTCATCACCTTTAAATAGCTTATGCCACTGCTCAAGCACTTCGCGATCAGTCCAACGATTAGCACGGTCGATATCCACCCGTAACACCACATGCAAATGATTCGACATTACCGCAAAGGCCGCTATATCAATAGCAAAAACCGCCTCAAGTTCAAACAGTAACGATTCTACCCAAGCGCGGCGATGGTCATAGTTTTTACCCGAATAGGTATCATCGCCGCATAAAAATGCACGCCGAACAACGCGACTACAACAGTGATAGAAGGGCGTGTCTTCAACACTAATCTGAGTTCTTCTAGGCCTCGGCATAGCAACTCCTCCACATAAACACTTTTACTGAGTCTAGTAGAGGAGCCTAAATAACGCGATTTGTAATGGGTGGCTAGATTTTATCCGGTCCAACGATTTGCCGTCTCGATATCGACTCGCAGCACCAGATGCAGATGATTGGACATCACCGCAAACGCGGCCACATCAATGGCAAAAACCGCTTCAAGTTCAAATAATAATGACTCAACCCAAGCGCGGCGATGGTCATAGTTTTTACCCGAATAGGCATCATCACCACATAAAAAGGCACGTCGTACCACGCGATTACAGCAATGATAATAGGGAGTGTCTTCAAGACTTATCTGAGTTCGGCGAGGGCGCGGCATACAAACCTCCTTGTCTAATGCTTAACCAAAGCATAGTAGGAGGTTTACTTCCGCGCTATTAAGCCTGGGTGTCCAACTTTAGCTCCGTCCAACTTTAGCTCCGCTTCCAACTTTAGCTCCGCTTCCAACTTTAGCTCCGCTGCAATGCTTTGTTAACTTTCTTTTCGCACTCACCAAGAAATACAATATTCGTAGCAGTCAAATGCAACGTGTAACTGACCATAGTTTCTGAAACGCTTTTTATCTCAGAACCTTGTCCGTGCCCACCTTCTTTATTCCTCACCGTGGGGACTCCACTTTCGAGCAAAGCTCGAAAGTGGCTAAATTGTTCCTGCATATATATTGGAATTAGCTCGTTAGTAACGCAAACGTTAATTAATTTCTTTGCTGTATCATTTTGCCCAAATTCCCAGCCGTGTTTCTCGCATATAGCTTTCATTGTACTTTCAAAGGACTTGAGACAATCGACAAGAGCTTCTTTATATCGCTGATTCCGGTAGTGAGAATGCGCGGACAGAAATTCATCTCTAGCACCTTTTAATAATTTCTCTCCCTGCAGAATAGATAGTGCTGGCTTAACAACCTCACTATGAATATATTGAGAGTCAATTCTTATAATCTCACCAGAGAGGAATTCGTATCCGACACCAGCTTCTTTGAATCTTTGATTGAGCTCTTCTACGGCATCCGTTGCTTCCTGTGTTGTTCCCTCTTCGCGAGTAAAGTTATACTGCTTTTCCTTTACATGAAACTCGATAAAATTAAATGACAGCTCAATAATATCTAGGCATTCTTCAAAATTTTCTGATTGTAAAAAATAATCATAGACAGCTTCAAAGTGGCTTATTCTTTGTTTGTTAGATAGTGAAAAAACACCATATTCTTTACAAAGAATTTCATGAATTTCACGATAGACAACCTCTGAATAGGTTTCCCCTCCGTAGCGGCTGTGATTAACCCGAGTGCCAATTGTTGCTTTTATAATATGAACAATTTGAACTCTTAGCTTCTGAGGGATTTCGTCATATTGATAGACATCAGGCACATCTCCTCTGGTCTTTTTCTGTCTGGAAGAAAATAAATCAAAAATAGCCACTTATGTTCCTTATGGTAAGAGCTGAACTTAAAGTTAACGTCTTAGTATTTATGCGCTGCGCTGTTTGCAGGGCATAAATCGCTTGTTGGACTTGGCCGCTGCCACATCCGTGTAAATGGGTATGAATGATGCTATAGGAATTTGCTTTTTTGCGGTAGCGGTTTTTTATACAGTTTAGAGGGTAATCACTTGATATTGTTTTAGCTTTCTCATTCTTTTACGCTTATTTTTTGCTGATGAATCGCTATCTAACGACTCAAAACTCCAAGGAATACACCTCCCCTCGGAGTTGCCGCGGGGCGAATAGACAAATTGCGTGAGTCTCGCCATGGATGGCGAGCTAGCTTTCGCAGGTGCAGGGACGCATCCTTCGGAAGCGATAGCAAATTTGTCAATGAGCACAAGGAGCTTTCAACTCCGTTGGGGCGTCTTGGAGCATCCAAGGAGGATAGGACGAGCAGTCCTCCTTGGTCGGGTGTGGGGTGAAGCCCCACGACTTTGATTTTGATTAAAAAATTCAAACTACGAAAAAGATGGGATACATCACTTCTAAGTCAAACCATCAACTTTTCTATAAGCAAAGCTTTACTTGGCCTATTCCTTTTTTGAACTGCGAAACACAATTTGGGGCATAATGGGTTTAGAAATGGCAGCGTACCTATGAGCTCGCTGCCATTTTAATATGATACTTTAATACTCAGTATGAGACTTTATTACTCTCCCACACTTAATAAACGCAGTCACAAACATATGGGTGATTATGTTGCAACGACAGGGATCTGCGGATTAAAGATGCGGCCCATGACGTGTTAACCAACACATTAACCAGAATACAAACAAGAGGACAAAGGATGTACCAGATTGCGATTGTGATATTTGATGAATTTACCGATATCGATTTCTTTTTAATGCGCGATATTCTCGGCCGCACAACAACAGATTGGACAGTCAAAGTGCTAGGCACCAAACCTAGCCACAGGTCGAGTTTGGGGATGACGGTTGCAACCGATGGACATGTCGCGCAAGTCGCCGATGCTGACGTGGTGTTATTCAGCAGTGGCTACAAAGGCGTCCCTGCCGCACTTGCTGATCCTGAGTTTATGTCGGCCCTTAAATTAGATCCCTCACGGCAATTACTTGGCAGTATCTGTGCGGGATCATTCTTCTTTGCCAAGTTAGGCTTACTCGACAATATCTCGGCAACGACGCATCCCGATGCTAAACCCGCATTAGTGGCCATGGGCGTGGAGGTGGAAGACTCTGCTCTGGTGATCAATGGCAATATTGCTACTGCGGGAGGTTGTCTGTCCTCACTCTATTTAACGGGCTGGATTGCGGAGCGCTTATTTGACAGAGCGAAGCGCCGCGAAATTCATCGGCAACTGATCCCCGCAGGCCAAGCCGATGTTTTTGACGCTTTAATCGAATCCTCGATTGCCTCAGCCATTCGCTAACATTGCGCCCTGGGATAAAAGGCCTTCAAAAATGACACTCAAAGCATTACTCAATCAGTTAAAAACTGAGCACAAGATCACCAGCGTAGCTGAACTGGCGGCCTTACTGGCGCGAGATGCGGCGCTGGTTCAGCAGATCAAACAGGCGGATGCGCAGTATTGGGTCAACTTTAGCAAGCAGACATTTGATGGTTGGTACTGTGTCACCACGCCATCGAATGCCAGCTACCATGTGTACTATCAAGAGCGTGGGCAACATTGTTGGGGAGAAGAAGTGTTTAGCGATCAACATTTAGCAATCGCTACGGTGATTTTTCAGTCAGGGCTGTTTCACGCTGAATAAAGGCATCACTGCAAAGTGTTAATCACTTTTGATGAGTTAGGCTGAGCACTTAATGCCAAGGCTTTATACCTAAACCCGATTCGGCACGCCCATAACAAAGCCATCAATCTGCCGCCACTTACAATATTGATGGCTTTTCATCTGAGTAACTTACTGTTAATGTGATGTTTTTATAAGCAATTGACGTTCAGATTGAGCGAGACAATGGCAGCGGAGCATTCACTATGGATTGGTTACTGATCGCCCTCGCTGGCTTACTCGGCGGCATGTTAAATGCGGTGGCGGGCGGCGGCAGTTTTATCACCTTATTTGCCCTTGTGTTTGTGGGCGTGCCACCATTGATGGCCAATGCTACGGGTACAGCGGCCCTGCTCCCCGGTTACCTTGCCAGTGCCTGGCGTTTTCGAAAAGAGATTGAATATCCAGCAAATCTTAGCTTGAAAACCCTGTGCTTGATTGCGATAGCTGGCGGATTTCTAGGCGCGGCGATTTTGCTGAGCACCAGCGAGCAAGTATTTGCTTATCTTGTTCCTTGGTTAATTTTGCTGGCAACCCTCGCCTTTATCGCCGGACCTTGGTTACTGAAAAAACGCTTAGCCCATGCCAACGTCACCTGTGTGAATACCGTCAAGCCACTGACAGCAATGATGATTCTCTTCATCGTTTGTATTTACGGCGGCTATTTTAATGGTGGGTTAGGGATTATTTTGCTCGCGACCTTTGGGCTACTGGGGCAAACTCAATTACAGGGTATGAACGGGCTTAAAAATTTACTCTCCGCCCTACTCACCAGCATCGCAGTGGTAATTTACGCCCTAGGCGATCTGATTGATGGACAATATCTGCTACTGCTTGCCATCATGGCCATTGTTGGCGGCTATCTGGGCGCCGCGCTGGCTTATCGTATTCCCCAATCCCTATTACGGGGCTTTATTGTACTTGTGGGTTTCGCCATGAGCATAGGATTTTTTATGCGTTAAACCTTTTGCGTTAGCCCAAAGTGTTTCAACCAAAAAAGTCGTGCCTTGGCAGAATACATGCTTAACAAAAATCTAGGTACAGGACAGAACAAGGAAGCGTCATGGGCGCCATTTCGATTAGGCAAGCACAAATAGCCGACCTTAACCCCATAGCAACCTTACTGTTGCAGCTGGGTTATCTTGCCACTGAGGCGCAGTTACAACAGTATCTCGATGATCCTAAAAGATCGGATGAAATCTATCTCGCCGAGTCTGAGGGAGTCGTGGTTGGGCTGATAAGTTTGATCTTCTTTGATTATTTTCCCTCACAACAGCAAATTTGCCGCATTACTGCTTTAGTGGTGACTGAGGCCAGTAGAGGATTAGGTGTGGGGACGCAACTGATTGACTTTGCCAAAGACAGAGCAAGTGAGCGGGATTGCCGCCAGCTTGAGGTCACCACATCTATGCACCGCGAGAAAACCCAAGCCTACTACGAGTCCATTGGCTTTGAGAAAAGCTCCTTTCGCTATATCCAAGCTATCGAAGATAAATGAGTAGAGTGTTCACCCAATAAAATAGGCGCTTAAGTTCACTTAAGCGCCTATTTTGGCTAAGCGTTAGCGAGGGATTAATCCTGCGCTAATTCCTTTTCTAATTGCTGGGCAATGGCTTCTGGCGAGCCGCTATTACGGGCAAAGAGACCGTAAGCAGTTGGGATCACATAAATGGTAAACAGCGTCGCCAGCATAATACCCGCAAGCACCACTACGCCAATCACAAAGCGGGTTTCAGCACCTGCGCCCGTTGCCAATACCAGAGGGACGGCGCCCGCGGCTGTAGTTATTCCCGTCATCAGAATCGGCCGTAAACGCTGGCAAGAGGCTTGGATAATGGCGCGGTCAAAATCCACGCCTTTATCCCGCAACTGGTTGGCAAATTCGACAATCAAAATACCGTTTTTCGCCGCTAAACCGACCAGCATAATAATCCCAATCTGGCTGTAGATATTAAGGCTCTGCCCGGTAAACCACAGCCCGAGCAAGGCGCCAACCGTGGCAAGCGGTACCGTTAGCATGATCACCATAGGGTGAATATAGCTTTCAAACTGCGCGGCTAATACCAGGAATACAATCCCGAGTGCCAGCAGGAACACAAAGTACATTGAGCTGCCAGACTCTTGATAATCCAGCGATTGTCCCTTGTAGCTGATGACCGCTTCCGCCGGCAAATTAGCCCGCGCGACTTGATTGAGGTAATCAAGCGCTTCACCTAAGCTATAGCCATCAGCCAAGCTAGCTTCGATGGTAATCGCCCGCATGCGATTATAGCGATTAAGCGAACTGGCATCGGCAAACTCTTCTACCGTGACTAAGTTTGATAATGGGATCAGCTCCTTCGTCCGTTCAGAACGAACATAGATATTTTGTAGATCGGCCGCAGTATTTTGGTTACTGCGCTCCCCTTCCACAATCACATCGTACTCTTCGCCATCACGCATAAAGGTAGTGACTAAGCGGGAGCCTAGCATAGACTCCAAAGTACGGCCGATATTGGAAATCGACACCCCAAGACTCGCCGCCCTGTCCCTGTCAATCACCACTCTGAGCTGCGGTTTGGTCTCTTTATAATCATGGTCAAGGCCAAGCAGTTTAGGATTTTCCGCCACCTTTTGCATCATGATATCCCGCCAAGCAGCCAGCTCCTCATAGCTTGGCCCACCAATCACAAATTGCACGGGTTTGCCTACACCACGGCCAAAGGCTTGACGCATCACAGGGAAAGCTTGCACACCGGCTAAATCGGCGAGACGTTTATTAATATCGCCAATCACTTCTTTCATTGGACGACGTTGTCCCCAGTCTTCGAGCACAATAATCGCCATCCCGTTAGAGAAGTCCGCCGCACGGCCAAAGCCTCGGGGCGCGCGGATCAACAGGCGCTTAATATCACCCGAATCCACCAGCGGCATTAAACGGCTTTCCACCTCGGTCATGTAGGATTCGATATACTCGTAACTCGCCCCCTGCGGCCCATTAACCATTAAAAATAAGGAGCCTCGGTCCTCCTGTGGTGCAAATTCCTGCGGTACTTTTTGGGCAAGAAACACGCTGCTCCCAAGTGCAATCAACACGATAACTAACATCAGCACCGGTTTTGTCATCGCGCCCTCTAGCGAGCTTTGATAGCGACGGGAAATGCCCGTCATAATGCTATCAACCTTACGCACTAACCATGAGTCCTGCTCTGCGGGTTTGAGCAGCTTAGCGCACATCATCGGGCTTAAGGTTAACGCCACAATACTGGAGAAAATCACCGCCGCACTCATGGCCACTGCAAACTCTTTAAAGAGTTTACCTAAGTCCCCTTCAAGGAACGTAATCGGCATAAATACCGCCACCAGCACTAAGGTGGTGGCAATGACCGCAAATGCCACTTCACGGGCGCCAAGGAAGGCGGCTTTTAAGGGAGAGTCCCCTTCTTCGATACGGCGGTGAATGTTTTCTAACATCACAATCGCATCGTCTACTACCATCCCGATGGCAAGGATCATCGCCAGCAGCGTCAACAGGTTAATCGTATATCCCAAGGCATAAAGCACGATAAATGTGCCGAGCAACGACACGGGCACGGTAATCGCGGGGATTAACATGGCGCGTACGCTACCAAGGAATAGATAAATCACGATAATCACCAGCACCATGGCGGTAAACAGCGTTTGATACACCTCTTTGATCGAAGCCTCGATAAACACCGAACTATCGTAGCTGCGCTTAATTGACATTCCCGCTGGTAATGTAGGATTGATCTTATCAACTAACGCATTGACGCCGCGGGCCACTTCTAAGGTATTGGCAGTCGACTGTTTCGACACCCCGAGTCCAATCATGGACTCCCTATTACCACGGAACATGATGCGATCTTCATCTGAGCCAACTTCCACCCTTGCCACATCGCCAAGCTTGACCAAATAGCCATCTTCGCCTTGGACTATCACCAAATTGGCAAAGTCCTCCGCGCTGCGATAGCTACGCTCTAAACGCACGGTAAAATGGCGCTCCTTTGACTCAAGCGAACCTGCGGGTAGCTCGACGTTTTCCGCCCTGAGTGCGGCTTCAACATCGGCAACCGTCAGACTGCGCGATGCTAACGCTTGTCTATCGAGCCAGACGCGCATGGCGTACACTTTGCCACCACCAATACGGATCATCGACACACCATCTACCACAGACAGACGGTCGGCTAAATAACGGCGGGTGTAGTCAGTCAGCTCTAATGTGGTCATCTGATCCGACTCAAGATTTAACCACATGATGACTTCATCGCCACCGTTGGCTTTTTGTACCTCTGGGGGATCGGCTTCTTCGGGTAAGTTATCTAATAGACCCGAAATTCTATCACGCACATCGTTAGCCGCATCCTCAATATTACGACTAATATCAAACTCTAAGGTCACTTGTGAGCGACCATCGCTGCTCGATGAACTCACATGGCGAATGCCCTCCACCCCGCTGATCCTGTCCTCAATCAGTTGGGTGATGCGACTTTCGACCACCGCGGCACTGGCACCACGATAGTTGGTTTCAATCGATACAATGGGCGGGTCGATATTGGGGTATTCCCGCAGCGGTAATTTACCGAATGCGACCAGACCAAAGGCCACCAGCAATAAACTAATGACCGAGGCAAACACCGGCCGTTTAACGGAAAGATCGGTCAGGATCATACGCTTGGCTCCGCAGTAGCATCGGAAAGATAGCTAAACTTTTCAGCCAGTTGGGTATTCACCACATCACCAGGGTGCACCTTAAGCAACCCACGGATCACCACGTTTTCGCCAATCGCTAGGCCATCGGTAATTTCGACCCAACCCCGAGTACGAATACCAATGGTGACTTGCTTACGCTCGATGACATTGTCTTTATTCACGCTGTAAACAAAATGTGATTTCTGAATCGGAATAATCGCCGATTCAGGCAACATCAGCGCCTCGCGGCTGCGTTTGATGAGTTTCACCTTCATCAGCATCCCGGGCAGTAAGCGTAAATCATGATTTGGGATTTCGGCGCGCACGATCACGGCACGGGTCGTTGGGTTGACACGGCTATCGATAGAAATCACTTTGCCTTTAAAGATTTCATCGGGAAACGCCACGGCTTTTGCTTCAACAAGCTTGCCGGGTTGTAGCTCTTGAATAAAGCGCTCAGGCACTGAAAAGTCTAATTTAATCTTAGAGATATCATCAAGAGTGCTGATCTCTGTACCCGGTGTGACTAAGCTACCGACACTCACTTGGCGTAACCCTAAACGCCCATTAAAAGGCGCGACAATACTGCGATCATTAAGGGAGGATTGTGCCTGCTCTAATTCAGCACGGGTAGTATCAATTAAGGTTTGCAGGCGGTCACGTTCTAATTCCGCCACAGTGCGACTGGTGACGAGCGAACTAATCCGCGCTAATTCGCGCTGGTTATCACTCACTTTAACCTGCGCCACTTTCACTTTGGCCAGTTGCTCTGCATTTTGCAGTTGCACCAATAAATCACCTTTTTTAACGATATCGCCATCATCAAACTTTAATGAGGTCACAACGTCGGTAACTTTAGGTGTAATCGTAACGGATTCGTAAGCCTTATTTGTGCCGATAGCTTCAACCTCGTCACGCACTTGCGCCATGGCAGCGGCGGCAATAACGACATTAGGGGGGAGCTTAACTTGCACTTTCGCCTGTTCTTGCGGCTGCATAGCTTGATATCCAAACCATGCCGCAGCCAAAATGGCGATGATAATTATGATTTTTTTCATCCGGCTTCCAAATGATGACTCGCATTAGTGACGGCTAGTTTACCCTCTCGCATCATTGCATCAATACGTTTTACTTTTTCTTACAAATTACGCCGAGCCAGTAAAACTTGTATCAAATCGGCACTTAAGTCGAAAAGTGCCACTAAAGTTCAGAATGCAGTACGATATGTTTAGATTTAAGCAGATTACTTTGACCGAGCTAACAATTAAAGCCGTTTTAGCTAAAACCACTTTATAACTAGGGCGTGTTGACGTTTCGAGATTAAATTTTGTTCGTTCTGGCAAGTTCATGCTCGCGAAACGAGGAATGATGTGTAGTTATTCTACTCAAATGACAAGTGACAAAGAGCAAGGGCTTGCCAGGCGAACCCTTCGGGCAGCATTTGGCTGGCTTTTCTGCCGCGTTATCGTCCGTTTATGTAGAATAACTACACTGCACGGACTTTGCCTTGCATAAAAGCCTGCCAAATTGCTGCAAAAATAACCCTGAAACGTCAACACGCCCTAAATACCCTAGAAATATCCTGATACATCATGCTGTATCGTGAACGGGTAATAGGCCAAATTACAGACACAAAAAAGGGCGATAAATCGCCCCTTTTGATTTGAGGTAGAATTAACGCAGTTTGCGTTCTTCTTTCATCAGGCTTGACAATGACTCATATACTTTGCTGACAACGTCATTCGATAATGGCTGATCCTCAGCATCACGAAGCCAAATTTTTGTCTCATCAGGGGTATCACCGTCTTCTAAGAGTAAACGGTAGCTACCTTCTTTTAAGGACAATTGATTGTTGTTCCACAACGAGCTCCAGAAACCAGAGTTATCGGTAAACTTGATAAAGTACAGGCCTTTGGCGCTGTCCATATCTGAAATTTCGAAGCCCATTTCTGGTAACACGATACGCAGACGATCCCACACTTGCTTATAGGCCGCCTTAGCAGACCAATATGCAGCCCCTTCTTCTGGCGTGATCAAATCAACATTGATCCCTAAGGTCTGCTTCAGTCGGTTTGCTTGGATGGTTTGCTCACGCTTAACACTCATATAAGCAATGGCACTGTTAAGCATATCAATGGTATAACGCTGCTTGTCTTCACCGCTGAGCATCACTTTTTGTTCTTTACCATCGTAAAACTCTTCATGCTCAACTAAGTGAATAACGATATTGGCAGTGCGGCCATGGGGACGAGTTTCCACATCGAAGCGATAACGCTGACGCAGCAGGTATTCTTTATCAGAGCCCCATAAACTTGACTCCAACACCTCACGGCTTTCAATCCAATCGGTTTCGATGCTGCCTTTATCAAAGTCGCGACTACGGATAGGAATTGCTTGTTTCGCGAAGAAGTCATCTAAGTTCGTGAAAATCTCTTGCTTAAGGTCGACATTGTTATCAATAGATTCAACCACGATCTTAATGTTATCACTGCCCTCTTCCACATGCGTGCCTTCTGCCATGGGCAAAACTTGCAATGGTGGGCGGATATCAAGGTTTTTACCAACAAGCGCAGGGTTTGCTTTAGGACCTAACGCGGGCACGTCGTATTCTTTATTGTAAGGCGGCGTTTTCAATCCCTCAGGGATCTTTAGCATTGGCGCTTGCTCAGCCTGTACATAGTCTTCACCACCGTTAGCTTGGCGACGCTCTAATGGCGAACTACAAGCAGCAACGGCAGCAACTAGGAACAGTGGGGTGACTTTCTTTAACATTAATTATTTAACCTCTATCTGGGCACGAGTCATTGCCTCTAACAACAGACCATGACATTGCTCAGAAAGTTCAGTCAAAGGTAAACGAATATGACCACATTCAATCAGCCCCATACGATGGGCCGCCCATTTAACAGGGATCGGGTTTGCTTCGCAAAACAGTGTGCTATACAGACCACGTAGTGGTTCGTCGATGCTTGCGGCTAATTCGGCATTGCCCGCAAGCGCAGCGTCGCACATGGCTTTAAAGGCTTTTGGCACTATGTTGTTGGCAACAGAAATCACCCCATTACCACCCAAGAGTAAAAACTCGCTTGCTGTCGCGTCATCACCGCTATACAACATAAAGTCATTACCACAAAGCTCACGTAGGCGTTTAACGCGAGATACGTCGCCCGTTGCTTCTTTTACGCCAATAATATTGCTCACGCTCACTAATTCAGCCACAGTTTCGGGCTTCATATCAACGGCGGTGCGTCCAGGAACGTTATACAGAATTTGTGGAATATCAGTGCTTGCCGCGACAGCTTTATAGTGTGCAACTAAGCCCTTTGGAGTGGGTTTATTGTAGTAAGGTGTTACGCCTAACATGGCCGCAACCCCCACTTTAGATAAGGACTTGGTCAGTTCGATAGCTTCTGCTGTCGCATTAGCACCGTTGCCACCAATCACAGGAATACGGCCTGCCGCAAACTTAACGGTTTGCGCCACCACGGTAACGTGCTCATTCATTGGCAGAGTCGCTGACTCGCCGGTGGTTCCCACGGCAACAATGGCGTCTGTGCCTTGGTCAATATGGAATTCGACTAACCTTTCAAGACTTGCAAAATCTACTGAGCCATCACTGTTCATTGGCGTGATTAAGGCTACGATGCTTCCGTTTATCATCTGACTTCCCCAAAATTTCAGGATTCGCTATGGTACTGATGCCAACCATTAATGACAAGCACTAACGGGGCTCTCAAATTGAATTAGTTATGGTAGCATTACATCCCGCACAAAAACTCAGCTTTAACCCTGAGTTTTCGCTCTATGGTATCGAAAAAGTGAGGAAAATTCATGACCAATTTCCTGGTCGTAACAGCGATGGGTCTCGACCGTCCTGGACTTGTAAGTAAACTAGCTCGACTTGCCAGTGACTGTGACTGCGATATCGTCGACAGCCGTATGGCATTATTTGGTAACGAATTTACCTTAATTATGATGTTGTCAGGTTCGTGGGCATCCATAACGAAAATTGAAAGCTTGCTCCCAAGTCTCAGTGTTGAATTAGAACTGATGACAGTGATGAAGCGCACCTCGAAACACACGCCGCAAAATTACCTTTCACGCCTAGAAGTGCGCTTTACCGGTAAAGATCAACGCGGCACCATGAAACGCATTACCCAGTTCCTTGCCGACCGTTCCTTAGACTTGGCGGCAGTCCGCTCCTTCTCTGAAGAACTTGAAAATGGCGAGCAAACTCAAACCATTTCATTAACCATCAATATTCCTGAAAAAGTTGAACTGGAAAAGCTCGAAAAGAGTATCTATCAACTCTCCGAGGAAATGGCACTGGATTGCACCATTAGACGCATGGAAGGCACGACCTCAAGAAACGACAGAGGATAATTGATGAACACCTTAACCGCTGGCGCCAAAGCGCCACTTTTTACCTTACAAGATCAACAGGGTAACACTGTTTCACTACAAGAGTGCTTAACTCGAGGCCCGGTGTTAGTCTACTTTTACCCTAAAGCGTCAACCCCTGGCTGCACAGTACAGGCCTGTGGTTTACGTGATAGCAAAGCCGAGTTAGATAGTCATAGCGTCACAGCCCTTGGTATTAGCCCTGATCCGGTGGCTAAACTAGCAAAGTTTGCTGAAAAACAATCGCTTAACTTTACCCTACTCAGTGATGAAGACCACAGTGTGGCTGATGCCTTTGGCGTGTGGGGTGAGAAGAAGTTTATGGGCAAAATCTATGATGGTATCCATAGATTAAGCTTCCTCATCAACACCGACGGCACCATTGCCCATGTGTTTGATAAGTTTAAAACCAGCGATCATCATCAAGTGGTACTTGCGCAAATCGCAGGGCAATAATCATCCCCCGATGCGTTAGCGAGTGATTGCCTGAATATCCAAAACAGCATCGACATTCGCGTTTTGGTTAAACACATCAACACAACGTGAGCAAATAACGCTCAATCAATCGTTAAAGGGCCCCAAATCAGGGCCCTTTTTGATGAAAAATTTTCAGCTTGTGCCGAATATATCGGCTAAATATATGCGGCCTCTAGTTTTGAAACTATCCATTTTTGCAGTGCATCATCATTATACCTAGGGTGCCATGCAGCAATAATATCAAACGGGTTCGGTTTTTTATCCAACACAACTTCAATTAAGCCAAGAGCTTGAATAGCCCTAGAAGGTAAGAAGGCAATAGAATCTGTCGCTTGCAGATATAACGGCACAACGGAGAAACAAGGTGCAGATACGACGACATTGCGCTCTAAACCAAATTGCTTAAACCACTCATCAATAGAATCTTTAAAGTTAGGGCGTGATGGTGAGGCAATAATACAAGGGTATGCTGCAACCTCTGCTAAGGATGTGTTTACTTTTGCAATGGTAGAATGATTTGAGGTTACGCAAACATGATACTCTTCAAATAACTTAATCATTGGGTATGAATCCGGTATATAGTCAGGAAAAGCGATTGCTAGATTCACCGAACCACTTTCCATTAAGTCATGAAGCTTATCAATTTCGAAGTCTCGAATAATTATCTTTAGGTTTGGAGATTCCTGTCTCAAAGTTGAAATTAATTTCGGTAGAACAACTTGCTGTGCATAGTCCGTTGCGGCAATAACGTAAGTCCCTTGCGCAAATTTTGGGTCAAATATCTTGGGTGCCAATAGCGACTGAAAATCGCTTAATAATTTATCAATTTCAACTGACAATTCTACAGCGAAAGGCGTGGGAACAAATCCGTTGGTTTTCCTAAGGAATAGCCTATCATCAAATACTTCTCGTAACTTTTTTAACTGTTCACTTGGTAGTGTTCATAATTCTGTGTCATTTCAGTAAAATATTCAAAAACAGGAATGACACATGACCCAACCTTTTAACTTCGAACAAGCCCTTAAAGATCTGCAATCAGGTAAAAGCCTCACAGGTAAAGACAGCATTCTTGGCCCACTGATCAAGCAACTCACTGAAGCGGCTCTCCAGGCTGAGCTTGAGCAGCATTTAGCGCATGATCCTCAGCCTAATCGTAAAAATGGCAAAACCCCTAAGACCATTAAGCATCCGTCCGGTAACTTTGAGTTAGACGCGCCTAGAGACCGCAATGGCACCTTTGAGCCTCAGTTGATTAAGAAAAATCAAACTACGCTAACCGATGAAATCGAACGTAAAGTGTTATCGATGTTCAGTATAGGTATGAGCTATCGCGATATTAATCAACATGTTGAAGATATGTATGGACTCAATGTGTCTAACGCAACAGTCAGTGCTATCACTGACAAACTCATCCCCGAACTTAAAGCGTGGCAACAGCGCCCATTAGATAGCCATTATCCTATCGTGTGGCTTGATGCGATACATTATAAAGTCAAAGAGGATGGGCGTTACGTCAGTAAAGCCGTTTACACATTGTTAGCGCTTAATATGAAAGGAAAAAAGGAAATTTTAGGGCTTCACTTATCCGAAAATGAAGGCGCTAATTACTGGCTATCCGTACTGACCGATCTTAATAATCGTGGTGTAAAAGATATTCTTATCGCCTGTGTTGACGGCTTGACCGGTTTCCCTGAGGCCATAGCCAGTATCTTCCCTCATACGGAAACACAGCTATGCGTTATCCACCAGATCCGCAACTCAATGAAGTATGTCGCCTCAAAAAATCAGAAAGCGTTTATGGCTGATTTAAAGCCTGTGTATCGAGCCGTGAGTAAAGAAGCCGCAGAGATGGCATTGGACGAACTGGAGGCCAAATGGGGTGATGCTTATCCGCTGGTAATCAACTCTTGGCGTCGCAAATGGCATAATTTGTCCCATTATTTTAAGTACCCAGAACATATCAGGAAAGTGATTTACACGACCAATGCAGTTGAGGCTGTGCATCGCCAATTTAGAAAGCTCACCAAAACCAAAGGTGCATTTCCTAATGAAAATAGCTTGTTGAAGCTACTTTACGCAGGCATATTAAACGCCTCAGATAAATGGACCATGCCAATCCACAATTGGAGCCTTTGTTTATCACAGTTAGCGATTTATTTTGAAGGGCGTTTAGATAGCGTGCTAGAAATTTAAAAATTAGCCTGACACAGAATTTTGAACGCCCTCGTTCACTTACCGCTTGCTGGGTTAAGCCAAGTTGGTTCGCTGCCTTTGAAGCACTTTGCTCTCGAATTAACGCCTGAAAAACCCTTAGTTGCTTAATATCGAGCCTATCTAACTTATTCATATGTAGCCAAACCTTTAAAATTTTTATCTAACATTATAGCCCAACAAATTATTCTTGTATCACTCACAAAATGTTATTGTTTCCAATTGTTAATTGTCGCAATTACTATTATTCACGATTGAAATGAAATAGTACGGATGGAAAATTCATGAAAACTGTAATATTAATTGGTGCATTGGGTAAGATGGGACAGGCGGCTTTAACAGGCTTAAGCAAACATAAAGTCATTACCGCGGGGCGCTCAGGCAATGTAGACCACTTGGTCGATATCACAAATGAGAACTCTATTAGAGCATTGTATGAAAAAGTTGGTCATTTTGATGCAGTTGTTAATACCGTTGGTTTTTGTGAATACGCAACCTTTGCTGAAATGACAGAGGCACAATGGATGACCACGGTCATGAGTAAAATGATGGGGCAAATTAACCTTGTTCGTATTGGTCAAGAATACATAGCTGACAAAGGTTCATTTACGCTAATTAGCGGTATTTTAAATGTAAAACCTATTCCTTGCGCTATTGCCGATGCAACAACCAGTGGCGCAATTGATACATTTGTAAAATGTGTTGCTTACGAAATGCAAAGAGGTACTCGCATCAATGTTGTGAACCCAACCGTTTTGACCGAAGCATGGGATGTTTACGGTGATATGATGCCAGGCTTTGAACCAGTGCCCAGTACTTTAGTTGGTAAAGCGTTCGAGCGTTCCGTAGATGGTTTTATTAATGGTGAAGTTTTATTTGTTGACGCTTAAATCACAACTCGCACTTGTTTATGCCCAACTACATTAAAACTTTAGTACTTGGGGAGTTATGGTTTGGACGTTAGCGTTGAAAATCTTGACAGAATGACTATCCAAACCTTACGTAGCTGAAGTTTCGATAAAAAATAATTTACCCAACAAAAAAGTAACATTAAACATCTTGGGGAATATTTAGTCAAATGAGTGATTATCATGGATTGATATTCATAGACGGCGATTGATTGCCCCACATACCCATAAATCATAACTTCACAGTTTTTTGGGTTTATTCCTCACATAGCGAAAGGGCATGATAATAGTAAACTGCTTCATCTCTAGCTTTAGAAAAGTAGAAGCCTACATTACTGTTATTCCTTAGCCTTTAGTGATAAATTGAAAAGCAACTTTGACTTCTATCAATTAAACCTGATGATGCAAATTAATGAGTGCTAAATATCCAAGCTCACCCATTTTAGATAAGTTTTACGTCAAATCATGAAAAAACTAAAATTAAATAAAATACCCTACAGCTCGCTCACCAACATTTACCCAAATTAGCATTTAAGTAATGTTTTATTGTTCCTTGTGTATTTAACGTCTTCTGTAAAATATTCATCTGATTTAAAAAATAGGCAACCCCATGATAAAAAAGTACTCCTCCTATCCGATGTTTTTTATTGCGTTAATAAGTTTACTGTTAATCGGTTGTAGTGGTGATAATAAAGGCTTTCTAGGCTCCAAACCATCAGAGAGTCATTTAACGGCTACACCACGAGTGTATGTGCTCAAACAAGGTGAGATCCAGCATGTGGATTTAACTCAATTGGTCAGCACACAAAATGTGGCAAGTTGGGAGTTGACTGATTTAGATGATAAAAGTGGTCTTGGTGTTATTGTCCATCACGATAAAACTTCTTTTGATTATAAAGCGCTAACAGCGGGAGCGGGCTTTATTAATTACACGGTAAGCGGGCAACATCTCTCTGTGTCGTCGCAGATTATTTTTGCGGTCAATGCAGGTGAAACGCCTAATAACCATGTGCCTGTAGCTAGCAATATCAATGTAGAAACGCTTAATAATCAAAGTATCAGCATTGATTTACGTGACAGTATCAGTGATGAAGATGGCGATACGCTTCGGATCAATAACTTGATTTCTGCGTCAGGGCGCTTCACCTTAGATGGCCACCAGGTGACTTTCACTCCTGATGGATTTGTAGGCGTCGACCAAGCGGTATATAGCATTGACGATGGGCGTGGCGCTTATGCAATGGCCTATATTGCGGTGATATCGAAGGATGCAACGCCATCCATACCCAATAATGCACCAGTGGCTAAAGATGATAGCAAAGCAATCGATGTGGCAAAGCAGTCAACATTATCCATCAATCTCAGCGCGTTAATGAGTGATGCCGACGGTGACAGTCTTCACATTGTGGCGCTCTACAGTGGTAATGATCGCGCCGAGATTGTTGGCCCTCAGGAAATAATGTATACGCCTAGTGCATTTCGCGGAGTAGACCAATTTAGCTACCTGATTTCGGATAGTCAGGGAGGATACGATTTAGGCACAATTACCGTTCACGTAACGGATTCAACACCACAAGCGCCTGAGAAGCCAAGCCTTGTTGCATACCCACAAACGTTTACGCTGGGGCTGGAACAATCTCAACGGGTAAATTTAATTCCATCGGTTGTAAGCAGTAATATTGATAGCTGGACATTAACCCAGGTGCAAGATAACTCAGGTTTGGGGGTGGTTTCAGATAAAACGGCTTCGGCCTTTACTTATTTAGGGCAATCACCTGGCGTTGCCAATATTAGCTATACCGTGCAAGGTGGCGGATTAACCGCCACTTCAGAGGTAATGGTTATTATCAATGCCCCTCCGATACCTGATAATACCCCGCCCAATGCCAATAATGTCATGTTTGACACGGTTAATAATCGTAATGTGAAAGTTGAATTGCTCAATTACATCAATGATGAAGATGGTGACACATTAAACATCACTCAGCTTATTTCTGCATCAGGTCGTTTCGGTCTCAACGGCAGCCTAGTCACGTTTGCGCCTAATGGATTTGTGGGCGTTGACCAAGCCGTTTACAGCGTTGAAGATGGAAAAGGCGGATACGCATTAGGGCACATAGTGGCAACATCAATGGATGCGCATCCGCCTGTCCCCAATAGCCCACCAACGGCGAAGGATTTAGATAAAACGATTGATGTCGCGACATTACCCGTCTGGGATATTGATTTATCGGCACTTAACCTGATTGCGGATGCCGATGGTGATGCGCTAAAGATAGTGAATGTTTACAGCACGGATAATCGTGCGGTTAAGCAAGCTGACACTCGTATTTCCTACACGCCAGGCGCTTTTCGTGGGGTAGACCAGTTTACCTATGTGATTACCGATAGTAAGAACGGGTTTGCTACCGGTGTGGTTACGGTTGCCGTGAATGACAGCACGCCAGGCAACACCATTCCAACAGCAGAGGCAGTTGAAGGTCACATGTTGGACAATGACCCGATGATAACCCTGTCCGTTGCAGATAAAGTACATGATGCCGATGGTGATGCACTAAAGATTGTGAATATTACCGGTGCCTTGGGCAAGGCCACTGTCAACCCCGCCAATTCCTTAGAGATATTATACGAGCCAAACGGTTTTGTTGGCGTTGATAGTTTTGTGTATATGGTGAGTGATGACCAGGGCGGCTATGCCATGGCAGCAGTAACAATTAAGGTCACCCATCATAATCCAACCGCGCCAATTGCAGGGGTGATAACGGCTGAAACCTTGCTCGATACGCCAGTCTCGATTGATTTGTCGACAGTGATTTCGGATAACGAAACCCCGACTCCCGATTTAGTCATCACGACTGTTAGTGCTGCGACATCACCAGCTACCGCAACCTTAAGTGGTCAACTGGTCACTTATACGCCAAAGGGTTTTACAGGAGTCGACGTTTTAACCTACGAAGTGTCCGATGGACTGCATACTACCAAAGGGACTATCGTTGTAACGGTAACACCGTATGGCGCCCATGATATTACGGCGGCTGATGTGTTTTTAACAACGCCAGCCGGTATCGCAGTTTCTATTGATATGACCGATAAGATAAGTTCAACGATACCCTCCGCGGGACCATTCAGTGTCGAATATGTGCTGGGTAATACGCTTGGTGATGTAACGATTACAGACAATACGCTGACCTACACGCCAAAGCTGGGGACTTATGGTCAAGACGTGTTTATTTATAACGTTAAAGACAGTCATGACCCAGCGCATTATGCACAAGGCTCCATTACCGTTGATATTACGCCGCCACCGGTGCCTGTGATAACAAAGCTTGACGCCACCTTAGAAACGGGTGGGCGATTAAAAGCGAACGTCGAGTGTGAACGCTGTGATGTGACTCAATATCGGTACACATGGGTCATCAATGGTTTAACGGTTGGGACATCTAACACCTATGCATTGCAAGCGGCAGATAAAGGCTACAATATTCGGCTCGATGTACAAGGCAAGGATATCTATGGTCAGGTTAGCGGTATTGAGTATGCCACTTATGCTTATAATGCAGTGAAAGCCATTTATTCAAACTATTTTGCCTTTGCCGCCCTGAAAGATGATGGCTCGGTAGTCACTTGGGGGGATAGCGGTTATGGCGGTGACAGCAGCGCAATCACCCATAAGTTAAGCTCAGGAGTGAACACTATTTATTCAACCCCTTATGCCTTTGCCGCTCTGAAAGATGATGGCTCGGTGGTTACTTGGGGGGATAGCGGTTATGGCGGTGACAGCAGTGCAACCATCGATAAGTTAAGCTCAGGGGTGAACACCATTTATTCAACTAATTATGCCTTTGCTGCAGTCAAAAACGATGGTTCAGTGGTTACTTGGGGAGATGACGATGCTGGTGGGGACAGCAGGACTGTCGCTGATAAGTTAACCTCAGGGGTAAAAACCATTTATTCAACCACAGGTGCCTTTGCGGCACTTAAAAACAATGGTTCGGTAATTACTTGGGGGGACCACACTGGCGGTAGCAGTAGCGCCGTCACTAGCCAATTAAGCGCTGGGGTGAAAGCTATTTATTCTACTTTTTATGCCTTTGCAGCCATAAAAGACAATGGCTTGGCGTTTACTTGGGGAGGCGGCTCTGGCGGTGACTACTGCGGATGGGGAAGCTCAGGCGGTGACTACTGCGACGTTGAATCGCAGTTAACCTCTGAAGTGAAGGCTATTTATACAACTCAAAATGCCTTTGCGGCCGTAAAAAACAATGGCTCGGTTGTCACCTGGGGTAGCGAGTTCTCTGGCGGTAATAGTAGCGCTGTCGGGGGGCGATTAAGCTCTGGAGTGGAAACTATTTATTCAAATATACAGGCCTTTGCGGCCGTAAAAAATGATGGCTCAGTGGTTACCTGGGGGGATGCGATCACTGGCGGCGACAGCAGTGCCGTCTCGGGCCAATTAAGCGCTGGGGTGAAAGCTATTTATTCAACTAATGCTGCCTTCGCTGCTTTTAAAACTGATGGTTCAGTGGTCACCTGGGGAGGATGGGGAGACGGTAATGGCGGTGACAGCAGTGCTGTCGCAGAGCAGTTAACCTCTGGAGTAAAGGCGATTTATTCAACGGTTAGTGCCTTTGCGGCCATAAAAGATGATAGCTCGGTGGTGACTTGGGGAGGCGTGTTCTGGGGAGGTGACAGCAGCGAAGTCGCAGGCCAGTTAACCTCTGGAGTGAAGGCTATTTATTCAACTGATAGTGCTTTTGCAGCCGTTAAAGATGATGGCTTAGTGGTTACCTGGGGAAGTGATAACAATGGCGGTAACAGCAGCTCGGTAGCATCGCAACTCGCTCCGTCAATAACATTAATTAAAACCTCAATAGACTAAATAACCTGAACTCGGGGTAACGAGTGTCGAAAAAAATCTAAATTTAACAAACTAAATCAATGCTATAAATGATTATTTTGAAAAAAATCTTTTTTCTGACTGAATGCGTAGATTTTTGCGCATATCAAGGCGCTCTGTCTAACCATAGCGAGCTATGGTTAGACAGAGCAACGCAGAGAGGCCCAAAAAGATGCCTATACAGCGGCTCTACTTACCCCGAGCTCAGGTTAAATATCACCTTCAACAGGCTTTACAAGCCATAACTGTAATGGCACTAAACTCAATGTTAGTGATGTTCAGTTATGGCTTATTGTCTTTCAATTGATAGACGATGAGCGCCACAACCATATTGAACTTACAGCCAAACAGTCCAAGATCTAACCTCAAAAAATCGTCCGCTCATTTATATATCGACTCCCCCAATCTGATGGGGTTTATCTGCTTGGCATAACAAGTCACTCAGTGAGCCTTAAGTTCAACTTTTCTGCTCCCAAATTAGGGTAAGTCACTAAACGCAGTAAAATAGCAAATGCTGCGAATATCCAACATCGTTGATGTACTCAACAAAATAACTACATAAATTTAGGAAACAATTCTTCGGTTTGACGCTGCTGATAGTGATTGAAATCAATGTAATTGCCTTGCTCTGTGGTGATTGAGCAATGCCCTACACATAAATGCTCAGACAATCCTGCAGTACTGATTAGCTGATTAACACTAACGAGATCCCAACTTGAAGGAGCAAATAAGCTAATTAATTGTGCAACAACCGGATAAGGATACGCGGCTAAATTCAGATTGGTCTCAAAGCTGACATAGGAGTGCTCCCCTTGCCCAGCCGAGGGAGTAATATGCAAAGTGAAATAATGGCTACCTTGAATGGCATTCAGCGAAAAACCCGTCGGCTTAAAACAATGCATATCCAGCTGAAACTCAGGAAAGAGTTGTGTCAGTTTTAGCCTGTGGACAATCCCCTGTTCGGTTTGCACGGGATCATTGAGGTACTCCGCCAATTCCCCCCGAATATGATACATCATCAGCTCAAGGCGAGTCCCAACTTGGGTTATTGGAACACCTGCGGCACAAAACACATAGTGGTGGTGTGCATCTAAATGACCGACTCGAAAGGCTTGCCCCGATATCAACGTCCGTAATTGGGCAATGTCTTCAGCAAAGGTGGTGCTTTGTAACTGCGCTTGGTATTCATTTTTGCGCTGATAACAGAGCGCAGCGATATGCTCGCTGCCTAGGCTATTGATAAAATAGCAGGCCGCTTCGATGAGCGTGCTGTTGCCGCAGGTGAGGATCAGGATTTTATTGTCCCAAACGAACAAGCTCGATTCACTTAGAAGATAGGCATCGCAATCTTTATTACTGATTTTTGATAGGATTTCGGCATTAGCACAGGCCACCAACGTCGTCCAAAAAGCCAACCCACGCTGACGTAGCGACACAGCCTTTGGCGTCAGGCTGATCTCAAGCTTTTTTTCCGCACCTTCAAAAAACATCAAGCCGTTGACCTCATCTTATCCATTTGTTTTGGCGTCTTTTGGTTATCTCAACCAACGATTTTGCTCGGCTCATTGTACACGACTGAGACCTCAATAAAACCGCTCCCCTTGCTTTTAAAAACCGTAGAAGAAAATGCTAAACGCAGAAAAATAAAAAATCAGCCTAAGTCACCCTAGGCTGATTTATTCAACACATTCAATATTAAGAAAAATCTTCTAAATAAGTGTAGCCTTTCAGGCCCACTTGCAATTCTTCTAAAATTTGTGCGCGTTCATCTTCAGCAATGTGCTGGTTGACTAACTCTTCATAGGTACGCATAAAGTCGACCGCATCTAAGTTAACATAGCGTAACACGTCAGCCACAGTATCACCGGCAAGTACTGACTCAATATTGGTCATACCGTTTTCTTCAATGCTGACAACCGCGGAGTTGGTATCACCAAACAGGTTGTGCATATCCCCTAAAATCTCTTGATATGCGCCCACCATAAAGAAGCCGATCAAATACGGGCTTTCAGCACTCCACGCTGGTACTGGCAATGTAGTTTCAATCCCTTGACCGTCTACGTATTGATCCACAATACCGTCGGAATCACAGGTAATATCCAACATCACGGCACGGCGCTCTGGCGCTTTATCTAACCCCGATAAAGGCAGCACAGGGAATACCTGATCGATACCCCACGCATCCGGTAAGGATTGGAATAACGAGAAGTTAACGAAGAACTTATCGGCTAACTTTTCGTTTAATTCATCGATAATCGGTCTGTGATAACGGTTTTTGGTGCTTAATAAGCCTTGAACTTCGTGGCATACGCGCAGGTTTGCCTGCTCGGCCCACGCACGTTCTGCCAGACTTAATTGGCCTAAGGCAAACAGTGATTGCGCTTCTTGTAAATCGCTTTGGCTGTCGTGGTAAATCTCAATCAATGCACGCTGATCGGCGCGGCCGCTCAGCTCAGTCCAAGATTGCCACATGTTGTGCAGCAGCTGTGGCGACTCTTCCTCTGGTGGCTGGATATCTTCAACCTGATAGGCTTCAGTGCCAATCACATCGGTGATCAGTACCGCATGGTGCGCCGTTAAGTGACGACCCGATTCAGAAATAATACGTGGCATTGGTTGCTCGTATTCATTACAGATATCGGTGAGCACGTTAACGATGTTGTTTGCATATTCGCTTAAGCCATAGTTCATTGAGTTATTACTTTGGCTACGCGTGCCATCGTAATCTACAGCTAAACCACCACCGACGTCGAAACAATTGATGCTAGCGCCCAGCTCACGTAATTCACAGTAGAAACGCGCAGCTTCACTCACACCTTGACGAATATCGCGGATGTTGGCGATTTGCGAACCTAAGTGAAAGTGCAATAATTGCAGTGAATCTAACATATCGCTTTGTTTTAACTGATCAACTACAGTCAAAATTTGCGCGGCAGATAAACCAAACTTAGATTTTTCACCACCGCTAGCTTGCCACTTGCCTTTGCCTTGGAACGCGAGACGAGCACGTAATCCTAAGCGAGGTTTCACCCCTAAACGCTTAGACTCGGCCAGTACCATCTTCAGCTCAGACAGTTTTTCTAACACGATGTAGACCTTATGGCCTAACTTTTCACCAATTAAGGCTAAGCGGATGTATTCGTTATCTTTATAACCATTACATACGATTACCGAGCTGGCTTTTTGCGCCATGGCAAGTACTGCCATTAACTCAGGTTTACTGCCCGCTTCTAGGCCTAATTGTGGAACTTCTTTTGATGCTTGGCTCGCAAGAATTTCTTCTACCACGGTTTTTTGTTGGTTAACTTTAATGGGGTAAACCAACAAATAGTCCGCCTGATACTCATATTTTTGTATCGCTTGGTCGAATGCTTGGCACAAACTGTTCACTCTATGGTGCAGAATTTGCGGGAAACGAACTAATACAGGTAAAGCGACCCCCGCTTTTACCATGTCTTTTGCTAGCTCATTTAAGCCAATCTTGTGATCAGGATTCTTAGGATCCGGTGATACAGTCACCTCACCTTCGTCGCTGATCCCATAAAACCCTTGGCTCCAGTGGGTAACGTTGTACCCAGCACGAGCAGCTTCAATAGACCAATCATTCATTTTTATTTAGCCCGTCTATAAAAAAATGGGTTAAACGGTCACTGCAACATTGCAAGACCGCCCGTTCGACAAACCCAGATAAACCATAAGCTTACCTGACATACAGTTAGGATGGCTTCACCCTAAATGTGAGCAACAAAATCAACCTTGCTTAGGCGATATTGATGCGCTTTCCCTTAACGCAGCCGGGATAGCCCCGATACTTTTTTACTTTGGCGATGGCAGGAGATGGTATTCACATCACCCGTTGTCACCTTTGGTCACTCACCCGTTGGTGTTAACCATAGCCCGCTTTGAGGTTAAAAAACACTCAAAACCCTAACACAAGACGTTGCGTGACAGCTCATCATGCCAACACTCAAAAATGAAGAGCCGATTAAGCGGATAAACAACATAGGTAACACTAAAGAATAAACATTACGTATTAAGCGGCAAGGCATAGCCAAGTACACCTAAAACAAGGTGAGATTACTGTAACAGGGGACTGTTGGCTTCTTCGCGGCCAGAGTTGATACGGATTAACGTGAGATGCTTAAGGCTGGTATCGTCATAAGGAACAACGATTGACCGCTGGCATTGTGATGCTTTAAGGCAAAGAGCAAAAAATGGATGCTTGTGCATTAGCTAAACAATTCCTCTTAACCCCATGTAACGATTATAAATTGTACGTTACACGGTTAATGACCTGTGAACCATAAAACCTTTACAACTCAGGTAATATTTGTCATGTCTGTAACGAGCGAAGTCGTTAAACGGCGCAATTAAACCGCGCAATGTCACAGAATGCAAGCAAGAATCTCATTTAATATTTTTCATTAAAATATAATAAACACCCCATTAACAGGATGGCGCACAAAAAGCAGGTTTATTTATTTTAAATTAATTACTTAAGTATCAACCACACTATCAGTACGTTCAATATTTTTTAATAGCAAATCAAGATAAATCGATAACATTTGCTCACATCAGCAATATTGTTTTATCTCAGCACGGCTGTTCATTTTCGACTATCGACGCAAAAGCCGATCTGGAAGCTGCCGTTTACAGATAAAGCGGTTATAATCACCGCCGAATGACATCCTTAGATAGAGAGCTCCATGGTACAGATAGGAAAAACCTGCAAACTTGAGGTAGTGAAACAAGTCAGCTTTGGTGTGTATTTAAATGCCCACGAATTTGGCCAAGTGTTACTGCCCAACAAGGCCACCCCAAAAGACTGCCAAGTCGGTGACTGGCTAGAGGTATTTTTATATCTGGACTCCGAAGATATCGTTATTGCCACTACCCGTAAGCCTTTAGCTCAAGTAGGAGAATTTGCCTACTTAAAAGCCGTGGCCACTGGGCCTTTTGGCGCATTTTTAGATTGGGGATTAGATAAAGATCTGTTGCTGCCCTTTGGTGAACAGCACAAACCCATTGAAGAAGGTCGCTCGTACCTTGTTTATGTGCACGTTAATCGTGCTGATGAGCGTATTGTGGCGTCATCAAAAATCGATAAATTCCTAGATAAAACCCCAGCCCACTATGAAGTAGGTCAACAGGTTGACTTATTTATCGGTGGCACAACAGATTTAGGCTACAAAGCCATTATTAATCATGCCCATTGGGGCGTGATTTATCAAAACGAAGTGTTCCAAAAACTGCGTTTTGGTCAAAGGCTAAAAGGCTTTATCAAACAAGTCCGCCGCGATAGCAAAATTGATTTAGTATTGCAGCAAGGTAGTAAGCAAGAGCTTGATAAAAATGCGCACATTATCTTAGTAAAACTCAAGCAAGCGGGCGGATTCTTACCCCTAACGGATAAAACCGATGCCGAAGTGATTTACGAACAACTCGGTATGAGTAAAAAAGCCTTCAAAAAGAGCATCGGTGGCCTGTTTAAAGCCAGTAAGTTAAGTATCGACGATGATGGTTTACGCCTAACAGAAGCTGACTGATTGAGCTAAATAGTCAACCTCATACGGGACTTAGCACTCTGTTGTACTAAGGTTCGTGGTTTATTTGTCCAAATAGTCTGCCCAAACACTCAGTTTACCGACAAGCGCTAGGATCTTAAGCATGGCTCTGTTATAACAAAGTCATGCTTTTTTCTTTGGAGCTTATATGGAACTCACGTTACACGAAGCCAGAGTTATCGGATGCCTACTTGAAAAAGAAGTCACCACCCCCGAGCAATATCCGCTGTCACTCAATGCACTGACCCTCGCCTGTAATCAAAAAACCAGCCGTGAACCTGTATTAGAACTCACTGAAGCGCAAGTACAAGACGCCCTTGATTCATTAAATAAAAAGCGCTTAATCAGCGAACAATCGGGTTTTGGTAGCCGAGTCGTCAAATATAAGCACAGATTCTGCAATACTGAATTTAGCGAGTTACAACTTTCAACTGCGGCCGTGGCGATTGTCTGTTTGCTGCTGCTTCGCGGCCCACAAACCCCAGGTGAATTACGTACCCGCAGCAACAGGTTGCATGACTTTAAAGATGTACTCGAAGTGGAAGCCTGCATTAAGCAACTGATGGAGCGGGATAAACCCGTGCTAACCCAACTGCCACGGGAGCCGGGCAAGCGCGAATGCCGTTATACTGAGCTGTTTTCTCAAGGCTCAGAGCAGGTTAGCGCAACGTCACTCTCCGCCGATTCGCCGAGTGCTGACTCAAACTCACTAAATGCTCAAGATAGACAACAACTGGAAGCGAGAGTCACACAGCTTGAAGGGCAAGTGGCTGAACTTAAAGATAAGTTAGAATCGCTTATCGCTTCTTTATCGTAACCGCGCCGCGGACGACTTTCGCGAATGGCTAGTCTTTATGATGATGACCACTAACGTGAGAGTTTGTCCGCTCACTCACTGACGAGACAGCGAATGACACCAAACGCTCCCAGTACATTCAATAACATGCTTTTGATCGCAGTCTTCGAATGTCGCAAATTTCTATTTAATCTCCGCGGGATGATTGCCCTTATCGCCTTTGCATTAGTGTGGGGCATGCTATTACTCTACCCCATCCAAGGCGCTTCGACTTTATTGATGCAGCCCAATATTAAGGATCTGATCGATGGGTTATTTGGCAATAACGCATTGAATGTACTGTTTGACTGGCCAGTAGCAGAAATGGCCATCTTCTGGTGCTTTGCCTTATACCTCTTTCCAATGTTTAGCATTTTAATTGCCGCCGATCAGTTTTCCTCAGACAAAACCCGTGGCACATTGCGCTTCTATACCATAAGAACTAGCAAAGATAGCCTACTTTTCGGCCGCTTCTTAGGGCAAATCCTGATCCAAGGCCTACTGATTTTATTGACCATCCTTGCCACCATCGCACTGGCATTAAGTCGCGATGCTAGCTTATTACTACCGGCAATAAGCTCAGGCGCCTTAGTCGGCGTAAACTTGCTTATCGTCATTTTGCCCTTTACCGCAGTGATGACTCTGTTGTCCCTCTATGCCAGTACAGCAAGGCAAGCCATGGTTCTGGCCACTATATTGTGGACAGTCGTCTCAATTGCACTGCTGATATTGGGTAACGAGTCGCGCTTATTTGAGGGCTTACAATGGTTACTACCAGGCGCTCAATTATCAAATATGATCAACACCAATGGACTCAATAGCTTAGCTTACGCACCTATACCACTACTGCAAACCGCAATCGCCCTCTTCCTTGGCCGCATTTATTTCCAAAGGAGTCAACTATGATCCTCGTTCAGTGCCAAGGTCTTTCCAAACACTATGGCAACAAAAAAGCACTCAATAACGTGAGTTTAACCCTCGAAGCGGGTGCGCCCATCGCTTTGGTTGGCCCTAATGGCGCGGGTAAAACCACGCTGTTTAGCCTGCTCTGTGGTTACCTTACCCCAAGCGCGGGCACAGTTCGTATTCTGGGAGAGGCGCCGAATAGTCCGACATTATTAGGGCAAATTGCCGCCCTTCCCCAAGATGCGACCCTTGATCCTAATTTAACCATTATCAGCCAGTTAAGCTTCTTTGCGCGTCTTCAAGGGATGGATAGCAAGCAGGCAAATCAAGAAGCCCTGCGTGTGCTGAATTTAGTGGACTTAGCCGAAGTGGCGCAGCAAAAGCCACCAAGTCTTAGCCATGGCATGAGTAAACGTGTAGCGATTGCCCAAGCCTTAATCGGCTCGCCTAAGCTGGTATTGTTAGATGAACCCACCGCGGGACTCGATCCGGCCAATGCGAAGAAAATCCGTGAACTTGTCAGAATCCTCTCGCCCACCACGACCTTTGTAATTAGCTCACATAATTTGGATGAACTCGAAAAGCTCTGCGACCAAGTACTGTATTTGGATAAAGGTGAACTAAGCCAATCGATTTCGATGCGCTCATCCAATAGCGGCAGTGATTATCTCACCCTCACCATGCAAAGCTGCGATAGTGAAGCGCTAATCCAAGCCGTAGGTCAAATAGCTGGTGTGGTGAATATCACCTCAAAACAAGCCCATGTGTTTGTGATCCAATTGGATGACACGGCAAACCGACATTATGAATTTGAAACCGCCCTGCTCGCCCTATTTAAGCAACAGCATTGGCAATATAAGATGCTGCTTAAAGGACGTACATTAGAAGAAACATTATTCTCGTAATTTAAACACACAGACACAGTGACCAATCTTATAAAAGAATTTTTATGTACTTAAGCCAAGGATTATGGATAGTAGTGATACTTATAACTATGGGGGCACTAGCTGCTTGTGCTCCTGTACCAAGAGATTATTACAAGCCGTTTTATGAAGATGGAGAAGTTGTATCCACTGGCTGTGGAGGTTCTGGCCCATCTAATACAATTAGGATACCACTCGTATCAGGGCTCAACGTAGAACTAAAGACGTTCAGTAGTAAGCGTATACGACCAGAATCTATTCATATATTTTATCTATACTCAAAAGTATCTGCTCCACAAGATATCTCTTTTCAGTTGGCCGATGAATATGTCATTGTCAAAGACAACAACTCTGTTAATAGTTGGAAATTACCAATAAACTATTTATCAACAAATAAAAACAACTACTTAGGCCAGTCCGATTCTATCATAGAAAGAGAATTTAATGGGTTTAGTGATGAAGAAATTAATCGGATAGAAGCTTCCGATCGAAAAAGTGGTTACATACAAGTTCCGGCCTTATCTGAGATTGTTGGCAAAACGTATTTTTACGAAGTTGGTTCCGGCAGAAAACGATATTTTAATACAGGGATGTCATTTTCAATTCAAACGAGTGAAATTACTTCAGAATTAGAAAACTTCTCGATTATTTATCCTGAAATAATTATAAACGGAGTGAAAGTTAACCTTGGAGAAATTAGATTTAAGCGAGTTAGGTATATTGGAATAGACCCACTTAATTGTTGAGATGAAATATTTTAATAGGCCAGCCTATATGTCGCTCAATGTTCATGTAGTTAATGCATCTGACGAATAAAACAACTGAGTAACCAATAAAGCAGCAGTTAAGCCGCTTTGGTAAACCTAGGCTTTCAATCTGATCTCGAGCTTGTTATAACTCCCCTTTCCTGCTCTTTCGCTGAATTCAGAGGTTTCAATGAACAAAGCACAACTGATCCAACGTATCGCCACTTCGCTTGAACAGTCCCAGGCCAGCACTAAACCTGTTGTCGAACAGATCCTACAACAGATCCATATCGCCTTAAGCGAAGGTGAGAAAGTCTTCCTGCCGCTATTTGGTACCTTCGAGTTACGATATCATTTACCTAAATCGGGCCGTAATCCACAGACGGGTGAGGCAATTGAGATTGCGGGCTTTAACCAGCCGAGCTTTAAGGCCGCGACAGCGCTAAAACAAGCGATAAATGAGTAGGTAGTATTGTGGATGTGTAAAAGAGCCTCATGAAAACCACGGGGCTTTTTTATCGGCCAAGATAACGATATTACGTTGGCAATGAGCTTGGGAGATAAAACGTAACCTGCCCTAGCTGAGTTTGACTTTATAGAGCTTAGAGAGCACTAACAAAGTCAACCTAAAGCCAGTACGACAAGCTACTGACAGCGTGCTAGAGGTTTTAGGTAAGAAGATAGAAAACTTGCTTTAAAACAAATCGGATAAAAATCAGCATCACAAATGCAAAAAAGCCCCGACTAATGTCGAGGCTTATTTACTATTCACTAAGAATAATGGTACCCGAGGCCAGACTTGAACTGGCACGCTGTTACCAGCGAGGGATTTTAAATCCCTTGTGTCTACCGATTCCACCACTCGGGCAAACTCTGAATATCGCAAGCAATGCTGTTGATATTGTTTAATTCTTTGCTTCGACCTTGTGCTTACATTTCGAATGCTTAGGTAACGAAGTTTAACGCTTCAGCTCGCTTTGAGCTGTCACCATTATAATAATGGTACCCGAGGCCAGACTTGAACTGGCACGCTGTTACCAGCGAGGGATTTTAAATCCCTTGTGTCTACCGATTCCACCACTCGGGCAAACTCTTTATATTAACGACGGGAATCGTGTCATTAATACTTTAATTATGGAGGCGCGACCCGGAGTCGAACCGAGATCGACGGATTTGCAATCCGCAGCATAGCCATTCTGCCATCGCGCCATCTTTCCAATCATTTTAGATTGGAGCGACATATCGGGTTCGAACCGATGACCTATACCTTGGCAAGGTATCGCTCTACCAACTGAGCTAATGTCGCATCACGCAGAGTTAAGATTTTGTTTTCACTTCGTCTCTCGTCTACGGGGAGGCATTCTACCTATTTACGATGCAGTGTCAACCGCTGTTTTATCGATAACTTACTGCTTGCGCACTAAATAATCTCTTTGATTTTTTATTGTGCTATTCAGCCGTTAAATCTTTCCAGGCGGCTAAAATGTAGCTCATCTTTGACCAGAACGTTAATACGGCAGCGATATATAACAGCACAAATGCCGCTTGGATCATTAATGGGTTGTATTGCCAAATCAGGCCAATAATCGCCACCATTTGAGCAGCGGTTTTATATTTACCAATCCAAGAGACAGCAACCGTTCCGCGTTTACCTAATTCGGCCATCCACTCCCGCAGAGCTGAAATCACAATTTCACGGCCAATCATAAACAGTGCTGGCAGTGTGAGCCAAATATCAGCGTATTGGTCAACTAATAATACGAGCGCGGTGATCACCATCAGTTTATCGGCGACGGGATCGAGGAAGGCGCCAAAACGGGTCAGTTGCTTGAGTTTACGCGCCGCATAACCGTCTAATGCATCCGTTAACGCCGCTAGCCAAAACACAAATGCGGCAACAAAAGGCGTCCAGCTATAAGGTAAATAAAACAACACCACGAAAATGGGCAGTAAAAAAAGCCTAAAAAGAGTTAATGCTATGGGTAAGTTAAACGGCATGATCGAACCAGTTAGTCAAAAGCAGCGCCAATCTTGCCTTAATTTTATCACCCTCGCAATGCATCATGAATGGTTTGTGCCATTTCTATGCTAATACCCGGCACTTTCGCTAACTCGGCCACACTCGCGCCCTTCACTTCCTGTAAACCGCCCAAATGTTGGAGTAACGCTTTACGGCGTTTAGGGCCAATACCTGGAATGGATTCAAGCGTTGAGGTGTTGCGGGTTTTCTGACGGCGATTACGATGCCCAGTGATGGCAAAGCGGTGCGATTCATCGCGAATATGTTGAATAAGGTGCAATGCGGGTGAATCATCCTCAAGGGAAAAACTCGTTTCTGTGTCACCAAAGATTAAGGTTTCTAGCCCAGGTTTACGGCTCTCCCCCTTTGCCACGCCAATCAGTTGCGGCGCTTTATCTAAATTGACAAATTTTTCATCGACAATTTGCTGTGCGATACGCAGCTGACCGAGGCCACCGTCGATAAATAAGATGTCAGGGATTTTGCCGCTGGCATCGATTTTATCAAATCGACGGCTAATAGCTTGTTTCATGGCGGCATAATCGTCCCCAGGGGTGATGCCTTCAATATTGTAACGACGATATTCGGCTTTATGCGGCCCTTCACGGTTAAACACCACGCAGGAGGCTACCGTGCTCTCCCCCATGGTATGACTGATATCGAAACACTCCATTCGCTGAATCGGCGCATTGAGTTCGAGAATCTCCTCCAACAACACAAAACGCTGTTCAACGGTGTTTTTATGGGACAGACGCGTCATCACCGCATTGGTGGCGTTGGTGATCGCGAGGCGTAAAAAACTCGCCCTGTCAGCACGCACATTGGTTTTAATGCTGAATTTTTTATTTAATGCCTCAGAGACGGCCGCCTCTAACTCATGCAATTCCTCAAAGTGATGGCTTATCACCACTTCCTTAGGAATAGTGCGTTGAATATCTGCATTTAAGTAAAACTGTAGCAGGAAGGAGCGTAAGACTTCTTCGATATCCGTTTGCGCGGGAACCGTTGGATAATAGCTACGGCTACCAAAAATCTTACCTTCGCGGATAAATAACAGGTGAAAACAGGCGATGCCCGAAGCGTAATGCACACCAATAACATCCATATCGCCAGTATTACCAGATACCTCTTGCTGCTCTGCCACTCGGCGCAGCGCCATAATTTGATCGCGAAAGCGCGCGGCTTGCTCATAGGCTTGCTGCTCGGCGGCCTCTTCCATCTTCGCCACCAGTTCACTGATAACTTGTTTATCTTTTCCCTTTAGGAACAAACTGGCAAGTTTTACCTGCTCGTCATACTCCGCATTACTGACTTTACCAACGCAAGGCGCACTGCAGCGGGATAACTGGTATTGCAAACAGGGGCGAGTGCGGGATTTGTAATAGAGATCATCACACTGGCGGATAGGAAACAACTTTTGCATCAAATGCAAACTTTCACGCACCGCGCCGCCATTAGGATAAGGTCCAAAGTAATGGCCCTTCTCCCGCTGTGGCCCGCGATGGTAAGCAAGGCGTGGATGCTCATGCTGACTCAATAAAATATAGGGGTATGACTTATCATCCCGCAGTAACACATTGTATTTAGGCATGTACTGCTTGATATAGTCATTTTCAAGCAGCAGCGCATCGGTCTCACTATGAGTCAGTGTCACATCGATATGATGAATATGCGACACCAGCGCCTGGGTTTTGACATTGCCAAGGTTTTTACGGAAATAAGAAGATAAGCGCTTTTTAAGATCTTTGGCTTTACCCACATAAATGACGTCACCTTTGACGTCATACATGCGATAAACCCCCGCCGAAGAGGTGACTGTACGTAAAAAACTCTGGGCGTTAAAACCTGTAGACATCGTTATACACCCACTTTTTTACTTACTATCTTCAAAACAGCTTGATAAATCGTTTTCAAACTCACGCCTAACACACTATATAAGCAGGATTAATTAATGCTATAGATTAAAAATGTCCAGCATCTAACATTTTATAGCGGATCGCTAAACGGGTCAGCTCCACATCACCACTGATCCCCAGCTTCGCAAATAAGCGGTAACGGTAACTGTTAACGGTTTTTGGGCTTAAGTTGAGCTGCTCCGAAATATCATTGACCTTTTCACCGTTGGTGATCATCAACATAATTTGCAGTTCGCGCTCAGATAAGGCTTTAAACGGATTCTCATCGGCAGGATTAAATTGGCTCAATGCCATTTGTTGGGCTATTTCAGGGGATAAATAGCGCTGACCACGGGAAACCTGACGTATCGCTTGCAACACCTCGGGTGGCGTCGCACCTTTGGTTAAATAACCAGACGCGCCCGCCTGCATCACTTTGCTGGGGAAAGGATCTTCGGTATGCACGGTTAATACAATAATCTTGGCATGGGGTTGATAACGCAAAATTTTACGGGTGGCTTCGAGTCCGCCCATAACTGGCATATTCATGTCCATTAAGATGACGTCGGCTTCATTTTGCCTAGCCCATTGTACTGCGGTCTCGCCATCGGGCGCTTCACCGACAACTTTGATCCCCCGCTCATCTTCTAAGATACGGCGGATCCCAGTTCTTACCAGCTCATGATCGTCAACTAAATATATCGATATCAACTTTATCCACCTTTAACCAATGCTGACTAAGAGAGTTTAGCCAAATCAGAGTACTGCAACCGAAATATAGGTTATCAGGGTAATTTAGCCCAACAATGGCATTTCGCAAAGCATAAAATGAATATTGTTAACTAGATGAAATTTAAAGGAACAACTCGCTAATTACTGCCGTTTGAAATGAGATACTGACATAACGCCAACATTGAGTGTGCCTCAGGATTGGACGAATTGATGATATAACACAAAATATAGCCAGTTTAAAACGCTCATCGAAAATGAAGTACTTTAAATGCAAAAAGCCGCTAATTGCTTAGCGGCTTTTTGACTGAATATGGCGCACGAGCTGCGCTTAGAATGAGGAACCCTAGGTTCAAATTCTGCAAACAAAAAGGCCATCATTGCTGATGGCTTTCCATGAAATATGGCGGAGGAGCTGCGCTTAGAATGAGGAACCCGGGTTCAAATTCGGTAAACAAAAAAGCCATTATTGCTGATGGCTTTCCATGAAATATGGCGAAGGAGCTGCGCTTAGAATGAGGAACCCGGGTTCAAATTCGGTAAACAAAAAAGCCATCATCGCTGATGGCTTTTCCGTGAAATATGGCGGAGGAGCAGGGATTTGAACCCTGGGTGGGCTATAAACCCACGCCGGTTTTCAAGACCGGTGCATTAAACCACTCTGCCACCCCTCCGAACGACCGAGATAATATACATCTCGCCCAAGACTGTAAACCTAAATTTATTATTAATTGAATTGATTGGCTATTTGATACCCAATAGTTGATAAAACCATCGATTAGAGAGTAATTTTTGACCTAGCCCTATTCTAGCTCGCTAAAAACCTGCATAACGACAGTGTTATCCAAGATAATCCTTGAATAGATTAAACTATCGTGACCGCTTTTTAGGATGGAGACATTCTATGAAGGAAATGATGTTTAAATAGGAATCGTAGAAGAAGGTTAATCCTAACGTAACCTTGCGGATCAAAAATTAAATTCTTCATATCACAATATAATGCTTATCAAGACAATCGCAGATACACCGTTTTAGTAATCGAATCCAACATCGAATGCCACTGACTCAAAATGCAAACAGGCCGCTAAATGCTTAGCGGCCTGTTTGACTGAATATGGCAGAGGAGCTGCGCTTAGAATGAGGAACCCGGGTTCAAATTCTGTAAACAAAAAAGCCATCATTGCTGATGGCCTTCCATGAAACATGGCGCAGGAGCTGCGCTTAGAATAAGGAACCCCAGGTTCAAATTCTGCAAACAAAAAGGCCATCATTGCTGATGGCCTTTCCGTGAAATATGGCGAAAGAGCTGCGCTTAGAATGAGGAACCCGGGTTCAAATTCTGTAAACAAAAAAGCCATCATTGCTGATGGCTTTCCATGAAACATGGCGCAGGAGCTGCGCTTAGAATAAGGAACCCTAGGTTCAAATTCTGTAAACAAAAAGGCTATCATTGCTGATGGCCTTTCCGTGAAATATGGCGCAGGAGCTGCGCTTAGAATGAGGAACCCGGGTTCAAATTCTGTAAACAAAAAAGCCATCATTGCTGATGGCTTTCCATGAAACATGGCGCAGGAGCTGCGCTTAGAATAAGGAACCATAGGTTCAAATTCTGTAAACAAAAAGGCCATCATTGCTGATGGCCTTTCCGTGAAATATGGCGGAGGAGCAGGGATTTGAACCCTGGGTGGGCTATAAACCCACGCCGGTTTTCAAGACCGGTGCATTAAACCACTCTGCCACCCCTCCGAACGCCGCAAATAATATAAGCATCATCGGCGCTTGTAAACAGCAATTTTTCAATATTGTGTCAAATGCTCATCTTATATTCAGGCGGATGATTTTTCGGGCAAATTACCTACACATTTTCAGCAATATCTGGGTAAACCCTCATAAAAACACCTATACAGTAAGAGACTTGCCGTCTTGGTATGGTAAAATCGCAGTAACTTTTCACGGTAAATGCTTATATGAATTCACTCTTGATACCTTCATCCTCACTCGCTCCTGAATTTAATCTTCCCGTCCTGCCGCAATTGCCGACAGGATTCAAAGCGTTACTTTTAGGTCAAGAGCGCGTGTTGGATGCCTTTAAGTTACATAACGCCATTGCCGATCAACAACTGTATCTCGCAGATTTCCCTGGCATCGACAGGCAATTAATGATGAAAGCCTTAATGGAAACGCTTGAGCCATTGCCGGCGGCTTATTTGGTGGCAAAGCGCCCCGAAGACAACGCCATTCAATTCCATTGGCAATATGAAGCGCCACAGGACAATCAAGGCTCTATTGCCGAAAAGCATGTCAGTTATCGCTATCTGAGCGGCAATATTCGCCGTTCAGACCTTCTTGGCCGTATGGTCCAATCAGGCAATAGCAGTAAATATCAAGCGGGTGCATTAGCAGAATGCCATTATGTATTTATCTGCGCTGAATCCCTGTGGAAACGTGAAGGCTTATGGGACTTGCTGATGCAAATCCTGACACAGAAAGAGTATCAAATCAGCCACAACCTAAGCCCTATCCCATTAAATTGTAAAATTATTTTAATTGGCGCGGGTTTAATCTATAGCCAAATTAGATCCGAAGATTGGCAATTTCAACGCCACTTTAACTTGTTGGCCGAACTAGCAGGTGAACTCGATTTAACCCGTTTTAAAGAAGCGCAATATGCCAGTTGGCTACAAACAGTGGCGCAAAATGTCGATGCCACATTAGAGCAATCCAGTCTTGCACCACTCTTTAGACACAGTGCCAGATTAACTGAGCACCAACGTCGCTTAAGTCTCTCGATGCTTGATTTGGCCCAGTTAATGGCACAGGCAAAAGTCTATCGCGGTAAATCGACAATCAATGCCGCCAGCATTGAACGTGCGCTATCGCAAGCCAATTATCGCCATAACAGCTCTGAGGAATTTTCGGGCCAAAGTTTTGATGATAATTTCATAAATCTGCCAACTGAAGGCGCTATGGTAGGACAAATTAATGGTCTTACTGTTATTGATGCAATTGATCACTGCTATGGTGAACCCGCGCGGATCACCGCAACGGTGCACTATGGTGACGGCGAAGTTGCTGATATTGAAAGAAAATCTGAATTAGGTGGCAATATTCATGCTAAAGGGATGATGATCCTTTCAGCCTGTTTATATCGTATCTTTGGTCGCGATGCACCATTGCATCTTAATGCCAATATTGTATTTGAGCAGTCCTATCAGGAGATCGATGGCGATAGTGCCTCGCTTGCCGAATATTGTTGCTTGATGTCGGCCATTGCAGAACAACCGATTATTCAGTCGTTAGCCATTACGGGAGCGTTGGATCAATTTGGTAATGTGCAAGCGATCGGCGGTATTAATGAAAAAATTGAAGGCTTTTTTAATCTTTGTGAGCGCCGAGGGTTAACGGGTAAACAAGGCGTGATTATGCCCAAGTCGAATATGTTACAGCTGAACCTTCATTCCAAAGTAATTACAGCTGTAGGCAAAGGCTTGTTCCACATTTATGCCATTGAACATATGGATGAAGCAGTCGAACTTTTGATGCAGATGCCCGCCGGGGTTGCCGACGAAGATAACGACTTCCCAGCGGAGTCCTTATACGGTCTAGTACAGCAACGACTAGACAAGCTAGCGGGTAACGGTGAGGAAGAAATTGGCTTAATAACGAGATTACTCGCAAAATTAGGATTTTTCCGACATTAATTAGCTGATCGGAGTTGTTTAGCTTACACGTGTTCGCTAATCTTGGCGCTCTTATTGCTGGAGTAGTAAAACAATGAATAAAGCAAACAGTTTCAATAAAGAAGAACTTATCGCCTGTGGCCATGGGAAATTATTTGGTCCAAATTCCCCTCGCCTCCCCGTAGACAACATGCTGATGATCGACAGGATCATTACCATTAATGACAACGGTGGTGAGTTTGGAAAAGGTGAAATTGTTGCCGAGCTCGATATTAAACCAGAATTATGGTTTTTTGATTGCCACTTTATCACTGACCCTGTTATGCCAGGCTGCTTAGGCTTAGATGCTATGTGGCAACTCGTTGGGTTTTACCTAGGCTGGGAAGGCGCAGAAGGCAAAGGCCGCGCTTTAGGTGTGGGTGAAGTTAAGTTTACTGGTCAAGTATTACCCGGCGCTAAAAAAGTCACTTATAAGCTCAATATCAAACGCACCATTCACCGTAAATTGGTAATGGGTATTGCCGATGCAATCCTTGAAGTCGATGGTCGCCAAATTTACAGTGCAACCGATCTTAAAGTCGGTGTCTTTAGCGATACATCGACCTTCTAATCCGCTTTACCCTACATGATCCAATAGACACAAAAATGCCCTCATCTGAGGGCAATTATGCTGCATTACTCTGTCTGTTCAGGGCTATTTAACTGCGAGAAAAACTCGCTATTTATTAAATAGCCCATTAACTCGGCCATCAACACCTTCACGCCAACCACCTAACCACTGTGATCGCGAATCAAGATTTGCATAAGGACAAAGCTCTTTAGAGCGTCCACCAATACCGGCTTGGAATCCTTTTGAAAAAGCTCTGTCTAAACGATCTCGTTTTTGTCTTTTCATGCAAGCGTCCTCTGTTCTACGTGAAATAGAAGCAACAGCTTCACCCATAGAAATAGTGCTTTTCAACGCCGAGATCAATCAAAAAATTGTTCATTTTATCGACTATTTATTAAACTATTGAGATCATGATTAAAAAAAATCGAGGCATTTTGCCTCGATTTTTTGAGTCTGAATTCAAGCTTAAAAACTAGCGAACGCGACGACGCAACCAAACTAACGGTAAGGCAAGTAACCACGCAAGTGATGCGGCGCCTTGACGTTCATAATTGCCCGTATCTGTGCTGTCATCCACAGTACAAGCTTGGCCATTGGTTGCGGGTTTAAGCACCACCATACGAGGAACGTAGGCGGTAACAGGTTCGCCATTGCCACTGAGTTCAAACAGAGGTAAGCCGTTTTCGCCAACAATAATGTTGCCATTCTTATCGAATTGATAAGAAGGCTTACGAATAAAGGCAGTCCCCACAATGGTACCATCTTCATTAATGCTTGACGCTTCTACCACCTGGATATCGCTGTTATAGCTGAGTACTTTGCCAGTACCATCCTGCACTTCAACCTTATGGCGAGTCCAATTGCCGTCTGCGCCCTTTTCAAAACCCTTAGATTCACAGGTCAGCAATGTGTTGAGGTTACTGAATTCACCCGTTGATTTCTCATACAGGAAGCCCGCCTTAGGACGCGGTTTTTCCTTGTCATAGGTGGTTTCAATGTAACCAACAACTTGGCCTTTGTTATTGATATCTTTAGGTTTGCTAGATAAATCTGTCGTAGTGGTAGCAAAGTCATTGGGCGTGACGTAAGGCACATCCGGGGTATTAATATCAAAATAGAAAAATTTATCGCGTAAATAACCTGAGATATAACTGCGATAGCTACCGACAACGATACCATTGTCGTTTACATCATAGGCAATAGAGCTCGAAACAGCGTCAGCCATTGGGATCCAATGATATTGATAGTTACCCTCAGCATTTTTGCTCCAATAAGCCGCATCTTGATGTAGCCTACCGGTATCACCATAACGATAAACGTGCGAGCGACCAGCCACCACGCCGTCATTATTCACGCCCATTGCCTGTGCAGTAAATGTCAGTGTATTGTCACTGGCTGGTGTTAACCCAAGCGGTAATGCTGTACCTGAAGCGTTGCCATTATCCAATTGCCAAATGAAAGCACGCGTTTGGTACTGAATGTTACGCGTGCCTTGGTCATTAGGGTATTGTTCACGCTGAATACACACATCTAACGGTAAAGTGTTATCAGTGCTTAAACAGTAAGCCACACGATCAGCACCATACTTGCTGATATCTGTGCTGGCGTAACCAACCACTAAGTTATTATTGTTTACCGCTGTCGCTGCCGACCAGCCTCCCAGTTGAACCGTTTTATCGTCCTTAACATACTGAGTATAAGGAGGAGGTAATGGGATTTCGGTGCCCCCCACTTTGGCAACACCACGATACTCATAATCGCGGTAATACCAATAGTCGGTGGTATTATCTGTTGTCGCGGTATTTTCTGTTTTCTTTTCAGGGGCCGTCATGCTGCCCACTTTCAGGCCTGCATCATTGATATCGTAATAAAAAGTGTCGACAGAGTTGACAACCGAAGTATCACTCGGTGGCGTAGTGCCATTGATACTATCGAAAGTTGGCAACCAAGCACCAGCCGCACCATTTTGCGCCGCAATAAAGGCAAAGTTGTTGGCAACAATCGCCGCCGTAATTGAATAGGTGATGGTTTCTTCTGGAGCGATACCATCTTCAACGTCGATAACCCCACCTTCGACATCAGATGTACTGAGTTTTTTCTTACCTTTAGCAATACCAACCAACTCATCGTTAGCATTAATGCCTAAAGCGTAACCATTACGGGTGCCTTCGAGGGTGCCTGTACGTTGCAAATCATAATTTTCAATGTTAACAATTTCATAAACTGGTGCAGCATGGGCACTGTGTAATACGCCAAGGACACCTAAGGCAACCAAGGACAGGGCTTTATCCAACTTTGACTTCATTAATTCTATTCCCATTTTTATTATTGGTTTACTTCAGTGACTCAAGCTCTTCCCATCGCTCGAAGCAAACTTCCAATTGCTTTTCTTTATCCGCTAACAGGCTCAATACCTGATTGATTTTATCCTGCGTCTGACTATAAAAATCTGGGCTCGCCACTGTAGTTTGCAACTCGAGGATTTCGGCCTCTAATTTCTCCATCAGCTCTGGCATTGCCTCTAATTCACGCTGGAATTTATAGGACAGTTTTTTTGCGGCTTTGGCAGGCTCAGCCACTTTAACCTCAGCGGTTTTTGCGGTCGCAGGTGCTTCGACCGTGTTTGTCTGACTAGGTTCCTCAGAATAAAACTTTGCACCTTGATCGATAGCATCCTGATAACCGCCAACATACTCTGTCCAGTGACCATTGCCAGCATACCACCAGCTGCTGGTCACGGTATTATCGATAAACGCCCGGTCGTGGCTGACCAGCAATAACGTGCCTTCATATTCAGTCAGCAGCGACTCTAGCAATTCTAGGGTCTCAATATCAAGATCGTTTGTCGGTTCGTCGAGAATGATAAGGTTTGCGGGACGAATAAGTAACTTCGCCAGCAATAAACGGTTTTTCTCACCGCCTGATAACGCTTTAACTGGCGTTCTGGCACGCATTGGCGAGAACAGAAAATCCTGCAAGTAACTAAGAATATGGCGGTCTTGACCATTGATAGTGATGGTCTTTTTACCTTCTCCCACGTTATCTTCAACGGTTTGCTCAGGATCCAATGCTTCACGGTATTGATCGAAGTAGGCAATTTCGAGCTTAGTACCCACTTTCACTTCACCCGATTGAGGTTGTAGCTTTTCAATCAATAATTTTATTAACGTCGATTTACCACAACCGTTTGGACCAATCAACGCGATGCGATCGCCACGCAGCACTGTGGTGTTGAAGTTTTTTACCAGATTTTTATCGGGCAAGTTATAGTTTAGGTCCTTCACATCAAAGACCAATTTACCCGAACGTTCTGTATCGGCCACCGCCATTTTGGCATTGCCCTGACGATTTAAACGTTCACTGCGTTCTTGGCGCAAGGCTTTTAACGCACGCACACGGCCTTCATTACGGGTACGACGCGCCTTAACACCTTGGCGGATCCACACTTCTTCATCGGCTAAGCGCTTATCAAATAATGCGTTTTTCTCGGCCTCGACCCGCAGCCATTCCTGCTTACCATCAAGGTAAGCTTGATAATTACCAGGCCATGAGGTCACAACACCGCGATCTAAATCCACAATCCGTGTGGCCATGCGCGCAATAAAGCCCCTGTCGTGGCTGATAAACACGATGGCGCCTTGGAAATCCAGCAGGAATTTTTCTAGCCATTCAATAGTATCGATATCGAGGTGGTTTGTTGGCTCATCGAGTAGCAATAAATCTGGCGCGCTGACTAACGCACGGGCAAGTGCCACTTTACGTTGCCAACCACCGGATAATTCACTTAAAGATTTATCGGGATCTAACCCCAAAAGCTCACAATTTTGATTGATCCGCGAGTCAAGTTGCCAACCATTATGGTGATCTAAGGTTTCCTGCAGCTTTTGCATCTGATTGAGCATGCGCTCCATTTGCTCAGGCTCAGCAAAAGCGACATCGTGGGACAACTGGTGGTATTGCTCTAGGGCTTCGCCAACTTCTTTCAAACCTGCGGCAATATAAGCGTAAACCGTGCCCTGCTCAGCTTTAGGTGGATCTTGCTGTAAGCGACTTACCGTCACACTGCCATCGATGTTAAATTCACCTTCATCGAGCAGTACATCGCCAGATAAAATCTTTAATAAACTCGACTTGCCTGCACCGTTACGGCCAACAATACAAACCCGCTCGCCGCGCTCGATAGTGAAATCGGCATTTTGCAGTAGCGGGGTGTAACCATAGGCTAACGAGCCATTATTGATACGAACCAGACTCAAACTAAGCTCCTAAAAATTCTTGTAATTGCGTGGCATCAAAGGGCCAACATAAACAGCGCTCGTCCTGGGCTTTCACCACAGGAATCGACACGCCATAACGCTCTGCTAAGGTTTCATCATCGCAAATATCGATGGCGGTATAACGTACCTCGGCAGCATTTAACAAGGCCGCCGCCAGTTCGCATAAGTGGCAACCTTCGGTGTGATACAACACATAGCTTGCCTGCAATGCATTATTTATCTGCATGGGTAATTAACCAGGTGTTATGGATATGAGGATTACGTTTGTAATCCAGCGGCAAGGTCATGTCGTCGATGTTTTGCACCTTAATCTTCATTTTGGTTAAAGTCTCAGTGTCCATCTTAAACTTGCGCTTATTGTTGGAGAACACCAATTCACCGTTTGGACTTAACAGCTTGATTAGCATACCGAGTAAATTTACATGATCACGTTGCACATCGAAGGAGTCTTCCATGCGCTTGGAGTTCGAAAAGGTGGGCGGATCGATAAAAATCAAATCATATTGTTCGTTACAATCGCGGATCCACTGCAAACAGTCAGCCTGAACAAACTCATATTGTTTGCCACTGAGATTGTTAAGAGCAAAGTTCTCTTTTGCCCAAGCAAGATAGGTGTTTGACATATCAACAGTCGTGACTGACTTTGCGCCGCCTAATGCAGCATGCACTGAGGCAGAACCTGTGTAAGAGAACAAATTCAGTACCCGGCGGCCCTTGGATTTTTGCCCCACCAAACGGCGAGTTAATCGATGATCGAGGAACAGCCCAGTATCTAAATAACCCGTCAGGTTTAGCTTAAATTTAGCGCCATATTCAGTCGTGATAAGCTCTAACTTACGTTCATCCAGCTTTTGATATTGGTTGGTGCCCTTTTGACGCTCGCGGGTCTTCATAATGATTTTGTGTGGATCGACCCCAATCGCCGCAGGCAAAGCCAGCAGCACATCGCTTAAACGACGTTTAGTGACAGCCTCCGGAATACTGGCTGGTGCCATGTATTCTTGTACAACAACATAATCAAGATACTTATCGACCGCGACGTTGTATTCCGGAATGTCGGCATCGTAGAGGCGATAACTATCAATCCCCTCTTTTTGGGCCCACTTTTCAAATTGCTTAGCGTTTTTCTTAATACGGTTAGCAAAAGCGGGGGCGATATCAGCAATATCGACGCCTTCTGGCAATACTGGCGTATCGCGGCGGGTACTTTGTGCGTGAAGCGTGTACAAGTTAAAGGCACATTCTAGCGCACCGTTAAACATCTTCATCTGTTTATCGGCTTTAAGTTTCAGTGCTGAGATAAGCTCGATATCGCTACACAGCATGGCCACTTTCCAGCCGCCAAATTCTTTTTTGAACTTGTCACCTAATTGATAGTACAGCTGCAACAGCTCAGACACACTGCCTAAACGCTCACCGTAAGGAGGGTTGGTAATGAGGTAACCTTCGGCCGCAGGCGGCTCAACATTCAGCGCATTCGCTACGTTAAACTCAATTAATTCAAGCACGCCTGCATTTTGTGCATTACGTTTTGCTAGCGCCACTAGGCGTGAATCGATATCAGAACCATAAAATTTGACCTCGCAACGCTTCACCCCAAGCGAGGCGCGCGCTTTAGCTTCTTCGACAATTTCGTGCCAAGTGGCTTTATCGTGGCGACGCCAATGTTCAAAACCAAAACGGTTGCGTTGCAGACCAGGAGCAATATCAGCGGCCATCAAAGCCGCTTCAATCAACACTGTACCGCTGCCGCAGAAGGGATCGAGTAAAGTGGTTGGTGCGGCTTTCCAGCCACTGCGAACCAGCATATTCGCCGCGAGGTTTTCTTTTAAAGGCGCTTCCCCCGTGGTTGAACGGTAACCGCGTTGGTGCAGTGATGGGCCAGAAAAATTCATCGCAATGGTTATGACCCCATTACGAAAATGGGCATCAACTTTAATATCAGCATCAATACGGGCCACATTGGGCCGTGCATCGCCATCATCACGGAAACGGTCAACAATCGCATCTTTAATCTTTAGCGCGCCAAACTGGGTATTGTTAATAAAACCACCCGTGCCATGAAAATCGATACTAAAGGTGTTGCGATTAGAGAAATGTGCAGACCAATCAATACAGTAAGCTGCATTATATAACTGCTCCGCCGACTCACAGGGGCCCTTATAGATCACCAGTACAATACGGCTGGCTAAACGCGTCCACAGGGTAATACGATACGCTAAGGTGAGAGGCGCGGTAAAATAGACACCGGCTACACTTTCTTTAATCTCAGTCGCACCAAATTCTGTCAGTTCTTGGGCTAAGCTATATTCAAAGCCCTTAGGGGCGGCAGCAAAAAAATTAAGCATGGGATAATCAATACGCAGTCAAAATCAAACCGACATTATACCTGCGAAGCAACATAAAAGATAAACAGTTATTAGCCAAAACTCGATTTAGTCAGGCTGTTGACCCGCTTTTAATCCACTAAAATCCCATATCGCGGCCAATAATGGATGAATTACCCGCACTACGCTTTATATTTAAGCATTCGTCCGTTTTTTTAGAATTCCTCCTTGCAATGACACCGCGCTGCAGTTATAGTCTGCCCCGCTTTGAAGACGGACGCGGGATGGAGCAGCATGGTAGCTCGTCGGGCTCATAACCCGAAGGTCGTTGGTTCAAATCCAGCTCCCGCAACCATTTAAAGCAAATATAAGTAATACAAATAGATATAGGACGCGGGATGGAGCAGCATGGTAGCTCGTCGGGCTCATAACCCGAAGGTCGTTGGTTCAAATCCAGCTCCCGCAACCAATTTAGATGTATACGTTTATAAAAAAGAAACAGCTAGTCGGGCTCAACTCTTTATAAACAACGGCGAAGGTCGTCGGTTCAAATCCGGCTACCGCAACCAATTCTAAGATGACGGAATTAAAACTGTTATCAACAGCGTTAATCGGACGCGGGATGGAGCAGCATGGTAGCTCGTCGGGCTCATAACCCGAAGGTCGTCGGTTCAAATCCGGCTCCCGCAACCAATTTAGATGTATCGGTTTATAAAAAGAAAGGGCTCGTCGGGCTCAACTCTTTATAAACAACGGGCGAAGGTAGTTGGTTCAAATCCAGCTCCCGCAACCAATTCTAAGATGACAGAATTAAAACAGTGATCAGCAGTATTAATCGGACGCGGGATGGAGCAGCATGGTAGCTCGTCGGGCTCATAACCCGAAGGTCGTCGGTTCAAATCCGGCTCCCGCAACCAATTAATACAGAAATCATGACTAGGCCAGCATAAGCTGGTTTTTTTTGTACCCGAAATTTATCTACAGAGTTGCAATATGGCAGCTTGTCGGGCTCAGCCCTTTATAAACAACAGGCGAAGGTCGTCGGTTCAAATCCGGCTCCCGCAACCAATTAATACAGAAATCATGACTAGGCCAGCATAAGCTGGTTTTTTTGTACCCGAAATTTATCTACAGAGTTGCAATATGGCTGCTCGTCGGGCTCAGCTCTTTATAAACCCCGGGCGAAGGTCGTCGGTTCAAATCCGGCTCCCGCAACCAATTAATACAAAAATCACGACTAGGCCAGCTTAAGCTGGTTTTTTTGTACCCGAAATTTATCTACAGAGTTGCAATATGGCTGCTCGTCGGGCTCAGCTCTTTATAAACCCCGGGCGAAGGTCGTCGGTTCAAATCCGGCTCCCGCAACCAATTAATACAAAAATCACGACTAGGCCAGCATAAGCTGGTTTTTTTGTACCCGAAATACATCTTGACTTGAGTTTTGCCTGAATTTGCCTTAATCGTTTATCGAATTGCTCTAACTACATTCGGAATGTTCCTTACGAAAACTAAGCCGTTAACTCGTACAGAAATAGCTTTCTGAACTAACATTTGTGTCTATTGCACTTTAGCAAACTAATGCCTTTTGCCTGTGCAGTTGCCGATTTAAACACCCCCAGTTAAGTATTCACTTTTCCCTCTAAATGCAGCCATCGTCATTTGCCGCCCAACAAGCATTTCTGTTATGATCCATCGCTGACTAATCATAATTCCACAAATTGACAGATAATCAGCACTCAAGCTTTATCTTGCGATACCAACCCATCGCCTGCAGGTACAAATATGATTAACCACTTTAGTGTGCTTGGTATCAAACCTAGTGCCAAAGAAGACGACATTAAAAAAGCCTATCGCCGGCTCTCAAACAAATATCATCCTGACAAGTTGCTAGGTGCCTCTGATGAAGAAAAAGAGCAAGCATCGCAGCAACTTGAACGCGTTAAAAAAGCGTATGAAGTCCTATCAGATCCTAAGCTTAGAAATGCGTTTATCCGAGATTTCAACAACGTGATAGTGACCGACCCCAATAGCGCCATGCGCGAATTATGGGATCAGTTCTACCCTTAATATTTATTTTGAGTACCAAATAAACGAGCGGTTAAATTCGCACCTCCTGATGTTGAGCAATTTATTTCGGTACGTTTTATTTCGATAAGCTATTTGTTTTAGCGCTTATATTTCGAGACATGCCCATGGCCAAAAAACTGAATATCTCACGCATTAATGAGCTTAAAACCAATGCCTACGACAATATCGAGTCCTATGATGACCCTGATACACCTAAGGCTCTGGAGCAATTTACCAGTCAAATCAAAAAAGTATTACAGGCTGACCCTAAAATGCTCGAGTCGGTGCCCGAGTATCTGCCCGTCGCACTTTATGGCCGAGTAAAATTTCCCAGTGATGCCAAGCTCAAATGGGCTCACTGGATCAATACCGCAACGCAACCCGACTGGGATGAGTTTAAAGTCACTATCGGCTTTAACAATGCCGATTTACCTTTAGTGTTGGCGGTACGCGCTTATTCAGAAGATTTATTGATTGAAAGCTGCGCCGTGCTTTACTTACTTGAAAACCAAGGTAAAGCCACGCCAGCCCCTAAACGTAGCGCTGATGATGATTTTGAAGACGAAGACAGTGACTATGCCGACTATTCGGATGATGATGACGATGAAGGCGAAGAGGAAGATGGCTACTACGATCACTACGATGATGAGGACCGCTAATGAACACGAGTCTGATTGAGATAACCGTTGCCGAGATTAAAGAGCTCGCCGATGTCGAGCCAAAACAGGCTAGCAAACGTTTCGAACTCATCGCCACCACAATGAACGATGAACAATTAGTCGAAGTGATTGAAAAAATGGATATTGTGACACTGACTCAGATCAACAGTCACCATGATATCTCCTGCCCTTCGATCATGTCGGAGCTGATGACTCCTGAGCAAATTCGCGACATCGTCTGTCAGCAACCTTTGTACTGGGAAGAAAAAATCAAAAACAATGCCGAAGAACTCATTCAGCATACCTTTGATTTTTTAACTTATTTAATTCGTATTCAAGATAGCGAAGAAAAACAAACTGCCATTTTAGAATGCATTGCCGAAGATCCTGCTGGCCTCTTCTATTTGTCTATCCCCTTTATCGAAATGATGTTGGGTGAAGGACACGACGATGAGGATCATATCAATGACTACTACGACGATGAAGAAGATACCGACACCATCGGTTACGACAGCCGTGTCGCCAGTGAAGAAGCCCATAGCTTTAGCCTAGATGACCCCCGTAGTCTGATGGCGTTAATCCATGAGCTGGCACCCGATGTTGAAAAAGCCATTAAAAACCTGCTGCGTAACGAAAGCTCTGGTTGGGAAACGATCATTAACAAGTTCGTTAATGAATTAGTTATCCAAGCGAAAGAGAAAAACCAAGTTACGGATGAATACGCAGAAGTGGATGATATGTTTAGCTTTTTAGATTAAGGATCCCTAGATGCAACTGGTACTGCGCGATATAGACCAAGGCCCATTCCTGAGTAAGGTATTGGCTAAAGGCCAAGCAGACGACACCCTCAGCGGTGAGCAGCTCGCACAAATCAAATCAAAAGCCATTTTGATGAGCCTCAAATTGGCAGATAAGTTCTATAACAAGTACAAGATGCACTTGCTGGAACAAGCGGCGCACGATGTGATTGGTGTTGTCAGTCTCGGCTTAATGGAACTGTCGAATCAGGATCAACAACAGGCATTGCGTTTACTCATCACCGCTGATGGCGTGGTTAAGTGCTTCCAAAAGGGCTGGAGTATGCTCAGTGTCGTGAGCAAGCATAAGTTGGTTAACAGCAAATCTCTTTATGGTGATGTCGATAAATTCCTCCTGGAACAAGTATCTACACCGCCTGATGCCGATGAATGGCTGGGATATGAAGCCTATCAGGACGCTTTAGTCGAGCACCAACGCCAGCAATCGATTGCGGCGCTGATGGCGCAGTTTTATGCCCAAACCAGTTACGATCCGTTGGATTTCTTAAATCTGGAGAGCGTACTAGCCGAAGCCGTGTTGTATCGGATGTTATTTGATAATGCGAAAGTCAGACAAGATTTGAAAAAGCGCATAGCCAAAATCAGCTTGCAGGATGAATGGTTTAGCCTTGAGTATATTGAGCAGCAAACCCAACAAGCCTTGGCAGAGTTACCCGCAGAACTGGCCGACACTATCGGTAAAGATTTGGGTAAAAACTTTGCGCCTGCACTGCTGCGTACGTTACATTTTGCCAAAAGCTACCGCGAGCTGCTGCTTAATGACGCATCCCCAGAGCGTTTAGAAAGATTCGAGCATAAAGAAGGACTTGTTGGTCTACTCGGCTGGCCGCTTTATATCGTGCTGTAATCCTCATCAGGGGCGTTAGTCCATTTAACGCCCCGATTTTTATCTGCTTTCTGAGTTTTACTCTGCTTCCTTTATCGTCTCGCCACCAGCCGCAATACAAAATGCTGGCATAGTTGCATCGGGGTGCAGATAGCCCCAAATCCGAAATCCTTGAGCTTCTCTACTGTAGGGGATCCCATATTTGTGCAATTGTGACTCGATATAATCTGCAAAATCGGTAGTTTTTTCAGGTAGCAATCTACCGCGATGTTCTCTTTTAAGCGGGTCAATCTCAAGCCACTCAATCCTCTCGCAAATCTCCAGTAACTCATGCCACCACACTGGCGTAAAACTGGGGTTAGGCTCCTCATCCTCGAGTAACTTATAACGCACATGGGGCACAAAGTTCGGTTCTTCATGGAGCGCCTGCTCAAGTTTTCGCCATTTTGTGAAACTCATAACCGAAGTTAATTGATGCTGATTAATATACGCCAATGTGTCTGCATTCATTGCGACAAGCTCGCTCCCTGTAAATGATAAAGCCTTAAGTGATGCCATCTTAGCTTAAGCGGATATGTACTTAAATCGACTTAGCTTAAATTTAAAGCACGCTATAGTGACGTAACGTAAAAAAGCCTGCAATGCAGGCTTTTGATATCAAAAGAAAGAGGCTAATGCTTAACGATATGTCAGTGTCGTGGTATCCGTTAATTTATCATTATCTTTAACGGTTAATTCGACGGTATGCTCTCCGCGGCGTGCCAGACGCAGTACTACAGGACCATTGGCACGGGTACCATTATCAAACTTCCACTTATGCTGCTTAATAACCCCATCGGTGTCATAGCTCGTCGAAATAAACATATCGACTAACCACAGATTAATGCGCTGAATTTGTGCAACGGGTGGCTTTTTAACGTTTTCAACTACTACAGTCACCATTTGCGAGCTGCTGTGGCTTAAGCCGTCATTGTCCGTTACGGTTAACGTCACTAGATAATCACCACTTTGCGCATAAGTGTGTGATACCGCCTCTCCAATACCTTGGCTATTATCGCCAAAGTCCCATTGGGCAGAGACAATTTGGCCGTCACTGTCGGTTGACGTTGAGGTAAATTGCACGGAGGCACCATTCACCACTTTAGTGAAACTGGCTTCTGGGGCGACTTTTTCAGCTTCGAGCAAGAGTGAAATCACTACAGGATCATGGTCAGATGATCGATACGCATCACTGGCATACAAATCTTGCACTTGCGTCGGCGTCTTAAACTCCTCGTTGTAATCTAACACCCGTGGCTCGTCGGTATTAATATGCCACTCGGTCACATCCACGACTTTATCCACTAGCGCAGCATTCGCTAAAGCATGGTCTAACTGTCCCGATTCCCCTGAAAACACATAGGAATAGGCATTAGCTTTTTCAAGTTTGGCGAATAACTCGCTAAAACCGGTATTCGCCAGCGCGGTCAGTGGATCTTCCTTGGCATACGCGTTTAAGTCGCCGATCAGCAATACACCTTGCTCGGGATATTGTGCCGCAATCCACTGCCCAGCAGCCGTAGCAGCGCGGGTACGGGTGATATTGCAATTGCCTTGGCCGTCGTTAACATCGGGATCACCAGCACACTCACTGCCCTTTGATTTCAAATGATTAACGGCAACCACTAGCGCCTCTTCACTGCCATTGAGCACGAAGGCTTGCGTCAACATTGGGCGGTTTTTGCCATCATCAAACAGCGGTTGGCCAGTTTCATCTAACGGTGAATTGGTACTAGATAATATGCGGGCATCGCCCTGTGGGCTGACCTTATCACTGCGGTAGATTAAACCGACGGTAATCGCATCCGTACCAATTGCACTTAAGTTATTGCCATTGATCTTTGGAATAACATAAGCGTAGCGATTTTCACCCACGGCAGTATTGAGGCCCGCGACGAGATCGGCAATCGCTGAGTTTGCACCAAAGCCATCGTTTTCAATTTCCATCAGACCAAAAACATCGGCACCAATACCAACCATCGCACTGATAATTTTAGTTTTTTGACGTTCAAACTCGCTCAGCGTATTCGCACCGCGTGCCGTTGGAAATCCGCTGCCTTGTCCATCGCCATTAAAGTAGTTCAGTACGTTAAAACTTGCGACTTTGAGGTTACCGCCTTCAGCCAGAACGGGTGATTGCGGACGAGGGTTTTCTGCCACAAAGGTAATCGACTCTGTCGGCATGATGCGATAAAGATTAAAACCATAGTGCATCACACCCGTGAGTGCTGTGGCTTTATCTCCAACACGCACAGTGTTCGAAGCACTTAAACCTGGCGCGGGGAAAATCACCGGATCAGGGTTCTGCGCTGTTAAGCCATCATCAAGTAAAATACTGTCTTTCTGATTGGCAGCTGTGACAGCTAAGGCGTCGGCCCCAGGCGCGGCAACTTGTGTCCCAATAAAATGACGGCGGCTACCCAATAAAATTTCGCCATAGCGACCGAGCTTGTAGACTTCGTTTACCACTAAATCTTGGCTAAAGCGTACACGCATGCCTTCGAAGGGCTCAAAATCATCGCTTGTGTTAACGGGTAAAGTCACTACCGCGGCACTCGGCAAAGCTTGTCCTGCAACGCAAAGTTTATGATCGGCTACCGTTGTCAGCTCAGTTAAACCTTGGTATTCAGTGACTTTAGCCTTTAAGCGTACACGGTCGCCCGCCACGTAACCCGTGGGAGCAGTGCCAGTGTAAACAAACACCCCTTCAGAAGTTTGTGGATCGTTATCGGCTTCGTTGTCGGCCATTTGTACGAAAATACCCTTCAGGCCAGCTTCTTGGTTACTCACCACAATAGCCTCAACCACTAAGGTTTGCCCGTTTAACGGACTGGCATTGGTCGAACCTTGCAGGACATGGATTGCAGTTGATGCTTCACCACAAGCGAGTGAGCTCGGTGGCGGGTCAACAGGATCGGTTGGCGTACCAACGCTGAACTTACCGAGATCGGCAATATCGTCTTTTGCAAAACCTAACCAAGTGTTAAAGGTTACAGCATCATCAATAATCGGATCGGCAATTAATTGATCAGGATTACGGCGTAGCGTGTTGTCCTGGGTCGATAAGTCGCCACTACCCCACTCACTACCAGGGTCGACACCCACTTGACCTAAGCTATCAATCACTTGGTTTTGATGGGTCAATACAATGGCATCATCACCATTGAAAAAACTCGCGCTACTTTGTTGATTGGTGACAGCTAAGATATCTGCCGACGCATCGTTATCAGCGACAACATAAGTCGCACCAGCGGCCAAGGTGCCATTGAGGCTGATAGTGCTGCCCACATTAGTGCTGCCATTAAAATAGAAGCGCAATTGGTACTGGCTTAAATCAATGCTGCTTGATGTTGGGTTATACAATTCAATGGCTTTGTTATTGCCGCTGCCTTCAACATATTCAGAAATAATCAAATTATCCGCGCCGTGGGCAAAACCACAGACGCTACTGATGGCTAACGCCAACAGTGTTTTGTGTTTAAACATAGTGACCCCTAAAAAGTATCGTGTTTTATATTGATATTGAATTTAATGCGTTAAGACTTTTCGAAGCTTCTAGCTTCAAAAACTGACGATACTATAGGGAACAAAGGTTACAAATTGGCTACATGCAAGTTGCAACTTAAGACGGATATTTATGCAAAAAAAGTAGCGGATTGGACTAGGAAAATAGTGAAAGATGGCTAGGGCGTGTTGACGCTTCGAGATTAGATTTTGTGCATTGTGGAAAGCCCGCGCTCGTAAAACGAGGAGTAACGTGTCGTTATTCTTATCAGATAACGAGCGGAACTTATAAAGATCGTAAGATAACGGACTAACCAAATGACCTAGTGGGCACCAACAATTCCCTGACGCATCAACACGTTTCTAATAGCGACTAGCCATCTTTCCAACGTTCAAAGTCGTTGCAGCTTTTCATCAAGCAAGCTCACGAGTAATAACTCTCCCCGCTCGTTAACCCGAAACTCACCGTATTTTGCTTGGCTGAAGTGTTCTGCTTGACCCTCTTCAAAGAAAAAACTATTAGAGGCAAGCTTAACGTCATGATTACGAATGCGAAAATTGACTTTCAACTGTTCAGTTGTCAAAGGTTGAGCATGATAAATATCAACAAAATGCGCCACTTGTTGAGAGTCAACAGCCAATAGGAGTTGCCCTTCTAACATTCCATCAGGCAAAACTAACCACACCTCCTGTGCAATGGCATATTCTAAAGTCATATAGTCCCCCTGCATAATGGAGCGGGGGTCCACAGGCGCTAACGCAAAACGCACAATTTTGCCCTCTTGTAGCAACTGCTCAAATTGAGCAATGCGCCAATTCACCGTGATAAGTAGCGCTGCTATCGTAAAAACCACCAAAACTAATGCTCTTCTTTGCCAGCGAGCTAAAAGGAAACTTGTCTTAGCCATTATGCTTGCTCCTTTAGCTCGGCAGATGTTTCTGTCATGGGAAAATAACGCCACATAACGACTCGAGCGCAAAGGAGCAGCAGCCCTAATCCCATCAAATACAGCGATTTGAGCATAAGCGTTGTCTCTAAGGAATAATAATAGCCACTCACAAACACTAGCCCTGAGCCAATCCCAATGCCTTTTAGCCACACTTCGTGAGTATAATGACCCAATAAAATCAGTAGCACAGCTGTCGATAAGCCCTGCATAGGTAAGGACAACGCGGTGACGAGCACTAAGCCTAAAAACGTAAACAACACAGCGGGGGATGAGGGTTGAGTATGCCATTGTTTAAACAGGCTAAAAATTAAAAAGCCACAGATTGAGAACACGACAATCAAATGGATGGCGGTCATTCCCGACTGCCAACTGGATACAAATAACTCCTCGAAGATCCTATCCATACTGAATACACGCATAAGCTGAATGGTTAACAGCAGCGTGGCGGCACCAAAAACTAACATTCTCGCCCGCTGATAGTGGTATCCAGTACGATGGATATTTAATAACACCACACTCAGTAGCAATACCAACAACGTCGGTGTTAAGTTGAGTAAATGCCACTCAGCCAACAGCCCAGTTAAGCAAGCGCATAAACTAAATGCAAATACCCATTGCGCAACAGCGTGTTTAATGATTCCCCAAAGCAGCAGAAACAGCGCCGACATACACAAATACCAGATCAAACTGAACTCATAGCCAAGTAAATCAAACAATCCCCAACCAAATGCCATAGCGCCACTTAAGCAGGACGCAAACGCAAACTGTTGCAAAAAATGCTGTTGGCGTCCTCCCCAATATAAAGCAAGTCCTAATCCTAAATAGCTTGCGCCGGTAAAAAGTGCCGCCCCCCCTCAAGTCGCTCCGTCAAGGCATAAAAAACCGACACCATAAACCCCAATAAAAACCAGGCAGCAATCCAAGCCGCAAAGGCCTGCATCAAAGCGATATACCAAGGTAGTTCATGGGATTCGGGCAGTTCAGGTGAATTCACTTTGCCTTGTGCATATAACATCTCCCACAACGTTTGAGCTGACGAAGTCGATAAGGGCTTAATGTGTGAGGCGCCATTATCTTGAGTCGACGTATGTGGAAGCGTGTTCATGACGCGGCTCCTTGCTCATTGATTGCAGACATTTCGCTAGCGGCAACTTCGCTCTTAAACTGCCGATGCAATCGTCGCAACATTGAACTCAAACCAGTGCTGGCCAAAATAATGTAGAGTCCAATCAACAAAAACCCCCCTATAGGATCGCTATCTTTATATAGCAGTTCGGTGAGTAACGCCGCCCCGACAGCGATTAAACTAAAACCGCCCAATGCCAACGGGTAAACCTGTAATAATCTGTACCTGAACCACCAGAATCCAAAGATAAGATGGATTAAATACACCGCCCAAATGCCAAAAATAAACTTTTTATTATCAACGGTATCGAAAATCATCCAACAAATTAATAATGTAAAACACCCCATCGCCGCGAGAGAGCTTACATACTGCATAAGGGGCGCATGCCAACGCTTACTGGGCAAACTCCCCAAAAACACAAAGGCGTAATAAAAAGTAAGATTGAGTACTACGAAGATAAATAACCAGATCTGATCCCTTTCATCCAGCAGGTACGATGATGTATCGGCAAAAAGCCCAAGGCTTAAATTAACTAAACCGAGTAATAACAACCATAAACCATCGAAGCCTGCCACCCAAGCCAAGGGGATAATCGCTAAGGCCCAGAGCGCGAATAACTGCCAAGGATCGGCTCCCGTTTGGTAGGTTTGTCCCACCAGCGCTAAAAGCCCACCAATTAAGATGCTCGCCACCAACAGTGCCACATTCGCAAGTGTAGCCCCAAACATACTGTGGGAGGCTGAACTCTGCTGTTGCGACGAACCTCGATAATAAAGCCACACAAAACAAACAAGACTGAGCAAAAGTGCCACTTCGATCAGAGCAAATTTGCTTATTCGGTTGAGGGACTGCCAGTTATAGGCAAAAAAGAAGATAATTCCTGTCGCTAAGCTTAACGCTCCCGCCCACTGTAAAAGCTGAGCAATTAAGCTTCGCCAACTGGCGGCACTCGGTGGTGTGCAAACGTGGCGGTACAATTCATCTACCTGCGCCCGAGTGATATGTCCCTGATCCAGCCACTCATAAACTTGAGATGTAAGATTGCGCAATATGAAATCTCCCTATTTTGATATTAACTCACACAAAATACGCATTTAACCAACTTAAGTGCAATAATTAATTGTATTAACTTGTCTCACATCAAGATAAGCTTAAGACTTAATGATGAATGGGAGAACCTATGCGACTAGCCGTATTACTCAATTTGCTATTTTGCCTAGTGTTAAATTTATTCAGTGTTGCCACTGCAGATACATTATCCCCTGTGCAAGCAAAATCTGTTATTCGCGTTGGCGGTTATCAATTTGCCCCCTACGTCAATTTACAAAATGACGGTCGTTATACAGGCTTGACGCTGGATCTCATCAATGCCCTAAACCAAATTCAGCAAGAAATCAGCTTTGAGTTCGTATCCACCAGCATAGAACACAGATATAAAGCCTACGCAGCGGGAAGATTTGAGATGATCATGTTTGAAAGTCCACACTGGGGTTGGCAAAACCTCGATACCGGATTTATTCCCCTACATATCCATGATGGCGAAGCCTTCATCGCGTTAAAAGAAAAAGTAAAAGACTCACAGTTTTTTACTCACCTCAAGCAACGAACGCTGGCATTAGTTAAAGGCTACCACTATCGTTTTGCCAACTTCGAAACCGATCCCGCAATACTTGAAAAAAACTTTAATGTTATTTTTGTAAATAGCAATAAAGCATCAATTGAAACCGTGCTTCGAGAGCGTGCAGAAATTGCTCCTGTCACCATATCCTATCTCAATTTTTATCTAGCCTCAAATCCGCAAGATCAGCAACGACTCCATGTTTCAGAACAATGGGATCAGCACTATTATCACGGCGTATTATTAAACCCTCATTCGCGACTAAATACGAAGAAACTCAATTTTTGGCTACAGCAATTACAACAAAATGGCAAACTCGCAGAGCTCGTCCACCAATATGGATTGAAGCTCGCCACTCAAAACCCTAACGAAAAAAATAGCGCGAATTAGGGATTTGCTAAACACATTACGTTAAGGCTCCTAACAAAGCAAATAATGCAACAAACAAAAAAAGCAATGCCATTAGATACATACCAACACCGCTGTAGGGTGGGCTTAAAATTGCAATATAAAAATACCAAATAGCAAAAATGCCGTAATTAAGCCGTATAAAAAGTAACAAACTATAGGCGTACATACGAGGAACTTAGGCCTAAAGCACAGGCAAATATGCAGAGGCTAGAGGTGAAAAAAGCCAGCTTGACAATGGAATAAGCTGCGTACTATTTGCTTATTCCATTGACTCATACTTGCCTCCTTGGGGGAGCTGATAATCCTTAATCTTCCTTGCCATGAGTAATAAGTACAAATCATCAAGCTCAATAGCGCCGCCACCAATACACTTAGCTGCATGATGTTTACCCTCTTATAATGCTCCTCAAATTGAGAATAGAGCAACCACATTGCAGTCAATAACCTCAATTCGGGTTAAGAAATGAATCAATGCAATATACATTGCAAAATTCAAATCGTTACCCTCAAACTTGCGCTTTGCGCTGATAACAAGGCAAATTTACCCCGCAATAGCGAGCCTATTGTAAGTCAATTCAACGCAGTAAGCGGTGCAAAAACTATTTGAATAGTTTTATTATCCCGAGCGGAGGTTAAAGAGTAAGACCCGCTTCAACCTATTTGCATTTCACGATGTTGTAAATGAACTGAATCGAGTCGAGGTAATATTGTGCAAAAAATAAAGGAGCCTTATGGCTCCTTTATCATTGATTTATGTGCTATTTCAATGATGGCAATGCTCATCATGAACGTGATCATCATCGTCCATAAACTCATCGTCACCATCTTGGTGTTGCATCACGCCCCAACCATCCGTCATGCCACCAAACTCGGCCGCAAAATCATTGAGTATGGTTTCTTGTTCAACTAAATCATCGTATTCAGGCACCATATTGATGCATACAATAATTTCCCACTTGCCGAGCTCATCGTTCAAATTCAGCTCAACTTCACCTTCGAGATCCGAATTGGCTAATTCTTCAAGTGCAGTTCCAGCATCACGCTGATCATCAAATACTAAAAAGAAATCAACATCAAGGGCCTTAGTAAGATCAATACCCGCCTCTGCCATTGCGGCCAGCATTTTACCATTATCGTCGTCTGGAAATTGCATATCCTACTCCACAGTATCAGGCTTATTCAGCCGCAATGATTTGAACCGATTCACCGTTAAAGCTGACAATATCACCCGCCACGACTTTTTTACGTTTGCGAGTTTCCACTTCGCCATTGAGGGTAACCAAACCTTCATCAATAAAATGCTTCGCTTCGCCACCCGCATTAGACATGCCTTGTACCTTTAACACTTTGTACAATTCAATAAAATCTTCGCCTGGATGCAAAGCTAACTGATTAATTTGCGCCACTTAAACACGCCTCTAAAAATAAACCTGCGGCATTATAGCAGCATGTCCAAAGCGATGCAGATAATTTAACTTATCTTTGCCTTTCACCAGCGAGCAAGCCATAGGCACATTCATCAAGCCAGAGATCACCAATCTTAAACTGCTGGCGAAATACACCTTCAAGTTGAAAGCCACATTTTTCCATTACACGGGCAGAGGCAATATTGTCTTTGGCACAATAGCCAACAAACTTGTGCACCTTAAGACTCAAACAGGCCCAATCGATGACGGCCTGCAAACTTTCAGTCGCGTAGCCTTTGCCGTGACTGGTGCGCGCCAGTAAGTAGCCAACTTCAGCACGTTGTTCCTCAAGATGTTGACAATGAAAACCGGTTAACCCAATAAACTCATTAGTTTCAAGGGATTCAATCACTAGTGTTAACCAATCGCCAGAGGCATAACTCCATGTTTTGGCGCGCTGTTCGAACTTTTGATGGATCACTTCAACTGGTTCGGGTATTCGCACATAGCGATTAATGTCAGGATCGAGATGTAATGCTAAAAAATTTTCCCAATCATGATCTTGTAAACTGCGAATTCTTAATCTGTCGGTGTAAAGTTCAAGCATAACGGCTCCGATATGGCTGGACTCAAATAAAAAAAGCAGCCTAGGCTTAATGCCGTTCACTTAAGAGTGAACGGCATTTTTCTTTGATCTAACCGGAAACTTATTTTTGCTCATTTTAAGGATCCTTGGATAAGCCCTTTCCCGTTTACCATCCAATTTAAATTGTCGTGCATTGCGTTCTATATCCAATACGTCTCTGGGAACATTTCCCGGCGTTTGTGATGACAACTGTGTCAACTTGAAGATGATATGACTCGCTGCATCACGAAAACTCAGTTGATTGGGATGAACCGATGGTAAGCTTTTGGCCATCAGTAACATCTTGTATCTAATGAGATTGTAGGCCAGTAGCACCCCCCATAGCTCTTGGAACACCAGCTCAGGCAGTTGGCTGCGGAGCGTAAAACGGCTCTCCAGTAAATGTTGTTTCATCTCTCTGTAGCCCAGTTCGATTTCCCAACGATGGGCATATAAGTCGACGATGTCTTCACTTGGGTAACGCATTGGGTCTGTTAACGAGGTCAATATGGCGACTGACTTACCTTTCACCGTCTTAGTCAGTAAGCGCGCTTCAAGGGTGTCAGGGAGCTGCGGCCATTTCTTTCTTGCTTGAGGCGTGGTGGTGAGTTTCACCCACTGGTCATGTTTTCCCAGCGTTCTAACCACCTCATATTGAGTGCCTTTCTTCAATGGCAACAACCAGTGGCTATTAGGTTGTGCTTGCTGCCAAGCGTGCAGCAGGCCGAGCGAATAAAATCCTCGGTCAAATAGGGTTAGACTGTGATTGGGGATGCTAGAAATGAGCTGAGAGGCTAAGTTCATTTCATTTTCGACAACCGAATCAAAGGCGCTGTTGACCAACAAATGGCTGCTTAACTCCATCAGGCAAACCATGCGAATTTGCGGATAAGCCGCTTCGCCGGAAGCGTTGGCGGTTCGTCCAAAGGCTGCTTGATTTTGAACACTATCGGGTGTCCGCCACACCACACCATCGACGCCATACAGGTTCAGACCACACCAATGAGGGTGTTCGGCTCTCGCGTGCCAGGTATTCGCGCTACGGCTGAACACTTCTCGAACGACCTCACTGCCTAATCGTTTACGCGCCTGAGTCACGGCACTACGGGCAACATAATCAATCTCTTGCGGCAAAACAATGTCGAGTTTGTTGATGAGTGACCGAACAGACTCCCCTCGGAACAAGGCCATTCCGATAACGGCCCAAATCATCGCGTCCATCGGCAATTTGCGTCGTCTGAGAGTAGCAACGCCTTGTGAGTCTAAACAGGATTGAATTAACTCAGGCTCTAACACATCAGCGAGGCAGGTGAATTCGGTTAGGCGGGTAATATGAGTGCGAGCAAGTGCTTCTGAGAGTTGCATAAAAAATCCGATGACATGAGGTCATCGGATTTTGATCTTTTTAGCGAGATCGTCAAGCGATCTGTCTTAACTGATCGGCATTAAGCGATAAGCTGCCGTTTTCTAGGCAAGTTGGGATTTAACCGCGGCTTGTCACTTCGAGTAAATGGTAACCAAACTGTGTTTTTACTGGGCCTTGAACCACATTTAATGGCGCACTAAACACCACTTCATCAAACTCACGCACCATCATGCCGGGGCCAAATGAGCCTAATTCACCGCCTTGTGCACCGGATGGGCATGAAGAATGCGCGCGAGCTATTTGCGCAAAATCCGCACCGTCTAGAATTTGTTGCTTAAGCGCTTGGCATTGATCTTCGCTGCTCACTAACAAATGTCTTGCTGTCGCTTGAACCATAATAAAACTCCCTCAAAAACCTGAGACATTTGCCCCAAATATCATATGGTTCCCATTTATCACACTAAACGGGATGTGGATGTTGAGTATAAAAACATTCTGTTTAATTAAAAAGAGTTAAACAGTGCCGTTATCGATTTTATCATCCGATACATTAAGCCTTGTTTGCCGCAATCCAGCGGTCTATCTTCTGCTCCATGACCGCCATCGGTAACGAGCCAGACGTTAGGATCTGATCATGGAAGGCTTTTAGATCAAACTTATCGCCTAAGGCTTTTTCAGCACGCTCACGCAAAGCAAGAATTTTTAGCTGACCCACTTTGTAAGATAGCGCTTGACCAGGAATCGCCATATAACGCTCAACTTCGGCAACAATATCCGACTCTGCCATCGGGGAGTTGTCTTTCATATACTGAATGGCTTGCTCGCGGCTCCAACCTTTTGCATGTAATCCCGTATCCACGACCAGACGCATCGCCCGCAGCATTTCATCAGAGAGCTTACCGAAATACTGATAAGGATCGCTAAAGAGTCCCATCTCAATGCCTAAATACTCAGCATAAAGTGCCCAGCCCTCTTCAAACGCGGTATAACCACTAAAGCGTTGAAACTCAGGTACCCCCGTTAACTCCTGTTTAATGGCAATTTGAAAATGGTGACCAGGTGCAGCTTCATGCAAAGACAGCGTCGTCATGCCCCATTTAGGCTGCGCCTTTAAGTTGTAAGTGTTGATATAAAACACCCCAGGACGGCTTCCATCGACGGCTGGCGCCTCATAAGATGCTCCCGCGGCAGATTGTTCTCTGAAACTTTCAACGGGTTTAACGACGTAGTCCGCTTTGGGCATCACATTAAAATACTGTGGCAACACGAGGTTAATTTTATCTTTAAGCGCCATATAGCCATCAATTAAGCCTTGGCGATCGCTATAGAAGTATTGTGGCTCTGAGGATAATGACGCGAAAAAGGCTTTCAAATCACCTTTAAAACCAACCTGTTCACGCACCTTATCCATTTCAGAAAGAATTCGTGCAACTTCACTCAAACCAATTTGATGGATTTCATCCACTGGCATAGTGGTTGTAGTATGTGAATTTGCCAAATGTTGATACCAAGCTTTGCCATTAGGCAAACCAGACCAACCATCAGTCGCGCGGGACTTAGGCAAGTATGTCTGTTTAAAATAGTCACGAAGCCCAGTTAATGTCGGGACTAAACGCTCACTAATCATTGCCTGATAACTTGCAGTTAACTCAGCTTTATCTTGAGCTGAAAACCCTTCAGGGAAATGCGTAATCGGCGAGTAAAAAATACTTTGGCTGGCATCGGTCGTCAGCATAGCATCGAGCTGAGGAATGATACGCTCAACAAGAACCCGAGGAAGCACAACCTTGCTTGCAATCCCCTCATCCATACGGTGTTGAGCGAGTTTGATCCAATCAATGAAACCATTCACGCGCTGCTCCCAATTACGGTAGTCTTGAACCGTATTAAAAGGCTGAGCACTTTCACCACTTCCTAGCTGCACCATGGTAATAACAGTACTGTAAAATTGACTGATAGGCATAAAGCGTGAAGGATAGGTTTCATCGACTAACGCCATTTCACGGTCATAAACAAATAACGAATAACTTAATTGCAGATCCGCTGGTAACTCGTCAAGATCAATGGTCTTAACTTGTGCTAAATAGCGGGTATTTAGATCGTGGCGAGCCTTAAGATATTCTTCAGTTAAATCACCACCAAACTGAGTGTTGTAGTCATTGACGCCAACAAAGGTTGCGTATATCGGCTCTAGCTTCAAGTAGTCCTTAAAATAGCCATCGACGAGAGCGAGATAGCGCGACTCGGCGGTTTGCGTTTCAACTTGAGCCGCAGCAGCCGAAGTCGAACCGTCCTGTGCAACAACATTTGTTTCAGGCTTTGAGCAACCCTGTAAGGCTAGCGCTAAGGCCAGTGTTCCCGCTAATAAACTTAATTTCATCTTTTATATTTCTCCTTTTACGTCCGTGATAGCCAAACTCTTCCTATACTTAGTTCAAAGTCTGCTTACGGGATTAATCTATGATCTACTCATTTCGTAACTCAGGTTTTAGAGATCCAGAAACGGGCGTCTATAACCAAACTTATTTTATGGAAGTCTTTAACCGAGAATGGCATAGACATATACGAGAGCAGCAAAGCTTGGCGCTATTGTATCTGTGCCCCCACATTCATGAAACCGTAAAACAACCGCATTTACTCGAATTTTTTACTAAACAAGTACAAGAAGCCTTGCTACGAGCAACTGATTTAATTGCAAGATTGGATCACAACCATTTTGCTTTAGGATTATTCAATATTGATGAAGAAGGCACTGAAGTTGTTTTGAAGCGAATAGGACAACATATTCAAGACTTTAATCAAGAGTTTGGCAAAAATCATAAGCTTAAAATTGATTATAAACTCGCGGCTTGCCTCTGCTTGCCAACTCAGGAACAAAAAATTGAATCCATGTTTAATAATGTCTCTAAACTCTCACAGGAACTTGAGCGCAGTCCACAGCAATCACAAGCACTGATAAAACTACAATAAAGAAAAAGCCCCTTGCGGGGCTTTTTAGATCTGCATTGCAAATAATTTGAATTACAGCGTGACGTTATGCATACGGGCTTTCTCTTTGATGTAAGAGATATAGCTGTTTGCACTCTTCTCAGTCTTCTTATCCTTCGCCGCTAATACTGCACGGTTATAAGCAGACTTATACTGTTTCAAACTTAAATGAGCTAAAGCCAATTCAAAGTTTGCTTCACCAGGATGCTCAATACCTAAAGAGATGGCTTTTTCAAGCACTGGTATCGCTTCAGAGTATTTCTCTTCCAAGCTCAGTAAGCGACCTTGCTTTAAATAAAGCTTACCGTCATTGCTGATTGCAGCTGCTTTGCCATAAAGTTCAGCGGCTTCTTTAAACTCTTTCGCGTTTTGATAGAAGCCAGCCAAAATCTCATAGGACTTAACATCCTGCGTGATCAAGCCAGATTTCATGTGCTTCTCAAACACTTTTGCTGCTTGGTAAGGCGCACCTTTTTGAGCCATCAGCTGAGCTAAACGAGTAATGTTAGCTCCGGTATCTAAGAAACCATTACGGTATGCAAGATCGTAAGTTGCTAGAGCATTATCATAGTCTTCTATCATCAGATAAAACTGTGCTAATTGAACCCATAATCTGCCGTCATCAGGAAATAACGGCACCATGGTTTCTAACACACCAACGGCATTTTTATACTTCTTCTGGTTGAAGTATGACGTTAGCTTCATCTGATACAGACCTTTATCAGGAGATTCTGCGAGTGAAAGACCTTTATCAGCCACTTCAATCACTTTATCCCACTGTTTAAGTTCTGAATAAGCAATACCAATACGGCGATACATCTGAGAATCGGTTTTACAGGTGAATTCCATCCACTTGTAATAGTAAGGAATCGCTTCCTTGAACTGTTTCTCTTGTAACAGTAAATCGGCATAAAGGCGCAGTGTTGCAGCATGATCTGTTCCACCTAAAATATCCGCTTCAACCGCTTGTTTTAGGTACTTGATCGCCGTATCCATCTTGCCTTTTTCGGCATAGAAGTTACCGAGCATACGCCCAACATAGGCTTTATCGAAATCATTCTTTGGGTTTGCTTCTAACAGAATGGCAATCGCTTCATCAAGCTGACCATTTGAATAAGCTTCAAAGGATTTCTGCACCTTTTTCGCCGAACTTTCACCTACCGCTTTAGATTGGCGTGTATCTACTGCGCATTTTTCAGCAGCAATTGCCGAAGATACGGATAAACTACCACCACAAAGGGAAAGTAATAACGCAACTGCGATTTTATGAGCATTACGCATTATTAATTGCCTCCTTTCTCTAAAGTGAAGTCCAACTGTACGGTCATACCAGGCTGCTTAAGTGGCTTACCATCAACAATCTTTGGCTTGTATTTCCACTTATTCAGCGCACGGATGGCTTCTTTATCGAATAAACGCTTAGGTTCAGCTTGAATAACTTCTACGTCCTCAACACCACCTAACTCGTTAATGGTAAAGCGCAATTGTACCCAACCTTCTTTGCCATCACGTGCTGCTGCGATTGGATATTGTGGCTCGATACGAACGATTGGGGTCGCATCTCCGTCACGGCTCATCATATTACCCAGTTTGAAGCCACCGGCACTATGACCACCCGCTTCCACGCCCCCCATATTGAACGACATTGCCGTATCAATATTTGATGACGTTTCTGGCGGCGCAGCTTGAGGCTTCTCAGGCTGTGCTGGTGGTGGCGGAGGTTGAGGTACGACCCTTTGTTTGCTCTGCGCTTTTGAATCCTGTCTGTCCATGGTGATTTCAATCACTGGAGTCTCGGCTGAGGTTTCGGCGCGCTGTGCGCCGCCCCCGACCAGAAAAGCCATAAACCAGAACAATCCCAAAGTCACAGCAGCACCAATAATGATCGATACTAGTGCTCTTAACATATTAATCGTTCCCCGCAGATACCGAAATCTTATCTATACCGGCCGCTTTGACTTGGTCTAATACTTTAACCACTAAGCCATGAGTGGTATCTTTATCTGCTTGGATCATTACTGCCGCCTCTGGTGCTTCGGCGAGCATACGCTCAACGTTAGCTGTGACGCGTTCGATATCAACCTGACGGTTTTCCATCATAATGATCCCATTCTTACTGACACCAATAAAAATGTTAGAAGATGGTTTCGAAGTCGCTTGTGAGGCCTTAGGTTTGTTGTAATCCAAACCAGATGGCTTTACAAATGACGTTGTCACAATGAAGAAGATCAACATAATGAACACGATGTCGAGCATCGGTGTCATGTCAATTTGCGCTTCCTCATCTACACTGGAATGCTTTTTACGTGCCATGTTCAATCTCTCTCTAGTGGTGCGGCATGCGGTCTTTTAGCTTTTCTAACCGGATTTTCATTTGTTGATCAAGCCGAGTACTAACAAACACCCCGGACAAGGCTGCCACCATTCCCGCCATTGTAGGCATGGTAGCCATGGAAATACCGGCCGCCATTAAACGAGCATTACTCGTCCCCTGAACTGCCATCACATCGAACACTGAAATCATACCGGTAACGGTACCTAACAAACCTATCATAGGACAAATAGCTACTAAGGTTTTAATCATCAGCATGCGATCGTTCAACTCTTGACTAGCTTGGGACACCCAAGCTTCACGGATACGGTGTGCGTACCAAGAGGTGGTTTCCTCTCTTGCATCCCATGCAGCGATGATAGCTCGATGTTTTTTTGGTGAAATCCACTTAAGGTACCAATAACGCTCGATCATCAAAGCCCACATGACGAACAATACAAACGCAACCAGCCAAAGGACGTTTCCTCCAGCGGCCATGAAGCCCCTGACGGAATCCCATATGTCCATCAGGTATAGCATCATTAGTCAGCCCTCTTCTCAGCATGCGCTGCGATGATGCCAGCACTTTGCTCTTCCAGAATCTGGGTAATTGATTTACTACGCGCAACTAACATTGCATGCAATAACATCAGAGGCAGTGCCGCAACCAAACCTTGAACTGTTGTAACCAATGCCATAGAGATACCGCCAGCCATCAGTTTTGGATCGCCAGTACCGAACAATTGGATACTTTGGAAGGTTGCAATCATACCTGTTACTGTACCTAACAGACCTAACATAGGACCGATAGCAGCAATCACTTTTAGAATTGGAATACGCGCTTCTAATGCTGGTGTTTCTTTTAGAATGGCTTCATCCAATTTCAACTCCAATGTTTCAACATCAACATCTTTGTTTTCATGGTAAACCTTCAAGATACGACCAAGTGCGTTATTACCTGGTTTATCAACGTTCTTCGCTTGATTTTTCACTTTTGCGCCAATAACCGCCAGCACAATGAAACGCTCAGCAGCAATTAATAAGCCAAGTGCCAACAATACTAAGATGATATAACCAATCGTACCGCCTGATTCTAAACGATCTTCAAAGCTGGCTTTGTTAGTGTAAATGTTCAGCAATACACCACGAGCAGGGTCGATATAGAATGGAGCTGTACCAGAAGTGATTTGCTCCCACTTCTTGACTGAGCTAACTTGATAACCTTCAGGTTGAATCGACAGTTCTTGTACTAGATTTAACTCTGGATTAAATACAACATATTTACCTTCTGCAGTTAAGTTGTAAGCTCCCACACGGTGGATAGTAGTGGTCTTAACCGAACCGTCAATCGCAGTCACAGAACCTTGAAATTTAACCACTTTGCCAGATTCAGCCATTTCAAACAGCTGCTCCTGCCAAAACTTTTCTAGTTCTTCAATTTTCGGTAATTGCTTACGCGCACCTAAATCAGCAATAAATTTGTCACGATTTGGGTATTGAGCACTTACGTTTGAACTCGCTAATTTACCAGCGAAATCGCCCGCTTCACCTTTAACGACACCAAACATTTCACCCAAGTCACCTTGAGCGGTTTTTAGATCTTCTTCTAACTGAGCGATTTTACGCTCGTTATCTAAGAAAGCTTGGTTCAGGTCTTTACCGCGTTGTTTTTCCGCCGCTAACGCATCTTTTTCACGCTTTAACAGAGCAGCTTTATCACCACGCTCAGCTTGGAACTCTTGTTCACGTTTGCTATTAACTTTACCTTCAGCAGCGCGATCAACTTTAACTTGCTGCAATAATTGGTCGATGGTCTTAGGCGCATCAGCAGCGCTAACCATACCAGCAGTTAAAGAAAAACTTGCAGCTAATACAGCTGTAGTAATTAACTTCTTCATTATTGTGCAGTCTCCGCAGCAGGAATTGGTAATGCGAATAGATCTAGAGCGCCTTGTTTACGGGCAATGCGGATACCTTTTGTCAGTTCACGCAAGTAGCTGTCTTCTAACTTGTCCCAACCCTTAGTTTGTGGGTTGTACATCCAGCCTGTCTTTTGATCTAAGCTTTGTGCATAAAGAGCAACACGACCTAAGTTGAAGAAGTCAACTAATACTTCTTTACCATCAACGCTTAATGATCCTTGGTTAACATCTACAGCACTACCATAGTCACGCTCGATACTGTATGCATCAAGGATCAAACGGTACTTTTCAGCTAAAGTCACTTCAGCTGTGTTTAACAGTCTTTTTAACTCTTTTACGCGGTTAGCGCGTACTTCAGAGTTGAATGGTAAATCTAATTGAACGAACTGCTCTAAAGACTCAACCATTTTAAACATTAAAGGCACAACACCCTGACGCAGCTTATCTACGCCATTAATGTCGTTTTGAATCGCGTCCATAGACTTTTGCTGGTCAGCGACTAAGCTGGCAACATAATCGTTATAGGACTTCAGTGACTCACGCTCATCAGCAACAGAACCATACTCAAAAAGCATGTCTTGCGCTTGATCGAAATACTTATCAACGTTCTTTTGCGACGCAGCAGCATCAGCATGGATCATACTATCCGCTTTTTGCGCGTCGGTAAGAGGATCTGCAACCACTAAGTTGCTGCTCGCTAATGCCAGCACGCCAACAAGTGCAGTAGCGATTTTTGTTCTATTGCTTACCTTGGACATAGTTCCCAACCAATTTGAAGTGAATAAAAAGTTAACTTACAAGCAACATCACTTTAATCAAGACTTACTTTAGGAAATGCTTACCGTAAGTTCATCTTTCTCTTGTGATTCTTAGTTTTGTCTTCCCTTTCCTACACCCTTACAGGGTGTAGACCCGTTGGCATCATTCCACAAAATGTTGACCTATGTCAACATTCAGAACATGTAAAAAACGAGTGTAAAGGGGTCTTAGTTATGAATTTTTTTTCGAAAGGCGTTTTTTTAAACAAACGTCATAATTTGGTGGATAACAGATAAAAATGCTCGTCACCTACAGCAGTACAAACAATTAAAGTTGTTAAAAGTTGTACGACCTAATTATCGCGAATTTGAAACTGCGTTAAATTGAAGATCAACCATTGTTATCCGAAGGCAATATATATGTGCTATAGCAAAAATAAGGCTGAACATAATGAAAAAAGCCGAACACTTTTCAGCATTCGGCTTTATTTCAACTAAGCGGTTCTACGATTAGAACTTGGTTGTTGCACGTAAATAGATAAAGCGATCCATATTCACATCATACTCTGTAACAGAGAAGTTGTTGCTAGAAAGCGCTTCGTTATTAGTTGGGCCTTCAGCCTGCGGCTCTGTTGCGAACAAGTTATTGATACCTAAAGAAACCTTAGTGTTATAGTCTTCAATGTTATAACCAACAGATACGTTATGAACCATATAAGCACTGAATGTCTCTCTATAACCATTGTCTTTATAGAAGTCATAATTGGCTGGATCATTAGCATAAAAATCACTGGTCAACTCACCAACATAACGCATTTTCCAATGTGCATCCCAATCACCCATTGCCCAATCAATGTTTAAACTACCTTTGAGTTCAGGGAAACCACCATCACCATACTGAATACCTGCACGATCTTCTCCGTCAAACTCATTACCAAGAACATAAGCCAGATCAAGTGAAGTTTTGAATGAACCAAATGATGTTTCAGGGAATCGATATGCTGTGAAGAAGTCGATACCTTCAACTTCATATGTGCCAGCATTTTGGAGGAAGTTACGTAAATCAACAATATTACCTAAACTATCACGGTCAATCTTATCGCAAGAGGAAACCTTATCTCCAGTAGCACACTCACGAGCAATAGTGGTATGTCCATAACGGCCAATTGCATCTTCAACCTTGATGTTATAATAATCAACGGTAAATTCTGCCCCCTCTAACCAAGATGGGTTATACACTGTACCAAAAGTGTATGACTCTGAAGTTTCAGGTTTTAAATCGGGTGATGAAACCTGAGAAATCCGAATTTGCGTGTTGGCTTGACGATAGCCATCAGGCACACCAGCACATCCTGGTAAACCTGAAATATTAAGTACATTACCTTTAGAATCTCTTGTATTACAAGGATCATTCCAAGTTGGGTAAGAATCTGCGCTACCCGCATATAAATCAGAAATAGATGGAGCACGGTAACCCTGAGCCCATGTACCACGTAACAACATATCATCCATTGGGCGGAATTCAGCGCCCACTTTACCCGTAGTATTGTTACCATAGGCATCGTGGTCAGAAACTCGAACAGCCGGCGTAATTAATAAGCTTTCTATTACAGGAATCGCTAATTCAGCATAAGCTTCATCCAAACGGAAGCCACCAGAAGTCGCATCGCGTTGGTTACCAGAAGACTCACCTGTTACAGTTAATGGATCTGGCGTATCAAAACCAGATTCTTCACGACGTTCAAGTCCGAAAGCTAAACCAACAGGACCCGCAGGTAAGTCAAATAGGTCACCCGCGATGTTAAATGTATAATCTTTCATCGTTAAACCTGAACGGCTAACGCTATCGAAAGTAATATAATCAACCATATCTTGAGTTACGGAACCCGGACCGCCAAACAGGTTTAAGGCCACACAACCATTGCTTGCATTACAGTTATCACCTAATGCTTGATTGATACGCGTTAAATTGAGTAGACCTGTGGTCAACACGTCTTGGTTATTTTGGCCGTAGATGTAGCTCGCAGTCCAACTCCAGTTATCATTGATATTGCCTTCAAGACCAACCATTGCACGATAGGTGGTATCGTTCTGATTGTATTGACGAGAACCGGCCTCAACCATACGGCGCTGTAAAGCATAAGGCACATACCCAACAGGTTTACCATTAGCAACCGCGCGTGCACTATCACCATAGAGTGTTTCACCAAATGGGTTATAGATATTATTTCCACCAATATCCACACGACTTGCAGCAGCGCCAAATGAGGCGCCTAATGTCAGAGGCATAGGCGCTAATTCTTGAGATGACTTACGGTTGGTCATCATAAAGTCAGAAACAACTCTTAAGTTGTCCGAAATATCATAAAAACCCTGAACATAGAAAGAGTTACGGTTTTGCGGTGTAGATAGATAGTTATCAGGGGCAAAGTTATAAACATCGCTACCGGTACGCGGACGGAATTGATCCATGCCAACATTGGCGCCAGTTCCTTCTTTAGACATATAGTCGTAAATACCAGAACTGTTTGGTTTACCAATAGCAGCTAATGCATCTTGGTTAGCTTGATTCAGTTGCGAGCCCTTAACGCGGATACGAGTGTTATCCGCAGTAGAACTGTAACCAGTATCAGAAATATCACGGTCACCAGCCCAAATAGGTTGCTGAGTCACGTGGGCCATGTTGAATAATAAGCCACCTTTTTCAGATACTGAACCAACAGTAAAATCAGCGGTGTATTGGCGACCATCGTCATATTTAGCGTTTTGTCCGCCATAGACAGAAACTTCAACACCTTCAAAGTTTTTGCGAGTAATAATGTTAACAACACCCGCAATAGCGTCAGAACCGTAAACCGCTGAAGCACCATCTTTTAATACATCGATGCGCTCAATTGTTGATGTAGGAATTGTGTTTAAGTCAACCGTTGAACCTAAAGAAGATATCCAGCGCTTACCATTCACTAACACCAGTAGACGTTGAGACCCAAGGTTACGCAGGTCCATGTTAGTAGAACCGTCACCACCATTGTTGAAAGCAGTGTTTAGTGCAGAACCTGCAGCTGGAATTGTTTGTAAGATATCACCAACACTAATCATACCTGTGGCTTCAATCTCATCTCTATTCATCGAAAGAACAGGACTTGCCGCTTCCATATCGGTACGCTTGATACGTGAACCCGTTACTTCAATACGCTCTACTTTTTTATCAGCACCAGCTTCATCAGCAGCCATGACTAATGGCACATTTAATGCAGTTGCAGCTACACCACCAATCAATGCGAAACGCACAGATTTGGCTAATAAGTTATTCTTATGCATTGTCTATCTCCCTGGACATATTATGTCTTTATTATAATCCGCTTATTTAATAAGCAGTTTCAAACAAAAGTACGTCAAAAACATGCTGTACTCGGCAGAAACAATAAAATCACATATAAAACCTTTAATCAACATAAAATACACAAATTAAACTATCCGGCTACATTATGACCACTTTACAAACGAGAACCTTAATACTCCGAAATCCAAATACAAAAACGCCAGTCATTGCTGACTGGCGTTTTTGTTAAACTTAGGCCCTTTCAGGCGACGTTATGACTTACAGTGTATAACGGATCCCGATAGCGATACCGTCATCTTCTGAAAGCGCCATCGCAGCTTCATCCACTCCGGTAAAATCGCTAAAATCTTTACGACCTTCCAAGTAGATAACCGTATTGGCATCCATCAGATAGTGCACACCAGCAACGACAAATTGGCGCTTAAACACATCGTTAGCATAAATGGGTAAATTGGGCTGAATGACATAATCTTTACCCGCATCTAAAATGTTATAGGACACGAAGTAACGTAGACCATTATCGAATTTGTACGACAGTAACGTTTCAGCCCCAACAGCCTCTTTAATCAAACGGCCTAAATTATCGGTATCGTGGTTTTCTTGCTTGTTAATGTTAGCGGCTGCATACCAACCATTAGCATCAAACCCGCCCCACATTATGCCTGCACCGTAGATAAGATCGACAGCGGTAGTTGATTCGCCATTCCCAAAGCTAACGTCAAATTCACCACGGTTAACACCAGCGGTTAAGGTCAATTTGTCAGTTGCTTTATAAGTCACAGCAAAACCATAGGTTTCGTCATAATCAACTTGCTGGGCAGATCTATCACCAGTCTCCCATAACTTTTTGCAGTCATCTTGGTCAGGCACAGAATCACAAGTATAAAAACTGCTGTTTTTTAGCTGTACTTGCGCAGCAATACTCACGTCACCAAACGTGTTACGGTATTGAACTGTTTTATCACCCCGACCGACACCGTTGACTGCACCATCATCTTTGTTAAAGGTGTAAACACCAGCGGTATTGCCATCCCAGACAAAACCATAGTTAGTGCCATAAACAACATCGTACCAAGCTCCCCATTGTTTACCGATGGTGAGTGTGCCGTATTTATCGTGGCTCAGTCCGGCATAACCTAAACGGTTATAAAAAAATTCATCTTGAACAGATTCAAAGCGATTGCTATACACAATATCACTGTTGCCAACAGGGTTAACGCCCCATTCCAACTTAGCAAACGCATTCCAGCCATCGCTTAACTCGCGGCTGAAACCAAAATTAATTCGAGAAGCACCATTAACAACCTCTGTTTCACCTTGAGTGTTGATTACGCGCGCATCAATAAACCCCCCTATTTCCACTGCATTTTTATCATCTTTGTAGATTTCAATTGCAGATACGGTTGGTGCAAGAAAGAGTGCTGCTAGCGCAGTGGCGACTATCGTTTTGTTCATTTGGTGCTTAACCTTCTCGTTTATGTTCTATCAACGTCATTCCGTTGTTATTTTTCCTTACAATTTCCCGCTGAGAGTAGCAAATTTTAATTAAACTCTCCAAGGGAAACCGAAGGACTCTATAGATAAACATCACAAAAACAGACCATTTAACCGCCACAAAACAGATTAAAACACTACAAATAACAGAAAATCAAACACAAACAGCACACCAATAACATCAAATTAACGACAGCTGTTTTGAGGCAATATTAGTGTAATTTAATTTCATTATTGAAAAAACAGGCTCAGCAATAGGACCGATTTGTTTATCAATGTAATACTGATAGTCAATTGTAGACGATCTATGGGAAACTGGCTCAGGACCGTTTACCGTGATGACATAATCAATCTGTGCACCTCTCTTGCTATAGGATGCCTTGCCGGTTAATTCACAAAGCTGCCGTGCGACTTTCACATGGGGGGAGGATTTGGCAGTGTATTCTTCGAGATTTCGACGCATTCGCTTACTAAAGATCAGCTCATCATCCCGTTTTCCGGCCTGAAGTTCGCCTATGACATCCGCGAGATAACCGCTAATATCTCGCTGATTGAACATTCGCTCATAGAGTTCGGCCTGAACCTTTCTCGCTAAAGGGCTCCAATCACTTCGAACCTGTTCCATCCCCTTAAAAGTGATTTCCAACTCGCCGCTCACATTACGCCAAGCGCCAACATAGCGCTTTTTACTTCCCTCCTCAGAGCCCCTCAAGGTTGGCATGAAAAACTGCTCGTAGTGCCGCTCAAACTGTAACTCGAGAAAACTTTCTAGCTCAAAGTCCTTGGTGATTTTAGCCTGCCAGTTTGCATTTATTTGCGCGGCAATCTGTTTACCTAAGGCAGAAATATCACTTAAATCAGGCTCATAACCTAAGTGAACAAAGGTAGAATCGGTATCACCATAAATCACTTGATAGCCCATCTCCTCAATCCAAGCGCGAGTCTGTTTCATAATCTGATGACCACGCATGGTAATGGAGCTCGCCAACTTTGCATCATGGAATACACAACCTTGGGAACCTAACACCCCATAAAGTGAATTCATAATAATTTTAATCGCTTGCGATAAAGGCGCATTCGCTTCCCGCTTAGCTTTTTCGCGCTGCTCAGATAGTGTTTGAATAAGCTTTGGCAAAATAGGCTGTCGCCGACTAAAACGAGCCCCTAAAAAACCGGTAACGGTTTCAGACTCATCCAAAACGAGCGAATCATCGCCCAAGCCTTCAATGAGCCCTTTGGGATCGATCAAAAAAGTACGGATTATCGAGGGATAAAGACTTTTAAAGTCAAAAACTAAAATATGCTGATAAAAGCCAGGGACAGAATCCATCACATACCCGCCAGGGCTTTCAATCCCTTGACTGGCAGGTTCTGCGGGCGCGACGTAACCAGCACGGTGTAAATGCGGTAGGTATAAGTGATTAAATGCAGCGACCGATGCCCCCACTCGGCCCAGTTCTAATCCGGTTAACTCGGCGCGTGCGAGGGCAAAATCCCACAATTGAGTATGTTCAAAGATATCCCACACCAATCGGCTATCAGTCAGATTATAGTGAGCAAGCGACTGTTTATCTTCAGTAAATAAAGCGTCGATTTCTTGGACTCGATTTTCCACATCATGAATCGCTTTGCCTTCACCGAGCAATGCTTGGGCGACAAATTCCAAGGAAAAACGTTCAAAGTGATAAAATGCCGCCTTCAACCAATCGATACCGTCAAGCACCACTCGCCCTGGTAAGTTTAAGGTTTCAGGTCGAAATTTATTATCAACTTTCCATTCAAGTAGTGCGCCGCCACGACCTAGTCGTAAAGGAATGCGATGCAACAAAGCTCGGCGATATAGCAAAGCCAAGTCAAAGGTCACCACAGACCAACCAATGATCACATCGGGATCAAACTCCGCAAACCATGCAATCAACCGACGAATAAGCATCGCCTCATCGCTCACCCATTCGATGTACTGCGGAGCATCAGATTGCACCTCACCCACCATAATCACTTTTTCATAGGGTTGAGCCTGAGCGTCACGCCCATAAAGCGCCACCGAATAGAGTAAACCATCAAAACTGCATTCAAAATCAAGTGAAATCGAGCGCAATTTAATCGTTGGCTGCGGCGCAATCGCTTTTGCGCGCATCGCAGTGAAAACCGATAAATGTCCCTGACTGTTCTCACTTTTGTTAATAGCCTGAATTGCTGAGTCGTTGTCACATTTTATGTTGTTAGCTATCTTGTTAGCATAGTGCCCTAAAAAAGCCACATCGAGAGCGACAAAGCGTTCAATTAAAAAACGCTGCTCAGGGCGAATATCAGCCTCGAATAATGGAATACCCGCATCGTTTGCAATCCGTTGTAAACTTCGAAATGCGCTACTGGACTTGGCATAAATCCCCGCCACGGCTTGTCTTTTAAAGCTCTTAAGTTCAAGTGGCACAAAACGTAGCGCCAATCCCGGCGTTTGTAACTGCAATGCCTGAATATCTGTTTGATGACAAAAGCAAATGTATTCAGTGTCTGGCAATTCCATCAGCACAGGGCCCGATTCTGTAGCGAGATAGTATTGCAACAACAGATTGCCATCTCGTGCAATCGCGTGGCGTGTCAACACTCGGCCCTGTACACTCTCAGGCGTCAAGCTGGCAAAAGTCGGCGTGCTGGGGTTGCTCAACTGCGGTCTCAATCTTATGCTCTCGCTAGGTTTTCAATTAAATCGCCATAAAATGGCAGAAAAGTTTCTTAGGCTATGCAATCACTGTTATTATGTACAGCATTAATTCGATAAAGTAGTGCCGCATGTTACCTGACAACGTAAAAAACCAGATCCGCGCTATCTATAAGGATATTGCCGCCTCTTTGCCTAATTTTAGGCCACGACGCGAGCAAAACTTTATGGTGGCAGAAATCTCTAAAACACTTGCAGGTGACTATGACAAAGATAGACGCATCATAGTGGTCGAAGCCGGTACGGGGATTGGTAAATCATTATCTTACATTTTAGGCACGATCCCGCTGGCGCTGGCGAGTAAGAAAAAGGTCTGTATCGCCACCGCAACAGTGGCACTACAAGAGCAGTTGCTACACAAAGATCTGCCGTTTTTCCTTGAACAATCAGGGTTAAACTTTCGCTTCGGACTGGTGAAAGGCCGCCAGCGTTATGTTTGTTTATCCAAGCTTGCCATGCTGATTGGTGATGATAACAGCACCCAAATGGCGATGTGGCAAACGAAGCCGGATAATAGCCAAATTGCCATGCTACAAACGCTGTTAAACGACGTTAACGAAGGTCGTTGGAACGGTGAAATTGACACCTTATCAACGCCAATACCGGATCATCTCTGGCAACAAATCGCCTGCGATAAACACAGCTGTCATAGGCAGTTAGCTAGCCATCGTAATTGTCCCTTCCATAAAGCACGTGAGGATGTGGATACTTGGGATGTACTGATTGCTAACCACAGCTTGTTGTTTGCCGATTTAGAGCTGGGTGGCGGGGTAATTTTGCCCAATCCCGAAGACGTATTTTACGTGATTGACGAAGCTCACCACTTGCCGATTGTGGCTCGGGACTTTTCCAGCGCACAGGCAACACTAAGAGGCGCCGCCGACTGGCTTGAAAAAGTCGGCAAGACCAGCGCTAAGTTACAAAATCAGATAAAAAGCAACAATATCATCGCACCGGCGCAGGCGATGCAGGATCATATTGGCGATCTCATTGGCCAACTTAACCAGGTTGCCCACTACTGTGATACCCAAACCAAGCAGTTTGCAAACCCCGAGAGCCGTTATCGCTTCGAGCATGGCAAATTACCAGGCGCGCTAAAAATCCCCGCCGAGAACCTCGCGGCCACTTCCAATCTCGCCCTTAAGCAATTTAATAAGATGCAATTATTGCTCGCAGAAGCGATAAAAGATGGCGATATTCCTAAGCACCAAGCGGAAGCACTTCAGGCTGAAATGGGCTTTATGTTGCAACGGCTTGAAAATCTACAAAAGCTCTGGAAGATGATGGCCAAGGAAGACTCCAATAAAGGTGCCCCAATGGCCCGTTGGATTGAGTTAATTACAGGTAAGCAAGTCGATTACCTATTCAGCGCCTCGCCGATTGAAGTGGGCTTTATGCTGGAAACCATGCTTTGGCAAAAGGCCGCGGGGGTTGTGCTGTGCAGTGCCACACTGCGCGCACTCAATAACTTCGACCACTTTGCCCATCAAGTGGGATTATCGCTAAAGGACGGCAGCCGTTACCTTGCGTTGCAATCGCCCTTTGATTATCCCAATAACGCCACACTTTACTTACCTAAAATGAAAACCGAGCCGACGGACGATGCCTATACCGCCGAACTTGCCGAACAAATCCTTCAACTGATTGAGGGTGAAATGGCAACCTTAGTACTGTTCGCTTCCTACTGGCAAATGGAAAAAGTCGCCGAATTGCTCGAAGGTAAACTTGCGCTCGAAATCCTAATTCAAGGCAATGCGCCACGCCAACAACTGCTCGAAACCCATAAGGCCAAATGTGACAAAGGTGAGCCGAGCATCTTATTCGGTACTGGCAGTTTTTCTGAAGGCTTAGACTTACCAGGGGATTACCTGACTAACCTCATCGTCACTAAATTGCCCTTTGCTGTGCCAACCTCGCCCGTAGAACAAGCCCATGCTGAATATGTGAAAATAAAGGGCGGAAATCCGTTCCTGCAACTGACCATTCCAGATGCATCGCGAAAACTGATCCAAAGTTGTGGTAGATTACTGCGCAAAGAGCAGGATTATGGCCGCGTCACTATTTTAGATAGGCGATTAGTGACCAAACGTTATGGCAAATCTTTGCTAGACGCTCTGCCTCCCTTTAGACGAGTCATAGAGTAGGATTAAGATTTGGAGTTGTTACTCGAGCCCAGTAACTGGGCCTTATTGGCCGCCATTGGCTTAGTTGCCGGTTTTATCGATGCCGTGGTCGGTGGTGGAGGCTTATTATCAATCCCTGCACTACTCACCCTTGGCATCCCGCCTCATACCGCCTTAGGTACCAACAAATTTGCCGCCAGTTTTGGCTCTTCAATGGCTGCTTGGACCTTTTATCGTCAACACTTACTCAAACCCGCCTTTTGGTATATGGCGTTTGTCGCCACTTTTATTGGTGCAGTCTTAGGCAGCATCTTGGTTTATTTGTTAAATGCACAATGGCTTGAAAAAGCCTTACCACTGCTGATTATCGGCATCGCGATATACAGTTTGCTCAGCCCCAATGCCATCTCAGATACTGATTGCCAAGCGCCGACACAAACTCAGCCTAAGTTGAAACAAAGCCTACAAGGTTTGATACTGGGCGCATACGATGGTTTTGCTGGCCCCGGCATTGGTGCATTTTGGACAGTCAGTTCGGGGACGCTCTATAAACTGCCATTGTTACATAGCTGCGCGCTCGCTAGAGCCATGACCTTTACCAGTAACCTGACCGCACTGGCGATTTTTGGCTATCTAGGACAAGTACACTGGCAGATAGGCCTGTGGATGGGGCTCTCAATGATGCTAGGTTCCTTTGTTGGCGCACGCTGTGCAATAAAATTTGGCATGCCATTTATACGGCCTTTATTTATATTAATCGTCCTGTCAATTGCCGCTAATCTGGCGTGGAGCGCATGGTTTTGAACACATCGCAGCTAATCAGTACGTTGAAAAATCAGCTAAAAACATTAGAGCAAGAAGTACTGCAACACGACAGTCACCTTGTGCCAAGCCAACGCAAACTTCTGCAAGATATTGAGCGCTTTAATCAGTCACTGTTCATTCAGCATGGCGCTCAACTTATGCCATGCATTGAGCAAATTCGCAGTAGTATCGTCCAGTTAGAGAAGCAAATTGCACTAAAACTCGCGCCGCAAACCATCGCCATGAGCTGTGAGCGTATCCAAGACAGATTTACCGCGGTTAAACGCGCCTTACTGACAACATCGATTGACGTAAAGTCCAAAAATCAACAACGAGCAAGTAAACGCGCGCGTTTTGCTCAGCAGCAAAACCAGTCCCACCAAGCGAGTGGGTTTGCTTGGATCGCTAGCAATGTGTTACAAAATAGCCACGAAATCTATGCAGAGCTGAATAAGCATCTGAATTGGGCGAAGAAATTCGAACAAAAAATTGCAGAAATGGAATCAAAACTTGAAAACTGTCATAGTGCTGACAAAATCAGTTTGCAAAATGACATCCTTTTGATGCATCGTCGTTTAGGTAAATGCAGGCAAGCTATCAGTTATATCGAAGATCGCATTCAAGCATTCGAACGTCCACATCAGAGCCATAATCGTTAAGGAGCAACAATGAAATCACTTTTGCCAATCAGCAGCCTGCTAGTGCTACTCGGCTCTGCCTCAGTCTCTGCCGCAGATCTGAATATCCCTATGTCATTCGAATACCTTGCCCTCGACGGCAAAAAAGTCGAGTCCAGCGTATTCAACCATAAAAGCAGTTTAGAATTGGCGCCCGGCACCCACAAAGTCGCTATTCGCTACCACGAAATGGTGGAAGATGATTTCAGTGACAGCCAAACTTTTGTTAAATCATCTCCCTTTATTGTGACCCTAGAGGTCGATGGCGATCATCAATATTATTTACAAGCCGCTGAAGGCAAAGTCGTTAAAAAGCCTAAAGTGTTTGCCCAAAATCCCCAAGTAGTACTAACCCGTGCTGACAAAGGTCAAGTGAACTATCAGGTCACGAATACAAACATTGAAGAAGAGAGCTTCGTATCTCGTCTATTCAGTGGTAACCAAGCGGTGGATGTTTCTGGTACTGCTGCCACAGCGACAGGTGTTGCAGTCGCAGCGACGCCAGCACCTACATCAGCGCAAGTCGCAGTAAGTGCGACAGCAACAACATCGCCAACCGACGCCTCAAAAGCAACCGGTGCAAACCCACAGCAGATGTTGCAGTACTGGTGGTTACAAGCTGACGAGAAAACTCGTAAAGAGTTTATGAGCTGGGCAATTTCACAGCTCTAATCTACATGATCCCATTGGTTTATCACGCCAGCTACTCTAAGCTGGCGTTACCCATCCACCATCGCTTCCCTACCACAAAATACGCACATCTTTATCAGTATCTGCTCGATAACCAACTTGCCACGCCTACACAATTTCACACTCCTACGCCAATGACAGCCGAAGAGATAATGCAAGTGCACCATCGGGATTACGTTGAGCAGTTTATTGATGGCACCTTAGCGACTTCTGCACTCAGGCGCATTGGATTTCCCTGGAGTGAAGCATTGGTCGAGCGCACTTTGCATTCCCTTGCGGGCACCAGTTTGACAGCAGCCTTAGCATTGCAAACAGGCATTGCACTGCACTTAACTGGAGGTTATCACCATGCGCATTATGAGTTCGGCAGTGGCTACTGTATTTTCAATGACTTAATTATTGCGGCGAGAAAGCTTATCATAGAGCAGCAACTGCATAAGATTTTGATTTTTGATTGTGATGTTCACCAAGGCGATGGCACCGCCACACTTAGCCAACTACATCAAGGGATTATCAGTTGCTCTATTCACTGCAAAGACAACTTCCCCAGCCGTAAACAACATTCACACTATGATATTGAACTTGTTAAAGGCACTGATGATAGCGCCTATTTAGACACCGTTGAGCAGACTCTCGAGTTGCTAATTCGTCTACATCAACCGGATTTAATCCTCTATGACGCTGGCGTTGATATCCATCAGGATGATGACTTAGGCCATCTACAGATCAGCCAGCAAGGGCTCTATCAGCGTGATGTTACTGTGCTCTCCATGGCAAGAGCGGCAAATATTCCTGTCGCCGCGGTAATTGGCGGCGGCTATAGCAGAGACGCACTACAATTAAGCCAAAGACATAGCCAACTTTTTATTGCAGCAAACCATTTATGGTTGCAAACTCAATAAAAACCATCATGGAGCACAACGATGCAACTCGAAATCCGTAACTATTACGAAGTTCTCTTAATGGAAATGTTATCCGATGAAGGCCTCATGGATGAACTGCCGGAGGATTATTTAGCTGATCTTTGCTGTGTCACGCTCAATCAACTGCCCGTACGTTATATTCGCCACTTAGTCGACACCTACTTTTTTGAAGATTACGATGAATTGCAAGAACTTAAACGGGAAATCCAAGCCGCACTCGAAAAATCTCGCGCCTTTCTAAAACAGAATTTACAAAAAAGAATGCAGGAAGAAAGCTAAGAATAAATCGATTTTAAAATACATGAATTGGAACAAAGAATCGTCAACAGATTAAATACATTAGTTAAATTATCGAAGAATGTGGTTACACACCGATATAAAAGGGAAAACGAATAGTGATTATAACAAGATAGGATATTTGGAGGTTCCCCTAGAGCCGACACCCCGGCACACGAGTCGCTTGCTGCGGTTGCTCCCTTCCGGGCCTGGCCGAGTTCACAAGTTATCATTGCGGGGGGACCCTAGGGTCACCATAACTTCGAGCGCATCAAGATGATGACTGAACGACGCGGATTATCCCCCATGCCTTCTATGGGATCAAGTGTTAATCCACCCGTTTGGTAAATATCTAGTTTAACTGGACAATCTATAGGCAAACCCAAGTATTAAAATGATAAAAGCCTGCAAATGCAGGCTTTCTCTTCGCTAAACAACACTCGAGCTCAAACAACTCAAGATGATGCAATCGTGTTACAACTTAATCATATGACGATTTTGCTCAATCAGCTTAGCGCCAATACCTGAGACATTGGCTAACTCATCAATGGCCTTAAATTGTCCATTTTGGGTACGATAATCGATGATGGCCTGCGCCTTTGCGACACCAATACCCTTTAACAGTTGTAATTGTTCAGCCGAAGCGGTGTTGATATTGACTTGCGCCGCATCTGGCAATGCTTGTTTAGCATCGTTTGCCATGTTTTTGGCCTCAGTTTTCGCTTGGCTTTGCACCTTAGAGGCTTCTTTTACCGGATCTGCCGCAATCGCAGGTATGGTTAACAGTGCGGAAAATACAACAGCACATACAACTGCAGGTAAGCTAGATTTTACTTTCATAATAGTTCCTCTCTCCTTGAAATTCGGCCTTTCGTCCAACTTCCGTGGCCACCAATCAAACATAGACGAAGCTTTTACAAATTTCCAAATGCCAAAGTACAAATATTACCTATGGCTAAAATGGGGATATTAAGAACCGTTATTATAGGGATGCCATACAACGAAAAAGACACCATGAAGGCATCCTTTCCTAAAAAAATGGTTTTTTAAAAATTACACTAACGCAGCTAATGCCTGGCTCAAATCAGCGATGATATCGTCGCAATCCTCTAAACCGACAGAAATTCTCAGCAGATTATCACCAATTCCGGCTGCGGCACGCGCTTCTGGCGAATAAGGAGAGTGGGTCATTGAAGCCGGATGTTGAATAAGAGATTCCGCATCGCCCAGACTGACCGCAATCGAAAATAATTTAAGGTTGCCAACAAACGCCATCGCCTGAGTAAAATCAGCGGCTAATTCAAAGGCGATCACCCCTCCTGCACGCCGCATCTGTTGGCCGATAAATCGATGACCTGAATGGGATTTAAGTCCTGGATAGTAAACTCGTGTCACTGCAGGGTGTTGCTCTAAAAACTCAGCAACCCGCTGCGCACTCTCACAATGGCGTTGCAAGCGCACATCTAAGGTTTTAAGGCCTCGTAGGATAAGCCAAGCATCGTGGGGAGACATCACCGCACCAATATCTTTAAGAATTTCATATTTGACTCGGTGCAATTGTGCTTCACTACCACAAACAATGCCCGCAATCACATCACCATGCCCATTTAAGTACTTAGTCGCACTGTGCACCACAACATCAATGCCCAGCGCTATCGGTTGCTGCAGCAGCGGCGTCATAAACGTATTATCGACAATACTTGTCAGACTATGTCGTTTGGCAATAGCTGCAATGGCGCTCAGATCAAATACCTGCAAATGAGGATTCACTGGCGTTTCACAAAAAATCACCTTGGTATTGGGTTTAATAGCCCGCTCAATCAACTCTACATCACTAAAGTCAACTAAAGTCACCTCAATACCGAAACGGGCAAATTGGTTGGTCATTAGCGCAAAAGTACACCCATATACCGCATTAGATGCCACAAGATGATCACCTATCTGTAAGTTTGCAAGTAGCGCTGCCGAAACCGCCCCCATCCCCGATGCAGTTGCTGCTGCGGCTTCAGCCCGTTCTAATATCGCCATTTTACGCTCGAGCTCTGCAACGGTCGGATTACCAAGGCGGGTGTAGATATAGCCTGGCTCGTTACCCGCAAAACGTTCGCCCCCCTGCTGCGCCGAATCAAACACAAAAGTTGCAGTTTGATAAAGTGGTGTGACTAAAGAACCGAAGGCCTCTCGCTCATGTCCGGCATGAATGGCTTGGGTCGCCGCTTTCCACATTTTGCTTGATTTATCTTGCATTGCTTGCTCCTTGTTATGCCATAACATCATTCAATTTTTGATTCATTGTTTGAGGAATGATGTTTTGTTTATCTTTTAAATAACCCATCAATGAAACATTAGCCTTATCGAATAAGTACTAACATAACCCGCTGAGCGGGTGATACCAGTACCATGGTGAAAATAGCAATAGAGACGCTGTAACTAAGTTGTTACATTTAAGATGTTGTGGCAGAACGTTAGACATAAAAAATGCGCTAACGACATCGTCATTAGCGCATTAAAATCAAGCCATAAAGTGTATTTTAGCTAAGTGACTTCTCTTTCGAACTCGTGTTAACTTCAGTGCCTTCTAACTGAGTTTTAAGGGCATCACGTCCATCTTTAGTCAATAAATTCCCCGCAAATTGTTTAAGTTCCATCAACAATTCTTGATGGACTTTAGTCAATTTAGGCCGCTGTTCATCCTTGAAACGGATGGGACGGCACAGTGCCATGGCCTGATATCCTAGGCGAGCGGTTAACAAACCGCCCCCTAATCCTTGGGCAAGCCGCGCGGATAATTTACCCGTCATCTCGACCGACAGCAGTTGAGTGCCTAAGTCCGTCACTAACTCACTGGTGCCGGCATAAATAATGTTGATCACTATGCTGCGAATGAGTTTAATCCGGCTCCAGTAACCCAATTCGATACCATAACAAGCGGCGACATCACGCAGCATTCGCTGATTACGCCAAAGAATGATCGCCATATCCAATACTGCAAGCGGGCTGGCCGCCAATAACACCGCAGACTCGGCCGCATATCGACGCACGATTTTTTTCGCGAGTTCGTCCCGCTCCGTTAGCACTAAGTCCTCAAACAACAATACTTTTTCGGCATCATTATGTTCATCTTTTAACGAATGGCGCAGCCGTTGTAATCCTTGGCTATCGGGGTAATGCCGCACGATATTATCGATAAAACCATCGGCCTCACCCATTTGCATACTCAGGGCTAGCCTTGCTCCTGTCTCTTGCGTATCAGCAACTTGTTTAAGCCGTTTGAGTTTTCGATATTCGCCAATAACACCCACTATGGCCCAGCTGCCCACAATCCCAAGCACAGCGCCATAAAAACTAAATAGCCACGGACTTTCAAGCCATGCATCCCGCAAACCAAGGACTGTTTGCACTAGCGTGAGTAACAGTAATGCCATTAGTGATAAGCGCGCCAACCAAGACCAACGGCGGGATTGATGTAATTTAGGGCGAATGGATTCGACATCCAATGCTTGCGGATGGGCCGCTAACGCCTCATCAACAACGTCATCAATCGCCGTTATCGGGGTTTGAGGCGCAAACATTTGCGCACTTTTTAACTCATCCGTTGCAGACTGAAGTTTGACCTGTTCAGCATCAAATACTTGCTGTTTTTTAAGCGATTGAGTTACACGCGCAGCGGCGGATACAGACTTGTCTGCCCCGTTGGCATGCGGCTCAGTTGAATGTGGTAACAACTCTACACTCATTCCAATTTATCCCCCACGAGATACTGTAAAAGGTGGTCGAGACGGATATGGTCAAAATGCACCGAAGAAGGATCGACATTAGTGTTATCCGGCGGTGCAAAACCAATAAAGTTAAAGCCCTGTTCACGCCAAAAGTCCGGCTCAGGTAAGCGAGTAGGTACTTCGCCAGGAAACAAGGTCAGGGCTTGCCCATTCAATCCGGTGCCCTGTACGACTTCCACATCTCCTTCTTGGGTGGTCACCATGCCGTGGCGCGTTGCCTTAATCGCACTAATGGCCATGGTCTCAACTTTACAACCCTCGAAACCAGCAAAGTGCTGACTGTGCTTGAGCATATCGGTGAGCAAAGATAGCACATGACTTTGTTGATCCCGCGTGACATGATCAACCTTACTGGCGGCAAAGAGCAAACGGTCAATCCGCGGCGCAAAAAGTCGACGTAAATAACTGGATTGCCCGTATTGAAAACTCTCCATAATGGCATTTAGTGCTGCGCCCATATCTTCGAATTGTGACTTGCCACGATTTAACGCACTAAAGCAATCAACGAGCACCACCTGACGATCAAACCCTGCAAAATGTTGTTTATAAAAAGGTTTAACAACCTTAGCGACATACTCTTGATAGCGCTTTTCCAGCACATGAAAAGCACTGTGCTTATCACTTTGTTTAAGGTTGCTCCACTGAGCATTAGTCACAGATAGCAGCGGGAAAAACGCCAGCAGCGGCGCACCTTGCCACTCACCGGGTAATAACATCCGCCCAGGCTGCGCTTGGTAATAGCCCTGCACGTGCACTAAATCATGCAATAACTGCTGATATTGATCGGCAAGCCGTTTCAGTTCAGATTCATCAGCCATCGCCGCTAAATTGAGTGCATTTAACGACGTTTCAAACCCCGCGTATAAAGGCGAACTCTTCAAAACAGCAATCCGTTGCTGCTGGGTAGTACACCACTCAATATAGCTTTGGCGCAACATCGGTAAATCTAAAAGCCACTCACCGGGATAATCCACAATATCTAAATATAGCGTTGCGGCATCGGCAAACTTGGCGAGTAATCCCTTTTCTGGCCGATATTTAATGGCTAAACGCAACTCAGAAATAGTGCGAGTCGATTCAGGCCAAGTAGGAGGATTTGAAGTAAGCGCTAACATAGCTCCCTGATAATCAAAACTCGCGATTTCAAGATCTGGCTGCATCGCGCGCTTAACCCCAAGCAGACGTTGTTCACGACTCACCTGCCACAGTGGCAACCCGTTTTGACGGGAATGCGACACTGTAGATACCGCGCCGCTATTGAGCAATTGATTAACTAATCCCGTGATAAAAGCTGTTTTCCCCGCCCCCGATAACCCTGTTACCGCAAGGCGCAAATGCCTATCGGCCGTTCTGTGGAGCAGAGATTGGCTCTTTTGAGTGATTTTATGGAGCGATACATCAAGCATTCCCATAAGGATTTCCCTAAATGTTGAATGAGATAACTATATACTGGAATTGACGAGAGATGACACTGGAATCAACTAAGATAAAACAACAAGGGCGGACATGGCCGCCCTTTAGAGGGATTACAAACTATTGATTTGTCTTTTTAAATCAAAATTGTCAGAAGTGACATGGCGCTCAAGGTTTTGCAATCTCACCTCAAGGCTCCTAAACTGACGATTCACATCGCTCAGCGCCTGTTTAGCAGGCTCTCCCGACTGCCAAGGTTTCTTCTTCACTTCAATGTCATCCCTAACAGAGCTATTTTGAGGTTTGATGTCGAGTATTACCCATAACGCCACATAGATAATAAAGACGACACCCGAACCACCCAATAGGAAGATAGAAACAGCAAGTACACGTACTAACCAAGTTTCAATCGCAAAGTATTCAGCTATCCCTGCACACACACCGGCGATTTTACCTGACTGGGGAATACGGTACAAAGTACGGCCGCTAGTTCCTCTCATGTTTCCCCCTCCATTCAGGCGATTCTGAATCAAGAATCGCCTCTAAGGTTTCGATACGTGCAGCCATTTTATCGGCTTTCGCAATCAAGTCATTTAGCTGTGAAAACTCTTCCTCAGTGAGTCCCTGGCTCACTTGTCGCTTACTGCGATAATGAAGAACTAACCATATTGGCGCCACTACTATCATAAAGATGATAATCGGAGCCATTAGTATGTCCATATCCATAACTCACCTCTAAAATGTTATTCTTTTGACTTAGTGGGGGCTTTGCCTTTCACTTTTGCCTTGAGCGCCTCCAGCTCGGCATTGACTGAATCTTCAGCTTCTAATGCCGCAAACTCGTCAGCTAACGTCTTTTTGCTGCCAAGGTCGTAGGATTCAACTTGTGCTTCTAATCCTTCAACACGGCGCTCATATTGCTCAAACTTAAGCATGGCATTATCAATTTTGCTTGAGTCTAACTGCTTTTTCACTTCTAAACGTGATGACGCTGTTTGAGTGCGCAAAATAATGGTTTTTTGGCGCGCTTTTGCGTCTAACAGTTTTTCCTGCAGCAGGCTCACTTCGTCTTTTAAACGAGCGATATGCTCATCCAGCACCGCCAACTCTTGGTTTAAGGTATCCACTAAACCAGCCGCTTTTTGTTTTTCAACTAAAGCCGCTTTGGCTAAATCTTCGCGGTCCTTTGAAAGAGCCAGTTCCGCTTTATCCTGCCAATCCTGAACTTGCTCCTCAACTCGGCTGATACGGCGATGCAATTCTTTCTTTTCAGCCAATACTTTTGCTGAGGTTGAACGCACTTCTACCAGTGTATCTTCCATTTCTTGGATGATCAGGCGAACCATTTTTTCAGGGTCTTCGGCTTTGTCGAGTAATGCGCTGATATTAGAGTTAATGATATCGGCGAAACGAGAGAAAATACCCATAATGCTATCCTCAAATTGATGTTGGTCTCGCTTATGGTAATACACTAACTGTGCCAACTTTTATTTATTATTTAAATTCAAATAGATAAACATTTTATTAACTTTTGCTTTATTTTACACCTCAAGCCACTTATTATGATTTTCACCAAAATTTAGCGTTAAAGACTAAAAAATATCGTGGATAATAAATTTCAGCAAGACAATCTAATCGGTCAATCAAACGCCCTGCTTGAAGTATTAGAGCATGTCTCACAAATCGCCCCGTTATCAAAACCAGTACTGATTATTGGTGAACGGGGGACAGGTAAAGAGCTGATTGCCGAACGCTTACATTATCTGTCTAAGCGCTGGGATCAAAATTTTATTAAGCTAAACTGTTCATCTTTAAGTGAAAACTTGCTTGAAAGTGAATTGTTTGGCCACGAATCTGGGGCCTTTACTGGCGCCAAAGGCAAACACGAAGGCCGTTTTGAACGGGCCGATGGTGGAACGCTGTTTCTTGACGAGTTAGCCAATACCTCAGGGTTAATTCAAGAAAAACTGCTGCGTGTCATCGAATACGGTGAATTTGAACGCGTTGGCGGCAGCAAAACGATGCAAGCAGACGTGCGTCTGATCTGTGCTGCCAACGAAGATCTGCCTTCATTAGCCGAAGCGGGCGAATTTAGGGCCGACTTACTCGATCGTTTGGCTTTTGATGTTATCACCCTGCCACCACTGCGTTGTCGCCCTGAAGATATCATGACCTTAGCGGAGTACTTTGCTGTGGGTATGGCTAGGCAGCTCAAGTTAGAACTCTTTAGCGGCTTTAGTGCAAATGCCATCGAGCAATTGATGAGTCATGACTGGCCCGGTAATATCCGTGAGCTTAAAAACGTGGTCGAGCGTAGTGTTTACCGTAATTATGGTGAGAATAGGCCCATTGAGCATATTATTCTCGACCCCTTCGCCTCACCGTACAGACCGACAACCCGAATTCGCACTCGAGAGCGACAAATCACACCACTACCTCATGTGCCCTTAACGAGCCCGCCTGTCGTTACCACAATAACCGATACAGAGGTTGTCGGAACCTCGGAGTCCATGACATTCAACTTTAACTTTCCCTTAGACTTTAAAGAGCAAACCGAGCGATATGAGATGGAGCTTATTCAGCAAGCCTTATCAGCCAGTCAGTACAATCAAAAGAAGACCGCTGAAATCCTTGGCTTAAGCTACCATCAGCTGCGCGGCATCCTTAAAAAGTACAATTTGCTCGATAAAGCATAAGCAGATTGCCCATGGGCGAGATGCACTGCTAAAATAGCGATTCATAGTCGATAAAATAATGATTTTTAAATGAGTGTGCTAATAAGACGCCTTTGCCTAACAACAGCCGTTTTCTGCATGAGTGGGTTGTTGGTTGCATGTGGCCCCCAACGACTCCCTTCTGGTTTGGTTTATTGTTCCGAAGGGAATCCCGAGTCTTTTAATCCGCAGTTAGTGACCTCCGGCACCACTATCGACGCTACATCACACCAAATTTATAGCCGCTTAGTGGACTATGATGCTATCTCTGGTCAACTCGTGCCCGCGCTGGCGACTAGCTGGGCTGAAAGTGATGATGGTCTTAGCTATCGTTTTACACTCAGGGAGAATGTTAAGTTTCAGCATTCATCCCGTTTTACACCGAGTCGCTATTTTAACGCCGATGATGTGCTGTTTTCCTTCAATCGGATTATCGACACGCATCACCCTTACCATGATGTTTCGCGCACCGGTTACCCTTTTTTCCAAAGTATTGGTTTTTCAGAGCAAGTTAACAGTGTCGAAAAAATCAATGACCATGAAGTGGTGTTTCGTTTAGCTCGAAAAGATGCGTCATTTTTATCGAATTTAGCGACTGACTTTGCAGTCATTCTCTCCAGTGAATATGCCGAGCAACAACTTGCGCTGGGTCACCCTGAAAATGTTGACCATTTTGCCATCGGTACAGGGCCTTTTACCTTAGTACATTACGCTAAAAACGAATATATTCGCTATCGCCGCAATCCTGACTTTTGGGGAGAGCCAGCGAACGTCGAGATGCTGGTCTATGATATCACTCCCAAAAGTACAGTGAGACTGGCCAAACTGATCGCGGGTGATTGCAGTGTTTCAGCCCTGCCCAAAGCGGGAGAACTGCCAGTTATCAAACAACATGAGCAGCTCAAAATCGAATCACAACCTGGGCTTAACGTGGCGTTCTGGGCCTTTAATACTCAAAAACCACCATTAGATGATGTTCGAGTGCGCCGCGCCCTTGCCCATGCAGTGGATAAACAAAATATCTTACGTGCTGTTTATCAAAATACAGCGATAGAAGCGATTGGCGTACTCCCGCCAGCCTCATGGGCCTACGACAGCAATAAAAAACTGTTAGATTACAATCCTCAAAAAGCCAGAGATCTGCTAACAGAAGCTGGCATCAATAATCTGAGCATCGATATTTGGGCAATGCCTGTTGCGAGGGCTTATAATCCTAACACACTGAAAACGGCTGAGTTAATTCAATCGGATTTGGCCAATATCGGCGTAAAAGTCAATATCATCAGTTACGACTGGAGTGTCTTTACCCAGAGATTAAGCCGCGATGAATATGACTCAGTACTGATAGGCTGGAATGCCGATAATAGCGATCCCGATAACTTCTTCACCCCACTGCTGAGTTGCTCATCGATGCAATCTAACAATAATCGCTCTCGCTGGTGTAATAAAGAGTTTGATGCGATTTTAGATAGAGCAAGGGAAGTCCCTACTCAAGCCGAGCGTAAACAAATTTATCAACAAGCCGAAGCTTTTTTAGCTGACCAAGTGCCCATGCTGAATTTAGCCCATGCAAAGCGGGTCGCTTTAACCCGTAATAATGTACATGATATGCAACTTACACCTTTTGGCGGCATTTCCTTTGTAAAAACTAACCAAACCACGCAGGAGACTAACTGATGTTAAAATACCTGCTGCGGCGCCTGAATTTATTCCTAGCGACATCACTCGTCATGATTGGTGTGCTATTTTATGCAACTGGCCAGTTTCCAGTTGAGCGCACCTTTGCCCTGACTGGTATACATTCACCTTCAGCGAGTCAGTTGGTCCAAATTGAGCAAGACTATAAATTAGATAGCAACAAAGCGATGCAGTTTATTGCTTATTTACAGCAAAGACTGGGCGGAAATTTAGGTGTATCTGTCACGTCCCATCAAAGCGTTGCAATGGAGTTGAGTACCGTTCTCCCAGCCTCCTTTGAACTCGCCTTCATGGCCGCGGTGATTGCCATTGGTTTAGGTGTTCCTTTAGGGGTTTTAGCATCACAGAGCCAGCATAAACTTACCCAAAATACCATTATGGCCATTACCCTTACGGGCTACTCTGTTCCAGTATTTTGGTTAGGTTTGTATTTATCGCTGTGGTTTGGCGTCGATCTCGGTTGGCTGCCAATTTCGGGGCAACTCAATCTTTTATATGAAATAAAACCTGTCACTGGTTTTATGCTGGTCGATATCCTACTTTCCGATTCGCAATACCGTATACCGGCTTTTAAGGATGCGTTATTGCATATCATTCTGCCCGCCACCACACTCGCTGTTCTACCTTTTACCGTAGTGGTGCGCAGTACACGCTCTGCGATGATGAATGTGATGAATCAAACCTTTATCCGCGCAGCGGAAGCCAGAGGTATGCATACTAATACCATTATTTTACGCCATGCCTTACCAAATGCGCTTATCCCTGTTTTAAAGCACTTGGGTTTAATGTTAGGCTCGTTTGCTAGCTATGCTATTGTTGTGGAAGTAATATTTTCATGGCCAGGTGTAGGTTCTTGGTTAGTATCGGGGATTTATCAGCGGGATTATACAGTTATTCAAGGCGGGATCTTGGCTGTCGCCTTGCTGATCATCTTTTTAAGTATTTTGATTGAAGTGCTGCATACTGTCTTCAATCCATTAAGCAGAAAAGATCTTTATGCCTCCAGTTAAAATTTATCAGGAAGATCAAATTGCCTCCCCTATGATGCGGGTCTGGCAAAATTTTTCGGCAAACCCTTTTGCCTTAGCTGGGCTGTGGACCATTGCTTTTTTGCTGCTGCTCACCCTCTTTGGTCCTCTCATTGCTCCCTTCGCACCTGAGGCTCAAGATCCACGCGCCCTATTATTACCACCTTCTTGGGATCCCTCGGGAACTGTATCGCACTTTTTAGGCACAGATGATCTTGGCCGCGATATTTTTAGCCGCCTGCTACATGGTGCGCATTTGACTTTTGGTATGGCATTAATGATTGTCGGTACAGCACTGTTTACCGGATTTATCATCGGGTCACTTTCAGGAATGATGCGTGGATTAAAGTCCAGTATTTTGGGTCATTTACTCGATGCGCTGCTCTCCATCCCTTCACTACTAATGGCAATTTTAGTGGTTGCCGTCATGGGTCCAGGACTTGAAAACGTGTTTTGGGCGGTAGGAATTGCCTTAACGCCACAATTTGTGCGCTCAATTCATCAATCGGTTCATGAAGAATTACAGAAAGAGTATGTTACTGCGGCCCGTTTGGATGGTGCCAATTCGATACAAATTTTTTGGTATGTGATTATGCCGAACGTCTGGGAGGTGGTGATTATTCAAACCACTTTAGCTATCTCTGCTGCGATTTTAGATATTGCCGCACTCGGCTTTTTAAGCCTTGGTGCTCAAGCCCCAAGCCCAGAATGGGGCGCTATGGTAGCGCAAGGCATGGATAATTTACTCACCGCACCTTGGACTGTGACGATTCCAGGGCTTGCGATTCTCTTTAGTGTGCTTGCCATTAACTTGGTTGGCGATGGCTTAAGATCGGCGCTTGCGCCCATCAGAAACTAACCTATGCCATTACTCGACGTTAGAAACCTGACCATTGAACTCGACACGCCCCACGGCAAAGTGCGGGCCCTTGAGAAAGTGAGCTTGACCCTCAATGCTGGTGAAATCCACGGCTTAGTTGGGGAATCAGGCTCAGGCCGCAGTCTGCTTGCCAGAGCCATTCTAGGGATCCCAGGCCCCAACTGGACCATTACGGCCGACCGCATGATGTGGGATGGTAATAATCTGATGGCCATGAGTTCAAAGGAGCGCCGTAATCTGATGGGCTCGGATATGGCGATGATCTTCCAAGACCCTTCAGGCAGCCTTGATCCTTCGCAAACTGTAGGCAGTCAGCTTATGCAAGCGATGCCGAAAAATCCTAAGGCCTATTTTTGGCAAAAGCATAAACATGCCAAGCTCACGGCGCAAAAGTGGCTTCACAAGGTCGGCATTAAAAATCCGCAAAAAGTCATGTCCAGCTACGCTTGGGAGTTGTCAGAGGGCGAATGTCAAAAAGTGATGATCGCCATGGCGATTGCCAACCAGCCAAGATTATTGATTGCTGACGAGCCGACAAACTCGATGGAGCTGAGCACTCAAGCACAAATTTTCCGCCTATTGTCGCAGCTCAACCAACTACAAAACGTGTCGATTTTAATCATCAGTCACGAGCTTGAAACGCTGGCCCAATGGTGCGATCACTTATCCGTGCTCTATTGCGGCCAAGTGATGGAGTCAGGCCCAACGGATGAACTGATTAATCAGCCCTATCATCCCTACACTAAGGCGCTATTGGATAATATGCCGGATTACTCAGGGATAGAGGCACACAAGGCGATTATGCCAACGCTGCCAGGATCGGCACCCGCTTTGCAACATCTGCCCATTGGCTGTCGCTTGGGGCCAAGATGCCCTGAAGCACAAAAGAAATGTGTTAATCAGCCAAGTTTAAGTCATTCGAGAGACCGCTACTTTGCCTGCCATTTCCCTTACCACGGTGAAACGACAAATGACGACCCCACTGCTTAAAGTTAACGATCTCTTTAAAAGATACGACACTGGTTATAAGGGTTTTACTCGCCAATATAACGATGCCCTCGCCCCAGTCTCCTTCGAGCTGAATCGCGGTGAGACCTTGGCCATCGTGGGTGAAGCGGGTTCAGGCAAAAGTACCTTAGCACGCATTTTAGTGGGCGCAGAACCTCGCAGCGGTGGTGAAATTTATTTCGAAGGCGAAGCTTTAGATAGCCGCAATATCAAACAACGCTGCCGCCTCATTCGGATGATTTTCCAAGACCCTAATACGTCGCTCAACCCAAGACTGACTATTGGCCAATTGCTCGATGAACCTTTACGCTTTAATACTCAGCTATCCGCGAAAGAGCGTAACACTCAAGTAATTGACACACTTAGAAAAGTTGGTTTATTACCCGAGCATTCTGACTTTTATCCGCATATGATTTCTGAAGGTCAAAAACAACGGGTCGCCGTAGCGCGAGCACTCATGCTCAACCCGAAAATCATTATCGCCGATGAAGCCCTGACCGCTTTGGATCTCTCTGTTCGCTCGCAAATCCTCAATTTGTTGCTGAAATTGCAAAAAGACTTAGGTTTGTCATACATTTTCGTGTCCCATAACCTCAATATTATTCGCCATGTTAGCGATAAAATTATGGTATTACACAAAGGGGTAATGGTTGAAAAAGCCCCTACAGAACAGATATTTAATTCACCTCAGCACGAATATACTCAAAGGCTTGTTCAGGAGCAGAGCCTGTTTGTTCACAAACGTTAAACTGCTCCAACCACTTAAATATTCAGGTAAATTGGCTAAAAATAGATGCCATTTAGTTGCCGAAGTATTTATCCTATTTGTCATTTTGATAGAAGAAGCTTAAACATGATTATCAAACCCAAAATTCGTGGATTCATTTGTACCACCACTCATCCCGTTGGTTGTGAAGCTAACGTCCAAGAACAAATTGCCTTGACCAAAGCCAAAGGCAAAATCGCCAACGGCCCTAAAAAAGTGCTTGTTGTTGGTTCATCCAGTGGTTACGGCCTGTCTTCTCGTATTGCCGCCGCTTTTGGTAGCGATGCAGCCACAATTGGCGTGTTCTTCGAAAAACCAGGTACCGAAGCTAAACCTGGTACTGCAGGTTGGTACAACTCAGCCGCCTTTGATAAGTTTGCTAAGGCTGAAGGCTTATATTCTAAAAGCATTAACTGCGATGCCTTTAGCCATGAAGCAAAGCAAAAAGTCATTGAGCTAATCAAACAAGACTTAGGTCAAGTGGATATGGTGGTGTATTCATTAGCATCGCCAGTACGTAAACTGCCTGATTCTGGCGAGCTGGTGCGCTCTGCGCTCAAACCGATTGGTGAGACTTACACTGCAACAGCCGTAGACACCAATAAAGACTGCATTATTGAAGCCACAGTAGAACCTGCAACAGAACAAGAAATTGCCGATACAGTTACTGTAATGGGCGGCCAAGATTGGGAATTGTGGATTAACGCGCTCGCTGAAGCTGGCGTATTGAGCGACAACTGTAAAACCGTTGCTTATAGCTACATTGGTACTGAACTAACTTGGCCAATTTACTGGCATGGCGCACTAGGTAAAGCCAAAATGGACTTAGACCGTGCTGCAAAAGCCTTAAACGACAAGCTTTCAGTAACAGGCGGTAGCGCCAACGTTGCCGTGCTTAAGAGCGTTGTAACTCAAGCCAGTTCTGCGATACCGGTGATGCCACTGTATATTGCGATGGTGTTTAAGAAAATGCGCCAAGAAGGCCTGCATGAAGGCTGTATGGAACAAATCTATCGCATGTTCAGCGAGCGTCTGTTCCGTGCCGATGGTGCAAAACCTGAAACTGACAGCGACAACCGTCTACGTCTAGACGATTGGGAATTGCGTGAAGACATTCAGCAACACTGCCGTGATTTGTGGCCTCAGGTGACGACAGAGAATCTGTCAGAGCTGACCGATTATCAAGAATATAAAGCCGAGTTTATCAAGTTATTTGGCTTTGGTATCGAAGGCATCAACTATGACGCTGATGTAAACCCCTACGTTGAGTTCGATGTGATTGAGCTTTAATTAATTAACTAGGGCGTGTTGACGTTTCGAGATTAAATTTTGTTCGTTCTGGCAAGTTCGTGCTCGCGAAACGAGGAATGATGTGTAGTTATTCTACTCAAATGACGAGTGACAAAGAGCAAGGGCTTGCCAGACGAACCCTTCGGGCAGCATTTGGCTGGTTTTTCTGCCGCGTTATCGTCCGTTTATGTAGAATAACTACACTGCACGGACTTTGCCTTGCATAAAAGCCAGCCAAATTGCTGCAAAAATAACCCTGAAACGTCAACACGCCCTAATTAAATAATTAATTTAAAACGCCACCTCAAGTGGCGTTTTTATTTGCCGAAAATGGCTGTCAATAGGTTAAACTAGCATAGCCATTCAACACTACTAAGGACAAAGAATGAAGATCAGTGCACGTAACACGCTAAGTGGCAAAATTACCGCGATTGAAATTGGCTCAGTAAACAATGAAGTCACCATCGAGTTAGCACCAGGCGTGGTATTAACCTCTGTCGTCACAAAAGCTTCCTGTGAGCGTTTAAACTTAAAGGTGGGAGATTCTGCCTACGCGCTGATAAAAGCCAGCAGTGTAATGATTGGCGTTGATGATTAAACCCATAATGATTATCTCTGCTGCTTGCTAAACAAACATCATTAAGCAATTCATTGTAGAGACAAATAGAAAGGCCAAGTGAATACTTGGCCTTTTTTTTATATTTTTAGTAACAAAACCATCATGTTAATGCACTACTAAGGGATAACTGAGCGTCATCCCTCTATTCTTAACCTTCTACAGGATAGAGCACTTTCGCATTTGCTTTAAGTGACTCAATCAAACCACGGTAATCCGCTTCGCTGTATTGTGCATTTAAGCGTTGTTTAAGCGCATTGACTAATTCATCACTAACAGAATCAGCCGCATTGACTTTATCCAGAGCTACCACAGCGTAACCGTTTGCTAAACCAACAGTACCTACTACTGGTGCAGCACTCGGTGTTGGCATTTGGAAGGCTTTACCCACAATAGCAGCATCGACATCTTGTGCACCACGACCCAACTTAGTCTTAGCGGTTAAGCTCACATCAGCTGCGCCTGCTTTGACTTGTGCCATTAACTCTTCAGCTTTAGCACGTGCCGCTTCGTTTGCTTGTTCTTGCTTTAAACGCTCCGCAATATCCGCTTTCACTTCTGCTAATGGCATAGTACCGGCATCGTGATGTTCTTTCATGCGAATAACCACTACATGATTAGGCTCAAGCTCAATCACTTCACTGTTTAGCCCTTGACGCATCACTGGGTCTGAAAATGCTGCTTTAACGACATCGGGCTTATTCAGCGCTGCTGGCACATCATCACGTGAAAATAGCGGTGTTGTCTTGATCTCAACACCAACCACTTTCGCGGTTTCGGCTAAAGTATCAGGTACTTCGTAGCTGGTATCGGCCAATTTGCTTTGCAGGCTATAGAATTGATCTACCGCTTTTTTCTCTTGCAACTGAGCAAAAATCTTCGTTTTGACATCAGCAAATGGCACTGTGGTACCAGGCTGAATGTCCAACAGTTTAATGATATGGAAACCAAAATCAGTTTTCACTACACCTGAATGCTGACCTTTTTGCAATGCAAAAAGTGCAGTATCGAATGTTGGGTCCATTACACCGGGTTCAAACCAGTCTAATTTACCGCCTTGCTCTGCACTCAAGGTATCTTCAGAGTTCGCTTTGGCTAACGCAGCAAAATCAGCACCGTTATCGAGTTGCTTAGCTAAATCTTCCGCTTTGGCTTTCGCGGCCGCCTCATCACTACCAAGAGCAATTAAGATATGCGCAGCTAAACGTTTTTCGTTAGAAACGTATTGGGCTTTATGCTCATCATAGTAAGTCTGCGCTTCTTCATCAGTCACTTTACTGTCTTTGGCAAAATCCGCCGCATTTAATTCAACATACTCTAAGCTCACCTTCTCTGGGCTCATAAATTGCCCTTGGTTAGCGTCATAGTAACTTTTCACTTGCTCATCGGTTACAGATGCCTTGGCTAAGAATGGCGCAGAATCAACGACCAAATAACGAATGTCACGAGTTTGACCTTGCAGCTCTGCTAGCTGTTTTGCTTCACCGGGTAAAACAAATTCAGTTCCAACCAAAGCAGCCGTTAGCTGACGACGAGTCATATCTACGCGCATCATGCTTCTGAAGGTTTGTGGTTGATAACCTAACTGGCGCAAAATGGCTTGATAACGCTCGTTATCAAATTTACCGTCAGTTTGGAAAGCGGGTTCGGATTTAATCGCCTCAATAATTTGCTCGTCAGAAACGCGCAGCCCCATCGCAGCGGCAGCTTGATCGATCAGTTTGTCGGCCACTAAACGTTCGAGTACGCTCTGCTTAATGCTTTCTAGGTATCTTTCGTCAGCAGATAACGCAGCAAACATTTCACCCAGTTGTTGTTCCATACGAGCACGTTCGCTCTGATAGGCTTGTTCTAACTCGGCTTTAGTGATCTTATCACCGTTGACTTCTGCAGCAGGGACTTCGGAGGTTGAGCCTAAATAGCTACTCACGCCTGCAAATGCAAAAGATAAAATCACAAGTACGAGAATGCCTTTAGCAATCACGCCTTGCGAACCATCGCGGATCTTTTCTAACATCAGATATCTCGCTCGTTGCGATTAACAAAATAAAAAGGCGCATCACGTTGAGATGCGCCTTTCTGTAATTTATAGGGATTATTCAGACGCTACCACTGGTAAGTGCTAAAACCCCGAGTAATGGTAGAAATTTACCTTCAAAATCCATTACTTTCAATTCGTAAAAAGCACTGTTTTAACAGTGCTTATCATTACGAACGCCTTACAAAGGCTACGATATCAAAAATTAATTGACAGCGTCTTTCAGAGCTTTACCAGCTTTGAATGCTGGAATTTTTGCTGCTGCGATTTTGATTTCTTCACCCGTTTGTGGGTTGCGACCAGTACGCTCAGCACGCTCACGCACTTCAAAAGTACCAAAACCAACAAGAGAAATTTTATCGCCTTCTTTCAGACCTTCGGTCACAGCCGCGATAAAAGAATCCAGTGCACGGCCGGCAGCGGCTTTAGAAATGTCAGCACCAGAAGCGATTTTCTCGATTAGTTCAGATTTGTTCATGTCATCCCCTTGAATGTAATTTTTTTGCGCCGCAACCAAATCCGTCTCTAGAGCGGTCTGCGGAGGCTTTTATAACAAGCTTGAATTCAAAGTTCAAGCTGAGTTCGAAAACCAAAGAAATAAAACTGGATACAGCTCAAAGCCAGTTGCGCCAAGGGCTTGGAGCAGCTGGCTCTCCACAGACCTAGGCTACCACAGGTCTGCGCTTTGTTAAGCCCCTTTTTTCATTTTTTTTAACGTGATAGCGCAATTTCTTGCGTTATGCCAAGTTTTTAACCACTTCGAAGCCTTGAACCGGTCTTTCAAGTGCCAGTTTTAACACTTCGTCGACCCAGCGCACGGGACGAATTTCCAAATCGGCAATCACATTGGCAGGAATTTCTTCCAAATCACGCTCGTTTTCTTTTGGAATAAGCACCAATTTTATGCCGCCGCGGTGTGCCGCCAGCAGTTTTTCTTTTAAACCACCGATAGGTAACACTTCACCGCGCAAGGTAATTTCACCCGTCATCGCCACGTCGCTACGCACAGGGTTACCAGTGAGGCTTGAAACGAGCGCAGTACACATGGCCGCCCCCGCCGATGGACCATCTTTTGGCGTCGCGCCTTCTGGTACGTGCACGTGGATATCCCGCTTCTCATAAAAGTCGCCATTGATACCCAATTGCTCAGCACGGGCACGCACGACCGTCATCGCCGCTTGAATCGACTCTTGCATCACATCGCCAAGGGAGCCTGTATAAGTTAACTTGCCCTTACCAGGCACAGACGTCGCTTCAATGGTCAGCAAATCACCGCCAACCTCAGTCCAAGCAAGACCTGTCACTTGACCGATTTGGTTATTTGATTCTGCTTTACCATAGTCAAAACGCTGCACACCAAGGAAAGACTTGAGGTTTTCCGCTGTCACAGTCACTGACTTGACGGATTTATCGAGCAGGATCATCTTCACGACCTTGCGGCAAATCTTCGACAATTCTCGCTCGAGTGAACGTACGCCCGCCTCGCGAGTGTAGTAGCGAATAATACCGACAATTGCACTGTCATCGACTTTAATTTCAGAGGCTTTTAAGCCGTTACGCTCGATTTGTTTCGTCAGTAGATGCTGCTTAGCGATATTTAGCTTCTCGTCTTCGGTGTAACCCGACAGACGGATCACTTCCATACGGTCTAAAAGTGGCCCAGGAATGTTCATCGAATTAGAGGTCGCCACGAACATCACATCGGATAAGTCGTAGTCGACTTCGAGATAATGGTCGTTAAACGTCGCGTTTTGCTCAGGATCAAGCACTTCTAACAGTGCAGATGCTGGGTCACCACGCATGTCCGAACTCATTTTGTCGATTTCATCCAGCAGGAATAAGGGGTTTTTCACGCCCACTTTGGCCATTTTTTGGATGACTTTACCTGGCATAGAGCCAATGTAAGTACGGCGGTGACCACGGATTTCCGCTTCATCACGCACGCCACCTAAGGCAACACGCACATACTTACGACCAGTCGCCTTGGCAATTGATTGACCCAATGAGGTTTTACCCACACCAGGAGGTCCAACTAAACACAGGATTGGCCCCTTAAGTTGACGCACACGGCTTTGAACCGCGAGATATTCCAGAATGCGATCTTTGACTTTCTCTAAACCATAATGGTCGGTATCGAGCACTTCTTGGGCTTTAGCCAAATCGCGTTTGATTTTAGAGCGTTGGCTCCAAGGCACAGACGTCATCCAATCCACGTAGCTACGAACCACAGTCGCTTCGGCAGACATCGGTGACATCATGCGTAATTTGTTCAGCTCAGCGACGGCCTTTTCTTTGGCATCACTTGGCATGTTGGCTTCTTCAATCTTACGATTTAAGACTTCAAATTCGTCATGGCCTTCATCTAAGTCACCCAATTCTTTTTGGATGGCTTTCATTTGCTCGTTGAGATAGTACTCACGTTGGCTTTTTTCCATCTGCTTTTTAACGCGGGTGCGGATGCGTTTCTCAACCTGTAGCAGGTCGATTTCCGACTCCATCATCGCCATTAGATATTCCAGACGCTCGCCAATATTAGTCATCTCAAGGACAGATTGTTTATCCTCAAGCTTTAGCGGCATATGGGCAGCCATAGTATCGGCAAGGCGCGCGGCTTCATCGATACCAGAAAGTGAGGTTAATACCTCCGGCGGGATCTTCTTATTCAGCTTGATATAGCCTTCAAATTGACCAATCGCACTGCGAACAAGGACTTCTTCTTCTTTATCTTCTAAAGGCTCCGATTCGAGATACTCGGCCTTTGCCACAAAGAAATCGGCTTCCTGGGTGTAACGGGTAATACGGGCTCGGCGACCCCCCTCTACCAGTACTTTTACTGTACCGTCGGGCAGTTTAAGCAGTTGCAGAATAGATGCCACGGTACCGACTTCAAAGATGTCGTCTTTGGTTGGCTCATCTAACTCAGCATCACGCTGAGCCACTAAAATAATTTGCTTATCCTGGGCCATTGCCGTTTCGAGACAACGAATCGATTTTTCTCGGCCAACGAACAACGGAATTACCATATGGGGATAGACCACCACGTCTCTCAGTGGTAGCACGGGGAGTTCGATATGCGCTTCACGCTCTAAGGTCATAGTTCGATTCCGTTTTAATAAAAGGGATTAGTTAAGGAGTATATTGGGGCGGTTTATGCCCTTTCAATGGTCAATACGAAAAAAGGAGTCCATTGGACTCCTTGATTTTCAGTTTATTAGTGTTCTGTACAATTATTGCTCGCCAGAGGCAACCTGTGTTTCGTTGCGCTCGTAAATCAGAATGGGCGCAGACTCACCATTGACAACAGACTCATCAACTACCGCTTTTACAACGCCATCAATCGAAGGGATATCATACATAGTATCGAGTAAAATACCTTCTACGATTGAACGTAAGCCACGTGCTCCGGTTTTGCGTGACATTGCCTTATGAGCAATGGCTTTAAGCGCATCTTCGCGGAACTCAAGCTCAACACCCTCCATCTCAAAAAGCGCGTTGTATTGTTTCGTTAAGGCATTTTTAGGTTCAGACAAAATTTGCACTAGGGCTTCTTCATCTAACTCTGTTAGCGTAGCAACCACAGGAAGACGGCCGATAAATTCAGGGATCAAGCCATATTTAACTAAATCGCCCGGCTCAACTTGAGACAGGGTTTCAGATATCGTTGCCTTATCCTTTTCACCTTTCACCTGCGCACCGAAACCGATACCAGAGCCAACGTGGGCACGCTGCTCAATCACCTTTTCAAGGCCCGCAAATGCACCACCACAGATAAATAGGATCTTAGAAGTATCAACCTGTAAGAACTCTTGCTGTGGATGTTTGCGACCACCTTGTGGCGGAACCGCGGCAACCGTACCTTCGATGAGCTTTAACAGCGCTTGCTGCACGCCTTCACCCGATACGTCACGGGTTATCGAAGGGTTATCCGATTTACGGCTGATTTTGTCGATTTCGTCGATATACACGATACCACGTTGTGCTTTTTCAACATCGTAATCGCATTTTTGCAATAGCTTTTGAATGATGTTTTCAACGTCTTCACCCACATAACCAGCCTCGGTCAGTGTTGTGGCATCCGCCATGGTAAAAGGCACATTCAATGAGCGCGCAAGCGTTTCGGCCAGAAGGGTTTTACCACTACCCGTTGGACCAATAAGCAAAATGTTACTTTTGCCTAATTCAACACCATCTTTTGGAGATGAATTTTTCAGGCGCTTATAGTGATTGTATACCGCAACAGAAAGCACTTTTTTAGCTCTGTCCTGACCAATCACATAATCGTCTAAATGCGCGCGCAACTCGTGTGGCGTTGGCAATTTGTCATTATCACGCTTGGGAGAGATTTCTTTAATCTCTTCACGAATGATGTCGTTACATAGTTCTACACATTCGTCGCATACATATACTGATGGGCCTGCAATCAGTTTTCTGACTTCATGCTGGCTCTTACCGCAAAAAGAGCAGTACAGCAACTTACCGCTGTCACCATTATTTTTGTTGTCGCCCATTAATTACCTCATTTGCAGTCTGCTCTACTGCTTATTTTAAACCTGTTCACTGTCAACTCAGCTTTACTTTACAGAGCATAGCCCAGTCGAAAGTAAAAATCAGCCGCGTTTAGTCATCACTGCGTCAACTAAACCATATTCTACAGCTTGAGTAGCACTCATGAAGTTGTCACGATCGGTATCACGCTCAATTACTTCGAGGGGTTGTCCAGTATGATCAGCTAACATCTGGTTCAGTTTATTCTTAATGCCCAAAATCTCTTGAGCATGAATCGCGATATCAGAAGCCTGACCTTGGAAACCACCCAAAGGTTGATGGATCATAACGCGCGAATTAGGTAAGCAGAAACGCTTGCCCTTTTCACCACCCGCTAATAAAAATGCACCCATGCTAGCCGCTTGGCCAATACACACAGTGCTCACATTAGGCTTAATAAACTGCATGGTGTCGTAAATTGCCATACCCGCGGTAACAGAGCCACCAGGTGAGTTGATATATAAGAAAATATCTTTATCAGGGCTTTCTGACTCAAGGAATAGTAACTGCGCCACAATCAGATTCGCCATATGCTCTTCTACTTGGCCCACTAAAAAGATAATCCGCTCTTTTAACAAACGAGAATAAATATCAAATGAGCGTTCACCTTTAGCAGTCTGTTCGATCACCATAGGCACTAAAGCACTTTGTATATCTGACGCATTATGCATTATTCATTTCCCTAAATAAAAATGGCTCGCATGAGGAGCCTCATACGAGCCATTATAAATGGCGAACTGCTAATCAAGTCAAGCTTAGCTTATGCGCGACCTGTAGCCTTGTTCATAAATTCTTCAAAAGCGACTGTTTTTTCGGTCACTTTTGCGGTTTTAAGCAGTGCTTCAACAGCTTGCTCTTCAAGCGCAACGTTGCGCATGTTTTGCATCAGTTCTTTGTTGCTGTTGTAATAAGCAATCACTTCACTTGGATCTTCGTAAGCAGAAGCCATAGAGGCAATTAAACCTTGTACACGCTCATCTTCTGCTTTCAGCTCATTAGTCTTGATAACTTCGCCTAATAACAGACCGATTTTCACGCGACGAGCTGCTTGCTCAGTGAATAATTCAGCTGGCAGTTCAGGCATGTTAGCAGTTTGACCGCCGAAACGTTGCATCGCTTGTTGACGCAATACGTTAACTTCACCATCAATTAGTGCTTTTGGCAGTTCGATGTCGTTGTTAGCTAATAAACCTGCGATCACTTGCTCTTTCACGTTAGCTTTTAACGCTTGCTCAAGTTCACGGTTCATGTTCTTACGAATTTCGGTTTTCAGTGCTTCTAAGCCACCTTCAGTGATACCGAATAATGCAGCAAACTCATCGTTTACTTCTGGTAAGTTAGCCGCTAACACTTCAGTTAAGGTGATAGCAAACTTAGCAGCTTTACCTTTTAAGTTTTCAGCGTGGTATTCCTCAGGGAAAGTCACGTCGATAACGAATTCTTCACCCGCTTTGTGACCTAAGATACCCGCTTCAAAACCAGGGATCATACGACCGCTGCCTAATTGCAGTTCGAAATCTTCAGCTTTACCGCCTTCGAATTCAACACCGTCAACTGAGCCCACAAAGTTCATTTTCACTTTGTCGCCATCAACCGCTTCACGCTCAACCGCTGCAAAAGTGGCATGTTGCTTGCGCAGCGTTTCAATCATGCTGTCCACATCAGCATCCGTCACTGACGCTTTTGGCTGTTCAACTACGATTGCATCTAAACCTTTCAACTCAACTTCTGGGTAGATTTCGAAAGTTGCAACGAATTCAAATTTTTCGCCGTCAGTCGCACCAGGTACAAAAGTCGGTGCACCGGCTGGGTTTAATTTCTCTGCGATGATCGCTTCGATAAAGTTACGTTGCATCACTTCACCAGTGATGTCTTGACGAATAGCTGCGCCATAACGTTTGTTGATGACAGTAACAGGCACTTTGCCAGGACGGAAACCCGGAATACGAGCACGCTTAGCTTCACGTTGTAAACTGTCTTTAACCAGTTTTTCAATTTGTTCAGCAGGAACAGAAATGGTCAGGCGACGCTCTAGGCCTTGGGTTGCTTCAACAGAAACTTGCATTGTTTTACCTCGAAATTTGTCTAACGTCCTTTGTAATAGTCGAATCTTCAACTATTCAGGTATTCGTTTCTTGATCATTAAATTTGACTACAATGCCCACCACTACTGGCTTTCGGCACCGGTCGCTGTTAGTTGATATCTATCAAGACGCGACATTATAGCCACCGTTTTGTATAGAGTCGAGCCTCAACGGCCGAATCTAGGGTATAAAAAAAGCGACCAGAGGTCGCTTTTTTTATTTTGTACTCAAAGTACTAAAAATGGGGTGACTGATGGGGCTCGAACCCACGACAACCGGAATCACAATCCGGGACTCTACCAACTGAGCTACAATCACCACTGAAACTGGTACGCCCGGCAGGATTCGAACCTGCGACCACCCGCTTAGAAGGCGGGTGCTCTATCCAACTGAGCTACGGGCGCATGGTCTACAGATTGCTCTGCATCCTAACCGGCGTTGGATAGCGTTTGGCTATCCATGTTATTCACTGACTATAGCAAATAACAATAAAGTGGTCGGTGATAGAGGATTCGAACCTCTGACCCTCTGGTCCCAAACCAGATGCGCTACCGGACTGCGCTAATCACCGAAGGTCTTACTATATTTGGCATTAACTCAGAGGGTTTCCTCTGGTCCGCTCTCATCCAAAATTTGGATGCGCTACCGGACTGTGCTAATCACCGAGTAATAAGTTTTCAATGCAAATCAACACATCTGCTTGAGAACGGAGCGCATCTTAGCCCCTCACTTTGCACCCGTCAACGATTTTTTTAACCGTTCACGCTAGATGCTGAATTATCAGTCGAATACGCTTTTATTTATCCATTTCACGACGGCATTTGCCATGACACATCCGCAACGCCCTGTTAAAATAGCCGCGATTGCCAATCTCTGTGTTAACAATTGTTTTCACCATCGCCCATATAAAGGATATCCTACACCCATGACAGCCCAAATAATCGACGGCAAGGCGATTGCTCAATCCATCCGCACACAACTTCGCGAACAAGTAACTGCCCGTAAAGAGGCTGGACAACGCGTACCAGGTTTAGCAGTCATTCTCGTTGGAGCCGACCCCGCCTCTCAGGTTTATGTTGGCAGTAAGCGTAAAGCCTGTGAAGAAGTGGGATTTATTTCTCGCTCCTATGATCTCGACACCAGCTGCAGTGAAGCTGAGCTCTTAGCACTGATTGATCAACTCAACGATGATCCAAGCATCGATGGGATATTAGTCCAGCTGCCGTTGCCTGCGCATATCGAAGACTCTAAAGTGATCGAGCGCATTCGCCCCGATAAAGATGTCGACGGTTTTCACCCTTATAACGTTGGCCGTTTAGCCCAGCGTATTCCTGTATTACGTTCATGCACCCCGATGGGGATCATGACCTTAATCAAATCAACGGGTGTTGATACCTATGGCTTAGATGCCGTTGTAGTAGGCGCATCGAACATCGTTGGCCGCCCCATGACACTGGAGCTACTACTTGCAGGATGCACCACAACGACTTGCCATCGCTTTACGAAAAATCTAGAACAAAAGATCCGTCAGGCCGATTTAGTTGTAGTAGCAGTGGGTAAACCCGGCTTTATCCCAGGTGAGTGGATTAAACCCGGCGCAATCGTTATCGATGTAGGTATCAACCGCTTAGAAAACGGCACCTTAGTGGGTGACGTGCAATATGAAACTGCAGCGCAAAACGCCAGCTTTATCACCCCAGTACCAGGTGGTGTCGGCCCTATGACCATTGCAAGTCTATTAGAAAACACCTTATATGCCGCTGAGCAATATCACGACTAGGTTCTAGGTTCTAGGTTCTAGGTTCTAGGTTCTAGGTTCTAGGTTCTAGGTTCTAGGTTCTAGGTTCTAGGTTCTAGGTTCTAGGTTCTAGGTTCCGCAAGTATAAAAAACCTGCATGACTGCAGGTTTTTTTATGACTAGAGTTTGTTGGTTTAAGAAATGTAGCTAGACGGCTTTATTTCTTACGCCAAGTAGTGCCACTTGGGCCATCCTCTAAGACCACACCAAGCTCATTTAAACGATTACGCGCCACGTCAGCCGCAGGCCAATCTTTTTCCGTACGAGCGCGGTTACGTTCAACGATCAAGGCTTCAATCTCCGCCACTTCATCGTCACTGCCCTCACCTTTAAAGAAGGCATCGGGAGATTGATGCAGTAAGCCTAGCACATCAGCAAGTTGTTTCATTGACACGGCTAATGCAGAAGCCTCTGCCATATCAGTGAGTTTCAGACGGTTGATCTCACGCACCATATCAAACAGCACTGAATAGGCTTCAGGGGTGTTAAAGTCATCGTCCATTGCCGCTTTAAACTTAGCCACAAACTCTTCCGCTGGCGCGGCCGCAACAGTCAGGTCGACATCTTTAATCGCAGTGTATAAACGCTCTAACGCCGCACGCGCTTGCTTGAGGTTTTCTTCAGAGTAGTTGATTTGGCTACGATAGTGACCCGATAGCAGGAAGTAACGTACGGTTTCAGCGTCGTAATGACTTAATACATCACGAATGGTGAAGAAGTTGCCTAAAGATTTAGACATCTTTTCGCGGTCGATCATCACCATGCCAGTGTGCATCCAATAATTCACATAAGGCGTGTCATGGGCGCAGCAAGACTGGGCAATTTCGTTCTCGTGGTGTGGAAACTGTAAATCAGAGCCACCACCGTGGATATCGAAATGCAAACCTAAGTGTTTGCTGTTCATCGCAGAACATTCGATATGCCAGCCTGGTCGACCCGGCCCCCATGGCGATTCCCATGTTGGCTCACCTGGTTTAGACATTTTCCACAGCACAAAATCCATTGGATTTTGCTTGTTATCGTCAACCTCAACCCGTGCACCAGCCTGTAATTGCTCCAGATTCTGGCCAGATAGGCGGCCGTATTCAGGGAAAGAAGCCACACTAAACAGCACATCGCCATCGGCAGCAACATAGGCATGGCCACGCGCAAGCAGACGCTCAACCATATCGATGATTTCAGCAATGTGCAGTGTGGCACGCGGCTCAAAATCAGGGCGTTTCATGTTCAGCGCATCGAAATCCTTGTGCATCTCACCAATCAAGCGATCGGTTAATGTGTTGCAATCTTCTTGATTTTCATTGGCGCGTTTGATGATTTTGTCATCAATGTCGGTGATGTTGCGCTGGAAATTCACTTCATAACCCGCGTAACGCAGGTAGCGAACGATCATATCGAAGGAAACAAAAGTACGCCCATGGCCAATATGACAGAGATCGTAAACGGTCACGCCACATACATACATCCCAACTTTTCCGGGATTAATTGGCTTAAATTCCTGTTTTTGGCGGGTAATACTGTTGTAAATCTTCAACATCGGTATTCTCTTCAAAGATAGATTCAAGTGTAAAATCAAAGAGTCAGTCTATCACGCTGACACGGGGTTTGAATACTGCACTTTGCGCGCAATCCGAGATAAGTTAGAATCGCGCCACTATTTACAGAGAGTATGAAAACATGATCACATTACACACTAATTTTGGCGACATTAAACTGCAACTAAATGCCGAAAAAGCACCGCTGACCGTGGCAAACTTTATGAAATATGTCGACGAAGGTTTCTTCGATGGCACCATTTTCCACCGTGTAATTGACGGCTTTATGATCCAAGGTGGTGGCTTTACGGCTGAAATGAGCCAAAAACGTTGCCATGAGCCAGTGAAAAATGAAGCGAACAATGGTTTATCAAACCGTACTGGTACTATCGCTATGGCGCGTACTTCTGATCCGCATTCAGCGACAGCTCAATTCTTTATCAACGTAAACGACAATACCTTCCTCGATTTTAAATCTGAGAGCATGCAAGGTTGGGGTTACTGCGTATTCGGTGAAGTAGTTGAAGGCATGGACATTATTGAAAAAATCAAAGCGGTAAGCACAGGTAACCGTGGCATGCATCAAGATGTACCATTAGAAGCGGTCGTGATTGAAAAAGTCAGTGTAGCGGCCTAATTCCCTAGGATGCGAACCTTATTTATTGGCGATCTGCACTTAAGTGCCGATCGCCTTGATATCACTCAAGCCTTCAATCGTTTCCTCGATACCGAACTTGATGACGCTGATGCCCTCTATATTTTGGGGGATCTGTTTGAGGTATGGGTCGGCGACGATTTAGCCGCGCCTTTTGCCCTCGAATTAGCGCACAAACTCAAACAAGTCTCACAAACTCTCCCTATCTTCTTTATTCACGGTAATCGTGATTTTATGTTAGGAAAACGCTTTGCTGAGGCCGCGGGGATGCAACTTCTACCTGAAGTTACTTGCATAGAGTTATATGGCGTAAAGACGGTGATCCTACACGGCGACAGTCTGTGTACCTTAGATAAAGCCTATCAACGCTTCCGTAAACTGCGCAGTTTTGCCTGCGCCCGTTGGCTTTATAGCTGTCTGCCAAAGAAAAGACGTCAAGCCATCGCCAATAAAATCCGCAGTAATAGCCAAAGCAGTAATCAGCAAAAAAGCTATGTCATTATGGATGTCGAGCCAAGCGCGGTGAATGCGTTGTTTGTAAAAACCCATACAACACGGATGATCCACGGTCATACCCACAGACCTGCCATTCATATTGTAGATAATGCTTGTCAACGGATTGTGGTAGGTGATTGGTACGAGCAAGGCAGTGTACTGAGTGTCAGTGCCAACGGCGTGGATTTAAAAAGTCTGCCCTTTGAAACCACTTAAAAACCATTAAAAACTCTATTAACGGCCTCAAACCCAAACAAGGTAACGGCCGCTAATCCCTTCATGCATATGAGTATTTGATAGCCTGCGGCTGGCCACTGTGGAAATGAAATTCGTCATCGGGCGCCATAATCAATTCGGCTTCCCTTTCGCCAAAATAAGCAACGCGCTCGCTGATATCCTCACTTGAGACCAATTGTGCAAGCTTAAGATAATCCTCAAAATGACGAGCCTCAGAGCGCAGCAAAGACACATAAAACTTACTTAATTCTGCATCTAAATAAGGCGCTAATTTGGCAAAGCGCTCACAGGAGCGCGCCTCAATATAAGCACCGACAATTAGCTTATCGCGCAGAATATTCTTCTCATGGGTCGTCACATGGCTCATCATACCCTTGGCATAACGCCCTGCGCGAATATTGCGATAGGGAATTTGCCGTGCGTGCATCAACTCAAGCACTTGTTCAAAATGATGGAACTCTTCTTTTATTAGACGAATAAGTGGCGGAATAAGATCCTGAGCAAAGGAAAAATGTTGATTAGGTTGTAGAACGGCAACCAGCTCATTCTTTTTGACATCACGGGCCAAAAACTGCTCAATATCGCGATCCTTATGATAGACAAATTCTTCGTAGGGTTTTGCCCACGCCAACAGCGATTGCCCACTTTCAGCATTAAGGGCATAACGCCTTAACAAAAACATCGCAGTCTGCGCGGCTTTTAGCTCACAATTACAATGATCGATTAAGAGTTCATCTAACGAAGCTGAGGCTCTTGCTACATCAATCCAAGTTTGCGGCGTCTCACAGCGAAGAAACGCATGAACAGGTGCCAATAATTGTTGCATGGGATCACTCAAAAATCATTCAAATATACCGCCATATTTTACGCGTAATTATCAGCAAGCTATAGCTTTACACGCCTGCACACTTGACGAGTTGAACTTTTTGTTCAATAAATAATCTACACTCTATAGAACTGAGATCCTGATCACACAGGGTTTAATCAAGGGTAAGCAATCAGATGTTGAAGGTACTGGAGAGCGTTTAACACTGATTGTAGAGCTGTTATCAGCTCGTCTGACGTTTGGCGAGCCATCATCAATGCTGAACAAGGATAATTATAATGATACTGAATCACTTAATGGGGTTATACACTCATCCAAAACAAGAGTGGCACGCAATTGAACAGAACCATGAGGCACTGAAAAGCAGCTTGAGCCATGTTATTCTGATCGCACTCATCCCTGCTATCTGTAGCTTTATCGCAACAGCTTACATTGGTTGGAATCCGGGAGCTGGAGATCCCATTTATCTCACGCCGCAAAGCGCAATGTTTATGTCGGTGGGTATGTATTTTGGTCTCATTGCTGGCGTCTTTGCCCTTGCCTATTTAGCCTTTTGGATGGCAAAAACCTTCGATGCTCATCCCACCTTTACCCAAGCATTGGAACTTGCTTCTTACACTGCAACACCATTATTTATGGTCGGCCTAGCGGCGCTCTATCCAGTACTCTGGTTTATTATGGTTGTCGGACTAATCGGTTTAGCATACTCGGTATACCTGCTCTACGCTGGCGTACCAATCATCATGAATATCCCCGAAGAGAAAGGCTTTATTTACGCTAGTTCAATGGTGACAGCAGGTTTAGTGCTTTTGGTTGGGTTAATGGCCACCAGCGTGATTCTCTGGAGTATTGGCTTTGGCCCTATGTATCAATAAGCCACGATTAACATGCAAGAAGTTGTTTGAGCACTGAAAAAGTGACGGATAAAGTCGTTAACAAGAACACGTCAAAAGGAAAATAGAAAAGGCCCTTATAGGGCCTTTTCTATTAGCGACAGCAATTAACGGACTTGCTCGAACTATTCAAACGAGTCACGCAGTGCAACCGTTAGGTTAAACACTAAATGATCGGCTGATGAGTCTTTGTTGTCCGCACAGAAATAACCTTCACGTTCAAACTGATAAGCTTTTTCCGCTGGCGCATTCGCAAGGCTTGCTTCGACTAAACCATTAACCACTTCAAGTGAGTTAGGGTTGAGTACTTCATCCACTGTCTCAGCCGCAGCTGGATTTGGATCAGTGAACAAACGTTGGTATAAGCGGAACTGTGCAGGTTTAGCCGTAGTAGCTTCAACCCAATGGATTACGCCCTTCACCTTGCGACCATCGGCAGGATTTTTACCTAAAGTATCAGCATCATAGCTACAGTAAACTGTGGTGATATTGCCTTCGCTGTCTTTATCACAACGCTCAGCCTTGATCACATAAGCGTTACGCAGACGCACTTCTTTGCCCATCACTAAACGCTTGTATTGCTTATTGGCTTCTTCTCTGAAATCTGCCACATCAATAAAGATCTCACGACCAAAAGCCAACTCACGCGTCCCCATACTTTCATCGCTAGGGTGAGAAGCCGCTTGAATAGTCTCGATTTGACCTTCAGGGTAGTTCTCAATCACCACTTTTAATGGACGCAATACGGCCATCGCACGGGGTGCATGCTCGTTTAGCTCTTCACGGATACAGGCATCGAGCATCGCCGCTTCAATCATGTTTTCTTGCTTGGTGATACCAATACGTTGGCAAAATTCACGAATAGACGCAGGGGTATAACCACGACGACGAAGACCAGCAATCGTAGGCATACGCGGATCATCCCAGCCAGTCACTAATTTACGCGTAACTAAGTCATTTAATTTACGCTTAGACATCAGCGTATATTCAAGATTTAAGCGAGAAAACTCATATTGACGAGTACGATTTGGCGCTTGGAAATCATCTAAATTGTCCAGCACCCAGTCATATAGACGACGGTTATCTTGGAACTCAAGCGTACACAGAGAATGGGTAATATGCTCCAGGGCGTCAGAGATACAGTGAGTAAAGTCGTACATTGGGTAAATGCACCACTTATCGCCCGTTTGGTGATGATGAGCAAAACGAATACGATAAATCACCGGATCGCGCATACACATAAAAGGCGATGCCATGTCGATTTTAGCACGCAGCGCACACTCACCTTCTTTGAATTCACCCAGACGCATTTTTCCAAATAAGCGCAGGTTTTCTTCCACAGGTGTATCACGATAAGGGCTATTTTTGCCTGGTTCTTTTAACGTACCACGGTATTCACGGGTTTCATCGGCATTGAGGAAACACACATAGGCTAGGCCTTTATTAATTAACTCAACGGCATATTGATGTAATTGGTCGAAATAATTAGAGGAATAACGCACCTCACCATCCCACTGGAATCCCAACCAACGCACATCCGCCTGAATAGAATTAACATAATCGATGTCTTCTTTTTCAGGGTTGGTATCATCAAATCGTAAGTTACAGAGACCTTGGTAATCGCGGGCGATGCCAAAGTTCAAACAGATGGACTTAGCATGACCTATATGTAAATAACCATTTGGCTCGGGTGGAAAACGCGTCTGCACATTGGTGTGCTTACCGCTTTTCAGATCCTCATCAATGATATTACGAATAAAGTTACTCGGACGTACTTCAGTGTCCACATGACTCATGGAATTCCTCTTTGCGAACAATGGCAATTTTAACAAAACCAGCATGATCCTACAGATCTCGGCCAGTTACAATGCCCAGTATTAAAAACTAAGGGTTATGCCGTGGATAGTAAAACAATAAAAGCAGCCATGAAAGCTGCTTTTATCTTTGTAACCACTAAGCTGACATTTATTACTCAGGGGTTTACTCAGTAATAATCCGCACGCCGGGGATAATTTGCTGAGTTCTGCGCCCTTTACGCTTTAGCCATAGATAGAACATAACTAAGGCAACGAGGAAGAAACCAATCCACAGACTCGATTGCAATGGATGCGCAGCAAAAGTTGCCGCTTGGTAAACGACGGTTGCGCTGCCATAGGCGAGTGCGAATGTCCATGTCGCGGCAAAGGTCGCCCAGCGCGTACCAAACTCGTTCACTAAAGCCCCCATCGCCGCAACACAGGGCGTATAGAGTAAGATAAACAGCAGATAAGAAAACGCAGCCACCTTAGTGGTAAATCCTGACTGCAGGGCGCTAAAGGTCGAAGTTGCTACACCTTGTGTTTCAGCCGCCACCTCAGTATTAGAAACATCACCAACGGATAGCTTCAACGGGTCTTCCAAATCTAAACCGAACAAGTTTGCAGGAATGGTCGCAAGCGCCTCATTAAAACTGTCTGCTAATGGCGTTAATTCACTGCCCTCAGGAGTTGCATTGGTATATAAGCTATTGAGAGTCCCTACCACAGCTTCTTTAGCAAAAATACCCGTGATAATACCCACAGTCGCTGGCCAGTTATCTTGCTCAATACCCATTGGAGCAAAGATGGGTGTTACTTTTTGGCTCGCAACACTTAACAGAGATGCTTGGCTATCCTCATGGCCAAAGCTGCCATCCACCCCAATCGCATTGATAAAGTTAAGCAGTGTTACCACAAGCACAATGGTTTTACCCGCGCCAAGAATAAAGCTCTTTGTTCGCTTACCGGTACGCACCATCACAGCTTTAAATTTTGGTAACTCATAGCTTGGCAGTTCCATCACCACAGCACTGCTCGTACCGGGTAATAAGGTACTACGCAGCAGCAACCCCGTACCAATGGCGGCAAAAATCCCAATCACATACAGTAAAAACACTAGGTTTTGACCAGAATCAGGGAAGAAAGCTGCCGCAAATAGTGCATAGACAGGTAAACGTGCACCGCAGGACATAAAGGGTGCCATCATACCGGTGACGATACGCTCACGTTCACTGCCTAAGGTACGTGTCGCCATAATGGCTGGCACAGAGCAGCCAAAGCCAACGATCATGGGCACGAAGGCTTTACCTGGTAAACCAATACGGCGCATTAACCCGTCCACCACAAACGCGGCGCGAGCCATGTAGCCTGAACTTTCAAGAATGGATAAACCAAGGAATAGTGCCGCGATCACCGGAATAAACGTAGAAACCGTTTGAATACCTTGGCCTACACCACCCGCAAGGATAGTCACCACCCATGCAGGCGCACCGATATTAGTGAGCAGCGCACCAAAATGATCGACCAGTAATGCCCCTGCGAACACATCGAAGAAATCGATAAATGCACTGCCGATGTTGATGCTAAACATGAACATCAAATACATCACAAATAAGAATACCGGAATGCCTAGTACGGGGTGTAAAACTAATTTATCGAGTTTATCACTTAGGGTTAAGAAGCCGTCGGCCTTGACCGAACTTTGGAATACTCGTTCAACAAAATTAAAGCGAGTCGTCGCGACCATCACTTCAATATCGTGCCCTTGCTGTGCAATCTGCTGAGTACAAGTATTCACCTCATCCTGCAACTGCGCATTTTTGCAACTGCCACAACCTGAACCATTTCCCAACATCGCCAAGGCACGGCCACGGCTTAGATTAGGATCTTTACGGCAAAGTAGCTGCACACCTGCTTCAATTTGTTTATCGTAATCCAGCAATAAAGGCGCTTCGGATACACGACCTTGCAGCAAGTCCAGCACTTGTGCTTGTACTTTAGCCACATCAGCCGGATCGCGTGAACAGACGCCAATCACAGGACAGCCCAGCTCTTGGCTCATTTTCGTTAAATCAACGCAAATACCACGCTTGATGGCAGCATCGATTTTATTTAATACCACCACCATAGGGATCGACAGCTCACGTAGCTGGGCCGTTAAATATAAGTGGCGTTCGATATTGGTTGCATCAACCAAGTTAATGATGCCGTCGACACGTTGTTCTGCGAGATATTGCTGAGCGATCTGCTCATCGAGGGAACAATCACAACTATTGCCAGCGGGCAGTAAATCGTAAATACCGGGTAAGTCGGTTAAGTAAACGTCAGCACCATTAAGAGTAAAATGGCCAGTTTTTTTCTCAACAGTCACACCTGACCAGTTGCCAACTTGCTGATTTGCGCCTGTTAGCGCGTTAAAGAGTGTCGATTTCCCTGCGTTTGGGTTACCGACGGTGACGCAATGAAACTGCTTAGTCATTCGCCTTTTCCACCTCAATAATGTCTGCCAAGTCTCTGCGCATACAAAGCTTACTACCACGAATATCCAGCTCTAAACCTGAGCCCAGGGGCGCTCGGCGGATCAACGAAAATCGTGTATTTGGGGTAATACCCATGGACAATAATTTACGCTTAACTGTTTGCGGCAGATCTAATCGCCCGATTTCAGAAATAATGCCACGGTCACCGGGACTGAGTTCGCTTAACTTCATTACCTATTTCACCTTGTAACAGCTTCAGCTTGAAAAACTGCGCTCATTCTAACTGAGCTACGGAGCTAATAACTTTACCTAGATCAACCTTTATGACTGGTAACGATAATAGTTTTCAATTGTGTTGGGTATTATGTGACAAAAATCTCTATGAATAAACGCCTGGCCCAAAATAAAAATGCCAACTAGGCCGCAGCTATTACCTCAGTGTAAAACCCAGTTCAACAAGCTTTAAACAATGTCATTTCAAATTAAAAATTTGACACAAATTCACACTTACCATTTATCCCTACAGAATCATTCCTCTTTACAGTTAAGTCGACCAAATATGTTAAGCAGCTGTCACAAACCTGTTCTAATATTAATCAACTAAATTAGTGATGTCGAAAGCTTGAAAAATAACAAATAAAACGCACTCGGGAAAAATGGACATGGATATTGGTTTAAAGTTCAACAGCATAACTCAAATTATGCTTACATTAATGTTATCGATTCTCAGCCTTTCAACCTTAGCAACGCCTTGGGATGATAAGAGCTCTGAGGAAGTCGTAGCAACGTTAGATAAGAAGTTTGCCGAAGGTAAATACTCGGCCAAAGGCGCTGACACTTGCTTGATGTGCCATAAGAAAAGTGCAGTTGTCATGGCTATATTCGATGGCGTTCATGGCAATCCCAACATCAAAGATTCCCCCATGGCTGACTTACAATGTGAGGCCTGCCACGGCCCGCTGGGTAATCATAACAAAGGTGGGAAAGAGCCGATGATCACCTTTGGCCAGAACTCCCCTGTCCCCGCACAAAAGCAAAATAGTGTCTGCATGAGCTGCCATAACGACGATCAACGTATCGCTTGGAAAGGCAACCACCATGATAATGCCGATATTCCTTGCAGTAGCTGTCACCAAGTGCATGTCGCAAAAGATCCCATCAGCGACAAAGCCAACGAAGTCGCGATTTGTACCCAATGCCATAGTCAACAAAAAGCCGATATGCACAAACGCTCATCGCACCCTTTGCAATGGCAACAAATGGTCTGTAGTGATTGCCACAATCCCCATGGCAGTTTGAATGATGCGAGTTTGAAACAAATGACCGTCAATGAAAACTGCTACAGCTGCCATGCCGAAAAACGTGGCCCTAAACTCTGGGAACATGCCCCTGTTACGGATAATTGTGCCAACTGTCATAACCCCCACGGCAGTGTGAATGAGTCAATGTTAATCAGCAAACCACCTCAATTATGCCAGCAGTGCCATGCCTCCGATGGCCATAGTAGTAATGCCTACTTTGGTAATCAAACCAACGCCTTCACCTCGGGTAATTCCTGTATGAATTGTCATGGTCAAGTGCATGGTTCAAATCACCCATCCGGCAAGTTGCTGCAGAGATAACAAGGGAAGGATCATGCAAATAGTGAATATATCGACTCCTAAAGTTTGTTTCTCACTCACGCTTCTGGCTTGGACAATGAGTGGCGTGCTAAATACAGCTCATGCCGAAGGTTATGAAATTCAAAAGGCCAACCGCAGTGGCGTTAAAAATGAGGCGTGGAGCTGTAAACAATGTCAGCCCCAAACAGGGCGTCAAGGTAATGTCAGCGCCACACTTGCTCACAATGATGGTGACGATAGCCGCTTTGGTAATCGTACAGGCATAGATAAAGACGGCTTGGTCGGTGCGATAGGCGCCGACATGAAATATAAAGCTGAGAGTGGTTACCAAACGAGCTTAATGGCAGATAAACTCGGGTTTGATACTGGTTCAGCCAAGCTCTCCACAGGCCAACTGGGTCATTATCAAATCAATTTAGGCTATAAAGGCTTAGCAAATTATCAATATAATCAGCTAAAAAGCCCCTATATTGCTGAAAATGACAAGATGTTGCTACCCGATAATTGGGTAGCCGGCGCAACCACGCAATCCATGCCGTTACTGCAATCGAGCCTAGCCGAACAGGACTTAAGCCTTAAGCGAGATAGATTTAACCTAGGTGGTTACTATGCGGGTCATATCTCATCCACAAATCGCTATAAAGCCTCAATCAACTATCAGCATGAGAATCGCAGCGGCGCTAAAAAGACCAGCGCGAATATTCTTACTAACAGTGTAATGCTGGCACAACCGATAGATGACAGTACCGATGAAATCGATGCCAGAATCTATTTTGGGGGTATTGGTTGGCAAGCAGGAATTAATAGCCAAATCAGCCAATACAAAAATGACCATCAGGCACTATTATGGCAATCGGCTTATACACCAACTTTCGGTGCAGCCTACTATGGGCAAAACGCCGTCGAACCCGATAATAAGGCTTATCGTATTGCAGCCGAGGCGAGTGGCGGCCAAAATGGCCATAATGTTCTAATGCATGCAGGCATTAGCCAGATGTCACAGGATGAAGCTTTTCTTCCAGCCACCATAAATGGCCCTGCCCCTACGCTACCTGCTGATAATCTTGATGGCCAAGTGGATATTCTCGAGATGCTCCTCAAGTATTCAGGCCGTATCACTCAAGATTTGAGCATTCAAGCCAACTATCATTATCAAGATAAGGATAACAAGACCACTCAGTTGGATTTTCCTCAGGTGGTGACCGACAGTGTTTATCAAGGCACAGCACAAAATAGCCTCTACGATAAACGCAGCAATAAACTCGAGCTTAAAGGTAAGTATCGGCTAACACCTTCAGCATACGCAGAAGCGGGTTACAGCCTCGATGCAAACGATTATTCAGCGTTAGATAGACAATCTGTCGATGAGTCAGGTGTTTTTGCCAAACTCAGCTATCGTTATTCGCCAAGCTGGTCCACTTGGTTAAAAGGTGAAGCATTGACACGTGATGGCAGCGAATATGATCCTGTGTCCACCACACAAAGCCCGAGTAATCCTTGGCTACGTAAGTCTTATCTTGCAGATCGCAAACGCCAAAAAGTCACCCTGCATACTGACTATCAAAGCGATATCGGTCTCTCTGTCGGTGCGAGTTTACATAACGTCGACGATGACTATAACCATACATCTGTCGGACTTACCCACGTTTCTTACCTAGGCTACGATGTTTCTGCCCAATATCTTATCGCCGACAACTTGAGTTTAAATGCATACCTCAACCAAGACTGGCGTGACTCAGATCAAGCGGGCAGTAATCGCTTCTCAACGCCTGATTGGTATAGTACTGCAGAAGAAAAGTCGACTCTGATTGGCACTGGCGTCGTCTATCAAAATCTGCTGGATAACCATTTAGATCTTGGCTTGGACTATAGCTATTCCGACGGTCAAAGCGATACCGAAGTCACCTACGGAATCACCAGTCCCTACGGCGACTATTACAACCGTAAGCACAATATTAACGCCTATGCCAAATACAAACTGGCCGACAGCATGTCGTTACGGTTCGATTGGCTATTTGAGAAATATCAAGATGCAAGCTGGCAAAACCAAAATACCACGTGGGACACCATTCCTAACGTACTCAGTTTTGGCGACATCAGCCGCGACTACAATGCGCATTACTTAGGTTTGACCTTAAGCTACCAAATGTAACTTAGGCACTGACAGGGTATTCCAAGGATAGAATTATGAATAAGTTTGCAAGCTTTACCACGCAATACAGTCTGATGCTGCTCATTGCCACGCTACTCTCTGCCTGTGGAGGCAGTGATGGTGATGATGGCTCACCCGGCGAGCCAGGTAAACCTCCGGCAATGACAATCAGCAGCCTAAATATCAGTGTAGATAAAGTCGCCATCAGCGATGGTATTGCCCAAGTTGATTATCAAGTCAGCAACCAAGAAAACCAAGCCGTAGTGGGTATTCCTTCCGCCACCTTTATCGCTGCGCAATTACTGCCTCAAGGCGCTACAGGCGCTGGCAATAGTAGTGAGTGGCAGCATTTTACCTCAGAAACCTGCGCCGCTTCATGTCCCGGCACTTTCGTCGATCATAAAAACGGCCATTATAGTTATCGCTTTAGTGCGACATTCAACGGCATGAATGGGGTGACATTTCTAAGTGATGCCACCCAACGCTTAGTGATAAAAATCGGTGGTGATGCGCTCGCCGATGGCACTGTACTCCCTATAACCAACCAACATTATGATTGGCAGTCCTCAGGCAATATGCTGGCCTATACCCGTAACTTAGTCTCGATCGACACTTGTAATAGTTGCCATAGTAATTTGGCTTTCCATGGAGGACGTTATAATCAAGTTGAAACCTGTGTGACCTGCCATAACAGTAAAAAAGTCAGCAATGCCGCGGATATTTTCCCGCAAATGATCCACAGTAAACATTTAACCGGATTCCCTCAATCCATCAGTAATTGCCAGACTTGCCATGCTGATAACCCTGATTTGGCCGATCGTCAAAATTGGTACCGAGTACCGACCATGGAAGCCTGCGGTGCATGTCATACTCAAATCAATTTCCCTGCGGGTCAAGGCCACCCAGCGCAAACGGATAATAGCAATTGCGTTGCCTGTCACAATGCAGATTGGACGGCAAACGTGCACAGTAATGCAGCTCAAACCTCTGCCTTGGCTCAGTTTAATGCAAGCATCAGCAGTGCCAGTATGGATGCCAATGGCACAATCACGGTCGCGGTGAGCCTAACCAACCCAACCACAGGAACCGCTTATGCTGATAGCGCCGATAAATTAAAATTTATTAGTGACTTAAGGATTTATGCTAACTGGGGAACCAGCTTCGACTACAGCAGCCGTTCTGCTCGCTCGATTAGACTTCCGGAATCAACCCCCATAGCAGGAAGCAATGGAACATACAGCTACAATATTTCAGGTCTCACAGTACCCGCAGGTACTGAGTCCGACCGTGGCGGATTGGCCATTCAAGGTCGAGTGTGCGCAAAAGATAGTGTCTTAGTGGATTGCAGCACCGAACTGGCAGAAGTGCTTGTGATCAAATCAAGTCACAGTTACTTCAATATGTCTGCATTAACCACCACAGGCAGACGCGAAGTCATCAGTAATGCAAAATGTGCTAGCTGCCATGGCGATCAGCAATTAAACATCCATGGCGCCCGCAACGATTTAGCGGGTCAATGTCAGCTCTGCCACAATCCGAATATGCTCGCCGACGCCACAGCAACCAACCCATCGATGACATCTTTTGATTTTAAACAGTTAATCCACGGGCTCCATAGCAGCCAATTTGCAGGTTTTGAAGACCTCAATTACCCTGGGAATATCGGTAATTGCGCCCAATGCCACATCAACGATTCGACAGGTATCTCTACTGTAGCCCTCCCCTTAAATGCGGCCGTTCAACCTCTCGCGCTTAACAATGGCACCTTCACCAGTCCAATTGCCGCTGTATGTAGCAATTGTCACTCAAGTGATGCAACTCAAAATCATATGAGGCAACAAGGTGCAGTGTTTGCCGGAACCAAAGCCGATGCAACCGCAGGCACTGAAACCTGTGCATTTTGCCACGGACAAGGCACTGTCGCCGACGTACTCAAAGTCCATCCAATAAACTAACTCGATGATGCAGGCCCAAAAGGCCTGCAACTGCCAATATAAAAGGAACTCAGATGATGCTGTTATCTACCTCAAAAGAAATAGTCAGATCTCAATCACATTACCCGCTTAAAGTGACTGATAAATACCAATGACTTAGTTAGCCTTACAGGTGGGATCTAATTCCACACATTAAATACGACTAATGAGATTTGTTCTTATTTGATATGTGTTTAATGATGATTAAAACTATTGCAGGGAAATATCATGATGAAACGGTTCAATTTCAATACCGCAACAAAAGCGATGTTGGGTGCCGGTTTACTTTCACTCCTTCTCACTGGCTGCGGTGGCAGTGATGGTAAAGATGGTGAAGACGGTAAACCAGGCGTTGTTGGAGTTAATATCAACTCAACCTCAACCTTAAAAGCAAAATTCACTAATGCCACTGTTGATGCAGGTAAAGTCACTGTCAACTTCACCCTAGAAAATGCCAATGGTGTAGCAGTATTAGGCTTAACCAAAGATCACGATTTGCGATTTGGTATTGCGCAATTAACTCCCGTTAAAGAAAAAGTGGGAGAAACAGAAGCTGACCGCGGTTATCAATGGCAAGCTTATATCAATGCCAAGAAAGAACCCGGTACCGTTCCATCAGGCGTTGATAACCTCAATCCATCGACCCAGTTTCAAGCGAACGTTGAGTCTGCCAATAAATGCGACACTTGTTTAGTAGACCATGGCGATGGTAGCTACAGTTATACATACCAAGTTAACGTTGCCAATGTGACTGAGCCGGTAAAAGTCACTTACAGTGCAGATGCCACTCAACGTGCGACCATGGAACTTGAGCTACCGCAACTTGCGGCGAATGCGCATTTCGATTGGCAACCTTCAACAGGTAAAACAGAAGGCATTCAAACTCGCAATGTCGTCTCTATTCAAGCATGTTATACCTGTCACCAACCAGAAAGCTTAGCGCTGCATGGTGGCCGTCGTATCGATATTGAAAACTGTGCATCTTGCCACACTGCAACCTCTGGTGATCCAGAATCAGGCAATAGCATTGAATTTACTTATATGATCCATGCTATCCATAAAGGTGGCGAGCGTCATACCTTCGATGCTACCGGTGCACAAGTGCCTGCCCCATATAAAATTATTGGCTATGGCGGTAAGGTAATCGATTATGGCAAAGTGCATTACCCCCAAAAACCAGCCGCAGATTGTGCAGCCTGTCACGTTGAAGGCGCTGGCGCACCTGCTAATGCCGATCTGTTCAAAGCAGATTTAAGCAATCAAGCATGTATTGGCTGTCACACTGAAAAACCATCTGCTCACCATAGCAGCACTGATTGTATGGCTTGCCACAATGCAACCAAGCCTTACGGCGGTACGGGAAGTGCAGCTAAACGTCATGGCGATGTAATGAAAGCTTATAACGATAGCCTTGGTTATAAAGCGAAATTCAGCAACATTGGTATTAAAAATAATGCCCTAACATTCGATGTACAAATTCTTGATAATAAAGATCAACCTATCGGCAAGGAATTTATTTCGGATCCGAGTGCATACACTAAATCGAGTATCTATTTCTCATGGGGAATAGATAAAGATTACCCTGCTTATACCGCAGGTAGCAGATATAGTGATCGTGGCTTTGCATTATCAAATTCGAAGGTTTCAACTTACAACGAAGCAACTAAAACCTTCACTATTGACAGTACAAATAGCAACTTAAAGCTGCCAGCTGATCTAACTGGTATGAATGTTGAGTTGTATGCTGGTGTAGCAACCTGTTTTAACAAAGGTGGATACGGCGTTGAAGATGTTGTAGCGACCCCATGTTCTACCGATACTCGCTACGCTTACATCCAAGACCAACCATTCCGTTTCAAATGGAATGGAACGGATACCAATTCTGCCGCTGAAAAACGTAGAGCGATTATCGATACAGCTAAGTGTTCAGGTTGCCATAACAAGGAAATTGTTCATTATGACAACGGCGTTAACTGTCAAGCTTGTCATACTCCTGATAAGGGTTTAAAAACTGACAACACTTACCCAGGAACTAAAGTTCCAACGAGCTTTGCGTGGAAAGCCCACGAAAGTGAAGGCCATTATCTGAAATATGCAGGCGTACAATCTGGCACTGTACTAAAAACCGATTGTGCAACATGTCATACTGCTGATAAATCCAACGTAGTAACGGGTATCGCTTTAGGCAGATCGCCAGAGCGCGCATGGCTTTACGGCGATATTAAGAACAATGGTGCCGTAATTTGGGTATCTTCCGATGCTGGCGCATGCTTAAGTTGCCACCAGAAGTATCTGTCTGATGCAGCCAAGTCTCATATTGAAACTAACGGCGGTATCTTAAATGGTACTAGTGCTGCAGATGTTCAAACTCGTGCATCTGAAAGCTGTGCAACGTGCCATACTCCATCGCAATTGATGGAAGCACACGGTAACTAAGTCGATATAATTATCTGAATCGAGAGACGAAACTTAAAGAGAGAGGTATCCCCTCTCTCTTTTTATTTCCACCTCACTATCTGTTGTTTTTTTGCTCTCAATTTGTTTTTCCCTTGTGGTTTAACTACCTCTTTAGAAATAGAAAGATCCAAGTCACACATTAGCAAAGGCTTAGAAGATTTTAACGGCATGTTGGGTTAGCCTTTCCTTGGGGAATTCTATTTCCAGCATCCACTTAAGTCGCTTCTAGTGATCAAATACACAGACATAGAATCTGTTGGCGCTAGAGCATAGCGGTTAAGCAATGCCAAACCTATGCAGGGAAAAAAATGATGAACGCACAAAAATCAAAAATCGCACTGCTGCTCGCAGCAAGTGCCGTCACAATGGCCTTAACCGGCTGTGGTGGAAGCGATGGTAATAACGGCAATGATGGTAGTGATGGTGGTGAGCCAGCAGGTAGCATCCAGACGTTAAACCTAGATATCACTAAAGTAAGCTATGAAAATGGTGCACCTATGGTCACTGTTTTCGCCACTAACGAAGCCGACATGCCAGTGATTGGTCTCGCAAATTTAGAAATCAAAAAAGCACTGCAATTAATACCGGAAGGGGCGACAGGCCCAGGTAATAGCGCTAACTGGCAAGGCTTAGGCTCATCAAAGAGCTATGTCGATAATAAAAACGGTAGCTATACCTTTAAATTCGACGCCTTCGATAGTAATAAGGTCTTTAATGCTCAATTAACGCAACGCTTTAACGTTGTTTCTGCTGCGGGTAAATTAGCAGACGGAACGACCGTTCCCGTTGCCGAAATGGTTGAAGATTTCGACGGCCAAGGTAATGCGCCGCAATATACAAAAAATATCGTTAGCCACGAAGTATGTGCTTCTTGCCACGTAGAAGGTGAAAAGATTTATCACCAAGCTACTGAAGTCGAAACTTGTATTTCTTGCCACACTCAAGAGTTTGCGGATGGTCGCGGCAAACCCCATGTCGCCTTTAGTCACTTAATTCACAATGTGCATAATGCCAACAAAGCTTGGGGCAAAGACAATAAAATCCCTACAGTTGCACAAAATATTGTCCAAGATAATTGCCAAGTTTGTCACGTTGAATCCGACATGCTCACCGAGGCAAAAAACTGGTCACGTATTCCAACAATGGAAGTCTGTTCTAGCTGTCACGTAGACATCGATTTTGCTGCGGGTAAAGGCCACTCTCAACAACTCGATAACTCCAACTGTATCGCCTGCCATAACAGCGACTGGACTGCTGAGTTACACACAGCCAAAACCACCGCAACTAAGAACTTGATTAATCAATACGGTATCGAGACTACCTCGACAATTAATACCGAAACTAAAGCAGCCACAATTAGTGTTCAAGTTGTAGATGCGAACGGTACTGCTGTTGATCTCAAGACCATCCTGCCTAAAGTGCAACGCTTAGAGATCATCACCAACGTTGGTCCTAATAATGCAACCTTAGGTTATAGTGGCAAAGATTCAATATTTGCAATCAAAAATGGAGCTCTTGATCCAAAAGCTACTATCAATGATGCTGGCAAACTGGTTTATACCACTACTAAAGACCTCAAACTTGGCCAAAACGGCGCAGACAGCGACACAGCATTTAGCTTTGTAGGTTGGTCAATGTGTTCTAGCGAAGGTAAGTTTGTAGACTGTGCAGACCCTGCATTTGATGGTGTTGATGTAACTAAGTATACCGGCATGAAAGCGGATTTAGCCTTTGCTACTTTGTCAGGTAAAGCACCAAGTACTCGCCACGTTGATTCTGTTAACATGACAGCCTGTGCCAATTGCCACACTGCTGAGTTCGAAATTCACAAAGGCAAACAACATGCAGGCTTTGTGATGACAGAGCAACTATCACACACCCAAGATGCTAACGGTAAAGCGATTGTAGGCCTTGACGCATGTGTGACTTGTCATACTCCTGATGGCACCTATAGCTTTGCCAACCGTGGTGCGCTAGAGCTAAAACTACACAAAAAACACGTTGAAGATGCCTACGGCCTCATTGGTGGCAATTGTGCCTCTTGTCACTCAGACTTCAACCTTGAGTCTTTCAAGAAGAAAGGCGCATTGAATACTGCCGCTGCAGCAGATAAAACAGGTCTATATTCTACGCCGATCACTGCAACTTGTACTACCTGTCACACAGTTGGCAGCCAGTACATGGTCCATACGAAAGAAACCCTGGAGTCTTTCGGTGCAGTTGTTGATGGCACAAAAGATGATGCTACCAGTGCGGCACAGTCAGAAACCTGTTTCTACTGCCATACCCCAACAGTTGCAGATCACACTAAAGTGAAAATGTAATTTGCCCAAGCAGGGGGAGCTCGCTCCCCCTTTCTTGAATTTTGTTGGGACAAATTGGGAAGCCTATTATGAAGAACTGCCTAAAAATGAAAAACCTACTGCCGGCACTTACCATCACAATGGCAATGTCTGCAGTTATGGCATTAGTCGTCACACCAAACGCTTATGCGTCGAAGTGGGATGAGAAAATGACGCCAGAGCAAGTCGAAGCCACCTTAGATAAGAAGTTTGCCGAAGGCAACTACTCCCCTAAAGGCGCCGATTCTTGCTTGATGTGCCATAAGAAATCCGAAAAAGTCATGGACCTTTTCAAAGGTGTCCACGGTGCGATTGACTCCTCTAAGAGTCCAATGGCTGGCCTGCAATGTGAGGCATGCCACGGCCCACTGGGTCAGCACAACAAAGGCGGCAACGAGCCGATGATCACTTTTGGTAAGCAATCAACCTTAAGTGCCGACAAGCAAAACAGCGTATGTATGAGCTGTCACCAAGACGATAAGCGTATGTCTTGGAATGGCGGTCACCATGACAATGCCGATGTTGCTTGTGCTTCTTGTCACCAAGTACACGTCGCAAAAGATCCTGTGTTATCTAAAAACACGGAAATGGAAGTCTGTACTAGCTGCCATACAAAGCAAAAAGCGGATATGAATAAACGCTCAAGTCACCCACTCAAATGGGCACAAATGACCTGTAGCGACTGTCACAATCCCCATGGGAGCATGACAGATTCCGATCTTAACAAGCCTAGCGTGAATGATACCTGTTATTCCTGTCACGCCGAAAAACGCGGCCCAAAACTTTGGGAGCATGCACCCGTCACTGAGAATTGTGTCACTTGCCACAATCCTCACGGTAGTGTGAATGACGGTATGCTGAAAACCCGTGCGCCACAGCTATGTCAGCAATGTCACGCCAGCGATGGCCACGCCAGCAACGCCTACTTAGGTAACACTGGATTAGGTTCAAATGTCGGTGACAATGCCTTTACTGGTGGAAGAAGCTGCTTAAATTGCCATAGTCAGGTTCATGGTTCTAACCATCCATCTGGCAAGCTATTACAGCGCTAAGGAGACGAGAAAATGAAATTTAAACTCAATTTGATCACTCTAGCGTTATTAGCCAACACAGGCTTGGCCGTCGCTGCTGATGGTTATGGTCTAGCGAATGCCAATACTGAAAAAGTGAAATTATCCGCATGGAGCTGTAAAGGCTGCGTCGTTGAAACGGGCACATCAGGCACTGTGGGTGTCGGTGTCGGTTATAACAGCGAAGAGGATATTCGCTCTGCCAATGCCTTTGGTACATCCAATGAAGTGGCGGGTAAATTTGATGCCGATTTAAACTTTAAAGGTGAAAAGGGTTATCGTGCCAGTGTTGATGCTTATCAACTCGGTATGGATGGCGGTCGCTTAGATGTCAATGCGGGCAAACAAGGCCAGTACAACGTCAATGTGAACTATCGCCAAATTGCTACCTACGACAGCAATAGCGCCCTATCGCCCTACGCGGGTATTGGTGGCAATAACCTCACGTTACCGGATAACTGGATAACAGCAGGTTCAAGCAACCAAATGCCACTCTTGATGGACAGCCTCAATGCCCTCGAACTCTCACTTAAACGTGAGCGCACGGGGTTGGGATTTGAATATCAAGGTGAATCCCTGTGGAGCACCTATGTTAACTACATGCGTGAAGAGAAAACCGGCTTAAAACAAGCCTCTGGTAGCTTCTTCAACCAATCGATGATGTTAGCAGAGCCGGTGGATTACACCACTGACACCATTGAAGCGGGTGTCAAACTCAAGGGTGATCGTTGGTTTACCGCACTCAGTTACAATGGGTCAATATTCAAAAACGAATACAACCAATTGGACTTTGAAAATGCTTTTAACCCCACCTTTGGTGCTCAAACCCAAGGTACGATGGCACTCGATCCGGATAACCAGTCACACACCGTGTCGCTGATGGGACAGTACAACGATGGCAGCAACGCACTGTCGGGTCGTATTCTGACCGGACAAATGAGCCAAGATCAGGCGTTAGTGACGGATAACTACCGTTATGCTAATCAGCTCAATACCGATGCCGTCGATGCCAAAGTCGATCTACTGGGTATGAACCTGAAAGTCGTTAGCAAAGTGAGCAATGATCTTCGCTTAACAGGTAGTTACGATTATTACGACCGTGACAATAATACCCAAGTAGAAGAATGGACTCAGATCAGCATCAACAATGTCAACGGTAAGGTGGCTTATAACACCCCTTACGATAATCGTACGCAACGCTTTAAAGTTGCCGCAGATTATCGCATTACCCGCGATATCAAACTCGATGGTGGTTATGACTTCAAACGTGACCAACGTGATTATCAAGACCGTGAAACCACGGATGAAAATACCGTTTGGGCCCGTTTACGTGTAAACAGCTTCGATACTTGGGACATGTGGGTAAAAGGCAGTTACGGTAACCGTGACGGCTCACAATACCAAGCGTCTGAATGGACCTCTTCTGAAACCAACAGCCTGTTACGTAAGTACAATCTGGCTGACCGTGACAGAACTCAAGTCGAAGCACGGATCACCCATTCGCCATTAGAAAGCCTGACTATCGATGTTGGTGCCCGTTACGCGTTAGATGATTATACCGATACTGTGATTGGATTAACTGAGTCAAAAGACACCAGTTATGATGCCAACATCAGTTATATGATCACCGCTGACTTACTGGCAACCGCCTTCTACAATTACCAAACCATTGAGTCTGAACAGGCGGGTAGCAGCAATTACAGCACCCCAACGTGGACAGGCTTTATAGAAGATCAGGTAGATGTGGTCGGTGCAGGTATCAGCTACAACAATCTGCTGGAGAACAAGTTACGCCTAGGACTGGACTACACCTATTCCAACTCCGACAGTAACACTCAAGTCAGACAAGGTATCACTGGCGACTATGGTGATTATTTTGCCAAAGTGCATAACATTAACTTATACGCTCAATATCAAGCCACCGAGAAACTCGCGCTGCGCTTCGATTACAAAATTGAGAACTATAAGGACAATGACGCCGCAAATGATATCGCCGTTGATGGCATTTGGAACGTCGTAGGTTTTGGTAGTAACAGCCATGACTACACCGCACAAATGCTGATGCTGAGCATGAGTTACAAACTCTAATCCATTTGCCTCATATGCTCAAAAGCCCGCCTCTGCGGGCTTTTTTATATCCCGCAGTTTTATATCCAGCAGTGAGTCTCAATAGCGCACAAATATAGGACGGACAAGGGATTAATCCTACGTAAAAAATATTGAATGAGATCAGCCTCTAAAGCAAAAAGCTATCTAAATAACGTGAGCTCGGGTAAGTAGAGCCGCGAAATAGGCATCTTTTCGGACCTCTCTGCGTTGCTCTGTCTAACCATAGCTCGCTATGGCGTACCACTGAGCGCCTTGATATGCGCAAAAATCTGCACATTCAGTCAGAAAAAATTCTTCTTTTCAAAAGAATCATTTATCATATTGATTTAGTTTGTTAAATTTAGATTTTTCGACACTCGTTACCCCGAGTTTAGGTTAAATAGCGTCTATTCCTTGAGTTTTGCTTCACTTTAACGGATCTTAATCCAAACCTTTAATCGGTCAGTTAAATCATGCAGGACAGTTCATCCGCCACCCCATTGTGCTCCGTTGAAATGACGGCGTTGTTAACGCGAGTATGGGCCTGCACCCTCTGCCAAGCCGAGTTGCCCTTCCCGCCCAAACCGATATTACAGGCGAGCAGCCAAGCACGAATTCTTATCGCAGGCCAAGCCCCCGGTGTAAAAACCCACCATAAGGGCATTCCCTTTGATGATGCCAGTGGTGAACGGCTTAGGGCTTGGCTAAATGTCAGTCGTGAGCAATTTTACGATCCCGCTCTGTTTGCCATAGTACCGATGGGATTTTGTTTTCCGGGCAATATTGAAAGAAAGGGGAAAAAGCAAGGCGATAAGCCGCCACGTCCAGAGTGCGCCGCAACCTGGCACAAAGCACTACTGGCGCTAATGCCAAATATAGAGCTAGTGATAGTACTCGGCCAATATGCCATGGATTACCACCTTTCTCGGCTGTTAATGGATAATATGCATAAAAACAGGGGATTCAATTCAACACCGTTAGCGGCAGCACATACCATAGGTAAGGCGACATCAAACAAAAAAATCACGCTTACCCAAGCCGTTGAGCAGTGGCCATTATATTGGCCTCAGTTAATGGTGATGCCCCACCCTAGCCCTCGAAATAATCTTTGGCTAAAACAACATCCCGAGTTTGAACAGCATCTTATTCCCACGTTAAGATCACGTATTAGCTCCTTATTAACCTAGTAACCACAACAAGGCCTGACATGTATCTGCTCGATTCAACCATCGCCAAAAAAATTGTCAGTCGCACGATGAAAATTATCGGGCACAATATTAATGTAATGAATGGTCAGGGCGTCATCTTAGGTTCGGGCGATCCAAAACGTATCGGCTCAACCCATGAGGGCGCTTTGCTCGCGATTGCCCAAAATCGCAATGTGGAATTGAGTGACGAAGTCGCCTCTGGCTTACATGGCGTTAAACCTGGCATCAACCTCCCCTTGCATTACCAAGGGCAAATCATCGGTGTAATTGGAATTACAGGTGCTCCTGATGAGTTAGCCCATTATGGCGAGCTACTGAAAATGACTGCAGAGATGATTGTCGAGCAAGCCAATCAGCAGGACAAATTGCAGTGGGAAAATCGCCAGCGGGAAGAATTTATTCTGCAACTTATCAAGGCGAACACCGATGATGAGCAGTTGCAGCGCTGGGCAAAACAACTCGATATTGATATTAACCTTCCACGAGTAGCTGCCATTATCGAGATCAGTGAAAAGCTGTCTGCGCCCATCCATAAAACCGCATCGCTTATCAATGCAGCAGCTAGCGAATCAAGTGTTGATGAGCGTAATCCAAGGGTCAGTGAAACCCTCAAACAAGTGCTGCATTTACTGCAAAATCCCGACCGAGGCAACCTAATTGCCATGACGTCGATGTCGCAACTGGTGATCCTAAAACCCGCCTTTTTAGATGGCAAACAATGGGACCCCGAGCTTGAAAACCAACGTATCGATAAGTTATTGCAACGTTTACCAGCGCAAATGGGTTTACATTTTAAAATAGCCCTCGGCCACTTCTTCCCCGAAAAAGGCGGCATTGCTCGCTCTTATCAAACCGCCCAAGAGACTTTGAACTTAGGTAAACAGCTAAACCCTGAAGGCACAAAATACCTGTTTGAGGATTATTCCTTACAAGTGTTGCTCTCTGGGCTTAAACATGACTGGCGTGGACAAGCACTAGCAAGTCCCTATCAACAACTGACTCAAGCCGACAAAAATGGTCAGCTTCGCAAAACCTTAGCCGCTTATATCACCCACTTTGGTGATGCGCAGCAATGTGCCAACGCCCTGTTTATCCACCGAAATACCTTAAGATACCGTCTAGATAAAATTCAACAATTAACCCAAACCGATATTCAATCCTTGCATGGCTTATTGAGTTTGTATCTAGGGCAACTGCTTGATACTTCAGCAAACCCAAGGTAACGGCCTCTGTACTGTAAAATGCACGTTTAGCGCGGAGTTTAGCGGCTGAATTTAACGGCTGGGTATTTAACTCGCGTAGATTAAGGACTCAATGGGGATAAAAATCGTGTCTCAAGTTGACGTGATTTCCAGCACTATTGAGTAAACAATGCATTGAGTGAAAGATTTATATCGAATCCCCTTTCCTATAGTTCTGATAATCGTTTTGCGTCAACACGCCCTAAACATTCGACCCAGTGCATAAAAAGGAATTGCAATGACCCTATTCAAACTGACTTTACTTGCCCAAGCCTGCATCATAGGCTTAGCCTTCACTTCACCGACATTAATCGCCGCCGAAAAAACCATTCCCGAGCTAGTTGATGCAGTCAATGGCACGCCGGATGCGGCGAGTCGCGAAGCGGGTAAAAAAGTGAAACTGCGTAATCACACTAAGGGATTTTGTACCTCCGGCTATTTTGCACCCAACCCAGAGTTACAAGATTCGCTAGCGATTCCATTTTTTAATCAAAGCCAAATTAAGGTTACCGCTCGCTTTTCCCTAGGCGGCACGAATCCTCAAATCTCCGACAAAACCCCAGGGCGCTTTATGTCACTCAAAATTGATGGCGATAAAGAAAACCTGAACTTTGTCACCACCAATGTGCCGGTGTTCTTTGCTAGTAATCTGGATGATTTTTTTACCTTTCAGACTAAAGTGAAGCAAGGCGCCGAAGGTAAACAATGGCTTATCGACAATAAGCCCGATGCCAAAGCCTTTTTCGACTATGTAAAACAACTGCCACCCAGCCCCAGCTTTGCCAATAGTCGCTACTTTGGCGTAAACAGCTTTCTGTTTACCGACAAGCAAAATAACAGCGTTGCGGGTAAATGGATTTTTGAACCCGTCGCGGGCACCGCAGCGCCTTCAGCCAGCGAACTTGCCAATCTGGGTGATGATTTTTTAAAGGCGGAATGACTCAAGCGCATTAACACCCAGCCAGCACAATGGAACCTCTATGTTCAACTGGCGGAATCAGGTGATGAAATTAATAACCCAACGGTGATTTGGCCAGAGACTCGCCAGCGATTACTGGTCGGCCAAGTGGTGATTAACGGTGAGCGCGATAACGACTCCCAAGTGCAACAATGTGATAAAGGCATTTTCAACCCGCTGTTATTACCTAAGGGCATTGCCCCCTCAGCCGATCCGATACTCAATGCCCGAACGGCGGCTTATGTCGAGTCTTTTATTCGTCGCCAATAAAACCATGAGTTAAGCCTTGCGATTCCTTTTTAAGGTAGGCAAATAGAAAGATTTGCCTACCTTATCGACAAAATCCCCCTATTACATTCGAATGCACGGTGGCAATTTTGTGCTCATGCACAAAATAAAGCCCTATTTAACCCGTAACTCCGTCAGTTTAGCCAAAGCTATTCAATCTGCAGTATTCAATAATAGGCTGACCTTAAAGCAGCCTTTATTTGAACTTAGGATCAGATAACAGCCGCGCCCTACAACAGCCAAAACCACTTAAGAACTTCAGCCAAGACTGAACGGGACAACCTATGAACTTAGTGCTCATCCTCATCGGCGTGATTGCATTTATTGTTATCGCGACCTCAAAATTTAAGCTCCATCCATTTTTAACTTTAATTCTAGCCGCCTTTATTGCCGCCTTCGCCTATGGTTTACCCAGTGGCGATATTGCCAAAACCATTACCACAGGCTTTGGTAATATTCTCGGTTATATCGGCCTTGTGATCGTGCTCGGGACGATTATCGGCATCATTCTCGAAAAAAGTGGCGCCGCCATTACCATGGCAGATGTGGTGATTAAAGTGTTGGGTAAACGCTTCCCAACACTCACTATGTCGATTATCGGCTATATAGTGTCCATTCCGGTGTTTTGTGACTCGGGTTTCGTGATCTTAAACTCGCTCAAACAATCCATGGCCAACCGCATGCAAGTCTCTAGCGTGTCCATGAGCGTGGCCTTAGCGACGGGTTTATACGCGACACACACCTTTGTCCCCCCGACACCAGGCCCTATCGCAGCGGCGGGTAACTTAGGCTTAGAGTCAAATTTAGGCTTAGTAATAGGTGTCGGTTTATTTGTTGCTGCTGTTGCCTCGTTTGCAGGTATGTTGTGGGCCAACCGCTTTGCAGGGGTTGAACCCGATGGTGAAGGCGCAGAAGAACTCAAAGCCCAAGCAAATGACTTTGAATCCTTAAAACAAAGCTATGGCACACTCCCCAGTCCATTAAAGGCTTTTGCCCCGATTTTTGTGCCTATTCTATTAATTTGTTTGGGTTCTGTTGCTAATTTCCCTTCTGCGCCATTCGGAAAAGAAGGTCTGTTTAGCCTATTAGTGTTCCTCGGCCAACCCGTAAACGCGCTATTGATTGGCCTGTTCCTATCCGCGCTGTTACTGAAAAGTACCAACAAAATCGCCGAGTTTAGCGAGCGCATTAGCCAAGGCTTAGTTGCGGCAGCCCCCATCATTTTGATCACCGGTGCCGGAGGTGCCTTTGGCGCTGTATTAAAAGCAACACCCATAGGCGACTTTTTAGGCAGCTCATTATCGGCGCTCGGCGTTGGGATTTTCATGCCCTTTATCGTCGCTGCAGCGCTGAAATCGGCCCAAGGTTCATCAACGGTCGCCCTGGTCGCAACCTCGGCCTTAGTCGCTCCGATGCTGGGCGATATTGGTCTTGGCAGCGAAATGGGCCGCGTACTGACAGTCATGGCGATTGGTGCAGGCGCCATGACCGTCTCCCACGCTAACGACAGTTTCTTCTGGGTTGTAACTCAATTTAGCCGTATGAGTGTTACGCAGGCCTATAAAGCCCAAACCATGGCGACCCTGATCCAAGGCGTCACCTCCATGCTGGCCGTGTATGTACTAAGCTTAGTGCTGCTCTAAGCCGCCTTATCTTGTCCTTGGGCGCATCCACGCGCCCAAAAAAGCTGTAGGATTTTGAATGAAGATAGTTATTGCCCCCGATTCCTTTAAAGAAAGCTTAAGCGCACTCGATGTGGCTAATGCGATCGAACAAGGCTTAATGCAAGTGATCCCTGACTGCGAGATTGTCAAAATTCCCGTCGCCGATGGTGGCGAAGGAACGGTGCAATCTATGGTCGATGCCACAGGCGGCAGCATTGTCAGCCTGGAGGTCATGGGGCCGCTTGGCCATAAGGTTAACGCCCATTATGGTATTTTGGGTCAACAAACCGCACAACAGACTCAGCCCATCGCGGTCATTGAAATGGCCTCCGCCTCAGGCTTACACCATGTGCCGCGGGAGCAACGTAACCCACTGCTCACGACCAGTTATGGTACGGGCGAACTGATTTGTGATGCGCTTAATCGGGGGATAAAGCACATTATTGTAGGACTAGGTGGCAGTGCAACTAACGATGGCGGCGCGGGAATGGCGCAGGCGCTGGGTATTTTACTGCTAGATAAACATGGTAAAAGCCTCAGTGCGGGCGGCGCGGCACTAGCGAAACTTGCCAATATCGATATGAGCAACGCCCATCCGTTACTGAAAGAATGCACCTTCGAAGTGGCCTGCGATGTCGATAATCCCCTTTGTGGCGAGCGTGGCGCCTCGGCGATTTTTGGGCCGCAAAAAGGTGCTACAGCAGAGATGGTCAACACATTAGACTCAGCCCTGAGTCACTATGCCGATGTGATCGCCCAAAGCGGTGTAACCGACCATCGCCACCAAGCTGGCGCGGGCGCTGCGGGCGGCATGGGGCTTGGCGTGATGGCCTTTTTAGGCGCAGAGCTTAGACCCGGTGTCGAGATTGTGATGCAAACAGTAGGACTGGCTGACAAAATTCGTGGCGCCGATCTTGTCATCACTGGCGAAGGCCGAATCGATGGCCAAACCATCTTTGGCAAAACCCCGATGGGCGTATTAAAGCAAGCGCAGTTGCAAAACATTCCGACTATCGGGATTGCCGGTTGCCTTGGCGATAATGCCAATGCCGTGCTCGAGCAAGGCATGGCGGCGATTTTCCCTATCATTCCACACTTAAGTCCACTGGACGATGTGCTGGCCAATGCCAAAACTAACCTTATCAATACCGCCCGCAATATTGGCGCAGTATTGATGCTGGGCCAGCGTTAACCTTACCTCTCTAAAGCGATAGCCAATACAACACAACAAAGGCGCTACGATTAGCGCCTTTGTTTTACCCAAGCACTGACTTAGGGCGTATTTTATTGCTTGATGCCAAAAAGACCTTGCAGTAAAGTGAGCTCCCTTTTTGGTAATCCGTAAACAAGGTTTAAGTGCCATGTATTTACTTATACGCTTGATCTCTTTTGCGGTTTCACTATAAGAATAACTAGACGGCAAGCCCCATGACCCAAAAACTCCCTCGCCAAGCCACCGCGTCTGAAGAAAGCCTGATGCGGATTTTCACTGTGCCCGAAGATGCAGATTCCACCTTAAGCATTATCGAGCAGAAGCTTTCCGAGGATTTAGCAGGCTTTTTGGGTGACAGTATTGCCGCGCTAGAAAAGCCGCTATCAGAGATCGAAACCGATTTTCAAACCTTTGAAATTCCAAACCAGCCGCGTTTTGTCTCCGACTATACCGACGAAATCATGCAAAACTTGGTGGCGCATTCGGTGCATACGGCGGCGCCGAGTTTTATTGGCCATATGACCTCGGCATTGCCCTATTTTGTGTTGCCACTGTCGAAAATGATGGTGGGGCTGAATCAAAACTTGGTCAAAATCGAAACGTCCAAGGCTTTTACCCCGCTTGAGCGCCAAGTGCTCGGGATGATGCATCATTTAATTTACGCTCAACACGATGATTTTTATCGTAATTGGATGCACAGCGCCAATCATTCCCTTGGCGCATTTTGCTCCGGCGGCACGGTCGCTAACATCACGGCCCTGTGGATTGCCCGTAACCAATTACTTAAGGCCGATGGCGACTTTAAAGGCGTCACCCGCGAAGGCTTAATCAAGGCGCTGCGTCACTATGACTATGATGATTTAGCGATTCTTGTCTCCGAGCGCGGTCACTATTCATTAGGTAAAGCAGTCGATCTGCTCGGTATTGGTCGCGACAATATCATCAGTATCCCAACCGATGCTGATAACAAGGTTGATGTCACCCAAATGCGTAAGATCGCAGTTGAACTTGCACATAAACGCATTAAAGTCATGGCGATTGTGGGTGTGGCTGGCACAACAGAGACGGGCAATATCGACCCGCTTAAGCAGCTTGCGGCATTAGCAAGTGAGTTAAACTGTCACTTCCATGTGGATGCGGCTTGGGGCGGCGCGAGCTTATTATCCAATAAATACCGCCATTTACTCGATGGTGTTGAACTCGCAGATTCGGTCACCATCGATGCCCATAAGCAAATGTATGTCCCCATGGGCGCGGGTATGGTGCTATTTAAAAATCCTGAGTTTGCCCATGCGATTGCCCACCACGCCGAATATATTTTGCGCCGAGGCTCCAAGGATTTAGGCAGCCAAACGCTTGAAGGCTCACGCCCCGGCATGGCGATGTTAGTGCATGCCTGCTTACAGATTATCGGTCGCGATGGCTACGAAATTCTTATCAATAACAGCCTTGAAAAAGCGCGTTATTTTGCCGAGCAAATCGACGCGCACCCCGATTTTGAGTTAGTCACCGCGCCAGAGCTGTGCCTGCTCACCTATCGTTATGTTCCAGCGAGTGTGCAGGCGGCGATGCAAGTGGCGATTGAACAAGGTGATAAAGCAAAGCTTGAGCGCTTTAATGAGCAACTCGATGGCCTGACCCAATTTATTCAAAAACACCAGCGCGAACAGGGCAAATCCTTTGTCTCGCGCACCCGCATTCAACCCGCCCGCTACTTTAGACAACCCACAGTGGTGTTTCGCGTCGTATTAGCTAATCCCTTGACTAGCCATGAGATTCTGAATCAAGTGCTTATCGAGCAAGGCGAAATTGCCACATTGGATAAAGAGTTTTTACCCGCACTATTAGCTATGGTCGCTGAATAGCGAGTGGTTTAGCGTAAACTTTAAATCTCATTCAAATACAGAATGTTAATCGCAAACAGCCGCAAATATTTGCGGCTGTTTTTGTTTGCAGAGCTGGGATGAAGGAAGGTTAGGTTAAAAATATATGGCTTTTCTAAGCACTTCTGAACTCGTTGCGGATACGCCGAATTCAACAGCTTGCGTGACACGCCGTGAAGCCATCCATGGCGGCTCTGCGATGATATCCATATCATCGAAGGTCACGTCCGCAATCGAATTCGGCTTAGCAAATCTCGGTGAAACTATTATTGCTTGCAGAAATAACCATAAAATCAGTGATAATCCACACGAATGCACTTAAGTTTGCATTTTGCCTAGCGTGTTTACGAGTCTGCTGACTGCATTTGCTGTACTGATTTGGTATCGCTAACAGCATGAAGTTCTGGCTTTCGTCTAGTCTTATCAATAGCTGAATTAGCAAGTTCAAACACTCTGTCTCTGAATTCAGGGAAGTTTTTTAATGCTTCCTTGAAAGAGTTAGAGTTTGCTAGCTCATGCCAAGGACTTCCGTGACCTCCATCTTCAACTAGTCGTAAAGGGGCTTCTTCAACCCTTGATAAAGCAGATTCGAAGAGTCTGGCTTCAAGCTCTTCATCTATTCTTGCAGCTTCTTTTCTATAACCTTCATATGCTTTTGCAACAGAAGCTTTATAACCATAGTCTTCTGCTAACTTAAATCTTTGACCTATTTGTTTAGTAGACAACCATGCAAACCATAAGGGAGCCCCCAAACTCACAATTGACAAAAATATATGGCCAAATACAAGACCCATTTTGGGATCGGCAACAGATAAAGCTGAAGTTAAAGCTTCGACTCTCCCTGAACCAATAAACCAAGCCGATATAAGTGAACCAAGCAGACCTAAAACCCATACCCACATAGAGTTAGTAAGTTGACTAGCCCTTTGGTCAAAAGCACCAGCAAGCCCATTACTGGTTGTAATACGATATGAATCTTCACAGTTTTCAACCAGCTTATCAGACTGCTCTTTATTGGATTTAATAGCGCTAAGTAGGTTATCTACATTTTCTTTGGTAGTGTTCATAATTCTGTGTCATTTCAGTAAAATATTCAAAAACAGGAATGACACATGACCCAACCTTTTAACTTCGAACAAGCCCTTAAAGATCTGCAATCAGGTAAAAGCCTCACAGGTAAAGACAGCATTCTTGGCCCACTGATCAAGCAACTCACTGAAGCGGCTCTCCAGGCTGAGCTTGAGCAGCATTTAGCGCATGATCCTCAGCCTAATCGTAAAAATGGCAAAACCCCTAAGACCATTAAGCATCCGTCCGGTAACTTTGAGTTAGACGCGCCTAGAGACCGCAATGGCACCTTTGAGCCTCAGTTGATTAAGAAAAATCAAACTACACTAACCGATGAAATCGAACGTAAAGTGTTATCGATGTTCAGTATAGGTATGAGCTATCGCGATATTAATCAACATGTTGAAGATATGTATGGGCTCAATGTGTCTAACGCAACAGTAAGCGCCATCACCGACAAACTCATCCCCGAACTTAAAGCGTGGCAACAGCGCCCATTAGATAGCCATTATCCTATCGTTTGGCTTGATGCGATACATTATAAAGTCAAAGAGGATGGGCGTTACGTCAGTAAAGCCGTTTACACATTGTTAGCGCTTAATATGAAAGGAAAAAAGGAAATTTTAGGGCTTCACTTATCCGAAAATGAAGGCGCTAATTACTGGCTATCCGTACTGGCCGATCTTAATAATCGTGGTGTAAAAGATATTCTTATCGCCTGTGTTGACGGCTTGACCGGTTTCCCTGAGGCCATAGCCAGTATCTTCCCTCATACGGAAACACAGCTATGCGTTATCCACCAGATCCGCAACTCAATGAAGTATGTCGCCTCAAAAAATCAGAAAGCGTTTATGGCTGATTTAAAGCCTGTGTATCGAGCCGTGAGTAAAGAAGCCGCAGAGATGGCCTTGGACGAACTGGAGGCCAAATGGGGTGATGCTTATCCGTTGGTAATCAACTCTTGGCGTCGCAAATGGCATAATTTGTCCCATTATTTTAAGTACCCAGAACATATCAGGAAAGTGATTTACACGACCAATGCGGTTGAGGCTGTGCATCGCCAATTTAGAAAGCTCACCAAAACCAAAGGTGCATTTCCTAATGAAAATAGCTTGTTGAAGCTACTTTACGCAGGCATATTAAACGCCTCAGATAAATGGACTATGCCAATCCACAATTGGAGCCTTTGTTTATCTCAGTTAGCGATTTATTTTGAAGGACGTTTAGATAGCGTGCTAGAAATTTAAAAATTAGCCTGACACAGAATTTTGAACGCCCTCTTTTCTTTTGCGGTTGATATCTTAGCTGCTGTTTTAATAGCCTCAGTACCTATAGATTCGACTTTCTTACGAGCTTCTTTTAAATCTTGCAAATCAGAAGGAAGCGATTCTGCTGTTTCTGTTGCATCATTAATGATTTGTATTTGTTTAGTTAACTTGTCTTGATCTACTTCAATTTCATCGATTTTTGCGGCCAACCCCTTCAGTTTCCTCGAAATAGCGGGAGGTAAAACATTTGGGTCATTATGTATAACCCATGCAAGCTCTGGCTCTATTAAACTAGAAATCCATTCTAATGTACTAATAAAAGCTGGAATTGCTTGGGCTCCATGACCGTTATAAAAATAAGGTAGTGTCCCACTTTTTAAACGATTTAGCTTCTCGGGAACCTTACCCAGTATTTCAAGAAGCTCTTTGTCATCAATATTTAAATCTGCTTTTCGAATACGCTGTGATAACGAAAGTGGAATATAGGCTAACTCAAAACGATTAATAGCCGGATGATTCCAACCGAATGCTTCATTCAAAGAGCTATTTTCACTCCAACCTTTTTCCACAGCCTCAGCCAGTGACTCCAATGCAACACACAAACTCTCAATTTCTTTATTCATATATGTCCTTGCTTTAATAATAGATGAAACTCTACCTTAATTGAATAAATCTAGTCATCCATTTTAAAATCAACAACATAATCTACTTTGAGGTTATCTTCAACCTGTACTATTAATTTAACGAGACACCCATTGTTAAATTTCTAAAAGTGGTTGTAAGCATTACTCGGTCAGGGCTACCGCATGAACGTTTATTACTCAAAAACTGTTTAATAAACACTCGCAACCTATACGAATGTTAAGCTGAAAACAGACATTGATGAGTACAATTGAGTGTACCTTTATTGTTAAGGTCAATTATTGAACACTCATGCGCTCGCCCTGATTACTCGGTTTGCTTTGCATGACTTCCAAACAACACAAACGCTGAAGGAGTTCACCTCCCCTCGGAGTTGCCGCAGGAGAAAGATAGGACAGGCATGAGTCTTTTGGGGTTAACTACAGATTTCGCGAGACACCCATTGTTAAATTTCTAAAAGTGGTTGTAAGCATTACTCGGTTTGCTTTGCATGACTTCCAAACAACACAAACGCTGAAGAAGTTCACCTCCCCTCGGAGTTGCCGCAGGGCGAATAGACAAATTGCGTGAATCTTGCCATGGATGGCAAGCTAGCTTTCGCAGGTGCAGGGACGCATCCTTCGGAAGCGATAGCAAATTTGTCAATGAGCACAAGGGGCTTTCAACTCCGTTAGGGGCGTCTTGGAGCATCCAAGGAGGATAGGACGAGCAGTCCTCCTTGGTCGGGTGTGGGGTGAAGCCCCACGACTTTGCTTTTAAATAGTTTAACGAAGTAAGATTCAGCAACAGTTTAACAAAACACCCATTATTAAATTCTTGGCATCTCCTAATTGTGAGTAACAGACTATCAGCCGTACCAAAGGCTTAATGGGATTGGGGTGTGGAGTGAAGCCCCATGACGTTGATTTAGTCTTTAAAAATTAACCATCAATCATCCCTAAATCACATAGGAACTAAGATGCTTTATATGCGAAAAATAATTCTACCACTGATAATCCTAAGCCTTGGTGCATTATCTGGTTTTACTCAAGCACAGGACAACAGTGCGTTATGGGGTAAAAAGTACGCAGAGGTAAAATCGAGTTTATTGGCTACCGGTTGGGTATTAGCCCCCGTTGCCGAAAATGAAACGCCGATGACAGAGGAATATCCTGAAATCACCTGTGGTAGCGGCGCGATGGCGATTTGCTCTGTTGGCTTTAGCCGAGAAAATAGCTTGCTTGCCTTAGTGGTTGAACGTATTGAACAAGAGCTGATTGTGACTGGTGAATACTAAAACGCAGTAAAACTCGGTCTAAGCACTGAATGTATACGAGGTTTCTATGTCATCTGTACCCCAATCAAAACAAGAGCTTGAATTGGCTATTCACTCAGTCTTTCCCAAATTGATGGCAGACTATCGTTCAATCCCAGCCCAAATGTCCCGCGTGTGCAGCATTGACGGAAACATCCAAGGTACACAAATTAGCGTCTGCGATACTGTTGCGTACCTTATTGGCTGGGGTAAATTAGTACTCAAATGGTACGAACTCACATCGCAAACCCTACCCGTTGATTTTCCTGATACGGGATATAAATGGAATCAACTGGAATTGCTAGCAGATCGGTTTCACCAAGAATATCACCAATGGCAATATTCTGATTTACTTAATGAATATGAACTGACCATGGCCAAACTGCTAACGCTGATTGCGAGCCTCAGTGTTCAGCAACTGTACGGCATCGCTTGGTACGATAAATGGACATTGGGCCGTATGATCCAGTTCAACACTTACTCCCCAATGAAAAACATGCGTACCAAAGTACGACGATTCAAAAAAGATAATGCATTAAAGTAAGCGATGATTTAATCACGGAGGTACTCATGCCAAGCAGCCACGATCACCTACAATTAGGCCCCAATCCCAACGATAAAGCACCGTTGAAAGGCTTTCCTCAGGTTGGCTTTGTTAAAAATTTTATTACCCGCAACAATATTATTGTCGGCGATTACACCTATTACGATGACCCAGCAGGGCCTGAGCGTTTCGAGTCGAATGTGCTATATCACTTTGACTTTGTTGGCGATAAGCTGATTATCGGTAAATTTTGTGCCATTGCAAAAAACGTGAAATTCATCATGAATGGCGCTAATCATTCAGTGTCAGGTTTTTCGACCTATCCTTTTTATATCTTCGGTAATGGCTGGGAGAAGGCAACACCTAAGCCCGAAGATTTGCCTTTTAAGGGCGACACCCGCATAGGCCATGATGTGTGGATAGGTTATAACGCCACCATTATGCCTGGGGTAAACATTGGCCATGGCGCGATTATCGCGAGCCAATCCGTCGTCACCAAAGATGTGCCGCCCTACGCTGTGGTGGGTGGAAATCCTGCCACTATTATTAAGCTAAGATTCGAGCAAACCGTGATAGATGAGCTCCTTGCTATCGCTTGGTGGGATTGGCCAATTGAGAAGATCACCGAACATCTACACGCCATTGTGAGCGCCGATCTTAGCCAATTAGCCCGCTTGGCTGATGGAATACACACGCAGCCCTAACCGCTGGAGTCAAAATACTGCGCCCAGCACTGTCCCAAAAACACGGTAAAGCGCAATTTTGTACAAAAGTGTCGAGGCGTTCTGGGTTACTATCTGGCAAAACAAGCATTAAACGCCTTGGTCTTGATAAACGAACTCGCCATTCATCCAGTCGATATAGGAGGCCTAATGAACACAGAACATGCGGCCTACCAGATTGCCAATGAATTAGGTGGCCTCGAGTTACTCAATGCCCACTACCATAAACAAAATTTTAGCCGCCATACCCACGAAGGCTACACAGTCGGCGTGATAGAAACGGGCGCCCAGCGTTTTTATCGCACTGGTGGTAACCATGTGGCGCCAAAACACAGCATTATTCTTGTCAATGCCGACGAAGTGCATAATGGTTGTAGCGCCACAGAGGATGGCTGGTCCTACCGAGCTATGTATCCAGTACCCGCGCAGTTTGCCAATATAAACAAAGAACTAGCATCAAATCGCGGGGCACCGTATTTCCCAAATCCCGTGGTGTACGATCCGCAGCTCGCCGAACTGCTGCGCCTCACCTTTACCACCTTAGATACATCGGATAATCGCTTACTGCGCGAAAGCTTAGTCTATTCAAGTCTTACGCAATTAATGGCGCGCCATGGCCGTAATTATCCCTGTGAGCACTTGGGGGCAAACGCTAAGCCTGCGTTAGCACTGGTAAAATCCTTTATCGACGATCACCCCGCGGCAGATATCTCCCTTGAAGATCTCGCCACACTGGCGGGATTAAGCCCCTATTATTTGCTGAAGCAATTTCAACATTATTACGGCTTACCACCCCATGCTTACCAAATTCAGGCCAGAGTGAGACTCGCCAAGGCAAAAATCAAACAAGGCACTCGGCTACTCGATGTCGCCCTCGATTGCGGTTTTCACGATCAAAGCCACTTAAATCGCCATTTTAAAAAGACCGTTGGCGTAACGCCGGGGCAATTTGCCAAAGAAATAGGCCGCAATTTTATCCAAGCTTAATCAAGTCCTTTACGTTAATCTGCCACTCACATTCTTGCAGACCGGCTCAATTAATTGAGCACACAAATCTGATTCACGCATTCAATTTGCACAGCGGCCCTCGCGTAGCCACTCTTTTTAGGCGCTAAAATGACAACCGAAAAACCTATTGAAGCTGATATTGCTCGCACACCGAACTCAAAAGCCAAGGCGTTTTTAAAAGGCACCTGGGCGATGATGCCACTCACCATCGCGGTTGTTCCTTGGGGGATCCTCGCGGGCTCCTTCGCCATTGAGGTGGGGTTGAGCCCACTAGAAAGCCAAGCCATGTCGGCGATTATCTTTGCAGGGGCGGCTCAGTTAGTGGCTCTTGGTATGGTGAAAGCCGGTATTGGTCTATGGAGTATCCTAATCACCACCCTACTCATCACCTCGCGCCATCTGTTATATGCAATGGCGATGCGCAGCCAAATTAGTCCATTGCCATTAGCATGGCGCCTGACATTGGGCTTTTTATTGACCGATGAACTCTTTGCCATCGCCAACCCAGGCAAGCTGCATAAATTCGATCCTTGGTACGCGCTCGGTGGCGGCCTGAGTTTTTATCTTGGTTGGAACCTCGCCACCCTAATTGGCATAGTGGCGGGCAATGCCATTGATAATTTAGGTGAATTAGGACTCGACTTTGCCATAGCCGCCACCTTTATAGCTCTAGTGGTGCCTACGGTGAAAAAACCTTCCATCCTGGTCTGTGTGATGGTGTCACTGACCTTGGCGGTAGTCTGTGCGGTATTAGATATTCAGGCTGGGCTATTAATTGCAGCCCTGTCGGGAATGACGGCAGGAGTGCTTTATGCCAAGGTCACACAGGAAAATAAACACGCAAAAAATACCGAAACGGTAACGACTCAACCAGAGGAAACACTATGATTTGGTTAATGATCTTCTCAATGGCGGCCGTTGTGTTTATCAGTCGGCATTTACTGCTCGAGCCTAAACTGCCGCTAAGGCTGAGTAAAAACACTCAGACCTTTTTGAGTTATTCGGCGCCCGCGGTACTCACGGCCATCTTTGCACCCATCGTGTTTGTACAAGAAGGCCAGCTCGATTTGAGTGTAGACAACAGCTATCTTATCTGCGCCGTGGTCGCGACCATACTTGCACTCGTCACCCGTAATACTTTGCTGACCACTGTGTTGAGTATGGGGCTGTTTTTCTGTATCCACTAGGGGGAGTAACTTGGACAATATGCTGTAAAATCAAAGCGACTCGTTTGAGTGGCTTTGATTTTATTGCCCTCGGTCATGCATATGATTTTCCATCAAACAAATATAATCCTCTAACTCTTGCCCCGGCGTTGGCTCAAAATGGCGGTTAAGCGTTAATAAACCCGTGATGCGATCAACACGAAAATTACGAAAATCGCTCCGCAGCTCACACCATGTAAGTAAGGTCCAAGTGCCACGCCAGAAATAGATCGCCAGCGGCCGTACTTCGCGCTCAGTCAGTGCTTTATTGGCATCTTGGTAAAAGAGCTTAACGTACTCACGACGCTGAGATGCATGACGCAGTGGATCAAGAAACTGAAACTCATTGGAATCTAAATAAAAATCCGGTGAAAACATTAACGATTGATAGGCTTGTAAGCGCTTAGGTAACACCGCCTCAACTTTTATCATCGCTTGGCGCGCCGCACTCCCAAGCTCCTTGCCGCCCCAGGTTTGTACCATGCGCATACCAACTTGAATCGCCTCCAATTCGGCTTCGTTAAACATCAGGGGCGGCACATTCACTTCATGGCGTAATAGATAGCCCACGCCCGCCTCACCTTCGATGGGAATGCCGCTTAAACACAAATCCTGCACATCACGGTACACGGTGCGCGTCGATACTTCTAACCGTTCGGCCAACTCTTGGGCAGTGGTTAAGCGTTTATGTTTAAGAATTTGCACTATTTGAAATAGGCGGTCAGCACGGCGCATGGACAGTAATTACACCTCAACATCGATTGGCGGTGAAAGAGTTAAGGGATCATAACCGCTAACGTTTATGATCCCAAACGATAGCGTATGTCCCTCTTGGTTAACTGCAGTTGTTATCAACTATTTGTTATCAAGTCAGACGATAAAACCCCAATATAAATCTCGACCTTATCAGCACTGCGATAGACTTCGAAGTCCGTTTGGTAGCAGCGCCGATGGGGACAATCTGACGCACTAAAATAACCCCAAACTTCACCCCAGAGATTAATCACACAGTGGGGCATTTCCCCTTGTGCGCTAAACTTTAGGTAATTTCCCTCGCATAATTGCAACGGAATAAAGGGCCCCGTCTCACTCGCTGAATCAACACATTTACCGACTAAAACGGAATAATCCCCTGTCATATCCGACTCATAGTCGTAATACACACCATACATAGGTGAATCGAGCATAGATGTCAGCTGCGAGGATTCAAAAAATGCCCGCCATAGCCCTGCAATCTTGCCGCCGTCGCTCGCCATTTCGGTGCGATTATTGGTACGCGTGCAAAGCCCTAACATAGGCTGAGCCGCCATAAAAACCAGTTCCATTGTCATATTAACCTTTAACACCCTAAGCCTGGCGTAAGCCGCAAAGCTTAGCAGCAATCATCTTGATAAGAGCCGCACCAAGGGCACGACTCCCTACTGACAAAATTATGCCTGTTGAGACCAAAGGCCGACTTTATTGCCTTCGCTATCCACAAACAGGGCGATATAACCGCAACCACCATCCTTGATAGGGGTGACGGGCAATAGCAAAGTGACCTTAGCCGCGACCAGTTTATCCACTAAAGGTTGCAATTGTGCGCTGAAATGCAGATATACCGTGCTGCCATCCATCGACGGTTTACTCATGCTGCACTTGACTAGGCCTATGCTTGGCGCACTTTCATCCTCTGTTTCAATCGTGGCGTATTGCATGTCTTCCATATCGTCACGCTTAAATTCAACCCCAAAATGTTGTTGATAAAAAGCAATGGCACGATCCATATCACTGACAGGAATTTCTCCCCAAACTAACGGTGCAATTGATAACATTTTCACTTTCTCCTTGTTGAAAAATGCCAGTGATTCATGATGTTATTAAGATGAATCATCAGCGGACAACAACAAGAATAAAACAAGGCTACTGACAGCATCATGTCAGTAGCCTTTGAGTGAAAGTGAATTTATTTACCGAAGGGGAATAGAGTTACTTAGGCAAACTCGCCTGATGGGCTGAGATAAACGCCTCCATCGCCTGAGTCGCTCTCGCTTGCGCCGTGGCTAAGGTATCTTGCGCTGTCATAGGCTCTACAACCTCGTAGTAACACTTGATTTTGGGCTCTGTGCCGGATGGCCGCACAATCACCCGCGCGCCATTGGATAAGCGATAAGTTAACACATCACTGGCAGGCAGATTGATGTTCTCTACTTTGCCATCGGCAAAGCGACGCGATAGCGCCTTGAGATCATCGGTCGACACCACGGCATGCTCACCAATTGTCAGTGGCGGATGTTCACGTAAATAGGCACCAATATTGGGCGTTTCAGGTTTTAAGGCGATGCTCGCCTGCGCATTGAGATGGAATCCCTGCTCGCGGTAAATCTGCTCAAGCCTATCCCAAATCGTTTGCCCTTTGGCCGCGAGTTCTGCCGTTAATTGGGCAAAAGCGACTAAAGCCGATAGACCGTCTTTATCCCACACCATGTTACCGACGGTGTAACCTAGGGCTTCTTCGTAGGCAAACAGGAATTGGTTATCTGGCTGACTTTGGGCAATCCCCACATTCATTAACCATTTAAAACCGGTGAGCGTGGTATAACTCTCCACACCAAAACCGTTAGCAATTTTAGATAACAAGCTGGAAGAAACAATGGTCGTACCTACGAGGCGTTGATCTGCACTTGCATGACTCAGGAGATAATGGCCAAAGAGTACGCCCACTTGGTCACCCGTTAGCATTTGATATTCGCCATCATCCTTGCGCACGGCAACAGCAAATCTATCGGCATCGGGGTCATTGGCACAAGCCAGCATAGCGCTATGCTTTTTCGCCTCGGCAATGACTAAATCCATCGCGCCCTTTTCTTCCGGATTGGGGAAATTCACCGTAGGGAAATCACCATCAGGCTCACGCTGCGCCGCCACCGAATACACTTGGGTAAAACCGGCATCCTTGAGCACGGTTTCGGCCATATCGGCGCCAACGCCGTGCATGGCAGTATAGGCAAGGCTGACTTTTTCAGGCGCGGTATGATTTTGCAGCACCTTGGCATGCATTACACCGCGGCGGTAGGTTTCATAATAATCATCATTAAGCCAAATTAGTTTGCCCTGCTTGATGGCGTCGTCCAGTTCCATAAACGGAATAGCTTGAGTCGCTGCCTGCTCAATCTTGGCAGCAATGCCTGAGTCATGGGGCGGAATAATCTGCGCGCCATTTTCCCAATACACTTTATAACCATTGTATTGAGGCGGATTATGGCTGGCGGTCACCACAATTCCTGCAGCAGCATTAAAATGTTTCACCCCAAATGCCACCAGCGGCGTTGGTGCGACTTTTGCGGTTAAGCGCACCTTAATCCCCATGGCGGTGAGTACGCTAGCGGTATCATGGGCAAAAGTGTATGAGTCATGGCGACCATCGTAACCAATCACAACACCGCGTTCGGCCACATCATGGATCTGTTCCAGTAGATAGGCGCCAAGTCCAGCCGAGGTTTGGCGGATCACCAGCCGATTCATGCCCATCGGGCCCGCGCCCACCACGCCGCGTAACCCAGCGGTGCCAAACTCTAAACGTCCCGCAAAACGCGCTGCGAGTTCGGCTTCATTACCGCTGTCGATAAGGGCTTGTAATTGGGCTTGAGTACTTGGATCGGGATCATTTTTAAGCCAATGCTGAATTTGTAATTGCAGATGAGTATTCATAGGTTGCCTCAGTGAAAATCATTTTCAATTACCTTAGGAAAATCCATGCATAAGAACAAGCGAATTTGCACTTCTCTCTGTGGGTTTGAGTGTAAAGAAGACGAATGTTGCAACTTAAAAGCGATGAAATAACTTAAATAATCGGTTTGTTAACTCTGTTAATTCTTGGGTAACAGCAAACCGTGGCTCGTCGAAATAGCTTGCCACCTCAAGCTAAAATGTGTCGAAACAGGCCACAGGTATGCAGTCTTAACGCAGAAGATTAATCGACACAACGTTAGAGAACAGATCCGTTTCGCAATCCTGCTCCAGTTGACGGCGCCATGGTTTATCACACACTCGCACCAGATAGTAAGTATCCCGCCCCGTGTCCGTCACAAATGCCATACCAAAACGCATCAACTCGTAGTGAATATCATGGACAAATACCAATGAAAAATTTTGGCGCCCAGTCAGCTGATTAATATCTTCTCGCGTTAAACTGACGCCCTTTTCCACACCTTCGAAGCGTTTCATTAACCAATGAGCAAATTCTTTCGCACTCACCATAGACATGATCGTTCTCCTCGTTATACAAACCTCGGCGTAAAGGCCTGGCTCGCTGTAATCTGTTAGATTGTTGGCAATCATGGAGTAACCTAATCTCCTGTATCTCAGAATGAGTCCAACTGTCGCCAACTTGGCAAGATAATGGCTTAAGCACTCATTTGATGATGCGAATAATTTATTGTTATTAGTACAAAGCTGAAAAAGCTCAGAACTATGGCTCGATTGAACGCAATATAGGTCTTTTAACGCCTCAAAAACACTGAGCCAAATTGTCTGTCTATACGAAAAATAGAACAGTTTACGCACTTTTACCAAACTCAACAGTGGGAAAAACTGACTGTGGCATCGGGAGATGTTCAATCATCACTACCCAATTTGAAGCAGCAGGTTTAATAAAAAACTGGCGCACTCTTAATAAAAAAACTGGCGCACTCTGGCGCCAGTTTTTAGGGTCGTGTTACAGCTTAAAGATATTGTCCCTCGCATCGCGGTCAATCAACTTCACAAAGGGATCGACACCCACATAACTGGGCTTTTCAGCTAAGGTAATGGTGAGTTTATTTTCACCGCTCACTAAGTGATGTTTCTCGAGCAACAAAATTTGCTTTTCGTCTTTGAGCTTATCGGGGTCGGCACTAAAGGCGCCTATGTCTATGGACATATCCAAAGGCTGCTCGGCTTCTTCACCTTTGCCTGTGGCTACCTTTCTGCTTGCATAAATCGTTAACTCAAGCTGCGTTTTACCATCTGGTAATGTTTTTGCGACTGCGTTGGTAAGGCGCAAATCATAGAGCGTGATGTCATTGAAAGACTCATCGATAAAGCGCGACTGAACCTCATCAGTTCCCTGCTTTAGATAACTCACTAAATCTAACGTAGTGGGGAAAGGATCATTACGATATTGATAGCGTGTCAAAAAGGCTTTGAGGTTTGCATTTAACTTGGCCTCCCCTAGCACATCCTTAATGGCCATCATCACTACAGAACCTTTTTGGTAATGAATGTACTGCTGATTTTCGCTACGCAGTAATGGCTGTTCTTTTATCGACTCAGCTGAGCGGCCACGTAAATAACGATCAAGTTCATATTTCAAGAACTTGCGGATCATTTTATCGCCATACTTATGCTCTAACACCATCAGCGCCGAATACTGTGACAGACTCTCAGAAATCACCGCACTGCCCTGCACATCCGCCGCTCCCACTTGATGTCCCCACCACTGGTGAGCCACTTCATGGGCCGTGACATAGTAAACAGGATCAATATTATCCTCGTTGCGCAAATCGGTTATAAAGCCGATACGCTCGGAGTAAGGCACAGTATTGGCGAAACTTTGCGCAAAACTTCGATATCCGGGAAACTCCATTATCCGCATCTGTTTATGTTGATATGGACCAAATGCGGCGGTGTAATAATCAATCGAGTCCTTAACTGATTCCACCATTCTGGTCACGTTCCAAGAATGATCGGCATGGTAATACACCTCAACGGCAACCCCATGATGTTCAATCTTTTCAACCTGATAACGGCCAGAGATAATGGCATAGAAATTCACCATTGGACTGTCCATCAAATAATGGAAGTATTGGCGATCATCTTGCTGCCACTGCTTTTGCAAATAGCCAGGCGCGAGGGCAATTTGATCCATGCTGGTTGAAATGGTGGCTTCAAATTGAATGAAATCGCCATCGACCCCAAAAAAGTTTTGCTGATAGAAACGGCTATCCTCAAGCTTATTGGCGCGATTTTTTTCTGCCAGTCCACGTTTTTGGCGCTCATGGCGATCCATCAGCTCATAACCGTCTTGATAACCAAACAGCGGCAGCAGCTCAAAATTATTGATAAAAGTGCCATTTTCTACCACGGATAAATCAAAACCTGACTCAGCAACCCCGGTAGACTCACGCACTAATTCAATATTACCCACCACCAACTGTCCCGGCTGCACTGGCGTTGAAAACGTCAGCCACGCATTGCGATAGCGGCGATCAAACTCGCCAAGGTGAGTATTCGGAATATTGATTTTTACCGTTTCAGCCTGAGTATGCTCGGGGAACTGCACTAGCATCTTTTCAATTGGCTTATCCGACTTGTTTTGCCATTCAAACATCACCTTAGCGGCTATTTTTCGCTGCTCAGGGAAAATATCGACATTAGCATTAACCCGAGTGGTCACTAAAATAGGCATGCCTTGATATTGTTTGAACGTCTTTTCGTAATCAGCTTGTAAATCAGTGGTTTCTTCTTGAGTAAGGTAATGATTGACCACCTTGGTCTGATAAAACAAATAACTCCCAGAGCCCACAAAGATCACCAGAGCTGCTGCTATAATCACCTTGCCATTGTGGCCAAGTTGATAACCTAATAATCCTAACCGGGTTTTAAGACTTTGCTGCGGCCCACGGTGGTACAATCCATAGCCTAAGACAAACAACATGACGCTAAAGGCGCCCCAATAAATCATATACAAACTATGGCTGAGTAAGCCCCAACCATAACCGTTCATATCTGAGTAACTGACGCTGGGTGATTGACCAAAGTTATACAAACTATGGCCAAAACCCCAATTTGCCATCACAAAGGTGGTCAGGTAATAGGCGACAAACAGTCCCATGCCTGCGTATTTATTTGGGCTAAGTACCTGAAGGAAAAACGCTAGTACTGAGGTCATCAGCAAAGGCAGCAGGTAATAAAATCCAAGGCGGATCAGATATTGGGATATTTCTAAATTGCTTTGCCCTTTAATCAGCTGAAACACTATGGTAGTGCCCATCGCGAGCATATAGAGTAAGGTCATCACAATCAGCACGGCGACTAATTTTGACGCCCAAAAACTCAAGTTAGACACAGGTACGCTATCAACGATATCGCCCATGCCTGAGCTACGCTCCCGCCATACAATTTCGGCGCTGTAATAAATCAGCACGATAACCATTAATAATCCAGTGGCACCGGCAATGTTATCCACCATATCCTGAGTTAAAGGCCAGTTGGAGGTACCGTACCACCCAAAGTCATCAAACATAGGGCCGACTAAATTGAAAACCGTTAACGCGCCTAGCACCACAAATGGCGCGGTCAATAGCACTTGGCGAACCTCAAACTTCACCCGAGTCCAAAATTGCAATCTACCATTAGGCAGGGTTGCCATCGCGAGTGCAGTGAGAGGAACTAAATCAGGGATTTTTTCGACTTTTGAAGACTTTTTATCACGCTTTTTCGTTAGGGTCGGTTGACTGAAAATCCCCGACATCGCAAGTAATACGCCAGCAATCACTAACCAAAGTGCGCGGTTTTGTAACACAAGCCCTGACAATTCGAGTAACTGATGATTCTTTTCGCTGATCGTCCAATAGCGGGTCACTTCGGCAAAGGTGCGCAGTGCAAAAGGATCAAGCAAGGCCGCAATGGTGCGATATTGCGGCTGGCTCGCCATTTCGCCAGTCAGCGTGTACAGCACCAACATGGCCACCGCGGTTAAATACAAGGCCATCAACGAGCGAAAACGGCTTGCCATTGCATAAAATAGGCATGAAATCAGCAGTAAACTTGGGACAGACAACTGTAAATACGGGATCACATAGTGACTCAAGGCAAAGGGCCCAAAGCGACTCGCATCGACCCAAGGCATAAATGAGCCCAACATCAAACCAATTGGCACAAAGGCAAATACGGCCAACACCACCATAAAACTGCCTAAAAAGCGGCCGAATTGATAGGCGAATGGAGACAAAGGTTTACTGTAGACAAGCTCCTCCATCAAATGCTGATGGTTACGAATCGCAGTGCTGCCGACAAAATTCACGACAGCAAACATAGAGATAAGCCCCATGATCAGCAAGGTTTGGCTAATGCTAAAAGGGCTGTTTTTCATCACTTCACCACCGCTACCAATTTGAATATTATTGGAGGCTACGGATAAAAAACTCATTAAAAACAATAAAAAAGAAACAACGTAAAAGGATGGCTGACGCAAATAATAACGCCACTCAAATCTCAACATAGATAACAGCATAGGGTTTGCTCCTTAAGCTGCCTGATGGCGATGGCTATGCAAGGTTGAGAAATACAAATCCTCAAGCCCTGCGGCGGCGGGAGTAAAACCTTCTGGGCACGTCTCGGCCATCACATTCAGAACGGTTCGCCCTGCGAGTAATCGTTTAGAAATGACAGGTAAGGTATTTTCAAGTTGTTGAGCTTCAGCTTGATCAACCGTTTTAGTCCAAATTTTTTCGGTTAACTCGCTCACTAATTGTTGTGGATTACCCTGTAATAAAATTTTCCCCGAGGCTAACACCGCCATATTTGCGCACAGCTCAGACACATCTTCCACAATATGAGTCGAGAGGATCACCACTTTTTCCTCACCTAGGCTCACCAACAGGTTATGGAAGCGATTGCGCTCTTCAGGATCGAGCCCTGCGGTTGGCTCATCAACAATCAATAATTTAGGATCGCCAAGTAACGCCTGGGCAATCCCAAAACGTTGCCTCATCCCCCCAGAAAAGCCACTTACCGCCTTACTCTTATGTTGATACAAGTTAGTATGCGCCAGTAAACCCTCCACGATTTCTTTACGTTGTTTGCTCTGATTAATGCCTTTTAGCACCGCAAGATGATCTAACAAGTCGTAGGCACTGATCCGCGGATAAACATTAAAGTCCTGCGGTAAATAACCTAAGGTTTTGCGTAACGACTGCGGATCAGCTAACACATCAATCCCGTCGAAAACGATGCTGCCACTATCAGCACTTTGCAGTGCAGCAATCGTACGCATGAGAGAGGATTTACCCGCCCCATTAGGGCCAAGCAGCCCAAACATACCCTTAGAAATGGTTAAGTTAACCCCATCAAGCGCCCTAACGCCGTTATCGTAGGTTTTGGTTAAATCAGTAATTGTTAGCATGCTTCCCTCTTGCTTTTGTGTTCAAAATAGCACCACGTTATCATAAATATTTAACCAGTACAGTAGTTACTAATATATTCATACACTTACCGAATAGACGCCCAAAAAATGCAAATAGAAATCCTAAATTGCACACAAGAAAAAGGGCTCAACATGAGCCCTTCTACATTGAAATCATTGACAATAATTAACGAATTTTTATCCCTATAACTAGGGCGTGTTGACGTTTCAGGGTTATTTTTGCAGCAATTTGGCTGGCTTTTATGCAAGGCAAAGTCCGTGCAGTGTAGTTATTCTACATAAACGGACGATAACGCGGCAGAAAAGTCAGCCAAATGCTGCCCGAAGGGTTCGTCTGGCAAGCCCTTGCTCTTACTTTCTGTCATAAGAGCAGCTCGTCATTTGAGTAGAATAACTACACATCATTCCTCGTTTCGCGAACACGTGCTTGCCAGAACGAACAAAATCTAATCTCGAAACGTCAACACGCCCTAAGGTTAAATACAATTCGTTACATAAATTGCCCGTTAACGGGATGGTAGTGTGCCATCGAAAACACGCACTTTAATATTCTTCTGCAGATTTTGCTGATCCTGTTGCCATTCTTGCCATTGGGTTAGGCTAATACTGAGTTGCAGCGAGAAATCAGTCGAGATCCACTGTTGTTGGCCTTGAGTATATTTAGGTAAGGGCACGATATTTTGGGGACCCGTGAAGGATTCAGAACACTGGAAGGACTTAAAATACACTTGGTCAATCGCAAGATCGAGTTTGCTGGGTGTTGTCAAACATTGGCCACTACCAGGCTCTTGATACGACGCAAACTGGTACATAATTGCTGGGGTGTTGTTGGTACTATCGGGCACTGAAGCCGTTTGATGGCAAGATAAGCAGCTACTCAAGGCATTATCAGCGGGACCATTTAAGCGTCCATTGCAGCCTAAATGCCCTGCATTGGTTTTCTCATTTAAACGTGTAACCACCTCTTGAAATACAGCGCTATCTTTAAGGCCTGATACAGAGTTTTGTGGAAATGCTGCCGCGCCCACAGTGACGGGCGGCGTATCATTGCCCCACATAAGCCCAAGCGGTGAAATGCGGTTCCAAGGATTTTTTTCCTTAGCTTTAAACTGTCCATCGGCCACAAAGGTGCCATAGGCCCAACCAACGGGTGAACGGCTGTCACGCACTGCTATATCAAACTGTAATAGGTAAACATCGGCGACAGAACGCGGGCATTGCTCGGTTTCTTGTTGAAAACTACAGGCGCTACTATCGGCATTTTTACACTCACAATACTCACTTGCACTGATATTCGCGCGCCATACCGGCACATTTTCTAAGAAGGGGTAATTATTAGGTGTTGCGGTGGTAAACAACAATTTGCCAATCACACTGCCTTCGTTAAAGGCAAAATTGGTTTGAGGCATCACAGGAGAGTCCGCACCAGTCCATACCTTAGCAAGGCTGTTGGCCGCTTGTGGATTATAAAATCCCACAGCCCACATGGTGGTTTTAATCTCCCCTTGCCCTTTAATTGTCATCGTTACCGGCGCTTCACGGGTCAATCCATGAATAAACTCTCGACCACTCAAAGGATCATAAGTCTGATATGGAATATGATACCAAGAACGTACTTTATTGTTGCATAGGTCCCAGTCGGTATTGACGTCCCCGCTGTCGATATTCCCTTCTTGGATATACGCCATCACCGCCCAGAGATAATTCCACGCTTGGGTATTCTTATCTTTTTCAGAGAGATTTTTATCAAATGGATTGAACTTAAGCCATGGCATTTGTTTGTCGGCTTTAGCACTCGAGTAAGCATCACTTAACCGAAAAATAGGTCCCTGCCATCCGGGATAGGCTTGATTAATGATAACTTGATTATCCCACATACCCGTTTTGCTAAAGGCTGGGTCTTGAAAATAGCTAGGATAGGTTCCGGTACAGGTAGTGCTAGCGGGAGATTTGTGTTGATTAACTTGAGGTTGTGCAGCTTGAGCAGTAAATCCCAAAAACGCACATAAAAATAAGCTCGCGATTGGCAATTTCATAGTTTCATCCTTGAAAGTATTCGTCATTTTCAGTTTCTGCATCTTTATGATGCAAATTAAGCATAGACTAATTTTTGACTTTACAAGTGACTGCCTTACTTACCAGCAAAAAGGCCATTGAATATAAGTTCAATGGCCTTAATGAGTAATACTATTGCGCCGTTATTTCTGTTCGCGTGTCTTCCACAATGAGAATAAAACACCCGCAAGCAGTAGACCAAAGGTGACGCCTAGGGATAACGCTGTTGGGATCTTAAAGTCCACAATGCCTTCGTGATTAAAGTACACCAGCCCCACTTTAACACCGATAAACACCAACACGACCGACAGCGCGTACTTGAGGTACTCGAAACGATGCACCATAGCAGCGAGAGCAAAGTACAATGCCCGCAAACCTAAAATAGCAAAGATATTAGAGGTATAGACGATAAAAGGATCTTGGGTAATCGCAAAAATCGCTGGAATACTGTCAACCGCAAACACCAGATCCGCAGTTTCTACTAAGATCAACGCCAAAAACAAGGGCGTTGCCCACCAGCCTTTACTGAGTTGATGATCCTCACCCCTTACCCAAAACTTCTCTTGATGCAGGCTTGGAGTAAAGCGCATTTTAGAACGTAACCATTTGTAAAACTTATTATCTTGAATATCACCATGCTCATCGTTCGAAAAGAGCATCTTAATACCAGTGAAAATCAAGAACAGACCAAACAACACCAACACGCCTTGGTATTGCGCCACCAGCGCCGCGCCTAAGCCAATCATAATGGCGCGTAGCACGATAACGCCCATAATGCCCCAAAACAGCACTCGGTGTTGATACAAACGTGGAATACCTAAGCTGCTGAAAATCAAGGCGATAACAAAAACGTTATCCATTGACAGCGACTTTTCGATAAGGTAACCCGTGAGGTATTCCATCCCCGCGGTTGATCCCTTGTACCACCATAACCAAGCGCCAAATAATAGCCCCATACAAATATAAAAGGCCGATAACTTGAGGCTCTCTGCGACAGTAATTTCATGCTGCTCTTTGTGTAGCACGCCTAAATCAAAGGCCAACAACGCCAACACAAATCCAAAAAACATTAACCAAACCCACATCGGGTAGCCCACAAAGAGTGTGGTAAAAAACTCCATATTGATCCTTAAAAACCTAAAATACCGAACTATTTCGGCCTATTTACTAACCAGCATTTTAATACTTAATCGACTCTAAAACAGGTAAATGAAATAAAAAATCTAAAATATCAGATTAAAATTCGTTTACGTTTATCTATCCGAACGACCAAAAATACGCGTTTCTGCGCATATCCTAACTCAAAAATAGCGAGCCAAAAGCTGCCCAAAACATCGAAGAATTTCAGGACAGTGTGTAACACTTGAGTATTAAGCGAAAATTAAATGATGATTGAATACTTAGAAATACTAAGCAGAAATAATGGGGACCCATTAAGGATGAAAAACTTAAATCATTAAAACGGCTAAGCTGCTATTAGAGAAGCGTTATTCACGCCCTCGGATACGACGCACAGCTAACACCACAAGATGCAGTAATAACAAGCCACTAAAAGCGGCGCAGAAAAATAATAGTGCGATGGCGTTCACTTCCCGCGGCGTTGCACCATAGAGAAACCACCATAAAGGCCAACCAATAAGTGACAGCAGCGTCAACTGCCACATACAGCGTTTACAGCGGCCTATCTTTTGCCTAAAAATCGACGTTTTGCAATCATCACACGCCATTAAGTTGCCAGCTCTCATCCAATATTTGCGACATAAGATACCATGCTTCAAAGGGGAATAGATGAGCCAAAATTCATTAAACAGGCAATGCCGTTATAGCGATGCCTTAAGGCGTTTCATCCCCTCTTCTATCGACACTAAGGCGCTATAGCCAAAATCTTGCTTTGCCGCACTGATATCAAAGTAGTGACTGCAGGAAAGTTGTTTTGCCACAAAGCGGGTCATTATCGGCTCTTCTTGCTTATTCAGCAGACGATATGCCGTTTCTAACACTGCGCCTACTGCATAGGCCAGCATCTGTGGAACCCTTTGTGTAACAGGTGGCAACCCATCACAGGCCAATATCATGTTCAACATCTTGGCCATAGTCACAGGCTCATCGTTACTGATGAAATAGGCTTTGCCTTGGCACTTGGGTGTTGCTTGGCAAAGCTCAAGGGCGGCAAGGACATGGGCATAGGCGGCATTATCGATATAAATGGTATCGACCAATTTATCCTCGCGCCCCACCAGCTTCAGCTTACCTAAACGGCCGCGTGCTAACACCCGTGGCACGAGGTGAGGATCATTAGGTCCCCAGATTAAATGCGGACGCAGGGCAACAGTCTTGAGGACATAAGCCGCATTTGTTGAAGATGATTGATTCGCATCGAGCATCATCTTCTCAGCAATGGCCTTGGAATGGGCGTAGTAATTTAAAAAGCGGCTGGCGTAGGGTGTTGACTCATTAATCCCCGATTCATCCTCGCCCGCAAAGGTGACACTCGGGGTACTGGTATAAACTAGCTTATTGATTTTTAGTGCTTTACAAGCAGCAATCACATTGGCAGCGCCCTTCACATTAGGACAAAAATAGCTGTCCCTATCACCCCACACCCCCGCTTTTGAGGCCACATGGAATACGATATCGCAGCCCTGCATGGCCTGTTTAACTTGCTCAGGATTGACTAAATCCCCCTGCACCATAGTCACGCCAAGGGCTTCAAGCTCAAGATAGCGACCTCGAGCAAATCCAGTCACCTTAATGCCTGCGGCAATTAAGCGCTGGCAAATAGCCTTACCTAAAAATCCTCCCGCTCCCGTCACAAAGGCATGGCTGACCTTAGCGGCCAAGGCATCCAGCGCGGTTTGCTCACGCGCATCAAGACTCAGTTTGATACATGCTTGGTCACCGCCCACTTGCTTTAAGCGTGTTGGCTGTAACGGCACATGTTCTAAGTCCGCAGGGGTGAGAGAAATGGAAGAATTATCGGTCATCTTGCTATTCCGAGACACTCAGTGTCGTTTACAGTATTAAGTTCAGCGCTTGAATGCAATGGGATAATGTTTCATCCCTATATCACTAAAAAGCCGCAGAAAATCTAGACGAGTAAGGTTAAAATCCCCTTAAATGAACATCAACCTTTGGTTTGCGATTGCGCCCAAACGGCTAATTTTTCTCTAAATATTTTGGCATTGTGCCGCACATCCACCGGGAAGTCGGGATGAATAAGAAAACGCCTGATCCCCTGAGTTTGGCTATACTGCTCAGCTATCACCATAAGTTCTTGATAAAGCTGCGCACTTTTATTGCATACCAAAGATTGATCAAGCTCGATGCAGATGAGTGGTTTAATCTCACCCACGCCATGTTGCCCTTTTACCGTCACGCCCACTAACGCCGAACGCTTCACATTGGGATGGGTATTAAAAATACGCTCACAGGGAATAGAGTAATAACGTTTAGCAAACTGCCCACCTTGAGTGGCATCGACTCGATGGGCTTTACGGCCACACATCCACAGGCGACCGCTGTCATCAAGATATCCAAGGTCGCCCATTCTGTGTCTAAAGGTTTGCCGTTCACTGTCCCAAATTTTCGACGCGGCAGTCGCCTTTTCGCGGTGATAATAGGATTGGCTCACCATTTGGCCTGTCACCACTATCTCGCCAATTTCACCAGCGTTAAGGCACAGTCGATTATCCCACTCAGGTATATCCGCTTCAGTGATGGCAATAATCTCAATCTTCACCCCATCTATCGCGCGACCAACACAAATACCACCGCCATTATCGGTAACCTGAGTAGTCGTAAATAACTCATCACTGGCGATCATGCTGATGGGTAAGGATTCGGTAGCGCCGTAGGAATTGAGTACAGGCACGCCGTCACTGAGCATCTTGCTAAAGCGTGCAATGGAGGCAATAGTGGCAGGCGCACCCGCGGAGATCACTCGCTTAACACTGCTGAGTTTATGCTGGTTTTTCGAATCAGTTTGCTCACCGGCGCGGCCTAGACGCTCCAGCAATGCTGGATTAACAAAGATATTGCTGCATTGGTATTTCTCAATGGCGGCAAATAAAAATTCAGGATTGGCCGTAATCGGTTTGCTGGCATCCATCTCTGGCACAATCGATGTCATACCGAGCGCTGGGCCAAAGAGAGAAAATAGTGGAAATGTCGCTAAATCACGCTCGCCATGTGCAATCCCATAATCCTGTTTTAGCGCCTGAATTTGCGCCTCAAACATGCCATGGCTATAGACAACGCCCTTTGGCGTCCCCGTGCTGCCACTGGTAAAGAGAATCGCCGCCATCTCGTCATGCTCTAGCAGCGCCATCGGGTACTCGACCTGTTCCGGCAACTTAGCTGAAGATGACTTCGTTGTAAACGAGAGCATCGACGCTAAACTTGGCGCGCCCGTGAGTAAACGCGATAGCGTGTCTGTAACGCCGCTTTGATTAGCATCCACATTGATAAGACGCTTCACACTAGCCTTGCCCCAGCCTAATAAGCGTCTGGCGATATGGGCTTTAGGGATACCGATAAATGCATCGGGCGCGGCTTCAATAAAACATTGCTTAAGGTTTTTAATCCCCATGCCAGGGTCAACCAACACAGGGATAATCCCCGCTTTAAACAGCGCAAAGGTTAACGCAAAAAAATCCAAACTCGGGGTGACCATCAGCACCGCCTTCATCCCCCGCGTGAGACCATAGGCATTGAGGGCGAAAGCGATAGCATCACTTTGTTTATTGAGGCTGATAAAGTCGAGTTCTTGGTAAGTCAGGTTGGCAAAGGATTTTCCCTTGCCCTGTTGCACCGCAACGGCGAGATGATGGGGAATATGATGGGCGGCAAGCTTCAAGTGCCGACAGATATTGGCATCTTTCGGCTTGGTTGGATTATCGCGACCATTATTCTGCTCGACTGCCACAGCACTTGCACCATGCTCGAACAGCGCATCATCCACCTTGGTCATTAACGCTCTGCCTGTGGCGCTTGAGAAGCTGACTCAAATTCTGTTATCGAGTCAGCGGGGTTGACTTGAGTTGCCAGCGTCTCTGTCTCAGTCATAAAGTGCTTGATATGGGTAATCACCTCATCGCTCGCATCTTCGAGGATATAGTGACCACAATCGGCAAATTCATGCACCTGTGCATGGGGCATATGTTCACGCCATTTCACTAAAAAGTGCTTATCGAACACAAAGTCCTGTAATCCCCAACAAATCAGTGTCGGCACCTTGGCAAACTTTGGCAGACTGGCGGCGATATCCGACACCAGTTGATAGTTTCTGTCACCCGGTTTTAGCGGAATATCTTGCACAAAACGCAGGGTAGAAATCCGATTTGCCCATGAGTTAAACGGCGCAACATAGGCTTCGCGGATGTACTTTGACATCGGCTGACGCTTTACCCCTACGTAGGATGCAATCGATGAAAACGCATTAAAACCACGCACTAATACGGTGCCAAGCAAAGTATTGCGGCAAATCCACAGCGCCAGCGGTAAAGGCTTAGTGTCGGGTAAATGGAAGGCGCCGGTATTTAAAATCACCAGACGTTTAATTCGCTCAGGATAACGCGCCGCATAACCCATACCTATCATTCCACCCCAGTCATGTACAACTAAGGTAATGTTTTCTTTTACATTTAGGCTGTCGAGCAGGGCTTCTAAATCGTCAATGCGATTCTTGAGAGTGTAATCGTAGCCGCTGTCATCTGGCTTATCCGACAGGCCACAACCAATATGATCGGGCACAATACATTGGTGAGTATCCTTAAGGGCGCTGACGAGATTACGGTAATAAAAGCTCCAACTTGGATTACCGTGCACCATGACCACAGGTTCACCTTGGCCTTCATTGATGTAATGCAGCTTGTTGCCATTACGGCTGAGAAAATGACGTTTAAACGGCAACAGAGTGTCTAACATGACGCTTCCTATCTTTTGTTCTAATTATTTTTGTATTGGTAGAAGGTTGTGGCTAATTTGCCTTTACCTATGCTCATCGCTAAACCAATAAGCATAAAAATGCCTTAGCGCACCTTCGTTAAAGCATCGGCTAAGGCAGATAACAACCCTTGAAAACTACCACTTAATACCCAGCATCATGCAGTTCAAACCACTGCCGATACCTAAAAAGCTCACCTGATCGCCTGGGCGTAAAAAGCCTTGATCGTGTGCCATGGCCGCAGTGACGGGTAAAGAGACTGTGCCCATATTGCCAAGCAGTTGATATGTTGGAAATTCTTTTTCAGGTGGAATATTTAACGCACTCAATACTTGCTTACGGTTTGAGGCCCCGACCTGATGGCAGATCACTTTATCAACCTGCTCAACCAGCCAATTACGCTGGGCGAGGAAATGCTCCCAAGTATGCTTAGCCAGCTCGACCCCTTCTTTCAGTAAGGTCACCGCGTCGGTACGCATAAACTCACGGTAAATATTGTGCCCTACTTCCTGCAGACCCCACTGACACAGTTGATGGTGCTGCGGCGCAGATAAATGAGAAGCCCCAAGTAGCTGGTGTTTACGCACATTGGTCAGCGGTAAGCTGCCATCGGTGAGGATCACCGCCACCGCACCCGAACCGCCAGTTAAGGTCGCCAGCGACTGGGCAAAATTCTGCATGGTCGGATCGGCGAGCATGTTATCAATGGTCACATCGACAATATCCCGCGCCGATTCGCAGGACACCACCATGCCCGCTTTAATTTGACCAAGCTCAATACGATTGGCTATGTCTAAAATCCCTGACAACACCCCAAGGCATGCATTGCTGATATCGTAAATTGCCGTATCTTTAGAGACACCCAGTGCTGCTGCAATACGACAGGCGGTAGCCGGTTCATGTTGGTCACGGCACACGCCGGTATAGACAACCGCGCCCAGCTCAGCCACATCAATTCCCGTTTCTGCAATGGCCTTATGCGCTGCGTTAATCGCTCCATCGGATAATTGATGCCCTTTCGGCCACCAACGGCGTTCAGTGATACCCGTCAACGCCGCAAGTTGCCCCATGGGAATGCGAAATTTTTGATATAGAGGCGCGAGGCGAGATTCTAGCTCACTACTGGAAACCACCACAGGTGCCAGTTCATAGGCAAGGCTATTAATAAATACGCGGGAATATTTCATGAAACTGTTTTATTCGCTCACTAGGATCACTGATCTTTTAGGTCAGTTTTGAGTTGTTATTCGTCATTAAGGCGACATTTGAACAAGAAAAGCCCGATGATTCAATAAAAAACCACCTTTCACCTGAGACTTGTCTTACAGCACCTCAATAAGCTCACAGAGATCATGCCACTTGGCCGTTAATTCAAAATGAACTAATAAAGAAATACTTTATAAAAAACAGTTAGGTACAAGGTTAACTAACCGTTCATTTCTTGCTCGCTCAATTTTTGCGCCAAAATCAGCGCATTTCTCGGCGTGACACTGTTTGCACAAAATTCCCTCAGAGTCACCCGATAGCCACTTTCCTGTAGAAAGCAGCAACGATCAAGAATTAACCATAGCTCCAGCACTCGACGGAATAAATGCGCGGCTAAATCGATGCGCCGCGTTAACCTTTGTCGCTGCTTACCGATTTCAAGCCACGCATCAAAATCGATGTTGGCGGCTAAATTTACCGTTTTTTGCGCCGCCGCCCACTGACAAAAGTCGGCAAAACTGCCGCTCAGTTGACTCTGTTTTAGCGCGGGTAGCGGCAAATAGGCATCGATACCGCGACAATGCCGCTGCAGCGCATCAAATCCGAGCCGCCAAGCGATTTCCTGATGACGCAGCGCCAGCTGCTTGGGATTGGCTATCACACTTTGCTGCAATGGCAATTGCAAGTCATGGCGAGTTAACTTCAAGCCACTGTTTTGAGCAAGCGTCGATAAACCTTGATATTGATGTGCCTGGATTAAGTGATAACAACAGGGTGAAATCGCTACTGCCTGCGTGCCCGCCTGTGCGGCCAGTTGCAATAAACGCACATGTAAATCACCACAGGCATGCAGCGCTACCGCCTGTTGCTGGGCGCGAAAAGGGTTGGCATGATTGACGGTATCTGCGCTGGCATTATTGGTGATAACAAAGGCATCGGCGCAGATAAAGCGCTGTGATAACTGCCATTTATCGGCAAAGGCTTGGCCTTCTTCACAGAGCGCCGTCTGCCACTCAAGGCTCAGCACATCCACACCACGGGCTTTGGCTATTAAGCGGCCTAAATGGCCTTTGCCCGCACACCACTCCAGCACCGGTAATCCCTCATCGGGTAAATGCTGCACAAAGGCGGTAATTTGTTCCCACTTACGGCCTTTAATATGAGCGCTAAAGTGAGCCAGCTCGGCAAACTCAATATGAGGTGAAGTGGCGGTATCAGTTGCACTGTCTGCGGCGGTTTCAATATGGCCAGAGTCAATATTGTAAGAGTCAATATGGTCAGAGCCAATATCGTCAGAGTCAATATCAGCGCGAATGTCAGAGCCCATCGAGAGCTCAGCAAAGGACGATGTGAGTAAAGCCAGATCCCACTCGAGTCCTAACGCGGTAAGATCCTGCTTGAGTGCGGGCACTAATGCATCAACTAAAGCCGATTGCTCGGCATCCAAGGCATCGAGCACGGCATCATCGAGCGCCCAAAGGGTTGTCGCTAAGGTCGGAAATTGCGCCTGCCAAGGCAGTGTTTTCGCCTCAAAGGCGCGCACTTGCCACAGGGCTAGGCCCTGCTCAAGTAATTTATCTAATTGGATAAATTGCGCTGCCAGTCTATCTAGATTGTGATCGTTAATTTGATTCACGCTGATTTTTACCACTCACCTTTGCTAACACGCCCTAGGAATCGATTCACTTTGAGAACCGCTCAAGCTGAACACACCATGGCCTTGAGCCTAAACGATTAAGGCTTTGCTAATATCAGTCTAATATCACTGCCAAAATGGTGCTTAAAGCTGCTACTATCGGTGCAATTTGTGCCTTGACCCGAGTGCCCATTAAGCTGATAACTCACCTTAACCATTGAGCGCCATATTAAAAACACGGTTTTAGAGGATGACTATGCGTTCCCCCTGTGTTGCCCGCTGCGGCTTAAATGATGAAGATTATTGCATGGGCTGTTTTCGCCATATTGATGAAATCGTCGCTTGGCGCGATACCAGTGATGCCGAGCAAGCCGCCATCATCGAGCAACTCGCGGCGCGCAAAGCCCATTTCGACGGCGATGACAATAAACAGATCCTCAGCCGCGCCAAATGGCTCGAAGCCGAGGCGCGTTTAGCGCAAAAAGCCTGACAATGTCAGGCCTTTAACGTTTATTGCTATTTTTTCATCATCGCTTTTAAATCCGCAAAGGGATTGTAGGTCGCTGCCGCTTGTTTGGTTTCAGTAGTGTTGCCATAGCGGATCAGCTCTTCAAATCGTGAATGCTCATTATCATGGCAGTAAAGGCACAATAACTCCCAATTGGAGCCATCGGACGGGTTGTTATCGTGGTTATGATCTCTATGGTGAACGGTCAGCTCACTTAAGTTTTTTGGGGTAAATTCGCGGGTACAACGGCCACAAATCCAAGGATACAATTTAAGCGCCTGCTCGCGGTAGCCACCCTCACGTTTAGCGCGGTATTCGCGCTCTTGGGCTAAGACTTGATCTAACTTACTCTGACCTTGATTTGCTGACATGCTCACACCTAACTGATTGCCCCTACAAAATTGCCCCAAGGATAATCCGACTTATCGCTTGGGGCAATATTCTTCCCGTCAAAAGCGTTTAGGCGACGTGCCCTTGGTCAGCATTAGACAGATACAAATAGTGTAGAAATTTCTCGTATTGGGTAACCACATCCGCCAATAACACTTCGATATAACCCATCAAAAAAACAAGCAAATTTAACGTTAAAAGCTAAAACAACCTTAATTAGCTTTTAGTTTTCACTACCGATGAACTGGGCGTTTGCGAAATCCCCGCCGTTAAATTAAACCGCATCGCCTCTTCAAATGACCAGTCCACTAAAATCAAATCATCCCGTTTAACGAGGCTCGTTACACCCGCCATTTGATAACTTAATTGGAATAATACCGGCACCCAATCTCCCTCAGGCAGCGCATCGAGCAACGGCTGTGGCGGCGTATCCGTCATAATAAAGCCCACCACATAACCACCATTGGCCTGTTTCACCAACACGGTTTGCTGAGTATTGGGTTTGCCCTCGCGATTCATTAAGGAAGCAATATCACGGATACTGCCATAAACAGATTTAAACAGCGGAAACCGCATTAACTGGCGTTCAATCCAGCCATAGAGCCAGACAATCGGGCTCACTGAAAACAACAAACCCACCGCAAAGACAATAGCAACGACTAAGAGAAAGCCCGCGCCAACAAAATGTTGGTTAATCCCTACCAACGCTAAAATAAAAATCCCTAAACCATCCAAAGATACAAACAATGACCAAAACAACCACAGGCTTAAGGCCATAGGGAGTAGATTCATTAAGCCACGGGCTAAGGTTTTCTTCATTACAATCTCATCAAATCCAATGGGATAAAAAAAGGCATAAAATATTTACGCAAAAAAAGCGCGTTAAATGCTACCACAGCGTCACTTTTGTACCAGCACTTGATGTAAGGTAAGGCGCAGATAACATTAGGGTGTGTTGACGTTTCGAGATTAGATTTTGTTCGTTCTGGCAAGTACGTGCTGGCGAAACGAGGAATGATGTGTAGTTATTCTACTCAAATGACGAGCGGCTCTTATGACAGAAAGTAAGAGCAAGGGCTTGCCAGACGAACCCTTCGGGCAGCATTTGGCTGGCTTTTCTGCTGCGTTATCGTCCGTTTATGTAGAATAACTACACTGCACGGACTTTGCCTTGCCTAAAAGCCAGCCAAATTGCTGCAAAAATAACCCTGAAACGTCAACACGCCCTAATAACAAATCGCTACGGCATCGAGGGAGAGAATATGCGCGTGACCCGTCTAGACCATTTAGTGTTAACCGTGAAAGATATCGAGACCAGTGTCGGTTTTTATCAATGCGTGCTAGGGATGAAAAAGTCGGTATTTGGTCAGGGGCGTATCGCCTTAAGTTTTGGCGATCAAAAAATCAATCTTCACCAAGCAGGCGCCGAATTTGAACCTAAGGCCAACCTTGCTACGCCCGGCAGTGCCGATCTTTGCTTTGTAGTTAGCCATAACATTGAAGAAGTGATCAGCCACTTAAACGCCCTTGAGGTTGAAATTATTGAAGGCCCAGTCTTACGCACAGGCGCCACCGGCCGGATTAACTCCGTCTATATCCGCGACCCCGATTTGAATCTATTAGAACTATCCGAATATCTGCCGGCCTGCACGCAGTAGCGCCTAATCCAACCATATTTAATCGGCACAAATAACCTTATCTCAGAATAGAAATACTATAGACTATTGTTTTACATCGACAATCACCAGCAACAGCTAGCCAATAAAGTCAACAATGAACGGAATGATAAGATGATAACAATACCCATCCTAGGTTTGCTCGAAATTGATCCCTATGATGGCTGGCTTAAAAGCCAACCCATTGAGATCAATGCGCTAAGCGGTAAATTTGAGTTTATCTTAGAAGAGTACGAAACTGACCCACAGGTGGAGGATTTTCATACTGCGGTGCAACATTTTCTCGCCCTAGACCATACCGCACTCGAGCAAGCTCAGGACGCGATTTACCAATATTATCAAGATTGCTGCGCATATATTACGCCTGCGAGCGAAGAATATATTGATATTCCTAGCCCAAACCAAGTATGGCGCCATATTGAGTTTGGCGACGAATTAATGGTGTCACGCCGCGCCCATGGGGATAACGCCGTGTATATCTCCATTACTTGCCACTGTGATTGGGAGCCCGAGCACGGTTTACAAATCGTGTTTAAACAAGGATTAACCATCAATAAAATTGGGGCTTTTGATGGACACCTTTCCCACGCCGATTCCTATGACGATCCAAGATTAGAAGAAATGGTCTATGTGCCGTGTTGCAGATAAATTCAGATCGTTTATCTGATTATCGATCTGATTTATAATATTTTTCATTTATAACGCTAGGCAAGTAACTATATAGGCTAATGTTTTGAAAGGAAAAGTTGTCTCATACCTTGCCGCTAAAAAGTATGGGTTTATCCAAGGTGATGATGGTGAAAGCTATTTTTTGCATTTTTCTGAGCTATTAGACAAGAAAGATGAAGGCAAGTTAGTCAAAGGCAGTATGGTCCATTTTGATCCCACGCCCACACCTAAAGGCCTAGCCGCCAAAGCGATCAGTTTGCCCGAAGTCTTTATCAGGGAGCGATTAGTTGACTTTTTTACCACTAGAGACAATCGCCCTAAAAACGGCACAGTGATAGCAAGTTTTCCTATTGCAACCCGTTTTTTTAAAGACCCCAGCGAAGGAAGACGTCATTTAGAACAGCTTGCAAAGCATTGTGGATGCAATGCAGTACTTAATGTCAGTTTTGAGAAAGACACTTTCTCAAAAGGTAATTATCGCTATACGGTACACGCCTTCAAAGGTGAACTCGCCCTCGTAACCGAGAAAGTTCCCGCTGACGCCCAAGAACTGGTTGTCGCCTCGGCAGAGTTACTCGAAAAACGAAAAGCAGATGTAGAGCAGGCAGTTAAACAAATGAGTGAAGCCGAAAATTTAGCACGACAAAAGCAGTTATCAGGTTGCTTAGGCACCCTAGCCATCATCACGCTGATACCACTCGCACTGGTGCTCACTGCTATAGCGGTTTTTCCTGCTTAGCGAGTCTAAAACAAGTCGATAGTCATATTTATTAAAGAATATATGGACGGATTTATAACCCATGACAATTGGCTTAAACTGACCACCGTGTTTGGCAAGCTATTTCATGACCCAGTGGGCACATTGCAAGAGTGAGCGATACTGCGAACATCTCGAAAAGCGACGACGGCATTCTGCAGCAAGCTGTCAGCATTTTCACAGCAACTGACAACATAAATTATCACTTCGAAAGCAATCCTTACCTAGCACGCCCCAAACACTATGGGACGATATCGCTCGACTGAAATACACTATTTTTGAAGGAATTAGCGCAATTTATTCTCTTAAATGTAGTCCCTGTGACTATTAATGGTCCTTATTTAAACCATTTTAACTCGGGAAAGTTGTAGACAAACCGAAAGTGCATTATGTTGTTGATTTAAAATCGGTGGCCAGATTTATTTGTTTATTGGCAACGAGCACGATAACCAACCCAATGGCATTGCGTTTTCATTAACGGATTACCTTCATTTGGTGGATGATACAGGCCGAATTATTCGTAATGATAAACGGGGTGCAATCAGTGAAAATAGCAGCAAGATACTGAACAGATTAAATATCCCCCATGACAATTGGCTCAAGCTGACTACCGAGTTTGGCAAGCTATTTCACGGTCCTGTAGGAACCTTGCAAGAACTGAGCGATTACTGCGAGCATCTCGAAAAGCGACGACGGCACTTTGCGTCAAGCTGCCAGCACTTTAACAGTAACTAACAACTGCTTATATCACTTCAAAAGCCCCATCCAGAACACATCCGAAGCACTAAGGGATGACTTACCTCGTCTGAAATGCTCCATTTTTTAAGGGATTAGCGTAATTTATTGCCTCAGACGCTGTCCCTGCGACTTTGATGGTTCTTTTTTAAACAAAGTTAACTTTTACAAGTTGTAGGTAAACGGAAAGTGCATTATGTTGTTGATCTAAAATGGGTGGCTGGATTAATTCGAGATGATCGGTAACTGGGAAGATTTACACCAAGATGAGTCAACGAGATATTTCGACTTCGCTGACGCATACCTAGCTGCAAGTCTTGAGGTCTGTGCACGGATGCAAAGCAATACTTCTGAAGATACTTGGCCAAATGCGAGTGTTGCGTTGATGTTGGCGGCTCACTCTGTGGAGCTGTTCCTCAAAGGTGCGCTAATTTCAAGGGGGAGCAAACATTCGCTAAGTCACAAGATTGACGACTTATTTGCTCAATACAGTACTGTTTTCCCAGAGAATGAATTCAAATTTGATTGTCTTTTTGTGACGGAATATTTGGGCTACTCCGATGACGAAATTAGTAAAGCTAAGGCATTAAAATCACCACAAGCCAGTGTGATATTTCGTTATCCAGTTAATAAACCAGGTTTAGAATGGAATGGGATTTATGGGTTTAACTCGAGCGATTTCACAAAAAATCTTGCAGTATTAGGCCAAAGCTATACAAGACTAAGGCAGAGTATTCATGGTTTATAACAAGCGCCTTAAACATCGTGGCCTGCGGCCGCTGGACTCGCAACAAGTTGCTGCCGTTTAGGCGTGGGTTATCGCTATATATATTTTTTTATCCGAAATTCACTAATCCGAGCTAAAAGTCTAACGCGAAAATGTCCCAAAGCGTGCTAAGTAAGATTAGTAAGTCTACAGGCTACGACAATGCTAAACAGGTGAGCCATGGTGATTAGCGAGACGACCGTCCGCCTCAAGGACGGGGCGGTCGAGCATCCACGGAAGGACTTGCTGCGTGTCGTTGAGCAAATACCATGGCTCGTCCATCCTCATAGCAAACAACCTCGCCAACCTTCTTACCGTCTATGGCCATCAACCAGTTAAACACAAAACAAAAACGCTCTGCGCTTAGGCAGAGCGTTTGTGGATAACGCCGTGTGATAAAAGGCGTTTAGTTCTTCATATCCTTTTCCATATCTTCGTAGGAAGTATGGCGAACGTCTTTCCCTTTCACATAGTAAATTATGTATTCACAGATATTTTTACAACGATCGCCTACACGTTCAACGGCGCGCGCGGCCCAAAGTACGTCTAATACGTCGGGGATTGAACGTGGATCTTCCATCATATAAGTCATTAACTGGCGGATAATGCCTTCGTACTCACGGTCGAGTTTGGCGTCTTCCTTATGCAGTTCCAGCGCGGACTCAGCATCCATACGCGCTAAAGCATCGAGCGTTGCGTGCAGCATACGAATCGCATGGCGGCCCATGTTTTCAATGCTGACTAATAGCGGCTGCTGATTATTCAAACGCTTATCTAATGCCGCTTTGGCAATACGTACACAGGCGTCACCGATGCGCTCAAGATCAGCAATGGATTTTGAAATTGCAATGATCATCCGCAAGTCGCTCGCGGCGGGCTGGCGCTTGGCGATAATGCGGGTGCATTCTTCGTCAATCGAGACTTCCATCCCGTTGACTTTATGGTCACCTAAGATCACCTTTTGTGCTAATTCAGCATCTAAAGTACTTAACGCATCAATAGCCTGCTCTAACTGGCGCTCAACCAAGCCACCCATGGCGAGTACGCGATTACGAATATCTTCTAACTCGGCGTTAAATTGCCCAGAGATATGTTTGTTTAAATTCATATTTTCCATTTGGCCAACCTTTTACTCAACTGTATCAACGCCTAGGTGAAGTTTGCAATGTTTAACTCTCATTTCTAGGCGGTGGCACTTATGTGGTTAATCGTCCATCAATCATTTCACCGCAGCCAATCGCAAGGTGATTAACCGTAACGTCCGGTAATGTAATCTTCGGTTTTACGTTTTTTCGGCGTAGTAAAAATGGTATTGGTATCAGCATATTCCACCAATTCACCCATATACATAAAGGCGGTTTGATCCGATACCCGCGCCGCCTGTTGCATGTTGTGAGTTACGATAACCACTGTGTACTTGGTTTTTAGCTCGGTTATCAACTCTTCGATGGTTAAGGTTGAAATCGGGTCAAGGGCAGAGGTCGGTTCGTCGAGCAGTAATACTTCTGGCTCGATAGCAATCGCACGGGCGATGACCAGACGTTGCTGCTGACCACCGGATAAGCCAAAGGCGTTATCGTGCAGACGGTCTTTAACCTCATCCCAAATCGCCGCGCCGCGCAGTGAGCGTTCAGCCGCTTCATCAAGCTCACGGCGGTTGTTAATACCCTGCAGGCGCAGGCCGTACACTACGTTTTCGTAAATTGACTTAGGGAACGGGTTTGGACGCTGGAACACCATGCCCACGTTGCGGCGCAGTGCAGCTACGTCAATTCTCTTGTCATAAATATTCTGACCGTGCAGCAAAATTTCGCCATCGATATGGCAGTTATCCACCAGATCATTCATACGGTTAATGCAACGCAGCAGAGTAGATTTACCGCAACCGCTAGGGCCGATAAAGGCGGTCACTTGCTTTTTTGGGATCTTCATCGACACATTAAACAACGCTTGCTTGTCGCCATAGCGTAGGTCTAAGTTGCGGATCTCCAGTGCGGTATCGTCCTGGCTCAAATTTGCTAAGTCAAAACTATTGGTTTTCATGGCTGTCGAATCTATAGAAATCATATTCAGTCCTAATACTTTCAGGATAATCGCTGATTAATGCTCAAGCGAACGATATTTTTCACGTAAGTGGTTACGCACACTAATCGCGGTTAAGTTCAGTGCCATAATCACTGTTACCAGCAAAAAGGAGGTGGCGTATACCAGAGGACGTGCCGCTTCAACGTTAGGACTCTGGAAGCCCACATCATAAATATGGAACCCTAAGTGCATGAATTTACGTTCTAAATGCACAAACGGGAAGTTAAAGTCTAATGGCAGTGTCGGTGCTAATTTCACCACACCCACCAACATTAACGGTGCCACTTCACCCGCGGCGCGGGCCACAGCTAAAATCAAGCCTGTCATAATCGCTGGGCTTGCCATTGGGATCACAATCCGCCACAGGGTTTCAGCCTTGGTTGCCCCTAAGGCTAAGCTGCCCTGGCGCACCGCGCTTGGGATCCGACTTAAGCCCTCTTCAGTAGAGACAATAACCACAGGCAGAGTCAAAATCGCTAAGGTTAACGCCGACCAAATCACCCCCGGCGAGCCAAAGGTGGGTGCGGGTAAGGCTTCGGCATAAAAGAGTTGGTCGATGGTGCCACCCATCATATACACGAAGAAGCCTAAGCCAAATACGCCGTACACAATGGAGGGCACGCCGGCAAGGTTGATCACCGCGATACGGATAATTTTAGTGATAGGGCCTTTTTTGGCGTATTCGTGCATGTAAATCGCCGCGATCACCCCAAATGGCGTCACGATAACCGCCATGACTAACACCATGAATACCGTACCAAAAATTGCTGGGAACACCCCGCCCTCGGTATTGGCTTCTCTGGGATCATCCCATAGGAAGCGCCCCATACTCACAAACCAGTGCTTCACTTTGCTTATCAAGCTTAAGTGGTTGACATAGGTGACATCGAGCACCGCATCCAGTTTAAGTTCGACCTCGACGCCGCGCATATCACGCACGATGACCGAGTCGCGCGCCGCTTGCTCGCGCAGGGCAAACAGCTCTTTTTCCAGCACTAGGTAGTCTTGGTGTAAGGCTGCTTTGGCGGCAGCAAACTCGGCCTTTAGGCTTTCGGTGAGCTCACCATCTAACTCGTAACCACGCTCTTTTAAGCGCAGGCGCTCTATCTCATAGTTAATAGCACCAATATCTTGCTTTTGCAGTTTAAGGGCCTTATCGGATAACGCCACCGCCCGGTCAATATGCTCCATTAACGAGGCTTCAATCACATCGTTGGCTAACTCAAGGCGCTTGCCGTTTTCAATCACCGCCACGGGGTAACCGTAAAAGTTGCCGTTTTTCGCGCGCTCAAGCTTTGCAACCTCACTCGGCTCTGAGCGGCTCACGATATCGGTAGCCAAAATCCAACGGAAATCTAGACCGACAAACTCGCGGTTACCGGTTTTAACCAGATAACGGGTGACAAACTCACCGGGATCCTTTTTAAACACTTGACCTGCGGCAATTAAGCGTTCGGTAGGCACTTCTTCCCTATCGTAGATTTCACCGATTAAGGTTGAACGTACACCCGAGCTGTCTTCAAGTTCCCATTGATAAATTGTCGTAGGCCAAAAGTAACTTAATCCGCGCCATGCAATCAGCAGTAATAAGCCTAATACGGCAATCAAACTGATGCTCACCGCGCCGCCTGTCATCCAAATCCATGGCGAGCCTGATTTTACCCACTTACCCATTGCACAAACCTCTCAAGGTCACTGGCGAAATAGTATTTAGTATCATTATGAAATCTCCCTTACAGCGAGCTATAGCGATCACGCAAACGCTGACGGACCACTTCGGCAATCGTGTTAAAGATGAAGGTAAACACGAACAGCACAAATGCGGCGAGGAATAACACGCGATAATGGGAGCTACCAATCGCCGATTCGGGCATTTCCACCGCAATGTTCGCAGCCAGCGTCCGCATGCCTTCAAACACACTCCACTCCATGATGGCGGTGTTACCGGTTGCCATAAGTACAATCATGGTTTCACCCACTGCGCGGCCAAGGCCAATCATAATCGCAGAAAAAATCCCAGGGCTTGCGGTCAACAGCACAACCCGGGTCAGGGTCTGCCAAGGCGTCGCGCCAAGGGCTAAACTACCATTAGAGAGATGGCGCGGCACCGAGAAAATCGCATCTTCGGCAATGGAGAAGATATTAGGGATAACCGCAAAGCCCATGGCGATCCCCACAACCAGCGCGTTACGTTGATCGAAGGTGATGCCTAATTCGTTAGTGATAAATTGGCGAGTGTTACCATCAAACAGCGCAACTTCAATCATTGGGCTGATGGCAAAAGAGAACCAACCCACAAAGCAAATCACAGGGATCAACATCAATTCCTGATACACTTCAGGCAAACGCTGTTTCCACTTGCCGGGTAATTTGCTCCAAGAATAGGCCGATACTAAAATGGCCGTTGGTAATAAAATCAATAAGATTAATAAGCCTGGCAAATGCTCCTCAACCAGTGGCGCTAGCCACAGACCCGCGAGGAAACCCAAGATAACCGTGGGTAAGGCTTCCATAATCTCAATGGTCGGCTTCACTATGCCGCGTACCTTTGGCGACATAAAGTAAGCAGTATAAATCGCCCCAGCAATCGACAATGGCACAGCAAACAGCATGGCATAAAACGCTGCCTTCATGGTGCCAAAGGCCAATGGCATCAAGCTTAATTTGGCCTCAAAGTCATCACTACCTGAGGTTGATTGCCATACAAACTGAGGTTCAGGATAACCTTCGTACCACACCTTGTTCCATAACGCACTCCAAGACACTTCGGGGTGGGAGTTTTCGACTTGGAAGATATTGAGTTTATTGTTTGCTTCAACCACTAAGCTATTAGAGCGAGGGCTAAAGCCTATGGCTCCGGGGTTTTTAAGGTCAAAGGTTTTATCAAACAATTCGCGTTCACTGGTGGTGTATAGCAGCGATAACTCGCCCTCGGGACTGACCACGGCGAAACTTTTGCGGTAAAACTCAGCAGCAATGGAGGCGACAGGCGCTAAATCGCTAAACTCACGGATCTCTTGGTATAAACGGCCTTTAGGACCATTCACTTGGAAGTATTGCGTGACCACGCCTGTGTCATAACTAACGAGAATCGAGCTCGCACCGGCAAGTAAGGCAATATTGTTCACCTTAGACTTGTCCTTTTCAGCGTCGATAACTTGAATTAAATCAACGTTCTCAGCATCACGAATATTGTAGATAAACACCTTGTTGCCCATCTGCAGCATCAGTTGACGTTGATCTGGCGTCATCAATTGGTGCGCGGCTTTTTTAGGCGCATCGGGGATCAGCGAACTTGTTGTTGTCCACTCAATCTCTTCGGTCATCATGTTTTCTTGACCTTCGAGACGGCTTAAACGCCATGTGTCATTGTTATCCTGGTAGGCAAAAGTGATTTTATCGTTGCTAAAGCTAAAGGCTAAATGGTGGATTGCGCTACCAGACTCATCAATTGTGATCGGTGTTTCACCTGCACTGTAACGTAATTTAGGGGTGATCAGACGTTTGTCGTTGGGATAGCTTAAGCCAAACTCAATCCCCACAATAAGGGCTTGGCCATTACTCAAACCAAGTGCAAAGCGTTGCTCACTCGGCGCAGCAACCGCGGCGCTGGTCACGCTCACACCTGCTGGCAATGGCGGGGTAAAACTAGAAAGTAAGCTGCCATCGGCAACGATATAAAAATCCACTTGGCCATCAGCGGCCACACGGTACATTACCTCATTTTGCTCATCGGCACCGACCATCAGGGTCGCGACTTCAGCATGTTGATAACTCACGCTTTTTACTGGAGTCACATCTGCGCTGTCGAAAATGGGTTTAATCACGTACAGCAAATAGAAGAAGATCAACAATAAGGCGACAAACACCATAGTGCCGCCAATCGTGACCCCAATTTGAGCCGCTTTATCCTTAAATGCTCTGCGACTTGAACGTCCGCCTTTCAGCATACTGTGCGCCGCAGAACCAGGTTGAATGACCTGACTTTCCATTAAGAACCTCTATTATTAAAGCCTGTGAGTTTTTTCGCTAGGAATTGCGAAATGCTATGCTTACACTGTTCGAGCGTAAACTGAGCAATAACAACACCCTTCATTCTAAGTGCGATGAATTATATGACGCAAAGATGACAGTTGTGTTACACCCAGTTGTAAAACAGGTGCCTTTTACAAAAAATAGGAGTCAGTCGCCATGCTACGATACTTAATCACACTGCAAGCACCTGATAGAAAAGGATTAGTGGAGCAGATTGCCCATGCTGTGAGTCGCCATGGCGGCAACTGGTTAGATTCAGAGCTACGCCATATTGATGGTATTTTTGCCGCTATATTGTTACTCGAAGTGCCATCTATGCGCATAGATGAGCTGATTGAAGCGTTAGAGTGTATCGACGGCCTCACACTCACCTATGCTAAAACTTCGGTTGCACTCAAACCCATTAGGCGACTCAGCTACAGCTTGGTCTCCTACGATAGACCAGGGCTGGTGCTGGATATCTCCAATCGGATCACCGCCCTTGGCATCAATATCGAGCAATTTAGCAGCCAATTTGAAACCGCAGGCCACACAGGTATTGCGCTCTTTCGAGCCACCATAGGGTTAGGCTTAACCGAACTTGCCCAAGAGGAGCAACTGGTGCAATCACTTTATGCCCTAGGCGATGATTTAGTATTAGATAAATTAACCCGCTAGTTGCAAGCTAAACAACGTCATGGGATTGGTAATAAGGAAAAGTTGCTACGCCTAACATGCTATATTGATGGTGATATGCTTTTAAACATGCTAGATAAACACTTTAAAACCACTTTTTAAGGCTTACGATCACGGTATAACAGGGGGATGAACTGAGACGTCTTAAGATAAAACTAAAGTAATCAACCACTCATTGAGCATTTTAGCAGCAAAATCAACAAAGTTTAATGAAGTCATCTCTTTCCTAATCAGGATCCTTTGATAAACTTCAACCTGCCAAAGGGCATAGCAAATTTAGTGTTCGGAGCACACCGTTTCAAACGACAATAGCGCTATATCCTCCATTTCAATCACCTATCCCAAGGAGTAGTGCGTATGGATCAGTTATATCAACTCGCGCAAGCCATGATCCATAATGATTTAGCGGTATTATCAAACCCAAATGTGACGTTAATGGTCAGCGGGGTGATTTTATGCTTCTTAGTGATGGAAAATGGCTTCATCCCGACCGCTTTTTTACCCGGAGATACCCTACTCATACTCACCGGAGTATTGATATATCAAGATGTTCTTCACATGGGGATAGTACCACTGTTAATGGTGGCGACATTTATTGGTACAGCAATAGGCTACTTGCAGGGCTATTTCCTTGGACATACACAAATGTACCACAGACTACTGTCGCATATAGATGACAAACATCAGAAAAAAGCACTTTATCTAATTGATAAATATGGAATACTAACTTTGCTCGTCGCGCGTTATATACCGTTTGTACGCACAATTTACCCCTATATTATTGGTGCAACTGGCGTCTCATGGAGCCGTTTTTTAGTGATAAACTTCATCAGCTCTGTGATGTGGATTACTCCTTTGGTCGGTTTTGGCTATGTGATTAGCCACAGTAAACTCGCTAACGAATATCAAACTCAGTTTATGAGCATTATTGTGTACTTACCGATTGTGTTACTGGTCTCTGGCATAGTTACTTTAATTTACAAATGGTTACGCAAAAAGAAAAAACTATAATCCCATGCCCACATTTTGAGGCCACAACCTAATCTTCCCGCTAGACAGTGACATAGTAAACACTAGGGCGTGTTGACGTTTCGAGATTAAATTTTGTTCGTTCTGGCAAGCTCGTGCTCGCGAAACGAGGAATGATGTGTAGTTATTCTACTCAAATGACGAGCTGCTCTTATGACCGAAAGTAAGAGCACGGGCTTGCCAGACGAACCCTTCGGGCAGCATTTGGCTGACGTTTCTGCTGCGTTATCGTCCGTTTATGTAGAATAACTACACAGCACGGACTTTGCCTTGCATAAACGCCAGCCAAACTGCTGCAAAAATAACCCTGAAACGTCAACACGTCCTAGGAACACCCATGTTAGGAACGCTAAAAAAACTGCGCGCACACTTAGATGAAGCGCAGCAAGTACAATATCAACTGGTGGTTGGTGAAGAATTACTGCCACTGAATCCCTTGATTGGCCAGCCGCTAACCCTTACTCATACGGGTAATATTTTCTGCTGTAACTGCGGCAAAAAGACCAAAAAAAGCTATTCCCAGGGCCATTGCTTTGTGTGTATGCAAAAGCTCGCCAGCTGCGATATGTGCATCATGAAGCCCGAAACCTGCCACTTTGATCAAGGCACCTGCCGCGAGCCAGAGTGGGCACAAAGCCATTGTTTTGTGCCGCATTATGTATATCTATCAAATACCTCAGGTATCAAAGTCGGCATCACCCGCCACACACAATTGCCCTCCCGCTGGATAGATCAGGGTGCAACTCAAGGTTTACCGATTTTTAAAGTAGCGACACGACAAATATCGGGTTTAGTAGAAGTGGAATTAGCCAAGCTCATCAACGATAAAACCCACTGGCAAGCCATGCTGAAAGGACATGCGGACGATATCGACCTACAGGCTAAGGCAGCAGAGCTTATCCCACACATCGAAGCCAAGCTGCATGAAATTGGTATGCAAAAAGGCAATTACAGCATTGAGCGACTGCAGGAAAATATTCAAACGATTCATTATCCAATTGAGGTATTCCCGAAAAAAATCACCTCGCATAACTTTGATAAAGAAGCCGTGGTCAGCGGGATTTTGCAGGGCATTAAGGGCCAATATTTACTCTTTGATACCGGCGTAATTAATATCCGTAAATTTACCGCCTATGAAGTGAGCGTGACGTTAACTGGCTAAAAACTTTATGTCAATTGAGTGTGTTGGTGTCTCTGACAGCTATCAACACACTTACATCGATACCAATCAAGAAGACCTCATTTTTCATGTCTACGATACCCATATCCCTAGTCCAGAGCATTAACTAGGGATATGGGCTTATAGCCCCTATTTCACCGCTTGGGTGACGGGTAGCGATAACAGCATTTCATCGATTAACACATCGAAGCGGGCTCTCACTTCATCCATATCCTTAATATTGGCAAATCCTTGGGCAAGAACTCGCCATACCATCTCATAAGGCTGACCGACTATTCCTGTCGGTTTAAAAAAGCTAATCAGCACGGAACCTTTATCGTATTTTTTAGGATCAACGCCTTGGTTCGATAGCCCCGGCACTAAACCAGCCACGGCTAATATCTGCTCATCCGATATTTGCGTGCCCATCACAACCCCAAAACCCACTTGAAAATCCGCTAATTGCGGATCTTCAACCCAGCGATAGCCCTTAGTCAGCAGTACTTTTTTAAGCGTCTCTTGCATATGTTGTAGGACTTGCTGTTGATTGAGCCTGTCATCAACAAAGATCTTCTGTACTGTTGGATGCCAAGTGTAGGTCATAGCACGGGGCGGTAATTGACTCAAATCCCCCGAGGTGACCATCGTTGTGCGTAGCACCTGCGACTCATCATTAACACTGACACAGGCTGTAAGGCCTAGCATACTCAACATAACGATTGTCAGTAAGCGCCTGATTATTTGTAATAAATACATGCTTATTCCCTTATTGCAATTTTTGACAGCTTAAGGATAGTTGCTATTTTCAAGACTGAAAGTCGATATTCATCATAATGTTAAATTAGGATGTTCGGCAAGAACTGCCTCTACATTGCACTCATGCCTTGGCATTCACTATATGGTTATGATTTGTTACGTTATAAAACCTGTCCGGCGTATAGGCGCAGCCCAATTTACCCGCTAGAATGCCTCGCCTAGTGTCCGTGCAAGCCACAAAAACGGCGCGAAATTTGAGGGGAATACCCCTAACACAATACCCAAAATGACAATAAAAGTGTGTGGGATCTATCTATGGAGTTAATACTCGCTATCGCGTTGTTTGCCTTTTCATCGGGGATCACCCCAGGGCCTAACAATATTATGTTGATGACTTCAGGAGTAAACTTTGGTGTCAAACGCAGTATTCCGCACCTGATGGGTATTAGCCTTGGCTTCCCAACCATGATCCTCGCAATCGGCTTAGGGCTAAGCGCGGTATTCCAAGCTTATCCCATTATTCACCAAGTCATTAAAGTAATTGGGATTATTTATCTTTTGTATCTTTCTTGGTTAATTGCCAATAGCAGTAGCAAAATGGAGGGCAAGAGTATCGCTAAGCCCTTTAGCTTTTTGCAAGCCGCCGCATTTCAATGGGTTAACCCTAAAGGTTGGATTATGGCGGTGGGCGCGATAGCCACTTTCACCTCAGTACAACAGGATCTCACGCCCCAAGTTGTCACCATTGCCACGGTGTTTTTATGTGTGGCCTTTCCCTGCGCCGTTGTTTGGCTTGGGTTTGGTGTGGCGCTTAAACGTATTTTGAAAAATGAACGCCAGCAGAAGATCTTCAATATCACTATGGCTGTCTTGCTTGTGGCGTCTATCATCCCTATGATCACCCCCTAATTTTGGTCAACACGAGTTAAGCATTAGCATGAATGAGATAGATCTGATCACTCAACAAACCGATAACTGGGTGAAAAAAGTGATCATGAAATACAATATTTGCCCCTTCGCCAGACGCGAAGTTGAGCGTGGCAGTATTCGCTATCTCGTAGTGGAACAAACCAAAGTTAAACAAGTGCTTAAGGCATTGATTGAAGAATGCCAATATCTTGATACACACCCAGAGCACGAAACCTCGCTGTTTATTCTACCGCGGGGGTTTGAAGGCTTTTATGCCTATCTCGACCTCGTCGATATGGCGAATGACGAATTATTCGATAACGACTATGAAGGCGTTTATCAACTTGCGCACTTTCATCCCGATTATTGTTTCGAGGGTGAACCCCAAGACTCGGCGGCAAATTTTACCAACCGCGCCCCCTACCCGACACTGCATGTTATCCGCGAGGCCAGTATGGAGCTAGCCTTAGCCAGCTATACCGATCCCGAATCCATCCCTGAGCGCAATATCGCTTTTTGCGAGCGCAAAGGCAGTGACTTTTTCGTCAAACTGTTAGCAGAATGCATGGGGAAATCCTAGCGCAAATAGCTGGTCTCACGCTTTCAGGCATTCCCCAATATTAACCTTACGCTTCGAACGATGGCTTCATTGCTATTGGATAAATGCTGCAATTGCTATCGATAAGCCAAGCTGATGAGGCGCAGTCAATCCCGTGACCCACCATAAAAATGCTGCTATGAGCGTGATAGCGGCATCCGTTGTATAGAGAAGTATCGATATCACGAGCACATCATTGCAAAATCACACCTGTTCAAAATCGACTTTTACTATTAAAAATCAATAAATTAAATAAAAATTAAGATTAAATTATTATTTAATTCACTTTTGTTTTTTGACCTCCTTTATACCGATACCTAAATTACGCCGCAGTTGTAACGATTGTCGTTACTTAATTGAAGTTAAGGCTAGCTTAGCCATTATTGTTAAGGGTGCTTTATGTTGCGTTGTGTATTACTCGTTGCTGCGTTAAGTTCAGTGTTGATGGGATGTGGTGGTTCAAGCACAGACAACAGTACAAAACCCAAGCCCGATGAGAATGGCGGCACTAAAGCCAAAAATAGATATGCTGAAGGGATCTATTTGCTCAGCTTGGCACAAGACGAAGGCGATTTTATTCGTGGTAACGACGGTTATAGTCAATATGTAGGTGTTGGCTTTGCACTCGACCTTTATCCTTCTCAGCAAGAGTTGCAAGCCAGTGTAAAACAAGTCGGAAAAACTACAGCAGACTGGTATAACATCAATGCAAAGGCAAACCAATTAAGCGCATTTGACAATAATATCAAAGTTAACTTTTGCAACCGCGATGGACTAGGTAAGTGTACTATCGAGCAATCGAGTATTGAGCGTGGCGATACTTGGTTAACTCCGCTATCGAATGCTCATAGAGCACAATTGCAAGCCAATCAATTTGCCGACAATATCGAACCGCTGTTCACCGATAAAGGATTTACGATGCGTGTTAACGATAACCCACAGTTATCGGCACTATTAATCCAAGTCAAAGCAAGACCTTTAACCGCGGCCTTGATGACAAGCTTACTGCCAAGTCAGTGGGAAACGCCCTCTGCTTATGGCAGTCCACTAGACTATGATATGTACAAGTTTACCCGTGATGGTTCAGCTCCCGTGCAATTGACTGCATCAATGACTGATGCGCAAGGTAATCCACAATGTATCGCAGTGGGAGCGGTAAGCGCAAAACAGGGACTTACTATGCATTTTGATTTAAAAATCAATGACTCAGAAAGTGTACCTTGTCAGGAATACCTGCAAAAACAAGGTGCGAGTACAGAGTTAGTACGTGCAATTATTTCTAATCAAACTATCAAGATAGGCTTTATTGAGGATGCCAAAGGCGAGGATATTATGGCCATCAATCACCTTGCTGGTGCACATCCAGTCGGTGGCTCAGGGTTACTGACAAAGCAGTATTAATTGGAGTTTAAAGGTCGCTTCATTGCGACCTTTTTGCTGAGGCTTTAGGAAGATATGGGGCGGCTGTTTCACAATAATTAGCAAACATTGCCCAAGAATGGATGTCAGTGGTAAGCGCTTTGTCTTGGAATAACTCGCCCCATGCACCTAAACATTGACTCGTGAGTTTCTCGCGGGACAACTGCTCAAAAATCGTTTTCGACGGTACGACTAAAGACAAAGAGACCAATGATTTAAGGTAGTAATAACGGAAAAGTTCAGGTTTATCATCTTTAAGGGCAATATTTGACAACACTAAATAAATAAATGCGTTGTCGATTTGATTATTGAAGTGCCCCTTCAACAAGCGTTCACGTGCGCGTTTATGATTTCCAATTCTAAAATCAAGCAGACCAAGCCAAATTTCAGTTTCTTCACTCGGGAAAGGAAACAACTTGTCGATACGATTGAGCCAAGTTTGTATTTGATCAGACTTGAGCTCTGGGGCAAGCAACAGTCGTCTGGCAAGATAATTGGCCTGAAACATACTGGGGTTATCAGCATCTAGCTGTTGCGCTAAAGTTTGATTGATAAAGGCATGAGTTTGCTCTGTATTGGCAGAGGCTATTACTGGCAACTTAAAATAATCAATCAAATCATCAGTGATCTTTTGTATATCTTGGTCGAGTGAGCCAGTAGAGAGAATATACTCACCACGATACGTTTGCTTTTCGCTGCTGTGATACACCAGTTCTACCCGTGCAGTAAGCTGATCGGATGTAGGAACTTTGTCGAGTCGTAAATTAAGTTTGTAATCCGAAAATAAGGTGTTGCCATCGCCAGGCCAATATTCATTGTCATTGAGCGGGCTTAAAAAATAGGTTGGATCATCCTGATTGAGCACATTGATATAGGGGTAAGCGACGAGTTGCGAAAGTAGCGCGGTTTTGATCGCTGTAACATAAGGACTAGCAGCACTATTGGTGACATGAATTCGGTTTAGCACCAATTCAACCACAGCAATCGTGATATGAGCATCCTGTCGTGTTGTTGCGGTAAGCGGATTAACAGGCGCAATTATGGGTGATTTTTGCGACTGTTGGTAGATAAAAAAGCCCGCAATCAGCAGCAGACTCATATAAACCAAATGGATTATTCTCTTTGATTGAACAGGTTTCGATGGTGCAATCAGATCAGCAGCGGTGTCGATTAAAGTAACTCGCGTCGCATTGAGGTAGTAACCCTTTTTGGGATAAGTCACTAATAATTTTGTCGCATCAAGTTCTGGCGAGCTCTCTTTAAAAATGGCACGTAGCGTACTAATTCGATTAGTCAGGACATTTTTAGAAATATAATTGCTCTGCCAAACCCGACTGATAATGTCTTCTGCCGCAATCGGGGTACCTGTTTGCTGTAAAAAGACTTCAAGCAGTTCTATGCTTCGAGGTTCTAATTCAATTTCTTGAGCATTTTTGCTCAATTGGCGAGTGGCTGGATCATATACAAGTTCATCGATTGCGATGGTACATTGACGGGCTTTTGCTTGGGCTAACATATCAGCCATAAATCAGGTACCTATCGTATTTTGGCGTTGATGGATGCGAGGTGATAAAAATTGTCGAAGCACATGCTCCTCAAGGTGCAACGCCTACATCAAGTATGTCTTCTCAGGATGCGATACATTGATGCCATTCTCCAATCGATTTGTTTACTAAGCGAGATTTAATATCAAACATAAAAACCTATTATATCAATAAAATACAAAACCATCTCGAAGTAACCACGAAGAAAACGCGGTATTTTCACCATGAAGAGTGTAGTAGTCAACTAAATTTAATAAAGCTGCGGGGCTATTTTGTATAGCTTAGGTAGATTGAAATGCCCTCGCAATATCCAACCAACCTATGTTGGGTATATTTAAGCGATGATTGTTAACCTTGTTGGGCATGAACAGAACCATCGGAGAATCTGAGTAATTGGACATCACAGCCGACAAGTATGGATATAAAACATTGATTTAATAGAACTTAAGTTTAATAACTATAAACATCTAGCAGCCAGCATATCAGCAACATCTTCATCATGGTCGATACTAAAGGCCATAAAACCATCAGTTTTAGGAATCGCTTGATAAACTTCAGTTTGGGTAAACTGCACTAGACATTCGGTAAACACTGCGCGTATTTGCCGTGCTATCTCCTCCCACTCACTAAAGTCATCCTCGGGTAAGCTCTGTTGAATCACCTGCAACTCATCCTCAGAAAGCAGGTAACATGTACTAAAGCATTGATACTCCCAATCGCCAGTATTAAATTTAAGCTCTTGAATAGCCTCAGGGCTTTGGTATGACGCAGCGAATTCCCCAGACTGGTAATAGGCTAATCTCTGCTGAAAATCTACCTCGGTATTGAAACAAAGATTTAATTCTGCGTATTCAGCATGGGTGTCAAAAGCAAAGGCATAAAAGGTTTTATCAGGATGAGCGAATAAAAATTGCTCAACCTCAACCGTTGTAAACCGCAATATCTCGGCTTTGATTCGAGCCATAAGTGCGTAATCTAAAGTCATAAAGTGTTCCATTTACACAATATTTTTGAGTATGAGTGCATCATTCCAATCAACCGACATTACCCAACTCAATAATTTTAATTATTTTTTACTGATTCCAAACATTCGGATAAAGCTGAATTAAAGGATTTGTATGCTCCATTTCTCATTACCATAGCGGCGGTTTTTATAGCTATCGATACGCCATTCATCGGCTTTTTTAAGGGCAATAAACAAATACTCATCTTCGAAGTAAGTGTTGGTTTTAATATAGATTTCGGCTCTGCTTTTATTTTTTAAAGTGACTAGCACCTCAAGAGGATAGTCGCCACCATTAAACTTTGAGGGAAAGCCGAAGGAATGACGTACTTTTCCGCCGTAAACACGGGGCTTATCGGTACAAAACTCATCAAATAAGGGAGAGATTTGCTCACTCAGCAAAGCAAACCAATCGGTTCGCTTTGCATAATGGAATTCAGCCGTAGGCAATTCCCGCCGTAGCTTATCTTATTCGGCAGTGCTTTCGGTATAGAGGGTATTTTCGATACTGTTCCACCGCGTACAAAAAGATAACACCCTCTCTGTTAAATATGCTTTTAATTCAATCTCATCCATTTAAATCATTGACTCCTTTCTCTATAAGTTTGTCGGCCAAAGTGGGCGAGAGTTTATACCACATCGGGACGGACGAATGACTTTTACCGCGATTAAACGACTTACGAAAACCCGACCTTTACGATCAACCCGTTTGCTCAATGGCAAACTCACAACTAAAACATAACACCATGATTTTATGAGCTATAAATTTAATCCCCATACTTCAAAGGCGTCGCGACTCAGTTGCTCTCTAAAATCCGGATGGGCGATATTAATCAAGGCCTGCGCCCTTTCACGTAGGGATCGCCCCTTCAGATTAGCTGCGCCATATTCAGTCACTATGTAATGCACATGGGCACGTGTAGTTACAACGCCAGCCCCAGGAGATAACACGCTAGCGATACGAGAAATACGCCCCCCCGCCGCAGTACTTGGCAGCGCAATCACAGAGCGGCCGCCTTCAGATAAGCCCGCGCCACGGATAAAGTCCATCTGGCCACCCACGCCCGAATAAATCTTAGTGCCAATGGAATCGGCACACACTTGCCCGGTGAGATCGACCTGCAACGCCGAGTTAATCGCCATTACATTGGGGTTTTTACGGATAATAGACGTGTCGTTGACTTGCTCGATATCCATAAAGATAACCGCTGGATTATCATCCACATAGTCGTATAACTTCTGGCTACCTAGGGCGAAACCGGTAACCAGTTTTCCGGGATAAAAGCGTTTTTTAGTGTTGTTAATCACGCCCTTTTCAACCAATTGCAAAATCCCGTCGGAAAATAACTCAGTGTGAACACCTAAGTCCTTGTGGCCAGTCAAACAGGACAACACCGCATCGGGAATGGCGCCAATGCCCATTTGCAAACAGTCTCCATCGCGGACTAATTCGGCCACATGCTGACCTATGGCCAAACTCACGGCATCGCCTGTGGCAAAGGAATGGATAGGCAAACTGGCGCTTTGCTCATACACTGCGGCAAAACGATCGATATGGATAAAGCCATCGCCATGGGTGCGCGGCATTTGCGGATTGATATGGGCAATAATCTTACCCGCCACTTGGCAAGCGGCTAAGGTCGCCTCAACCGAAATGCCTAAGGAACACATGCCGTGTTTATCAGGTGGCGATACTTGAATAATCGCGGTATCAATTTTTTGCTCGCCGCTACGAAACAGTTTGGGCACTTCCGAGAGGAAAATCGGCACATAATCGGCATCACCACTTTGCAATAACGGCCTTGTAGGCACACCACCGAAAAAACAACGGTGGCGTAAATGTCCCAATAAACTTGGATGACTTAAGGACTCAGCACCTTCAGTATGTAACTGTAATAACGTAATATTATCGAGAGTGAGCGCATGTTTTGCCAGCGCATCCAATAACACTTTTGGGGTTGCCCCCATGGAATGGGTCCAGAGTGTTTCACCACTTCGGATTAACGAAACCGCTTCGAGGGCACTTTGACACACAATCGCAGGCATACAGAATTCCTTCACTAAGCTAATCCCCATTCCTTTTACGTGGGATGCAGCGTTAATGCACGCCGCACTGCTCAGTCCTAATAGGCCTTCACATGCACTGAGCTGATAACCTCACGTATCGATTTACACCTATCGCTCTACACGTTTCGAGCTAAGGGATACGCTAAGTCGTCACATAAAAGGAACATTTTGTTAGCAGCAGTGTAAGCGAGTTCTAAAGTAACTAATATCCATTTCAACTACTTAGTCCAAATCTTTACCAATACTTTGCGTTAAGTCAAAACTCGCGCCCAAAGCGAGAGCCCGCACCTTAATCCAAACGTTTGGAGAATCGCAGGCTTGCCACCAGCAACCCCAAGCAGGTAAAGCCTATCATCCACAGCGCATCAAATTGCAAATCGCTCACCTCGGCATCCCTAAGCACAATCGCGCGGGACATGCGCATAAAGTGCGTAGCAGGCAAGGCTTCGGCAATCCACTGCGCTGCCACGGGCATGGCCTCATAGGGGAACATAAATCCCGATAACAGAATCGAGGGCAAGAGGATAAATACCGTCATTTGCATCGATTGCAGCTGGGTTTTGGCTATGGTCGAGATCACCAAACCTAAGGTTAAACTGGCACAAATAAACAACATCGCAGCAAAGGCGATGGAGTCGATCCCGCCTCGGATAGGCACATCAAATAATAGATGTCCCGCGGATAAAATGATCGTCACCTGTACAAAACCCACTAATACATAAGGCGTTATCTTACCCAGCATCAACTCCAGCGGCCGTACGGGTGTGGTGATTAAAAATTCCATATTACCCTGTTCACGCTCGCGCACTATCGCGGCCGAAGTAAACATCACCATGGTCATAGTCAAAATTACCCCCAATAAGCCAGGGACAATATTCACCACCGAGCGCTGCTCGGGGTTAAAATACTGCACCACCTCAAAACTGGGTGGATTCGATTTGAGCGTCCTGCCGGTAATTTCATCCAGCGGCATTTGCCTTAAACTGCGAATGGTCGATGCCACCACGGTATCCGAGCCATCCACCAACCATTGACCGACAGGCTCGGCAAAATAGGCCTGCCCCGCAAACGCTGGATGGCGCACTAAACGCTCATCCAGATCGGCCCCTAAATACAACACGGCTTTCACTTCGCCCCGCGTAATGGCCGCCTCCGCCTGTGCAGCACTCGAATAACTGCGTTTAAAATCGACCACTTGCGTCGCCTCAACCGCCTTGACTAAGGCACGACTGTAGGATGAATCACTTAAATTCACTAAGCCTGCCGGCAAATGACGCGCATCGGTATTAATCGCATAACCAAACAACATCAGCTGTACCAGAGGGATCATGACGATCATGCCGAAGGTCATACGATCCCGCGATAACTGCCTCAGTTCTTTGACCACAACCGCCCAAATTCTACGTAGCATGTTTGGCCTCCCCTTGCACAACATGGCCAAGGATTGCAGGTGATAACTGCGCACGCCCGCCCGTGCAGGTCACAAACACATCCTCAAGACTGGGACGAACTTCTGTCAACGCCCGCCCCGCCACCTGCGGGCTTAACCACGCCAGCGGATCGCAAATACTGCTTTGCACTAATACCCGTAAACGGCTACCTATTTGCGCCGCCGATAATACGTTGGGGTCGCTTAGCAGCGATTGTTTTAGTGTGCGTAAATCGTCGCCTGAGACTTCAACCACCCTAGCGCCCATGGCCGCCATCAATTGCTGCGGCGAGCCGTCGGCACGTTTTATCCCCTTCTCTAAAATCGCAAGACCATGGCAACGCTCGGCTTCATCCATATAGTGGGTCGAGACTAAAATCGTGGTGCCTTGAGCGCAGAGATCGAACAGTCGCTCCCAAAATTCGCGGCGATTTTCAGGGTCCACCGCCGAGGTCGGCTCATCGAGGAATAACAGTTCGGGGTGATGTAAAGTTGCGGCAGCTAAGGCCAAACGCTGTTTCTGCCCACCACTCATGGAGCCCGCCATTTGCTTCTCACGCCCAGTCAGATCGTATAAATGGAGCAACTCGGCTAAACGCGCTTTGGCTTCACGGCGATTAAGCCCATAAATTTGCGCGACAAATTCAAGGTTTTCCCGCACCGATAAATTGTCATACAGGGAGAATTTTTGCGTCATATAACCAATACGGCGGCGCAGTTTTTCCTCGGCGCCGGGCAAGGTTTCCCCCAATACCCGAATATCCCCCGAGGTGGGACTGAGTAGCCCTGTAAGCATTCGGATGGAGGTTGATTTCCCGCAGCCATTAGGGCCTAAAAATCCATAAATGGTGCCCTTAGGAATGGCTAAATCGAGATTTTCCACCGCATTTACGCCACCAAAGGCGCGGGTCATTCCATGGGTTTTGATGGCAAACGCGGCATTCATGGCAATCGCACCTCTAGAGGCATTCCCGTTGCTAAACTCTGTCCTTCTTCGGCGATATCAATATCGGTTAGATACATCAGCCTAGCCCTATCGCGCTCATTTAACGCATAAAAAGGAGTATAAGCGGGCTGGCTGCGGATATTACGCACTGTGCCTGCAATCGGTGCTGCGCGACCATCAACTAAAATGTCCACATGACTGCCCGCCTTGACCCTATCAAGCCAAGTTGCGGGTAGGTACAGCCGCACAAAGGGGCGCTCGATTGCCAATAAACCAATCAATTGGCTACCGGCTGCCACTCTATCCCCCACCCGCCAAGGCAAGGTATCCACCACTGCGTGTTTCGCCGCCACTAGGCTTAAATCCTTTAACGCCTTTTGCTCCAGCGCCACGGCTGCGATTGCCACATCCACGGCCGATCTAGCCTGCTCGATCTGCTCACTGCGGGTGCCGTTTTGCAGTAATCTTAAGCTTTGCTCGGCTTCGGCCTGCTTAGCAAGGCTGGTATCCTTTGCTGCGCGCGCGGCATCTAAATCCGCTTGACTGAGCACCTTAGTCTTAAATAACCGTTGCGTACGCTCAAAACTCTGCTTAGCCTCTTTCACGCTGGCATTGGCGCCATTGAGCACGGCGCGGGCTTTATCTATGTCTTCAAAACGCGCACCTGTCACAGCCTCATCGAATTTGGCCTGTGCTTGTTTTAGCTCGGCTTGGCGCTGTGCAAGCCGAGCATTAACGGCCGTACTATCGAGTTCAAGCAAGACCTCGCCCGCCTTTACCTGTTGCCCTTCGACCACATTGATCTTATGAATTAACTCCCCCACGGGCGCAGTGAGCGTTAACCTATCGCGCTCAACCGTGCCCAGCACTCGGGGCGACTCATCGCCACAGCCCGCCAGCTGAAGCAATGCAGCCGCAAACATCATCACCATCGCGATGTTTACGCCATGTTCCTTGTGCAAAAGCGCGCTTTTGCCAATCGCTAACCCCTTGGATAAACTCATGACTCACTCCTTGGCGATCGCAATACGCCCTCGGTAAAACCTGCATATTGTGCAGCGCTAAACGTTATAAATCAGACCCTTGGGTGGTTGAAAGGCCAAACTGGCGCATCAACACAGGCGCGAGGGTTTCCCGCACCATTTGCTCAAATAATCCCGCCTTAGATCCAAAATAATAGCGGATAGGCGCGGCATCCACTTCGGCCTCACGAGCGATTTCTCGTGTAGAAACAGTTGGATAACTTCGTTCACTGAAAAGAATTACTGCGGCAGTGATCAGCCGTTGCCGCGCATCAGAGTTCCCTTTGGGGCGACCCGCAGCCTGTAAGTGTTCAAGTTGAGCAGCAAAGGGGATTACGCCTCTAGGGCGAGTCGGAGTGAGCGGCATAACAAGCTCCAGCAGAATTCATCTACTGATGAATATACTGAAAAGCTGTTTGAAAAGGCAGCAGTTAAATTCCTCATTTTGATTCAAATTGAGGAATTTAACCTAAATACTTAAACCCGAGGTTTAAAGCTTAAGTTCATCGCTTTAGTTTATTGCTTAAGCGCGTCATGCCCCTTTAACGATAGCGCTTAAGCGTTCGATAAATTGCTGCGCCGCATCAATGGAATCAAAACTAAACGCCAATCCATAGTGGGTTTCGGTCAGGCTTTTATGTAAGCGTTTGGGAAATCGCGTCATTTCGGCACTGTGGTAATAGTCATACTTAGCATGCACGCCAGCTAAGGAGGTAAATTCACCCGAAAATATCTCAAACGCGGGGCGAATAATCAGTTGCGGCGTTTTGCCATCCATATGCAGATAAAAGGCTTCCTTCGTGCCTGGCAACATATATTCGGTAATGCTCTTAACTGAAAAATTGCTACGGCAATTTAGATCGGTTAAACAGCGGCTCATTTCCTGTTGTGTGATGGCCAAAGGCACCTCCAATAAATGTGAAAACTCTATATCCAAACAATCACGGCTTAAACGTCAAAGTAAAAAAATCTTGAGCCATTTCTGCTAATTCAAACAGCTAAATATGCCATACGTTTTATTAGCAGTTACTGATCAATCAATTAGCTGTCATTTAGACCATATTAAAACAAAGTCAAAAAATTGTCGCTATGTCATTAAATTGTATGATGATTTTTTTACTTGCCAGCCGAAAATGTTGCGGCTAGGTTAATAACCCAGAGTAAGAGTCTACCCTGCCAACCATAGCAAGGTCACTTAAGTTATAAACTTTTACTCCCAGTGGTTTTACTGCTCAGCCCCCCTTAAAACCAGCATAAGATTGCCTTGCTCCAGAGTGCAACTTAACGTCAATCGGCACAGACACCAGATTTATGTTAATGATTACCACACACCGCAAGGCCGCGCTCAATCACTAAGAGATGAGAAACGCCCATGAAGATAAAAACCACCTTAATGCTCTTGGGTCTGTTAGCTGTCAGCCCCGTTGTATTTGCGGCAACAGGTATTGCCTTTGTCCACGGAACAGGAAAACAAACCAATGCCTTAGCCGACTATTGGACATCGGAGTTTGTAAATTCGGTGCGCCAAGGGATACCCGTCCCCAATAATTACACCGTTATTAACTGCGACTTCGACCAATATATGTGGGAAGAAGCAGCCGCGGGCTGCCTCGCCACTCAGCTCAATAGCTTCATCCAAGCGAAAAATATTGATGACTTAATCCTGCTAACCCATTCCAATGGCGGTAATGTGGTACGGTGGATTTTATCCAATCCCACATGGGATAGCCGTTACCCTGCGGTGATCAATGCCACTTCAAAGGTTATTGCTCTTGCGCCCTCAAGTGGCGGCACGCCGCTGGCCGATGCGGTTAATCAAGGCAATGTATTCGAAACCACCCTAGGTTGGCTCTTAGGTTATGGCAGCAATGCGGTCAAACAGCAGCAAGTCGGCTGGATGGCACACTACAACAACACATGGCTCTTTGGCACCGCAGGTCGGCCACGTTTAGGTAAACCCTTTGAAGTGGTTGTTGGCTCGGACGTGGATTCCGCCATTTGGGACAGTGACAGTTACTGTGCGGGATATCAGTATCAGGTCGCCCTCGAAACCACCCAAAACTGGCTCGATAGCTGCTCCGACGGCTTCTTAAATTGCAGCTCCCAAAAAGCCGCAGGCACAGTTTGGTTTACCGATAAACAAAAAACTCGGGGCCAAGAGCCGCTTAGCCATCAGCAAAGTCGCCGTGCTTGCTTTAATTTAGACACGCTGATCCGCAATCATATTTAAGGAGTCTACCATGCAACCTTTTACACTCCGCACCCTAAGCAAACTGGTCAGCCTCATTATCTTAGGTGGCTTGCTCACGGCTTGTCAGGATGAAACGCAAACGCCTGAGCCGCAAAAAGAAACCAGCCCTCTGTATGCCAAGGGCGTAACCTTGGCCGTGCCCAGTGATAGCGATATTGTCGATACCAATATCGCCTCACCCACCCTCGCGCCAATTAATACCAATACCGATTACATCAGCTTTATCACGCCACTTTATGGTGAATATCAAGCCAGCAAACCCGCGCTCGAGCAGTCAAGCCAAAGTGATGAGTATTGGCTCAATGTCACCGGCGCTGAGCTTAATGCCGGCGTACAGCTCAACTTAAGCCAAGCCGGCAGTTTAGTGCGGATTGCGCCCCGTGGCGATGTTAGCAGCGGTGCCTTAATGCATGCCGAGGCGATCGCCCCCGAGCGAGTGCAAATTCAGCGGATAGGCCAAACGCCGCAGGGTAAAAACACCAGCAGCCCACAAGCGACTGAATCTTTAGTTAAATCACTGGTGAGTGCCGACGCCTTAGCCAGCGCAGGGCTAGCCGATGATTCCAGTGCGCTACAAATGTCAGACAAGGCAACGGCCGGAGCCTATCGCCTGCAAGTCAGCCAGCCCTTAATCCCCAAGGCCAACTATCTGGTCAATGTGAAGGAAAAAGGCTCGCCCTATCAACTGAGCATTAAGGCGCCAACGGCTATCGCTGCCGATGCCCAAACGGTTGGGGTTAAACTCACCTTAAGCCAAAGCAATAACTCGTTTGAACCTAAGGCAACACTCAAACAGGCCGATGGCACAGAGCAAGCACTGGCCATGGTGAAACAAGGGGATGAATGGCAGGCTTTAGTGCCCGCAGACTTACCCCTTGCCAGCAGCAATGCCGGGCTGAGTGAAATCGAAGTCACAGTGCAAACCCAAGTCGATGGCCGCCCTGTGCAGCGCACAGTGAAAACTGCATTTAAGTCCTATGTGAATTCTGCCAGCATCAAGCCCGACGTGCTGACCATCTGGGACAAAGGCGTGCCGAATCAAGTCAACTTTGAGCTAACTGTCGCCGAAGCGGGACGCTTTGGCCTTAGTGGCGTGCTAACGGGCACCAACGCTAAGGGCCAAAAAGTGGCGATTATGCGCACCCAAGCGGCGACTTGGTTAACGCCCGAATCCCCTAAACTTAAGCTGATGTTTGACCCCAAACTTATCCAAGCCTCAGGCCTGCAACCGCCCTTTGAGCTCAACGAGCTAGAGCTGCAAGACCAAGGGCAAATGGCGCGGTTAAGTTTTCAGGCCAATGCACTGGTGCTCACTCGCTAACTCAATTTACCCCATTTCTCCCTTCCCAACCGCTTTGAGTGCTCACCTTGGGCACTCTTTTTTACCCGTAATCTGGGTTTATGCTGCTAAGCCAACTGTATGCCCTAGTGAAAGTACAATTATCGCGCAATCCCCCAACCCTGTGACAAAACATGGGTGTCACTACAAAATTTATTCACAATCTATAGATAAAATTTACATTGATTATAAAAGCTTACTGCTTTTAAATAACAAATAGTCTAGGCATAATGCCAATGTTTTGAGGCGAAACGCCATCGCATAAGCTGCAAATGGAATATAAAAATAACAATGACTCTCGGCACCGCGCTTCCCCAGCCGTAGTCGATGCTCAAGCAATGGAAATCCTATGAGTGACAGCACATTTTTTTTGGGTGAATGGCAAGTCAATCCCAGCGCCAACAGCCTACTCCTTGGTAAACAAGTTAAACAACTTGAACCTAAGGCGATGGATGTATTGTTATTTCTCTGCCAAAACGCCGGTGAAGTGGTCAGCAGCGACGAAATTGTCAGCCATTGCTGGCCGGGGGTAGATACCGGTGATAACCCGCTGCACAAAATTATCAACCAGTTACGTCGCGCCTTAGGCGATAGCGCCACCGAATCCCGTTACATTGAAACCATTCGCAAGCGCGGTTATCGCACCTTAGCCGAGGTGCGCTTTCCCGTCGGCCACGAGGCCAGCGCCACGCCACAAACCTGGCAAGGTGGCTCGCCTTTTCCGGGCCTGCAAGCCTACAGTGCCAACTATGCCGAGGTGTTCTTCGGCCGCAGCGAGCAAATTAGCACCCTGCTGAATCGCATTAGCCAACAAATCCAATTTGGCCGCGCTTTCTGCTTAATTTTAGGCCCCAGTGGTAGCGGTAAATCCTCCTTAATTAATGCCGGCGTATTGCCTAACCTAATGGCTGCCAATGGCTTTAATGGTGTTGGGGTTGTGGCCTATAGCAGCCTCGATTTTGCCGATGTCAGCAAGGGACAGCTGCTCACCGATCTGGCCAGCGCCATGCTCGACTGGGAGATAAACGACACCCCGGTATTTGAGGGAATGAGCGCCGATACGCTTGCCACCAAGCTTGAGCAAGATCCGCAGAGCATTGTCGACATATGTAAACAAAGTCTTAAAAATCAGACCTATGCTACGCCACGCTTTGCCTTGTTTATCGACCGATTAGAGGTCTTATTATCATCGCCGCTGTTTAGCGATGCCGAGCGCAGCACCTTTATCGAGCTGTTAGAGCGCCTTGCCACTTCCCATGTGGTACTGATTTTAAGTGCCTGTCGTAACGATTTTTATCCGCTGCTGGTCAATTACCCCAGCCTGATGGCGGGCAAAGCGCGCGGCGCCCATTTCGACTTAGCGCCGCCCACTCGCACTGAGCTGTTGCAAATGATCCGCCTGCCGGCAATTGCCGCCAATTTAACTTGGGAAATCGATAGCGACACTGCCATGCCGCTCGATGAAATGCTCTGTAGCGATGCCGCCAGTAACCCAGATGCGTTGCCTATGTTGCAATACACCTTGCAGGCGCTGTATTTACAACGCAGCGACGATGACAAACTATTAGTCTCCGTGTATCGCACCTTGGGCGGTATCGAAGGCGCTATCGGTAAAAATGCCGAGCAGGCGATTTGCCATTTAACCGATGCCGAAAAAGCCAGTCTGCCGCGGATTTTGTCCCTGTTAGTCACCCTGCGTGAGGATGAAAAATCCATCACCAGCCGTACCGCCCGCTGGTCGCAGTTGCAAAACTCAGCCGAAACCGCCCTAGTACAAGCCATGGTCGACAGCCGCTTATTTGTGTCCCATCTGCAAAATGGTGAGCCCTGTTTTAGCATCGCCCACGAAGCTCTGCTGCGCCGCTGGCCAAGGGCGACGGCGTGGATCAGCGAACATAAGGACAGCCTCAGTATTAAGAGCCGCCTCCAGCATTTATCCCAGCGCTGGTTAAGCGAAGCCAAACATAGCGCTTATTTACTCGCTGAGGGTAAACCCTTAAAAGAAGCCCAAAGCCTCAGGCAAAACCCCTTATTTGACTTAGACGAGCGGGAAACCGACTTTATTGCCGCCTCCAGCAAACACGCCACAATCCTATGCTGGACGAGGCGCATCACAGTCGCCCTGCTGTGCGTACTCACCTTAACCTCGGTCATTATGAGCGTTCGCAGTATCGAAGCCGAGAAGCTGGCCCAGCAAAAACGCCTCGCCGCCGAAGATCTGCTCGGGTTTATGGTGGGTGACTTCGCCGATAAGATGCGCGGCATCGGCCGGATGGACTTACTCGACGGGATCAGTAATAAGGCCTTGGAATATTTCACGGATTTCTCCAGCCAAGACGATGAAAAGTACTTAAGCTTCGATGCCCGCTTCCAGCATGGACAAACCCTAGAGGCCATGGGCGAAGTCGCCTATTCACGCAATAAAATCGATGAAGCCCGCAGCGCCCTACTCGCCGCACAGGAAAAAATGCTGCCGCTGCTTAAGTTGCAGCCAGACAACTTAGCCCTGCTAAAAACCTTAGGCGCCAATGCCTTTTGGTTGGGTCAGCTTAAATATGATGTGAGTGATTGGGCGGCATCGCGGCCGTTCTTCGAGCAATACTTAGCCTATAGCCAAACCATGTATGCCCTAGCGCCCGAGGATAAAGATGCGCTGATGGAGCTGTCCTATGCCCATAACACCTTGGGCTCAGTGTCGATGAAACAACAGGACTTTGCTAAAGCGCAGCAAGATTTTGAGGAGTCATTAAGGCTTAAATTGCTCGCCTTGGCAAAAGCACCAGAGGATAGTCAATTAATTGCAGATGTGGCCGATACACGCTCTTGGTTAGCCAGTGCTGCGGTTTCACAAGGTGATGTAATTTCGGCAATACGAATCCACACTCAGCTCCAACAAGAATTAAGCAAAAATAATAAGCAGCCATATATTTTAGATAGACTATCAGCTAGTCATCAAATTCTTGCAGAGTTATATGACTATCAAGCCCAACCCGAACAGGCTCTAAAACAAGCCAGACTTGGTTTAGAAGCTATTTCAACAGCACTAGAGAAAGATCCTAATAATGATATTTGGGAAAACCAAAAGTATTACCAATATTTCAAAGTCTTAGTTTTTTCTCATTCTGTAGGTGATGAAATTGAAAGATTAAAATCATTAATTGACTCAGATATTGCATTAAACTCTTCATCAAAGAAAGATGATGTTTATGCCAGCTTCTTTCTGGCAGCAGCAAAAAAACTCCAACAACAAGGGAGATTTTCTGAGAGTATAGAATTTGTCATGCAAGCAAAAAATGAATTCTTCAAACTATCTAAAAAATACCACCAAAACACTAATTACATATCTAAATTATCAGAAAGCATTTTATTAGAGGCGAAAACTGCTAAAGACAAAAATATCAAACATAAACTATGCCTCGATTCAAAAAAACTACTTTCACCAATAATTGAAAAAGATAAATCACCAAACTTTACTGTTCCCTACATTAAGTCTATTGACTGCTTAGGTGAAGTCATTAATGATGAGTCTTTAAATAAGTTATTAATTGAATCTCAAATACAAAACACTAGATTTTAACCCCAAAAAAAGGAAGTTCATATGTTTGCACCACAAGGCTTAGCTCAATTTATAAAAGTCAATGTAACCCTAGAAAATGGTGAGCCCGTATTTATTTATACCGATGCCAATGGTCAAGTGTGCCAAGGTGATATCACCGTCACTCAAGCTGGCACAATAACTTACTTACTCAATGATCAAACCCTTAAAGGTTTAAAATTTGTCGGTGTAGGCTTTGTGACCCCATTTGATGGCATTATCGATGCGGTTACCATTAGTAGCGATGGCATGTTAGTACAACTAGTCGATTTAGATAAAACACCAGGAACCACAAAGTTCCAATTTGTATTAAGTAATACAGCTAATACATTACTCGTTTTAAGTCCAGATCCTCAAATTATCAATCGCCCACAAAACTAATCACAGTTAAAGGGGACTGCTATTCAGTCCCCTTTTCCCTCTCCACACTCCCTTCCCCCCTATCCAACACTCCATAAAGCAAGTTACTAGGCCTGTTTTACCTATTCCTCTTCACAAAATTTGAGCGTTATTTCGCCTAGGCGTCACACAAATCACACCGAACAGGCGTGAAGATTGCCCCAAATCGCTCGGAAGCTAACTTTTTATTCATTTATAAACAATAAGTTAAGCCAGAAGGTAAGCAGAAGGTATCTTTTCTTCCGCCAGAATAAAGTCATCCTCAGAAAAGCGCCTAGCGCAGATGATAAAAGTTCACGGAGAAAGATAACAATGACAAACTCACCGAAACTGGCTCGCCAACAACCCGCCTTATCCATTGTCGATGATACAATAAGTGGGGACAGCCATATCTTTCTGTACTTTGTCCCCTCTTATACTAGCCTTACATTATCTTGATTGCGTCAGTTTGGAGCGGATAATGACCTCGGCCAGAAGAATGCTTATCGATGCCAATACAACGCCCTTCTATCATGTGATAAATCGCTGTGTCAGAAAAAGTGGGGACAGCCATATCTTTTTGTGCTTTGTCCCCTCTTCTACTAGTCTTTAAATTATCTTCACCTTGTCTGTTTGGAGCGAGTTATGACCTCGGCCAGAAGAATGCTTATCGATGCTAATACAACCCCCTTCTATCATGTGATTAATCGCTGTGTCAGAAGGGCTTTTTTGTGTGGTGAAGATAAACTCACTGGGCGCAGTTATGAGCATCGACGTGGCTGGATTGTCGATAAAATCAAAGCCTTGTCTGCGATATTTTGTATTGATATTTGCGCTTATGCGGTGATGAGCAATCACTATCATTTAGTGCTTAAAATTGACGTCGAGAAGGCTAAATCGTTAACGCAAAAAGATATTATCAGTCGCTGGTGCCAAATCACTAAAGGCCATGCCATTGCCACTAAGTATATGAATGGTGATGCATTAATCGAAGGTGAACGCATGTTGCTCGATGCCTTAATTGCCGAATGGCATGAGCGTTTATCCAGCATATCTTGGTTTATGCGCTGCCTAAATGAAGAGATTGCCCGTAAAGCAAACCGAGAAGATGAGTGCAAAGGCGCCTTCTGGGAAGGTCGTTTTAAATCCCAAGCACTGTTAGATGAGCAAGCATTACTAGCGTGTATGATGTATGTCGATTTAAATCCTATTCGAGCAGGGATTGCCGATTCTTTGCAATCCTCTGATTTTACATCGATTCAAGAACGTATGAATTCACTTAACACTCACAGTATTGCGCCCAAGTTAGCCAAAATCACCGTAGATAACACACTGTCAATACCACACAAATCCCTTGCAAAATTTGAGGGTGCAACGCATATCCATCAGCAAACAGGCATCCCCTTTCATTTTGCCGATTATCTTGAGCTTATCGATTGGACTGGCCGCGCCATCCGCCATGATAAAAAAGGCTTTATCGATAACCTACGACCTAAGTTGCTTAATGAGTTAGGGATTGCATCCGATGCCTGGTTACTTTCAGCCAAGGAGTTTCGTCGCCAGTACAGTGGTGTAAGCGGTCGATGGGATGCAATGTGTGCATTTAAACACAAGCAAGGTGGCAAATGGTGCCGAGGAAAATCCCATAGCCAAGCACTACATCCCGAGCAAATTAATGGACTTACACTGCGTTAAATTGCCCCAACAACAAATATTCGACTCAGTCTTAATTAAGATTGGGGGCTATTTAGTCCCAATTTTGCGAGATGTAAGCAAGCGCCAAACTAACCATGCTAGCTAATCGCAGACAAAACGACTCAGAAGGAAAAATTTAAAGCATTTAAAATCATAACGTTAAATCAGAAGGTAAGCAGAAGGTATCTTTTCTTCCACCAGAATAAAGTCATCCTCAGAAAAACGCCTAGCGCAGATGATAAAAGTTCACGGAGAAAGATAACAATGACAAACTCACCGAAACTGGCACGCCAACAACCCGCCTTATCCATTGTCGATGATGCTGCATTGCCTACAACTAAACAGCTTAAGGATACTGAGCTACCGCTGAACTTTTTCGAGCATTCTTCCCTCGAGACCATTGAGCTATTTATTCAACATTTAACTGAAGCCATGATTTTAGTGAATGCCAACGGCTTTATCCGTTCGTGCAATCAGCGCAGTGCCGAGCTACTTGATTGCCCACAGGTCAGTTTAAAGGGCCAAGATTGGCGCAATTTTTTGACCGAACATCATCAAGCGCGCTATGACAATCTCCTGAGCCACGATGTGCAACTAGGCACCAACTGTGGTCAACCCGTGCAGCACCCTGCGCAGGAAACCACACTGATCTGCGCCTCTGGTAAGGCCAAAGATGTTGAATTATCCATCTCTTATATTCCTGGCCATGAGCCTATGTTCGTCATGGTCATGCACGATTTAACTCACCATAAAGCCGAAAACCAAAAACTGCGCAAGTTGGCCGCCACGGATTCACTCACACAACTGGCTAACCGTCGCTATTTTGATGAAATGCTGCAACAGCACTGGGAAGAATGCACCGCCAAACTACGCCCCATCAGCGTAGTCATTATCGATGTAGATTATTTTAAGGTGTTTAACGATCAGTTTGGCCATATCCAAGGTGATGAATGCCTTAGAAAAATAGCCAAAGTTATTGCAGGCATAGTGCCAACCGAAATCGGCCTTGCCGCCCGTTATGGCGGCGAAGAGTTTGCACTTATCCTGCCCAATCACAATGCCAAAATGGCGCTCACCATAGCGCAAAAAATCCAGCAAGGGATTAATAATATTCGCTTTACTGACCAAGGCCTCAGGGATTATGTCTCAGTGAGCGCCAGCCAAGGCATAGCCTGTGAAGTCAATGGGCAGTTCCGTACCTCTCTTGCCATGGTATGCGCAGCCGATACTGCTCTCTACCGCGCCAAAGCCGATGGGCGTGACCGGATAAATACCTCGCTATAGGCCTTTTATCGCACAGGACATAATTTAAAAAAATGGAATAAAACAAGGATGTTACCAATGAAACCGCCCCAAATGACTCAAGCACAATTAAGCACTCAACCTACTGAGTTGACTCAAAAGACTGCACATAAACATAATTTGGTAAAAACCTTAGTGCAGGATGCAGGAACACTAAATGTATTTACCTTTCAAGCTTGGGTAAAAACACATCAAGGCGGTGTAGTCTTTCAATATTACAGTCAAACAAATAACACAGGCTTTACAATTAATATCAATGCCCTCGGTCATATAGAAACCCTAGTAAATAGCCAACTGTTACAGATTGAAACCATTTCAACTCTAGGAAATTTAAATGATGGCTATTGGCATTTATTATCCATCACCTATCAATATCATGAATTAACCTGTTATATCGATGGTGAAGAAATTCATCTACAGCAACATTCAATACCACTAAGCGATGACAGAAAATTAAAGCTTACAAATGAGACATCAACATTATTCGACGGTGAAATAGTTAATATCAACCTTATTGAACAGTGCTTAACCAAACATCAAATTTTAGATTATTATTTACAGCCACAACACCAAATAACGCTGACTGATAACAACCTTTATATTTACCCCAAAAATCAAATTAAACCAAGTACCAATTTTCATCCTAATTTTGCAACAAGACAAGAGGTCATGCTGATTATTTTTAACGACACCGACTATAACTTTAGTAAGCAGAACTTAAATACTAACAACTTTAAAAAACAGTTACCCCACATTATTCCCGCTCATGAATGTTGCGCCTATATTATTGAGTCCAACTTTGGCCAATGGCCACACTTTATTTATCTGGTTAATTATCATTCAGAAGAAAGTACCAACATTACCCTTAGCTTTGATATTTTAAAATCCCTCACGCCCAATCGCTCACACATTAAGCTACAACTGAGTAATGAGCTTGAATTTGATTGTTTTATAAGCCAATCAACATCCAGCCGACTCACTGCTGAAATTCGTATCAGTGAAAATGTGGTTACCCGTCAAGTCACACATTTTATGCGTTTTATTAACGAGGTACGCAGCCACATTCCCAGCGAAAATATCATTACCGATGGCCAATACTACGCCGAGCAAGATTTTTGGGTGAGTACGGGCCAGCAGATGCTGGCTTACGAAAAAGCCTGCCAACTCTTTAATCGCCGTTTGCAAAAAAAGCCACTCGCGATAATTAAATGCCGCACCCGCCAAGACGTTAAAATCGTTTATAAAACAGCGGTTGACTATCACCTTGCCATTAGCGTGCGCTCCAGCGGCCATGATCACGAAGGCGAAAGTGGCGAAACCAATAGCATAGTGCTCGATCTCGAGTTGATGAACGACATTGAACTCGACCCCATCAGTGGTATTGTGGCTATAGAGCCCGGTTGCACAATAGGAAACATAACCAGCTATCTTGCCCAAAAAGGCTTAATGTTGCCCCATAGCACTAGCGCTTCCCATGCGTTGGCAGGCTTTATTATGGGAGGCGGTTGGGGGCCTTGGTGTCGCAAATACGGCATGTGCTGCGAAGGCTTAGTCCAAGCAGAAATTGTCTTAGGCGTTGGTGAAACCCAAGTTGTATCGGCGGCGAATAAACCCGAATTGCTCTGGGCATTAAAAGGTGGAGGCGGTTTAAGTTACGGTATTGTCACCCGTTTTTTTGTGCAAACCTTTGCCCTCCCCCCAAGCCTGCTCAAATTCGAACTAGAATGGAATCCCTATCTTCAGGACGGCCAACAACTGCAGCAAACCACCCCAACCTTAGGATTATTGGAACGTTGGGAGCAGCTTATTTTGGCCGATAATCACCCGAGTTTGCTGGGCACGAATCTTAAAATTCAGGCCAAATCCGCAATAGTCGAAGAGCAAAAACGCCCCTTAGCGAGCAGTGTTCCAGAAACTGAAGATCCGATGTTTGCCAAGCATAACTGCATTATGTATGGCTATTGGGAAGGAAATCCCGCCAGCCTTGCGCACTTTATCAAAACCCAATTTAGCGAGGTCGGTTTAAAGCCAAGCAGAGTACAAATTGATGCCATGGGCGGCTTAACGCAAGCCTATGGCGATGAATTAATGGAAAGCTGGAATCGCGAAACCATTCAGGATTTACAACCCATCTTGAACCATAGAATGACGGAACTGATTAACGATAAGGATATACAACTCTACAAAAACCAGCGCCAACACGCACAGGATCTGCTTCGCCCCGCGCCCCATAAGGTGACATCACGCTTAGCCCATTCACAGGGATTAAAACAAGGGCATATTGCATTGATTGAAAGCCTAACCTCATCACAACTGATTGAGGATAATAGGCAATTAGGTTTATTTACCTATGTTACCTTAAGCGCGATTACGGGCGACTTTTATCGCACACTGGGTGATGCCAAAAAAACTCAAAGTGCATTTGCCTTTAAAGACCACGCCTATATTGTTCAGTTTCAGGCATGGTGGAACAACGAACTACAGGAACAAGTGCTGATGCAGGCCAACCCTGTTTATACTCGGGTAAACAGAGCACTTGACTGGATTGACAGCTGCCGCGATGCCACTATTGCCAACAGTTCAGGCGCCTTTATTAATTTTAAAGATAATACCATCCCTACTGCCCGTTATTTTGGGAAAAACTATCCATTGTTACAGCAGGTTAAGGCCAGCTATTGCCAAGATCCGTTAAATCATTTTCGCTCGCGTAAGTCGATTATTTAGCAGGCGGTTGAACTTGCTAGCGCAGTCAAGTCATCAATCTCTGCTCGATAGGGGCAGCAACAATCATTGGCACACCGTGCCAACAAAATACTGATAATAGCACTCGATAAGGCTGAGTTTTTGAGGCAAACTCAGCTCCCTTCATCATTGAATTATCTGCATTAAAAGGTGATACATGACCCCGCCACCCACACAGGCCATAGTGCTTGCGATACTGGCAGCAAGCTTGATGGGTACCATTGGCGTATTCGCACGTTTTGCCACCATGCCCGCTGAACATATCACCTTTTATCGGCTATTACTGGGTGCGATGTTTTTAACCGCATATATGCTGTTAACAGGTAAAAGAGACCAGATCCGCCATAGGCCCAGTAAACGCACCTTGATTAATGGTGCTATGCTCGCGGGATTTATGGCTTTTTATATCGAGGCCATTGAATACACCCAAATGGCAACCGTGATCATGATTATCTACCTTGCGCCTGTGGTGACGTCACTCTTTGCCCATTTTGTCTTTAATGAAAGGCTCAACCGATTCAGTATCGCCAGTGTGGCCCTTGCCTTAATGGGCTTTATCTTAATGCTGCCCGTCACCTCGAGCCAGTCGCTATATCAATCTGAAATTATGGGATATTTTTATGCAATACTGGCGCTCATCACCTATAGTGGCTTTATCTTAATCAACCGAAAACCCAGCGCTGTATCACCCTACCAAAGCACACTGGTCCAATTAAGTGTTGGCGCATTATGTTTACTTCCCTTAATGTTAACGACGCCATTAGTACCAAGCCTTAATCAGTTGACTTGGTTGCTAGCGATTGGATTTTTGCCGGGATTTTTAGCGATTCTATGTGCAGTAAAAGCCCTAAACCAACTGCCCTCGGTAACCTATGGCACACTATCCTATGTGGAACCTGTTGTGGTGGTCGTGCTGGCGTGGTGGCTGTTTAATGAAGCCTTAACTGCACAGCAATTGATGGGGGTGGCGCTGATTATACTTGCAGGCATAGCTCAGGGGTGGCAGAGTCAACGTAAAGCGCTAAAAAGTACAAAAGAAACATTGGTTTGCCCTCATGACTAAAAGATAGACTAAATCAGTTGCATAGGAGCATCACTTGAAAAAACTACTCTTAATGATCAGTGTGTTAGTCCTTACTGGCTGCCTAGGCATGCCCAACTACGTCGAACCCGTTAAGGATTTTGAACTCGACCGCTATTTAGGCAAATGGTACGAGATTGCGAGGCTTGACCACTCCTTCGAGCGCGGATTAACCCAAGTCACCGCCGAATACAGCCTTAAGCCCGATGGTGGCGTTAAAGTGATTAATCGGGGCTATTCTGCCGCCAAACAGCAATGGAAAGAGGCCGAAGGTAAAGCCTATTTTGTAAATGGAGAGAACGAAGCTTACTTAAAAGTCTCCTTCTTTGGGCCATTTTATGGCGCCTATGTGGTGTTTGGACTCGACCAACAAAATTATCAATATGCCTTTATCTCTGGACCAGATACCGATTATTTATGGCTATTAGCCCGAACTCCAACCGTATCCCCCGAGGTGATCCAGCAATTTGTCGACATGGCCAAAGCCAAAGGGTTTGATACTGACAGCTTGATTTATGTTGAACAAAAACCCACAGAGGTAAAGCAATAGCCGATTGCCACGGACAAACACGGAAGATAACCTCCATAAACAAAAACGCCGCTCAATAAGCGGCGTTTTTCATCTGAGCACTTAAAGCTAATTAAAACAAGTAATTAGCCTTCGATACCCTTGCTCGCAAGGAACTCATCGTAGGTGCCCTTGAAGTCATTCACCCCGTTTGGCGTGATTTCAAGGATACGGTTTGCCAGTGACGATACGAATGCGCGGTCGTGACTCACAAACAACAGCGTGCCTTCGTATTTTTCCAGCGCGTTGTTTAAGGATTCAATCGATTCCATATCCATGTGGTTAGTCGGTTCGTCGAGCATCAGGATATTTGGCTTTTGCATAATGAGCTTGCCAAATAACATACGGCCCTTTTCACCACCCGACAGCACTTTGACTGACTTTTTAATATCGTCGGCGCTAAACAGCATACGGCCTAAAATACCACGCACCGCTTGGTCATCATCTTCAGGTTTACGCCATTGGCTCATCCACTCGAAGAGGGTCATATCGTTTTCAAAATCAGACTCATGATCCTGCGCGTAGTAACCGATATTACTGTTTTCAGACCATTGGATATGGCCTTCATCCTGTGGAATATCATGGATTAAAGTACGCAGTAGCGTGGTTTTACCTACACCGTTCTCACCGAGGATAGCGATACGCTCGCCCACTTCGACAATCAGGTTTAAGTCTTTAAACAGGGGGGTGTCGTAACCTTTAGCCAAATTCTCAACCACTAAAGCGTTACGGAACAGTTTCTTTTCCTGATCGAAACGAATGAATGGGTTAACACGGCTAGAGGCTTTAACCTCATCCAACTTGATCTTATCGATTTGACGCGCACGCGAAGTCGCTTGTTTAGCCTTAGAAGCGTTGGCAGAGAAGCGCGCCACGAAGGTTTGCAGCTCAGAGATTTGTGCTTTCTTCTTGGCGTTATCGGCCAGCAGACGCTCACGGGCCTGAGTCGCAGCTTGCATATATTCGTCGTAGTTACCTGGGTAAACACGCAGTTCACCGTAGTCTAAGTCCGCCATATGGGTACAGACTGAGTTTAAGAAGTAACGGTCGTGCGAAATGATGATCATGGTGCTGTCGCGTTGGTTCAAGACGTCCTGTAACCAACGGATAGTGTCGATGTCCAAGTTGTTGGTGGGTTCGTCGAGCAGCAGTACATCAGGGTCCGAGAACAGGGCTTGCGCCAATAACACCCGCAGTTTTAAACCTGGGGCAATTTCAGACATTAGACCGAAATGACTTTCGATACCGATACCTACGCCAAGTAGCAGTTCACCGGCACGAGATTCGGCGGTGTAACCGTCCATTTCTGCAAATTCCATTTCAAGGTTTGCCACGGCAATGCCGTCTTCTTCGCTCATCTCTGGCAAAGAGTAGATACGGTCACGCTCTTGCTTGACCTTCCACAGCTCACGGTGGCCCATGATCACTGTGTCAATCAGCGTGTATTCCTCGTAACCGAATTGGTTCTGGCTGAGTTTACCCAGACGCTCATTGACGTCTAAAGATACATTACCGCTGCTCGGCTCTAGATCACCGCAAAGGATCTTCATGAAGGTTGATTTACCGCAGCCGTTCGCACCGATAAGACCGTAACGGTTACCGCCGCCAAATTTAACTGAGATGTTTTCAAACAGTGGCTTAGCGCCAAACTGCATGGTGATATTCGCTGTAGTGATCAAAATGAACTTCCAAATCGAGTTAGGTTGGCCGGACGTCTGGCAGGGCAACTAAGTATAAACCTATTTGCTAAAACCGAGGTGTCCAACCTGAGGGGCAAAAATAAACGTGGCACTATAGCAGTTTGGGCTAAATTATCAACTAAAAAGGCCCAGTTAGCTGCGAATGCTTAAGCTGTTCTGACACATTTTACCCAAGGATAACTGTTTATTTAACCTGCACTTTTGCAAGTAAGACTCAAGATAATCCTATTGGATGACAACTGAATGAACATTACATTTTTAGCCAGACAATCCAAATACCGCCCACTTAACTGGGCCGTATTTTGGGGTACCCACTCACTCGCGTTCGAATAAACGATACCAATACACTAAAGTTTTTGCTGCCTTAAGCGGTTCGCATTGGTGACCACGGTTAAGGAAGACAATGCCATTGCCGCCCCTGCGATCACAGGACTTAGCAGCATCCCCGTCAGCGGATACAGCACCCCAGCCGCGACTGGAATACCGATACTGTTGTAAATAAAGGCACCAAATAGGTTCTGTTTAATATTGGTCATGGTGGCACGGGAGAGCGCAAATAAGTTAGCAATCACTATCAGCTGATGGGACAGCAGTGTCATATCCGCGCTTTCGATCGCCACCTCTGTGCCCGATCCCATTGCGATCCCGACATCGGCGCTCATCAAGGCGGGCGCATCGTTAATGCCATCACCGACCATGGCAACCACGTGCCCTTGCTGTTGTAAGGCTTTAATATGCTGCTGCTTTTGCTCAGGTAATACGCCAGCAATGACTTCCTCGATACCGACTTGCTCCGCAACAGCTTGGGCTGTTTGTGGATTATCCCCCGTCAGCAGCACCACACGGATACCCTGTGAGCGTATTGCGCTAATCGCTTCTTTGGCGTCGGCTTTTATCGGATCGGCAATGGCGATAGTGGCCACTAACTTGCCCGCTTCAGCAACATAAATCGGCGTTTTGCCCTGTTTGGCAAAGTGGGCTGTTGCGTCCAATTCAGAGGTTTCGTTGCTATTGGCCAATACAGTTAAAGGCGGCACCTTAAAAGCTGTCATTAAGGCCTGATTACCAACCAAATAGTCGGTGTAATTAACCCGCCCTTCAATGCCCTTTCCTTGATGATTGGTAAAAATCTCAGTTGCCGGTAATGGAATCGATGCTTGCTTAACATAGCTGACTATCGCATTCGCCAGTGGATGTTCCGAATGCTGCTCAAGGCTTGCAATAGCGCCAAGTAGTGCAGATTTGTCATCTGCGCTAAGTGCTTGCTCGTATTCCCCGTGCCAGTGGATATCGGTGACTTCGGGTTTCCCCTGAGTCACAGTGCCAGTTTTATCGAGCACCACACAATCGACCTTGCTGGCGCTTTGCAGTGCTTCACCATTTTTTACCAATACGCCCATTTGAGCGGCGCGGCCAACTGACACCATGATAGACATCGGTGTCGCCAAGCCTAAGGCACAAGGGCAGGCAATAATCAGCACACTGGTGAGCACCACAAGAGCATGGCTGAGCGCGGGTTCTGGCCCAACAAGATACCAAATTGCTGCCGCGAGTAAGGCGATGACGACGACTGTCGGCACAAACACCGCCGAAATGTTATCGGCCAGACGACCAATCGGCATCTTAGAGGTTTGTGCTTCCTGTACCAGCGCAATGATTTTGGCAAGGCGCGTATCCCGCTGCCCAGCACTGACCCGATAGACTAAACTGCCGTTACCATTGACAGTGCCAGCACTCAGGCTATCGCCCACCTGCTTAGGCACAGGAATAGGCTCGCCCGTCAACATGGCCTCATCGAGTAGAGACTGACCCGACTCCACCACGCCGTCTAAGGCAACCCTGTCGCCTGGGCGAAGTCTGAGTTTATCGCCTAATTTAAGCTGGCTTATCTCAACCTCTTCATCACCATTTTCGCCAATACGAATCGCCCTTGAGGATTGCAGCCCAAGTAAACGTTGCACCGCTTCGCTGGTCTTACCGCGCGCTTTTAATTCAAGGGCATGGCCTAAGTTAATTAAGCCTAAGATCATCACGCTCGCCTCAAAGTACACATGGCGAGTATCCATAGGAAAAGCACTCGGAATAAGTACCATCACCATTGAATATAACCATGCAGTGCTGGTACCTAACACGATTAAGGTATCCATATTGGTGGTTTTGGCCTTAAGCGCGCGCCACATACCCTGATAAAAGTGGCGACCCGTTCCGATTAAAAGAGCCAGCGTGATTAAACCCATTATGCCCCAACCTAGCTGCATGCTGGGGCTATTAATCATCATCTCGCCACCCAGTAATCCCCATAACATCATCGGGATACCGACTGCAAGCGCAGCCACAGCTTGGCGCATGCGCAATTTATATTCCGCCGCATCTTCGATACGCTTTTCCTCGGCCGCCGCCTTAGCATCCACAATCAACTGTGCGGGAAAGCCCGCCTTATCCATCACAGCGAGCGCTGCATCAGGGCTTATCTTGCCATCCACTGTGACTTGTTTATCGGCCAGATTAATACGGGCGCTCACATTCGACTCGGCCGCAAAGGCCTTTTCAATTTTGGCAACACAACCTGCGCAATTCATATTGGCGACGTAGAGTTTTATTTGAGACATAGAAGATCCCTCACTTGCACTTAAACACTTTGGGCTTAAGATAAAGTCTCCCATCACGGGAGAGTCAAGGGTGTTTTTGTGGCAAGTATCACACTTGTATACATGAGTGTTTAGGGCGTGTTGACGTTTCGAGATTAAATTTTGTTCGTTCTGGCAAGTTCGTGCTCGCGAAACGAGGAATGATGTGTCGTTATTCTACTCAAATGACGAGCGGCTCTTATGACAGAAAGTAAGAGCAAGGGCTTGCCAGACGAACCCTTCGGGCAGCATTTGGCTGGCTTTTCTGCCGCGTTATCGTCCGTTTATGTAGAATAACTACACTGCACGGACTTTGCCTTGCATAAAAGCCAGCCAAATTGCTGCAAAAATAACCCTGAAACGTCAACACGCCCTAGTAACAAAAAACAGATAATAACCGAGGTCAAGATGAAAATAGGCGAAGTGGCAAAGCACACAGGGTTAAGCGTTAAAAGCATACGCTACTACCACGATATCGGCCTCGTTTGCGCAGAACGTAACGACGCTGGATACAGGGTGTATCGCCATCGGGATATTGAATCGCTGAAATTTGTACACCAATGCCGCGACTTAGGCTTTAGCCTAGAGGATTGTAAACTCCTACTCGATTTGCGTAATAACGACAGCCGTAATGCCGAGGATGTTAAACAACTGACGCGCAACCATTTGGCTTATGTAGAGTTGCAAATCAGTAAGTTACAAAATCTACGCAGCCAGTTACAACAAATGGTGAGTGAGTGCCAAGGCGGTGAGCAGCCCCACTGCACCATTATTAACAGCCTTAATCATCAACATTAAACACCATTTGGCTTACGCCAAAGACAAAAGCCTACTGAAGAGTAGGCTTTTGCTTTTAATATTAGGGTGTTAATGCGCTTATATTATCGAGTATTAATGGGGGTAATTTACCCGCTGGAGTAAACTTAAACACTTGCCCATAAAAGGCTAACTCAGTTTCTAATCCCGCAGCCTTATGTTCAGGGGTGCGCCCTTCGTCAGAATCATCGCCATAATCGATATAGGCCGTCGGTACGCCTTTAGCTTTAAGGGCATCATAAATTTGCCGTGACTGCGACGTAGGGACAATTTTGTTTCTTAAACTTTGGAAAATCAGCAGCGGCTCATTTAACCCATCTAAATGATTTAGTGGCGATAACTCACGGTATCTGTCTGTATTTTCAGGATATGGCCCGATTAATTGATCCAGATAGCCCGACTCAAATTTATGCGTGCTCTTAGCAAGCTGTTCAACATCGCTGATGCCTTCATAGCTTACACCCGCTTGGAATACATTATAAAAAGCTAAGGATGACATCACGGTCAATCCTCCCGCACTGATCCCGCGAATGGCCAGCTTATTCGCATCGACCCATCCCTTAGCCACTAAGTATTTAGCCGCATTGACCGCATCTTCAACATCGCTTTCCCCCCATTTACCATACAGGCTTTGACGATAGGCGCGACCAAAGCCGCTACTGCCACGGAAATTTAAATCTAACACCGCAAAACCGCGGCTAGTCCAAAATTGGATCTCACTGCGATAGGCTAAACTCGCCCGTGATGTCGGCCCACCATGTAACATCACAATCAGCGGCGGACGGGTATCATGGGGCGGCACGTATTTGGGATTGACGGGACCATAAAAATAACCGTAGGCCTGCTGGTCTTTGCCCGTTGCGAAGGCAATATTTATCGCCCGTGACACATAGTTAGGATTTAAATTGGCGAGTGCTGGCGCATACACAAGTTCGGTACCGCGGCCAACCACCCGGTAAATGCCTTTCTCTGGCGTCGCCTTTGCACCAACAAAATAAACACCGTCTTCACCCTTCACCACTTGAGTGATCTCTGCAAAATCAATTGCAAGGGATTCAGTTAATTCCGAATCTAAGTGAATGCGCAGTAATGCCGCTCGATTGCCTTCAACATAACTAGCAATCAAAGTTGTTGCATTTTCAAAGGCATAATTATGGTTACCTAAACGCCAATCGGGCACCGCAAACTCGGCATTTTTACTCAACACGGGCTCTAAAGTGTAACTTGGAGTGACGCGATAAATGTTCCACCAATTACTGATATCGGAGACCACATATAATTTTCCGTCAGGGCCAAACAAAGGCTGAGCCACCGAAGACGCCTCCGGTGTACTTACCTTGCGAACATTTTTTAATTGGCCTTTGCGGTCAAGCTCCCCAAGCCACAGCACACTGTTATCCCATGGCATATAAGGATGTTCCCATGTGATCCACGCCAGTTGGGTGTTATCGGGTGAAATGGTCGGGGAAGAGATAAAGTCATGTCCCGAGACAAAGGTATCGCCTTCACCAGCAAAGTTAAGATTGATGGTCACTAGGCTCGCTTTCGGTTCCCCCCCCTGACGATGATCTTCACGCACGCAGATAATTCGTGAGCCCTTAGGATAAGCCACGCAATCAGCATGGCGCGTGCCATTGGGGGTTAACGGCAAAGGCGGCTGGTTAGGGGCAAAACGGTAAAACAGCTGATCCTGCATTTTGGTGGCAAAGAGGCTCTTGCCTATACCCAAAAACGCTGCACCGCCATATTCATGCACAGTGGATTTAACATTAAAATCCGGCAAAACCACTTGAGTGACTTTACCAAGGCCGTCGAGGCGCTTGATGCCCACCTTGCCTTGGTCGCGCCCACTCGATTCGGCAAAATAAATCGCATTACCTACGCTTTGTAATTCTGCAATATCATCGGTTTGTTTAAAGACATCAGCCGCAGACAAAGGTGATTGCCAGCTACCATAGGGGGCAACTTTAATTTCGCCGTTTTCCTTGGCGGGTTGAGCATGTGTATCCGTACGCTCACATCCGCAGAGTAGCAACAAAGCCGCACTCAGCAGATATGGAAGATAGCGTCCTAAACCCATTGTATTCCCCAAGTTTGCAAACTAAACAAACCAAAATCGAAACGAAAGAGATGCAAATGCCCTTAAGGGCTTATTTTTTAACTTTTTTAACTTTTTTAACAAACCATTTAAGTACATTAGCCTGTTGTTCTTGCGTCAGGCCACAATAAATACAAATCCAAGGCGAAAGTAAAAAAAACCACGGGATCACCGCGACCGAACGACCACTGAAGAGGAGAAAAAAGAAGCCGCCGTAGATCACTACGACACCTAAGGCACCGACAATTAACATCATGCGTTTGGTGATTTTTTCAAGCCATAGGGCCTTATCCTGCCATGACATTCAGATAAGCAACTCCAACACCATAACGTCAACCCTATATGTAAAGTTATGTAAAAAAAGTGGAGTGCGATTGTTGAAGGATTGCCCTTAAATGTCAACTCCCATCCATAATTCCATTGAACTAAAAGTGTCAAAACTAGCGCTATCTTTACCTAACAAAAAACCGAGCAATCGCTCGGTTTTCTTGATTATCAATAAGATAATCTTTTATAAGCGGATACCGCCATCCACCTCGAACACACGACCATTTACGTAATCGTTTTCAATAATAAAGCGTACGGTAGAAGCTATTTCCTCCGCATGACCCAAACGGCCAACGGGTACGAGCTTCTCTAAACGCTCAAGCGCTTCCGGTTTCATTGCAGCCGTCATTTCGGTCGCAATCACCCCTGGTGCCACCGCTGCGCTACGGATATTGTAACGGGCCAGCTCTTTTGCCCAACCGACAGACATCGCCGCCACACCCGCTTTGGAGGCCGCATAGTTGGATTGTCCCACGTTGCCTGCTTTGGCAAGACTAGAAATGTTAACAATCACCCCAGCTTGTCCCGATTCAATCATTGCGGCAGCCGCTTCACGGCCACAGAGGAATGTACCGGTAAGGTTAACATTGATCACCGATTGGAACTGGTCGAATGACATACGATCTGTCACCTTGCCGTCTTTGGCTTTGACTAACATGCCATCACGTAGAATGCCGGCATTATTGACTAACACGTTGATTTTGCCAAAATCTTCCAATATGTAGGCAAAACCTGCAACCACGTCTTCTTCATCAGTAATATCTAACGCATAACCTTGGACTTCTGTGGATGAGCCTAAATCGGCACAGGCGCGTTCTAGCTTGTCTTGATCCACATCGATAAGCGCCAACTTAGCACCCGCCTGCGCAAAATTATGCGCCATCGCTAAGCCTAAACCACCCGCGCCGCCAGTAATGACGACAACCTTATCTTTTAAATCCATCTGGTTATCCCTTGTTTTTAATGTCTATTTCTTAAGTGGAGCAAATTGTTCAAAAATACTGGAGAAATCTCGGTGGCCATTGCCTTGTCTTGCATGGCTGACATACAAACTGCGAGCAAGAGCTCCCATTGGCGTGCTCGAATTGCTCAATAATGCGGCCTCGAAGGAAAGGCCGAGATCTTTAACCATCAAATCTACCATAAAACCACCCTGATAGCCCTTAGAAGAAGGCACATTCTCCATCACGCCTGGACAAGGGTTATACTTTTCGAGCGTCCAGTTACCGCCGCTGCTGACCTTCATAATGTTCGACAACACTTTTGGATCGAGGCCATGGTCTATCCCCATTTGCAGCGCTTCAGATGTACCGACCATCAACACAGATAACAGCATGTTATTGCAGATTTTAGCAATTTGCCCAGCGCCTGGACCACCCGCATGGAAGATATTTTTGCCCATGGCATTCAGTACAGGTTGCGCGCGCTCAAAGGCTGTATCCGAACCACCGCAAATAAAGGTTAAGGTACCCGCTGCTGCGCCAGAAGTGCCACCTGAAACGGGGGCATCCATAAACTCGAGCCCATTCTTGGCCGCTTGCGTTGCCACCAGCTGAGCACTTTGGGCGTCAATGGTCGAACAATCAATCAGTAAGGTATCGCTGGCTACCACATCGAGCAGACCTTTTTCGCTACCGCTGCCTAAATATAAATTTTTGACATGCTTACCTGCGGGCAGCATAGTGATCACCACGTTTGCACCCGCCGCCGCGCCACATGCTGTGCTTGACACTAATGCACCTTGCTCCGCCAAGGTTTGCATGGCCGTATGCACTAAGTCGAACACACGTACTGTCATGCCCGCTTTTAATAAATTGGCCGCCATTGGGCCGCCCATATTACCTAAACCGATAAATGCTACTGTACTCATGCCATGACTCCTGTGTTCTATTGTTTTTTTTATTCAAGATAGAATGGCAGGCTAAGCGTTTGCTTTACCTGCCATCGATTGGCTTAGCTTAATTGGCTTAAGGGATGCTCTTCCCCCCAAGGTGAGGTCAAAATGTCCTCAATAACACTGTTGGGTACAGATTGCACATCCGCGAACTGCCACTTAGGCTGTTTGTCTTTATCAATCAACAGTGCACGCACCCCTTCGCAGAAATCTCCCTTAGCGCAAACATTGACGCTAACGGTTAATTCCCATTTAAAACATTGCGCTAGGCTGAGTTTAGTGCCTAGCTGGGTTTGGATATACGCCAAATGCCAACTGATTGGGCTACCCGCCAACATGGTCGCGCACGCCTTACTTAACCACGCTTCATCGGTGCTTAAGGTCGACATCCGCGTGACGATATCCGTTAAACTCCCTGCCATCAGCCTGTCGATCATCTCTTGACTCTCGGCCAATACACTGTCGCCCTTAGGAATATCCACTTGGTTAGACAGTTCGTTGATCATCGTATCGAGTCGTTGATGATTGAGTGCAGGCGAGTCACTCCAATCGAGGGTCGCCATGGCATCGAACATCAATTCTTTGTCATCACGGTTTAGATAATGATCGGCAAGGCCAACATAGCAGGCATCGGCGGCATTCATATGATAGGCCGTTAGCCCTAAAAACAGCCCCATTTTCCCCGGCATACGATTAAGGAAATAACTGCCACCAACATCGGGATAAAGCCCGATGGTGACTTCTGGCATAGCGATACGGGAGGTTTCTGTCACCACTTTGTGGCTGGCACCCGCCATCAGGCCGAGTCCACCGCCCATCACAATGCCATCACCCCATACCAGCACAGGTTTACCATAGGTATGCAGTAGATAATCGAGACGATATTCTTCTTCAAAGAATACTTTAGCGACCTCAGTCACTTGTCCCTTAGCGGCAACTGAGGCGTGATATAACGCCCGCACATCGCCACCCGCACAAAACGCCTTTTCTCCGCTGCCATCCAGTACCACACAGGCGATTAACGGATCTTTTTTCCACAAATTGAGCTGCACCGTCATGGCCCGAACCATATCAAGATCCAAGGCGTTGAGGGCTTTTTCAACATTGAGCGTCACCACCCCAACTAATTTGCCCGAGGCGGTGGCTAAAGTTTGAAAAACCACATTTTGAGTGGCGAACGAGTGTGCAGCCTTATCTACTAAGTTTGTCATTAGCGGTTCTTCCAATCAGCTTTACGTTTCTCCAAAAACGCGTTCACGCCTTCGGCCTGATCTTCAGTATCGAACAAACCGACAAACAGTTCATGCTCTATTGGTAAGGCTTGGCTACGGGGCATTTGACGCCCCGCTTGGATAAGTGTCTTACAGGCGGTGACGCTGCTTGGGCTCTGATTGGCCACTTTGGCTGCAAGAGCTATCGCCGCATTTAAGGCTTCACCCGTTTCGACAACTTCCTCGACTAGACGCAAATTCAGCGCTTGGGCGGCATTCACACGCTCACCACATAAAATCATCCGCTTAGCCCAACCCTCGCCCACCAGCGCAGTGAGATTCTGTGTCCCGCCCGCGCAGGGCAGCAGGCCAACCGTCGCCTCTGGCAGTGCCATCACGGCTTGGGTTTCAGCGATACGAATATCACAGGCCAGAGCGACTTCTAAGCCTCCGCCCATGGCATAACCGTTAATGGCGGCAATCGACACGCCGCGGAACTGGCTTAAGGTTTCAAACGCTTCGCCAAAGTGTTTTGCCATGCTCGCCGCATTACCCTTATCACCGTCGCTAAACAGTTTTAAATCGGCGCCCGCGGAGAAAAACTTGTTGCCCTCGCCAGTTAACACCAGCGCATAAATGTCCTTATTGGCATTGAGTTCCAGCACTTTGGCCTTAAGCGCCTGTAGACTTTGGGCGGTCCACGTATTGGCCGGCGGATTGTTCATGGTCAGAATGGCCGTATGGCCTTCAATTCGCTCAACTAAATAGTCCATCTGTTTCAACTCCTTGGTGTTATCCCCAACCCCTTGCATCCGATAAAACGTATTAGAGGATTTGTCCGGCATTCTCGTCGAGTAAACGACGGGCGATAATGAGGCGCATAATCTCGTTAGTGCCCTCTAAAATCTGATGTACACGAACATCTCGGAAATGACGCTCTAACGGATACTCCCTGATATAGCCATATCCGCCATGAATTTGCAGCGCCGCATCGCAAACTTGAAAGCCCACATCGGTGGCAAACCGCTTCGCCATCGCACAATAGGCAGTGCCTTCTGGGTCGCCACTGTCGAGTTTAAAAGCGGCTAAACGCACCATTTGGCGAGCGGCGACTAATTCAGTTGCCATATCAGCCAGCTTAAATTGCAGCGCTTGAAAAGCGGCCAATGGCTTACCAAATTGTTGACGTTCATTCATGTACTGGCTTGCACGCTCAAGAGCGGCCTGCGCCGTACCCACTGAGCAGGTAGCAATATTGATGCGGCCACCGTCTAAGCCTTTCATCGCAAAGGTAAAACCTTGGCCTTCTTCACCGAGTAAGTTTGCAACTGGCACTCGCACGTTATCAAAGGTAACTAAGCGAGTCGGCTGCGCGTTCCAGCCCATTTTATCTTCAGCCTTGCCATAGATAATGCCTTCACTGTCGGCAGGGATCGCAATCGCCGAAATGCCCTTTGGCCCGGCTTGCCCCGTGCGGCACATTACGACTAAAAGCTCAGTAGAACCCGCGCCCGAGATAAACATCTTAGAGCCAGAAACCACGTATTCATCACCATCAGGCACCGCTTTGGTTTGCAAAGATGCCGCATCCGAGCCAGCGCCTGGCTCCGTTAAGCAGTAAGACGCCAGCATTTGCCCAGTGGTCAAGGGCTCAGACCAAGCTTGACGCAAAGTCTCTGTGCCCCAAGTGGTCACCATCCAAGTGGCCATATTGTGGATTGTCAGCATGGCGGTCGTAGCAGTACAGCCCTTAGAGAGCTCTTCGAAAATAATCGAGGCATCTAAGCGCGACAGGCCCATGCCGCCTTCCGATTCTGGGGAATACAGGGAGCAGAAACCCAGCTCACCGGCTTTTTGGATCACATCCTTCGGGAAATGATGTTCTTCGTCCCATTTGGCGGCAAAAGGGGCGAGTTCGTCGGTGGCAAACTGGCGAGCTAGCTCAGCAAATTGGCGTTGGTCTTCGTTGAAATTAAAATCCATTTGGCTCTCCTATGACTCTATGGCCATTTCTTTTCGTAAATGACTTTTGCGTAATAAACCGTGAGTTTATCAGCAAGTTATTCATCATCAGGCGCCAACCATGCGCCACTTTGGATGAATAACTTGCTGTTTAACAATGCGTTGAAACTTTTTTTAAACGGCTTAGCGCAAGTTAATGCTCATATTAGGGCCAGCGGCCACCGCAATGTCCGACTCGAACCAGCGAGCGGTAATGGTTTTAGTTTCAGTGTAGAAACGCACCGCTTGCTTACCGTAGGCGTGTTGGTCGCCGTAAAAACTGCCCTTCCAACCGGTGAACGAGAAGAAAGGTAATGGCACAGGGATAGGCACGTTAATGCCCACTTGGCCGACTTCGATTTCGTGTTGATATTTACGCGCCGCAGCGCCGCTTGCGGTAAAAATAGACGTGCCATTGCCGTAGGGGCTGGCGTTAACGAGTTCGATCGCATCTTCTAATGAATCGGATTCCATACAGCAGAGCACGGGGCCAAAGATTTCTTCTTTGTAGATGCTCATATCGGTCGTGACCTTAGTGAACATGGTAGGTCCTACCCAGTTGCCGGACTCGAAACCCGCCACAGTAAAATCACTGCCATCGAGTAAACACTGCGCGCCCTCTTCCTTACCTTGGGCGATAAGTTTGAGCACGCGCACTTTGGCAGCAGGGCTTATCAGCGGACCGTAACCGGCGTCTTTATCGTCCCATAAACCTGGGCGAACCTTCGCCAGCGCTTCTTTGAGCTCTGGGATCCACTCTTTAGCTGCGCCGACAAATACCGCGACCGAAATAGCCATACAGCGTTGCCCCGCCGCGCCGACAGAAGCGCCGACTAAGTTGTTGATCACTTGCTGTTTGTTTGCATCAGGCATGATCACGCAGTGGTTTTTTGCCCCTGCAAAGGCTTGCACGCGTTTTAAGTTATCGGTACCGGTTTTGTAGATGTATTGGCCAACAGCGACGGAGCCCACGAAGGAAATCGCCTTAACCGCAGGGTCTGCCAGTAGAATATCCACCGCCGTCTTATCACCATGGATCAGTTGCAGTACGCCCTTTGGCGCGCCCGCTTCGACAAATAGCTCAACTAAACGCTGCGGCGTCATAGGGTCTTGCTCTGATGGCTTAAGGATGAAAGTGTTACCGCAGGCAATCGCCAGTGGGAACATCCACAAAGGGATCATCGCAGGGAAGTTAAACGGCGTGATACCCGCACACACACCAAGAGGCTGAGTGTAGCTGTAGGTATCGATAGAACGTGCAACGTTTTCAACGGTTTCACCCATCAGTAATGAGGCAATGTTGCAGGCATGTTCCGCCACTTCAATCCCGCGCCAGACATCGCCCTTGGCATCTTCAAAGGTTTTACCGGTTTCATGGGCAAGGATGGTCGCTAACTCATCGTGGTGCTCTTTTAGTAAGTGTTGGTAGCGCAACATGACACGGGCACGCTCAGAGACAGGCACTTCTTTCCATGTTTTAAAGGCCGCCTTGGCACTGGCAATGGCCGCATGGACTTCATCGGCCGTGGCGCTATTAATAACGGCAATCGTCGCGTTATTGGCAGGATTGGTCACCACGATTTGTGATGTACCCGTGCCTGCAGTGAATTCGCCATCAATGTAATGCTTAACTTGTGTGGTCATGTTGCAATCCTTTCCTTGTTTAGGGTAGAGCTGGCGGTGCGATATTATGTTTATCCTCAGCGGGATGTTTGCCCTTGCCAGCTCAGTCTTGGTCTTGTTGATTTAGCCGTTTTTGAGTTTGCGATAAAGCGTTTAATTAGACTTCAATAGCCATAGCCGTCGCTTCACCACCACCGATACAGAGCGACGCTACACCGCGCTTAAGTCCGCGGGCTTTAAGTGCATGGATTAAGGTCACCAGTAAACGCGCGCCCGAGCAACCGATAGGATGACCTAAGGCACAAGCGCCGCCATTCACGTTGACTTTTGTCATATCTAAACCTAATTCAGAAACGGCCAGCATAGTCACCATGGCGAAGGCTTCGTTGATCTCAAACAGATCAACTTCATCCTTTGACCAGCCCACATTACTCAATAGTTTTGCCATCGCGCCAACGGGTGCGGTGGTAAAAAGTGCAGGCTCCTGCGCATGGGTAGTGTGGCCCTTGATGGTGGCGAGCACAGTTAAGCCTAACTGCTCAGCATTGGCGCGCGTTGTTAACATCAGCGCCGCTGCACCATCGGAAATCGAGCTGGAGTTTGCCGCAGTAATAGTGCCATCTTTAGCAAAGGCTGGACGCAACGTGGGGATTTTTTCAGGGCGAGCGTTACCTGGCTGCTCATCGGTATCAATAGTCACGTCACCACGGCGATCGCTTACCGTTACGGGCACTATCTCCGTTTTGAAAGCACCAGAATTAATGGCAGCGTTGGCTTTTTCGAGTGAGCTTAAAGCAAACGCATCCATTTGCTCGCGAGTGATACCAAATTCATCGGCGGTTTTCTGGGCGAATGTGCCCATAGCGCCGCCAGTGTAAGCATCTTCTAAACCGTCGAGGAACATATGATCTAACACTTTGCCATGGCCCATACGTATACCAGCGCGCGCTTTGTCGAGCAAGTAAGGTGCTTGGCTCATGCTTTCCATACCACCAGCAATCACCACCTTAGCACTGCCCGCTTTAATCAAATCATGGGCAAGCATCACCGTTTTCATCCCTGAACCACAGACCTTGTTCACTGTGGTTGCACCCACAGACAGCGGTAAACCTGCCCCTAAGGTTGCTTGGCGCGCAGGCGCTTGACCAAGACCCGCTGGCAATACGCAGCCCATCAACACCTCATCGACCTTGTCAGGCGCAACTTGGGTATCGGCTAACAGGGCTTTGATTGCTGTGGCCGCTAAGCTCAGAGAAGTGATGCCAGACAAACTGCCTTGAAAACTACCCATTGGGGTGCGTTTAGCGGCAACAATAACGATCTCTTGGTTTAATAGTTCAGTACTCATGGAGACTCCAAGCTAAATGTGCCTTGGCGGTAATACACGCCATTGGCGGATAAAGTGTGACAATGAAACCACTCTGACGTTTACGCGAACGTAAAGCAAGTATTCCTTGGTCTAATTTATCGATTTTATCTAAGCCGCATTGTCAGTCAGGATTTACAGTCGAGAGGCCTTAACGGCATTTGAAATGGTGACAAGGAGGAAGTGACTCAATAAAAGCGCTTGGCTTGCAGCCGAAACAAAACCTTACCAGCGGATGATGAACAGCGCTAAAGACAAATGAGGTAAACAGGCGAGCAAACAGTGGCTAAACGAATGGTAAATTTATCAGTCAGCTCAAATGATTCAAGCAAACAGAAACAGCATAGCAAGGTGATTCTACAGGCATTGAGCTCAAGAAACTGTCAATGCCTGACAAACTAAAACAATATCCCTACTGCGATTCCCATGGTGTCATCGCCGTCATATCACTCAGGTCGTAAGGCGTTAATTGGTAAACGTAATAGTTAAGCCAATTACTGACCAACAAACTGCCATGGCTGTGCCAACGGGCAATGGCATCGGCCTTAGGATCATCGTTACGATAATAGTTTTGTGGCACATTTGGGTTTAAGCTCTGCGCCAAATCCCGATGATATTCATCGTTTAGGGTGGATTTTTGATACTCAGGGTGACCCATGACAAACAAGTTGCGATTATTGCGACTTAATACCAAATAAGCCCCCGCCTCATCAGACTCGGCCAATAACTGCAACTGTGGATGTTGCCTAATCTCCTCGACATCCATCTCGGCAAAGCGCGAATGGGGCGCAAAGAACTCATCATCAAATCCGCGCAGCAGCGGGAAATGCTGGCAGGTACGGCGGTGGACAAATACGCCAGAACGCTTTTGCTCAAGGATTTTACGATTTAATCCATAGAGATGGTAAAGCCCCGCATGGGCCGCCCAGCAAAGAAAGAGCACCGAGGTTACATGCTGCTGTGACCAATCGATAATCTCGCGGATATGATCCCAGTAAGTCACATCCTCAAAATCGATTTGTCCAAGGGGCGCCCCCGTGATGATCAGGCCGTCGTAGTTTTTATGGCGCACATCCTCAAAATCACGGTAGAAGGTGTTCATATGATCGATTGAGGTGTGTTTCGACTCTTTATCGTGGATACGCAGTAAATCCACATCCACCTGTAACGGAGTATTACCCAATAGGCGTAAAAGCTGGGTTTCGGTCTCGATTTTATTGGGCATCAAATTCAAAATCAGTACCTTCATTGGCCTGATATCTTGATTTGCAGCCCGAGTTTCGGACATTACGAAAATATTTTCAGATTCTAAAATCCCTGCTGCAGGCAGATGATCTGGAATTTTAACTGGCATACCGCGCCTCTTCTGTTCAACAATCAACGGTTCCGGCGCGCGTATGCCACTCAACAAAGAGCAAACAAATTAGCGGCCGACTTTCTCAAGCAGTATCGTCATAGGCTCAGTCGAATTAAGGTCGACGTGATAGGCTTGAGTATTAATAAACAATAACTTATCACCGAGCATTATCCTTGCCCCAATGGCATAGGTATGCCCTGCTTCAAACTGATCTCGCCCCATAGTAAAACTAAATGGCGTCGGGGTTTTAGCGCCTTGACTCTCACGCTCTGCCAGCACCACAGCAGGCACATCCATCTTAGAGACATCAAGCAACTGCACAATCAACTTGGCTTCGGCAGGCAATGCGATACGCTCGCGGTACATAGCCTCACCTTTAATCTCGACAACCGCATTTGGTGTTGCACAACCTGTCATCATCGTCGTCACCGCAAGTAATACCATTGCCACCCATTTTTGCCATGCAGATGTCAGTCCGCTAATCCTTAACCCATGTGTCATTTCATTTCTCCTAATCATACATAAAGACTTCTGGATGTCTACACGCCCAAGCTATAAATCTTGTCATGCTGGACATATCTTCCTATGATAAGCCACCATTTCGTTGCCGAAAAATTTATGACCCAAGCAACTGCGATAATTGTGGGCGCTAGCTCACATTTAAGCCGCGAACTTGCCAAACAATTGGCCGATCAGCAAGTTGAATTAGCGCTTTTTGCGCAGGATGTCGAATCGCTGCGCGAGTTCGCCTCAACCTTACCCACTAAGGTACAGGTATTTTCACTGCAAATAGAACAGCCAAGCGCTATCATCGAACAGCTCGAAAACGTCTGGCAAAGTCTCGGCGGTGCTCATTTAGTCTTGGTGAATACCGGACTCAATAGCTACGATCCTGAGCTGCCATGGCTACCAGAGCAAGACATTATCGACGTCAATGTGCGGGGCTTTGCCGCTATCTGCAATACCGCATTTAGATTATTTCGCGAACAGGGTTACGGCCAGCTTGCCGCCATTAACTCGATTGCTGGTCTGCGCGGCGGCCCGAGCGTGGCTTATCATGCATCCAAAGCCTTTGCCCAAAACTATTTGGAAGGCTTAAGCATGCATGCTCAGCGGCTTAAATTGCCCATAACCATTACCGATATTCAGCTCGGTTTGCTGGATAAAGCCGCCATGCAGCAAAGCACGCTATGGCTTGCCCCGCTCCCGCAAGTCGCCGCGCAAATCATTAAGGCTATGCAGCAAGGTAAACGCCGTGTCTATGTAACCAAGCGTTGGCGCTTAGTGGCTTGGCTGACTAAATTACTGCCGGAGTTTATCTATAACACTCGACACTGGAAGCCGAAAAAGGCCAAAAAGTAGTGTTGTTCCGCGTTTTATTTTATAAAACTGCGAAAAACAAAAAAGGAGCCGCTGGCTCCTTTTTTAATTTTCTAATCAGATAATTAGAAAGTGTAACCCACGCTAACCATATAAACCCATGGGTTAATATCTGTTTCAATAGTCACTGGTTTACCACCCAATTTAAATTCTACATCAGTGCTAATCTGGGCATACCATACTGAAGCGTTCACTAACCAGTTTTTATTGACTTGGTAATCCAGACCCACTTGAGCCGCTAAGCCCCATGAAGTGCTCATGCTTAAGTCAGTTAACGCGCCATTTAAATCGTTAGTGAATTCATTGTCGAAGAAGTTAGTGTAGTTCACACCAACGCCCACATATGGACGTAATGTAGATTGGGCATTACCGAAATAATACTGCGCCACTAGAGTTGGAGGTAAATGTTTCGTTTCTGCAATTTTGCCAATACCAGCTAAAGATACATCATGGCTAAAAGGTGTCGCAGCTAATAGCTCTACACCAAAATTATCGGTCAGCATATAACCAAAATTTAAGCCTAGTTGAGTGTTATTGCTAATTTGAAACTCACCATTACCTGCAACATCATCACTCGATTCATTTGGCGCAACAACCACTGCACCAGCACGAACAATAATATCGCCTGCTTGGTGGGCAGAAACAGAAGCAGAGAAACCAGCAGCTAACAGGGTGGCAGCGATCAGTGTAGAAACAGTAGTTTTATTCATCATCATACTCCATATGTACAACATTGGTTTTTGTTTTACATTACATCCTTAACAATTGACGCCTACACTGCCAGATAAATTTCTTTACATTATTGATCCAAATCAAAATTAAGTGGTGCTACTTATTTTTAGGTATGACCATTGAGATCCAAATCACGCTAAGCAAACATTTATTGATAATACCAGTTAGTTTTTTGTGAGCGAGCGCGTGCATTAGACATGACTAATTACCTCCACAAGGAGTAATAAGGGATAAACAGCCAATATCGCCCTTTACATTTCATTTACATCAACTGAGATTAAAAAGATGGAAGTTGACTACTATCAACAGTAAGAAACCACTAAAAGGTCATACAAAGTAGGTCAAGAGGTATAGTTAAGATATCGACGTCAGAAACGCTCATTCCTGCTCACATGCATTTATCTGCGAACAATAGAATAAGCCACTCGTCTAATGTTGATTAAATGGCTTAGTTGGCTAAAACAAGTTGTGGGTATTGTGAAAGCCAGCCCTTTGCGATAATGCGCTGCTCAAATACCGCCAAACTACGCCGAGGATTTCGAGTTAATGTTAAGGCAAGTAATGAGGCTAAGCCAAAGGGTGCAACGATTTGTAAGTTCTCAATGACAGAAGCTGAAGTCTTAAGCGTAGGGTTAAGTGACACACCGACAGCGGTTTCCATTTCGGGCCAATAGGCCATGGCATCTGAGGATGACTGATAGGGATTATCATGATTTTTAAGGTGCATTCGCGCCTGATTTTTTACTGACCAGGGTAACTCTGGTGCACAAGCTCGCAGACAGGCTTCTATCGCCCAGTCCCGCTCGGGTCTGGCATCCAAGGGACAATAGTAAATGAGATCGATATCGTTTAATGGCTGGCGGTCGAAACCATGCAACTTGTCCCACACCAAATTTCGAACAAATCCGGCCGCAATACACCACTGCGGCATGTCATGCACTTGAGCGCATTGCAATACTAACTCAAGCGCTCGCATCCGTTCGTTATCTTGGCTTAGCCATGTGCGCAATCGTTCGCTTAATTCGGTTTCAGTCATTGGCTAAAATCCGCTTTAATAAGTTAGAAACACAGAAGTGACATCGACTGACACCACTTCGTAATCGGTTTCATAGCACTGATTTAGCACGTAACGACGGATTAAACCGCATCGGCTTGGCGCTCGGGCGCCGCATCCGCAAAGGCTGGTAACTGATTGCATTCGGCCCACACTCGCATAATGTTCGGATAAGGCGTTAAATCCACGTTAAAACGCTGGGCATTATACACCTGCGGCACTAAACACAAATCTGCAATAGTCACCTTATCCCCAAAGCAATAACGGCCACTGTGACGTACTAATTGGGTTTCAAGCGCCGTAAATCCTGTCGCCACCCAGTGGTGATACCAAGCACTTTTAGCCTCTTCATTCACGGTCAACTTTTGCGTTAAATATTGCAATACACGCAGATTATTGAGGGGGTGAATTTCGCAGGCGATAGTTAACGCCATGGCGCGTACATGGGCACGCTCAAGGGCCGAGGCTGGCAATAGCGGCGTTTTAGGATATAGCTCATCCAGATATTCGATAATCGCCAAAGATTGGGTTAACGCATCACCGTCCTGCTCATCATCAACCACCAGTGTAGGCACCAGCTCCTGCGGATTTAACGCAATATAATCCGCTTTATGTTGTTCGCCACCATCACGCACTAAATGCACCGACAACTGCTCGGCGCTCACACCTTTAAGATTGAGGGCGATACGCACACGATAGGCCGCGCTAGAGCGCCAATAACCGTAAAGTATCATCTCACGCTGTCCTTATAAAATTCTGATAAAAACGGGGCTATATAGCCCCGTCGATATTATCTATCCATTTTCAAATAAAAAGCCTTACGCCTTGTACTCAACCACTTTTTGATCGATTGAGCCAAAAATAGACACGCCATTGTCATCGAGCATTTCAATACGCACTGTATCGCCAAAGCGCATAAACGGTGTGCTCGCTTTACCGTCGGCAATCACTTCGAGCATACGTTTTTCAGCTAAGCAGCTCGAACCTGCACTGCGGTCATAGTTAGAAATCGTACCAGACCCGATAATGGCGCCCGCACCCAATGGACGGGTTTTAGCGACATGAGATACTAACTGACTGAAGTTAAAGGTCATATCGACACCTGCATTTGGGCGACCGAATAACTCACCGTTTAAGTAGGTGATAAGCGGTAAATGCACCTTTGAATCTTCCCAGCGATGGCCTAATTCATCTGGCGTAATGGCTACCGGAGAGAAGCTGCTCGAAGGTTTAGATTGGAAGAAACCAAAGCCTTTGGCGAGCTCTGCCGGGATCAAATTACGCAATGACACATCGTTGACTAACATCAGCAGTTTGATGTGTTTTGCTGCATTTTCAGCACTCACGCCCATAGGTACATCATCAGTGATCACTGCGATTTCAGATTCGAAATCGATGCCCCAATCTTCGCTCGCCAGCGGAATATCCGCCTTTGGCGCGATAAAGCTGTCAGAGCCACCTTGGTAAAACAGCGGATCGGTCCAGAAGGTTTCAGGCATTTCAGCGCCGCGCGCCTTACGGACTAACTCCACGTGGTTCACGTAGGCACTGCCATCGGCCCATTGATACGCCCGTGGCAAGGGGGATAAACATTTAGTTTCATCAAAGGTTTGCGTGTTAGGTAATTTGCCTTCATTGAGCGCATCGTACAATTCTTGTAATTGCGGTTTGAGCAGTTCCCAACCATCGAGTAATTGCTGCATCGTATGGGCAATCGCTGGCACGGCCACCGTTTGAGTGAGATCGCGGCTCACTAACATCAACTGACCATCGCGGCGACCATTGTTATAACTAGCAAGTTTCATATCTGCTCCTGTGCTTCTACGGCTCGGCGTACTACGCTTTTTATCTCGTTATGGTTAACCGACAATATCAGCTAACGCGAATTTTTGCTGACGAGAACATAGGTGAATAAAAACCTATATTGACTCGGTATTAGGGTTTGCTGCGCGTAGAAATACCCGAAGCGACGGCGGATTCCTATAGCGTGAACAAAATCACATTTCAGCTTGTTTTTTTACATTCTGTAAACTAATCATTACGTTTTCTACAATGTTGCCGCTTGTCACTATTTCGCTGAACGATATGGTGAAAAAGTCAGCAATAAAGTGGAACGATACTGTTACATCTCAAACTTAAGCCAAGATTACTTTGGCTTGGCGATCTTATATTCCCGAAGTTTGTTAGCAATAGCCGTGTGGGACACGCCCAATTTCTTTGCCAATTGCCGAGTACTTGGGTAAGCCGGATATAAGCGGCGCAGTAAGCTGGCCTCAAATTGCTTCATCGCATCATCGAGATTACCTTCAAAGGCATTATCGAAATAACCAAAACCTTCGGCGTAGGATGGCAACTTAAGTTGCTCAACGGTTAATTCACCCGAACCATCCCACATGGATACGGCTCTGAAGACTGCGTTTTTAAGCTGACGGACGTTACCCGGCCAAGCGTAAGTTAACAGATGATCACGGCATTGGGCCGAAATCCGCCTGACAGGGCTGGATAATTGCTGGCTGTAATGCTCGAGGAACATCTCTGTCAGCGGAATAATATCGACTTTGCGCTCACGCAGTGACGGAATGTGATAGCTAAGCACATGGATGCGATAGTACAAATCTTCCCTAAATTCACCGGTTTGACATAGCTCGGCTAAGTTTTTCTGGGTCGAGCAGATAATTCGCACATCGGCGCGGACTTCTTCGTCGCCACCAATGCGTCTAAAAGTGCCATCCTGTAATAACCGTAGCAGTTTGACCTGCGCCGCCTTGGACATTTCAGCCACTTCATCGAGGAATACAGTCCCGCCCTTCGCCTCTTCAAAAAAGCCACGCTTGATCACTTTGCCTTGGCTGACGTAGCCAAACAGTTCTTCTTCGGCGGCGCTATCGGGCAATGCTGCACAGTTAATGGCGATAAACGGCTTTTCGCGGCGCATGCTGGCATCATGGCTGGCTCTGGCCATGAGTTCTTTACCCGTGCCAGTTTCGCCCGTGATCAGTAATGGCGCATCGAGCTGCGCCATGCGGCGGGCTTGTTTAAGCACTTCTTTCATCTTGTCGCTGCTGGCCAACACATTTTCAAAGCCTGTGGTTTGATTTTGCAGCGCATTAAATTGTTTACCCACCCGCGCAGGCGATTTCAGCGACACCACCGCACCGACAAGGATAGTTTTCTCATCCTCATCGGGTAAATAAATCGGTAACATTTCAGCCAGATATTCGTTTTGGCCAATATTCACCCGCGCCGCCTGCGGCAGCACTTGGCCCTCACTGAGCCAGCGGCTGAAGTTAAAACCTTGCACCCAATGATTTAAGGATTCATCGAGCACTTCATGTTCTCCCATGCCCATGTTGAGCAGCGCCGATTCGTTCACAATGCGAATACGCGCCTTCACGTCGATGGAAAACACTGAGTCTGGGAGGGTTTTAAGCAGGGTTTTTAAGGCGTAGTGTTCCTGCTCCGACGGCATGAATGACACCGTTCGCACATCATGGACACTCTCCACTTTGCGGATTTGCGGCATCAAAGCACTTAAGGTTTCAAAACTGACTTCGGCAAATTGCAGGTAGAGAAAGCCTTGATTACTGGCATCAATGGCAATGAGATTAATGCCATAACGTTCTAACACGACTAAGATGTCTTTCGCTAAACCCACGCGATCTTGACAGCTAACTTCCAAGCGCATAATGACTGATATTCCTTTTTTTGATTCGAATTTTGGAATAAACCGTGCGAGCTATTGTTCCTGAGTATGACCTCATAAGAGATTCGTTTGACGAAACGTATTTAGTTTACGCAAACGTAAAGGGCAGAATTAATAGCTGGGCGTGTATACGTTAGAAGGTTACGCTCAAAGTGGCAAGCCTAGTTTACAGCGCATTTGTAACAGGAAGAAAAAATCAGCATCAAAATTGCATTAAGATGCTGATTTTAAATATTAACTTTTTAATCTAATAACAGGTCGGTCTTGGCCGCCATAATGAAGTCATTCTTATGCAGCCCCTTAATCGAGTGTGACCACCAAGTCACGGTCACCTTGCCCCACTCGGTTAAAATACCAGGATGGTGGAATTCTTCCTCGGCCAGTTCCGCCAACTTATTGGTAAATGCCATTGCTAGTTTAAAGTTTTTAAACTTGTACACCCGTTCCAATTGCATGATACCGTCACGTACTTGCACGCCCCAATCGGGGATCATGCGGATAAGCTCGGCCAATTCTTCATCGGTCACTTTTGGTGCATCAGCTTGGCAAGCTTCACATTTCATTTGGGTTAACGCGGTCATACATACTCCTCTTGGCAACATCACGGATCACTCCGTTGCACTTATTACGCTTTATTCAATGAGTGTTTTATTAAAGCTAGGCAATTAGCTTGCCTTCTTTGCCTTTGGCGGATATTTCGGGGCAAACAAACCGAGCTGCCGCGCCTTAGCCACATAGGCCATAATGTCCATTTTGGCGATTTCATCTAATACATCAATATGTTCAATCACATAGTAAATCGGCTGCATAATATCGATACGATAAGGCGTACGCAGCACATCTAATAGATCAAACGGCTTACGTTCAGGCACTTGGCTTTCCATGGCATACAAGGTTTCGCCAGGTGAGCTCAATATGCCGCCGCCATAAATACACAGTTCACCCTCTTGAGGCTTAAGTAAACCAAACTCGACGGTAAACCAATAAAGACGGGCTAAAAACACTCGGTCTTCCTTGCTCGCATTTAATCCTAACTGGCCATACATATGGGAAAAATGGGCAAAGGACGGATTAGTCAACAAAGGACAATGGCCAAAAATCTCGTGGAAAATATCCGGCTCTTGTAAATAGTCAAACTCTTCCTTACGACGGATAAAGGTCGCAACCGGGAATTCCTTGTTGGCTAATAGCTCAAAAAAACGGCCAAAGGAGATCAAGGCTGGCACATCGGCGGTTTTCCAGCCCGTGGTAGCCATTAACACCTTATCAATCTCGGCCAATTGTGGAATACGATCCTTTGGCATGGCTAAGGCATCAAGCCCCTGCAGATATTCCTTACAGGCGCGCCCAGGCAAATTCACCGCTTGGCGAGCATACAATTGGCGCCAAATGTCATGTTCTTCCTGCGGGTAATGGATATACCCTGAATCATCGGCACTTCTGGCAACATAGGGGGCGGTATGGACGGTATCTATAGTCATAAAATTCACTTCATGGCTGACGCTAATACCTCCATAGTGATCTAAGCCCCGATTTTTGTTAACTCCCTCACAGTTTATTGTTCACCCAAGAATGTGACGTAAACGTAAAGCAAATATTACAAGGCATTTAAAATCCCTAATGGATACAAATTGAATCTGATTGAGACGGGTAGCAAACCTTGACACTGCCACACAAAAATGACGACGATAGACAGATAATATGCAGAAAAACCGACAAATTTCGGTGTTTGTAAATGGCTTTTCTGTGCAGGTCATTTACAATATTGCCCAATAATCGCCTCTCCTTAATCTGAAGGTTCGCAATGAAACAACATCAAATTCGTAAAGCCGTTATTCCTGTCGCCGGACTTGGCACTCGTATGCTTCCTGCGACTAAAGCTATCCCTAAGGAAATGCTACCCGTTGTTGATAAGCCATTGATCCAATATGTCGTTAGTGAAGCCATCGCTGCGGGTATCAAAGAAATTGTTCTCGTGACCCACGCCAGTAAAAACTCCATCGAAAACCATTTCGACACCAGTTTTGAATTAGAGGCGCAACTAGAGCGCCGCGTGAAACGTCAATTGCTCGAAGCCGTGCAATCCATTTGCCCTAAAGATGTCACAGTGATCAGCGTGCGCCAATCCCAAGCTAAAGGCTTAGGTCATGCGATTTTATGCGCTAAATCCGTGGTAGGTGATGCACCTTTTGCCGTATTACTGCCAGATGTGATTATCGATGAGGCCAGTTGCGACTTAAAAACCGATAACCTTGCCTCTATGGTAAGCCTGTTTGATGAAACTCAAGTCGGTCAAATCATGGTTGAAGGTGTGCCGCATCATTTAGTAAATCAATATGGTATTGCCGATGTGAACGGCCACGATTTGCAGCCTGGTGAATCAGAGCCATTAGTCGAGCTGGTTGAAAAACCACCGGTTGATGAAGCGCCATCTAACTTAGCCGTTGTTGGCCGTTACGTGTTACCGGCGGCAATTTGGCCACTGCTTGCCAAAACACCAGCAGGCGCAGGAGATGAAATCCAATTAACTGACGCGATTGCAATGTTAATGAAGGAAGAAACGGTAAACGCTTACTACATGCAAGGTAAGAGTCACGACTGCGGTAATAAGCAAGGCTATATGCGCGCTAACGTGGAATACGCGCTGCGCCACAGCGAAATCGGTGAAGATTTTGCCCACTACTTAAAAACAGTTGTAAAGGGAATTAAATAATGACGATTTTAGTGACCGGAGGCGCCGGTTATATTGGCACTCATACCGTAGTGGAATTACTCAATGCGGGAAGCGAAGTGATTGTATTAGACAACCTGTCTAATTCAAGTATCGAAGCCCTAGACCGTGTCGAGCGCATTACTGGTAAATCGGTCACATTTTACCAAGGCGATATCCTCAATAAGGCCCTGTTACAGAAAGTCTTTAGCGACCATAGTATCGATGCGGTTATCCACTTTGCTGGATTAAAAGCGGTAGGCGAATCTGTTGCTAAGCCACTCAAGTATTATGAGAATAACGTGACTGGCACCTTAATACTTTGCCAAGTGATGGCGGAGTTTAAGGTAAAAAATCTCGTATTTAGTTCTTCTGCAACGGTATATGGCGATCCTGCAAGTCTTCCTATCACTGAAGATTTTCCTACGGGCGCAACCAACCCTTACGGTCAATCTAAATTGATGGTGGAGCATATACTGGCAGATTTACACCATAGTGACCCAAGTTGGAATATCGCCCGTTTACGCTACTTCAACCCAGTTGGCGCCCATGCCAGTGGGTTGATTGGCGAAGATCCTAACGATATTCCCAATAACCTGATGCCGTTTATCGCGCAGGTTGCCGTTGGTAAACGCGAGGCCCTCAGTGTGTTTGGTAATGATTACCCAACCCACGATGGCACGGGTGTGCGCGACTATATCCATGTAGTAGATTTGGCCATTGGCCACCTTAAAGCGCTCGAAAAGCTTGCTACCAAACCAGGGCTTGTCACCTACAATCTAGGTACAGGCCAAGGTTACAGCGTGCTCGATATGGTTAAAGCCTTCGAAAAGGCCTGTGGTAAGTCGATTGCGTACCTGATTGCACCGCGCCGCCCTGGTGATATTGCCGCCTGTTACGCAGATCCAGATCATGCAAAAACCGATCTGGACTGGCAGGCGACTCATAGTCTTGAAGATATGGCAAATAGCAGTTGGCATTGGCAATCAACCAATCCCAATGGTTATAAAGGCTAATCATCTAAATGGCTTGCGGTAATTCCCAAGCCATTTTTCTTATCGATTAATAAAAATTGTTATCCATTAAACACCTATGACAGAAAGCATTAATCACAGTCGCCGTAGTCTCTTTAACCGTAGAAAATCCGTCGTGATTAGGCCGCCTTGGGTGCGCGAAGAAGTTGAGTTTACCGATGTGTGTACTCGCTGCTCAGCCTGCATCACCGCCTGTGAAACTAAGATAATTTTCAAAGGTGATGGCGGCTTTCCTGAAATCTCGTTTAAGGACAATGAGTGCACTTTTTGTGCTCAGTGTGCCACCATCTGCCCAGAAGAAAAGCTATTTGATTTGAGCCAAACGCCATGGCAACACCAAGCGGTAATTCAAGATAACTGTTTAACCTTTCAAGGCATTTGGTGCCAAAGTTGTAAGGATGCCTGTGAACCCCGCGCCATTGGTTTTACCCTAAGTGTGGGTCAAGCGCCTATGCCAAAAATTGACACCAGCCTATGCACCGGTTGCGGCGCCTGTGTCGCCCCCTGCCCAAGTCAAGCGATTAGTATTAAGCAACCAGAATAACCATCAAGCAATTCACACTGCAGAACTGGGCTTACCCTTGCTTTTACGTTACTATTTCAATCCCAATGCTATTTCAATCCCAATGTATTAGGTCTTACATCACCATGTTCGGCAAAAAGTTCTTGTTTACCCGCAAATCGTCCCCCACTCTGAGCTTTATTGCCGAAGGCACTAAGCTAACAGGTAATATCGAATTTACGAGCGATGTCTTGATTGGTGGAGCTATTCAAGGGCAAATCCTGTCGCAGGCAAACATTATTGTTGAGCAAACGGGAAATCTTCACTGCGAGGTAAAATGCCGAGAATTGATTATCGATGGCTATTTTAAAGGTCGTTTAATATGTGAGCGTTTAGTCATTCAAGCCCATGGTGTTGTTGATGGGGATGTGGCTTGTACCTCCATGCAAATCAATGAAGGTGGTCAGTTTATTGGCTTAAGAATTAAAGAAGATAATCAGACAATCCATGCCCATAGCTTACCATCGACAACACCAACCAATGTCTTGATATCGCAGAGTCAAGAAAACTAACACTGCCCCACACCATACCGATAAAGAAGCTTGGTAGATAAGCTATTTACCTGCCGAATTCACTCGAGATGAACTGTCTAAATAAACGCCCAATAGTCCATTAAACAGAATGAATCGTTAAATAATTGTTAATATAACGATTGAGATCACAGTTCAGCCGTACAGCAACTGCTAACCTCACTGACTAAAAATGCATACCGTGCATAATTGTTGCTGCTTAACAGATTTTACTAGCATGGCAAGGCTATACCACAGTGTCATTGCAGACTAAGACTCATCGCAAGGCGAAACCACAGTGTCATTGCAGACTAAGACTCATCGCAAGGCGAAACCAAATGAGCAATCCATTACTAAAACAAATCTGCGAACTCGATGTATTCACTTTACTTGTATTTAAAAGTATTTTTGATAACGGTCATGCAAATAGTGCAGCTAAAGCCTTAAATGTATCAGCCCCCAAAATTAGCCGCTGCCTTAATGCACTTCGCTTAACCTTTAACGATGAATTATTTTATAGGCGACAACAGGGACTCAAACCCACTCCCCTTGCCGAAAGCCTTTATGTCGCGATTTGTCAATTTACGGATGCAGTACATCACCTAGAGCAATCGGCATTACAGCTCCAACATTCGGCAAGTCACGTTGAACTGCCTTTGCATATTGCCGCGAGTAATGGGTTATTAAGTTTCTTAGCTCCGCAGCTCAGCTCACCCGAAGTGATCAGCGAGCTAGGGCAAATAAGACTTCATAAATGGCAAGATAATAGTGCCGAGTTAATACATGCAGGTGAGTTAGACCTTGGCATTACACAAGAACCCGTAGAAACAAAAGAGCTCACCATTACCCACTTAGGAAGCATTGCCAGTGTATATATCGTCGCTTCAAAACATCATCCTCTTTGGGAAAGCCAATTTGACATTACCCTTGAGCAAATCTGTCGTCATTCGTTTCTGTGTTTAGAGATGAAAGGTTTTAACGCTAGAATTGATCCTCTTGAACTTTTCTGTCAGCGTCAGGGGTTGCTGTTACCCTCGATTGAAAGGGTCATCGACCGAGAAGAATGGTATGCACACTTACTCACGATGCAAAGCGTAGCATTTTGTTCGAGCATCGATATGCACACCGTAAAACATATGCCAGGACTAAAACTCGTACCGCTATCAGTATCAGAGTTGCATCGTCTGCATGAAACGATTATGCCACCGCAATATTTTCTCATCGAAAAACCACGAAGTCATCGGCGCTACAATCAAACCCAATGTGAGCTTGTGGTTAGGTCATGGTTAACTGTGCTTAGCTCCAATTCGAGAGTCTCTCAATAATTATTAGGCATGGATGCCAAATGTTTTTAAAAGGTTAAAATTGTTAGACATTAACTTTAGAAGCGCAAATACCTCCCCTAAACTCACTGCTTAAAAGAGCCACTTCTGACTTACTTTTCGCCATTAAAAGTGCCAAATATAGGTTTCATTAGTCTCCTATCATTAAATTAATTGAAAATTAATCTAAACAACCCATTAAATATATAAGTAAAAATATGCTAGCCACCTCATGTTTTTGCGCATCAATTTCAATTAATAAAATATCTAATTTCACATTTTAGAATTTCCGTTTTTATGTGTTAAAGCACTGTTCACATATCGGATACAAACTTGCAAATACCACTTTATAAGTAGGTGGTTCGCCCTATAGTAGAATCACTGCACACGCAGTCTTATAGAAAGAAAAGGGACGCGATGATGAAAAACTACAATAAATCTCTACTGGCACTAGCTCTCACTAGTGCCTTGTGTTTAACCGCCTGCGGGGACGGAGAAGACGGGAAAGACGGTGCCCCCGGAACACCCGGCACCCCAGGAACGCCTGGAACACCAGGTCTTCCTGCTGGTTCTTTTGCTAAAACCGCAGAATCTATAACCGATCTGAAATTCACCCTTAGCCCCGCCGACATTAAAGTCACGAGTAGTGAAGGCTTTAGTGTTAAGTTTACCTTAACCGGAAAGAGCTCAGGCAAAGACGTCCCCTTTATGGGACTCGATAAAATTGCCGTTTACTCTTTAACGGCAAATGAAAACACTTCTGGAACTGGTGCGCCAATTGAATGGCAAAACAATGCCACAGCAAACAAAGCTGGCAGCTCATTAACGTGTACACTCAACGGCCTAAACGGTACTAAGAATGCGTGTACATTAAAAGAAGATGCGGCAAATCCAGGTACCTACACAGCCACGTGGACCTATGATGGCGCTGCGCCAATCATCAATCCAAACGATAACCCTAACGCGGTTCACAGAGTATTTGTACGTGCTTACAATATCGTCAATAGCCAAGGCGTCGCCTTAGCGGATAAAGTACTGTCAGTACCCGTTGATTTTATTCCTACAACTGATGAGCTAGCCGCATCAGGTAAAGACACAGTATCGAGTGCCGCATGTAAAAACTGTCACGGTGAAGTGGATGGCCATATCGCCAAGATTGAAGCCCACCATAACTATCAAGATGTTAAAAACTGTGTAACTTGCCACAATCCTGATCTCGTTCCTAGCGATGCTCAACTTGCTGAAGGTTGGGTATTTGATTTTGCTCCCATGATCCACCGCATCCACGCGGGTGAACATAATGCAGCTTATCTCTCAGGTGAAGCGAAAGAATACTTTGGTGAAATTGGTTTCCCATCAGACTTGAAAGAATGTAAATCCTGTCATGATGGTGCACCAAGTTATAACACCAATATCTACGCTCAAGCTTGTGTGGGTTGCCATATTAATGTCAACTTCGCTACTGGTGAAAACCACTCTGAGTTTGGTCTAGCCCAAGCTGATGATACTCAGTGTAAATCTTGCCACGGCAGCGGCAGCCTAACACCTGAGGCAGTTCACAGTGTTGGCAAACGTGCTGAATATGCTGATTTATTTAAAGTGGACTTTACAAGTGCAGCAGTAGTTCCATCAGCCACCTTAGGTATGAAGACGTTAACCCTCAAGGCCAACGTAAGCATCAATGGCGCCCCCATTGCCGATGGAACAAGCCTTGCAACTTATCATGCTACAAACAATCCAACAGGAAAGTTAGTTGCTAACGGCTTATTGCTGGGTAATGTTGCTACCGATGGTACTGTTTATGCGTGGCGTGATGTTAAACCTACAGCTATCAGCTTAAACTTAGCAAGCGGTACGCTTTCTGGCGGTGTATTAACTTTCGTTAAAGATATTCCTGATGCACAAGCAATAGGAACCATCTACGTCAGTTCAGAAGCTAACGCTTGTATTAAAGCTGGCGCGGTAACAAGCTGTAATGCAACTGGACTTGAGTTTGGACCCACAAACCCAATAGGTAACAGCTCCCCTGTTAAATTCTTCAGCTTAGATGGAAGCGCAGTCAGCACTGCTCGTATGGCAGACCCAAGTCGTATTACTGTTGAAGAAGCAAAATGTAATGCCTGTCACGGCACCTTAGACTATATCAAAGGAACAAGACATGGCACTTACACCTTCACTCAGTGTATGAACTGTCATAACGATACAACAGGTGCTTCAGGTCACAAAACGGTTGTTTACAAAGGTGATGATGGAAGCAAAGTGGTTAATCCAGACGTTACCTTCAACAACAAAGACCTGTTCACTGTTGCCCACCGTTTCCACAGTGGTAACTTTGACTCTATCACAGGTATCTTCCGTAATGCTGCTGGTGAGTTAGAAGGTTATCCATCGCCAGAAACCGCATGTTCTGCTTGCCATAAAGACAGCGCTAAACTGTTCGCAACTGACGGTGGTTTAACCTCAGAAAAACGTTCGATCAAAGTGGGTAGCAACTACATTAGCCCAGTGGCTGAATCATGCCGCAGCTGTCACGCTCACTCAGATGCAGCAGCAGTAGCCCACTTTAGAAGTAACGGTGCGATTGTAGAAGCGGATGCAGTCACCGATTCTAACCTACCAGTAGAATCATGCGCGACCTGCCATGCTGAAGGTAAAACCTATGGCATAGATAAGGTACACGCAGAGGTAGCACACTAGTACTAGTACCTTTGGGTTGCACCCTGCACAACCCAAACTTGTTCTCTGCAACTTATTGGGGCCCCTTCGGGGCCCCTTTTTTATCCATGTGAATTAAGCGCGTGTTTGTCTGCACCCAATACTGTTCAATCCGTTGCCTTAATAGCTTAATAAACTCTCGAGGGTCCCGATCTAAACTGTCATGGGGAATATAAAGATGATAGCCGAGGTGAGTATTGAGCATCACGCAGCGATGGCCAAACATCGCCAATACACCTCGGTAACGATCGCCATCAATCACCAAAGGACTAAATTCAGCACCAAGATAAGTCTCTAAGGTCGCTAAGTCTTCCTGCTGTGATGCGGCGGTAACCAGTAACGGCCGTTGCTCAGTCAATAATCCCGCCGCAAGCCGTAATGAAATTTTATCGAGTATCGGATTTAACTGTTTGAGCTTAATACCAATATAGGAAAGCTCAATAGTCTCAACACCCTGAGTCACCCTTGGAATGTCAACCCGCTGAATATTATCCCAGTTTATTGACACTTTGCCGCGCCGATGAAAATAAGTCAGCCCCTGCTCATCCATAGTCAAAGTTGTGTCAGGCTCGTAAACCTTTGCAAGGCCCAATATCAACGCAATTGCACCTAAGCTGAAAAACACTAAGCCCACGGCAAATAGCTCAGGAAATAGTACAAATAAACCAAAACCCAAAACAAAAGCACTGGCTCCTACAATGGTTAAGGCTAAGCCATTACGCTTAGAGAGTGGGCGAATCGAAACGACATCTGACTCTAAGGCCATATTTTTATTCCTGTTTTATCCAAAGCCATAAACGGCCAATGTATTCATGTAGCGCACGTTGCGAGGCTAATAGGTTATCTGCAGTAAAGCGCCAGTAAAAATCGTCTCTGGCCCTAAAATCCGTCGGCGCCGCGCTCGCAATTAATCCTTTACCACTAAAAATCGCCATCGCCCGTGGCATATGGGAAGCCGAAGTCACTAAACGAACAGATTGATTGCCAAAGTGATCCTTAAAGTATTGCGCTTCTTCAAGGGTGTCACGCGCGAGGGGAAATTGAATAATGCGTGACGCATCAACGCCAAGTTCTGCCGCAGCCTTGGCCATCACTTCAGCGTGGGGATGTTTGGTTAGCTCACCGCCCCACCCACTAACGACCAAAGTGCAATCTTGACCTAACTTAAGCTGCCGCAGTCCTTCTGTTAGTCTCGCTAAAGCTACCGCCGATAAGGATTGCACCGCCGTAGCGTCTTCTATATCCGAGTGAGCCGAGCCGAGCACCATCACCACGCACTGACCAGTGATGGAGCTTGCATTGATGGGATATTGGGTCTCAAGCGGCTTGACTAAATAATCGACACTAAATTGACTACTTAATACCAGTAGAAGGGTAAAAGCGCCAGCAATCGCCCATTTTGCTAGCCTCGGTCTGCGCCAAATAATCAAGGAAAACAGCAATAACAGCAGGATAAATGGAATAGGCATGATTGCCTGAGAGACAGCTTTTTTAACCCAAAACATGCGCTAGCGCCCAATTATTCAAAGGAGCGCAATCATAACATCAAAAGAAAACAAAACGCATCGCGTTGGCGATGCGTTTTAAGAGGAAAGATTGCCTTATTTTTCCCATAACCACGCAGCGCCACGCACGCCGGAAGAGCAGCCATAAAGATTCTGCACAACTGGTGTTCGGCATTCGCGCCCTACAACATAATGGCTTAATAATGCAGGTAATCTTGGGTAAATAGCCTCAACATTCGACATGCCGCCACCTAACACAATCGCATCAGGATCAAGTAGATTAATCACATGAGCCAGTGAGCGCGCGAGCCTATCCACATAGCGTTCAAAGGCAGCTAAGGCAATCTCATCGCCCCCATCGACTAAGCTCATGATCTCTGAACCAGATTTAGCGGGCACACGTTGGACGCTTGCTGCGCGACTGAGCGCCTCATTGTAATCTCGGACAAAACCAGTACCTGAAATAAAGGTTTCGATACAATCAGGATTACCGCAAAAACAACGGGTGGTATTAAACTCCTCCTTGGTCATCCACGGCAATGGATTATGCCCCCACTCACCGCCGATACCATTACCACCAGCGTGCACTTTACCGTTAATTGCAACCCCTGCACCGCAGCCTGTGCCAATGATGACGCCAAACACGACTGACTTACCCGCTGCAGCCCCATCAACCGCCTCTGATAAGGCAAAACAGTTGGCATCATTGGCAACACGCACTTCACGGCCTAAGAGCTCCCCTAAATGCACATCGAGGGGATGACCGTTGATCCAAGTTGAATTGGCATTTTTAACCAACCCAGAATAGGGGGATATAACACCTGGAATACCTACACCCACCGAGCCCTTTTCACCTAAAGTGGATTCAGCTTCGTTGACTAAATCTACAATCGCGTTAAGTGTGCCCTGATAATCCCGAGGGGTATTGATACGCTTGCGAACAACCTCATTTCCTTCGTTATTTAAGGCGACGAGTTCTATTTTAGTACCACCTAAATCGATGCCCATGCGTATCATGAATGACCTTCTCCGCTATTGTTCTACCAAGGAGTCCGCGCAGACTCACTTGTGATTGCTCGTTATTTTGCCCAGCCAGGCGCTGTGGCAATAAAATAAGGGTTTAATATGTCAGGTTTTTGATTGTAGGTTAAGGGTAAACCTGAGTCATAACACACAACTTTTCCGCCTGCGCTTTCAAGTACCGCCTGCGCCGCCGCCGTGTCCCATTCGCTGGTAGGCCCCAATCTTGGATAGAGATCGGCCTTACCTTCTGCCAACATACAAAACTTCAGCGAGCTTCCCACGCTTAACATTTCATGTTGGCCAATATTGTTCAAATAATCAGCCACATCTGGGCTTAAGTGCGAACGACTGCCCACCACTATCGGCACCTGTCTTGGTATCTTGCAGCCCTGCAGCAGCTGTTCTTGCTGTCCATCCTGTCGCCACGCACCTAAGTGTCTCGCCCCATAATAAGTCGTGTTCAACACAGGAGCATAAACCACACCCGCGATAGCTTCGCCTTGATGAATGAGCGCTATATTGACGGTAAACTCACCATTTCGCTTAATAAATTCCTTAGTGCCGTCTAAAGGATCGATAAGCCAGTAAGTTTGCCATTGCTCACGCTCATCCCAAGCAATATCGGCGGCTTCTTCTGACATCACAGCAATGCCCGCAAATTGCTCAGCTAATTGACTGACAATCACCCTATGGGCCGCAAGATCGGCAGCGGTTACAGGACTCTCATCACTCTTTTGTGTAACAGCAATATGCTCTTGCGCGTAAATCGCCATAATGGCATCACCTGCCGCATGGGCTATATTCACTAGCCGCAACAAGTCCGCTTTAGAAAAATGCAGTGCAATCGTGGTGATATCGGTCACTTAGTCGTCCTTTATTCAATCAGCTTTGCGGCATTATGCCACCAGCAGCCATTGAGAATTAAGAACAAATTCGTCATACATCAAGCAAAATTGACTAAGGGGGCTAAACACCAAAGCTTAAGTCCTAAGCAACAGGCGTTAATTTTAAATAAGTCGAGTCTAAGCCAAGCAAGATACGCTGAAAAGAGTCATTCCCTAGGCTGCATTCGTATTCACCGCCTTGAAAATAAACCACATAGGATTGGAAGGGCAGCAAAGGCAATCCACTTGCCAGTGAGTAGCACTGAGCGGCGTCTGTTTAAGGTTTTGCACTTTGTGTTATAAGGGCGTTAAGCATGCAGTTGAGTTGTACTCGCCAATCCTGCCAAACTTCAGGACATTGTATTGCGGCAAGATTATCCTTCCCTAGCGTATCTCGTAGTTTAGCGCTATTAAGCGCGCTGTAACTCGGCCTTTGTGCCAGCACATTGCCTTTCTCAAGCGCTTTGGCGGCATAACTGAGGCTATCAGTGGCAATGATAGGCACGGCTTTCTTTAATAACTTCAGAGCCAACGCTTGCTGCTGAATTTCAGCAGCAAATTCATACCAACTGCATTGCCCCTGCCCAGCGTAATGGAATAGCCCCGACTCGCCCCTTAGCATCAGTTGCCAGATAAGCGACGCGAGGGCATCGACCCACGTAGGTGAGCCAATTTGATCGTCAATCACAAAGAGCGGCTGAGCATCGGGCGTGGCGGCCATCAACCTCAGCATGGTTTTCACAAAATTATGCCCATCGACCCCGTACAGCCATGCGGTACGAATAACAATTGCGCGCTCACCCAAGATACGCTGCACCGCTTGCTCTCCGGCGAGCTTACTCTTGCCATAAACGGATAATGGTGAAGGTGTCACAGTTTCACTTAAGGCATTTGCCTCAACTCCCGTAAGCAGACCGCTAAAAACATAATCACTGGAAATATGCACTAACCGCGCGCCCGTGAGCGCACATTCGGTTGCCAATAATTCTGGGCCGAGGCTATTGACGCGATAAGCCTCATCCACCGCCGTCTCAGCCTTGTCGACCGCATTATAGGCCGCGCAGTTAATCACCCAGTCGGGTTTCACCTGCGCAAACACCTCAGCCACACTGTATTTATCGCTGATATCTAAGGCTGCATGCGTAAGCGGATGGAGATTAAATACTAATCCACCATTGAGATGCGTTCGGATTAATGCTTTCGCCAGTTGGCTGTGCGCGCCAGTTAAGAGGACTGTTGGTCGCGCGGGAGTGACATCCTGCATTGATTTATCAAAAGCCTCAAATTGCTTCATCGCGAAAGTGCGGTATAAAATCAGCAACAGTTTGATGCCCACGCAGAGTCAAAAAGTCTAACAGCGCCATGGGCGAGCGATTAAGCAGTTTATCCTTTGGATAATCAACCGCATCGATAATGCTTAAGGCGCGATCAAATCCACCAAGGCTAAATGCCACATGGGAATCAGACCCCATAACTAAGGTTGCACCTAACGCTTTCGCCGCCTTGGCTATCGCGGTGCAGTTTGCTTCACTGCCCTTACGAGACACTTCAAAGGAGGAATTATTAATTTCAAGTGCAACCCCATATTGGGCGGCAGCGGTAACGACAGCTTCAATATCAATGGGATATGCGGGGTTTCCTGGGTGAGTAATAATATCGACCTTGCCACTTCTAATGGTATTAATCATCGCCTCGGTATGGGTTACCTTATCCGAGGGCGCAAACACAGGTTCATGGAATCCTGCCAAGACAATATCAAGCTGCGACAGATAATCGCCAAAGTAATCGATTTCACCGTCGCGATTTTTAATATTGGCTTCAATGCCACGTAAAATCCCGACGCCATCGACCATACGCGGCAATACCCGTAAATTCACGAAATGCCAAAAATGCGGTGCATCCGCCATGGCAGGGCCATGATCTGTGGTAGCAAACAGGCGGACCCCCTTTTGTTTTGCCACCGCAAGATAATCATGGATAGTGCTATAGGCATGGGAGGATGCCACGGTATGGGTATGGGTATCGACTGGGTACTGCATGGGTCACCTCTGTCTTTTAACTCGCATTTTAAAAAGAATTTTTAACCATCAATCTGTACCGCTCGGCTTGTACAAGAGTCGCCAAGTAAACGACCATCGGCGGTGATATGCAACAATGCCTTAGTGGAATAAAGATAGCAGTTCATCGGCGCTGCCTTGCCACGCGCCATTGCCCTTACCTTCAAGAATACTATCGGCTAAACCTTGTTTATGCTGCTGCATCTCTTGGATTTTTTCTTCGACCGTTCCCTCGGCAATAAGCTTGTAGACAAACACAGGGTTTTCTTGGCCAATACGGTGTGCTCTGTCAGTGGCTTGCCTTTCGGCCGCAGGATTCCACCAAGGATCGTAATGGATAACCGTATCAGCAGCGGTCAAATTAAGCCCGGTTCCACCCGCCTTTAAGCTAATTAAAAACACTGGCGTATCGCCTTCTTGGAATTTATCAATCTGCACCTGACGTAGCCGAGTTTGCCCTGTCAATTTGCTGTAGTCGATCTCTAAGGATTGCAGTAATTCTTCAATCAAAATCAGCATGCTAGTAAATTGGCTGAAGATTAAAATCTTGCGACCTTCCTGCACCATTTCCGGCAGATTTTGGCTAAGCCAGTTAAGCTTGGCGTTATTTTTAACCTTTTGCGCCTGCTCCAGTTTAACCAATCTTGGGTCGCAGCAGGCTTGGCGCAATTTAAGCAACGCATCTAAAAACTCAATATGACTCCCAGCAACCCCTTGAGTAGCAAATAATTCCCGAATTTTTTTCTCCATACTTAAGCGAATACTCTCGTACAGATTGCGTTGATCTTTCTCAAGCTCAAGGCTTTGATAAATTTCGGTTTTAGGCGGAAGTTCAGTCACTACCTCCGCCTTAGTCCGTCTGAGCACAAAGGGCGCAATGCGTTGACTCAACACTTTTACCTGCTCGCTATCGCCGTAACGCTCAATCCGATTGCGAAACTCCTTATTAAAATAAGCCGTTGTCCCAAGGAGTCCCGGCAAACAAAAATCCATCAAGGATTTGAGTTCACCTAAATGGTTTTCAAGGGGCGTCCCCGTAAGGCAGAGTTTAAATGGCGATTGCAGTGCTTTAATCATCTGACTGACTTTAGCTTGAGCATTTTTAATCTGCTGTGCTTCATCGAGCACAATGTGCTCAAAAGCTTGTGCCTGGTAATAATCGTTATCCCTCACCATTAACGGATAGGTAGTAACAACCACATCAAACTCACTTAACCGTGCCAAAAGCGGCCCTCGCTGTGCACCATGGATCACCGCCAGTGTTAACGAAGGCGCAAATTTCGCCGCCTCCTTTGCCCAGTTCCCGACCAAACTGGTGGGGCAAATAATTAAACTGGGTAGATGAGGGCCAGCCGCTGACTTAAGCTGTTTTTGCTTCAACAGGAACGCCAAAGTTTGAATGGTTTTACCCAATCCCATATCGTCGGCTAAAATACCACCTAGCTGATATTCCTTTAAAAAACATAGCCAATTTAAGCCCTGTTGCTGGTAGGGACGCAGTTCTGCCTGTAATTGGGTTGGCGCAGTAACCGCAACAACACCAGTAAATTGTTCTAATTTGGCCGCAAGTTGGCGCACCCGCTCACCATTGAGCAAGCTGATATCACTCTGGGCTAACTCATTGAGTAAATGTGCCCGATATTTAGGTAAGGCGATACTGTTGCCGCGGTGCTGTTCAAACAGCTCTAAAATAATACTCATCAAGGGTTTGATAACACTGGCTTTAATTTTAAGCCACTCACCATTTGGGCTAGGTAGCAATAGCTCTGCATCATCGGCGGGCTCACCATGTTGTTTAAGCCAAGTGGCCACCAGCGGCAACATGGGTAGGCGCTGACCATTGATATCCGCATGCAAAGACAGCGAAAACCAGCCCTCTTTACTGTCATCCAGCTCAACCGTTAACGCCGTGTCAACTACCTTAAGGCTAAACTCGGGCGCCAATAACACCTCAACACCTTGGGCTTGTAATCTTGGCACGTCTTCCTCGATAAATTGCAACCACTCCCGAATCCCATCGGGCAATGCCCCTAAACGCCAGTGGGAAGATAAACTGCCAATATCGAATATAAAGCGACTAAATCCAAGTGTTTGTAAAGTTTCAACCGCAACTTGCTCTTCATCCAGCGCACGGTTAATTTGATAGGTCGTTCCGCCTTGGGTAACAAGGGTTAAGGCTTCTTTAGCAGCATTACCACTCAAAACGACATCACCGTAGATAAATGCCAAGGTCACATAGGGCTGGCTGATAGTAATAGCTTGAGCATGCAGCGTTGTTGTCTTGAGTTGGGTCGTATTGGGCAGGATCGTATTAGGCAGAGTAGCATTGGCCTGAGTCGATGCCGCCGAAAGCATATTCAGGCTCAACCGAACCCGTAGTTTATCCCTCAGTTCGACAAAATTGATGGCACTTGGCAGCGGCACTGTACGCGCCGAAAAATGTTTAATCAGTTTATGACTCACCACCTCAACCTGAGTTCGAGGCACGGGCGGCATTTGGCTGAGTAGACGCAATTTTTCAATACTGATATCGGTGTCGATAAGACCAATTTGAAAGTAATCGAGTTCGATATAATACGCAGGCTCGGTTGGCACAAGCTCCCAGTTATCTCGCTTGGGCAAAACAAGGCGCATTTGCTTGTGTTCACTATCAATATCTTGCCAACTAAACTGCGGCGTAATGGCATCGCCCGCGGTCAATGCGAGGCGACTTTCCTCCCAAAAACAGCGTTCGGTCGCGAGCATTTTCTCGAGCGCAACCGCGCCTAACTGCGCTTTAAGATAGAGCCGCGATGCGCCATGGCGCCTCGTTGACATAATCAGGTTGATGATCAGCACATCCTCTGCACCAATCCATGCGGGCATATAATATTGCACATCCGAAAGTGCAATCTTGGAGCCCTTGTTATAACCGCCTTTCTTCCCAAGCTTGCCGCGTCTTAGCTCGATAAAAACCCCGTTATTATCCTTTGACAGGATATACAGCACCCGATCATCGTAGAGGGATTCAACATCGTTCAAACGAGGATCATCGGCATCATCGAGCAAATGTAACCATTGTACTATGCGTTGATCCTCAACCGTTTTATCGGTGAGCAAGCTATACAGCACAGCAGCCATATGCTTGCAATGTCCCGTTGCGGGACAGGAGCAAAAACCGTTCATGATGAGCTTATGATTTACGCTGACCAGACGTATATCCTGACGATAGGGCGAAGTTTCACTGCCCACTACCGAGCCTTCAATATGGCGAAAATCGGCATTGGCTTTTGCACTTAACACCCTCCCCTGCATCACATAATCACGGGCACGCATCAACGTCGGCGGTGTGAATAAGGACTCAATAGCCGTTTGAGTCAATTGAATGGGCTCTTGGGGGGAAAAGCGATTCATCAGCAAAACCTTGAAACTCAAAAATACCTCAACAGACAATAAACCATAATTGTCAAAGGCATTTATCAACGTGTAAGGGTGAATTGTATTGAAACAAGATGGGGAAAGCCAGAAAGCTAAGGCGTGTTAACGTTTCGAGATTAGATTTTGTTCGTTCTGGCAAGTTAGGACTCGCAAAACGAGGTAACAACCCCGCAGGGAATTCCTGCGGGGATGTTCAAACTAAAATAGCGCTATCTTAGGCTTGGCTGCGCTTATCGGCGATATAACGGTCAACCAATTTTTCTAAAATATCTAAGGGAACAGCGCCATTTTTCAGCACCACATCGTGAAAATCCCGCAAGTCAAACTTATCCCCAAGGGCTTGTTTGGCTTTTTCCCGCAGTTCGAGGATCTTCATCATCCCCACCTTATAGGCCGTAGCTTGGCCGGGCATCACAATATAACGCTCAATTTCAGCCGTCACATCGCGGTCTGACATTCCGGTATTTTTCTTCATATAGTCAATAGCTTGCTCCCGCGTCCAACGGCTATGGTGAATACCCGTATCAACAACGAGGCGCACTGCTCTAAACAATTCCGCCTGCAAGCGACCAATATTATCAAAGGGATCTTGCTGGAAACCGAGTTCCCAAGCTACACGTTCGCTATAGAGCGCCCAACCTTCAATATAAGCAGTAAAAGGCGCCATCTTGCGAATAAGCGGTTGTCCTTCAAGCTCCATCGCGACAGCAACCTGAAAATGATGTCCAGGGATCCCCTCATGGTAGGCTAGCGTGCGCATACCATATTTAGGCGTTGCTTTAATATCAAAGAGATTGGCATAAAAACGTCCAGGGCGGCTGCCGTCAATCGCCGGTTGCTGATAATAAGCACCAGGAGCCGTTTTCTCTTTAAATTCAGGGATACGCACCACTTCCATTCCCGCCTTTGGACGGATACGGAATGCGTTGTCGAGTCCTGCATTTATCTCGTCGAGGATTTTTTGGTAATCCACTAAAATCTACGCTCTGCCAGCAGCGGAGTCTTCATAGTAAAATTTAGGATCAGCGGCCAGTGCCTCAATCGCCACCGAGAATCCTTGGCTTGTATCGTATCCCTGCGCGGCCAAGATCGTCATGATTTCGCCTTGGATACGGCTCACCTCGGCCAATCCTTTAGCATGGATCTCATCGGCGGTGTAATTTGTCGTGGTAAAGAACTTCAGCAGCTGCTCATAAGCCACATTCCCATTAGGCAGCGCCCAATAACCATCATCTGTGCCCGCTTTGGTCTGTAACTCAGTAAAATAATCAATAAAGAGTCGATACGCTGGCTGCACGTAAGCTTCAATATTGGTTTTAGCCGTAGCAAGCAAACGCGCCTGTTCATCGCTGCTAATTTGGGTTTCTGCTAATTTGGTTTTAAAGGAGCTATAGAGAATGTTGTCTTCAACCGGCGCACTGATAAAGTCATTCATTTCGGTGAGCACCCGCTCAATCACAAACTTAGGCGGAATAATGCCCTTAGCTTCTCGAAGCTTTAATCCTTCTAAAGTTTGTCCAAATTTAGTCTTCACAGCGATTAAACGCGAGAGGTAATTTTCAGCATCATCAACCGAATGAATTTGATGTTGCGCCTGCATAAAGCTTGGGTAACCATTTTGCACACCAAACAGCTGATTCACAGGATAGTTGTGGTAGCGGTAAGGTTCAGCTGCCAGAGCGAAATCCGCCAGATACAGTGCAATATCCTTCGAAATACGCTGATTATTATCTAATTCGGCGTTTTGATAACTCAGTAATGTGTCCCGTAAGGCACGGACTTGAGTAAAGGTTTTGTCCATGGCCTCTGGGCTATTATCATCGAGCAAGGCGTTATGCCCCGTGATCCCAACCGATTCTAAAAATCCTAAGGACGTTAAGGTCTCTGGACTTTCAAAGGCCATTTTTACAAGGCTTCTATCTAAAAATGCGCGGAAGAAAAAAGGCTTTTTCGCAAACCATTCATGGGCGGCTAACGCCATCAACAATAGCACTAGGGCTAAAGTGCCAAGCCCAATTCGTTTTAATACCGTTTTCAATCTTTATGCTCCACTGATCATTATTCTCAAATGGGAGAACATCCCGAATGGAAACAATATCATCAACACATTTGCGCAACAATTTAACAACGTAAAAAAAAGTAACAAATGATTAAGCCCCCAGCCTAATCAATACATCGCTATTTATTCTCCAATTGAGATCTGCCGGAAAAATTATTTTTACCTCGCCATTATGTGTGCAAAAAGCCCTATCCTTATGAATAATTAAGATAAAAAATATTCATTTTTCTATAATTTTTTTGGCACAGCCAATTGAAAATACCCTTATTCAAAATAAAGCTATACAAAAAGTGGAAGTATGCTATTCTGCGTCCTGGCCTGTGAGTCAGACCTATTTATAAGCAATATTATGTTTTTGAAAACCTTCGCTGCACCCGGTAATTTTTTACTGTCATGAAGCTTTCCACTCATAACTTATCATCAATGTAAATAATTCTATTTCTGGCTAAGTTTCCGCATTATTGCGAATTATTTTTTTGAAAAATTTGGAGACATTCATGTCTAAAACTACTGGCGTAGTAAAATGGTTTAACGAAGACAAAGGTTTTGGTTTTATTTCCCCTGATAACGGTGGCGCTGACGCATTCGTTCACTTCCGCGCAATCGTATCTGATGGCTTTAAAACCCTTGCTGAAGGTCAAAAGGTTTCTTACGAAGTCGAACAAGGCCAAAAAGGTCCTCAAGCTGCGAACGTAGTTGTTCTGTAATTAAACTCCCGCAAGGGATTTAATTGACGACAAGTTCACAGACAAAAATGCCGACTCAGTGTCGGCATTTTTATTTATGTGGTTTATTTAATTGCTTTATATTTTCGTAACACCAACTAGCCCTGCAGTAATTTCGCTTCCGCTTTTTCTAATCTTCTTGGCTTACCGACGATCAACAGAATATCCCCCGCTCGAAAAACCCAATCTGATGCAGGATGTTCAATTTCCTGACCGCTGCGTCGTATCGCCCTCAGTTCTACCCGCAGTAACTCCCAATCGATATCGGCGACTTGCTTACCAACAGCGTCTGCGCCCCGGTGTAACAGCACGGCATGCAAGGACTCTAAGGTGAAATCCGTCTCGGTGCCCGAAAAAAAACCATGTAAAAACTGATAATGATTGCGCCGCTCTGACTCCAAACGTTTAAGGATCCGCGCCAATGGTACACCACACTGATGCAGCACCTGCGAAACTAACATCAAACTTCCCTCTAAGGTTTCAGGAATGACTTGGTTAGCACCCGCCTTTTGCAATAGATCTAGCTCGCTGTCATCGCGGGTTCGGACCAAAATGTTAGCTTCGGGCGCTAATTGCCGACACAGAGGTAAGGCTTCTTCGACACTACGGGATTCACAAAAGGTGATGACAATCATTTTTGCATGCTTAATGCCAATTTGTTTTAGAATGGCACGCTTACACACATCGCCAAAGTAAATCGGCTCCCCCGCACGGCGCGCCTCATAAACCCTTGTGGGATCAAGATCGAGCACCAAATAAGGCACGGCTTCAGTCTTTAAAAAACGTGCAATGGTTTGCCCTACGCGTCCATATCCTAAAATCACAACCAAATCATGGTCGTCGGTTATCACGGGAACGACATCGTCCACATGTCCAGACTGGCGTATCCCCAATAGCCACTTTGCAATATCCATACAGTGGCGGACCAACCAAGGGGCGATACTCATTGATAAGACCGCCACCATCACCAGCATAGTACTGGTCTCATTACTCAATAGCCCATAACTTACGGCAAGGGCGAGCACTACAAAACTAAACTCCCCCACCTGCGCCAAGCTTAAGGCTGTGCTAATCGCAATCCGAAAGGGCTCGCCCACCAAGCGTAATAATCCGTGGATGATAAGTGCCTTGCCGAACACAACAGCGAGCAGGATTAATAAAATTTGCCACCAAAACTGAATCACAAGCGCAAAATTTAGCATCATACCGATAGAGATAAAAAACAACCCCATTAACAAATCACGAAAGGGACGGATATCCGCCTCTAGCTGGCGACGATATTGACTCTCACCGAGTAACATCCCCGCCATAAATGCGCCCAAGGCCATCGATAATCCTAACCACTGGGTAAATGCCCCCGTCACCAAGGCAACGACTAGCGTCGAAAGTACAAAGAGTTCATTCGAGCGCGACCTTGCGACTTCATCAAAAAGCCTTGGTAAAGCCCACTTGCCCAAAGCCATCAAGAAAAAGAAGGCAAGAATGCCCTTCAGCAAGGCCCACGCAATGGACGCCAAAACCAAGGGCTCATCACTCTGCCCAAGTAATGGCAGCAAAATCAGCAGCGGGACAACGGCTAAATCTTGGAATAACAGCACACTAACTGAAAGTTCGCCATGGCGACGTCTGAGCCAACCTAATTCATTGAGTAACTTAAGAACAATCGCGGTGGATGAGAGTGCTATTGCCGCACCGATCACAAGGGATTCACGCCAATTCAACCCACAGGCTAACGCCACCAGCATAGTCAACACAGTGGTAACGAAGACCTGTGCGCTACCTAAACCAAATACGGTTCTGCGCATCGCCCATAGGCGCGGCACCGAAAACTCTAGTCCTAAGGTGAACATCAACAGCACCACCCCAAGCTCGGCGACAGACTGCATTTGCTGCTGAGTGAACCAATGAAAGCCACTCGGCCCACTGAGTACACCGGTTAACAAATACGCCAAAATAGCAGGCAAACCGATACGCCGAAGTAGGGCAATCGCGATGATGGCAATGACTAACATCAACAGAATTTGGATCAAGAAACCATGTTCCATAGACGCACTAGCTCCTGTCAAATTACTGGCATGTTAAAAAATAAACTGCAGAGCTTTAAGCTTAACCGAGTGACATATAAAGACAAATTTAATTAGTAAATATTCCGGCACACATATTGCTTAACCAAGGTAACAGTTTTTATCGCCATTTTATTTGCTGGGGTAATCATCATGGACTTTGGCTTAGCGACCACGTTATATCCCGATGAATATAACTATCAAACCGACGCATACAGCCCGACATCCTCGCCAGTGGATCTCGTGCAAGTGATCCAGCAACTCCATGCCAGTTTAGATCCGCGGACAGTCTTTGCCTGCTACGGCAAAGTGCTGGGACAACATCTGCCTATTCAAGGTGTTCGTCTGCAATCAGAGCAACATAAATTAAGCTGGGGCAAACGTTATGGCATTAGCCTTAAACGGCAGATCATTTGTGGCGGTACGCCGCTCACATTGCAGTATCAACTGTTAACGCCGCTGACGCCATCACAGAGTATCTGCTTGCAAGAAATCGAGCCGCTATTGTTACAGCCATTACTGAATGCCATGCAGTACCAAGAAATGTCCATGCAAGCGATGTTTGATGCGTTAACAGGGCTAGGCAATCGCCACTATTACTCACAAAGTCTTAAAAATGCGGTGGCTAGGGCACAAAGAAAACAGGGCAGCGTGTCGCTTATCGTGTTGGATTTAGATAATTTTAAAAAGCTAAATGATAAATATGGTCACAAATGTGGGGATTATATTCTGAAGGAGTTTGGTGACATTATCCGCAGCAGCATCCGCAGTACCGATCAGGCTTTTCGGATTGGTGGGGATGAATTTGTGGTGATAGTCCAAGGGAATATTCATGCAGCAGGATTACTGTGCGAACGTATCGTATCCGCCACTAACACCCATGCCAGTTTTCATCAGTTTGGTGTGAGCTGCAGCTTAGGTGCTGCAGAAGCGAGTGAAACAATGGAAGCCGAGCAACTTTATGAACAGGCGGATAAAACCTTGTATCAAGCCAAAGCGTCTGGCCGCAATTGCTACAAGCTAAGCCCAACTCAACTGTCTTAATCGTGCATGGATGCTGCTCTTTATCGGCGATAATCTATCTAATGGCATTAAACAGCTATAGCGACTAATCCATTGCCAGCTAAGGATTAGCAATTAAATAACTTAATCCTATTTCATCCCCTTGGGCGCAAAATGCCTTTTCAACCCACAGCCCAAATGCCATAACGAGCTTATCGTTGTAGAACAAGAATCCCACTTCAGCACGTAACCAAGGCGGCACGGCACATTCCTGCCATAACTTTTTCAGCTCGCGTCCCTTATCACGAAAATGTGGCTGACACCTAAACTGCCCCGGCAATCCATAACCTAGACTCACCACTTCATCCGCTTTGGGTAAACGCAGCCGAGGACCTGTTGTAACCAACGCAAATGGCACAATCTTGTCTTCAACCATTGCTGATGCTTGAGTCAATAAGGTCAGAATCTCTTGATGTAGGTCGCGCGCTGTAATGTGGAGCGCGGTAGATAGGGTTTCTCCACTATCCAGATAAAGCATCCCTGCAAAGCGGCGCAGCACACAGTCATTAATGCGGATATGGACCTTAGCATCCTCTTTAGCGTGGATTAATTGCTGCAACATTTGCTGCAACTGCACGTAGGATGGCAGTGAAAATTCTTGGGACTCAATAAAGCCCCGCAGCAGTATCCCTTGCCATTCAATCGGTTGTGCAGCCAACTCACTCAGCTTGAGTACAGTTTGCTCGGTAACAGGCGCCTTGACTAACAGCTTAGGTAAACGCTCACTGACCTCAGTTTCTACTATGGCTTGCTGCTCGGCACAAAGCTGGGCACTGCGGCTGGCGGTGGTGGCGATACTTGGCCAGCGCGCTTTTAGGCGTGGAATAATTTCAAGGCGAAGAAAGTTACGATCGTACTTATCATCTTGATTACTCTCATCTTCGATATGAACTAGCTGTCGCGTTTGAGCGAAAGTTTCAATCATCTCGCGGCTAATATCGAGCAAAGGACGCACTTGTAGGCAAGATCCTTTGTCTGCTAATGAGAGCGGCTGAATTTGCCCCATGGCTGCTAGCCCTTTAGGACCTTGGCCGCGTTTTAGGGCAAGCAGAATGGTCTCAAGTTGATCATCCTCGTGGTGGGCGGTCAGTAAGATATCCTGCGGATTAAGATGCGGTAAAATCGCCTGATAACGCGCTTTTCGCGCCTCGGCCTCGACACTCACCCTAGGGCCAAGGATAAGCTGCACCCGTTCCACCGTCACAGGTAAACCATAAATGGCGGCGCGAGCTTGACAATGCTTGGCCCAATTATCGGCATTGGGGCTCAAGCCATGGTGTACATAAATCAATTGATAGCGTAAATCAGGACGCTGTTTAGCATATTCACTTAAGCCGTAGGCGAGCACTTCGGAATCGACTCCGCCACTGTAAGCGAGGACTAACTTGCTCCCCGCTTGAAGAGGCAAGCTGTCTAACCATCGCGCTATATGAACACTTAAATCCTGCGCAGTCATCCTCTTCCCCACCGAAAACCCTAAGCTTAACTCGGCTTAAGGCTGATACTCACTATGGAAATACAATCCGCACTTTATGGGGGCCAAGTAAACTTTCCAAGGCAAAGACCAACTCATCACTTGGGTTAACTCGCCAGGCTTCAGCCAATCTAAACTGCCCCTTGGCCTGAGCTTGACTGTAGTTAATCAGTACTGGCACAGCGCCATTACGCCATGGACTTATCGCCTGCTCGATGCTATCGAGCATACTCGGAGTCAACTGCGATGCCTCTAAATCAATCTCCAATGCACTGGCAAAATGGCTACGCGCCTCACTAATATCAATAATATTGCGCGCCGTCATCCGGTTGCCACCGGCAAAATCATCGAAACTCACCTCACCTTCGCAGATAAGGATCCGGTCCTTTTCAAGCAGGTGATTAAACTTCTCAAAGGCTTCGGTAAATAGCATCACCTCGAGCCGAGCGCTCTTGTCATCTAAGGTCAACAAGCCCATTTTCGAGCCGCGTTTGGTGAGCATCACGCGGGTCGCCACCACTAACCCCGCCGCCTTCACGGTTTTACCGCGATCAGTGGGATGCACATCCTTGAGCCGCCCAGAAGTATAATGCTTAAGCTCTTTAAGGTATTGATTTATGGGATGGCCCGTTAAATACAACCCTAAGGTTTCGCGCTCACCTTCGAGCCAAATTTTATCCGGCCACGGAGTACATTCAACAAACTGCTGCTTGCTGTCCTCGGGATCGCTATTAAGCAGACCAAACATATCATGCTGGCCAATCGCCTCGGCCTTAGCGTGCTGATCGGCAGCGCTTATCGCCTCAGGCAAGGTTGCCATCATCGAGGCGCGGTGTGGTCCAAGCGCATCTAAGGCGCCGGCGCAAATAAGCTTTTCAATCACCCGCTTGTTAAGCTTTTTAAGATCAATACGGGCACAAAAGTCGAATAAATCTGTAAAGGGACCGTCCTTACGCGCCTCTAAAATCGACTCAACTGGCCCCTCACCCACGCCCTTGATGGCGCCGATGCCGTAGACAATCCGCAGATCATCATCAACGGTAAACTTAAATAATCCCTTATTCACATCCGGCGGAATGATGGTGAGCCCCATCCGCTCACACTCATCCACTAAGGTCACAATTTTATCGGTGTTATCCATATCGGCAGACATCACCGCTGCCATAAATTGCGGTGGAAAATGGGTCTTCAGCCACAGGGTTTGATAGGAAACTAACGCATAAGCCGCGGAGTGAGATTTGTTAAAACCGTAACCGGCGAACTTTTCCACGAGGTCGAAGATTTTCATCGACAGCTCACCATCGACACCGTTTTTAATCGCGCCCTCTTTAAAAATACTCCGCTGCTTGGCCATCTCCTCAGGTTTTTTCTTACCCATAGCACGGCGCAGCATGTCGGCGCCGCCTAAGGTATAACCCGACAATACCTGTGCAATCTGCATCACCTGCTCTTGGTACAAAATAATGCCGTAGGTGGGCGAGAGTAGTTCCTTTAAGGATTCATGCTGGTATTGGGAATCGGGGTAAGACACCTCTTCACGGCCATGCTTACGCTCGATAAAGTTATCCACCATGCCCGATTGCAGAGGCCCTGGGCGGAAAAGTGCCACCAGAGCGATCATATCTTCGAAGCAGTCGGGCTGCAGGCGTTTAATCAAGTCCTTCATACCGCGGGATTCGAGCTGGAATACCGCGGTGGTTTCATAACGTTGCAGTAATCGGAACGAAGCAGGATCGTCTAGCGGAATGGCTTCAATGCGTATTGGTGAACGGCCATTTTTGACCTCCACCTTGTTGATCATTTCCAGCGCCCAATCGACGATGGTGAGCGTTCTAAGCCCAAGGAAGTCGAACTTCACTAACCCTGCGGTTTCAACATCGTTTTTATCAAACTGAGTGACGGGGTTTTTACCTTCGGCGTCGCAGTATAGCGGCGAAAAGTCGGTGATCTTGGTGGGCGCGATGACCACGCCCCCCGCGTGTTTACCCGCGTTTCGGGTGACGCCCTCAAGTTTACGACACATGTCGATAAGATCTTTGACATCCTCATCGGCATCGTAAGATTCCTGCAGTGCTGGCTCCACTTCAAAAGCTTTGGCCAGTGTCATCCCAGGCTCTGGTGGGATAAGCTTTGAAATACGATCCACAAAGCCGTAGGGATGACCGAGCACCCGGCCCACGTCACGGATAACCGCTTTTGCCGCCATAGTACCGAAGGTGATAATTTGCGATACCGCTTCACGGCCGTAGAGTTCGGCCACGTGATCAATCACCTCGTCGCGTCTATCCATACAGAAGTCGACGTCGAAGTCGGGCATCGACACCCGCTCTGGGTTCAAGAAACGTTCGAACAGCAGGTCGAATTCGAGTGGGTCTAAGTCGGTAATCTTAAGAGCGTAGGCCACAAGTGATCCGGCGCCCGAACCACGGCCCGGGCCGACAGGAATACCATTATCCTTGCCCCACTGGATAAACTCCATCACGATCAAGAAGTAACCAGGAAAGCCCATCTGGTTAATCACCTTGAGCTCCACATCGAGACGCTCATCGTACTCACCGCGGCGCTCGGCGCGCACTTGTGGATCGGGGAATAAAAATGCTAAACGTTCTTCAAGCCCTTTTTTCGAGCAATCAACCAGAAAATCTTCAATTGACATGTCGCCGGTAGGAAAATTGGGTAAAAAGTATTCGTTTAAACGGATGGTGACGTTACAGCGTTTAGCAATTTCAACCGTATTGGCAAGGGCTGCGGGAATATCGGCAAACAGTTCGCACATTTCATCTTCACTGCGAAGGTACTGCTGCTCACTGTACTTTTTAGGACGGCGCGGATCGGCAAGCGTAAAACCATCATGAATCGCGACCCGGATTTCATGTGCCTCAAAGTCCTCAGGCTTTAAAAACACCACCTGATTGGTGGCTACCACCGGAATGCCCTTTTCCTGCGCTACTCCCACCGCCATATGCAGGTAACGTTCCTCATCGGGGCGCCCTGTACGCAATAATTCGAGGAAATAACGCCCCTCAAAATGCTGCTGATAAAACTCGCATAACGACTCGACTTGGGTATTGTTGCCTTTTAGCAGCGCTTTACCTATGTCCCCTTCTTTGCCGCCAGACAGTAGCAAAATGCCAGGGTTGTAAGTGATCAACCACTCTTGGTCAATCACTACACGCCCTTGAACTTGACCACGTAAATAGGCTTGGCTGATGATTTGAGTGAGATTTTGATAGCCTTCATTATCCATTGCGATAATGGTGACAGCACAAAATTCATCCTCAAAGCCTGGCACTTGCATCCAAAAGTCCGCGCCAATAATCGGCTTGATCCCCGCACCGTGGCAACCGCCGTAAAACTTGACTAAACCACAGAGGTTGTTTTGATCCGTCAAAGCCACCGCCGCCATTCCTTTCGCTTCAACTTGAGCGAGGATCGGCTTGACCTTAGCCACACCATCAGACATGGAAAAGTCACTGTGGACACGCAGATGCACAAAACGAGGATCGGACATAGTTAGAATTATCTTTGAATAGCAGGTTAACAATCACTAAAAAGCAGACTAACAAAGTCACCGCCCTTGGGCTAGTGACTTTGCTCTCAAGCTGAAATGAAAACACGCAATTGGTGTTAACGCTCCAGTAATGCCTTGACGGGTTTGAAACTTTTACGGTACTGGTCGAACACGCCATGCTCGGCGATGGCCTCAAAATGCGCCTTTGTGGGATAGCCTTTATGCTTGGCAAAACCATATTGAGGATAGGCGGCATCAAGGGCATCCATCTCCCGATCGCGTGTCACTTTGGCAATAATCGATGCCGCACTAATGCTGGCAATCAAGCCATCACCTTTGATTATGCTATGGCTCGCCAAAGACAGCCCTTGGTGAGTAAACGCCGGACTGCGATTGCCATCGACCAAGACTAACGCTGGAGTGAGCTTAAGCCCTGACACTGCTCGCTGCATGGCAAGCATGGTAGCATGCAGAATATTGAGCTCATCAATTTCCGCAGGACTGGCCCGCCCCACATGAAAACTTAAGGCTTTTTCACAAATCTCATCAAACAAGGCCTCACGGCGCTTTTCGGTCAGTTTTTTGGAATCATTTAAGCCCAAAATAGGTCGATTAGGGTCGAGGATCACCGCTGCTGTAACCACATCGCCAACGAGGGGGCCGCGGCCGACTTCATCCACCCCGGCTACCAAACTGGTTGAGAACATGGCGATATCGGCGTCAGTCAGCGTCTTAAATACCGCCATTAATTCACTTCCTTAAAATCGACGAGTGCTAACACCGCCTCTGCAGCTTTTTGGCTGGCATCACAACGCAGCACTTGATGTAAACGCTCAAATTCGGCCTTAATCGGCGCAAAGTCTCGATTAAGTTCAACACCAACCGCGGCAGCAATCTTCTCGGGCGTGCAATCGTGTTGAATAAGTTCCGGCACCACATCGCATCCTGCTAATAGATTCGGCAAGGAAAAACGATTCACCTGCATCATACGCTTGGCAATACTATAGGTCAGTGGACTGACGCGATACGCCACCACCATCGGGCGTTTGATCAACATCGCTTCTAAGGTCGCCGTACCCGATGCAAGTAAAATACCATCGGCGGCGGCCATCACTTCGCGTGACTTACCTTCCACCATATGGATTTCCAGATCTGGTGCGTGATCTTTTAAGGCTTGTTCAAACTGCTCACGGCGCTTTTGATTCACTAAGGGCGTCACAAAGCGAATATCAGGAAATTGCTGTTTGATAAGCAATGCCGCCTTAACAAACGGCTCGGCTAGTTGCTTTAACTCGCCGCCGCGCGAACCAGGTAAAATGGCTAAATATTCCGCCTCTTGATCCAACTCAAGCACTTGACGCGCGCAGGCCTTATCGCTTTCGAGCGGAATGTCATCGGCCAAGGTATGGCCTACAAAGGTACAAGGCACTTGATGCTTGTCATAAAAGGCTTTCTCGAAGGGCAATAACGACAACACCATATTGGTAGCCTTAGCAATCTTAAAGATCCGCTTAGGCCGCCACGCCCATACCGAAGGGCTAACATAATGTACCGTTTTTATACCCTGGGCTTTTAGCTTGAGCTCTAATCCGATATTGAAATCCGGTGCATCAATCCCGATAAAACAATCGGGCTTGAGTTCGGTGATGGATTTAATCAAGGAGGCGCGCACATGAAGTAATCGCGGCAAGCGCGATAGCACTTCAACAATCCCCATCACGGCTAACTCTTCCATCGCAAACAGGGATTCGAAGCCTAAGGCTTCCATTCGAGGTCCACCAATACCGACAAAACGGGCATTGGGGTGTGTTTTTTGCAGCGCGGCCATTAACCCCGCACCTAAAATATCGCCGGAGAGTTCTCCGGCGACCATTGCAAACACTAATTGAGATTTTTTGCTCATAAACCAATCATATCTGACAAGTTAATGGCACCGCAGCGAATCTCTGCCATGGCATTTTCTAAAGCAGAATATCACGAGCAGCGCCTATGAATGGCATAGTGTAGAGTCGTAACTCTTAACCCATAATGCCTCTAACGAATAATGCCGCGACCCGAAGATTTGACAAACTCAACGAGCAACTTAACTTGTGCATCATTTTGTGCATCTTCGGCAAGTGCCTCAACCGCTTCTTCAACGGTCAGGCTGCTGCGATATAAGGTTTTATAGGCGCGGCGCACAGCTAATTGACTTTCCTTAGAAAAACCACGGCGCTTCATGCCTTCGCTATTTAAGCCACGAGGAATCGCGGGCTGACCCGCAGCCATCACAAAGGGTGGCACATCCTGTAGCAATAACGAGCAACCGGCAGTAAAAGCATGGGCACCAATATGCACAAATTGGTGCACGCCAGTCATGCCGCCAAGAATCGCCCAGTCACCGACATGCACATGGCCTGCAATAGACGCATTGTTAGCCATAATCACGTTATTACCCACCACACAGTCGTGGGCAATATGCACATAGTTCATAAACAGGTTGTTGGAACCTATACGGGTTTCGCTATTGTCTTGAACTGTTCCACGGTGAATGGTGACATGCTCACGGATAACGTTGTTATCGCCAATGATAAGGCGTGTAGGCTCACCTGCGTATTTTTTGTCTTGGCATTCTTCACCCACTGAGGCGAATTGGAAAATACGGTTGCCTTTACCTATCACTGTTGGCCCCTTCACCACCACGTGAGAGCTTAACCAACAATCGTCGCCAATTTCGACACCCGCGCCCACATAACTCCATGGACCTATGGTGACGTTTTTACCAATTTTTGCATCGGGATGCACAAACGCTAATGTATCTATCACTGATTAATCTCTCTGCGGGCACACATGATTTCAGCGGAACAAACCACTTCACCATCCACTTTGGCCTCACCATAGAAAACGCCAATCCCGCGGCGCTCTTTAATCATTTTAACTTCAAAATGGATTTGATCACCAGGCTCAACCACACGTCTAAAACGCGCGTTATCAATACCCGCAAAATAATACAACACACCAGGAGGTGGCACATCGTCGCTCATGGTCTTAAAAGCAAGTAGACCAGTGGCCTGTGCCATGGCTTCTAAAATCAGCACGCCAGGCATCACAGGCTGGATCGGGAAATGCCCCTGAAAGAAGGGCTCATTAATCGTCACGTTTTTAATCGCATGGAGACTCTCACCTGGGGTGAAATCTAAAACGCGATCGATTAATAGGAATGGATATCTATGGGGAAGATACTTAAGGATCTCCGTAATATCCATAGTGTTCATTTGATTAGACACGAACCTAGTTCCTCAAAATTGCCTAAGGCAATTACTCTGGTGTATTTAAATTCTTTTCGATCGCCTTCACGCGCTGGAACAGCTCGTCCAATTGACGGAACCGAACTGTGTTTTTACGCCACAAGTTATTATCCATCGCCACTGTCGCAGATGAATATAACCCCGGCTCACGCATATTGCCGGTAACATTGGTCGCGCCAGAAAGATGCACACCATCGGCAATCGTTAAATGGCCTGCAATCGCGCAGTTGCCGCCAATAATACAATGCTTACCAATCGTCACGCTGCCCGCTATCGTGGTACTGCCAGCGATGGCGGTATTTTCCCCAATGATATCGTTATGGGCGACCTGCACTTGGTTGTCAATGATCACGCCATTGTGGATCTCGGTATGACCCAATGCACCGCGATCAATGGTTGAATTGGCACCAATTTCGACTCTATCACCAATACGCACCCCGCCGGTTTGGGGGATCTTAATCCATTGTCCACGCTCATTGGCATAACCAAAACCATCGGAGCCAATAATGGCGCCAGAATGAATAATACAATCTTGGCCTAAGTGAACATTATGATACAGGGTGACATTGGCCCATAGACGGGTGTTAGAACCTATGATGGAGTCTTGTCCAATCACAGTGCCCGCGCCAATTTGCACATTTTCACCGAGAATAACATTAGCACCAATCACCGCATTAGCACCAATCGCAACCCCGTCTCCCAGTTGGGCAGAAGGGTCGATTTGCGCCGACGGATGGATACCCATAGCCGCCTTAGGTGTGGTATCTAAAAGCTGTGCCACACGGGCAAACCCCACATAGGGGTCTTTAACAACTAACGCAGTACCTTGATAATCCTGCGCATCTTTAGCCGACAATAACACCGCGCTCGCTTGAGTTGATTCAAGCTGAGCACGGTATTTGCTGTTGGCTAAAAAAGAGATTTGTCCCGATGTGGCATGTTCAAGCGTTGCAACGCTGTTGATCACTAAGGTTTCATCGCCCTGAACAACGCCATCTAATAACAGGCTTAACTCTTTTAAAGTCACACTTTTCATTAATTACTTGCCTTTGCTTAAGGCTTCAACCACTTTGCCACTGATGTCAGCGTTTGGCTTAACATAAATGACTGCACCACGCTGTAAAACTAAATCGTATTTTTCTTTTTCAGCGATAGTGTTAATGGCTTTTTGAACCTTCACTAACAGTTTGTTTTGCTCTTCACCTTGGCGACGACGTAAGTCTTCATCCAACGCTTTACCTTTCAACTGATATTCAGATTTTAACGCTTCCATTTTACGAACCAGCTCAGTTTTTTGCGTGTCATTCATTAACGCGCCATCACGTTGCTGCTTCTCCATCAGAGAGCGCATTTCTTCTTGCATTTTCTGAACTTCAGACATGCGATCACCAAACTCTGACTTCAGAGATTGCATGATTTGCTCACGTTGAGGTAACTGCTCAAACACAGCGCCCATATCAACTACAGCAATATTTTCTGCTTGCGCCGCTAAAGGTGCACCTAATAAAGCTAACGTCACCAGGGCACGGTTTACCATCTTGTTCAAAATAGACTCCTTGTTACCTTTGTTATATTCAGCAAAACCTGCCGAGTGTATGCCTTTTAAAAAGTTTTGCCAATATTGAACGAGAAGATCTCTGTTTGATCGCCTTCGTATTCTTTAACCGGCCATGCCAAACTGAATACCATAGGGCCCATAGGTGATAACCACTGTAAGCTTACGCCCCACGATGCCCTAATACGCGCAGGGTCACTATAGTCCTGCAACTTATCAAACTCTTCAGCGGGTAAGGTTTGATACTTAGCGTAATCAAATTCCGTATCCCACACGTTACCGGCATCAACAAAGAAACTGGTACGTACAGAGTTGGTATAAGCCTCATCCAAGAATGGCGTTGGAACGATTAACTCCAAACTCGCTGTCGCAATGGCGTTACCCCCGATTGAACGACCAGAACTGACCTGAATTTTGTTTGGATCGCCCGGCAAGCTACAGCCATCACCCGATGGATCAGGCGAGCACGGTTCACTACCACGGAAAAGATAAAATGAACGCGGGCCAACCGAGTTAGATTTAAAGCCACGCAGCGAACTACTTCCACCTGAATAGTAGTTCTCCCAAAACGGCAGAATTTGGTCATTATCATTATATTGACCATAACCGTTACCATAACCTAAACGACCGCGAGCTAAGAGCACAAAACTTTGACTACGGTTGATGGGGAAATAGTAGTTGGTATCGAAATCAGTCTTAAAGTACTGCAGATCTGATGCAGGGACTGTCATCTTACCGCTTAAACGCTGTGACGAACCGTCCGTAGGGAAGGTGCCACGGTTTAAGGTACTGCGATACCAGCCCAAACTCAGTTCAAAGTTATCAAAACTTAAGTCAGCATTTGGATCATCGTCACGGTAAATGTTATAGAAACGCAGCGCCTGCTCATAGGCGGAGATTTCCGAAATCGTGTTATGACGATAGCCAATACCACCGTTGATACGGTTGTATTCGTTAATCGGGAAGCCAGAGTTTAACGCCACACCATAGGAGCTGTTTTTATAGCGTTCAAGGTTAGCTTCGTTCGCATCAAACTCGTTCCAGTAAACGCTTCCGCCTAAGCTCACACCATCTTTGGTCCAGTACGGATCGGTGTAAGATAAGTTAACGTTTTTAGAGTACTTGTTGGTGCTTAAACTCACCCCCGCTTGGTTACCCGTTCCGAGGAAGTTATTTTGCTGCACACCAAACTGCAAGCTTAGACCTGATTCAGTACCGTAACCTACGCCGGCGTTGAATGAACCGGAAGGCTGTTCTTTCACCTTAACGGCCACATCGACTAAATCATCGGTACCTGGGACTTGAATCGTTTCAGTATCAACGGTTTCAAAGAAGCCCAAACGGTTAAGACGCGCTTTAGATTGCTCAACTTGCGCAGAGTTTAACCAAGCACCTTCCATCTGACGCAGTTCACGGCGCATCACTTCATCTTCAGTGACTGTATTGCCCGTAAAGTTGATGGAACGAACATAAACACGCTTACCCGGTTTGATATTGATGTTTAAGGTCACTTCCTTGGTTTTATCATCAATTTCAGGGTAGGTTTTTACCTCAGGATAGGCATAACCGAAGCGACCTAAATACTTGCTGTACATCTCTTCGGCGAAGGTAACATCACCGCCGTTGTACATATCGCCCGCTTTGATTGGTAGAATCGATTTCATTAACTCTTCACGGCCCATCAGATCGCCCGTGAGGTTAACGTCTTTGACCTTGTACTTTTCACCTTCGTTAACGTTGATGGTGATATATAAGCCTTTACGGTCAGGCGTCATCGCCACTTGAGTCGAGGTGACTTCAAAGCGGATATAACCCTTGTTGTGGTAATAGGTTTTAATCGTTTCAAGGTCGGCTTGAAGCTTTTGCTTCTGGTAGCGGCGCTCACCAAACAGATCCCACCATGCCACATAATCTTTAAGTTCTAACATGCCAATAAGCTCAGCATCAGTGAACTCATGATTACCAACCACGTTAATTTGGCGGATTTCGGCCGCTAAACCTTCGGTAAATTTGAACTTAAGTTCGACACGGTTACGAGGCAAGTTAATGACTTGCGCTTCAACTTTAGCGCCATACTTACCCACGCCGTAGTAAAAGTCTTGCAAACCCTTTTCAATGCCTGTGAGCATAGTACGGTCTAAGGATTCGCCGACTTTAACACCAGAGCCGTCCAGACTTTCCTGTAACTGCTCATCTTTAATGTCTTTGTTGCCTTCAAAGGTCACGGCACTGATGGTTGGCCGCTCCGTCACTTTGACAATAAGCACGCCATCTTCATGACTGACTGAAATATTTTCAAAGTTAGTCGATGCATACAGGCTTTTAATGGCTTGCTGAAGTTTTAACTGATCTACAGTGTCACCCACTTTCACAGGTAAGCTTAACAAGGCAGCACCCAGTGCGACTCGCTGCAAACCTTCAACTTGGATGTCGGTCACTTCAAAGGGTTGGAAAGTATCCGCCAACACAGTCCCTGAAAACGACGCACCGACGAATAACATCGAGGCAAAAAGTTTATTCAATCTCATAGAGCACTTCTAATTATTAGTCTGTCCTTGCTCAGAGTCGGGCAAAATCGTTGAAGAGCGCAATGCTCATCAACATCAGCAGTAATGCTGCCCCAAATCTGAATCCTATTTCCTGTACCTTTTCAGACACAGGCTTACCTGTAATGACTTCAACGAAGTAATACAGCAGATGTCCCCCATCGAGCACAGGCAATGGCAGCAGGTTAATGATGCCTAAATTGACACTGATAAGCGCGAGGAAACCGAGAAAGTAAACCAAGCCATAGTTTGCACTATTGCCCGCACCCTGTGCGATTGAGATAGGTCCACTTAAGTTTTTCACTGACACATCGCCAGTAAATAATTTGCCAATCATCTTAAAGCTCACAGCAACAAGTTGCCATGTTTTATCGGCTGCAATAGCAAAAGAATCGATTGGGCCATATTCGAGTTGCAGACGCATATTCTCAGGCCATTGTGCCTGAGTCGGGCTCACGCCAAGCACGCCTATCTCCTTGCCATCACTATTTTTAATACTCGCAGGAGTCACTGAGATGGCAAACTGTTCGCCATTACGGCGCACTGTTAACTCCACTGGCACATTGGCAGAATGCTGAATAATGTCAACAAAAGCTTGCCAGTCAGTATATTGCTGACCATTTATAGCAACTAAAGTATCACCGACTTTGAGATCACTGTTTGCAGCTGCACTGCCTTCGCTGATGAGCGCAATTTGCGGTTCAATCGCAGGGCGATAAACCCCCAAACCTAGGGTAGTTATCGGTGACTCTTTTTCAGGGTCAAACCGCCATTGACGGGTATCTAAGGTGTAGGTGCGAGTATCAGTGTCTAACCCCTGCAAACCACTTAGCGGCGCGAGAGACACGGTTAAACTGTCATCACCAATATGACCAACAAGGGCTAAATTGACTTCTTCCCAATTTCGTACTGCTTGGCCAGAAATCGCCGTCACTTGCATCGGCTCATTCACCTTTATTTGCGCAGCTGCGCTGCCGGGCGTGGTTGAGGTAATGACGGGCTTTAGCGATGGCACGCCAATTAAATACATAAAATACAGTGCGATAATCGCAAAGATAAAGTTGGCAATAGGGCCTGCCGCCACAATGGCAATGCGTTGCCACACACTTTTACGGTTAAAGGCTTGGTCCTTTAACTCTTCGGGGACATCTTCAACGCGCTCATCGAGCATTTTGACATAGCCACCCAGCGGGATCATGGCAACGACATATTCAGTGCCATCCTTACCCACTTTGCGCCAAATCGTCTTACCAAAACCTATCGAAAAACGTTCAACTTTCACACCACAGCGGCGTGCAACATAGAAATGGCCGTATTCGTGGGCAGTAATCAACAGCCCAAGCGCTACGATAAAAGAACCTAAGTTCCACAAAAAATCTAACATTCCACTCCTTACGTCATCAGTAAATCCACTCAAGCCTCGTCAACAAGAGGCCTAAGCGAATTTCGCTAGTAATTCACGGGCATATATCCGTGTCTGGGCATCAAGGGCGATGATATCTTCGATGCTGGCCATCGCCTGTTTTGGGACGGACAATAAACAGTCTTCGTTTATCTTGCCGATATGGGTAAACCCTATCTTACCTTGTAAAAACGCCTCCACGGCGATTTCATTGGCCGCATTAAGTACCGTTGTCGCCTCTTGGCCTTGGGAGCAAGCCTCTATCGCTAACGCTAAACAAGGGAAGCGATTAAAGTCTGGCTCACAAAAGCTTAACTGTCCGACTTTGAAAAAATCTAAAGGTTCAACACCGGAGCGAATTCTTTGCGGATAGGACATACAATGGGCGATAGGCGTGCGCATGTCTGGGTTGCCCATCTGCGCAATCACACTACCATCGCGGTATTGTACCATCGAGTGAATAACACTCTGCGGATGAATAACCACTTTCAACTGGTCTTTCTGGGTGTTGAACAACCAACGGGCTTCAATAAACTCTAAACCTTTATTCATCATCGTGGCGGAGTCGACTGAAATCTTCGGTCCCATGGACCAATTTGGATGTTTACAGGCCTGCGCAGGCGTCATTGCCGCAAGATTTGATAGCTCTGCAGTTAAAAATGGACCACCAGAGCCAGTTAGTAAAATATGGGAAATACCAGAGGCCGCTAAGTCGCAGCGCCCTAAATTGCTCTGCACTTCTTCAGGCAAGCATTGGAAAATCGCATTGTGTTCACTGTCGACCGGCAGCAAAGTGGCGCCCGAGGCTCTGGTGGCCTCAATAAACAGCTCGCCGGACATCACCAACGCCTCTTTATTGGCGAGCAATACCCGCTTACCCGCCTTCACCGCCGCCAGTGTGGGCACTAACCCCGCTGCACCAACAATTGCCGCCATCACAGTATCAACCGCTGGTGCGGTGACTAAGGCAATAAGCTCATCCTCACCACTGGTGACTTGGATATTCAGTGCTGCAGGTAATTGCGCCTTGAGTGCTAAAGCGGCTTTGTGGTCAACCATATGAGCAACCTGAGGGCGATGAGCCAAACACAGGGTGAGCATCTTATCAACGCTCGCATTCGCCACTAAAGCATACACTCGATAGGCTGTAGGATTAGCCGAAATCACACTTAAGGTGCTGGCACCAATCGAGCCTGTCGCACCCAAAATCACCATATTTTGCATAGCGTTACATCCAAAATGCAATGTAGATTAGGGTAAACACCGGCAAGGCTGCAGTAAGGCTGTCGATGCGATCGAGTACGCCGCCATGTCCAGGCAAAATCGTGCCCGAATCTTTAATGCACGCGGCGCGCTTAAACATACTTTCTGATAAATCCCCAAGGGCAGAAATTAACGCCACAAAAAGCGTTACCGCCACGACCAACCCCAACTCTTGCTCTGGAGAAATAACCATAACGCCAGCAACAACAATCAGCGTCGTGACTAAACCACCGAGCAAACCTTCAAGGGTTTTAGCTGGGCTCACCGCAGGCATTAACTTAGTCTTGCCGACGGCTTTCCCCACAAAATACGCACCAGAATCCGCGGCCCACACAATCAGCATCACCAGTAATACCAACGATGCACCGTAATAAGGCGATATTTGCGAACTAATGGATTTAAGGGCAATGAGCGCGACAAAACAAGGCACTAAAGTCAATTGTCCAAACATGGACTTTAGCATCGGATTTTTTTGCCACAGCTTAGCACTTTTGGGATAAGTCAACACAAGCAGCAGTGACACCATCCACCAAAGGGCACCTATAGTTACCACCGCAAAATAGATGGGGTGAATTTGCCCCCTAAGCCAAATGGTGTCGGCGGGAACAATTAAATTAAGGGCGATCAATAAAATGCCAACGGTGCAAGTAAAACTCCATTGCGTGACATTACATTGACTATCGATGATCCTGCCCCACTCCTTAGCGGCGATCAGAAACACAGCGATCAAGGCCCAAGCAAAGTACTCAACGGGGAGTAAATAGATTGCTCCCAAAACTAATGGAATCAACCAAATTGCTGTTATTATACGTTGTTTTAGCAAAAAAAATCCCTCATGACGTTTTACAATGCGCGCATCTCATCAATTTGACTTCCGGTCAAACCAAAACGGCGCTGGCGATTGGCAAACGTGGCAATCGCTTCATGAAAAGCCTGCTCATCAAAATCAGGCCAAAGGGTGTCCAAAAACACCAACTCAGCATAGGCTGCCTGCCAGAGTACAAAATTGCTGATCCGGTAATCCCCCCCCGTACGGATTATTAAATCAACTTCACTCTGATTTTGCATGCACAAATGTTCACTCAAGGCTTCTTCAGTGAACTGACTGCTGGTCATTTCACCAGTTTCAACCTTTTCAGCTAACTTTTGCGCAGCTTGCAGTATGTCCCAGCGACCACCGTAATTGGCCGCCACATTCAATATCAATCCGCTGTTGCCTGCAGTTTTTTCTTCTGCGGCACGAATTTGCTTTTGTAAACGCGCAGAAAAACGGCTGATATCACCAATGATATTCAGTTTGACTTGGTTCTTATCGAGTAACTTAATTTCCCGCTGTAGCACAGTAAAAAACAGTTCCATCAACAAGCTGACTTCTTTATCGGGTCTACGCCAATTTTCGCTAGAAAACGCAAATAGCGTTAGCGATTGTATCCCTAACTGACTGGCCGCGCTCACCGCACGTCTCACCGCTTTAACCCCGGCCTTATGCCCCATCACTCGTGGTTTGCCCTGGGTTTGGGCCCAACGTCCATTACCATCCATAATAATCGCAACATGCTTAGGTAATGACTGTTTAACGAGTTCGGGTAATACCTCCGGTAAGCTTGTCTGAGCATAAGCATCCGCCTCAGTCGGCCTAGATTGCGGATCAAATTCCACTGTGGATGACATCTAATACAACCCTTTAAAATAGACAAACGCCGTGTAGTATACCCCTACACGGCGTAGCAACTCTAGCTTATAGCGCCTGAGATTAGACTTCCATCAACTCAATTTCTTTGGCCGCTAAAATCTCATCGACCTTCTTGATGTGAGCATCGGTGAACTTTTGTACTTCATCTTCAAAGCGACGAACATCATCTTCAGTACATTCTTTGGCTTTTTCGAGCTTCTTCACATCAGAAATCGCATCGCGACGTACATTACGAATCGCCACACGGCCACCTTCGGCTTCAGCACGTACCACTTTGATAAAATCTTTACGACGCTCTTCAGTCAGCGCGGGTAATGGAATACGTAAGGTCGCACCCGCTGACATAGGGTTTAAACCTAAATCAGAGCTCATGATGGCTTTCTCAACCGCTTGGATTGCGCTGCGGTCAAATACGGTTACTGACAAAGTACGCGCATCTTCAACGCCCACGTTTGCCACTTGGTTAAGCGGTGTCATAGTACCGTAGTAAGATACTTGGATCGAGTCCAGTAAGCTTGGGTGTGCACGACCAGTACGTACTTTAGCCATTTGGTTTTTGGTCGCGTCAACGCATTTACCCATGCGCTCTTGAGCATCTTTTTTAATATCTGCAATCACGTTAAATGTCCTTCTTGGTCATTGAATAACTTATTTCGCTTTGATCATTGTGCCTTCTTCTTCACCCATGACCACACGGCGCAGGGCGCCTGGTTTGTTCATGTTGAATACTAGGATTGGCATGTCATGATCACGCGCCATCGTAAAGGCTGCTAAGTCCATTACTTTTAATTCTTTATCCAGCACTTCAGTGTACGTTAATTCATCGTACTTCACTGCTTCTGGATTTTTCATCGGGTCATCAGAATAAACGCCGTCAACTTTAGTGCCTTTTAGCACGACTTCTGCTTCGATTTCAATGCCGCGTAAACAAGCAGCAGAATCGGTAGTGCAGAATGGGTTACCAGTACCTGCAGCAAAAATCACCACACGACCTGATTTTAATAAGCTGATCGCCTCAGCCCAATTGTAGTCATCGCACACCCCTTTTAATGGGATAGCCGACATCAGACGAGCATTAACATAGGCACGGTGCAGGGCATCACGCATGGCCAAGCCGTTCATAACCGTTGCCAGCATACCCATGTGATCGCCCACCACACGATTCATGCCCGCTTTTGCTAAGCCTTCACCGCGAAATAGATTACCACCACCAATGACCACACCCACCTGAATGCCTAACTCTACCAGCTCTTTCACTTCCTGAGCCATGCGATCTAACACTTTAGGATCGATGCCGAAGCCTTCGTCGCCCATCAGTGCTTCGCCACTTAATTTTAGAAGAATGCGTCTAAATGCAGGTTTTGGATTGGTGCTCATAATTTTTATATCCTGGTCATAACAAGACCGCAGCCATTGCTGCGGTCTTGGGGGTATTTAGCGTTGGCGATTAAGCCTTTTTAGAAGCAGCGATTTGAGCAGCAACTTCAGCTGCGAAATCTTCTTCTTTCTTCTCAATACCTTCACCAACTTCTAAACGGATGAAGTTAGTGACTTTAGCGCCTTTCTCTTTCAAGAATTCGCCAACAGTTTTCTTTGGTTCCATGATGTAAGCTTGACCAGTCAGAGAGATCTCACCGGTGAACTTCTTCATACGACCAACAACCATTTTCTCTGCGATGTCAGCAGGTTTGCCTTCATTCATAGAGATTTCGATTTGTAGAGCTTGTTCACGAGCAACTACGTCAGCTGGAACGTCTTCTGGGTTAACGTATTCTGGCTTAGAAGCAGCAACGTGCATAGCTAGGTGCTTCAGAGTTTCCTCATCAGCGTCACCAGTTACTACTACACCGATACGCTCACCGTGACGGTAAGATGCTAATTTTGCGCCGTCGATGTACTCAACGCGACGAACGTTGATGTTTTCACCGATTTTAGCAACCAGAGCAACACGGGCTTCTTCGAATTGGGCTTTTAAGTCTTCTAAAGTCACTTTAGACGCTGCAGCAACGTCTAAAACAGCGTTAGCAAAACCTAAGAAGTTCGCATCTTTAGCAACGAAGTCAGTTTGGCAGTTTACTTCTAGCAGTACTGCGAAACCTTCACCGTTTTTGATCAGGATAGTACCGTCAGCAGCGATGTTACCTGCTTTCTTAGCAGCTTTAGCAGCACCAGACTTACGCATGTTGTCAATTGCTAACTCCATGTCGCCGTTGGTTTCTTCTAACGCTTTTTTACAATCCATCATGCCTGCGCCAGTACGCTCGCGCAGTTCTTTAACTTGGGCAGCAGAAATTGCCATTGTTAAATCCTCTCTAAAAAATCGACTAATTTGCAGATATAAAACAGGGGCCGAATGGCCCCTGTTAACCAATCAAAATCTTGGTTAATAAGGGTGATGAAACTCATCCCGCCTTATTATTATTCGGCTTCTACGAAACCGTCTTGCTCAGCTTGAACAGCTAAATCTTGACCACGGCCAGCGTTAGCTGCTGCAGCAACAGAAGTAGTGTACAGGCGAATAGCACGCATCGCGTCGTCGTTACCAGGAACGATGTAGTTAACACCATCTGGCGCAGAGTTAGTATCAACAACTGCAACAACAGGGATACCCAGGTTGTTAGCTTCTTTAATAGCGATATGCTCGTGGTCAGCGCCGATAACGAATAATACGTCTGGCAGGCCGCCCATGTTTTTAATACCGCCTAAAGATTTTTCCAGCTTTTCAAGCTCACGAGTACGCATCAGCGCTTCTTTCTTGGTCAGCTTGTCAAAAGTACCGTCTACTGATTGGCTTTCCAGTTCTTTCAGACGTTTGATTGACTGACGAACGGTTTTCCAGTTAGTCAGCATACCGCCTAACCAACGGTGATCAACATAGTACTGATCACAAGAAATAGCAGCTTCTTTGATCGCTTCGCCAGCAGCACGTTTAGTACCAACGAATAATACTTTACCTTTCTTTGAAGCAACGTTGCTAATGAAAGCCAGAGCTTCATTGAACATTGGCACAGTATGCTCAAGGTTGATGATGTGAACGCCGTTGCGAGCACCGAAAATGAATGGCTTCATTTTTGGGTTCCAGTAACGGGTTTGGTGACCGAAGTGGACACCGGCCTGGAGCATATCGCGCATTGAAACTGTAGTCATTTCTATTACCTTAAAATTTAGGGGGTTAGACCTCCACGTATCCCATGTCTTCGACCCCGCAGTTAACAGCTGAGGGCACCCCGAAGAATGTGTCGACACGTGTGTGATTTAGTATTTAGATAAATTGCCATGTATAATGGCCGCCATCTTTAGTTTTGCTATCGCCCAAAAGCAGATAAAGCTGAGCTTGGGTAATTCATCAAGACTTAAACATAACGGCGCGCTTTATACCATAAATAGCCCTAAAGCACAAATTTTTGCATCGGGTTGATGGCGCCAATAGACATCGAAGACACGAGAGAAAACACAATGAGTATCGTCATTAAGACAGCAGAAGAAATCGAGAAAATGCGCGCGGCGGGTAAGCTTGCGGCGCAGGTGTTAGAAATGATCGCGCCCTATGTTAAGGTGGGGGTCAGCACTAATGAATTGAACGATATCTGCGCAAAATATACCGAAGAGCAAGGCGCGATTTCTGCTCCGCTCAACTATCATGGTTTTCCAAAATCTATCTGTACTTCGTTAAACAACGTGATTTGCCACGGAATCCCGAGCGATCGCGTTTTAAAGGATGGCGATATTCTCAACATCGATATCACTGTTATTAAAGATGGTTACCACGGCGATACCTCTAAAATGTTCTTAATTGGTGAGGTGAGTCCTAAGGACAAGCGTCTGTGCCGCATCGCCCAAGAGAGTTTATATCTTGCCATTCGTAAGGTTCGTCCAGGGTTAAAACTGGGCGAAATCGGCAATACTATTGAAAAATTCATCAAAGCCAGCAAAACAGGCCTTGAGAAATATTCCATCGTGCAAGATTATTGTGGCCACGGTATTGGCGCGGGTTTCCATGAAGAACCTCAAGTGATGCACTACCGCAATGGTGACAACACCATTTTACGCCCAGGCATGTGCTTTACCATTGAGCCGATGATCAACGCAGGTCGCCACACCACTGTGCTAGACCGCAATGATAATTGGACGGTGACCACCTCCGATGGTAAAAACTCAGCCCAGTGGGAACACACGCTATTAGTAACACAAACTGGTGTCGAAGTACTGACGCTGCGCGATGAGGAAGATTTCCCACGCGTGATTAATTACTAATTACAATCGTTAAACTATCCACTAGGTCATATTGGGACTCGGTGGATAGCAAATGTTTTAACGCATCCAAACAAGGGACTCGATGAATACAGCGCTGCTAGCAAAACAATCATTAATCGAACAGAATCAAACGCTTTTAGCAAGATTCAAAGCCAAAACCCCGATTGAAGAGCTAGTCACTCAGCGCTGTCAGTTTGTTGATTCCCTCGTTAAACAGGCCTGGCAACAGCATGGCCTAGACCAATACCCCATCGCCCTGATCGCCGTTGGCGGTTACGGCCGAGGAGAGCTGCATCCTCACTCGGATGTCGACCTGTTATTTCTCTTCGAAGGTGAATTATCTAAAGCTGCTGAAACCACGCTCAGCGAATTTATCGCTTTTTTGTGGGACGCAAATCTCGAGATAGGTCATAGCGTTCGCACCCTCGATGATACTTTGCGCCTTGGTCGAGACGACATTACCATTGCCACCAACTTGCTTGAGGCGCGCTTGCTCACAGGGCCTGAAACCTTATTTGACCAGCTCTATGATGCTATTCGTCAAAGCGATTTTTGGACTTCAAGCAACTTTTTTATCGCCAAGCGCGATGAGCAAACGGCCCGCCATGCCAAGGCGAGTGCCTTTGATCTTGAGCCCAATATCAAAAGTTGTCCGGGCGGGCTTCGGGATATTCAAACCATCGCCTGGGTCGCCATGCGCCACTTTGGCGCCTCGCGCCTAGAAGAACTGGTTGAATATGAGTTTTTAGAACCCGCCGAATTAGAAGAGTTGCTCGAGTGTCAGCATTTTTTATGGAAGCTGCGTTTTGCCCTGCATATGGCTGTAGGCCGTGATGAAAACCGCCTGCTGTTTGATGTACAGCGTCAAGTAGCCGAGTTGATGGGGTACGAAGACGCCACCCAACTTGCCGTTGAGCAAATGATGAAACGATACTATCGCACGGTACGCCGAGTGATGGAACTCAACGAAATGCTCCTGCAACTGTTTAAGCGGGCAACCCTTGGCCATACTAAAGCACTAGAAATCCAAGCCATTGATGATAACTATCAGCGCCGTGGCGCCTTTATCGAAGCGTTAAGCGACGATCTATTCGATAGCGGCGAAGAAATTGTGCGTTTGTTTGTGCATATTGCCAAAAACTCCAATATTAAAGGCATTTATGCGCCAACACTTCGCTCACTAAGGCGTGCACGCCGGGCGCAGCTACAACCTTTACAAGAAAATCCACTGTGCCGCCAAGCCTTTATGGAGATATTAAAGCATCCACGCGGTATTGCAGCGTTATCACTTATGCATAAACACGGGGTGCTCTCAGCCTATTTACCTGCTTGGCGTAATATTGAAGGCCAAATGCAATTTGACCTGTTCCACGCCTATACGGTCGATGAACACACCCACAGATTGCTGCTCAATATCGAACGCTTCTCGCAGCCAGAACAAAAAGAAGAGTTTCCGTTAGGCTCAGTGCTCATTAATCAGCTGCCGAAAAAAGGCTTGTTGGTGCTCGGCGCCATTTTCCACGATATCGCTAAAGGTCGCGGCGGCGATCACAGCAAACTGGGATCAAGCGATGCCCTCGCCTTCTGTAAACTCCATGGCTTAAATGACCACGATGGCCGCTTAGTCGCTTGGCTGGTTGAGAATCACTTAGTGATGTCGGTGACCGCCCAGCGCCGTGATATTTCTGATCCCGATGTCGTCGCGGACTTTGCGAGTAAAGTCCGCGATGCGGTGCATTTAAGTTATTTGTACTGTTTAACCGTGGCCGATATCTGCGCCACCAACGAAAAAACCTGGAATAACTGGAAAGGCTCACTGCTGCGCGACTTATATTTTTCCACCCAAAGGGTACTTGCGCGCGGCAAAGAAAAGCCCGTCGATATTCGGGCCCGAGTGCGCGAATACCAAGCCAAGGCAAAAAAAGAATTACTGCGGCGCGGCATTAAAGAAAAAGATTTAGATACCCTTTGGCAACGCTTTAAGGCCGACTATTTTTTGCGCCACCAGCCCAATCAAGTCGCTTGGCATGCTGAAGCTATCCTCAAGCATAAGCAGGTAGATGAACCCTTAGTGCTCGTCTCAAAACACACGACCCGCGGCGGTACGGAACTCTTTGTCTACTGTCAGGACAGACCTAAGTTATTTGCTACCGTGATGGCGGTGCTTGATAATAAAAACATTAACGTCCACGATGCTAACATCATGACATCAAAGGACAATTATGCTCTCGATACCTTTGTTATTCTCGAGCAAGACGGCGAGCCCGTCAGCCAACTCTCGCGCATACAAAGTATCCGTAAAGCCCTTGAAAAAGCGCTCGCCAGTGATAACCCTAAACTGCCACGCTTTAGAAAACTGTCGCGCAAGATGAAACCTTTTAATGTTCCTACTCAGGTGAGTTTCCTTGAGAGTAACCGTCATGGTACAAGTATGATGGAACTCATTGCCTTAGATACGCCGGGATTATTAGCTAAAGTGGGCGATATTTTCTATCGCTGCAACACGACTTTGCTCTCCGCCAAGATCACGACCATCGGCGAGCGAGCGGAAGACTTTTTTATTTTGCAAACCAATGACGGCTTGCAACTCAATGAAACCCAAGAGCATACGCTCAAGGAAGCCTTGATTAGCGCACTGAGCGCTATCAACACAGAGTCAACCAATTAACCACAACGGGAGAAGTAAATGGAGGCTTTACGCCAACGTATTGAGGCCGCTTTTGAAGCGCGTACCGACATCACACCAAGCACTGTTGACGAGCGCGTGCGTAGCGATGTGCAACATGTCATCAATATGCTCGACAAAGGTGAACTGCGCGTCGCTGAAAAAATCGACGGCCTATGGCATGTTCATCAATGGTTGAAAAAGGCGGTATTACTGTCATTCCGTATTTTTGATAACGCTGTTATTGATGGCGCCGAAACCAAGTATTTTGACAAAGTGCCGTTAAAGTTCGCCGAATATGATGAGGCCCGCTTTAAAGCCGAAGCCATCCGCGTGGTGCCTTCAGCCACTGTTCGTAAAGGCTCGTTCATCGGTAAAAACACCGTATTAATGCCATCTTACGTCAACCTAGGCGCTTATGTTGACGAAGGAACCATGGTCGACACTTGGGCGACTGTGGGATCATGCGCGCAAATTGGCAAAAACGTGCATTTATCGGGTGGTGTAGGCATTGGTGGCGTACTGGAGCCACTGCAAGCAGGACCAACCATTATTGAAGATAACTGCTTTATCGGTGCGCGCTCTGAAATTGTCGAAGGCGTCGTGGTTGAAGAAGGCTCAGTGATTTCCATGGGTGTGTATATCGGCCAAAGTACCCGAATCTATGACCGTGAAACCGGTGAAGTCCATTATGGCCGCGTGCCAGCAGGTTCTGTAGTCGTATCAGGTAACCTGCCCTCAGCTTGCGGTAAATACAGCCTCTATGCTGCGATTATCGTGAAAAAAGTGGATGCGAAAACCCGTAGCAAAGTCGGTATCAACGAACTGTTACGTATCGTCGATTAACATCAAGCATTTGCTTTAATTATCCAATATTAAGATGCCAAGTCTTTCGCTTGGCATCTTTTTAGTAAAGCTCATACACTCAGGCTTTATCGCGCGAAAACGCTAGAACTGCAATCCGCGATAAAAATATGTTTTTACCGGGCTCAAATACAATACTGTTAATGTAAATAAGCTCGGATGATATCGTCGAGAGTTCACTGCTATATCAAATTAAAAAACGATGGTTTTATTACCGTAAACCACCACTTGCTCATTTAACACTAATTGCAGCGCCTTGCTGAGAACACTTTTTTCAACATCTCTACCTGCTTTTGCCATTTCTAATGCGCTGTAACTGTGGTCAACGGGGATCACATCCTGCTTGATAATCGGCCCTTCATCGAGGCAGTTATTCACAAAATGCGCCGTCGCACCGATGATTTTGACTCCTCGCTCCCACGCCTGACGATAGGGTGCAGCACCAATAAATGCAGGCAGGAAAGAATGATGTATATTGAGGATACGGTTAGGATATTCGGCCACAAAATCGGGCGTTAACACTCGCATATATTTGGCAAGCACTAAATAGTCTGGCGAGTATTGCGACACAGCAGCCAATAACGCCTGCTCATGTTGAATCCTATCGAGTCCTTCGTGACTCACCAAATGAAAAGGAATATCAAATTTTTCAACAAGTTCTCTAAGTACATCATGGTTGCCCACCACGGCGGCAATTTCAACATTCAAGCCACCATAATAGGCCTTCATCAACAGATCGCCGAGACAATGGGCCTCTTTAGTGACTAATATAACGATGCGTTTCTTGCCCGCGCTCACTAAAGTCATATGATTTTGAGCGGGTAATACTTGACGCAGATCCTGCAATAATTGCTCGCAGTGAAAATGGCCTTCGAGCTCAGTACGCATAAAAAATCGTCCCTGCGCATTATCCACAAACTCACTGTTTTTAATGATGTTAAGTTGATGGTTAAAGCACACACCGGTGATTTTAGCGATAAGCCCTTGGGCATCGGCACAATCTGTCATCAGAATTTTACGGGCTAAAGCTGGCTGAGCGTTTGTTCGATGTTCATGCTGTGACTGCAAAATCTGATCTCCTCTATAATCCCTCACTGGAGTGTGCCATAGTCAATCTGGCTGTACAGCATGAAAAACTTATTATTTCGCTTAAAAAGTGATATTAACGGCAATTGACTTCATAACGCCGCGTATCTAAATAGCGTTGCAACACTTTACGCAGGGTTTCCGCCTTAGTGCCATAAACTATTTGCACCCCTTTGCCCATCACAATCACCCCCTTAGCGCCTAACTGACTGAGCCGCACTTTATTGACTAACTCAGGGCTATGTACACTTAAGCGTAACCGCGTTAAACAGGCATTGAGCTCCACAATATTATCGCGCCCTCCTAATGCCGCAATGATTGCCCTTAAGCTCTCTTTTGAACCTTTGGTGCCATCAGATTGAAGTCGTCCTGGCGTTTTTAGATTAAAGGCCAGAATACTTCCTCTAAACAAGATGTAATAAATCACCGCTGTGAGTGGCCCTAACACAGCAAACCACCCCGTATTGCGAGAAAGAGAAAACAACAGAGTGAAATCCACCAGTCCATGGGAAAACACAATACTGTGGTGAATATCGAGCATAATACAGACAAAATAAGCCAGTCCCGACAGCATGACATGGATAAGAAACAACAGCGGCGCCACAAACATAAAGGCAAATTCAATGGGTTCAGTCACCCCAGTCAACCAACTGGCTGCTGCAGCCGAGAGCATAATACCTGCAACACGATTGCGCTCCGAGTTATCGGCGCAGCGCCAAATCGCCAGCGCCGCTGCCGGTAATCCCCACATTTTAATCAGATAACCACCCGCTAAATTTCCCGCTTGCGGATCGCCCGCTAAATAGCGCGCCACTTCACCACGCACCACTTCTGCATCCTGCAACTGATATTGGCCGACTTCTAAATAAAACGGCGCATTCCAAATATGGTGTAAACCTAAAGGGATAAGTAATCGCTCAAGCGCGCCATATACGCCAAAAGCAATCGCAGGCTTTTGGTAAACAGCCCAGTCAGAGACTCGCTCAATCAATAAGGATAAAGACGGCCATATATGGGCTAGCACATAACCTAAGCCCATTGCCAAAGGAATAATCAACAAAGACGCACTGCGTCGCCCTTCAAAAAAGGAAAAAATCGCCGGCAAGCGAATATACTGGCTCCAACGCACTGCAAAGCATGTGACGCCGCCAATCAGCATGCCACCCGCAATTCCCGTATCTAAGGTTTCCATGCCAAGCACTAATTGAGTGGGTAGTTGGTAGAGGTCGGCTAAAGCGGCCAAGGTTGCTGTCATCACGCCATAGCCAAACACCGCGGTAAATGCTGCAATCCCCTGATCTCGGCAAAAACCAATCGCCACCGCCACAGCAAACAAAATCGGCATAATCGCGAAAATCAGCTTACCCACAGCCAGCATTAATACATTAAGTACTTCTGGCATAAAAGGGATTGGGCTTACCGTCAACCCCAGCATCACCCCCGCGGCGGGTAAAATGGCAATAGGGATTAACAGCGCTTGACTTAAGCGCTGGGCAAATTTAAACCATTGCTGGGTGACAAAATGGCCTAAGCGACGCGCTCGGATTTGACGAGTTGATTCCAGCTTTCCAGCCATTTTATCGCTTCGACCTCGGGTTCCATGGTTTCACAGGCATCAATATCAAGACGAGCAACAATGGGCTGTGCGCCTAATTCTGTCAGTAATTCATCCACTGACTTGCCAGCGCCGCAAAAGGTGTCATAACTCGAATCACCTAACGCAATCACACTGTATTTCAGCTCAGGTAGATAAGGCGCGGTTTCTTTAAGGTAATAGTACCAAGGTTGGATATCATCGGGTAAATCCCCTTGACCAGTGGTCGAAGTCACCACAATTAACAGCTCATCTTGTGGAGGAATAAATTGACTGATTTCATTCGGCTGCCACAATTTGGCGTCATAACCGAGTTCTGTCAGTGCTTTTTCTAAGGTTTCAGCCGTAAATTGTGCGCTACCATACACAGTACCAAAGACCAGATTAACTATTTTCATGATATACTCCGTCCCACATGCGTAAACGCAACTTAGCTGAAGTTACTTTATTGTTATGCTTTAGGGCAAGTGACAAGGTAAAAATTTTATAAATCAAGTTATTGAGCATGAGGAAGTACACTGATGCGACAGAGCAATAGGCAAAAACACCTCAAGCACCAACATAAAAGCACCCAAATAAGACGTAAACATTACTTTCACGCTGCTCAGCAAAACCTGCAAACGCCACTTCAACCCACAGTGGGGTTTTCAAGCTTAGTCACCCTAATGCAAGAGTTAGCCAGTAGTTAAGCTGTCCACCTCCTTGTTAAACCGCCAAGTGTAACAAGCAAACACACTCCATTAGCAAAGTGCGAATGCCGGTGCGATGCCCTTTACACATCATCTTAACCTGCGATAAATATGCTCGGTGCACAAGATAGCGCCTCATCATCCCAACCAAGACCAGCAAATACGGTTTCCCATTCAGGCTCTAGCTCTGTTTCAATACTCAAGCGCTGATGGGTTATCGGGTGAGTAAAGGTTAATTTTTTCGCAATCAGCCATAATCGATTGATGTCAAAATGGGTTCTAAAAAATGCATTTTGCTTACCATCACCATGGGTTGTATCGCCAATAATCGGATGGCGTAAGTGCGCCATATGGCGTCTTAGTTGATGCTTGCGCCCAGTTTTAGGGCTTAGTTTAACTAAAGCAAATCGGCTACTTGCATAACGCCCTGATGGGTAAGGAATTTCGGCATTGAGTAGCGGCTCATATTGAGTCACCGCTTCTTGGGCTGCTTTATCTTGATTCGCGAACTTATCAGCAACCTCATCCAGCTCAACCTTGAGCGCGTAATCCAATACACCACTCTCGTGCATATTGCCACGCACCAACGCCAGGTACTGCTTTTCGATACTATGGTCAGCAAACTGGTCGCAAAGCGCGTTCGCAACCTCACTGCTCTTGGCAAATAACAACACGCCCGAGGTCGGTCTATCTAAACGGTGTACCGGAAACACATGACACCCCACTAGATCGCGTGTTAATTGCATCGCAAAAAAACGCTCTCGGCGCGCTAAATAGCTGCGATGCACCAGTAATCCCGCGGGTTTATGGATAGCAACGAGATGCTCGTCTTGATATAAAATGCGCAGTTGCGGCGCGACTTGGGTATCATCACTATCGGTATGCGGTTGTTTATCCTCTGGGGTATCTAACCAGATATCATCTTGGTTCATTTAACAATATATCCAATTCATTTAATGTAGATATCAATGGCGCTAATGCCGCCTGCTCAGACCACAGATGCTCAGCCATTGGGGCGATGGCAATTTGGCTAGGCAAGGCTTGTCCTGCATCGATTAGTGCCTGCATCCGCGGGATAAAGATAAACTGTAGCCATTGTTCAAACGGCATAAGATCGCAGGCAAACGGCGCCGTGCTGGCCATCGCTTCAACGGAAGGCGCCGTGGCAGACCAGAGTCCCGTTTGCTTCAGCTCGCTGGCAATTTGAGCTAATTTAGTTTGAGTGTAGCGGTATAGCATCAATTTAAAGTCCATTAGGTCACGGCATTAGAGGATAAGGCTCAGCGACAGGGGCGATAAAACTGTGGCAATCATACCATCGTGAACAACTTAGCCCTATAATGTCGCCAATTTATTGAGCCTTTTTGATTGATATAGCGACCAAATGACTGAAATCACGACTCTTAGCCAATTTTTAACGACAGCCAAAACCCAATTCCAAGTCTATGAACTGGGTCGAAGGGTACAGCACATCGACATGTTGGCCTTTCATCAAATCGAATCTCTAGTCACCCCTTATCCTTATCCCATTCAAGGCCATGCACAGTTTGCCGTAGTTTTTTGGAATGAAAGCCAACAGCATTTTATTTGGTTTCTCAAGCTACCTTTAGATGAGCAAGGTCTGCTCTCGCCTGCCCCCCGTTCACAATTCATTGAAATGGTGCTCACCGCACTGGGGCAAGATCCAACTCAGCCATTGACGGATGAACAGCAGGATCGCCTCGCCAACAATCCATTTAGCTTTAAACCCAGCCAAGAGAAATTATCAGTATTCAACGCCTTGGTACGTAAACAATTAGGTTTAAGTGCATCAATCCAATATGAATTTGCCATGCAGTATTTATCAGGCCAAATTGCCCCGAGTGAATGGCAACATATTGGCATGCAAGGTTTGAGTGATGTTTGTGTCCGCCTCGGTGAATTAGATCATGAGCAGCATATCCTTGCCAGCTTTGACCAGGCAGCCATTGAAGTACAAATCGCTCTATGCCAGTGCCTAGAACATCTGCAGTTGACTGAGGCTATTGCGATGAAGATCTTTAGCAAGTTCATCACAGCACCTAATGAGTATCAAGCCTATTACTTGCGTGCATTAGCATCACAGACTGAATTAAGCCAACAAGCCTTGCTCCACTTACAGCAAACAGACAGGCTTGATGCTAATGCCCTCATCAGTATTGCAGGTAGAAATTGGCCGATACTAAAGCAAGCGCTGAGTCGCAGTATTTATCTAGAAGCGCTGGCACTTCAGCCTCAAGCCTTTTTTAATCAGATCTTTGCTGATATTGTGGCTATTCCTAATTTACGCAATCACTTATTGGGTGAATTACGCAATCCCAATCGTAGTGTTCAACTATCACAAGCCATTGGCGGCTTGTTTAAGGCTGCAAGTAAATGATGTCAGATCTTCTGTTAATTATTGCGCTGATTATCGTTGCCGCTTTCTTTTGGCAACTTCGTCAAATGGCAGAATTAAGCCGTGTTTTTGCAGAAAAAGAGTGCTGTAGACAAAAAGTACAGCTATTAGCCATCGCAATGGAAACCGCTCGTCCAAGCGTTGGCGGCACCACGGGGATCTGTTGGAAGGCAAAATATCTATTTGAGTTCAGTACCGATGGTATCAATCAGTATCGTGGTCATATCTGGATGCTAGGTAAAAAAATTCAAAAGATTGAATGGCCTATCTTCCCTGAACCCGAATGGCAAGAAGCACCTACGGCAAAAGGTAAATTTGGTGGCTGTGGAAGTCAAAGTAGTTGTAGCTCAGGTAAATGCCATTAGTAGTGTCTTATTTTAGATAACATGCAGTTACGACTACCGAAGTTAAATTCCCCATACATTTAATCATCCATAGAAGAAAGGGCGTGGTCCGAAGACCACGCCCTTCTGTTCTTTGTTAAGCTATCCCGCTATCGTTGTGCTCCCTGCACCATCCATGCGTCAACTTGCATCCTGCTTCATCCCTGTTCAATCCATGATATCTCCATGTACTCAAAGTACTTCCCTATCTCTTGGCGTTCCTTATACCAAGCTTGCTCTTTCCTGAGCGGTTCCAACATCATCCGTGAAATAGGTTCAATTGCGTCCTTTCTGCTGCACTCCTTGTGCCATTGCAATCCTGTGCAATTAGGCTATCTATCCGTGATAGTCTATCCCTCCGTGGTTCGTATCGCTTTCATCCTGAAAGTCTCTCCTTACTACTCCTTAAGTGTTTATCCACTAAACACTGCTCAGTCATCCTGACCGCTAACATCCTGTTATCTGTAGTTCCGTCTACAGGTGAAGTCTACGACAGGCATGATAAGACTTGTGCTATTCAAAATAAAAAGTTCCATTGCAATATTAACGGCACAATTCAAAATCATAACTTAACATATTGATTAAGAGATATTTAATGAATATGTGACGGTTTTTGCCAGTCAAAAAACTTACAAATTACTTACATGCTTGTGAGACATATCTCACAAAGAAATTAGCAATTTTAATCCTCTTAAGGAATTTGGCTTGCTTGCAAAGAACACCTCAGATTAAACACGGTCAAAAGTCACCGCATAAAAGAGTAATAATCCGCAACACCATTTATTTCACAGTTATTAAAATGATAAAAGTAGACATTTTGACACAAAACATCAAAACCTTATAAACATACAAAATTGTAGATCCCGTGACCAATGTTAATAGCGTAATGACGTACTTTAGTACAAGGCCATTTCTGTTCTTTGATAAAAGGCCTTCACACACTAGGGATTGCAGCAATTTGACTGGCGTTTATGCAAGGCAAAGTCCGTGCGGTATAGTTATTCTACATAAACGGACGATAACGCAGCAGAAACGCCAAGCCAAACGCTACCAGAAGGTTCAAAATCTAATTTCGAAACGTCAACACGCCCTAGCCAAAGCTATTTACGCTTTGGTTTATATCAACCACTAAAGTCGAGCAATGCAAGAACGCTATTTTCCAATGTATAAGCGGGTCGATATTTCGATATTTCGATATTTATGTACATTACAATGGGAGATAGAGCGTATTCACACTCGAACATTCCGAAAATGTGGGGATAGAAACTACAGCTTCAAAAAAACAAAAAGAAAGGGCGCACTGAGGGCGTTCAAAATTCTGTGTCAGGCTAATTTTTAAATTTCTAGCACGCTATCTAAACGTCCTTCAAAATAAATCGCTAACTGAGATAAACAAAGGCTCCAATTGTGGATTGGCATGGTCCATTTATCTGAGGCGTTTAATATGCCTGCGTAAAGTAGCTTCAACAAGCTATTTTCATTAGGAAAAGCACCTTTGGTTTTGGTGAGCTTTCTAAATTGGCGATGTACAGCCTCAACTGCATTGGTCGTGTAAATCACTTTCCTGATATGTTCTGGGTACTTAAAATAATGAGACAAATTATGCCATTTGCGACGCCAAGAGTTGATTACCAACGGATAAGCATCACCCCATTTGGCCTCCAGTTCGTCCAATGCCATCTCTGCGGCTTCTTTACTCACGGCTCGATACACAGGCTTTAAATCAGCCATAAACGCTTTCTGATTTTTTGAGGCGACATACTTCATTGAGTTACGGATCTGGTGGATAACGCATAGCTGTGTTTCCGTATGAGGAAAGATACTGGCTATGGCCTCAGGGAAACCGGTCAAGCCGTCAACACAGGCGATAAGAATATCTTTTACACCACGATTATTAAGATCGGTCAGTACGGATAGCCAGTAATTAGCGCCTTCATTTTCGGATAAGTGAAGCCCTAAAATTTCCTTTTTTCCTTTCATATTAAGCGCTAACAATGTGTAAACGGCTTTACTGACGTAACGCCCATCCTCTTTGACTTTATAATGTATCGCATCAAGCCAAACGATAGGATAATGGCTATCTAATGGGCGCTGCTGCCACGCTTTAAGTTCGGGGATGAGTTTGTCAGTGATAGCACTGACTGTTGCGTTAGACACATTGAGCCCATACATATCTTCAACATGTTGATTAATATCGCGATAGCTCATACCTATACTGAACATCGATAACACTTTACGTTCGATTTCATCGGTTAGTGTAGTTTGATTTTTCTTAATCAACTGAGGCTCAAAGGTGCCATTGCGGTCTCTAGGCGCGTCTAACTCAAAGTTACCGGACGGATGCTTAATGGTCTTAGGGGTTTTGCCATTTTTACGATTAGGCTGAGGATCATGCGCTAAATGCTGCTCAAGCTCAGCCTGGAGAGCCGCTTCAGTGAGTTGCTTGATCAGTGGGCCAAGAATGCTGTCTTTACCTGTGAGGCTTTTACCTGATTGCAGATCTTTAAGGGCTTGTTCGAAGTTAAAAGGTTGGGTCATGTGTCATTCCTGTTTTTGAATATTTTACTGAAATGACACAGAATTATGAACACTACCGGCGCACTATGTGCGCCCCATTTATCCTCTGTAAGCCATCCTGCTTATTCGTGCTCCCTGCACCATCCATGCGTATGCGTGCGTCCTACCATCCCTGCATCCTTTATCTTCCCTGTGTGATGGTTTTACCATGACACTCAATCCCTTGATCCGAAAATCCTATTTCGGCTCCAGTCACATCCTATGACTCATTCCACAACGCATCCTGCTCAATACCTTCCATAGACGAGTACAAGCTGTTCACCCTTATACTTATCCCTTTACTCGACACATCCTGCACCGAGTCATGCTTAATCCTTAAGCTTGTCCTTTATCATCCTTAAACCTGTCGTCCTAACAAGCATTGTATCCTGTATCATCCATGAGAAAGCAGACCTGCTTTTCCTTAACCAATCCTAGGTTGATGACAGTTTCCCTACCGTCAGAGGCTCAAATCCAAGAACCTAAATTCGTTGCTTCTTGCGTCCATTTCACCTGTATTGCTATCCGTGCTATCCATTTATTTTGGTGATGAATGAATTCTACGTGAATCCCGCCTTTTTTGTTCCATCATAAGAACAACGATTGGCTCAAATTTCATCCAACCTAAGCGAGATACAATTCAAGATATTGAAATTTAATTATTTTTAAAAATATGGTTTATAAAACAATCAACAAGAAAACATTTTATCTTACAGGCTTTGTAAGCGATCTCTCACACCCGACTCAGCTTCTCACTGATAGGTAAAAATTCAGTACTTTATTTTACCCAAGAGTATTTGGGCGAACATCACCCAATCTCCCATCAAACTGTATAGCGGATATTGAAATGTCGCAGGTCGATTTCGTTCAAAGACAAAATGGCCAACCCAGGCAAGTCCGTATCCCACTAGCGGGATCAGTACCAGTAACCACCAGTGGGTCGTGATCAACGCAGCTCCCAATAATGCCAGCACAATCATACTCCCAATAAAATGCAGCCGCCGACAACGCCTGTCTTGATGCTGGGAGAGATAGAAAGGATAAAACTCAGCGAAAGAGCGATAACGTTCATTCATCTTGTTGACCTGTATAAAAAAGTAGTTGCCCAGTCACACTACCAATGACCAATTCTCCCAAGGAGACAAAGTCATGTTGCTTAAATAAATGCGTATGGGCTTCCTGCGTGGTGAACACTCCAATACCTTCAAGATTTGGCTGCTCATCGCACCAACTCACCACAGCTTGAACGAGTTGATGACCCAGTCCTTTACCTTGTTCGTTAGGTGCTAAAGCAATAAATTGCAAAATCCCACAACGCTGGCTGGGTAACAACTCCAAAATGGTTGATTCTTTTTTCATCATGGCCTGAGTAGATTGCCAACCAGTGCCAAGTAACATTTTGAGCCGCCAGTGCCAATAGCGACCTTCTCCGAGTGGCACTTTTTGGGTAACCACGCAAGCAACGCCCATTAAATGCGCACCGTCGAAAAGTCCAATTAAGGCTTGCTTTTGCTGCCATAGGGTATTGAGCTCTTCGCGAATCGCGGCACGCAATTTTTGTTCGTAGGCAAATTTGTCTGAGGAGGATAAGGTATCAACAAAAAAGGGATCATCATGATACGCATTGTAGAGAATTGAAGCGGCCAAGCGTAAATCTTCTGCGGTGAGATAAACTGCACGATACTCATCCAAGGTATTATTGTCCATTATTAGAATTCCTTGATTTAGCTCACACTCTTATGAGTCTTTATCAATGTATCAAGGAAACAAAAAAGTGCAAATTTTAATCATTGATTGCATCTTTCACACAGAGGCATAACCTAGATAACAGGCTAACCTTGGGAGGGAGAGATAGAATGGATACAACACCAGTCGATTTAAGTCATCTATTTGAACAGCTAGGATTAGAGGGCCAACCCAATGCCATTGCGCAATTTATGGCGACCCACAAGCTGACATCACAAATACACTTCATTGAAGCACCTTTTTGGACACAAGCGCAAAAGAGTTTTCTCACCGAAGCGTTAGAAGCTGACGCACAGTGGACCGAACTGATTGAACAGCTTGATACCCAGTTAAGAAAGCCCTAATTTTTAGGGCTTTCAGTGTCTTTGAGGAGCAGTCTTAGTCGTGGTTAAATCTTGTTATACGCTGTATCACCCCACCCCATTAAAACATGATTACTCAGCACAACTGGCGTGCATTCATCCTTAGTGGTTTTGCCATCGCTATGGGAACGTTGAGTACGATAAAACAGCACCAATACTTCTTTATCGGCTTGCCCAGCGCTTTGCTGCAAATAGGACTCGCTCAAGTCTGAGGCTCCCATTAGCGTCATCACTTGGTCTTTACTCATACCAAGGCTTAGCTTGGCCAGATTGGAGCGATTTTTATCCTGCACTTTTTCCCAAGACTCAGAGCGATCCCAACCCGATTCACCATCGCCAACATTGACCACACAACCACTAAGACCTAAGCTTGCTAACCCTAAAAAAGCGACCGCGATAAGGTTGCGATTAATTTTTGCGTTCATATTTTGACTTCCTGTGTATTTGTTATAAAAATGCTTAAAAAAGCAAAATCAATGCCAAACATCAATCCATTGATTTATAATAACTAAAATAACCACGCCACAGGTAAGTTAGTAAAAAACACAATATAAAATAAGGAATTTCACTTATTATGAGTCCGATTGACCAAGTGTTAGCGGCAGCATGTGCACTCGACGCAAGCGGTAAAGCGCCAAGTCTTGCCCTGATTAAAAGCCGTCTAGGTAATAAGTTCCCTATGCCTATATTAATCCAGGGGTTACAACAGTTTAAATCTATGCCTAAAGCAGAGCGGGAGCGCTTAGCAGCACTGTCAATACCCGAGGTTGAAGAGCAAAAACCGACAGAACCAGTCCCGCTTTCTGTCACAACACTTGCGGCACAGTTAACAGAGCTGCAAAAGGGATTTGAGCAAGCCATCGCCTTAAAAAATACGGAAATCATGCAGCTTACAAATGAACTTATCGAGCTAAAACAGCGCGTTAATCAACTCGAACTCCAAGGAAAATCCGTTTAATGTTTGTCACCGAACTGCGCTTTGAATGCTTTGCCGATACCACCATTAGCGCGGCAGAGAGGGCGATCAATCAATTACTGGAAGCATACCGCGCCAATGGCCAAGTGTTAGGTCGCGAATTTGCTGTCGCCTTTAATGATGGCGAATTTCGCGTACGCCTGCTTACGCCAGAAAAAAACAGTCTGACACATCGCTATCACAGCCCTTGGGTAAAAAAGGCTCTGGCAGAATTAACCGATGCTAAGCTTTTAGCGCCGCGTGAAAAGTTTATCGGTCAGGACATTAATTCTGAGGTCAGTAACACTGAGCCACCTAGTTGGCAGTTACTCTATACCAGCTATGTGCACATGTGCTCACCACTGCGAAGTGGTGATAACCTCTTACCCATTCCGCTGTATCAGATCCCAGCCACTTTTAATGGTGATCATAAGCGTATAATCCGCTGGCAGAGCGAATGGCAGGCCTGTGATGAATTGCAAATGGCCGCGGCCACTAAAGCAGAATTTGCCGCGCTAGAAGAATTATCCAGTCCAACTAGTGATTTGTTTAGAAGAGGCTGGGACCTACGCGGCCGAATTGAGTACCTCACCCACATCCCCACTTACTATTATTTGTATCGGGTAGGTGGCCAAGATCTGGCATCTGAACTAGCTCGCCCCTGCCCGCGTTGTGGCAGTCACGCCTGGAAACTCGACGAACCTTTATTAGATATGTTCCACTTTCGCTGCGAACCTTGCCGCATCGTATCGAACTTGTCTTGGGATCATCAATAACCATCCCGTTTTGAATAGCAAACTCGGCCGTACAAATGCGTGATGTCGAGTTTGCGGAACACTTTGTAAGAGACTCACCGCGCTTAGCGCTTACCCGTTAAGTTGTGCCACATTCGTTTAAAGCTGGCAAAAATCCCCGGATGATCCTGTGCAGGCATGGGGAGTTCCTCGTGTTTCACCGGTGGAGCAATACGTGGCGATAAGGCCGCAATAAATTCCGCTAAACTGGTTGCTAATTGCACTGAGGGAAGCTCGCCAGGAATTTCAATCCACACACTGCCATCGGCGTTATCAACCGTCAGCATCTTATCGCCTTCATCAAGCAAACCAATAAACCAGGTGGGCGGTTGCTTGAGCTTTTGCTTCATCATCAAATGCCCAATGATATTTTGCTGTAGGGCATCAAAATCCGCCTCATTCCATACCTGTAATAATTCTCCCGTGCCCCAAGTTGAGTCAAAGAGCACTGGCGCGGCAAAATACTGACCATAGAAGCTATGGATATCGGGCCACAACTTAAGCTCCAATGCATGCTCAACGTTAGTAAAGCTGCCGGGCTGTTCACGCTTAACTGGTAGCCAACCCACCGCCTCAGTTGACGCTTCAACAAACTCTCCTTGAATACACAAAGATGACTCACCTCGCGGGTAATATCGTGGTAATTCGCCTAAAGTTGATAGGTAAGACTGATGATAGTTTTGCAAAAATTTATCGAGCGCAGGCAGACAAGACACTTAAGCACAATCCAATTTCGGGTATAATGTGCGCCTATTTTGACATGGAAACAGTATTGATGACACAGAATCACGATCCCTATAGTGATGCAAAAGAGCTTGCGGGCTTAACGTTAGGTAAAGCTACTGATTATCAAGCCGAGTATGATGCGTCGCTGCTGCAAGGGGTTCCTCGCTCACTTAACCGTAACGCTATCAACCTAACTGCAGAAAGTTTACCTTTCCACGGGGCCGATATCTGGACGGCCTATGAGCTGTCTTGGCTAAATGCGAAGGGCAAACCTATGGTGGCCATCGCTGACATTCAGCTCAGTCATGCAAGCCAAAATCTGATCGAGTCAAAATCCTTCAAACTGTATTTAAACAGTTTTAATCAAACCAAATTCGACAATCTCGATGCGGTGCAAAAAACCTTAGTGAAAGATCTCAGTGAATGTGCCCAAGGTGATGTAACCGTTAAGATTATTGAGCCTAAAAGTTTTGGTATTCAACGTGTCGTCGAACTACCAGGCACCTGCATTGACGATCTCGATATTGAAGTCAGTGATTATGATTTTAATCCGGAGTATCTGGAAAACAGCACTGATGAAAAACAAATTGTTGCCGAAACGCTCAATTCTAATTTGTTGAAATCAAACTGCTTAATCACCTCACAACCCGATTGGGGCAGTGTGATGATCCGTTACCAAGGGCCTAAAATCGATCGCGAGAAATTACTTCGCTATCTGATTTCATTCCGCCAGCATAATGAGTTTCACGAGCAATGTGTCGAACGGATTTTTGTCGACTTAAAACATTATTGCCACTGCGCTAAGTTAACCGTATACGCCCGCTACACCCGTCGTGGCGGCTTAGACATTAACCCCTACCGCAGTGATTTTGAGCATCCAGGCGAGAGCCATAGGTTAGCCAGACAGTAATATATACATTGCTAAAACAATGAGATAAACATGCCAAAAGCGCTGGTTCACTCGCAGCGAGTCCGAACCAGCGCTTTTTCATTTAGTGTCATGGTACTGGCACTGAGCAATAAACTTCGTAACCATTGATGGCTCGGGTTTTGGGTATACTTACTACTCCACACCATATATAAATCAATCGGCCTTGTTTTCAGTGGCATAGGTAAAATTTGTAGGCCAAAAATGTCAGCGTATTGGCTGGCATAACGTAAAGGGGCGATGCCTATCGCCTCACTTTTACCTACGGTTGCAAACATACTCAATAGGGATGACTGCTCACTGTACATCCTGCGCCTTGGTAACACGCCTTCGGTAAACAAATCCCCCGCAGTCAAATTAAAACGCCTTAGATTCAAAAAGACATGTTTCTCCTCAAAATACTGTTCATGGTTAATGACACCTTGAATACGAGGATGCTGCCGGCTGACGATACACACTAAATTTTCGGTAAAGAGCAATTTGCTTGAGAGCAAACTTTGCTGAGCGGGTTTTATATCGATCGCCACGGCAACCCGCTCTAGCAAAATATCGCGGTATAACTCCGCCTCCTGCGGCGGCGACTCACGGAAAATCACTTCGATATCCGCATCCTGCAATAAAGCCTGCACACCAGCTTGTAGCGTTTCAATAACCGACTCATTGGCATATACATAAAAACGCCGCTGACTCGAGTGGGGATCAAAATGCTCAAATCCCAGTAATACGGTTTCGATATCGGCCATGGGTTGCTCAAACTTGCGATACATCTCCCGCGCCACCGCCGTTGGTTCTATTCCCCGCCCAACCCGAGTAAACAGCGACTCCCCAACCCAGGCTCTGAATCGACTTATTGCATTACTCACGGATGACTGAGTTAAATCTAACTCCTGCGCCGCTTGGGTGAATGACCGAGTACGGTAAACCACCATAAACACGCGTAATAAATTTAAATCTAACGGCTTTTGTGTCGGCATAAGGGAGCTAACTCATTCACAATATGAATATTACAACCCAAGCTAACTCGAGTTACCTAAATACACAAGCTGGCTATACTCAAAGCATCAACGACACAATCCCACTTATCGGTAGGTAAAATAATGCAAAAATCTTTAATGACAATCAGTATTATCGCCAGCTTCTCCTTAAGCGCAGTGGCCGCTGAACACGAGCATGAGCACATCAGCCTGCACTATCAAGGGAAGCCTGCCACCAAACAAACCATAGAGGTAAACAAAGCCACGGCAGCCACCCTTAACTTTGCCGATAAAAAAGCCTTTGAAGAGTTCTCTAAAAATCTTATTGCTGAGCTCGATGAACCAACAGCGGCGATATTACGGGCCGATTTCAGCTTTATTGGCGATAAAACCCCTGACACGGTCAACCCGTCACTGTATCGCCAAGCTCAGTTGAATATGGTGTCTAACGGCTTATACAAGGTCACCGATGGGATTTATCAAGTGCGTGGCACCGACTTAGCCAACTTAACCCTTATCCGCGGTAAAACGGGTTGGATCCTTTATGACGTGCTGCTGACCAAAGAAGCGGCAAAATTATCCCTCGAATTTGCGCTTAAACACTTGCCCGAGGGCAATAACTTACCCGTAGTCGCAATGATTTATTCCCACAGTCATGGAGATCATTTTGGTGGCTCCCGCGCCATCAAAGATATGTTCCCAAACGTCAAAGTCTATGGTTCCAATAACATCACCAAAGAAATTGTTGACGAAAACGTACTCGCAGGAAATGCCATGAGCCGCCGCGCCGCTTATCAATATGGCGCAACGTTAGAGCGCAACGAGCAAGGCATTGTCGATGCTGCACTTGCCAAAGGCTTATCCAAAGGCGAAGTCACCTACGTTAAACCCGATGTCACCTTAAATGCCAAAGACAAGTGGGAAACACTCACCATTGATGGTATCGACATGGTGTTTATGGATGCCTCAGGCACAGAAGCCGCCTCGGAAATGGCCACCTATATTCCCTCAATGAAAGCATTGTGGACCGCAGAGCTCACCTACCACGGCATGCACAACATTTATACCTTACGCGGGGCAAAAGTTCGAGATGCGATAAAATGGTCTAAGGATATCAATGAATTACTGAACCATTTTGGTAATGATGCACAGGTTATATTCACTGCCCACTCAGCACCCGTCTTTGGTAATGCAGATGTCAATGCCTACTTAAGAATGCAAAGGGATAACTATGGCCTAGTCCATAATCAAACCCTGCGTTTAGCCAATAATGGCGTAGGTATTCAAGATATTGGCGATGCGATTCAAACCACTATCCCTAAGACCGTGCGCGATACTTGGTACACCAATGGTTACCACGGCACCTACAGCCATAATGCCAAAGCCGTATACAACATGTACCTTGGCTATTTCGATATGAATCCCGCCAACTTAAACCCACTACCGACAAAGGATGAATCGGCCAAATTTGTTGAGTACATGGGCGGTGCTAAAGCCGTATTGAAACACGCCAAAGCCGACTATGCCCAAGGCGAATACCGTTTTGTGGCCACCGCACTCAATAAAGTCGTGATGGCAGAACCTAATAACACAGAGGCAAGACAATTACTTGCCGATACCTATGAGCAACTGGGTTATCAAGCGGAGGGCGCTGGCTGGCGCAATATTTATCTGACGGGTGCCCAAGAGTTACGAGCAGGAATCCAGCCCGGCGCACCTAAATCGGCCTCAGCAGATATTTTAGGTGAAATGGATATCTCGACCCTGTTTGACTTTCTCGCAGTAAGAGTTGATAGCATCAAAGCTGCAGAGCTTGGGCTATTAAGGCTTAATGTGATCACCCCAGACACCAAAGAAACACTCTATGTTGAGCTAAGCAATGGTAATTTAAGCAATATTCAAGTTGATAAACCGATGGAGGCAGATACCAATCTTTATATTGATAAACGTTATATTACCGGTATTTTACTCGGTAAAACGACCCTTAAAGATTTACTGGCTAACGGCAGTGCGAAACTGGAAGGCGATAAAACCGCTTTTGGTAAAATCATGTCGACCTTAGTCCAGTTCGATGCCAACTTTGAAATTGTCCCGCTACCACCAACAGCAAAATAAATAACCCAACGCCCTGAATATTCAGGGCGTTTTTTATAGGATGAGGGTGTGATGTTCACACAAGATTAGTTTGCTGGAGTTGTTGCAGGAGGAGAGGCTTTACACTCTAGCAATAACTGCTGAAAATGCGCGCCTAAATCCTGCTGCGCAAATTGCTCACTGGCGAGTGCCATTTGTTTAAGGCTTTGTATAGCTTGCTCTAATCCTTGCTGATCAATAAGGTTTTTTGCATAGGCCGCCGCATCCGCCCCCTTTTGCAGCAAGCTTGCGACTTGATCAAAACTCACCTCTTGCTCCATTAACTTCTGTAAGTCACCGAGTAATTCTGCCACCTTGGCCGACTCCACTAAGGCACCTTCGACATTCACTAACTTACCTAAGGGATCTTGCGTCAGTTTCTCTGTTACGCAGGCGGACACTGTACCCGCCGCTGCGCTTTGAGCCACAACATCTAGCCCGCGACTGCGAATTTGCTCAACCACTTGCTGCAATTGAGGATCTTGTGCAAGCCAAGCCTGCTCCAATTGCTGCTTTTCATCACCACCAAAATAACCACAGCCACTGAGTAGCACCACAGCGGTTACCGATATAAGACCCGCTGGTAAAAAGGGCGCACGTGAAAAGCAATTCCGTTTTGTCATAAAAAAACCTTGTGAGTTAATGCTATGACATGACTATAACGAGCGATGTTTAATCCAAGATGAATGACTCTGTCACATCAAAGCAGCAACCTGCAGACTGAGCAATAGGGGCAAATAAGCGTTAGTCAGCCAAACTAGCCGCTAACAACGATTTGATGCTGGCAAGCGTCATCGAAATCTGCACATTCGATAGCGCGTTAGGATGAATGAGACTCAAGCCAAAGCGATATTCCTCATCAAGCCGACCAAAGTAGCTTTGCACGTGCAAGTTTTCTGGCGGCGGATGCGCAGAATCGGGCAGAAACGCCGCCGTAGGCTTAATCTCGCAATACAATTTAAGCTGGCTTGGTAACGCAAAGGGTTCTCGCCTTTTAAGTTCAACCCATTCATGGCGAAGCGCTACTTGATTGGGATGGACCTCGACAAGTGCATCAGGCATCAACTCAAAGGCAAAGGATTTTAACGACTGCGCTAAGCCTAAACCTGTTGCCTTGATGTAGGACTCTTTAAGCGCCCACAGGTCAAAAAATCGTTGGCGGTGGGCGGTTTCGCCCGGCAATGCCAGTAGCGCCTCGGTTTCTCGCGCAGAAAAATAATGATTCAGAATGGGGTAAATATTTGTGCTTGCCCGGGCCCGCTCAATATCGACACCTAAACCTAAGCGAGTTTTTGCACTTTGATCGATGAATTTTGTATGAGCCCGCCCTTGCGCCAAGGCTATCAATAACCAGTCGCCACTGTGGCTTAAGTTAAACTCAATACCCGTCTTCAGAAACTGCTCATGGCAGAGACTGGGTTTGCCCTTTGCCCCATACTCAAAACACCAATCTTGGGGAGCAATGGGTAGTGAGCCTGTGTTAGATGAAAATGCGTTAAGTGAAGATTCATTTGGAGATTGCAGCCCTTGAGATAAGACACAGCGCAGCGCCGCTCGCACCAATAAGCCATTCATTTGCGCCTTGGGCGCAAGGTAACGCGCCACTTTTGCACGCTCGTCCTCACTCAACAGCGCCATACAACGGCTCACCATTTCAGCATCCATCTCGGCTAATGGTATAAAAAAAAGCTCAATCTTCATCTGATTATCCAAAAGCCTTGTATTTCTGAGTCCTCATAACCATGTCATCAAAATCATGACATCCATAATACCTTGATTGCCGCGCTATTTTACCCCGTTCTGATAGCGTGACGAGCAATATATCAAAACCATCACTAATAAACTGAATTTTATAGAATATTTTATCAAGCACTGTTAGGGCGTGTTGACGTTTCGAGATTAGATTTTGTTCGTTATGGCAAGTTCGTGCTCGCGAAACGAGGAATAATGTGTAGTTATTCTACTCAAATGACGAGCGGCTCTTATGACAGAAAGTAAGAGCAAGGGCTTGCCAGACGAACCCTTCGGGCAGCATTTGGCTAGCTTTTCTGCCGCGTTATCGTCCGTTTATGTAGAATAACTACACTGCACGGACTTTGCCTTGCATAAAAGCTAGCCAAATTGCTGCAAAAATAACCCTGAAACATCAACACGCCCTAGTTAAATAGGATTTAACGATAATCAACATGGCCGATTTGAACATTAAAAAACCATTTCAAGTCCCACATGATTGTATCGAGCAAAAACCTCAGGTAATCTGCATCACCATTGTGTACTGTAAAATATCTAAAAACACGGGTTTTAAGCCTCTTTTAAGCATGAATTTTGACTCGGTTTAAAAGGCCATATCATGCAGTCCCGATAGATTATGTTGGATGAAAATAATAATGATGGGATCGCACTGACAAGTATGAGCTCTCCAAAAGTTGGCACTCAAGTCGCAGATATTGTTCGCAAACAAAAATCGAGCACAGAGAAAAACTCTCGCCACAAGGTGGTAAGACACCGAAATGCCACCACCACGCCAGAAATGCGCCACTTTATTCAGCAATCTGAATTGAGTGTCAGTCAGCTTGCTAAAATTTTAAATATTACCGAAGCCACAGTGCGTAAATGGCGTAAGCGCGAATCGATTAACGATAGCCCGAATACACCGCATCATCTCAATACCACCCTCACCCCAATTGAAGAATATGTGGTGGTGGGACTGAGGTATCAGCTAAAGCTGCCGCTCGATAGGCTACTTAAAGCCACGCAAACCTTTATTAACCCCAATGTATCGCGCTCAGGCTTAGCCCGTTGCCTTAAGCGTTATGGGGTATCGCGCCTCGACGAGTTTGACCAAGAGCTTGTCCCTAAACAGTATTTTAATCAATTACCGATTGCCCAAGGCAGCGATGTACAAACCTATACGGTTAACTCCGAAACCTTAGCAAAAGCGCTCGCCCTGCCAAGCACCGATGGCGACACCGTAGTGCAAGTGGTGTCATTAACACTGCCACCGCAACTAACCGAAGCCAAGCCTAAATCAGTGCTCCTTGGTATAGATAGCAAGACAGATTGGATTTATATCGATATTTATCAAGACAGTAATACCCAAGCGGCCAATCGCTATATCGCTTATGTACTGCAAGACGGGCCGTTTCATCTGCGTAAATTGCTGGTGCGCAACTACCACACATTTTTAGCCCGCTTTCCTGGCGTGCAAACCCCAAAAGCCATCGCTAAATCCCTTAATAAGGCAACAGCCACCCGCTTTGCCAGTGGAGACTCATAATGAGCCATACCCCTTCACAGCCTCAACCTTCAACCGATAAAAAAGCCGATAAAAGGCTAAATAAACGCTTGAAAGATATGCCCATTGCCATCGTTGGTATGGCGAGTATCTTTGCAAACTCACGCTATTTAAATAAGTTTTGGGATTTAATTTGCGACAAGATTGATGCCATTACCGACGTGCCAGCCAGCCATTGGGCGATTGATGACTATTACGACGTGGATAAATCCAAGGCCGATAAAAGTTACTGCAAGCGCGGTGGCTTTATGCCAGAGGTCGACTTCAATCCTATGGAGTTTGGTCTGCCGCCCAATATTTTGGAACTCACCGACAGCTCACAATTGCTTTCCCTCGTCGTAGCCAAAGAAGTGCTGCAGGATGCCAATCTGCCAGACGATTACGACCGTGACCGCATCGGTATCACCCTTGGGATTGGCGGCGGGCAAAAGCTAAGCCATAGCCTCAACGCGCGCCTGCAATATCCTGTGCTTAAAAAAGTATTTAAAAGCAGTGGCCTGAGCGATGAAGATAGCGAGCTGCTGATCAAAAAATTCCAAGACCAATATGTCCACTGGGAAGAAAACTCCTTCCCCGGCTCCCTTGGCAACGTGATTGCCGGACGCATCGCCAACCGTTTCGATTTAGGTGGAATGAACTGCGTCGTCGATGCCGCCTGCGCAGGATCGCTTGCCGCCATGCGTATGGCGCTCACCGAACTGACCGAAGGTCGCAGCGACATGATGATCACCGGCGGTGTCTGTACCGACAACTCGCCTTACATGTATATGAGTTTCTCAAAGACACCCGCCTTTACCACCAACGAGCAAATCCAACCCTTCGATATCGACTCTAAGGGCATGATGATTGGCGAAGGCATCGGCATGGTCGCCTTAAAACGCCTCGACGATGCCGAGCGCGATGGCGACCGTATTTATGCGGTAATCAAAGGCGTAGGCGCCTCATCGGACGGTAAATTTAAGAGCATTTATGCGCCGCGCCCCGAAGGCCAAGCCAAGGCACTAGAGCGCGCCTATGATGACGCGGGCTTTGCGCCGCACACTGTTGGCTTGATTGAGGCCCACGGCACAGGCACAGCCGCAGGCGATGTAGCGGAATTTACTGGTTTAAGCTCAGTGTTTTCTCAGGATAACGCGCAGTTACAGCATATCGCCTTAGGCTCAGTCAAATCTCAGGTGGGCCACACTAAATCCACCGCGGGCACGGCGGGTGTGATTAAGGCCGCGCTGGCACTGCACCATAAAGTATTGCCACCCACGATTAACGTCAGCAAGCCCAATCCTAAGCTTGAGATTGATCGCTCGCCCTTTTATCTCAATACCGAGGCGCGCCCTTGGATCCAACGCAGTGATGATACGCCGCGCCGCGCTGGGATAAGCTCCTTCGGTTTTGGTGGCACAAACTTCCATTTAGTACTCGAAGAATACCGCCCAGATCACACGCGCGATGACGCCTATCGTCAACGCAGCGTGGCACAAATCCTACTGTTTGCGGCTAACGATAAAACCTTGCTACTGAACGAGTTAAAAGCTGTTTTACAACAAGCAAGCTCAGCTAAGGCGGAGCTTTCTGAGGCGCATTTTATTCAGTTTGCTAAACCCTACGCCCTGCGAGAAATTACGCCGCAATCGGCCCGTCTTGGCTTTATCGCCAAAGACTATGCCCAGTTACAGACTCTGTTAACCCAAGCGATAGCGCAGCTTGAAGCCAATAACGCTGAGAGCTGGCAATTACCTTCTGGGATCAGCTACCGCGCCAAGGCCTTAGTCAATGAGCAAACCAAGATCGCCGCGCTATTTGCTGGTCAAGGCGCGCAGTACCTGAATATGGGACTGGAGCTTGCCAATAACTTCCCCGAGCTTCGCCGCCATATCCACGCCAGCGATAAAGTGTTTAGTACCCATGGTAAGCCTGCGCTTTCAAGCGTGCTCTATCCTATTCCAGCCTTTGATGATGAGTCGATAAAAGCGCAGGAAACGGCATTAACCAACACTCTGTATGCCCAAAGCGCCATCGGCGCGCTCTCAATGGCGCAGTACGCCCTGTTTACTCAGGCAGGTTTCGCCCCAGATATGCTGGCTGGTCATAGCTTCGGTGAGCTTTCGGCCCTGTGCGCCGCAGGGGTTATCTCAATGGATGACTACATCAAACTTGCCTTTGAGCGTGGACAGGCGATGGCGCAGTCATCCCAAGATACCGATGCGGGTGTTATGTATGCAGTGATCCTTAAGCAAAAACAAGATATTGAGGTAATCAACGGTTGCCTTGCGCAGTTTGAAGGCGTCAAAGTTGCCAACTACAACTCACCCACTCAGCTGGTGATTGCAGGCGCTAGTGCCGCCACCCAACAGGCGGCTAAGGCCATTAGCGAGTTAGGCTTTAAGGCGATTGCCCTGCCCGTTTCTGGCGCCTTTCACACGCCATTGGTTGCCCATGCACAAAAGCCCTTTAGTGCAGCCATCGATAAGGCTCAGTTCAACACGCCAAAGATTGCCTTATATGCCAATGGCACAGGCCAGCTGCATCCTATCGATGCCAACGCCATCAAAGCTGCCTTGAAAGATCATATGTTGCAATCGGTGCACTTTAGCGAGCAGCTAGAAGCCATGTATGCCGCAGGCGCACGGGTGTTTGTCGAGTTCGGCCCAAAAAACATTCTGCAAAAGTTAACTGAAAATACCCTCGCGGCGCAGTTAAACGAGCTGTGTATTATCAGCATTAACCCTAATCCCAAGGGCGATAGTGACAGCCAACTGCGCAGCGCCGCAGTGCAACTGGCGGTGGCGGGGGTAAAACTCCGCGAGATTGATCCGTATCAAGCAGAGTTAATTGCCCCAGCAGCAACATCGGCCATGAATATAAAACTCAATGCCACCAACTACATCAGCCCAGCGACCCGCAGCAAAATGGTCGATTCGCTGCAATCGGGCAAAATTACCAGCCAAGTGCAGTATGTGGATCGCATCGTTGAAAAAGTGGTTGAGAAAGTTGTTGAAAAACCAGTGATTGTCGAAAAAATTCTAGAAAAGGTTGTCGAAGTGGAAAAGCCCGTGGCACAAAATAGCAATAATATTCAACAGCAAACGCCTGCACAGCCAGCCAGCTTTACCGCTGGACAGACGAATCAAGATGCCCTGAGCGCCTTTTTTGCCGCCCAAACCCAGGCAGCGCAATTACATCAACAATTTTTGGCCATTCCGCAGCAATACGGCGATACAGTCAGCGCACTGATGGCAGAGCAAGCCAAAATGGCAAGCCTTGGGATCGCTATTCCAGAGAGCCTACAACGCTCAATGGAACTGTTCCATCAGCACCAAGCGCAAACCCTAAAAAGTCATAGTGACTTTATGCAATTGCAAACCAGCAGTAGCCAAGCAGTACTGGCATTATTAGGTCAAATGCCAGCGTCTCAGGTTCAAGCCCCCATTCAAGCCGCTGCACCAGTGGCAGTAGCAGTGACAAAACCTGTCGTTCCAGCACAGGCCCCCGTGGTTCAAGGGTTGGCCGCAGAGCCTAAAGTGACTGCTGTGCCTGTGAGCGAGCCCACAGTTCAGCAACCTCAAGTAGCACTGGCACAAGTAGCACAGACAAAAGTAACTCAGCCACCATTAGCGCAACCACAAGTACAAACTGTGGCCGCACAAACCAGTGCGCTTCAAGTAAAGCCTGCCTTGCAGCAAATCGAGCACGCTATGCTCTCAGTGGTGGCAGACAAGACCGGCTATCCGGTTGAAATGTTAGAACTTAGCATGGATATGGAAGCGGACTTAGGGATCGACTCCATTAAGCGCGTAGAAATTCTAGGCACAGTGCAGGATGAATTACCGAACCTGCCAGAACTCAGCCCAGAAGATTTAGCCGAGTGCCGCACCCTAGGGGAAATTGTGGCGCTATTTAGCCAAGCAGCTCCTGTAACATCTGCGACCACTGTTAGCCATGCTACACAAAGTGCCGTAGCCGCAAGCGCGGCGGTTTCCAATGATGAGATTGAGCGCACTATGATGGCGGTCGTGGCCGACAAGACTGGCTATCCCGTTGAAATGCTGGAACTCAGCATGGATATGGAAGCCGACCTTGGCATTGACTCCATTAAGCGCGTGGAAATTCTAGGCACAGTGCAGGACGAATTACCCAACCTGCCAGAACTGAGCCCAGAAGATTTAGCCGAGTGCCGTACCCTAGGGGAAATTGTGGCGCTATTTAGCCAAGCCGTCCCAGTGGCAGCACAAACCTTTGCAGCCATGGCAGCAACGAATCCTCAGGTTGTCGCCTCTGCCGTCACGCCAATTGCGGCCGTATCCGATGGCGAGATTGAGCACACTATGATGGCGGTTGTGGCCGATAAAACCGGTTATCCCGTTGAAATGCTGGAACTCAGCATGGACATGGAAGCCGACCTTGGAATTGACTCCATTAAACGGGTGGAGATTTTAGGCACGGTGCAAGATAAGCTGCCAAATCTGCCGGAACTCAGCCCAGAAGATTTAGCCGAGTGCCGAACCTTAGGGGAAATTGCGGCGCTCTTTAGCCAAGCGGCTCCTGTAACAGCTGCGGCCACAGTTAGCCATGCGACACAAAGTGCAATAGCTGCAAGGGCGGCGGTTTCTAATGATGAAATTGAGCGCACTATGATGGCGGTTGTGGCCGATAAAACCGGTTATCCCGTTGAAATGCTTGAGCTAAGCATGGACATGGAAGCCGACCTTGGTATCGATTCCATTAAGCGCGTGGAAATTCTAGGCACAGTACAAGACCAACTGCCAAACTTGCCAGAACTCAGCCCAGAAGATTTAGCCGAGTGTCGTACCTTGGGTGAAATTGTCGCCCTCTATGCTGGTTCGCAATCATCAAGTGAGGCGCTACAACAAAACCATGCTGCGACAATTCAAGAGACTCAAGAGGCTATTGCAAAAACCGTCGAGGAAACCATCGACCTGCCGCCCCATAGTGAGGTGATGCTAAAAAAGTTGCCAGCGGCGGCTGAGTTAGCGCGCATCATCGCAACTAGCGATGTTCAACTGACGGCAAACAGTTACGTCGTTATCGGCGACGATGGCCACAACGCGGGGGTGATTGCCGAAAAGCTTCACGCCCAAGGTGTTAAGGTCGCGGTTGTACGCTCACCTAAAACGGTTGTGACCAGCGCATCGCCACTCGATAGCCATATTGCCAGCTTCACGCTGGAGGCTATTGATGATGAAAGCATTTGTGAGGTCATCAATCAGATTGAAGCGCTTGGCCAAATCGCCGGTTTTATTCATCTGCAGCCACAGCATAAATCCGTTGCCGATAAAGGTGCTGGCTTAGTGCTGGTAGATGAAGCCAAAGCTTCGGTCGAGCAAGCCTTCTTGTTCGCCAAATTCTTACAACCGCTTTTAACTGAACGTGACTATTGCCGCTTTGTCACCGTCAGCTGTATAGACGGTGGCTTTGGCTATATCGGCATGGACGAGTCGGTAGGTGCCCTCATCAGCCAGAGTGAACTCAACCAAGCGGCGCTCTTTGGACTCACTAAAACCTTAAATCACGAGTGGCCGGGAGTGGTCTGCCGCGCGCTGGATATCGCGCCAAACTTGGACGCTAAAACGGTCGCCAATGCGGTGGTGCAGGAATACTACCTTCAAGATGCGCCGGTCGAAGTCGGTATTGATAGCAACTTTGATCGCGTGACATTAGTTGCAGGCACCGCTGCACTTCGCCATCCACCCGCCGTCCTTAGCAATGCAGATAAAATACTGGTCACGGGCGGTGCTAAAGGTGTCACTTTTGAATGCGCCTTAAGCTTAGCAAAACGCTGTCAGGCACATTTTTTCCTCGCTGGCCGTAGCGCCCACCAAGTGATCCCTGCATGGGCAGAGGGAAAAAAGAGCAACGAACTCAAAGCCGCAGCCATTGCGCACCTGCAAAGCCTTGGTGATAAACCCACACCAAAACAAGTGGACGCCTTAGTATGGCCCGTGCAGAGCAGCCTTGAGATCAGCCATGCTTTAGCCGCCTTTGATGCCATTGGCGCCAGCGCTGAGTACTTAAGTGTGGATGTCAACGACCCTGCGGCCATTGCCAGCACCATTGCGCCCATTAACGCACTATCGCCTATCACTGGGATTATTCACGGTGCGGGAGTTCTAGCCGATAAACATATTCAAGACAAGACCTTAAATGAATTTGAACGTGTCTATGGTACTAAGGTCACCGGGCTTAATAATCTGCTGTCAACGCTGGATCTTAGCCAAGTAAAACTGATTGCACTGTTCTCTTCGGCGGCGGGTTTTTACGGCAATACCGGCCAGAGCGACTACGCCATGTCTAACGACATTCTCAATAAAGCCGCGCTGCAACTTGCGCAGCAATTACCACAAGCCAAGGTGATGAGCTTCGACTGGGGTCCTTGGGATGGCGGCATGGTCAATCCAGCGCTGAAAAAAATGTTTATTGACCGCGGGGTTTATGTCATTCCACTCAAAGCGGGTGCCGAGTTATTTGCCAGCCAATTATTGAGTGATACAGGCGCACAGCTGTTGGTCGGAACCGATATGCAGGGCAATACCGCCAATGCCGTTGAAGTTGCATCAGCAAAAAAGCCTGAAGCGGATCTAGCCACAGCGTTAGATCCGCAGCCTATGGCCCAAACGGTGCCGCAGAGCATTCGCGTCATGCGCAGCCTCGACCCTAAACGCATGAGCTTTATTGAGGATCATTGCATCAATGGTCATGCGGTGTTGCCAACGGTATGCGCCATCGATTGGATGCGTGAGGCCGCCAAGGCCCATTTAGGTACGGCGGTGAGTGTCAGCGATTATCGACTGCTCAAGGGAGTAATCTTCGATGAGGCGCTGCTTGCACGCAATGCGCCTATTGAGCTCGAATTGATGCTCACGCCGCTTGCTGACGCTGCACAACAATCGACTGAGGCGTTAGCCGCGCTGATAAGCTTTGAAGGTCGCCCGCAGTATCAGGCGGTGTTAGTGGCGCAGACGGATGATATGCCAGACGCGCAGCGTTTCGAGGTTGGCGAGTTGCATTCTCTGATACAGGAGATGGCACAGCAACCCGCTATCGCGAACCGCGAGTCGCTCTACAGCGATGGCACCTTGTTCCATGGCCCGAGACTGCAAGGCATAAGCGAAGTGCTCACCTTTGATGACCAACATCTTATGGCCAAAGTAGAACTGCCACAGGTGGCCTTAGACGACTGCGGCAAGTTTGCGCCAAAGCTTGAGGATAAGGGTACACAACCCTTTGCCGAAGATCTGTTATTGCAGGCCATGCTCGTGTGGGCTCGCCTTAAATATCAAGCGGCAAGCTTACCCAGCACGATTGGCGAGTTTGTTTCCTATGCGCCCTTGAGCTTTGGTGAAAAGGCAGTATTAGTGCTGGATGTGCTTAAGCACTCGTCCCGCTCGCTTGAGGCGAATATTGCCCTCTACCATCAGGATGGCCGTTTAAGCTGCGAGATGAAACGAGCAAAAGTCACGATCAGTAAGACGCTTAACCAAGCATTTTTGGCTAATAAACCTCAACAACTGGCGCAAGTGCAGGCATCAATCCAAAACATGGCCGAGGTAAGTGTTAAGTGACACTCAACCCAATCGCACATGCCGCATTAAGCAATGCGGCATTAAACAGTCCGCATCCCAATGCCAAACCACTGCGAATAGCCGTATGGCTTGGTGATGGGTGGATGCAAAGTGCACTTAGCCATGCACAAACCGATGCCAGTGCGCTGCAGCAGTTGATGGCTTGTCGAATTCAGCTCAATGTTGAAGATAAGCTACTGATTGATGAGCCATCTGATGAGCCATCTGATGAGTCAACCTTAGTCGCCTTACTCAGCGAGCAGCTCGCCCATATTGCGCAAAAACAACTCGTTGAAATCCGCTTTGAATATCAACAGCAAGTTCGTAGTCTGTTTCTGCTCGATGGACTACTTGCCGCGCAATTACACCTGCATGCCGAGGCTTATATTTCAGCCTTGGCACAGACTCAAGCCGAAGCGAATGAAGCACTCTGCGATATAGAAATCGAAAACTGTACAAATCGCGCTTTTGCCCTCGCCAAACGCGATTGTGCTCAGGCGGTTAATTGCTACTCGGATGCAGGCAATCTTGCCAGTCAGCTAAAGCTTTTATATCAAGCTATTGAGGCGTTAAGTCATCGAACGCTAGCAGGTATTACGCCAATGCTTGCCCACCTCAATACAGAAAAAACAGAGCGATGTTATTGGTTCTCCAAGCCCCATCAAGCAAGGGTGTTAAGCCTAAATCTCTTCGATAAAGCCCCTCAAGCTCAGACAGCCCAAAGCCTTATCTTGACTCAAGGTACAGGGCTTATCGCTCAACCGTTGCTCAATGCCAACAGGCTGTTTATTCCCATCAGCGGCAATGAGTTTGAGTCGTTAACGCTTAAGTTGTTGCAACTGATTGATTCATTGACCTTATCGTTAAACCAACCTGATACGGATTGGCTCAGCAGCCAAGGCAGTGATTGGTTTAAGCGCTATCAAGCAAAGGATGAATTAGCCTTAGTGCTGATGGCAGGCTCCCTTGAAGAGTTAATGCAAGAAGCCAAAGCGATGCAGACTTTTATTGAAAAGGCACGACTGACTATTGAGTCCAGCGCATCCAAGCACAGTGCATCCAAGCCTAGTGCATCGACAAGTTTGGTATTTAAAACCCCAGCGGGCAGTTATTTTGCGGCCTCGCCCCTTGGTGATAAGGGCTTAACCTTCGTCTATCCCGGCGTAGGCACTGTTTACCCGAATATGTTCAGCGACTTACATAGCTATTTCCCTGAGCTTTATCGCGAGCTTGAACGCGAAGGGGATTTAGCCGCCATGTTGCAGGCCGAGACGATTTACCAAGACGCGGCTTATGCGAAAACCGCAGTTAATGTAAGCGTAAAAGACACCGCAGAAATGAGCTTAAGCCAGCTCGCCATTAGCGGCGTTGGTGCGAGTTACCTTTTTAGCAAGTTATTGACTGGCGTCTTTACTATCCAACCACGGCTCGCACTGGGCTATTCCATGGGTGAAGCAGCCATGTGGGCAAGTTTAGCTATCTGGCAAACACCCCACAGCCTGATTGATGCCACCCAAGGCAGCGCAATTTTCAACCACGAAATCTCCGGTAAACTTCAAGCCGTTCGCCGCGACTGGCAATTGAATGAAGATGCTCCGCTGGCGTGGAATAGCTTTTTAGTGCGCGCAACCAGTACCGAAATTAATCCACTGCTGGCTGATTTTCCGCGGGTTTATCTGGCCATCGAACAGGGCGATACCTGTATTCTCGCGGGCTGCGAAGCAAGCTGCTTACAGCTCCTTGCAAGGCTGAATAAGCGTGGCATTGCCAGCAATAAAGTGACGGCCATGCATACTGCGCCTTCGCAGTCACAGCGCAATGCAATCCAAGGGTTTTATACCTTAGGCTTAAAGGCCACAGCCTGCGAGACTCAGGTTCGTTTTATTAGCGCGGCGCAGCATAGCCCCGTCAATATTGATAGCATGAGTATTGCCAAAAGCATTGCCGATACCTTTTGCGCGCCGCTGAATTTTACCGCGCTGATTAACACCGCGTATAACCAAGGTGCGCGCTTATTTGTTGAGGTGGGCGCCGATCGTCAAACCAGCACCCTTATCGATAAAATCAGCCGCCAACTTGAGTTGGGCGCCGATGGTGTTCAAGAACCGATATTAGCCATGGCATGCAATGCCAAGGGCAGCGATACGATCGTCAGTTTGCTCAAATGCTTAGCTCAACTTATCAGCCATAGAGTGCCACTCTCCCTGGCGGCACTTATGCCTCAATCGGCAGCTCAATCAGCAACGCACTCAGCAACTATCCATGCGGATAAGACTGCGGCTAAAACGATAGCGTCACACTCTGCCAACGCCTGCGCATTAGGCCATTATTCAAACGTATTCCAAGAAGGAGAACCCCTTTGAGTTCTCAAATGCATACTCACCCGACTCTGCAAGACAGCGCCGCTGTGCCAAACGACCAGCGCCAAACGTTAAAGGCGATGCCAAAGATTGCCATTGTCGGCCTTGCTGTCCAGTATCCCGATGCCGACACACCGGAGCAGTTTTGGCAAAATCTGCTGGATAAAAAAGATTCCCGCAGCCAAATCGACGCGGCCAAACTCAATGCCAATCCTGCTGATTACCAAGGGATTCAAGGCCAAGCCGACCGTTTTTACTGCGACAAGGGCGGCTATATCCGCAACTTTCGTTTTGATCCACAGGGTTATCAGTTACTGCCAGCCACTTTTGCAGGGCTGGATGAAAGCTTTTTATGGGCATTAGATTGCAGTAAAAAGGCCCTACTGAATGCGGGCGTGGATTTAACGGCGCCATTACTTGAGCGCACAGGGATTGTGATGGGCACGCTCTCCTTCCCGACGGCTCGCTCCAATGAATTATTTTTACCGATTTACCATCAAGCGGTTGAAAAGGCATTAAAAACCAAGCTTAATCAACCACAATTTGCCTTAGCGCCCTTCGCCAATGCTTCAATTGCGGGCTCGCAACTGGCAGCCAATGGTGTCATTGCTCATACGGCGTCTAAGTTGTTAAGCGATGCCCTCGGCCTTGGCGGCGCACAGCTCAGTCTCGACGCCGCCTGCGCCAGCTCAGTCTATGCCCTCAAATTGGCCTGCGATTATTTAACCACGGGCAAGGCCGATATGATGCTCGCGGGCGCTGTATCGGGCGCCGATCCCTTCTTTATCAATATGGGATTCTCGATTTTCCACGCCTATCCAGACCATGGGATTTCGGCGCCTTTCGATAGCAATAGCAAAGGCTTATTCGCGGGCGAAGGCGCTGGCGTATTAGTGCTTAAGCGTTTAGAGGATGCCGAGCGCGATGGCGATAATATCTATGCTGTGGTCAGTGGCATTGGTTTATCGAACGATGGCAAAGGCCAATTTGTCTTAAGCCCCAACAGTAAGGGCCAAGTGCAAGCCTTCGAGCGCGCCTATGCCGCCGCTAACACGCACCCGAGCAATATCGAAGTGATTGAATGCCATGCCACCGGCACGCCGCTGGGGGATAAAGTTGAGCTCACTTCGATGGAGCGTTTTTTCGAGGATAAACTCGACGGCACTAAAGCGCCGCTGATAGGTTCGGCCAAATCCAATCTTGGGCATTTGCTCACCGCAGCCGGCATGCCTGGGATAATGAAGATGATTTTTGCCATGCGCTCAGGCCATCTACCGCCAAGTATCAATTTAACGGCGCCGATTTCATCACCTAAAGGGTTGTTTAGCGTCAATAATCTTCCCACACAGCGTCAGGCTTGGCCCGATAAAGCGGGCAACGATCGTCGCCATGCAGGGGTGTCTGTATTTGGTTTTGGCGGCTGTAACGCCCATCTGTTGTTGGAATCCTATCAACCGACAGCGCACAGCGCCGAGAAGCAAGCCAACAAACCTGTTTATCAGCAGCAAGCATTAACCGTTATAGGCATGGCGTCGCATTTTGGGCCTTTGGCCTCCATCAATGCGCTGGATAAGGCGCTAATAGCCCAAACGGATGCCTTTATCCCGCTGCCCCCTAAACGATGGAAAGGCTTAGATAAACACCCCGATATCTTGCAGCAATTTGGCCTAAATCGCGCGCCCAAAGGCGCCTATATCGAGCAGTTTGACTTCGACTTTTTGCGCTTTAAAGTGCCGCCCAATGAGGATGACAGGCTTATCTCCCAGCAATTGTTGCTGATCAAAGTCGCCGACGAAGCGATTCGCGATGCCAAGTTAACCGCAGGCAGCAAGGTCGCGGTGTTAGTGGCGATGGAAACCGAGCTTGAGCTGCACCAATTCCGTGGCCGGGTGAATTTGCACACCCAACTGGCGGATAGCTTAAAGAAACAAGGTGTTCACCTCTCCAATGATGAATACCTCGCCCTCGAAGCCATCGCCATGGACAGCGTGCTCGATGCCGCCAAGCTCAATCAATACACCAGCTTTATTGGCAATATTATGGCGTCGCGCATCGCCTCGCTGTGGGACTTTAACGGCCCAGCGTTTACCATTTCAGCCGCCGAGCAATCGGTTGCCCGTTGTATCGATGTGGCGCAAAACTTACTGTCCAAAGAGGCCCTAGATGGCGTAGTGATTGCCGCCGTGGATTTAAGCGGCAGTGTTGAACAGGTCATATTGAAAAACGCTCAAGTCGCCGTTGATCTCGATGCCAACAGCGCAAATCCACAGTGGAAGGTGGGTGAAGGCGCCGGCGCTATCGTGCTTACAAACCAGCAAGCGAGCAACAGTCAACAAGCGGGTTACGGCCAAATTCGTGGTCAAGCATTTGGCACAAACCATCAGCTGCCTAAGCTGCTTGATTCGCTGATAACCGAAACGGCTATCGCCAATCCTTCAATGCCAACGGCCATCCATATGATTGAGCAATGTATTGCCCCAGAAGAACAACTGCCAGCAGAGCATTTATTAGCGCAGCTTAATCTTTTGGGGACGTCATGCAATCGAGTCGCCAATACCCTTGGACATAACTTTGCCGCTGCAGGTATGGCCAGTCTTCTGAGTGCCCTGTTAAGCCTAAAGAACAGGTCAGCAAATTCGGATAAAAACGCCGAAAAACAGGCATTAGTGTCTACCCAAAGCCAAGGGGTGAGCTCGCTGCTGCTGTTAAGCCAAACGGCAACGCAGGCGGCACAACTAGAACTGCGCCTTGCGCAGGACTTAACCTTAAGTGAGCAAAAACATTTAATCAAACCAGTGACGCTCGGTGGTCGCGATATCTATCAACATATTGTAGATACGCCGCTGCCTGCACTTGCCGCCATCCAAGGCAAAATGCGCCAGTTGCAGCCTTTAGCCTCACAGGCGACACAAACTAAGCCCGCAGTGGGCGCAGCACTTGATATCACGGCTGAAAACGCCACACCATTAGCAGCAGAGAGCGGTATGTCATCTAACGCACCACTTCAATTTGAGACAACAGCATCGGCGCAGGATAGCGCGGCATTGTTGCAAAACCAGCAACTCGCCCGCGAGGCGCACTTAGCCTTTTTACAGAGCCGTGAGCAAGGGCTCAAACTGGCAGATGCGTTGTTAAAGGCACAATTATCCCAGACGACACAAATGGGTGCTGTTGCAGCCCATGTTGCCACCAGCGCAAATGTCGCTGAAACGAAGGCGCAGCAAGCGGTGTCAATCCCAGAACTCATGCCTAATCATGCGCCTAATCATGCAAGAGTCCCGCCCTATACGCCCCCCATTCCTGCCGCTAAGCCCTGCATTTGGAACTATCAGGATCTGGTGGAATACGCCGAAGGCGACATTGCCAAGGTCTTTGGCGCCGATTATGCCATTATCGACAGCTACGCACGGCGCGTGCGCCTGCCGACCTCGGATTATCTGCTGGTCTCGCGGGTAACGAAGCTCAACGCGCAAATGAACCGCTATCAACCGAGCAGTATGACCACAGAATACGATATTCCCGTGGATGCGCCCTTCTTGGTCGATGGCCAAATTCCTTGGGCAGTGGCGGTCGAATCGGGCCAGTGCGATTTAATGCTGATCAGCTACTTAGGTATCGATTTTGAAAACAAGGGCGAGCGCGTCTATCGTTTGCTCGACTGCACCCTCACCTTCCTTGGGGATCTGCCCCGCGGCGGTGATACCCTGCGCTACGATATCTCCATCAACCACTTTGCCCGCAATGGCGATACCCTGCTATTTTTCTTCTCCTACGAATGCTTTGTGGGCGATAAGCTGATCCTCAAGATGGACGGCGGCTGCGCGGGATTCTTTACCGATAAAGAACTGGCCGATGGCAAAGGGGTGATTCGCACCGAGGTCGAAATTAAGGTGCGCGAGCAAGCACAAATTGCACTGGCCAATGAATATACCCGAAACGGCAATAAGCCACGCTTCACGCCGCTACTTAACTGCGCGCAAACTGCCTTTAGCTACGGCCAAATCCATCGTCTACTGAGCGCCGACATTGGTGGCTGTTTCGGCGGTGAACATGCGGCCCATCAAGCAAAGTTTGGTCTCCAGCCTTCACTCTGCTTCGCCTCGGAAAAATTCCTGATGATCGAGCAAGTCAGTAAGCTCGAAGTGCATGGCGGCGCCTGGGGCTTAGGCTTGATTGAAGGTCACAAGCAATTAGCCCCCGACCATTGGTATTTCCCCTGCCATTTCAAGGGCGACCAAGTGATGGCAGGCTCCCTCATGGCCGAAGGTTGTGGCCAGTTACTGCAATTTTTTATGCTGCATATTGGTATGCATGCTAATACACAAGCAGGTGGCGTTACTAACGGCCGTTTCCAACCCCTTGAAAACGCATCGCAAAAAGTGCGCTGCCGCGGTCAGGTATTGCCACAATCTGGCACCCTCACCTATCGCATGGAAGTCACCGAAATCGGCATGAGCCCTCGCCCCTATGCCAAGGCGAATATTGATATTCTGCTCAATGGCAAAGTGGTGGTGGATTTCCAAAATCTCGGGGTGATGATTAAAGAAGAAGCGGATTGCACCCGCTATTCGCAAAGCCATTCTTCACAGGGTAATCATACGCAAGCAGCAAATATCGAAAGTCTCGCGGAACAAGCGCCGCTAATGGCGCAAATCCCAGATGTTGCAGCTCCGGTCAATAAAGGCGTTGTGCCGCTTAAGCATGTGAGCGCGCCGATTGCGCCAGCAGGCTCTAAGTACGCCAACCGCGTGCCCGACACCCTGCCGTTTACTCCTTATCATTTATTTGAGTTTGCCACCGGCGATATTGAAAACTGCTTCGGCCCCGATTTTAGTATTTACCGTGGCTTAATCCCGCCGCGTACGCCCTGTGGCGATCTGCAACTCACTACCCGAGTGGTGGCTATTGAAGGCAAACGTGGCGAGCTGAAAAAGCCATCCACCTGTATTGCCGAGTATGAAGTGCCCAGCAACGCGTGGTATTACCGTAAAACCAGCCACCCGAGTGTAATGCCCTACTCTGTGCTGATGGAAATATCATTGCAGCCAAATGGCTTTATCTCGGGTTATATGGGCACGACCTTAGGCTTTCCAGGGCAGGAGTTATTCTTCCGCAATCTCGACGGCAGTGGCAAGTTACTGCGCGAAGTGGATTTACGCGGTAAGACCATAGTCAATGATTCGCGCCTGCTGTCTACCGTGATTGCTGGCAGCAATATCATTCAAAACTTTAGCTTTGAGCTGAGCTGCGATGGCGAGCCCTTCTACCGTGGTAATGCGGTTTTCGGTTACTTTAAGGCCGATGCGCTTAAAAACCAGTTGGGTATCGACAATGGTAAAATTACCCAAGCGTGGCACCTTGAGCGCGGTATCAAAGCCGACTGCCAAATCAATCTGTTAGATAAAAATGGCCGCAGTTTCGTGGCGCCGCTGGGCAAGCCACACTACCGCCTAGCGGGTGGGCAGCTGAACTTTATCGACAAGGCCGAAATTGTAAAAACTGGCGGTAAGAAGGGGCTCGGATACTTATACGCCGAGCGCACCATTGACCCGAGCGATTGGTTCTTCCAGTTCCATTTCCATCAGGACCCTGTAATGCCAGGCTCCCTCGGTGTCGAGGCGATTATCGAATTACTGCAAACCTATGCCATAGACCAAGACCTAGGCGCAGGTTTCAATAATCCGAAATTTGGCCAAATTCTGTCAGAAATTAAATGGAAGTATCGCGGTCAAATTAATCCATTAAACAAACAGATGTCGCTGGATGTGCATATCACCAGCATTGAAGATAAAGACGGTAAACGCATCATCAAGGGCGATGCCAACCTGAGTAAGGATGGCCTGCGCATTTATGAGGTGACCGATATTGCCATCTGCATCGAAGAGGCATAGCGCTTGCGCCTACATTGCAGCATTAACCACAGTTAGCTTAAGAATAATTGGCTTAAGAACCATTGGTTTAATAACAGTTAGCTTAAGTACAGCAGACAGCCGCAGTGCAAGGGAATAACCCCACTGCGGCAAACAAATTCAGGCCCCAAACACCCAAAAGTGAACAGCCCAAATGACGAATACCACACTCGATAATAACGCTCTCGATAATAACAAGCTCAGTCCTTGGCCGTGGCAGGTTGATGAAGCCGCCATCAGTTTCGATATCGAATCCCTTGGCAAAAAACTCAAAGATCTCAATCAAGCCTGTTACTTAATCAACCATGCTGAGAAAGGCTTAGGCATAGCCCAAAGCGCCGAAGTGGTCGGTCTTGCAGAACCCAATAATGGTTTGCATCCTGTAAGCGCCTTCGCCCCCGCCCTTGGCACCCAGAGCTTGGGTGACAGTAATTTTCGCCGCGTGCATGGGGTGAAATACGCTTACTACGCGGGCGCCATGGCCAACGGTATCGCCTCGGAAGAGTTAGTTATCGCCTTAGGTCAGGCGGGCATTTTGTGCTCCTTTGGCGCGGCAGGGTTAATTCCGTCGCGCGTGGAAGCCGCGATTAAACGCATTCAAGCGGCATTGCCCAATGGTCCCTACGCCTTTAACTTGATCCATAGCCCGAGCGAGCAAGCGCTGGAGCGTGGCAGTGTCGAACTCTTCCTTAAACATCAAGTGCGTACGGTTGAGGCCTCGGCTTTCTTGGGCTTAACGCCGCAAATCGTCTATTACCGCGCCGCAGGCCTGAGTCGCGACGCCAGCGGCGAGATTGTGATTGGCAATAAAGTGATTGCTAAAATCAGCCGTACTGAGGTGGCTACCAAGTTTATGGAGCCCGCCCCCGTTAAGATACTGCAACAATTAGTGAACGAAGGGCTTATCAGCGAAGATCAAATGCTGATGGCGCAATCTGTGCCCATGGCCGATGACATTACCGCCGAAGCAGACTCAGGCGGCCACACCGACAATCGCCCTCTGGTCACGCTATTGCCAACCATTTTGGCGCTCAAAGATACCATTCAAGCCAAGTACCAGTATAAAACGCCGATCCGAGTGGGCGCAGGTGGGGGGATCGGCACCCCCGATGCGGCGCTGGCGACCTTCAATATGGGCGCGGCCTATATTGTCACCGGCTCAATCAACCAAGCCTGCGTGGAAGCGGGTGCCAGCGAACATACCCGTAAGTTACTCGCCACCACTGAAATGGCCGATGTGACTATGGCGCCCGCCGCCGATATGTTTGAAATGGGCGTTAAGTTACAAGTGGTTAAGCGCGGCACCCTATTCCCGATGCGCGCCAATAAGCTCTACGAGATTTACACCCGCTACGACTCGATAGAGGCGATTCCAGCAGAGGAAAGGCAAAAGCTGGAAGAGCAAGTATTTCGCGCCTCATTAGATGAGATTTGGGCAGGTACTGTGGCGCACTTTAATGAGCGCGATCCTAAGCAAATTGAGCGCGCGCTGGATAACCCTAAACGCAAAATGGCACTGATTTTCCGCTGGTATTTAGGTTTATCGAGCCGCTGGTCAAACACTGGTGAAGTCGGCCGCGAAATGGATTACCAGATTTGGGCAGGCCCCGCCCTCGGCGCCTTTAATGCTTGGGCTAAAGGCAGTTATTTAGATGATTACCGCGAGCGCAATGCGGTCGACTTGGCGAAACATTTAATGCAAGGCGCCGCCTACCAAGCACGGATTAACCTGTTGTTATCCCAAGGGGTAAGTATTCCAGTCAGCCTGCAACGTTGGAAACCTCTGCAACGCTGCTAATTCGCTTTGATAAACCTTATTGAGCGGGTTAAGTGAACACTTAGCCCGCTTTCTTTTGGGTTAAATTTGGGGTTTCATTTTTGGTTCGATTACGGGTTCAGTTCCGCTTAGCCTTGTTGCTGCCAATCAATCGAATAAATAACACCAAAAGCCGATTGGAGTTCCGTTTCCGCTCGGCATTGTCACTTCAGTGGCACGCCGTAAACCCATCCTTGGGGGCTCAACGGAAAAATCCCTTTTTCCGATGGCCACTGCCGCGACAATGCTCGCCTGCAAGTTATGACATCAAATGGTACCTTATGTAGGAACGAGCTGAAATCATGTATATGCGCACTATCAACCCAGAATGATTTTTGCTATCGTTTAAATCAAATTTAAAATCAGTTGGTTGCGAGTTATTTTGCCAAATAATCAAAGGTAAAATCATGCGTAAGCGCACCATATAAATGTTAAGTGCCTTCGATTAGGAGTCAAAATGAACAAATTCTATCTTGCTTGTGACGAGTCAGGACGGTTGGGGTATGTTGATAAAAAGACCAACAAGTGTGGCGAGATCTCGGTTGTAGCTGGAATAATCATGGATGATACCTCGTTTCATAACTTCGCGAATGAAGTAGATTTGATTGTTGCAAAGTATCAAAGCGTAACAAAGAGCAGTAAATTCCATATCACAGATTTTGAACCTGAAGTCGCCGCTTCAGTTAGGAATGCCATCTTCAATCTTATAAAGGATTTTGAGTATCCTTTAGTATATGGTGCTCAGTATTATTCTGCTTTTGCTCGGATTTACCAAGAGCAAAAAGAAGCTGAGGATACAGTAATTCGAGTGCAGAAAGAGCGGGGGCGTACAGTCTCATACCCTATGGGACACATAAAAAAATTGTCTCAAGCTGAGTGTTTTTACTCTTCGTATACCAAAGCTGCCTGTTTTATCGCAGATCTTACTCAAGAACCATTTCGGTTTAGAGTTTTAACCGATGAAATAGACAATAAAACACTTGAAAACTATGAAAAACAAATAGCTAGACTGCACGCACCTAACGTCAAAAAGCCACTTTTAGGTAAGCGCTTTATTCATTCAACTAAGAACTTAGAAACATTCTCAGTTTCATCAAGTTTGAAAATTGACTCTCCAATTACTGATCTACTAAAAAATAGTTCAGGGACAATATCAAAAGACCAAGCTGTTCACTCGATAGTTGCCGACGTAATAGCGAATAGTGTCAATTATTATTTAGAACAATACGCAGCTAAAAGTAATTTTCATCACCTAAATATTCAAGAGGCTATTGCTGAGCACCCATTAGCGTTACAGTTTGTAAGTCTTGGTATAGAAAGTACATTTACAGATAAACTTTACTACCACACAGGCACTTAATCGGGTTGCCGGAGGTATCTAGCTTCCAGCTTCCACACCACCCAGCATGCGACTCCACGCAAGGCGGTTCATTTAGAAAAAATCCGGCCATCCATTTTAGTCCAACAACATAATGCACATTCAGTGCCGACAACCTGCTCTGGCTAAAATGTCTCGAGTGAGGGGAATCAAAAATCGCTGTGACGGCATCTGAAGCTGTAGATTGGTTAATTCCTTCAAAATTAGTGTATTTCAGACGAGGTAAGTCATCCCATTGTGTTTGGGAGATGCTCAGCAAGGATTGCTTTTAAAGTGATGAGGTAGTTTTTAGTTACCTGTAAAAATGCTGGCAGCTTGCCGCAAAGTGCCATCGTCGCTTTTCAAGATATTCGCAGTAATCGGTCAGTTTTTACCGCGAGTCCACTGAACCATAAAATAGTTTGCCAAATTCTGTGGTCAGCCTGAGCCAAATGTTATGGTAAATATTTAATCTTGCCAGTAACTTGACGCTATTTTCAATGATTGCGCCCCGTTGAACATTACGAAAAATTCGGCCTGTACCATCCGCTCATTCAAGGTAATCAGTTAGCGAAAACGCAATGCCATTGGACTGGCAACTTCCCATAACTCAGACACCAATTCCTTTAACTCAGACACAAAAATAAGCTGTGGTCTTAAAGATCCATCGATGACAGCATCACGATATTGATCAGGATAAATATCGTGAGCACAATTAACACCCGCATAAAATTAAATTCACTGCTTTGGGGAAGGGATTTTTGAGTGGCGTTGATAAAGTCCTGAAATTTACAGCCTATATTCTGCGCACATTGCTGCAACGCTTGTTGTAATTCCTTTCTATCAGTGCTGTTAGCCAATTTTAGTTGCGCGCCCTTAGGCTGCTGCAATTGTAGATAGGCGAGATAATGCTCAACGATATCTTCTGCTTGGCGATTACGCTCGAACTGGTGCCAATGGGTTGTTTGCAGCAGATAGAGTTGCACGGCGTGAATATCCGAAAAGGCATAGGACCGCCAGCGCCACAAGCCAAGCGATTTGCCATTAACAACGCCTTTGCCGAGCCACAATTGTTGTCGATCGACATCTAACCAACACTGTTGCCGAATAAGAGCTATCGGTAACGCGGGTAGAAACAAAAAAAATGCCGCCCAGCCTAGGGCGTATTGACGTTTCAGGGTTATTTTTGCAGCAATTTGGCTGACGTTTATGCAAGGCAAAGTCCGTGCAGTGTAGTTATTCTACATAAACGGACGATAACGCGGCAGAAACGCCAGCCAAATGCTGCCCGAAGGGTTCGTCTGGCAAGTTCGATCTCTTTGTCGCTCGTCATGCCTCGTTTCGCTAACACGAACTTGCCAGAACGAACAAAATTGAATCTCGAAACGTCAACACGCCCTAAGTCACAAAACCGGATCGGGTTGTAACCATGCCGCACGAGCACTGAGTAACGCGAGCACTAACAATACAACGGCAAAAAACCATAAAATAGGTCGGTATTGGGTACTTAGCACCTTGATATAACGTGCATTTTTTGAAGGTTGATTATGAGCCACTTAACCCATTCCTCAAATAGATGTTGACCTTGCACCCCAATCGCCAACCATGCCGCTAAAACCTCAATACGGCCTAACCTTCAACTTCCGATGCTGGCTCAAAACAAAAGCTAAACTCATAAAAATGTTGACCGTTTTCGATGCTTATCGCCATCGTACCGTAGAGCCCTGTGAGTTCACCCGCACCAGAATGAGGGACGACCTCAAGGTGTAAGCGGTTTTGTCCATCGGTCATAATGCCAAAATGTTGCAGCACAAAACTGCCCTGTCTGCCGCACAGTTTACCCACGACTTGTTCAATAGCCACATAACCCGCAGAGCCTTTTACGGCAGTCATGGCGCTAAGCATTTCCCCTTGGCTGCGGGCTTCTAACTCACCGTAAAAGGTTTTATCTAAGGCCATTCTGCCAAGATTCACACCGCCAACACCTGTGGCATAGGCATTCTCGGGGGTGAGCTTAACATCAAATTTGCCCGTGACTTTGGTCATCTCCATAAACTCACTCCTTGTTTTGATATTATACGTTGCTTCAATACCTTAGCGTTCCCAACGGCTAGATGAAATAAATACCTCAGCCGCAGCTGAGGTAAAAACAACTTAGCACAAGGCTAAATATTAACCTAATTTAGCGATTTGATTTCAGATGCACTGACACCAATTTCAAGGGTTTTAATGACACTTGGCGGTGTTGTCATGGGTTGATCAGCGGCTCTTTCGCGGTAGGTAACGGCTACTCTAAATGGGGCTTCAAAGGGATAAACGGGTTCAATATTATCGACCTCAATACGATCGCCAATAAATACACTGCCTAGGTGCTGCAAACGATTGTGTCCATAATCCAAGCTAAACAAGCCGAGATACCAAAACACACCCGAACCTTGGTTAGTCACAATAAAAGGCGCCACAAAGGGCATGGTTTGCTGCTGTGGATCATCCTGTAATGGTGCATCACTTTGGGTATCAGGCTCTAAAGCGGGGTCGAAATTAAGCGGCGTAATGCGTAAATAATCCAATAACACTCGGCCTTTAGCCTCTCCATCTTGATAATCCCCAATAGCAAACTCCGTTTGTTTAACGTTAATAAAGTGAGTTAACACCACCGCTTTGTGGCTGTCTGGTAAGCTCACTTCAAATGGATTCGCGGTATTTAAGCTAAACAGCTTAAGCATCACTTCGGAGGCATTAACAACAGGCTTAACTTCACTGGGTACCACAGATTCAATCGCATCTTCACGGCTCGCTAATTCGGCTTCTTTAGCTTGTGCCTTGGCATCGGCTTTAGCCATAGCTTCATCATATTGCAGCACTTGACCATCTTCCATGACCATATAAATATCATCGTTGGTCATATTAAAGCGATAAACACCTACGGCCAGAATCGCCAGCACTAAGACTGTCGCCGCGATGGTTAATTTAACAAACATACTCATTTTCTCCCCCATTTCCCTACGCGCTGCATCATTTGCGCGGATGGCAAGACCAGCCTTACTGATAGCATCAAAAAATAGCCCTTTCTACAAGGCTAAAACAGCTTATTTTTGCTTTTAGTCAGTCCAAGTTCAGCAAGCTACCATCCGCTTCTCGAATAAATTCAAGCCAGCTTGATAGCCGAATTTTAGGGTGCATTGCCGGCTGCAGATAATGGGAAACGATTTAGGCTTTTCATTCATGTTCCCAATCGGGCTATAATTCCTGAGCTTAAACACCTGCTGTTTTGAAGAATCACCGAGTATTAAGGATTTTATTGCCTATGACCAATGCATCTACCAGCCCCTTTGCGGTGTTAAACCAAACCACAGCGACCTCGTTTAATGAACAAAAAAACTTAATTAAACGGGTATTTAAAGGTAAGCCAGTGCAATGTCCAAGCTGCAATCAACCCCTTAAAGTGATATTGCCCGAGACCGCCAAAGCCGAGCAAGCCGCTGGGATTTTCTGCCCTAAGGGTTGTACTGATATCGAATTAGACATGGAAGCCGTGGCAGGTATTTAATCGGCGGTTTTCGCATTACGATGGAGTTAATTTTTCGCGCAAATAATGGCGATAATAGCCCACTAAATTGCTGCCGATAAACAACATTTCCATTAATACCGCGACGGGCGACCCCACTAAGATATTGTGGATTAACCAAAAACTGGTGCCGACAATCATCAGTAGCCGCAAGTCTTTATCACGCTGACAAAAAGCCGCCCGAGTTTGAAATAAGGTGCCAAGGCAACTGATTAAACTCGTTATGCCGCTAAATGTCAGCGCGCTCATCACTACCGCTGCGCCACTAAAACCCCACATTGCCTTTTTAGACGTTGTAAAAATGCTGGTGAGATAACGCACAGTGGCAATCCCCATCAATCCCGCTGCAGTCCATTGCGCTAACAAGCAAAAGTGGATTGAAATCAAGATCCCCGAAATAAACAAGCAGGCGACAATACGTTCGCGCGCTTTAAATTGAAACGATATCAAATCAAATACAATGGCAATGGCCACCAATATTTGCGACAGGGTAAAAGCACTCAAGAGATGCTCCTTAAAGGTTGGGTATAGGCTCAGAAATAAGCCCAATTTGCTTGGATTAGCAACCGCTAAGGAGCATGAAGGGAATAGCCTTTAGACGCATTAACTTAAGTTAACTGGCAGAAGATTTTACCGCGAATCTTGTAATCGTTTACGGATCCGCGACAAGCTAATGGCGGTAATACCAATATAATTAGCCAGTTGGGCGTGGGTTAAACGAGCTACCCATAGGGGAAAATGTTCGAGTAGATATAAGTAACGTTGCTCTGGCGTATTGAGTAGCAAAAAAGCTTCTTTTTGTTCTTTATAGAGTAATTGCTGTTTAAGCAGCGCCAGTTGAACGCCCTGCATCCCGGCATCGTCCAGTATTGAGAGGGGCATTTGCACCAGTTTACAGCGCGTTACGGCTTCGAGTTGGTAGGGGGCAACCTCTTGCTTTAGCCAACTGATATACAAAAAACACAGCTCGCCTTCGAAATAAAACTCTTTGCAACGCTCTGTCCCCTCTTGGGCATAGTGACAGGCCCGCACTATGCCATCCACCACATAATAGGCCGATGTTTGTTGCTCACCTTGGGACAAGAGCAATTCGTTAGGCTGAGGCTCCAGTATCCGCGCCTGTGTCAGCAATGGCGTTAAAGCCGCCGGCTTAGCACCGAGTGATAAGAGATATTGCCACAGGGGCTTAATCGCCAGCTCAGTTGCTGACTGAGGAGTGAATGCAGATAGCACCGTCAATTCATCCTCTGTCATTACAGGCTCAGCCACTGATGCTCAACCAAAGGCGTTTGCTTGGCCGTATCTTTTATGTGTAACGCCACCTTAAACATGCTATTAGGCGCTATGCTCCCCACCCCTTTAGGCGTGCCTGTCATCACAATGTCGCCGTCTTCTAAAGTAGTAAAGCGTTGTAACTCAGACAAAATCGTCTGCGGCTGATAGATCATTAAATCTACATGGCCTTCTTGGGTTAACACCCCATCAATGCATAAGCTAAATTGAAATTGCGCACTGGCGTCATCAATAGCAACAAAAGGGCTAAAAAGCGCAGCACCATCAAAGGCTTTGGCTTTTTCCCACGGTAATCCCTTTGCCTTAAGCTTGCTTTGCAGTTCACGCTTGGTCAAATCAAGCCCCACGCCAACATGGCTAAAACGCCCCTGCTGGTAGATAAAACACAGCTCGGTTTCATAGTGCAGCGTCTCACCGAGATGCAGGGAATGTAATTGAGCACTGATGGCCGAATTAGGCTTAAAAAACACCACCATATCATCGGGGATTTCATTGCCGAGTTCATGAATATGGTCCACATAATTGCGCCCAATACAGAGGATTTTGCTGGGGCAAATCTGCTCCTCACCGACGATAACTGTCTTCATTTGACTCCTCATTGCTCAACTGTCTGTATCACTTCATAAAAATACTTAGTACTAGGGCGTGTTGACGTTTCGAGATTAGATTTTGTTCGTTTTGGCAAGCACGTGCTCGCGAAACGAGGAATGATGTGTAGTTATTCAACTCAAATGACGAGCGGCTCTTATGACAGAAAGTAAGAGCACGGGCTTGCCAGACGAACCCTTCGGGCAGCATTTGGCTGACGTTTCTGCTGCGTTATCGTCCGTTTATGTAGAATAACTACATTGCACGGACTTTGCCTTGCATAAAAGCCAGCCAAATTGCTGCAAAAACAACCCTGAAACGTCAACACGCCCTAGGCATATTCCATTAAAAACTCGTCGAGTTGCTCGTTAGCGATTTCAATCTCGTCGCCTTCAAACTGTGCAATATGGAACATGCCCTCGCCTTCATTCGTCACCGGTATATTGCTGATCCCGATGATAATGCCATCGGTTGGCGCACGGATCGCCACACTGTCGCCCCCATGCGGACTGACAATATGGGCGATGATATAACCCTTATTGACCCGCTGACCAAGTTTGAGCTTCATATTGACTAAGCCATCGGACTCACTGCGGATCCAATAGCTGCGTATCGCACTCACACTGGCAATTTTATTACTGACACGGCCCTTAAGCATACCAAGACTACGCATCACATTGAGCACGCCCTTAAGACCCGACTTAATTGCAAGCTCACTAAAGCGCAGCGCCTCGCCCGCCTCATACAAAATACAAGGAATGCCCTGCTGGTTAGCATAGCCGCGCATCGACACGCTACGCGCCTTGGAATGCATGATAAGCGGCGCACCAAAGGCATTCGCCATGGCGAGCATAGTCTCATCATTAGTATCACAGCGAATTTGCGGCAAGTTATCTCGATGAATGGCGCCCGTGTGTAAATCAATCACATGGGTTGCATGGACCAGTAATTGGGTCGCAAAAAGGTTGGCTAAACGACTCGCTAATGCGCCTTTGCTCGAACCTGGAAAACAGCGGTTGAGATCGCGCCTATCGGGCAAATATCGGGATTGTTGAATAAAACCAAACACATTCACAATCGGCACAACAATCAAGGTACCGGCCAAATTTTTAGGATTAACCCGTCCAAGTAAACGCCTACAGATCTCAATGCCATTTAATTCATCACCATGAATGGCAGCACAAACCAGAAGCGTTGGGCCGGGTTTTACGCCATGAAACACTTCGACATGAATATCAAGCTGGGTATCGGTATAGAGCTTGGCAGCAGGCAACTTAATCCCCATTTGCGAGCCTGCAATCACTCGCTTGCCTTCAATCTCAAATGCTTCGCGTCTTTTAACCATAGTCACTCCCTGATGCACATTGCGCCTTGTGTGATAACTCAAACATCAAGGCATGACACGCTTAAGCGGTTATTCCCCTTCAAACTGGGTTAACCAGTGTTTTAAAATCTGCTGCAATACCGTGCGCTCGGCACTTGGCACCCCCGCCAATAACGCATGTTGACATTGGAGATGTTTGGGTAACGCGGCATCGATCAGTGCTTTACCTTCGGTTGTTAAGGACACATGCACAGCGCGGCGGTCTTCCTTACTGTGTGCACGGGCAATTAACCCTTTATTTTCAAGCCGGTCTAAGCGGCTGGTCATAGCGCCAGAACTTAACATCATGCTCTGATACAGCTGCGAGGGTGATAGCGTGTAAGGCTCACCCGAGCGCCTGAGTGTCGCGAGCACATCAAACTCTCCCTGCCCTAAACCAAATTCGCCGTGACACAGCGCGATGGCATTTTCCATATATTTAGTCAGGCGCGCGATGCGGCCTAAAACTGCCATAGGGACAAGATCATCCGCAACACCTTGAGTCTGCCACTGGCCAATGATTTTATCTAATCCATCTTCTGGCGAAGTGAATCTCTGCTTTGCGTCGAGTGATTGTGGTGTTTCTGCCATGGTGTTATCTCTATATGAAGATTCTTTACATGCTAACCATTTTATCGCCTAATTTAACGATTTGTATATGCGAATGCTTTTAGTGGGTAGATAAGATTCAATTCTGCATAAAAAAAACCGCCCAATCTGTAACAAATTGGGCGGCTTAGATGACGGGGTAACAGATTGTCTGTTTAAGACTTTTTAACAAAGCACGTCAGGATCACAATGCGAGTGCCATTAACACGGCCTTCAATGTGCTCTGGGTTGTTGGTCAACGCAATGTTACGTACCGCGGTGCCACGTTTGGCCACAAAGCTGGTGCCTTTTACGTTGAGATCTTTAATAATCACAACAGTATCACCCGCGTTAAGCACGGCACCGTTGCTGTCTAAGGTCGGTGGTGTATCATCGCTGGCGGCAGCGGCTTCTGCATCGCCCCAAGCGCGTAAATCATCTTCCAGATACAACATATCCAGCAGATCCTGCGCCCAGCTTTCACCGCTTAAGCGTTTTAGCATGCGGTATGACATCACTTGAACCGCAGGGACTTGGCTCCACATGCTGTCGTTCAAACAACGCCAGTGGTTCATGTCCATCGTATCCGGCGCGGCAATTTGGCTACTGCAATTTTCACAGATCATGATCTCGTTTTCATGACCATCGGAAGCTGGTAAGTCATAAATAGCGAGTTCAACATCGCTTCCACAGAGTTCACATTTGCCGCCGCAGCGAGTTAGCAATTCATTTTCAGTCATTTTTCTGTCTACATGCGTAATAAAACGCGGATTATGCCATAAATTGGCTTTTCACGGCAGGGGGGGAAGGCAAGATAACCCTATTTTTAATATGAGTTATCTATTGACCACCCTATCAGCACTACATTTTATCTTTAAAACTCATAGGCTAAGCTAAGTCTGACATCACGTCCGGGGGCGGGAATACCGTCCGATAAAAACGGCGTCACCTGCTGATTTGTGAGATTTTTTGCCATTAAACGTATACTCAGCCCTTTTAAACTATCGAGGGGTTCATAGGCTAGGTATATATTTTGTAGAAAGTAATTCTCACTTGGGGATTCTGCATTAAAAATATCACCTTCAGGCACATTATCCTGTGCATCATACCAAGTGCCCTGCCAAGCCACTGAAATGGAATCGGTAATATACATACCCACACGGAGTTGAATATCTAATGGGGCAATATTAGCTAAGTATTCGTCTTCACCTAAGCTGTCTTTCAGTGAGCCACGATGCTCTCCTTGTAACCAAGATACGGCTAAATCACTGAAAAAGTCTTGATAACGGTATTGAGACTCCAGATCGGCACCGTAAATTTCATAACCATCCAGATTGGTATAGCCGCTTTGTATGGCTTGATTTGGATCGGACTTCGCCCCACGGCGCTGGGCAATATCATCGCGTCCAAGGTTAGCGTATACGGTGATTTGGGTTGAAAGCGCATCTTGATCGGCAAAAAGATCGGTTTGCTGGTTAATCAAGCCCAATTTAAAGGCATGTAAACGCTCAACCTCGATATCGCGGCTCGTGGCCGTAATGCTGGCCTTGGCATATTGCACCGCATAAATTTCATCGACAACAGGCGCCTGTAAACTGTAAGCGTAATCAAAATTCACTCGGGTATTGGGTGTTAATTGGTAATCCACGCCCAATCTTGGTGAAAAGCCTGAGTGGTGAGTCGAACTATAATCATGCCCAGCAGCAATATCATTATAGTCGGGGGCAATATTAGGCTTACCAACACTGTAGACAAAATCATATCGTAATGAAGGGGTTATGGTCAGATCATCTGTTAGGCTTATCGCATCTCGCAGATAGGCCGCATAAGTATCTTGACGTCCCTCAGGCTGATAATAAGGAGTATACCAGCCGAAGTTTTTCTCAGGATTTTTCTCATAGCTTTTATTAAAGACTAATGAAGTCCTATCGAGACTCCGAAACTGCAATCCTGCGGTAATTTCATGGGCACCAACAACACTTAAGTTATTGATGTCGATATAATCACGTTTGTAATCCAACCAAGATTCATGGCCGAAATTGCCCACCGATACCGTCATTTTCTCCCAAGCAATCGGCGGGCGAATCCAATGCCGCGCATTGGCAGAATGGGACACTACAATTTGTGTATCAATCAACGGATTGCTGGGTGAGTAACGGTAATTGGCCGACCAAGTATTGTCTTCATAGGTGTTGTAGGCCGTTGTGGCATAAAGTGCCTGTTCATAAGAACCGTATTTACGAATATTAAAGTCAGAAATCGCGGGCATGGGTCCACGACGATTGGCCCAAGGCTTACGACCTTCATCCAAATAATGGGTCACGCTTAGCATAAGTTGATGATCGCCCTGCTCATAATCAACTTTACCTAGGTAATTATTTTGCTCATAACCTGAGTATTCGAATGCTTCGCCATTGGCGAGCGTCACATCTTGCGCATCGCGACGGGTGAAATGCAATAAGCCAGAAAGTTGTTGATTGGCTCGTCCATAAACCGTTCCCGTATAGCTTTGGGCGTCGTTATTACTGGCGTAACTGGCTTTAACCCTAGCACCAACACTTTGGTCATATTTTAAAAAATCATCCGCCGATTTAGTGACAACATACATAGCGCCACCAAAACCGCCGTTGCCAGAACGAACATCGTGGGCGCCCTTAATCACTTCTACCCGTTTAATTAAATCCGGATCTAAGAAAAACGACCCATAACGATATTGCTCAAACCCCACGGGGGCATTATCCACATAAACGTTAAAATCTTCGGTTTCACCAAATCCCCACACATTGATACGCTCGCCACCGCTGCGGGTGCCACCATCAATATGGGCTCCCGCCATATCATCAATGACCTCGGCAAATGTGGTCGCTTGCATCTCTTCAATTTCAGCCATCGAGATGATCGCTTCTCCCGGCTTAGTCATGGTCGTCGCCCGACGATATTGCTGACCATGGACCGTTAAGATCTCAATTGGCTCGACTTTAGGCGCACCTAATACTTCTTTGGCATTAAGTGGCAAGGCAGGTAACGCACATAAGCCTAAACACCCAATCATTGTTTTAGATATCCCTATCTTAGGTTGATACCCCATCGCCCCACTCCCCTGATACAAAATGTAAAAAATAGGGCGGCATTATAGGCATCAAAGCCAAAGATGAGAATAATTCTCACATAGTTTTACATGTAAATCACAAACAGATTGAAAAAGCAGAAAAAAACCATAAGAATCTAGCCTTAAGAACGTACACTTGCGGCTGCGAAGGCGATCAAACGGTCTTCTTTCAAGCACATTACAGGTTTTAGTAATATGACTAAGCTTACCGCTCACCCCCAGACTGAAGGGGCATTTACAGTCGCCAGCTTAGAATTTCTCAAACAACTGGCCCAACATAATTCCCGCGACTGGTTTAAAACCCATCAAGATGAATATGAGAATACAATCAGAACGCCCGCGCTGCGTTTTATCGAGCAAATTCAGCCTCATATTATTGCGATTTCACCAAGGCTAACCGCGGTAGCTAAAAAAGTCGGTGGCAGCTTAATGCGCCCGCAGCGCGATAGCCGCTTTAGCAAGGACAAAACACCCTACAAAACCAATATAGGGATCCAGTTTCGACATTTTCAGGGGAAAGATGTGCATGCTCCAGGGCTATATTTGCACATCGCCGAAGACGGTTGTTTTATTGCCGCGGGTATTTGGCACCCCGAATCGAAGGCGCTCAATGCTATTCGCACTTGTATTGATGAAAATCCCAACGGCTACAAAAAGGCACTGCAAAGCTTAACAAACCATGGATTTATGATGGATGGTGATAGCTTGACTCGCCCGCCAAAGGGATTCGATAAACACCACCCCATGCTAACCGAGCTCAAGCGCAAAGACTTTATTGCGGTAAAAAATATTCCCTTTGAGCGGCTCTGCCAACGGGATGCCGTCCACTACTGCGCCGAGCAATTAGCCCATTGTAGCCAGTTAATGGCTTACTTGTGTTTTGCCCTCGAATTGGACTTTTAAATTTTTGCAGTTGACGAGGCCAAGCATTTACTTGGCCTCCCCTTTATCGTTTTCTCCTCGGCCCCCTATTCCCCGTCAACGGGGTTAAGTGGCGTCAACGCAAGACGCTTAAGATATTCGCTTAATACCCCAAATGCATTATCCAACAAGGTATATTCCTTCGCCTTACCTAGCACTCTAATTCCTTGTAATTGCAGCACTAAAAAAGCCGCTAACGCCTCAGGTTGAACCGATAAGCTTAACTCGCCCTGCGATTGACTGTGCGTTAATACTTGAGTAAAAGTCGATTGCAATTGTGCAAACCGCCGCTGGCATTCCTGCTGCACACAATCATCATCGAGACACTTTTCCATTAGCGCATTCTGCATAAAACAACCGTACTTTTGCTCACGCTGTAAGGCCACAAATCGCGCGAGATAAGTCAGAATGTCTACGAGTCCAGCCTGCGGATGCAACAATTGTTCCTGTGTTCCAAAGGAAAAATGGTCGAGGTAAAACCGCAGGCATTCGCGATACAAACTCTGTTTATCGCCAAAGCTGTTATACAAACTAAAGCGATTAATGCCTAAATGCTCAACCAGATCGGCAATCGAGGTTTCGGCAAAACCCTTCCGCCAAAAGAGTTCCATTGCGAGGATGAGCTTTTCTTGTCTATCAAAGTTACAGCTACGAGCCATGGACGAAACCTAACGTTATTCAAGTGGTAAACGAAATATCATAGGACAAAAACATTCTTGACTGACCGTTTAGATATGGCGTAAATTCTATCCTAACCGATCGTTCCGTTAAAGTGCTATTTGGCAGCACATCCTCATCAGAACAAGGAAATGCCATGAAGTTATACGAATTAGCACCTACGCCTAGCGCAAGACGCGTCAGTATTTTCCTCGCAGAAAAAGGTATTGTTATTCCAAGAGTTAATGTGGATATTCGCAGCGGTGAAAATCTCAATCCCGAATTTAAAGCCAAAAGTATCAATGGCCGTATTCCCCTGCTCGAACTTGATGATGGCAACTATCTGTGTGAATCTGTCGCCATTTGCCGCTACCTAGAAGAAATCCATCCCAGTGAAACGTCACTATTCGGTAACAATCCGCTAGAGCGTGCCAAAGTAGAAATGTGGCAACGTATCATTGAGTTGCAAGGTCTGATGGTTGGCTTTCAAGCCTTTAGAAACCTAACCGGTATCTATAAAGATAGAGAAAATTGCATCGAAGCATGGGGCGCAGAATCACGCCAACGGGTCATTGACTTCCTGCCAACCTTGGACCAACAATTAGCCCAATCAAGCTATGTGGCGGGCGATAACTTTACGATCGCGGATATTACCGCATATGTTTTTATCAGCTTTATTAAAAACTTAGATATTCTGGTGGATGATTCCTTGCCCCATATTCAGGCTTGGTTTGCGACAATGGCACAGCGCCCTGCGATAGTGTCGCTTAACCCCAAAAACTAACAGCAACGCCTTGATTAGGCGTCTAGGTTCAGTATCAACGAGTCAAGACTTAAAGGATTACTATGATTGATTTATATACCGCCGCTACCCCAAACGGCTTTAAAATCTCCATCGCACTCGAAGAAATGGGGCTCGATTATCGAGTACATAAGTTAGATTTCAGCACCAACGAACAAAAGCAGCCCGAGTTTCTAGCCATTAACCCTAATGGCCGTATTCCAGCGATTATTGACAGAGATAACGATGACTTTGTGGTGTTCGAATCTGGTGCGATCCTGCTTTATCTGGCGGAAAAAACCGGTCAATTTCTACCTGCCGATCCGAAAAAACGCTCTCAAGTCATTCAATGGCTGATGTTCCAGATGAGCGGCGTTGGCCCTATGATGGGTCAAGCGAACGTATTCTACCGTTACTTCCCTGAAAAAATCCCTGCAGCGATAGAACGTTACCAAAAAGAAGGTCGACGTTTGTTTGAGGTAATGGACACTCAATTAGCCAAACATCAATATCTTGCGGGTGATGAATACACTATTGCCGATATTGCGACTTGGCCTTGGGTACGTATCCATGAATGGAGTGGTATCAATATGGTAGGTCTATCCCACTTACAACGTTGGTTAGACGAATTAGCCCTGAGACCCGCATGCCAAAAGGGCATTGTGACCCCGCCACCCGCCATAATGACGGATGAAGAGCGTGCAAAGCAAATTCAAAAGATGGTGACTAAGTAACGCTCCTTAAGCTTTTCAATCTCCTCACCAAGCCTCAATCAACGATTGGGGCTTTTTTACTGCCAGAAATACGCAAAACTGCTACACTCTGCGCCACTTATTTTTGCTTGGCCATGTTCCGCCACTAGGCTCTTCCTCTAGGCTGCGAGTCACTCAACAGGGCCAAGCCACTTTTCAGGCTAACTTTATGGGCAATCCAAACGGCTTATCATCTACCACTATTCACTCCGCTTTTAATATCGAACCGCAAACGCCCGCACAAAAACGCGCGATGAGCTATGCCAATACCACTAAGTTGTTGTTTGATGAGATTTTAAGCGCAAAGCAACCCGCTGACCGAGTGTTAGCGAACTACTTTAGGGAACATAAAAAGCACGGTTCGAAGGATCGCAAAGTCATCCGCGAATCGCTATTTAGCCTGTTCCGTTGGTGGGGCTGGTTTAAAGCCGCAGGCGATCATCAGCAGGCTGCTCACTTCTTTGCCATGCTGAGCGCCAGCGCCTTACTTGAAGCGCACCCTTGGCAAGACATTGCCCAAGCGTGGCATGAACTCTCTCAATCGACTCACGATTATCAACGCTTACAATCCATTCCCGTTAACAATCTCACGGATAAGTTGGCGTTAGTTCGGCAATTATTCCCTCAGGTAGTCTTGGAACTGACAGATTTGTTACCCGAGTGGTTTTGGCAGGTTTGTCCCATTGATGCAAAGCGCCGCCCCAATTTGATAGAAGCCATGTCAAGCCGTCCGCCTATTTGGGGGCGAGCACAGAGCATAAACAGCCAAACTGCGGTGAGCCAATTGCAAGCATTAGGCATTGAAGCGAGTCTCAGTCCATTTTTTGAAGATGCGATCAATCTTGGCAGTAAAAGTATGAATCTCAATGAAATTACCCTCTACAAAGAAGGTAACATTGAGATCCAAGATTTAGCCTCACAGGTAATAGGCCAAATTTGTGCACCTGAGCCTTGGCAACACTGGTGGGATGCCTGCAGTGGCGCTGGGGGGAAAACCCTGCAATTGCGTTCGTTAATGCAAACGGCCGCAACCAAGCAACATACGCCATTACAGGGCAGCATAGTGTCATCGGATATTCGCGCCAACGCCTTAGAAGAGCTCAGCAAACGCGCGCAGCGAGCACAGTTTGATGGGATCAGCATTGCGCGCTGGCGCAGTGATGCCCTTCCCGTGGCCGCCAACTATTTTGATGGGGTATTAGTCGATGCCCCCTGCAGCTGCACGGGCACATGGCGCCGTAACCCAGATATGCGCTGGCTCGATACACTTGACGCCGTGATGGATAAAGCAACGTTACAGCTCGATATTTTAAGCCGCAGCAGCCAAGCAGTAAAAGCGGGCGGAACCTTAATCTACGCCACTTGCTCACTATCACCCGTTGAAAACGAAGAAGTCGTTTCAGCCTTTTTGCAACAACACCCAGAGTTCAACTTAGTGCCGATACGCCACCCTTTTACCGGTGAACAAACAGAAATGTTGACCGTGTGGCCCTTCGAAGCCAACACAGATGGGATGTTTGTCGCACGAATGCAACGTAAACACTAGGGCGTGTTGACGTTTCGAGATTAAATTTTGTTCGTTCTGGCAAGCTCGTGCTCGCGAAACGAGGAATGATGTGTAGTTATTCGACTCACATGACGAGCTGCTCTTATGACAGAAAGTAGGAGCACGGGCTTGCCAGACGAGCCCTTCGGGCAGCATTTGGCTGGCTTTTCTGCCGCGTTATCGTCCGTTTATGTAGAATAACTACACTGCACGGACTTTGCCTTGCATAAAAGCCAGCCAAATTGCTGCAAAAATAACCCTGAAACGTCAACACGCCCTAGCACTAACTCCTTATTTTTTATCAGAACTTGGCACTCATTCCCTGAGTGCCATTTTTCACATGACTTATCAGATTAACGAGTCAGTTAATTTATTCATTTAATAATCATTAAGATAAACCATACGCACCACAATCAAATCCCTAAAAGCGTTCTTTAACTCGTCCGAGCCCCTTGTTGAACAAAACTTTTCACCATCAGTGATTAAATATTTCACTTTAGCTTAATCGCACCTTTGGGTAAAAAGATCGAGTGCTGAGAATGGCACAGATATTTTTGGAATTTTGACCATGTCACACTCCTATGAATTTGAAGACGATGATGCGCCATGGGGCGATAACGTCAAAGGTAAGCAAAAAAACAAACGCGTAAAACAACGTCGCAGGGATACTAAGCGCCGTTATTCAGATGATGCAGAGGTGGATTTCTATCAGCATAAATCGAAGTAACCGACCAACGACCCGTTTGCCTTAGCAAATTCGAGCTTTACCAAGCCAGTCAAATCCCAGCAAGTTGGAGCCACTCCAACTTGCTAGTTAATTCGAATATTTCCCTTCTGCTTTTTTTTTAATTCAATTGTAAAATCAATAGGCTAATTAGTTTATTTACCCTATGCTTTTTAGGGTTTGTTAATGCATTCATCTCCATTACTCACTTTAACTCGGGTTAAGAGATGGATAAATGCAATCAACAAAGCAAAAACTCAAGTAGTTACACGCAAACTTACGCTTTGCGCTGATAGCAAGGTGAATTTACGCGTCAATAGCGAACCTATTGCAAGTAAACTCAACGCAGTAAACGGTGCAAGTAGCTGTTAAATATACATTTATTATCCCGAACTGAGGTTAGCTACCTTACACATATTAACGGGTTTAAAGGATGATCCCATGGAAAAACAACGCCCTGATTTTATCTATCCTCAAGGCAGCATGTTAATGCACTCTCCCTTAGTGTTGAATAAAGCCGATATGTACGGTTTTTTTCTCAAGGGGAAACTCGCAAATCTTCAACGCTCAATAGATAACACACTGAATCAAGTGGCCGGTAGCGCCATGTACTTTAAAGTCTTGTCGCCCTATGTATTGACCACCTTTACTCAGATCGAAAAAGCTTATTCAGACTACCCCACAGATAGAGCAAAGGGCTGGATCCAAGAAACCGATATTATCACTTGGGTTATGGTCGGCCGTCAGGACAATAGCAGCAGTACAAAAATCAGCCATGTGTATTTTCAGCCGCTGCATATCTGGGTAAACGATGCGATGGCCTTAATCAATGGCCGAGAGCTATTTGGTTATCCTAAGTATTTGTGTGAATACACTATGCCCGCGGCCGGTCAGCCGTTAACTCGCCTCTCCCTTGCCGCAAAAAGCTTTTTACATTTTAGCCCTGACACAGAGCTTGCCATGCATCCGCTGCTTGAGGTGAATTGTAATGCGAAACCAGAGGCGCAGCTTTCAACCGTCGAAGCGATAACCCAAACCTGGAAACTCTTTAAGGAACAAACAGATTTTATTCCAGAGCTTGATAAACTCGGTGAAGAGCAACTCTTCCATCTACTGTTTAAGCCCGCTATCGATCAAGTATTTTTAAAGCAGTTCCCAGATGCTTCAGGCCAAAAAGCCGTTTATCAGGCGATTACCGCATCGCCCGCTAAGGTTAATAAAGTACACAGCGTTGCACTGCTGGAAAATGACTTTGTCGCCACCCTTTTTGACAATGCCAGCTTCCCGCTCAAAGACACTCTCGGGGTTGAACTTGGCGAGCAACACGTGTTACTGCCCTATCATGTGAACTTTGACTTTGAAGTGCCACCGGGCGAAGTGCTCGTGGATAACTCTGAAATCAAAAAACAGAAAATTGCCATTCTCGGTGGCGGTGTCGCCGCCATGACCGCAGCTTGCTACCTCACAGATAAACCTGGTTGGCAAAATCAATATGAGATTGATATCTATCAATTAGGTTGGCGAATCGGTGGAAAAGGAGCAAGCGGTCGCAATGCAGCGATGGGGCAACGTATTGAAGAACATGGTTTACATATCTGGTTCGGGTTTTATCAAAATGCCTTCGCCTTGATGCGTAAAGCCTATGAAGAATTAGATCGTCCCGCCCAAGCGCCACTAGCAACCTTTTTAGATGCCTTTAAGCCCCATCACTTTATTGTGCTTCAGGAGGAAATCAATGGTCGCTCCGTCAGTTGGCCTATCACTTTCCCATCGCTCCCAGGGACCCCTGGGGATGGCACTGAAACCTTAACCTTCTGGAAGGTCGTTAAAGCCGCCTTTGCATGGATAAAAGAGTGGCTTAAGGATATGGACACCTTACTCGAAGCCGATGAAAAGGCTATGGAGACACCTAAAAACTGGCTCGATACTCGCTGGTTTGAGCAACTTAAGGATAAATTAGAAGATTCAGTTGAAGATGCCATGGAATCCCTCGATGCCCTTGGCGATAAATTAGAATGCCATTTTAATCAGATGATTGGCCGTGAGTGTGATGAGAATGTGCATAGCGAGAGCGATGATGGACTGGTCGAATCCGCCGTCGATGCCCTGCACCAACGACTCGTTAAACGCTTTACCGACCATTTAGACACCAATGACGAATTGCGCCATCTGTATATCGCCGTTGACTTGGGGCTGACCATATTAAAAGGCATGTTTGTCGATAATGTGTTTGAAAAAGGCTTCGATGCCATCAATGACTATGATTACCGCGAATGGCTAACCAAACACGGCGCCAGCCAAAAATACACTGTCGATAGTGCGCCTGTGCGCGGTTTCTATGATCTTGTTTTTGCCTACGAGAAAGGCAATTTTGATAAACCCAATGTCGAAGCGGGGACAATTATTCGTTCAATGTTGCGCATCGCCCTTTGTTATCAAGGTGGGATCATGTGGAAAATGCAGGCCGGCATGGGCGATGTGGTCTTTACCCCCTACTATGAAGTGCTAAAACGTCGCGGGGTCAACTTCCACTTTTTCAATCGAGTCGACAATCTAGAATGTCGTAACAACAGTATTCAAGCGATTGAAATCACAGAGCAAATCGCACTTAATCCTTCGGTAGAGAACTACAATCCTTTGGTGGATGTAAAGGGCTTAGCCTGCTGGCCAAGCACACCTAATTATGAGCAACTTAATGCCGCCCAAGCGGCGCTGCTAAAAGCCCATGATATTAATCTCGAACACTTTTGGAGCGATTGGGACAATCTCTACGAGGCACAATTTGGCCAAGCACTGCCGAAAAAACGTCTGGTCAAAGGAGTAGACTTCGACAAAGTGATTTTTGGCCTGTCAATCGGCTCGGTTCCTCATGTGGCTAGTGAAGTCATGGCGCAGAGTCCGGCACTAAAAACCTGCGTAGATAAAGTGCAGGCAGTAGCGACCCAAGCCTATCAACTGTGGATGGACCAAGATCTTAACGGAATAGGTTGGCCAAATTATTCAGAAGATAGCGAGCAGCCAGTTTTATCAGGATTTACCGAACCCTTCGATACTTGGGCCTCTATGGATCAATTACTCGATAAGGAAGACTGGCGTGGCACTGAGCCTAAAAATGCCAGTTATTTCTGCTCGGCTTTGCCCGTTGATGTTTATCCACCGCACACAGATGTAGGCTTCCAGCAACGTAAAACAGCCGAAGCCAAGGCGGGAGCCATCCACCAACTCAATACAGAAATTCATAAGCTATGGCAGCATGTTGGCGACACCTTCCCGTGGGAATGGTTACATGATGAACAAAACCGCCAAGGCGAGGCACGATTTGATAGCCAATATTGGCGGGCGAACGTGGACCCTTCCGAACGTTATGTGTTATCGGTCAAAGGCAGTTCACAATACCGGATAACCACGGATGGAACGGGGATCGACAATTTGTACATGACGGGCGACTGGATTAAAACTGGCCTCAATGCCGGATGTGTTGAAGCCGCCACGATGGCGGGGATGCATACCGCTAAAGCAATTTGTGGCCATCCAGCAGTGATAAAAGGTGAAAAAGACTTCGGCTAGTCGGCAAAGGGGCTGCATCATGCAGCCCCTTTGTATCGTGGAATTTTTTAAACACCGTTAGAGCGAAACAATTTCCCCCGTACGGGTATCGGCATATTCCTGGCGCCGTTTTTCCATACGCGAGTGATATAAACTCGTATCTGCGCTACGAAGCCACTCATGGGGGTTGGCTACATCAGCATTAATCGCAATGCCAAAACTAAACTGGCAATCCCTAAAGCCCTCCGTAGCAAATTGCGCAGTTAATCCTCTTAGCGTGTTAACAAAGCTCGTCACGCCACTCGCAGGCAGGATAGCAACAAACTCATCACCACTGATTCGGTAGATTTTAAGTTGGGCAATATTGGTCGATTGCAAAAACTGCACAAGTCTTTGTAGTAAACGATCCCCCTCTTGATGTCCTAAGGTGTCATTCACCATCTTGAGGCTGTCAGCATTGAGCAGCACCAGCGCCATAGGGTTAACGACCTTATTGGCAAAGGCTAATTGAGAATTCATAAATTCATCAAAGGCATAACGGTTACCTACTCGCGTTAATGCATCAAGCCGTGCTTTTTCCCAAGCGATACCTAACTCTTCGATGTGTGCTTTACGTTCTTCAGACATAAGCTTAAGTTTATTAGCCAAAGCAAGGGATAACAGTAAGGCATCCACAGTACCGCCTAGTAAAGTGGCAAACTCAGCATGCTCGATAAAATCGGGGGTTATCCCCATATTACCGGGTAAAATAATGACCGCTGGTAGCAATAAACAGGTAAAAGCCATAATAAAATAGCGTGCGGGAGCAAAGCCTTTCATCAAGCACACATTACCGCAGGTAATAGCCAGCGCAATCCAAAGCATGATTAAGACTGAGGCAATAATCGCGGTATAGGGCAACAACCAAATGCTGGTTGGTAAGGCTATAACACAGGCAATCAACAAGTATTGGCTAAGCCGCCACAATCGAGGTGAATAACTAGGAAGCTGCAAAAAATGTTTGTAGAACATAATGTTAAATATCGGCAAACTGATAAAAAACAAATGATGTAATTCAAGCTGATGGAAGTTAAATAAGTGAGCTGGTAAATGGAACGTCAGCGCCCACCCCCCCAAATAAGCCAATACATATAGGCCGTAATACAAGAATGCCTTGTCAAAAATAGAGATGTAAATCAGTAAATTATAAAAAGCGATAAACAGTAACCCGCCCAAACAAAGCAGTATCGCCATGGCCATGCGGTCAGTCGTTAATTGATGCGCCTCTTGCGACTCTAATGCCACTTCAGGCGCGGAGGAGAAATATTGACTGCTAAGTCTAGTCACTAACCAATAATCAGTGCCCATATTCAGCCTAACCTTGCGCCCATAATCGAATAAAAACTCATAGGGCGCGTAGTAACCACTGTGGGCGAATTGTACAGAACCATCACTGCCCAGCAACCAATAATCCACTGATTCAATAATTGAATTACTGGCATCTACCACCCAACGTGTTTGGCGGCTATTGACCATCACAGGGGAAACCATCCAATAATCACCACCAGTAAGGCTTACTGAGCTAGCCTCCTTTAATTGCCCCATCCACTGGCTGACCTCTTTAAAATCAGCAGGCGGAAGCTGCTTAGCCTCTGCGTGGAATAAGTAGGGGGAATCCAACGCAATTTCAGCGCTAAGGGCAAACGGACTAAAAGTCCAAAACAGCAACAAAAAGCACCAGAAATTATGCAAGTTAGTTTTGCTCATCGGTATTTTGGTTTGTATACCCGCGTCGAATCCTACGCAGAAAATCAATTTAGAGTGTTAACTTTATGACTACATTTTATTTTTTACAATTGATTAGGCTAAATTAGTCGGCAATTAGGCGCCTTATGATGATATTTTAGTCGTTAACGTAAAGAACCACACTTTAGCCCCAATATCAGCTTTTAATTTGGATACCTATGGCACCTTTATTGATGATTTTAGCGGCCCAATTGTTGATAGCCAGCGGTAACCTATTGGTTAAGTTGCTTGAAACTAACACACCAGTGTTTCAACTTGTGCTTTATCGCCAATTATTTGCCACGCTTTTGGTACTGCCTTTTGTCTGGCACCTACAGGGAAATCTAAAGTTAAGTCCCTTTTACAAAGTGCATTTAAGCCGAGCCTTGTTAATCGGCTTAGGTAACGCCATTTTTATGTTAGCGGTATTACATTTACCCCTTGCAACTGTCACCGCAGTTATTTATAGCTCACCGCTGATACTGCTGTTATTGTCAGCATTCTTTTTAAATGAACGCATAGGCTACCGACGCTCAGTGGCTGGTCTCATTGGATTTACGGGAATATTGCTGATAAGCCAGCCGACCGAAGTTAATCTCTATATTGGCTTAGCTTTTTTTGGTGCAATGATCTCAGCAATAAATAGCCTCATTTTGAAGGCATATTCAACCCATGAGCATCCATTTTCAACACTCTTTTGGTCTAATGCCTTTGCGATGGTTTTTCTGATACCTGCAACCTGGTACGAGGGCGCAAATTTTAGTCTACCCGTCGCCCAAGTTGGGTTAACTTTAGGCGTGTTTTATGTCGGAATGACCTACCTGATTATCCACGCCTATCGACGCGCAGATGCCAGCCAAATGGCACCGGTGGAATATACAGGTCTAATTTTTGCAGCACTGCTTGGTTGGTGGTTTTTAGATGAAACCCTAAGCGTTGTGGTTTGCATAGGCATTGGCTTGGTGATTTTCTCATCCTTACTGCCAAGCTATGGAGAACTGAAAGCAAAATGGAAAAGCCGGCGAAGGTAACCTTGGCCGGCTTTAAATTCGAGGCAATTAATTTAGATCGCCAATTTGCAGGTTCGATTAGAAGCGGAATTTACCGCCAATGTACGCACCATCTTCAAAGGTAAAATCACGGGCATTATCGTATTCGAAGGCAATTTTACGGTAACCGACATAAAGTGCCATATTCGGGTTTATGTTGTATTGCACCTTTGAATCCAACTCGTATTGACCATCGACATCACCGAAAGACAATACCGATGGCGCATAGTAAGCTGCGGCTTGCAAAGAAATATTTGGCCCTAACGCTAATGCATAACGAGCACCGACTGATACTGTGCTTCCGTTTGGCGCCTCGTCAGCCCATAGTTGGCTTAATTTAGCCCCAACTTCAAAATGATGTACTCCCGCATCGTGAATCATATGCATTGCGCCTTGGGCAATATGACCGCTATCGTCTGAATAAATGTACCCTAATACGGCATTGGTATCTTTATTCATTTGCAGTTCTAACTCAGTAGAAACTACATCGTTGTTTAAACCAAGATTAAATTCTGACGCATTCACCTGCAGCGCAGCTGCACTCAACAATAAGACACTTGCAACTCGGAACTTAGCCATAAAACACCTCAATAATGACTGTGGGTAATGGCGCGGATCATACCGAATAAAAAAAGAAAATCTGCATATTTAGGCGTTTGGAGCCAAGATTTTTGAATTCAAAACCAAACAGAAACCGATAGAAAACACCATAAAAACCAAAAACAAACAACCTCGAAACATTTAACCCGCAGGTACACGATCCCCCACCAGGGTTTGCATCGTACCGTCAATATCGACTTCGTCACCCAAGGCTAAGTAATACCACCCCACAGTATTACCCGTCCCCCGAATGCTCAAGTAATTACGCCAAAAGTGAAACCCGGCTTTGAGTAAATTTACCCGACTGGCGTGATTCTCATCTCGGATCGTGGCAAACAACAAGGCAATCCCCTGCGCTTTAGCCACTTCAATCCGCTTAAGTGTTAATCCTTGGCCGATACCTTTGCGACGAAATAAAGGCGATACCACCAGATAACCCAGCTCCCCCACATTGCCTGTGCCCGCTTTAATCGCAGCGCAGCCGACAATCTCGCCTTCGAGGGTTTTCGCCAACACCACCGCGCGCGCGCGCGCAAATACCTGATGATCGAGCGGATGAGCATTATCATCCCGCTGGTCAATTAATGCTGCAGCGACAGCTAACTCTTCAGGGCTTTGGCATAAGGCATAGTGAATATCGTTGTGATTCATATCAATCAATTACACGCTTAATATCAAACTTAAAGGTACAGTATTGTCGCCATACCGAGGAAAGTGAAAAAACCCACCACGTCGGTCACAGTGGTTAAAATCACTGAACCAGACAGCGCCGCATCCTGATTAAAACGCTGTAGAATCATCGGCACAAACACCCCAGCTAAGGCCGCAACCGCCATATTGATCAAAATTGCACAGCCAATCACTATGCCAATGATACTGTCGGCAAACCACCAACCCGCCACCAGCCCTATCACTATCGCCCACAGGGTGCCATTAACTAACCCAATCCCTAACTCGTTCTTCATCAAAGAGAATAGGTTACCTGCAGAAATTTGCCCCATTGCCATACCGCGGATCATCAGCGTGAGCGACTGGCTTCCCGCAATCCCGCCCATGGACGCGACGATCGGCATCAACACGGCCAACGCTACCACTTGGGATAATACGTTTTCAAATAAGCCAATAGTTGCCGAGGCTAAAAAAGCGGTGAGTAAGTTAATCCCAAGCCACACCGCTCGGCGCTGGGCACCTTTCAGAATCGGGGCGAATAAGTCATCGGACTCATCCATACCTGCGGTTGCCATTAATTGCGCTTCATAGTGTTCGCGCACTAAGGCGGTAGCGGCCCTTAAGGTGACACGGCCGATTAGCTCCCCTGCGTCATCAATGACAGGTAATTCGATTTCACGACTATGCTCTATCGCCTCTGCAGCATCGAGTAACGTCGTGTTCGCGGTTAATGCACGACTATCTTCCGATAACAGTGAAATCAGCGGCTCATGGGGTTCGTGCTTGAAAATATCATAACGTCTAACAGTGCCGAGGTATTTATCCGCTTCATCGACAATAAATAAATTGTCGTTACAGTCGAGTTCTATTCGTCTAAAAAAACGCTGTGCCTGCGCTACCGTTGCTTTATCGCTGAGCACTAACATTTGATGATCGGTATAACGGCCAATTTCATTTTCAGAATATTGGTCGTACAACTCAAACCGCTGCCGCTGACGCTCGCCCATTTGGGCCAAGGCTCGGTCGGTAAAGCTTTCGGGGAGATAATCACTCCACTCAATTAAATCCTCAGGACTTAATTGGGCAAATAGCAGATCGACCTCGTTATCGGGCATCTGCTTGAGGATCCCCATACGGGGATCGGCACGCATTAAACTCAGCACAGTCACACGTTCACTAAACTCAACCTGTTGCCAACGCTCGTAACGCTCGTCTAAAGGTAAGGACTCCAGTGCTAATGCAATCGTGCCTGGCTCAGCTTCATTTAAGATTTCACTGAACACTTCAGCTTGTTCTTCACCTTCAACTTCAGTGAGTTGCTGAACAACCTGACCAACATCGGCCTGCGTGTTTGTTTCGTATTCGGCTTCATGTTCAGTCACCTAAACGCCCTTCTGCTGAGATAAAAATTAGCGTAACTATATTGATATTGAAGAAGATTAGCAAACCAACAAAATAAGTTGCACGCAAATTGATTGATCACAACCAAACTATTATTTATGCTAATCATCACACTTAAGGAGGTAATGATGACATCCACTATCTATCGCCATAACGCAATTGACATTCAGGGTAATCCAACCCCATTGACACAATATCAAGGTAAAGTGATATTGATTGTAAACACCGCCAGCGAGTGCGGTTTTACGCCGCAGTACAAGGGGTTAGAAGCACTTTATCAAGAATACAAAGCGCGTGGATTTGTGGTTTTGGGCTTTCCCTGTAACCAGTTTGGCGCCCAAGAAAAGGCTAATGAACAAGGGATCAAAAGCTTTTGCGAACTCAACTTTGGGGTAAGCTTTCCACTGTTTTCGAAAATCGAGGTCAATGGTGAACATACCCATCCTCTCTACCAATATTTAAAGAAAGCCGCTCCCGGCATGTTAGGCACAGAACGCATAAAATGGAATTTCACCAAATTTTTAATTAATCGTCAGGGGGAAGCCGTCGCTCGTTTTGCGCCGACAACGAAACCAGAAGACATTCGCGACAAAATAGAGTCACTTTTAAATAAGTAATCCACTATCTCATTGAAATTTATGTTTAATAAAAAATTTGAATAATTTTTTATGTGAGGTGGAACTTTCACCCCATGAATGCCTCAAATAGATTGAACAGCGAATGTCTTTTTCATGTTCATCATTCTCCCAGGGGCTTCTAGCGCGGCCCCCTTGACCTAGGAAGAGGTCACAAGGCAACCAATTGGTTGCCTTTTTTTATACCTATGATTTATTTGTAAAATAAATCTAGGGTCTGTTGATCTTTGCTGTACAAATGTTGTTCAGCAATGCATCGGCAGCCACATTAACATAAACGCCAGTGACACCATACTGGCGTAATTTCTTGCTAGCTTGTCATATCTTGTTGATATTGCTCGATAGTGTTTTATTCTTCCAAAAGCATTCTCCACTAAATGTCGATACCGATATAAGCACCAATCGACTCTTTCTTGAGGTGTATTCTTATAGCGGCGCCTTGGAATAACAGATTTCCCGCCTTTATTGGCGATAAGTTCACGAAAAGCATCGCTGTCATAACCTTTATCTGCAATGACGGTATCAACCTGCTTCAGGTGCTCAATTAAGCTGGGGGCGTGTGTAATATCGTGTTTTTGGCCTTCTGATAATTCGAAATAAATCGGTAATCCTCCGCTGTCGACGGCTAAGTGAATTTTGGTTGAATTACCGCCTCGACTTTTACCAATACTCTCATTACTTAGCGTCGCTGCACCTGCACTGTGCTGGTGAGCTCGCACTATCGAGCCATCAATAAAGACCCATTCTATATCAGCAAGGTTGGCTAAGGCCTTGAATAAATGTGCTAGAACGCCTTTCTTAGACCATAAATGAAACCGTCTAAAGACCGTGCTCCAATGACCGAACTCTTTAGGTAAATCTCGCCAAGGGATACCTGTTCTAAGGCGGTAAAGAATACCTTCGAATGTTTGTCTATGTTCAGGTTTGTCATAAACACGGCCTGTGCTTTTCATTAAATGAAATAGCTTTTCCCAGCGTGCATCGGTTAGCATAAGTCTTGGCATGGCTTGAGGTTATGGTTACTTTTGGCGAAGCAAATTATAACGTCTTGCCATGCTGTCTAAAAATCACTCTCGAAAGATCAACAGACCCTAGCCACTTATCGATTGCGGTATTTACTGCCAAAACCAAAACCGAAACCGAAACCAAAACCGAAACCGAAACCGAAACCGAAACCGAAAATAATTTTAAAAATTTTTATCACGCACTGAACTTTTTAAAAATGCCTTAGTCTGATTAAGTGTAAGGATTAACGAATACGCTTTAATGCACAATTAGCTACTAAATGATGTGTTTAGTAGTGAGTTAAGCAGGTTTAATCACCACTTAATTCAATGAACCGTTTCACGTTATCGCATAAAGTTGAATTGGTTGGTCGTTCATCATCATCTCCCTTTGGGGAAGCAATCGAATACACGCTAGCGCACTGAATTCCTTTGTCTCCTTCTTTGATTTTTTTATGGCAACCTTGGGTTGCCATTTTTTTATCTCTTTTTTACGACTTAAACATTCTATCCAACTGCACTTGAATGGATGGGTGATAGCCCGAGCGCGCGCTTGAATAAATGCTTTGTAACTCAGTATGATAACCAGCTATATTTAATTCAGCGTAAAGCGGACGGACAAATTTGCCCCGGCCGATACGCTGCAAATAGCGGCTGAGTGCTGGCAGAACGGGATCATAATGATTACGGATGGCAACTCTAAACCAGTCACAGGCAATTTCAGCATTGTTCGATTCGGTCAATTTAAAACTGTCATCCAAATCCATTAATTGTACTTGCGACAGCACTTCAGGTAATTGAGTCAAAAAATATTGCCAATGATGCACACGCCAGCTTTTTACATTAAGCAGAGCCGCAGCCTTACCCTGTAAAAAATCGTTCAAGGCATCATCGACTTTATCTAAACTTCGCGATGTCGGCCCCACATATCCCTGAGGCAACCCCTCACCGTAAATCCACTCCAGCAGTTCGGCTTCACTTATCTTATCCGGATAGGCTTCGACTAAAGCCGCTTTTGCGTATTTGACAAACATTTCTGTAGTAATCGCCTTAAAAGCGAAGTGCTGCACATAGGTAAACAGGAACTTATCAAACTCGGCTCGCCCCAGACGACGCTCTAAATCATGGACGAACATCGACGCCTTATCATAGGTAAAGCGATTAAAGGCCAAATTAGGATCGGCCTGCTGCACATTGGCGGGCAAGGTTTGCCGATGAAGTGGCAAGGCAGCGATTTCTTCTTGTAGTCGACCAAATTCAATCACCCATTCCAGTTCGGCCTGTTCCCTGCCATAGACTTGTTCCACAATCCTATTGGTGAAATAGGTCGTAAAACCTTCGTTTAACCAGAGATCTCGCCACGTGGCATTACTGACTAAATTTCCTGTCCATGAATGAGCCAGCTCATGGGCAACCGTTGAGACTAGGCTCTTATCCCCCGCAATCAGGGTTGGGGTTAAAAAAGCTAAACGCGGATTTTCCATCCCACCGAAGGGAAAACTCGGAGGCAAGATGATCATATCGTAGCGCCCCCAGGCATAGGGGCCTAATAATGATTGCGCCACATCAAGCATATGTTCGGTATCGGCAAACTCAGTTGCCGCAGCTTCCAACATACAAGGTTCGGTATAGACGCCACTACGTGGGCCAATGACTTGAAATGCTAAATCACCAACGGCTAACGCCAATAAATGTGTGGGGATGGGCTTTTCCATCTCAAATTGAAATGTCCCTTCTAGTGGCGTCTCAGGATGATTCATCGCACTCATTACAGCGCGCATTCCTTTAGGTACTTGAACTTTAGCATCGAAGGTAATCCGTACCTTAGGCGTATCCTGCAATGGTATCCAGCTGCGGGCGTTAATCGGTTGCGATTGGCTAAACAGATAAGGTAACTGTTTACCTGCCGTTTGCTCTGGCGCTAGCCACTGTAATCCCTGTGCCTGCATTGATGTGAGATAACGAATGCACACCCGTTCACATTGTAACTGCGGTAAACGAATGGATAATTTTTGGCCGAGTATTTCATTCGACTCCTCGAGTGAAAACTCAAGGGGAACTTGAGCCTCGGTCATTACCGATAAAATAGCTAAACCTCTGGTATCTAGCCATAATTCAGCAACCTGCGACTCTATATACCTGAGAGAGAGCACTGCCTCACCAAGCAAGGTACGAGCCTCAAAGTCAACCGTAAGCGTTAAGGAAAGGTGGGTTACCTGCACTTGGTCAGTATTAGCAAAAGAATGATAATCCCGAGTTAAATCCCATGCTGTGGGTGCTATTGGCATTTGCTGGTCTTCTGAATGTATCACTTAGCTAACCTGTGGAGGATAAATTATCTGATCATATTATCGGTCGCTGATTTACTCATGCGCAATCGAATAAAGCTTTTCCCACATCCTAATTTTGTAACAATGCTTAAGCCCATACCTAGTCATTGTCGACTTTAGTTAACTCGTAATAATAAAATTCACATATTTTTCAATATATAAGGGTTGTAAGAAAAAATATTTTCAAAAATTTTCTATTTTTGCTGAACTAATTTCTCGCCCTTGAGTCAGATATTATGAACCGAATCTTTGCAATGAGTTTCTTCGTTCATCATCATTCTCCTTTAGATGGTTTCTAGCGCGACCGTCCCCGGATTCCGAATTGGAATTTACAGCAACCTAATTAGGTTGCTTTTTTTATGCCCACTTTTCAGCCTCAGTGAACAATCCCCAAAAATGATAACCACCAACAAAAAGTTGGTGGTTTAGGGCTGAAAACAAAAAGGGTCTCCGAAGAGACCCTTAACAGTTCAGCGATTCAGAGTTAGAGGCGAATGCCCAACTGTTCTAAATCTTTGGCAACTACGCTCTTAGGCAGCGTCACGTAACCGTCTTTTTCTACAACTTGCTGACCTTGCTTAGACAGCACATAACGGATGAATTCTTTTTCCATTGGTGCTAAGTCTTTGTTTGGTTGCTTGTTCACGTATACATACAAGTAACGTGATAATGGGTAAGTACCATTAGCGGCGTTTTCTGCAGTCGCTTCGATAAACTCATTACCTTTTTTAGCGATTGCAACGGCTTTTACGCCTGCAGTTTTATAACCGATACCAGAGTAACCAACCGCATTCAAAGATTGAGATACGGATTGAACGACTGATGCTGAACCAGGTTGCTCGTTTACGTTCGCCTTAAAGTCGCCTTTACAAAGCGCTTTCTCTTTGAAGTAACCGTAAGTACCTGATACTGAGTTACGTCCATATAATTGAACGTCTTTTGCAGACCAATCACCACTAAGACCTAAATCACCCCAACGTTGAATATCCGCACCACCACATTTATGGGTAGAAGAGAAGATACCGTCAACTTGTTCAGCCGTTAAGCCTTTGATTGGGTTATCTTTGTGTACGAATACTGCTAAAGCGTCAATCGCAACACGAATTTCAGTTGGCTTGTAGCCATAATGCTTTTCAAACGCTTCTACTTCGTTAGGCTTCATCTTGCGGCTCATTGGGCCGAATTGTGAAGTACCTTCAGTCAACGCTGGTGGCGCAGTTGAAGAACCGGCCGCTTGAATTTGGATATTGACGTTTGGATACATCTGTTTAAATTCTTCAGCCCAAAGTGTCATCATATTGGCTAAAGTATCTGAACCTACAGATGATAAGTTGCCAGACACACCACTTGTTTTCTCGTAAGTTGGTAGAGATGGGTCAATAGCTGCCATGGCAGTTGCAGAGAATACACCAGCGGCTGTGAGAGTCATCGCGCCGACAAGTTTTTTCAGTTTCATTATGTGCTCCAGTAGTAAGCTAACTAATTTGTAACTTAGGTTTCTTCAGACGCAGCCAGTATCAATCGCCACAATGACAATTCTATGTCCAAGATATGACACTTAGATGACAAAGCACTTTTTTTGCATTTTTTTGAAAAATCACTTCTTTTTGAGACCTAAAAAATAAAACAGGCCATAATGGCCTGTTTTTAATATAAAAAATAACATTACATTAAATAGCAATTATTTTTTACGTTCAATCAAATGCTGCGGGATCACAAAGCTGAAAGTGCTACCCTTTCCTAATTCACTGCTGATATTAAGCTCACTGTGATGATGACTTAACGCATGTTTCACAATGGCCAAACCAAGGCCGCTGCCCCCCGTTTGCCTTGAGCGCGCGCTGTCGACTCGATAAAAACGCTCGGTCAAGCGACTAATATGCTGCGGTGCAATCCCTTCCCCTGTATCGGCCACACTAAAGAGACCTCCGGTGGCGACACTGCGCCACTGCACACTAATCTTGCCCCCAGGCTCAGTGTAACGAATAGCATTAGAAATTAAGTTAGAACAAGCACTTCTAAGCTGTAGCTCGTTTCCATGTGAATCTAAGCCCGGCTCACAATGGAAACTTAACTCGTACTTGTCCTTCGCTAAGGCTTTGGCTTCTTCCTTCAAGACGTCCATTAGCTGCGACATATTAACCGTATTCTCAAGATCAATATCCGCCGCATCTTCGATGCGAGATAGCACCAGTAACTGCTCCACCATAGACTGCATTCGCTGCGTCTGCTGCTGCATTAACGCTAATGGCTTTGCGTTCATCGAATCCGGCTCCGCCATGCTTTGCATCATTTCCAAGTATCCCTGCAAAACGGTAAGCGGTGTTTTAAGTTCATGTGACACATTAGCGACAAATTCTTTACGCATGCCTTCGAGCTGTCTTATTCGGGTAATATCACGGGCAATCAGCAGCAGTTGTCTGTCACCATATGCCATGATACGGATTTCGAGTAAACGCCTCTCTGATACAGGTGATGTCAATTCTAAGGGCTCTTTATACTTTCCAGCTTTAATATAAGCGGAAAAATCGGGGTGACGGATTAAGTTATCAATACGCTGCCCATTATCCTGTGGCCAAACAAAACCTAACATTAGCTGAGCTAATTTGTTACACCATAAGATATTATGCTCTGAGTCGAGCACCACAGCGGCATCGGGTAAGGCTTCAGCCCCTTGACGGAAACGCCCAAGTAACGCGGCTAATTGGCCGACTCGGCGACGGTTTTTACCTTGCAGGCGGTAAATACCGTTAAACACGCCTTCCCAACTACCACTGCCCTGAGGAGGGGTTAACTTTCTATCTCGCCATAACCAGAAATTAAGTCGCGCTAACTGACGGTAATGCCAGATCACGAGACCTAACAATCCAATGATCAGTATCCAGAGGGGGTTCCCTACCAATAAACCAATAAGCAAACAAAGCAGTAAGAATACGGCTAAACGCGTAAATAACCGATACCCTGAATAAGAGTCGAACATAAATAAACCCAAACAGCAGGCTAAATAAGGAGAGCACAAGATAGCCGAAAAGCTAACCTGTGCCTATCTCTAATTTGGCACTAACTACGTGTAGAAAAGCGATAACCCGCACCACGAACTGTCTGAATAAGACGATCATGGCCCGACTCTTCAACCGCTTTTCGTAGGCGGCGAATATGCACATCAACTGTTCGGTCTTCAACATACACGTTGGTGCCCCACACGTTATCAAGCAGTTGTTCACGGCTATAGACGCGTTCTGGGTGTGTCATAAAGAAGTGCAACAAACGGAATTCCGTCGGACCCATATCGAGTACAGTATCGCCAACACTCACCCTGTGACTGACAGGGTCGAGTAACAATCCTTGTACATCAATGGTTTCTTCAAGGCGAGTTGGCGCACTGCGGCGTAACACCGCTTTGATGCGGGCAACTAGCTCCTTGGGGGAGAAAGGTTTAGTGATGTAGTCATCGGCGCCGACTTCGAGCCCCTTAACCTTATCTTCCTCTTCACCGCGCGCGGTAAGCATAATAATAGGGATCTGGCGGGTAAACTCATCCTGCTTAAGGCGTTTGGCTAATTGAATGCCGCTTCCACCAGGAAACATCCAATCCAACAAAATCAGATCGGGATAAGGCTCCTTTAGCAGCGCAATGGCCGAATCAAAATCTTCCGCCGCAGAGGTGGTAAACCCATGCTGTTCCATTACAAAAGTCAGCATCTCGCGGATGGCTAACTCGTCTTCTACTATCAATATCCTTGCAGTCATAGGTGATTTTCTGTCAGTGAATGTCAACACGACTATTATTAGTCATTTTTATTACAGATTTATGAATAAGTATGCCACACAAGCTATATAGTCGCGATAATTGTCATATTAAGTTTATATAACTGTTTGTTTATCGCAATAAAAAAGGAAGCCGAAGCCTCCTTAATTCAATCTTAATAGTGAGATTAGAACTTGTGCTCTAAACCAATAGCGATGTATTTATCATCATCTGTATTCGCTTCTAAAGAGCGGTTGGTGTAGAAAGCAAACACTTTAGTCGGCTTGCCTAAGTTGTAATCCGCACCCACTGACCATGAATCACCTAAGTCTTCCATGTCTTGGAATTGAGCTTTTAAAGTCACAGCGTTAATATCATAAGCTGCACTTAATAAGTAACCGGTTGCACTTTCTGCAGTGACTTCAACAGGCAGAGAGGTTGTTTTATCAAGCTTATATGTCTGTTCCTGTTGCTGATACATACCACCTAACTTAATACCCGCCAACTTAGCCTGTAAGCTAGCGCGCAAAACTTCATATCCTGACACATCTGAATCGTAGGCAAGGGCTGCATAAACCGCTGTTTTCTTTAACTTAGCGTCACCATACATGGCGGCAACACTGAAACCATCTTGAGCAAATTGACTTTTTACATCATTACCTTCCGCAACATAAGTGACACCAAACACAAAGTCACCAAAGGAAGGGGTTAGGTAGGTTGCCGTTTGCGCAGCACGCACTTCACCTTTAAACAATTTACCTAAGTCGCCAGAAAGGTCGTTAAATTGATCAACGTCACCTTGAGAGATCTTTAATAACGTGTCGTTACGACCCACAGAGAACGAACCAAAGTCGCCTTTTAAACCAACAAATTGATTACGAGCAGTAAAGTTATCGCTCGATGCAGCACCCGTATCGACTTGATACTCAACAGTATAGAAAGCGCTAAGTGAGCTTGATAATTCGAAATCACCTTTCACACCAAAACGAGAAGCATTACTTTGAATAGTTGTTGTAGCGTCACCGTTCTCATCGTTTGATTGAGCGGTAACATTCAACTTACCATAAACAGTCAGTGGCTCAGCGGCATAAGCAGAAGCCAGAGTTGCAGAAGCTAGCGCAGAAGCAAGTAGAGTTTTACAAAAAACGTTCATCATTTAATCCTTTCGACGTTATGTTCGTCTTGGTTATTGGTTTGGAACGACCGAAAGTTTGCAATGAATCTATTTCAATTTTATTTCAAATGTGACAACTTTGGTCTGCAGACACAAACCACCCTCTCACCTCAGAGATGAAACCCAGGCATACCAAGGCCCACAACCAAGTTTGCCCCAATGTTACATTTTGATGAATTCTGCAACTTAGCCAAAATTTAACGATTTAAGGTAGGTTTACCCCGCTGCAACTATGCCGTAAACTGCGACTTTATTTTCCAATGAGCGCATCTTATGTGGTTTAAAAATCTTACTCTTTATCGTTTCAATAAACCTTTTTCCATCGAGACAGAAGCACTTGAAACCGCACTTGCCGATTTCACATTTTCTCCGTGCGGCAGCCAAGATGTCAGCAAATTTGGTTTTTCGAATGCCTTAGGTAAAAAAGGTAGCACCTTAGTACACAGCGCCAATAATCGTCATCTAATCTGTGTCACTAAAGAAGAAAAAATTCTGCCTGCTCAAGTGATTAAAGAGTCGTTAGAAGAAAAAGTGGCGCAAATTGAAGACGAAGAAAATCGCAAACTTGCCAAAAAAGAAAAAGATGCCTTAAAAGATGAGATCATCACCAGCTTATTGCCGCGCGCCTTTTCACGCCGTAGCCAAACGCGCGCACTGATTTTACCCGAGCTTGAAATGATCCTCGTCGATAGCTCCAGCGCCACTAAAGCCGAAGAGTTATTAGCCTTACTACGTAAGGCATTAGGCAGCTTGCCCGTGATCCCATTAAGCTTTAAAGCGCCGATTGAAAGCCAATTAACTGAATGGCTTAAAAATGGCAGTGCGCCCTTACCTTTTGAAATGCAAGATGAAGCCGAGCTGAAATCAGCTGCGGATGAAGGCGGTATAGTACGCTTTAAGCAACAAGATCTTAAAGAAGATGAAGTGCTAGCTCACCTAGAAACCGGCAAAGAAGTGCATAAATTAGCGCTACACTTTGGCCAATCCATTGCGCTCTTATTGCAATCCGATGCCAGCGTGAAACGCTTAAAATTCTCCGAAGAATTTAGAGCGGGCAACGATGAACTCGGCAATGAAGATCCTATGGCGCGTCTCGATGCCGACTTCGCCTTAATGGGCAGTGAATTAGTTGCCCTAATGCACGCCTTAGTGTCAGCATTAGGCGGCATTGAAGAGACTCAGGCTTAAGTCTTAAGCCTATGTATTGAACACCAATAGATTGAGCAAAAGCGTCAAGTGAGCTTAAGCTTACAAAAGTAAAAAGGTGCCGCAGTTGGACTCTCTCAGTTCACTGGGCACCTTTTTAATATCAATTGCTGGCACAAAGCGTATGGTACGATTCGAGTAAGCCATCACCTCTGCAGTCACGACCCACTCAAGCCAGCAGCGAATTAGCGTTTGGTCACTAGCTCACCTTTATCATCAAACGGCCAATCAATGCCTAACCAAGCTTTAAAGCAGGCCTTTTGCTGCTTAGTCGCTTTCACATCACCTTTGAGTACGAGCTTACCGCTTGGTTTCTCACCAAGGGTTAAGCTCATTTGCTTGATTTTATCGTTGTGAAATAAGGTGACATCTACGTTATCACCCACTTTAAAGTCTTTGATCCGCTTATCAAATCCTTGAGCGGTCACTTTTAGCCCATTAATTGCGATAATCTCGTCTCCCGCAACGATCCCCGACTGCCATGCAGGGCCATTACGCAGCACTTGGGAAAGTACTAACGAGCCATGTTCACTGCTTAAAGTCATGCCGATAAAAGGTTCCGCTTTGGCGTCCTTACCGTAGGACATCACTAAACCCGCCTTAGACAGCAAGCTTGGAAATGCTAAACTCAAGGGACTATTTATATGACTCTGCCACCAAGGGCCATAATCCTTACCCGACAAGTCCTTCAGGATTTGCTGCACATCGGCCACAGCGTAACCTTTAGAGATACGGTAACCTTGGTACCGTTTACGGTACACATCGTGGTATGAGTGAGCCAATTTAGAGTCGGTCAGTAGGGAGAAATCCAGCGCCAATGAGGCTAAATCCCCTTCAGAGTAGATATTAACGCTATGGTTAATCCCATAATCGCCACCCGTGCTACTCCACTCACCTAAACTTGCCTCGGCAACCGATTGAATTTCACGACCTGGGGTTAGCTCGCTTTTTTCGATACGTTTGGCTAAGTCTTCCAAAAACTCTTTTGCCGTCATCACGCCCGCACGCAGCAATAACTGCCCTTGGAAATAACTGGTAGACCCCTCTACAATCCACAAGAGTTCGGTCATATTTTCATGTTGATAATCATAGGGAACTAAGCCCGCGGGGCGGTAAGCTTTAACGTTCCAGGTATGAATAAACTCATGGGAAGCGGTACTGATAAAGCGTAGATAGTCCTTTCGCTCACGAAAACTAAACCGAGGTAACTGAATAACCGTCGAGTTTAAATGTTCAGTTGCGCCACTGGCGCCGCTGGTGGCATGCACCATTACACATAGCGCTCAAAGGGATATTCATCCCAAATCGCCTTGGCTTGCCCACTCAATGCAGTTAAGTCTTTAACCACTTTATCCGCATCGTAGTTACCTTCGCCCCAAAACAGCAGCTCATAGTCTTTGCCATTGGCCGTAAACTTTTTATGGGTGCTAGTACCTGTTTCAATGGGAGAATCAATCAACACATCATAATTTGGTGCGATAAAGAAATGTGCCACTGGGCCCGATGACATGCCCGAATAACTCTGCCAGTTTTCGGGTACGCTCAACTGCACGCTTACTGGGTCTTGGCGAAATTGGGGACTATACATCAATACACAGCTAGCATCTAAGTAAGCATGTGTGGCATCAATAGTCGCACCCGTTGGCCTAATTCGTTAGCATAGAGTTGATAACTAACAGTCACACGACTTGGTTTATCAAGGGCTATTGCCATTCACCACTGGCGGTGCGTTTCCATGCGAGTGATTTACCTTCGTGATCTTTTGCGGTAAATAAACGAACCCCATCAGATAAGGGTAATACTTGATACTTACCCGTACGCCACACGGGAAGATTAACACTCAATTATCCCGCTTTAGCCTAGGGAAAAGTCACACTCACCAGCGCAAGATGGTGTTGGGGTTGGGGTTGGCTTAGATCAATGCTGTAATTCACGTCGGCAAATACATTGGCCAAACCTAATACACTTAATGCCAAAATAGATAATCTACTGGGTTTCACTCTTACTTCTTTCCGTCTTCTGTTATTATGCTTCTTATATTTTTTTCAAGTATAACAAGTCGATGTAGCATCCTCATTAGGCGCTAACAAAAGCTAACAAAATAAGTCCCTTGACTTAGGGAATATAGGGCCTCCTACACATGCATAAATTCATTGTTATTTTCGTGACCTTGTTGATATCTATTTCTGTTCAAACATTGGCGGCCGATCTTGAGATCGAAGAAATAGAATTGCGTGAAACGCCACAAAAGATGTACGACAGGCTTAATCAGTCTATCTCTTTTCCTATTAGCTTTAAGAACCGTGAACAATTTGAACGCGCAGCCCAAGAGCAGGGCTATAGCCCTGATGAGTTTGAACACATACTGCAATTACTGGCGCGGTTAAATCTGGAGCCGAATGTAAAAACCAAAGTAGAATTTCAAGACGCCAATAGTTTAATTGAATTGTTGACGAGCATCGCACAAACGCCCTTAGAACAAGCCACCGTCGCCATGCTAAAGGGACGTTATATCGGCCGCACCGAACAAAAATACCAAGAAGCGATCGCCTTTTATAACCAAGCTCTGTCACACATCAACGACAGCGTTGATCTGGGGTCTATGTTGCTAAAACATACTATCCATGAACATTTAGGCCTATTGCACTTGGTTATTCGTCAAGATGTGCCTGCCCTAATGCATTTTCATACCTATCGCGATATTGCCTATAAACTCAGAAATGACTATCTCATCGCGGCGGCCGAATCGAAACTGGGGCATTACTACAATAAAAACCAACAACTAACCAAATCACTGCAGCACTATAGTGAAGCCGTTCGACTATCTAATCGCTCCAATTATCCGTCGATGAAAACGCATCTACAGTTGCAACTCGCTAAGGTATATCGTGATTTAAAACAATGGGATGAAGCCTTAAAAAATGCCCATGAGGCCGCGGCAGGTTTTAAAAAACTGGGGAATGATACCTATCTTTCAAGCTGTATGACTGTCATCGCGATGGTGTATGGCGAACAAGGTGATTGGAACCGCGCCATTGATTACTACCTCAACGCCCAGCAACTTGATGCCAAACGCGGTAATTACATCGCTCAGGGGCTTAACTTCCACAATTTAGGCCAAGCCTATTCACACCTCAACGACAATGTGAATGCGCTTAAATATTTGCTGATGGCCAATAAAATTTTTACTGACAAACAAAGCCATCATTACTTGGTCTATAACGAATTACTGATTGGTGAAATTGCTCAAAGTAAGCAAGATTGGACGCTGATGATGAGCCATGCTGAACATGCTTTAGCATTGGCGAGCAACTTAGCACTGCTGGATGAGCAAAAATCAGCACTGACGCAAATCGCCCTGTCGGCAGAAAAGATGCAAGATCAGGCCAAAGTCATCAGCACGCAAAAACGGATTATTGAGTTAAATAACACCTCAAAAAATACTGCCAAAGATCCCGCTGTTGCCGCTTCTGTTCTTGCCGAACAGCAACTTAAGCTTGAACTCAATATGGTTCAAGGCAAATTAAACGATGCCATCGAAAGCGCGAAGGAAACCAATAAATTACTTGCATTAAGCGGTGTCATCCTAACATTGCTGGTGATTGCAATCATTGCCCTGTTGAACCAACGCCAAAAAAGCAGACGTCAAAATGAGTCTCTACTTCAATTGACCTTAGAAGAGCCATTTACCCACCATAAGGGGTATGCCGCACTATTAAGGGATCTCGGCCCAAACACGCCCCATACAAGAACGACGGCACTGGCCTTAATTGAGTTTCGCGATCATCTCATGACTGACCTTAATCACGGCCAATATTTTGCCAACGCCATTACCTGTCAGCTTGCAAGCCATATCAGCAATAGTCTGTTTATGCCGGTTTATGTGATCCGCCAAGGCTTGTTCGCGGTAAGATTTACTGAGACGGTGGACCCACAGCAAGCATTAACGCAACTTCAGCAACAACTCGATAAAAATGCGTTTACGGCTATTTTTAATCTCGGCTTTATCAATTTACCCCTGCTTACCAAAACCGAGATTAATATTGCCCCCAAATTACTGTTCGAAACGGTACAAATGGCACTCGCTGGCGCGCGAAGCTTGCCGAGCAATACTTGCCATTATGTGAGTCTAAGAGCATTAGATTTTGTGCCACCAACACTGTTTGCCGATCCGCTGTTTTTGCACCTAGAAAAAGGGATTGAGCGCGGCCTCATTCGAGTCGAAACCAATGCGATGAAGGAAGACATTGTTTGGCCCTGCTGGGAAAATAACCAAAATCGACATTTATTAGGAAATATTTGATCAATATCGACAATTAATCACCAACGCATAAATAAAGCAATTTGCACTCTACAATCATTGTTATAACATTAGAAGCATATGAGTTAAACGCTAATCTGGACAGCGGACATCATGCTTATTAGCCCTGCAGAGTTAGGAAAATACTCCGGATGAAGGATTCCAACGCGACCGTTACACAACTGGCATTACTTCAACAAAAGCTTCATTCGGCAAAACTTGCACTTGATGAAGTCAATGAAGATAGGAACGCTAAGTTACAAACTTTACTCCAATTTATTGGTCATTTAAGTCTTGCCTGTAAAGGTCAAAACTTAGAATTGGATAATAAGCTTGCCAAACTTCGCCATAACTTAAATACCTTTGATCGAGTCGATGAAGCCTTGCCGGAGTTGGTCGATGTTGAACGCCTATTAAAAGGTCAGTACCACCATGTGATGGTACAACTTGAAGAAAGCCGTGCAGGGCTTGCGCAGGTTATCCGGCAAATTCAACGAGTTAATTCTGTACCAGAAAAACTCAAAAAAGAAATTAACTACTTTAAACAGGACCTCGCCAAGCCGTTTCATACGGTGTGGGAGTACATTCCTAAAGTTAAACAAATCATCGGCTTCTACGACACCATCCTGCAACAACAGTTTAATGGAACTGAAAAGTTAGATGTGTTACCAAAGCACAGACAACTCGCCCATGAGTTAGCACAGATGATTTCGGAAATTGAGTTCCGTAAAGATCAACGTGATCAAGTGCTTGTCATTAAAGAAATGCTAGCCTCTGATATCGAAATCGATAATTTACTCGAGGCTTATCAAACCATTTTATCCCTGCTGCTCGACAATATTGCACGGGAAAAATCGGCCTCACAGGAATTTCTCTACGCCTTAAACGATGCCTTAGCAGCAGTGCGGGAAGTCGTCAGCGAATCCTATAACCATAACCAGCGTAGTTTCCAGCTTAAAACCCAGCTCAATCGTGAAATCAATTCTCGTGTCGATAATGTGGGCGAAGCCATTATCGATACCGATGATATTGTCGACCTCAAAGCACGCTTAACTGAACAGCTCAATTCGATTCGCTCCGCCCTCGCCCGCAAAGAAACCTTAGAGCAGCGCGAGCAAGCCTTACTGCGTAAGTCTATGGAAACCATGCGAAAAGAGCTTAACGAGCTGAGTAATGAGGCCAATACCTACAAAGAGCGGCTTTTCGAGCAACAAAAACTCAATCTATTGGACAGCCTAACTCAATTACCTAACCGTGCCGCCCTAGAAGAACGCATGGAGCTTGAGTATCGCAATTACCAGCGTCATAAATCTCCACTGTGGATTGCGGTTGCAGATATCGACCACTTTAAGATCATTAACGACAGCTTTGGGCACAGTACAGGGGACAAAACCCTCCAAGTTATCGCCATGGCATTAAAGAATTCCCTGCGGGATACCGAGTTTGTCGCCCGCTACGGCGGCGAAGAGTTTGTGCTCATTTTGCCAGATATTGATGATAGCGATATCGCTCAACTTTTAAACAGAGTCCGTGAAAAAGTAAAAAATATTCCATTTAAATTTAAAAATCAGCGAATTACAGTTACAGTATCTATAGGGGCTGCGCGAGTGATGGGCAATGAGCTCATTCATGAAACCTTTGAACGCGCCGATGCAGCACTCTACAAAGCAAAACATGAAAGCAGAGACAGGGTCGTGATTGACGTATAACTAAGTCAGACTATACGTCACTTTTTATCACTCCTGTCGATACGAAGGAGTGGTAAATGATAGTAAAAGTCAGCCCAAAGGGCAGCATGGATCAGCTTTCACAACTTGAAGTTGATCGCCTCAAAAAAAGCGCGCAAAGCGCCCTATATCAACTGTATCGTAACTGCTCACTCGCAGTACTCGCCGCGGGTCTCAAGACCGACAATTCTAAAGCACTGTTCGAGCAATACAGCGACTTCGACATCCATGTCCTACAACGTGAACGTGGCGTTAAACTTGAGCTTATTAATCCACCAGAACAAGCCTTTGTCGATGGCCAAATTATTACTGGGATCCAAGAGCATTTATTTTCGGTGCTTAGGGATATCCTCTACATCAGCGACAAGTACGACACCTTAAAACATATCAATTTAACCAACGCGAGCCACATTACTAACGTCGTGTTTGATATTTTACGTAACGCCCGTGCCATTGCGCCGATGAAAGATCCAAACGTAGTCGTCTGCTGGGGCGGGCACAGCATTAATGCCATCGAATATCAATATACCCGCGAAGTGGGTTATCAACTCGGTCTGAGAGAATTAGATATTTGCACTGGCTGCGGTCCAGGCGCAATGGAAGGCCCGATGAAGGGCGCAGCCATTGGTCACTCAAAACAACGGATTAAAAACGCCCGCTATATTGGCCTCACTGAACCCAGTATTATCGCCGCCGAGCCGCCGAACCAAATCGTTAACGAGTTAGTGATCTTACCCGATATCGAAAAACGCCTCGAAGCCTTCGTACGCTTGGGCCACGGCATCATTATCTTCCCCGGCGGCGCGGGGACAGCCGAAGAATTGCTGTATATTCTAGGGATTTTGCTCAATAAAGAAAATCAGGAAACCCCCTTCCCGCTGGTGCTGACGGGGCCCAGCGAAAGCGCAGATTATTTTATTAAAATTGATGAGTTTATCGCCGCAACCTTAGGGCCTGAGGCGCAGCAAAAATATCAAATCATTATCGATAATCCTGCTGAAGTGGCTCGGGTGATGAAGCAAGGCATGGAGCAAGTGAAAAACCATCGCCGCACCACCGGAGATGCTTACCAATATCAATGGGGACTCAAGATTGAACCCGAGTTCCAACTGCCCTTTATTCCCACCCATGATGTCATGGCAAACTTAAATTTACATTTTCAAAGCAACAAAGCGGAGCTTGCCGCCAACCTGCGTAAAGCTTTTTCCGGTATCGTTGCGGGTAATGTAAAATCAGAGACCATCAAGCAGATTGAACAATTAGGCCCTTTCCACATTAAGGGTGATCCGCATTTAATGGAACTGATGGACAATTTGCTCGGAGCATTTGTCGCCCAACATAGAATGAAACTGCCTGGAAGCGCTTATGTTCCCTGCTATCAAATAGTGAAGTAATGCAATAACCGACAATGAATAAGTTTTTAATTATTGATGGTCTCAACTTGGTGCGCCGCATTTATGCGGCGATCCCAGATGAGAACGATATGGAAAGTTTAACGGAGCGTGTGAGTGTCGCTTGCACTAAACTGCTGCGCATTCACCACCCAACCCATGTCGCTGTCGTCTGGGATGGGGATGAGATCTCATGGCGCAAACAACTTTACCCCGATTATAAAAAGGGCCGTAAACCTATGCCAGAGCCCTTAGCTGCTGGGCTGATAGCATTACAGGAACACCTTCAGAACTTACAAATCCAATCTATTTATGCCGCCGCAGAAGCCGATGACGTTATTGCCACCCTAGCGACAAAAACCGCCAAGGCCCAGGGCGAAGCCCTTATCGTCTCCACTGACAAAGGCTTTAGCCAACTCAATCATCCCCGTATCAGCCAATGGGATCATTTCAATCAGCAATACCTGAATATCGCCGAACTCGAGCAAAAACTGGGTGTGGATCGCAGCCAATTTCTCGATTTAATGGCTCTTGCGGGAGATAGTGGCAATAAAATCCCCGGCATTCCAGGTATTGGCCCCAAATCGGCCGCCGAATTACTGAGAACCTTCAGAACCTTAGCAACCCTGTTTTCTTCTTTGCCCAATCTTGGGGCGAAACAAGCGAAAAAACTGGCCGAAGGCCGAGATATGGCGCGCCTAAGTTATAAATTAGTGCAGTTGCAGACCGATTTACCCTTAAATATCAACTTACGGGATTTTAGGGTAAATAGCCCAACCAAAGCATCATCGAACAATCTGTGACCGTTGTTAACACTAAGTTGCAATTAAGCCGTTTACCTTCTGGGATCAAAAGCGTATTTTATTGACTTGCCAAATACTACATTGGATATCCAAAGGAATTAGATTCAATGAAATCAAAAACTTCAGTCATTATCGGTAGTATATTTGCCGCTTATACCGCCTTTGTCGCGGTCGTTGTGCTGGTGTATGAACCCACACCTGACGAAATGGATTGGGAAGATAGACAAGTTTATAACAGTCAGAAACTAAATGATTTAAGCCTTGGGCAGGATATTTCTGAGGTCAAAACCCTATTTGGCAAAGCCGATTTTTCAGAGGCCAAATCCCTTAAAGATGGCCAACTACAAGTACTCTTTTATCGTACCCAACATGATAAATCTGATGGTGTCACCACTAAAGAGGAATGTACCCCACTGATGTTTAAGGATAATAAACTCGTCGCCTGGGGCAATGACACCTATAAACAGTATCTCGAAACCGGAACTGATATTGTTAGCCGCACCGCCAAAGAAGCTGAAAGCTCAAGCAAAAATTGATTTGGCTCTAACATCGCTATCATCCCTAAGCTAAATATCCAAAGCTTATTAAGCCATCTCCAAAAATGGCAATGCAATATTACTTCATTGCCATTGATGATCCATAACTGCTTGGAAGCGAGATGACTTTATCGTCAGGTGTGCAGGATGAATTGTCATTTTCCCCTGTGACACGCCACCCTTTTATTTCACAAGAAGCATCCACAAGGACTCTACTAAAACCTAGATGTTTTAGAAGGTCACAGGTACAACAATGCCAATCCTAACTATCCCTCTAGCTATATAGTTAGGCTAAAAAGCTATTGTCCTAAAGCAAGATAGCTTGATCATTAGGTGTACTGAGTGAATTGTCATTGTTTCCCCAGTGACACGCCATAAACTCGTCCCTGAGGACTCGACGGCGGCATCCATGCCGCCAACGGTCACAGTTGCAACAATGCCAATCTTTACGACCATTGAACTGTTCATCCCGTAAAAAACATGGATAAAAAACATGGACACCCAACATTAATAGCGAGGTAGCTAACCTCCGACTATGCTTTGGTTAAGCATTAAACATGGAGGTTTGTATGCCCCGTCCTCGCCGAACTCAAATAAGCCTTGAAGACACTCCCTATTACCATTGCTGTAGTCGCGTGGTGCGGCGGGCATTTTTATGTGGCGATGATACCTATTCGGGTAAAAACTATGACCATCGCCGCGCTTGGGTAGAGTCATTATTGTTTGAACTTGGAGCCATTTTTGCTATTGATGTAGCAGCGTTTGCGGTGATGTCGAATCATCTGCATCTGGTGCTTAGGGTCGATATTGACAGTGCCAATGGTTGGACTGACCGCGAAGTGCTTGAGCAGTGGCATAAGCTGTTTAAAGGCGATGAATTAACGCAAAAGTTCGCCAGAGGTGAATTGGTTGAAGCTCATGAGGTTAACAGATTAAGGCATTCAATTGCCCTTTATCGCAGTCGTTTGTGTGATATTTCATGGTTTATGCGTTGCCTCAATGAACCTATCGCAAGGCAAGCAAATCAAGAGGATAACTGCACTGGGCGTTTTTGGGAAGGTCGCTTTAAGTCACAAGCCCTACTCGATGACGCCGCTGTATTAGCTTGTATGACTTACGTCGATTTGAATCCGATTAGAGCGCAACTCACTGATACGCCAGAACAATCCGACCATACCAGTATTCAACTACGCATTCGGGCGGCGTTAAAAGGTGAGCAGCCGAGCAATCTCCTGCCTTTTATTGGCAACGAGTGCGACAACCAACCCAATGGCATTGCGTTTGCTTTAACCGATTACCTTCAATTGGTGGATGATACCGGCCGAATCATTCGCAATGATAAACGTGGAAGCATCAGTAAAAGTAGCGCCAAATTACTGACCAGATTAAATATCCCCCATGACAATTGGCTCAAGCTGACCACCGAGTTTGGCAAGCTATTTCACGGTCCAGTAGGCACATTACAAGAACTAACCGATTACTGCGAACATCTTGAAAAGCGACGACGGCACTTTGCCGCAAGCTGTCAGCACTTTAACAGTAACTGACAACTGCTTATATCACTTCGAAAGTAACCTTTGCAGAACACCTCCCAAGCACTATGGGATGACTTACCTCGTCTGAAATGCTACATTTTTTAAGGGATTAGCGCAATTTATTGCCTCAGATGCTGTCCTTACGACTTTTGATGATTCTTTTTTAAACAATGTTAACTTTTACAAGTGTAGGTAAACGGAAAGTGCATTATGTTGTTGATTAAAATGGGTGGCCGAATTTTTGCAGGCTAAAAAGCTATTGTCCTAAAGCAAGATAGCTTGATCATTAGGTGTACTGAGTGAATTGTCATTGTTTCCCCAGTGACACGCCATAAACTCGTCCCTGAGGGCTCGAAAAAAAAACATGGACACCCAATCTTAATAGCGAGGTAGCTAACCTCCAACTATGCTTTGGTTAAGCATCAAACATGGAGGTTTGTATGCCGCGCCCTCGTAGAACCCAGATAAGTCTTGAAGACACGCCCTATTACCATTGCTGTAGTCGCGTGGTGCGCCGTGCATTTTTATGTGGTGATGATACCTATTCGGGTAAAAACTATGACCATCGCCGCGCTTGGATAGAATCGCTACTGTTTGAACTTGAAGCAGTTTTTGCTATTGATGTGGCCGCGTTTGCGGTGATGTCGAATCATCTGCATGTGGTGCTACGGATCGATATCGATAGTGCCAATCGTTGGACTGACCGCGAAGTACTTGAGCAATGGCATAAGTTGTTTAAAGGCGATGAATTAACGCAAAAATTCGTTAAAGATGAGTTAGTTCAAGCCCATGAGGTCAACCGATTAAAGCATTCAATTGCCCTTTATCGCAGTCGATTATGCGACATTAGCTGGTTTATGCGCTGCCTCAATGAACCTATCGCAAGGCAAGCAAATCAAGAAGATAACTGCACAGGTCGTTTCTGGGAAGGTCGATTCAAATCCCAAGCCCTACTCGATGAAGCCGCTGTGTTAGCCTGTATGACTTATGTTGATTTGAATCCGATTAGAGCGCAACTCGCTGATTCACCAGAACAATCCGACCATACCAGTATTCAGCTACGTATTCGGGCCGCATTAAAAGGTGAGCAGCCCAGCAATCTCCTGCCTTTTATCGGTAACGAGTGCGACAACCAACCCAATGGCATTGCGTTTGCCTTTACGGATTACCTTCAATTGGTGGAAGATACCGGTCGAATCATTCGCAATGATAAACGTGGATACATCAGTGAAAATAGCGGTAAGTTACTGACAAGATTAAATATCCCCCATGACAATTGGCTCAAGCTGACCACCGAGTTTGGCAAACTATTTCATGGCCCCGTGGGAACCTTGCAAGAACTGACTGATTACTGCGAACATCTTGAAAAGCGACGACGGCACTTTGCGGCAAGCTGCCAGCACTTTCATAGCAACAGATAGCGACTATATCCCTTCGAAAATAACCCTTGCAGAGTATCTCCTAAGCACTATGGACAATATACCTTGTCTGAAATACACCATTTTTGAACGAATTAGCTCAATCTATTGCCTCAGATGTTGTCTCTGCGACTTTTGATGGCTATTTTTTAAACAATGTTAACTTTTACAAGTTGTAGGTAAACGGGAAGTGCATTATGTTGTTGATTTAAAATGGGTGGCCGGATTTATGCCAGACCACCGAGTTTGGCAAACTATTTCACGGTCCAGTAGGCACATTGCAAGAACTGAGCGACTACTGCGAACATCTTGAAAAGCGACGACGGCACTTTGCGTCAAGCTGCCAGCACTTGCGCTGCAACTGACAACGACTTATATAACTTCAAAAGCCCCCTTCCAGAACATCTGTAAGGGACAATATACCTCGTCTGAAATACACCCTTTTTTAAGGAATTAGCGTAATTTACTGGCACAGATGCTGTCCCTGCGGCTATTGATGGTTCTTATTTAAGCCATTTTCACTCGGACAAGTTGTAGACCAACAGAAAGTACATTATGTTGTTGATTTAAAATGGGTGGCCGGATTTATTAGCCGTGGCCGGATTTATTAGCCAGGCATTAAGCAATTGAGTATAAAATAATGCAATCAACAGACAATAATTATGTTAATCACCAAATATTCGAAGATCTGAGCTATTATGCACAGTTTTACGAATATCTTTCTGATGCAGTGATGAGTTTCACCACTATTGGAACAACTGCAATCATAAATATGGATACATATGTTTTTATGTCGATGAAAGGCACTATTGAGTCCATAAACTTAGTATTAAAAGAAGGAAAGTTGAATGATGCTTATGCTCTTTTAAGAAAGTACTACGACTCGGTTATGGTTAATGCATATACCAATTTATATATAAGCGACAATGCAGGAAGAGCCGGTTACTACATTACAGAAATAAATGACTGGTTACATGGTAAAAAACCATTACCGAGAATGCCGAAGATGTCTAAATACCTTGATAGCTCTGCGCATTTGTCTAAGCTAAATTCATTACTCAAGATTGATAAAAGATATGACGATATCAGAGATCGTTGCAATGATAATATGCATTATAATTTTTTTGCATTACTGATGCTCAATGACGGTACAATTTATATGAAGGATCGCCTCCGTCATTTAGAACAACTCAGGGTAGATGTCCGTGATGTGTTTATTTTAAATATGTCATACATACTCACAATAAATGAGAGCTACATGTTGTCATCAGATTATGTAGATCACTTAGACGTAGGTATGACTCCACCTGAAGGTTCACAATATTGGGTTGCTCCATTCATACAAGACATGGCGTCCGATGTTCTTTTAGTGGAACGTCCAGATATATTTGAGTTACTAAAAAGCCAGACATGCATGGAGCTAGATTGAAAAATCGCCATACAAACTGATCGGTAGTGTTCATAATTCTGTGTCATTTCAGTAAAATATTCAAAAACAGGAATGACACATGACCCAACCTTTTAACTTCGAACAAGCCCTTAAAGATCTGCAATCAGGTAAAAGCCTCACAGGTAAAGACAGCATTCTTGGCCCACTGATCAAGCAACTCACTGAAGCGGCTCTCCAGGCTGAGCTCTGAAGAATCCCCTGATGATTTTCAGATAAATCATTAAATTAGAGTGAACTTGCACCTTGAAGTGTGATCAGATGGAAGTGCGAACAAACATCAATCACAGGGCATCAAGGTGCAAGTGTTAACTATCTTACATCAATCTCTCTATCAACATTGTCCAGAAATCCATCAAAAGCGACTGAATACACTCATGGTCGCCTGCAAAGCCCTCATCAACGCGGATTGTCTCACCCTCACGCATTTAGGGCGGCACATTGATGGCACCAGCACTCATACTAAACACTCAATAAAACGCATGGATAGATTATTGGGCAACCCGCACCTTCACCATGAAAGACTGGCTGTTTATCAGTGGCATGCAAAGTGGCTGCTAACAGCACATACGATGCCGACCATACTGGTGGATTGGTCTGATATGCGTGAAGGTCGTGAACTGATTGCACTACGCGCCTCTATTGCGATTAAGGGCCGCTCTATCACGCTCTACGAGCGAACATTTCCGTTAGTACTACAAGGCACACAAACTGCCCATAATCAGTTTCTGAATGAACTCCATAAAGTGTTACCTGACAATATTACCCCGCTGATAGTCACTGACGCGGGCTTCCGTAATCCATGGTTTCGAAAAGTCGAGCAGCTCGGTTGGTATTGGCTGGGTCGTGTCAGAGGATTAAGTGTCTATCGGCTGCACCCCTTCGGTCGCCAATTTTCGCTAAAAGCGCTTTATCCCAAAGCCAGTCGTCGCGCAAAACATGTTGGGCGAGTGGCGTTATCGGTAAAGAAACCCTTGTTATGCGAGATGGTATTGTTCAGGGCTCCAAGTAAAGGCAGAAAAGGTCAGCGAAGTACGACAACAGACTGTCACCATACGGCGCAATGGACGTATGAACTAACCGCCAAAGAGCCTTGGGCACTGGTGACCAACTTGACCATAGAAGCCATGTCGCCTCAAAAACTGGTTAATATTTACCAAAAACGGATGCAAATAGAAGAAACCTTTAGAGATTTAAAAAGCCCCGCTTATGGCTTTGGTTTACGTCATAGCAGAACACGTTATGCGGCGAGGATGGACATACTGCTATTGATAGCATTATTGGTACAACTGGCATTTTGGTGGGTAGGATTATACGGAGAAACACAGCAATTACAGCGGCACTTCCAAGCCAACACGGTAAAGAAAAGGAATGTGCTATCAACAATCAGGATGGGCAAAGAACTGCTGCGGCGACGGCATGACTACCCCATATCAGCAGATGATTTGCTTTGTGCTGCGAAGAAACTAGCCCAACTCTCATTAACTCATGGTTGTTGGGGCTATGAATTATGAGGGGATCCTACAGGGCTGAGCTTGAGCAGCATTTAGCGCATGATCCTCAGCCTAATCGTAAAAATGGCAAAACCCCTAAGACCATTAAGCATCCGTCCGGTAACTTTGAGTTAGACGCTCCTAGAGACCGCAATGGCACCTTTGAGCCTCAGTTGATTAAGAAAAATCAAACTACACTAACCGATGAAATCGAACGTAAAGTGTTATCGATGTTCAGTATAGGTATGAGCTATCGCGATATTAATCAACATGTTGAAGATATGTATGGGCTCAATGTGTCTAACGCAACAGTCAGTGCTATCACTGACAAACTCATCCCCGAACTTAAAGCGTGGCAACAGCGCCCATTAGATAGCCATTATCCTATCGTGTGGCTTGATGCGATACATTATAAAGTCAAAGAGGATGGGCGTTACGTCAGTAAAGCCGTTTACACATTGTTAGCGCTTAATATGAAAGGAAAAAAGGAAATTTTAGGGCTTCACTTATCCGAAAATGAAGGCGCTAATTACTGGCTATCCGTACTGACCGATCTTAATAATTGTGGTGTAAAAGATATTCTTATCGCCTGTGTTGACGGCTTGACCGGTTTCCCTGAGGCCATAGCCAGTATCTTCCCTCATACGGAAACACAGCTATGCGTTATCCACCAGATCCGCAACTCAATGAAGTATGTCGCCTCAAAAAATCAGAAAGCGTTTATGGCTGATTTAAAGCCTGTGTATCGAGCCGTGAGTAAAGAAGCCGCAGAGATGGCATTGGACGAACTGGAGGCCAAATGGGGTGATGCTTATCCGTTGGTAATCAACTCTTGGCGTCGCAAATGGCATAATTTGTCCCATTATTTTAAGTACCCAGAACATATCAGGAAAGTGATTTACACGACCAATGCGGTTGAGGCTGTACATCGCCAATTTAGAAAGCTCACCAAAACCAAAGGTGCATTTCCTAATGAAAATAGCTTGTTGAAGCTACTTTACGCAGGCATATTAAACGCCTCAGATAAATGGACTATGCCAATCCACAATTGGAGCCTTTGTTTATCTCAGTTAGCGATTTATTTTGAAGGACGTTTAGATAGCGTGCTAGAAATTTAAAAATTAGCCTGGCACAGAATTTTGAACGCCCTCAACTGATCAAGAGTGATTTGCTCGTTGTGTGTTTCTATGCGTTACGTTTTGTGTTTATGGTGGTATGGCGTCATCGATGTTGCTTTGCTCAAACCTTTTAACAGAGCGTTAACCTATAGACATTTTGATCCCAGACTAACAAGTTAGAGCAAAGTAGCTATCACGCTTTTGTCCCAAAGCTTATTAATCGCAACTATTTAATTGGACGATATTGATTAGCTAACTCTAGCTCCCTTTTCAGAACAAAACGCCACCTTACGGTGGCGTTTTACTTATAGATAAACCTAAACCAGAGAGTTACTCATCATCGGCTTTATATTCGACATAGGCTTCGCCTTGGCTTAACCAGGCTGGCGCGGGTTTACCTTTTAGGTAATGGTCGAAGTATTCCATCATCCGAATGCTGTAATCGAGTTTATTAGGATATTTCTTTAGATGATGTGGCTCATCTTCATATTGCAAAAACACCACATCTTTACCCGCACGGCGCATGGCTAAGTACATTTCAACACCTTGCTCCCAGGGCACCGCATCGTCTTTATCGCCAAACATGATCATCAACGGCGTTTTAATGCGATCGGCATAAAACACGGGCGAGTTCTCAATGTATTTTTGTGGCGCCGCAAATAAACTTGCACCAATGCGGCTTTGGCCGGTTTCATATTGGAACTGGCGCGCAATGCCTGTGCCATGGCGAATTCCATTGTAGGCACTGGTCATGTTCGCCACTGGGGCGCCAGCAACGGCGGCTTTAAACATTTTAGTTTGGGTGATGGCAAAGGCCGTTTGATAGCCACTCCAAGAATGTCCTTGTAATCCAATGGCGTTAGCATCGGCAACGCCCATATCGATAAGCTTTTGCACACCCGAGGTCAATGTTTGTACTGAGCTGGCACCGGGATAGCCAATATCGAAACGAATATCCGGCAAGAATAACGCGTAACCATTATTGACATACCAAGCAAAGTTGGGTCTGTGGTTGACCTTCATTTGCGGGAAGGCGTGCAGTCTGTCGGTCATCAATTCATAGTAGTACACCAGCACAGGATAACGCTCGCCCGCTTGATAGTTGGTTGGTTTTATCAACACACCATCGAGCGGTTTACCATCGCCGTTGGTCCAATGCACTAATTCGGCTTGGCTCCAGTTAAAGGCTTGGCGCTGTTTATCTAAATCGGTTTGCTTCACCGCTTGTTGTGGCGCTTGATAGCTTGCGGTGTATAAATCGGGGAAGAGATCAAATCGCTCCTTGGAAAACACCAAGGTATCGGTATCTTTACTGCGCCCAAGCACTGTTAACTTATACTCACCTTCCATCAAGGTCTTAACGCCCGCTTCGCCTAAGGTCGCTTGGTAAAAACCATCGGCCTTAGTCTTGTCGCTGTAACCATGGAGCAGCACAGTAGCGTTGTAGGCTAGCGTCGTTGGCTCATCGGGATTATCGACTAAGCCTTCGAGGCGATATTGAATTTTTTGAGCACGTCCCTGCCCTGCGGTTAAAGCAAAACCTGTTTTAGATGCGGTGTTAAACTGCCACACATCAAATTTATCGTAGACGAGGATCCCTGCATCATCCTTAAGCCAAGGGCCAAAACCATAACCTGGCGCATTGGATGGATAATCATGGTCTTCATCGGCAAAACTCACCTTTAAAGACTGGGTCAAATTGGTGCGACGTCCTTGGGCAATATCGTATAAATACACATGACCTTGTTGATAATAAACCACAAATTTGCCATCACCCGATAAGCTCGGATCTGAATCGCTGGGTTGTTGGGTTAGCAGTGGTAACTTGCGGCCAGTGTTGATATCCACCAAGTAGTAATCTTGGTAAAAACCCGCCCAAGTGATCATCTTGCGATAGGGTAAGTCAGAGCTGGCCAGCATATAACGCTTGTGCTGCGACAGGGCCACATCTGGCACCGTTTTATCACCAAGCTGCACCACATTATTTGAGCCTAAATGCAACACGGCTAAATAAGTGCGCTTTTGCTCCGCTTCATATTGTTTGATTTCATGGGGTTTAATCCGTGGTTCGTCCCCATGCCAAACTTTAAGCCCGCGCTGGCCTGTAACAATCTCTTTATCGTAAAGATTTTTTTCTTCGGCGATTTTTTTCAGGCTAAGCTGCTGGCTCACCTCAGGCACTCGGCCAAAGAAGAGTCGCTCACTGTCTAATGAAAAGTTTAAACTGGCGTAACGATTTAACGTCCACTCTTTGGTATTTGGCACAGCGCGAATTTTGCCCGAAGCGATATCGACTAGGCTTAACTGATAGCTGCGGCCATAGGGTAATTCACTGGCATCACCTTGAGTAAAGGCCAGCCAGCGGCCATTTTTTGAAAGTGCTAGCGCACCAATTTGTTGATTTTGGGATTCAAATGCCGTTGATTTTTTGTAGCTTTTCAAATCAATCAGCTGCAATTGATGTTGCTTTGCCTCGATATCATTGACTGCAATTGCTAAGCGGCGGCTGTCTTTATCGAAGTGATAGGCGGTCACATGCTCCACATCTACACGCTGCGAGGGTGAAGACAAATTCACTAAACTAAAACGACGACCTTGATCGAACTTATCGACCTTCACCTTTTCGGCTTTGGGCTTATCTTCGGCGCCTTCGCTCTTCTCTTTTGCGTCTTTCTTGGCCTCTTCGTCGGCTTCAAACCAAATGGCTAAATGCGCGCCATCGTCGCTAAAGACAAATTCTTTCACCCGTTCAAATTTAGTTTGCGTGCCAGTTTGGGTATCAAGCAGCACCATATCGGCTTTGAGTTTTTTCTTTGCCTTAGCATCGCTAGTTTCAACTTTTAGCAAACTAGGTTTAACGGCCATCGCGACATAGCGGCCAGTTTTACTCACGATAGGGTCTGAGCCGCCTTCAATCTGAAAGTCTTTTCCTGTTTGCAGATGTTTAATCAAGCCGTGGCTATCGCCACGATCTGGTGCCACCTCGACAGCCAGCACTTGACCATTGTCAGCGATAACAGGCTTTTCGAGGGACTCAAAATGCATTATGTCAGTAAGGGTAAGGGGTTTAGTACTGGTTTCAGCTTGTACGGCTGGCAGTATTCCAAGGGATAACAGCACCAGAGATGTGATAGGTAATAACTTCAATGTCTTCCTCTTTTATGTAGTTGTTAGACTAAAGTAGACTTTTTAAACCATTGACTCTCCATCATCGTTATAACCCAGTATTTTTACAAGTTTTACCCAATAAAAATTCGTGATATTGCTCACTATTTCCTGTGAAGTTTGACCAAAGACGGTTAAAATAATAGTGAGAAAAAACACCAAATTCATAGTCATGTTACCCGGCTGATCCCGGGTCGGACAATTGCAGTAACGACGAACCGTGGAAGGACTTCTCCATGTCAAAAAGAACGATAACCGTAATTCCAGGTGATGGAATTGGCCCAAGTATTATTGATTCAGCCTTAAAAATTCTTGATAAAGCAGGTTGTGATTTTGAATATGAATTTGCCGATGCTGGTTTAGCAGCACTCGAAAAACAAGGCGAGTTACTTCCGCAGCGTACTTTAGAACTGATTGAAAAAAACCGCATCACTCTGAAAGGCCCGCTGACTACACCAGTGGGTGAAGGCTTTACCTCTATCAACGTGACATTACGTAAAAAATTCGGCCTGTACGCGAACGTGCGCCCAGTGTTGTCTTTCAAAGGCACCCAAGCCCGTTATGAAAACATTGATATCATCACAGTGCGTGAAAACACCGAAGGTATGTATTCAGGCCACGGTCAAAAAGTGTCAGAAGACGGTAGCACAGCTGAAGCCACCAGTATTGTCACTCGCCAAGGTGCCGAACAAATCGCGACCTTTGCCTACGAACTGGCCCGTAAAGAAAGCCGCAAGAAAGTCACTATCGTGCACAAGGCAAACATCATGAAGTCAACTTCAGGTCTGTTCCTGAAAGTAGCTCGTGAAGTAAGCCTACGCTATCCAGATATCAAAACCGAAGAAATGATCGTCGATGCGACTTGCATGAAGTTAGTAATGAACCCAGAAAACTTTGATGTGATCGTGACCACTAACCTGTTTGGTGACATTCTGTCGGATCTGTGTGCGGGTTTAGTCGGTGGTTTAGGTATGGCACCAGGCGCCAACATTGGCCGTGATGCAGCGATTTTCGAAGCGGTTCACGGCAGCGCGCCAGATATCGCAGGTAAAAACCTCGCGAACCCAACCTCAGTGATCTTGGCCTCTATCCAAATGCTGGAATACTTAGGTATGGCCGATAAAGCGGCTCCGATCCGTAAAGCGGTATCTGCTGTGATTGAAGAAGGCGACCGTACGACTCGCGATTTAGGCGGCACCCACGGCACAACTGACTTCACACAAGCGGTGCTTGACCGTCTGTGATCATCGCTTTGCTGTCAGCCAAACGCACCTTCGGGTGCGTTTTTATTGCCGCGAAAATAATTAACCCGAGTTGAGGCTGGTTAACACAATTGAGATTGGTATTAAGCACCAAATAGAAAAAGCCCCAACAATGAATTGGGGCTTTTAAAATGAAAACCGCTATTGACTTAATTCTGGGCTCGATAATTCAGAGCTAAACAATCACCGATCCCTAACCAAGTGATGATAAGCGTCATTAGTTCCAAGGCTGGCTTGGTTTAAGCCATAAGTGCACCGTCACTTCGTCACGGTCATGGTATAAATGCTTGCACTGGAGTTTAAATTCAGTGATGCCGTTTTCCTTGAGGATGTCTTGCATGGTGTTTAAAATCGCCATCACTTCTTTATAACGACTCTTCATCGGCAACTTGAGGTTAAAAATCGCTTCCTTAAACCAACCATTAATTGCCCATGCCTCAATCAGCTCAGCCACACGCGCTGGTTTTTCCACCATATCACACACTAACCAATAAATGTTTTTGCGCTGTGGCTCGAAGCGAAAACCATCTTCGCGGAAATGTTTTACTTGGCCGGTTTCCATCAGCTTTTCATTCATAGGGCCGTTATCCACCGCCGACACAAACATGCCACGACGCACCAGTTGGTAGGTCCAGCCGCCAGGACACGCGCCTAAATCCACCGCATTCATACCGCTGCGAACACGTTCTTCCTGTTCTTCTTTAGGCACAAACTGCGCGAACGCTTCATCGAGCTTCAGGCTAGAACGGCTCGGTGCATCGGCGGCCATTTTAAGACGCGGGATCCCCATAAAATTGGGTGAGCTATTGTTGCTGAGCGAATAACCAGCGTAGGCGCGTCCTGGGCCAATAAAACACACATGAATAATCGGCCGTTTAGGATTTTCCTGCGCGAGTAAACTGCCCGACTTTTTCAAATGCTGGCGCAAAGGCACAGTAAACTTGCGGCAAAATGCCGAGAGTTCTTTCGCTTCGTTGGTATCAGGAGTTTCAACCCTAAGCTCACCCGCTTTGCTCACTTCGCTGAGCGCGGCCACAATTGGGCTAACGCGGTCAGACTCCGGTAAATCAGCCAATAACTCGCTCGCAGCGAACATTTGACGGGCAAAAATCAGCGAATCTAACGGCAGTTGCTTAACTAACGTATCGGCACCATCGTCTTCAAAACATTGGTATACCACATAGGCGTCGTTATTATTGGTCTTAACAAAGCCACCCACATTGAGCTCGGCGGCTCGCTGTTGGATTTCTGCTGCGCATTCTTTCTCGTAGCCTGCACGGCAAAATAAAAATAGGTTTTTCATGGAGATCCTTAAGAAATCCAAGCCATAAACATGGCCGACTAACAATTTGGGCGCCAGTATAGCAATTTCAATACACAAAAGCCCGATTTGCTATCGGGCTTTTGTGTCATTAGCGCCATGGATTGGCACAATACTTTACGCTTAAGGCGGTTTATGACTCGTTGCCATCCACGACTTTATGACGCCATACCGCGGCGGCCAGCAATAACCAACCGAGTAAAAAACAGCCTCCGCCCATCGGCGTAATAGGGCCAAACCACTTACTGCCGACCAGTGCCAAGCCGTAGAGCGAGCCCGAAAATAGCACTATGCCCGCGATAAACAGATACGCGGCCCAATCTAGTAAACGTGAGGTTAACCACTGCCCCGCAAAGGCGACCGCAATCAGAGCAAAGGTATGGTAGAAGTGGTATTGCACCCCAAGATTAAATACTTCAATCAGTTCAGGTGGTGCCACAGCTTTTAGCCCATGGGCACCAAACGCGCCCAGCGCGACCGCCAAAAAACCGCTTACTGCGGCGAGTAACAACAATCCTTTACGCATTTTAACCTCCAAAAACAAGTAGGCTTAATAACGGGTGAATGCTCAAGTCGTTAATTCCACATCTCGAGCGTTTTATCCCCCATCAGGAATAACCATTAGCCAATAAATTTTGCTGATAAATCAACAGCCAGTGTAAAGTTAGCCGCTTCGGTGGTGCCTGACGACTTTCTTGGGACAAAACTATGATCCCCATCGGCTAAGTAATCAATTTGGACGTCACACTTAAGCGACCAGCTAGGTATTTGCATTTTGCCGCCAAACTTATCCCGCTCCCCTTGCAGCACTAACACGGGCACTTGGCTGTCGTTCAGGGGTGCTAACCTAGGCTCACCGCCCTTAAGCGGAATAAAGGGATAACCCAAGCAAATAACCCTATCGATACGACTGACTTGCGTGCTGTCGCAGGCCAGTAACGCCGCCATACGTCCACCCATGGATTTGCCCATCAGGACCACGCGTTTAACCTCTGGCTGTTTATGTGCTAATTCCAGCATGTCGCTAAAACAAGCGAGCAGTTTAGGCGCTCTGTCGGGAGGACGCTTTTTACCATCCAGTGCATTGGCCTGCATATAAGGAAAGTTAAAGCGCATTACTTGATAGCCTTTAGCCGCCAGACCTAAAGTCATCTGCTGCATAAACGCTGAGTCTCGATTCGCACCTGCGCCATGGGCAAATAAAATCAAAGTCTCTGAGGGCTTCCCTTCTAACACATAAGCACTTGACGCAACATCCTCGTTAACCAAGGATTTATCCGGGTAACAACTCACTGCGGGACTCCTCGGCAAACATATCTAACATCCACTCACGAAACGCAACCACTTTACCCAGCTCGGCATGATTTTGCTGACAGACGAGATAGTAAGCATCTTTACTCACTAACACCTCTTGGAACGGGCACACAAGTCGCCCCGCCTTGATATCAGGGCGAGCGAGCACACTATAGCCCAGCGCCACACCTTGACCATGGGCCGCCGCCTGCAATACCAGGGAGGAATGACTAAAAATAGGCCCTTGGTTCACATTGATATCGGTAATACCACATTGCCTAAACCAGGCTTGCCAATCATGGCGACTCATATCATGCAGCAGGGTGTGGTGTTTTAAATCTTCTGGCTTTGAAAGCGGCTTAGGACCATTGAGTAACATTGGCGAACACACGGGGATCAATACTTCATTACGGAGTTTATCGGCGCGCAGCCCTGGCCAATTGCCTAAACCATAATAAATCGCGACGTCCACGTCGTCGGTTAATGAGCTAGCCTCGGTGTCTACCGCTTTGATCCGTACGTCAATCTCGGGATTTTTTTCACTAAATTTAGACAGACGCGGCACCAGCCACTGAATTGCAAAGCTGGGCGACATGCTTACCGTCAACGAACCAATGGCACTGCGAGCCAAAAGTCTGTCGGTCGCATCCGCCAATTGAATGAAGATATCCTTAATATCGAGAAAATAGCTCTGGCCTTCCTCGGTCAGCAACAGTGAACGATTCTTTCGGCGAAATAATTTTAATCCGAGAAAATCTTCCAATGCTTTAATTTGATGACTCACCGCAGCCTGAGTCACAAACAATTCTTCAGCCGCGCGAGTAAAGCTCAAATGCCGTGCGGCAGCCTCAAATGCTTTAACCGCATTCAATGGTGGTAAACGTCTTGACATAGTGATCTCTATCTCAATTTTTAATTAGTTTTTCTAATCCGTATTGTTACATTTAATCGTTTGTAAAGGCCAGCATTTTTGATTAAATTTTGCGCCAACGAAACACATGAGTTGGACAATCTCGAACGGGTGATGGGAATGTCTGACAGCAATACTTTGTCAGCCCGGAGGCGACTATGTTCAATTTAAAATCTGCTTTTGCGTTAGTATTTATCAGTGCACTCAGTGCCAACGTCTGCGCAAACGTGATCAATGCTGAAATAATTATCGACACTAGTGATTTACAGACAAGCATCAATGCCGAACTGACGGCAACAATGGACAAAATGCACCAAGAAGCGCTGCAAGAACCCACTTTATTAATTGCAGATGAGGTGTTACCCACTCAGCAAGTGGTCAAGTCGGAATAAACCTAAGCCGATTTATCAACAACAAAGCCGCATCATCATGCGGCTTTTTTATATCCTCTCACTTGCATATTGGTGCAGATGTAAAGGCCACAACTTAAGTTTGGCCTTTACATTCAACCCAAAGGCAATCGATTAAGGTCGGTAGACCTTAACATTGTGATAACCTTGTTCAATCAGGTATAGCGCCTGCAACTTGCTCATTACACCTCGCTCACAGTACAGCAGGTAAGTCTTTTGCTTATCGAGATCGGCAAACTGAGTCGCTAACTTGAAGAAAGGAATACGCTTGATTTCCACGCCTTCAATCTCAAGCGGTTTATTTTCTTCTTCCTCTGGGGCACGAATATCAATCACCACTTCATTGGTGTCGATAGCAACAACGGTTTCAGTTTCAGTGATACGGGTATTCATTTGTTCTGCTATCTCCCGGATATCAATTGCAACGGCTTGCTCTACGATACGGTCAATCAAATCCTCAGAGAATTTCGTTTCTTCCGCTTCCACCTTAGCCAGTACCGCTTTAACAGTCGGCTTTTGTGAAATCACCCCACAATATTCAGGCATAGACTTGGCAAAATCCTCAGTACCAATGCGTCGACATTCGTTGATAATATCCTGCTTATCCATGGTGATCAGTGGACGCAAAATCAACATGTCAGTGCAACGGTCAATCACGTTTAAGTTGGTTAAGGTTTGGCTCGACACTTGGCCTAAGCTCTCACCGGTCACAATGGCCTGAATCCCCATACGTTCAGCAATACGTGCCGCTGTGCGCATCATCATTCGTTTTAGGACCACACCCATTTGGCCGTTGTCGATTTTCTCTAAAATCTCGGCAACCACAGGCTCGAATGGTACAGACACAAATTTCACCTTGTGGGATTCGCCGAAGGTTTTCCACAAGTGGTAAGCGACTTGTTTCACACCAATCTCGTGTTGCGCGCCACCTAAATTAAAGAAGCAGTAGTGAGTACGAGCACCCTTTTTGATAAATTGATAGCTCGATACGCCCGAGTCGAAACCACCGGAAATTAGCGACAACACATCTTCTTGAGTGGCCATTGGGAAGCCACCTAAACCTTCGATACGCTTAGTCACCATATACAGTTTATCACCCTCGATTTCGAGGTTGACCGTGACTTCAGGATTCTTTAAACGCACGCCAATCGCATCGGTAAACTGGTTTAACCCACCACCAACATAACGCTCCACTTCGATGGAGTTAAAGTCGTGGGAGCCAGTGCGTTTGACGCGCACACAAAAGGTTTTACCCGCTATTTGGTCACGATAAACTGGCAAGACTTGCTGATAAATATCGTCCACAGAGGTAAAGCTGTATTCATCCACTTGTACTACGTGGGCGATCCCAGGAATGCAAGCTAAACGCTCGCCAAAGGCCTGCGCTAGTTCAGGTTTATTCTTTGGCACCATCACCATAATCCGGTCCCATTGACGCTGCACTTTGGCGTCGTCGTCGACTTTTTTAAGCACGTTACGGATGTTGGTTTCAAGCATTTTGGTGAAGCGCATACGCACAGGCTTGCTCTTCATCATGATTTCTGGGTACAGCTTTACAATAAACTTCATGGGATTTCCGCGGGCAATTTTGTAAATAGCAAAATTGGATAAAATAATAATCGCCGGATTATAACAAACTCACGGTGATTGGCGCACCTGTTTCCACATTCAAGCTGCTTAGGGCGTGCGTTAGCGCACAGGAGAAAAAATCTACAATAACGCAGAAAACAGCCGCGACAATATCATCACGGCTGAATATGAGGACGTGTTAATTTGGTTTATCCACTTGAATCTCTTCCGACTCTTTCGCTTTACCTTGCTCAATCGCAATTTCAACGCGGCGATTTCTGGCTCGATTATCGGGTGAATCATTAGGGACGATTGGATTATTTGAGGCCATACCCACCACTTTCATCCGTTTAGGATCAAAGCCCTTGACCTGAAGCAATACATCCGCCACCGCCACAGCACGCTTACTGGAGAGATCCCAATTCGAACTATAGAGCTCATCGCTTATCTGCATATCGTCTGTATAACCAGACACAGTAATAATTCCCGGCACATCTTTGAGCAACTCACCAACAGAGCGCACAACGGGCTTAAATCTCGGTTGCAAGAACCCCGAACCAGATGCAAATGAACCTTTTTCACGAATGCGGATAATAATTTGCTGCCCAAGTGACTCAATTTCAATCGCACCATCGGCGATCTCTTGATTGAGTTCCTGCGCCATTTTCTTTACTTGCTGATTGATCTTATCCTGAGCCGCAGCAGCTTCAGCTTTAACCGCATCCTCAGTTTCTTGGGCGGTTGCCGAGGCTTCGCCGCCCCGCTGCGAACCATTTTGCTGCTGAGTCCCACCCGAACTGTCATCTTCCCCCGCTTGGAGGTCGAGCACAGGCTCAGTCATTTCATTCGTTTGTTGGTTGATGATCTCAATCGGCGTGGGATCGGGACGGCCAGGACGAAACTCAAGGGCAATCACCGAGGTTCCCTTAGGAATATCTTTGACTTCGACTTTGTTTTGCACCCCAAACGCATACTTCATCGAACCTGCGATCTGTTTATACTTCATTACATCCATTTCAGAGAATGACAGCAGCAACACGAAGAAACACATCAAAAGGGACATCAAATCGGCAAATGTAGCCAACCAGAGTGGCGCTCCGGGCGGTGGACAGTTGCACTTAGCCATGGGCTACTCCCCGTCCGTTGTATCGATTTTACGCTGTTTTTCAGCAAGATAGTTTTTCAAAAAGCCTTCTATCACCCTAGGATTTTGGCCATCTTGAATCGCCAATACCGCATCCATAATTAGATTACGGTTAAGCATTTCTTCACCCATTCGAAGGCTTAGTTTATCGGCGATAGGAATACAAACCATGTTGGCAAGCACCGCACCATAAAGAGTAGTTAAAAGTGCAACTGCCATGGATGGGCCAATTGATTTAGGATCCGACATATTTGCTAACATCGCCACTAAACCGACCAAAGTACCAATCATTCCCATGGCGGGACCCACATCAGCGAAAGCCCTAAAAATTGCGATACCTATTCGATGGCGATCCTCTGTAAGCGTAATATCCTTTTCCAATGCAGCACGTACTACTTCACCATCATGGCCGTCGACGAGCATATCAACTGCTTTTTGCATAAAACTGTTGGAGATTTGTGCTTCCTCAAGGGCAAGGAATCCCCCTTTACGAGCGGCATCGGCCATAGTCACAGATTGCTCGATAAGATCTTCAGGCCTATCAATTTTGAAAATAAAAGCTTTAGCAGCAATTTTGACCGCACCCAAAAATTGCTTTAGATTAAACTTCATCATCACGACGAAAAAAGACCCACCGAATACAATTACTACCGAGGCTAGGTCATAGAACATCATTACACCACCACTGATCACCATCGACCAAATGATGAAACCAAAGCTCCCGACTAGTCCTATTATTGTAGCTAAATCCACAACGGCTCCTCAATGTTCGGTTTAACCGACATAATACTGACTCTATTGGTAAAATAACACTAAATGTCATCCACCTAGGGTTAACACTTTGGTCTTAACCCGAGCCTTATTTTAAGTTGTCTTACGATGATTATAAGCATAATGCTATTATTGTCATTTATCGGACAAGCACTCAGCAAGTTTAGCGACTATTTCTATTTTCTGAAAAAAATTCAGCAACAAAGCGTGCTATCGAGCAAATATCCGTCGTCTGAATTTGACCCTTGAGCCGCCCTGATATACCTTGTGTCCGCTCTTTCAAAGGAATTATTAACGTGGCGAAGAAACCCGAAAACCTCAGTTTTGAAGAATCCCTTGGTGAACTCGAGCGCATCGTTGCTGAGTTAGAGCAGGGCGATGTCTCTCTCGATGATGCGTTAAAACAATTTGAACGTGGCATCAATTTAGTGCGTAACAGCCAAGCTAAACTCGAACAAGCTCAGCAAAAAGTGGCCATTTTGCTTAAACAAGATGAAAATGTGCCCCTCTCTCCCTATGCCGTTGAGGGCGAATCAGCGTGTTAGTCAATGCAATAAAAGAATATCAACTGCGGGTTGATGACCAATTAAAACAACGTTTTAGTACACTCGAAGATACAGCTCCTCAGTTAAAAGCCGCGATGACCCATGGCGCCCTTTTAGGGGGAAAACGCATTCGTCCCTTCTTGGTTTACAGTGTGGGGCAAATGTTTGGCGTACCACTTGAAAAACTCGATGCCTGCGCCGCCGCCATTGAATGTATCCATGCCTATTCGTTAATCCATGACGATTTACCCGCCATGGATGATGATGCGCTTCGCCGGGGTCAACCCACTGTACATATCGCTTTCGATGAAGCCACCGCCATACTTGCTGGCGATGCACTGCAAACCTTAGCCTTTGAAATTGTGACTGAAGCAGTCCCTGGGATTACGAGCGAGCAACATATCGCTATGGTCAGGGCATTGGCAAAAGCCTCGGGTTATCGGGGGATGTGTGGCGGTCAAGCTATCGACTTAGCTTCTACCGATAAGCACATTGATCTTAAAGCATTAACTCAACTACATAATATGAAAACAGGGGCGCTTATCAGCTGCGCCGTTGAGTTAGCGTTGATTGCCGCGAATGCGCCAAAAGATCAATATCAGACTATGATGGAATTTGCCCACGCGGTAGGACTTGCCTTCCAAGTGCAAGACGATATTCTGGACATTATTGCCACCACAGAAGAACTCGGCAAACCCCAAGGCTCCGATGCCGAGTCAAATAAGAGTACTTTTCCGCAACTACTTGGACTGCAAGGCGCCAAAGATACCGCCACGCAACTGATCCAAGAGGCACTATCAGCGCTGGCTAAATTGCCATACAATAGCCAGTTAATTGCAGACTTCGCCCGCTATATTATTGAGCGAAGAATATAAAAAGAGACGAAGTATCTCGCTATGAGTTTGGACATTTCTCAGTTTCCAGTGTTGGCACAGGCCAACACACCTAATGAACTCCGCCAGCTTCCACAGGCCCTATTACCCCAATTGGCCGACGAGTTGCGGGAGTTTCTTCTTAAGTCCGTTGGCATGTCCAGCGGACATTTTGCCTCTGGATTAGGCACAGTCGAACTGACTGTCGCCCTGCATTATGTTTACAACACCCCGTTTGACCGTTTGATTTGGGATGTTGGCCACCAGGCCTATCCCCATAAAATCCTCACTGGTCGCCGTGATAGAATGCACACCATTAGGCAAAAGAATGGATTACACCCCTTCCCTTGGCGGGAAGAGAGTGAATACGACACCTTTAGCGTGGGTCACTCTGGCACTTCCATTAGCGCAGCGTTAGCGATGGCCGTTGCTGCCGAAAAAGAACAGGCAGGGCGTAAAGTCGTTGCCGTAATTGGCGATGGCGCGATGACAGGCGGGATGGTGTTTGAGGCAATGAACCACGCGGGTGATTTGCACAACGACATGCTAATGGTGCTAAACGATAATGAAATGTCAATTTCAGAAAATGTTGGCGCGCTCAACAATCACTTAGCACAACTGATGTCAGGCCGCTTCTACACCACCATTCGAGAAAGCAGCAAAAAAGTGCTCAAAGGTATGCCAGTCATCAAAGAAATGGCCAAGCGCACCGAAGAGCATCTCAAAGGCATGGTGGTCCCTGGCACCCTGTTTGAAGAATTAGGCTTTAACTATATCGGCCCAATCGATGGCCACGATGTCGATGCCTTAGTGGAAACCCTGCGCAATATGCGTAATCTCAAGGGCCCACAAGTACTGCATATCATGACCAAAAAAGGTCGCGGTTATGAGCCAGCTGAAAAAGATCCTATCGGTTGGCACGCCGTCCCTAAATTTGACCCATCACTGTTTAAAAAGCCAGCAACTAAACCTGGCCTACCAACCTTCTCACAGGTATTTGGTAAATGGTTATGTGATATTGCCGAGCAGGATGAAAAAGTCTTAGGGATTACGCCTGCCATGCGTGAAGGTTCAGGCATGGTGGAGTTTTCACAGCGTTTTCCGAAACAGTATTTCGATGCCGCCATTGCCGAGCAACATGCGGTGACCTTAGGCGCAGGGTTTGCCTGTGAAGGCTATAAACCTGTGGTCGCAATCTATTCGACCTTCTTGCAACGCGGCTATGATCAGCTGATCCACGATGTGGCATTGCAGCGTTTACCCGTACTATTTGCGATTGATCGTGGCGGTATCGTCGGTGCCGACGGCCCTACCCACCAAGGGGCGTTCGATTTAAGCTTTATGCGCTGTATTCCAAATATGGTGATAATGGCGCCATCGGATGAAAATGAATGTCGTCAGATGCTGTATACTGGTTATTGCTATGATGCAGGCCCAAGCGCGGTGCGTTACCCAAGGGGCAGCGCCACTGGCGCGACTCAGGTAGAAGCCATGACGGCGCTGCCGATTGGTAAAGGGGTGATTAAGCGTTTAGGCAAACGCATCGCACTGCTTAACTTCGGTACCACCTTGGCCGCAGCCCTCACTGCAGCAGAGAGTTTAGATGCGACAGTGGTTGACATGCGCTTTGTGAAGCCGCTGGATGTGGATTTAGTCAAAGAGATGGCGCAAACCCATGATGTGCTAGTCACAGTGGAAGAAAACGCTATTATGGGCGGCGCAGGCTCTGGCGTATTAGAGCTGTTACAACAGCTTAAAATGCCTAAACCTGTACTGCAAATTGGCCTGCCCGATGAGTTTATTAAACATGGCTCGCCAGATGAAGTGATCCATGACTTACAACTCGATGCCGAAGGCATGTTAGCGCAGATTAATGCCTATCTCGCCAATTAAGGTGAAGAGCGTTTACTCTCGGATAATGACGAAATAAGCCTCTGATTAACCAATAAAAATCGCAAACTAAAAAGGACTGCATCGGCAGTCCTTTTTATTGGTTTAACGCTTTAACACTTAGGCTTCAATATCAATCGACGCAGATTCTTGGCTAGGGCCACCTTGAGACACCATCACCATGGCAGGGCGCAATAAACGGCTATTCAGTTCATAGCCTTTTTGCATCACTAACATCACAGTATTAGTGGGGAATTCAGCACTTGGCTGCATACCAATCGCTTGATGTTGATCAGGGTTAAAGGCTTGTCCCTGCGGATCAATTTGTTTTACACCAAATTTTGCCACAGCGGTCAACAAGCTCTTTTGTGTTAACTCAACACCTTCGTAGATCGCTTTAGTGGTTTCATCCTGTGGATTAGTCCCTTGCAGCGCTCGCTCCATATTGTCTAACACTGGCAGCAATTCATTGGCGAATTTTTCCAGCGCAAACTTATTGGCCTTCTCCACATCCATTGCCGCGCGACGACGAATGTTATCCACTTCGGCAGCAGCACGTATAACTGAATCTTTTTGCTCATCAACTTTCGCCAAAGCGTCAGCGAGTAACTGTTCCAGCTCTTCAATACGGAAATTGGCTTGGGTAAGCTCATCAATCAGACTCGCTTCTTCAGTAGAAACTTCAGACTCTACACCCTCATGGATCAGATCCTGTTCTGCTTTAATCGACTCGTTGCTCATTTTCACTCCAGCTAAAAATGCTTTGTTTCTAAATACTCTGGGCATATTATGGGGATCAATTTTGACGTTTCAAGGCCTAAGGCCAGATCTAACATAAATATGACCACAAAGTTCCACACCATTGGCCTAATTGGCAAGCCGCACCACCCAGGGACAAATCAAACCCTCAAACGTCTGCACCATTGGCTGACGATGCAAGGCTATGAAGTCCTTGTAGAAGAACGGGTAGCGACTGAGTTAGGGCCACATATTGTGGCGGTCGATTTATTAGAGATTGGCGAGCGCTGTGATTTAGCCATAGTCGTTGGCGGCGATGGCAATATGCTCGGCGCAGCTAGGGTGCTTGCACGCTTTGAGGTCGGTGTGATTGGCGTAAACCGCGGTAACCTCGGTTTTTTAACGGATTTACCACCTGATGCCTTTGAAGAAGCCTTAGCTAAAGTGCTCGACGGTGAATTCGATACCGAGCACCGTTTTTTACTCGAGGCAGAGGTTTATCGTCATGGTCAGCTAAAAGCCAGTAATACCGCGGTCAATGAGGCCGTTCTGCATCCGGGAAAAATCGCCCATATGATTGAATTTGAAGTCTATATTGACAACCAATTCATGTACAGCCAGCGCGCCGATGGCATGATAGTTTCAACACCTACAGGCTCTACTGCCTATGCCCTGTCAGCGGGAGGGGCGATTCTCACCCCCAATTTACAAGCATTAATTTTAGTCCCTATGTTTCCGCACACCTTATCATGCCGCCCAATCGTGGTGGATGCTTGTAGCACCATAAAAATGGTCGTTTCACCTGAAAATGGCGAAAACCTCGAGGTTAGCTGCGATGGCCATGTGCATTTAGCAGTATTACCCGGTGATGAGATCATCGTGCGTCGTAGCTCTGAACAACTCAGACTTATCCACCCCAAAGGCCATAACTACTTCCATGTGTTACGTAGCAAACTTGGCTGGGGCAGTAAGTTATTTTGAGCCGTATCGCAGCAAAAGCCCTTTGCACATATGAAACAAATGTTTAACCAGTTCAAGGTTTTGTTAAAAACAAAACATCAATGTGCGAATCAGCTGTAAATATTTTTATTAACCGTTATTAAATTTCAGATTAACTCAAATTTCATTAAGTGATATCGATCACACCAATTTCCCCAAACAACAAAGCGTGACCAGAATCACGCTCAAGCCTGCAGCTAAAAAACAAAAATACCCTTAATTATCAAAAATTTATACTTACCCCTTAAAATCACTCCGCTCAACAAATACAATGTGAGTGATATGAATCACAGCTTAAAATTGTCTTAAAAAATCATCAAACACTCATTAATGAAATAAATGGATCAGTTAATTGCAATACTGATAGCTAATTTAATGAAAATTTCCTTTTTTATAACTATCTGACATGTTTTTTAAAAAAATATTTGAATGGAGTTATATATACCCCACTCTTTAAGTGACACCGATCACAGTTAAGAAAATCCCATGAGAGAAGCCTCCCGCAGCACTGTAAATTAGCATTTCATACAGCAGCCAAAATGATCTAGATCATATAAGTTCGCCCCCGAATAGCGTCTAGTACACACTACAGAATGTCGTTACAGCGGTAAAGAGTAGTGAATACAGCTGGTTTATCCGCCATAAGTTCCGACATAGAAACACTAATTAGATTCCTATAAAAAAATAAGACAGACCACTTTATGTAGAGGCAAGCATGACAATACTCCAACTTTTCGCCAGCTTAACGCCAGTGCTCAGTGTAATGATCTTTCTTGTATTACTGAGAATGCCAGCGTCAAAAGCTATGCCTATTTCTATGGTAGTTACGGCTATCGCCGCCGTGTTTATTTGGCAAATGGATACCACTCTATTGGCCGCATCCGTTGTTGAAGGACTGCTGTCAGCGATCACCCCCTTAACCATCATCTTCGGCGCTGTATTCCTGCTAAATACCCTAAAATATTCAGGTGCGATGGATACTATCCGCGCAGGTTTTACGAATATCAGTGCCGATGCCCGCGTTCAGGTGATCATTATCTGCTGGTTATTCGGTGCCTTTATCGAAGGTAGTGCTGGCTTTGGTACTCCCGCAGCCATTGGTGCACCTCTGCTGGTCTTGCTCGGCGTCCCACCTGTTGCAGCTGCAGTTGTGGCGTTGATTGCCGACTCAGCCTGCGTATCCTTCGGTGCTATTGGTCTACCCGTACTTTTTGGAATGGAACAGGGGCTAATTCAAGGTGGCGTAAGCATGGCGGCGGAGCAGTTTGCAGCCCATGGCGGTACCTATGCTGGTTACGCGCGATATATCGTAATGCATATGATCACTATCGACTTAATCACAGGAACATTAATTCCACTTGTCATGGTGACCATGCTGACAGGGTTCTTTGGTCGCAATAAGTCCTTTAAGGAAGGGTTAGCCATTTGGAAATTTGCGATTTTCTCCGGTCTTGCCTTTACTGTCCCCGCTTGGATCATTAACTACCTTGCAGGCCCAGAATTTCCATCGGTTATCGGTGCATTAATCGGTATGGCAATGGTGATCCCTGTTGCGCGTAAGGGATATTTGCTGCCTAAAACACCTTGGAATGACTTTGCCGAAAATGATAATCAAGATGGTGTAAAACTCGAAACCACGGCTAAGTTTTCACAAATTGCCGCCTGGACTCCCTACATCATCATGGCGGCGCTGTTAGTGTTATCACGTACTGTTGCGCCACTCAAAGCTTGGCTATCTGGTTTTAACATTAACTGGACAGGTTTATTGGGCACTGAGCTTAAAGCAAGCTTCGCAACGCTATATGCACCAGGCGCCTTCTTTGTTGCCGTGTGTATTCTAGGTTTCTTCCTGTTCAAAATGAAAAGCCCTGCGATTAAGCAATCCATCGGCGTTTCATGCAAGTCTATGTTACCTACCATTATTTCATTAGGTGCATCAGTGCCTATGGTGAAAATCTTCTTAAACTCAGGCGCGAATGGTGCAGGTCTTGCGTCGATGCCAGTAGCCTTAGCAGATATGTTGGCAAGTTCTATGGGCGCTGTGTGGGCTTGGATGGCGCCTATTGTGGGGATTTTTGGTGCCTTCTTATCAGGTTCGGCCACGTTCTCAAACATGATGTTCTCCAGTCTACAATACAGTGTGGCCGACAATATTGGCATGAACCACACGCTGGTATTGGCACTACAAGGTATCGGTGCAAACGCTGGTAATATGATGTGCGTAATGAACGTGGTTGCCGCTGCAACGGTAGTGGGTATGGCAGGTAGAGAATCTGAAATTATTCGTAAAACCATGCCAGTTGCCATTGGCTATGCCCTATTAGCGGGCACAATCGCAACACTTTGGGGTGGATTCTAAACCATCTTGTTCGAAGTCACGCCGGGTGACTTCGACTTTCTTCTATATGATAAAGAGAGTGATGTTATGTCGATTAACTACAAAGAGGTCATCAATGATCTCAGAACGCAATTAGGTGATCGTCCAGTGACGGATGATCCCGTCCGCCGTTTTGCTTGGTCTACCGATGCCAGCTACTTCAGAATCGTGCCTGAAGTTGTTGTCCATGCCGAAACCTTAGAACAGGTAAAACTCACCTTAACCGTTGCCCGCAAGCATAATGCGCCCGTCACATTTAGGGCGGCAGGAACCAGTTTATCAGGCCAAGCAATTGGTGAGGGTATTTTGCTTATCCTTGGCCATGATGGTTTTAGAAAGATTGAAGTCAGTAGCGATGCGAAACAAATCACCTTAGGCGCGGCCGTTATTGGTTCAGACGCCAATGCGGTACTTGCGCCACTGAATCGCAAAATTGGCCCCGATCCTGCGACTATTGCTTCGGCAAAAATTGGCGGGATTGTTGCCAATAACGCTTCAGGCATGTGTTGTGGTACGGCGCAAAACAGTTACCAAACCATCGCATCGGCAAAACTTTTGTTTGCCGATGGCACTGAACTTGATACTGGCTGTGAAAAATCTAAAGCTGAGTTTGCCAAGACCCACGGAAAACTACTCCAAGACCTGAGTGAACTCTCCCATCTGACTCGCCATAACAGCGCATTGGCCGAGCGCATTCGTAAAAAGTATTCCATCAAAAATACCACTGGCTACGGTATTAACTCATTAATCGATTTTACCGACCCATTTGACATCATTAACCACTTAATGGTCGGGATGGAAGGTACGTTAGCTTTCATTAACGAAGTCACTTATCACACTGTAAATGAAGCTAAATTTAAAGCCTCGGCCATGGCCGTCTTCCATAATATGGAAGATGCGGCACGTGCCATTCCACTGATTAATGGTGAAAGTGTTTCTGCGGCAGAACTCCTCGACTGGCCATCCATTAAAGCCGTAACGGGCAAGCCTGGCATGCCCGATTGGTTGTCAGAACTACCTGCCCTATCAGCGATTCTACTGATTGAATCCCGTGCAGATGATGCTCAAACGCTCGAACATTATACCCAAGATGTTACTGCAAAACTGGCTGGTTTTGACTTCATCCGTCCAATGGAATTCAGTACCAATCCCGCGGTTTATGACAAATATTGGGCGATGCGTAAAGGGCTTTTCCCGATTGTCGGTGGTGAACGTCCAAAGGGAACCTCGGTCATTATCGAAGACGTAGCCTTTGAACTTGAACATCTGGCCGCGGCTGCGCACGATATCACTGAGCTTTTCCATAAACATGGCTACCCAGAAGGCTGTATTTATGGCCATGCGCTGGCGGGTAACTTCCACTTTATCATTACCCCCGCCTTCACCACTCAGGCCGATATCGATCGTTTCCATGCCTTTATGGACGATATTGCCGATATGGTGATTAACAAGTACAACGGCTCGATGAAAGCTGAGCACGGTACTGGTCGTGCGGTGGCGCCATTCGTTGAAAAAGAATGGGGACAAGATGCTTACACTTTGATGAAAAACATCAAACAAGTATTTGACCCTCAGGGCATTCTAAACCCAGGTGTTATTCTTAATGACGATAGCAATATCCACGTTAAAAATATCAAGCCCTGTCCTGTAGTTGATGATTTTGTCGATAAGTGTATTGAATGTGGCTTCTGTGAAAAAACCTGCCCAACATCGGCACTCAACTTCTCACCACGGCAGCGGATTGCGACTCTGCGTGAAATTGAGCGTTTAGAGCAGTCCGGTGACAAAGCCGCGGCAGCCAAAATGCGCGCCGATGCCAAGTACGATGTGATTGATACCTGCGCCGCCTGTCAGCTTTGTACTATCGCCTGCCCAGTCGATAACAGCATGGGTCAGTTGGTGCGTAAACTACGCACGCCTTATATCAGCACCACTGAGCAAAAAGTATTGGATTTCCAAGCCAAGCATTTTGGTGCCGTCAACCAAGTGATCAGTACGGGCTTTGATGTACTTGGCGTTATCCATAAAATCACTGGCGATGGCATTACTAACGCACTGATGAAAACGGGCCGTTTGATTTCTAAAGAAGTGCCCTATTGGAATCCAGACTTCCCCAAAGGCGGCAAGTTACCTAAGCCATCCCCAGCCAAAGCAGGCCAAGAAACTGTGGTTTACTTCCCTGCCTGTGGTGGCCGTACCTTTGGTCCAACCCCGAAAGATCCTGATAATCGTACTTTGCCAGAAGTCGTCGTGACGCTGCTTGAACGCGCAGGTTACAATGTGATCACCCCAGAAAAGACCCGCGATTTATGCTGCGGCCAAATGTGGGAATCGAAAGGCGACTTTAAAAATGCCGACGCAAAACGCCAAGAGCTTATCGATGTGCTCAGCAAGATGAGCAATGGCGGCAAGATCCCAGTATTAGTCGATGCCCTGTCTTGTACCTATCGCACCCTCACGGGTAACCCACAGGTACAAATTACTGACCTTGTTGAGTTTATGCACGACAAACTGCTGGATAAGTTGAGCATCAACAAAAAGGTCAATGTGGCTCTGCACTTAGGTTGTAGCGCTCGCAAGATGAAGTTAGAGCCCAAGATGCAAGCGATTGCCAATGCTTGCTCTGCACAAGTACTCAAACCTGCTGGCATAGAGTGCTGTGGCTACGCCGGCGAAAAAGGCTTATACAAGCCTGAAATCAATGCCAGTGCTCTGCGTAATATTAAAAAGTTAATCCCAGTTGAGGTTAAGGAAGGCTATTATGCTAACCGGATGTGCGAGGTCGGTTTGACTCAGCACAGTGGTATTTCCTACCGCCACTTAGCGTATTTGCTCGAAGAGTGCAGCCGCTAAAACACTGACCAAACGGGGCTAAAGATAGCCCCGTTTTTCTTTAGAAGACAACTATTCTCATTTATCGACAAGTTTGCAAAGTTAAAGAAATAAATCTCAAAATAAAATCAAAATTAACTATTTAAAATCATATTGTTAAATTCTTCTCATTTTTGCAAAAATCTACTAGCTCATTTACTAAATTAGGGCTACTTATTTACTTCGGATAAGCCTATATTGGATCAACTACCTTAGCATTAGTGTGGACTTTGGGCTCACACTGCAAGGCAATGTCGTTCACTCACAAGAAAGAGAAAGCACAATGAAAATCGCCCTTTTCATCCCGTGTCTCGTTAACCAAATGATGCCAGATGTGGCCATTGCCACGTTGGAATTACTGGAAAAACTCGGACACCAAGTGATTCTACCCGCAGGCCAAACTTGCTGTGGCCAACCGATGACCAACTCGGGTTGCTTCGATGCAGCACGCAGTACCACCCTGAAATTACTCAATGCCTTCAAAGGTGTGGAATGTGATGCCATAGTTTGCCCTGCCGCTTCTTGTTTAGTGGCCGCCAAAGAAAACTTCCATGAGTTTGATAACAGCCCAGAAGCCCAAGCCGTTATCAACAAACTCTATGAACTGACCGAATTCCTTCACGATATCGCCCCCATTCCAGCCTTTAACAAGCCTTTTGCCCATAAGATCAGTCTGCAACTCAGCTGCCACGGCATTCGTATGCTCAGCCTTGCTACGCCAAGCGAACAAATGGGTCCACGATTCAACAAAGTTGAAGCTGTGCTCGCCAATATCGCCGGAATCGACATTGTCTATCCAGACCGTCGCGATGAATGCTGTGGCTTTGGTGGTACTTTTGCCGTCGATGAAGGAGCCGTTTCCGCTAAGATGGGCAAAGATAAAGCCCAAGCCCATGCGGCAACAGGCGCACAATATGTGGTCGGCTTCGATCCTTCCTGCCTATTACACCTCGACGGCTTGATCCGCAGACAGCAACTGCCGATTGAAATTCGTCACATAGCGCAAGTGCTTAACGCCGCGCTCTAGGAGACCCACTATGGCATATCAGCATAATCACGAGGCAATGGGTTCACAGGTTCACGCCTATAAGGCCGATATTTTCTGCCGCGATGAAACCCGAGTTGACTGGCACTCGAAAGCCCTTTGGCTATTGAGGGAAAAACGCGATCGCGCCGCTGGCAGCTTACCCGAGTGGGAGCAACTGCGTCAGTTGGGCTCTGAAATCAAACTGCATACCTTAACCAATCTTGCACAATACCTTGAAACCTTTGAGCAAAATTGCCTTGCCAACGGCATCAAAGTGCATTGGGCAAAAGATGGCGCCGAGCACAACCGCATCGTGCACGAGATCTTAGCCAGCCATAAGGTCAAAAAATTAGTTAAATCTAAATCCATGCTCACCGAAGAATGTCACCTCAACCCTTACTTGGAGCAACGTGGGATTGAAGTGATTGATACCGACTTAGGTGAACGGATTATTCAGCTCGCGAAAATGCCGCCATCGCACATTGTGGTCCCCGCTATCCACATGAAAAAAGAGGAAGTGGGCGATCTGTTTCATGACAAATTAGGCACTAAGGCTGGCGAGTCCGATCCCTTGTATTTAACCCGTGCCGCCCGTGCCCATTTGCGTGAGCAATTCCTCAGCGCCGATGCCGCCATGACAGGGGTAAACATGGCGATTGCCGATAAGGGCGCCGTGGTCGTTTGTACCAACGAAGGTAACGCCGATATGGGCGCTAACCTGCCCAAATTACAGTTGCATTCGATGGGGATCGACAAAGTTGTCCCCGATATCGACAGCGCAGCGGTATTGCTGCGTACCCTCGCGCGCAATGCGACCGGCCAACCGGTGACGACCTACAGCGCCTTCTACCGTGGCCCACAGGTCGATGGTGAGATGCACGTGATTATCGTCGATAATGGCCGCACCGAGATGATGAAGGATAAAATCCTTGCCGAATCATTAAAATGTATTCGCTGTGGTGGCTGCCTTAACACTTGTCCGGTATATCGCCGCTCCGGTGGTTACAGCTATAACTACACCATTCCCGGTCCGATTGGGATTGCCGTGGGTGCCACCCATGATAATACCAACTCCATCGCTTGGGCTTGTACTCTGTGTGGCAGCTGCACCTATGTCTGCCCGACTAAGGTGCCGCTCGATAAGATTATTCACCACCATCGACGCCTTAAGGCCGAAGCAGGAAAACTCCCTTATGGCAAAAATGCTTATATGCCATTAGTGGGTAAATTTATGGCTAGCACGACTCTGCTCAATTGCTCTATGGGCGCGGCCCGCACCGCACTGCGCATTCTGCCCGGCAGTCTGCTCAAACCCTTTAGCGGAGCTTGGGGTAAATACCGTGAGCTGCCCGTCGCCCCCAACTCCAGCTTCGAAGCTTGGTTTAAGAAACACAGGAGCCTATAAGATGTCTAGTAAGCACGAAATTCTCAATGCGCTCAAACTGTCGGCTTTAACAAACCATCCTATGCCAAGCATCGATGTCGCCCCGAGGGTTGAAGATCTGGTTGGCCAGTTTGAAACCAATCTTAAAACCGTGGCGGGCACACTGCACCGCGAAGGCGGCCTTGCGGCACTGCAAGCCAAAGTGGATGAGCTGATTGCCCAAGGCTTACAAGTTATCTCCCTCGTTGAGGGCGTCACGGCAAACCGTGATGTGCCACCAACGGCTCACGAGCTCAGGGATATCGATTATGCGGTTATTCCTGGGGATGTAGGTGTTGCCGAAAATGGTGCCATTTGGGTAAACAATAAGAATCTCGGCCACAGAGTGACACCTTTTATCTGTGAAAACCTGATCTTAGCCTTACCCATCCATAAAATTGTGCCAAATATGCATCAGGCCGCGAAAGAAGTGACCTTAGATGCAGGCGAGTTTGGCGTGTTTATCGCAGGCCCTTCAAAAACCGCCGATATCGAGCAAGCCCTCGTCGTCGGCGCCCACGGTGCCTGCAGCTTAAATGTGTATCTGGTTTAATTGCTAAGAGGTTAAACCTACAAAAGCCGTCTTTAATGGGCGGCTTTTTGTTGGGATGAATGTGTAGATAAAACGCTTTGGTTCAAAAGCTAAATAGTCATTTTATCTGCTCAACAAGTTTATTGTCATTGTTTCTCCAGTGACTCGCCGTGAATATGTCCTTATAGGCTCGACGGCGACCTCCATGTCGCCGACGGTCACTGGAGCCCCAATGCCAATTTTAACTATCCATTTGCTATATGTACGTAAAAAGCTAATGGACAAATGCGTGTCAGGTCATCGGTTGTATCAGGTGAATTTCGGATAAAAATTTCTATGGATTAACGCTGAGCGCACGCGCGGCAACTGCATCGCAGTTGACGTCGCTGCGGCCGAAGGCCGCAAGTGCCGCGATTTGTTAGCCGAGAGCCCGGATAAGGGCAACGCGAAAACACCAACAACGCCGCATGTGCAAATTTAAAACTTACCCCGCAAACAGCTGACTTTTGCAGCTTGGCTGCCATAAAGCGCTGAGCAGAACCTGTAAATAATTGGTGAACACCAAACTACCAGAAGGGAAACGAAGAACGCAATTTCCGTTTGCACTTTACCCGAGCAACGAACTGCCCGAACAAAGCCACCTCCCTGGTGTGTTGGCTGCTAAACCTGCCAAAAACTATAAAACCCGATTAACGGCTAACGCCGTGCTCAACGGCAGTTTGTAAGTTGTGGTTTTGTGGAATACTTTTGCGCAGCAAAACCACAAAGCCGCAACTTACAAACTGTCCAGCGCACGCAGTGCGCGAGTTGCAGCACTTTGTTATGCATTTGTTTCATTGTTTTTAAGTATAAATGGTTCAATTAATTCAAGTAGCTCATTCAATTTCTCAGTATGAACTGAGATGTAAATTTTCCCACTGTTTCTACTAACAAGAACAATGGCATTAATTCCATTATTGCTAAAGTTATATGATGAAACTGATTCGGCTAATGGGAAGCTATTTTTAAAGCCCCAATAGTTTCTCCCCTGAATTGTGCCATTGCTAATAGTGATTTTGGCCATTCCAACCCACAAGGCTGTGTGTACTGGTCAACCCAAACTGGACACTTTTACTTGAGAATTCTCAAACTCTACAGGTGACAGATCGTTATTAGCAGAATGAAGTCGCTCCAAGTTGTAATATTTGATGTAAGCCGTCACATCTTGCTTCATAAACTCCCTTGTTGGTTGAGCAACTTTAAAAATCCAATCGTGTTTCAAGCTACCAAAGAATCGCTCAACAACGGCATTATCCCAACACGCACCCACATCACCCATGCTGGCTCGGATACCATAGCTCGATAGCAGCCTACCGAATTGTTTACTGGTATATTGCGAGCCTCGGTCACTGTGAAATACCAGCCCTCGCGCTGGTTGTCGCAGGTTGTAGGCTTTTATTAATGCCTTGGATATCAAATCTGTGGTCATGCGTTTGTCTATGCGCCATCCCACAATCCGGCGTGAATATAAATCCATCACCACAGCTAAGTACATCCAGCCTTCACCCGTCTTTAAATAGGTCACGTCACCCGCCCAGACCTGATTAGCCGATACTGGATTAAAGTTCATGTTTAACAGGTTATCAGCCACTGCATCTGAGTGTTTTCGCTGTGTCGTCACCTTGTAAGCACATCGCTGGGTTGCTTTGAGTCGAAGGCGGTGCATAATTTTACGAACGAGATAGCGACCAACCTGGTAGCCTTCCTTGCGCAATTTCTTCACCATTTCACGATTCCCTAAGCTGCCTCGACTTTGCTTAAATAGCTGTCGAACAAGGCGATAAAGCTTCAGTGTTTCAACGCTTATCACGTTTGCAGGGCGTTTATGCCAATCGTAATAGCCTGACTTACTGACACTCATTACTCGACATAACAGTGTTATGGGAAACAGGTGAGATTGCAGTTTGATGAAACGAAATCTTACTTCATTTCTCTCGCAAAGAAGGCGCTTGCCTTTTTTAGAATTTCTTTCTCCATGCGTAATTCTTTGTTTTCTCTACGCAATCGCTTCAACTCATCACGCTCAGACTCTTCTAAGGTGATGCCTTGTTGCAGGGCTTCGTGTTTTTCCTTCCAGTTGTAAAGCAGGCTCGTGCTAACTCCAAGAGACTTTGCCGCATCGGCAACGCTATAACCTTGCTCCAGCACCATCAAGACGGCTTCATCTTTAAATGCCTGCGGATAACTCTTATGTGATTTTTTCAGACTCATATAGACCTCTTAATTTATTGACCATACTGTCTCAAAATTAAGTGTCCGATGGGATTAGACCAGAACAATAAGCCATGCGAAGACAATACAAAATAAGACAATTCCAGAACCTATTTTTAAGGAGTTGATCAGGTTCAAATGAGGAAATGCTGCACCAAAGTCAAAGCCATACTTTACATAACGAATTGCAAAAACAATTAGAACTGGGATGGTGATTGCGATAGCCATGTATTTTGATAGGCTCAGCCACAATTCTTTCCATAGAACTTTATAGGTCATTAGTTTCCTCTTCTTTGCATAACGCCGCAAGCAACTGCGAGCGTTAGCGAGTCCAGCACCGAAGGTGCGATGCTGACTTGCCTTGTTAGTTTTTCTTGGTTTCACTCAATTCTTTAGCTGCAGTTTCTGGGTTAACTAACCCAAGCGAATAATTACCAGAAATACTGGCCACGCCTCCAAGATAAGCTGCGTTAGCAAGCTCGGCAGTTAGGCGAACAAAATAAATGTTATTGGCTTGAACATCGAAGGAGATTTGCAATGATCCGGCACGCCAGTTGGACATAATGCCGCCCTCTTTGACTGCGATTATAGTGTTACCTGGATTAAGGTCCAATACATGGAAGCCGCCATTACTGATTTCAAAACTATCTACCCCATTTATCTGTACCGTAGGAGCTGCGGCGCCATCTAGCATGGCCCAAGGACGATAAAAGTACACTTTAGCTTTATTTACCTCGGGCGCTTCCGTTTGAGTAAATTTGGGGCCTGTTGCACTACAACCAGTAAGAGACGCAATCATAACTAACGAAAAAATAAACTTCTTAAACATGTACAACGCTCCATCTCTACGACAACTAACGCTGGAGTTAATTGGCCGCGCTTAGCGCGGTCCACTTGAACGAATTGTTAGGTTTTTTCGGCTGCATCAATGTATTCGCTTGCCAATTGATAAAACGAGCTGCCCGCATAATTGAAACCACCTGAATCACCTGATTCTATTCTTGCATTAGCTATTTTTTTAGCTTCATCAAGCTGGGATTCGAGTAAGCAAGTTAAGAGTTTCTCGACCCATACAGTTCGGATTGCATTTGGGTGTTTACTTATTAACTGCGAAAAGAAATTCTCCAAGACTAGAAGGTTGCTTTTGTAAGTGGTACTGGTATTTGCCACTTCAACACTTATGGGAGAAAGCAGCTCAAAAATATTAGTTACTTCTTCTGATATGGTTTCTTCTTCCCATTTGTTCAGTGTTACATTGCCACTTTGAATTTCCATACTGGGTGCCACCCAAGCTCCACAAGCCCGGAAACTAAGCGGTTGTTTTTTGTTCTCCGGCAGCTTAACGACATCCCAAAATACTTCATCAAAATCATAGTGCTTAAAGCTCATAGACCAAGATAGCCTTTTTGTCTTCGGCTGGCCCGTAATTAAGATCGTGAAAAATAAAGCCTTATCTTTCTTGAAGACGAAGCCGCGGCTGAATTTCCAACCAAAACGATTTGATTTTTCTTTTAATATCTTATTCAAAAGTTTGTCAGACTCAGATTGCTTCATTAAAACACCTAACGTCTTAGTATTTATGCGCAGCGCTGTTTGCAGGGCATAAATCGCTTGTTGGACTTGGCCGCTGCCACATCCATGTCAATTGGTATAAATGATGCTATAGGAATTTGTTTTTTTGCGGTAGCGGTTTTTTATACAGTTTGGAGGGTAATCACTTGATATCGTTTTTGCTTTCTCATTCTTTTACACTCACTTCTGACTGATTGTTGACCTTGGTTGACAGCATTTTGGCCCCAGATTCAGGCTGACACTCATACCCTATCCCCTCATCGGCTTAACCCCATAAGGCTGGCTGCTTTTCGCTGTCGGTTACGCTACGTCTTGAGGGCGTGGTTATCCTGACATACGTACTGGCTGACCTTGGCTGTTTATCATCACTACCGACTGCGGTCTTATCAACCCAATAAACTGCAAATGACCTAACTGGCATTGCGGACATGACCACAAACAGTCCTTCTTAACCAAAGGACTCGCCAATACCACCTGCGGCTTACGTAGTTGCCGCAGGATGAGCGCCAGCTTTTTGCGGCGGCAAGCATTGGCAAGAAAACCAAAATGTCTCACTCGCATCAGCCCTTTGGGCAACACATGCAGTAAATAACGGCGGATAAACTCATCACAGCTTAGCCACATTTGCTTATGCTGCTGACCGTCACGATAGTCTTTGTAGTTAAAACGGACATGGTCTGCGGTCACTTCTGCAATTCTTGATTCATGCAACATGCCTTTACGGGTATAACGCCCAAGGTATTCCACCACGGTTTCGGCGCGGCTTAGACACGCTTTGCTGTAAACACACCACGGCTTTGCCATTAAGGTTTCAGCCGCTGGAATAGCCAGCTCATGTTGTCGCAGTGCCCGTAATAGCTTAGCCCGATACACGGTGGACAAGGCTTTAACCGGAAACAGATAATCCGTTTTCACGCCATGCCAATCTCCCGCTGACGTCACCACCCCACCAGGGATTAAGCAATGCAAGTGGATATGTTGACTCAAGGTCTGCCCCCACGTGTGCAGCACCATAGTGCAACCCAATTGACCCTGAAGGTGTTTCCGTTTCATGCCAAACTGCGCCAGCGTCTGCCACACCGATTCAAACAACGCGCTATAGAGCGGCTTGGCAGCATAGTGCGCCAAGATGTTCAACTCGTGGGGTAAGGTAAAAACCAAATGGAAATAGCGGCAAGGCAAGACTTGCGCCTGCTGCGTAGCAATCCACGCTTGCGTCTGCCTTCCCTGACAACGAGGGCAATGCCGGTCACCACAGGAGCAACACACCTGCTGCTCATACTGGCAAGTATCACAACGCCAGTGCTGCATCCCTAAGGTTTGCGTGCGACACTGTTGAATATGCTGGCAGACCAAAGCTTGCTGCTCGGTCAGTTTATGCTGCTGTTGATAGTGGGCTAAGTGCTGCTGAAGGATATCGCTTAAATGGTAGGAGGTTGCCATGGCATTCCCCCAAGACTTGCTAGCAAGTCACAGCCTTGATGACCTAATTCCGGAGAAAAATCCGGCCATCCATTTTAGATCAACAACATAATGCACTTTCGATTTGTCTACAACTTGTACGAGTTAAAATTGCTTAAATGAGAGTCATCAAAAGCCGTAGGGGCAGCTTCTGAGGCAAAAAATAGCACTAATTCATTAAAAAATGGTGTATTTCAGACGAGGTAAATCATCCCAGTTCTTAGGAGATACTCAGCAAGGGTTATTTTCGAAGTTATATAAGTCGTTGTCAGTTGCAGCGCAAGTGCTGGCAGCTTGACGCAAAGTGCCGTCGTCGCTTTTCTAGATGCTCGCAGTAATCAGTGAGTTCTTGCAGTGTACCCACCGGACCATGAAATAGCTTGCCAAACTCGGTGGTCAGCTTGAGCCAATTGTCATGGGGGATATTTAATCTTGTCAGTATTTTGGCGCTATTTTCACTGATGTATCCACGTTTATCGTTGCGAATAATTCGGCCAGTATCATCCACTAATTGAAGGTAATCCGTTAAGGCACACGCAATGCCATTGGGTTGGTTGTCGCACTCGTTACCAATAAAAGGCAGTAGATTGCTCGGCTGCTCGCCTTTTAATGCGGCCCGAATACGTAGCTGAATGCTGGTATGGTCGGATTGTTTTGGTGTATCAGCGAGTTGCGCTCTAATGGGATTCAAATCGACGTAAGTCATACAAGCTAATACAGCGGCGTCATCGAGTAGGGCTTGGGATTTGAACCGCCCCTCCCAGAAGCGACCTGTGCAGTTATCTTCTTGATTTGCTTGCCTTGCGATAGGTTCATTCAAACAGCGCATAAACCATGAAATATCACACAAACGACTGCGATAAAGAGCGATGGAATGCTTTAATCTGCTGACCTCATAGGCTTCAACTAACTCACCTTTGGCGAATTTTTGCGTTAATTCATCGCCTTTAAACAACTTATGCCACTGCTCAAGTACTTCGCGGTCAGTCCAACGATTGGCACTGTCGATATCGACTCGCAGCACCAGATGCAGATGATTCGACATCACCGCAAACGCTGCCACATCAATAGCAAAAACCGCTTCAAGTTCAAACAGTAGCGATTCTACCCAACCACGACGATGGTCATAGTTTTTACCAGAATAGGCATCATCGCCACATAAAAATGCACGGCGAACAACGCGGCTACAACAATGGTAATAAGGCGTGTCTTCAAGACTTATCTGGGTTCTGCGAGGGCGCGGCATACAAACCTCCTTGTTTAATGCTTAACCAAAGCATAGTCGGAGGTTAACCGCAGCGCTATTAAAGATGGGTGTCCAGTTTTGCCTTTTCGGTGAGCAGAGTATTGTCTTGACTCACCGGGAACGTCCATATATGTCCAGTTTTGCCTTATCCAGTTTTGCCTTAAAAATGGTGTATTTAAGACGTGCTAATCCACCCAATAGAACAAATGGGCAGTGATTGGTTTAGATAAGCAGGATTACAGTGAGTTGCAGGACATGACATCCCATTTTTAAGATAAGCCTGTCAAAAATTGATTTTTTACTTTTTATATGGGAACAACCAAGTGTTCTTGGGCGTTTTTATATTTGGATTAACTAATCGCAATGCATCGTATAGTTCACTTCGCTTATATGGATAGTTAGGACTCAATAAAACTGATGAACCATTATTAATTTTCACAGAAATGAGGCTAGCGTCTGCACCTATATCTGTGCTTTGCTTAATTTCAATAATGTCTTGTGGATTTACGCTGAACGTGCACTCTTTAAAAGTCGGATGAAATGAGCTGAACTCGGAGTTTGTAAGCTTGATATAAAATTTCGCAGGATGAGTAAGCAACCATGCTGCTAGCGACAACATTACAAGCTCAGAAGTCACAGCAATATATTTTACGTAAAACAAAAATTGGTTATAAAAAGGATTATTTTTTGGAATCAATATCAAAATAAGCCAGAGGATAACGGGCAAAAATAGCATATTAAATGCGATCATTTTAGCTTGTTGTTTTCTAATTTTTTCGTAATAGAAAAATGTGCGTTCGATATTCATATCATTAACGCCCAGATTGAACGCGAAAAGTTACGCGGCGGTTTGACGTCACAGCCAGCACTGTTTGCTGGAAATAACATATTTTTGTTATGTCTCTGATGATTCATTAAACAATATCTTGTTTGAAAATGGATCTGTCACAGTGAAACACCTTGCTCCCCAAGTTGCCTCTTCAATGCTTGGCTTATTATATTTGTATGGTATTGCAGTAATTTGTGTAAAAAGCTTATCTAGGTTGCTGACATTAACAAAAACCTTACTGCCAGGCGTGCAGTCACCGGAATGTTCACTTAGGTGTAAAACAAAATCGCCAAGCGAAACTTGCATATAAATGGGGTAACCCTCTTCAAAACGATGTTCCCAATCTAACTCCATGCCAAGAAAGCCAAGATAAAACTCTTTGGCTTTGTCTTCATCAAAAATCCGCATAATTGGGATTGCCTGAAACTCCATGTCAACGACTCCATCACTAATAAAACCAAACAACTCGCTATTCTAAATCAACAACATAATGTACTTTCGGTTTGCCTACAACACGCTCAGATTAAAATGGCTTATTAAACGATCGCTTTGGTAATATTGCGCATATTAAAAATGGCAGCGAAAAAACTTCGCTGCCATTGTGATGAACAAGCCCAGTAAACCTTTCTATAACAAGTCGCTACATAAAGGCTTTAGTAAAGGCTTCCTTCGATTGACGAATATAATTGCGTGCACTTTGAGCATGTTGCTCCCATACCGCCCTATCACTTGGGTCGGTAAAGGGATTTTGCTCGGCGGCAATCGAGCGTTCAAAGCGGTCGTAAAAGGTTAACATCGCTGAGGTGATTTGATTAAAACGCTCTTTAAACTCCTGAAACTCATCCATTTTTTCAGTCGTTTTAATCATGTATTGCACCAGCTCAGCATTACTATTAGAGGCAAGTAAGGCTTCTGCTTTGGCGCTGATATTGGTATTCACATCGGCCATTATTTCCGAGCGTGTCTGCTCATCTTTGCTCATCACCTTGCTGTAATTTTCGGGTGTGCGGGCAATGCTGGCATGTTGCAGGTAGCTGCGCAGATGCTTGTCCAAATCCTTACGGAAATTGTCTAAGTTCTTCTGCATACTGACTAAATCATTATCGAGAGCCGTTACTTGTTGCAGCTCTTTCTCGATTTCGGCCATAAAGCGTTCGGCCTGCTGGTAAATCTTAAGGCCGTTTTCCTCGGCAAACTTTTTATCACTGCGACTTAAATCGCTGTTGTCGTAGTTTGAGCGGTCAAAGGTGGCAGCAAGGAAGGATTTAAAGGGTTCAGCAAAGGCTGAATAGGCACCAGCACTCACCACATTTAGGGTCGCTGTGGCTAAATCACCAAAGGGTTTGACCATAGAGCCTAAACGCGCCTGCTGAATGGGCGACGCAATCCGCTTAGCATCAGTTAATACCGACCGAAAGGTGTTATAACCCAAAGGGTTAGACATCTTGTTGCGCTCAGAGGTCGCCAATACAAAGGTGATACTGGAATAAATCGCATTAGAATACTCAAGGTACTGTCTTTGGCTTTCGAGCTGGGCGGCGTAGTTTTTGCCTAGGGTTCTAAAAGATTCAGCCTGAACCTCGTAGTTTTTGTCTTCTTTAAGCTTATCTAAAATGCCGCCAATGATTTTTTGCTCGTTTTTTTGCAGGGCAATATCCAAGCGAATTTTATCTAGGGTTAAGTCATCCAAACTGATAGGGCCATTAATGGCTTCGATATCGAGGCGAATATATTGGCGGCTCGGATCGTCAATCGATACCCTGTGGGCCAAATATTCATTTGTGCCAGGAGTAACATCGATAAGCGCCACATTCTGCCACTGAGCATCCAGTTTTAATACGGGCGATGTGAGTACATTAATCCGGTATTGAGTTTGGATATTTTGAGTTTTCACCCAAAACTCCAACAGCCCCGCTTCGGACACGGGGTATTTACTGACAATACTGCTATTGCCTTCGGCACATAGCAACGCGCTCTCGCCACTGTGGGGCTCTGCCCCATCAAATTGGCAACCCATGATCCAAGACCAAGGTTGGGATAAGCGGTTACCCTCAAAATCGCTAGCAAACACTAACTCATTATCTTTGGCGCTGGCATTAACACTGGTTAACACGCCAAACAACAGCATTGAGATGACTGCAGCGGTGCGCATAAAAGCCTCATAAAACATAAATAACATACGAAGAGCTCAAAGAACGGCCCAGAATTTTACCCTATCCACCGGCTTTTACCGTCAGTCGCTAGCGGTATTTTATCGATAAAACACACGCTAAAAACTGAGCTAATTTTAAGCTGGGATTAAACCAGCGAAATGTATCAGAGCGCATGCCGACACGCTAGTACTAACTCGGTTTCGCTCATAAAGATATCGTTAGGCGTTAACCTTAAGCCGCTGCATGGCGATAAACATCCAAATCACCAGCATAGTGCTACAGGTCGCGAGCGACACCCAAACGCCAATCACGCCAAAAGCCCAAGCAAAACAATAGATAATTGCAGCAATCAGTATGAGTTTTGCGCCAGTTAAAATCGATGCCTGTTTTGAACAATTAATCGCTTGGAAGAAACTCGCGCCAACTAAGATCAAGCCTTCCATCGGCAAGCCCCAAAAATACCAACGCATCCCTTCAATCGCAACCGGCGTAAGACTTGGATTATCGCCAGCGAACAAATACACCAACCACTCAGGGCGCGAGTAAATTAACACTAAGCCAAGCGCGGCGGTGAGTAGGGTCATGCTAAAGGCAATATTACGTGCTTGCTTTACCCGATCAAACCGCCCTGCTCCTGCATTAAAGCTATAAATGGGTTGGGTGCCGAGGGCAATACCTTCAAAAATCAAATAGAAAAACGCTTCGGTATAACTAACCACCCCGTATGCCGCCACGTGCAATGGACCGCCAACCCACAAAAAAGCCGTGTTGTGCAAGGTTAACACAATCGACAGATACAAGTTCATCAAGAAGCTTGGTAATCCAACACGGGCGATATTGATGCAGTTATCAAGCTTAAGCTTCATCTGCTCGAGGTTGATTTTGAGCTGAGTACGCGCGCCAAAAAAATGCTGCAAACATAGCAGTCCGGTGACCGCCTGTGACAGCATGGTCGCAATCGCCGCGCCCGCTAATCCAAAGGGAAACACCACAATAAACAGCCAATCTAAAAAGGTGTTAAGCACACCGCCTAAGATCAGTACGAAGGTGACCATGGACGGGCGACCGTCATTACGCAACAAGGTGGTAAATGCCATTGAAATGATGGGGAAATGGCATAGCGCAAAATACCAGAATAAGTATTCGTTGGCGTTTTCGAGAATCTCTCCTTCAGCGCCAAGGGCAATTAAAATATCCCGAGAGAAGACCCCACCCACTAAAGCAAAAAATGCCCCCGCTAATAAACATAAACTAAAGGCATTACCGAGTAATTTACGTGCCTTGGCAACATTGCCTTGCCCAAGGTTGATTGAGACTAAGGCCGCGCTGCCCATGCCAATCATGGCGCCGATGGCATATAAAATCGCGCCGACGGGATAGGCTAACATCATGCCCGCAAGCCCCGTTTCACCCAGATAGTGACCCACGAAGATCCCATCGATTGTGACATACACCCCTGTCACCAGCATGGAGGCGATTGTCGGTATGGTATAGCGCCAGAAAAGCTTAGCGATCGGCTCTTGCAGCAGGCGTTGATCCGTTGCGCTATGGGAAATTGCAGTCATAACCAAGTCTCACAAAAAAGAAAGGCAGGGCGCACAGGCTTTGTTCTGATGATATTTACACAAATCAATAAGGGATGAACAAAAATGCGGCAGAGGATTGTACCTAAATTTTACCTTAATACCAAACCCGATTAGCACGATTGCGTTGTCACAAAAACGAATCTGCACAATATCTTACTGACAATACACTTTTACCAATCCGCCGCGACAATTTAGCAACCACTAAATAACAGCTGTGGCAAAACTAATCATTTTTAACTACTTTTTGGTATTTAACCCTTAATTAGGTAAAGTGTAGGCTTAAATGACCCCATAGCGGTTAGTTATCGTGGTATTATTTGCCTATACAATTGAGTTAACTATCTAATTAATAATCAATTAGTACAATTAAATTCAATAACAATAATAAAGGAAAGGACATGAGTCACAATAGTCCAAATGCAGAGAATGATCTGCGCGAAGTCAAGCAGTTAGGCATGTGGGCCTCCATCACTAGCCTAAGTTATATTTTTTGGTTAGTGGGCGGCATGGAGCTGGTCGAACGGATTGCTTATTACGGCGTTAAAGCCAGTGCGGGCCTATACGCAAAAGCGCCTGAATCGGCGGGTGGTTTGGGTATTAGTCTGAGTGACTATGGCATCATTATTTCTCTTTGGGCCATTATGCAGACCTTTGTGCCCGTTTTTACCGGTGGGATATCCGATAGGGTCGGCTATAAGGAAACCATTTTTGGCTCCACCATCATTAAAATCATGGGCTATTTGACCATGGCATTTTTCCCCACCTTTTGGGGCTTTTTATCGGGTTCATTACTACTCGCCATCGGTACTGGGATATTTAAACCCGGCATCCAAGGCACTTTAGTGCTCTCCACCAACCGCAATAACACCTCGATGGCCTGGGGGATTTTTTACCAAGTGGTGAATATCGGTGGCTTTTTGGGCCCATTGGTTGCCGTGCATATGCGCCAGCTTTCTTGGGATAATGTGTTTTATGCTTGCGCCGCGATTATCTCGCTAAACTTCCTGTTTTTATTAACCTATACCGAACCGGGTAAAGCCGAACGCCTCGCCCGTAATCAACAAATTAAATCCGGTGACATAAAGCAAGAAACCCTGTGGCGCGATGCTTGGCATGAGCTGAAAAAGCCGATTGTGATTTATTACATGCTGGTGTTTTCAGGCTTTTGGTTTTTGTTCAATTCCCTGTTTGATGTGTTGCCCATCCATATTTCTGAATGGGTCGACACCAGTGTGATTGTCACCAGCCTGTTTGGTAGCGAAGGCACTAGCAACGGTATTTTACAATTCTGGCTCGGGTTAAATAATGAAGGTACTAAGGTCATGCCCGAAGGCATGCTTAACCTCAACGCCGGCCTAATTATGACCAGCTGCTTTTTAGTTGCCGCTCTGACCGCCAAATATCGTATTACTACCGTCATGTTAATTGGCTGCTTACTTAGTATTTTAGCCTTTGTGTTTATCGGCGCCTTCCATGCTGCTTGGTTTATTGTGTTCGCCATTGCCATGTTCTCTATTGGCGAGATGATGATTAGCCCGAAGAAAAACGAGTTTATGGGCAACATTGCCCCCGAAGGTAAAAAAGCCATGTACCTTGGCTTTGTAATGCTTCCTCAAGGGATTGGTTGGGGCCTAGAAGGCTATTTTGGCCCTAAGCTCTATGAAATTTACGCATCAAAAGAGCTGTTTTCACGCGACTTATTACTTGAGCGCGGCATGAGCCCTACAGATGTAAGCGCCATTCCGCAGGGGGAAGCTTTTACCACTCTAGTGAGCTTTACTGGCGAAAATGCCCATGACCTCACTCAACTCCTGTACAACAGCCATAATATCGGTATGGCTTGGTATATTATTGCGGCGATTGGTACCATTTCAGCGGTGGGTATTTATTTCTATGGTAAGTGGTTACTGACGCTGCAAAGAGCGCAGCAAGCAGCACACTAATGGATTAACCGCGTTATGCACGCCTTTAACTGATCCCAATAAAAAAGTGAGTGTGTAGGCACTCACTTTTTTAAAGCTCAATAAGTTATTTAATCGTTCAATGATTATATCAATCACATTAAATATCTAATCAGTTCAGAGCACCACTATGCCTTCAAGCCTTCGCCTTGTCTAAAGCCCGTTTAACTCCCGCTGAATGAACAGATATTTAATACGATTGGTATTAGATAGGTTAAAACCCCGCTAACAGTTCGACCTCAAATTGCTCAGCCGATAGCGTTAATCCTAAAGCTTCACACTGTTCCTGTACCTGCGTTAGCTCCTTATCAACGGCTGATAAAGTCAGCGTATTATCATCCAGCAAATACACCTGTCGTAAACTGGTGAAGTAAAACAGTAGTGTAATCAATGCATTTATATCATTGCTCGTGGCTGCGGCTTTGATTTTATTCAGCTTACGGTAAATGCGATTTTGCAGTTGCTTTAACTGCCATACATAATAAATTTCCTTCAAAAAAGGCTGAGTTTTTAGCTGATACACGATGGCGCTACAAAGCAATGCCGCCAATATCACCCCAAGTAAATTCCAATGGAAATTCCCCGTAGGTTCTCCAGGCACAGCCTCAACGCCAAAAAGTGCAATCAACCCCGCCCCAAAGCCAAGGGAGCAGATAATTAAGGCCAAGACTAAGACCATCATAAACAGGTTCATATTGCTGCGGTAAAGGGCTTTATCAATGTGCTGTAACTTCATGGACTCACTATTTTCCAAAAATATGCGTTTGCGGCGCAGCATAACCCAGTTTGCTTGAACTTGCCTGAACAATAAAAGCCTCTCCACATTAAGAAAAGAGGGCAATGATACAAATTTAAACCAATAAACTTGCGTTTACAAATGGGCAAATTATCAATAAATTTATTTAGTTATATTTTTATTATCGGGATTAGTTGCTCTTAAGTGAAGGACTGGTACGCGCAGATAGGAATACGTAACAATGTACAATTTGCCAATATCCAGAGTGAGCGGCCATTCGATTAACACACTCCCCATACTTGCGCTATATTCCTATAGGGATTAACAACCATCAAAGGAATGCCATGGCATCAAATAACACCTTAATAAGGTTAATTTTGCTGACACTCGTTTGCTTAGGTTTTCCCGTAAAAGCACAGGAATTACTTGCCGTTGGCACTCATTTTAGCCAAATTTTTGAACAACAATCGAATGGTGAATACACTGGCTTAGGGGTGGATATTCTCAATCGGTTTGCCAAGCAACAACAAGTGACTATTCACTATCAAATAACCCCTTGGCGCCGAGCTCAATCTATGGTCGAGCGTGGCCAAGCAGATATTTTAATTGGTCCCTATGTTTCTGAAGAGCGGCAAAAGCGCTTAGCCTTTTCAGCTCAGCCCTTTTACCGCGATGAAATTGTTTTTTATGCCAGAGTCAATAGTCCCACATCTTGGGATGGCAGCTATGCCAGCATCAACAGATTAAGAATAGGTAAGATGCAAGGCTGGAGTTACGGCTATTTATTTACCGAACGAACTAAGGAGCTGACGATCAATGAATTTACCGATCTAAAAAGCGGTATTGAACGCTTATCCCGCGGCGATCTTGATTTGCTTGCAACCAATGTACGCAATACTCAAGCCGTGCTCGCGCAAATCAAGATCCCACAAGCAATAACACCGATTCTACCAACAATTGATATCCAAGATGGGTTTATGGCTTTCCCTAAATCAACACAATTTCAAGCACTTAAGCAAAATTTTGACCACTTTATGCAACATATGATTCAAAGTGGGGAACTGGCTACACTGGCAAAAGAGCGAGGTGTCACCATTCCTAATTCAACACTCACCGATTAATCAACGTCTTCCATTAACCAACTAAACACTCAACCAAAGCCTGCTCGATGCGATCCCAATCCAAATCTTGGGTTGCAATCATCTCCAGCCGAGAATCTAGGCTATCATCAAGTTCAGTGACAGCCATATCCCCATCGCTCCAATTGATCCCAGCTATGCCATCGCTCGTAATCATCACAGCCTTCACACGCAGCAAAGTAGGATTCACTTGAGTCTGTTCGGAGATAAATTGCATTAACTTATCAAAATCAAATTCTTGTAAAGGATTAAATACCCATCCACAGCTAAAACAGCCCTCACCTTGATTTTGCTTACGTACCCTCTCTTGCGGTTCAATGTAATCACCATCCTCGCTAACGCTCTTTGCAAATACGCCCTGTAATCCCAATGTTTCGGCGCTATTAAGCAGTAAACTCTGAGGTTGGCTCACCACGCTAGCGGCTTTGTAGCTCGGCGCCCTCGGTATATCACGCCGTGGCTGCTTAAGGTATTCAAGTAAACGAGTTGATAAGCCTTGCGATGCACTATGCTCCACAACTGGCGTATCAACGAGTTGTAACGCATTGAGATACTGAGCTAATTCCAAGTCCAATTGTTGGTCATGTAGCGCTTCAAACTCAGGGTATAAATCAGTTTTGGTTGTGATAATCACATCGGCCACTTGCAACTGCTGGATAAAATTATCATGCCCGCGGTAGCGTTCATCCATTAATTTACGGGCATCGATAAGGCACAAGGTACTTTGAAGGCGGATAACATGTTGATAATGGGGGGCGCTGAGTACCTTGATGATTTCATTAGGATGCCCCAATCCCGTAGGTTCAATCAGCAATCTATCAGGCTTAGCTCGGGCGATCAGTTGATTGATAGCCACTTGGGTCGGTACGCCCGCAGCACAGCACATACAGCCACCTGCGACTTCACGAATTTGCACCCCACTGTTGTTTGCAGCTAAAAGACACGCATCAATGCCTACTTCACCAAATTCATTCACCAATACGGCCCAAGTCTCCCCCTCGGGTTTGGTTTTAAGTAGCTGTTTAATTAAAGATGTTTTACCGACACCTAAAAAACCTGTGATGATATTGGTGGGAATGGCTTTGACTATCATGGGCAACACTCGCGGGGGAACTGGCAACGTTTAGGGGCATTCGAGTGTAGGGATATTCAACGTAAAGCTCAACAAAAAGCGCGCCTTGGGCGCGCTGATAAAGGAATATCCCCACAAAACCTGACAAGGATTGAAACACCTATATTCAGGTCGATTGGGAATTGGCAGTCACTACTTTAGTTTGTGGCCGCTATGGGGCTTGCCACCAGAACGCTGAGGCTGAGATGGACTAACTTTAGCTTTATCTTTTGAATATTTACCTTCACGGGAAGGGGATTTTCTCGCTCGGGCTTGGCTCTCACTCGACTTTCCACCAGCACTTGATTTGCCAATAGTGCGATCCTTTGGCGCTTTATAGCTCCATTTTGTCTTGGTGGTTACCACGGGCAGATCGCGGTAACGCGCCGGAAGTGGTGTGCCTTCTTCGTAACCTGGCTGGACGGTGACGGGGAGTTTTTCGCCAATTAAAGCTTCAATCTCAGCGAGCATTTCATCATCCGCGGGACTGACAAATGAAATGGCTCGACCTGACAGTCCTGCTCGGCCGGTACGGCCAATACGATGGACATAATCTTCCGCCAAAAAAGGCAACTCTAGGTTTATCACTAAGGGCAGCGCCTGAATATCAAGCCCGCGGGCAGCAACATCGGTCGCCACCAACACGCGCAGTTTTCCAGCTTTAAAATCATCGAGCACACGATTACGAGCCCCTTGAGTTTTATCCCCATGGAAGACGCCTGCGCTAATGCCGTCGAGCGTTAACTCCTGCAATAAATGCTCAGCGCATTCCTTAGTACTGGCGAACACCAACACTTGGCGCCAATTATTACGCCCCACCAGCTCAGATAATAACTCTGCTTTGCGACGTTTATCGACCCGATACACTAACTGTTCTACAGTCGATGCCGTGGTATTTTCTGCAACATTAACCCACTGGGGTTGATTAAGCATCTTATGGGAGAGCTGCTTCACCGCATCGCTATAGGTAGCAGAAAACAGCATGGTTTGATGTACTGGCGCGATAAGGCGCTTCACCTTTTCAATGTCGCGTACAAAGCCTAAATCGAGCATACGATCCGCTTCGTCAATCACTAAGGTGGTTACACTGGACAGATCTAAATTGAACTGGCCAATAATATCAAATAGTCTCCCTGGAGTGGCGACGAGGATATCCACGCCCTGCTCGACCCCTTTGCGCTGGGGATTCATATTCGCACCGCCATAAACCGCTAAGGTTTTGAGGGGCAAAAATTGGCTATATTTTTGAATATTCGCACAAACTTGAATCGCTAATTCTCGGGTTGGCGTCATCACTAAGGCACGCAGCAACGGTTTATCGGCAGGCTTGGCAGCTAATTGCTCTAGCACGGGTAAAGCAAAGGCAGCGGTTTTACCGGTTCCCGTTTGAGCACAGGCCATAATATCCTTACCCACTAACGCGAGGGGAATAACCTGTTGTTGCACTTGAGTGAGCTGCTGATAGCCACACTCAGTTATCGCATTCAAAAGAGGTGAAGATAAGCCGAGTGTGTCAAATTTCATAGGAACTCTTAGGTGTTAGTCGGTAGAATTGCTAAATGCGCAGTAAACAAGAGACGAATCGAAGAGATGACTTATTGTACTCTTCAACATTATTAATTTTCTGCATCATGCCCTTAAATGGGGCCGCGGAGTCTAGCAAAATTCGCGGCCGATTTATAGGCAAAAACGCTGCGCGCTTGATAAACCGTTCTCGCCTAGGTGTTTAGGTCAGCAAATACTTGCTGGCAAACTCACTGGCACTCACCGGTTTAGAGAATAAATAGCCTTGGCCATAATCACAGCCAGCCCTGAGCAATACCTGCCGCTGCGCCTCAGTCTCAACCCCTTCGGCGATGACTTTCATGCCCAATTTATGGGCCATCACAATAATGGCTTCACACAAGGTGTGATCGTTTTCATCCGTATCAATATTGCGAGTAAAAGATTGATCTATTTTTAAATAGTCGATATCGAATTTCTTCAAATACGCCAGTGATGAATAGCCGGTACCAAAATCATCTAAAGATACTTGTACGCCCGCATCCCTGTAGGCTAACAGTTTTTCGGTCACCCCCATGCTGGCATCAAGCAATAGCCCCTCGGTAATTTCCACACAAACGCCCGCCCCCGTGACATCAAGCTGTTGCAGTAACTCGAGCCAATTGTGTAACAATGCCCCCTCATCACGGAACTGAATGGGCGATTTGTTAACACTGATCTGAATTTCAACGCCGAGTGTCTTGCGCCACTGGGCACTTTGGCGCGCGGCCTGTTCAAATACCCAATTACCAATCTCAACAATTAGCCCAGTATCTTCAGCGACGGGAATAAACTCCGCCGGCGACACCGAGCCCCGCTCCGGATGGAACCAGCGTAACAAGGCTTCAGCTTTAAGCACTTCACCAGTCGCCATGGTCACTATCGGTTGATAGTGCAGCTCAAATTCTTTATTAAGCACCGCTTGACGGAGATCGTGGATTAATCGCATGCGATATTTTGCGTATTCCTGCATCGAAGGCGTAAAGTAGTTAAACCGGTTGCGCCCCTGATCTTTTGCCGCATACATGGCTTGATCCGCATGTTTTAGCAAGCCCTCAATGCTGGGCGAATCGTCCGGATAAAGCGTGATCCCAATACTCGCGCTGATATGGGTGGTTTCTTCACCTAAGTAATAGGGCTCGGCAATACGCCTTAAAATATGCTCAGCAACTCGCTCAATCCCCTTATGATCCGCCATTGAACTGAGCACCACGGTAAATTCATCACCGCCAAGTCGCGCTACCACATCAGCGTCCCGTACACAGGATTTTAAGCGGCTTGCGGTTTCAATCAGTAATAAATCCCCCATGGCATGACCTAGGGTATCGTTAACCTCTTTAAAGTAATCGAGGTCGAGAAACATCAACGCAAAGTGATTACGGTTGCGGTCGGCCGTCTTGATTTCGGCACTTAAATATTCGAGCAACATGCGCCTGTTAGGTAAGCCGGTTAAGGTATCGTAGTTTGCCTGCTTCCAGATTAAATGTTCACTTTGTTTTTTATCGGTAATATCGGAAAAGAGTGCAACACGGCGGTGCGGTAAACCATCTTTATCTTTGATGGTGTTGATGGTTAACCAAATCACATATTCTTCATTGTTTCTGCGCCGTTGGCGCATCTCACCCTGCCACTCGCCTTTATTGCGGATATCATCATTCATCTGCTGATAAAACTCATGGCCATTGAGGTCGCAATACATCATACGAATATGCTGCCCACGGATTTCAGACTCGCTATAACCGGTAATATCAGTAAAGGCGGCGTTTACGGTAATAATCACACCATTTTCATCGAGCACGCTCATGGCTTCTGAGCTATTGTCATACACCAATGCCGAGAGTTTTAAGGACTCTTCAATCAACTTAGCTTCGGTGATATCGGTATAAGTACCGCACATTCTTAGGGCATTATTGTTGGCATCGCGACTCACTACCTTGCCCGTATCTAATATCCAGCGAATATCACGGTTGAGGGTTTTTAAGCGGTATTCCATCTTATGCTGCGGCGTTTCTCCGCGGATGTGGGCTTCAATTGATTGCAGCACTTGAGGTCGATCTTCAGCAACGATCGAGTCCATCCACTGCCGACTATTGGCATTAAGCATGTCGATATCGCACCCTAAAATATCGGCGCTGCGGGTATTGCGCTCAATATGATCATTACGAATGTCCCAGTCCCATACCCCGAGATCGCTGCTGCTTAATACCAATTCGAGCTGTTCACGACTGGCAAGCACTTCTCTATCGGCAAGGGTTTGGGCTGTTACATCCAAATACCCCGAAATCACCAGTAATACCTGATGATTCGTACGCTTACAGGCCACCGTCATATGGGTGTAAACCAGTGAGCCATTCTTCGCGATAAAGCGTTTATCCAATTCATAATTATCAATATTACCGGCAAGCATCTGCTCAAATTTGGCAACATCAGCGTCGAGATCATCTGGGTGAGTGAGCTGCTTCCAGGTCATATGCAACAACTCATCTTCTGAGTACTTCAGCATCTGGCAAAGCCTTGGATTCACTTTAATCCACTTTTGATCAATACCCGTTATCGCAATCCCAATATTGCCGATGTTAAATTGGCTACGGAACAAGAAATCATCTTGCAAACGGATTTGTTCATCTCGCTCCAATTCAAAGCGGCGGGACAGTAAACGACTCAACAACCATGTTGCGAGGGGATAAATCAATAATATAGGTAAGGTGATTTTAGACAGAACAGGTACTACATGTTGGCCAGGCAATAGAAAAAACCATGACAACATGACTAAATGCACTAAGAAAGCAAAACTAATCACTTCTGTGCCCGAAATACTCGCGAGGTGGGCCTTACGATAATGCCGCCATATCACGCCAATAAGGCCAGAGGTAATAATCACTCCAACCCCAACCCACATGGCAACACCACCAATACTCAGCCGATAAAGCGCAGTGATAACCACGGCGATTGCCGTTGGCAAACCGCCAAAAAATAAACCTGAAACACATAAAAGCACTGAGCGGGTATCGAAAATAATCCCAGGTTCATACATCCATGGTGTACTCATAATCGCGACACCAATGCCACCTATGAGTACGCCAATTCCCAGCCGCCAGAGTAAAAAATACTGCCGCTGATGCTTTTTAGGAATCGCATCATACAAAAATACCAGCGCCAGCAATAAAGCCGCATTTTGCACTAAAGGTAAGAAAATGCTTTTATCCATGAATGTGGAAGCAACTCCAGAAATGAGAGAGAGAATTATCTTACGATAACTTTTTCCCACAAGTGTAGCAGAATTGCTTACAAATCATGATCTAATTACAAGGGCCAACTCACAAAATGTTATAAAGTTGTTTCTTGTAATCAAGGGCGATGCTACGCCAATCAAAACGCCGTGCTTTTGCCTTACGCTTTAGTTGCGTCCAATCACTACTGTCAAATTTCTCTAGTGCTTCGGCCAGCTTCGCCAGCAAAGCCTCGCCCTGACTTTTGATATCTTCGCCATAAAAGACAAAGCCATCGACACCATCCTCGACCGTATCCTGTAATCCGCCAACGCCATGCACTAGGCAGGGTTGACCGCTACGCATGGCGAGCATTTGGCTGATACCGCAGGGCTCAAAGGAACTCGGCATAAGCAATAAGTCCCCATATTGGTAAAGACATTGCGAGAGTGCTTCGTGGTAGCCCTGTAAAAATACAAAATGAGCATACTTAGCCGCAAGGGTTTGAAAAAATTGTCCTATCTCTGGGTCACCACTGCCAAGCAGCACAAACAGCGCGTTAGGCTGCGTTTGCTGTAACTGTAACAGCAGCGTCTCCAACACAGATAACCCTGAAGGTAGAATATGGCGTAAGATCAACACCTTTTGGTCAGTAAGACGCCCAACGGAGGTCAGCAAAAAGGCTGGAAACGCCTCCAATGATGCTTGACGCCAAAGCGCTTGCAGCCGAGTAAAAGCGATCATATCGACGCCACGAACCTGACTTTGAGTCGCCTGCCACTGTACTAAAGCCGACTCAATATCACTCAGTAAGGCCGTAAACTCAGCTAATCCCATTCGCTTGAAAGACTTTTTCGTCAACGCTTGGGGATAATCACAACCATTTAAAATCCCCAACACCCGACCTTGGTCAGCTTTATGTTGCAAATCGGCCTCAAGCCCTTCGCCACCGAAAAAACCTCGCTCGGGTTGCGAGGGTAATAGCACTTCCTTGGCATAAGTGGGTGAGACTAAATGCACCCTATCGGCGAGTCGAATACCCATCCGCATCGGGTTAATACAATGGGGATAACGGGGATCAATAATGTCCGCGAGTTGAGTCACATCCAAGTGGGCAAACAGGCTAGGAAACCAAGCCGCGAAAGAGGATGCATCATGGCCGAGCGGCCTAATCCCCTGTAACGCCAGATTGTGAATTGAAAACACACATTCAATGGCTTGCAATGCCTGATATTCAGGCGCTAATGCCCGCAGCATGGCTAAACATCCCGTATGCCAGTCATGCAGATGCAGCAGCTGCGGCATGGGCACAAGCCCAGTCACTAAAGCTTTGGCAACGCTTACACACAGGAAGGCAAACTTAGTCGCATCATCGGCAAAGGGGCGATCCTTAGTGCCTTGGCTGTAAATTTGCCCGGGGATCGATTGCCAAAGCCCATGCTCGAGCAAGTAAATATTGGCGCCTGGTACCAGAGGATGCGCCAGCCAATATAGCTTTATAAGCTCATGTCGCCCGGCAAAGCTCACATCAAACTCACCAATTTGCTTAGCACCTTGGGCGGTTAAAAAGCCGTAGCTTGGCATAATGACATCGGCTTGGATCCCAACGCCCGCGAGAGCTTGGGGTAAATCGCGGATCACATCCGCCATCCCCCCCACTTTTGCCCCTTTGAGTGCCCCATTTTCGGCTGCAACCATTAATATGCGTTTCACCTAACTTCATACTCCTAACGGGTTAATACTCAAGCTTATTACCGGATTGGCCTTACTCGTAGCCCACTGGCAGTCCTAACATATCGCGGGTAACTAAGGTGATGCCTTTTTCGGACACCCTAAAGCCTTTTGCTCTGTCGTGGTCGTGGTTATAACCAATCACAGTACCTTCGGGGATAATACAACCCCTATCGATAATGGCGTTTTTGATCTTACAGTGGCGCAGTACTACTACATCTGGCAGTACCACGGAATCCTCAACCACAGAGTAAGAACAGACACGTACCTCGTTAAACAATACGCTGCGACGCACGGTTGCGCCCGAGATAATACAGCCACCGGAAATAATAGAATCCACCGCCATGCCGCGCCGATCATCATCGTCGAATACAAACTTAGCGGGCGGTAATTGCTCTTGATAGGTCCAAATAGGCCATTTCGCATCGTAAAGGTTTAATGCGGGCGTAGGCGACAACAATTCCATATTGGCCAGCCAAAAAGAGTCCAAGGTGCCCACATCGCGCCAATAGGCTTGCTCGTTCGGGAAGGCACTCTTAAAGGGATAGGCAAACACTTTATGTTTTTCGATGATCGAGGGAATAATATCTTTGCCAAAATCACGGTCAGATTCGGCGTTTTGGGCGTCCTTTTTCAACTGTTCGAATAAAAATTCAGTGTTAAACACATAGTTGCCCATCGAAGCGAGGCACTTTTCCGGATTACCGGGGCAATGTTTTGGTAGCTGAGGTTTTTCTTCAAAACCTAAGATACGCATATCATCATCGACCTCCATTACCCCAAATGCCCCTGCAGCTTCAGCCACTGGCACTTCAAGGCAGGAGACCGTCATATCGGCGCCAGATTCGGCGTGGGCGGCGAGTAAACCGGCGTAATCCATGCGATACACATGATCTCCCGACAGCACCATGACATACTTGGGCAGTTCATGGCGAATGATGTCGATATTTTGAAACACCGCATCCGCGGTGCCTTGATACCAATTTTCAGAGTAGCGTTGTGAGGCAGGCAAAATCTCTACCGACTCGCCCAACTCTTTTTTGAAATGGCCCCAACCGCGCATCACATGGCGGATTAACGAGTGCGACTTATATTGGGTCACCACCCCAACGCGGCGGATCCCCGAGTTGATGCAATTTGATAGCGGAAAATCAATAATCCTAAACTTGCCCCCGAAATACAGCGCGGGTTTAGCACGCCAATCAGTGAGTTCATGTAAACGCGAGCCTCGGCCACCAGCCAGAATCAATGCATAGGTTTCACGAGTTAAATTACTGATATAACGTACATTAGACATAGGCTCTACTCCCCAAATAGCACATTAGTGCCGATGACTTTTACACCACTCATTTCAGGACCTAATAGGCCACATCGCGGCGTTTTCCTGCGTGTTCCTTTGCTCATATTCCTACTCCCTTATAACTTCCAAATTTCATCTCGATAGCCAGCAATCGTCACATCGCTGGAGAAGCGGCCGCTGGCCGCCGTGTTGCGAATGCTCATTTGCGTCCACTTTTGCTGATCTTTGTAGGTGTTAGCGACAGCCTCCTGGGCGAGGCGATAACTATCGAAATCCGCCGCCGTCATCCATTGATCATCCGAGCTTTCAATCGAAGTGATAATGGGATCGAAAATCCCCGGTTCGAGCAGATTAAAGTGGCCACTTTTTAGTAGCGCCATCACCTCGGATAAGGCATGGGACTGCGCGATAATGCGTTTCGGTTGATAATTTGAGCGCATAGCAGCGACTTGCTCAGCATTGAGTCCAAAGAGGAAAAAACTCTCTTCGCCCACTTCTTCAAGCATCTCAATATTGGCGCCATCTAGGGTGCCTATGGTGAGCGCGCCGTTCATCATAAACTTCATATTGCCCGTGCCAGAGGCCTCCTTACCCGCGGTGGAGATTTGTTCGGAGACATCGGTGCCCGGACAGATTTTTTCCATGGCACTGACATTGTAATTAGGCAAAAAGGCAAATCTGAGGTAAGGCGCCACCACAGGATCAGAATTGACCATATGGGCGACATTACTGGCGAGTTTGATAATCAACTTCGCCATAAAGTAACCGGGCGCGGCTTTGCCCCCGATCAGCACGCAGCGTGGCACCAGATGCTCTGTATGCCCCTGTTGAATTTGATGATAAAGATGGATCACATGCAGAATATTGAGTAGCTGACGTTTGTACTCGTGGATCCGTTTCACCTGCACATCAAACAGCATAGAAGGGTCAAACTCGACGCCACATTCCTTGGCGATCATATTTGCCAGCAATACCTTGTTGCCTTGCTTCACCTCTCGCCACTGTTGAATAAAACTGGCATCTTGGGTTAGGGCATTGAGCGCCATAAGCTGGCTTAAATCCGTTACCCAACTCTGACCCAAATGGCTACTTAACAGTTTGGCGAGCGCAGGATTGCAATGAGCTAACCAACGCCTTGGCGTGACTCCGTTGGTACGATTGTTAAACTTCTGCGGCCAGAGGCTATAAAAATCCTTAAACAGACCCGACTTTAATAACTGAGTATGCAGTCCTGCAACGCCGTTCACCGAAAAGCTTGCCACTATGGCTAAGTAAGCCATCCTAACGTGTGGATCGGGGCCTTCTTGAATAATCGACATGCTCGCAAGCTTGTCAGCATCCCCTGGCCAGTGGTGGGCGACTAAATCAAGATATCTTGCGTTGATCTCATAGATGATTTCTAAAATCCGCGGCAACATCAGCGCCATCATGCGCACAGGCCAACGCTCTAATGCTTCGGGTAACAGCGTATGATTGGTGTAAGCCATAGTTTGACGGGTTATCGCCCAAGCGGCATCCCACTCGAGGGCGTATTCATCCACCAGTAAACGCATTAACTCAGGTACGGCGATGCTCGGGTGAGTGTCATTCAACTGCATCACATTTTTTGCTGCAAACTGAGTGAAGTCATGGCCGTGGTGATGCACCCAACGTTTCAAAATCGCCTGCAAACTGGCGGAGGACAAAAAATACTGCTGACGAAGGCGCAGTTCCTTACCGTTCTCACTGGCATCATTGGGATACAGCACCATAGTGATCTGTTCGGCGAGGTTTTTACGCGCCACAGCCTCGGTATAATCCCCTTGGTTAAACTCTGCTAAATCAAAGTCATCGGTGGCTTCAGCCTTCCAAAGTCTTAGGGTATTGATACGACCATTGCGATAACCGGGCACAGGCATATCGTAGGCCACGGCGAGTACATCTTGGGTATCAACCCAAATCACGTGTCTGCGCCCTTGCTTATCTACATAGGATTCGGTGTGGCCAAAAAAATGCACTGTCACATTATGATGGGGAACGCGTACCTCCCAAGGATTACCCTCACGTAACCAGCGATCTGGGCGCTCGACCTGATAACCATCAACAATTTTCTGGGCAAACATGCCGTATTCGTAACGAATACCATAGCCAGTGACGGATAAATCTAGGCTTGCGCAACTGTCGAGAAAGCAAGCCGCGAGTCGTCCTAAGCCACCATTGCCTAACCCCGCATCATGTTCGGCCTCTTCAAGCTCCTCAAGAGAAACCGAGTAATGACTTAAAGCTTCACGGCTATCTTGCTCTAAATCTAAGCTTAACAAGGCATTACCTAGTGTCCTGCCCATTAAAAATTCGAGTGACAAATAAGCAACTTGCTTGTTGTCATAATGGCTATCTTTTATGCGTGTCTCACGCCAATCGTCCAGCATTTGCTCTTTAACGCTGAGGGCAAGTGCCTGAAATAACTCTCCTCTGGCGCCTTCTCCACGACTTAATCCGTAACGCACATGGCGAGTAAAAGAAGCTGGCAAAGCATCACAGGGTTCACAGGGGTCGTGGGCAACTGCTTTTAGACTCTCAACAGCTATCGTTGCACGTTTTTTAGGGGTAACGCCGCTGGTATTTGGGCTCAACTCACTGTCGTGACTCATAATTAATTCCTTATAAAATCAGCATGAAACAGCATAAGACTGCGATCTTGTAGTAAGTATCGTGTTGGTGAGGACTGAGCATCCAGCGGCTCAGTGGGAGTAAGGTATTGCGGTTCGGTTTGGGTATGTAGCAAGCATTGCCACGGACCTAAATGCTCAAAAACAGGCGGGGTAAATGCCAACGGATGCTCATCGGCATTCACCATTAACAGCAAGGCTTGAAAGCTGTTGTCACCAGCCACATCAATGCCTGCGGTTAAATCACCGGATAACACCACGCAGAGACTGCGGCACATAGACTCGCTCCACAGGCTTTTTGTCATTGGCTTACCTTGTCGACTAAACCAATCTAACCTCGCGCTTGGCTGAGTTAAGAACTTTGCAGCACCTAAAGGCGACTCTGAGGGCGATTCGAGAGAACGAGCCACCAGCTGTTCATGGATAAAACGTTTTGCACATAAGAGCGGAAAGCGCTTACGCAAGGCGATAAGTTGTTGGGTAAAACTCAGCAGATGTTTATCCATTCCCTCAGATGACCAATCAAACCAATTCATCGGGTTATCTTGGCAATAGGCGTTATTATTTCCGCCTTGAGTGCGGCCCGTTTCATCACCGCTGAGCAGCATTGGCACGCCTTGGGACAAAAATAAGGTGGTCAGTAAATTGCGTTGCTGGCGGGCGCGTAGCACTAACACTGAAACGTCGTTGGACGCCCCTTCCACTCCGTAGTGGTAGCTGAAGTTCGCATGGTGGCCATCGCGATTCTCTTCACCGTTGGCCCAATTGTGCCGCTCGCAGTAACTCACCAAATCTTTCAGGGTAAAACCATCGTGACTGGTCAAGAAATTGATACTGGCAGCGGGCGGGCGGCCACTATGCTCAAAAAAATCCCCTGAGCCATGAAAGCGCCGCGCAAATTCCGGTAACATGCCGTGATCGCCGCGCCAGAATCGGCGCATCGTATCGCGGTATCTGTCGTTCCACTCGCTAAAGGCCACCGGGAAATTGCCGAGCTGATAACCGCCAGGACCTATATCCCAAGGTTCGGCAATCAACTTCACACGGCAAAGCACGGGGTCTTGCAGCAGCGCATCAAAAAAGCCGGAGCCGGGATCAAACCCATAGGCTTCACGGCCAAGACTGGCTGCTAAATCGAAACGAAAACCATCAACGCCCATGACCTTCACCCAATAACGCAGTGAGTCCAACACCAACTGCAACATGCGGGGATGATTGAGGTTTAAGGTATTGCCACAACCAGTATCATTGATATAGAAGCGTTTATCGTTTGGATGTAGACGGTAATAGCTCAGATTGTCGATACCACGGAAGCTAAAAGTTGGCCCGAGACGGCTGCCTTCGGCGCTATGGTTGTAGACCACATCAAGAATCACTTCAATGCCCGCGCCATGTAGCGCATCCACCATAGTGCGAAACTCAATAATATCCTCACTCGAGAGATAACTCGGTTCTGGCGCGAAAAAGCCAATACTGTTGTAGCCCCAATAGTTAGACAGCTGTTTTTCAAGTAAAAAGGGTTCGGAGAAAAATGCCTGAATCGGTAACAGCTCAACGCAATTCACACCAAGCTTGACTAAGTAATCTATCGCAGCCTTCGATGCCAATCCTGCAAAGGTGCCACGTAGCGGCACGTCGATCTCAGGGTGCAGCGCGGTAAAGCCTTTTAAGTGCATCTCATAAATAATGCACTGCTCAATCGGTAGTGGATTTCGATGGGGTGAAAGTGGCCGAATAGCCTGCGATTCGGCCGCAGCAAGCAGTGGTCGAATATCGACGACCTTGCATTTTGGCATATAAGCGGCGTTATCTAAGGTACTAAAAGATAAGTCTTCGTTAGGGTTATCTAACTCATAGCCAAAGTTGGCAATATGGTGATGATAACGCCCCACGAGCTGGCGGGCGTAGGGGTCTAATAGCAATTTGTGCGGATTAAATCTGTGGCCTAATTGGGGCTCGTAGGGACCATAGACACGATAGCCATAAAGCTGGCCTGCACAGAGCCCATGTACATACAGATGCCAGATTTGCTGGGTTTGCTCCGTCAAAGCAATGCGCTGAATTTCGACCTTACCTTGTGCGTCGAAGAGACACAATTCCACCCCTGTGGCATGGGCCGAAAATAGCGCGAAATTAACCCCGCCATCATCGACCGTCGCCCCTAACGGAAAAGCCTTACCCGCGCTTACGGAATAAGGCAGTGAACCGCCGGAATTGATAAGCGCAGCACTCGTCATAGGGCTGATTCTCTTAGGATATTTTCAGTCGCAGGCCCGAGAATTAAGCAGCCAAGGGGCGGCACAGTGATCAACGCGCTCGATGCCATGCCCTGCCAGGGTAAAGCTTGGGCGATAATTTTGCCGCCATTCCCCTGATTACTGCCGCCGTAGAGATAGCTGTCGCTATTGAGGTATTCGCAGAAATCTCCGCCTTGGGGTAAGCCAATGCGAAAACCTTGATGCACGGTCGGCGTCATATTCACCACAAACACCAGCGGTACATCATTCCCTTCGCCATAGCGTACAAAGCTAAAAATACTGTCGCGGCCATTATCGCAATCGAGCCAGCGAAATCCCTGTGGCTCATAGTCGAGTACGGATAAGGCGGGGAATTGTCGATAAAGCTGGTTAAGATCCCTAAGCCAGCGCTGCACGCCTTGGTGAGGCTCGAAGGCGAGTAAATGCCAATCGAGACTGTGGTCGTGATCCCACTCATCGCGCTGAGCAAACTCACTGCCCATAAACAATAATTTTTTACCCGGATGCCCCCACATAAAGCCGTAATAGGCTCTGAGCGTAGCGAACTTTTGCCAATCATCGCCGGGGATTTTATGCAGCAAAGAACCCTTGCCGTGCACCACTTCATCATGGCTTATCGACAGCATAAATTGCTCGGAGTAGGCATACATCAAACTAAAGGTGAGCTGGTTATGGTGATACTGCCGATAAATAGGATCGCGCCCCAAATAGCTTAGGCTGTCGTTCATCCAGCCCATATTCCACTTAAAACCAAAGCCAAGCCCAGAGCTGTCCGTCGGTTTAGTCACCCCAGCAAAGGCGGTGGACTCTTCAGCAATCATGCAAATACCGGGGATGGCTTGGTACAAACGCTGATTCAGCATTTGCAAAAAATCTATCGCCTCTAAATTCTCCCGTCCGCCATAGGCATTGGGCAGCCATTGCCCAGGCTCGCGGCTGTAATCGAGATACAACATAGATGACACCGCATCAAGCCTTAGGCCATCGAGGTGAAACTCCCGCAACCAATAGCAGGCATTACTGAGCAGAAAACTACGCACCTCACCACGGCCATAGTTGTAGATAAGCGTGTCCCAGTCGGGATGCGTCCCCTTACGTGGATCTTCATGCTCGTAAAGACAAGTGCCATCAAAACGCACTAAACCGTGGGGATCCTTAGGGAAATGCGCCGCTACCCAATCGAGTAATACACCTATCTCAGCTTGATGGCAGGCATCGATAAATGCTTTAAAGCCATTAGCATCGCCAAAACGATAGGTCGGCGCATACAAGCCAACAGGTTGATATCCCCAAGAACCGTCAAAGGGATATTCGCTCACCGGCATCAACTCAATATGGGTAAAACCTTGTTCCTTAACATAGGGAATCAACTGCTCGATTAAGTCTTGATAATCAAAATATTGCTCACCAAACTCGCCTTTTCGCCGCCATGAGCCAAGCTGCACTTCGTAGATAGACATGGGCGCACGGTGCCAAGCCGTGGCCGCGCGTTTATCCATCCATTGCGTATCAGCCCACTGGTGCTGCTGTTTTTTCGGCACTATGGAGGCATTGTGCGGCGCGCATTCCATTTGAGTCGCCATCGGATCGGATTTGGCGTGACGCTCGCCATTTTGATAAACCAAATCAAACTTATAGTGCGAGCCTTCGACGACACCTGGCAGAAAAATCTCCCACAAACCGTTGGCAACATGTTGACGCATCACATGGCGAGTATCGTCCCAGTGGTTAAAATCACCCACCACAGAAACCCGTTTAGCATTGGGGGCCCAAACACAAAAATGCACGCCTTCAACGTTATCGACTTGACGCCAATTTGCGCCTAAAAACCGATAGGCCTGCTCGCTACTACCCTCGCCGAAGAGGTATAAATCCTCACGATTAAGGAGGGAGCCAAACTGATAGGGGTCGATAATATCAAGCTCGCAAAGGGGGTAAGTCACCCGTAGTGCATACAAAAATGGCTTTATTCGCCTGCCAAGCGTGCCCGCAAAGAGTCCAGCCTCATTGACGCGCTCAAGGCTCGCCACTTTACGGCCATCCTTAAGGCTTATCACATCAACCTTTTGGGCATTACGTAAAAAACAGCGCACCACCAAGGCCTTACCTTCGTTGATGCTGTGCATGCCAAGCAGGGAAAACACATCCGTATATTGACCATTAAGCAGTGCGACATCGCTACCGTCATAGAAGTAAGTCTGGGCTTGAGTCATCATTTGGCTTCCATTTTTAGTCAAAGGTGTTATCTGTTTGTGCAGCGATTTCCGGCAAATGTCTCGCAGCAGCAATGCGTTGCAAGCGCAGTGCGACAGTGCTTTGGGTCGCGGCATCCCTTAACGTGATCGGCAATCGTCGCTGCCAATTGGGGTACTCGAGCCAAGTGCCAGGGATATTGACCGCATGGCGATCAGCCAGCAGATCGCACCATTGCACGCTGTAAAGCGCACTATTGCCTGAGGCACCCAATGCCATCCACGCGGTTAATAAATCTTCAAGATCAATCTGTTGAATATCTGTCTCAGGCAATAAACCTTGGGAGATTAAACTGTGCACAAGCTGGTGTTTTTCCTGCTCACGTCCAGCCAATGCCTCACCTAATTGCTCGTCGGTTGTGAGTAAGTCGAGTTGACGCCTCAGGTGCAAGTCACTGCCCGTCCACCAAGCGACCAAGGTGGGCACATCGTGGTTTGCCAGCATCATCAAACTTTGGAACTTATATTGGCTCGGCGGCTTAAAGCCTTGATGATCCTTGCAGAAGTAGAACAGTTCGTTGGAGTAAACGCCGGCGTGATACAGGCGGTGAATAATGTCAGGCGGGACTAGGCCTAAGTCTTCGCCAATCACCACACAGCGGGCGCGCTGACTTTCAAGACAGAGTATCGCCAGCAAAGTTTCAACGGGGTAATAGACATAGGCGCCCTGCCCAAGACGTTTATCCAGAGGCCACCACCAGAGCCGTAACAGCCCCATCACATGGTCAATTCGCAGTGCGCCACAGTACGTCATATTGGCGCGGATTAACGCAATAAAATGGCGATAGCGATCTTGCTTTAACTTAATAGGATCGAGGGGGGTTAAGCCCCAATTTTGGCCTTGGGGCGCAAAGGGATCCGGCGGCGCGCCTATGCTAGCGTTTAGACAAAACAGTTGTGAATTGGCTTGCACCTCAACACCTTGTAAGGCTGCACCCACTGCAAGATCGCGAATTAGCCCGATGCCCATGCCCGCTTCTTTTGCCTTAAGCTGGCACAGTTGCAGTTGCTCTTCGGCCACAAACTGCAGATAAAGATAAAAACTTTCATCCTGCGCAATGGCGCTAGGGCTACGTAAGTATTCGGCCTGAGCAAACTCCCGTAGCGACTCACCCTCTTGTTTGACAAAAACATGAAAACGCTGCGCCCTTAGCGTACGTTGCTGTAAATGGCTTTCGCAAAACACTGTGTATAAACGGGCAAAGGCGCGGTACTTAAGCTCACTCACCTTGGGATAATCGAGCCAATTTTCAGTATTGAGTAGTGCAATGGCTTCTTGCCATTCATTGGCGGCAAATTCCTCAGCCAAGAGCTCAAACTCAGGCACGCTCGACAAGTGAATATACAGAGGATTAAGCCGGCGCCGATCACAGGGACTATAAGGACTAGGCTGTTCCGGCACGGCAATATCTAAGGCATGTAATGGATTGAGTTGAATAAAATCAGCGCCATATTCGGCAACTAAGGTGATGAGTTGCTCTAGATCGCCAAAGTCGCCGATCCCCCATTGGTTATCACTGCGTACACTGTAAAGCTGAACACTCACGCCCCAAGGTTTATGGCGTTTTCTTTGCGCCACGCTGTTCATCACGCCTTGATAAGCCGTCCGCGGTGCCAGCATAAAGTGGCCATAGAACTCATTCGCCTTCCTTGCTGTTAGCTCGGCATGATGAATCCCTGAAGTACAATCCCCTAAAGTAGAAGTCGTATCACCCAAGCTGACGCTGAGCTTGTGGTAACCCAGCCCAAGGCAGGACACATCGCTGAGCTTGTCTTGCTCAGAGACATCGCAGCAATCAAACTCATGCGCTAAAAGATCGAGACGATATTGAATAAACTGGCATTCGTCGGCAAATGGGCTATCGCCATGTCGCGCTAACTCGGATTCCTCAATACGATAATCCCCAATCGGCTTTAAGCCTGAAAACGGCACATTAAAGACAATTACCTCACCTTGCTCACATTTAAACGTCAGCAGCAGATCGCCACGGTAAGATTGAGGTAAATATAAGCACACCCATGGTTCATCGACATAACACCAATGAAATGCCGGTAATACTTGGGTCCAATGCTGTGCGTCTAATTGATAAACTTGGGCTGCGATAGCACTCTGTGTGAGCCGATTCACCGCTGACAACTCAGCCTCGTTATGCGGCTCATTAGTATCCTGTAACATACAGGTCAAAATCCCTTGCCTGTCAGCTTCGGGAATGCGAATGTACTGGCCGAAGCAGTCGGTAAAGTCTGCTCCTACGCCCCGCAAATACAGCAACTTCTCCAGCCCCATATTTTTGTCGCTCCCGCAACCGCTCATCCATAGCCTAAGATAGGCAGTAACCATGCCAGCCCAAAATAACAGCTTGAAGACAGATTTATGTCAGCCAGATGACAACAAATAAAATTTATAAATCAGCATGTTGAATAAAAAGCATCGAAGTAAAAGCCAATGCTTTCTCATCTATAGCTCAATCCAAATGCACAAGATTGAAGCAGGACATGGTTAAAAAAGGTGCAACGCGCTTAAATGGCGCAAACAAATATAGGAGCAGGCTTTATCTCGACCTCCCGAATTTTTGGCTTAGGCCTGTCTTAGCAGTGCGAGAAAGTCATCATCGTTTAGCTGCAACACTTTGTATCAATAGCATTTTTCATCTTGAACTTCTCTTCACACCTCGCCACTATTCGCGCACAAAACAAAAACAATACCAAATAGCAACATTCCATCACCTTACCCAACACATTCGAGCAAGGTGTGTCGCTGGGCTGATGGTGCGCAATCAATAAGGAAATTCAGATGAAAAGCATGACGGGACTGATATTAGCCAGCAGTTTGAGCTTAGCCCTCAGTGCCTGCGATGGCAGTGGCGATGAGCAAACCCCTTCTATCCCCACACCTGATCCAACGCCTCCCACGTTAGCCGCCGATGTGTGCTACTTAATGAGCACGACGAAGGGAGATATCACCCTTGCCATCGATCTCACTAATACCCCCATTACTGGTAAAAACTTCAAACAATATGTCGATAAGTCTTTTTATAACGGCACCTTATTCCACAGAACCATCAATAACTTTATGATCCAAGGCGGGGGCTTTACCACGGGATTACAAAGCAAACCTACGAACGCCCCTATTAAAAATGAAGCATCTGTCGGTATCAGTAATAAACGTGGCACTATCGCCATGGCGCGCACTCCAGTTTCGGATTCCGCCACATCGCAATTCTTTATCAATGTGTTAGATAATCCGCAGCTCGATGCTTCAGCGAGCAGCTATGGCTATGCCGTGTTTGGCAAAGTGGTTGAAGGCATGGATGTCGCTGACCAAATCAGTATTGTGCCGACTAAAACGAGCAACGGCTTTAGCGACACCCCCGTAAAAGAGATTTTGATTAATAGCGTGAAGGAGACCACCTGCCCCGCTGCTTAGTGCTTAATCAAACTGAACAAAAGCTAAAAAGCACTGGATATTCAGTGCTTTTTGGTGCTGTGATAGTATGAAGGGATGATTCACCTCCTTGGATGTTACCAACTAAAGGCATGGGCCCCGCATCCATTTCATCTGCGCCCATCATTAGCTGCAATATGTCCAGATTATCGCCAATCTATCTTCGCATCGCTAAACAAGCAAAAGCTGAAAAAAGCCTTCAAAAACATAGCGTATGCAAACCTTAATCTCTGTCATAAAAGTTCATTATTTAGTTATCTAGTTCCAACTTTAGTGGGAATTTCACCTCAGGAATCTACCTAAACCGATCTAGATCACAACTTGGCTACCCCTTAATTGGTAGTTTGGTCACTAGAAAGAAACAAATTTAATATACAAGCAAATAGGTGGACATATGGCTGCTAAATTTTTTATTCCTTCCGTCAACGTACTAGGCAAAGGCGCTGTAGATGATGCTATTGGTGATATCAAAACCTTAGGCTTTAAGCGCGCGCTTATCGTAACGGATAAACCTTTAGTCAATATTGGTCTGGTCGGTGAAGTGGCCGAAAAACTCGGCCAGAATGGCATTACATCAACCGTATTTGATGGCGTACAACCTAACCCAACGGTTGGTAACGTTGAAGCAGGTCTTGCGCTGTTAAAAGCCAATCAATGTGATTTCGTGATTTCATTAGGTGGTGGCTCGCCCCACGATTGCGCTAAAGGTATCGCCCTGGTGGCAACTAACGGCGGTAGCATTAAAGACTACGAAGGCTTAGACAAATCCACTAAGCCACAACTGCCGTTAGTGGCAATCAACACGACCGCTGGTACTGCCAGTGAGATGACACGTTTCTGTATCATCACCGACGAAGCTCGCCATATCAAAATGGCAATTGTCGATAAACACACCACGCCAATACTTTCAGTAAATGATCCAGAGTTGATGCTGAAAAAGCCTGCAAGTCTCACAGCAGCAACGGGCATGGATGCGCTCACCCATGCGGTTGAAGCCTATGTGTCTATTGCCGCGAATCCCATTACTGATGCCTGTGCAATTAAGGCGATTGAACTCATTCAAGGCAACTTAGTGAATGCGGTAAAACAAGGCCAAGATATTGAAGCCCGTGAGCAAATGGCTTATGCGCAATTCTTAGCGGGTATGGCCTTTAACAACGCCAGCTTAGGTTATGTGCACGCCATGGCGCACCAATTAGGCGGTTTCTACGATCTACCCCATGGTGTGTGTAACGCCCTATTATTACCCCATGTTCAAGAATACAACGCTAAAGTGGTGCCACATCGCCTAAAAGATATTGCCAAAGCGATGGGTGTAGATGTGGCGAAGATGACCGATGAGCAAGGTGCAGCTGCAGCTATCACCGCCATTAAAACCTTATCCGTTGCGGTGAATATCCCTGAAAATCTGACATTACTCGGCGTGAAAGCAGAAGATATTCCAACGTTGGCTGACAACGCATTGAAGGATGCCTGTGGTTTCACAAACCCTAAACAGGCAACCCATGCAGAGATCTGTCAGATCTTTACTAACGCGTTATAAGGTTATAAGCCCATACGCTTTATAGAGCATAAGCATTAGTGCCCGCTAATTTGCGCACCAATTGACAGGATGTTGTTCGGCTAGCGCCAGCTAATGACATAAGGATCGGCCCAAACAAGGGAACTTGTTTGGGCCTTTTCTTTTATCTGCCAAGACCGCCAAACAGTCATTACATCGTTCATAAAACCGCCACCAAGCCTTAATTTTCAGCAATTGGGATCGCACAGATCGAAAATTTTTTCAAACAGCGCAAAAACGTGATCTTGGTTGGTTACACGTTGTTACAAATCCGCTAGACTGGCTCTAGTTCGCTTTTTCCCTGCAAAAGATGAAGCCAGCTGAGAGGCCCATTCTAAGGAATGGGCCTCTTTCCATTCCAGTCCACACCAAGCATGTACTTCCCCCATATTTTGCTAATGTTAAATGGCTTACTCGTAGAGCATCTTTTATATTTTGCCCCATTCGTAATTGGTGCTTTATTGCGCAGTAGTTAAGCAAAAACGAATTTGAGTTCAAAACTGAGAGATAGCCCAAAGTTATTCGTTAAAAACTCATGCTAAATAAGACCTATGGGAAATCAATTAACTGGCTCATTTTTATATAAAAACACTTGTAAAAACTGTGATTTATCTCAGGCGATATCAGCGTAATTAATGATTGACCGAATTCAAAAACGATGCCTATGATGGCAGCAATATCCTCTACAGGTAGGTACGCTATGACAGCAATTACTCATGTATACAACTACACAGTTAGATGTCCGCATTATAAAGATCCTGAACATAACGCAAGTTGGTTAAACCATATCGAATTAAACCAATCGAGTGAAATTGCACTAAACCGTATCACCAAATGGCATGAGCTCTCAGGCACTAAATCCTTTGAAACCAGCAAGTTTGTCGTACGCAAAGCAGAAAATGAAGAAGCCTATTTTTCAATGCAAAGCGATAGACTTAAAAACGATGGTCATGCGCTAGTCACCTTTAAAATCTTCCTCGATACCTGCTGCGACGACGCTGCGCCAGAAGAAATTATGCAGCACCTAATTCAAGACTATCAGCAACGTTTAGCCAAGCTCGAACAGGCTTAATTGTTATTGGTAAATTGCGGTTAACGCGAGCAAATCGAATCCAAAAAATGCCAGTGCAAAAGTTCTGGCATTTTTTATTTGTTAAAGCAGTACAAGTTGTGCCAAAACAAAATCGACCCTCAACTCATTAACGCTAATATTTGCTAAACGCATTCTTGATTCACATCAGTAATAAACCTGAACTCGGAGTAACGAGTGTCGAAAAATCTAAATTTAACAAACTAAATCAATGCCATAAATGATTATTTTAAAAAGGGAAAATCTATTTCCTGACTGAATGTGCAGATTTTTGCGCATATCAAGGCGCTCTGTCGTACGCCATAGCGGGCTATGGTTAGACAGAGCAACGCAGAGAGGCCCGAAAAGATGCCTATTCAGCGGCTCTACTTATCCTGAGCTCAGGTTAATAGCATTCGCAAGATTCTTAAGGCGCAGTGCGCAACTATTTGGTATCTTGCGTGGCACAAGTTAGTTTTCAGGATGATTACAATGAAAAAAACCACACTCCTTATACTGCCACTGCTACTTGCGACAACAGCCTGCGCTGATTTAAAAGATGCCGGACGCGCCATCGGCACAACCACTAAGGATGTCACCAAAGAAATTGGCCACGCTACCCGTGACACCACCAAAGCCATTGGCCATGCCTCGCGGGATGCAGTTAAATCGGTAAAAGAAGATTTGACGAAGGACTCAGAGTGACGCCAGTGCGTCACTCTGTCTTAACAAGCTAAAGGTCTTATCAAGCTCAAGGCATTATGCCGCATTAGCGCAAATACCATGGGGGACTGGTAACCCTTGTGCATTCACGTTTACAAACACCATCTTATCGATACTCACCACCGGCGCTTGCGTCATTTTATTACGCACTTGGCAGCTGACCGTAATTGAACTGTGCCCTAGGCTGACAAGCTCCAAGCCAAATTCCAATACATCCCCTTGACGCGCTGGTGTCATAAAATTGATTTCCGAAATCAACTTAGTCACATGACTCGTAGTCTTCATCTGGCAGGCGGCAAAAATAGCGGCTTCTTCGTCAATCCAGCTCAGTAACTGGCCGCCAAAAAGGGTATTTGCAGGATTTAAATGCTCAGGTTTGACTAAACGACGACTGTAATATTTCATGACGGTAACCTCACTGTGAATGCCAAGTTTTACAACCAATTCACAGCATTATTTAGGCCAAGACAAATAACCATTAAATAATAATCAGATAGCATTATGTCTTTGTAAAACTTTTAAAAATTTGCACCAACTCGAGCCAGCGTTGCACCACAAACATCAAAGGTATAATACCAATCGTATTAAATATCTGCTCATTCAGCGGGAATTCTACGCGCTTTAGACAAGGCGAAGGCTTGAAGGCATAGCGGTGTTCTGTCGAAAGCCTTAAACGCAGTATAAAGCGCGTTGCCATACAGTGAACATCAGCCGCCCTTTGGGAGCCACACAGGCATCCCACTCCGGTGTTGCATTGACTTAAAAGGGAATAACCATTTCTGCGTCAATGCGCCTTGGATTGAAATGCCTGTGAGGCTCTGAACTGATTAGATATTTAATGTGATTGGTATAATGATAAAAAAATAGCGACTCAGAGAGTCGCCAAGCACAGGCAAGCAAAGTATTGACTGGGTAGGAAGTTAAGTCACAAGAGTTGACTTAAAAACCCGTGCAGCACATGTAGGAGAACTGCACGGGGACAACAGCTGCAATGCAGCTAAACACAGGGTTTACAGGTACAACATCTCACGGGTAAAACAACAACATGGTTGGCTTAAAACTGCTCTTCTTCGGTAGAGCCCGTCAGTGCAGTCACTGATGAATGGCCGCCTTGGATAACCGTAGTCACTTGGTCGAAATAACCTGTGCCCACTTCCTGTTGATGCGCCACGAAGGTGTAACCTTTCTTCGCTGCCGCAAACTCAACTTCTTGAACTTTCTCAACATAATGCTTCATACCTTCACCACGAGCATAATCGTAAGCCAGGTCAAACATGTTGTACCACATGTTATGGATGCCCGCTAAAGTGATGAACTGGTACTTGTAGCCCATGTCTGACAGCGCTTGTTGGAAGCGTGCAATCGTGGCGTCGTCCAGGTTTTTCTTCCAGTTGAACGAAGGTGAGCAGTTATAGGCCAGTAATTGATCTGGGTACTGAGCATGGATAGCTTCCGCAAAACGGCGCGCTTCTTCTAAATCTGGCTTAGCAGTTTCACACCAAATTAAATCTGCATAAGGGGCGTAAGCGAGACCGCGAGAAATTGCTTGGTCGAGACCTGCGTTAACGCGATAGAAACCTTCGTTGGTACGCTCGCCAGTGACAAAATCACGGTCATATGGGTCGCAATCAGAGGTCAGCAGATCCGCCGCGTTCGCATCGGTACGGGCAATCACTAAGGTTTCAACACCGCTCACGTCAGCAGCAAGGCGCGCTGCAACCAATTTTTGTACCGCTTCTTGGGTTGGTACTAATACTTTACCGCCCATATGACCGCACTTTTTCACTGAGGCTAATTGGTCCTCAAAGTGCACACCAGCGGCGCCTGCGTCGATCATCGACTTCATTAACTCGAACGCATTCAGTACGCCACCAAAACCTGCTTCCGCATCGGCAATAATCGGCAGGAAATAATCGACAAAGTTTTCATCTTCAGGATTGACACCGTTGCTCCACTGGATTTGGTCAGCGCGGCGGAAGGAGTTATTAATACGTGATACGACAGCAGGTACTGAGTTTGCTGGGTATAAGGATTGATCTGGGTACATGGTGCCAGCTAAGTTAGCGTCGGCCGCCACTTGCCAACCAGACAGATAAATGGCTTCAATACCCGCTTTAGCTTGCTGTACCGCTTGGCCGCCAGTCAGCGCGCCTAACGAGTTCACATAACCTTTCTTCGAGCCACCGTTAACGAGATCCCACAATTTAGCTGCACCACGCTTGGCAATGGTGTTTTCGGGTACGATTGAACCACGAAGTGCCACAACTTCTTCTGCAGTGTATGGACGACGGACGTTTTTCCAACGTGGATTCTCTGCCCAATCTTTTTTGATCGCGTCAATCTGCGCCTGACGTGAAGTCTGTGTTGCCTTAGTCATAGTGTCACTCCTTTCTGTGTGGTGTTGTAGCAAGTGACGCTGCCCCACAGCGCCACTCTGCCCATTGGTTTAATTGACGGTTCCACCGCCATAACGCATTCCATAGGACGCATTAAGTGTTAACGCATTTACAATTAAGCAGTTAGCATCTCGTAACCGGGTAAGGTTAAGAAGTCGACCAACTCATCAGAAGTGGTAATATCCTCAAGCAATACCGCTGCTTGGGTAAATTTGCCGTGGGTAAATCTGTCGCTGCCCACTTCTTTTTTCACATTAGCCAACTCTTCTACCAGCATGTCTTTAAACAATTGTTTAGTAACAAGTTTGCCATTGGAGAGTGACTTACCATGTTGGATCCATTGCCAAATCGAGGCGCGGGAGATTTCAGCGGTTGCCGCATCTTCCATTAATCCGTAAATCGGCACACAACCGTTGCCACTGATCCATGCCTCCAGATATTGCAGCGCGATGCGAATATTTAGGCGCATGCCTTGCTCGGTGCGCTCGCCATCGCAGGTTTTTAATAACTCAGCGGCTAAAATCGGAGCGTCTACATCGCGGGTAATGTGTAATTGGTTTTGATGGTCTTGGCCGATATACTCGTTAAAAATCCCCATGGCCGTATCCGCCAGACCGGGATGCGCAACCCAAGTACCATCGTGGCCATTACGGGCTTCGAGCTCTTTATCCTTTCGAACCCGCTGCAACACAGCTTCGTTCTGCGCAGGATCTTTTGCTGGAATAAAGGCAGCCATGCCGCCCATCGCTAACGCGCCACGTTTATGGCAGGTTTTGATCAACAGTCTGGAGTAAGCACTTAAAAAAGGCGTATCCATAGTCACCGCTTGGCGGTCCGGTAACACACGATCGCCATGACGTTTTAACGTTTTGATATAGCTGAAGATATAATCCCAACGGCCACAGTTGAGTGCGACAATGTTGGAGCGCAACTCATAAAGAATTTCATCCATTTCAAACACCGCAGGCAGCGTCTCAATCAAGCAAGTACATTTGATAGTACCCGCTTGAAGACAGAATCTTTCCTCAACAAAAGCAAACACTTTTGCCCACCAGCGCGCCTCGATATGACTCTCAAGTTTTGGAATATAGAAGTAAGGACCACTGCCCTTCGCCAGCAATTGACGATAGTTATGGTAAAAGTACATCGCAAAATCGAACAAACCTCCAGGGATAGACTGCTGGTTAAATTCAACGTGCTTCTCTTTTAAATGCAGGCCACGTACACGGCAGATCAATACCGCAGGATTAGGGCCTAACTTATAGTGCTTACCGGTTTCTGGGGCCGTGTATTCAATCTCTCCGCGTACTGCATCACGCAGGTTAATTTGGCCTTCAACCACTTTTTGCCAGCTTGGTGCCAAAGAGTCTTCAAAATCAGCCATAAACACTTTGGCATTGGCATTGAGCGCATTGATTACCATCTTACGTTCAACGGGGCCGGTAATTTCAACGCGGCGATCAAGCAGGTCATTCGGGATACCGCGGATCTTCCAAGCGCCATCACGAATCGCACGAGTTTCAGGTAAAAAGTCAGGTAAAGCACCTTTATCGATACGCGCTTGTCTATCTTTACGCTTGGCGAGTAAGGTTGGCACTTCAGCCCCAAATTCACGACAAAGTGATTCAAGCAACGCCATTGCACCTTCGGTAAAAATCACCTCTTGCCCAGGAATGGTATTTCCCACCAGAGCCAGAGTGCCATTCGCAGTGGCTTTATTCAGCGTCAAATTTACTTGTTGCTCACTTAAAGTGTGTTCCGTCATCTTCTCGCCCTCCCAAGAGGCTAAACGTTTGCTTGCTTACGACTCAATTACCAGCAAAGACATGAATAACAGTACAAACATTCACCGCAAAACATTCAAATGTTCGTTTAGAACCAAAACTTACAGACAAACATTTGTATTTGCAACTATCCAAAAGTGGCATAACAACAATTAAATTTGACCAAAAAAAGCGAAAAAATTGGTCTGACCAACACCAAAAATAAAACATTAACATATGATTTGTATATATTTTTAAAATTAACGCTTTTCAATCATTAACATCTAGTGAAATTTGTCAGACAACTTTACCACTTATACATCAATGTAATTTTATACGTAATTAAATTACCAATCGAAAAACAATGATTACACCACTTTTAACCTATTCGACCTAAGTCGAAAACGATAAACGTTTTGAACTCACGTGAAAGGAAAGCATTAAAATAATTATTAATCATATAGATATAAAAAACTCACCCAAGCCAAAATTCAAACATACGTTTCATTTTTACGTTTACGTAAACGTATATAACAATAACAAAGCCGTGACAGTGGTCACGGGTTATGTTTCTCGATCAAAAAGCTTAGTCCAAATGGTTAACCCTAAAAAAAATCACTTTTTTATAAAAAAAATGAAACAAATTAGAAATCTGACCGAGGGTACTTCAAATTGAGCACCATAGTGACGGCAAAGCTCGCCACAGGATAAATCGGTTAACCGTTTTCCATACGTAAAGATGACAAGCCTTTGGGACCTAATGTTCATCAATCAAAGGTTGCAAAGAGGATGGAAATCATTATCATTCGCAACAATTCTGTTTGGGGGAACTTTACATGCCAGTATCACAGCCTATATTTCGCTTATCATTAATCACACTCGCCTGTTTCAGCGCTTTAGCGCAAAACGTCTACGCCGAAAATACATCCACTGCACCCGACACCAACGTCGAGCGTATAACGGTTTATGGCAAACAAAACTCAGTGGTGAAGAACTCAGGACTCGCGACTAAGTCAGATATGTCTTTGATGGAAACACCCGCCGCCGTGGTGGTAGTAGACCAAGAACTGATCAGTGCTCAAGGGGTCGATAATCTCCAAGATTTAATTCGCAATATCAGCGGAGTGACTCAAGCGGGTAATAATTACGGCATAGGTGATAACTTAGTTATCCGTGGACTTGGTGCAAACTACACCTTTGATGGTATGTATGGCGGTGCAGGCCTAGGCAACACCTTTAACCCAACACGTTCTTTAACCAATGTAGAATCCGTTGAAGTGTTAAAAGGCCCCGCAACAGGCCTATACGGTATGGGCAGCGCAGGCGGCGTTATCAACCTAATTGAAAAGAAACCACAATTTGAGTCCAAGCACAAAATCACCACTGAAGTTGGTCAATGGGACACCTACTCACTCGCCATCGACAGTACGGGTGGAATAACCGATGATGTAGCTTATCGTTTAGTGGCCAAAACCGCCCGCAGTGAGGGCTATCGTGATTTAGGTGCTGACCGTGATGAGGTTTTCGGCTCACTAAAATGGGTATTAAGTGATAGCCAAGATGTGATGCTGTCGGGCGCGTATATCAAAGACGCCATTGCCGTTGACTCTATTGGCCATCCTATCCGTATATATAACGCCGATTCTGTCGGCGGTAAAACCGCAGGCGAAGTGACTTGGCAAGATTTGATTAACGATCCAAATGGTCAAGGTATACAACTGACCGACGAGCAACGTCAGCAATTAGCAGCATCACTGGCCAGTGGTGATGGCTTAACCCCCTATGCTTTTGGTGATGCAGGATTAATTTCCCCCATGGCCAAAGATAATGAAGGCGAAGAATTACGCTTCAAGCTGACCCACAATATCTACTTTACCGATAATCTGTTCCTCAACCAGCAATTGCAATATCGTGACTACACCACAGGTTTTGCCCGTCAAACTGGCGCTTACAACTATGTGTACTGGAATAATAAAGGCAAGATAAACGCAGATCCCCGCGCCCCACTCGTTGAAAATGGCGTGCTCTATCCCTTTGCTGCAAGACGTCAGGAATACCGTAAACTCGATGCAGAAGAAACCTCATGGCAGTATTTTGCCGACCTGCGCTATGACTTCCAAATCGGCAATATCGATAATGAGCTTTTGGTAAATGCTAACTACGAAGATCGCACGATTCGACTAGAACAATTCTCGATTTACGATGCGGATCAAGTCATTAAAGACAAGAAAAACAACGTCATCTACCGTGGTTCGCTGCCCTATATTTATGATATTCGCAATCCTAATTGGGGAACGGGTAAATTTGAGGACTACGATCCACTCAAAACCGCCAACTACAATAAAAAAGTCAGCGCTTGGGGCTTAGGCGTGCAGCATGTGGGTTATTTAGGTTATGGCTTTACCACTCGTGTTGGCGTGGCCTTTAACGAAATCAAACAAAGCTATGAGCATTTAGGTCTCGATGCGCGTTATAGCGCAGGTCAAGCGAGCCCAACTCCTGAAGCCGATAGCAAAGATAACGGTATTACCTATAACTTGGGCTTAACCTATATGCCCATCGACGATTTATCGTTTTTTGTTAACCACTCTAAAGGACGTACCGCCTATAGCATTTTAGGCTCAATCACAGGGAAAAATACCGACCGCGAAGACTCAGAATCTGTCAGTAATGATCTCGGCATGCGCTTTAAAGCCTTTGATGATCAGATGCTGGCTTCGCTCGTCTTCTTTAAAAGCTCACGGACTAATGTCCCTTACAACAACCCAGACTATAACGCCGGCGTGTCAACTGCCGATGTACCAGTGTATTTTTACGATGGCAGTGAAGATACCCAAGGGGTTGAGCTGGATCTCAATGCCCACCTAAATGAGCAATGGCGCGTTAACCTTAATGGCATGTATCAAGACGCAAGGGATAAACAAAACCCGAATGATAAAGCCAACTATGACAGCCGTCAAAAAGGGGTACCTTATGTCACCGCCAGTGCTTGGGTAACCTATGGCGCAGACTGGTTTGCCTTATCAAGCCCAATTGAGCTGAGTTTAGGCGCCAAATATGTGGATGAAAGAAGCACTCACTCAAAAGATTTTGGCATCCCTGATGGCTATGTCCCTAGTTATACTCTGGTAGATTCAGCAGTCAGTTACGCTACCGACTCCTGGAAGTTACAATTGAATATCAACAACCTATTCAATAAAGACTATTACAGCAAAGCCATGTTCCTCGGCGGTATGCCAGGCGAAGAGCGCAATGTGAAACTGCAATATAGCTACAGTTTCTAAACGTTTTCCTTAAACCCATAAACAATAAGAGAGCCCATTGGCTCTCTTATTTATTTTAGAATATTTAACTCACATTCTCCCTGTCGCCACGCATCAAAGACTCCAACTCAGCTTTACCTTTATTTGATAAATCAATAAGTTTTGCCAAATCATTTTGATGAGCGGCACTGGCTATCACCAGCTTTTTATCGTGCTCAGCAAAAATCTTCACCCGTTCATTGGCCTGCACTTGGGATAAACCTAAGCCCTGTAATATCTTCTCACTGGCTGATAAGGCCGAACCAAAGGTTTCGCGGAACACATCAGTCACCCCAAGACTCATTAATCGGTAAGCATGGTTACGATCCCGCGCCCGCGCAATGATATTAATATGGGGAAAATGGGTTTTTACCTGCTGGGCAATTTCAATCGAATCTTCAACACTATCAACAGCCAGTAATAATAACCGCGAGCGCGCAATCCCCGCCGACATCAACATATCTAAACGTCTAGCATCGCCAAAATAGACCTCACCACCATATTGACGGATCACATCCACATGGCTGGCATCCTTATCTAACGCCACAAATGGAATACCAGAGGAGGCTAAAATCCGTCCCGTGATCTGCCCTACCCGACCAAATCCGGCAATCACTACCTCAGACTCAGTGACATTGATGGTGTCGGGCAAGCGCGTATCCACCACCTTAGGCTTAGTGGCTCTAAATAGTGTGAAAATCATCGGCGTCACCGCCATGGATAAACCAATGGCGAGCACTAAGATTTGGGCAATCTTATCATCCACTATGCTGGATAATTGCGCCTGCGATAACAGCACAAAGGCAAACTCACCGCCCTCGGCCAAGATAAGCCCAAGTGCAATACTCGGGCGCCATGTATGGTGGCGCACTCGGCCAAGCAGCATCAGCACTAGGGTCTTAATCAGTAACATACCCAGCAAAATCGCAAGGATGAGTAAGGGATCGGTCAAAAACAGTTTGAGATCCATACTCATGCCCACGGCCATAAAAAACAGCCCAAGCAGTAAGCCCTTAAAAGGCTCTATATCGGTTTCGAGCTGATGCCGGTAGCTGGAGTTCGCCAGCATAATCCCTGCTAAAAATGCGCCCATCCCCGCAGACAACCCCAGCCACTCCATCAATTGGGCACTGCCCATCACCAACAATAGCGCAAAGGCAGTTAACACCTCACGAACGCCACTGCTGGCGACAAGTTTAAGTACCCGCGGTAACAGATATTTGCCCACCAACACAAAACCGATTAAAGCCACACAGGTCCAATACCAAGGCACTGCATGGTGTTCAATCTGGGCCGAATTGGGCGCAAGGTAAGCGGTTAACAGCAACATGGGGATCACCGCGAGATCTTGCATCAACAATACCCCAAAGGCATCGCGGCCAAGAGGCGTTGTTAGCAGTCGATGTTCACTCATCAACTGCACTGCAAAAGCGGTTGATGACAGCGATAATGCCGCCCCCACAACAAGTGCCGCCTCAATAGATAAGCCAAAACCCCAAGCTAAGCCACCAATTGCCGCCCAAGAAAGGAGTAACTGACCACTACCGAGACCAAAGATAGCGCTGCGCAGTTCCCACAGTTTGCTCGGATTAAGCTCAAGCCCAAGTACAAACAACATGAGTACCACGCCAAGCTCGGCAAAATGCAGCACGGCCGCAGGATCGGATACCAATGCCATACCTCCTGGGCCTAAAATCACCCCAGCAGCGAGATAAGACAGAATCGGTCCTGCGCCAAAACGTTTGCCCAAGGGCACAAAAATTACCGCGGCCAATAAAAACAACAGTACAGAAGTGAGCAGGCTCGACTCTTCCATTAGGTCTCCACTACGTTAGCGAAAGGCGAAAATATTGAGCAAAATACAATAGATGATTGCTTGCAATCATACTCCATTTGTTAAGCAAAAAGTTTGAAAAGTTGACCTAAAAATCGTCAGAAAAAAGCAGAAAAATCTAGAGAGTGTAAAAGTATCGAGTAGTTTTACATTAGTCCAAACAATCAGTTACAGATAGAGTACAAATCCACTTAAGGCTGCCTTGCTAACTCGCTGGTGAGATTGGTGACTCGCTTATCGCACATTAAGGCATCCTGGTAACAAGATACGCAGTTACGACCATTCGATTTTGCGGCATAGAGCGCCATATCAGCACGGTGCAAAAGTGGATCTAAGCTTAAATCATCTTTTGTCATACCGCTGACCCCAAAACTCGCGGTAATGGTAAATTTATGCCCCGACAGATGAGTATCAATCGCTTCTATTCGGCTGCGGCATTGTTCGGCAACGTCCAGCCCCTTAGCCTCATTGGCATAGGGTAAAAATAAGGCAAACTCTTCGCCGCCAATCCGAGCAAATACATCGCCATTACGAATATGAGGTTTTAACACCTCAACGACTTTTTTAAGCGCCCAGTCACCCGTGCCATGGCCGTAGGAATCATTAATCCGTTTAAAATGATCTAAGTCGAATAAAATCACGCAATAATCCCCCCCTCGGGCAGCGGCTTGCACAAACATATTTTCGCCAAGATCTTGCCCTGCACCACGGTTAAGCACGCCCGTCAGCGCATCCATTTTGGCCATGCGCATAAAACGCCGTTTTTGCAAATTGCCCACCACTAACAAAATCGCAAGAAAAAACAGCCCACCCACTAATATGGTGATAAACATGAGCATATTAGTGTACTCACGCTCTTTTACCATTTGCTGGGCGATGTAAAGTTCACGCTCTTTATTCAGCAAGTTGATTTCACGCGCCTGCTCATCGGCATTAAACTTAGCCGCCTGATAAGCAAGGGTTTTCATCCTCGACTCATCAAAAATCAGTTGATTATAATGCTGCTCTTTTCTGGAGTATTCATAGGCCTGTTCAAATTGCTGTTTTTGAGCATAAATCTTAGCGAGTACACCTGATGCACCGTGCTTAAGCTCTGTATTGCTAGAATCATCCACAAGATTCATAACATATTGAGCATGTAACTCAGCTTTCGTAGAATCTTGCAACAACAAATAAGCTTCACTGAGCAACTCATGTACGCTATTAATCTCCAGCTCAAAATTAAATGATTCATACCCCTTTAGAGAATCTAATAAGTAAGAGATAGCAAGCTGTGGCTCATTCAATCTAAGACTCGATTCTCCCATACCTTTTAATGCAATATTCGCAATTAGTGGGTAACCACTGGATTCACAATAACTACGAGTAGACTTAAATTCATCAAATGCTTGTGCATACGACGCTATCTCTAATTGATGTACTGATAGATAAAGCCTAGCCCCACAAATATCTTTAACATCACTTTCGGAGGCAAGAGCAAGCGCTTTAGTTGCATATGTAGCAACTTCCTCTGAGATCCCCATAGCCGAATACAAGCTAGCTAAACGTAAGTAAGACGCACGTTTAAGATTTGTGTCCTCTATTCGTTCGATTAAACCAAGACTCTTTCCCATTGCAATAAATGCATCATTGAAATGACGTAAAGCAATATAGGCTGTTGCCTCATAACTATATGCAGAAAATAACATTTCCGAGTCTTTGAGTAAGGCTTCTGCTTGGCCCAATAACTCAATAGCAGTTTGATATTGTCCTGAATAAATAGAAGCTGCACCTTTAAAGAGCAAAACTCGTCCCTGCTGTAAGCGAGACATAGCACCAAATTCAGATTCAATTGTTTTAATTAGGTTTATAGCAGCAGGTAAATCAGAATGTTGTAATGTTTCAATCTTAGTTAGCGTTTCATCATAATTTGTAGTTGAAGCAATCAAGGGCATACAAAGTATGCTCAAGATTGCCAAAATGAAAACACTAAAAAACTTCAATTAATCACCATTACCATGTGAAATAACAAGGTAAGATTGATAGCTACTATCACCACTTAACGTTTTGAGCTTTTCCATATCCCCAGTCATTACAGCGTTAATTTGTTCATCAGTTAATCCGTGGGCACGCATCACCGCCTCAGGATTCTGTTTATAGTCTTCCATTAACTGCGCATCTTGGCCTAACTGGGTAAAAAAATCCGATAATCCAGACATGTTTTCTCCTTATTGTTAATAATGATTCAATAACACACTTCAATTTATCCCAAATCTTCGGGACCGATCCCTAACTTAGCCAAAATAGCATAGTTGTACTCCAGCTTTTTTGCTGGCGGAATTAACAACGTACTAATCGGCATTAAGTGTGCTTGGGGTAAATTCGCTAAAGGTAAACGCTCGATACGCGGGGCTTGGATTGGCAAATTGGCCGCTTCGTATATGACCACCTCATGGTCGAGGGGATACCATTGATTCAACTGCTCCACGAGGATCTGCAACCTATCACTCGAGGTATGAAATTGGGTTAAGGTATGTTCGCCTGCAATGGCGATTTGCCAGAGTAATAAGTGGGTAGTGGGATCGGGCACATGGTTGAAAAACATAAACTGGCTAGCTTCAAAACTTTGATGCCCCGAGTTGCCGGGGTCAATCCCTAAGTCGGCCCACAGGCAAGCTTCGGCCGAAATCCCCGGCTCCATCTTTGCCGAAAACCCTTCGGCCTTCGCCCGAGTTATCGCCATATGGGATACACAGGCAAATACCCCCGGATGACCGTAGAGTGCACACACGGTTTTTTTACCCGCTCTCACCGCATCTAGAATGGCATTGACCATTTGCTCGTAGGTGTCTCGGCGATTTTTAACTTCACCATTTTGCGCATAAAACTGCTGCAAATTGATGACATTGGGGTTGAGCTTCGTCAACCAACGCTGCGAGAAACCGTCAGGTAAGAGTGAAAATACAATATCGGCATGTTCAATATAGCTGCGGCTTAATACGCTAATTTGCCCCGCGAGCTGTAACCCAGTGCCCACACAGACGAGTGATCCCAAATGCCTCTCCTTAAGTGGTACTAACGCAAACTTCTTATCAAATAATCAAGCACCAGCATACTTATCACGGGCTAAAAATGAATCCTTAAAGCTACGCCATACACGCCGACATCATCGCCAACGTCACCAATACAAATTTTTCACAACTTTACCCCTATTGTAGCAACAACGCCACACCATAATACTGTATTTGGTTAAGTTTCCAGACCTTTTTGGCGCCCTACACGATAAACACAATCCAAAAAACGATGCTGGTAACAATCCCCATAAATCAGTGTCCATGATAAAAATCTTCACTCAAAGAGAACTAAAACCCGCGGCTTAGGTCGAAAACTCACACAATTGCAACGATAAGCGCAGCAACGCCCAATTACCCTTGTCATAGGGGGGAGTGCTTGGGTATGATGGCCGCCAGATTTTCAGAAGTAGCGCATACAATGATCAATAAAAAGCAAAGTCTTACCCTGCTGAGCGCCATTGCACTCTCAGTTTCGCTCAGTGCCTGTAGCGTATTTGATTGGCTGATCTATAAGCCCGATATTCCGCAAGGCAACTACATGGAACCGCAACAGGTTGAAAAGTTGCGTATCGACATGACTAAAGAGCAGGCCGAATATATTCTTGGCCGCCCAGTACTGCGTGACAGCTTTGCCGATGACACTTGGTATTATGTTTACCACTATAAAAGTGGCCGCGATGCGAGCATTACCCATAAAGAACTGATCCTGCACTTTACGGGTAACAAATTAAGCTTAGTAAAGGGTGATTATGAATTAAGCCCAGAGTTTAATACGCCGCTTGAGCAAAGTAAGTTGCCGATGGTAAACACCACAGAATCTGCGCCGCAGGTGCCGGCACAGCGCCCTGACGAAAAGCCATTAGTGAAAGAAAATCAAACTGAAGCGCAAGTTCAAAAGCCAATCAAGTAAGTACTATTTTTTAACATTTGCCTTAAACACACTTGCCTTAAAAACAAAAAAGCGCCAATGGCGCTTTTTGTTTGCTCACGAGAAAGACTTCTCAGGACACCCGCCCACCTGTGACTTTATTAGCACGGCCTTCATCCTTGGCTTTATCAGCACGGCGACGACGTACATCCTTAGGATCTGCAATCAGCGGGCGATAAATCTCAACTCGTTGCCCAGGTAAAATCACTTGGTCATGCTTAACCACATTGCTAAACACCCCAAGTTTTACCGTCTCTAACTCAATCTCAGGGAAAAAACTCACCATATTGCTTTGGCGCACAATATCAATGGCACTCGTGCCGGGTAATACGCTAACCGAAATCACCTTCTGCTGAGTCGGCAACGCATAAATAACATCGACGACGAACTTATCTGCTTCATTTGTCACTGTAAATTACCTTAGCGCGGCTGGTAAATGCCGTCACCATAGACACCATAAGATCATTAAACACTTTACCAAAAGCCATATCGACCAATGAGCTGGAAAACTCGAAATTTAAATCGAACTCCACCTTACAGGCATCTTCAGTCAACTCGGTAAAACGCCACTGGCCAAATAAGTGTTTAAAAGGCCCATTTTCAAGTCTTAACTCGATACTCTTTCCCGGCACCACCTGGTTGCGTGTAGTAAAGGTCTTACGGATCCCCGCCTTACTCACCTCCACCGAAGCCACCATGGTTTTACCATCAAACTCAAGCACTTTACCGCCCACACAACCGGGTAAAAACTCTTTGTATGACTCAACATCATTAACTAAGTCATACATCTGCATGGCACTAAAACGAACTAACACACTTCGAGAAATTTGCGGCATAAAGCTTGGCACTCTCAATCTAAGGAAACACGCGATCTCAAGCGAACTCCGCGCGCCCTAATCTCTAGGGAAGCTAACAAAATTGGTTGGGATTCTACCACGATACTTAAAAAACGCATCCCTCACATCGCGCCAGTTTTCCCTATGATGACACAATGAAAGCCGTACAAAAAACCAGCAAAAAAGTTACCAAGGGTTGAAATAGCTCAAATAAACCCTTATATCCATTTCAAATTGATTCACCGTGCGTATAATGGCGCCACTATGGTAAAGAAAAACTCAAAAAAAGCCGCGCCTGCGACAATCGCACGAAATAAGCGCGCAACCTTCGAATACCGTTTCGAAGAAAAAATGGAAGCTGGCCTGTCCCTCATGGGGTGGGAAGTGAAGTCTATCCGCATGGGTAAAGTCAACCTGTCGGATTGCTACGTATTCTTAAAAAATGGTGAAGCCTTTATGCATGGCTGTACCATTATTCCACTCAATACCGCTTCAACCCATGTGGTCTGCGATCCTATACGACTCAAGAAATTACTGTTAAGTCGTAAAGAGTTAGACAAATTAGCTGGTTTAGTGGAACGCCAAGGCTATTCAATTATTCCCATCTCCATGTACTGGCGCAAAGGTGCATGGGTCAAAGTGGAAATCGGCCTAGGTAAAGGTAAAAAAGATCACGACAAGCGTGAAGATACCAAAGCACGCGAATGGGAAGTCGAAAAAGCCCGCGTAATGAAAAAGGAAAAAACGCGCGGATAATGAACAAACGATTGAACTTGAAGCAAATGATACTAGGTTATCTTTACGCTACGGGTTACAATCAACTTTCTTGGGGGCGATTCTGGATTCGACAGGATTCACGAAACCCTGGGAGCATGCCGAGGGGCGGTTGGCCTCGTAAAAAGCCGCAAAGTTATAGTTGCAAACGACGATAACTACGCTCTAGCCGCTTAATGCCGCTAGCCATCTACCACACGCTTTGCACATGGGCAGTGGATTTGATGGTCATCTCACATCGTGCTAGCGAGGGAACCCTGTCTGGGGGTGAACCGCGAAACAGTACCGGACTCACCGTGTGGGATCCTGTCTTTCGGAGTTCAAACGGTTAAACAATAGAAAGACTAAGCATGTAGCGCCTTGGATGTAGGTTTTCTGGACGCGGGTTCAAGTCCCGCCGCCTCCACCAAATGATAGAACGAAGACGTCCTAGGACGTCTTTTTTATTGCCTTGAATAGCTTAAAATCAATGACTTAGCGAAAAACCTTATCCGTAGACGTCCAATAATGGTTGGTAACATCCATGCTTTTTAGTAACATCAGAAGTAACACCAGCACTTGGCCTTAAAATGCGGTGTTACTAAAAATGGTGTTACCTATTACAAATCAATAATTTATATAAATTTTGATTTTAGTAACACTGAGTATCAACAAAATATTGGTGCTAAGGTGTTGTTATGGCAAGACTTACTAAGCCGTTATCTGATACAGAAATAAAAACAGCCAAACCAAAGGATAAGGAATACAACCTTGCCGATGGTGGCGGACTACAGATCAGAATTAAGCCTAATGGCTCGAAGCTCTGGCTACTAAACTATTCACACCCAATAACGAAAAAGCGTCAAAACCTGAGTCTTGGCACCTATCCAGATATTTCATTATTATCTGCTCGTAAACTCGCACAAGAAGCTCGAACTCTCTTAGCGCATGGCACAGACCCTAAAGCCCATAGAGAAGCACAGATTGCCGCTAAAGCAGCCATCATAGAACATACTTTTGGTAAAATTGCTGCCGAGTGGTTTGAGCGGAAAAAAGATGAGGTTACAGAAGATCATGCAGCAGCTACTTGGCGCTCTTTTAAGCTGCACTTACTACCCTCACTTAAAGACATCCCAATAAGTCAAATTACTGCGCCTATGGTTATTGAATTCTTAAGACCAATAGAAGCCAAAGGTAATTTAGAAACAGTAAAACGACTCACCCAAAGGTTAAACGAGGTGATGATCTATGCCGTAAATACAGGGCTAATACATGCCAATCCCCTATCAGGTATTAAGGCTATTTTCAAAAAACCTCGTAAAGAACACTTAGCAGCCTTGAAGCCAGATGAGTTACCGGAGTTAATGCAAGCTATTGCCAACGCAAGTATTAAAAAAGTGACTCGCTTTTTAATTGAATGGCAACTGCACACTATGACTAGACCAAACGAAGCCGCCGCTGCTCGTTGGGATGAAATCAATTTTGATGAGCGTATTTGGCTTATTCCTGCAGCAAGAATGAAAATGCGCCGAGATCACCAGATCCCACTAACAGAACAAACTTTAGCCCTCCTAGCAGCAATTAAGCCTATATCGGGACACAGAGAATATATTTTCCCTGCTGATAGAGATCCAAAAACTCACAGCAATGTACAAACGGCTAATGCTGCATTAAAACGCATGGGCTTAAAAGACAGAACTACAGCGCATGGTTTTAGGTCTCTAGCAAGTACCACACTCAATGAGCAGGGCTTTGATCCTGATGTAATCGAAGCAGCGCTCGCTCACACGGATAAAAATCAAGTACGCAGTGCCTATAACCGCAGTATTTACCTTGACCGCCGACGAGAAATGATGACCTGGTGGAGTAACTACATAGTGGAAGCAGCTAAAGGGAACGTCAGTCTTGCGCATAATGCCAGAAATTTAAGGCTTGTAGCTCAATAAAATAGTTCTTTATATAAAACCACAGCAAAAGTAAGGGACTGCCAAATTGCAGTCCCTTACTTTTGCTTCGTTTCTCTATCAAGGCTAGGATGACCTTTTAAGGGATTTTTTGAAGTGCTTACGGGGACGACAATGAACCTGACACAGAATTATGAACAGCCTCTGCTCGCCAGTTATATAAGGATCGTCTCAGCCCCTCATGCAGGCCATCAGTAGAATCACTGCGTTGATCAGAGAACACTTCTAGTGGCATTCCGAGCAAGTCAAGCAACCAGTCTACCACTTGCGCAACTGGCATATATAAAGTGGCATTTCCGTTTTGTTCAATAATCTCAGGAAGATACCAGAATCGACCGCCCGGCATACCCGCATCTAACGGCTTAGGCAGGTTCCAAAATGCAACTCGACGTGCAAGGCCTGGCACGAGAAAATAGCCCAACATATCCCAGACAATTTGCCGCTGGTCTGCAGCAAAGGTCCATGTATTAAGCTCAATATGCTTATAAGCATTAGCAAACTCCATTAGGTCATCCATTGCATCGAGTTGCATTTGCGGATCCATGTCAAAGGCGGCAAAGACAGCCTCTAACGTTTCTACGCCCATCACCCTGTGCATATCTAGACTTAACTGGCCCTTGGCAAACTTATCCTTTTTGTTGGTTGGGTAACCTTGAATCCCCGCACTTTGGCGGATTTCAAGCAAAATAGACTCAATTAGTGGCAAACTGCTCATCGTTAGTTCCTTTAGCTGACCGACTGCTGATCATTCTGGCAATTCCATTCCTTGTTTTCACTGAAACCTGATGTACCCCCCTATAAAGCAAATGAGCAACTTCTTTATGTTACTGTTTTATAATAGCTTTAAACTAATTTGGTTGAAGTATTTGCTTGAACCACAATCTCAAATCCTTCCTTTTGCTAGACCTATCCAAATCGATATAAACCACGTGTTCGATTACCTCTGGTTCTAAGAGTGGATTTTTAAAAATACTTAAACTAAAGGTATCCGCTGATATTTGAGAAATACGGTACAGATAGTATTTATCAACATACTTTTTCACAGCGTCTTTTTCGTTACCTTTCAACCAGATTCAGGTCCCAATTTTGATTAGACGTAAATTGATCCCGCGCTTCTTCACTAGCAAAGCTCAAGATATCGTAGCCTAATGCCAGGTCTCCGGTATACTGCCCAACCAAAAGCGGAAAACGTGATGGTTTTAAGCTTTCTTCAATTTCCAATACTTTTCTTACGCAAAAATAGCCACTTAAGGGGGCATAGCTTGCAACACATGCACCACCAATTCGACTGACTTTTTTAATGCTGAGGCGTCGATATATGGTCAACTAAATTTGGCCACGAAGCTGGTAAGCCCCCCCAAACTTAATCGGTGATATGCCCACATCACTGTGCACAATCTACGTCGCACCTGCCCTGCTTTTAAAACAAAGTACGACAGGACACGTTGCTAAGCGTTGCCTTAAGCACAATCTAAAGGGTGTTGAAGGGATTTATAACCAGCATGATTATTTCGATGAGCGAAGGAAAGGGTTTCAAAAATTGTCGCAATATTTGAAATTGATTATAAACACCTCATACCGAAATAATAACTATCTAGATCTAGCTCAGTTAAAGGCTTTTTAACTGAGCTTATCATCTCTAAAGTCAACAGTAAGATTTTACCTAAACTGGGTAAATCCTAACACATTGACCATAAATCCTTCACACGCCATAAAACCAATTAGTCCGCCAATAAATTGAGGTCCAACACTCCAAAATATACGTTTATAAAATGCATCCATAGCACCTGATGTAAAGTATGCATCCGGCCTAACAAAGCTTAAAAATACTCCTCCTATAAAGGAGCCAATCGTCATAAACAGAGTTCCAGATAAAATAAAAGCTATCCATCCCCAAAAACCAAGTTCAACGTTGCTCTTGAATATTGTCAACAAAGCCATTGATAGTACTAATAAAAAACAAATTATCAGATATTTAATAAACCGGTCCATTTTTGAAACTCTCCTAACTGCTTTAAAATTAAGAGATTAGTAATGGCTGTAACAAGTCATCTCGAAGCTGAGCGGATAGAGAAAATATATTAGATTTACCCCATCAACTGGTTCAGTCAGATTTGATGCAATAACCAACCTCCAAACTCATATTAGAAACCCTAATACATAACCAAAATATCCCAAAATGGGATAATTTACAACTTCGTCTACTATCGGCCCATGAAACAAAAGCTATGGTCCGATAGAGAAGAAGCCTTACGTAATGAATTGAAAGCTATGCGTAAAAATGCAGGCCTCAGTCAAAGTGAGCTCGCTCTTAAATTAGAAAAGCCCCAAAGTTTCGTATCCAAGTACGAGAGCGGGGAGCGCCAACTCAAAATCTTAGAGCTTGAGCAGGTTTGCTTTGCCTGTGGCACATCAGCACATGCATTTTTGAAAGATTTTAGTGAGCAGTATCTAGAAAAAAACGCATAATAAAGCCTTACTAAAGAGGCTTAACGCTATTAGGTCGGTTCAACGAACAACAAATTAGACTTGTGCTTTTAACTCTAGCCAGCCTTGTTCACTAAGGCGTTGCCAGGCTGCAAGAATATGAGCGGGTTTCATTGCGGCCTTTCTCGCATTCCAGCTATGGACCCGCTGAACCAACTCTTCAGCAGACAGTGCAGGATTTGACTCTTGTGTCACCACCCAATGAACCGTTGACAGTAGTTCCATGCCGTTCTGAGACTCATACCCTTCAATTAGCTTAGCCACTTTATCAAAACGCTGTTTAGTGTCAGGGTGTTGCGCTAAGAAATCTAAAGCCTCCTTGGCGGCATCATCTTTGAGATCAATAGGTGTCTCTGGTTTATTCAAACCATCAGCAAAACCATAAATAAAGTGACCTTCCATCTTATCAAGTACGTGACGGAGTACATCAGCGTAAGGCCCATAATGATGCTTTTTAAAAACAACCTTATTTAATGGCTCGCCCACCACAGTCAAAAAGTAAACTAACTTTTGCACTTCAAGTAATGACAATCTGTAGCCAAAACCGGTAGATACATAGCGATCGATCAAACCTAGAACTGCAGCTCTACCAATGGTCATTCGTGGGCGTCGAGTTTGATTGGGCATAAGCTCAGCACTTGGCGCTGTTTGTGGTGGATAAATGCGCCAATCAACATCAGGCAACTCAGCGAGTGAAGACCGTATGACTTGCTCCACCTCATACCAGGGCAAACCACCCAATCCACTGCCTAGAGCAGGAATAGCGACTGACTTTAAGTCAAGACGGCAAACTTCAGCTTTAAGGCTCTCCAAACCTGACTCTATGTATTCGAGCTTAGATTGGCCCTTCCAGTGCACTTTAGTGGGAAAATTGATGATATAAAAAGGTGAATTGATTGAATCAAGAGAAACGGGAAGCACAGTACCTGTGACCAACGACTTATCGTCACAGGCTTTTTTGTATACTTTGAAGTTGTCAGGAAAGGCTTTTTTAAATTGCAACGCCAAGCCCTTACCCATCACCCCTACTGTGTTAACTGTATTGATGATTGCATCAGCTTGATCATGCAATATATTGCCTTTGTGATAAGTAATCATTTTAACCTCTAGTAATACCACTGTGGCCGCACAATAACCTCAGGCTTATGCTGTACAGCTTGTAGTAATACGCTCACTTCTTCTGCTACCGCTTGGGTTTTTACCCCGATTTGTCGGATAGTGTGCCATGCCACAGATTCGAATGCCAAAAATTCGGCCTGCTTCTCCTCTTTAAAGTCTGACCAATAGCGTTCATTAATGATCCACTCTAAGTCCAATTCATTAATACGAGTGAAATCATCTATTTGTTCGGCATAGTCTAAATCTGCATGTATATCGGTAAAAAAGCAATTATCGTTAGTCAATCGAATGGTGTCGATATCACTGATCAAATGCAATACGCGCTCTTGCCCACCTTGATAGTCTTCATGGCCTTTATGGATCACAAATAGCATCACGGAGCGAGGACAAAAATTAAACGGCACATATTGGCCAATAGTCCCACCAGCAGCCACATTCACAATGCGAACTAAACGACGCTGCTTAATGTGGCTATAGCCAATATTCTGGTTAACTAAACCAAGTTCAATGCGCTTATGATCGGACCATAAGCATCCTTAGGTAAGAATGCTGAACAGATTATCAATGTGAGTGATATGAGATACTTTGACAGTCATTTTTACCTGTAAATCAATTTATTGGCGGAAGTTGAACACTAAATAGCTGTTCCGAATACTAGATCACTTCACTCGTAAGGTTTCTACAAGGGATACGGAGCATGCATCGTGCGCTGAGTCTTGTTACTTCAGGCTTTGGTGCCAGGATTACACACATACCTTCCGCCACATGGATTCCGGCAAAATGTAGCACTATTAGGAACAGTTATTTAGCCTTTTTACTTATAAGCCAGCTTATTTGGATTGACTCAGTTGTACTAGAAAGAGACAAATTTGATTGTCTCTTTTACCAGTCTAAAAGATTGCTAAATAGCAGTCAAAGTATCGCCACCATGCTTTGTCACCCTTGGGCGACATTGAATCTTCATTGCATCACTTACAAATGCATTGTCGCTAGCTTTACTAGACCAAATAAATGCTTCTCCTGGTTTTAATGCTCCGAGCTTCTCAGGCGTTAGAGATTTCAAACCGATACAGGCTTTTTGAATATGCTTTAACCAATCAGGTGCATTGAACTTATGCAATATTATCTGTGAAGAAAGCTGAATAAGTTCTATCGGTACAGACGGCGGATCTTGGCTGGCAATCATGACACTGGTGCCCTTGTGGCGCATTTCGCGTACCGTTTCCACAAGCCCTTTTACTAGGTCTGGACTATCGATGTATTTATGACATTCATCAAACACAATTAGTTTGTTAAAAGATTGCCCTTGGTACTTGGCTTCCGAGAATATTTGCAGAAGCACCACAAATAAACCTAATGCCTCATCTTTTTCGATGAATTCGTCTCGAACATCAACAACGATCATTCTACCTGGTCGAATCAGCGAACCAACGTTTAATTGGTCATCAATATACTGCTCAGCAAAATCCAAGCGCATATCTGCTAGATCTTTAAGAGAATCAGAAAGACTAGAGTTTTGTATTCCGTCTCTTATCGCTTGAATCGAGAGGTTATTTCGATTTTTACGCATAATATTGCCAAGTTGGCGAATATACGCAGCTTGGTTACCTATAGCCCCCATCAAAAACTTCCAATGCCCAGCTTGCAATTCAGAAGAACAAAACTTCAATGGATGTACCTCAATTCCAGGGTACTCTGCACGACGTTCGTTTAACTTGTCTTCAGGAGCTAACAACACAACATCATCTAAGGAAGTTGGCTCCGCACCATATACTTCTTTGAGCTTTGCTAACTGCGTAAGATCGTCATTTGGGGCTATCTGTACTGGTCAACCCAAACTGGACACTTTTACTTGAGAATTCTCAAACTCTACAGGTGACAGATCGTTATTAGCAGAATGAAGTCGCTCCAAGTTGTAATATTTGATGTAAGCCGTCACATCTTGCTTCATAAACTCCCTTGTTGGTTGAGCAACTTTAAAAATCCAATCGTGTTTCAAGCTACCAAAGAATCGCTCAACAACGGCATTATCCCAACACGCACCCACATCACCCATGCTGGCTCGGATACCATAGCTCGATAGCAGCCTACCGAATTGTTTACTGGTATATTGCGAGCCTCGGTCACTGTGAAATACCAGCCCTCGCGCTGGTTGTCGCAGGTTGTAGGCTTTTATTAATGCCTTGGATATCAAATCTGTGGTCATGCGTTTGTCTATGCGCCATCCCACAATCCGGCGTGAATATAAATCCATCACCACAGCTAAGTACATCCAGCCTTCACCCGTCTTTAAATAGGTCACGTCACCCGCCCAGACCTGATTAGCCGATACTGGATTAAAGTTCATGTTTAACAGGTTATCAGCCACTGCATCTGAGTGTTTTCGCTGTGTCGTCACCTTGTAAGCACATCGCTGGGTTGCTTTGAGTCGAAGGCGGTGCATAATTTTACGAACGAGATAGCGACCAACCTGGTAGCCTTCCTTGCGCAATTTCTTCACCATTTCACGATTCCCTAAGCTGCCTCGACTTTGCTTAAATAGCTGTCGAACAAGGCGATAAAGCTTCAGTGTTTCAACGCTTATCACGTTTGCAGGGCGTTTATGCCAATCGTAATAGCCTGACTTACTGACACTCATTACTCGACATAACAGTGTTATGGGAAACAGGTGAGATTGCAGTTTGATGAAACGAAATCTTACTTCATTTCTCTCGCAAAGAAGGCGCTTGCCTTTTTTAGAATTTCTTTCTCCATGCGTAATTCTTTGTTTTCTCTACGCAATCGCTTCAACTCATCACGCTCAGACTCTTCTAAGGTGATGCCTTGTTGCAGGGCTTCGTGTTTTTCCTTCCAGTTGTAAAGCAGGCTCGTGCTAACTCCAAGAGACTTTGCCGCATCGGCAACGCTATAACCTTGCTCCAGCACCATCAAGACGGCTTCATCTTTAAATGCCTGCGGATAACTCTTATGTGATTTTTTCAGACTCATATAGACCTCTTAATTTATTGACCATACTGTCTCAAAATTAAGTGTCCGATGGGATTAGACCAGAACAATCATCGACGTAAACTCAGGTTTATAGTCCTGAGTAGCACTGTAATGGAATATCACACTCGCCAACTCTTTATGTAGCGTATTGATCGATGGAATTGATTTAGTTGCCATCTCAACAACTGAGCCCAATGTATAGCTTTTGCCCCCACCTTGAACACCAAATAAACTTAGCGTGTGTGTATGGTTTAAATCTAAAGCTATTTTCCGTCCATGGACCTCTCCCAATAGGCCAAACTGAGCAGAGTCACCGTTGACACCAAGAACAATATCGTGGGGAACGACCTCAACTTTATTACCCGTTGTGATGTTCGGAATGTGCAAATTTTCGCCAGGCACTGGCTCTTCAGGATTAGCTACTACAGGAGCTGGATTACCAACAGGTTTTACTTCTTCAACACTCTGACTAATCGACGGTAAAACAGTAGCCGGCTCATCATTAAAAGGCAGTACTTTAATCGTTTCATCTTCCGAAGCATCTGGCCGCTCAGGTAAAGTGATCGCAGCTTGAGATACTAATTCAGCCCAAGATACGGTTCTATCTCGCTCTTTATGTAAAAACTCGGCCGAAGTTAACTTAGGCAGCGTTAGTTCAAGTGAATCCAACGTCCCTTCACTGTGTTCATTATCCTCAGGCACTTTAGCGGAGAGCAGTTCGTCAATATGGTTTCGCCCAACACGATGAAACTCGATACCGACTTCTTTTTCAACCCCAGAGCTATTCTGACCAAAATCGAAAATAACAGCACTTCGAGTAATTGAAAGCTTGTACCCTTCCTCCAAAGTTCGAAGCAAAAATTTTGCTTCCTCGACAATCTCAGAACTCAATAAACCAAAACGCTCAGATCGTTTCAGGTAATGTTCAAGAAGAACACAAATCTTTTGAGTTTTAACTAAGCGATCAGGTCTATCCGGTGTTGTTCGCATTAAATCAAAATGACGCTGAATAACACGCTCCGATTCCGAAATTTGCTCAGCAATACTCTTCTTCAGACTTTCGTATTTAGCCAAATCTCCGACTTCTGAATAGCACTTCACTTCCACTAAATTACATCGAATAGTGCGTGACGAAGCATCCAAATCAAATAATGCTAAGTCAGTTCTTTTAAAGCTAACGTCGGCACCTAGCTCTCCATCGGCCTTCTGAAGATCAGAATAAAGCTCAAGGTGGGCATCTAACGGAACGATTACCTGATCCTTAAACACACCCTGGTACTCCAAATAGAGTTTGGATAACGCCAATCCTAAGGCTTCAGACTTTGAAGCGCTATTTGAGGCCAATTTTAGCGCCAGCCTACCTGACAACGCTCTGAGCGAATCTAAAACCCGCGTCGCCTTATCTACATCTGGAACAATTTGATGCTGTTCTAAGGTCCCCCTCAATAAAGCTTCTATTTCTGTTGTTGAGCGCGATGTAATAACAAAATTATGTGTATTTGAGGAGGCCATTTCCGGACTATGATCAATCAGATAGTCTGGTCGGCCGTCTTTACCACCGTGATCAAAAAATTCAATTCCCAAATTTCTATCGACAGTGAACACCCAGTCACTGACTTCGTGCAATTGATTTAACAAAGCTCTTTCAGCGCTATCAAGAGCCAACCTGACTACTGGAACCTGTTCTAAAGAAAAGTCGCCCGTCGCCAATGATGCAGTTATTGCCGACATCATTTTAGGCAATTTCGCGATAGTCTCCGATACTTGGCCGCCAAAAAGCATTTTTGCAGCACCATGTCTCGTGTGGCGATCCCAGGCAACAACCCCATTCTCATCGAAGTAATCAATGCAATAGTCCTGATACAATCCATATATAGGAGCAACTTGTTCATCAGCCTGCGGTTTTACTACCGATAACTCTTGTGCAGGGAACACATCGAATAACATGCTAAGATGAGACTGAAACTCATCAGGCGACTGCTCAAACTCAGAGCTCGCTCTGAGTGAAATACTTAATTTAGGTTGCAAGTGATTTTCTGCTGAATGAAATAGCTGGTTTTCATTCTCACTGTCTTCGCCACTATTTATGAGCTTAAATAAATCAGCGCCTACTTCTGTTGCATATGGGTCAGCTACGAATAGACGAATATCAAAACTAATATGCTTTAGCTCCGGCTTCTTTCTCAAAGCCAACACCATACCCGCTACGGCTCCCGCAGACCCCGCGTTAAACACATTGATTGATAAACAGTTCACATAGGGATGTTGTATCAGATATCTTTCGACTTTTGTGGCGAGAAAAGTACTACTTTGCTTACCAACTTGCTGGTAATCATTTTTAATACCAAATGCAGTTTTAATTTTATCAATGAGTGCTTGTGGCTCTTTTTCTTGTGCAGACGACAAAATACTCCAAAATGGATGAATACTATCAAGTGCGACCATCAACTGGCCTTGAGAGTCTGGCAGTACGTAAGGAAAATTGGTTAACGCGAGTTCTTCTAATAAACTGTTTTTAGTTCCTACCGCAATTTCCTTACCAACCTTCTCACTCTGTCTTGCCCAAGCTTCCGCAAGAGAAGCCCATCCACCTAGCCATAAAGCCCTCAGTGGATGTGTAGGCCCCAGTAACATGGCCTTTTTATAGCTGCCGTCATAATTCCATATCACGATTGAAAGTGAATCCAAGCGAAGTAACGCAGCTAATTCAGTCGAATAGTCATGTCCATTTTCAGTTTCCTGAAATACCGCTGCTAGGTATTCTAGATAGCTGCTGGAATACAGGTAGGCCTCATGTGATGAAGACACATGATCATGAGCGACAGAAACTAGCTCTTTCTCATCTTGATGTATAACTTGGAAGTACGCTTCACGCGCCACTTTAAACTTTTCAAACTGGCTTTCTACACCCTTTATTGGCCAATCTACAGCATCGGCACCAGACTCACTTGCTTCTTGATTGCGAATTTCTACACGCCAAGTCAAAGCTGCCATTGGGTTAGCTAGAATTTTTTGCTCAAAGTTTTTTAAGTAAGTGGTAACGGGAATTTGAATACCACTACCTTTCTTGAATTTCACATTGACGATCGACTCAGCCTTACTCTTACTATCCTGCCAAGTCGTTTCCACTACTTCAACATGGGCAAATTTCTCAGTTTCGATGACGTTGGCAAATTCAGCTTTAATCTTCGCATGCGCTAATGACGCCTCTCTGACTTTTCGCCCCTCAATTGGCTCAACTTCAGCATCTGCCGCTGGCAATACATAAAACAGATCACTTTCATTAATTCGTGAGCCAGCTTCCTCCGCACTGGACGTACCCCACGGTATTGGACACTGTTTGTCATCAACCAAAGGTAACAATTCATCGTTTTCATCAAACGCTTGAATTCGAATGTAATGCCAACCTTCTTCCCATTCGATTCCAGTCAACTTGTTAAACGTGATTGTAACTGTGGATTTTGGTGTAGCTTTACCTACCTTAATTAACCCAACAAAATCACCTTGTTGAGTAAACACCTGAGCTTTATATTTCGCTAAACCATTAACTTCACTAGGCTTTGGTGAAACAGAAAAAGTCACAGAAAACTTTTTCAAACCACCTTGGCCAGTCGTTAATACTTGTTGGCCAATCAATTGTTGCAAGTTTGGGTCTGTTTCATCATCAGGAATAAGCGGCAAACCAACCTCAGTCACCGTTAAACAAACCGCATCAGTGGCATCTTCCTCATATTGAAAGCGCCACTTATCAAAAGTGAGTGCCCAATTGCTGCTATCCACCACTAACTGCTTGCGCCAACTGCTGTCGAGTAGATTTTCCTGATCATTTAAAAAGAGCGCTAATCTCTTGTTAAAATCTTCACCGTCTAGCTGCAGGTCATAAACGGTTGCAATCGCTGATTTCTCAGAGCGGTTTATAATTTGCACACACTCGCGATTTTTAACTAATTTGCGTACCAACATAGAATGATCTTGATGCAACTCAAGATCAGGAATTAGCCCCAGCTCGTAAAGAGCAGCGCCAGCAACACTTGGATCAAAGCCATTAACCTTAATTGTTAGCGCGTATCGCAACCATTGATAAGCACTGAGTTTTAGCGCCGCCTTTTCTTGAAGAATGAAGTAAACTTCGTCTAACAACCGCTTAATCGGCTCGGGAGATTCAGCCTTTACTTGATTAAACGCCAGCCAATAAGCATCTGAAATATCAATTTGCTCAAAGGTCGCTGCACCAAAAGAGTCTTCAGAGGACGTTTTTAATTCATTGGGTACAAAAATCAGTAATGGCTGGCGAAGCTGGCCGTGTTCATCAGGGTTTCGCAGTTCAACAAGCTTGGTACTGGTAACCGAAAAATTACGCGTCGCTTTCATTGCCAATACGGCAACCTGGGCATACTCAACAGCCCCAGATACGACTTCACTAAGCTGATACATCAGCTCTGTTTCTAAATCAGATACCTTCATGCAGTGGCCCGCACCGCGAGTTTCTAGCAACATCTTAAACTTAGGTACAAGGACACTGATTAAGCTGCCGTCAATATCTGACTTAATAACGGTTTGAATTCCCTTAATCATGCGCTATATCCTTTCATACTCTCATTTTGCTTACTATTTATCTGATATCTTGGAGTAACCGTTTGTGTTACATACGCATCAGAAAGATCGCGATAAAAACCAATTTCTCGTAACCGGCGCTTAAAACCAGACAAGTTATCTCTGAGCGCTTTATTCACATCAATTGATGACTCATAGAAAGCATCTGTGTCGGGTAACGAATCAATAAAAATGCCATATCGTTCTTTTAAGAAAGTTAACAGCTCATCAACTCTTAACTCGTTAGTGTGAAAACCCAAGTCACCACCTTTGGTGAGTACCGCCAGCTGTAACAACACTTCTAGCAGTCGTCCATCAACGCTAAATCGCCGGCCACCATTGCTACCACTTTGTTGCTCCAACAAAGCACCAGGCTTATTTTTGAGCATAAAACTATCTAAGTTTTTGACTAAGCCAGAACGGATCGCATTACCTTGTACAAACAACAAAATTTCTATGTAGGTTTCATACTCTGTTAAGCCAAGTTGGGTAATAGCATGAATCTCTGGCGGAATGTCTTCTGATTCATGAGCAGATGACACTGACGCATCTAAAATTCCAGCATTACGCTGACCAAAAAACTGATCGCGCTCTTGCTCTAACGGCGACTCCAGCAGAGTAAACAAATCAGGCACTGACATTTGTTTTATCGATTTTGCCCCCGATAATTTTCCTTTTTTCGAAAGATACTCTGCAAACTCATCGAGTTTTTTAACCCCGAAATAAGCTTTAATAAAAGCTGGAATACGCTTGTAGTGTAACGTCGCACTTTGCTCAGCCATCGATTCACTCAAGCCATTAGCACCATTTGTCATGTCCACATAGAGCGCCGTCTTTTGTTTACTACTCTCGTGGAGATTACGGCCCTTACTCTTAGCCAAAGCAGGTAGCAACTTGAACAATTTCAATTGGTATAGCGCCAAGTGAAAAGCTAATAATATCTTTATGTACTCAACCATCACTGATCGGGGAATATACTGGCGATACGTCAGTAACTTAATGATATCTTCAGTTAGAATATCCGCAGCCTGTTGATTAAGCGGCGCAAAACGTTCTTGTAAGTCAGCATGATCAGGCGCGTCAGACTTTACTTGATCAGACAGTCTTAATATTGCCTGCGTTTCAACATCTACTTGGGAAGAGCTATCATACTGACCTGTCGTAGAATCGACACCAGCAAAGAAAAACTGTTTGAGTCGGTTAATCGCGGTCTGACCATTATTGGCATGGTAAAGCAACTCATATACTTGCTTAGAGGCACCATAATCTCGGCAATTTTTAGGATTTCGAAACAAATAAGTATTACCGTGAAGTGGTCTCGGCGCAGCAACCGCTTCGTTAGCCTTGCCACGATTTATTAAATCCACCAAGTGGGTTTCAATCCACTTTTCAATAGTAATAGGGGCTTGAGAAAAGTTTTTAAAATGCTTTCCGTTACGAGAGTCTAAAAACTCGTCCTTAAACAACTCAACCGTCATACCTTTAGCACTTAGTTTACTGGATGCTCCATTGTGCTTTAGCCGAGCGAATAAATGAGTTAAGACCCTGTCCATTTCGACAATTTTGTAATCAAGATAGCTCACTTTATTGGTGCGAAAAGCCTTATCTTTTTTCCCTACCTTCATGGCTGAACCTCCGCTACCAATCGTTCTAACTGCAACACACCACCTTCGTCGCGGGTTATTTTTTCATACTGTTGACCGTTGGTAGTTAACAAAACCTCTTGATAAGGCGCTGAAGCCAGTACGTTCTTAAATACGGTTAAACTTAAATAAAAACTCTGCTCCGCTTGCGCCGAAGGCACATAGCCTTGATTAAGGCGATGCAGTATTTCAAACAAGTCCAAATCTAATTCCAACTCTGCGGTAAGGCCGGTTGCATCTTGGTACTTAAGCAATAGTGACTGCGGGCTATGTTCCACAAATGATGAGTTCATCGCTGAGTCTTTCACTTCAATTGAAAAAACATCCGATGGGAATAAGCGATAACTTCTAATAGTGCCTAAGTGTACCTTACGTACTTGCATCGCCAGTTGGCCGTTAAAATACATCGGGTTATGCAAACCTTCACCGCGGTTTATTGCATTAATGGCAAGCGATTTCGCTTCATTCAGTAATGCACTGTCTTCGAGGTAACGTACTAATAACTTTGCTGAACGATAAGGCAGTAATGCTTGCCAGTTTTCTCCACGGCGCTCAAAATAGGCCCTTCTGCGTAACATCCCAACCACATTACGATGAGTTAGATAGCGTTCCTTACTCTCACTCAGTGCTGTGCCATTTGGTAAGCTCTGATGAGCATTGGCCAACAGTTGGGTTTCGTGTTCACTACGCTGCTCGAACTGAAACCAATCAACAGCATCTAAACCTAAAAAGTCCAATCCGCGATCTAAGCGCACGTCAGACCCTTGAGCAATATCGGTTTCTCTTAGCAGCTTTAACAATCTATCTTGCGTATTGTCGTTACCGCACCAAGCGTTAAAGTAATAGCCATGAAGAATTTTGTCAGCTTCCCCATTGGCATAGATTTCTTTAATTTCGTTACAGGAGTATTCACCGACTAGCGTATAACTCAGTGCCGAGCGCAAATCACGCATCGTGATATGTAGCTGATTGCGTAAACTGGTCAATTTGTAAATATACTTCAAACGCTCGATGACTTTAGGGCCAGTTTGCTCATCCTGAAAAGTAGCAATATTGTGCTTAACGTAGCATTTGTCTTTTAGCGCACAATAATCACAGCCTTGCCAAACTTTGGCCAACGTCATTTTTCCGATGATACGTTCAAAAATAGACTCAGGTTGGCTTTGCGTCGAAGCCAGCACATCACGCATATTTAGGTTTACTACCGCTACATCATTTTGCACCGAACCATCTTTTAAACTTTGTTCAACCACGGCTTTTAGAGCGGAAAAGCCTTCCGAGTGTTGGCTTAAAAAGTCGACCAAACGGCCTTCGTTAATAGCAATTAAACGAGTCTCGTGGTGTGGCCATGTATTTGAATCGTTACCTTGATAAACGCTAAAGAACTCTTCGAGTACCGCATCATTATCTTTGCTACCTTCGTCTTGACTACCATCGTAGTTAGTTAGGTACTTATGGCCATTTATTTCAAACCAGCTGCCATTCCCTTGTGGGTTTAAATGAACGCTCGTTCCTTGCGCCTCAACCTGAGACTCCAATTGTTGTAAAAATGCAGTTTTACCATCACCGGCATTACCGGTAATTAGCACTAAGCGCAGTTGCCCAGCCAGAATTGCTGGTGCAAGCTCGGTATCCAAGGCGGTTTCAACGTAAATTAACCTTGCGTAATCATCTAAGCCACGGGTGCCCGCGTTTGAATGACGACTTTGGCTATACAGCGTCAGCATAAAATCATGAAACGCAGATTTACTTGGGTTAGAGCCGTCGGCAAGTGGCGGCAAATGAAACTGCGAAGTACTTTCTTCCGATAAGGTTTGCGCCTTTTTCAACTGCTGGACTTTATTCAGTGCTTTGAGCAATTGCTCGGCGGACTCAAAGCGGTCAACTCGTTTAGGGGCGATCAGTTTTAGCAGTACCGCCGAAACATCATCGGTTAAATTAAAGCTCTGGGTAAACTCACTAGGATGACGCGCTAACTCGTCCATAGGCGGGCACTGCACGTTGGCCCATGGGTATTCACCGGTCATAGCTCGATACAGGGTTATACCCAAGGCATATAGATCCCTGTCAACTAAATCAGAGGATTGCGGTGTTTCAGTAATGCTTAAATCTGGTGGTAAATACTTTCTTGAACCGCCCCCTAATGTTAGATCTTCAGCATCTACCGATACGTTAAAATCGATGATACGAACTTTGCCATCTTTCCACATAAGATTTTGCGGCTTGATGTCACAGTGGAAAATATTGTGCTCGTGTAAATGCTGTAAACCTTCCGCTACTTGCTTGGCCATGGTCCACACTTCGTGTGCCGTTAATGAGCGCTGTTGGATCAGTTCACTGACATCTAGCCCTTCAAGGTACTCAAAAACAATATAAGGGGGGCCTTGGTTAGGTAATACGTCTGCATCGTATACCTTTACCACATAGGGGTGCTCTGGCAGTTTTACCAAGGTGCGGTATTCCTGCTTTAAACGCTCTAGTACCGATTCTCTATCATTCAAAATTAGCTTCACCGCACGCGAAACATCACCAAAGGTATCCGTTACCTTATACACAATACCAAAACCGCCAGGTTTACCCAGCGGTTGCTGCACAACGTATTTATTAGTTAGGTGGTAGCCACTCGGTAAGCGCTTGTAATTGACTGAAGGCTCATGGTTATTCGGCGCTTTAACACTCAGTTGTTCGGGTTTATTAGGCTCAGTAGTTTCTACTGCTTTGGGGTGCCAGAGTGCATTAAATTGTGCCAGAGCATCTTCTGGGCTTGGCCGTTGCAGTGCCTCTTTGTGACATAAGGTTTGCAGCCAACCATCAAATTCTGTGGGCAGCTGCTTATTGCTCTCACTTAACTTTGTACTGAGCACACAGGATTTCTCGATAGCTTGAGTGACTGAATCAAAAGCCGCATCACCACTAAACAGCTCAAAAATAACCAAACCTAAACTGTAAATATCCGTGGCGCAGCTCGCTGCATGGCTATCAGCCCAGAGTTCGGGTGCTTTATAACGGTTTGAGATCCGCTGCTGTACTTCGTCGGCAATCGTGGTGGTGTTTTCAGCCCCTATCCGAGCGTAGTCAAAATCAATCAGCCTTGGCTGACCGTCGGCCCCCATTAAGATATGCTCAGGGGTAATATTGCGATGCACCACGCCATTGCGGCATAAATGGGCTAACGCCAGCAACAAGTCATTAACGATGCGCTTTTTCTGATCCAATGTGAGCAGTGAGCTTGCGGCTTTAAGCTTTTTGCTAAGGATTTCGCCAGGAATGTCATCGGTTAATAACAAGTATTTATCTTGCGCTTCGGTAACAAAGAAGTCTTTCACACCAATAATGGCGGAATGCGAGGGCATTTTTGCAATGGCACGATACGCGTTTTCAATCAGGCGTTTTTGCTTGCTACGTTCTTCATCTGGCAGGTAAGGGTCGGCTTTATAGGCTTTAGCCAGCACAGTACCGCCTTTGCGGCCAGCGGTAATGTTAAATACTCGGTATTCCGTAAAGTACTGATTATCAACCAAGGTTTCAGCCACTTCCCAGTTACCAAAACGTACACCATGGCTACGCTTTTTGGCCGACTTCCCCAGAGCCTCTTCGATAATCTGAATGTACTTAGTCACATTGCGCTCAAAGCGCTCTGGAATACGGGTACTGTCGGTGAAGAAACGGGTGCTGTTTTTTAGTGCCACTACATGGCCGCGCTCGCGATCTTCCGGGTCCTTGAACTCGCAATCATCTATGGTGAGCACCACCGCAGCGTCTACATAGATGTTTTTCAAATCCCTATTTGCGCGATTTTGCTTACAAATGAGGCCGGATAACGACTTCGCATTGCCGCGTAATTTTGGCAATGGCGAGCGATAGCTGTTGTAGGCGGTGTGCCACATGGTGCCATCTACCTCAACTTTTCCGTGGATGCCCTTGGCATCCACCAAGTAAATAGCATGGGGCGCAACAACACAGATATCCACTTCAAACAGCTGGTCATACTGCTCAACTTCAAAGCTATGAATAATAAAGTAATCGTCGGGTAACTTTTCTTTTAGCCAAGCGATCGCTTTGCGCTCTTCATCGTTAACCACATCACCAATTGCAGATACCTGTGCCATAACCTCTCCTTAATGCTTTGGTGCTGCTGCTTCTATTGCGTCTTCGACCATTTTAACTGCTTCATCTTCGAGCTTCTGTGCTTCTGCAGCCAGCTCACCTGCTTTTTGAACTAGCTCATGTACTGCTTTTTCTTCCGCAGTCCCCATACGAGGAAGTTTTAGTTTCAAAACATCGTCGGAAGATAAGTGTGGGATTGAGCTTCCAGCAGCTGACCGAATAAGTTGTCTGTAACCGACATCCGTACACATAAGATAGGCATACAGATAACCAGGTAAAACCTCTGATTCTTGAGCTTTAATTCTTATCACGTCGACTGACACTGCTGCGTTTTCAAAGCGGGAATCAGCCCAAACACCTGTGCCAATAATGCCGCCTACTTGCCCACTTCGAGCCAATAGAATATCTTCTTGTCGTACACCCCAATCTGCAACATCACCTAACTTTGATTTTGCTAAAAACCGTTGTGGTTCGTAACGGGCCCGAAAAATTTCACCACTCGTTGTAAAGGGAACCCCATGATCACTTTCGGTGAAAACCAGTTTCATTCGACCTGATTCGCCGGTGTTCACTCCTAACTCAGCCAACGTTTTCTCTGCGCCAGCCTGTTCAACCAAGTCATCACTCATCTGGGCAACCCGATCGTGATAAGTTGCATCCATACGTTTTTGAACTAACGACGATGAAGCTGCTGAATGAGTAAAAATGCGATGAGATAAGGCGAGTTTATTTGGAAAACTAAAATGTTCGTTGATAAGCTGCCCAGCTTTTTTCAATAATGCATTAGATTCAGTTCGGTTATCACCACACTTGTTTATTAGCTCATGCGCTTTTTCCTCAAGTTGCTTATCAACAATTGGGACAGGCAAATTAATTACGTGATGAGGCTCAATATGCTGAATAATTGCTCCGTACGTAGAACTAACTACAAGAGGAACACCGAACTTACTTCTCAGATAGCAGTACAGATATCCAGGGGATACTTTCTCTGGATTAGGAACGACTCTCATAACATGCTCTGAACAAGCGTGACCATCCATTTCCTGTCTAGCTAAAGTCATTCTCCCGATAGTTCCAGACCTAGTGATCAGAACCCAATCTTTGAAAACCTTAAATAATGGTTTGCGACTTACTTGTTCTTTGGATATCAAAGGTAATCTATCTAAATTAGCCTGGATAATATCCACACTTCCCATGAAAGGAACGCCATAACGTTCTTCCTTTACCCAAACTCGGCCTTCTCTCCCTGCATGAAAAGCACCTTTAGCTCTATTTACTAAAAAGTCTTTTAATTCCTTCTTAGGCAATAAGCAGTCGTCAATTATTTTTTTCGCCTCTTTAGCTCCTGTCATATAAGGGCCACAATCAAGACGTCGCCCTTCATCACTAAGCCAAATACTTGGTATGGTTTTTATTCTCATGCGTAAATCCTCGGATACCAAGTTTGAATCTGTTGCAATAAGCCATTAAACGACTCATCTGCACAACCACGAAAAGACACCTCTTTGGCAATGCGCTTAAAGAGCTGCGAGTGGGTCTTTTTCCGCCCCCAGTTTTGGCCTCTTACCGCATCAATTGTTGCTTTAGGATCGGCAGGTTTAGGTGCACCGGCATCCCAAAGATTTTTAGCTTGCAGCCAAGCTCTTAGGGTGCCTGCGCCTCTATCTCTTGGGTAATCAAAAATATGTTCGATGCGGCTGGTATCTGCTTGCCACATTAATACTTCCAACTCTGGGTTAATTGCCATGACAAAAAAACGCTCGTTAGGCCAACCTGCGACACGCATATTGGCTTTAATCTTTTCACAGAACTGCTGGTAATCAATTGTTTGTAGGTTGTCATTAAACGCAAAATCAACCATGACAACGGCGTAGTTATGGGTAGCTATGTAGCTTTTCAGTAGGTTATGACCATCCTGATATACACCCGGATCTTTTCTTGGGTGTTTGATTAAATCTTGCTTGGTGTCGAATTCAAATCTGGCGCATTGCAGTCGTTTATCAAACGCCGGATTTTCGAAAAAGCCTTCTACGGTGGCTTGCATTTCACCGTCGGCTACTAAAAAAACAATATCTCTCATGATTATTCCAACACTCCGGCCGCAAATAGAGTTCCTAAATCCACTTCGCCCTTCCATGTTTTTAGGCGGGGGTGTTCATGGCCTTTTAATACTTCGGTTGCGCCGTCTTGGTTAAAGCGCATGGTAATGATTTGCTCTACTTCGGTATTAGCGAGCACAACGGGGGAGTGAGTTGACAGCCACAGTTGCGTATCAGAGGTGAGCTTTAACGCTTCTAACACCGCATCGATTGCCTTAGGGTGAATACCGTTTTCAGGCTCTTCTAAGGTGATGATCTTAGGTGCATTTTGTAAATACGGAATAATGGTCAACGCTAAGATATGCAGAGTACCGTGCGACAAGCCGCTCGAAGGCACTACCATGCCGTTGCTATAGGTTACTTCTAGGTAACAAAAGCTATCATCGATACGCTGCTTGGCTACAATTTTGGCAATAGAGGGCAGTGCCATTTGCACCAACTCTAGCCATTCGTTTAAGCCTTCGGGATCGCTCTGCTGCAAGGCATGTACTTGCCAAGGTAAACTACTCCCGTCCGCTTTAAAGGCGTGCTTATCTCTTGGCGATGCAGCTAATCGCATTGCAGGCCATTGTGGCTCGTAGCAATGTGAGCCTTGAATAAGAAACTCTTGAAGCCATAGCGCTGCGGGGTATAAATCATGGTCAGCAGGTAGCGCGGCCAAAGCCAATTGGTTATCTCGTAGGCCAAATTCAAGGATGGACGATTTTCCAGCTTGATACTCTGCCTGGTATTTAACCTTGGTACCTAAACTGCGCGATAACACCTTAAACCAAGGCGCACTACGCCTGAAATCATCTACGCCAATAAGCCCCATGCCATGTTCTGGGCGCAACTCATTATTAGGAAAAAGCGTTAAGTGCTCTTCTGTAACTTGAAATTTATCTTGGTTGATTCTGAACGATATTTCGTATCGCGCGGTATCAGGCCTTAGTTCACTTTTCTGAAACTTACTCTGCCAAGCATCGCTAGCGCCTCTTAACAGTTCTTCAATAATCGAAGGAGGCAAGCTCACTTCCAGTGCCAAGATAAAGTACTCGCCTCGAAGCTGATGAACAACTTCTTTGGCTGATTCTGCGCGAGCACGTTCTCTGCCATTGGTGGGTTTAAAGAACGCATCGTTTATATCCGACATATTCAGTAAATCACCAAACAAAGCTGGGATATCAAGTAACGTTGTTTTACCTGAACCATTAGAGCCTGCAAAGACATGCTGCTGCTCTAAGGCGAGATCCAGCGTATTAAAGCAGCGGTATTTGTAGGCCTCTATTCGCGTAATCATACCGATGGCTCCGGGTTGTTAGCCCGAAACTCTTTCCAGGCTTTAGCAATTTTTGGTAGATCGTCATCTAAAATTTTGCTGCGACGCTTCAGTTTACGCACCACATTTTGACCGTTGATGCGAATACGCTCTTCAACGTCTTCTTCAATAACTTTTTCTTCACCGTCTGGGTGGCGCTCATAGAGTGTATTGCCACGGCGATCGAAGCCTACCTTTTCTGCTACCGCCATAAATACCGGGTATTCTGGTTCTCCACCAAAGGCAATAGCATCTTTTTCAGTATCAGTTTTCTTTTTCAAGAACAGCAGGCTAGTTAAGATATTTACGTTAGCTTCAACGATAAATGACTCTACAGGTAAGTCGACACAACCAAGCACCCAGCACTCTTGCATTAACCACCAGCGAATATATTCATCACCGGGATTACCTAGAATGCCGTCAGGCAACACGATACCCATACGACCTCCTTGCTTAAGCCACTGCACGCAGCGCTCTATAAACAGAATTTCGGGGGATACTGCATCTTTACGGCGCTCTGTTTTTCTAAAGCCGCCGTTTTCAGTGCGCTCCCACACATAGGCAAGGTCGTATTGCTCTAGAATCTGTTTGTCGGTAACTGGGATATCTGATCCAAACGGCGGGTTAGTTAATATGACATCAATGCTACCGTCTTTACCGCTTGAATCACCAACAGGGATCTTGCTCTTGGCAGGTTCAACACCTTTCAAATGTCCGTGCGGATATTCCAATGAGTTCATATGGTAGATGTTAGCCATGGCATTACTGGCCATCACCACGTTCATTTGCGATGCACGGCACAGGAAAGGGTCAAAGTCACAACCAAACAGATTGTTTTCGGCAAACTTTTTAATTTGCTGCTGAATAGAGATAAACTCTTCTGTGGTTTCAGCCCCTAATTTGACTTCTTCCTCCTCACAAAGCTTTCTGTTAATGAAGCTTAAAGTTTGCTCAAGAAAACCACCTGTACCACATGACGGGTCCAACACTTTTTCGTGTGGTTGTGGTGCCATCATTTCTACAATGAGTTTAATCGCACCACGCGGAGTAAAATACTGACCACGGTCACCACGAAGGTTATCACCTACCACTTCTTGATAGGCCGCGCCTTTAGCGTCCATTTCAGTTCGGGTAAAATCGTACTTGGCCAGCTCAGACACCATGAATGCTAACGCCCGGTCAGACAATATAATCTCTTCATTACCTGAGAAGATTTCTGGGTAAGCTTTCTTTACCTTTTCAAATAAAGGGTTTATACGCGCTCTGATTTTCTTACGGCCTTCATCGTCAAATTGCTCTGTTGGCGATGCCCAGAATTCTCGGTCACGATTGCCTATACGCTCATCGTACATTTTTGAGAAAATAAGATATAAGAACTGCCAGAATGCCGCATCTTTCGGCATCCCTTCGTTGCCATGAATAAAATTGTGACAACGACGGAACGCAGTGAGTAGCATCTCACGGTCAGCGGTTCGTAGCTGTGCGTTTGACGCAACATCTCGGCTACCAAGCGTTTCATCTGCTAATGGCCAATCGCCAACTGCGTTAAATTTGGTATCGAAACGCGATTCTTCTTTTTCAACAAAGAAAAATTCGATTCCATTAGTCCATAAACCCCAGTGACACTTTTCTAGTACATATTTATCACCAACCTGTTCACGCATCATGTCTTCCATCAATTGAAGATCTTTCTGCGCTTGGTCGTGATCACGCATTTTTACTGCTGATTTTTTGCCCTTTATCGGCTCTTTATCACAGATAACAATACGGCGTATGTTTTCAGAGAGATGTTCAGCGCCATGTTCAAAAATAGCGATATCAATTTTCTTGCGCTTGCCACCTACAGTGGTATTGAAATCCAATGCCATATCTTCAGCACTGAGGCCGTATTCATGGAACAAAGCCCGCAAGGTTTTTTGACGTACCAGCTCTTTTGGTGTTTCTTTGATGGGGTTATTGGTTAGATAATCCAGCATCATGCCATCTTCAATGGCGAGTACTTCTTGTTGTTTTTTATCGTTGTCCGTTGTCATTTTTCGGTAACCCTGTTTACAGTCAAAACTTAAGAGACTGTTTAATAAAACTAAAAAATAATAAACCTGAAAATGGATTCACCTAATGAGTGCTTTCAGTTGCATGCTGCAACACACTTTTATCAAACTTACCCTATTCAAAACTTTCAAAATTAATCACTTGAACACCAATAATCAGATCAAATACCATTATAGGTTTGACGTATATTAATTTAAGTGTCGCCTCTACGCTGTCAATGTTGATTAGAAGAGCTAGTTCACTTAGTAGGCCTAACAATGTTGCGCGCGTCATATGCGGCTATTTTATCGCCACGACACCGCAATCGGCCCATTTCCAGGTAACAAATTAAAATCAATTTCTCTCTTCTCTTTAACCACGGTATAGAGAAAGAGAGCAACGTCTAACAAACTGATTAACTTTTAAGATATCACTAACGATTTTTTAAGGCTCACTAGATAGTTACTGCGCAGATTCTACTGAAAATGATTGTGCCAGATACAGTGAACTGTATCCAGTGCGATAGTAGCGTTTTTCAAGCTAGTGATCACTTTCGCCACATGAAACAGGCCTATTGCCTAGCGAGACAGTCTTAGAGAAAAGACCGTCATCAGTATATTTGTAAATAGTTCCTCGGTATTTTTTACCGATATCCCATAGCACTCCAATCTCGAAATCGTTTCAGATATATATCACCCCTGTGCATATACAAGGGCTATCCATTTAGCGCCACCAGTGTCAATATGTAGTAATGAAAACTTCATCGTATTTATTAAAAGCTGGCGTCGATTACCCTACAAATTGGGACGAATTTGTTGATTGGTTTCATGATGAACAATCTTGCACTAGCTACCTTTACGCACTTCGTTGGCCAAACGGATTCATTTGCCCAAGCTGTTCGAGCCATCAATCACCTTATCAGTTAAGTAATGGCAAGTTAAAATGTCATGCTTGCCGTTTTCAGTGTTCAGTAACATCAAGTACACTTTTTGACAAAACAAGAACCCCCATGAAAAGTTGGTTTGCAGCTGTCTGGTTTATTACAAATCAAAAGAATGGGGTCAGCGCTCTTGGAGTCCAAAGGCTATTAGGTCTTGGGAGTTATCAAACTGCTTGGTCTTTAATGCACAAGTTAAGATATGCCATGGTTGACCCTGAAAGAGATAAACTGTCCGGCATCGTAGAGGTTGACGAAACATTAATAGGTGGGGTCATTCCAAAATCATCTATTAAAAATCAACAGGGTAAGCGTAAAGCTATAGTTTTGGTGGCTGTTGAGCTGCTATCACCCTCTGGATTTGGGCGGATACGTTTAAGGCAAGTAGAAAGTGCAACTAAAGAACATATCCATCAATTCATTCAAGATGTAATAGAGCCTGGTAGCACAATTTGTAGTGATGGTTCTCAAGCATACAAGCAAATAGACAAAAAAGGATATAAGCATAATCGGATGGTGCATTTAGGTTCATCTGTACCTGCACATGAAACAATGGCTGGGGTGCATCGAGTCTCATCATTATGTAAAAGATGGCTTTTAGGTACGTATCAAGGTGCGGTAAAGGCTAAGCAACTTGATTATTATTTAGATGAATTTACATTTCGCTTCAACAGAAGAAAGTCAGATTCTCGGGGATTATTATTCTACAGGTTGCTTGAGCAAGCAGTGCGTTCTAAGCCGATAACGTACCAATCAATTAAAAATCGATAACCACAATATATAGTGGTTGGTCGTGCTAAGTGGATAGCCCTTGCATATACCCATTTAGCAACCTTTGGAGGCGCTATGCACAAAGTGATCACCCTACCCAGCAATAGCTGGTCACAAACCTCATCGCAAATCTTAGAAACCGCAGCAGGTATCGTCGCCGAGCGCTTTGTGCGAGGCGATGCCTTTTGTAACCCGCAAGCAACTATGGATTTTCTGCGCTTTAAGCTCCACCAGCATCAACGTGAAGTGTTTGCGGTGATGATGCTCGACAGTCAGCACCGACTGATTGAATTCAACGAGATGTTCTTTGGCACAATTGACAGTGCAAGTGTTTATCCGCGAGAAGTAGTTAAAGCTGTTTTGCTATGTAATGCTGCTGCGGTGATTTTCGCCCACAACCATCCTTCCGGCTGCGCCGAACCCTCAAGCGCAGATAGACGGATCACCGAGCGCCTTATTGCGGCGCTGGCCACCATCGATGTACCCGTTTTGGACCATATCGTTGTCGCCGATACCTGCGTGTCCTTCGCCGAGCGCGGCTTACTCTAGCCAGCGTTTAAACCGGCCACACCTTCTTAAGGAGTCCATCATGATTGAATTTACCGACAGCTTTTCACAGGCCTGTGTTGCCGAAGCCTGCGCCGCGTTTCCTGAACTGCGTAACCGCTTAGCAGTTGAGCTAATTTTGCCGATGTTTGTACGGCCACTTAATGCCATGGGCCAAGTGATTGGTAAGCCGATTGTGGCACCTAATCCACTGCTGCATAAAACCGTATTGAGTGTGTTTCACCGTGATGTGGTTGAACACTTACCCAAGGAAATAGCCTTTTGCCGCTATGTTTGCCCCTGTGACAGTTATGGTGTGCCAACAGGTGAATGGCAGCGGGTGATCAACGGTGTGTACTTTAACCATGGCAGTAATGAACAGCCTAATTGGAGTGTGCATACTTAAAGACCTTTACCTACCCGATATCCAGCTCACTAGCTAGCTGTATTCACCGTTTGTACTCGCCTAGGTATTTATCACCGCTCTCGCTAGTCCGCTAACAAGCAAGCCATTCCCTTAGTTTGATCCTTCAACCATTGAGGTCACTATGACAACCCTAAAACTTTTCGATATTGAGCACGCCTGGGGCTTGCCCCGTAAAGTGTCTCCCCGCTTTGGTGCAAGGCTGATTTTACGCGGCCTGCATTTGGATTATCTCCATGACCGCGCAAGCTTTGTTGGTGAGTTTCCACCAGCCATTAAACAACAATTTGTCGAGGCCTTTCCCGCTATGGTTAAACAGCTTGAGCGGCTGGTGGCCACCGGCGAGATTGATACCACAGAGCAGCACTGCGTTAGCATTGAACACGCTGGCTTTACCTGTGAGGCCGACACACTTGGCAGTCACGGTTATTTGTATATTGCGATTTATCAAACCAAAGCTAAACCACTGACCACCAGCAACCTCACCATCACTCGATAACTTGTTCTAGCTCGTAAGCCTGTACCAATCCCCTAACCGTAAGCATCTTGCCGTGAGTAAGACTCCAAGCAAGCAGCGCTTTGCCTACACCCGATTCATAAACCAAACCGCATAGACAACAAGAGCCAAGGCGTGACTGCGCCTTGGCTCTTGCATATGCACGTAAATCAAACAAGGAATATCCCATGACATTAACCATCAAGCGTAACCAACAGCCAGCGATGCCTGATCGTTTTTACCAAGTGATTGAAAAGGAACTGGCCAACGTCGATCCAAAAGATGCCAACGCCATCACCCTTAATTTTCGCGACCCAGACTACAGCGCCGAAGCGGGTGGCTTTCATCCCGTCGAAGTACGACTAGAGAAACAGCAAGAACATTGGCGTTTAGTGTACGTCACCGACTTTGCTTTTCGCGGTCATCCCTTCCCTGAACTGGTTAAAGACATCGATATCTGCTTTAACAGCAAGCAGGTCTATAGCCTGTTTAGCGGTTGGATTGGGGAGCGGGAATCACAGGGGCTGATTAAGTTGTTCAGCGATAACTTTGTCAGTTACTACCAGATGGAAGTCTATCAAGTGGAAGTGAGTTTGGATTGACCCGCCTCGCCGTCATTTCACGCGAGCATCCTAACGATTCTAGCGCTTTCAGTCCTAACGCATTCAACGGGCCAAGCGCATCACTCCCGAGCTAATCAGTCTAATTCATTGCGACAAGCCCTGTCGTTAACAACCAACCTCGCCCGCAACGCCTGTCGTTCGCGGGCTTTTTGTTTGGAGTCCACCATGAAAATACACCGCGAAACTATCCTGCCACTGCCAGAGCCTTTCTATGAATTATTAGAACGGCAACTGGGAGCACTCAATCACCCTGACCTCAACAGCGTCACTTTTAACTACCGCGATCCCGACTACAGCTATGAGAGCGGCGGTTATCACCCAGTGGAGATCAATCTCTACCGCCAAGATGATTGCTGGTATCTCAATTACTTCACTGACTTTGCTTACTGCGGCGGGCCCTTTCCAGAGCTTGAGAAAGAAATGGAAGTGCTGTTTCAGGAGAAGCAGGTCTACAACAGCTTCTTTGGCCGCTGTTACCTCGAGCATGCCGACAGCCAGGTACGGCTGCTGCTGGAGAACTTCTGCAACTACGTCGAGATGGAGGTGTACCAGGTTCAGGTTAGCGCCGACTGAACTTGGTGCCCACAAAGGTATTTTGGGAACCAAGCAATGCAGGCCCCATGCGGGTTTGCGATGTGCTGGTGCCCACATTCATCACATAGCTAATTGAGGGAACCCAGCATGAACGAAGTCGAGGCGGTCAAGAACCGCGACACCATCAAGCTTATCAGTTACCTGCTCGAACGTCACTTTGGTCAGCAGATGGCGGATGTCTGGAATATCGGTCTTAACCTGGCCCTTAGGATCTCAGACTTACTGGCGATCAAGTTCAGCGATATCGACGGCGATCGCTTAAGCATCATCGAGCAAAAGACCGGTAAACGCGCCAGCATCAAGCTCAACCCGAAGACACTGGCGTTGATTGAGGCGATCCACCAGCGTCACCCTGAACATATCTACCTGTTCCAATCCCACCGCTCGAGCCAAGCCAAAGACCGGCAGGCCCCCGCGAAACCGCTGACACGGCGTGCAGTCGCCAAAGCGTTTGCCTTTGTCGGTGACGATATCAAGTTAGCCTTGGGCACCCACTCGATGCGTAAGACCCGCGGCTATCACCTATATCAAGCCTGCAAAGACATTGGTCGGGTGATGCGCATGCTGCGGCATCAATCGGAAGCGGTCACCTTGCGTTATATCGGCATTACTCAGCAGCAAATCGATAAGGACTTTGTCGAGCTGGAAATCTGAGTCAATCAGCACGCCCTATTCAACCCATTAGCAGATGCGACCTAGGGGTATCTGCGTTGTTTTTCTTGGAGTCCATACCATGTATACATTTCAACCCGGTGATCATCTGGTCACCAATATCGATCCGCTTGGCTTAACCGAACACCATGGCCTGTATGTGGGTCATGGCCATGTGATCCACTTATCTAAACAGGGCATCATCGAAGAAATCAACCTGCAGCAATTTGCCGGTGGCCATAGCGTTAGAGTAAAGAAGTCCACGCTGTTTCCTCATCAAGCCATTGAGCTTGCACGCAGTCAGCTGGGTCACAGCCCATACGGCGTAGCTACCAACAATTGTGAGCACTTCGTTAATGAATGCTTAGAAGGGAGCAGCACCTCTAATCAAGTCAGTAATCTTACCCACATTGCGCTGCAAGGCTCTGCCAGAGCTGGCTTACTGGGGAGCAGTGCTTCAAAGCTAGCCACGGGGACTGTCGCAAACGTCGTGTTAACCTCTACCGCCATCAAAATGACCGGCGAATACCTAGGGCTACCCGATAACGTCAACACGCTGCTAGGGACGCCTGGAGATCTTGTCGCTAAACCTGCCGAATGCCTACTAAAAGGCACCAGCCAAACTCTAGGTGAAACTTATACTTGCTTACGCCAAGGAGAGATGACCGGTGCGGGGATCAAACTCGTCACCGGCAGTATAGAAACTGGCTTAAACACCGTGTTGACGACAGCAGAAGTGGGCATCAATGGTGTAAAAGCCGGTGCTGAGCTGATAGCCGATGCATGGCATTGGTTAAGGTCATAATGCTTCTGCGACGGTATTGAGTGCTAAGTCAGCCATTAGCCAAACCCTATAAACGATAGCGGCATGTCGCCGCTATCGTTTTTATCCTTATTGCGATTAGATTGAAGATTAGCGTGATGACGGCGTAACATTAGTGCCCAGTTAAGCGATACAAACTATCTTCTATCATCCTTGAGCTGATGGCGTTGCTCGAGCAGAAAAGTAAACCGAGTAATCATTATTTTTTTGTACCACGTTATGCTAAGGTATTACCTAGTAGTACTAAGCATTACTTTTGGAGTCACAGATGAGCACAATCAAACCCGTGTCGGTTAAATTAGATGCCGATATTAAAGCCAGAGTCGAGCATTTAGCGGAAACCCGTAAACGTTCATCACACTGGATGATGCGTGAAGCGATCCGTGAATATGTTGAGAGAGAAGAGAAACGCGAAGCTTTGCAGCAAGAAGCGTTACGCGCATGGGAAGAACACCAGACATCAGGCTTGCATGTCACCGGTGACGAAGTGGTGAGTTGGCTGGAGTCCTGGGGAAGTGAAAATGAACAGGCAGCCCTACATGCCACAAATAGTCTTCACTGCCACTGCATTACGTGATTTAGAACGCTTACGTGAGTTTCTTCGCAGTAAAAATCCCCCTGCCGCACAACGGGCTGCCAGCGCCATAATCAATACCATTAGAAAACTGGAAAGCTATCCAGACATTGGTCGGCCTATCGATGACAATGACTTTAGCTTTAGGGAACTGCTCATCGACTTTGGTGACACGGGCTATCTGGCAATGTACCAGTATGATGGCGGCGAACGATTGACCGTGTTGTGTATCCGCCACCAAAAAGAAGCCGGATATTGATAGAGATGCATCAGCAAAGAGGTTTTCTCATGGATGTGCAATTATTAATATACTGCTGCTCTCTATAAAGACAAAAGCAAGGGATTTGAGCCCCTTGCCCTTTACGTCCCTATTTGTACTAGCAGCAATCATGCTAAGTAAGTTAATCACCAACTTTGTAACCGACCCGAGACACGACTACAACCAAAGTTGTGATTGCCATTTCCATAAATTTTCGTGTCAGTTTTAGCAAAATAACTTAATCTTTTAAACAAGTCTTGGTAAATGTAAGTGAAATCAGCTTGGTTACGGCACAGTAAATATTGAGCATTTTCTGGGAAATGGATCAACCCTTGAACATGGGAAATATCTAACCTTAGTGCACTCGCCCAAGCTTTGTGAATACGGTTATACATATTAGCCCGATCCAATTCAAACTTTCCTAAACTTTTATACGCATGGCCATTGAAGAACAAACAGACATGGTAATGACACTTATCCCTTCCGCTGATCTCTTTAACCCAGATGTAAAATAACTCACTAGCATGAACCAGACCGTCAGTTGTGTTTCGTAGTTTCGCCTGATAATCCGCTTTTAACTGGGCTTTCAATGATTCGAAGAAACGGGTGATCACTGCTGTATCACCTGATTCAAACATATCAGGAAATCGTAGATCAACTCTTACCGCAAATACCTTTGAATAATTCTGCACAACGCAATCCATAACTGAGCGAATGTTAAATAAATACTCTTCAATTGTACCATTCTTAAGTGAAAGTGTGTGTAATCCATCATATTGAGGTGTTGTTAGCACCGTTAAATTCCTATTAAAATCAGTACCCATATCTAACTCTCCTTTCCCAATCACTATTTTAAGGGTGTTTTTATTCATCGAAATTAATAAACTAATTCCGATGAATAAAAACACCCATGTAGCACACAAGACAACTAAATTAAAAAATTAAGCAAACAACATATAAAACACAGATATAATACTATTAACACCCTAAATGAAAACTATCTAAAATAAACCAGATTAAAACAACATTTTAAACTTATGCAATAAAACTAACTGTAACCAACAGTTATAGTCACTCTGAATTAATATGCATAGTATAATAAAAATTAAAGCGATTTATTATGATGTAAACAGTACCGCTCATGAAAAGCGCGCCAGATTTTCAGCTAGTTGAGCATTGTCAGGTTCTAGACCGAAAAATAAATCTATTACCCTAGTCTTACCTATCATAATTTCCTCCATTTTGTTACTTTGCTTTAGATAATCTAATGCGGCTTGTAATTCGGTTTTTTTACGAATACAGTATGGACCGCATTGTAAAATATAATTTTTCCTCATGTATCTTATTCCAGAAGCAATAAATGGGTTCAGCCATTCGCACAGCGCAAATGCATTTAGCACATATTTAGGTGGAGGACAAAAGACTCGCATAAAATCTCTTGAGAAATAACTTAACAACTCAATGGCTAACCACAAGGATTGTGCTGATATTTCAAAATTGTCTGGATGTTCGAAACAATGGATCAAGGCTGCAACCCTAGCAATGTTCTCTGGCAACTTGGATGCATGGTCTTTTGCACATTCATACATGCCACCAGGGGCCATTTTAATCTCGATGTCATTAGCAATATCTAACCACACATTTTTAGCTTCATTTGAGAATGTGACAGTGATCCTGTTCCTATAATCTTCCATAGCAATGACATTTAATAGTAACTGCTTTATTCTATCGTTAAATTTCTCAATCGCCTTCTTAGAATATTCATATTCACTAACTTGCCGGTAGCCACATAAAGAAACAGGAAAAGCCACTATAGCTCTAGCAAAAAAACCGTTCCCTCTCATGTCATCTTTCGACCGCGCAATAAAATTTTGCAATGCACTCGATTGAGTCATGATATGCATCGTCAGTCTTGCACCAGACACCACAAAAGACTCTAATGTCTTCCTACTTATATCGACATCTCCACCACCCCATAATGAATTAAGAATTGGTGAATTTCGCATAATATGACTTTTAAATAAAACCCCACCTTCATCTGAAGCTAGAAAAGCATTTGGTAAGTTTTCATTTAAGCCAACAAGCAATGCTTCTTTAGTCACATCCTCATAAAGAAATTTTGGTGCTCTTGGCTTTATAGGTTCAGCATCACGATGTGCTTGCAATTCATTAAGTGCTAATTCATATTTTTCATCATATTTTTCCTTTGATAGGCGTCTTTTTAACCTTACTGTTTCTTCATCGTGAATTTCCTTTTCTATTTTATATTTATTAAGTATGCTTCGGTATTCTATCAATAATTCTTTTTGTGCTGCCTTAAGCCCTTCCATATATTGGTTTTCAACAGTTGATTTTCGCTCACCAGATTCGGCAATCGTAATTGCCAAGATTGACGGTGGACATATTTTATTAATTGGGAGCGATACATTAACTGCCCCCTGTAAAGCAGCTGAAATAGTGCTTAGCTGAACTAACGCGATCATGCTATATGGAGCCTGAACAGATTCAAAAGTTTCAAAAAAAGCATCGCGCATTAACGGAGCAGCACTTAGATTTGGAAAACTGCCATCCGAGATAGGAAAATAATTGGGATATCGAGAAAAATTCATAATTAACCTCTATTCTATAAGTTAGTGACTTTTTAAGATCAGCAAAATCTTCTACCTTGCAGCCACTGTTCGACTTCTTGCATGTACCAGCCTACGGCACGAGCGCCAAGACAAACTTTTCGCGGAAAAAGTGGATCAAACCTGGGGGATTTGGGATTGAGTTTATCGTAGATAGTTGAACGCGAAAGCCCTGTAAGCTGAACCAAGGTCTTCAGTCTAATAATGGAATTGCTTGTGAGAGTTGTGTTCATAATCGTCCTCAGAGTTGTGAATAAACGTCTACAACCCTGAGATTAGATGGTTATGAAGCATGAATAAACGGGGTAAAAACGGTCCCCTTTGCTCACCTAAATTGCATTATCCATTGTATTATATGCGTTTTTTTGGTCCCCTAAGAAATTTACTCGGTCTCAAAAATAATTCAGCATATTTGGCATTATCAACGCTAAAACCTTCTGTCACTAGAAAATCTTTTATTTTAGATGTTATATTTTTATCAAATTTTTCCTGATCATCCCAAAAACGTTCAAGGCAGTAAGTTAAGTATGGAAACTGGCAACCATCTGCAATGGTTTTATCTTTACCGCATAGGCCATCGGGATTAGGGTTAAGAAAAAAAGCCGCCGCTTCTGCCTTTTTTGGAGCATAACCGAGTTGATTCATAATCAACTCTACCAATCCTTTAACTTTGGGCGGATTAGCCGTTTTCCCCCAATAGTAACGGAAGCCTAAGATAGATAATTGGTCCAGATCGGATTTATTACTTAGGAAATCTTTAACATAGTAAGGACTTGTTTCGGGAATGTCAGGAATATCTATCTCTCGTTCGAAATCTTGATTAACAAATGAAAGAATATCACGTTCAAAAACATAAACTGAATCTATTTTAGTTGGTAAGTCTTCTAGCTCATTTACAATAAAATGTGTATTGGATAAAAATCTAAAGCTTTTTCTTGTAAAGAAAAATTTAATATTGTACTTATAGTCATAGAAATCAGACTGAGAATTTATCCGTAAATCTTTTGCATTAATAGGTGTTTCGTATTTTTCTATATACTGTTCACCACTCATCAATTCAAGTTCAAGGCTTTCAGCATTCAGATAAAGTTCACTTACAAATCTCAAACTAACAATCCCATTTCTTATTAATTTGATTAAATCATCGTTGCTTAACCTAAGATACTCTACATTTTCAACTAATGATGCAAATTTGAATAATTCACTACGTTTAAATTTATCTCGTGAAACCTTTCGTTGTATAACATGATCTCTTGTCTGATATTTAATAAGATGAGTTATATGAATATCCCTTTCATAGACAGCCCAAATATTCTTACTAACAGGAGCACTAATTAAAACGGGTTTATTTTCTTGCAAAAGATGCAGTATAACTTCATCTACGCTAGTATTTAATTTCACATCCGATAACACTACAATTTTTTGCATTGACACATCCATTTTATCTGCTATTTCTGCTATTAGTAGCAGAAATAGCAGATAAAATGAATTTTTTTTTAAAATTTTCCCTCACTAGATAGCTTAACTTGTGAATATTTTCAACCTTTTATTGTGACCATGTGTAAAAAAATGCTTAAAGTGGGTTTTAGTAATGTGTCAAGAGTTAGCACTCTACACCTTGAAAGTTTAAGCAAACAAGTTCACTTTAGTAATTTTCATTTCTATATAAGAGTCTGATGGGCCGCCATTTTAGTCACTATTCAGTGATAAGCACTCTAAACCCTGCTCTGCAAAGATAAATAATCTATCGCTGTAACCTTGTGTGATCACACTGCGGATGATCTCAGGGTCAATATTCAGATAATCATGTACCAGTGCATTACGCAGGCCTATCACTTTACGCCAGCCATTTAATTCATCAGCTGGTTGTGCTCCTCGTTGACACAGGATCTCAAATGCTTGGTAGGCATCCTGAGGGCTATGTCCAGCCAGTGCTTTAGCCCAATGCTTGGCAATGCCAATACAAGCTTCAATAGAGACCTGTAACGTCCTCTCTGCGGCGCGTTCTTCTAGATTCGATAGTGGACGCTGACAGAGTAATTGACGCAATTCCCCAAGCTCGGCTTGATACCGGCTAAGGCTTAAGCGCAATGACGTGATATAGGCATTATCCAAAATAATAAAGTGGTTTTGGGCTGAATAATCGAGTTCCATTTGCGACATAATGCGTGACTCTTCTTGCATTCTTCGACCTTCATCTCGACTAAAGATTAGTTTGTTGGCATTAATGATGCCGAAGGCTAAAGGGATAGGTGCTAGATTAATATCGACAACAGACAGCTTTCCTTCGGCTAGCCCCAATGCCCTTTGCCAATCCATAGCAAGCAGTTCAGCTCTAATACGAGTATCAAGCACACTGTCCGCCTTTACCGGGTCGAATGCGACGGCTAAATCCCAATCGCTATGCTCGCTAGCATTTCCTTTCGCCTGCGAACCATACAGCCACAAGACCGCCACCTCAGGAGGGCTTGCAGCTAAAGCGTTTAGTTGGTGCAAATGCTGGCTCTGCTCGATAGTCATTGGTTTGGCTTTAAGTTGGTCATGATGTAAGTGTACCAACCCTGAGTCGGACTTAACAGGTTAGATTCGTTTGTCACGTCCCCTAACCCTTTGACTCATTGAGATAATATCTATTCGGCCTTATAGGTCATTTGTCCCAACAATGATCTATCCACAATTTCTTATCTTAGATCTGGCAATTATCAATATCAGCAAAATGTAGCTTGTACCGTACACATGTAACATCCTCCACCATGTGAAAAACTGGCAAACAAAATCTCAAAACTACACAACCTAGTGAACAAACCGAACGAGCAAAACACATAACAGCCAATCTCACTTTAACTGACCTGATAGTTGTTAATTTCAGTAATGACGTCTAGGATTTACTTTAGTAACACTAAAAGTAACATCATCAAAATTCAAATCAAATAAAATTATTATTATTCATACATATAAAAAATCAATTCAGGTGACGCCGCCCCACCAAATATAAGAACGAAGACGTCTCAGGACGTCTTTTTTCTTACCTTGAACAACGTAAAATCAATAACTTACGCCATATTACTATCCATAGACGTCCATTAACTGCCATATACTCTGGCATTCAAAATGGTATTCCAAGCGAAATGTCGCTATTATTTGGAATACCTAAATGGTTTGAAGATAGTCTATGTGTGCCAGAGCGACTCGTCTTAGTGATAAGGAAATCAAATCAATCAAACCCGATGACAAGGATAAGGTCTTATCGGATGGGGATGGACTGCAACTCAGAGTCAGATGTAATGGTTCTAAACTCTGGAACTTTAACTATCGTCATCCCACAACCAAAGCGCGTATCAATATTGGATTGGGTACTTACCCCGAAATATCTTTAGCTCAAGCAAGACAATTGACTCTCGAAAATCGAGCATTGGTTGCTCAAGGAATTGATCCCAAAGAGCATCGAAGCCAAAAGCGATTAGAAGAACAAAGTATTACCGAACATACCTTGTTTAATGTCGCATCTCAGTGGATTGAGACCAAAAAACACAGTGTGACCGCTGATTACGCAACAGATATATGGCGCTCATTTGAGCGTCACGTATTCCCCAAACTCAAAGATATGCCCATATAAGGGCTATCCACTTAGCACGACCAACCACTATATATTGTGGTTATCGATTGGTAGTGTTCATAATTCTGTGTCATTTCAGTAAAATATTCAAAAACAGGAATGACACATGACCCAACCTTTTAACTTCGAACAAGCCCTTAAAGATCTGCAATCAGGTAAAAGCCTCACAGGTAAAGACAGCATTCTTGGCCCACTGATCAAGCAACTCACTGAAGCGGCTCTCCAGGCTGAGCTTGAGCAGCATTTAGCGCATGATCCTCAGCCTAATCGTAAAAATGGCAAAACCCCTAAGACCATTAAGCATCCGTCCGGTAACTTTGAGTTAGACGCTCCTAGAGACCGCAATGGCACCTTTGAGCCTCAGTTGATTAAGAAAAATCAAACTACACTAACCGATGAAATCGAACGTAAAGTGTTGTCGATGTTCAGTATAGGTATGAGCTATCGCGATATTAATCAACATGTTGAAGATATGTATGGGCTCAATGTGTCTAACGCAACAGTCAGTGCTATCACTGACAAACTCATCCCCGAACTTAAAGCGTGGCAACAGCGCCCATTAGATAGCCATTATCCTATCGTTTGGCTTGATGCGATACATTATAAAGTCAAAGAGGATGGGCGTTACGTCAGTAAAGCCGTTTACACATTGTTAGCGCTTAATATGAAAGGAAAAAAGGAAATTTTAGGGCTTCACTTATCCGAAAATGAAGGCGCTAATTACTGGCTATCCGTACTGACCGATCTTAATAATCGTGGTGTAAAAGATATTCTTATCGCCTGTGTTGACGGCTTGACCGGTTTCCCTGAGGCCATAGCCAGTATCTTTCCTCATACGGAAACACAGCTATGCGTTATCCACCAGATCCGTAACTCAATGAAGTATGTCGCCTCAAAAAATCAGAAAGCGTTTATGGCTGATTTAAAGCCTGTGTATCGAGCCGTGAGTAAAGAAGCCGCAGAGATGGCATTGGACGAACTGGAGGCCAAATGGGGTGATGCTTATCCGTTGGTAATCAACTCTTGGCGTCGCAAATGGCATAATTTGTCTCATTATTTTAAGTACCCAGAACATATCAGGAAAGTGATTTACACGACCAATGCAGTTGAGGCTGTACATCGCCAATTTAGAAAGCTCACCAAAACCAAAGGTGCTTTTCCTAATGAAAATAGCTTGTTGAAGCTACTTTACGCAGGCATATTAAACGCCTCAGATAAATGGACCATGCCAATCCACAATTGGAGCCTTTGTTTATCTCAGTTAGCGATTTATTTTGAAGGACGTTTAGATAGCGTGCTAGAAATTTAAAAATTAGCCTGACACAGAATTTTGAACGCCCTCAAATAGCTTGTTGAAGCTACTTTACGCAGGCATATTAAACGCCTCAGATAAATGGACCATGCCAATCCACAATTGGAGCCTTTGTTTATCACAGTTAGCGATTTATTTTGAAGGACGTTTAGATAGCGTGCTGGAAATTTAAAAATTAGCCTGACACAGAATTTTGAACGCCCTCTATCGATTTTTAATTGATTGGTACGTTATCGGCTTAGAACGCACTGCTTGCTCAAGCAACCTGTAGAATAATAATCCCCGAGAATCTGACTTTCTTCTGTTGAAGCGAAATGTAAATTCATCTAAATAATAATCAAGTTGCTTAGCCTTTACCGCACCTTGATACGTACCTAAAAGCCATCTTTTACATAATGATGAGACTCGATGCACCCCAGCCATTGTTTCATGTGCAGGTACAGATGAACCTAAATGCACCATCCGATTATGCTTATATCCTTTTTTGTCTATTTGCTTGTATGCTTGAGAACCATCACTACAAATTGTGCTACCAGGCTCTATTACATCTTGAATGAATTGATGGATATGTTCTTTAGTTGCACTTTCTACTTGCCTTAAACGTATCCGCCCAAATCCAGAGGGTGATAGCAGCTCAACAGCCACCAAAACTATAGCTTTACGCTTACCCTGTTGATTTTTAATAGATGATTTTGGAATGACCCCACCTATTAATGTTTCGTCAACCTCTACGATGCCGGACAGTTTATCTCTTTCAGGATCAACCATGGCATATCTTAACTTGTGCATTAAAGACCAAGCAGTTTGATAACTCCCAAGACCTAATAGCCTTTGGACTCCAAGAGCGCTGACCCCATTCTTTTGATTTGTAATAAACCAGACAGCTGCAAACCAACTTTTCATGGGGGTTCTTGTTTTGTCAAAAAGTGTACTTGATGTTACTGAACACTGAAAACGGCAAGCATGACATTTTAACTTGCCATTACTTAACTGATAAGGTGATTGATGGCTCGAACAGCTTGGGCAAATGAATCCGTTTGGCCAACGAAGTGCGTAAAGGTAGCTAGTGCAAGATTGTTCATCATGAAACCAATCAACAAATTCGTCCCAATTTGTAGGGTAATCGACGCCAGCTTTTAATAAATACGATGAAGTTTTCATTACTACATATTGACACTGGTGGCGCTAAATGGATGGCCCTTGCCCATATCAAAAATCACATCACCGATGATTATTGAGCTTTTCCGCCCTATTGAGGCTTCAGGCAGTTTGGAAACAGTGAAAAGGCTCACTCAACGCCTAAATGAAGTCATGGTATTTGCTGTTAACTGCGGACTTATTTTTGCCAATCCACTTGTTGGAGTAAAAGCCGGTTTCAAAAAACCGGTAAAAGAAAATATGGCCACGCTAAAACCTGAAGAATTACCAGAGCTCATGTTAGCCCTAGCAAATGCTTCTATCAAACGTACTACTCGTTGCCTAATTGAATGGCAATTACACACTATGACTAGACCTTCTGAAGCCGCCTCGACACGTTGGGATGAGTTTAATTTCGAAGAAAAAACTTGGACTATTCCAGCTGAGAAAATGAAAAAAAGACGAGTTCACACAATCCCACTGACAGAGCAAATGTTGGCACTTCTTGAGACAATGAAGCCCATTAGTGGACACAGGCCTTATGTCTTCCCTTCAGATCGCAATCCTCTAGAGCACTGCAATAGCCAAACTGCAAATATGGCCTTAAAGCGTATGGGTTTTGCGAACCGGCTTGTCAGTCATGGCTTACGCCCTCTAGCCAGTACAACATTAAATGAACAGGGTTTTGAGCCAGATTTGATTGAATCGGCATTAGCACACGTAGACTCAAATCAAGTTAGAACGGTATATAACAGAACTGACTTTTTAGAAAGAAGACGCCCGATGATGAGCTGGTGGAGTAACTACATAGTGGAAGCCGCTAAAGGGAACGTAAGTCTTGCGCACAATGCAAGAAATTTAAAACTTGTAGCTCAATAAAATAGTTCGTTTTTAAATCACAGCATAAGTAAGGGGCAACCATCGGTTGCCCCTTACTTTTACTTCATTTCTCTATCAAGGCCAGGATGACCTTTTAAGGGATTTTTTGAAGTGCTTACTGGGTCGACAATGAACCACACTCAGGGCATCGAGCATACTGGTTATCTGAGAAGAAGTTTGCACCATAATCTTTGCTGTTTTTTTATCTGTAAATTAAAGCAATGGCCTTAATCAACTCAGTTACAATACAGATTCAAATGACGCGCCCACAGTTTTTTAAAGCAATGATTTAATTATTTTTTGGTCATTTTTCTTTTTGAGTCTGACACAACTGTGCTACAGGAGTGTGCTACATGGCTTCCCTTTTGTTTACCTATCTTTATCAACGAAATGCGATCTGGTGGTAACTAGCACTGGCTTGTTCAACACTTGGGATAAGGTCGCGGCTACGGGCGGCCAACCCTTATTTGTTAGGCACAGGGATTAAAAATATTAATTGTGTTGGCATAGCAAAAGTTTGGAGTCTGACTTATATATCTATTGAAGGTAACAAGCCTACATTAGGTAGGCGCCACCAAAGTGAATTTAAGCATAATCACCATTTCGGGGTTTAAATGCGTAATCTAAAGATAATTCATCTTTTACTTGGAGCTTTTGCGATTCCCATAATTGCGATTCTTGGGTTAGCTATGTTGGCGATAAGTAAAATGCAAGTCATCAATGAGCAGTCAACAGTTATATCAAGCAACTGGTTGCCTTCAGTCCGTGTAATCGAGCGACTAAATGGTCAAACTGCAGATTTAAGGGTGTTAGAATCCCGACATATTCTTTCACTAGATAATGATCAAATGCGGGAAACTGAGCGTGAGCTGGAAAAAATAAAATTGAAAATTGACGATTCAGCCCGCTCTTACCAACAACTGGTTAGCAGCAATGAGGAACAATTAATATTTAATAATTTCAATAAACTATACAAAGAATACCTAAGCACTCAGCAGAAGATCCTCATCTTATCAAGGGAAAATAAAAATGAGGATGCCAAACAACTACTACTGACCGAATCACTAAAAACTTACAACGAATACTCAGATTTATTGCTGCAATTATCAGATATAAATACTAAAGGAGCCCAAGCAGCGAGCAACTATGGTGATGAGATTTACGATGAATCCATCAAGATGACGATAGCCATCTTAGTTATTGTTTCACTGTTAGTTTTGACTACATCTATTGTTATCTCAAAATTCATTATTACTTCAATCAAAACGGTGCAACATTTTATTGCCAAGCTCGCTAATGGTGACCTCACCGATCGAATTACCGATATCGGCAATAATGAATTAGGCTTCTTAGCTCAGGATTGCAATCATACTGCAGATAAAATATCTGAAATGACGGAACAGTTGATTACCGTTGCCAACAATACCGCCACCTCGGCGGAAGTACTCGCCTCCACCATGAATCAGGTTGAGAATAATTCCAAACAAATGCTGGTTCAGGTAGAACAAATAGCGACCGCACTCAATGAAATGTCCAGCACAGCTCTAGAAGTGAGCAGAAATGCAACAGAGGCGGAAACCAGTGCCAGCGAAGCGATGGAGAATGTCACTGAGGGTAACAAATCACTCGGTGAATCCAATAACATTTCGGTAAAAATCGGTACGGCCATTCGAGATTCAGGCACCATAGTAAATCAATTGAAAGACTTTTCGATTGAAATTGGCTCTGTCATTGACGTTATTACAAGTATTTCCGAACAAACCAACCTATTAGCATTAAATGCAGCCATTGAAGCTGCAAGGGCTGGAGAAGCGGGTCGCGGTTTTGCCGTAGTTGCTGATGAGGTTCGCTCCCTTGCCGCTAAAACCCAGCAATCAACTGTTGATATTCAGGGGATCATTTCAAAGTTACAGTCTCAGGCGGAAAAAGCTGACCATTATATGAAAGCTAATGCCAGTTTGTTGGATGAATCTCAAATTATCTCGGAAAAAGTGCGTAACGCTTTCGATGGCATTTCAGCCTCCGTCAACGCGATTTCCAACGTCAATACAGTGGTTGCCACTGCTTCTAGTGAGCAATCAAGCGTGACCGAAGATATTTCCAAAAATATCTCATCGACTGTAGAAATGGTTGATCAAAATGTGATGGGGGTGGGCAACGCCAGTAAGGCCTGCCACGATGTTTTAACTGAAGCTGGTAAACAAAAACAACTACTTGCATTTTTCAAAACCAAACGTCGTTATTAATTAGGTGGTAGAACCGACACTGAACCAATTAGTCAAACTATCCATTTTAAATCAAAAACATAATGCACTTTCGGTTTACCAACAACTTTTACTTACTTAAATAGCCTGAACGAGTGTATATAAAAATACACTCGAATTTATTTATCCACCCATGTTTCGGGTATTTGTACGCAATTGTAGACGATGCATAATCAGCTGTTTAGACAAACGCTCAATCATTGAACAAATTGATTCAGAAACACTATCAACCTCTTGAGTATTCATATATTTTTTCCGCCATACTTCAGCTAAGGCAAAAATAAGTTGTTCAGATTGACTTAGAGATTGATGTGATAACTCTCTGATAAATAAAACTCTACAGCACTCAAAAAAGCAATGCAGCACAATATTATCAGGCAGTTTCTGCTCGTTCATTGCTTTATCGAGTACTAACCATTCTGGCTGACCTTCAATAAAAATAACCGCAGACATAATATTGGTGACTGACGCTAATGACGTACCGCCACAACATAAATCTTGAATATTTTCACAAGCAGCCAAACTCAATTGAAGTCGATAGGCAAGCTGTGCTTTTAACCATTGATGACTCACTGCTGTCACAAACGTCATGAGCTAACCTTTAGCGATAGAGTTTTACAGGTTGAGGTATCACATCAAACTTTGTACCTAAATGTGCAAAATACACTTGAGCAAGCATAGATATACCACGATAAAAATCCGTTTTTGCATGAAGTTCAGCTAACGCTAAACAGCGGCCCACCCAAGGTAAAATATGTTGTTGCAACAATAGCGTGCAGACTCTCACCTTGTGTGTATCATTGGGATTTAACGCTAATTCATCAAATAAGTATTGCAACACTAATAAAATCAGACCTAAATGGTCTACGGGTTCATTTCGTGTCAGAGACAACTCGATACCATGGGTGTTATAAAAGCTAATCAGGTTTTGAGTCGACGCTTCATTAAGTAACTGCCCCTCACTGGTATATACAGACCCCCAAAGTGCAGCTTTAGGATCGCCGGGGCCAAAAAACAGTTGCCCATAGTCTAATTGGAGCTCGATTAATTGCGATTCATCGTCCTGCCATTGAGTCAAATAGCTACTTAGCAAAGCTTTTCCTGACTGTTCACCTGTCGAGAGTTCAAGCTCTGGCCACTGGCTTGCTAACTCATCTCGCTTAAATTGCGTCAGTAAAGGCATATTAGGGTACGAGTAAAGGATGTTATGCAGCACTTTGGCGATTGCACCCCAGGTTTGGTAATCACTCGTATTGATTGTTAACATAGTGTTCCTTTTACAAACGAAGAAAAATGGGGGGGCTAAGCCCCCCACATTTCACTATTACACTTCTGCAGGGTTTAATAATTGCCCACTACCACCAACTGGTTGACCATTTCGATTGGCCTTGATAATCAAGTTTGGCGAAGTAATCGATGGCGATGGTAAGGGAGCAATATGACCATCCCCCTCTCCATATTTCGCTCGTAAATTATCCATAGTGTCAAAGTCAAGTGCCCGTAAAGGACAAGAATCAACGCAAATAGGCTTTTTACCTTCAGCAAGTCTATCGCTGCAACCATCACACTTGGTCATCACCTTACGCTCGATATCCAGCTGTGGTGCATCATATGGGCAAGCCCTCGCACAACTTTCACAACCAATACATAGTTCAGTGGCAACTTGGACTAAGCCATCTTCGCGGCGCTTATGCATTGCACCTGTTGGGCAGGCTTTAACACACACAGGCTGGCTGCAATGGTTACAACCAATAGACATGTAGTAGGCAAAGACATTTTGCTCAAAACTACCATCGACATTTTGCGACCAATTGCCGCCGCCATATTCATAAACACGGCGCCAAATAATACCGGGCAAATTAGCGACACCATTATTCATCACATCGTCTTTTGCACGAACCAAGCCAGTCATGCGGTCCTTACAGGCAATATGACAAGTTTTACAGCCAGTACATTTGCTGCTATCGAAATAGAAACCATATTGTGTTTGTTGAGTCATTTTCATCTACCCCTTATGCCTTGACGATCTGCACACGATTGGTGTGTTGTGGGTTTCCCTTCGCAAAAGGGCTTGGCTGGTAACGAGTTAACGTATTAATACAGCCACCAACATCAATTGGGTGCCCGCTCCTTCCAATCCGGGCGATATCAGGTTGATACCAAGCGCCCTGACCTAAAGCCACAACACCAGGGGCAACCCTTGGGGTAATGCGTACAGGTAATTCAACAGTGCCACGATCGTTCCACATCTGTACTTTATCGCCACCTCTTAAACCACGACCTAAAGCATCGGCTGGGTTCATCCATACTGCATCTTCTGCGGCTTCGCGCAGCCATGGCACGTTATGATAACTTGAGTGTGTACGCCCCTTGGTGTGATAACCCATTAATTGCAGAGGATAATCATCCTTAGTATCTTCATCGTCGTAGCCTTCCCATGTGGGTTGATACATAGGTATTGCAGTGATGTAGTCGCCTTTAACATTAGGATTAAAGATCCAGTCTTTACCCTTTTGCGCCATCGACAGCGAGTAGATCTCTACCTTACCGGATGGTGTGCTCACCGCTTTACCGCCATTGATATAGCTATCGAGTGCAAGTACCGGCGTCTTACTAAACGCACGGAACACACCAATCTTTTGCGCTTCAGCGTAACTGTTAGGGAAGGCAGGTTGTGCATCCGTATTCGCGCTATTTGTACGGGTCTTTTGATATAGCTCTTCTAACCAAGCCGCTTCATCTTTACCTTCTGTGTACTCAGCTTCTTTACCCATTTTGGCGGCAATTAAGCGTCCCATTTCAAACATTGAAATGCTTTCCCACATAGGCTTAACGGCAGCTTTCATGGCAACTAAGTAACCCATGATCCCTGATGCATAGCTATCATTGACTAAGTCATTCGACTCTAACCAAGTTGTATCTGGCAGTAAGATGTCCGCATAACGTGCGCTAGCTGTCATCCAGCAATCACACACGACAATAAGCTCACATTTGGTGTCATCTTCGAGGATTTTAGCGGTACCGTTACAGTCTGAATGTTGGTTAATTAATGCGTTACTGTTAATCGCAAATACCGCTTTAATATCTGCGCCAAGCGGAGTATCTAAATCAGCTGTACCACGGATCCCATCTTTACGCGCGGTCATTTCATGGCCACGCTCAATCGCTTCAGCCCAAGTAAAGAAAGAAATTGATTCTTTAACAGGATTACTACCACCGCTCATACCTGCACGGTTTAAACTGCCTTGATAAGGCAATGCGCCGTTACTTACGCCTGGCTGCCCTACTTTGCCGGTTAGGAACGAAAGCATATAGCAAGCACGCATGGCTTGTTCACCATTAGCATGACGGTTTACACCCGCACCGGTAACAATAAACGGTGCTTTAGCATTCATAATCTTGCTAGCGACAGATTTAATATTTGCTTCCGATATGCCGCAGATTTTAGCTGCCCAGGCGGGGGTTCTTGGGCCATTATCGGCAAACTTACCTTCACCAAGAATGTAGTTGCGATAGTTGTCTTCAACATCAATATAAGGCAAATATTGAGTCTTTTTAGGATCGCCACTTGCGGTAAATTCAGCAACAAGCTTTTCAAGAGAGGCCTTGTCAAATCCAACGCAGTACTTGTCTAAAAATGCCTTGGAATGAGTATCGACCCATCCAGAACTAATCATTTCATAGGCAATCGCTTCTGCAAATGCCGCATCGGTTCCAGGTCTAATCGGTAACCACTGGCTTTCTTTACCCGCCATTGAGTCTGTATAGCGCGGGTCCACCATAATCACTTCAAGGTTAGCATTCGCCTCCAGCGCCTTTAAGAAATCATATCCTTCACCCGACCCACTTTGACGCATTTCACTTGGGTTGTAACCAATACCGAGGAACAGGTCACTATCGTATAAGGCCGTTAAAGAAGAACCCGATGTACTAGCAAACCCAGTTGCTGCGGCCGCTTCATTTTGTTGTGCCCAAGAATAATTGCCATAAATCTTCAGGAATCCACCATTCAGATTGAGCACACGATCAAAACACGCCGAGCTAGCAAATCCATAATAAGCCCCTGTTCCATAGTGTTTCAAAATCGACTTGTTACCGTAACTACTTGCAATACGTTGAATTTCACTTGCAATCGTTGAAGCAGCCTCATCCCATGATATTGGCACAAACTTCGCTTCCCCACGCTTACCGACACGCTTCATAGGTGTGCGTAAACGATCGGGAGCATAAGTACGGCTACGCAGCGAACGCCCACGGGCACACGCTCGGATCTGGTGGTTGCCATACTCATCATTGGTTTCATGATCCGTTTCAATACGGGTAATGATGCCATCACGACTAAATACTTTGATGGGGCAATTCGAACCACAGTTAACCAAGCAAGATGACCAAGTTTGTACTTCATCGCCTACAGGCGGCTTAGGTGGCACCACATTCACATCACTAGAACCTGAGTTACAGCCAGTGACCGTTGCTGCGCAGCCCATGGCTGCACTCATTTTTAGAAAACTTCTGCGTTCCATTGTCTTTACCTCTTATCAATCAAGGCAGCAGGTAGCTGAAGGTAAACATCAGCAAGTGCGCGTTGTAGTTATGGTTTAAGTCGCCTAGGGTGATTAACCCAGGAATGCTATTGACTGCGGATTGGCTATAGTCGGTGTCGTAATAACGCTCGTACTGATAACTTAACTTGAGCCCCATACGCTCACTCAAGGCGTAGCGCCCATAGAGCTCGACACTGTGGTTATAGGAGTAGTAATCACCGTATGGCTGGACCTCGTTATAGGAGATTAAGCTATCACTTGCGGAGTTGGAGAATAAATAGTTCCCTCCCAGAGTCAGCCTGTCATCCAATAAACCGCTATAGGTAAACCCTGCACCTAAATTGATGAACTCATCAGCAATATCGCTATACCAGTCTGGTGAGGAAAATGATTGGCTACCCGCGATAGCGGAGTCTATCCATTGTTGACTTGCTGAGGCATAGAGGTGCAATTGCTCAGAGAGTTGCATCCCCAGTTGCAGGTCATAACCATAATCGGTTGATTCGGTGAGGCCTATAATGGTTTTAGCGTAATCATCCTTGGCATAATATCCATTCAAATCAAGAGTCAACCACGAAAGCGGTACATAATTCGCCTTTAGCTCAACCGCCTGACGTTCACGGTCTGCGAGATAAAACTTACGTAATAGCGGATTTTCTTCAATCGAGGTATTTTCAACAGCGTTGTAGACAGAGCCGCTGCGGTTCTCGTAGCGCCCACCAAAATCAATCACAGTATTTGGCAAGGCTCTGATATTCAGCTTGGCCCAAAATGCGTCATCATGGGTTTGTTCTCGCTCAAGGTAACTGCGTTCTACCTCTTTACGGTCATAACCGCCCATAAGGCGATATTGACTGTTGAAACGGTAACTACTGTGGAGTTTGTATGTCAGTCTTTCGATGTCCATGGGGACATTTTGCTTAAACGCACCGCTGACATTATCAAACTCTAATTGCGCAAACTCCCATACCGAACTTTTATTATCGCGTTCGCTATAGTCAACCTGACCGTTAACACGCCATCGCGGGCTTAGCATATTGCTAAAGCCAAGCCGCGCATCTAAGGTATCAACCTGAGCATCCCAGCTCTGTAACGGATTACCACTGACTTGGATTAAATCGCCATCTTGTAGCATCCGTCCAGCGGCAACACGGCCATTGACGGTGCCACGCCCAAGCATGTATTGGCCAGATAACGAGACTTGATGGGCATCATTATCAGGCGTAGCAGCATAAACATCGGGCAAGTAAGGTAAGCTTAAGTTATCAATATTATTTCGGTAAAAACTGCCATGGTAAGCCAGCTCGCTTAACCAATTTTCGCCCGAAATATTCAGGCCAGCATTGAGATTTTCAGTGTTAGCATCAACAGGCAGTGCAAAGTTAACTGGACGAGGTGTTACTAAACTACTGCGGCGATTACCCGTTTTTTGTTCGTGGTCGTAGTTAATAAACGCCTGCATGACGCCATATTGCGCAGCTAATCCCAAGCCCACCTTTTCGCGTTCCAGCTGTAAATCGACATCTCGAGTCGCAGTGTCTGGCAAAAGCACGCCATTGTTGTGCCACAACTGCGTTTGCGCTCGGCTGTCGTATCGAGTCAATAATTGATAATCAAGGTTTAGCGCATACTGTCCAGACCGACCCGCATCAAGGTGGGCATAGCTATTCTCTAGTCCCAATTGATATGCTTGAACATTAGCTTCATAACCCGCATTGCGATAACGAACGTCCGCATCCATAGCCGCGCGCATCCCATCGCTGGCATCACCAAACGCATTCCCCGCATGAATATCATCATTCTCGGCCCAGCCTGCACTTAACTGCAGCTCACCTTGGTAGCGCTTCTCTCCTATGCAGCTTTTACACTGATAAGCATCCAACTTTAGCCCTTGCAGATTAGCTTTGTGCACAGAAAAGTCTGCAGCACTCACGCCACTGGTTGCAGCAAGTAATCCCAAGGTAATGATATTTAGTTTAAAAGACATGGCAGACTCCTTAATCAACGGGCAAAATTGCTGCCGCTAGGGTGGTTGGAGCCATGGATTTGGCTATGACAATTAAGACACCCCATACCAGCACCAAACGCGTCAGCACCCGGCGGAGTGACTACCCGACTGGCATGTCCATCATCGGCATGACATTGTTGACAAAGCTGAGGGACTCGCTGCTTGACGAGGGCGTCATTCACGCTACCGTGGGGATTGTGGCAAGTGGAGCAGTTTTCGGTCACAGGGGCATGTTCCCACAGGAAAGGACCGCGTTTTTCCGCATGACAGCTATAGCAAGTGTCATTGACCGAGGTCTTTTTTAAGGCGCTCTCGTTAAATGAACCGTGGGGGTTATGACAATCGATGCAGGTCATGTCATTCCACTTTAATGGATGAGATGAACGCTTATTCATATCGGATTTCTGCCGAGTATGACAAGAAGTACACACTTGGCTCACCTGCTGCTTTTGTAGAACCGGATCTTTAGCTGCATGGACTTTATGGCAATCAGCACAGGCAATTTCTTCCATGTTATGTAAGCTGCTATGCCAGCCACTTTGCTCAGTTTTTTGATGGCAACCTAAACAAACGGTATTTTGGCTCGGTGCTGACAATGGACTGTCAGAACCAAAGCTAATCATTGGCTCCTTACCTCCTTTATTATGCTGTCCAAGCGGCCCATGACATGCCTCACATTGCAATCCAGCCATTGGAGATTTGCTATTATTGATATCGCCATGTACTCCATCAAAAATAGCCATAACGGTGTTATTTTTACGATGGCACATTAAACAACTATCAGCACCTTTAGTAGAGTATTTTCCTTCAGCAAACTTATCTGTGAGTATTTTTTCTATTTGTTCTCCCGTTTCGTGAGTTGATGGAATTTCTTGAGCTTTAACAGATGGAGATAATATAAGGAACAGGCTCGCCCCCATTATCAGAGTTTTAATTTTACGCCATCTCATATTTAATGCCTTATGGTTAACATGACTTAGCAATGAAAAATCCACAACCATAATAACCATAAAACAATAAAGGTTAACGAATGTTAATAATTAATAACCAACAAATCTATTTACACCCCAAAAACATCAGAAACATGCTTTAAATCACGAAATCAAATAAAAGAAAATCATTCTCAAAAACACCATAAGGAATTGAATTATCGATAATAATAAAACAAGAAAAAAAGATTGGTTAATAAAATGTTTTTGAATTGTATCACAGAAAAAAGATATTAGTTGCCGCTAATTTTAAGCGGCTCACAATTCAATCATGCCAATTTATTAATTAAATGAAATGTAATTAAGAAAAACGAAGTAAACTTGAGGGGGGATTACCTCAGAAAATTCTGATTTAATACACTTTAATTTAATGTAGCTTGACAAAAATTTCCGCGCTTCAGAAGCTCAGGCTCTGAGTAAACATAAAAGCGTCAAACGATTATAAATAGTTTCAACATAGGTCTCCTCATGTAACTGTGATTTTATCCTATTATTCACTGCATTTGATGATAATACTCTCCCCGCCGCCCTCATATAAATTCCTGGTGCTATCGATGATTTCCATATTTTTTTTACAATATTGAGGAATATTCGCATGTAAGCGAATCAATTTTTTGAGTCTTACTAAACTAGGTTGCCGGTCGCCTGTTTCAGTGAAATCTACAGCGGAAAACATATAATACCGCCCCTCACCATAGTCACTTTTTAATGTAATCAACCACTTTTTGAACGGGTGGCTACTGTTTAATTCAGAAAAACCATTTTCAATGCTAGTGCAACTGAGTAGCATTAGAGCAAATCCCCATCCCCAGCTCCTATTCATAATAATTCCTTTTCGAAAAGTGATAGATATAAGGAGTGCTGGCACTCATTGCGCTACCAGTGACTACTGCACTTGGGCCGACCAAATTCCACACTCGGGATATCTGGTAACATTAGGCGCAGTAAGGTATCCATGATATCCGCCTACACTCCGCTACAGCCAAATGAATAAATGGTATTACCGTTGTGCTTAGTCTAAAACTTAGAAATAACTTAAACAATAGAATGTGTTAGCGAAGAATGGTTAGGGCGTGTTGACGTTTCGAGATTAAATTTTGTTCGTTCTGGCAAGTTCGTGCTCGCGAAACGAGGAATGATGTGTCGTTATTCTACTCAAATGACGAGCGGCTCTTATGACAGAAAGTAAGAGCAAGGGCTTGCCAGACGAACCCTTCGGGCAGCATTTGGCTGGCTTTTCTGCCGCGTTATCGTCCGTTTATGTAGAATAACTACACTGCACGGACTTTGCCTTGCATAAAAGCCAGCCAAATTGCTGCAAAAATAACCCTGAAACGTCAACACGCCCTAGTAAATCAAGCAAATTAAGCTGTGGCGATGTAAAACATTCAACTGAATTGCTCTGGTGTATTAGCTCAGACTTGAGCTAATACACCCTGTTCAATCAAAAACCACCCAAGGTAGGTTTCATAGGTTATTGACCGACATCGACACCATGTTGATAACGGTATTCGGATGAGGCTTCACCATTGAAGTAGTAAATCAATTTACCGTGCAATTGGTTATCAACATACTCCTCGCTTCGCAACAGACTGCCATCTTCATTAAAGCTGTAGCTTTTACCTTGCAATTGGCCTTTATTGTCATATTGCATCTGGCCTAATAAATGGCCGTTCGCGGAAAAAGCTTGCCATTGACCGACTTCGTGCCCAGCCCGATACTGTCCATGCCATAGCTTCACCTGATTGTAGCTACTTTCATCAACCAACCATTTGCCTTCACGTTGACCATTAATATACTGGCCTTGGGCCTGCAGTTGCTTATCAAAGTCACGCTGTAAATACGCACCATGTAACTTATCGTTTTTATAAAACGCTTGCAGCATCACCGTACCATCGGCAGCGATTTCAATCTGTTCGCCATTAAGCTGGCCTTGTTGGTTAAACTGCTCATTACGGGTCATATCAGCGTTTTTGGTCACCCACTTGCCAACTTTTGCACCGAAGTGATATTGCCCAGTGACAAACCCGCCGTCTACGGCATTATCTTCGCGATATGCTCCGTGCATTTTACCTTTGCTGTAGTTTATCCGTCTGATATAGCCATTCCAGCCATCACCGATATACAAACCTTGGTATTGCCCCTTGAGTTGTTCTTCGCGTCCAATTAATTCACCGCTTGCAGTAAAACGCTGAAGTAAGCTCCAATCCTTCACCGTATCACGCTGATATTGATAGATTAAATTCCCTGATGTATCGAAGCGCTGTTCATTGGTAATCCGACCTTTGGCAAGATATTGCGTGTCGGTTTGGGTCACAACAATCCGACTTTGGGCGAGGTATTGCGTGTCAGTTTGGGTCGCAACGTTACTGGCATTATCATAGGTAAAATGTTGTATTTCACGACCATCCTTATCGTACTGTTGTTGCTCTGCTAACAGTCCTTGTTTATCAAAACGCTGCTGGTTTCCCACCTGCTTATCATGCTGATAGTGTTTAATTTCTCGTAGCACATCTGCGGCCTGATAAACCAACACTTCACCGTGTAATTTCCCCTTAATGTAAAACTCTTTAGTGAATAACCAACCTTCCTTTGTCCAATACAGTCGCTCACCTTCTCTTTTTCCCGCCACCATATTCACGGTTTGCTCCGGCTGACCATTGTTATGGAAGCTTTCATATAGCCCTTCCATACCGTTAGCGCCATAGGTTACGCGTGTTTGCAACTGGCCATTGTCAAAATAACTTTGCGCTAATCCTGACTCTGTACCATTCACGTGATGCTGATGATCGCGCAATTGGCCATTGGTATAGTAACTTTTCTGCTCACCATGCAACTGGCCATTAAGATAGTGGTACTCACCCGAGAGTGTTCCATCTTCCCAGTAATGCAAATGTGTCCCCTGATAGCTCCCGTTAGCATCACTCTGCCCTTTACGAGACAGTTGGCCGTCAGGGTAGAAAAACTCGAAATCACCAACGATATAACTCTCCGCTAAATTGGGTCCATTGACGCTGCCCTTAAAGACCGGTTTATCCGTCTCCACATAAAATAACTGTACTGGCCAAACGCCATTTTGCTCTGTTGCCGCTTGTTTCTGGTAGTAGATAGCCTCGCCCGGCACATCGCTAAGCCGCCATTGTTCGTCGAGTAAGATCCGCTCAGCTGACAGATTAAACGATAGAAGTAGCGCAGATAATAGTAATAAGACTCTCATATTCTACCCCTTAAGGTAACGCAGGGAAGGTGCTAACCCACTGCTTATTAACAGGTTCGCCACTTATCGTCAGATACTCAATTGCTGCAGCGCGTCCCGCCAGCATGAACCAACGCTGCTCACGTAATACTTGCTGCAACGGACGCTGATAAAAGTCGCTGCTATCAACTTGCATAGCAGGAGCTAACGGTAAATTCTGCGCATTTAAAAAACGATACTGCCGCATAAAGTCAGCCACGGTTTGATTGGTATCGAGATTTGGCAACTGCGTAATATCAATCAACCAACCTTGTTCTGGTTGATAGGCAAGTGCTTGCCATTGGGGCGTGCCCGAGCAAGCCAAGGTACTGCTCACTTGGATATCGTAAAAGTTGCGGCGGATGCCATCAGCACTCGTCAGTTGATACAGCATTAATTTATCCAGCCCACCACCCAAACTGCTGTTAGAACTTATATGAGTCCATTGCAGTGTGTGCCCGTTTACCTTAGGTGCATCCACAACACTTAGCCTACAAACCGCAGCCTGCTCGGCTGTTAACAACAGACTAACGCCGTATTTGGCCACCATTTGTGGTTCCAGTAATGCGGGGTCAACGGGTATCTCAGGTTGTGCTTGGTCATCATGGCTCGCATACATATCATCACTGTAAAGTGTTTGCTGATATACAGGGGGATATGCAGCGTTTTGCGCGTAATCGTTTATCGGAATAAAGCGAACATTTTTAGTGAGTTCACTGCTATCCGCGGCAGTATTAACATAAATGGTGAGCATCGGCGGCTCAGCAGGAAAGTTAAACAGCGTGGTGGATTCATAGTTCACTGATGAGACTAGCGCCAACATATTCTGCTCTGCTGATGTTAACCAATCAGGTCCGTTAGCCAACGCGAATTGGTACTTCACCATTGCGCCTTCAGCGCCATCAAATCGCCCTGCCAACCAAAATTTATTGGTCGCATCCCGCGATTTTAGCAAATAACTCAATGGTTTATCAGGGATTGGACTAAGTTCAAGCTGCAAATCTTTATACTGTAAAGTCACCGTTTTGGTTGGATCGGGTTTTAACTCCAATTTAACCAGTTTCGCCCCTTGATAATGGGCCTTGGCACGAAACTCAACAACCTGGGCTAAAAGTTCAGCTGGCGCATTCCAACCAATAAGCAGGTTTTGCTCAACGGAGCGATAAAAACCATCCTTTTCAGCGTAACTGTAACTCCCTACCTTGTTCAGTTTTATCGGTAAAACACTACCATCGGCACTGTGGGCTGTGATATCGGTTAGCCGAAACTCACCTTCTGGCTTATAACCCGAAAAATCATGTTGATAGCTAATATTTAATAGATCATCTTGTTGCTCAAAGTAACCCGTATCAAAGTGAAAAACATCATCTTGAGTTAAGGGTTTATTAACATCATCCAGCACTACTTCTGGCGTTTTTTGATACTCAAGCGCGGGGAAATCATAATCCAAACCCACACGTTGCGTCAGATCACCTAACCGCCGCTGTTGCGGCACCATAAGCACATTACTGCGCATTGTCCCTTTATAGCCATAGCGCTCAAACGGCGCCTCTGCCACTAAGACCATCTGCTCTAACCAGCCACGTTCACGTTCTAACAGCAGTTGGCCGTAAATTTTGGTTTGCTCACCAACACTTTCAATTTGGGTTAACACATGGGAATCAGTTACCTGCAACACGGTAAGCTTGGCATTGGTATGGCCTTGATAGGCAGGAAGCGTAACGACTGCCCCGACTTTAGCGGGTATGGTGTTAATAAAGGCTGATGAGCTAAATAGCTTTTTAAGTTCCTGCTCAACCTCAATGCCGCGTTTTGCTAATTGCGCTTGCCATAGTGGCTTGTTTAGCGCGCTAAATTCTTTAACGCTGCCATCGTCAACATTTAACGTAAATTCAAATCCCTGTGAGAAAATAGCGTGCATTTCGGGATTCTGCTCAGCCCGTTCGCCACTGCTTACATTACTCCCTTGGCTATCACGCATTTTCAAATAATCGACGTACACTTCAAACTGGCTGTTTTTGCCCGTTTCGATAACCTTATAACGCAGCAATTGATGGGATGCTGCATTCACCGTTTCGGTACGTCCACCATTATCAACGGTGATCTTGGTGTTGCTATATACCTGATACGCGCGTTCCTCACCTTTTTGGGGATTAAACTCAACATCAGCATCCCCAAAAGAGCAGGCCGATAGTAAAAAACAGGTCACTACGCTAACCAAATACTTCATGGTTATTCCTTGTATCTAAATAATTAAACGCTGATTATGCCCGTTCATGAGCCATAAACAAAATTATTAGGTTATTTTTACCTTAATAAGGGGATGAAGTTGAATGTGCTAATAGGCGCGAATACAACACAATTGAGAGAGCTAACTCAACTTTATTTTTATGCAATTACTGAACGCAGCGATGTCGCTAAATTTAAATTTCCCATGCTTTTTATGCTGTTTAGCAAAATACGGCTGAACAGTTATTCTTGTAATAAAAATGTTAAACAGCATGCTCAAGCCATGCATTTTGCTTAGCTTGAGCATTTACAATGTGTTGATGCGGAGTTGATTTCGCGAATTCCAATATCGTTTGGTAAAGTTTAAAGGTTGCTTCGTCCTGCATATGCTCATAGGTACTGACCAGATGATATGCAGGAGATTTATGTTTTGGCATATAAATGTCAAAAGGTTGAATTAACCTGCCATTACTCAACTCCTTTGACACAAGAATTCGATTCACATAGGCAATGCCAGCGCCTTGAATAGCCGCTTCAATTGCTTGAATCGAGTTTTGAAAAATGAGCTTACTCTGGGTCGATTTTCGCTCTAGACCGAAATATTGCATAACAATATCCCACTGAACCAAGCGATTATTCGTAAATATAAGCGTGTGGTTGTCGATAATCTCTTGAGTAAAATCCGTAAACTCTGAAATAAAATAATTAGGATGGCATACTGGAATCATTTCCTCATGAAATAGAAAAACAGAGTAAAGATTATCCCACGAGTCATAACCATAACGTATTGCTAGATCTAAATCACACTTAGAAAATTCAAGATAATCTAATGTATCAATAAATTCCACACTACGATTGAGATCTTTTAGTTTGTCATCAACCAATCTGGGCAGTAACCAATTTTTTAATAATGAGGGTGGAATTGCTATTTTAATTTTTGGTTTGCTGCCTTCGATACCGAGATCAACAGTAGCCTCCTCCATGTTTTGCAAAATAATGGATATCCTTGAGTAATACCTTAAACCACAATAAGTTAGCGTTACACGTCGACTACCTCTTTCAAAAACCTTTTTCCCAATAAAATCTTCTAATGTGCTTATCTGGTGGCTAATTGCGCCTGGCGTAACATTCAGTTCCATTGCGGCAAGTTTAAAACTTTGCAATCTAGCTGCGGCCTCAAAATAAATAATAGATTTTATCGGCGGTATAACTCTCATGCTTTCCATCCTGTTAAGTGAATTTTTCTCTTCTGACGAATCAATTTTTTTGCTTTGTCAATTTTTAAGCGTGCAGCAATGATGAATATGAATTAAAACACTAGAGAGGTAAGAGTAATGTTGAATACCAAATTATTACCGTTAGCCATGTCGGCTTTTTTTATATCAACATTTAGTTATGGACAATCTTTATCAGAATTCCATATTGATAAGGGTAACAACTGCCAAACGTGTCACACAAAACCTATAAAAGTTGATGATGCAGAAAACCATGAAAATAAGTCCTGTGAAAGTTGCCATGGAACTATGGGCGAATTAGCTGCCAAATCAAAATCTAAACTATCACCACATCATAGTCATCTTATTGATGTGTCTTGTACCAGTTGTCATTCCGGTCATAAACAGCCGGTATTTGTTTGCCAAACTTGCCATGATTCTTTTAAAAATGAGTTTAAAATCCCCTTTTCTAACGATAAACCCGTACTGGATAACTATCAGTTTCCAGAAGTCACCCAAGAAATGATTGAAACAGCCCTTGCGAAGGCTCCACTTGAACAACATCAAGTGATTGTCATTGGTGCGGGAGCAGCAGGACATGCGGCAGCCATTTCAGCGAGGCAACATGGCGTTGCAGATGTCGTCATTCTTGAAAAACAACCTTACATTGGTGGCAATAGCATGTTAGCTGCTGGCGGTATGTCAGCCGCAGAAACCGTCACACAAGCCCTTAAGCATTACCCTGACAGTAAGGCGCTGTGGTATGAAGATACAATGAAAGGTGGGCATAACATAAACAACCCTGATCTCGTTAAAATCTTGACAGAAAACGGCAGTGCTGGTGTTGATTGGCTGCAAGCAATGGGAGCAGATTTAACGTCGGCATCAAGTGCTGGGGGACATAATGCTGAGCGTTTACATAGACCAACGGGTGGTGCGAAATCAGGTCCAGAAATTGTTAACACCCTAAAAGAAACCGCCCAAAAACTCGGTGTTGAAACCCGCACCAACAGTAAAGTCATCCAGCTAGTGCAAAATAAACAAGGAGTTATTACTGGTGTCCTTGTTCAAGGCAAGCACTCAAAATTACATATACTCGGTGCTAAAGCGGTCATTATCGCTTCTGGCGGCTTTGCACGAAATAACGAATTAGTGGCTAAATATCGCCCAGACTTAAAAGGTGTAGATGCCACTAATAATCCAGGCAACGTCGGCGATGCGCTCACTTTCGCTCCCAAAGTCGGTGCAGATATTGTTGACGTCAAAGAAATTCAAGCCTTCCCAACGGCGGCGGCAGGTAAAATGGTTATCTCAGGCACTGCACGGGGAGCTGGCGCTATTATGCTGAATAATGATGGAGAACGCTTCTGCGATGAGATGGGACCAAGGGATAAAGTCTCTGAATGTATCTGGGCGCAAAAAGGTAAAGATGCGTGGTTAGTGTTTGATGAAACCGTCTTAGATAGGCTTGGTCAACTGCGAGGAATGTTAGATTTAGGTATTATCTTCAAAGGCAATTCAGCTGATGAAATGGCTAAAGCGACGAAGATGAATGCTCAAAAATTTGACCAAGCGATAAAACGTTATAACGATTTTAAAGTGAAAGGCAAAGATGCAGATTTTGCTCGTAAGAATATGGCCGATGATCTTCAATATCCTATTTATGCGGTCAAAATTAAACCCGCGGTTCACCATACTATGGGCGGCTTAAAAATTAACACTAAAACAGAAGTCATTGACCAGAATGGGTTACCAATAAAAGGTCTTTTTGCAGCCGGAGAAGTCACTGGAGGGGTGCATGGTGCAAATAGATTGGCGGGCAATGCAATAGCTGACACTATCGTATTTGGGCGAATTGCTGGAGAACAAGTAGCTAATTCTATTAAATAACTAATTCTATCAAGTCACGCCACCTTATCGATCTCGAAGGTTAGATTAGTTTGCATTAATCTTAAGCATTGTCACCTTGCTAAGTACAGTAAATGACTTAACAAGGTGACAACTAGAAAGCTGTTTTAGAAGTCGTAACGCATACCAAGGCTGACAATAGTATCGTCAAAATCATCATACTGCTTCACATCAAACTGACCGATTTCAGTATGTAGGCGTGTTGATTTACTCAATTTATATTCAGCACCAATCGCCCATTGGGAGATTTCTGGAACCTCATCAATCAAGGTATTTTTACTGGCATAAATACGGTTAGCGATTAATCCGGTACCGGAATTATCAAATCCATATTGGGCATTTAACGATAATTGACCTAATTGATATTTGGCACTAACGATAACACCATCACCTTCGCGTTGTTGCCAATCGGTTTTATCCGTATTCACCAATTGTGAATGTTGCAACATAGTCGCAAACTGCCACTTATCCCACTTATATTGGATGACACCACGGTAAGCTTCAATGTCTTCAACACCATCACTGTAGGCAACCGCGGCATATACATCACTGGTTTTAAAGAACTTATCACCATAGGTAACCGCTAATTGGTAATTGCCATTATCACGGCGGTTATCATTATTACTATAATGATTGTCCTCCAATAAATAGCTCACACCTAATTGCAATTTATTCCAATGGGCGGATTTGTATTCAAAGGAATCACCCCAGCGCTTGTCTCCGGCAAATAAACGGTCATGTTTTAAGGAGTAATTGTCCATTGCATCAGACATCCCCTTAGCCATTTTAAATACCGGATCAATCCGTCCAACGGCTAAGGCGCCATAAGTGCTGTGCTTAACACCAATAAATGTTGGGCGTGCTGAGAATGGTTTATCGCCACTATCTTGACTCTCACCATTTACGCCAACTTCAATCTGGTAAAATAATGAGGTGCTATCAGTTAATTGGCTCGAGCCTTTAATACCAAACCGCGAAAAGTTATTCTCTAATATGGTACCGCTTTTATTTTTATGCGTCGCACTGCCACTATCGGAATGAGTTACCGAATAATCGATACGACCATAAAATTTATGTTCATCCGCCACGGCCTGTGTAGCACACAGCGCCAAGGTGAGCAGCGAAATAGCAAATGATTTATTCATAATGTTAGATATCCATATTACTGAGCAGGTAAGGCATGTTCATTAATCACACCATCGGCGCGCATTTGTTTGTACAAAATACCAGCGAGTCGCAGATAGTTATCCCAAGCATCTGAACGCTTAGTAAACCCAGTTTGTGCGTAACTACCGGTATCTCCAGCTGCGGGTAAATCGTTAATATTAAACAGCGAACCACCTTCTTTAAGATGCAAAGATAAGGCATCGATCATCACGTTAAATCCAATACGCGCGGGCTCAACATAATTAATCGAGTCATATTTGGATTGGCGATAAAATGCTTTCAAGGATGCATCTTGGATATCTTTCTTCTCGTCAGCAAAAATCTCATCGTAATGGGCATGGGTAATTTTGTGGCTATTTTTATCAACCACTAACCGCAGCATGGCAGTAACCCCTGTCCAACGGCCTTTTTCATCAAGTAATTTTTCAGCTTGCTGATAAAAAAGCGCATCACTCGCCCCTGCTTGAATCCGATTATGGATCTTAGCAGTCAAAGGGATCATGGATTGTTGGATACTATTTGAGGCGCCAGCAACAATATCAATACCCTGATATTTAAGACGATTAGGCTCAGTTAGCTGGTTACCTAATTTTGGATCATAGTTAGGATTTAACTCAAAGGTGAGTTGGTCTTTTTCCATCATTAACTTTTCCATGGTTAATGCGGATTGTACCCACGCAGTGCCTTTCTTTTTGCCCATGGAGAAATTGTATTCAGACATACGCTTAGGCACATTTTGGTAGAGGCGAGTGTAATAATTCGGACGCCCACTTTCATTAAACTCGGCCAGGATCACATCCTGAAGGTTGTTTGAATCCACTACCACTAACATGCTACCCATATGCCCTTGGCGAAAACGGGCCTCTTCAAAGTAGTAATCACCTTTCACTAAGCCTAAACGCGGTTGGATAGACCATTTCAGTTTAAAATCATCATCCCCTGTTTGACTACGAGCCCCAACACTTTGATACTCAGGCTTGGTGCCATCTATACGGGGTAAATCATTGATGGCTTTTAAAATACCATTAGATGAATAAGTCGCGCCTGAGATAGCATCAATACCCTCATGGCCATTGTGGCTCACAATTTCGGGCAATAAACGCTCAGCATTAAGGTATAGTGACTCGGTTTCTTTATGTGACAGGGTTTTTACCTGGGTGATATTGCCCTGCTCAACCTTAACCTCAAGGGTGATATCGCTCTTCTTGCCCTTACCACTGACATGATGGACACCATCAACATATTTACCCTGTGGCGCAGTATTGGCACAACCCGCTAAGGCAAACGTTGCCAATGCAACTGCACTAACCAACAAACTTTTTTTGAAATGTAATTCAGTTTTCATCATATAACGCTCTTCAACTAATGAACTTGCCGCCAGCATAGACCTCGTAAATAATTCGACAATTGCGGAAAACCGCAATAAGCCAACCTCAATTCAAAATCTATGAGTTAGCTAACACTTTGCCGATTGATTACTGTCATCTACGGGAATTCATGTTACTAATTTAATCGTCATCAAGATGGAGGTTGTATGAAGTACTTATTGTCTTTTGCTGTATTAATTTATGTTTTTATTATGTCCACAACGGCAAATGCGACTTTCTCGCCATTTGACTGCAATACCAATGCAACGTTTAATTATGAGCAAGGCAAAGGCAGTATAAATACGCTAAAATATTTTGGCACATCCATTACCATTGATATTTATGAGGCGGATAAAGACAAAGCCTATTTAGCATTATGCCATGCCCTTAATGTGGTACAGGAATATCACTATTTAGCATCAAACTTTAGCACTTACCCTGGTTACACTAATATTCAGACCATCAATAACAATCCTGAAAAGTTACATCATATCGATGCGAAATTGACCGAAATATTAACAACCAGCATTGAATGGCATGGCATTACCCAAGGCCGATTTAACATTGCCCTAGCCCCCGTTTTAGAGGTTTGGCGAAGCTATCGTAAACGCTGCCAACAGGGTGGTGCATGCGAACTGCCCAGCGATACCGAATTAGCCAATGCGGCAAAACACATTGATATAAAACAGATAACACTCGATGCGAACAATAATACCATTCAAATGAAGGCCGGAATGAAGTTGGATTTAGGCGGTATTGCCAAAGGTTGGATGGTTGAAAAAGTGTATGACCAATTAAAAGCCGATAATATTAATGCATTCATGATTAATGCCGGTGGAAATATCCGCCACTTTGGTACACACCCTGATGGTCGCCAATTTATTACGGCTATCGAAAATCCATTAATCCGTAAATATCAATTAGAACATAAAGATTTTAACGAGATTAACAACGGTGATATTTACCATGAAATCATTCAAGGTGAAGATATTACCATTGTATCAAGTGGTAATTATCTCAATTATTACGCAGTGAATGGTCAAGAGTATCATCATATTATTGACCCAACGACACTTTACCCGAAAAAACAAGGTATCTCAGTATCCGTCATTATGAAGAATAAACCCATTCTCGCTGATGTGATTTCAACCAGTTTATTTTTATTGCCGATGCCCGAAGCGCAAGATTTAATAAAGCGTATCGGCGATATTGAAGCGGTATGGTTTCTGGATGAACAAGGACATAAAATCGCCACGCCACAATTTGAACAATATCGCGCTAAGCTCAATCCTTAGGCTAATGTGTGAAGCGGCTCAATATATCAGCAATCACTAATGGGCATACTATGGCTAATATTCTTGGCCATAATCTCTGCATTACGCAGCATGTTGTTAACCTAATCAATTGCAACACTTGCTTCTGGCAGCGTTAGTCACTTGATGAAATCGTCCCTGTCAGGATAGAACCATGTCTCAATTCTTCACTCGATTAATGTTTATCCTGGCCCTTTTTATCGACTTCAACTTGCCAGTCATTGCCGCCGATAGCCATGCAAATGATCCGGTGCGGATTGGTATCATGGCATTTAATGAGCCTGATGAAGTCATGGCCAATTGGCAGCCTACCGCTGATTGGCTGAGTCAACAACTACATCGTCCAGTACAACTCATGCCATTAACGCCATCTCAATTAGATGAAGCATTAGTTAAGCAAAGTATCGACTTTTTAATTGGCAATGCCCTTACCACGGTCGCCTTTAAAAGAAACTATGGCACCAGTCACTTACTCACCCTTGTCCATAACCGAGTTCGTTCACCAGAACAGAGCATAGGTTCAGCCATCGTCGCACGAATTGACAGCAACCTAAGCCAATGGGACCAACTTAAAGATGAAAAGTTAGTATCAAGCGACCCACAAGCCTTTGGTGGATTTCAAATTTTTGCAGCGACGATGGCAACCAAAGGCATCAATGCCTACCGCGATATCCCCAAGCTGCGCTTTATTGGTTTTCCACAGCAAAAACTGTTGCAAATGGTGCTATCGGGTGAAGCTGATATTGCGGTATTACCTAGCTGCGTTTTAGAAAACGCATTAGATAAAGGGCTGGTTCCAGCCAATAAATTAAAAGTCGTGCTTAAACAACCGCATCCAGATTTTGCCTGCGAAGTATCGACTCAATTATACCCCGGCTACGCCTTAACAAAATTAGGCCATACGGATCATAAACTCGCGACGCAAGTGGTCGCAAGCCTGTTGCAAATTACCCCAGACACTCCAGCGGCTCAGCAAGGAAGATATCAATATTGGTCAGCTCCTGTGGACGATAGCCCGGTATTTGAGTTGTTAAAACAATTAGAGCAATGGCCATTTGTCACCAACTGGCAGCGATTACTGCACAATGCCTTACCTTGGGGCACAAGCCTGATCTTTGTCTTACTGCTAGGCTATATTCATCACTTAAGGGTTAAGCGCTTAGTAGTCAAACGCACCCAAGCTTTATCCGATGAAATAACCCATCATCAGCACACCCAAAAAATCCTACTTGAGCAACAACAACAGTTTTATCGCGCCCAGCGGGTGCTACTGACGGGCGAAATGGCCTCCGGCATTGCCCACGAGCTTAAACAACCCTTGGCCGGTATTCGCTATCTCACCCAAGGCTGTTTATATCGGCTAGATAATACCCAAGCCGAGCTTGCTACCGCGCTTAATAAGGTCATCAGCCAAGTCGATAGAGCCCAAACCACCATCCATCGGCTGCGCACCTTTTGCCAACAAACCAGTGACTACCAATCCTGCGATTTACGCACAGTGATAGAAGAAACCTTGACCTTGATGCAACCTGAATTTCAGCGGCTCAAACTCAGCCCTAAGGTCAACTTACAAGCCTTACCGGTATTTGCCGACGCCAGTTTGATGCAGCAAGTGCTGGTGAATTTATTACGCAATGCACTCGATGCCATGGAAAGCATCCCCCAAAAATCACTGTTTATCGACACGGGGATTACAGGTGAAAACGTCTATATTCACATCACCGATGCGGGCTGCGGCCTTAGCGATAGCGCGTTAAAGCGATTATTCTTTCCCTTTGAAACCTCTAAACCTCAGGGACTTGGCTTAGGCATGGTGATCTGCAAACGTATTATTGAAGAACACAAAGGCAAAATTGAAGCCCACCACGCCAATCCAGGATTAACGATTAAAGTCACCCTGCCAGTCAATTCGCAGCCAGGCTTAGGAGAGCAAAATGACACCGCTTTACCTCGTGGATGATGATCAAGATGTACTGGATTCCCTCAGCTGGATGCTTGAAGGGATGGGGCTTAACTGCAAAGGCTTTAACGCTGCGGATGCATTTTTAAAGAGTGTTGATATCAAGCAACCCGCCGTACTACTGCTGGACATCAAAATGCCAGGCATGGATGGCGTTGCACTGTTAAACCATTTAAATCAAGCACAAAGTGCAATTAGCGTCATCATGCTCACTGGCCACGGCACCATTGCAATGGCCGTAGACTGTATCCAACAGGGCGCACTTAATTTTCTTGAAAAACCCGTTGATGGCGAGAAGCTATTTCAGCTTTTGACCCAAGCCCAACAACATACTGAGCAAAAATGGCACCAACAAAATTTGCAATTAGACATAGCCAATCGGCTTGCCACCCTCAGCCAGCGTGAAACACAAGTCATGGAAGGCATACTGGCGGGTAAAATGAACAAAGTCATTGCGGCGGAGCTAGATATCGCGCAGCGAACCATTGAGTTACACAGGCAAAAAGTCATGCAAAAAATGCACGTGAGTAACGCCGCCGAACTCGCTTGGTTGCTCGCCAATCATAAACAGTAAAATTAAGCTTATGATTTAATGAGCCTAATGTTTAGGGTGTGTTGACGTTTCAGGGTTATTTTTGCAGCAATTTGGCTGGCTTTTATGCAAGGCAAAGTCCGTGCAGTGTCGTTATTCTACATAAACGGACGATAACGCGGCAGAAAAGCCAGCCAAATGCCGCCCGAAGGGTTCGTCTGGCAAGCCCTTGCTCTTACTTTCTGTCATAAGAGCAGCTCGTCATTTGAGTAGAATAACTACACATCATTCCTCGTTTCGCGAGCGCGTGCTTGCCAGAACGAACAAAATCTAATCTCGAAACGTCAACACGCCCTAGTTACAGTGAGACCAAGCTCACTGCGGGTGAAATGAAACCTGAATGGCAGGACGCCCTAACCACACTGACGAGTACAGGGAGATGATGTCTTAGTGTCGGTATTTGACAGCGCACTACAAGCCGCGCAGGTCATATGGTCACGATAATGTTGGTCAAAAAACTTAATAGTTCTCGCCTCTAACGAATCAAACAGCGCAAGAGTTAAAGGCTTTTTCCACTCGTATCGCTCCATCAGGTTTGCTAAATGTCGATAACAGGTTTCACGGCGATCAGACAAAAACTCTGGGGCAATCAATTGACTTTCAAATTGTGTCAAAGACCCTGTTAAATAAAACGTTATCCCTTGGACCAATTCTTTAATTTGTAATGGTGTTGCCACTAATTCGCCGTTTTCAACAGCTAAATGCAGTGAGTCTGTAAACCAACTCCAAAAAGCATTAATGCGTTTTTTAAACCGCTCCACTTTTTCGTCACTGGCCAGTTTCCACACCATGGTATTGACCGACACCGAACGCAGCGTAAAAAAGCTACTACTGCGCTTAATGGTTTCAAAGGTAAATAAAATGGGTAACAGCACCTTCTCTTGCGCAGTTAACTCTGGATTTTTATGGATAAATATCGGTAAGTGATTTGAGGTTGCGCTTCTTAAAAATAAACAAACCAACACATCTTCTTTACGTTCAAAAAATTTATATAAAGTACCCGTAGAGCATCCCACCTCATGCGCAAGCTGAGAAAACTTAAAAGATACAACACCTTGTGACTCAATGAGCTTTTCAGCCGCATCCAATATTTGATTACAACGTAAAATGGACAGGGAGTCCGAAGGACATTTCATTTATTCATTCCAGCATACCGAAAAGTACATTATGGGTTGCTCACAAATACGAGGCATAGCCAATAAACAGTTAATCGGGATAAAGGTCACACCTAAAAGTCTTAAATTTCAACCTTTGTGAGTTACTTCAAATACACATTTTATCAACAGGAGGTTGTCATAAATTAAATTGTGTTCATTTAGTCATGTATCGCCCCCAATTATCAAAGAAAAAATATTCAAGAGACGTCTCACGAATAAATTTCTCACTGAAAAAAAGTCGTGACTCACTTCTCCTTAGACGCGGTTCATAACCTCTATCTTGCTTGTAACTGACATAGAGGGTTAACAAAAATGCATGATAGAAGAAGTTTTTTAAAGCTAGGTGCAGGCGCTGCGGTAGGCGGTATCGCAGCGGCACTGCCAAGTGCAGCATCGGCCACTGAATGCGCCTCAAACATTAAATGGGATGAAACTCGCGATATTATCGTCGTGGGTTCGGGTTTTGCGGGGCTGTCATCAGCACTTAATGCTAAGCGTCAAGGTCTAGGCTCGATACTAGTATTAGAAAAAATGCAGGTGATCGGCGGCAACTCTGCGATCAATGGTGGCTGGTTAGCTATTCCTAAAAACCCAATCCAATTGGCTCAAGGTATTCAAGACGACTCGCCCGAAGAGCTAGTGAAAGATCAAATTATCTCTGGCCGCGGTATGCAAAATACCGACATGTTACGCCAAATGGCTAATCGCGCCCTCGATGCCTACCAATTGTGTATCGACGCCGGAGTCAAATTCCGCGAAGGCTTTAACCAACAAGTGGGTGGCCACAATAAAGCCCGGGCTATCCGAACTCAACACGGTGTCGGTGGCGATATCACCACTAAGCTGTATGAAGTGGGTAAAAAAGAAGGCGTTGAATACCGTCTACAGCATTATGTTGAAGATTTCATCATGGATGGCCAACAGATTGTTGGCTTGAAAGTACGTCAAAATTATCGCTTCCCAGATCTCAAAACCGGTAAAACGATCTACATCAAAGCCAATAAGGCCGTTATCCTTGCCCACGGTGGTTTCTCACGTAACTTAGTACTACGTGAACTGGTTGATCCTGCATTAGATAAAACCTTAGATTGTACCAATGCCCTAGGTGCAACCGGTGAAGTGACGTTAACGGCCATGGCCCACGGCGCGTTCCCAGTTCATATGAGCTTTATTCAAACTGGTCACTGGGGCTCGCCCGATGAAGGCGGCTTTGGCTGGTCAAATGCCCTGCTCTCGATTGGTTTCCATAAAGGTATTTCAGTCAATGTGTTAGACGGTAAGCGTTTTATGAATGAACGCGCCGATAGAAAAACCTGCTCCGATGCCATTATGAAAAACCGCAACCCTGACGGCTCACCCGCCTATCCTGTGGTGTTCTTTAACCATGATGATCATGTGGGTGCAGAAGAAGTCACCCGCGCGGTACGTGACCAAATCGCTTGGAAAGTCGATAGCCTTGAGCAATTAGCTAAGCAATTCAATATTCCACTTGCACAACTCAAACAAACCGTAGCCGAGTATAACAAGCAAGTGCCACAGCGCATTGACCCCTTGTTTGGCCGCATGATGGATACAGCTGTCGAACTTAAAGCACCGTTTATTGTGTCGCGGATTTGGCCAAAAGTGCACTACTGCATGGGCGGCTTAAAAACCGATTTAGGCGCAAGAGTGCTGCATAGCCAGACCCTAGCTCCGATGAAAAATCTCTATGCCGTTGGCGAAGCGACAGGCGGCACACATGGTGGAACCCGTTTAAGTTCAACAGCTTGCCTAGAGTGCTTAACGATGGGAATTATCGTTGCTGAAACCATCAAATCTGACATGCAGGCCTAAATCATGATGAAAACATTACTACTCACACTCGTTGTTGCAACTCTGTTCACTGGCGCAGCCAATGCCGGAGATCTTGTCAAGATGAAAGGCAGCACCCAAGGCAGAACCAACCACGAATTTATCTACCAAGATGGCTGTAACGGATGTCACCAAGGTTCGGGTAAACAAAATGCCACCGATGCTGCCTGCGTTGAGTGTCACGGTGAAATAAACAGTATTCCGGTTGATGAGTCCAAGCTTGCGATCCCTGAGGCCCATCCACACAAATCGCTGCACTACAACCAAGGCGCCAGCTGCTTAGCCTGCCACGGCGAGCATGAGAAAAAGGCTCCAGTGTGTGCAGAGTGCCACCGTACTTGGTTCAAAGAAATGTAAATAAATTTTTTATAATACAAAAACTTAAAAAAGGTAATGATGATGAAAAAATCAACTCGGTTTATGTTGTCCATGGTGGCAACGGCTATCGCACTCTCCCAAGCTAGCGCTTTTGCTGCTGAGCAAGAAGATGGCATCAATGTTGGCGGTGCAGTGCGCGTTAACTATGGCTATCGCGATTATGATGAAAAATCGAAAGATAAAGGCGGTGACTTTAACTTCGATATGGCCGCAATTAAATTCGATGGTAAAAAAGGCGATTTCGGTCTCGCGGCAGAATACCGTTTTACCTCAGGCACAAACTATATCAAGTATGGTTATGGCTATTACGACATCAATCCAGATTGGCAACTGCAATTTGGTATTAACAAAGTGCCCTTTGGTAACCGCGAGTTTATCTCTAACAGTTGGTGGTTTGGCCTACCTTACTATTTAGGCTTTGAAGATGACCATGACATCGGCTTAAAAGCGACCTATGAGAAAAACGGCTGGCATACCGATTTAGCGTTTTATAAAAACGCCGAATACGGCCCAACCGAAAACAAGCGTTATTCAACTGACTTGTATACCGGCACCATCAATGGCACTGAATACAACAACGAAGAAACCAACCAACTCAACGTACGCCAAACCTACACCGCGGAATACGAAGGTGGCTCAACGACAGTTGGCGGCTCAGTACAGGTTGGTCAAATCTACAACAGCAAAACCGGCAATAATGGCGACCGCTATGCTGTAGCCCTGCATTTAGACAGCAGCTACAACGGCTGGAACCTACAAATGCAAGCCATGCAGTATGAATACAATGCTGCAGATGCTATCGACGACAACAAAATTGGCGTATCGGTGGTGAGCTGGCAATATGAAATCGCCTCTAAGGGCCAAGCCTATAACATCAACATTGCCAAAACCGTTAACACAGATTGGGGCAACATTAAGTTTTATAACGACTTTGGTTTAATGACGCCTGATGTTGATGACGATAGCTATGACAACAGCATGCAAAACGTCACCGGTATGGCGATTTCTGCTGGCCCAACTTACACCATGATTGACTTTGTGATGGGTAAAAACATGACCTTCTCAACAGCCAATAACGACCACGTTGGCCTACCTGAAGTCGGTAACGATTGGGATAAACGTATCAACATCAACTTTGGTTACTACTTCTAATATTTGCGCAGTTTAGGACGTCCCTCCTCCCTGCCGTTTTAAACTGCTCAACTTTTTTGGCCCTATTCGTTAGGGCTTTTTTTTTACGTTTTCCCCATAGAGTGAACGATGAAACTACAATCTTTACCTACACTTGCCGTTTATTTTATCTGTTCATCCTCACTGTATGCCGCCGATGTGCAGTTAGGTGGATTTATTAAGGCCAACACCCGCTTTGTTGAAGGCAATGTGGCCTTTCAAGACAGTTGGACAGGCGGAGGCAACGTTGTCGAACACACCAAACGCACCCAATTTGGCGCCCAAGAAAGCCGCTTTAACCTGTCGTTCAACACCGATGAAGCCAAAGCCTTTGCCGAAATCGATTTTGTCGGCTCAAGCCAAGGAAACCCGATTATCTCCAACTCCTACAGTCCACGACTTAGGCATGCTTATATCAGTTATCAAGGCATCACCGCTGGGCAAACTTGGTCAACCTTAGTCAATACCAGTACCTTTGCCGAAACAGCCGATTTAGGTGGGCCATTAGTTGGACAAGCCATGGTAAGACAAGCACTTATCCGATACAGCACCGAACAATGGCAATTCGCCCTCGAAAATCCCTACACCTACGGCACTCAAGCTCAAACGGATGGAATAACCAACGCCACACCAGCAAAACCTAACTGGATTGATACCAGTCATGACTATATCCCAGACATGATTGCCCGCTACAACCAATCCGGCGAGTGGGGCAATGTGTCTATCTCGGGCTTAGTGCGTTATTTAGATCCTGCAGGCACGTCACAATGGGCTGGCGGGCTCTCCCTTGCTGCCAAACTCTTTACCTTTGGCCAAGATGATCTGCGCCTGCAATTGCATTACGGCCACCTAGGTCGTTATGTCGGCACCGATGCCGCGCGCGATATCATCCAAGGAGAATTAGAAACCACGACATCCGCCATGTTTGCCTACCGGCACTTTTGGACTGACTACACCCGTTCGACACTCTTTTTTGGACACACAAGCACTGAGAGAGAACAAACGGATCGCAGCCACTTTGGTGTGAATCTGTTTACCAATTTAACCCAAGCACTCACCCTAGGTGTTGAAGTTGGCCGCTATCAAATTGAGGATAACAACAGCTCAGTCCATCCCAATGCGCAGCAGGGAAAGTCCAACTACGCGCAGTTAAGCATACAATTGCAGCTCTAAAACGGCTCGGACGGTAAGATTATTCGCGAGTAAAGTCACGAATAAGTTTGCCACTCAAAACATGGCGTGATCCAATTCACCTTTACCATTAACCAATCACTTTATTGTTAGTCACGTAACAAAATAACCAACACAATATCGCCATTAAGCGATTTAAAATAGGATTGGAATGATGAAATTAAAAATGCTTTTCGGATTAGCGGCACTAACTTCAACAGCTGTTATGGCTCAAGGCCCACAATGTAACCACGCGCAACTGCCCTATCAACAAATGACGCCAGTACCGTACGACAGCACGCCCTATGTGCCGCAAAACACGATGCCAGAGCAGTGCAGCAACCCTGAAATCGAGGCCTACATTGCCGATTGGGAAGCTGGCAAAATCGACTTTAACACTATCAAACCCAATGACAGCATTGCCGCAGACCAACGTTTTTGTAAAACCTTGGATGACCACGGTAACGTGCTCGAAGCCAAAAACTGCGACCCTAAAAACTCACCTGTGGGTTATATCTGGAAAGAGCTATCAGATAGCCCTGTCGTAATTGGTATCACCAATGGTTTAAAATCAGACCATGAGCCACATTTCCACGGTCAACCAGAGTGTTATTACGTGGTCAACGGCACCAGTAAAACATTGGCGAACAATAAATTTGAAACACTGGCCAAAGGTCAATACTTCTATATTCCTGGTGCCCATATCCACAACACCCCAATCCTCAATAAAGAAGGTTTAGGTGTGTTTTACTGGTATCCAAACAACGCGCACTTTGATGGATTTAAATACTACTGGCGTAAGGATGTTAAAAACCTACGCGTAGCCGAAGAAGCCTTTGACCGCGTAGATGCCATCCGCAAACGCGATTTAAACTTAGGCCCATACGGCACCAACGAAGCTTTCTTCAAAAAATGATTTAAAAAACCGAAGTAAAACGCTTCAAAAAAGGGGTTAACACTCACCTGTTAACCCCTTGCCATTCCCCGCCAGCGCGAGACTTAACAACTCACCCTTTCAAACTCAGGCTGAACATCATACTTTCTAACGCATTGAACAATAAAGACTAAAAAGCTACTATCGACAGGCTGATAAGGAGTCTTTATGTCCATCGATTTTTATAATCAAAACGCCAGCTCGTTTTATGCCTCGACGGTAGAAGTTGACTCTTCCTCCCTACTTGAACAATTTACCCCTTACTTACCGAAAGGTGGCAGCGTACTTGATGCAGGTTGCGGCTCAGGTAGAGACAGTAAACGATTGATCGAACTTGGTTTTCACGTTGATGCCTTTGATGCCAGTGCAGCTCTTGCCACGCTCGCGCAGCAGTTGCTCGGCAAGCCTGTTAGGGTTGCCACCTTTATGCAGTTCACATCGACTCTGCAATATGACGGTATTTGGGCCTGTGCCTCACTGCTGCATGTATCAAAAGCCTCACTACCAGATGCCTTCGCGCATCTTGCCAGTATGTTGAAATCAGGCGGTGCGTTTTACTGCTCATTCAAATATGGACAGGGTGAAGTCGAACGTGATGGCCGCAGCTTTACCCACTGTGATGAAGCACTCTTAGCCGAGCTATTAACTGGTTCGCCACTTGTGATTGATAAAGTCTGGCTAACAACCGATTTACGCGTTGGACGTGAAAACGAACAGTGGCTCAATGCAGTACTCCTTAAGCGGTAAACCATGATAGAACAACAAACCTCACTCTACTCAGGCAAAAAACTGTCCTACGGCGGTGCAAACGATCCCTTGCTACCAAGGCTGATCCAAGCCATTAATCACGCCAGTGAAATCGAAATTTCCGTCTCGTTTATCCAACCGTCAGGTCTCGATTTACTGTTTGATCCGCTGCTTGATGCCTTACAAAGTGGTGCGAGCTTAAAACTGCTAACGTCGGATTATCTCTGCATCAGCCATCCTGTTGCCCTGCGCCGTTTGATGCTACTGGCCGAACGTGGTGCCCAGTGCAAAATATTTGTGTGCGGCCAGCAAAGCTTTCATATGAAGTCGTACATTTTTATCCGTAGTGAGCAGGATGAAATAATCGAAGGTTGCGCATGGATAGGCTCTAATAACATCAGTAAAACCGCGTTATTACACAGCCATGAATGGGCCTTACGCCATGATTTTGAGCTGCCACTCACCTCACCCGCAGCGCTTGAGTTTGCCCATATCCGTAAGCAGTTTGAGGCGATTTTTAACCACACTGAGAGTCAGGTGCTGACCCATGTGTGGATCGACAGCTACCTTAGTCGCTACCAACACACGAAGCAACAACGGGGGATTGCCGCCGTTAGTCTTTACGAAGAACAAGAACATATCGAGCCGCCAACGCCCAATGCCGTACAAATGGAGGCATTAGCAGCACTGAAGGCGAGCCGTGAACAGGGTTTCACCAGAGGATTAGTAGTACTGGCAACGGGCATGGGCAAAACCTGGTTGGCCGCATTTGATACCCTGCAAACTGCAGCCAAAAAGGTACTATTTGTTGCCCACCGAGAAGAGATCCTTATTCAAGCGGAAAAGACCTTTAACCAATTGGTGCCTGAAGCAAAAACAGGTTCGTATAATGGCTTGAATCAAGATGAAAAGACGGACTATCTGTTTGCATCGGTAGCCACCCTTGGCAAGCTACAGCATCTACAGCGCTTTGCTGCCGATCATTTCGATTATATTGTGGTGGACGAATTCCATCACGCGGCAGCCAAAAGCTATCGCCAACTGCTGGCCTATTTTCGTCCCCAATTTCTCCTTGGTTTAACCGCCACACCAGAGCGTTCGGATCAAGCGGATATCCTTAGTTTATGCGATAACAATCTGGTGTTTGAACGCAATCTAGTGCATGGCATTGATGGGAAGTTACTGGTGCCGTTTGATTATCACGGCATTTACGATCAAGCGGTCAATTATCAAGACATCCCTTGGCGAAACGGCAAGTTTGATCCCGATGCTTTGGATAATGCCCTTGCCACCCAACGCCGCGCAACCCATGTTCTGCATCATTGGCAGCAGAGTAAGCAAAGTCGCACCTTAGCCTTTTGTGTCTCCAAAAAACATGCTGACTTTATGGCCAAGTATTTCACCAGCAAAGGCATTAACGCCATCGCCGTTTACAGCGACTCAAAAGTGCGCCGTAATCAAGCACTGCAATGGTTAGCGCAAGGAAGTATCGAGGTTATTTTCTCTGTCGATTTATTTAATGAAGGCACGGATCTGCCAGCGATTGATACGATTTTGATGATCCGTCCAACCGAGTCAAAAATCCTGTTTTTGCAGCAGTTAGGTCGAGGGTTGCGTCTTAGCCATCAAACCCAAAAGCAAAAACTGGTTGTGCTTGATTTTATTGGTAATCACGAGTCATTTTTAAATCGGCCGACAACACTGTATAACCTTGGCAGTCTGCGGGAAGTATTAAGAAATCTCAATCAAGTCAACGCGCTACCCAAAGGTTGTCATGTCAATTTTGATCTGGAACTGATTGAGTTTTGGCAAAACTTAGTTAAACGGTTGCGCTTTTCTGTGCAAGAAGAATATCAACAACTTGCGAACCAGTTAGCCCATCGTCCCACCGCCAGCGAGTTTTACCATCACGGGGTTGAGATGAATAAAGTGCGTCAACAAGCACAAAGCTGGTTCCACCTCGTGGCCAGCCAAGAGGCTGAGCCGTGCTTCACGGATATGGTGACGCGTTATGGTGATTTTTTGCTGCATGGAGTTGAAACCACCACCATGACAAAATCCTTCAAAGCCATTTTGCTCGAAGCCCTGCTCGAACTCGATGGTTTACGCAATCCGCCCACGCTTGCGGCACTTGCTGAACGTAGTCATGCTGTATTTTGTCGCAGACCCGATTTAATGGCGCAGGAATTAACGCAGGCCGCCAAGCAATTTAAGGCTCAGGATAAAGGCTGGTTAACTTATTGGAAAAACAACCCAATTAACGCTTTTACAAAGGCCAATAGTAAAACACCGCCGTGGTTTCAAATAGACGCTAAGCAGCGTTTTGTGGCTACATTTACGATAGATGAAGCGGATATCGAACTGCTGCATGACTGGGTACAAGAGCTAGTCGATTTGCGTTTAGCACAATATGTGCAACGCCCGCAGCAAAAAGCCACGGTGAACACGAGCAATGCCAGCACTAACAACACCAGAAATACCAACACGACAGCAAAACCACTGGCGCAGGTGTTGCCTTTTGAGTCAACGCCATCAACAGAAGGAACATTGTTGCCCTTCTATCCTGAACTGAAAATCGCCTGTGGCCACTTTAAGCACGGTTCAGCACAAAATGCTGAGCACTATTGCGTCCCTTCTGGCTACGGTTTGCTTGATCCGAAACGGCACTTTGTTGCCCCCGCGTCTGGCAATTCGATGAATGGGGGTAAAAATCCAATTCAAGATGGCGATTTATTGCTGCTGGAATGGGTCACGCCAGAGAGCGCAGGGTCTATCTCTAACTTGACCATGGCAATCGAAACCCAAGACGATACGGGTGATAACCAGTATTTGCTCCGCGTTGTTAGAAAAACAGCGCCGAATCAATATGAGTTGCACGCCCAAAATCCAGCCTATCAAACGATGTTAGCCACGGACTCAATGAAAACCTTTGCGCGCTTAAAAGCCGTTCTAGAAAGCCAAGATTAGCCTGCTCTAACGACTCGCTCGAACGGATAAAAGTTTCTCAGCTCTGCTTTTCGACCTTGTTGATGCTGCCTTTGTATCCGGTGGCATCAACAGCTTTTAGCAGATTGTCGAGGTTATAATCCTCAGCGACTGTCACTACCGCTTGCTCGGTTTTCAGATTGGCTTTGGCTTTAATCACGCCATCGGTTTTGCGCAGGGCTTGATTGACGACGGTGACGCACAATGGGCAAGTCATACCTTTAACATCGAGTGTGACCAACAGATTGTCTGCCCAAGTGAAGGGCGTAAATCCCAATGATGTGATGACTAATAGAGTCAATCGTGTGATACGTGATAGTAGCTTCATTCAAACACCTCAAGCAACCAAGGTAAAACAAAAGGATAAAGCTGAAAGGCCAGCACAATCGGCACGCTAAGCCAGTAGATGAGCAACATTTGTCCTCGGCTAAACTTGCCTGTGCAAAGCGGTTTTTTGGCAAAGTACAAACGCCAAAACCCAAGCAAGATTAGCCCGGTTGACAGGATCAACATGGGCACTTGTAACCAACCTAAACTCGATAACCCCGACAGCCCCGCCGCAGAGACGCCAAACACTAAATAGATTAAGGGCGCAATACAGCAAAGGCTGGAGGCGACCGCCGCAATCACTGCGGCGGCCATGGTGGCAAACAGCTGCTTAACGCTGCTCGCTTGACTGGTAGTCATAGGCAAATACTTTTGGCTCATAGTAATTTACAGGGTCGCCATCCACTTCAGCGTAAGGGTAACCAAAATTGTTGAGTGGAGTCTGCTCTGCGGCGGGGAATAAGTCAAAGTCACGGCCATAGTTAAAGCCTATCCAATTCATTTCCCAGTTACCAAATAGGTAGTCATTCACAGCTTGCACTGCAGGATCGCTATGTTCCTTGTTCTCGGTGAGGCGCATTTTAGTCACATCCGCAGGATCGGCGGGTAACCAGCCATAACCAGCAAGGTAGAACATGGCACGGCAATGTTGGCCACCAGTGACATCGGCAACACCTTTTTCGTCGGCACTACCAAAGGCTTTTTTGGAGTATTTACCCATTTTGATGGCTTGGCCTAAACGAATGCCAAACATTTCACGGGCGGGCACACCCACTGCGCGCATCAGTGCCACAAACACTGAGTTGATATCAGTACATTTTCCACCGAGTTTGCCACTTTCAAGAATCGCGGCCACATCACCATTACCGCAACCTATCACACTGTTATCACGGTACATATTGGCACTCACCCAGTTATAAATGAGTTGTGCTTGTTTAAGCGGTTCGGTCTCCTTACCCACAATCTTATCGGCGGTCTGCTTCACAATACCGTCCACTGGCATATGCTTGGTTGGCTTAAGGTAGATGGCCACTTCAGCAGGATACTCAGGCTTTGCTGGCGCGCGATAATGGCTTAACTCGCCACTTTTAAGGGGCTCCCAATCTTGGGTTTCTATCACTAATTCTAATGTTAAGGTCATTTTACCTTTAGCATCGGGCCAAGTGGCAAACAGGGTTTTGGCGCCATAATGGTTATTGGCACTGATATAAGCATCTTGATAAGTGCCGCTAAAGTTAAGTTTTTCAACCTGTTGAAAGGCCGTGTTTTCGGGCAATGGCACCCATAACTTCACCACGCCTGATGAGCCTTCTGGCGCGGCTAATTGATAGGTATTAGTTAAGGTAAAACGGCGACGGCCAACACCTTTATCTGTCACTGCACTCGTCTGTGTTGAGGCCGCCAATACTGGCATAACGATTCCTGCTGCCGAGAGAATTGCTGCACCTTTTAAAAAATCACGTCTTTGCATTCGGTATTCCTTCCTTATTAGGGCGTGTTGACGTTTCGAGATTAAATTTTGTTCGTTCTAGCAAGCTCGTGCTCGCGAAACGAGGAATGATGTGTCGTTATACTACTCAAATGAGGAGCTGCTCTTATGACAGAAAGTAAGAGCAAGGGCTTGCCAGACGAACCCTGAAACGTCAACACGCCCTAGTATTAGCAAAAAAGAGACAACTAAAGTACTTGGCAAGGATTATAAAAACTCCCATCCGGACCTCAAGAGCACAGAGAATGAGAATGAAATCGAGATGTGAGAAATCCATTCACAAGCACATAAAAGCGTGAAATAACGCACGACATTGCGACATTTTGTCACAATCATGTTTAAGGAAAGTCTGAGAGCATACCGTTTAACTCGTTATAACGTTATTCTGATGAGCGCATAGCAACGTTGTCGATGGGATTTTACTTATTTATCTATCACTTACCACGTACTCACCAGTCAGCGGCGGCCAACTGTTCATCTGCCAAAGTCAACATGCGCTAACATCGGATGCAAATTCATTTGAGTCCAAAAACAAGTGGAGAATCGTCAATCATTACCATAAACAAGCACAACCAATTGATAAATTAAAGATAAAACCAAAGCCACTAACCGCTTGCTAAAAAATATTTGCAATAACGATTGCTCTATCGACTAAAAATGCAAATAATGTTGCAAATTTAGACTTTGGTAATTCATGATGAAAAGCATTATTCACGCAGAGCGCGCTCCTACCGCTATCGGTCCGTATTCCCACGGCACGCGTTATGGCAACCTGATTTTTACCTCCGGACAGTTGCCAGTATGCAAAGACAAAGGTGGTGTTGTTGATGGCGGCATTAGCGAGCAATCGGTGCAATGCCTTGAGAATCTTAAATACGTGCTGGAAGCTGGCGGCGGCAGCCTTGATACTGTGCTTAAAACCACTTGTTATTTAAGTGAAATCAGTGACTTTGCCGCTTTTAATGAAGTCTATAAAACCTATTTTAAAACCGACTGCCCTGCGCGCAGCTGTTTTGCGGTGAAAGATCTTCCACTGGGCGTCAAAGTGGAAATCGAAGCCATCGCTCACGTTAACGATTAAGCATCTGTAAGGTTGTAGCCCGATGAAACCCCAATGGCAGCAGTATATTCAAATCATCAATCAAGTCGTTAAACCCGCTTTAGGCTGCACTGAGCCCATTGCTGCGGCTTACGCAGCCGCGGTAGCACGTACATTATTAAATGATGATCCTGATTCAATTGCGGTACAGGTCTCTGATAATCTTTATAAAAACTCAATGGGCGTGTATGTACCTGGCACGGGTAAAATCGGTCTAGCGATTGCCGCGGCAGCGGGCGCTCTTGCAGGCAACGCCGATGCTGGCCTAGAAGTGCTTGCCAGCGTTACCCCCGAGCAAGTTGCTCAGGCTCAAGCCTTAATTGATGCTGCAAAGGTAAAAGTTGAGCGTACCGAGACCGATGAATTTATTTATTGCTGCGTGACCTTAACCTCCGGTGAGCAAGAGGCCATGGTGAAAATCTGTGGCGGACATACCTTAATTGCGGAAAAACGCTTAAATGGTGAGTTAGTGTTCACTGCGGATAACGCTCAAGCGAAGGCGACGGGGTCTATCTGTGATGGTGTAGATATCAACATTGAATCGATTTACCGTTTCGCCGAAGAAGTGCCCTTCGAAGAAATCCAATTTATCCTTAAAGCCTCTGAATTAAACAGTAAATTATCCGATGAAGGCATGTCCAAACCCTATGGGCTAGAAGTCGGCCGCACCATGAAAAACGGTATTGCCGCGGGGATTATTGGCGAAGACTTACTCAATAAAATTGTGATGCTGACTGCGGCGGCTTCGGATGCGCGTATGGGCGGTGCTAATCTGCCCGCCATGAGCAATTTAGGCAGTGGTAATCAAGGGATTGCGGCCACGATTCCGGTGGTGATCACCGCCCAGTGTTATAAAGTCAGTGAAGAAAAACTGGCGCGCGCGCTGATTATGAGCCATTTAGGGGCGATTTATATTAAGTCCCACTACCCGCCATTATCGGCATTTTGTGGCAATACCGTCACCAGCGCGGCGGCCTCTATGGCGATGGTGTATTTAGCGGGCGGCAGCTTCGAGCAATCCTGTTTTGCGATTCAAAACGTCATCAGCGATAGCTCAGGCATGGTCTGCGATGGCGCCAAAGCCTCCTGCGCCATGAAGGTAAGCACCTCTTCGAGTGCAGCGGTACGTTCGTTCTTGATGGCGCTCAGTAGCCAAAACGTGTCAGGACAAGGCATCATCGCCAATCATGTTGAAAAAACCATTAAGAACATTGGCAAAATGGTCCTTAACGGCATGTCCTCTACGGATGTCACCATTATCAACATCATGTCGGAATAAAGTACTTATCCGTGATAAGAGCTTGATGAAAAGGCCAAAAGAGTGAAATTGCAAGAACTAACCCAAAGCGATCTGGATATACTCAAGTCCATCGAAAATATCGTCGATGGGATTGCCGCCATGTATGGCGAGCACACTGAGGTGGTGCTGCACAGTTTAGATGCTAAACATCCTTCGGTAATAAAAATTGCCAATGGCCATGTCACAGGCCGTGAAGTAGGTGCGCCCATTACCAACCTTGCCTTGCTCAAACTCAAAACCGGTCAGGATATTTCCAACTCTTATCTCACAAAATGCGCCAATGGTAAGACGTTAAGATCGATCACCACGGTGATCCGTAACCCCAAAAACCTGCCGATTGGGCTACTGTGCATTAATACCGATATGGACGCGCCACTGCAGTCAGTACTGCGCACCATGATGCCAGAGCAACTCCTTGGCAGTGAACTCACCAGTTCGCCCGAGGTGTTTGCCCGCAATATCGATGAGGCACTCCATAGCACCATCGACAGTGTGAATCATGAGATACGTGCTAATCCCGCGATTTCAGCTTCACAAAAGAGCCGCGAAATCGTCAATCAACTCCATGAGTTAGGGATTTTCGAACTCAAGGACAGCGCCCAAGTGGCTGCCACTCGATTGGGGATTTCAGTGCATTCGATTTATCGGTACTTGCGGGAAATCAAAGCTAATCAAGCTGAAAGCGAAAAAAGCCTCGCTTGATTAGAAGGGCTAAGGTGTAAATAACCTTAGCCCTTTGGTTTTATTGTATTTGCGTTGGTTATTGCGCAGCTTGTCCGCTAAAGCCCATCATATTCCATGTCTGCACTGTGCCATCGGCCATTAACGCAATGGCATCAAGCAAATTGCTACGAATGTCGCGCATTTGGCTCAAATCAACGGCTTGTTTATCTAAGGTCACCGCAGCATTATCTCCCATCCATACCGCAACCGAGCCATCTTGGCGTTTAGCCGTAAACCCTAAGCCTGTCGGGAAAATATCCGTTGCTTGGGTGATTTTAGTTTTGGGTCCAGAGTGGCCATCGACTACAGTGCCATCCTGCTTTAAAAAGGCAAACTCCCGCTCATAGGTCACCACTTTGTTTACCTGAGTGACTTCTTGATAACGTGGTTGCTTGCCTACCAATTCCCAGCCTTCCCAAGCAATGGCCGTATTATCCCTGCGTAGCGCGACAAAGCCCTCCTCAAAGGGATAAACCTTTTGCACGTCTTGCAACTTATTTTGTAGGACAGACGTATCAGCACCATTGAATTTACTGCCCCATACGTACAGTTGACGACTGATGGTTAGGGCGGCAAACGCGCCACGATTTGCATAAATATCAATCACTTTATTGGTGCGATTTGTGGTAGACAAACGCGCTGGAAACGCAACGTGATACTCAGTCAATTCCCCCTCACCCCACGCATATACGCTGCCATCCGCCAGCAGCGCCGCAAACCCATGTTCCGTGTTGACAACTTTCACGGCAGGCGCTAACTGGTTGAGTTTTGCAAGTTGTTCGCGGCCTTTTTGATCATCGCTGAGCCCACCCCAAGACACTAATTTCCCTGTCGCCGTCCTCGCGGTAAAGGCATTATTGTTGGCATAGAGCAAATCGACATGGTTAAGCTCAGAGGCCACGTGGCGACTATCGCCACCATAAGCAGCATCGCCCCAGGTCACTACTGCTCCCCCCTGCTTTAAGGCAGCAAAGGCACCTTTATTAATCAACACTGTGTCAATATTGGTCATTGCAGGCGCTGCATATTGACCCGAGCTCAGTTCGGCAGGAGTTGAATCGAGGTTAGACCAACTCACTACACTACCATCTTGTTTGATGGCCGCATAAAGTCCCTCTGCCAACACAAAAGAACGAACACCTGTAAGCACTTGCTTCATCCCCATACCCCAGGGGATAAGTTTGTCATCACGGGTTAAGGCCGCAAAACCACAGGTATTCTCCGCCGCGTATAGCTGTTTTACATTGACTAGAGGCTCTGCGGCATTATTGATATCGCCACCACAGTCAGGATCGCCCCATGCCACCACAGTACCATCTTGCTTGAGTGCCGCAAATGCACTGAGATTACTGTAGATTTGACTCACTTGGGCTAAGTGGGCCGGCATAGGGATTTTGTGGGACTCGTCAGTTACCTGAAGATTATTCGGAGTAGAGGTTAATACATTATTCGCGGCGGATGGTGGTCTGTGAGCCAATATCGTGTCGGAAATTTGCTGTTTTAATTCGGGAGATATTTCAGCATCCTGTTTATCGATGAGTAAGTTAACCACATGCCCTAAGGCAAAAATTGCCAGCGCCACGCCAACCCACGAGACCTGTTTTTTTTCCACAACTATATCCTTATCGTAACGACAAACTCTCACTGAGTTTTAACTAGAACATAACGCGACTGAGTACGCTAAACGGGGATTGTAACCAAAGCGGGGCAAAAATGACATTGCCCTAAAGTCGAGACATTCCATCGGCCTTAAAACATAAAAGCAGCGATACTCGCTGCTTTTATTGAATTTGATGGTGAAATGATAAAAGGCTAATCCCGTCTGCCGACCTTTTCCAAACCCCAGACTAAGGCGATAGCCGCTAACATACAGACAATGGCGAACAACAGTTGTGAAGGCTGGCCAGTCACTTGCTCAAAATTAAGCGGCGAAATATTTTGCTCCAGCAACGGCACTTGTTCGCCATGGGAGTTAGTCTGCCAGGTTAAGGTTTGTTTCCAAGGCCAAATTTTGCCTAAGGTGCCAAGCATCAATCCGGTTAAAAATATCACGGTCGCATCGTGGTATTTACGCAGCAATGCCGAGAGTAAATGGCTGAAAGTTAACAGGCCAAGTACCGCTCCTGCTGCGAAACAAGCCAAAATATCGAGTTGGATATTTTTCGCCGCCGCTAACACGACAGGATATAACCCCAACAATAATAAGATAAAACTGCCAGAAATCCCCGGTAGCACCATGGCACAAATTGCAATCGCACCGCCAAAGAAGAGATTAAGGTAACTGGCTTCAACTGCGACCGGATTGAGCACAGTAATCGCCCACGCCACTAACACACCAAGCGCAAATAAACCTAAACGCGCCAGCGTAAAGCCACTGACCTGCTTGAGCATATGCACAACGGAGATAATGATTAAGCCAAAGAAGAATGACCAAATCGGGATAGGATGCGCCACCAGCAACCAAGAAATTAGCTTAGCGAAGGTAAAAATACTGGTCAGGATCCCCGCCAATAAACTCACTAAAAATCCACCATTAATATGCACAAAGGCGCCTTTTAGCCCCTGCGACTTAATCACGCCCCAAAGGGATGGATTGATGCGCTTAACGCTTTCAAGCAAGGTATCGAGAATACCCGTAATGAAGGCGATGGTGCCGCCCGAAACGCCTGGCACCACGTCGGCCGCGCCCATGGCCATTCCCTTAAAATAGGTCAGCAAATAGTTCACTGTGAGTCCTTGTTGTTAAATCAATATGATTTGTCTGTGATAACAAATTTGTCGCGATTATACGGTGTTAGCGTAAAAACCGCGAAATGAAGTTTGCTTAATCCAGTCGACTGGCAATGATTGTTATCTCAATGTTACACTCATCCGACCAGAAAAGATAAGCCAGCCATAAGACCTCACATCATCGCTGGCCTAAGATTATCGCCCTAAGTTTGCACTCCGATGAAGGATAAACATGAGTACCCATACAGAAACTCGCATCAAGCCAAATAAAGTCCTTGCGCTTTACCACAAGACCCAAGGATTACCCTTTGGCCAGAAAATCTTCTCAATGATGGTGTCACGCATGGCGCCTTATTTTGGCAGCATCAAACCATTGATTACTGAATTACAGCTTAACCGCTGCGCCTGCCTGATAAAAAAACGTCATGCCGTTCATAATCATATAAAAACCGTGCATGTGATCGCGATTTGTAATGGTCTCGAAATGGCGATGGGCGTGATGGCCGAAGCCTCGATACCAGCCCATTTACGTTGGATCCCTAAGGGCATGAGTGTGGATTAAACCGCCAAAGCGGGCAGCGACATTTTATGTGTTGCCGAAGTCACGCCCGAGCAATGGACCCTCGGCGATATGCTAGTTCCCGTGACCGCCTATGACACCCAAGGCGTCGTGGTCGTGAAGGGACATATCAAATTGTGGATTTCAGAAAAGCCGCAAAAATAAGTTAACGCCAGCGATCCAAGATTAATCGTCAAGCAGCCAAGGTTAATCGTTAAGCAAGATAGCAACTTAAGTTGTCTTGCCCAAACCTTACGCACTGCTATGCTAAGCCAAACAACCTACATTGGGGTGCAAGATGGATGAATTTTTACAGGCCGCCATTGATGAAGCCAAACAAGGATTAGCCGAAGGGGGTATTCCCATTGGCTCGGTATTGGTGATTGACGGTAAAATTATCGCTCGTGGCCACAATAAGCGCGTTCAACAAGGCAGCGCTGTGCTCCATGCAGAAATGGATTGCCTTGAAAACGCTGGCAGATTAACCGCCGCCGATTATCAAAAGGCCACGCTCTATTCAACCCTCTCCCCCTGCGATATGTGTAGCGGTGCCATTTTGCTCTACGGCATCCCCAAAGTGGTGGTGGGTGAAAATGTCACCTTCCAAGGCCCTGAAGCCTATGTCCAGTCCCGCGGCGTTGATGTGACTGTGGTCGATAATCCCGAGTGTAAACAACTGATGCGCGATTTTATCGCCGCCAAGCCCCAACTGTGGAATGAAGATATTGGCGAATAACCAACCCGTTTGTAACGCCCCCCATCAGCCCATCCCAAGTACCCGCAATGCTAACCTCGATGCGATTCGAGGCTTAGCCGTCTTGGGGATATTTTTTATGAATATCTACTTTATGGGCATTAGTTTTTATGGCTATGCGCCTCACCAAATTCCCTTGCTCTGGGATCAGATCCTCCAAACCTTTAGCAATTTTTTTATTGAAGGCCGCTTTATTAGCTTGTTTTCAATGCTGTTTGGTGTGGGACTTTACATCCAGTATCAGAAATTTACTGCCAAGGGCTTGGCCGCTTATCCCCTGCTGCGCTCACGTTTGAAATGGTTAATTATCTTTGGCTTAATCCACGGTATTCTCATTTGGTCGGGTGATATTTTACTGACCTATGGGATCAGTGGTTTTTTAGCACTCTGTTACCGCGATATCACCATTGCTGAACAAAAACGTAAGGCGAATATTTTTATTTTCATGTCCTTAGTGATTACCTGCTTGCTCGCCCTCAGCGGTAGTGACGAACTCTTTACCCGCGAATCCGCGTTTTTTGCCGAGCAATACAGTGCTTGGACATCAAGCTACCCTAATCAACTGCTACTGCATTTAATTCAAGTGGGCTATACGGCGTTGGCGCTCCCTTTTACCTTAATGTGGTTTACGGCAGGCTTAATGTTGCTGGGCATGGCACTTTATCGACAGGGCATCTTTGAACAGGGATTTAACCGTAATACCTTACTCAAACTCGCTTTAGCCAGCTTAGTGTTATCCACCATGGATACCCTGTTAGGTTTAACCCAGAATCCCATGCTGGTGATGTTTTCAGACATTATTGTCATGCTGAGTGCCATTCCAATGGCGCTGATTTATATCCATATCCTCGTTAGCATCTGCCAAAATCGCTCGACCGTGCTAAAACCACTGCAAAATGTGGGCAAACTCGCCTTTAGCCTTTATATTCTGCAATCCATCGTTGGCGTGTTAGTGTTTAGACACTTAGCTCCCGAATTGCTATTGAGCTTAGATAGATGGGGATACATGGCCATAGCGCTGGTTTATTCAGTAGTGCAATTACTGTTGGCCAGCCTGTATTTACGCTATTTCAAGCAAGGGCCATTGGAAAAACTTTGGCGCCACCTCGCGTTTAAAAAATACGCGGCATCACTAGAACGCCAGCAAGCTTCAAAATACTGACACGAGATTGATACCAAATAATGACGTACAAAAAAACTGCCAAAACGGGCAACAGTGCTTCACCTCAAACAAATCGTTCTCAAAAGAATCGACCACAAAACCATCGCGCTCAGAACAGTCGCACTCAGAACCATCGCACCCAAAGTAGACGCACTCAAAAATCCAATTCAGCCGCTCCAGACTCAAGCATCATGCCGCTGTTATTGGTGGTGATTTTTATTGCTGGCTTAATCGGCGCGGCCCAGCAACATATGTTGCCCTACGGTATTGCAGGCATGTACCTCACACTGAGCCTGCTGACCTTTATCGCCTACGCTATCGATAAATCCGCCGCAAAACGCGGTAAATGGCGCACTAAAGAAAGCACTTTGCATCTGCTCGCCCTCATGGGCGGTTGGCCCGGCGCCCTGTTTGCCCAAAACCTGTTAAGGCACAAGTCCGTTAAAGCCTCATTTAGAAACGTCTTCTGGCTCACCGTTGTCGCTAACTTAGCCGTACTGGGTTATGGCATAAAAACTGGCGCTGTAGATATGTTTATCTAAAAGGGCTATCCATTTAGCGCCACCAGTGTCAATATGTAGTAATGAAAACTTCATCGTATTTATTAAAAGCTGGCGTCGATTACCCTACAAATTGGGACGAATTTGTTGATTGGTTTCATGATGAACAATCTTGCACTAGCTACCTTTACGCACTTCGTTGGCCAAACGGATTCATTTGCCCAAGCTGTTCGAGCCATCAATCACCTTATCAGTTAAGTAATGGCAAGTTAAAATGTCATGCTTGCCGTTTTCAGTGTTCAGTAACATCAAGTACACTTTTTGACAAAACAAGAACCCCCATGAAAAGTTGGTTTGCAGCTGTCTGGTTTATTACAAATCAAAAGAATGGGGTCAGCGCTCTTGGAGTCCAAAGGCTATTAGGTCTTGGGAGTTATCAAACTGCTTGGTCTTTAATGCACAAGTTAAGATATGCCATGGTTGACCCTGAAAGAGATAAACTGTCCGGCATCGTAGAGGTTGACGAAACATTAATAGGTGGGGTCATTCCAAAATCATCTATTAAAAATCAACAGGGTAAGCGTAAAGCTATAGTTTTGGTGGCTGTTGAGCTGCTATCACCCTCTGGATTTGGGCGGATACGTTTAAGGCAAGTAGAAAGTGCAACTAAAGAACATATCCATCAATTCATTCAAGATGTAATAGAGCCTGGTAGCACAATTTGTAGTGATGGTTCTCAAGCATACAAGCAAATAGACAAAAAAGGATATAAGCATAATCGGATGGTGCATTTAGGTTCATCTGTACCTGCACATGAAACAATGGCTGGGGTGCATCGAGTCTCATCATTATGTAAAAGATGGCTTTTAGGTACGTATCAAGGTGCGGTAAAGGCTAAGCAACTTGATTATTATTTAGATGAATTTACATTTCGCTTCAACAGAAGAAAGTCAGATTCTCGGGGATTATTATTCTACAGGTTGCTTGAGCAAGCAGTGCGTTCTAAGCCGATAACGTACCAATCAATTAAAAATCGATAACCACAATATATAGTGGTTGGTCGTGCTAAGTGGATAGCCCTTTTATCTAAACAGCACAAGTCGCAGCATCGAGTAACTGCTCAACCACTGCCAGTGCCAACAGTGCTGACTGAGTTTCACCCTTCAATTGTGCCGAAACTATCGCGCCCTCTTTAAGTAAACCTATCGCAGCTACGAGATATTGGGTCTTAGCTTCTGGCAAGCCCAATGCCGACACTTGCCGCTCAATTAAACTCGCCACTCGCTGTTTATGCAGAGCACAGAGTTGGTGCACCGGATGACTCGGCTCAGTAAATTCGGCGCTGACATTGATAAAAAAACAGCCGCGAAATTCGCACAGCTGTGGCACCCTTTGATTAAACCAATCATCGAGCGCCCTAAATAACCCACGAATGCCCTCTCGTCCCGCTGGCGATGCGTTCACTCGTTCGCTAAGCCATTGATAAAAAGTCTCGTCGCGATAACGAACCACAGCTTTGACTAACTCATCTTTACTGACAAAATGGTGGTACAGGGTCTTCTTGGCAATCGCCGATTCTTGCAGGATCTGATTAATCCCGACTCCATGAACACTTTGAAAATAAAATAGTTTAAAGGCGGTCGTGACCAATTGCTGCCGTTTATCCGATGGCGTACCTGCCTGACTCTCAGTGCCCTGCATCAACTCATTCCTCTTCTTTGGTAAACATTCGTTAGCAAATCTTAGCTAACAAATATGAGTCCTATCTTCTCACAAGTAGACAAATCAGTCTACTCGTGAGAAGATTCACAGATACAGACAAATCTGTCTACTTCGGTAACTAAATTAAGTTAATAGTGAAATCACGAGTGAACACGGAACACCACAGCATGTTAGCGGCGATGGTTTGCTGAGCATTCACGTCCACAATTCATTATCAAAATAAGGGCTTAACACCAGCCATAAATGGGAGGAAACGATGCAAAGAATCAATCCACAGAATCTAAAGATGGCCTTGCTCGCAGGGTGTGGAGCCATGTTGTGTATCAGTAGTTTAGCCGCGCTTGAACAGCTAACACCGCAAACCATTTGGTTAATGGCTCCCTTTGGCGCCACTATGGTGTTGCTGTTTGCCTTACCAGAAAGTCCACTCGCTCAACCGAGAAACATTCTCTGCGGCCACTTACTCACGAGTCTGGTAGGACTGATAATTTTAAATACTTTGGGAGTATCCCCGCTAACCTTAGGGCTTGCGGTCGGATTAGGCATAGCGGTGATGATGCTAACCCATACAGTACATCCACCCGCGGGAGCAAATCCTCTGGTTGTTATGCTCACGGCGCAGCACTGGGATTTTCTGTATATGCCCGTCGCCAGTGGTGTTGCGCTCATTCTCGCTTTTGGTTGGCTGTATCACAACTTACTTTGCAGCCGCCAATACCCACAAAAGTGGTTTTAATCATTCATCGCCAATAAAAAAGGGCAATTTTAAATTGCCCTTTTATTCTCAAAAATACAAAATCTGCTATCGGTTTATCTTTAAAACCAGCTCAACGCGATACTGATAATCACACCTGTGATAATCAACTGCATTAAACAAAATCCCATAATATCCCGCGCCTTTAATCCGGCAATGGCCAGCACAGGCAGTGCCCAGAAAGGCTGAATAAGATTCGTCCACGCATCACCCCATGCTACAGCCATGGCAACACGTGCCACATCGGCGCCCAAGGCTTCGGCAGCAGGCAACATAATCGGGGCCTGCACCGCCCATTGTCCGCCGCCCGAAGGCACAAAAATATTCACGATGCCTGCGCTGATAAAACTCCAAAATGGCAGGCTTTCAGCGCTGGCAATGGCCACGAATCCTTCGGAGATGCTTTGGGCTAATCCCGATTGCATCATCACCGCCATAATGCCAGCGTAGAAAGGAAACTGAATCACAATACCCGCGCCGCCTTTAATCGCTTCGTTAAGGCTAAGCAGTAAACTGCGTGGCGTTTGATGCAGCACAATCGCGAGGAACAAAAACAAAAAGTTAACTAAATTAAGGTTTAAGCTGCCGCCTTGCACCGCAAAATAATAACCTAAGTACACCAGCCCTGCGCCGCCTACACTCCAGCCCAGTAAACGGCTGTTTTCTAATTTATCCGCGGGACGCATCATCGCGTTTGGCGCATGCCCTGTGTTGCTCTCTTCACTGCTCACATCTTCAAGCGCCTTAGGGTCGATATAGATGCTGTCTTTGTCTTCTGGCAACATAAAGCGGTTTACCAGCGGCATCACCACAAATAAAATCAACACTAACAGCAAGTTAAAACTGGCAAAAATGGTATCACTGGTAGGAATAATGCCAATCTGTGCTTCTGCAAAGTGCCCAGCAGTGGCAATGGTTAACGGAATCGAACCCGCCAAGCCACCGTGCCAAACCACAAAACCCGAGTACGCACTGGCAACCAACAAACGGTAGTCCACTCGTAACTTGCGGGCTAACGCTTTGGCAAATAACGCGCCGACCACCAAACCAAAGCCCCAGTTAATCCAACTGGCAGCCAGAGAAACCAACGTCACTAAGATAATCGCCTGCGGCGCAGACTTAGCGAATCCAGCAATCGCATCAAGCAATTTTTTAATCGGTGGCGAGCTGGCGAGCATAAATCCCGCCACCAGCACTAATAGCATCTGCATTGAAAAACTCAGCAGTGCCCAAAAACCATCGCCCCAGTAGCTGATGACGTCCAGGGGTGTTTTTTGCTCGGCCACCACGGCCGAGATCATCACGACTAACGTGAGGAGTAAGACAAAGATATAGGGATCGGGTAAATAACGGTCGACCAGCTTGACCAGAGGTTTTGCTGCTTTGGTTAACATAGGACTGTCCTTATTTATTCTTTTTATCTGTTTTTATTGAGTTTTTGTAGAGTCTAATGTCACAGCTTAAGCGATCTCTAAAGCGGGATAAAGCCTTTGGGTGCTTTTAAAGCGTGAGAAAATGTAACGCGAATCATCCACTGCTACGTACGTGATCATAGCTAGCCTCGCACGCTAAAAAACTGATAACATGGCCAAAATTGACTGAGGTGCTCCTTAAAATGAAAATGTTACTTGCCGTTGTTGTGATTGCTGGGGTGATTTTTTACTTCTTTACCACGATGAACAACCAAAAAGCAGCGCAGGAAAATATCCGTTTAGGTAATGAATTTTTAGCGCAAAACAAAACCAAAGAAGGTGTGGTTACCACAGCTTCAGGTTTGCAATATCAAGTGTTAAATCAAGGCTCTGGCACTATTCATCCTAAGGCGAGCGATACCGTAACTGTGCATTACCATGGCACCTTGATCGACGGCACCATATTCGATAGTTCCGTTGAACGCGGTGACCCCATTGCCTTCCCGCTCAATCGGGTGATTAAAGGTTGGACCGAAGGGGTGCAATTGATGGTTGAAGGCGACAAGTATCGCTTCTTTATTCCCAGCGATCTTGCCTACGGCAATCGCAGCACGGGTAAAATTGGCGGCGGCTCAGTGCTGATTTTTGATGTGGAACTGTTGAAGATTAATTAATTTTGCATTAAAAACAAAGCCCTGCATTGCAGGGCTTTCGTTTATTTCCATCTCTACTTTTTACAAATCAGCCTTATCCGAAAAATCCCTTGCCAAGATCACTGATAAACCACGGCAAACCAAGGTTTCCATATCATCGACGCGATTAATCTTCATTTCGGCTAATGGCGCACTCAAGGCCATGCGTCTTAAACTATCCAGACACCCTTTATAGTAGGGCGCACTGTTCATCATGCCGCCTGCTAACCAGATCCGATTGGGATTAAAGAGATTTACTGCCCACGCCAATCCCATACCGAGATAGGTGCCAGAACGGTATAAATCATCGGCAGTGGAAATCTTACGACTACGGATAGAATCACCACTGGCGAGCTGCTCTAAACTAAACTCACCCGACTCAGTCATCACCCGGCAATGCCCTAATTCACCTGCGACCCCAGTTGCACCAGTAAATGCTTTGCCGTTAAACGCAATCGACATACCGATACCGGTGCCACACATGACTAACAACTCACAGGCATATTTTTCGTCACAGGTTGCCTGCATTCCCGCGTCAATATCATTGCAGATAAACTTAAGTTGACCTTGGGTTTTCAAGGTATCAAAACTCAGTCCATTCAGACCAGGCAAGGATTTACAGGATACCAAACGATTCTGTTGTACAAGTCCTGGTACAGCGATCGCTAAATGGTAATGCTGTAAATCATAATCCCGTTCTAGTGCCGCGATTTGATTATTTAAGTCTTCTATTTTAAAGCCTTCACCCGTGGGGATTTTATATTGTTCTGTATGCCCCTTGAGTTGAAGTTCGAACAGGGCTTTGCTACCGCCCACGTCTATTGTTAATGTTTGCATCGCCAACTCCACTGATACATGTGCTCCCCTCTGACCCCGAGCGGAGATGGCGAATGTTAGCATAATGGGCCAATATTGGCGATTGAATAAAAGTTAAGTATCTAATTTGTAAGAATTAGTAACAACTTTTGAGTGATAAAGCTAACAGTTCAATTTAATTGTTTGCGAAAGATCACAGCCATTTTGCTCACAAAATGTCGGCTAAAACACAAAATTGTATACAAAATCCTTTATTCCATATCTTGCATCTTAGTTGCTGAGCTTGCGATAATCGCCGTCAATTTGCATCCTTTTTGCCAGCATTACCCATGATAATTTGGCAGCCTACCTGTGTAGCCCATGCCATCATTTGGAGCCCCTATGTCGTTACCATCGTCGTCACACAATAAGATTGCCAACCGTCTTGCCGCTATTCGTAGTGAGCTAGCAAACGCCAACCTAGATGCCTTTATCATCCCCCGCGCTGATGAATATTTAGGGGAATATGTGCCAGAACACAACGAGCGTCTTTACTGGGCGACGGATTTTACGGGTTCGGCGGGCATGGCGATTGTCCTAAAAGACAAAGCCGCCATTTTTACCGATGGTCGTTATACGGTACAAGTGCGTTTACAGGTCGATGCCAACCTCTTTAGCTATGAAAGCCTGACCGACACACCGCAAATCGAATGGCTATGCGACACGTTACCCGCAGGTGCACGCGTTGGATTTGATGCCCGTTTACACACTTTAGCCTGGTTTGAAAACGCCAAAGCCACACTTGCCAAAGCACAAATAGAGTTAGTGGCCGTAGAGCAAAATCCTATTGATAAGCACTGGCAAAATCGACCTGCACCGTCGAGCGCAGCTATCACCTTATTTAGTGACGACAGTGCGGGCAAAACCAGCTTGCAAAAGCGTACCGAGATTGGTGCCTTAGTCAAAAAAGCGGGCGCCGATGTCGCGCTGATCACCGCATTAGATTCTTTCTGCTGGCTGCTCAATATCCGTGGCAATGATGTACCTCGCCTCCCTGTCGTGCTCGGCTGCGCCCTGCTCCATGCCAATGGTGATATGCAACTGTTTACCGATTTAAGCAAACTCCCTGAAGGCATTGAAGAGCATGTAGGAACAGGAGTGAGCTTTAACAGCGAAGCTGCCCTTGCCGATACCTTGGCAAGTTTGCAGGGCGTGAAACTGCTGGCCGATCCCAACTCTGCTAACGCTTGGGCGCAAAATCTCGCCCGCGATGCTGGCGCCAAATTGATTGCCGGTATCGACCCAGTCTCTCTGCCTAAAGCCCAAAAAAATGCCGCCGAATTAGCAGGTATGCGTGCCAGCCACATCCGTGATGGTGTTGCGGTCAGTCGTTTTCTTGCATGGCTCGATGCCGAAGTCGCGGCTAATCGTCTGCACGATGAAGCCACTCTTGCGGACAAGTTAGAAAGTTTCCGCCTCGAAGATCCCAAGTATCGCGAGCCAAGCTTCGACACCATCTCCGCCGCTGGCGCCAATGCGGCCATGTGTCACTATAACCATAACAATGGCACGCCCGCGATGATGACGATGAACAGCATCTACTTAGTGGATTCTGGTGCTCAGTATATTGATGGCACCACGGACGTCACCCGCACCATCGCCATTGGCGAAGTGAGTGATGAACAGAAAAAGATGGTGACACTGGTACTTAAAGGCCATATCGCCTTGGACCAAGCCCGCTATCCTAAAGGCACGACAGGGCAACAGCTCGATGCCTTTGCACGCCAATATCTGTGGCAACATGGATTTGATTACGACCACGGTACAGGCCATGGCGTCGGCCATTTCCTAAGTGTGCATGAAGGTCCACAGCGCATTGGTAAAAATCTTAATGCCATCGCCTTAATACCTGGCATGGTGTTATCCAACGAACCCGGTTATTACCGCGCCGACTGCTTTGGCATTCGCTTAGAAAACCTAGTGGTGGTGCAGCATTGTGAAGCATTAAAGGACGCCGAACGTGAAATGTATGAATTTGATGCCTTAACACTGATCCCAATGGATGCACGCCTTATCGATAAGAGCTTGTTAACCCAAGGCGAAATCGACTGGTTTAATGCTTACCATCAGAAAGTGTTTAATACCCTGTCGCCTTTAATGTCTGGCACTGAACTTGAGTGGCTCACACAGGCGACAAAAGCTATTTAATCACTCATCGTTAAAAACCCAAACCACATAAGCCCAAGACAATCAGTCTTGGGTTTATTGTTTTAGCGTATTGAGGTTACAACGTTTTAGGTTGTGCCACCGTTAACTGAGGATCATCATGTAACGACGCTTTTGACAACACCTCAAACTCAGTATGAATTTGCATAAAACAATCGACTAAGGCTGGGTCAAAATGTTTCGCACGCCCCTCAAGGATCAAGGCGAGTGCTTCTTCATGGCTAAAGGGTCGCTTGTAACAGCGTGGTGACGTTAACGCATCATACACATCAACAAGTGCGACTATCCTTGCCGACAATGGGATATTTTCTTCTTTTAATCCGAGTGGATAACCACTTCCATCCCATTTCTCATGGTGGCCAGAAGCAATGTCCCTCCCCATCGTAATAAACGTACATCGGGGAGCATATTCTAATAAACTGGCTAGCACCTGCCCACCGATCACGGGGTGTGCTTTTATTTGTTCGAACTCTTCGGGTGTTAATCGACCTGGCTTTAGCAAAATCGCATCGGCAATGCCCACTTTGCCGATATCATGCAAAATTGCCGAGAGACTAATGTCTTGAATAAAATCTTCGTCTAACTCTGGTGGTGGATTTTCGGCCAACATACGCTGGGCCGCTAACATTTTAGAGTATTGCCGCATCCTTAATAAATGCGCCCCAGTTTCATTATCACGATACTCGGCAAGCTTTGCTAAGCCGAGCACGGTCGCTTGCCGAGAGGCCAACGTTGAATAAAGAGAAGAGCTTAACTTACCGAGCAGATAAGCCACGGTTAAGGTAACCATCGCATTGGTCACTAAAAAATTGATTGCGACCACAGCCCAAATACCAAGGTGATAACCTTCAGTGACAGGCCACATCAGCCACTCCAGATGATAAGCCACACCAATCAAAATTAAGCTTATCCCATTAATTACTTGGGCATAGATACTCGCCTTAGCACCTAAAAAAATGCTACTGAGTGGAGGAAAAATAAATAACCAGAAAAACCCAGCCCCAGACGGTCCTATCGCAATAAGAAACCCAACGCCAATGGCGTAGGTAAGCACGCATCCACAGCCAAAACGCATCCGATCTGAAAAATGCGTGTACAACAGCAATAACATTAAAAACAGATACGCGATGGTATCAAAAATCACCATGCCCCATAAATTGGCAACAATACAAAGGTAAACACTGGTGATGTACACAGGCACACAGAGAATGGCAAGAAACCAAAATAACCGCTTAAAAATCAATCTGCGCCAATGGGAAAGACCGGATGTATAACGGGTAAATTCTCTCGGCTCTGCTCTAGCCATAAAAATCCTTTTGCAATCCAATACTACCTTGTAAATGGTCTAAAGCCCTTAATCGTCTTACCTTTAGAACTCTCGAGCTTATCTATCTGAAAACATTTTTGTCTTGCGCAAGCCCAATAAAAACCATGTAAACCCATATGACTTAGCAATACTCCCAATGTGTTAAAAAGCTTAGTAAAAAATTTTAGGGCGCGTTGTGAATCTAGCGTTATTTTTCCTGAAAAAAATCGCTAACACTAAAGTAGATATCACACTAAATTTGGCAATAGACAGGATAAACACTCGTTTAAACCATAATAAAAAAACTAATATTTTTAAAAAGTTAGAAAAATAAAAATGCATTACTTTTCTTATGGGTAACGCTAAAAACCGCTCTCCAACACCCACACAAAAATGATACCATTGTCACATAACTAGCCGGCACCAATGAGAGTCGGCGCAAGCTTTACCATTACATTTACCCTAATTCATAGCATCGGCCCTGAATGGACACACTAAATGAGCCTGAGTAACCCTAGCCGCAGTAAAATTACCCACAGCAATGCACAGGAAATCCGCCTAACGCCTCAAGATGAATTAATTTCCACAACCAATACTCGCGGGATTATTACCTATGTTAACCAACGCTTTGCAGAAGTCTCAGGCTACAGTGCTGACGAATTAATTGGGCATCCCCACAACAAAGTACGCCACCCCGATATGCCCAGCGCCGCCTTTAAAGAGATGTGGGAAAAGCTAAAATCGGGCCAATCTTGGCGTGGTATAGTTAAAAATCGCTGTAAAAATGGCGATTTTTATTGGGTCGATGCCTTTGTGTCTCCTATCTTTGAGAATGGTACTATCGTTGGTTACCAGTCGGTGCGTCTGCAGCCACAGGCGGCCTATGTATCTAAAGCCACGGCGATTTACCGCCGGTTATTACACAACAAACCTATCCCCAAACCACTAAGTTTGATGCAAAAACGTGCTGTATCAGCCGTTGTCGCCTCGACAGGATTACTGATTGCGGGTTACTTTTGGGGTTGGGGTGTGATTATTGCAGGCGCGATTTTAATGGGCCTTAACTTAGCCATCTTCTACGATGAGGCCTTTCGTATTCCGGCAAAATTAATTGATATGCAAACAAAATACGACTCGATTAGTCGCTATATCTATGCTGGAGCCGATACCTCATCGATTCTCGATTTTCAATTAATCTTATTACAAGCCAAGATGAATGGCGTACTTGGCCGCACTCAAGATCAAGCCAATCAATTGCATGCGATAGCCGATCAACTTGTGGTCACCACAGAACAAACCTATGCCAGCCTAGATCAAGAGAAAAACCAGCTCGAGCAACTGGCAAGTGCAATGGAAGAAATGAGTTCGACGATTACCGAAGTCGCTCAAAACACCCAACGAACCTCCACCAGCATTAATACCGCCTATGAACTCTGCCTAAAGAGCAGCGCGAATATGAAGGCTAATACCCAAAAGGTCGAACAGCTGGCTAAATCCGTCGCCGATGCCGCTAATAATGCCAATCTGCTTAATCAAGAAGCTGAACGAGTTGCCAGTGCCATGGGTGAGATCGATTCTATTGCCGAGCAAACTAACCTGCTTGCCCTCAATGCCGCCATTGAAGCCGCTAGGGCGGGTGAACAAGGACGAGGCTTTGCGGTGGTGGCCGATGAAGTGCGCGCCCTATCGAGCCGCACTCAATTATCAACCAACAGTATTTCGCAGAGTGTCGATAAGATGTTCAGCATGTTAAATGCGTGGGCAAAGGAAATGGAGCAAAGCCGCCAACATGCAGAGCGGTGCGCTAACGACATTCAAACCTCCGCCGAAAACGTTAACACTATTTACCAAGAAGTCAGCGAGATCCACACCTTTGCTCAGCAAAATGCGGTGGCCGCCGATCAGCAGCGCCAAGTGGTGCATGAAATCACCAACAATATCCATTTCATCACCCAAAGTAGCAGTGAAAACCTCGCGGCAACGCATCAGATTGGCGATGCCGCTAATCATTTAAAACACAACGCAGAAAAGGCACTTGGCCTACGCCGAGCCTTTGGCTAACGGTAATGCCGCGCTATTGTCGACAAACAATGGCGCGGTATCCTTTATCCAAGCCAATCCACGCCTTAATTAATCCTCTGATTATCAGCAAAACAGCAGCAATATCGGCATAAACCGCCAAAGGGTTAAAAAGTACAGGTTTTAACCGAAAATTTTGCTATACTCCGCGCCCGCCATTTTTCTGACCGTTAAGCGTTAGAAAGGCACAAACAAGTGCGTTAACGTTCCCCCATGACAGGAGACTTTACGGTAAAAGTATCTGTAATAGGGTGAGGCGCTTGAATGATTGAATTAGTGAATGACAGGAATCCAAAATGAGATTTGAATCTTTTAGTTTTTGCCCCGAGATTTTACGCGCTATCTCAGATTGCGGTTATCAAAAAATGACACCGATTCAGCAGCAAGCGATCCCCGCCATCCGCCGCGGCCAAGATGTGCTCGCCAGCGCGCAAACTGGCACGGGTAAAACCGCCGCCTTCGCACTGCCGATACTGCAAAAAATGGTTGAAAACCCAAGCGAGACCTTAAAATCTAATACCCGGGTACTCATCCTCACCCCAACACGCGAACTGGCCGCCCAAGTAGCGGAAAACGTTGAAGCCTACAGCAAGTATTTAAATTTCAGCGTATTAACGATTTACGGCGGCGTAAAGGTTGAGACTCAAGCCCAAAAGTTAAAACGCGGCGCCGATATTATTGTCGCGACCCCAGGCCGTTTACTCGAACACCTCACCGCCTGTAACTTAAGTCTGTCTAGCGTTGACTTTTTAGTCCTCGATGAAGCCGATCGCATGCTGGATATGGGCTTTAGTGCCGACATCCAAAAAATCCTCCAAGCGGTCAATAAGAAGCGTCAAAACCTACTGTTTTCGGCCACCTTCTCCAGCGCAGTGAAAAAACTGGCCAATGAGATGATGATCAAACCCCAAGTGATCAGCGCCGATAAACAAAACACCACCGCCGATACTGTAAGCCAAGTGGTTTATCCGGTAGAGCAGCGTCGTAAACGCGAGCTGTTATCTGAGTTGATTGGTAAAAAGAACTGGCAACAAGTGTTGGTCTTTACCGCGACCCGCGATGCGGCGGATACTCTGGTTAAAGAATTAAACTTAGACGGTATTCCCTCTGAAGTGGTACACGGTGAAAAGGCCCAAGGTAGCCGTCGCCGTGCGCTGCGTGAGTTTGTGTCCGGTAAAGTGCGCGTATTAGTCGCGACCGAAGTGGCCGCCCGCGGTTTAGACATTCCCAGTCTTGAGTATGTGGTGAACTTCGACTTACCCTTCCTTGCCGAAGATTATGTTCACCGTATCGGCCGTACAGGTCGAGCAGGTAAAAGTGGCGTGGCAATCTCATTTGTAAGCCGTGAAGAAGAACGCACCCTTGCGGATATTGAAAAACTCATCGGCCAAAAAATTCGCCGCATTACCGTACCTGGATATGAGGTCGGTAGCCGTGACTTGCTGTTAAAGCAGCTACAAACCCGCCGCAGTTTCGCTAAGAAACAACAGCGACAGGACAATGTTAGCGAGCAAATGATTGCCGAGAAAAGCATGCAGGGCCGCCGCGTTAAAATGAAAGTTGGCCAAGCACCAAGCAAAGCGAAAAAGCTAAAATAAACACATGACATAGGCGATACCGCTTCGCCTATCAGTCTCGCTATAAAAGCAAAAAGCGTCCCAAGGGACGCTTTTTTATTGAGCCGAATTCATGAGCTACAAGCCATAGGCTATATGAGCGACTCTCTCAAAGATGGCTTATCTCAGTCCAACCTCTAAACGGACTAAATCAGCAGGCCTCATTTACTCAATACTTAGCCCACGGAACTGAGGATGATCACTTATTCGTAAAACACCAAATAATTGCTTAAGCCTTTGTTCATCAATGGGATTTTCTCCGCACCAGCCCGCAAGTGGTAAGATAATGTCAGAGCGGATACTGCCGGGATATTTGATATTGCAGATCGCTTCAAATGGCGTAAATGCTTCATAAAGCGGCGCAACATAGGAATTTGGCATGATGCCAAGCTCTGCTAACACCATCAGTTGGCCACGGAAACTATACTTATTAAATTTGGGGATAATCTTGGCTTTCTTCACTCTTTGCTCGAGTTTTCCGGGTGTTTCATCTAAAGGAGCCTGACGGATAGCTTCAATTAAAGCACTGAAGATGACCACATCCTCAGCGCTTGGTTTACAAGGCGATAGTGTACAAAACTCTTGTAATTCTATGAGGTTGTGCGCCCACCGCTCGTTCCACACACTGCCAGTGTAACAGGAAAAGATTTCTTGCCCTTGCTCAATCCAGTTAACGCGCTTGATGGAACACACAGGACAAATGTCACTATCGGTTGCCATCGAATGTTCTGGTAGCGCCTTCGCAAACAGATAGCTGAGTATTGGCTGTCGACCGCGGGGGAAGCTTGAAAAACCACATAAATAGGCCGCCAGTAAATTTTCGAGAGAAAGATTCGGCTGCTTTAGAATCGCTTTATAGCCGAGCACCACATCATCATGACTCAGGTTAACCCTGTCGTTGACCGGATAGCCACTCTGTTCAATCAATGCGATTTCGGCGGCAGAGAGGCCTTGATAGGAGTAGAAATAAGTTCCCGTATCGACATCAAACACATCGCCATTATCGATTCTTTGTTGATAACCATGCTCGTCTTTTCGGTACACCTTTTTAGCATAGACTTTCTTTAATGCGTTAAATAATCCCTTATCCATTAACAGCTTTCCTATTGAAAAAATTACCAAACATCACTTCAGCCTTTCAAGGCAGTGGCAATACTATCACTTTCGCATTCAGCGCCCCACCATCGCGCAGTTAATTAGCTCACTCAATTAGCCCACGTTATCGGCTCACACCATTGACTCATATGAGACTCAAAACGAGCTCGTGGGTGATGAGTAACATTGCTTTAAAAACACAACGAAATCTAGATACACACTGCAATAAATTGCAGCATTCGCCGTTCTTATAGCTGTCATTCCCATTCACGACCCAACAAGCGTGCAAACCAAAGCCAATCGCTTGAATTAATAGAATAACCCATAACAAAGAGAGATTACTTATGCTGTCCCTACTACAGCGCTTTTTACTGACCATCAGCCTACTACTCGGCAGTTTTAGCACGCTCGCTCAAACTATCGCTAAAGATGAATATTCGGTTAGCCCACTACTCAATGGCGAGCAAATCCCAGCAATCACGTTGCAAGACATGAATGGCCAAAATGTTGATTTAGTTAAATTAACGGCACAAAAACCAACGATTTTCTTCTTTTACCGTGGCGGCTGGTGCCCGTTTTGCAATAACCAAATGGGACAATTAAAGGCGATCGAGCCAAAACTCATTGAAATGGGCTTTCAGTTAGTAGGAATTTCTCCAGATACGCCCGCGCAGCTTAAGGCGTCTTCGGCCAAAAATGAGCTGAAATACTTATTACTTTCAGATGAAAAAATGCTTGCATCACAAGCCTTTGGACTCGCGTTTTACACCAGCAAACAAGTCACCGAATCCTATACCAATCGTTTACAACTGGAGAATCCTCTTTGGACAACGCCCGAAGGCGATAAAGGATTAGTGCTGCCAGTGCCCGCTATTTATATTGCTGATAAAAAAGGATTAATTCACTTTCAGTACATAAACCCTAACTACAAGGTTAGACCCGCGCCTAAGTTGATTCTCACCGCAGCAAGTTTAGTCGGCTCGCCAGAATAAACCGCAAGATGGCATTGCAGTTGGTAAGAATCGTTATCGATTTAGCGGCTGCTTTGCTAAACTACTTCCGCCGCAATGAACATCGCCCAAGTTTAATCAGATCAATCCCTTTAGCCTGCGGCGGAGCCACAATGAATTCTCAAACCTATAATCAAGCCATACTCGAACTCGCGCTAGCAGGGCTTGCCGATTTAACCACTTCAGCTCAAGCCAAAAAAGCCCAACGCACCCCCGCTCAGGAAAGCCATTTTTTATGCAACTGGATGGTTGAAGCCCTAAAAGAAAAACGCTTTTCAAAATTGGTTGCCGAGGATCTGACCGCGTGGATCCGTATGGCCCGTAGCCAAGGGGCTGGCGCCGAACTTAAGCGGTTATTGGAGAGAATCGTTTATCAATATCAAACTGTTGAGAATTCGCCACTCGAATTAGGCTCAGCCTTAAATGCCATGATTGCCGAGTTAACTGAGCGCGAGTGGTTAGTGTTTACCGATACCGAAATTAACACAAAACTGAAGTTAGATGGCGATGGTCAATCTAGTTTAGTCATTGATGTAAAAGAATTTACCCAGCATATTCAAGATAAGCAGCTCATCAAACCCATCAACTTATATGTCCGTGCCGATGAGCAGTTATTGGCGAAAATCGCCCTTTCCCATGGATTGCTTGTTAGCCAAGGCAATAAGAAAACGAGCCTTATCAAACACCATAAAACCTATCGAATTTATCCTCACAATCAGCAACCGGCCTTGTGCCTACTCTTGGTTTAATTGCTTATAAAGCTGGTTGAAGAGTAAGGCGGCGCTACCAACTATTTTGAGAATAACCGGGCAAGATGTAGCGCTTTAACCACGTAGCTCGCTCACCTAAGCGATTGTAGAGCTTAAAGCTTGGCGAGCTAAGCGTATTTGCAAATCATGGAGTTAGCTTTACGATGATTTAGCATTTACAACCATCTTAGGTTTAAGCACCAAGCGCTGGCCTTGATTAAGATGGGTTGTGCAGGCAACCCGCAGTAAAGAGGCAAAATTGGCCACCTCTCCTTGGCGCGCTAACACCTCGCGGTAAATTCGAGTTAAAAACACCGCCACACTGAGTTCTGCGTCCTCGGCAATCTCTTCAATAATCTGCCAAAAAATCGCCTCGAGGCGCACGCTCGTCACCACACCATCGATACGAATAGAGCGGGTTTTAAGCTCAAACAGTTCAGGTTCAGCACCGGAATAAATTTCACACACAATATGACTCCCCTAGCAAGCTATTGCGCTCAACTTAAGTGTTAAACCACTTAAGCCCGACCCGAACTGTTATGCCATAAATTACACGGGATGAGTATTTTTAATTCAATAACTTGTTAAACTGCGCCAACCATGCGGGATGCGCAGGCCATGCGGGCGCGGTAACTAATTTGCCATCGGTAATCGCCGCCGTGACTTCAATATCACAATATTCGGCGCCAGCTTGTTTCACTTCAGGTGCACAAGCAGGATAAGCTGATACTTTTTTACCGCGAACCACATCGGCCGCCGTCAGTAACTGTGCTCCATGGCAAATAGCCGCAATCGGTTTATCCTGCGCCGAAAAATCTGCAACAAGGGCAATCACGGCAGGATTTAGGCGTAAATACTCAGGCGCCCTACCACCGGGAAGCAGCAGTGCATCAAAATCACTCGCGTTAGCGCCTGCAAAATTGCCATTAAGCGCAAACAAGTGGCCCGGTTTTTCGGTATAGGTTTGATCGCCTTCAAAGTCATGGATCGCAGTTTTAATGGTTTGTCCCGCCACTTTATCTGGGCAAACGACAGTGACACTGTGTCCCACCATTTGTAAGGCTTGAAACGGCACCATTAACTCATAATCTTCAACAAAATCACCGGCGATGATCAAAATATTGGCCATGAAAAACTCCTTTTACTCAGTAAGGGGAAACGCTACAGCGGATTTCACTCTACTCCGGCCATTAAATTTAGGGTAACAGTGGAATACTACACAGCAGCATGACGGTTTATGGCACAAAAAAAAGCGCCCGAAGGCGCTTTAGTGATGAACCACTCTTAATTACTTATCTTTGGCTCAATCACGGCCTGTTGCTGACGATAACCATTCAGCCCTGTGTTGGCCGATTTCACCACATTTAAGGCTTCGGTCGTCAACGCATTATTGCCATTGAGCAGATCGTTCAAAGTGCCAGAATCCGCCTGAACTAAGCCTAATTCACGTAGCATGGCATCGACAACTGGCGCATTGGCGCGATAGTTTAAGGCTGCGCTAGTCACTTGTTCAGCGATACCACCTTGGTTGATGGCTGTGCCATCACCACCTGCGGCAAATTGATGACCAGCACCATAACCTTGAAGAATTTTAATACCTTCAATGTTTTCTAACGGCTTAACAGCTTGGGCGACAATTTCTGGCAAGGCTTTTAAGATCGCAAGGGATTTTTGCAGGGCGATTTGCTCATCACGCAGCACGTTTTCGGCTTCATAAAGAGCTTGTTTACCTGCCGCTTCAACGGCATAAACTTTTTCATCCGCCTCGGCTTGCAGTTTTTTCGCATCGGCACTGGCGCGCGCTTCAATCAAAATCGCACTCGATCTGTCTTCCGCCGCACGTTTCTCAGCTTCAGCTTGCACTGTCACGCCGACGGCATCGCGCTCAGCTTCCTTACGGGCATCGATCACTTCAATTTCTTTACGACGATTAGCTTCCGCCACTTGGCGAGCTGTAATTACCGCCTCTTCTTTTTCAACCTTCAGTTTTTCCGCTTCGGCAGCGCGGGCGCGGGCGGCAGATTCTTCTTCCGATTTGGCAGCTACCGCGATGCGTTTTTCCTGCTCGGCAACTTCAATATCACGTTGCTGCTGAATGCGTGATTGCTCAATTGACTTATGCTTTTCAATCTCGCGGGTTTCAATATCTTTGGTCTTTTCGATTTCTGCGGTTTCAATGGCGCGCTCTTTGGCAATTTCGGCTTCGCGCTCTTCACGGGCCTTGTTTTCTTTCTGCTTAATGATTTCCGCTTTTTGATCGGCGCGTTTAAATTCGAGTGACTGCTGCTGGATAAGGCGCGCTTCTTCCTCTGCCTTTTCAATCTCCAGCGACTCTTTTTCAGCCTCTAAGTTGCGCTGCTCAATCTTAATGCGGTTTTCCTGCTGAATATCGTTGGTTTCTTTACGTTTTTCTTCGATGATTTTGGCTAGACGAGCACGACCCTCGGCATCGAATGCGTTGTTTTCATTAAAAAACTGTAAATCAGTTTGATCGAAACCCGTTAATGAAACCGATTCGAGTTCGAGCCCGTTTTTCTCAAGATCGTTGGCGACGTTATTCTGTACCCGCTGCACAAAATCGGCACGCTGCTCATGCATTTCTGTCATGGTCATTTCAGCCGCAACCGCACGCAACACGTCAACAAACTTAGATTCCATCAGCTTTTTCAGCTCTTCCACTCGTGTAGTGCGGGTACCTAAGGTTTGTGCTGCCATTGAGATACCATCGGCATTGGGTGCGACACGCAGATAGAAGTCAGCTTTAACATCGACACGCATTCTATCTTTAGTGATCAGCGCATCTTTTTGGGTTTTCTCCACTTCAATTCGCAGGGTATTCATGTTCACTGCGATGGTTTCATGCAGCACAGGCAGGACTATCGCGCCGCCGTCTTTAATAATTTTTTCGCCGCCAAAACCAGTACGCACAAAGGCCATTTCCTTGGTCGCACGTTTGTATAATTTGGCAAAAATCAGACCGATCACTATCAGGCCAATCAACACCATTCCAGCAATCAACAACACAAAATAGCTTGAACTGGAGACTTCGTTTAACACATCCATTTGCTTTCCTTTTTCGTTATGGCTTTCGATATTTAATTATCAAAGCGAGTCGCAGACCAGACTCTTCCCTCTCTTTTAAGCAGCACCACTTGAGTACCACTGGCAAACTCGATACCTGAGGTTTCAGGCTCGACTAATACATAATGTTTTTGTTGATGTTTATCGCGAACAACCGCCTCTGAAGGCATGCCTTTAATGGCGCAACCTAAAGTGATAGTGCCGACATAACCGCTTAAGTCATCAAGGGAGATAGCGGTAGATTCATTTTTTGGGAGAAGATCTGCCAGCATTCGCCCCAGATATCGACAAGACAATGCACTGCCTACTACGGCGATAGGTAAGGTAAATAGTTGCGGCAGCAAGGTAGCCGATACCATTAAGCTAATGTAATTAACGAGATAGCCGGCAATGGCAAAACTGGTTAGTGCTAGCACAAACCAGATAAGTAGTGGCAAACGATTGAGACAAAGCCAGCCAGCAATCCCTGTGAGTCCAGAGCCACCGATGTCAGCATCGTACTCCACATCAGCGGGCACCCACTGATCTAAGGCACTCATCATGCTCAAGCCGATGAGGAGGGCTAAGGCTTCAAAGACACCAAGAACAAGCACGCAGGCAAAGGCAATAGTATAAGGTAGGTTAGGCTGTTCAACTAAAAACGCCCACATAATCATCTCCTTGAACAATACAGCATTCCATTTATTTCACTGTAATTATCAACTTACGTGGGACAGCATAGCAAGGCAAGCCTGGTTTCCAAACAAAAATTTATCCTAAAACGGACTTTGACAAAATCCTTGCTGCGCCATAATGGCGCGAGCCATTACTGGCTAATGACGTACACGTCCTCCCTTTAAGGGTTTTAGTGTGCTGTGCTTTTGGCTGCATGATATTATCATGCTGTTATTGTTATTTTTTGTGCTAATACATAACTACTGCACGTTGAGATTGAGTCTATGGATACCGCTATGAATACCAAAGAACCTACACCAAGTTACGACAAACTCACAGCTCATTTCCAGAAAATTTCACATTTTGAGCATTTTAGCGCGCTGGGCAATTGGGATCAGGCAGCAATGATGCCCTTGGGCGGCGGCAGTGAGCGTGGCGATGCCATGGCCGAACTGGCATTGCATATCCATACCCTTAAAACGGCCCCTCACCTTGGTGACAATCTCGCCCTTGCCGCGCAAGAAGTGCTTACCTCAGAACAACACGCCAACCTAAGGGAAATGCAATATCAATATCGGCAGGCAACCTTAGTGCCCGGCGAGCTGGTTCAAGCCAAAACCAAGATGGCCTATCAGTGTGAAAACGCTTGGCGCGAGCAACGCAAAAACAATGATTGGCAAGGCTTTAAACCCAATCTTAAGGCGATAATCGCCCTTGCGAGGGAAGAAGCCTTGATCCGCGCCCAAGCGCAAAACATTTTCCCCTACGATGCCCTGCTCGATAAGTTTGAGCCCGGCATGACTACAGCAAAACTTGAGCAAACCTTCGGTAATTTAAAAACTTGGCTACCCACGCTCATCCAAAATGTACTCGAAAAACAAGCCTGTGAGCCAACACTTAAGCTTAATGGCCCATTCGATATCAAGGCGCAGCAAGCCCTCGGTCGCGATGTGATGGCGTATTTAGGATTTGATTTTAACCATGGCAGGCTCGATATTAGTAGCCATCCATTCTGCGGTGGTGTGCCCAGTGATGTTCGCATCACCACCCGTTATAACGAAGCCGATTTTAACAGTGCGATCATGGGCATAGTGCATGAAACAGGACACGCCCGTTATGAACAGGGATTGCCAAAACAATGGTGTGGACAACCCGCTGGACTGGCTCGCTCGATGGGCGTCCATGAGAGCCAAAGCTTGTTTTGTGAAATGCAACTTGGTGCCAATCCCGCCTTTTTACGTCAATTGCAACCACTGATTAAACAACACTTAGGTTGCGAGTTCAGCGCCCAAGACTTAGCAAGACACTACACCCGCGTCAATCCAGGTCTTATCCGTGTCGATGCCGATGAGGTCACTTATCCTTGCCATATTTTATTGCGCTTCGAGGCCGAAAAAGCCTTTATCGACGGCAGCTTGAGCGTGGATGACCTACCCGACTTTTGGTCAAGCCAGATGCAACAACTACTAGGGATCAATACCGAGGGTAACTATCGCGATGGTTGTATGCAGGATATCCATTGGGCAGTCGGTGAGCTTGGCTATTTCCCTAGCTATACCCTAGGCGCCATGTATGCTGCTCAATGCCGTTTTGCAATGGAGCGAAGCTTAGGCCCCATTGAAAACCTTATCGATAACGGCCAGTTATCCCAAGTATTTGACTGGCTTGGCAAGCATATTTGGTCCAAAGGCTCATTATTCACAACCGATGAACTCATCATTCAAGCCTCGGGCGAGCCATTAAACAGCCAATATCTGGCTAAGCATTTAACTCAACGCTATTTGGGCTAAACACAATCGGATTTAGGCTATAAAGTGTTAGCACTTTGCCTTAGCGCAATCGCATCGCTATCGGAGTTTCAAAGCTTTTACTGTGATTTGGATGTATAATCGCAGACTTATTTTATTCAAACTGTTTTGGACGGAAAAAGGTCGACCATGTTATTGCGTGCAATCACCCCACAGGATTGGGATGCTATTTTACAGATCCAGGAAGAATGTTATTCTCAACTGGATCCTGAACCCCTGCATGTATTGCAAAGCAAGTGGCACGTCTCACCTCAATCCTGTTTTGTGTTTGAGGTGAATGAATCAGTGGTGGGCTATTGCCTCGCCCACCCTTGGACCACCAATATGCCTCCCGCACTTTATGAGCCCATCACCCATTTACCTAAGGCCGATACTCTGTATCTGCACGATATTGCCATATCGGCAAAAGCCCAAGGTTTAGGCGCAGGTTCCAAGGCCTTAATGCGCCTAAAGCAGCTTGCCGATCGCTTTAACTTAGGTTCCTTATCCTTAGTTGCGGTGCAAGGTGCTGATAGCTACTGGCGCAAAATGGGCTTTACACCTAAGGCAATAGATAAATGCCTTGGCAGCTACACAGATGATGCCATGTACATGATTTATAAACTTAATCATCGAGATGAATGATGAACCCCACCCTGACGACTATCGGTTTACTCTGTCTTAGCAATATTTTTATGACCTTTGCTTGGTACGGTCATTTAAAGTCTTTAGGTTCAAAGCCTTGGATTATCGCCGCCTTAGTCAGCTGGGGCATCGCCCTGTTTGAATACCTACTGCAAGTGCCCGCTAACCGTATCGGCTACACGGTGATGAATCTCGGACAATTAAAAATCTTGCAGGAGGTCATCACCTTAAGCTTATTTGTTCCCTTCGCTTACTTTTACATGAAGGAACCACTCAAACTCGATTATCTCTGGGCGGGCCTGTGCATTCTTGGTGCGGTATATTTTATTTTTAGAAGCGAATTTAATTAATTTCAGAATTATTTCAGGAGATCTCCATGGCGCGTCAAGTGACTTACACCTTCAAAGGTGAGACAAAAACCATTGCCTTTAGTTACGCTAAACACCACGATTTATACGAAGCCGTAGCGGAGGCCGAAGGCATTGACTTAACCAAGTTTCTGGCGATGGAACAACAAATTGCTATGACCTCGCGCAAAGGCGCCAAAGCCGAAAAAGACTATCGCAAAGTCGAATTTGCGCGCTTTGGGTTTAGCAATATCCACTTTGTACGTGATGAAGAACCCGAGGCCTAAACCTTATCGTCATTTATCCATTTAAAATTAGGATTGCCGATGTTAAATGCTGAACATGCCAACTTTCCCCGCGCCGGATTTTTCCGCCGTTTAGGGGCAATAATCTACGACCTATTGCTTGCGGTCGCTGTGTATATGTTTTCGGGGGCCATTGGCTTTGGTATTTTCTTTGGACTCACCACGACAGGCCTCGTTAGCATGAATGGCTTTGAACATGTGTCCGACGCCCTCAATGGCACACCGATTTACCACGGGATTTATCAACTTTGGTTAGCACTCTGCGTAGGGACTTTCTATGCGCTATTTTGGAGTAAAGGCGGCCAAACCTTAGGGATGCGCGCATGGCGCCTTAAGATCCAGCACCCTAACGGCCAAAACCTAAGCCTTATCACCGCTTACGCTCGCATTGTTTGGTCATTACTTGGCATTGGCAATCTGTGGGTGCTTATCAACGACGATAAGCTTGCTTTGCAAGATATGATGACCCGCTCTGAAGTGGTGGTATTGTCCAAAGAAGCCAACCAAATGCGCAATTGGCATGGCGCTTAAGTTTCGACCGTAAGCTTTTATTTCACCGATAAAAAACGACGCTATTGCGTCGTTTTTTATTATCAGCATTTTATCACCGTCGAATAAAGTAAAAAGCAACGCCAGTAAATAGCAGACTTGGCGCCATCGCCCCCACATAAGCGGGTAGCTCATAAACAATACTCATGGGGCCAAATATCTCATTACTGATATAGAAACTAAATCCAGCAACCACACCGAGTAACACCCGTGCGCCCATAGTCACAGTTCGCAACGGACCAAACACAAAGGATAAAGCCACCAGCATCATCACCCCAACGGTAACAGGCTGCATCACCTTGCGCCAAAGTGCTAATTCGTAACGGCTTGGGTCTTGGCTATTGCTATTAAGATACTCTAAGTATCCCATCAAACCACGGATCGATAAGGCCTCGGGTTTCACCGACACCACGCTGAGTTTGTCGGGCGTCAGGCTTGAGCGCCAAACATCTTCGTCTAAATGTTCAAGTTTTACTTCGTCATAGCTTAAGTCAGTTCGCTTAACGTCCGTTAACAGCCAGCTGTCTTTACTAAATAATGCACTCTCTGCATGTACCACATTAGTGAGTTTTAACTCACTGTTAAACTTATATAAAGTGATATTGTTGAGCTTATCGATATCCGCAACTTCACCAATATTAACGAACAAATCGCCATCTTTTGCCCAAATACCTCGGTGGGACTTAATCAAACTGCCACCGGAGAGTTTAATGGCTTGTAGCTCGTTGGCCTTTTGCTCCGCAATTGGGGCGCCCCACTCCCCTAATGCCATCACCATCAACATCAGCGGTACTGCGGTTTTCATCGCCGATAGGGTGATCTGCAAACGCGACATACCCGATGCCTGCATCACCACCAACTCAGAGTTTGAGGCTAACATTCCCATACCGATCAAGGCACCTAACAGCACCGCCATCGGGAAAAACATTTCAATATCGCGGGGCACGAGGAATAACACATAAATCCCCGCGTCCATCATAGTGTAGGTACCGCGACCCACTAAGCGCAGTTGGTCCACCCACTTAATAATGCCTGACAAGCCCGTTAGCACCAGTAAACACAATGCCGAAGTGCTTAATAAAACTCGGGCAATATAAAGGTCTAAAATCTTCATGCAGCCACCTTTTTACGCGCCATTGCCGCTGATAAACGAGTAAATAAAGGCCTGTCTTTGCCGAGCAGTAAAATTCCCATAATCAGTGCCGACAAATGGATCCACCACATGCCTAAATACAGAGGGATAACGCCATCTTGCAGTGCTTTACGCCCTGCAACCATCAAGCCGAAGTAACCAAGATAGAGGAGAACGGCCGGCAGCATTTTAGCAAATTTCCCTTGGCGCACATTGACCCGAGCCAAAGGTACTGCAATTAAGGTCATAATGGGAATCGCTAGCGGAATTGCAAGACGCCAATGGAATTCGGCCACGGCCTCTGGACCGTCAATTTTCAATAATTCGCCTAAGGGTAAAGCCGAAAGCTTACGACGACGTTCATCAACCTGTTGTTCTTTGATTTGCATCTTATAACCACCAAACTCAATCATTTGGTAGTCTTTCTGTTGTGGGCTGCCCTGATAGCGCACCCCATCATTGAGTTGTAGCTGTTGCGAACCGTTTTGATCTTCAATCACGCGGCCCCCCTTAGCCACAACCACATTGGTTAAGCCTATTTCATCATTTGGATCGGGGAGTTGGGCCACGAACACTTTCTCAAGCTCGTTATCCTTACCAATGCGCTCGACAAACAGTACTGCACGGCCGTTGGGACTGGCCTGAAAACGCCCTTGCACAAGCGCGGCAAGCCCGGCTTCAGATTGGGCTTTCTCGAGCACTTGGTTTTGCTGTTCTTCCGCCCAAGGCGCGACATAGAGGGACAAATACCCCGTAAACAGCATGTTAATAACGGCAAGAATTAAGGTCACTCGGGTAACATACCATTCACTCACGCCGACACCGTGCAGAATGACCATTTCATTCTCGGCATACATGCGACCATGGGCCATCAAAATCCCAAGGAATAAGCTTAAAGGTAAAACCAGAACAACGAGATAAGGTAAGTTGAGACCTATCAAGGTCGCAATCAGAGAAGCGGGAAATTCACCGTCTGAGGCATCGGCTAATATGCGCACGAAATGCTGGCTAATAAAAATAGTTAACAGTACAAAAAGTACTGCAATTTGCGCTTTTAAAACTTCTCGAATAAGGTATCTAAATACAATCACAGGTAGGATCCGGTCTCTAAACTTATCTTTTTGCTGGTAACAGACTAACTTTCATGTAAACTGTTTACTTTTGGTAGTTTTCTGACCAACTTCAGGGGTTCCTGGCTTACATTAAATGTCACGGCTTTTTCACAAAAACGTGACTCAAGTGCCGAGAATAAATCACCTTTGGAGTAATAACTTAGGCCCTTTTCGGGACAAGCAGACATTATCCAATAAATATAAAAATTTGTCTTTAAGAATCTAGGAGTGCTCATGGAGTTTAGCGTAAAGAGCGGTAGCCCCGAAAAACAACGCTCAGCCTGCATCGTTGTCGGTGTTTATGAACCCCGCCGTCTATCCGGTATCGCCGAGCAATTAGACAAGATTAGCGAAGGTTATATCAGTAATCTACTGCGTCGCGGCGATTTAGAAGGAAAGCCTGGGCAGATGTTATTACTGCACCACGTTCCTAATGTATTGAGTGAACGAGTGCTGTTAGTCGGTTGTGGCAAAGAACGAGAACTAGACGAACGCCAGTACAAGCAGATCATCACTAAAACCATCAACACCTTAAATGAAACAGGTTCAATGGAAGCCGTATGCTTCTTAACCGAGTTACACGTGAAAGGTCGCGATACCTATTGGAAAGTTCGCCAAGCAGTAGAAACCACCAATAGCAGTTTATACTGCTTCGACGCCCTCAAAACCCGTAAAGGTGAAACCCGTCGTCCACTGCGTAAGTTGGTATTTAATGTACCCACACGCCGTGAGTTGACCTTAGGTGAGCGCGCGATTGAGCATGGTATGGCGGTTTCTTCAGGTATGCATTTATGTCGCGATGTGGCTAATATGCCGCCAAATATTTGTAACCCCGCCTATTTAGCCTCTCAAGCTCGCCAATTAGCTGAAATTCATGAAAACCTGCATGTATCAACTGTAGGTGAAGAACAAATGGCGAAACTCGGCATGAACTCCTACCTTGCAGTAGGACGCGCCAGCGCCAATGAATCCATTATGACAGTAATGGAATACAAGGGTGCTGTTGACAGCACTGAAAAACCTATCGTATTGATTGGTAAAGGATTGACCTTCGACTCTGGCGGTATTTCGTTAAAGCCAGGCGAAGCCATGGACGAAATGAAATACGACATGGGTGGCGCTGCAGGTGTTATCGGCACCATGAAAGCCATTTGTGAAATGAAGCTACCTATCAACGTCGTCGGTATTCTCGCAGGCTGTGAAAACATGCCATCGGGTAATGCTTACCGCCCAGGTGACATTTTAACCACCCTGTCGGGGCAAACCGTTGAAGTACTCAACACCGACGCCGAAGGCCGTTTGGTACTGTGTGACGTGTTAACCTATGTTGAACGTTTCGACCCTGAACTGGTGATCGACACCGCAACACTCACTGGTGCCTGTGTGATTGCCTTAGGAAAACATGCTTCTGGTTTGTTCTCATCGCACAATCCACTCGCCCATGAGCTACTCAATGCAGGTGAGCAAAGTGGTGACCGCGCATGGCGCATGCCACTGTGGGATGAGTACCAAGATATGCTCGATAGCCCATTTGCGGATATGACCAACTTAGGTGGTCGTCCAGCCGGTGCGATTACTGCAGCTTGTTTCCTGTCGCGTTTCGCGAAAAAGTACAACTGGGCTCACTTAGATGTAGCAGGTACGGCGTGGAATAGCGGTGCGAATAAAGGCTCAACCGGCCGCCCTGTGCCAATTTTGACTCAGTTCCTGATCAACCGTGCTGGCGTCGAATTAGGCGAATAATCCCTAACAAGACTGAAAAGGCGAAGAATCATTTCTTCGCCTTTTTTATGCCGCAAAGAAAGCGAAATGCCACTGAGACTAATGTTATTAACTATCTGTTGATTCTATATGATTTCGTGAGGTGAGTTAACAACAACCTAGATGTGAAAGAATACCGCTATTGAATAATTTTTGATTGACAGCCACGCCCTCGCCCTTTAGTTTTAGACCCTATGAAAACAAATACCCTAGCGTTTTTTACTTTCTTTTTTACACCCCCACTCTAGGAGGCGGATTTACTGTGTAAAAACGAAAGTAAAAATCCAAAGCCTCCCACTGGGAGGCTTTTTCGTCTTAAACGCTTGAGAATCCGGCGATAAATGAGGTCAGAATGCAAAAACCACAGCCTTTAAATCACACTCGAGAACAAATTACCCAGCTCGACAATGATCTTCTCTCATTACTCGCCGAACGTCGCCGTCTAAGCCTTGAAGTGGCGCGCAGTAAAGAGGTTGATGTTAGACCCATTCGCGACACCCAAAGGGAAAAAGAACTACTAGCAAGATTAGTGACTGCAGGGCGGGAAAAAGGCTTAGACGCCCATTATGTTATCTCGCTGTATCAAAGCATTATCGAAGACTCGGTACTGAATCAACAGGCTTATCTTCACGGCCGTGCTAACCCTGAAACGCAAAAACAACAGTATTGTATCGCCTACCTCGGTGCCCGAGGTTCGTATTCTTACCTTGCCGCTTCTCGCTACTGTCAACGTCGTCAGGTTGAGATGCTCGATTTAGGCTGCCAAAGTTTCGATGAAATTGTCCAAGCCGTTGAATCAGGACACGCCGACTATGGCTTTTTGCCAATTGAAAATACCTCATCGGGTTCAATCAACGAAGTGTATGACGTACTCCAACATACCAGTCTATCCATCGTGGGCGAGACGACTATCGAAGTGAGTCATTGTCTATTAGGTAAACCCGGCAGCAAACTCAGTGAGATTAAAACCGTCTACGCCCATCCGCAGCCCATCAGTCAGTGCAGCCGCTATCTCAGTCAACACAAAGCCTTAAGGCTAGAATATTGCTCAAGTAGCGCTGAAGCGATGGAAAAGGTAAACCAATCTCCCGATAATAGCGCCGCCGCGATTGGCAGCGCAGAGGGTGGCGCGCTGTACCAACTCGAGTCGATTGAGTCAGGCCTTGCCAACCAAAAAATTAACCAAAGTCGCTTTATTGTTGTGGCTCGTAAAGCCGTTGCCGTTCCTGAACAACTGCCCGCCAAAACCACCCTAATTATGGCCACTGGCCAAAAGGCGGGGGCGTTGGTTGAAGCCCTATTGGTACTTAAAGCGCATCAGCTGAATATGAGTAAACTCGAATCCCGCCCAATCCCTGGCACACCGTGGGAAGAAATGTTTTATCTGGATATCGATGCCAATATCTCCAGCGAAGCGATGCAGCAAGGGCTCAAACAGCTAGAAAGGATCACGCGTTTTATCAAAGTGTTAGGTTGTTACCCCTGCGAAACGGTAACACCAACACAGCTCAGCAACAGCCAATTACTAATTGAACCTAATACCTCTAAAGCCGAAGTATTAAGTGAAGTAAGCACTAAGCAGTCTCCCTATCGTTACAGTAAGGCTTATAAAGCACAGGCGAGTGAAATTCACTGCGGCCCTTTTACCATTGGCGCAGGGCATATTGGTGCCATTGCCAAGGTCACTCTGAGTAAAAGCCTGTTGCATTTAGAGTCATCGCACGCTGCGGCACATATTGCCTTATCCGCGTTTGAGCACAAAATCAAACAACTGAAAGAAGTAGGCTTCCAAGCGGTGATTTTAGAAGGATGCCAGCAACTTGCATCGAAAGAAGCAATCATCCCTAAGCTGCGACAGACGCTGCACCAATATGATTTGCTTTGTGTGATTGCCATCGAGCAAGCGGCGGATATGCCGCTGGCAACTGAGCATGCCGATATGTTGTTCTTAACCGGTAAGCAGATGTTTAATCAGGCCTTGCTGACTCAGGCTGGGACGCTACCCATACCATTATTCCTTGAGCGCAACGATATGGCCAGTTACGAGGAGTTTTTGGCGGCAACGGAAACCATTTTAAGCCAAGGTAACCAACAACTTATACTATGTGACTCGGGCATTCGTACCTACAACAATGCCAATTTACCCACCTTGGACTTAGCAAGTCTTATTCTAATCAAGGCAAATAGCCACTTACCGATTGTGATTAATCCTTGTTATGCCATTAACGAAGATGCATTGGTGCTGCAAACCCAAGGTATTAAGCAGTTAAAAGCTGATGGCATAGTGCTTAATTACGCCCTCGAAGAGGACAAAGCCCATCATTCACTTGCGCTTATGGGCGAAGTTGTCAGGGAGCTGTATCGCTAACCCCGTAAAGCCAATAACGCAACTGCCTTAGTAATCACAGAGCCACGAAAAACGTGGCTCTGTGATATCACGTGGTGCCAATCAAAGCGCGGTGCTAACGGCTCTCCTGTGTGGTATGGCTGTCGGGGCGAGTAACAACCGCATTACTACGGCGGATAAGCCCCGTCATGCTTGAGCCTTGAATTAGGATTGAAAACACGACTACAGCATAGGTCATTACCAATACCAGCTCGTGCAGCTCAACACCGGGTTGTGAATCGATAATAATCCCTTTTGGCAAGCTCATCGCCATCGCTAATGCCAACCCGCCCCTCAAGCCCCCCCAAATCAGTATTGACTCCGCATAGGGATTGTAGGATTTAACCAATCTGAATCCCATGTAAGGCAAAAATACGCTCACCGCCCTCGCCGTTAATACCAGCGGGATAGCCAGCAGCATAAACCACCATAACGGCGCCTTGAAGGTGACGAGCAAAAGCAGTAATCCGAGTAGAAGGAACAACAGCGCATTAAAAAATGATTCGATAAGCGACCAGAAGGTATAGAGTTTCACCCGCTCTTGGCGTGCAAAAAACTTAGGTACGCTATAGTTACCAATAATGATCCCCGCACTTACCATGGCAAGCGGCCCCGACACACCGAGTTCTGCAGCCATCACATAACCCGCAGTAGGAATAAGTAAGGTCACCAGCATTAATTGGGTTTCTTCCTCACAATAACGAAAGAAATGATGCAATAACAGGCCCAGCACGGCGCCATACAACACTCCCCCGAGCGCCTCTTGGACAAACAAAAGTGATATTTGCGTAAAGGTCAGCGGCTCAGTTGAAAACGCTAAATGGGAGATCGCCACAAAAATAACCAACCCGATGCCATCATTAAATAACGACTCACCTTCCACCTGAATCGCAATATCTTCAGGTGCGCCCATCTTCTTAAGAATGGCTAACACGGCAATGGGGTCTGTGGGTGAAATCAAGGCGCCAAATAGCAAACAATGGCTTAAGGCCAAGGGTAATCCGAACATAGGGGCTAAGTAGTACAGCAAACCACCGACAATAAAGGTCGATAACAAAGTACCGACAAAGGCGAGGATCAAGATTTCCCATTTTTGATGCCTCAGAATTTTTAAGCGGATCTGCAATGCACCGGCAAACAACAGGAAACCCAACATGCCATTGAGCAGTAGGGCTTGAAAGTCGAGCTTCTCTAGTCCTGCCACAAAATAACCATAGACATTACCACCAAGTGCTTTCCCGCCCAGCAACAGCAATAGACTGGTACCCAGCGCCAATGCGGTGATAGCGACAGTTTCTTGGAGTTTATGTAAACGTGAAGATGCCACGGATGTGACTAAGGCTAACGCACTGAGAATACACAGAATTTGATAACTAGTCATAAGAGCCTCAAATCTCGTTAAGATGAAGAGACTCTAACACAAGTTTTAGACTTCTAAACCATCCAACAGACTTAACCAACCTTTGATTATCCGATGGCAAAACCAAATAATACCAAAGAGATAAATCGAAAGACTGAGCCAAGTGATCGGCAAGCAATAACCTAAAACGAGTAGCGTTAAAAACATAATAGTAGAGTAACGTTGCCAGCGCAGGTGCGAAGCTAGCAACGCATTACCCTGAGTGTGTCGCTGAGATAAATTAATAAATAAGCTCAGTAGCACAGGAAGCAGTAATAGCGGAAAACCTGACATTAAGGCGTACAGTAAATGGCCTAAGCTGCGATCTTCAATTTTTGCGGCATAAGTGGTTGTCGTTGTCATTGAGATACTCCAGCCAGACGATAGGACTGGGCGCGAACTCCGCCCTTGCCTTTAACCTTACGTTCTCAGAGATATAATCGCAACTACGCTACTAAAATATTTCCACCCAAGATAACTCAATATTAGATCAACGAAAGCGTCACATCCGACTTGAGCCTAGTCGAGCAAGCTAACACATATCCGGCTTCGATATCAGTTGGTGTCAATGTCATATAGCTCGTTGACTCAGTCTCCCCTTGCAAAACTTTACATTTGCACGCGCCGCATACGCCTGAGCGACAAGCTGCAATAATGGGTAGCCCTTCGGCCTCTATGCCATCAAGCAACGTTTGTTCGGCAGTTAATAAGTGCTTTTTATCGCCTATCGACAGCATAAAGCCAGTACTACTCGTCGTTGGAGTTTCAGACTGTATTTCGGCCTGCTTGACGTGGCTTTGTGCTTCTTTTACTGCTGTGGCAAAACTCTCGTGATAGAGCTTATTCATATCAAAGTTAAGCTCGGTCAGAATCGTTTTGACCGCCTGCATATAGAGCTCTGGCCCACATAAAAACACGATTCGCTCAGCAAAATCGGGGACTAAACTTAGCAAATTTTGAGCACTTAAACGGCCAACATAGTGAAATGCTTCCTCTGTGTGCCAAACCGTATCTGTGGTCACGCCCTCCACCAAATAACACAACTTAAAACTGGCATGGCGCGCCGCCATTGTTTCTAAGGTGTTTTTAAAAATAATATCGGCCTGAGTGCGAGCGCTGTGCACAACAGCAATGTCGGCATTTATTTGGGTATCTGTTAAATAGCGCGACATCGAATACATGGGCGTGATCCCACAGCCAGCGCTCAAGAACAGGTATTTGTTCGCAGGAATATCAAACAGATTAAACTGCCCCGTTGGCGGTAGAACTCTTACCGTTTGCCCAGGTTGTAAATGATCAATCAAGTAATTAGACACCAGTCCGCCATCGACCCGCTTAATGGTCACCATTAAGGAGTAAGGCCGTGACGGTGTAGAAGATAAGGTATAACTACGGCAAGCCTGTTCACCGTTGATCTCTAGCACAAAGGTGATAAATTGACCGGGCTTATAATCAAACTTCATCGGCTCACCTGCTTGAAAGCGAAAACTCACCACATCGGCGGTTTCGTGCCAGCGCTCCACACAGACTAACTGGTTAAAACCCACAGGATTTGCGGGCGTAGAAGATAAAGCAGTATTGGGCATGATATTTTGCATAGTACTGATATTCATAGTTTTTGTATCTATAACACTACGGCTTTACAATGAAAGCCGCAGTGGCTCCATGCGTCAATCGACCTAAGCCACGTTCAGCATGGTTTTCAGATCGGCTTCAACGGTGGTGGTGTTACGCAAGCCAAACTTGTCTTCCAAAATCTTGGCGAGATTAGCCGTTAAAAACGCCGGTGGCGTTGGGCCCGTACGGATGTTTTTCACCCCGAGCGACAACAACGTCAGCAGTACGACAATGGCTTTTTGCTCAAACCATGAAAGCACTAAGTTCAGTGGTAATTCATTAATATCGCATTCAAAGATTTGTGATAACGCGATCGCTAACTGGATAGCAGAATAGGCATCATTACACTGACCGATATCGAGTAAACGTGGAATACCATTGATATCGCCAAACTCCAACTTGTTGAATTTGTACTTACCACAACCTAAGGTCAGGATGATGGAATCCTTCGGTGCAGACTTAGCTAAATCGGTGAAATAGCTCCGCTCTGACTTATCACCGTCACAACCACCGACTAAGAAGAAGTGTTTGATAGAACCGTTTTTCACATTTTCAACTACCGTTGGGGCGGCAGCCATGAGCGCATTGCGAGCAAAACCAATAGTGATATTGTGTGGAATTTCATCGTAGTGGAATCCATCGTTCGACAGCGCTTTCTCAATCACCACCGAAAAATCATCACCAGTCACATGGACAACACCAGGCCAACCCACAATGCTTCGAGTAAAGATCCGGTCGCTGTATTGGCCCACATTCGGGTCAATAATACAGTTAGATGTCATCACCACAGCGCCAGGGAAATTGGCAAATTCTTTTTGCTGGTTCTGCCATGCACTGCCGTAGTTACCCACTAAATGGGGGTATTTTTTAAAGGCGGGATACGCAAGCGCAGGCAGCATTTCGCCATGGGTATAAACATTAATACCTTTGCCCGCCGTTTGCTCAAGGATAAGCTCTAAGTCCTTCATATCATGGCCAGAAACTAAAATGGCTTTGCCTTTAACGGGTTTAGTATTAACCACTGTTGGCTCTGGATGACCAAAGGCTTCGGTTTCACCCGCATCGAGCAAAGCCATAATGCGATAGTTTAATTGGCCAATCTCCATCGCAGTGGAGAATAATTTATCCGCATCGACACTCGGTTCACCGAGAAACGCCATGATTCGATGGAAATCCGCAGCAATGTCCACATCGGTTTTACCTAGTACACGTGCATGCTCCATATAAGCGGCTGCGCCTTTAAGGCCGTATAAACAGAGTAATCGAAGTCCTAAAATATCTTCATGAATGTTATTTTTATCTTTATTGAGCAAGGAGATAGGCGCTTGAGATAGCATTTCAAGCTTGCTGGTACCTAACACTAACTGCGCGACTGGCGGCATCTGCTCTGCCGTTTTCCCACTCTGTTCACAAGTCGCTTCATAAGCATTTTTTAGACTTTCACGGTACTGAGCTGCCTGCTTGGCATAGGCGATAATGCGTTCATCATCGAAGTTAACGTTGGTTAAGGTCGAGAAAAAGGCTTTAGGAACAAAGGTATCTACCTCTGTATCCACAACACCTAGCTCGCGCGCTTTTACCGCATACACTGAAACCCCCTGCAGCATGTAGATTAATAAGTCTTGCAGATCGGAGGTCGCGGCCAATTTGCCACACATACCTTGGGCATAGCTACAACCGTTGCCGGCTGGAGTACGAATAGTTTGCTCACACTGAATACAGAACATGGATAGACTCCTAATTTAAATTCATGCTTTATTTTTACATGTTTAAAATTAGTCTACCGAAACCTTAAATAAGCGACAGTTTTTTCTATTATGGGATACGAAATCTTAGAGAAAGATCACTTTAAGCAATCACTAATCAACACTGTCAAACCTGCCTGAAAACCATAAAAAATGCCCATCAAAGATGGGCATTTTTTATGGTTAAATCATTCATTATCAGTTCGTTTTCATATCACTTACCGATTGCAGCATCATGCGACTTTCGCGCTGAAACTGCGGTGCAAAATCACCAAACCACTTGGCAACCATTTGGAACTGATTGATAAACTCCTCTCTATCGCCCCGTTTCAGCAATTCTAAGGCTTCGCGATAGTTATCCAGATAATCGCCAATCGCATGCTGGCTCTCCTGCTGAGCAAAAATAATATCAGCGTAAAGCTCCGGGCTTTGGGCAAATAAACGGCCCACCATCGCTAACTCTAAGCGGTAGATTGGCGAGCTAAATTTCAATAAAGTCTCTATATCCGCCTCTTCTTTGCAAAGATTTAAGCCATAGACAAAGGTTGAGAAATGGCGCATCGCCTGCACCAGTTGCATCGCATTATCGTGACATTCAGGCTCAGCTTCGACAATCCGTGCGCCCCAAATGGCAATTTGTTCGAGTAACCATTGGTATTTATCAGCTTCGCGCCCATGACACACCACCACAACCTGCTTAGCTAAGCTACCGACATCTGGACCAAACATCGGATGAAAGCCGACAACAGGCCCCTTATGAGCGGCCAACATCGCCTGCATGGGTTCCGTCTTGATGGAGGTTAAATCGGCTAGAATACAGTCCCGTGGTAACTGAGTTAGCTTTTCACGGATAATGTCGCAGGTGATGGCAATAGGCACTGTCACTAATACCAATCCAGCATCGGCAAATAAGCATTCCGCTTGTTGCCAATCATCTTTATCGAGCACTTTCACTTGATAACCTGACAGTCTCAGCATTTGTTGAAACAGCCCGCCAAGCTGGCCTTTACCGCCCACTATAACTACCGAACCTAAATCATTCTTGACTTGCTTAAAGCCAACATCCTTTTCATTAAGATAGGATTCACGCATTAGGCGACGTAAAATATCTTCAATCAATTGTGGCGCAATGCCCATGGTTTGGGCTTCTTCACGGCGTTTTGCCAGCATTGCCGCTTCACGCTGTGGTGCATAAATGGGTAATCCTGCAGCGTGCTTTACCGTGCCGACTTGGGCGACTAAATCTAAGCGTTTACGCAGTAAATGCAGCAATTGCTGATCGACACCGTCGATCAGTCCTCGAAGATGTTCTAATTCGGATGTGGTTTTTTCATTCATTTTTTCGGTCCACTACCCACCTAAAGGAAGGTGTTTAAACGTTAGGCACTTAACATTGACTCTTAAGCATTGGCCACTTTACGCAAATCGAAACGAGTTGGTAACACTGAAGATAACTTCGATGCGCCCGCACGTAAAACGCTTTCGGTTTTTTCCCAATTAATACAGGAGTCTGTTACCGAAACCCCATAGGCCAGTTCGCCTGATGGTTTATCACAACTTTGATTACCTTCGTTTAAATGGCTCTCTAACATCACGCCAATAATGGACTTGTTACCATTGTAGATCTGCGCAAATACATCTTCACACACAGGGACTTGCCTTGCGTAATCCTTAGAGGAGTTGCCATGGCTACAATCGATAATAAGACGGGCATTGAGTTTGGCCTTATGAAGCTGCGCCTCACATTCAGCCACACTGGCCGCATCGTAGTTAGGTGTTACGCCACCACGTAAAATCACATGACCATCTGGGTTGCCCGCGGTTTGCAACAGCGCCACTTGACCCTGTTGGTTGATCCCCATAAATCTGTGGCTACTGGCTGCCGATTTGAGGGCATTGATTGCCACATCGAGCTTACCATCTGTACCATTTTTAAAGCCAACGGGCATAGATAAGCCCGACGCCATTTCCCTATGGGTTTGCGATTCGGTGGTGCGGGCACCTATGGCCGACCAAGTCACTAGCTCAGAAATGTACTGAGGGCTGATAGGGTCGAGTGCTTCGGTTGCAACAGGCAGCTCAAGTTCCGCCAGCCAAATCATCAACTCACGGGCCAGCTTTAAGCCCTTTTCCACATCAAAAGAGCCATCCATATCGGGGTCGTTAATCATCCCCTTCCAACCCACTGTGGTACGTGGCTTCTCAAAGTACACCCGCATCAGGATGTAAAATTCATCACTAAGTTCATCGTGTAATTTTTTGAGTTTTAAAGCGTATTCTTTGGCGGCATCGATATCATGAATCGAACAAGGTCCAGTGATGATGAGCACGCGGTTATCGCGCTTATGGACGATATCCGCCACAGTTTTGCGTGCATTGAGGATATAACGATATGCATGCTCAGAGAGTGGTAGAGCCGCTTTGAGCTCCTGCGGGGTAATAAGAACATTCTCTGAACTGATATGGACGTTATTAATTGTATCCTGCTGCATGCTTACCACCTAAAACTGAAGTCATATCCCCACATATCAGGAGTCAGAAACTCAAACGGCTGTGGGGAAAATAAATAGCCGAAGGCCACCATGTAACACCGTAATGATACACCATTACAATGAGCGACCAATATGCCTATTAATAGCCAGAAGATCAAGGAGGAATTTAACAAAATCGGCAATTAGCGTGAGACAAGATCTAAATGACTCAAAAGATAAACTTTAGGCAACAAAAAACCGCCACGAGGGCGGTTTTCTGTGCGAACACTACGTCTTGTTTTCTGTAGCGGGTACTATTACTTAGTAGCCAGCTTTTCACGGATACGTGCAGATTTACCTGAACGATCACGTAAGTAGTACAGTTTGGCGCGACGAACGCGGCCACGACGCTTAACTTCAATGCTAGCGATCAGAGGGCTGTGCGTTTGGAATGCACGCTCAACACCTTCGCCATTAGAGATTTTACGTACAGTGAATGCAGAGTGCAGGCCACGGTTACGTTTAGCAATTACAACGCCTTCAAAAGCCTGTAAACGCTCTTTATCACCTTCTTTAACACGAACCTGAACGACTACTGTATCACCAGCACCAAACGCAGGTACGTCTTGTTTCATTTGCTCATCGTTGAGCATTTTAATGATGTTGTTCATAACTTACTCCGTTCTAGAATTAACTGAGCTACGACTAAGCATTCTTGTCCATTGCTTCAACGAACTGCGCTAAAAGAGTCGATTGTTCGTCAGTCAGAGCTAGATTTTGCAATAATTCTGGTCGTCTCAGTAAAGTCCTACCAAGGCTTTGCTGCAAACGCCAGAGTCTAATTTGTTCGTGGTTGCCACTTAGCAGCACTGCGGGTACATCGAGTCCATCTAGGCTTTCGGGGCGCGTGTAATGAGGACAGTCCAGTAAACCGTCGGAGAAAGAATCTTGCTCCGCCGAAGCTTGTTTTCCTAGCACGCCAGGAACCAACCTTGATACTGCATCTATCATGGTCATCGCGGGTAATTCGCCGCCCGAGAGCACGTAATCCCCAACCGACCATTCTTCATCCACTTCCGTTTGAATGATGCGCTCATCAATACCTTCGTACCGACCACACACCAAAATCAACCGTGATGATTTAGCCAACTCAGTAACGCCTTGCTGATCCAGCTTGCGTCCTTGAGGTGACAAGTAAATCACCTTCGCATCTTCACCCGCTGCAGCTCTCGCTGCATGAATGGCATCGCGTAAGGGTTGCACCATCATCAACATACCTGGACCACCGCCGTAAGGCCTGTCATCCACCGTACTGTGTCTATCATGGGTGAAATCGCGAGGATTCCACGTGTGCAACTCAAGCAGGCCGTTTTTCACGGCACGACCCGTAACCCCAAAGTCTGTTACGGCACGAAACATTTCTGGGAACAGGGTAATAACCCCTAACCACATATGTTGTACCTCGACTTAAAAGTCAGGATCCCAATCCACTAAAATCTGTTTACCTTGGACATCCACCTTTAGGATGAACTGTCCTGGGACAAAGGGAACCATACGTTCCACTTTGCCGAAACTATCTTTAGCGTTGGCTTTAACAAGCAGTACATCGTTCGAACCGGTTTCCACGATTTGATCGACAATGCCCATGTTATAGCCAGTAGTATTAATCACTTCACAACCGATAAGATCACGCCAATAGAACTCGTCTTCTGGCAATGCATTCATCTGCTGTGGCAGGATACCAATTTCGCAATTGGTGAGCATTTGCGCCCGCTCCCGCGTGGTGACACCTTCAAGCTCAGCAACAACGGCCTTGCCTTGGTAACGCCACTGAATGACTTTTACTTCACGCCATTCGCCATTTTCTTTAATAAGCCAAGGCGAATAGTCAAAGATACCTTCAACAGAATCGGTATAGGCGGTGATTTTCAGCCAACCTTTAATGCCATGACAGGAGCCTAATTTCCCCAGTACGACTGGCTGTTGGTTACTGCTCATCAATCTATACCTTAACGCTATTAAGCAGCTGCTTTAGCGTCTTTGATCAATTTTGCTACGCGATCAGTTGTCGCAGCGCCGTTTGCAACCCAGTGCTCAACGCGAGCTAGGTCTAAACGTAAAGTTTCTTCTTGGCCACGGGCCAAGGGGTTGAAGAAACCAACACGCTCAATGAAACGACCGTCACGAGCGTTACGGCTGTCAGCAACAACGATGTTGTAAAATGGACGCTTTTTAGCGCCACCACGAGCTAAACGAATGGTAACCATGCGTTTTCAATCCTCTAATGATTTGCTTGAAGCAAAAATAAAAACTGGAACCCCGTGTTCGCGAAGAGTCCCAGATAGAAAGCCGGAAGATTTTACCTGACTTTTCAACTAATGCAACCCAATCTGGTGATTATTAAACCTGACCAAGGATTGCACCCAAAGTTCCAAATAGAATCAACCAACTGATAAGACATCAACTTTGATAAAAATCGTTGCTATTAGCGCCCGGGAAATTTCATTCCACCAGGCATCATGCCGCGCATTCCACGCATCATCTTTTGCATGCCGCCCTTAGCCGACATCTTCTTCATCATTTTTTGCATTTGGGTAAATTGTTTCAATAAACGATTTACATCTTGAATCTCAGTCCCCGAACCAGCAGCAATACGGCGCTTACGTGACCCCTTGATTAAATCTGGGTTTTTACGCTCTTTGGCTGTCATCGAGTTGATGATCGCCTCCATTTGCCGAGTCATTTTGCCATCTTGTATTTGCGCTAGGGCATCCGGAGGCAACTGGCCAACACCGGGCAGCTTTTCAATCATGCTCATCATGCCGCCCATGTTTTTCATTTGTTGCAGCTGTTCACGGAAGTCTTCGAGATCGAAACTGCCGCCCTGCTTCACTTTGGAAGCGAGCTTCATCGCCTTTTCTTTATCGACACCGCGCTCCACTTCTTCAATAAGTGAGAGCACGTCACCCATACCCAATATGCGTGAGGCGATACGGTCAGGATGGAAAGGTTCTAAGGCATCGGTCTTTTCACCCACACCGAGGAATTTAATTGGCTTGCCTGTAATGTGGCGAATCGATAGTGCAGCACCGCCGCGGGCATCACCATCAACCTTAGTTAAAATCACCCCCGTCAATGGTAAGGCTTCATTAAATGCCTTAGCCGTGTTCGCCGCATCTTGACCTGTCATAGCATCAACCACGAACAAGGTTTCGATAGGCTTGAGCGCCGCGTGCAAGGCCTTGATTTCATCCATCATGGCTTCATCGACGTGCAAACGACCCGCGGTATCGAGGATCACCACATCGATAAATTTGAGTTTAGCGTGAGCAATTGCAGCCTTAGCGATATCAATGGGCTTTTGGCTGACATCGGATGGGAAGAATTCCACATCAACTTCGGTCGCTAAGGTTTCAAGCTGTTTGATAGCCGCAGGACGATATACGTCGGCACTGACCACTAACACCGATTTTTTGTGGCGCGTACGCAGTAGTTTACCCAATTTGGCAACACTGGTGGTTTTACCCGCACCTTGTAAGCCAGCCATCATCACCACTGCAGGTGGCTGAGTAGCTAAATCCAAGGCTTGGTTCGCCTCGCCCATGGATTTTTCAAGTTCACTTTGAACAATCTTAATAAAGGCTTGGCCAGGGCTTAAGCTTTTCGCCACTTCTTGGCCAACGGCACGTTCTTTTACATTGTTAACGAATTCACGCACCACAGGCAGGGCAACATCGGCCTCCAGCAGCGCCATACGCACTTCGCGCAGGGTTTCCTTAACGTTTTCTTCGGTTAAGCGACCACGGCCGCTGATGTTTTTCAGCGTGCGTGACAGTCTGTCGGTTAGATTCTCAAACATCGTCCTGCTCTATACCTTTAAGGATCTCGATTAATGGGCAGTATTATAACCATGCGGGCGCATTATGCTACTGCTACGCCCCAGTTGCGTTAACTTAAGCATTTAATCTGCTTTTACGCATATTTTGCGATTTGACTGTGACTATTTACGCCTAACAATAAGAATCTGCTAAATTTTGCAACTTATGTCACTGCCCATTTGCCGATGGCTCATGCTATTCTAGGCAAAATATTGATCTGTATGCCAAGTTAAAACCCAAACAACATGAAGATACGCGCTTTAGGTCGCTTGGGGATAAAGGCACCTTTAACAACACGAATAGGTTAATTACCCATGGTCATTTTTTCTGCCTCAGCCATGTTTTTTTATTGCATTGCATTGGTATTAGTGACAAGCCGGCTCTTCCATCCTCAAGGTCCTAATCGTAAAGCCGTTGCAGGTATCGCAGCGATTGCGGTGGTTCTGCACGCTGCCGCCCTCTCACAGGCGATATTTACGACTGATGGACAAAATTTTAGCCTGACCAACGTGATATCCTTAGTGAACTGGATCATCGCCTTTACCTTTACTGTGATGATGTTTAGGTTGAAGGTGATAGTGGTTGTGCCCGTGGTTTATGCCTGCTCGGTGTTATCGGTGGCATTGCTATGGTTACTCCCGCCTAAATTTATCATCCATTTTGAGCTGTATCCTGAAGTCTTAGCCCACGTTGTGCTATCACTTATGGCTTACAGTGCATTAATGATCGCCGCACTATACGCTATCCAATTAGCGATGATCCAAAACAAGCTCAAAAAGAAACAATTGATGTTAAGCCCTAGCATTCCGCCGCTGATGACAGTGGAAAAGCAGCTGTATCATTTGGTGATTATTGGGGTCATTTTACTGAGTTTATCCCTCGCCACTGGCTTTATCTTCCTCGATGATATGTTTGCCGATGGCAAAGGCCATAAGGCAATTTTGTCGATCATCGCTTGGTTTGTGTATATCGCTATGCTATGGCAGCAATATTGGGTTGGCTGTAAAATCCGTACCGCAGTCATTTACACCTTAACGGGCGCAACCTTGTTATCCTTAGCTTATTTTGGTGCTCGCATTGTCAAAGAGTTAATTCTTAGTTAATAATTTCAAGTCAGCTTAGGGGGTTAATCTCTAAGCTGGCTTGACACTCCGTTTATTTCTCGGTATCAACTTAAACACTTTGGCCTAGTTGGAGCCTATTTTTGGACGCTATATCGACAAGCGCACTCCTCATCTTCTTACTGGTGCTTATCCTTTTTTCTGCCTACTTTTCAGGTTCTGAAACCGCCATGATGACCCTTAATCGCTATCGATTAAGGCATCTCGCCTCAAACGGCCATAAAGGTGCCATTCGAGCCCTTAAATTGTTAGAACGCCCAGACCGCTTAATTGGCTTGATTTTGATTGGCAATAACCTGGTCAATATCCTCGCCGCGTCCATCGCCACGATTATCGGTATGCGCCTTTGGGGCGATTTAGGCGTCGCCATTGCATCAGGTGTGCTTACATTAGTCGTGCTCGTCTTTGGCGAGGTCACGCCTAAAACCATTGCTGCATTAAATCCAGAACGTATCGCTTTTCCATCAAGCTATTTGCTTATTGCGCTATCAAAAATTTTTGCCTATGTCGTCACCAGCGTCAATTTCATCACCACGGGAATACTGCGTTTAGTTGGCATAAAATCTATCAGTAGCAGTGATGCGTTAAGCAAGGAAGAACTTCGCACAGTCGTTCATGAAGCTGGTGCCTTGATCCCCCAGCGCCACCAAGAAATGTTGCTATCGATCTTAGACTTAGAAAAAGTCACCGTGGAAGATATCATGGTGCCACGTTCAGATATCTACGCGATTAACGTCAACGATGACTTTAAATTTATCAATCGCCAAGTAATCCAAAGTCCGCACACTCGCGTACTGGTTTACCGCGATACCATTGACGATGCCGTTGGCTTTATTCATTTGCGGGATGCCTTGCGCCTGCAATCAAAAGAGCAGTTCAGTAAATCTTCATTGCTGCGCGCCGTCAAAGAACTCTACTTTATTCCAGAAGGTACGCCGCTGAATGTGCAATTAGCCAATTTCCAGCACAACAAAGAGCGCATTGGCCTCGTGGTTGACGAATACGGTGATATTCAAGGGCTCGTCACGCTCGAGGACATTCTTGAAGAGATTGTTGGCGACTTCACCACCTCGATGTTGGCAACGCCAAGTGAAGATATCAATGTCCAGCAAGATGGCAGCTATTTAGTGAATGCCAGTATAACCATCCGTGATTTGAATAAAGAGATGAAATGGGATTTTCCAACGGATGGCCCTAAAACCCTTAACGGCCTCATTCTGGAATATTTAGAGGATATCCCGTCCGAAAATACCAGCCTACGCCTTGCTGGTTACCCACTCGAGGTAATTGAAGTAGCAGATAATATGGTCAAAACCGTGCGCATTATCCCGCAGCATTATCAATCACCACACTAACTTTCCTACATATAAAAAATCGGCTGAACCCCAATGGCATTCAACCGATATCCTCTCCCCCAAGAGGTTATTTAGTTTTTAAATGCGCTTCGAGCGCGCGGCGCTTTTCAATCGCGATGGGCGTAATTTCAGCATTGAGCTGCTTCTCTAATCCCAACATAAAATACACTTCAGCCATTAAGAAAAAGGGACCAATTAACAGTTGATTTAAATCATCCACAAAGGCGGGCTTCGCCTTCTCGTATCGATGGCCAATCAGCTGAAAAATCCACCCCACAATAAATACGGTTATCGCCAACCCAAAAGCATTTTCGGAATGAGCAACTAGCTCAGTGGTATAGATGACGGGCGCTAAAAAGAGTGCAAGCCCCAACGCCAACTTAGCATGCAATCGCAGATAATAAAGCATTATGCCAATGGCTAATATCATGCCAAGGTTAACATTATCAGCATCGCCAAGGGGAATTCGGATCGTCGCAAACAATAAAAATGCCGACCAAATAATCAATGGAATACCAATGAAATGAGTTTGAATATTGCGCGGATTTAAATGCACACTTTTATAGGTTGATAACTGCTCTACGGCGGATTTCATCTTGGGCTCCTTTTACTCAGTCCCTGCAAATTTGCGCCAAACATGACGCTTAGCGCATAAACTAGCCCAAAAAAAGTCGACTGAACAGCAAAAGTAATGAAAATATTGCAATCGAACGCAAGACAGCAAAAAGGGAGCGTTACGCTCCCTTCATCATCAAAGATAAACTATTAGCGCGACTCGAGGATCACCGTCGCGATAGCATAGGATTTTTCATCCGCAATTGAAATGTGCCCAACGACACCATTGAGCAAAGTCAAGCGCTGCTGCGCGCCTTCAGTAAAATCGATAGTCGGCGCGCCATCTGGCGTGTTTCCAATATGAATATGCTGAAATGACACCCCACGGCCAATGCCCGTACCTAACGCTTTTGCTGCGGCCTCTTTTGCAGCAAAGCGTTTGGCCAAATAGCGACTGGGTTGGCTATGTTGTTGATAGATTTCAAACTCAGCCTCTGTCAACACGCGTTTGGCTAACTTATCGCCAGAACGGGCCACATGAGCCGATATACGCTCGATTTCAACAATGTCTGTGCCCAGTCCCACGATCGCCATTATTCGCCCCGACGACCTTCTAACATCAGCGTCTTCATATCTTTCACCGCTGTTGCAAGGCCATCAATCGCGGCGCGGGCCACAATGGCATGGCCAATATTGAGTTCATACAGCTCAGGGATAGCCGCAATCGGCTTCACATTGTGATAATGCAGTCCATGACCAGCGTTAACAATCAGTCCCTTGCCGTGGGCATATTTTGCCATTTCACGAATACGCTCAAGCTCTTTAGCTTCTTCATCTGCCGTTTTGGCATCGGCATAGCAACCCGTATGGATTTCGATAAGAGGGGCACCAGAAGCAACCGCTGCATCGATTTGGGTTTTATCTGCATCGATAAACAGTGAGACTTGAATACCATTGGCAGCTAAACGGCTAACAGCGGCAGTGATTTTATCTAATTGACCAGCCACATCTAAGCCGCCTTCTGTGGTCACTTCTTGGCGCTTTTCAGGCACTAAGCAAACGTAAGTGGGTTTCACTTCGCAGGCGATATTGAGCATTTCTTCAGTCACTGCACACTCGAAGTTCATCCGCGTTTTTAAGGTTTTTGCCAACAAATACACATCGCGGTCAATGATATGACGTCTATCTTCCCGCAAATGAATGGTGATACCGTCAGCGCCTGCATGTTCGGCAACGGCCGCAGCGTGGACAGGATCAGGATAACTGGTTCCGCGAGCCTGACGTAGGGTCGCAATATGATCGATATTTACACCCAATAAGATACGGCTCATCGGGAACTCCTTTATTTTTGGTAAGGCTAAAATGATATCGCGCCCTATTGTACTGGGGCAGACACTAAAAAACAGGAGCTAAGACTAATTATTCCCATCTACCTTTGAAGCTGCTGCCTGAATAAACAATTGTCGACTCACCAGTGGCTTATTACCGAGCAGAGGTTGCAACATCGAACGCATCAATCGTTTGGCCTCTAAAAACTGCTCTTGCAACAATTGATTATCGTTAAGTGCGGTTAACATCGCCCCTTGATAGGTGTGCTTTGCTCGGCTGTTTAGCACAAATTGAAAGCCAAGTTCTGGCACGAGTTGATAGCAATGCTCAGGGATCAGCGGTTCGCCTTGAGTATCACGGATAAGGGATGGCATAGCACCTAATTCACGCAGCAATGCTAATTCAAGATAACGCAGTTTCGACTCGCAAAACTGTGCCGCTAACCCCACTAAAGCTTGATGATAGATAAAGAATAACGCCTCAGCATTATGCTGAACTGACAAGGTGCGCATCAGCAACTCATTAATATACATGCCCGCATACAGGCTATAACCCGATAAAGGCACGGCTGGAGCCGCCGCTTCAATTTGGCTGATGTTCTTGAGTTCAGATTTACCGCTAAATTCAAAAATCAGCGGCTGAAAGGGTTGGAGGATACTTTTGATGGAGCGTTTACCGCTCCCTACTCGCGCGACGGCATCGACACGCCCAATACCGTCGACCAAGAGATTGACCAGCGCGCTAGACTCCCGATAGGGGCGATGGTGTAAAACATAACCCCGTTTCATCGTTCTACGCGCTCGTTCATGATGAGGCTTGGCCTATCGCTCTATGAGTGACGATTAATCGTCACCATAACCTAGGCTTCGCAGGGCACGTTCATCATCGGCCCAACCGGATTTGACCTTAACCCACACTTCGAGGAACACCTTGTTATCAAACAAGGTTTCCATATCGAGGCGGGCTTGAGTCGCAATGGTACGAATACGCTCACCTTTGCTACCAATCACCATCCGCTTTTGACCTTCGCGCTCAACGAGGATCAGGGCGTTAATTTGGTAAACGCCATTTTCCATCATCTTAAATTGCTCGATTTCAACCGTGGCATCGTAAGGCAATTCATCGCCTAAAAAGCGCATCAGTTTCTCACGCACGATTTCAGAGGCCATAAAACGCTGTGAACGGTCGGTGACATAGTCTTCAGGAAAGAAGAAAGGATTTTCAGGTAAAGACTGCGCCGCCAACTCTAAAATCCGCTTAACATTGGTGCCCTTACTGGCTGAAATCGGCAGGATTTCATCGAAAGGATACTTCTTAGCGACGTCTTCCAAATAAGGGAAAAGCGCTTCTTTATCTTTGATATTATCAACTTTATTGATGGCTAAAACGGTTTTACGCTCTTCACCGCCGCGGCGTAATTTGCTTAACACCATCTCATCATCGGCGGTCCAAGTCATACCATCGACCACAAAAATTACCATAGACACATCGGCTAAAGAGCTTGCCGCGGCACGGTTCATTAAACGGTTAATCGCACGCTGCTCTTCGATATGTAGGCCCGGTGTATCGATAAACACGATCTGACGTGGGCCATCGGTATGAATGCCCATGATGCGATGACGAGTCGTTTGCGGCTTTTTCGAGGTAATACTGATCTTTTGCCCGAGCAAACGGTTAAGCAATGTCGATTTACCTACGTTTGGGCGCCCAATAATGGCCACCATGCCACAGTAGGTTACATCATAGTGCACTGACGGCGCCGCAGCGCTCGCAGCATTCATCCTTGCCAGTAATTCATCTAAGCTCGGCTCATTGCTCGCATTGGCGGCATCGACTGCTGGCAAGTCTGTTTTTTTGGTCATTTCTTCAGTAACTCCAATACTTGAGCGGCGGCAATTTGCTCGGCTTTGCGGCGCGAACTCGCTACACCTATCACGCTTTGGCTCAAGTCATCTATACGACATTCAACAGTGAATGTTTGATCGTGGGCATCGCCTTCTATATTGATTACTTGGTAATCGGGTAGCGGCTTCTTTAACCCTTGTAAATATTCTTGCAGTAAGGTTTTAGCGTCTTTTTGATTAATACCGGGTTGGATCTCAGCCAAACGCTCGGCGTACCAATTAAGCAACAACTGACGGCACACTTCGAGGTCGGAATCTAAGTAAATTGCCCCGATAATCGCCTCGACCGCATCGGCCAGAATCGACTCGCGCCTAAAACCACCACTCTTTAACTCGCCAGGGCCTAAAAATAAATAATCCCCGAGCTTAAATGCTTGAGCAATCAAGGTGAGCGTATCACCGCGTACTAAGGTGGCGCGCATCCGGCTCAAATCACCCTCAGTCGCCTTAGGAAACTGATGATATAAGGCGTCTGAAATCACAATCGATAAAATTGAATCGCCTAAAAACTCTAAACGTTCATTGTGCTTATTTGCCGCACTTCTATGGGTCAACGCTTGGGTTAGAAGGTCAAGATTCTTGAACTCATACCCCAACGTACGACACAGACGAGGCAAATTTTTAATCGGTTCCATACTAGTGAATTCCACCAACACGTTCAAAACGGATACCGCTCGGTAGCCAAGTAGGGAGAAAGTCGGCTTTAGTACGGTCAAACTCAAAACTGATCCAGATAGCAACCGCTTTACCGACAAGATTTTCTTCAGGCACAACCCCCCAGAAACGGCTGTCAGTACTGTTATCACGGTTGTCGCCCATTGCAAAGTAATGGCCTTCAGGAACAAGGAATTCACCCGCGGGTAAATCGCCATCACGCTTGAAGTAACCCAGCATATCCGGACGACTTGGGTTGATTAAAATATCGTGAGCCACTTCACCGAGCTGTTCTTTATAGCGGAGTAAAGGCACACCATCTTGGCTGAAATCACCACGACTCACTTCAGTGCGCGCCACGAGTTCTGGCTCTGGGCACTGGGTTTGCTCTACGCCACAGGCTTTCTGGATCATTAACTGCTTGTTGCGGTAGATAATCCTATCACCCGGTAAGCCCACCACACGCTTGATATAGTCAATCTGAGGATTCTCAGGGTATTTAAAGACAATCACATCACCCCGTTTTGGCTCGCCCGTTTCAATCAGTTTTGTGCGCCAAACGGGATCTTTTAGACCATAACTAAACTTTTCCACCAAAATAAAATCGCCCACTAACAGGGTTGGCATCATAGAACCTGATGGGATTTGGAATGGTTCATAAATAAACGAACGCAGGATGAGCACAAAGGCAATCACAGGAAAGATGGAGTGCGCAGTTTCGACAATGGTCGACTCACGCATGATGCTATACTCTGCTTCCTCGGTTAAACTCGCGTTTGACTCCTTAGCCAAAAGCAGACGGGCAGCGCGTTTAGGCGCAAATACCAGCACATCGACTAACCAGATCAGCCCTGAAATCAGGGTGACTAGCACTAAAATAATGGAAAAATAGGCTGCCATTGCTTATTGAACTCCTGCCTTGAAATGTAAAGATCCAAACTTAGCGAATATTGTGTTTCGACACGCGAACTTTAGTTAACTTACCGTATTTCTTAAAAAACACCACAAAACATACGATAAGCTAAATAAAGCGCCGCAAACTGCGGCGCAATAGTAGCTAAATGGTATTTATCGAGTGTTACTCGTTTAGCTTAAGTACCGCTAAGAATGCCTCCTGTGGCACCTCAACGTTACCGACTTGTTTCATCCGTTTCTTACCCTCTTTTTGTTTATTTAAGAGTTTCTTCTTACGAGAAACGTCACCACCATAACACTTAGCCGTTACGTCTTTACGTAACGCTTTTACGGTAGAACGGGCAATAATTTGGCTACCGACAGCAGCTTGAATCGCGATATCAAACATCTGCCGCGGAATAAGCTCTTTCATCTTCTCAACCAGCGCTAAACCACGGTGACGAATATTCGAACGGTGAATAATCATCGCCAGCGCATCCACACGGTCGCCGTTGATCAGAATATCTAAACGCACCATGTCCGCAGGATCGAAGCGGATAAAGTTGTATTCTAATGACGCATAACCACGGCTAGTTGATTTTAAGCGGTCAAAGAAGTCCATTACCACTTCCGCCATTGGCAGATGGTATGTCACGGCCACTTGGTTACCGTGGTAAACCATGTTCACTTGAGTTCCGCGTTTTTCGATACACAGGGTAATCACGTTACCTAAGTATTCTTTGGGTACTAAAATGTTGGCTTCAACAATCGGCTCACGCATTTCTTCGATGTTGTTAATTGCAGGTAAATCTGCTGGGTTATCAACATAGATGGTTTCACCACTAGTCATTAGCACTTCATAGACTACTGTGGGTGCGGTGGTGATCAGGTCAAGATCATATTCGCGCTCTAACCGTTCTTGAATGATTTCCATGTGGAGCAGGCCTAAATAGCCAATACGGAAACCAAAGCCTAACGCAGATGAACTTTCAGGTTCAAAGAACAATGAGGCATCGTTCAGGCTGAGTTTGTTCAGTGCATCACGGAAGTTTTCATATTCATCGGTAGAAATCGGGAACACACCGGCATAAACCTGTGGCTTCACTTTTTTAAAGCCAGGTAATGGCTTATCGGCACCATTTTTAGCCAGTGTTAAAGTATCACCGACGGGCGCACCGTGAATTTCTTTAATCCCTGCGATAACAAAACCAACTTCACCGGTTTTCAGCTCGGTTTTATCGGTTTGTTTTGGCGTGAAAATACCGACACGATCCGCAGTGTGGTTTTGTCCAGTAGACATCACCTTGAACTTATCGCCTTTCTTCAGCACGCCGTGTTTAATACGCACTAAAGAAACAACGCCTAAGTAACTGTCAAACCAAGAGTCAATAATAAGGGCTTGTAGCGGCGCATCCGGGTTGCCTTCTGGCGGCGGAATTTGCTCGACGATGACTTCTAATACATCATCAATACCCACACCGGTTTTTGCAGAACAACGCACAGCGTTCATCGCATCGATACCAACGATGTCTTCGATCTCGGCGGCAACGCGCTCAGGATCAGCCTGAGGTAAGTCGATTTTGTTCAGAATGGGCACGACGTCTAGATTCATATCCAGCGCGGTGTAACAGTTTGCCAGCGTCTGAGCTTCAACGCCTTGGCCAGCATCAACCACGAGCAGCGCGCCCTCACAGGCCGCTAATGAACGAGATACTTCATAGGAAAAGTCAACGTGACCTGGGGTATCAATAAAGTTGAGTTGGTATATTTCGCCATTTTTGGCTTTATATTCCAACGTAACGCTCTGCGCCTTAATGGTAATACCGCGTTCACGCTCTAGATCCATAGAATCAAGAACTTGGGCATCCATTTCACGGTCGCTTAAACCGCCACAAACCTGAATAAGACGATCTGACAGCGTCGATTTACCATGGTCGATATGGGCAATAATTGAGAAGTTTCTAATGTGTTTCATTATGCTGCTATGACTAATACTGAAAAATGGATACGGTTCAAAGGTGGGAAATTGTACCTGATTGCGGATTCAATACCAATCAGATTCACTCATAGTTCTCTTTATGTCGAAAAATGCAGCCGGCCAAGAGAGTTTACTGTTTAGATGAAGTAGATAACAAGATGAAATTAAACGGGTAATTTCTCTAAACTGATCCCTGCACCTAAATAAGCCAAAATGACAGGTTGCGAATCTACTTCAAGCTGTTTTGCCTTACGTTTTCCAATCAACCACGCAGTGATAGCACCTAAAGCTGCGAACCCTATCGCACTGAGATCAGCATTGATTTGAAATAGACCTGCAAAAAACTGCCCTGATAAGGCGCCCAAAAATAAGCCAAGCAGGGGCATCAAATAAACCAACGCCGCCGCTTTGAGGATCACACTCTCAGGTAGCCCCAGTTTCAGCAGTTCACCAACCTCGCAGGTACGTTCACTTTGAATGGAGAATTGTTGAGTTTTTGAAGAAAAAGCTTGAGCAACTGCAGAAGTGCCGCAAGATTCACTGCTATTGCAACTCTTGCAGGTGCTTTTAAGTTCAACCTCAACGGTGAGCCAACCTTGATTATCGCAAGCGACTACCCTCGCCACTTCTTCCATCATGATGAAATGCCCTATTTTAACATCAAACTTTTTGCGATACGGGCTAAGGTCTCTGTTGGCACTTTACCCACAGCCACCACTTCGGCATTACCGACTTTTTCAGCCACCAAGGACAGACCATTGCGCGTAATTAACTCTTCAGGCAATGGCGTTGACCCAGCCCGAGCAACATAGATAGAAATATTGGCTAAACCGTCGGTTAAGGCAATATATTCAACCGCCTCATGGCTGCCAATCAAACGATGGTGATCACGCACCACCACACTAAAGCCTGCGGGTAGCCAAGAAAACTGCCAATTTTGTCCATCTTGACGTTCAGCCTGATCGATAACCGCGGGCCATTCTTGCTTGTAAGCCTCCTGTAAAATCGATGGCGGCTCGCTAAATTCAATTAATTCAATCACCATTAGTTGTTCAAGCAATTGCTTATCTTGAGTCAACATGTCATATCTGAGCGGCAGGTAAGTGTCCATATCCAGCCAAATTTGGAATCCATATCGGTATTCGTCATTAGGCAATAAACGAATCATTTGCCCAGGGCGCCCCGCAATACGAGTGCGGCCTCCCATCACAAATTGATAGCCGACTTCCAAATCACTCATTTGGGATGAAAAAGCTGCTGGCCATACACCCTGAATATGATTAGAGAGGATACTGTAGGCGGGTTGGTCATGCTCAATAAAGGTCACTCGATTGCCTACACGCACCGCGTTTTTAGGTGGGCCATTGAGGTATTCAAGAAACGCGACTTCTTGATTATTTACTTTACCGTGAAGATAAACCAAAGGCCGAATATGATCGGCCTGAAGTTGTATAATCGATGCTTTGAACTCTTTCTCTTTTAAAGCCTGGCTCATTTTCTCAAGCCAGACTTTAGCAGGCATATCTTCCTGCGCCACCGCAGGAAATACCAAGGCCAATAAAGCCAACAGGATTAGACGCAAGCTAACTCCTTACTACTGATTGACAGGAACGGGAATAACCTCGCTATTGTCTTCTACAACGGCCCCCGTATTCAATCGTTGTTGTAACATATGATCCTGAATATACGTGTTAATTCTACGACGTTGCTCATTCATTTGATCATTGGTGTAGCTCTGATTTTGTTGCACAGGCCCCGTCTGTAAGCTTACAGGGGAAGCACTACCGACTAAAGGACGAGTGATGAGCACAGGCGATGGCGACGTTGCATCATCGGCCGTTTGATTGAAGTTTTGCACACCGACAATGGCAAACATTGCCACGGTTGCTGCAATCGCATACTGACCAAACTGCTTAAATAGCGGCACAACACGGCTTTGGCCTTCATTTACAGCCACTTGCTGCGGAACCGTTGTGACTTCAGGTGCTGTGACTTGAGGCGAGACAATGGCAGGCTCAAGATCAATTGCTGCAGCAATACTTGCACTAAGGTCGAATGCCATAGTCTGGGGTAATTCCCCCCGCATAGCATCACCTATCAAATGATAGTTACGCCACTTATTATGTGAATGCGTATCGGCAGCAAGTTCTGCCATCGTCTGCACATCTGTCTCTCCATCGACAGCGGCTGATACCCATTCTTGACCTAATTTATCCATTGTTCACCTGTCTAAATTTAAGGGTTTTCTTAAAATAAGAATTTACTCTTCCAGCAAAGGCTGGAGCTTTTTATCGATTGCTTCACGGGCGCGAAAGATACGAGATCTTACCGTTCCTACAGGGCAATCCATGATGATGGCAATATCTTCGTAACTCATCCCATCAAGTTCACGCAATGAAATTGCCATACGTAATTCTTCAGGCAATGTTTCTAAAGTTTCGAAAACCACTTTTTTGATTTCGTCCGATAACATTAGTCGCTCTGGGGAGGCAAACTCCTTTAGCGCATCACTGCCTTCGTAATATTCGGCATCCTCAGCATCCACATCATTTGCAGGAGCTCTACGCCCCTGAGACACGAGGTAATTCTTTGCCGTATTAACGGCTATTCGGTACAACCAGGTATAAAACGCACTTTCTCCGCGAAAGTTTGGCAAAGCTCGATAAGCTTTGATAAACGCTTCCTGTGCTACATCAGTAACATCTGCTTGGTTACGCACATAGCGTGAAATCAAGCTAATCACTTTACTCTGATATTTAAGCACTAACAGGTTAAAAGCGTTTTTATCACCCCGTTGTACGCGCTCAACTAATTGTTGATCACTTATTTGTCCACTCATCCGAGCCGACTTCTCCCAAATCTAAAATGCTGATTTCTCAGTCGCTCGAATCATATTCACTTATGTAGACTCGCGTACTTTGAAAAAGTTCTAAAAATTATACAAAAAAAGTAAGGTTAAAAGGAAAGTACCCATAATTCGTCAGTTGGTTTACCATAGATGATACTCTCAGTCATAGCATGATACCCGATGAAACAAGTAGTTGAACACCAATCTGACATATTAGTCATAGGTAGCGGTGCCGCAGGTCTGACACTAGCTTTGCATCTTGCTGAAAAAGCAAACGTAATTCTGCTCTCAAAAGGCCCACTCAGTGAAGGGTCAACATACTACGCCCAGGGCGGTATCGCCTCTGTCTTCGATGAAAGTGACACGATTGAATCCCACGTGGCCGATACATTAGTCGCTGGTGCAGGTTTGTGTGATAAAGACGTGGTGACTTTTACCGCCGAAAATGCCAAGAGTGCAATGCAATGGCTTATCGAATGTGGGGTCGCCTTCGATAAAGAAGAAGCTGCAGGCAATAATCCCAAGGATGCACCTTATCACCTTACGCGTGAAGGCGGTCATAGCCATAGACGCATTCTGCATGCTGCGGATGCGACAGGCAAAGAGGTACAAACTACGCTACAAGAACGTGCCCTCGACCACCCAAATATCCAAGTTTTAGAGCGCTATAACGCCATCGACCTTATCACCACTCGCAAGTTAAACCGCCCTGGTAATCGCGTATTAGGTGCCTATGTGTGGAACCGTAATGCTGAGCAGGTGGAAACGATCAAGGCTAAATTTGTCGCCTTAGCCACTGGTGGTAGCTCCAAGGTTTACCAGTATACTTCCAATCCCGATGTCGCTAGCGGTGATGGTATTGCGATGGCTTGGCGTGCAGGTTGCCGCGTTGCCAATATGGAATTCAATCAATTTCATCCAACCTGTCTTTACCATGCCGATGCGCGCAATTTCCTGCTGACCGAAGCATTGCGCGGTGAAGGTGCTTATTTACGTCGCCCTGATGGCAGCCGCTTTATGCCAGACTTTGATGAACGCGCTGAGTTAGCACCTCGAGACATCGTTGCCCGCGCCATCGACTATGAGATGAAACGTCTCGGTGCAGATTGTGTGTATCTGGATATCAGCCATAAAGATGCTGACTTTGTGATGAAGCATTTCCCGACCATTTACAGTCGCTGCTTAGAACTCGGTATCGATATTACTAAGGACGCCATTCCAGTGGTTCCCGCTGCCCACTATACCTGCGGTGGCGTCATGACTGACCTACATGGTCAAACCGATCTCAATGGTCTTTATGCCATTGGTGAAGTTGCTTATACTGGCTTACATGGCGCCAATCGCCTTGCCAGTAACTCACTGCTTGAGTGTCTCGTGTTTGCCCGTGCAGCCTCTGAAGATATTGAGAGCCAACTACACAAGATCCCATTACCCGGGCTCATTCCTGCATGGGATGAGAGTAAAGTCTCCAACTCGGATGAAGAAGTGGTTATTGCCCACAATTGGCACGAACTGCGCCTGTTTATGTGGGACTATGTGGGTATCGTTCGCTCAGATAAGCGTTTGGAGCGCGCGCTACGCCGCTGCTTGATGTTACAGCAAGAAATCCAAGAGTATTACAGCAACTTCAGAGTCAGTAATAATTTGCTTGAACTGCGTAACTTAGTGCAAGTGGCGGAACTGATTATCCGCTGCGCGATGGATCGCAAAGAAAGCCGTGGCCTGCACTACAATATTGATCATCCTGAAAAGTTAGATTCACCGCTACCGACCATTTTGCAACCTGAAAAATAAGCTTGTCGCTTAACTTAAGCAGGTAACGCGGGCTAAATCTTACCCAGATTTAGCCCGCGTTACTTTGATGACGGCAAGTTTTCAAATCCGAGCACACCGATTAGGGATTAGCGTTTGGACTCGATAGTTATTTTTCGCTTTGAATAATAGACGACATAAATGGCGATAGTCATCATCACTAAACATGTCTGCCCAAAGGGGTAAAAGATGCACCTTATCGCCAGATTCATAGTAAACAAGGCAGATAAAAGGCGTTATCCAAGTTCGCGATAATACGCGAAAATCCTCGCCAGTAGATAACCATCCCCCCCCTTTGCCATTGAGTTCAAAACGGCAAGACCATGTCCTCAGCCGCCATAGCTGATAACTCAAAAAGCTCACCACCAATAGGGCAAATACCAACTTAAGCCCAAACCATAATGGGTGTTCAGACTGTGGCCAAATAAGTAAAGAACTAACGCAAACACAAACAAAAACGACCAACGACAGTCGTTGGTCGAAGGAGGCTTTTACACTAAAACTATGGCGCCGCTCGTCCACGGACTTGCACTACCATACGGGCAAGCTCAGGATCTGGGCATACTTCATGGCCCATAAACCATGCAAATAATTCAGGATCTTCACACTCAAGCAAACGAATAAACAAGACTTTATCTTCATCTGACAAGTCCTGATAAACGTTGTCAACGAAAGGCTGGAACAACACGTCCAATTCGAGCATTCCGCGGCGGCATGCCCAGCGGACCCGAGCAATATTCATTAACTCCAAGTTAATTTCTCCCAAAACAAAATTCGCCTTAGTCTACCAGTTCAGTCAGTTGAGTGTCGATGCGAGTAGCGTGGAAACTCAGTTTAACACTGCTGCACTTGGGTATCTAATCCAGCAAATAAATCACTAAAATCAGTTTCTAACAGGCGCTTAACCGCAGGATGCTGGATCATTCGCTCGGCAAACATCACATGGTATTCTTCTTTCACATCGAGTGTTTCACCGAGTAAATGCATACCATGGGAAACCACTTCTTGCGGATAAACCGAAGGCGTTACAAAGATCCCACGTTTAAGGTAGCCAAAAGCCTTCATCATGGCCGCATCGTCAAACTCACCTAAAATACTCACGTTGAGATTTTGCTCATCAAACCAACGATATAATTGCTGACCGAGCGAAGTTCTGCGGCCAGGGATCAATAGTTGGCCTTGCTCTAAACAGGCGGGAAAATCCGCGCTATAAGTTTCAGCGGAAAAGAAACTCACGCCACACTCACCCAGTTTTTTCGATAGAATTTCGGGATATTTAAGCGACTCACCCGCACAATCGGAGAGGATCATATCCAGTTTATGCTCGCGTAAACGGGACATTAAGCTTTCGTGAGTCGCTTCATAACAGGCAAGGTGCATGGAACCATCATTAGGCACAACCGAGAGCAACACTCGGCTTGATAAAGCTTTTGATAACGCATCGGCAATTCCGACCTCAAATAGAATGGCATTATCTTTTTGATAATTAAGCAAATCAAGCATCTCATAACTTAAGGAAAACATCCTATCGGCATAGCGAAAGACGAGTTCTCCAAGCTCAGTGGCCTCTAGGTTACGTCCGACACGTTTAAATAAACTGCCGTTTAGCCTGTCTTCTAAGGCACGAATTTGACCGGTAATGGTTTGGGGAGTCAAATAAAGGGCTTCTGCCGCCTTAGCCACAGAGCCCTTCTTCTTGATCATCCAAAAGTAGTAGAGATGGTTGTAATTGAGATGCAGCATCGCCAATGAGCTTCCTATTAGGGATGCCACAGCCATTGATGCTGTGGCAAATCGGGTAGCAATGACTCAGCTTAACAATAATGAGTCAATACTTCTATTTTAAACGCTGGCAATCCAATAAGTTAACCACTATCCCTTGAAGTTGCTCTAAATCTGCGGCTGTGCCAGTGCTAACCGCTTCCGTTACCCCTGAAACGAGACTGTCACGGTCAGGGATACGACTAGCACAATAAGTGCGGTTTGCCTCTTGGAAACGTTTTCCGCCTCGGTACTTTAATGCCCGAGACTCATAGCCATTGGTTTCAAGCCTTGCGCCTAATGCTTCAGGTTTAAACATCAATGCCCCATCGACGATTCCCTCAAGGTAGCTTTGGCAGGTTTGTGATGTGACATCCTTGTTACAGGCATCAATTTGCGTCGACATGGCGCTTGAAGAGAATGTAAACAATGCTGCAATTCCTACCAATTTCATATTTATCATAGTTATACTCCTTTTTTAGGTAACACTTTTGATAACCAGAAATACCCGATTAAGGCCGCAAAAATTGAGCCCATTAAGGTGCCTAGGCGTGCTAAATCACCAAACATAGGGTCTGCCTGCTCAAATGCCAACGAAGCAATAAACATTGACATGGTAAAACCGATACCACACATCGCTGCCACTGGCGCAATTTGTTTCCAACCAATACCATCAGGCAATTGTGCTAACTTAAGTTTGACGGCGACAAAACTAAACAACATCACACCAATCGGCTTACCTAGCATGAGTCCCAATGCAATCCCCACTGGTACAGGGGACATTAGCGTATCTAAACTCATGTTTCCTAAAGCGACCCCAGCATTGGCGAAGGCGAACACTGGCAGGATCAGGAAAGTGCTCCAAGGATGCAAACTATGCTCTAAATGCTCAGAAGGCGAACTGCCATCTTTTGCTCGCAGAGGAATACAGAAAGCAATAATGACACCCGCTAATGTGGCATGCACACCAGACTTAAGTACAGCCACCCACAGAATTAGTCCGAGTACTCCATAAGGGGCTAATGAGGTCACGCCCTTGCGGTTTAAGGCAACCAAACCAACAATCGCAATGCTGGCAATAATTAAGCTAACGGTTGATAGATCACTGCTGTAGAAAAGCGCGATAATCACAATAACGCCTAAATCGTCAATGATGGCTAACGCCAGCAGGAAAACCTTTAACGCCACAGGCACGCGGCTACCCAGTAAAGCCATGATCCCCAAAGCAAAAGCAATATCTGTCGCAGCTGGGATTGCCCAACCTGCTTGTGTGATAGGATCGCCATAGTTAAATAACAGGTAAATACCCGCTGGCACTAACATGCCACCAATGGCTGCGAAGGTTGGCAATGAGGCCTGAGCCACACTCGATAGTGCCCCTTCCAATAGCTCACGTTTAACTTCTAAACCAATCAGCAAGAAAAACAATGCCATCAAACCATCGTTAATCCACAACAACAATGGCTTATGCAGATCGAGCGCGCCAACTCGTACTTGAACTTCAGTACCGAGAAAACCTTGATAGAATCCAGCCAGAGGAGAATTCGCCATTAACATGGCAAAGGCCACGGCAATTAATAAGAGGATGCCACCTGCCGACTCTTGGCTCAAAAAATTTCTAATTGCTTTTTCCATCTTGCACTCCCAAAAAATCACGATGGATTGAGTGTAGACGAAGAAAATAAGCAAGTATAATCGTTAGTTTCGAGACAACACCTCGGCTATTCCGAGGTGTTTGTCGATAAAATCGCCGTTAAACGGCGACAGGCGCTTTGATATGTGGGTGAGGATCGTAGTTGCTCAATGCAAAATCGTCGAATTGATAATCAAAAATCGAGGCAGGTTTACGCAGAATGGTCATCGTCGGTAAGGGTCTAGGCTCGCGGCTCAACTGCAACGCTGTTTGCTCCATGTGGTTGGAATACAAGTGGGTATCCCCCCCCGTCCAAACAAAGTCACCTAAAGCTAAGTCGCATTGTTGCGCCACCATCATGGTCAATAGTGCATAGCTGGCGATATTAAAGGGCAACCCTAAAAACACATCACAACTACGCTGGTACAGCTGACAGGATAATTTGCCATCAGCAACATAGAATTGGAAAAACGCATGGCAAGGAGCCAGAGCCATTTTATCCAACTCACCAACGTTCCAAGCCGATACGATCAAACGACGCGAGTCAGGTTGCGATTTAATTTGCGCAATAACCTGCGAAATTTGATCGATAGCCTCACCACTTTGGGTCGGCCAGCTGCGCCATTGCGCACCATACACAGGGCCCAAATCGCCGTTTTCATCGGCCCATTCATCCCAAATACTGACTTTATTGTCACGCAGATAAGCAATATTGGTATCGCCCTTTAGGAACCACAACAGCTCATGAATGATGGAGCGCATATGGCACTTTTTCGTGGTGACTAAAGGAAAACCCTTACTCAAATCGAAACGCATTTGATAACCAAAAACCGAGCGAGTACCCGTACCTGTTCGGTCTGATTTATCCACACCTTCGGCTAAGATGTGTTTCATTAAGTCTAAATACTGTTGCATTACTGCTTACCCTCTGGACGAAGAATTAAATATAAACCGAAGAGGATCATCGGCACCGAGAGGATCTGTCCCATTGTCATCAAGCCCCAATAGAGGCCTAACTGCGCGTCAGGTTGTCTTACGGTTTCGACAATTACGCGGAAAATGCCGTATCCGAGTAGGAACATGCCCGACACAGCGCCGACTTTCTTCGTACGCTTACTGAACCAATAGAGAAGTAGGAATAAAGCAACACCTTCAAGGGCAAATTGATAGAGTTGTGATGGATGGCGTGGCTCAGGACCACCGCTTGGGAACACCATAGCCCAAGGAACATCGGTAACGCGCCCCCATAACTCACCATTAATAAAGTTACCGATACGACCCGCTCCTAACCCAATAGGCACAACAGGAGCCACCATATCCGCTACGGCAAAAAAGGTGCGCTTTTGCTTCCATGTGATATAAATCATGGCGGTAATCACCCCTATCAAACCGCCATGGAAGGACATACCACCCTCTGAAATTTTGAACAAATACATTGGGCTAGCAAGAAAGTAATCAAAATGATAAAAGAGTACATAGCCAATGCGGCCACCCAATATCACCCCTAAAAAGCCATAAAACAGTAAATCAGAAACCTGTTCTCTGGACCATAAACCATTAGACCGATCAGCTTGGCGATTGAGTAACCACATCGCCGCTACAAAACCCACTAAGTATGTAAATCCGTACCATCGCAGGGCGGGTTCAAAGGTTTGTCCAAAAATATCAAAGGGACCAAACTTTACGATCACAGGATCGATATTGGGAAAATTCAATGCCATAACTTATCCATCAACAGCCTCAAATTGAGGGCTAAATACTAAAAATCAGCTCAGAATTAATTTGAGGCCGACACAAAGGAGCAAAAGTGCAAATATCTTTTTAAGTACAGGTGTTGGCCAAGTGCTCGCCGCTTTTACGCCCACGGGCGCCATCAAGACAGAAGTGATAACTAAACCAAACAATGCAGGTAAATAGATATAGCCTAAGGTACCATAAGGCAACTCAGGGGCATTCATTCCTGCAATAATATAGCCGAAACTGCCAGAAAGAGAGATTAAGAAGCCCATCGCAGCAGAAAAACCCACGGCTTGACGCATCTGTAAACCATAAAAAGTCAAAAATGGCACTATCAGTATACCGCCACCTATCCCTGTCAAACCGGCCAAAACCGCAACCAAAGCCGATACAACAAAAAGCACTACTGAATTAGGTAATTGACGATTTGATTCGGCCTTAACGGGATAAGCCATTTGAATTGTCATTAAAATCACAAAGATGGCAAAACCTTTCTGTAAAGTATCAGCGGGAATACGCTCAGCAATAAAACCTGAAGCCAGCGCGCCTATAATCAGGCCCGGTAACATTGATTTGAATAAATCCCAAGGCACATTACCGCGCTTATGGTGGGCACGTGCCGACGAAATAGAAGTGAGAATAATGGCGGCTAGCGAAGTGGCAATCGCAATATGGGGGAGCTGAGTAGAGCTAATACCGACCGATGGCAAAATATAAAGCAGTGCTGGCACCACAATCAAGCCGCCACCGATACCTAATAATCCTGCCATAAAGCCAACAAATGCACCTAAAGCCAAACAAATAAAGAACACCAACAACAAACTATCCACACGAGTACCTAGAGCGTGATAAATTGAGGGCCTTAGCTTAAAGCAAAACATGGCATTAGTTAATTAAGAATTGTTACAAGACCCTGCAGGGTCAAATATTCTTTAACCAGCTCACGCACTTGGAAACCGTTTGACAAACTCAAGGCCTGCGCCAATAGCTGTGCTAAATCCTCGCCAGAAACGCGGCGCAATAGATAATTAATCCGTGCTAAACTGCCCTGATTCATACTTAATTGGTGGTATCCCATAGCGACCAGCAAAATAGCTCCCATGGGTTCGCCAGCTAATTCACCACAAATACTGATATCAAGATGGTGATACTCACAATCTAATCTTGCCTGATGTAAAGCCCGCAAAATTCCAGGATGATAGCTATCAAATAATGAACTGACCCGCGGATTATTGCGATCAACCGCGAGTAAATATTGGGTCAAATCGTTACTGCCAACTGACACAAAATCCACCCTCTTTGCCACTTCGTCTAACTGATATAGCATTGCGGGCACTTCGAGCATGATGCCAATGCGCGGCATTTTGATGTTGCTATTCACATCATTTTTGAGTTCAACATGGGCCTGCTCTAAATAGGCTAACGCTTGATCAATTTCATCTAGGTTACTAACCATCGGCAATAAAATACTTAACTGCTTGCCCTCGGCGCCAGCCTGCAACATAGCTCTTAACTGCACAAGAAACAATTCAGGATGATCAAGCGACAATCGAATGCCACGCCAACCGAGGAAAGGGTTATCTTCTTTAATCGGAAAGTAAGGTAGAGGCTTATCACCACCAACATCGAGGGTTCGCATCACGACAGGGCGACCTGAAGCCGCGGAGAGTACCTGCTGATAAACCTTGACCTGCTCAGATTCACTCGGAAAACGCTGCTGCAACATAAAGGGGATTTCGGTGCGATAGAGCCCGATACCATCGGCGCCTTCAGCGATTTCCGAGGCAACGCCACTGAGCAGACCCGCATTGAGATATAAACGTATTCGCTTACCATCAAGCATCACTGAGGGTAACGTTAACTCCTGTGCATATTGGCGCTGCAACGCCTTCTGCGCCGAGATAAGACTGCGATATTCGCTGACAATGGCGGGCGATGGCGACACCATAAGTTGCCCACGACTGGCATTGACGACTAACAGCTTTTGATCAATATCGGCGGAAAGTAGTTGTTCAACCCCTGTAATCGCAGGTACGCCAAGTGCCCGAGCTAAAATCGCCGCATGGGAGTTTACCCCGCCGAGCTCAGTCACAATCCCCGCTAATTTTTGCCGTGGAAACTCAGCCAACATCGTAGCATCGGCCTCTTTGGTCACTAAAATAACCGGCTTATCGGGTTCGAGCTCTAATCGCTCAGGCTCAATTAATTGCCTTAATACCTTTTGCCCAAGATCTCGGATATCACTCGCCCGCTCTTTAAGATAAGGGTCTTCCATTGCTAAAAACTGTTGAATATAACGCAGCGAAACCCGGCTCACCGCAGATTCGGCTTCCCAGCCGAGTAACACCTCACGGGCATATTCTCCCCCTAGGCTGGCATCGTCGAGCAGCAGTTGTAATGCATTGAATATAGAGGCGACTTCTTCATCCTGCTCACGGTCAAAACGCTGAGATAATGCACCTATAGCCTCTTTACAACGCCCCATCGCAGCGACTAATCGGTTAGATTCTAAGACGATATCTTCACAACGAATATCGGGTTGCTCAAGGGATATTTCGCCCCCTAAGACGAAAGCATGCGCAATTGCGATACCACTGGATGCAGAGGTACCTTGAAATAAAATCTGTTGATGGAGTGAACTGACCTGTGCTTTTTGCTTTAATCCCCGAATTGCCATCGCTAACTGTGCAGCGAGGGTCATTAAAAAGGCTTCTTCCCCTTCGCTAAATTGCCGTGCACTGGCCTGCTGCACCACAATCACACCCACAACGGCTTTTTGATAAATGATCGGAACGGCTAAAAAGGCACGATATTCTTCTTCGGCGACCTCAGGAAAAAGCTTAAAGCGTGGGTGCAAACGCGCATCCGCTAAATTCACCGCCTCTTCGCGCTCGGCGGCTAAGCCGACCAATCCCTGCGTTAACGGCATACGTACTCGACCCACAGCGCTCTTTTCCAGGCCATCGGTTGCCGATAAAACGAGTTCTTGCTGCTCTAGGATATAAACTGAACAACATTGGGTTTCCATCGCAGCTTTGGTCGATGAAACAAGGACTTCTAATGCGGTTTCTAAGCTGTGGGCAGAAGCCACAGCTTGAGTAATATCCCTAAGCGTATTTAACACTGTTTTCAATCCTCTTTTGAAAATCAGCCCGTAGTCTTTTGCCTTACCCGCTTCTTCGGAATTTCTTGGGTTTGGAATGACAATGCCGTTACCGCAAATTCTTTCATGACCTTACGATAAACATCACGCTTAAATGAGACAACCTGCCTCACTGGATACCAATAACTTACCCAGCGCCAATCGTCAAACTCAGGATGGCCTGAAGAACTTAAATTAATCGCACTATCTTGGCTTTTGAGTTGTAACAGAAACCACTTTTGCTTTTGGCCAATACACACGGGCTTACTGTCCTGTCTCACTAATCGTTTAGGTAAACGATACCTCAGCCAAGAACGCGTCGAGGTTAATACAGTGACATGCTCGGGTCTTAAACCAACTTCCTCATACAATTCACGGTACATCGCCTCTTCTGCCGATTCACCATCATCGACTCCCCCCTGAGGAAACTGCCATGAATGTTGTCCGAAACGCCTGGCCCACATGACTTGGCCGTATCTGTTACAAATTATTATGCCCACATTTGCGCGAAAGCCGTCGCTATCAATCACATGGACTCCAAATAAGGATAAATTTTAATAAACCGATTGTTTCACAAAGCCCGTCTCGCGGCAAACCTCTATTTTCAGCTAATCTTTGGATAAATACTTTCAACTTACTACTTTATCAACAATTGTTCGCCATTAAGCTGGGGGATATCCACATTTTCTGTGGATATCTCTGTTTGAAACTAGGACAAACTCGGTATATCGCTCAAAAAACATCAAACAGGTTAAGCGACAAAATCTCAAGAGAAACTATAAAAATACTTAATAATCATATCAATAGATAAATATTGTTTATCATATTTTCCACCCAACAAATAAAAGCTCACTTTTTAACCTAATACAAACTCTGTAATTTCCCCCCTGCGAAACTGAAATGTTATACACAAAACACACCCAAAATTACCCACATTAGCGTGAAAAAATGCGACTTTTCACCATTGACTCAAGCTTTTTATTAAGTTAAAGACACCGCTGTTGTGAGTTATCCATAATATCTGTGGATAAATATGTGAGAAACGCAAGGGAAAGCCGAGAGTAACTTTGAACACTTTTAATAACACTCGTTCAGAACCCAGATAAACCATTAAAGATCAAAAACTTAATAACATTAGTAGGGAGGTTAACTTATTCATTTTCAAGTGTTCATTTTTTAACCTTGGTTGCTAAGCGCCCATTTTCCAGTAAAATTCTCCTATGAAATCTATTATTCCCCCTCAAAATCTGAGCGAATTGCTCAAACGCGCTAATATGATGGCAGGCATTTCTTTGGCGCAAATTGCCACTCATCGCGGTATTAATGTCCCCAACAACCTAAAACGCGATAAAGGTTGGGTTGGGCAACTCATTGAAATGGAATTAGGTGCCACGGCAGGTTCCAAACCTGAGCAGGATTTTCTTCATCTTGGCGTTGAGCTAAAAACGATTCCCATTGATAACCATGGCAAGCCACTAGAAACCACTTATGTATGTGTCGCGCCACTGACCAACATCGAAGGGTTAACCTGGCAAAACAGCTTAGTGTGTCACAAGTTGCAGCGAGTATTGTGGGTACCTGTAGAGGGTGAGCGGCATATTCCAGTGGGAGAGCGCCGCATTGGCACGCCCACACTGTGGGAACCAGACCCGCAGGAGCAAGCATTACTGCAACAGGATTGGGAAGAAATCATGGAATTGATTGCCCTCGGTAAAGTAGAAAAACTCACAGCAAGGCATGGGGAAGTTCTCCAATTACGACCCAAAGCCGCGAATAGTAAGGCGATGACTCACAGCATTTCAGAGGATGGTAGCTTAAAAATGACTAATCCTCGGGGCTTTTATCTAAAAACCGCTTTTACAGCAATGATATTAAATAAGGTATTTGGTTAAATTTTCGTAGCTATATACCGTTGTATTGATCCAGATCACAAATATCACTGGCACTCTACTGATGATTTTCTATAAACTACGGCATCCTGAAATATATAGCCGTATTCGGATACAAAACCCGTTGTGAGAGCACGTAGACAAGCGAAAAAACTCCTTTTTGCGATATTAGCTTGGGCGATAGCCATGGCGGCATTCGTGTTTTTTCGATATGCCCAATCGCCAGAACTGCCGCAATGGGCGGTAGGCTCTGCTGATCTCGCGACACTGGCCATCTATATGGGCATTATTTTTGGCAGCTTACATTGGATGTCCAATCTGATTGCTGACTTTAGCGCCATCAATCGTCTTCCTTATATATTCTCAGTGATTTTTAAAGGTTTGTTCCTGTTGTTAGGGGCAACGACCTTAGCCTATATGACTCAATTCCTAAATATGTGGGCTATTGAAAATCACATGTCGACCCTAAGGCAAATGCTTACGGCGCATATCCTCTATAGTCCCTCATTCCAAGCGTTGATTGTTTATTTAGTGGTCGTGCGAGTGAGCTTAGCCTTTGTCGAACAGATGGGGCTGTTGGTTGGGCCACGTATTTTGCTCAATATTGGTTTAGGCAAATACCATAAGCCAAGATACGAACAGCGTTTATTCCTATATTTAGATATGGTTGCCTCGACTACCCACGCCGAATCCCTCGGCGATTATCGTTTTAGCCGCTTGATCCAAGACAGTTTTAGCTTACTGTCAGATACGGTGAGCAATAACGAAGCCGAGATTTATCGTTACATGGGCGATGCAGTGTTAATCCACTGGCCCTTAGAGGAAGGTGTCGTGCACGACCGCTGCATGAATATCTATTTTGAATTTAGCCAGCAATTAAATTGGCAAAGACGTTATTTCGAAGAACACTATGGTTTTGTGCCTAAATTTAAAGCGGCAGCCCACTGTGGACAAGTGGTTGCTGCGGTTGTTGGTGTACAAAAACAAGAAATTAGCTTCTTTAGTGATGTACTCAATACCTTAGCTAGACTCCAAGATCAATGTAACCCGATGGGGCAACGTATGCTGATCTCAGGCGCCTTAGCGGGACGACTCGATAACCCAGACAGTGCATATCGACTCACGAATTTGGGCCCGATTAAATTAAAAGGGAAACAACACTCGATTGAAGTGTTCGGTGTTTCCCCTTTATAAGACTCACAACAGGCAAAATACTCAGTTATTGTGCCGTTTCATTCGTTAACAATTTTTGGATCAATAAACCTAGCGTACGGAAAGTCAAAATCCGGCTGGTCGTTTGTCGCCAAACTAAACCGATATCGCGATATGGCGCTTCACCAGGGGGAGTCATCACCACCAGATCAGTATCATTTAAGATCCCAGCATCAATCGCCATTTGTGGTAAAAACGTCGTCCCCAGTTTACTGTTGACCATTTGCACTAAGGTATGCAGACTCGTCGCCGCAAACGGATTCACCTTCGCACTGTCACCGAGCTGACACGCGGTAATCGCATGGCCAGTAATACAATGCTCACTCTGCAACAGAAAGATACTTTCATCGGGTAATGTCTGATAATCGATAGGCTGATGGATGCCACCCACTAAATCTTTATGGATCACCATCTTAAAGGGATCGATTCCGACCTTCATGCTGTGGTAACCACTAGTATCAACGGGTAAAGCTAGAATAAGTAAATCTAACTCCCCTTTACCTAAGGCATCGAGTAAACGTTCCGTCGTATCCTCTTTGAGTAACAAACTCATCTCAGGGTACGCCTGCTGACATTGTTTAACGACTCGGCTGAGTAGAAACGGCGCAATGGTAGGAATACAACCCAAGCGGATATCACCTGTCATCGGTTCGCCTTGGTTTTTGACCAGTTCAACTAAATCGTCGACATCCGTAAGGATTTTACGGGAACGCTGTACGACTTCTTCACCGATAGCAGTGAACATAAAAGACTTATGGTCACGTTCAATCAACTGATGACCAAGCTGCTCTTCAAGATTCTGGATCCCGCTCGACAATGTGGATTGACTGACAAAGCACACCTTAGCGGCGCGGTTAAAATTCTGCTCTTGGTGAAGGTTCACCAAATAGTAAAGATTCTTGAGGCTAGGTAAATTTTTCATTTTATCGATTGCCACTAAGGTTATGGATTAAAAAATTTAATCAACTCTACCATAAGTTATCAACTAAAACGCGGCTTAATTGCTCAATTGTGTGAGCAAAATCGATTTTCAACCAAAGGAAAATACTGAAAGCAGATGGGAAAAAACAAAAAGATGGAGTAATGCGTGTAACAATGATTATCGAGGTGCAACCTAAGCTGCACCTCAGCGAAACAAATTAGGCTTTAGCCTGTAAGAATTGCTTTAACTGCTGCAGATCCGCACTTGCAAATTCAACAATTTGCGCCACCCACGTCGCGTGTTTTGACTCCCAGTCAGCCTCTTCACCATGCTGCAATAATTGGGCAATTTGCTGGATACGTTTTAAACCCACAGAACCCGCCGCACCTTTAAATTTATGGGCTTCCGAGCATAAAGTGTCCTTATCGGCAGCTTCGTTAGCCTTTACTAGATTCCCAACATATTCAGGCATTAATTGCTCAAATAATACCACGCTCTTTAGTAGAGTACCGGCACCAATTGCGCTGCAGTACTGTTCTAATGTATTGAGATCTAGGATTGTCTCTAATTCAACTGTGGCCATCGAGGCCTCCCTTAAGTAGTCCAATGCTTAAAACAAGATTCTGACATGATACCCAGTAAAATTGTCAGTGCAACTTATAGCAGCATTTGTGGTCATAAGAAGTTTGTTTTACGAAAAATCAACTATTTCAATTACTCTCAGCGATAAAACGTTACCAAATCAACCGATTTAGCAAGTAAGGCTATTATGGTCGCGCTAATGCCGTCCCTTGTCCACCATTACGCGCAAGATCCTCCACAATCGCCACTAAGCCATTCCAACGATAACCGCACCAGTCAGGCGCAAGCAGAATAGGCTTTTTGGCATAAGCGGTGACTCGGTGGAAAATGATTTCCTTAGGGGTATGGCGAATAAGCTCGCCAGCACTGGCGGCATAAGCTTCCATAGTGAGCAAAGGCAAACGTCCAGCGCGCCAAACTTTAGCCATAGTACTACCTTCAACCACATGTAAAGGATGTAGCTTTAAACCATCCACGCCCTGCGCGAGCACCGCTTGCAAGGTCGCCATATAATCGAGCGGTGTTTCCCCTGGTAAACCTAGAATCAAATGGGTACACACCTTTAAACCGCGGCTTCTCGCCCGCGAAACAGTATCGCAGTAACAGGCAAAATTATGCCCGCGGTTAATATGATGAAGTGTCTTATCGTTGGCGGTCTGCAAGCCCAGCTCTAACCATACATCGACTCCTTTGTGCTGATAACTCGCTAATAAATCCAGCACGTTGTCAGGCACACAATCGGGACGAGTTCCTACACACAGGCCCACAATTTCACTGTCTTTGACTGCTTCATCATATTTGGACATCAGCACTTGATATTCATCGTACGTACTCGTATACGCCTGAAAATAAGCGATAAATTTATCCGCATTGAGTTTAGGTTTTGCTTCTTTATAACGGGCTTTCCCCTGCTGTAGCTGCTCACTGATGCTTAATGTTTCCTTTTGCTGATAACTAAAGGAAGCTACATTGCAAAAAGTACATCCTCCCCGTCCTAAGGTGCCATCACGGTTAGGACAAGTGAATTTGGCATCGATAGTCAGCTTGCGTAATCGCTCGCCATATTTAGCCTTACAAACAGCACCAAATGTGTTTACGTATGCATCGAGCCCCATTAGCTCGCCCGCCAAATTTCATGTCGTTTCATTAAAAATAACCAAGATAAAATCACAAAAAAGAAGGAATAATGGTATGTACATAGATGAAAAAACTCATGATAAACAAAGTGGGCACTCTTTTCTTGGTGGTAAATCAAACTCCGATAATATTCACCACATCCCAGCTCATAAACCTAGCCCTCCCTCACAGTGTCTTTACATTCCGTGATTCCACTCACAACCAAAAAGAATAACAATTCACTTATTTTATATTTTTATACACTCACTGTATTTGCAATAAAAATCACTATTTCTAAATCAAAAACAATCCACATTGATGTTACATCTTAGTGATCTCCGAGTTCTTTATTTTTTAAAATTCTTTTTATTCATAATGTTATACATAACATTAATCAGTTGACGTTAACGTCAAGTAATTATATTTTGTGTATGAAACATGAATTAATACCCATATTTTATGCAAAATTTTGGTTTGACCTTTGGTTGATCTCAGGATAATTTGGGTGGTTCGGGTGCATATCTATAGAAAGTCTTTACATTTCTCCCGAGTAGTAATTTCGTTGAGGTCAAGGGAGGTTTTTGTATGAGCTTATATCATCCCAGTTTTGAGCGGGACAATTGTGGTTTTGGCTTGATTGCACAAATGGATGGCGAAGCTAGCCATCGTATCGTGCGCACTGCCATCCATGGCCTTGATCGCATGAAACACCGTGGCGGTATCGCCTCGGACGGTCGTACTGGGGACGGCTGTGGTTTATTAATGCAGCTACCATTGCAATTCTTTGAGGCCGTAGCCGCTGAAAATGACTGGCACTTGAGCCGCAAGTTTGCCGTGGGCATGTTGTTTTTAAGCCAAGATGAAGAACTGGCTGACCAAGCCAAGTTTATTCTCGAACGCGAATTGGAACGTGAAACATTAAGTATTGCTGGTTGGCGTAAGGTCCCCGTCAATCCCGATGTATTGGGGGAGATTGGTAAATCGAGCCTACCACAAATCTATCAAGTGCTGATCAACGCCCCTATTGGCTGGCGTGAGAAAGATCTTGAACGTCGCCTCTACATGGCACGCCGCCGTTTAGAGCAGCAAATTACTGACGATAAAGACTTCTATGTCGCGAGTCTTTCAGGCCAAGTCATCGTCTACAAAGGCTTGATGATGCCAGCCGACTTGCCCGCATTCTATCCCGACCTTGCTGACATTCGTTTGAAAAGCTCTATCTGTTTATTCCATCAGCGCTTTTCAACCAATACTTCACCTAAATGGCCATTGGCTCAGCCCTTTAGGTATCTTGCCCATAATGGCGAGATCAATACGATTACCGGTAACCGCCAATGGGCTAGGGCTCGTGCCTATAAGTTTAATTCCCCCCTTCTGCCCGACCTACAGCAGGCAGCGCCTTTTGTGAATGAAACCGGTTCCGACTCTTCCTCCCTCGATAATATGCTCGAGATGCTGCTCTCAGGCGGCATGGACCTATACCGCGCCATGCGTTTGCTGATCCCGCCAGCATGGCAAAGTAACCCTGAGATGGATGACGAGCTAAAAGCCTTCTATGACTTTAACTCCATGCACATGGAGCCATGGGACGGCCCAGCGGGTATCGTCATGACCAACGGTCGCCACGCCGCTTGCGCAGTCGATCGTAACGGTCTGCGACCATCTCGTTATGTGATCACCAAAGATCGTATCTTAACCCTCGCCTCAGAAGTCGGCATTTGGGACTACGCCGCCGATGAAGTGATTGAAAAAGGCCGCGTCGGCCCAGGTGAGCTGTTAGTGTTGGATACATTAAATGGCCGATTATATCAGTCATTCGAAATCGATAACGATCTTAAGCGTCGCCACCCCTACAAAGAATGGATGGCGAAAAACAGTCGTACTTTAATTCCTGCCGAGCAGCTAACGACAGAGCAACATGGCGCCAGTGAATTAAGCCCTGAGCAACTGCTGCAATATCAAAAGCAATTTGGTTACACCCGCGAAGAACTTGAACAAGTGATTTGGGTACTGGCAAAACAAGGCGAAGAGGCAACGGGCTCAATGGGCGACGATACGCCAATGGCAGTATTGTCGAAAAAGTCGCGCTCGCTCTATGACTATTTCAGGCAGAAGTTTGCTCAAGTCACGAATCCGCCAATCGATCCATTGCGTGAAAAGCACGTGATGTCCTTGGCGACCTGTATTGGCCGCGAGCAAAACCTCTTCAATGAAACCACGGGGCATGCCTATCGAGTGATGTTCAACTCACCGATATTATTGTTCAGTGATTTCAATCAATTACTCGGATTAGATAGCACTTACTATCGCGCCAATATCGTCGATTTAAACTACGAACCGAAAGAAGGCTTAGAACAGGCGATTCGCCGCATCACCTCAGAAGCTGAGCGTTTAGCCCGTAGTGGCACTACGCTGCTGATTTTATCCGACCGCGCAATTGATAAATCGGCGCAGGTGATTCCAGTGGCAATGGCGGTGGGCGCAGTCCAACAAATGCTGGTAAGTAAGAGCCTGCGCTGCGATACCAACATCATCGTTGAGACGGCATCGGCACGTGATCCGCACCACTTTGCGGTGCTACTCGGCTTTGGTGCGACGGCGATTTATCCCTATTTAGTGTACGAATCTATCTCTGATCTGGCGAAACGCCATGATTTAACCGATACCACAGCCTTGATGCTCAACTTCCGTTACGGCATCGAGAAAGGTTTACGTAAAATCATGTCGAAGATGGGGATCAGCACCATCGGTTCCTACCGCTGTAGCCAACAGTTTGAGGCCATTGGTATTGCCAGCGATGTGATTGAGCTGTGCTTTAAAGGGGTCATTAGCCGTATCGAAGGCGCCAGTTTTGAGGATATCGCCAACGATCAAGCGCTACTGCACAAGGCCGCTTACCGCGCCCATGTGCCACTGCCACAGGGTGGTTTACTCAAATACGTTGACGGCGGTGAATACCACTGCTTCAACCCTGATGTCGTCAACACACTGCAGGCATCGTTAATCGATAAGAATTTTGCGACCTATAAGAAATTCGCCGAATTAGTCGATAACCGCCCAATTGCCACGTTGCGAGATTTGATTGGCATTAAGGCTGGCCAAACTGCAATTGAACTGAATAACGTCGAAGCTGCCAGCAACTTATATCCACGCTTTGACAGCGCGGCCATGAGTATAGGTGCCTTAAGCCCAGAGGCCCATGAGGCGTTGGCCATCGCCATGAACCGTTTAGGCGGCCGCTCTAACTCGGGCGAAGGTGGTGAGGATGCTCGTCGCTTTAATACCGAACGTAACTCGGCGATTAAGCAAATTGCCTCGGCGCGTTTTGGCGTAACTGCCCATTACCTAGTCAATGCCGATGTACTCCAGATTAAAGTGGCACAGGGCGCCAAACCCGGTGAAGGTGGCCAACTCCCTGGCCATAAGGTGAGTGTCGAAATTGCGGGGCTGCGCCACGCGCGTCCCGGTGTAACACTGATTTCACCACCACCGCATCATGATATTTACTCTATCGAAGACTTAGCCCAGCTGATTTTCGATTTAAAACAAATCAATACCAAGGCACTGATCTCTGTGAAGTTAGTGTCTGAGCCCGGTGTCGGCACTATCGCCACCGGAGTGGCAAAAGCCTACGCCGATATGATCACTATTTCTGGCTACGATGGCGGCACGGGCGCAAGCCCTATCACCTCGGTGAAATACGCAGGTAGCCCATGGGAACTCGGCCTTGCCGAAGTACATCAATCTCTGGTGGAAAATGGTCTGCGCCATAAGATCCGCTTGCAGGTCGATGGCGGCTTAAAAACCGGTACTGATGTTATCAAGGCGGCCTTACTCGGCGCCGAAAGCTTTGGTTTCGGGACTGTGCCTATGATTGCCTTAGGTTGTAAGTACCTGCGTATTTGCCACCTGAACAACTGCGCAACTGGTGTCGCGACTCAAGATAAGAAACTGCGCGATAACCATTACCACGGCTTACCAGAGCGAGTGATGACTTACTTTGAGTTTGTCGCCGAGGAAGTCCGTGAGTGGATGGCGACTTTAGGAGTCAGTAAGTTTGAGGACTTAGTTGGCCGCAGTGAGTGGTTACATACCTTAGAAGGGCAAACCGATAAGCAACGTGGACTCGATTTAGCGCCAATCCTGTATCAGCCTAATGTCAGAGCCAGTACCTCGCGCACGTGGCAAGAAACCAATCCACCAGCGGATTTAGGTTTACTCAACCAACATTTGCTCAATGAGTGCCAGAGTGCGGTCGATAAGGGCGAGAGTTTCGATGCCGCTTACAGTATCAACAACACCGACCGCTCAGTGGGCGCACGTCTATCGGGTTATATCGCCACCACCCTTGGCGTTAAAGGCAGCAAGGCCCCGATAAAACTCAGCTTTAACGGCAGTGCTGGCCAAAGCTTTGGCGTTTGGAACAGCCCAGGTCTTGAACTCAAGCTCTGCGGCGATGCCAACGACTACGTAGGCAAAGGCATGTCGGGCGGTAAGATTGTGATTTATCCACCGCTGGGTAGCCCCTTCCAGAGCGAGCGCAGCGCCATTGTCGGTAACACTTGCCTGTATGGCGCAACTGGCGGCCGCTTCTTCGCCGCAGGCCAAGCGGGTGAACGTTTTGCGGTACGTAACTCAGGCGCCATTGCCGTGGTTGAAGGCTTGGGCGATAACGGCTGCGAATATATGACCAGCGGGATTGTGGTTGTGCTCGGCAAAACTGGGGTGAACTTCGGCGCGGGGATGACTGGCGGTTTTGCCTATGTCTTTGACCAATTTGGTCGCTTTAATCGCCGCGTCAATAGCGAACTGGTCGATACCCAAAAACTCGAATCGCCTATTCAACAGCAACATTTAAAAGGCTTGATTGAAGAGCATGTGGCCGAGACGGGCAGTGAGCACGCGAAGATGATCTTAAGTGACTTTGCTAACTGGTTAGATTGCTTTGTATTAGTGAAACCAAAAAACATTGCCGTTGCAGATCTGCTCAAATTAGAGCAATCGAGTCCAGAACTGGCAGTTAAAGCGGGGTAATAGCAGATGAGTAACGATTTTCAATTTATTGAAGTGGGTCGCAAAGACCCAACCAAACACCCTGCGGCAAAACGTTCGACTCAGTTTATTGAGATTTATCAGCCCTTTGCACAGGCTCAGGTGAGCGAACAAGCGGATCGCTGTTTAGATTGTGGTAACCCTTACTGTGAGTGGAAGTGTCCACTGCACAACTACATTCCTAACTGGCTAAAGCTCGCGCAACAGGGCCGGATTATGGAGGCGGCAGATTTAGTCCATGAGACCAATACCCTGCCCGAAATTTGCGGCCGCGTCTGTCCACAGGACAGACTCTGTGAAGGCGCCTGTACCCTAAACGCCGACTTTGGCGCTGTGACTATCGGTAATGTGGAAAAATACATTACCGATACCGCTATCGCCCAAGGCTGGCGTCCGGATATGAGCAAGGTCACGCCACGTAAAGAAAAGGTCGCGATTGTCGGCGCAGGACCAGCGGGTTTAGGCTGCGCCGATATTCTTGCCCGCAATGGAGTAAAGGCTGTGGTGTTTGATAAGTATCCCCAAATTGGTGGCCTGCTGACCTATGGTATCCCCGCCTTTAAACTGGATAAAGCCGTAATGGCGACTCGCCGCACTGTGTTAGAAGGCATGGGCATTGAGTTCAAACTGGGCGTAACTGTCGGCAAGGACGTTGCCTTTAATCAATTGCTTGAGGAATACGATGCCGTCTTCCTTGGCATGGGAACCTACACCGCCATGAAAGCGGGCCTTGAGGGTGAAGATGCTCAAGGCGTTTACCAAGCCCTGCCCTATTTGATTGGTAATACCCATCACCTGATGGGCAGCACAAGCCCTGATATGCCTTATCTTAACCTTGCCGGTAAACGCGTAGTGGTCTTAGGTGGCGGTGATACCGCCATGGATTGTGTTCGTACCGCCGTGCGCCAAGGTGCCAGCAGTGTAATTTGTGCCTATCGCCGTGATGAGGCCAACATGCCAGGTTCTCGCCGCGAAGTACAAAATGCCCGTGAAGAGGGAGTGAACTTCCTGTTTAACCGTCAACCCGTGGCGATTAAAACCCAGGATGGCAAAGTGCTAGGTGTGGAATGCGTTGAAACCCAGATGGGCAAGGCGGATGCCAGTGGTCGTCAACGGGCCGAAGCGATTGTGGGCAGTGAGCAGTTACTCGAAGCCGATGCAGTGATTATCGCCTTCGGTTTCCAACCAAGCCCAGCGCCTTGGTTTGCCGATTACGGCATTGAACTCGACCAATGGGGCCGAGTAAAAGCCAGTAAACAGGCCGATAATCCTTTCCAAACCACCAATCCCAAGGTATTTGCTGGCGGCGATATGGTAAGAGGCTCGGACCTTGTCGTTACCGCGATTGCCGAAGGACGGGATGCCGCGCAAGGCATTCTTAACTATCTGGATTAATGGTTCTTTGTTGTACCGCGGTCACTGTGAGTCTCGGACTCGTCCCCACGAATCCTCACCATTTACAGGTGACTTATCACAAAAGATGAATAAAACGCGCGCACCTTAAGGTGCGCATTTTTACCCAGTCCCTGTTTAATATTATCCCTATCAAGCAATCGTAATCCCACAATCACGCCAAAGCATAACTGTGGTATATTAGCCGCCATTCCGTCGTCCCACATATTCAGTGGAATCACACATTCAGTAGAATCAAAAGGGTCACCCATGAAAATAGGTATTATTGGCGCAATGGAGCCAGAAGTTGCTCATCTTATTGCGGCTATGACAAACACTTCATCACAAACCATTGCAGATATTGAATTTATCGCTGGCACCTTAGCGGGCAAAGACGTAGTGGTCACGCGCTCGGGCATTGGTAAAGTCGCTGCCAGTATCGCCACAACCCTATTGATTGAAAAATACGCCCCCGATGCCGTAATCAACACAGGTTCCGCCGGCGGCTTTGTCGACTCGCTCTCAATTGGTGATATCGTAATTTCATCAGAAGTGCGTCACCACGATGTCGATGTCACCGCATTTGGTTACGAAATTGGCCAAATGGCGCAGCAACCAGCGGCATTTATTCCAGCGCCATACTTAGTGGAAGCCGCCAATAAAGCCATTGCGCAATTAGGCGAAGTGAGAGCCATTGAAGGATTGATCTGTACCGGTGATAGCTTTATTTGCGACCCAGTACGCACCAAAACCATGCTGGAACACTTCCCAACCATGGCGGCCTGTGAAATGGAAGGTGCGGCGATTGCCCAAGTATGTCACCAGTTTGGCGTGCCTTTTGTGGTCATTCGCTCGCTCTCTGACAACGCCAACAACGACTCCCCCGTCGACTTTGACGCTTATATTGTAAAAGCAGGCTATCATTCAGCACTGATGGTGATGTTGCTGCTTGAGCAATTGGAACCCAACTCTGTAAAGTAATTAACTAAAGCATGATTGTGGAAAGTACCTGATGCACAGCTCTTTTTATCAACAACTTGTCGAAATTGATGGCGCTTTGTTCGAAGGCTTCTTGGTACTTTTCTTTGCTTTATTACTGGCGCGTTTGGCGCCATTACCCAGGGAAATGCAGCCACTGATTTGGTTTAGTCACTTAGCCAAACAGCTCGCAGCCAAAGTCAATCGCCCCGGGCGCGCACCCAGCCAACAAGCTACTGCGGGCTTTTTAGCCATGTTGTTACTGGTATTCCCCTTCTGGGCGATTATTACTTTTTTGCTCGAACTGGCAGCCTTCCCATGGTTTTTTGAGTTTTTAGTGCTGTATCTGTGTTTGAGTGATGCAGGCTTTAGCCAAGTGGCCGACGAAATCGCTAAAGCATTAAACCGCGAGGATAATGCCAGCGCAAAAAAGTTATTACAGCCGTGGGTTGTCCGTGATACGGATAATCTGTCGGAAGTAGGCTTAACCAAAGCGACGATAGAAAAACTGGCTACGGCACCGATTTACGGCACGGCGTCGACTATCTTCTTTTTTGCGATCGCGGGCGCGCCTATGGTGCTGGCGGTCAGAATGATTAAACAGCTCGAGCTCAGCTGGCCACCCATACAGCCCAAATATCAGTATTTTTGCCGAACAGTGCACACGCTCTCGACCGCGCTGCTGGCAATCCCTGCGTGGTTATGGAGCCTATCAATTGCAATTCAGGGCGGTCCTAAAGCGTTAGCTTTATTGTTTCGCACCTCTAAAAATCATCCCGCACTGCGCGGTTACGTGATGAGCGTGTCATTAGTGGCAAATATTTTACGGATTGAATTGGGTGGTCCACAAAAATTTTCAGGCCAACGTATTGATGTGGCAAAGGTTGTCTATGGTCCACAACCTCATCACGAAATGATAGCCCCAGCGATAAAACTCACCTCTCGCGCCTGTGCGATTTGGTTTAGCTTTATTACGTTACTTCCTTTCATTTGGGCAGGTTTACGCTGGCTACAAACCCTGTGATATGATGTTTTTCATCTTAACATTAGGTTAAAGGCTGACTATCTTGTTCGAAAATATGCATGTTTCATTAACAACTCCCGCCTTGTTATTTCCAGCAATTTCCTTGCTGTTACTTGCTTACACCAACCGATTTTTTGCACTGGCAGCACTGATCCGTCAGTTGAGTAGCGGCGATAAACCCGTACATCAAGATCAGATCAAAAACTTAAGCCAGCGGATCCGTATTATTCGCCGCATGCAAGAAGCCGGCGTATCCAGCTTTGCCCTGTGTGTACTCTGCATGATTTTCATTTATATCGGTTTGAATAAGACGGGCTCAATCATCTTTGGTGCCAGCTTGTTACTGCTACTCTATTCACTGATTCTATCTGTCATAGAAATTCGTATCTCTGTGGATGCACTTAATATCCACATCAAAGAGATGAGTAAATGAATCACTGGATTTACTTCTTCGATTTATGTGGCACGGCGGTATTTGCCCTTTCTGGCGCTTTAGCCGCTGGTCGCCACCGTATGGACCCTTTTGGGGTGATAGTGCTTGCGTCGGTGACAGCAGTGGGCGGTGGCAGTATCCGCGATGCGCTGATTGGCGCAACCCCAGTATTTTGGATCCGCGACCCAAACTATATTATCGTTATCCTTGCGACTGTAGTGGCCTGTTTGTTGTTAGTACGTCGCCCACGCAAGATGCCTGAGTACGTCCTCCCCGTCGCCGATGCCTTAGGTTTAGCCCTGTTCACTGTGATTGGTGCCGAAAAAGCCCTCAATATGGGGCTAAGCGGCATGATTGCAGTGGTGATGGGCTTGATCACCGGCGTAGGAGGAGGCATTATTCGAGACTTGCTGTGCAGACAAATCCCGATGGTATTGCGCACAGAAATCTATGCCACAGCCTCCATTATCGGCGGTATAGGCTATACCGTAAGTTTGGCCTGCGGTATGGGCGAAAAAACGGCACTTTTTTTAGCCATGGCCAGTGCGTTAATCATCCGTCTATGCGCCATCAAATGGCATTTATCATTACCCGCTTTTGATCTCAAAACCAAGAGGGAATAGTTTGCGAATTTTGCGTCTTTTAGTCTGTCTTATTTTTGTTCCGGCGCTATTTCCCGCGCATGTACATGCAAACTCAGGGGAAATGCCAGCAGAACAGCAGTTAGCCGTAAAATATATGAACGCGCTAACCGAGCACGACTATCAAACACTTAGCAAATTCTATAACCGCGATAGTGTTTTTTTCGATAAGACCGCCAACCGTAAATACACGGGTGGTCGTTTTATTATCGACTTTTTCGAGCGCGCCCATGAGGGGGTGCTCGAATATGATTTCAATATCGAGCATATGTATAACGCGGGCTCCTTAGTGGTGATGATTGGTAACTATCACTTTAAGGGACCGGGGGAGCAGTTTGGTAAACCAGGCAAAATCATTGATGTCGCCATCCCTGGCGTCACTAGCCTTAAACTCGATATGCGCACCCACAGAGTCGCAGAGCATATGGATCTGATTGATTACCAGACACTGTCAGATCAATTAGCGATGCAGTAATCACAAAATTTAACTTTGATTGAAACTCGAGCCCCAAAAACGAGTCGAAACTAACAATGAGTCATACGACTAAACCAAGGCATTTGATGCATCACTCGGTCGTTTCGTTTCAATGAGGTTTGTATGAAGTTTTTTGGACTGATTGCCCTACTCGCTCTGAATGGTTTTATGCTCTCGCAAAACGCTCAAGCCCAGCAGCCCATAATCGTATCCTATGCAGTGCAACCAGTAAGCCATTTCAATCAGCAACTGCGTATCGCCCAAGAGCAACATCAAGCTTGGAGTACAGATCCAACGGCTATCAGCAGCCAATATGCGGGCAATAAATTCACCTTAGTCCGTACTCAACCAACAAAGAATGGTGTGTTTACCTACCAAGTGAGCGAGATCTCCAAACAACACCCGCAAATGCTGCTGATTTTGTCGCTCAAGAAGGATGCTCAGCGCTGGCAAGTCGATTCAGCGCAATTGGCGTGGAAATGTAGCGAAGGGCAGCATTTTGGCACTGACAGATGCAATATTGGCGAACATGAGGCCAGCACGGCGCCATAATTCTTTTGCGATAAAAGACTGAAACAAAAAGAGCGCCAATAGGCGCTCTTTTTGTGGAATAGATGACAGTTGACTACGTCAGTGCTTAGGGCGTGTTGACGTTTCGAGATTAAATTTTGTTCGTTCTGGCAAGTTCGTGCTCGCGAAACGAGGAATGATGTGTAGTTTACTCAAATGACGAGCGGCTCTTATGACAGAAAGTAAGAGCAAGGGCTTGCCAGGCGAACCCTTCGGGCAGCATTTGGCTGGCTTTTCTGCCGCGTTATCGTCCGTTTATGTAGAATAACTACACTGCACGGACTTTGCCTTGCATAAAAGCCAGCCAAATTGCTGCAAAAATAACCCTGAAACGTCAACACGCCCTAGTTACAGCCATAAGCACTGACATAAGTTAAATCAGCGGCGGATTAACCAATGGCTGATTAAACCAATCGCTGATTAAACCAAAGTCACTTTAGCAAACTTACGCTTACCCACTTGGAATACCGCAACGGTACCTGCGCTCAGCGTCATACGGCTATCATCAATCTTCTCACCGTCCATCTTCACAGCGCCTTGCTTAATCATCCGCAACGCATCTGAAGTCGAGCCGACTAGGTCAGCATCCTTGAGTAAGTTAGCAATTGCTAAGCCTTCACCCGCTGCTAATTCAACCTCAGGGATATCATCAGGAATAGCGCCCTTTTGGAAACGGTCGATAAAGGCTTGATGGGCACTTTCGGCTGCCGCTGCGTCATGGAAGCGCGCGATAATTTCCTTCGCTAAGCTAATCTTGGTATCACGAGGGTTAGCGCCATTGGCTATATCTTGTTTGAATTGCTCAATCTCGGCCAGAGGACGGAATGACAACAACTCAAAGTAGCGCCACATCAGCTCGTCAGAAATAGACATGATTTTGCCAAACATCTCATTGGCAGGTTCACTCACACCAATGTAGTTGTGCGCCGATTTAGACATTTTCTTCACACCGTCTAAACCTTCAAGCAGTGGCATCATAATCACGGCTTGTGGTTTTTGACCTTCGGCTTTCTGTAACTCACGACCCATTAACAGGTTGAACTTCTGGTCTGTACCGCCTAATTCAACGTCGGCCTTGAGGGCTACAGAGTCATAGCCCTGTAGCAGCGGGTACATAAATTCGTGGATAGCAATCGATTGGCCCGACGCATAACGCTTCTTAAAGTCATCACGTTCCATCATACGAGCAACGGTTTGCTGCGAGGCTAAACGGATCATACCGGCCGCGCCCAATGGCTCTAACCAACTCGAGTTGAACTCGATACGGGTTTTTGCTGGGTCAAGAATTTTATAGACCTGCTCTTTGTAGGTCTCGGCGTTGGCCAACACTTGCTCACGGGTCAGTGGCGGACGAGTGCTATTTTTACCACTTGGGTCTCCCACCATACCGGTAAAGTCACCAATTAAAAAAATGACCTCATGACCTAACTCTTGGAATAATCTTAATTTATTTAAAATTACTGTGTGTCCAAGATGGATATCCGGTGCGGTAGGATCTGCGCCTAACTTGATACGAAGTGGACGTCCTTTTTTGAGTTTTTCCAGCAGATCCGATTCGAGTAAAATCTCGTCGGTACCACGTCTAATTTCTGCTAATACTTGGTCTAAATCAGCCATCTCGGCGGGGACTCCTAAGGCCATGGTCATAAAATGAGGAGACTTATGTTACTTGTTAGCCACCACAATTGAAAGTGTGTAAACTAACGGATTATTCAGGCCTTAGGTTATCGGTATCGGCGTCAATGGGAAAGGTTATAACGTTATTTAAATTGTTGCCTAAAAAGCATCAAATTCTCCTTAGCATTCTTTCAGTTATCACAATGATAACTTTGCTCTTTCCCTCTGAAGAAGCGCAAGCTTCACGACAAACTCAAGGTGTTACCAACCATCAAGTTAACACCCGTTACGATGTGCCCTTAGCCTTTCGCTCGCCGGACCGCCCAGAAGGGATTGAAGGGCAAACACCGGATGCGCCAAATAACGTGACTCCGCTATCTTCAGCAGAGGCGTTAGCTGCGGGTAATCATTCCGCCACCGAAACGTTGGAGAGCGCCCACCATCGGGATGTTGAACACTTTGATGTGAAGAATGGCGATACCTTAGCCGCCGTATTTGAGCGGGCAGGACTCACTAGCAAAGATGTATATGAAATTACCCAGTTGCCTCTCGCCAAACAAAATCTACTTAAAATCATTCCCGGCGAAGAAATTGTGATTTCTAAGGATGCCAATGGCGACTTAACCGAGGTGCGCTACCGTGTTGATGCGATATCGACCTTAGTGATCACTAAAGCTCAGGACAAGTATTCCGAGAAAATCTCCGAAAAAGACATAGAGATCCGCCCCAAATTCACCAGTGCGAAAATTAAGAGTAACTTCTGGAATGCCGCCGTGGATGCGGGCTTAAATGCTAACCAAATCATGCAACTCTCCACGGTATTTGGCTGGGACATCGACTTTGCCTTAGACTTACGCGAGGGCGATAGCTTCGCGATTATCTATGAGCAAGAATATGCCGAAGGCGAGTTTTTACGTAATGGCAATATTTTAGCCGCGGAGTTTATCAACCAAGATGAACGTTACACCGCGGTGCGCTATACCGACGGCAACTACTATTCTGAAAACGGCACCAGCATGCGTAAGGCATTCTTACGCTCACCCGTGGACTTTAAATACGTTAGTTCCAACTTTAATCCGAGACGACTACATCCAGTAACAGGGCAGGTCAAAGCCCACCGTGGCGTTGACTATGTTGCCGCAATTGGCACCCCCATTAAGGCCGCCGGTAATGGACGCGTTATCGAATCAGGCTACAGTCAATTTAACGGTAACTATGTGTTCATTAAGCACAACGATACCTATACGACCAAGTATTTACACCTGACTAAGCGCAACGTCAACAAAGGGGCCAGCGTCAAGCAGGGTCAAATCATTGGTACATTAGGAAAAACAGGACGAGTTACTGGGGCGCATTTACACTATGAATTTATCGTTAATGGCGTACACCGCAATCCAAGAACGGTGGATTTACCGAAGTCCGAATCCATCGCCCGTAAAGAAAAGTCCCAATTCGACGCACTCAGCAAACAACTGATGGCAAACATTTCGCAAAACAAGCAAACGCAATTGGCAATGCAATAACGACTCATGGATCCCACCAAATGAACAAGGCTTATTATATTGGACTGATGTCAGGCACGAGTATGGACGGCGTTGATGCTGTGCTGGTCGATTTTGCGGGCGAGCAACCTCAGCTTATTGGTACTCATACCGAGACAATTCCAACGCATTTACTCAAAGGTTTACAGCGTTTGTGCTTACCGGGTACAGATGAGATTAATCGTCTTGGTCGTCTTGATCGCAGTGTCGGCAAACTGTTTGCACTGGCGGTCAATAATCTGCTCGCCAAAACCAAGATTGCGAAAGATGAGATTATTGCCATTGGCAGTCACGGCCAAACCGTGCGCCATATGCCGAACCTTGAAGTCGGTTTTACGCTGCAGATTGGCGATCCCAACACCATAGCCACAGAAACAGGTATAGATGTCATTGCTGATTTCCGCCGTAAAGACATTGCGTTAGGTGGGCAAGGCGCTCCGTTGGTGCCCGCCTTCCACCAGCAGACGTTTGCCCAAGTCGGTAAAAAACGTGTCATCCTCAATATTGGTGGTATTGCCAACATCACCTATCTGCCGGGCAATAGCGAAGAAGTCTTAGGCTTTGATACTGGGCCAGGCAACACCTTAATCGATGCATGGGTCCAGCAGGTAAAAAATGAGTCCTATGACAAAAACGGGGCGTGGGCGGCATCGGGTAAGACTGATCCTCAATTACTGGCGCAATTGCTCTCACACCCTTATTTTTCCCTTGCCTATCCTAAGAGCACTGGGCGAGAGTTGTTTAATCAGGCTTGGTTAGAACAGCAATTATCGGCTTTTAATCAATTAAATGAGGAAGATATCCAATCGACACTACTGGATTTAACCTGCCACAGTATCGCTCAAGATATCCTCAAGCTCGCTCAGGAAGGCGAGCTATTTGTCTGTGGTGGTGGCGCTTTCAACGCCGAGCTAATGCAGCGTTTGGCGGCACTACTGCCAGGTTATCGCATCGATACGACCTCGGCACTGGGTGTTGATCCCAAATGGGCTGAAGGCATTGCCTTTGCTTGGCTCGCCATGCGTTATCAATTAGGCCTGCCCGCCAATCTGCCAGCGGTCACCGGTGCCTCCCGCGAAGCCATATTGGGTGGACGTTTTAGCGCGAAATAATCCTGCTTTGCAATAAGCTACTTCAACAGCTTATGTTTTAGCAGGATAATGTCCCGCTGTGGGAAGCCATCGAGCGTCATCACTAAGCGGTTTGCCTCCGGAATATACGTCATGGAGCCAAAACCGCTTAAGCTCGAACGTGGCACTCTCAAGAGTGAAGTGACCTGTTGACTGCTCGCCTCCCAATAATTCAATAGCTGCTCGTGACCATTACTCGATTTAAAGTAAACTCCGCTTGCGGTAAGCACCCAGTTATTACCCGCGCGAAATGCGTCGGTTGAGATTAACTGCTCAACGTGTTCGGGCTGCGTTAAATTAATCTGCCACAGTCCATTCTCGCCATCGCGGCTAAAAACCAACTCGGTAGCCGATTTGGCAAAACCCACCGCCATACTCAATGAACTAATCACCCGAGGAGCACGATTGTCTAAGTAAAACTCCGTAATACCATCAGCGGTTGAGGCAAGCACAGCAGTCCCCTGCCAATTCCAACTTGGACGACCATGGTTGTGATAACTCGACGCTAATGCGGTAATGTTTTTATTGGTTAAATCTAAAATAAAAATGCGATTACCTTCATTTCGATCATCGGGGGCAATAAATGCAATTCTAGACCCATCGGGTGACCAGCGCGGATAGGCCACTCGTGACTTAAGTTGAGTAAGTTGTTCTAGTTTTTGGCCATTGATATCTGAGGTCCAAATCTCGTTATAACCCGTCTCACTAGAAACAAATACTATCCGCTTTGCTTCAGGGGAATAATCTGGATTACGGTGGCTCACTCCAGAATATAATAATGGGAATAAACTGCCTGGCACTTTATCCCCGAGGGAGAAATACGCCATCTGGAATTGACGGTGATATTGGTGATAAACCAGCTCCCCCTCAGCGGATACGCTACTGGGATAACTCATCCCTTCCACATCCAGAGAGCGGATCTGCGCCGTGTTAATATCGAGAGTAAATCCATTACTGCTTCCGGAATCTTCGGTCGCGAAGACTAACGCCTGACTATCAGGTGTCCAACTTAACCCTCGAATATCTTCTAACCCTTGTGTAAGCCGCTTTTCATGGGCACTGGCTAAATCTCTAATAAAAATATCTTCTGAAATATTGCTAAAGCGCCTTGCTATCGCAAGCCATCTCCCATCGGGGCTGTAAGCTAAATCTCGGTCTTCATAGTTACAGCGGGTATCGCAGGATAAGCGTTCTGCCGTCGCTTCGGTTGACTTAAGCGATAAACGATAAATCCCGCCCATCTTTTCTGACTCATGGGCAGAGATATAAGCAAGATATTGACCATCGGGTGAAATATCTATCGCGGTCATATCCGAACTGCAGGGTGCTAAGGCTCTCATTTCATTAGTCGCTAAGGTCAACTGAGTGATGGTGCACTTTCCTGTAGCATGACTGCGGGATGCAAAAAATAATGCAGTATCATCTAAGCTCCACACTGCTCGTAGTTCGGATGAAGATGAAGGCGTTAACTGACGTGCAGGTAAATCTGCACGTTTAAAATCCTTAAGATAAAGACTAGAAGTCAACCCTGGTCGACTGGCTCCATAGACCAACCAACGCCTATCGTGGGATAACTGAGGATAGCGCTCAGATCCAGGATCACGAGTGAGTACAGTAAGTTGGGTATCCATCATCCGCAATTTATCTTGATACAAATGCACACCCATCACTAAAGCGCAGATAAAGGTTATAACCCCCATCACTATCGCCATAACACGCATGCGTTTGGTGGCATGCTGCAATTTAGCCTCGGTGGTTTGTCGTTGCTCTTCACCGTCATCAAAGGTGTCGTAAATAGGCGGCAATAACAATCGATATCCGGTTTTACGCACGGTTTCAATCACACCGCTTTCCTGAGCGAAGGGGGATAATTGCTGCCGCAAATGCCAAATCGCGTTAGTGAGCGCCTTAGTACCCACGTAGACGTTGCCCTCCCATACTTTATCAATCAGCTCATCACGGGTAACCACCTCAGGATAACGAAGGGCTAGATAGCTAAGCACTTCAATAAACTTGGGTTGAAGCGAGATTTTAGCGGATTCATTTTGGTGAGGTTCATCGCCCAAGGTTTGAAATGAAATTGAGTTATCGGAAGGGTCAATGCGACAGCGCCCCAAACAGAAACTCAACTTATTCTTATCCTTCATATTTTCTCACACCCTTATTATTCATTTTATGGTTACGGTAATGAGTACATCATGTCGCTAAATACTACCTAAGACTTAGCAAGCTTGGCAATCTAATGATTTAAAGTAATTATTTAAAATTCAAAATATTAGCTAATAAAAAATCTAAAAAAGAGATTTAAACAATATAGAATCGAGTCAGGATAGATTGCGACTAAGCAACAGATTGCTTACAACTGCATGACCAGTAAAAACATAAGAGTCAAAGCCTTACTCCTGCCGAACATTTATGCAGCAGGGGATATGCCCTTTGTAGGAACCCATATATGCTTCGTTTAGCCTTGATTTGCATCTGGATGATGCTCTGCCCTATTTTTACGCCAAAAACCTTAGCGCAGGACTACCAAAAACCTTCCCCGGCATTGCAGCAAACCATTACCCACAGTACCAGCCTCACGACTCGACTCTCAAACGATAACCAATGGCTGGCATTGCTCAGTCCCATTTCGGCCCCTAGCATTGCTACCCTTGCTATGCCAGAGCACAAACTGGCGGGGTTACGTATCGCAGCAGAGCAATTTTTACCGAGCCGTATTACCCAGCGTTATCATCAGCTCACGCTTATCAATATCAAAGACAACGGGCACCGGGTCATCACCTTGCCAGGTGGATATGATATTACTGAACTTAGGTTTTCTCCCGATAGCCGTAATCTCTCTTATGTAAGTTTAACGCCCGAGGGCGGCTATTTATTTGTTTATAATATCGCTAAAGATCGCCATCAACAGCTGTCAAATGAGCGTTTAAACGGCACTATTAGTCTTGATTATCAATGGGCTAATAATAAAACTCTGCTTGCTCGCTTTGTAATAGCACAAGACATAAGCGCAAGTCAGCCCCACGTTTCCATCAGCCCGAAAACCAAGGAAACCTCAGGCAAAAATAGTCCGCAGCGCACCTATCAAGACTTACTGAAAACCTCGGCAGATAAGCAGTTATTTAGCCGCCTGACTACCAGTCAACTTGCGCTAGTAGATTTAGAAGGCAAACTCACGAAAATCGGGGCGCCGGGGATTATTGAAGATTTCTCGGTGTCTCCCGATGGCCAGTATATTTTGAGCCGCCAAATCACAACGCCCTTCTCAACTCAGGTAAAGTATGATGATTTTCCAACCTTAACAGAGATTTATAACCTTAATGGCCAACTGATTACCCTGTTACACCAGAGCCAAGGAGGGGAATCTCGACCACAGGGAAAAGATTCAGTCCTGCCTGGTCCGCGTATGTTCCATTGGGTACAAGGTCAAGCGGCGACCTTAGCGTTTACCAAAGCACTAGATCAGGGAGATAGCCAGCGAGATGCGCCGCAGCGTGATAGCCTTTGGCTACTCGACCCGCCCTTTACTCAACAAGCCACTCGCGTTGCACAAACCCAGTGGAGGATTACAGATATTGACTGGGCTGAAAACCACTTAGCCTTAATCACTGAGCGTAATAGCAAAGCTCAACAGATCAGACTCAGCAGTCTAAACACCCGCCTTGGGGAAAGCTCACTGCATACCTTAAACGAGCGTAATCTGCGCGATAAGTACCAAGACCTAGGACTCTTTGCAAAACACTATTATCCAGGAAAAGGACAAGTCGTTAGTTTGCAACAAGGGGCTAAAACCACAGGACTAATTCACTATGGCCAAGGTGCCACCCCACAGGGCGACAAGCCTTTTTTAAAGCGCACTTCACTCATAACAAGTGAGTCATCACTACTATGGCAATCCGCATCTAACAGATTAGAATCAGTGCGTTATGTGTTAAATCTTGACCCATTACAACTCATCATCAACCGTGAAAGCCCAACAGAATCCCCTAGCCTTGTCCTACTCAATGCCGCCAAAGAAAGCGTACTTTACGAGCAACCCGATGGACTGAGTGCTTATCTGGGCATGCAAAAACAACTTATAACCTTCAAAAGAGCAGATGGTGTACCTCTTTCAGGGACGCTGTACCTACCCGCCAATTACACCAAGGAACAAGGAACCTTACCCGTATTGATGTGGGCTTACCCGCGGGAATTTAACGATCCCGAGGTTGCCGGCCAAATTAGCTTTAGCGCCAATCAATATCCCACCATCAGCCCAAGGGGCCCAATACCTTTGGTCGCCGAAGGCTTTGCGGTGTTTGATAAAGTCTCAATGCCCATCATTGCCCAAGGGGATAAAGAGTCCAATGACACCTTTCGGGAGCAATTGACGGCCAACGCACAAGCCGCTATCGATACCTTAGTCGATTTAGGTATTGCTGATCGCAAGCAAATCGCCGTTGGCGGGCATTCCTATGGTGCCTTTATGGTCGCCAACTTACTGGCGCATACGGATTTATTCTATGCAGGTATCGCCCGTAGCGGAGCTTATAATCGCAGCCTAACGCCATTTGGTTTTCAAAATGAAGAACGCACCTACTGGCAAGCCAATGATATTTACCAACAAATGTCGCCATTTAATTATGCGGATAAGATCAAATCGCCTTTACTGCTTATTCATGGCGAAATGGATCAAAATTCAGGTACTTTCCCGCTGCAATCTGAGCGTCTGTTTGATGCGATTCAAGGGTTGGGCGGCAAAGCAAGATTAGTAATCTTACCATTTGAAGGGCACAGTTATACGGCCAAGGAATCCCTAGAACATCTACTGTTTGAACAAAGCCAGTTCTTAAAGGTGAATTTACCCCCCAAGTAACTTGTCATTCAATGCTGTAATGAATCGATAAGTTCGCATTACCGCTTAATATCTTGTCAAGATGGCTCCCAACCATACCCTTGGCGGCATATATACTCGCCGCTAAGGGGAATATCAGTTCATACCATCGAGCCCGTAAAAACATGATTCTTTGGTATATTGTTAAACCAACACCATTTTGCCCCCATCCCCAACTTAACTGACCTGCCGAACTCGCTTAGCTAAAACTTTTGCGTAAACTCACCGTTAAAACCGCTTAATACCAATCACATTAAATATCTAATCAGTTCAGAGCCTCACAGGCATTTCAATCCCAGGCGCATTGACGCAGAAATGGTCATTCCCTTTTAAGTCAATGCAACACCGGAGTGGGATGCTTGTGTGGCTCCCAAAGGGCGGCTGATGTTCACTGTATGGCAACGCGCTTTATACTGCGTTTAAGGCTTTCGACAGAACACCACTATGCCTTCAAGCCTTCGCCTTGTCTAAAGCGCGTTGAATTCCCGCTGAATGAACAGATATTTAATACGATTGGTATAACTATCTGAAGGAACCATAGCCAACAACAGTTCCTTTCTTGCTTAAGCCATTTAATTGTCAATAAAAAACCGCATGCAGGGAACCACATGCGGTTTAACCAACTTAAGTTAACTGACCTTTAGAACTTAAGCTCTGCACCTAGGTAGGCATAACGCCCTACACCACCGCCGTAGGCACTGCTGTAGTTACCGGTACCCGTTTCAATTAAGTCGCCACCATCAGCGACCCAAGGACCTTGGTTGTCGAAAATATTGCGTAAACCGCCGTATAAACGTAATTCAGCCTGACTCACGTCCATGGTGTAAGACACTGACAAATCATGAGTGATATACGAGCCATAGAACAAGAACTCTGGCGTTTCTGGGTTCGCCACAGCACTGGCATCACCGGCGTCGAGTTTGGCTTGGTTTTCGGCTTTCAGCACATTCCATTCTTCAACTCGGTCATGGCTATCAACCATTGCGCTCTTATACTTCGCGCTCCAACGCACACGCCAATCATCGTTACTCCACGTTAATGACAGCGTGCCTCGGTCTTCAAAAATCCCGCTAGTAAGCTCACCCACATAATCCTCTGCCACTAAACCATCAGCGCCGTAGTAACTTGAGCTGTATTCCAACACGTGGGTCCAGTTAGTGTTTAAGCTCAGTTCACCATAATCAGCCAGTTCCCACTCGTAGGCCATTGCGAAGTCGATACCACGAGTAACTATGTCATTCAGGTTCAGTTCCTGCTGAATAACCTGGGTGATTTGGCCCTCAGTATCACGAGTGATATCCTGACAGTACTCATTACCTGCACCATAAGGATTACTCGAGTTATAACACTCAGCCAGAATGTCCTCGTTGCTTAATGAACCAATAGCATCAGCAACTTTGATATCGTAATAATCAACCGCGAGGTTAAAGCCTTCAAGGAAGGCTGGCGCCATGGTAAAACCTAAGGTGTAGGTATCCGCCGTTTCTTCGGTCAGGTTTTCATTACCTGCGTTAGGAGAATACTTAGAGCCCGTTTCCGCCTTAAAGGTGCCAGTACTCGCAATAGCCACAGCAATCCCAGGATCGAGACGACAGCTATCATGCCCAGCGCCTGTTGAGGTTGCCGTCACACCATTACAAATATCGCGAATACTGTCGTAATCACCACGGGGTGGAGAGATGAGCTCAGTGATATTCGGCGCACGTTGTGAACGTGAGTAGTTGGCACGTAAAGCATAGTTTGCAATGGGTTCCCACAGTATGCCGGTACGGTAGCTCGACATTAAATCAATGTTTTTCTGACTGTAATCCGCAAGACGCAAGGACACATCCACATCAAGCTTATTAGCGAAGCTCATATCCCTTAATAAGGGTAGATTCGCCTCACCAAAGGCTTCCCATACGGTGACATCACCTTCAAAGGGAGGAACATCGTTAAAGGTAATCGCATCACCACGCATCGCCTTATCGGTATCGACAGCCTGCGTATCACGGCGATACTCCATCCCGAATGCCGATTGCACACCACCCGCAGGGAGCTCAAACAACTCGCCAGAAATATACCCTAACGCATTGAATTGAGTGATATCGGTATTGATATAGGGATTAGCGCGAATATAGTCCGCCCCTTCCTTGCTGATAGAGCCTTCACCAAAGATATTGACGGGCACACAGCCTTCAGCTCTGGCGGCTTCGCTGGCACATTGAATAGTGACACCATCAGCGGCATATACGGCATTCAAGGCATTTCTTAAACGACGAATGCTGATCTCATTGCTACGGCGTTGACGCTGCTCGAACTGACCGTAGCCCACTGACGCATCCCAAGTCCAAGTTTCAAACAAATCCCCCTGTAAACCCGCCCAAGTACGCAGCGTGGTACGCTCGTTATCACTTTCAACAGGCCCAACCTCTTCGAAACGACGATCCCAGGTAATACTTTTCCCCCCTGTCGCGGCAATTTCAGCGGGTATATAAGGGTTATTGGCTAAAATACTGCCCGCATCAATCATCCCTGGTAACCCAGTGATGGGATCGATATACAGCTCAGCATCGTTATAGTCTTGACCTTCTGCGTCGGTACGGCGAAACGCAGTATTACGACTAAATTGTACTTGTGCATTCGCACGAACACTTTCACTAAGGTCATAGTTTACTTTGACCGCTGTCGCCAAGGTATCCTCAGGCACCTTCAATAGACCCGTGGTATAACCGTTATAACCATCACGTTCTTCTTTGAAGTCAGTTTTAAGTTCAGTGCCATCGTACCACCAAGCGTTCGACTTAAAGCGGCCACCAACGATATCGTTGCTGCGCTCACGCCAATCTTCCGGAGTGATATCCCGCATACACTGATAACCATCAGCGGTATTCATGGTGTTACACATTTGCTTTTTATCGTAGGCAAAGCTTGATTCATACAGGGCTCGTTCCCTGTCAGTGGCGAATAACCCATGCTGTTTATCATAGGTAGCACTGGCGTAAATGTAACCTTTATCACTATTGAAATCAGCACCATAACCAGCATCAACTGTGGTTTCACGGCCGCCACCTTCAGTCGTTTCACCACCACGGGCGTTAATCTCAAACCCAGTCTTGTTTTGCTGGGTGATAATATTGACCACGCCTGCAATCGCATCCGAACCATACACAGCAGATGCACCGCCAGTAATGATTTCGACCTTATCGACCATGGCTGCTGGAATCGTACTTAAACTGACGTAGTTACCACTGTAACTGTTAGAAACAACGCGACGACCATCAATAAGGGTTAAGGTACGATCCGTACCTAAGTTACGTAGGTCAATGGTTGATAGGCCGGTATTTTGCACACTCGATTGGCTATTAGTGCTACTCACCCCTTCCGCCAAGGCCGGAATTTGGTCAACTAAAATATCCGCCAATGAGCCGATACCGCTATCGGCGATATCCTTGGCATCCAAGCCCTGTAAAGGCGTACTTAATGAAAAACTATCTCGCTTAATCCGCGAACCCGTTACCGTGACCTTTTCGATGCCATCGTTTTTATCCGCGGTTTCGGTTTCATTTCGAGTCGCATTTTCCTTAACTGCTTTCACTTCTATCGGTTCGGCAGCCCATGCTACCGAAGGAACAATACCAAACATTGATGCTTGTATTGCTAAGGTCAATAGTTTCTTCTTCATCCTTCCCACCTTCACTTTGAGACATCGCAAACCATTTTTGTTGTTATGTAGAGCGGTTACTTAAATTAGCCCAATGCCTTCGCCAGCGATTTTCATCATCTAGTTTTTTGGAACAACCATGGGTTAGCAACACAAAAACACATGATTAACATTTAAGTAACCTTGCTCTTTTACTTTGCCTAGTGAAGAGCAGCAACGAAATACCCCTCGTTTATTTCCCCATTTTATATCTATTAAATATCTATTCTTTTATTTTCAAATAATTAAAAAATAAAAAAGACAATAAATCGATTATGAAATGCTTAGAAACTGATAGTGTCTAACTCAACGCCCTCCCACCACGAAACCCCAAACGACTGAGAGGATTAGCTGATGCCTCCCGCCAAAATCGAAGCAAATTGGCCCTATAGAGCCTTATCAAAAATGCACAATATAAAAAGCCATCTATGCTTGATCACAGTTGTATCGACTAAACGGGTGAAAGTGAATGTTAACAAAGCGATAAATGCACAACTCGCTGATTGTTAGGCGCAACTTAGCCTAACAATCTGGGCATGCAAAACGTCAATTAAGGGAAAGGTTATTTATCTAGCTAAAATTAACCAGCAAGATAAACAAAGGGTTATGTCATGGCATAAAAAACCACACAGACATAAATCAACTAAATAGGAAACTAATCAATGAATATGTCACAAAAAATGGCGGCCGAATTTTTGGGTACACTCTGGCTCGTACTTGGTGGCTGTGGCAGTGCTGTACTCGCTGCGGCGTTTCCAGAAGTGGGGATTGGCTTACTGGGCGTTTCACTTGCCTTTGGTTTAACGGTTCTCACGATGGCCTTTGCGATTGGCCATATCTCAGGTTGCCATCTCAACCCCGCAGTCTCTTTTGGGCTCTGGGCTGGCGGGCGTTTTCCGACATCTGAATTACTGCCCTATATTATTGCCCAGGTAGCAGGCGGCATTGCTGGCGCTGGCGTGCTGTACTTAATCGCTTCAGGACAAGAAGGCTTTAGTTTAGCAGCGGGTTTTGCTTCCAATGGTTTTGGGGAGCATTCTCCCGGCGGCTACAGCATGATATCGGTCATGATCTGCGAAATCGTAATGACCTTATTTTTTCTACTCGTCATTTTAGGCTCAACCGATGAACGAGCCCCCAAAGGGTTTGCACCCATTGCGATTGGTCTTTGTTTAACCCTAATTCATCTGATCAGTATTCCCATATCAAACACCTCTGTAAATCCAGCCCGAAGCACAGGTCCAGCGCTCTTTGTTGGCGATTGGGCGGTCTCACAATTATGGCTATTTTGGGCCGCTCCGATCATTGGCGCCATTTTAGCAGGTGTTATTTACCGTTATTTCAACGCAGCCAAGTAATCCCTCGATACCAACCCAACAGCGCCCAGGCTGCGCTGTTGTGCTTTTTCAAACCTCACTCTAATGTTACCATCTTGCCAACTGGTGAGTTTGCTGTGCCCTTGGTTTTACTTTAGGGACACAACACATTTCGCCCTATCCACGTAGAAGAGATATTTTTCATGAGTAAGACTGTTAAAACCTTCGCAGAAGCAGCAGGAATGACCCCAGAAGCGCGTTACGACTACCTTGTTGAACAAATCAAGCAACATAAAGTGCTATGGACGCTTCAAGATCAAGATGGTTGCGTCATGCTAACCACTGAAGATGAAGACTGCATCCCAATGTGGCCAACCGAAGAAGCTGCTGAATCTTGGGCAGTCGATGATTGGAGCGAATGCCAAACTCTAGCGATTCCATACGATGAATGGCACGAAAGATGGGTGCCTGGCATGGAAGATGATGATCTGTTTGTCGCCGTATTCCCTGTGCAAGATGATTTAGGTGTGGTTATTCCACCCTATGAGTTAGATCAACGTCTGCTCACCAAGCAAAGTCATTAATTTATAAGGCGAACAAGAATGTCGATGAGCGAGCAGGAATCCTCTTTGGCAACGCCAGTCACGACTCCGTTGACTCAAGCCCGTTTACCTAAACGCTTAATCGCATTGCTGTTACTCTATGTTGCAGCCTCGGTGAGCGGCTTAATCGCCAAACAAGGAGTATTGTTTTGCCTGTTGACCCTATTGATGGTGTTAGCAATTGTCGGTCGTCAAAAGGCGGGGCTAATTATGCTAAGGGGTTACACGTTAGTGCAGTTAGCATTGGTGAGTATGCTACCTGTGATCCTATACGATCCTGATAATCTGGTGGCAGGGCCAACCACAGTATACCTTGGTCAATGGCAGGGCAAATTCCCAGACTACGTGATTTTGATAGTGTTGATCATTTTGTCTTTATTGCAGGTTTGGATCGCATTTGATAAGAAAGTCAAAGCTTGGTTTAAGCCTAAATTAAATCTCAACATTATGAATTAACACCAAATACCCATGCTATTTAGGTGAACATAACCAACAAAAAAGCCGTCTTCTCGACGGCTTTTTTATATGCTATATCAGCGAATTACTTATACTGAGAAGCTGGCACCACAACCACAGGTGGTTGTCGCATTGGGATTTTTCACAAAGAAACGCGAACCTTCGAGGCCAGAAGTGTAATCCACTTCACCGCCAACTAAATATTGTAAGCTCATGGGATCGACGACCAATTGGACGCCTTGTTTCTCAACGGTGAAGTCGCCTTCGTTGACCTTTTCATCAAAGGTAAAGCCGTACTGAAATCCAGAACAACCACCGCCAGTTACATACACGCGTAGCTTAAGTGCAGGATTTTGCTCTTCTTCCAACAAGCCTTTTACCTTAGCGGCTGCCGCATCGGTAAATTTAATTGGCATTGTTGCGTCAGCTTGATCAGTCATTACTACCTCTTACATCAGTTTTCTGGGGCAAATTATCCGTTACCTGACTATTTTGTTCAAGTATTACCCGCGGTTCTTTTTCACCCTGTATTAACTCAGGGACACTATAGACATGTTCTGTCTGTGAATTTTTGGTCCAACGGCTCGAAGGCACCACCACTTTGACTTTTACCTGCACAACATTAAAGCCTGCAGGCACAGTGACTTTGGTATCTATTACCTGAAAATAGCGAAAATCAAATTCGAGCTTAGAACCCGTGAGTTTGTTCACACTTAACTCAACGGATTTGCCGTCTTGCACACCAATCAAGGTCATTTCGGTACGACCTTGAACGGCCTGTTTGCGCTTTTGCAACTGAGTTAAAATCAATTTGAAATTGTACTCATCTGCCAAGGCGCCCAGCGTCATCTCGAGTCCATGGATGGCGATCCCTTCGGCATTGTCGTCCGGCGACATGATGCTGCGATAAAACGCTAATTCATTCTCAAGTTCCTTTTGTTTTTTCATTTGCTGAGAAAACATATCCTGCATTTGCGCATTGGCTTCGCGCTCGACTGATAGCTCTAAATTGCGGGTCGCAAGCAACTGAGTTTGTTCCTCAAGTTCAGTAGTGACACGTTGCAATTTACCACCGCCAATATGCTTTACGACCGGCTCGTCACTGTTGAGCACAATAAAGCTCACCCAAGCGCCCAACAGAAATGCCACTAAGACCAACGACAATAAATACTTGGTCGATGGACGATACTTTAAATCCATGACTTGCAGCCGATTTAGCCAACGATGATAATTTGGCATTAGGTAACAGCCCCTTATATAAAATACAATCAACTCAAGAACGAGTTCGATACAATACAACTCAGGCCAACGCAGTGCAATTAACGATAAATAAAGCCGCGATTCAAGACGCCATCACCACAGCGAAAAAGTACTTAACTAACGAGCTGCGTGATCATTTATCCCAAGCCAAGATCAGTGCGCAACTTTGCTTACTGGCCTTGCTATTTGCCATCTTCGCCTCCTGCGTGATCCTGTTGTTTCGACTCTTACTCCTGTGGGCAAATCATTACACCCAAATCGAGACGCTGGATTTTACGGGTAACATCGCCGACTGGCGAGCACTGTTGCCACTTTTCGGCGCCTTATTGATCTGGTTTGTGGCCAAACTCGGCTCAAAACGTTACAACCGCATGGGGATTGCCTATGTATTACATAGGGTTAAATTGCATTACGGCAAAATCCCCTTGCAATCTGCTGCAGGGCAATTTTTTCAAGCACTGTTTGCCTTAGGGACTAATTTCTCGGTGGGCCGTGAGGGCCCCGCCATTCACCTTGGCGCAGTGAGCGCCAGCGTATTAGCCGAAAAATTTAACCTTCCTGATAATAGTGTGCGGATTATGTGTGCCAGCGGTATTGCCGCGGGGATTGCCGCCACTTTTAATGCGCCACTAGCTGCAGTGATTTTTGTGATAGAGGTGATAGTGCGCGAGTACAAGGTGCATTACTTCTTTCCGATTATGCTTTCGGCGATTTGTGGCGCCGTTTCCAGTCAACTGGTGTTTGGCAATGTGCATGAATTTGACCGTATTCAAGTAATCCATATTCCATTGGATCATTATCCGATTTTGGCCATAGGGGGCATTGTTCTGGGCTGCGCCGCCGCCTTTTTTAATTACGCCCTCATTAAAGTCACCGCCACAGGACAAAACTGGCCACTGATTTATCGGCTCTTGCTGGCAGGCAGTATCACCACCCTGATTGGCTTAATCTTGCCACAAGCCCTCGGTACTGGCGATTTAGCGATTAGCGAAGCCATTAGTGAGCACCCCAGTTTATTACTGCTAATTGCCCTGCTCGTTGCCAAAATTGTCGCGACTATTGCCGCGATAGGTTTAGGGATACCAGGGGGATTGATTGGCCCGCTCTATGGCATAGGCGCCTTAATTGGTGCCATCTTAGCCTTAGTCAGCGCGATATTATTCCCTTCGATTGCGCCTTACGTTGGCCTCTATACAGTGATCGGCATGACCGCCATGATGGGCGTTTGCCTTAGTGCGCCGCTCGCGGCATTAGTTGCGCTCTTAGAAATGACTAACGATGCCAGTATTATTCTACCAGCGATGTTTGTGACTATTCCCGCCTTCTTGATTGCCTATCAAGGCTTTAAAACCAATTCCATTTTTTTTAAGCAATTAGAAATTATGGGCTTAGGCTATAAAGTGGCGCCCGTGAATTTGGCACTGCAGAAAAAAGGCGTGCGAGCCTTGATGGATAAACGCTTCGTTATCGTCAATAACAACGATGAACTGCTGCTCGAAGTGTTAAAACGCGCCGAAGGTCGGCCTGTTTTAGTCCGTAACGCCGATGGTGTGATTGAAATGCTCAGCCTTGAGATGCAGTCCTTTGATGACAACGTCACCCTCTCGCGCCATCCCATGCAGGGACTCAGTGATACCAAAACCTTAGATGAGGTCTACTCAATACTGTCCCCCAAACGCAGCGGTGAAGTCTTTATCTATCAAGACACAGCTGACAACGTGGTGGGGGTGATTAGTTGGTCGAATCTACAGCAAGAAATTCGCTCCGGCCAAGTCTAAGCGATCAAGCTAAGCACAGGACCAAGCAGTCAACCAAGAGTGGATTAGATTCACAAAATCCTGTTATTTCACTGCAAAAATCCACCACAGGGGTAAGGGCGCTATTTCGCTGTCCTAGTGCATCTGTTACAATCGCGCCTCAGCCACCCTACATAACATCAGGGCTACGAGCGCAATATCTGCACTTTAACGCCCCCTAGCAATTGGAAAACAGGCTGATGAACCAGTTCGAAGGATCCCATATCCTCTCCGTAAACCAGTTAGATCTTGATTCAATCCAAACTATTTTTAATGTCGCCCACCGCATGATGCCCTATGCTCTTCGAGAGAAGCGCACAAAAGTGCTCGAAGGCGCCATTTTAGGTAACCTGTTTTTCGAGCCAAGTACCCGTACCCGCGTCAGTTTTGGCTGTGCCTTTAACTTACTCGGCGGCCATGTGCGTGAAACCACAGGCATGGCCTCTTCGTCCTTATCTAAGGGTGAATCCCTGTACGATACAGCCCGCGTACTCTCGACCTATTCCGATGTGATTGCGATGCGCCACCCTGATTCTTACTCTGTCAAAGAGTTTGCTGAAGGTAGCCGAGTCCCCGTGATCAACGGCGGTGATGGTTCGAACGAGCACCCAACCCAAGCATTGCTCGATTTGTTTACTATTCAAAAAGAGTTAGGTCATGCGAGTCGAGGCATCGATGGCATGCATATCGCCATGGTTGGCGATTTAAAATTTGGCCGTACCGTGCATTCATTGTCACGCCTGCTATGCATGTATAAGAACATCAGCTTCACACTGATTTCGCCAACTGAATTAGCTATGCCTGATTATGTGATCTCTGACATTGAAAATGCTGGCCATAGCATCAAAATAACAGACCAGCTTGAAGGCCACTTAGATAAAGCCGATATTCTTTATCTGACCCGCATTCAAGAAGAGCGCTTCCCATCCCAGGAAGAAGCAAACAAATACCGCGGTAAATTCCGTTTGAATCGCAGTATTTATACCCAACATTGCAAATCTAACACTGTGATCATGCACCCGCTGCCACGGGATTCGCGTGCGCAAGCTAATGAATTAGATAATGATTTGAACAGCCATCCTAATCTCGCTATTTTCAGACAGGCGGACAATGGACTGCTAATTCGTATGGCACTGTTTGCATTGACACTCGGGGTTGACTCGCAACTCGAAAAATATGAGTGTCCAGTTAATTGGTATTCACGTAAAGCCGATCGCTAATTGGCTTCAAACTTTAAGGACTTAACATGACCCGTTCCGAAGCGCTATTTGAACAGGCTAAAAAAACCATCCCCGGCGGTGTTAACTCTCCGGTTCGTGCTTTTAATGGTGTAGGTGGTTCCCCCCTGTTTATTGAAAAAGCCGATGGCGCTTATATCTACGATGCCGATGGCAAAGCCTATATCGACTATGTCGGTTCTTGGGGCCCGATGATCCTCGGCCACAATCATCCGAAGATCCGTGAAGCAGTGCTGGCTGCAGTACACAATGGCCTGTCTTTTGGCGCGCCAACTGAGCTTGAAGTGCAAATGGCCGAAAAAGTGATTGCGATGGTGCCCTCGATTGAGCAAGTCCGTATGGTCAGCTCTGGTACTGAAGCGACCATGAGTGCGATTCGCTTAGCGCGCGGTTTTACTAATCGTGACAAGATCTTAAAGTTTGAAGGTTGCTACCATGGCCACGCTGACTGCCTATTAGTTAAGGCGGGGTCTGGTGCATTAACCTTAGGCCAACCCAGCTCACCCGGCATCCCTGAAGATTTCGCAAAGCACACCTTAACTGCCGTGTATAACGATCTGGATTCTGTTCGTAGCCTATTCGAGCAATATCCAACTGAGATTTCTTGCATCATCATCGAGCCCGTTGCTGGCAACATGAACTGCATCCCACCTATTCCAGGCTTCCTCGAAGGTCTGCGTAGCCTGTGTGATGAGTTTGGTGCGCTGCTGATTATCGACGAAGTGATGACAGGGTTCCGAGTTTCAAAAAGCGGTGCTCAAGGTCACTATGGCGTTACGCCAGACTTAACCACTCTCGGTAAAGTCATCGGTGGCGGTATGCCAGTAGGTGCATTTGGTGGTCGTAAAGATGTGATGCAGTTTATCGCACCAACAGGTCCTGTATACCAAGCAGGTACGCTTTCAGGTAACCCAATTGCGATGTCAGCGGGTCTAGCGCAAATGGAAGCATTGTGTGAAGAAGGACTGTACGAAGCCCTAAGCGCTAAAACCAAGCGCATCGCCGAAGGCTTTAAAGCGGCGGCGGATAAGCACGGCATCCCAATGGCAATCAACTATGTTGGCGGTATGTTCGGCTTCTTTTTTACCGAGCAAGAGCACATCACACGCTTCGACCAAGTGACTAAGTGCAATATTGAGCACTTCCGTACTTTCTACCATGGCATGTTAGATGAAGGCGTTTACTTAGCACCAAGTGCCTATGAAGCAGGCTTCCTGTCGATGGCCCATGGTGAAGAAGAGCTGCGCCTCACACTTGAAGCTGCCGACCGTGTCTTAGCTCGCATGAAAGCGGCAAACTAAGTATTTACAGCATTAAAATCAAGGGACGCATTCGCGTCCCTTTTTATTTAGTTGCCGATTTGACGCGTTTCGCGCGTTCAATAACGATCGGATTGTTTCAAACCTAACCTGAACTTAAATAAAATTGGCGCTACTAAGCGCCTATAAGGTTAAGGGGATATGCTAAACAACTGCGCTCGAATTGTTCAATATACCCCAAGCGATCAACTGTTTACCACAGTATATCAACCAAACTAATGAGCCTAAAAGTAAGAGGGGCCGGAGCACAAAAGTCATTTTGCGTTATCCTCAAAATGCAACATCCAGTGTCTAAACAATCTAAGAGATGCAAAATACTGTTTACTATACACTCGATCTATATTTCGACTTCGCCAAGTAGGTGACATGAGAAGCATATTCTGTATTGATAACGGTAATTACTCTAGCGTTCTATTTGAGCCATTGATTTTTTTGCAGTATTTTCTCGATAAGGGAAAATTAATTGTAGGAACGATAAAATCACTGATTAGACTTTAATCGTAGATTTTACTTTACAGCCGCCCTTCAACCAGGTCGAAACAACATAAAAATTCAAATAAAAACACTGTGTTACACTGAAAACTCAATCCACTTTGAGATCGGCGTCGCAAAGCGACAGAAAAACTGAGTTACAGCTAACAGTTGCGTTATTCCTCCATTATGTTCTGGTCCGCTTGCGGTAACACTGCAAGTTTAATTTTGCCTTGATAACGCCACTCAATAGCTCGCCTTTGGGCCTGCCACAACATTAAAACGGCAGTTGGAATTGCAGTTATGTTATAAACCTTTCTGATCATACTGGCGGTGCTCGCATTGCTCAGTATTATTTTCGAAGAAGTTACCCACCTTTGATAAAGCAAAAACCACCTTATTCTTTAGCTGTATTTCATGGGTAGCGCTGTTTATGGCTGCTGGTGATCCTAGCCATGAAAAATTAGTTGCCCATCAACTCAATGAAAACTTGCTTGAAATTGCTATGCTATGGTTGTTTTTGATGTCGACCATGATCTTTGTGGCTTATCTTAACGCTAAAGGAATGACTCAAATCATGGTGCAGAAGCTCTTTCCACAGCAGGTTTCTGTGCGAATTTTAATGCTCCAAGTCGGCCTGTTTTCACTCGTACTCTCAGCATTTTGTGATAACGTCACCGCTACACTGGTTTCTTTAGGCTTGCTAACTACCTTCAAACTCGGTAAACAAATGCGCCGCAGAATGGCAGTATTGATTATTTTCGCGGTGAACTCAGGTGGGGTGGCATTAATCACGGGGGATGTAACCACCCTGATGATCTTCTTAGCTGGCCACGAACATATCTCTGAACTATTGATGTTATTTATCCCCTCAGCAGTGAGCGTAATTTTATTGGCAACACTTTTTTCGCTAAAAGCTGAAGGCATCGTCTCAACAACCCCAATTAAACATAGTTATCAAACGGTTGAACTATTGATTGCCCTCGTGTTCTTCTTCACGATTTTAATAACCTTGTGACTGAACATTTTGTTCGGTATTCCACCCGTACTGACCTTCTTAACGGGTCTATCCATTATGTTCTTGATCGGCCACACCACCCGCAGTGATAAAGAAGAAATCAAGATCCTTGAATACATCCGTCAGGTAGAATACGACACACTGTTGTTCTTCTTAGGAATTTTACTACTTGTTGGCATGTCGGCACCTTAAATATGCTAACCATTGCCTATGCCCAATTTAATCGAAATACTTCAAACTTTGTCACTGGTTTAGGTTCAGCCCTTATCGATAACGTGCCGCTGACTGCAGCCCTGTTAAAAGCAGAGCCGTACTCTGCACCCCAGAATGGTTAGGCTTAATCTATAGCGTGGGTGTAGGTGGTTCATTATTAGTGATTGGTTCGGCCGCAGGTATCGTGGCCATGAGCAAAGTAAAAGAGCTAATCTTCGTAAGCTACCTAAAATATACGCCAGCCCTATTTCTGTGCTACTGCATAGGCTACGGCTTAACCTTACTCCTCGCTTATAACTTCTTCGCTTAATCTACTGTGATAAGAAAGGCGCCTTTTAGCGCCTTTTCTCGTTAACAGGTCTAGCTAAATCGCCGGAACCCTAAATTGCGTTCCTTGAATGTCTAAAACGATATCCCGCGGGCGAATAGCAATAATCTTCAATTTGCCAACGATCATATCGCCTTCCTGTAACTCTGCGCCATCAACGTTTAGCCAACGCTGGCTCGCATCGGTTGAATAAACGTGGGCAACAATATTAAATTCAGGCACTTGTAACTGTAATCCCGCCGGCAGTTGCCCGTATTTGGGAATATCGTCGTTTTCGGTTTTAGGGATAGGATCAAGTTTAGGTTCGGTTACCGGTGTTTTAGCCGCATTAACATATTCCACATCTTTCAGCGCATCTTGGAAAGTCGCAACCAATTCATCATCTTTACGACTCTGCGTCGTATCCAACCCCACATCAACTGCTGCAGCATTAACTTGCTGACGTAACGCCTCAAGTGTCGCTAAGCCTTGACCATTCGCACTAGCACCCAACATGATTGGCTCTGGTTCGGCGACCTCTTGTGGTTCAACCATATTTTCCATTGATGATTGTCGACGAACAGTCTCATCCAACGCCGCCGAGGTGGCGAGATAATCATCGTAACTAGGATCAGTAGTAGCAGGATTCGCTGACAGCGTCTGAGCCGAACTCATGTTTGAGTTAACATAGCCTTGCATGCTTAACGGCTGCTCATTTAATACCTGCTCCCTGGGTAAAGCGACTTTTCCTGCTAATCGAAATCCAGCAGTTCCTCTTGCACCTTGAGGCAATGTATCTGGTGAAACCTCTGGCTCAGAAGTCGCACTTACAGATAGTTCTCTGTTAATTTGTGTCTGGGTAACTACAGCATCGGAGCCTGTCTTTGAAGCGTGTTCAGCTATCACAGCCCCCTGATAGGTATTACTCTTATGAGCATCATTGGCCTTCAAAACAGCCATTGAACTTGACTGTTGCCAATTCGCAACTCCCCATGCGCCCCCTACACCGAGAGCAATCGCGACAGCGAGCAACGACAATTTAGCAACAGGAAACGCAGCCTTTCGGGGCGTAGGATAACTCGGCCTTGGCGTTAATACCGCATCGGGTAACGCTGAAGATTGCTGCTGTTTATTACGGGTTACCGCGTCGAGTAAAATGGACATTAACTCTGCGCTCCATTATCGGTTAGGCGCGGCCCTTGATCACTTAAGTACAAATTCAGTCTCACTAAAGTTTGATTACCTGCAATACCGTCAGCCTTCAAACCATGTTGGCTTTGGAAGGCTTTAAGATCATTCTCCAACTTAAGATCAAATTGGCTGACTCGGCGTGAAGGTCGTTTAGCCACATGCGCTAGAGCATTCTCCAACCACTGTAGTTGTCCAGGGCTCGATTTCTGGCTAATTTCCATCATAGGCAGATTGGGCGCTTGCCACAGTATTTCAAACGTGCCACTAAAATGTTGATTAAACCAAGTCCTTTCCACCCACAATTGTTGCTCGCCTAACTGCATTAGCAATTGCTCACCGTCGACCGCAATCACAGCGCCATAAAAATCTTGTTGATTATCATCAACTAAATATACAACCGCAGGATAATTTAGCCGCGTGAGCGACATCCAATTGCCTTGCTGCTGGTAACATGACAGTCCCTGCTCAAATGCTGACTGACAGGCGGTTAAGCCTTTAAAGGGGACTTTACCCCACACATTAAAGAGACCAGCAAAGGCTGTATCAATTTGTCGACTCTGCTTTATAGCCTCCTGCAACACGCGCAAGTTCGGATCCGGTGCCGCAGGTGTTTGAGCCAGAGTGATCGCTGGCGCAGTATTCGTTAATGCCGTTTGGCTTTGCTGGACGGCATTTTCAGCAATAACGGTTTGCTTAGGTTGAGTCACGTTCTCGTTCGCCACAGTGGCAACGACAGCATGATCCGTAAACAACCAGTAAGACACACCGAAAGTGAGAACAAGGGCGGCTGCAATCGCACTCGGCCACAGGAACTTATTCTGCGAAGGTTTTTCCTCTCCTAATACTTCAGCCGCCGCTTGCCTCACCATATGATGATCAATAGGTACTTTAGATTGAGCATACCCCGCCATCAGGGCTCGCTCGCACAACAAGTTGATTAGACGAGGGATACCACCACTGTATTTATGCAACACCTTAATGGCTTTTCGGGTAAATAATGGTTCAAAACGACCAGCAACCTGCAAACGGTGCAATACGTAAAGGGTTATTTCGTCTTCATTTAAGGGTAATAAATGATAACGAGCAGTGATCCGCTGGGCTAACTGGCGGAGTTCTTGCCGTTTAAGTAACAGTTGCAGTTCAGGTTGACCAATCAAAATAACTTGCAGCAGTTTTTTAGTATCGGTCTCAAGATTAGTCAGCAACCTTAATTGCTCTAATACTTCAGCGCGAAGATGCTGCGCCTCATCGATAATAAGTACGGTTTTGCGGCCCTTCTCATGATTGGCCAGTAAAAAACGGCTCAGATGATCAGTCAATTGCTTGAGTGTTGGATTTTCGCCATAGCTAATCTTCAACTCATCACACAATGTGGCGAGTAACTCCAACTCAGTCAGCGAAGGATTTAAAATAAATGCGGTATCGGTATTATCGGGCAATTGCCCAAGCAAACAACGAGATACTGTTGTCTTCCCTGTACCTACCTCCCCCGTTAATAACACAAAGCCACCAGTTTCTCCTAGTCCATAGGTTAAATGGGCTAAGGCTTCTCTGTGTCTGTCACTCAAGAATAAATAATGAGGATTGGGTGCAATCGAAAAAGGGTTATCACTGAGTCCATAAAAGGCCTTGTACATACCACCAATCATCCTAAGCTAAAAATAACGCACCACGTTAAAACGTCCTAAGGATATTGTCAAAGCATCAGCAACATGGATGTGACATTCTAATAAATATCTACACTCCAATTCGCCTTGCGATAGCTTCATCGTGTTAAGCTACCTTTATGACACACTAGCTAAAATATTCCTGTGAAAATTTACTTAGTTGGCGGTGCTGTTCGAGACAGCCTGCTTAATCTCCCGATAAAAGATAAAGATTATATGGTTGTCGGTGCCACACCTGAGCAAATGCAGCAACTAGGTTATCGCCAAGTGGGTAAAGACTTCCCAGTCTTTTTACATCCTAAAACCCAGCAAGAATATGCATTGGCGCGAACGGAGCGCAAAGTCGGTTTAGGCTATGGTGGCTTTAGCTGTTATGCCAGTCCTGATGTCACCCTAGAGCAGGATTTGCTTAGACGGGATTTAACCATTAATGCCATTGCCAAGGATGAAGAAGGCAATTTATACGATCCCTATCAAGGTATTGCAGATATAAAAGCACGCCAACTGCGACATGTTTCAGCTGCCTTTTCAGAAGATCCGTTAAGGGTCCTGAGAGTCGCCCGCTTTGCCGCACGTTTTCATAGCTTAGGTTTTGAAATTGCCAATGAAACACTGGCCCTAATGCAGCATATGAGCCAAACCGAGGAGTTAAATGCCATAACACCAGAGCGTGTCTGGCAAGAAGTAGATAAAAGTCTCAGTGGCCCAAATCCAGAAGTCTTTTTCCTAGTGCTGCGTCAATGTGGCGCATTGAAAATTCTCTTTCCCGAGATTGATGCTCTCTTTGGTGTCCCGCAACCCGAAAAATGGCACCCAGAGATAGATATAGGCCTTCATACCCTGATGGTATTGGCTCAAGCAGCGTTACTTACACAGGAAAAAGTCGTGCGCTTTGCAGCCTTAGTTCACGATCTAGGTAAAACATTAAGTCCTAAAGAACACTTACCCAAGCACCATGGACACGGACAAAAAGGACTACCGCTCATAAAAGCATTGTGCGAGCGGCTTCGTGTTCCTAACGAGTATCGCGATCTCGCCCTATTGGTTAGTGATCAACACCAAAACGTGCACCAAGCGTTTGAGTTAAGGGCTGAAACCATTATAAAGATTTTCGATAAAGCCGATTTTTGGCGCAAACCTGAAAGACTTAATCAACTATTGTTGGCTTGTATTGCCGATATGCGCGGTCGCACAGGATTCGAACACCAAGCCTATCCACAGAGTGACTATCTTAATGCGTGTTTTTTAGCCGCAAATAATGTAAATGTAAAAAACATCATAGAGGCAGGATTTCAGGGGGCACAGATAAAACAAGCACTCTATTCGAAGCGAATTGAAATCATTGAGCAAATAAAAGCCAATTGGTCGAGACAACAAACCAAACAGACGCCATAAACTGTAACTTATTTGTAAAAATATGCACAACTTCTCGTAAATCCAGCCCTATTTTTCGATGAAAAATGGGGATATAGCCTAGAAAAAACACTTTTCAAAAAAATTTATCTGTCTATAGTGGTTAAACCCATTAATATTCGTAGCAAATTAAAATAGCTATGTCATAATTAGGCAGTTTCGATTCCCAAGTGACGAAACATTCAAATCCAACCTATTTTAAGGGATTTTTTACAATGAACAAAAAAGTACTGATGATTGCTGGTTTAGCAATGACTGCCCTACTAGGTGGTTGTGCAAACACTACTGCTCTGGAAGAAAGCGTTGCAACTCTGGGCAACAAAGTTGATCAATTGTCAGCTGATGTTAGCTCTCTGAAATCAGAGCAAGGCAAACTGTCTGCAGACGTTAAAGATGCTAAAGCAGCAGCTATGGACGCACAAGCAGAAGCTAAACGCGCTAACGACCGTCTAGACAACGTTGCTTCTCGTTACAAGAAGTAATGATAAGTGATTAACCTGTAATTATCAGGTTGAAATCAAAGGCTTGAGAAAGATGAAAGCGAATAGCACACCTATCTCAAGCCTTTTTTTATGGCAAATATTTAACTACTATTACTGATAGTGCTCTTCCCTCTTTTTTATCAAGTAAAAATTATCAGTTATCTGCTACCCCTTATTAGCGCAGTCAATCTAATACTTACCTATCTTTCTCGCCACCGAGCTTTATCGTCTTAGTTAAACCTCATCGCAGGTAAACTCCCCATCAGTTTTACTATTGATACCAGCCGTAAAATCGACTGTTGTGTTTTCTAGTACTTCTGCTGATTTATCTAAAAGCGTAAATTTTTATCAGACCATTTGCCTAGGGCGAGTTAAAACGTAATTATAACTTTTGCGCTAGGACTAAAGTAAAATCGATTTCTAGCTTATCGAATGCTTGGCTCCGAATAAGGTGTTTTACTTTATCCGATGCGCGCCATGCGTAGGGCGTCATATCGAGTAATACTAACGCTTGTTCACCCGTCACTGACAAACTGAATTGTAATCGCTGCTGTTCTTTCACCGTTAACCCAGAAGGCAGGTTTACTTGGACGGATTTTTCAGCGAGTTCGGGATAAATGAGAGCTTTAATTTGCCACAGATGTCGAGCGCCGGGGATCACCTGCAACATAAATCCCTGCTCTTTAAGAATGCGTACACATTCTTTGCCCTTCAACGGTCTATCTACCACAGTGATAAAATCGAGACAATTATCAGCAAAAGGTAATACCTTGGATGTAGTTAAACAGAGCGCCGCAGGCGTTTGCGCTTTAGCGGCAGCAAAAATGGTATTTTCCGCGTCTGCAACACCAGTGTACTGGACATTTATTCCATTGGTCAGTTTAGACAGCGTCGAAGATAACGCGCGTAAATAGAAGCCTTCCGCACACTCGTAATCCAACAGGCAATCATTCGGCTGTAAATGTGCTGCGATCATCTCGCCTATTTTGTCGATCAAGGGCGTAAAAACTCCCGACTCAAGCAAGAAGTGTTTAGCTCTTACCTGTTGACGACTATCCCCAGTTGGTTTTTGACGAGCGGGCTTTGTGAATACCCAATACCCTGCTGCATTCTTATCAAAATGGTGCTTGTTAGCACAATAAAAACCTTGGGATGCCTGATGTTGCATCAGCGCCAAACCACAGGTCGGGCATTGAAATAGAAGGCTCATAAACAACTCCGGAAACAAAAACTCATGCCTAAAAACACAAAAATCGGGCGCTAGACCCGATTTTTTGGCAAAAGAGCCTGTGCATTATAAGAAGATAAATCCACACAACACAGCACCAAGGGCCAGACGATAAATCACGAAAGGCGTCATACCCATGCGGCTAATAATTTTCAAGAAATAATGAATACATAGATAAGCCGCAGCAAAGGAAATCACTGTTCCGAGGGTCAGCGCTTGATAATCAATGGGAAGCGGGCTCTCAGCCAAATCTTTACCCACTAAAATTGCCGCACCTAAACTCACAGGCACAGACATCAAAAAGGAAAAACGCGCCGCCGCATCACGACTAAGGCCTAACATGAGTGCAGCAGTCATCGTCGCGCCTGAGCGTGAAGTACCTGGAATTAACGCCAACGCCTGAGCAAAACCAATTAATAACGCCTTACGCCAACCTGTTTGATAAATGGTTAAATCGTGACGTGACATTTTATCCGCCCACCAAAGCAACAAACCAAACACCACCGTGGTCACGGCTATCACACCGGTATTACGCAGATGGGTTGCAATAAAGTCTTTCGCCATAAAGCCAAAAAAGACCGCAGGTAAAGTAGCAAGAATGATCCACCACGCTAGCTTACTATCATCGGAATGCTGACCTTTCACTATGCTGGCAATCCACGCCTTAAACATAGCCCAGAGCTCATGTCTAAAATAAATCACCACGGCGAATAACGAACCCGTATTCACAGCTACGTCGAAGGATAACCCTTGATCTTCCCAACCTAAAAGCTGCGCAGGTAAGATAAGGTGAGCCGAGCTGGAAATAGGAAGAAATTCTGTTAACCCTTGAATTAGCGCTAAAATAATTACCTGAAACGTATCCATGACAATCCTATCAATCAATTAAAAAGTCAGCCCATAAGGCCATTCAAAGGTCACAGGCCAAAGCTTTTGTGACGTTTTATCATATTCATCCCACATTGCGACATAGGTTTTCTGCTGCAATGGGTGAATCAAATCCGGCGCAATTTCAGATAAAGGCCACAACACAAAAGCATTACTGACGATTTCGGCTCGGGGCAGTATCACTGGGGTTTGACAAACAACATCATCGTAAAGCAGTAGATCAATATCTAGCGTTCTTGGACTGAACTTTTTAGCCCCCATCAGCCGGCCGTGATTTTGCTCGATTTGCTTAAACTGCGCAACTACCTCGGCAATATTCAGCTCGGTTTGGGCACAGACCACCATATTTAAAAAATTGGTACCGTTAAATCCCACCGATTCACTCTCATACATAGAGGAAAGTTGCAGGGGACCGAAGTATGTGCGTAAAGATTGTAAACCCGCCTTGAGGTAGTGAGTGGGTTCTATATTACTGCCTAAACTAATGTATATACGTGCCATGCAAATGTCCGAACCGTCTTTCGACTAAATCTAAAGCCTCAATTAACGTGAGCGCTCAATCTCAACCCCAACAGATGAGGCCGAAGGTACAGCACCGGGCTTCATCACCACCACTTTTACCCAGCTCACCTTAAACTCACTCAATAAACACTCTGCAACCCGTTCTGCAACTGTCTCAATTAACTCAATAGGCTTTTCAGTGACAAGCTTCGTCAAGCGATTGGACACCGTCTCATAGCAAAGAGCATATTGATAGTCATCGGTCGCGGCAGCAGGCCGATTATCCCAAGCCATATCAAGATCTAAAAACAGGCTTTGGTGGATGTTCTTTTCCCATTCGTAGACGCCAATCACAGTATCAATACGTAATTGTCGAATAAGCACTTTATCCATACTAATTCCTACTCACTCATGCCAATGAGGTCTGATAAGCTAAACACAATAGAGTCTGTATAATCCGCCGCTCTATAGAACAACTAATTTACTTTCTACTCGGACCAATCCGAAGTAGGATAACGCCCAAATGGATTTATTCGTTCAGAAACTGTCGCAATCTGATAAGTTGCGTTATCGCCACAGCTTATGACTGAATGCTTGCCAAGAGGCTGTTAAATTGTGGCGCGATAATACCTTAAGACGTGTAAGGAAACCAATGTGAGTCAATTATCACTGACACTTTTGATGATTGTGGCCGCTTATTTAGCCGGTTCTGTCTCAAGTGCTGTGCTAGTGTGTAGGATGAGAGGCCTGCCCGATCCAAGATCTCAAGGCTCTGGCAACCCAGGGGCAACAAATGTGCTGCGCATTGGCGGCGCAAGCTCGGCTGCCATGGTGTTGTTTTTCGATATGCTCAAAGGCGCCCTGCCAACTTATCTTGCCTATTTGATGGGTATCGACGCCATCTCTTTAGGCTTGATTGCAATAGCCGCTTGTCTTGGCCATATTTATCCCGTCTTTTTTGGTTTTAAAGGTGGCAAAGGCGTTGCAACTGCATTTGGCGCAATGGCGCCTATTGGAGATGACTTAGCAATTTGTTTAATGGCATCTTGGGTTGTATTAGTCTTGATTAGTCGCTACTCCTCACTTGCAGCCATTATTACCGCACTGCTTGCACCACTTTATACTTGGTGGCTAGACGATAGATTTACCATTCCAGTCGCGATGCTCTCGACACTAATTATCATTCGCCATAAAGATAATATTAAGCGACTTCTCAAAGGGGAAGAATCTAAGGTGTCTCGTAAAAGGCGCCCAAAAATCCCCTAGACCACGATTAATCTTTACAGGATATAAATAAAAACAGCGCTTAATGCGCTGTTTTTATTCGGGTTAACTTGTCACGAATCAAGCCAAGGGCGGTAAGGTATCAAGCGGCCATCTTGGTTGACCTTTTACTGCTAAGTCTTCCTGCTGCCCTGCTTTTAAGCGTTGCAATCCGGCAAAGGCAATCATGGCGCCATTGTCAGTACAAAACTCGCCGCGAGGATAATAAACCCGGCCACCAATGGAGGTCATCATCTCAGCCAAGGTTTCCCGTAAGCGGGTATTAGCACTCACCCCCCCAGCAATCACTAAACGGTTATAGCCCGTTTGTTTTAACGCGCGGCGACATTTTATCGCTAAAGTATCAACTACCGCTTCTTCAAAAGCTCTGGCGATATTGGCACGGGTTTGTTCATCATCAGGTTCAGCCGCAATGGTATTAGCGGTGAAAGTTTTAAGGCCTGAGAAGCTGAAATCAAGCCCTGGTCTGTCGGTCATTGGGCGCGGAAATTGATAACCTGCAGGTTCACCTTTTGCCGCAAGTTTGGCTAAACGTGGTCCACCTGGATAATCAAGCCCCATTAACTTGGCCGTTTTATCAAAGGCTTCACCGGCAGCATCATCAACTGATTCACCTAAGACTGCATAAAGGCCAATGCCATCAACCTTGACCAACATGGAATGACCGCCTGACACTAACAGTGCAACAAAAGGAAACTCTGGTGCATCCTCTTCCAGCATAGGCGCAAGCAAATGCCCTTCCATATGGTGCACGCCGATGGCAGGTTTGTTCCATGCAAAGGCAAGCGAGCGACCAACACAAGCGCCCACTAATAAAGCCCCAATTAATCCTGGGCCTTTGGTGTAAGCGATACCATCGATGTCAGCAATATCAGTATTGGCGTTTTTCAACGCTTGGCGGATCAAGGGGACAATTTTGCGCACATGGTCGCGGGAGGCGAGTTCAGGCACCACACCACCATAATCTGCATGTAACTTAACCTGACTATATAAAGCATGGGAAAGTAACCCCAGCTTATCGTCATAAACGGCAATACCTGTCTCGTCACAGGATGTCTCAATACCTAGAACCCGCATGGTGCCTCAAATCAAAATCTTCAAAGGGCAATAATTCTACCTGTATGATAGCAATTACTCCAGCCGACAATCGCCCTATTCCACCACCTAAACCCATCGCAAATGATTAGGGCTTTACAAGCCTAGCTGTCTCGGTATAAAATTCCGCACCATTTTAAATACACTTGGTTCGAGCAATTGAACCACACAACCTACACCTAAGGGGTGATGGCGTATGCCAATTATTAAAGTACGTGAAAACGAACCATTCGACGTAGCTCTGCGTCGTTTCAAGCGCTCTTGTGAAAAAGCTGGTATTTTAGCCGACGTGCGTGCTCGTGAATTCTACGAGAAGCCAACTACTGCACGTAAGCGCGCAAAAGCAGCTGCAGTTAAACGTTTAGCTAAAAAGCTTTCTCGCGAAAACGCACGTCGCGTACGTTTATACTAATCTCTTATGAGCCTAATTGATCAGCTAAAAGACCATATGAAACAGGCCATGATCGCCAAAGAGAAGGCGAGATTGAGCACTATTCGTATGGCACTTGCAGCCATCAAACAGATTGAAGTGGATACTCGCGAAAGTTTGAATGATGAGCAGGTTATAGCTGTCTTAACCAAAATGGTGAAACAACGCCGCGATTCAATTGCTCAATATGAAGCAGCGGGTCGTAGCGAATTGGCAGCAGCAGAAGCAGAAGAGATTCAAGTAATTGAAACTTTCCTGCCTACTCCCCTCTCAGAGGCGGAGATCGCTGCGTTCATCGATGCCGCTATTGTTGAAATAGGTGCATCCTCCATGGCGGATATGGGCAAAGTAATGGGAGCATTGAAACCTAAAGTTCAAGGACGTGCAGACATGGGCGCTATTGGCGCTATGATCCGTGCAAAATTGCAATAATTAGCGTTTCAATGTATGAACAAGCCGTGCCTATGCGCGGCTTGTTTGTTTAAATTCGCGCAAGGCGAGATTTTAAGCACTCAATGGCAATACCTCGTGATTTTATCAATGAGCTAATCGCTCGCACTGACATCGTCGAACTAATCGATCGAAAGGTGCCCTTGAAAAAGGCGGGTAAAAACTACTCGGCCTGTTGTCCTTTTCATAGCGAAAAATCACCTTCGTTTACCGTTAGCCGCGATAAACAGTTTTATCATTGTTTTGGCTGCGGTGCCCACGGCAATGCCATCGATTTTGTGATGGAGTACGACAGACTCGATTTTGTCGATGCGATTGAAGATCTTGCCGGACAATTGGGTTTAGAAGTACCCAGAGAACAAGGCACAGGTAAGCGCCAAGATGATGGCCTAAGCCGTGATCTATACCAATTAATGGAAGAAGCCAGCCGCTTTTTTCAAACCCAGTTAAGACAACACCAAGACAAACAAAAAGTCATCGACTACCTCGCCTATCGCGGTTTATCCGATGATATTGTTGAACATTTTGGTATTGGTTTTGCCCCAGACGGTTGGGATGGCCTATTAAGCCGCTACCGTCAAAATCAAGATGCACAGGATAAACTCCTGACCGCAGGCATGCTTATCAGTAATGACAGCGGCAAAAGATACGATAGATTTCGTGACCGACTGATGTTTCCGATCCGTGACCGCCGTGGTCGTGTGATTGGATTTGGTGGCCGAGTCTTGGGAGATGGCACCCCCAAGTACTTGAATTCGCCAGAAACGCCCATATTTCATAAGGGTAATGAACTTTATGGCTTATACGAGCTAAAGCAGCGGCACCGTGATCCAGACAAAGTACTGATTGTCGAAGGCTATATGGACGTGGTCGCCCTCGCCCAATACGGCGTCGATTATGCGGTTGCGTCGCTCGGCACCTCAACAACGGCTGAACAATTTCAATTGTTGCTACGTAGTGCTAAAGAAGTCATCTGCTGTTACGACGGTGACAGAGCCGGCAATGAAGCCGCTTGGCGCGCCTTAGAAACTGCCTTACCCCTATTAAAACCTGGGGACAAAGTACGTTTTATGTTTTTACCGCAATCAGAAGATCCTGATTCAATGGTTCGTAAGATTGGTAAAGACCCATTCGAGCAATTGATGGAAAGCGCCATCACCTTGCCCGAATTTTTGTTTGACACATTAGCGACTAAATTCGGTACCGATAAAGGTAACTTAGCCAAACAAGCCTTTGGCTTAATTGAAAAAATACAAGATACTGTGCTGCAAAACCTCCTACTTGAGAACTTAGCTCACAAGTTAGGTATGAACAGCTCAGATGATATGAAGAAAAAACTGGGTTTTACAGTCAAACAACCTAAACCCACAGCATCAACGGGACTCAAAGGACGCGGCACACCATTGCGACTTGCCATCGCCTTGTTAGTACAGCATCCCGAGCTGGGTGTGGGATTATCTCCACAACCAGCATTGAACCATCTGCAAATGCCAGGCATCGACTTGCTGCCATTGCTGTTGGCGTTAACTCGAGAGCATAGGTTAAACAGCGCACAACTACTTGAGCAATTCAGAGACAGCCCCCACAGCGGGACGCTGCATAAATTAGCCCAATGGGACCATCAAGTGGCGGAAGAAAACCAGCTCGAAAAGTTTAAACAAACCCTGGTTTGGTTGAACAATCAATATATTGAACAACGTTATCAGGAATTGAGTCTAAAGCAGACCCATACTAAGGAAGAGAAGATCCAGCTGCAGAAGCTGATCTCAGTCATGAAAGGACTAAACTGAGGCAAAAATGTCCTCATTCTGTATCCCAGTGACTAGCACAGGTAAGTGCACATGGCTATAATTGACGATTTGCGCGGCACTTAGCATGAGCTAACTGTCCGTCGTTGTAACAGTTTCCCAACTTGGATGATATCTATGGATCATACTCCGCAGTCGCAACTCAAGCTGTTGCTTGCCAAAGGTAAAGAGCAAGGTTACTTAACCTATGCAGAAGTGAACGACCACTTACCTGCAGACATGGTCGATTCTGACCAGATCGAAGATATTATCCAGATGATAAATGACATGGGTATTCGGGTATTCGAAGAGGCTCCCGACGCCGATGACATGATGATGTCGGAAGACAACACAGACGAAGATGCAGCAGAAGAAGCCGCAGCAGCCCTTGCCACGGTAGAAAGTGAGCTTGGCCGCACCACAGACCCTGTGCGTATGTACATGCGCGAAATGGGTACCGTTGAACTGCTGACTCGCGAAGGCGAAATTGTTATCGCCAAGCGCATCGAAGAAGGCATTAACACAGTTCAAAGCTCTGTCGCCGAGTACCCACAAGCGATCGCCATGATCCTTGAGCAGTACGACCAGTACGAAGCCGACGAACTGCGCCTGTCTGATATTATCTCTGGATTTGTTAACCCTGACGAAGAAGACCTCGGTCCAACCGCAACCCACATCGGTTCTGAATTATCAGAAGAAGATCTTGAAGATGAAGATGACGAGGAAGACGATGAAGACGAAGACGGTGATGGCGACGGTGATGATGATGGCAATAAAGGCCCCGATCCTGAAGAGGCTCGTGAGCGTTTTAGCCAACTAAGAACTGCCTACGAAAGCGCGCTTAAAATTATTGACGCCAAAGGCCGTGAACATCCTGAGTCGATTCAAGCACTGTTTGAAATCGGCGAGATTTTCAAAGAGTTCCGCTTAGTACCTAAGCAGTTCGATCGCTTAGTGAAAAGCATGCGTTCTATGATGGACCGTGTTCGCGTACAAGAGCGTCTACTAATGAAGCTTTGTGTCGAACAGGCCAAAATGCCGAAGAAAAATTTTGTTAAGTTCTTCACAGGTAATGAGACCAACCTCGATTGGTTCGAGGCCGAAAAAACCTCAAACAAACCTTATGCCGAAGGCTTAAGAATGGTTGAGGAAGACGTACAACGTTGCCGTAGCAAGCTGGCCGCCATCGAAGAAGAAACCGGTTTAGTCATTGCCGCGATTAAAGATATTAACCGCCGTATGTCAATCGGTGAAGCCAAGGCTCGCCGTGCGAAGAAAGAAATGGTTGAGGCAAACTTACGTTTGGTTATTTCTATCGCCAAGAAATACACCAACCGTGGCCTGCAATTCTTGGACTTGATCCAAGAAGGTAATATCGGTCTGATGAAGGCCGTTGATAAATTTGAATATCGCCGTGGTTATAAGTTCTCGACCTATGCAACTTGGTGGATCCGTCAGGCAATCACCCGCTCAATCGCGGACCAAGCCCGTACGATCCGTATTCCAGTACATATGATCGAAACGATCAACAAGCTGAACCGTATCTCTCGCCAAATGCTACAGGAAATGGGCCGTGAACCCTCACCTGAAGAACTGGCAGAGCGTATGATGATGCCGGAAGATAAGATCCGTAAGGTACTGAAAATCGCTAAAGAACCTATCTCCATGGAAACCCCAATCGGTGACGATGAAGATTCGCATTTAGGCGATTTTATCGAGGATACTACCCTCGAATTACCACTGGACAGCGCCACCAGCGAAAGCCTGAAGAGCGCCACCCATGAGGTATTAGCAGGCCTAACAGCCCGTGAAGCAAAAGTGCTGCGCATGCGTTTTGGTATCGATATGAATACCGACCACACACTTGAAGAAGTGGGTAAGCAATTTGACGTGACCCGTGAACGTATTCGTCAAATTGAAGCAAAAGCACTACGTAAACTGCGCCACCCTTCACGCTCAGAAATCTTAAAGTCCTTCTTAGACGAATAGATAGACGAATAGATAAGAGTGAAACATTCAGCTTAAGCCCCGCACTGCGGGGCTTTTTATTAGCCCTCATTCAGAATCATAGGGTTAAATTAGCCCACACCATGAACGGCACTGCAAATCACCTTTACTAAAACAACAGTTGATTAACAGATAACCACTTGAATCAATTCGGTGAATTTCATCTAAAAACACGGGTGACAAGCGCAACCAAGCTTAGTATACTCCCACTCGCTTTAGGTGATGACGATTGCCTTTAGTCGGCCCCTTAGCTCAGTTGGTTAGAGCACACGACTCATAATCGTTAGGTCCACGGTTCAAGTCCGTGAGGGGCCACCAATTCCGATAAGGCGTAGCAGGTTAATCACCGCTACGCCTTTTTCATATCTAGGCATTACAGTTGCTGTAATGAGTGACGTTGTGTTTAAACTCGCATTAGAAAATATCAATACGTAAGATCTTCATCTTCAAGTAACAACTGACTTATAAAAAATATCCTATAGAAGGAAATACAAATGAAAAAAATACCCTTAATAGTGCTATCTCTTGTGCATTGATCATGTCTGGTTGTAAGGGCTATCCATTTAGCGCCACCAGTGTCAATATGTAGTAATGAAAACTTCATCGTATTTATTAAAAGCTGGCGTCGATTACCCTACAAATTGGGACGAATTTGTTGATTGGTTTCATGATGAACAATCTTGCACTAGCTACCTTTACGCACTTCGTTGGCCAAACGGATTCATTTGCCCAAGCTGTTCGAGCCATCAATCACCTTATCAGTTAAGTAATGGCAAGTTAAAATGTCATGCTTGCCGTTTTCAGTGTTCAGTAACATCAAGTACACTTTTTGACAAAACAAGAACCCCCATGAAAAGTTGGTTTGCAGCTGTCTGGTTTATTACAAATCAAAAGAATGGGGTCAGCGCTCTTGGAGTCCAAAGGCTATTAGGTCTTGGGAGTTATCAAACTGCTTGGTCTTTAATGCACAAGTTAAGATATGCCATGGTTGACCCTGAAAGAGATAAACTGTCCGGCATCGTAGAGGTTGACGAAACATTAATAGGTGGGGTCATTCCAAAATCATCTATTAAAAATCAACAGGGTAAGCGTAAAGCTATAGTTTTGGTGGCTGTTGAGCTGCTATCACCCTCTGGATTTGGGCGGATACGTTTAAGGCAAGTAGAAAGTGCAACTAAAGAACATATCCATCAATTCATTCAAGATGTAATAGAGCCTGGTAGCACAATTTGTAGTGATGGTTCTCAAGCATACAAGCAAATAGACAAAAAAGGATATAAGCATAATCGGATGGTGCATTTAGGTTCATCTGTACCTGCACATGAAACAATGGCTGGGGTGCATCGAGTCTCATCATTATGTAAAAGATGGCTTTTAGGTACGTATCAAGGTGCGGTAAAGGCTAAGCAACTTGATTATTATTTAGATGAATTTACATTTCGCTTCAACAGAAGAAAGTCAGATTCTCGGGGATTATTATTCTACAGGTTGCTTGAGCAAGCAGTGCGTTCTAAGCCGATAACGTACCAATCAATTAAAAATCGATAACCACAATATATAGTGGTTGGTCGTGCTAAGTGGATAGCCCTTATGGACATACTGGACTATTACAATCTAAAGGAATGGTGGAACACAGCACTAACGCCAGCTCAACGTGATCAAATATCACGTGACTATCAGCCTATGGGTTATCCTTCTGGAGAGCGTTATCTCTATGAAAAGCTGGTAGGCAAATCGTATTGTGAAACGGATAAATGCTGCTTACTGGACGTCTTAGCGTGTGTGGCAAAAGATGATGCTAAAGGCATCATTAGGGACAAAACCGAGCAAGCGTTAAAAGAGGCTCTTAGCCAGCCAAGGAAGAACTACAAAGATATTCATTTGGCGCTAACAGGCTTAATTAAACATCACTACCGTCTTCGGGAGAATCCAGCCCACTACGACAAAGCAAAAGAACTTTGTTTACTGCAAATATCCATAGCCAAACAAGCCGCCAACGCATTTAGCCAACCTCCCAAGCCCAAAGGCATCAGCCTGAAAAAACTTGAGGCCATGCTAGGCCATAAACTGGTAGGTTATGACATTCCGCAAATAATGCCCTCTCATGTAGGCTTTAAGCAATTATCGATCATTCTTGAAAAAGAAGGTGATCTTACAGGCGCATTAAAGCTTGCTAAACAAGCAGTTGAGCAAGGTTGGTCAGATGACTATCAAAAGCGGATTGAAAAACTAAATAATAAATTAGCCAAGCAAAAAACTTAAAACACCACATTTAGAGTTTCCCCACCCACGTCTAATGACGGAACTCCCTTTAAGATGTCTAAAAACTCCATACTTCATAAAAAACAGTCGCCCCTAACGTGTCCCAAAAGGTAGTGTTCATAATTCTGTGTCATTTCAGTAAAATATTCAAAAACAGGAATGACACATGACCCAACCTTTTAACTTCGAACAAGCCCTTAAAGATCTGCAATCAGGTAAAAGCCTCACAGGTAAAGACAGCATTCTTGGCCCACTGATCAAGCAACTCACTGAAGCGGCTCTCCAGGCTGAGCTTGAGCAGCATTTAGCGCATGATCCTCAGCCTAATCGTAAAAATGGCAAAACCCCTAAGACCATTAAGCATCCGTCCGGTAACTTTGAGTTAGACGCGCCTAGAGACCGCAATGGCACCTTTGAGCCTCAGTTGATTAAGAAAAATCAAACTACACTAACCGATGAAATCGAACGTAAAGTGTTATCGATGTTCAGTATAGGTATGAGCTATCGCGATATTAATCAACATGTTGAAGATATGTATGGGCTCAATGTGTCTAAGTGTCTAACGCAACAGTCAGTGCTATCACTGACAAACTCATCCCCGAACTTAAAGCGTGGCAGCAGCGCCCATTAGATAGCCATTATCCTATCGTGTGGCTTGATGCGATACATTATAAAGTCAAAGAGGATGGGCGCTACGTCAGTAAAGCCGTTTACACATTGTTAGCGCTTAATATGAAAGGAAAAAAGGAAATTTTAGGGCTTCACTTATCCGAAAATGAAGGCGCTAATTACTGGCTATCCGTACTGACCGATCTGAATAATCGTGGTGTAAAAGATATTCTTATCGCCTGTGTTGACGGCTTGACCGGTTTCCCTGAGGCCATAGCCAGTATCTTCCCTCATACGGAAACACAGCTATGCGTTATCCATCAGATCCGCAACTCAATGAAGTATGTCGCCTCAAAAAATCAGAAAGCGTTTATGGCTGATTTAAAGCCTGTGTATCGAGCCGTGAGTAAAGAAGCCGTGGACGAACTGGAGGCCAAATGGGGTGATGCTTATCCGTTGGTAATCAACTCTTGGCGTCGCAAATGGCATAATTTGTCCCATTATTTTAAGTACCCAGAACATATCAGGAAAGTGATTTACACGACCAATGCGGTTGAGGCTGTACATCGCCAATTTAGAAAGCTCACCAAAACCAAAGGTGCATTTCCTAATGAAAATAGCTTGTTGAAGCTACTTTACGCAGGCATATTAAACGCCTCAGATAAATGGACCATGCCAATCCACAATTGGAGCCTTTGTTTATCACAGTTAGCGATTTATTTTGAAGGACGTTTAGATAGCGTGCTAGAAATTTAAAAATTAGCCTGACACAGAATTTTGAACGCCCTCGTCCAAAAACTCAATTTAGTACAGTTAGTGACTTCCAAATATTAGCGAATAAGCCTATCGGCTTGCTTCTCAAAGCAGCCTTTGCCTGCTCCTGCATTTAAGATGTCGGAAAACATCAATTCCCATAAAAAAATGCTCCTCTAACGTGTCATAAAACCCCACATACTGAAAAATCAGAAAATTAAAAAAATTGCCTCAACCTAACAAAACCTTACATGGAGACTTAGCCCAAAGGAGATTCAGACTCAATTTTTACCTCCCTAGTGACCCCGATAAAATCTTGATAGCTCACATTTTTTCTAATTTTCTCAAATTTCCCAAATTGTTAATTTTATTAATTTTTCTAATATTCTATTTTTCCAACACCCCACCCAACAAAAAGCCCCCAACAAAGGAGGCTTTCAATTTTCCTAACTAACTGGTGGATCGCCAGCCATTCTTTGGGCGTGTTCCCAACGGTAGCCAGCCGAGTAATCACCACCAATATGTTTTTCTAACACTTTACGAACTCTTACTTTAGGCGCTGCAATAGCCTTACCTATAGTATTAATAATATCGGTTTTAGGGTAATACCCTCGGCTATGGTGTCAGTAATTGCGGCAATGATCTCAATGTTATCCTGACGAGATTGCTCAACATCGGCCTCCAGCAATATTTGCTTAGCGTCTGACTCGCCCCTAACCTCAACCGTAGCCATTAAGTCTTTGTAACTCATACCTTGCTGGCTGCGATAAAGTTCGAAAACCTATCTTACCTTAAGCAGGAAGCTGTCCTTATGGTTAGGTTTTTAACTTACCTAATTGCTGATGTTGTTGTTTCACCAGTTCAGCGAGGACTACGCTGCTTTGTTGCGCTTCGCCAGCAAGGCGAGCCAACTCAGAAGCTGAGTCAGAAATCCCCGTGATATTACGGTTAACCTCTTCAGTTACTGCACTTTGTTCTTCAGCTGCAGCAGCAATATGGGTCACTTGCGCCGAAATCTCTTCTATTTGGCTGACCATAGAATTCAGCGAGGTTAGAGCTTGCTCAGTTTGCGAAACCGCCATTTGCGCACGCTCTGCACCTTTATCAATAATCGCAGATGCACTCTGAACCTCTTTTTGAAGCGCATCAATCAGTACACTGATATCATCGGTTGAGCTCTGGGTTTTAGAGGCAAGTGCCCTGACTTCATCTGCGACCACCGCAAAACCTCGTCCTTGCTCGCCAGCACGTGCGGCTTCAATGGCTGCGTTTAAGGCAAGTAAGTTAGTTTGTGCGGCAATAGAGCTAATCACTTCGAGGATTCGACTAATATTAGTGCTACTTTCAGCCACTTTACTCACGGCGACTTTAGCTTGCATAGACTCCTGCGACATGGTGGTCACATAATCCATCGCTTTCGTTAGGCTCTCTTCACTAAGGTGCACATTGCGAGACATAGCTTCAGTTTCCGCTGCGGTTTGTTCTGAAGCTTTTGCGACCTCAAGTGCTGTAGCACTCATTTCATTAACCGCAGTCACCACACTCTCAATTTCGCCATATTGGCGATGCACGCTATCGCGAGTTAACTCTGCAATTTTGGCAGAGGACAAACTCTCTTCCTGTGTTTGACCTGCAAGCGCTTTGAGTTCAGAGATTAAATCTTTAAGTTTATGGATGAAGGAGTTAAATCCTTTACCTAGTGCGATGAGTTCTGCGTGTGAATCGACTTCAATCGATTGGGTCAAATCGCCATCGGCACTGGCTAAATTCTCAACGCGTCCTTGGATAAGTCTGAGCGGTGCTATCACGCTGCGGATCACAATACTGATGGTGACAACTGCCAGAATAGAAACCGCTAAACCAACAATGACCAATATGCTACCAAGTGATGTCGCCATGTCATCCATTTTTTCATTAAGTAAAATGGAGCTCTTCAGGGCCATCGACTTAGGCACTTGAATCGCTAACGACCACTCAGCATTAGCGAGGGGAATGTCGATTGGATAGGCCACGATAATCTCATCATCATTTGCCATGTAACCGCCATTCTTATGCAATGCAATCATTTGTACCGCAAGTTTTGGGTCAATAGACTCAGCCAAAGGGCGTGCTTTTTTACTGTAATGACTTGCGGCAACCACCAGACCACGGGTGCTGAGTAAGGTCACTTTAGCTTGGCCGTCGTATAGGCTTTTAGAAAGTTTATCAATTAACACTTGGAATACGGGTAAGTTAACATCCACCCCAACCACGCCTATAAACTGTTTATGCTTAACAGCAGAAACCGTTAACGACGTCATTAGCGCAGTATTACCAGGGGTGATTTCGTAGAGGTACGGCTCCATTAAACAAGGCTTTAAGGTTTCCTTGGCACAGAGGTACCATTCAGATTCGCGGATGCCAAACTCATTAAGGGATGTTTTATATTTTTCTGATGAATCTTCAACTTGATGGTGTTCAACCGTACCATCATCGTTGCGAGTGTAATATATCTCCAATACGCCCGATGAAGCGACGCTGTGACTCACATTCACGTTTAAAAATTCGCTGTCGAGCCCATCGTAACCATTAGCTTCAAACTGAGCATACATGGAAGATATTTGGGTGTTTTTCTTTAACACCGCCGCAATTGCTAGCTCTAAACGATCACGCTTGAGTGGCAACTCTTCAGCAGTGCTTTCGACAATGCCAGCAAAAGAGTATGGAATTCGATAGGCTTCGTTGATAAACCCCGCCACCATTTCACCGTATTCCCCTGCACGAGCTTCTAGCTTATCGTGGGTCTCAATTTGCAAAGTTTCCTGCACCTGATGAGAGAGTTCAACATTTTGCTCAGAGAGGGTCCACCAAAGGCTGATGGAGAGAATGGCAACAATCGATAAAAATAAGGCGGAAGTGATCCACAACAACTTAGTACTGATGGACAAATGCTTCATCGAGTAAACTCCAAATAGAAGGTCAAAAGCCTAATTATTTTGATCTAGTTCATTTTATTTTTACTTACTAATTTAAAACGTAGCACTCTCTATCAGGATTACCAGCCTTTAAGATAGTGAATTGTTGCACACAAGTAAAACTTTTGAGGGAGCTATTTCAACAAATTGAGTGTGATGACGCTCCCATTAACGAAACCAAATACTTATAGCCAAACAATCTGAAGAGACAGTATTTAGGTGAATTAGGTATACATGTACCGCTAATGTCATTTTACAAATATGACTCAACTCACAATGACGGAAGATTTAGATAGGTTTGAGCAAATACATTAACATTAACTCTAGATTAAAAAACCTAAATTCATTTGTAACAAAGTCTATTCTGTGGCGTTGTACCATTGGTTTGCGCAGTCTATCGCCTTATACTCTTGGCCCTAAACACAAAACAACAATAACGGAAGCAAGCTTTATGACTCTTGGTACCAATCAGGTAAGCAAGACACATTCGTTTATGACTGTGTCACTTATCGAATTATGGGAACGTTTTGGTTATTACGGCATGCAGGCGCTGATCGTGTACTTTATGGTGCAGCGTCTTGGCTTTGATGACTCACGTGCAAACTTAGTGTGGAGCGCCTGTGCGGCGTTAATTTACGTATCACCCGCAATTGGGGGCTGGGTCGGGGATAAAATTCTTGGCACCAAACGCACTATGTTGCTCGGTGCGGGGATTTTATCCGTCGGTTATGCACTCATGACGGTGCCAACCGAAAACACTTGGTTTATGTTCTCCGCCCTTGGGGTGATTGTGGTCGGTAACGGCCTGTTCAAACCCAATGCCGGTAACTTAGTCCGCAAGATCTACGAAGGCGATGACTCTAAAATCGACAGTGCTTTTACCATCTATTATATGGCGGTAAACGTAGGTTCGACCTTCTCTATGCTGTTAACCCCTTGGATAAAGGACTATGTTAACGCTCAATACGGTAATGAATTTGGCTGGCATGCCGCCTTTGCCGTGTGCTGTGTGGGTATTCTTGTCGGTTTAGGCAACTATGCTCTGATGCATAAAAGCCTCGCGAACTATGGTTCTGAGCCAGATACGCGCCCAGTCAACAAGAAGAGCCTTGCTATTGTATTAGCATTAGCAGCACTTTCCGTGGTTGCTTCGGCGATTATTCTAGAATATGAAGATGTTGCCCGTGTATTCGTTTACGCTGCTGGTGTTGCAGTATTAGGCATTTTCTTCCATTTGATTCGCACAAGTGAGCCAAGTGAGCGTGCCGGACTTATCGCGGCGCTTATTCTCACCGTACAAACGGTATTCTTCTTTATCTTCTATCAGCAAATGTCGACTTCGCTGGCTCTGTTTGCGCTACGTAACGTCGATTGGGATTTCCAAGTCTTTGGCACCCATTTATGGACTTGGTCACCTGCGCAGTTCCAAGCACTTAACCCAATCTGGATCATGGTATTAAGCCCAGTTCTGGCATGGAGTTATTCCTGGGCTGGCCGCAATAATAAGGACTTTTCGATAGCAGCTAAGTTTGCCTTGGGCTTTGCTGTCGTGGCGATTGGTTTCTTTATCTACGGTTTTGCAGGCCAATTTGCCGTAAATGGTAAAACCTCTTCTTGGGTAATGATTTGGGGTTACGCTTCTTACTCTTTGGGGGAGTTACTAGTAAGTGGCCTTGGTTTAGCGATGATTGCCCGCTACGTGCCTGCACGTATGGGCGGCTTTATGATGGGCGCGTATTTCGTGGCATCGGGCATTTCCCAGTACTTAGGCGGCGTTGTGGCCAACTTTGCTAGCGTGCCACAGGACTTAGTCGATCCACTGCAAACACTCCCTGTTTATACCAATCTATTCAATAAATTAGGGGTTGCGGCCGTGGTTTGTACCATTATCGCTCTCGCCGTATTACCGCTGATGCGCCGTTTGACAGAAAGCCATCATGCCCATAGCAGTATTGAGAATAATGCAGCAGCCTCCTTGCGCGATGTAAAAGCTGAGCAATAACTTTTACTCAGCGAACTGTTACTCACATAAACAAAAAACTGCCGATAAGCTTAGCTTTCGGCAGTTTTTTATATCGGTTGTGAAACTAACCTTTTAACACAGCATTGAAGCTCGTTTTCAAAATACCCAGCCCCGCATCTAACTGGGTGTCCGACACAGTTAACGGCACCAAAATTCGCAGCACATTGCCATATGTGCCGCAGGACAACAGGATTAACCCACGGTTTCTCGCCTCTGCTAAGATTTGCGCGCAATACTGAGGCGCTGGTTTGCCATCCTCCATCAATTCAATGGCGTTCATGGCCCCTAAGCCGCGCACATCGGCAATTTGCGGATGCTCTACTTGCATAGTATTTAGCGCCGACTTAATCCGATCACCAATGGCGTTAGCGCGCTCAAGCAGTTTTTCTTCCTCAAACACCTCAAGCACAGCAAGCGCCGCAGCGCAAGCGAGCGGGTTACCGCCGTAGGTGCCACCTAAACCACCGGGGCCAATGGCATCCATTACCTGCGCGCGTCCAGTAATGCCAGATAGTGGAAAACCACCGGCAATGGATTTGGCAAAGGTTGTAATATCAGCGCTTACACCCATTTGCTCCATCGCAAAAAAGGTCCCAGTGCGACCAGCCCCCGTTTGCACCTCATCGGCAATCAGCATAATGCCTTCACGGTCGCAGAGCGCCCGTAAACGCTGCATAAATGCGGGGGATACGGCATAAAATCCGCCCTCACCTTGCACAGGTTCGAGAATAATTGCGGCAATATCACTTGGCTCCGCATCGTTTTTAAAGATGCGTTCAATCGAAGCCATAGCATCATCATCAGATACACCGTGCAGTGCACAGGGGAATTCGGCGCGAAACACGTTGGCTGACATTAACCCCATGCCTTTACTGTAGGGCGCCACTTTACCGGTTAACGCAAGTGCTGCCATAGTGCGGCCATGGTAGCCCGAGGTAAACGCAATCACTCCGGCACGCTTGGTGTAAGCGCGAGCTACTTTTACCGCGTTTTCAACTGCTTCTGAACCACTGGTAAACAAGGCAGTTTTTTTAGCAAAATCACCAGGCACTAATTGATTGAGTTTTTCGCAGACTTGGATGTAACTTTCATAGCCAAGCACCATAAAGCAAGTATGGGAGAAATCTTCAAGCTGCGCCGCTACAGCGGCCTTTACCTTAGGATGCAAATGCCCAGTATTTAGCACGGCAATGCCTCCGGCAAAATCGATAAACTCACGACCTTCGACATCCCATACGCTGGCATTTTCAGCACGGGCAGTAAAAATCGGGTGAATTTGACCAACACCACCCGCTACGGCGGCTTGGCGACGCGCCATTAATGAATCATTAGTTGTGCTCATTTTATGTTCCTTGCTCGCATTTCCAACTTGCTGAAGTCGCATTGCCTATCAAACGTCAGCCACTTAAACAGACATACAGATATATTTAATTTCTAAATATTCTTCGATGCCATACTTAGAACCTTCACGGCCAAGCCCTGAAGACTTCATTCCGCCAAAGGGCGCCACTTCGGTGGAAATCAAGCCAGTATTAACCCCCACCATGCCGTATTCGAGCGACTCGGCGACTTTCCACACCAAGGAAATATCACGGCCATAGAAATATGCCGCTAAACCAAACTCGGTATCATTGGCTTGTTTGATCACATCATCCACATCGTTAAATTTAAACAACGGCGCGAGTGGGCCAAACGTTTCTTCACGGGCAACACGCATGCTTTTATCGGCATTGGTCAGCACGGTTGGCTCAAAGAAATTACCGCCAAGTTCGTGAACTTTCCCACCGGCAAGCACTGTCGCGCCTTTTTTGATGGCATCTTCAAGATGACTTTGCACTTTTTCCACCGCTGCTGCATTGATCAGCGGTCCGGTTGTCACACCCGCAATAATCCCCTCACCAACCTTTAACTTAGCCACGGCCATACTGAGCTTTTCAGCAAATTCGTCATACACGCCCGCCTGCACATAAATGCGGTTAGCGCAAACGCAGGTTTGGCCCGCATTGCGATATTTAGCGATCATGGCGCCTTCAACGGCCGCATCAATATTGGCATCATCGAATACAATAAAAGGCGCATTACCACCTAATTCTAAAGATAATTTTTTCAGCGTTGGCGCGCACTGCGCCATCAACTTAATCCCAACATTGGTTGAGCCCGTGAAAGACAACTTACGCACTATCGGGTTAGTGCACATCTCATTACCGATGGCAATAGCGTCACCCGTTATCACACTAAAGACCCCTGCCGGAATACCCGCACGTTCAGCCAACACGGCTAATGCTAATGCGGTAAAGGGCGTTTGCGGCGCAGGTTTAACCACCATAGTACAACCTGCAGCTAGCGCGGGCGCCGCTTTTCGGGTGATCATCGCTGCAGGAAAGTTCCATGGCGTAATCGCCGCTGTCACCCCGACAGGCTGCTTGATGACCATAATGCGTTTATCGCCTTGATGCCCCGGAATAGTATCGCCGTAGATGCGCTTAGCCTCTTCGGCAAACCATTCGATAAAAGATGCCGCGTAGGTCACTTCACCTTTGGCTTCAGTCAGAGGCTTGCCCTGCTCACTGGTCATCAGCAGTGCTAAATCATCACTGTTTTCATTCAATAATTCGAACCAACGGCGCAGCTTGGCACCGCGCTCTTTGGCGGTTAATGCTCGCCATGCGGGTAATGCCGCCTCAGCTGCCGCAATCGCCGCTTGAGTTTCGGCCTGCCCCATCACAGGGACACAGGCGATCACTGCGCCCGTTGCCGGATTAGTAATCGCAACGGTTTCCTTAGAGTTGGCATCGCACCACTGACCATTGATATAACATTGCTGACGTAGCAGACTCGGATCGTTAAGCAACACAAGAATTTCCTCTTCCGTCGAGGTAATACACTACCTCTACTCAAAAATGACACAGACTAAACGCCTAATTTATCTCTTAAACTGTAATACCACGCCCCTAGCGCACTAAAAGGTACACGTAAAGCATGACCACCGGGGAAGGGATAATGTGGTAATGCGGCAAAGGCATCAAAACGCGTCGCTTGACCATTGAGCATTTCAGCAATTAATTTGCCAGCTAAATGGGTGTAAGTGACGCCATGTCCACTACAACCCTGTGAATAATAGATATTTTTACCGATACGACCAACCTGCGGCAGACGTGATAATGTGAGTAAAAAGTTACCCGTCCACGCATAATCAACCTTCACGCCTTTTAACTGTGGGAAGGTTTTGAGCATGTTGGGAATAATTAAAGATTCGATATCCGCGGGATCGCGCGCGCCATACACCACACCGCCACCATAGATCATCCGCTTATCGCCGGAAAGCCTAAAATAATCGAGTAAATAGTTACAATCCTCAACGCAGTAATCCTGCGGTAATAAACTTGCCGCCAAGTCTTCGTCTAAGGGTTCGGTGGTAATCACTTGTGTGCCACAGGGCATTGATTTGGCTTGTAATTCAGGCATTAATTTACCAAGGTAGGCATTACCCGCCACCACGACAAACTTGGCTTTTACGCTGCCTGTCGCGGTATGTACTACGGGATTATCGCCTTCATCGACCCGCAATACTGCAGAGTCTTCAAAAATCTTGCCGCCAAGGGATTCAACGGCGCGCGCTTCGCCTAAGGCGAGATTGAGAGGGTGAATATGACCGCCACTCTTGTCCAGCATACCGCCAACATAACGCTCAGTATTTACCACAGAGCGAATCCCCTTACCATCAAGTAACTCAAGCTGCCCCATATGACCGTGGCTTTCCCATAATTGTTTTTGATGACGTAAATGGCCCATTTGCTTTTCGTTCATCGCCGCAAATACGCCGCCATCCTTAAGGTCGCATGAAATATTGTACTTAGCGATACGTTCGCGGATGATACGCCCGCCTTCAAAGGCCATTTTTCCGAAGAGTTTTGCCTGTTCTTTACCTACCGTTTTTTCAATAGTATCAATATCTCGGCTATAACTATTGACGATTTGACCACCATTACGTCCCGATGCGCCCCAACCAATTCTGGCCGCGTCGAGTACCACCACACTAAAGCCCAACTCAAGTAAATGTAACGCCGCAGAGAGGCCGGTATAGCCCGCTCCTATCACGCAAACATCGGCTTCAATCGATTCCTGTAAACGCGCACGCTCAACCTTATCGTTAGCCGATGCCGCATAATATGATCCAGTGTGAGGTATGGCAGACATGATGTTCCCTTGATTTTTATGTTCGTTATTTTAAACAACTGTCACATCCTACACCTTCAAATTGGCAAACACTAGCCATAAATGCACAATAATTTACATTTCGTTTGATATTTCAAACAAAGCGTAATAAGCGGCTTAGCATGGCACTATAGGGCTTACTAAAGAGATGCAGGAAAACGCTAACAGGACAAAAACGCAATGGCCTTGCGAAACAAGGCCATTGATTAACAAAAGTATTAATTAAGCGGCATCCGCTCACGTTTTTCTGCGCGTCTTGCCATATACCAAGAAAGGAAGGCAATTAACGATACGCAGAGAATAATCAGGGTCGCTAAGGCGTTAATTTTAGGCGATACCCCAAGACGAACCGAAGAGAACACCACCATAGGTAAGGTGGTCGCACCTGGGCCAGAGGCAAAGCTTGATATCACCAAGTCATCCAGTGACAAGCTAAAGGATAATAACCATCCCGCCACCAGCGCCGGTGAAATCATCGGCACAGTAATGAGGAAGAAGGTCTTGAGCGGTGTCGCACCCAAATCCATTGCAGCCTCTTCGATTGACCTATCTAACTCACGCAATCTTGAAGACACAACCACAGCCACATAAGCCGCGCAGAAGGTCGAATGGGCAATCCATACAGTCACCATACCGCGCTCTTTTGGCCAACCAAGGAGATCCGCCATATGCACAAACAGCAGTAGCAATGACAAACCCGTTATCACCTCGGGCATAACCAAGGGAGCGGTAATCATATTCGACAGGGTTAACTTAGCCCATGAACGCTTAAAGCGCGTCATAACAAACGCAGCCATAGTGCCAATAATTACCGCCATCGTTGAGCTGTAAAAGGCAATCCGCAAACTGGTCCATACCGCATCGAGGATTTGTTGATCCTTAAATAGTTCACCGTACCACTTAGGTGAAAACCCACCCCATACTGTTACTAACTTGGACTCGTTAAAAGAATAAATGACCAAAATCAGCATAGGCGCGTATAAAAATAACAGTCCAAACCACAGCATTACGGAAGAAAAACTCAGCTTTTTCATAGGTCTTTCTCCAAACTACGCGCTTGATAGCGATGGAATAAGGTAATAGGAATAATCAGTAGTACTAGCATCACAATTGCCAGTGATGAGGCTACCGGCCAATCACGGTTATTGAAGAACTCCTGCCACAATACTTTACCTATCATTAAGGAATCTGGGCCGCCGAGTAGCTCAGGGATCACAAACTCACCTACCGCCGGAATAAACACCAGCATAGAACCTGCAATCACCCCACTCTTAGATAACGGGAAAGTGATTTTCCAGAAGGTATTGATACGGCTTGAGCCAAGATCCGATGCAGCCTCAATTAAACTCATGTCCAACTTAACTAAAGTCGCGTATAGCGGCAGGATCATAAAGGGTAAATAGGCATAAATAATCCCGATATACACAGCAATATTGGTGTTTAATATTTGCAATGGCTCAGAAATAATCCCAAGCCACATTAACGAGTTATTGATAATGCCTGTATTACTTAAGATCCCCATCCAAGCGTAAACCCGGATTAAAAATGAGGTCCATGAAGGTAGCATCACCAATAGCAGTAAAACGGTCTGCCATCTGGCAGGTGCGCGGGCAATGGCATAGGCCATGGGATAGCCGATAATCAAACAACCGATTGTTGATACTAGGGCCATTTTTAGTGAACTGAGATACGCTGTGTAGTACAACGGATCATCGAGCAACATTAAATAGTTACCTAAGTGCAGAAAGATATTTAACACATCATCTGCATATTGAAAGGTCGCTTCATAGGGCGGGATAGCAATCGCCGCCGTAGACAAACTGATCTTAAAAACGATCGCAAAGGGCAAGGCAAAGAACAGCAATAGCCAAGCATAAGGGAAGCTAATCGTCCAGAAACGTCCTTTAAGCCATTTGAGTTTTGACTTTATCTTCATGATCTTAACACCACGCCACTGGTGTCCTCCCAACTGATGAACACTTCATCATCCCAGGTTGCATGGTCAGCGCGGCGTTCACGGTTTGTCATACTGCACTGCACAATCTGCCCATTTTCAAGGCGAATGTAGTAAACCGAAATCCCGCCTAAATAAGCAATATCATGCACTATACCTTTGGCCCAGTTGTATTCACCTTCAGGTTGCTCACGACTAATAATGGTTTTTTCAGGGCGCACTGCTAGCCATACACGTTTATCTTCAAGGCTGGTGGTCACACCGTAACCTACATAGAAAGATCGCGCTAAATCATTAGGCTTAATGATGAGATGGTCGACTTCGTCCACTTCAATCTCACCACTAAACAGGTTCACAGAGCCAATAAATTCAGCAATCATGCGGCTATTTGGACTCTCGTAGATATCCATAGGAGAGCCAGTTTGGGCTATCCAGCCATCACTCATAATTGAAATCCGCCCCGCCATGGTCATGGCTTCTTCTTGATCGTGGGTCACCATCACACATGTCACACCAACGCGCTCAAGGATTTCAACCACTTCTAGCTGCATCTGGGTACGCAGTTTTTTATCGAGCGCGCCCATTGGCTCGTCGAGCAATAATAATTTGGGGCGTTTTGCCAAAGAGCGTGCCAAGGCGACCCGTTGGCGCTGACCGCCAGAAAGTTGATGGGGTTTTCGTTTTCCGTATTGCTCCATATGCACCAACTTGAGCATTTCCTGTACGCGCTGCTCAATTTCAGCTTTAGGCAACTTATCTTGCTTTAATCCGAAGGCAATATTTTGTGCCACTGTCATATGGGGAAACAGTGCATAGGATTGGAACATCATGTTGATAGGGCGCTCGTAAGGCGGCAGATCGGTAATATCTTCGCCATCAAGATAAATCCGGCCACTTGTTGGTCTTTCAAATCCAGCGAGCATGCGTAATAAGGTCGACTTACCAGAGCCTGAGCCCCCAAGTAAGGCAAAAATCTCACCTTTATTGATCGTCAATGATACGTCATCAACCGCGCGTACATCGTCAAATAACTTACTCACCCGCTCAATCTTAAGCAGGACTTTTTCTTGCGTCTTTGTTGTGGGTTTATTGGTGACGCCCGAGGTGCTTGCCATAGTACTTCTCCACCCGAGTATTGATGTAACAACACATTCAACACTTGAGATTTACACAGTGAATTAATGAATAGAGATTGAGTGTTGCGGCTAAATGCTCAAAGGAGCAGCCATTATCTTGGTGACTAAAAGGGGCAAGCCGTGCTTGCCCGATATCAATTATTGGCCTGACTTCACTTTGGTCCAGACACGAGTTAATACACGTTGGATTTTCAATGGACGAATCTCGCCAATGTACAATTTATCCAACACTTCTTTTGGTGGATAAATCGCTGGGTCATTGCGAATCGCTTCATCAACTAATGGTTGTGCTAAATCATTAGGATTGGCATAAGCCACATAGTTAGAGATAGGTGCTATCACTTCTGGACGTAATAAGTAGTTGATAAGCTTATGAGCATTTTCCACGTTAGTGGCGTCTGCTGGGATGGCTAACATATCGAACCACAGGTTGGCGCCTTCTTTAGGGATCGAGTAACCAATCTTGTTGCCATTACCCGCTTCATCGGCGCGGGCAGCAGCTTGGAACACGTCACCAGAGAAACCATAAGCAACACAAATATCACCATTGGCGAGATCAGAGATATAACGTGATGAATGGAAATACGTCACATAGGGACGAATCTTTTCGAGTAACTCACCGGCTTTTTCGTAATCTTCGGCCTTAGTACTGTTAGGATCGAGCCCAAGATAAATCATCGCCTGTGGCACCATGTCATCGGCCGAATCTAACATCGCAAAGCCACACTTCGATATTTTCTCAGCGTATTTGGGGTTAAAGATCAGCTCCATAGAGTTGAATGGTGGCGCATCTTCACCCACAGCCGCTTTCACTTTGTTAATGTTATAACCAATACCGTTAGTTCCCCAAAGGTAAGGTACAGCATATTGGTTCCCTGGATCGGCCTTTTCTAACAGCTTCATCAGATCAGCATTGAGGTTTTTAAAATTGGTGAGTTTAGAGCGGTCTAGTGGCTTGAATGCACCCGCCTTAATCTGTTTAGCGAGGAAATGGTTGGATGGGACGACGATGTCATAGCCGCTGCGACCAGATAATAACTTAGCTTCGACTACTTCGTTGCTGTCAAATACATCATAAATCACCCGGATCCCAGTTTCTTTCTTGAAGTTTTCTAAGGTGTCTTCAGCGATATAATCAGACCAGTTATACATACGCACGACTTCTTCAGCCTGAACAGCAACGCTGGCAAGTGTTCCTGCGGTAACTAAAGCCAAAGTCGTCATCTTATTAAATAGCTTCATGCTTTCTCCTTTCTCGGGTAGCAGAATTGCCTTTAACAATTCTGAAATTGTGTCACCGACCATCTGCTCGGTTATTGTTGTTATTCTCGACCAATGCTACACCTTAAAAACCGCATCGGCAGTCTCTACAGCACCATAATGTCTTCATCTCTAGGTCGCTGCAATTTATGGAGTATCAGGTTTCATGCCAAATTTATCTATTTATACTCTTGCATTAACAAGCAAAAAAACAGCTTAGTTATTGCGATACTCCACATCTTGCAACATTAAAGCAAATGCCTCAAGCCCCTAAATAAACAGCTAAAACTATTTAATAAAAATATTAACTTACAGTACGTTAAACAAAGCACCTTACATTACACTTTATCTCTTTGAGATGAAGGCATAAGCACGCCAGATCTACAAAACAAATCAATGCACGCTTAAAGGGAGGATTCATTCCCCAAGTCGCTAAAATCTAGCACTCAAGTTTAAAAATCCTCCGCACCAAAATTGAGCACACCACCCAAAATGGTGCAGAGCATTTTCAATCATTGTTCGAATATGTTCATAATCAGGATCTAAGATCCATTCAGAGGGCGTTCAAAATTCTGTGTCAGGCTAATTTTTAAATTTCTAGCACGCTATCTAAACGTCCTTCAAAATAAATCGCTAACTGAGATAAACAAAGGCTCCAATTGTGGATTGGCATAGTCCATTTATCTGAGGCGTTTAATATGCCTGCGTAAAGTAGCTTCAACAAGCTATTTTCATTAGGAAATGCACCTTTGGTTTTGGTGAGCTTTCTAAATTGGCGATGTACAGCCTCAACCGCATTGGTCGTGTAAATCACTTTCCTGATATGTTCTGGGTACTTAAAATAATGGGACAAATTATGCCATTTGCGACGCCAAGAGTTGATTACCAACGGATAAGCATCACCCCATTTGGCCTCCAGTTCGTCCAATGCCATCTCTGCGGCTTCTTTACTCACGGCTCGATACACAGGCTTTAAATCAGCCATAAACGCTTTCTGATTTTTTGAGGCGACATACTTCATTGAGTTGCGGATCTGGTGGATAACGCATAGCTGTGTTTCCGTATGAGGGAAGATACTGGCTATGGCCTCAGGGAAACCGGTCAAGCCGTCAACACAGGCGATAAGAATATCTTTTACACCACGATTATTAAGATCGGTCAGTACGGATAGCCAGTAATTAGCGCCTTCATTTTCGGATAAGTGAAGCCCTAAAATTTCCTTTTTTCCTTTCATATTAAGCGCTAACAATGTGTAAACGGCTTTACTGACGTAACGCCCATCCTCTTTGACTTTATAATGTATCGCATCAAGCCACACGATAGGGTAATGGCTATCTAATGGGCGCTGTTGCCACGCTTTAAGTTCGGGGATGAGTTTGTCAGTGATAGCACTGACTGTTGCGTTAGACACATTGAGCCCATACATATCTTCAACATGTTGATTAATATCGCGATAGCTCATACCTATACTGAACATCGATAACACTTTACGTTCGATTTCATCGGTTAGTGTAGTTTGATTTTTCTTAATCAACTGAGGCTCAAAGGTGCCATTGCGGTCTCTAGGAGCGTCTAACTCAAAGTTACCGGACGGATGCTTAATGGTCTTAGGGGTTTTGCCATTTTTACGATTAGGCTGAGGATCATGCGCTAAATGCTGCTCAAGCTCAGCCTGGAGAGCCGCTTCAGTGAGTTGCTTGATCAGTGGGCCAAGAATGCTGTCTTTACCTGTGAGGCTTTTACCTGATTGCAGATCTTTAAGGGCTTGTTCGAAGTTAAAAGGTTGGGTCATGTGTCATTCCTGTTTTTGAATATTTTACTGAAATGACACAGAATTATGAACACTACCTCCATTCACGCCACAATCACATTGAACAAAAATAGTGCAACTTACATCGCAAAGCTTACACGCTGAGTAATAGGAACTCCCGCTCCCACGAACTCACTACCCTGCGGAAATTTTCAAGTTCAGCCTGTTTTACGGCCACAAACCCCGTAGTAAAGGATTCACCTAAGTATTCCTTACAGGCGTCGCTTTCCTCCATCGCGACTAAGGCTTCTTCCAAGGTTAACGGCAAACAATGTGGATTGTTGCTTCGGCTTTCGTTCGCTTTACCTTGAACGGGTGTCGATGGTTTTAATCCTTCGACCATGCCGATATAACCACAGAGTAAACCTGCCGCAAAAGCTAAATAGCAGTTAGCATCCGCTCCTGGAATTCGGTTTTCAATACGGCGGTTTTGTGGTGAAGATTCAGGAATGCGTAATCCGCACGTTCGATTCTCAATTCCCCATTCCAAGTTCACTGGCGCAGAAGTTCCCGGTAAAAAACGACGAAACGAGTTAGCGTTTGGCGCCATGAGTGGCAAGAATTCAGGAATGTATTTCTGTAGTCCTGCGATATAACTCAAAAATAACGCGCTTTGGGTGCCATCTTCATTGGTAAAAATATTTTTACCTGTTTCTTTGTTAATCACACTTTGATGAATATGCATGGCGCTGCCCGGCTCATCGGTCACAGGTTTCGCCATAAAAGTGGCACAAACATTATGCTTTAATGCCGCCTCACGCAGGGTACGCTTAAATACAAACACCTGATCAGCAAGTGATAACGGGTTACCGTGGCTGAAGTTAATCTCCATCTGCGCTGGGCCGTCTTCATGGATAAGCGTATCAATATCTAAACCTTGAATTTCGCACCAGTCATACATGTCTTCAAACAGAGGATCGTATTCGTTGGCGGCATCAATTGAGAAGGACTGACGTCCCGCTTCCGGCCTGCCTGAACGACCAATTGGCGGTTTAAGAGGTAAATCGTGATCATCACTTCGGCTCGTCAGGTAAAACTCCATTTCTGGCGCAATGACGGGTTCCCATCCTTTTTCATCGTAAAGAGACAGCACTTTTTTCAAGACGTTACGAGGTGATAACTCGATGGGATTGCCCATTCTGTCATAGCAATCGTGGATTACCTGCGCCGTGGCTTCAATCGTCCAAGGCAGCATAAATACCGCGTTCTCATCGGGAACGCAGACAAAATCGATATCTGCATCATCGAGTAAACTGTAGTAAATATCATCGTCGACAAAGTCACCGGTGACGGTTTGTAGCAAGACACTTTCGGGTAAGCGCATGCCTTTTTCGTCGAGAAACTTATCAACTGGTGCTATTTTTCCACGGGCGATACCTGTCATATCGCAGATAACACATTCGACTTCCGTGATTTTTCGTTCTTTTAAAAAAGCGATTAGCTTATTCATTTTATTTCACTCGAGTGGTAGCCCGACGACGACACGCATCGCCAAAGGCATTGAATATAGAGAGGTAAAATGGATTGTCACTCACCTTCCATTCAGGATGCCATTGCACGCCGAGGGCAAATTCAGTGGCATCTATCACGGAGAAAGCCTCCACAAGACCATCTGGAGCACACGCTTCTGGCCGTAACCCAATCCCAAGACGCTCCACGCCTTGAGTATGCACAGAGTTAACCTCTGCAGAGTTACGGCCCCAAGCCTCGTAAATGACCCCCCCAGGCTCCACAGTGATACTGTGGGATGGCCCATACTGCACCTCTAACGAGGCCTCTTTATCTTCTCTATGTTCAATAAAATGACCGACTTCGTGCAGTTTTTGATGCAAACTGCCACCAAAAGCCACATTCATCTCCTGAAAACCTCGACAAATCCCAAGGACAGGCACACCAGCTGCGATGGCGGCTCGAATAAGCGGTAATGTAGTCGCGTCACGCTTAGGATCATGGTGCGTGCCCGCTTCACTCGGTACACCAGCATATAGATGTGGCTCAACGTTTGAAGGCGAACCAGTAAAGAGAATGCCGTCAAGTCTTGCCAGAATGGCTTCGATAGGTTGATCCGCACCTAATGATGGGATCACCAGCGGCCACCCCTTAGCACCATTCACCACACCTAACAGGTATTTTTCCCCAACAATATTAAAAGGGTGTGACCCCAATCGTTGGTTACACGCAATAACACCAATAAGGGGTAACAGGACAGACATAACTCACCTTCCAAGCATTTAATCACGAGTACAATGAACAAGTTAATTTTTAATGTTCATTTTTTCACACAGTACACCGAAATTTAACCTCAGGCAAGAGGTTAAGCACTTGTTAATCATCGTTTGATTCTCATGCGTAATTTTTAGATTCAATACAGTGCTTTAAGCTAAAAAATGTTTTTTTATGCTGATAAAGCAATTGTTGACAGTATTGTCTGGATGAAAATCAGCCAAAGATAAAGAGAGATAATCGAGGTCTGTTTGAAAAATATTATTTACACTTTGAATAATATATTGCAATCCAGAGCCGGATTAATGTGATAAATAACAGGCGGGATGTTCGAAGAAAACGCTATCCAGAACAATCAAGGACAGCGTCACTCCATTAGAAATTAGCTGGGGTTGTCGCACTGACCAGCCGACAAGGTTCATCGAAAGGATTGCGAAATCGATGGGGTAACTCACTGTTAAAGTAGTAACTATCGCCCGCTTCTAAAATATACACCTCATCACCTACGGTAAGCTCAAACCTGCCTTCAACCACCATGGCAGCTTCTTCCCCCTCGTGCTTCAGCATTTCCTCGCCCGTATCTGAACCAGGAGGATAGGTTTCGCTCATCACCGACATGGCGCGATTAGGGTAATCGCGACCAATCAATTTAAATTCTAATGGCCCTGTACCTATGTTGAGGAGTTCATCAGAACGATAAACCACTTTTTGCTCGCACTCACTTGATGCTTCAATTGAAAAAAAATCGACTAAAGACATAGGGATACCCGACAATACTTTTTTCAAAGAACTGACGGATGGGCTAACACTGTTTTTTTCGATCATTGAAATGGTACTGTTAGTCACACCAGCACGCTTAGCCAACTCGCGTTGGGATAAGCCTTTCATTTTTCGAACAGTTCTGAGACTGGCTCCAATATCCAAATTTCACATCTCCCCAAAGGATCGGTTGCCCCGATAGATGAAGAACAGGTTGTTCAGGATAAACACCATCCCAAACACATTTTAGCCCCAAAAGCGTGAGTTTAATCGCTTCCGTTGTATTCTATCTAAAAAGTGTGTTAAATAAAACGAACACTTTAACGCAGTATCACAAAAGTGTGATGAGTATACTGAGACAAGCCCAATTTACAATAAAAACAATTTTTTGGAGCCCTAATGCCCACAAAACCTCCTGTACACAGTGAGCAATATCCTCACTCTTATTATCTTGATACTGCTAAAGAAATTTATGCTCACCCTCAACTTGAAGGCAGCATAACGGCAGATGTTTGTATTGTGGGCGGTGGATTTAGTGGCATCAATACTGCGATAGAACTAAGACAACGCGGCTTAAGTGTCGTACTTCTAGAAGCTAAACGAATGGGCTGGGGCGCGTCGGGCCGCAATGGCGGCGAGCTAATCCGCGGTATTGGCCATGATCCCGCACAATTCATAAACGAAATTGGCCAAGAAGGCGTAAGTGCCATTCAGCAAATGGGCTTTGAAGCGGTAGACATAGTCCGAAACCGCATCCAAACCCACCAAATTGATTGCGATTTGCAAATGGGCTATTGCGATCTGGCGGTAAAACCTCGCCACATGATTGAATTGCAAGAGGAATTTGAAAGCCTTAAAAGCCTTGGATATAAGCATGAAATCAAACTGTTAGCTCAATCTCAACTCGGTAATGTCATAGGCTCTGATTTTTACCAAGGCGCCCTAGTCGATATGGGAAGTGGCCATTTACATCCGCTTAATTTGGCGTTGGGAGAAGCTCGTGTCGCCCGTGAGCTTGGGGCACAATTATTTGAATACAGTGCTGCCGAAAAGATTATTCAAGGTGATAAACCTAAAGTTTTGACAGCCAAAGGAGAAGTGACTTGCCAATATTTAGTATTGGCGGGCAACGCTTATATCGGCCATAAACTCAATAGTTACATTGGTGGCAAAGTATTACCTGCGGGTAGCTACCTGCTTGCAACAGAGCCACTAACGCAACAACAATGTAAGAACATTATTCCGCAAAATATGGCCTTTGCCGATATGCGAATTGCTTTAGATTACTTCCACTTATCGGCAGATAGACGTTTACTTTTTGGTGGACTTTGTACCTATTCAGGCAAAGATCCCAAGGATATCGAGGCAGCCCTAAGACCTAATCTTGAAAAGGTATTCCCGCAGTTAAAAGGCGTACGTATCGACTATGAGTGGGGCGGTATGATAGGGATTGGCGCTAATCGTATGCCACAAATTGGCCGTCTACCTGATGCGAGTAATATTTTTTTCGCCCAAGCCTATGCAGGCCACGGAGTCAATGCGACTCATATGGCAGCAAAACTCTTAGCCGAAGCGATTTGTCAGCAAGCAGGGCATTTCGATGTATTCGCTAAGATTAAGCATATGACGTTCCCTGGCGGTCCGACATTCCGCTCCCCAATGCTAGCTGCGGGGATGCTGTACCATAGATTTAAGGATTTATTCTAATCTTCAGAGAGGAACAATCGATGGATGCCTTATGGCTTGAGCATCCATCATCTGGTTCAGAAAGAAAGCTCTAGGGCGTGTTGACGTTTCGAGATTAGATTTTGTTCGTTCTGGCAAGCACGTGCTCGCGAAACGAGGAATGATGTGTAGTTTACTCAAATGACGAGCGGCTCTTATGACAGAAAGTAAGAGCAAGGGCTTGCCAGGCGAACCCTTCGGGCAGCATTTGGCTGGCTTTTCTGCCGCGTTATCGTCCGTTTATGTAGAATAACTACACTGCACGGACTTTGCCTTGCATAAAAGCCAGCCAAACTGCTGCAAAAATAACCCTGAAACGTCAACACGCCCTAATAACTCTGACTTAATTTAAGGCGTTTGCGACGCCTTGCCCATAGGAAAAAGGGGATTGAGCCAAGATAATGCACAACTAACGCCACCAGCACGCCAAAACCAATACCACTAGCAGTTAAAGGGATACCCGGCGTAAAGTGGGTGATCGTTTTCTCTAGATAGTCAAAACGAGCGGGATTAAACATATAAGCGGTTTTCTCAAACAGATTACCATGCTCAAAAATGCCCATTCCATGCTGTAATTCTTGATAAAGCAATAGCGTTTGACGCTTCTGCAGAGCATCGGAGCGCACACTCGGCTCCTCGTTTTGGAGATGGCGAGCAATCATGTCATCAACATCAACGTAATGATGTTCCTTAGCTGTTGCTTCATAGCCCTCAACTTGCCATTGAGTCGAGGTATAAAGCCCCGCCAAAAACTGCTGGTAATGTTCCGCTAATTGGGGTAACTGCAGCGCAATCACTAAGATAAACCCAAAGATCAGTTTATCGAACAATCTCGCTATCATGACAAACTCCTTGATAATGCAAAGGACATCGAACAGGAAAGAGGATAACGTAACCTTATCCGTTCAACTTTACAGCGCCTCGAGCGTTGTCAATCAGCGCTCAATCGGCAAATCCGTACGACTGCCCCAATCTGCCCAAGAACCATCATATAACACTGCACTTTTATGACCTGCCACCACCGAAGCCAAGATTAAAATACAGGCGGTAATGCCAGACCCGCAGCTAAAAATCCTTAAGGCTTTATTACCAACAAGTGCTTGAAAAATCGCTTGTAACTCAGTAGTGCTTTTCATTTTGTAGCCATTAAGCACTTCGCCAAAGGGGAGATTAACCGAATGGGGAATATGCCCACTGCGCACTCCGGGGCGCGGCTCACTCACTTGGCCTAAAAATCGTGTCGCCCCTCGCGCATCAATAATCGCACTTTCACTGTCATCAAGCCTTGCTAAAACGGCCTCAGCATCCATCACTTTTGCAGATTGATATTGAAGTACTGCGGCCAATGGCGCACTGTCGGTCACGCCATAATCAATGCCTTCCTCTTGATAACGCGACGAAGTCACTCTGTCCTCCGCTATCCATTGGGGGAGGCCACCATCAAGCACATACACACGATGAAACCCCATCACTTTGAAGATCCACCACGCACGGGGAGATGAATAAATTCCTTGATTATCATAGATAACAATAAGACTTTGTGGCTCAATTCCAAGCTTAGCAATCCCTTCAACAAATGACTCAAAACGTGGTAAAGCATGGATTTGAGTAGAGGTTTTATCGCAAAAATCCTCTTCAACATCAAAACGGCGCGAACGGGGAATACAAATTGGCTCGTGATAAAGAATTGGTTCTTTACCCAACACCACAGCCATACTGGCATCGAGTAATACCAATTCAGGTGAAGTGAGCTGCTCTTCGAGCCATTGCGTACTAACGAGAGGATATTCCATTGGCTGCCCTTATGCTTTATTGATTTATCTAACTACCTAAACAACAAAGTCTTATTCCAAAAGACAAAAATCCAAACGATTAGACTTTGTTGATACCGAACTTGGATTTTTACCCGCCCTAACTAAAACATCTATTATAAAAACAAGCAACAATAACAGCTCTCCACAACGTCAGCAGCAAACGACCTCTATTTAGAGGACCCCAAATAGTGTTCCACCACACAAGAAAACCAATACATTGAATAATTGGCATAAAATGTTTTCATTATTGTGCTTTAGAAAGGTAAGCCAAGAGATTCGAGCCCCTACCCCATCTTCATCCCTTCTTGATCTACATCGATATACACCCTAACTGTCCATGGTCACAAGGCTGCGGTTAACGCAATCTCAGTCGGTCAGCAGCGTTCACAATTGCTTGTTCAATGTTCAAAATAATTGGCCTCATAATAAAGACTTATGTTATAAGTTACCCCATTCGGAATAGGCTGATATGGACATAAAATGCGTGTTTATAGTGAGACTAAGGATAGAATTGATCAGCGAAGCTTTTGGACGCTGTTTTTTTTACTTAGTACCTCGCTATTGCTTTTTTTATCGGTCGGTCATCATGCTAAAGCAGAAGAAAACCAACATGTTCCGCAAAGGTCACCCTTTCAAACCATTACCTTAGCAGCAGAAGACAGCTGGCCCCCCTTTGCCAATCAATTTGGTCAAGGCATTTCTCATCAGCTTATCGAAGCCGCTTTTAAGCAAACACAGATTGAGGTAAATAGCCTCGTAGTGCCCTATAGCCGAGCCTTGATGATGGCTGAAAAAGGGGCCGTCGATGGAGTATTTAATGTCACCCGAGAAGCCAGCACCGAGCAGCGATTTGTGTTTGGTAATACACCTTTATTTGCAGCAAAAGCCTCTTTCTATCAACGAAAAAAACTTCCTTTAATTGCAGAAAACAAATGGCAAATCCCTAAAGGCAGTATGATTGGCGTGATAAAAAGCTATGAGTATGGTGATGAATTTCCTAAATTAGTCAAACAACGGCAATTAAATCTCGTCACCGTCGCAACCCAACAGCAGCTAATCAATTTACTGCTGATTGGCCGAATCGATGCAGCAGTGATGTTTGATCTCGTCGCACAAGAAAACCTGCAAAAAATGGGCGTAAGTGATGAAGTGTTCCCTGCCTTTGATAATCACATCAGTCAGATTTACTTAGCGTTCTCGAAGGAAAACCCAAAAGCCACATTATTAGCCAAAGCCCTTGATCAAGGCTTATCAATGCTTAAGGAAAATGGGCAATACCAGCAATTACTAAAGGTGAACTAATCACCTCACCACGGCATCGGGATTAAGTGCCAACACTTTGCCCTTGAATACGGATGATCTCTTGATTGACCCAGTGCAATAACTGCTTAATCGCCTTAGATAAAATCTGATTTTGACGCACAATATAGCCTAAGCTAGTGCTTGGAAATTGCGGCAACGGTGTAATTTTACTCTTCAAATTCGTCTTAGTGTAAATAGAAAATTCAGGCACAATCGCCACACCAAAACCGGCCTCTGCCCAATCGATTTGCGCGTCAACACTGCCGACTTCCATAATCCGATAACGAGGTAAATTTAGGCTGGGTAAAGCGGGGTCGAGCAACTCGCGGGTACGAGTATCGTGCCCTAGTAGAATTAATGTAGGCTGCTCCGCTAACGGCATGTCATCACGCCCCTGGCTCTGCTGCCAGAGCGCTAAATTATTCCCAAGCGCGCACCATTTAATTTGCTGCAACTCAGTAAAATGTAGCGGCTGACTTTCCTTCTGAGCGATCACAAAGCCTAAATCGGCTTCGGCATTCGTCACCAGTTCAGAGGCTTGGAATGAGGTGGTATTCAGCAAGGAAAAATCAATTCCGGGGAATTCAGCCTTAAACAACTGAAAAGGTTGAATTAACAATAAGCGTGAAATGATATCACTGGCCGCAATGGTTAAGGTGCCTTGACTGAGATCATTAATGGCATTGAGATCCGCCTGACACACTTGCAGTTCCATCAAGGTCTTCTGGCTGCTTTCAAGCAAACGAAACCCAGCCTGAGTTAACCTAAAAGGATTGCGTTCAATCAACTTCACCCGCGTGTTTTGTTCAAGTTGCTTGATATGCAGACTCACATTGGGCTGTGTCATATGCAGTGCCGCAGCAGCCTTACCAAAGTGTTTACACTCGGCTAAGGTCACAAAGGTTTTTAACCAATGAAGTTCGAGCATTGCTTTTATCCCCATCCATCATTCTCGACAGCATCATGATATATGAATCTCTTATCGATGTAATAACTATAATTAATTTCTCTTATTCAATAGTGAGGTCTAGCATAGCCGCTTAATCAATGTGGAGATGATGTTATGCCGTCTATCGTGGTTGTGGGTGCAAATTGGGGTGATGAAGGCAAAGGCCGCATCGTAGATTATTTAGCAGCTGATGCTGCTGCGAGTGTTCGCTTTCAAGGCGGTAACAACGCAGGCCATACGGTCGTTAACGACTATGGCACCTTTAAATTACACCAGTTACCCAGCGGTATTTTCAATCCAAATTGCGTTGCGGTATTAGGCCCTGGCATGGTGATCAGCCCTGAAAAACTCAGTGTGGAAATTGCTGAAGTCGAAGCGGCAGGCATTGAGGTCAAATTGTGTATTTCTGACCGCGCTACCCTGTGTTTACCTATTCATGCGTTAGAAGATACCTTAGAAGAACAACGTCTAGGCGATCTCGCCTACGGTTCGACCCGTCAAGGGATTGCGCCAGCCTATGGTGATCGCGTGATGAAAAAAGGCATCTTAGTTGGTTGGTTAAAGCAACCCGAAGTGCTACAAGAGCGTATTCAATTTATGCTTAACTGGAAACTGCCACAGTTAAAGGCGCTCTATCCAAGCTGTGACTTTAGCCAAACCGCCGCCGAAATGACCCAGTGGTTATTGGATGTGACGGCGCCATGGCGTCCCTTTATCTGCAACGTCACAGAACCATTAAAGGCATTGCAAAAACAAGATGCTAACTTACTGTTCGAAGCGCAATTAGGCGCAGGACGCGACTTGATTTACGGTGAATATCCGTACACAACCTCTTCAAACGTGACTGCGGCTTTCGCAGGTTTAGGCAGTGGTTTACCCGCACTGCGCCCAGAGCGTGTGATTGCCGTTGCTAAAGCCTTTAGCTCATCTGTGGGTACTGGCACGCTAGTCACTGCGATGGAAGAGCAAGATGACTTCCGTAAAAATGCTAACGAGTTTGGTGCAACCACAGGTCGCCCACGTGATATGGGTTACTTCGATGCAGTCGCCACTCGCAACGGTGTTGAGCTACAAGCGGCGACTGAAATTGCTCTGACTAAGATTGACTGTTTGACCGGCATGAAAGATCTTAAAATCTGTATCGCCTATGAAGGCGAGCATACTGAGAATCCAATTTGGCCGCAAACGGCTGCATTAAGTCCTGTATACGAGCAGATGGAAAGCTGGAGTGAAGACATCACCACTTGCCGCACCTTCGAAAGCCTACCAAAGGCTGCACAACATTATGTTGAACGCATCGAAGCCTTAATGGGTGTACGCGTCAGCATGGTGTCAGTGGGACCTGAACGCGATCAAATGATCATTCGCTAACGAATCGATTACCCTACAAAAAAGCCATATTCGTTTCGGCGAATATGGCTTTTTACGTTTCACTTTTCACGCCGCTTACCCAATCACAAGCGGATTTAGCCGCTATCTTGGGTTTTGTTTCACACTATAAACCGCTAGACTGCGCTTAAATAAGTAATCCCATAACGATGATTTTATGCCGCAATTTAGCCCGAGTTATTCTTTTCCTGTGCAAATCTACTACGAAGATACCGATTTTTCAGGCGTGGTATATCACCCGAATTTTTTGAAATACTTCGAGCGCGCCCGTGAGCATGTCATTGGCGCCGAGCAGTTACGCAACCTCTGGCAACAGCAGCAATTAGGTTTTGCAGTTTATCGCAGCGATATGTTGTGCCATGAAGGAGTGGAGTTTGCCGATATTATTGATATTCGCACCAAGTTCTACTTTGAAAGTAAATATCGCACTGTATGGCACCAAGAAATCTGGCGACCTAACGGCAAAAAACCGGCAGTCACGGCTACCATTGAAATGGTCTGTATGAACCAAGCGAGACAACTCGCCCCCATGCCTGCAGAGTTAATAACCCAATTAAGCTTAGGGATGTGATCCCAAATTGGCGCTGAGCATTTTGGGCGCAGGGCACAGTCGATGCCAGTGCATTTCAAGCTCTACCGCCCGCATAGGCTTGGCATAGCATAGACCTTGAATACGATCGACCCCCATCTTGACTAACAGATCGCGCACCTCTTGGGTTTCAACCCCTTCGACCGTCACCTCATATCCGAGTTTTTTAGCAATATTGACGCTGGCCTCAAGGATATATTCTGAGGGTTGGTTCGGTTTAAGATCCTGAAGAAACACTTTATCTATCTTCACTTCGTTTGCGGGTAAATGTTTCAAATAAGCCAGAGAAGAATGACCAGTACCAAAATCATCGATAGCGAGATGTATTCCAAGGCGGCGGATTTGCACTAGGGTATCCACGGCTTTATTTAAATCCGCCATCAAAGTGCTCTCTGTAATTTCAATCATTAAGCATTCTGGCGGTAACTGATAATGCTTTAGGCGCGCATCGAGTTCATGGGGTAAGGTTTCACTATCGAGATCGCGAGTAGATAAATTCAATGCGACACAAACAGAAATTCCCGCCAGTCGCCATTTTACCTGTTGCTGTAGGACTTGTTCTAACGCCCAATGGCTCACTAAATCAATCATGCCCGCACATTCGGCAAGTGGGATAAACTCCCCAGGTGAAATAACCCCTAACTCTTCATGTTCCCAGCGGATCAGTGCCTCAACCTGGGTACATCCCTCTGATGAAACATCCTGCTTAGGTTGATACACCATGTACAAATGATTGCGTTGTAAGCCATTGGGCAAACTATCAATAATCTTCAATTCCCGCAGTTGGCGAATGTCGTCATTTTCACTGTAACAGGCAATCGCAATCCGAGTACTGCGGGCTTTTTTAAGCGCCAAATCAAGCCTTCTGAGCATGTTGCTCACATCGGCATGGTGCTGTGCTAATTGTAAGCAACCAATTTGCAGACGCACACTGACCGGTGTGTCTTTAATATTAAAGGGGACCTGTAAACGCCCGCGTAAATGCAGTAACTGCTCCTGAGACAAACTTTGCTCATAATAGAGAAAAAACTCATCACCGTTTAGGCGCGCAATCAGTTTAGGTTTAAGACTTAAGCTCGTTAAACGTTCGGCAAACTGTTTTAGCAGAATATCACCAAACACAAACCCCAAAAGATCATTCACATAGCGAAAACGATAAATATCAATCAGCACTAAAGTGCCTTGAGTAATTGGCATTAACGAAGCGAGAGTCCTTTTAAGTCCAACACGATTAATTAACCCTGTGAGCTTATCCTTACCCATCCCCGCGGGTAAGGCGGCTAACATCTCATTTAAGGCATGATAGAGAGGCTCACACTCTTGCGGCACCACAGGAATATTAAGCGGGCTACGATCCGTTTTTTGTCTTTCAAGTTGAGGGCATAGCTGCGCTAAGAATTGCTGCTGTTGGCGCAACGCTTCGGATCTTGCACGTAAAAGAGACAACACGGCGCTCAGGATGATAACCAGTACTAAACCGATAAATCCCACAATGATCATACTCAGGCCTCAATCTTACCGCATTAGCTAATTACCAATATTTCCTTTAGGACCTGATTGGCTTACTTCAAATCCAACAACTATTGGTAACTCTCTTTGATTGAATGGAATTTATCCATAAATTCATCGCTTGCTAAATCATTCGCCGAGACAGGCAGCCCTCGGCCGACAAACACATCCATCCGCTGCTCAAAATCAGCCCCTGCGCGTAACTCACCGGTGTAGAATGCGGCGGCACGGATAAAATCTAAGTAGGTGACATGGTCGGGTAAATAGGGTAAATCAGCCCAACGCTCAACCACTTCCATCACCTCTGGTGCAAAATCCCAACTCTTTAATACGGCACGACCTAAAGGACCTTGCATTTTACGAACTAAAGAACGCAATTGCTCAATACTGGTAAATAACTCGGGATGGGCTTCCGCCTCGGTCAGCACTGGCAATGCACCAATATTATGGACTAAACCTGCAAGGGTTAAAGTGTCTAAATTTAACTGACTAGGACGACGCTTATTATACATCTGCAACATGGCACAAGCCGCCGCCGTTACGTCGATAGAAGTACGCCAAACCTCATCCATTACTTCCCACACCATCTCATTGGTGGAGATAAACAGCTGCTCCATGGCAACTGAGGTTGCAATACTCTTAATTTGAATCAAACCGATGCGAGCCACAGCATTATTAATGCTTTCAGCAGGAATACCACGGCTATATAAGGCGCTGTTGGCAACTTTAATAATACGCGCCGAGATTGCTGCATCTTGGCCAATCACATCCGCCACTTGCTTAAGGCTTGCATCTGAGCGGCTTACAACTTCTTGCACCCGCATCGCCACTTCAGGCAGGGTTGGCAATACTAAGGCATCTTCTTTTAATTTTTTGAGTAATCCGACTAACAGTAGATGTTCAGTAGACATCTTCGCTCCCATCAATCTGCAAACATAACGCGGTAATAGTTGGAGTATATCAGTTGGCGATCACTTGATGGGCAGAAAAAAGCAACAGAGGTTAATTATTTGTATGAAGCTGCTATCAATTTTACCAAAAGCCAAATGATTTTACGCTTTGATATTTCAGAATAAACCAACGCAAAAATCAATCTCTATGCGTAAATCCATCATTGTCTGACGCCTCTGCTATAACGCCTGATAGGTATATTCGCAAAACGCGAACTATACCTAATCTTGGGCGTGACGATTTGCATAACCCTACTTCGATTGTGTAAAATGCCGCCCCCGCGCACTGCGCCTCTATATACCAACCAATTCGAGAGTCATTATGTTTAAACCAGAGTTGCTATCTCCCGCTGGGACGCTGAAAAACATGCGTTACGCCTTTGCCTATGGTGCAGATGCCGTGTATGCCGGCCAGCCAAGATACAGCCTAAGGGTACGTAACAATGACTTTAAGATGGAAAACCTTGCCACGGGTATCGAAGAAGCCCATGCGCTAGGTAAAAAACTCTATGTGGTAAGTAACATTGCCCCACACAATGCCAAGCTCAAAACCTATATCAAGGATATGGAACCCGTAGTAGCGATGAAGCCCGATGCGCTGATCATGTCCGACCCAGGTTTAATTATGATGGTGCGTGAGGCGTTCCCTGAGCAGGTAGTGCATTTATCGGTGCAAGCCAACGCCATTAACTGGGCGTCGGTAAAATTTTGGCAAACCCAAGGCATTAAACGAGTGATTTTATCCCGTGAATTATCCTTGGATGAAATTGAAGAAATCCGCCAACGCTGCCCCGACATCGAGTTAGAAGTGTTTGTTCACGGCGCCCTGTGTATGGCCTACTCTGGTCGCTGTTTACTGTCGGGTTACATCAACAAACGCGATCCAAACCAAGGCACTTGCACCAACGCCTGTCGTTGGAAATACGATGTTCATGAAGCGCAGCAAACCGACTCGGGCGATATCATTGCCACCCCAAATGCGGTGCAAATCGAAACCCCGACGACCTTAGGTGCTGGCGCGCCAACGGAGCAAATCTTCCTGCTACAGGAAGCCAATCGCCCCGGCGAATACATGCCAGCGTTTGAAGATGAGCATGGCACTTATATCATGAACTCTAAGGACTTACGCGCAATCCAACACGTTGAGCGTTTGGCCAAGATGGGCATCGATTCGCTTAAGATTGAAGGTCGTACTAAATCTTTCTACTATGTGGCCCGTACCGCGCAGTTATACCGCCAAGCCATCGACGATGCTGCATCGGGTAAGAGTTTCGACCGCAGCCTGATGAACCAACTCGAAGGTTTAGCACACCGTGGTTATACCGAAGGCTTCTTACGCCGCCACGTGCATGATGAATATCAAAACTACGACTATGGCTACTCGGTCAGCGATACTCAACAATTTGTCGGTGAATTAACGGGTAAACGTAATCTGGCCGGTCTTGCAGAAATCGAAGTAAAGAATAAATTCTCTGTAGGCGATAGCGTTGAGTTAATGACGCCACAGGGCAATATCAGTTTGACAATCGAACAACTCGAAAACCGCAAAGCCGAAGCGGTTGAGGCAGGTTTAGGTTCAGGTCATTCTGTGTACTTACCCGTGCCGAAGGAAGTTGACCTAAACCACGGTATTTTACTGCGTAACCTGCCCCAAGGTCAGGATACCCGTAACCCACACGAAGCAGGCTAAAGCATGGCATTATTGATCGACGACAGCTGCATCAACTGCGATATGTGTGAGCCTGAATGCCCAAACCAGGCCATCACTATGGGTGAAGAAATCTATGAAATCGACCCAGACCGCTGCACCGAATGCGTTGGCCATTACGATAAGCCGACCTGCGTCTCCGTCTGTCCGATTGATTGTATTGACCCCGATCCAAACCGTATCGAGTCCCACGACGAGCTGTTGGTCAAGTTTGCCATACTCACGCAAAAAATCTGATTAATACCAATCAGATAAAAATATTATAGGATACTTATCCAACTAAAAGCCCCGCCAAACATAGCGGGGCTTTTAGTTGTCTCTTAACCCGAATTGAAGTTAACTAAGCGGGGGATTTTGCTAGGATAACCGTCGGTTTTGCCTCAAGTTGTAAACGCACGATCGCATCGGCAAGTTTTTCGACGCTTAAACGGATCGGTGCAGGTAAGCTGGCAAATTCGATACTGAGCAGCAGATTTTTCACCTCAAGCCCTAACTCGGTATCGCCTTCGATGCTGAGTTTGCGTTGGAAAAATAATGTATCTGGATCTTCTTTCGCCGCCGCGACTAGCAATAATTCGGCTGACTTGGCACTAAAGGTCACTTGCGCATCGGTGAGTTCACGTACCTGCCAGCGGCCATTAAAACTCACCTCAAAGTACAGTTGCAAATCTTCCACACGAATCGCCACCCACTTATCGGCGAGAAAATCCAATTCCCCATCTTCGGCCTGCGGCGCAAGCAGTTGTGCCAATAATTGGCTCAGCACCTTGGCTTTTAGGCTAAAGGGCACCTTAGCCAGTGGAAAACGGATCAGTTTTGGGGTGAGCTCTAACAATTGTTTTGCAAGATTAGCCGAAAAAACAGCGGACATAACAAGTTACCTACGGATAAAAAACAGGATAACGCTCAGTTTACCGAGATTTTATGATCTTAAACCTGTTTTAAATCAATTCACCGCCATTCAATCTTCCCTACACTCTGCCCCTGTTATTTTATAGGGAGCACCATTATGGAGTTGTTGTGTCCAGCAGGAAATCTGGCTTCGCTAAAGTCGGCGCTACAGGCCGGAGCCGATGCTGTCTACCTCGGGTTAAAAGATGATACTAATGCACGCTCATTCGCGGGCTTAAACTTCACTCCCGCAAAATTACAAGAAGCGGCCGAGCTGACCCATCAGCGGGGCAAGAAAATTTTCCTCACCTTAAATACCTTCCCTAAGCCGAATGAGGAGCATCGCTGGTATCAGGCGATTGACTTAGCCGCAAAAATTGGCGTCGACGCTTTAATCGTCGCCGATCTGTCACTGCTTGACTATGCCCATCGGCAATATCCACATATCCCGCTGCATTTATCGGTACAGGCGAGCGCCACCAACTTAGGCGCGCTGAGCTTTTATAAAGAGGCTTTTAATGTCTCTCGAGTGGTGTTACCCAGAGTGCTGTCGATGAAGCAAGTGCGCGACTTAGCCAAGGTCAGTCCGGTCGATTTAGAGGTTTTTGCCTTTGGCAGCTTGTGCATTATGGCCGAAGGTCGCTGCCACTTATCTTCCTATGTCACCGGTCAATCACCCAATACGGGCGGCTCTTGCTCACCGGCAAAGCACGTGCGCTGGCAAGAGCAGGGCCAAGACAGATTAACTTGGCTCAATGAGGTTTTGATCGATAAGTCAGGGCTGGATGAGCAGATGGGCTATCCCGTCGTGTGTAAAGGGCGCTATCTCACCCAAGAGGATGATAAGCCGCAATATTTGCTCGAATCTCCCACCAGTTTAAACACCCTCAGCTTGCTGCCAGAGCTTGCCAAGGCAGGCATTGTGTCACTCAAGATTGAAGGCCGGCAGCGCAGCCCTGCCTATGTGGAACAAGTGACTAAGGTTTGGCGGCAAGCGATTGATACTTATCTTAATCATCCGGATAAATTCCAGACGCAAGCCCATTGGGAGCAAGCCCTTGCCAAAGTGTCTGAAGGGCAAATCACCACCCTTGGTGCCTACGAGCGTAACTGGCAATAGCCTTCGTGATAATCCATGTAAGAAGAAACGATTATGAAAATATCCCTCGGCCCACTGCTCTATTGCTGGGAAAAACAGCAGGTCATCGACTTTTATCAGCAGGTTGCCAACAGTCAAATTCCCTTAGTTTATTTGGGCGAAGCCGTCTGCAGCCGCCGGCGTGAGCTCAAATGGGGCGACTATCTTGAACTTGCCAAAATGCTGAAATCTGCGGGCAAAGATGTGGTGCTTTCAACCCTAGCACTTATCGAAGCGCCATCGGAATACACTGAGCTTAAACGTCAGGTCGACAATGGCGAATTTATGATTGAAGCCAATGATATGGCGGCAGTATATCTTGCCAAAGAGCACAAACAGCCCTTTGTCTGCGGTGCCAGTATCAACAACTATAATCGCGCTAGTCTAGATATTTTGCAGCGTTTGGGGATGCAACGTTTTGTGATGCCAGTGGAGCTTTCTAAGACTTGGCTGAGCCAAGTGGTCGATAAAAAGCCCTCCTTCGAAGTGGAAGTGCTCGGCCATGGTTACTTGCCGCTGGCCCACTCGGCACGTTGTTTTACCGCAAGACATAGCCAACTTGCCAAGGACAGCTGTGAAACCGTTTGCCGTCAATACAGTAAAGGTTTACTGGCACAAACCCAAGAGGCTCAACCTTTACTGAGGTTAAATGGTATCCAAACACAATCCGCAAGTTGTGTCGATTTACGCAGCGAAATCAGCGCAATGGTTAAGATTGGCGTGGATGTGTTTCGCGTGTCTCCCAGCAGTTTGGCGTGCATAGCTAAGGCCGATGCGCTGGTCGAGGCATTAAATAGCGGGGCAATGGACGCTCAGTATCCTCTTAGCGATGAGCACTGTAATGGTTATTGGTTTGGCGAAGCGGGACTAAAATCCTTAAGCTAAAATTGATAGTGATAGATTTAGCCCATTCAATCACTTATCTCAACCACTCACTCAGGGGCTTGCGCCTTGATGAGTGGTTGAGGATTTAACAGCAAGGCCACAGTCCAACTTAAGAGACTTACAAGCCCAATCCATTCCAGTAATGCAGGCCACCATAAATCAGGTCTTGGAAGTTGGAGCACCATTTCTTGATAAAATGGCCTACCGCCTTCCGTTAGCCCCAACTCTAACTGCGGTGCATAGAGAAAGGTCATCATACTCACCAATACCAACAGCGCTAATAATACCGTCCAACGCAGCAGACTTAATGAGCTAAATCCAACCCACATTAAATAACAGATTGCGCTTAGGCTACCGAAGTAGAAAAACCACTTAAGGGCGAGGATGTGCAAGTGGTATACATTGACCGGAAATAACCCAACACAGGCTAAGGCTAAAAATGTCAGTGCCAGCGCACAAAAGAAGGGATATCCCCAAAAGCCGTTTACCGTCTGCAGGGAGGAAAGACAATAAAAAACAATACTTAAACTGCCAAAAAACAAACCGCCATTGAGAATCACTGCAAAGTCAGAATGGCCATAGGTCCCCAATTCACTCAAAGTATGATTTAAAACGTTGAATGAACGCGTCTCAGAATAATCAAACCCCAACACCGCCACACCAATCCCCAGCACTAATCCCAAAATACCAATAAAACCAAACTTAGTGGCAAGTGCCGAGCCCCTTGTTGCGAGATTCATTTTTATAACAGTCATGGATAATTTAGCCAAACCAAAGTACTACTAACTTACATGGAATTGAAAAGAATTAAAGCGGTGCTAATCCTCTTTAGCGTAAAAATTTTTTCATCACTATTAACGATTTTTTAGTCATCACATGAAAATCCCGTGCTAAGTCATTATTCAATAAAACATATGCAAATTTGCAGTCAAAAATGAATAAATACTCACAAACAATTCAGCTAATGCTGTTTTGTTACAGAAGACAAGCTCACCGTGATAGCCACTGTTATCTCGCTCACATTAGGTTTGCGATGGTTGAAGCCCTGTTACCATTCATGGGTAAAAAATCATCTAAAAACGTATTTAGTGAAGATCCGCTGAGAAAGTTTTCAACAAAACATCGCCAATAAGTGAACAGCTCTAAGAATAAAACAATCTGATAAACAACTTGCAACAGCATGGCGTAAAGCAATGATTTAATTAAATTTATGCAAATAAAAAGTGGGCAACCTCAAAAATCATCCATTAGAAACAGCCCAAATAACTATGCTATTTTGCTGCTTATATCAAACAAATTCCCGAATCGTTTTACATGGCGGCGCTAAGCGAGTAATCTTCCCCCTTCTCGATTTTGAGTTGAATGAAAATGCAGCTTACGCCCGCCAAGCATGTGGCTTTAAGAGGCAATTTATTCAAGTTTATTTTGTGCGACTCGTACTTTAAGGTGTACACCATTGGCTACTGAACATAAAAACCGCAACATTAAGACGATACTCACCTTTATCGTCCCTTCGCTGATCGGTCTGCTGCTATTTGTGACTCCTATCAGTTACAACGATGCAATTACGATTCCGATCGCAATCATCTCTAAAGCACTGCAAAGCGTATTAAGTGATGTCTTAACCCTCATAGTCACCGTGATTGTTGTGAGTATGGCGCTTGCGTCTGTGTTAACCAAATTACTCAAGCCCAAGTTTGTGTTAAATAATCACTTCCTTAATGGCTTGCTAAACATTAGCCCTATGTGGCTAATAACCCGAGTTGTTGGCGCCATCTTTATCGTCTTAACCTACTTTGCGATTGGCCCCGCAGTAATCAACTCCTCCAGTACAGGCGCATTAGTACTTAATGACCTGTTACCAGTACTGTTTTCCGTATTTATCTTCGCCGGCATGTTACTGCCACTGCTATTAAACTTCGGATTATTAGAACTGTTTGGCACCTTGATGACCAAAGTGATGCGCCCAGTGTTTAACCTGCCAGGTCGCAGCGCCATCGACTGTATGGCCTCTTGGTTAGGGGATGGCAGCGTAGGAATTTTACTGACCAGCAAGCAATACGAAGCGCGTTTTTACACCCAAAGGGAAGCGGCGGTTATCGGTACGACCTTTTCAGCGGTGTCAATCACCTTCTGCTTAGTGGTGATCTCACAGGTGAAGTTGGAACCGATGTTTGTGCCCTTCTACCTGACCGTATGTTTAGCGGGTTTCGCCGCAGCAGTGATTGTGCCTAAGTTGCCGCCACTCTCATGGAAAAAAGATAACTATATCGATGATACCCCACGTCAACCCGACGATGAAATGATCCCAGCAGGATACGGCGCATTCTCTTGGGGCTTTGATAAAGCACTTGAAAAAGCAGCCAGTGCGGGCGGAGTGAAAGCCGTTTTACATGAAGGGATTAAAAACGTTATCGATATGGTGTTTGGCATTATCCCGGTGGTTATGGCCATTGGAACCACGGCGCTGATCATCGCCGAGCATACGCCTATCTTCAATTATTTAGGTATGCCATTTATTCCATTACTGGAACTGCTGCACATTCCCGAAGCGACAGAAGCCTCTAAAACCATCGTGGTAGGCTTTGCCGATATGTTTATTCCATCGATCTTAGCTAGCTCTATCGAGTCAGATATGACCCGCTTTGTCATTGCCGCGCTATCCGTAACGCAGCTGATTTATATGAGCGAAGTCGGCGCGCTGCTGATCGGCAGTAAAATTCCGGTGAACTTTGTTGAGCTCTTCGTGGTGTTTATTCTGCGTACTTTAGTGACTCTGCCTGTTATCGCGGGTGTTGCTCACTTGCTGTTCTAAGCGCGACATCAGCTTTGAAATATCAAGGGGAGTCAGATTAACAGACTCCCCTTTTTTTGCTCTAACTTATACACGAACTGACAGTTTTGATTATATCGTGTGAGTTAATCGTACAAACTCAACTCGTAACCACTAACTCAATAACGCACTTTTGGACAGAAGAGCGTTAAATATTGAAAGGCTAATATCACTGCTTGGTTATTAAATGCAGTCCATATTTAAGGGCGAACCATGATATTTGCTCAACGACACGCAGCAAGTCCTTCCTTGGATGCTCGACCCTGAAGAATCCCCTGATGATTTTCAGATAAATCATTAAATTAGAGTGAACTTGCACCTTGAAGTGTGATCAGATGGAAGTGCGAACAAACATCAATCACAGGGCATCAAGGTGCAAGTGTTAACTATCTTACATCAATCTCTCTATCAACATTGTCCAGAAATCCATCAAAAGCGACTGAATACACTCATGGTCGCCTGCAAAGCCCTCATCAACGCGGATTGTCTCACCCTCACGCATTTAGGGCGGCACATTGATGGCACCAGCACTCATACTAAACACTCAATAAAACGCATGGATAGATTATTGGGCAACCCGCACCTTCACCATGAAAGACTGGCTGTTTATCAGTGGCATGCAAAGTGGCTGCTAACAGCACATACGATGCCGACCATACTGGTGGATTGGTCTGATATGCGTGAAGGTCGTGAACTGATTGCACTACGCGCCTCTATTGCGATTAAGGGCCGCTCTATCACGCTCTACGAGCGAACATTTCCGTTAGTACTACAAGGCACACAAACTGCCCATAATCAGTTTCTGAATGAACTCCATAAAGTGTTACCTGACAATATTACCCCGCTGATAGTCACTGACGCGGGCTTCCGTAATCCATGGTTTCGAAAAGTCGAGCAGCTCGGTTGGTATTGGCTGGGTCGTGTCAGAGGATTAAGTGTCTATCGGCTGCACCCCTTCGGTCGCCAATTTTCGCTAAAAGCGCTTTATCCCAAAGCCAGTCGTCGCGCAAAACATGTTGGGCGAGTGGCGTTATCGGTAAAGAAACCCTTGTTATGCGAGATGGTATTGTTCAGGGCTCCAAGTAAAGGCAGAAAAGGTCAGCGAAGTACGACAACAGACTGTCACCATACGGCGCAATGGACGTATGAACTGACCGCCAAAGAGCCTTGGGCACTGGTGACCAACTTGACCATAGAAGCCATGTCGCCTCAAAAACTGGTTAATATTTACCAAAAACGGATGCAAATAGAAGAAACCTTTAGAGATTTAAAAAGCCCCGCTTATGGCTTTGGTTTACATCATAGCAGAACACGTTATGCGGCGAGGATGGACATACTGCTATTGATAGCATTATTGGTACAACTGGCATTTTGGTGGGTAGGATTATACGGAGAAACACAGCAATTACAGCGGCACTTCCAAGCCAACACGGTAAAGAAAAGGAATGTGCTATCAACAATCAGGATGGGCAAAGAACTGCTGCGGCGACGGCATGACTACCCCATATCAGCAGATGATTTGCTTTGTGCTGCGAAGAAACTAGCCCAACTCTCATTAACTCATGGTTGTTGGGGCTATGAATTATGAGGGGATCCTACAGTGCTCGACCGCCCCGTCCATGGGGCGGACGGTCGTCTCGCTAATCACCATGGCTCACCTGTTTAGCATTGTCGTAGCCTGTAGACTTAATAACCTTACTCTGCACGCTTTGGGACAAAAGCGTGATAGATTTTTTACTCTAGTCCATTAGTTTCGGATTAATATTTGTAAGGCAACTATTGAACGTTAGTATTAAAACCGATGAACAAGCCATCCTAAAGCGAATGCTCTTCTAAAACTCATTTTGTCAACACTTGCAGCAGACTGAGCAGCTCAAAGCAGTAGAAGTGATCACCCATAAACAGCAGAAGCGATCAATTGCGTCAGTGTCATCAGTTAGTGGCGCTGCACCCAATCGCTCACACGGCTGTTACAGACTGCCCACTTCTACTGGCAAACGCTGCCCAGGCCGCTGGTCGAATTGCCCGGTTTCAGGCAAGAAAAAGCCCCAAGGAAATGGGGCTGAATGACAAAAGAGTTATGCCTGTCCGGTCTCTCTACTAATCAGGCGCACCGATTGTTACAAATACCTCTCCCGTTTCTTCATCACAAATTGTTCTTGCTAAGGTTGATCCCACGCCAAACTCTTTATTTAGTTTCGAGTTCCAACTATCAGCTAAAGATTCAGCAAGCTCCTTAGCTTGCTCGGTTGACAGTTCATCAAACAATCCCGTTATCTCAAGCAGATTCAACCAGAACTGAGCTTGTGTCGAACTATGACCATCCCTCATTAACTCTTGATACCGAACAGTATCAAACATCTCTGAAATGAAAACATTACCATCTACTATTTTAAAAACAGGACAAAATAACCTAGTAAACCATAGAATAAAATCAGCAGCCAACTCTTGTGACTTATATGCTGAATGAAGGTAATCATAACCTGAAATATTATGGCCCACATTAGCAGAAGCGAACATCTCAAAATCAAATGGTTTGTTGTAACTCATTTTAACCCCTAGGTATTTCGTTTGGATGTGCGGGACGCACACGACCTTTATCGATAAATTCACGCCCGTCTGGTGTGAAGTTCTTACCAGTTTCCTTAATATTTGGACGTGGAATTCCTCCATGATCTTGCCCAGAACCGAGTAAATCTGGCCACCCAATTTAAATCAATAACATAATGCACTTTCAGTTTGCCTGCAACCAGCTCTAGCTCAAATGATTTGAATGAGAGTCATCAAAAGTCGTTGAGACTGCATCTGAGGTAATAGATTGAGCTAATTCCTTCAAAAATAGTGTATTTCAGGCAAGGTAAGTCATCCCATAGTGCTTGGGAGGTGTTCTGCAAAGGTTACTTTCGAAGTGATATAAGCAGTTGTCAGTTACTGTTAAAGTGCTGGCAGCTTGACGCAAAGTGCCGTCGTCGCTTTTCGAGATGTTCGCAGTAATCCGTCAGTTCTTGCAAGGTGCCTACTGGACCATGAAATAGTTTGCCAAACTCGGTGGTCAGCTTGAGCCAATTGTCATGGGGGATATTTAATCTGTTCAGTATCTTGGCGCTACTTTCGCTGATGTATCCACGTTTATCATTGCGAATAATTCGGCCGGTATCATCCACCAATTGAAGGTAATCCATCAATGAAAACGCAATGCCATTGGGTTGGTTGTCGCACTCGTTACCAATAAAAGGCAGTAGGTTGCTGGGCTGCTCACCTTTTAATGCAGCCCAAATACGTAGCTGAATACTGGTATGGTCGGATTGTTCTAGTGTATCAGCGAGTTGTGCTCTAATGGGATTTAAATCCACATAAGTCATACAGGCTAATACTGCGGCGTCATCGAGTAGGGCTTGGGATTTGAACCGCCCCTCCCAGAAGCGACCTGTGCAGTTATCTTCTTGATTTGCTTGCCTTGCGATAGGTTCATTGAGGCAGCGCATAAACCAGCTAATGTCGCATAATCGACTGCGATAAAGGGCAATTGAATGCCTTAATCTGTTAACCTCATGAGCTTCAACCAATTCACCTCTGGCGAACTTTTGCGTTAATTCATCGCCTTTAAACAACTTATGCCACTGCTCAAGCACTTCGCGGTCAGTCCAACGATTTGCCGTCTCGATATCGACTCGCAGCACCAGATGCAGATGATTAGACATCACTGCATAAGCAGCTACATCAATAGCAAAAACCGCTTCAAGTTCAAACAGTAGCGATTCTACCCAAGCGCGGCGATGGTCATAGTTTTTACCCGAATAGGCATCATCGCCACATAAAAATGCCCGGCGAACAACGCGACTACAGCAATGGTAATAGGGTGTGTCTTCAAGACTTATCTGGGTTCTGCGAGGACGCGGCATACAAACCTCCATGTTTAATGCTTAACCAAAGCATAGTCGGAGGTTAACTACCGCGCCATTAAGGTTGGGTGTCCATGTTTGAGTTTTGGGTTTCTGAGTTCTACGAGGGCGCGGCATACAAACCTCCATGTTTAATGCTTAACCAAAGCATAGTCGGAGGTTAGCTACCTCGCTATTAAGGTTGGGTGTCCATGTTGTTAACCGCGCCATTAAGGTTGGGTGTCCATGTTTGGGTTTGGTTAAATAAGTAGATGGCGTTTCACAGGGAAAACAATGACAATTTACCCTGCACACCTAACGATAAAACAATCTAGCTTTGGGGCTAAAGTAAGTTAAATCCCCAGCCTGTTCTCATTGTATCCAGATCTAAATCTTGACGGGTTAAGTTCAGGCTAATCCAGCTTGTTGTCATCTGCATGTCACTTAAGCTTCATCATTCAGTCAAAGCCAGTGGCTACTCTCTAAGGCAGTCAACAGCCGCATAGGATGAATATCAGATGACTGGAGCCAACTACAGAGGGCTTGATCGCACGCTTATCGACGCACTCAAGGCTCCCCGCAACTCTCCCTACAACTCTTCCTACAATGCTCCATCCAGTGTTAACGCCACTTCCTTCTCAACACCACATATTGCCAACGCCAGCAACGCCGCAAACTGCCATACAATTACAGTCAACGCCCTTTGGTTATCGGATATTCATCTAGGTTGTAAGGATTGTAAGGCCGACTATCTGTTAAGCCTGTTAACTACCGTGCGTTGCCAGCACTTGTATCTGGTCGGCGATATTGTCGATTTGTGGGCACTCAAACGTCGTCTACATTGGCCAGAAAGCCACAATAAGGTGCTACAAAAGATTATCGAGCTGGCGCAAAACGGCACTCAAGTGATCTATCTGCCGGGTAACCACGATGAACTGATTAAACCCTATGCCGAACTGACCCTGCTGAATATCAAAATTGCTCGGCAACATATTCATCAGGGTATTGGCGGCCACAAGCTGTTAATGCTGCATGGCGATCAGTTCGATGCCGATGTTTGCGTTGGGCGCTTTTACACCATCTTAGGCGATCACCTCTACGATTTTCTGCTGTTTCTCAATCGCAATCTCCATCGCCTGCGTGAGCGTTTAGGCTACCCGTATTGGTCACTCGCCAGCTATATCAAATCCCGCGTTGGCAAGGCTCAAACAGCGATTTCACGCTACCGCCAAGCCGTTGTGCAATATGCCCAGCACTATGATGTCGATGGCGTGATCTGCGGCCATATTCATCAACCAGAGTTATCAATCCAGCCAAGGGATAACCAATACACTACCCCAAACAAACGCCAGATCATTTACGCCAATGATGGTGATTGGGTCGAAAACTGCAGCCTGATCACCGAAACCTTAAGCGGTGAATTACAGCTCTGTCGCTGGAATGAGCAGTCCTTAAGCCTTGAGATACTGAGCAGTATTGTCCTCCTCCAAACGCCGCCAACAACACCCCATCACGCCACAGCAACTTTCAAATACAACTCCCAACAACCACAAGTCCAACCTAGGGATGTCGCTTAATATCATGAATCAATTAACCCATAATACGCCAAACCTCACCAAGTCTTCCCAACTGCTGACTGCGCCGCTGCCAGCCGAAGAGGGCAACGCGATGATCTTTACCGTCGATAATGTGGTAGAGCAAAACCTCCCCTCTTTGAAAGACAAACCTTGGTTAGCGAAACCAACTAAAGCCATGCTGCGTTACCTGTTGAATGAAAAACAGTGCAACGACATAGCTAATCAATTTGCCTATCTCCAAGGGATAGACTTTGTCGAGCAAGTGCTTGCCAGCTTCGATTTTAGCTTTACCGTGCCCGCCAATGAGGTAGAAAATATTCCCTGTGAAGGTCGAGTGGTGATCTTCGCCAACCATCCAATTGGCTCCCTCGATGGCCTCGCATTGATAAAATTGATTAGTGAGATCCGCCCCGATATTAAAGTCGTCGCCAACGAGCTATTGATGGCACTTAAGCCTTTGCATTCGATTTTGCTGCCGGTTCGTAATATGACCGGCGGTACACCTAAGCAGCACTTAGAAAAAATTCACCAGCATCTACGTAATGAAGGCGCGGTACTGATTTTCCCGTCGGGGGAAGTCTCTCGCCTACGTCCCAATGGCGTGCGCGATACTCAGTGGCATTCCGGCTTTTTGAAGATGGCGATTTCCTGTAATGCGCCGCTGCTGCCGATCTTTTTAGATGCAAAAAACTCAGCCACCTTTTACGGCGCCTCGATGATTTATAAACCCTTAGCCACACTGCTACTGGTTAAGGAAATGTTTAAGCAGGCCAAGCGCAATATGCCCATTCGCATCGGCGAGCTCATCCCCAATGAAGCCGTACGCTCTATGGATTTCCCGCTAAAAACCAAGATAAAACTGCTTAAAAATCATTTATATCGTATTGGCAAAGATAAAGATCCGCTGTTTATCACCCAAAGCGCCATCGCACATCCTGAGTCGCGCCGAGAACTACAGGCCGCGCTGCAACAATGTGAACTGCTTGGCGAAACCCAAGACAACAAGCTGATTTATCTGTATCAGCATCAAGACAGTAATCCCATCATGCGGGAAATTGGCCGCCTGCGGGAAATCGCCTTTCGCGCCGTCGGCGAAGGTACGGGCAAGCGCCGTGATATCGATAAATACGATTCCTACTACCAACATCTGGTGTTATGGGATAAAGAGCAGTTTGAAATTGTCGGCGCCTATCGGTTCGCCAGCGGCGAGCAAGTGTTAAACCGCTATGGCGACAACGCCCTCTACAGCCAGTCACTATTCCAATATGCCGACGATTTTATGCCCTTCGTCAAACAAGGGTTAGAACTCGGCCGCAGCTTTGTGCAGCCCAAATATTGGGGTAAACGCAGTCTCGACTATCTCTGGTTCGGCATTGGGGCCTTTTTAGCCAAACACCCTGAATACCGCTATCTGTTTGGCCCGGTTTCCATCAGTAATCAACTGCCCGGCAGTGCGCGGGAAATGCTAGTGCATTTCTACTCCACGGAGTTTGCTCCAGCGCAGCAACTCGCTGTATCTATGTCACCCTTTGGTTTATCCAAGAAGCGTAAAGAGCAGTTAGATGCCCTCTACTCAGGCGAAGATTATCAAAGCCACTTTAAGCAACTCAAGCAGATGCTGGCAAGTATGGGCGCGGCGGTGCCGACACTGTATAAGCAATATGGTGAGCTATGTAAGCAGGATGGGGTGAAGTTTCTCGCCTTTGGGATCGATGCCGATTTCGGTGACTGTGTCGATGGTTTGGTACTGGTCGATACCCATAAACTCAAGGGTAAAAGGTATCAACGCTACATCGGCGTCCATTTGCCCGAAGACTTAAGAAACCCCTTAATGGCAGAAGATGAGACAGAAGATCAAGATTAAACGCGAGAATGAGGTCCTAGGGTGCAAGTTTCACAACAATGCCATTGGCTAAATAAACATCGGTCTGTTATAAGTATCTGTAATGCAGTGTATTAACGATACAAGTCCGAGGTAGAGTTTATTATGCCGATCATCATCGCCGATATTATGTGTACCCGAGTCGTCACGGTCGAAATGGACGATCGTTTAACCGTGGCGAAGGATATTTTCGAGCAGGCAAACTTTCACCATCTACTGGTGCTGGATGAATATAAACTCGAAGGGGTATTATCTGAACGCGACTTACTGCGCGCCATCAGCCCTAATTTAGGTAACGGTGCCGAAACCTCAAAGGATCTCGAAACCCTCCAGAAACGCATCCATCAAGTGATGACTCGCAATCCAGTAACCGTTGCGCCATATGTGTCGCTCGATGTTGCTAGCCGCACCTTGCTAGAACATAACATCGGTTGTTTGCCCGTGCTCGAAAATGGTGATTTGGTGGGCATCGTCACTTGGAAGGATTTACTGCGAGCCTATTGTGCACACAATGAGGTAAATCAAAGCGAGTGTTAAGTACACTCGCTTTGTAAGCTAATCGCTTAAATTGCCCAGCCACCCATGTAAAACACCACTAAGCCTAGGGTAATGGCTAATACGCCTAACTTAAGTTGACGCCATTCGCCGCTAAAAATCCGGCCAATCACTAAGGTCACAAACCCAAGCATAATACCTGTGACAATGTTACAGCTAAGGATAATAAACACGGCGCAAGTTAGGCCCGCCATCGCATCGACTTTGTCGTTGAAATCTAGCTTAGTCACATTGCTAAGCATCAATAGTCCCACATACATCAGCGCTGGTGCAGTGGCGTAGGCAGGAACCAAATAGCTGAGCGGTGCAAGGAATACCATTAACAGGAATAATACTCCAACAATAGTCGCCGTTAAGCCTGTCTTACCGCCAGCCGCAGTACCCGCCGCAGATTCGATATACACGGCCGCTGGCGCGCCACCAACAACACCTGCAAACATGCTACTGACAGAATCTGACGTTAATGCCTTACCGCCACCGACGATATTATCGTCTTTATCCAGCAAATTGGCTTGACCCGCTACCGCGCGGATGGTGCCAGTGGCATCAAAAATAGCCGTCATCACCAATGCCAGTACAATCGGTAATACCACAGGATTTAAGGCGCCCATAATATCCAATTGGCCAATTAGCGAATGCTCAGAGGTTAAATTTGGCAGGGCAAACAAACCTTGATATTTCACACTGGGGTCAAACACTAAGCCGAAAAGGGATAAGCCGATAATCACCAACAAGATACCGCCAGGTACACCGCGACGCTCTAAACCTATCGTCGCTGCAAGCCCCACCACAGTGGCAATCACCGGCAAGCTGTTAATATCACCTAACTTAACTGGCAGGCCAGCATCATTGGCCACAATCAACTGCACACTGTTAGTGGCAATCAAGAGTAAAAACAAGCCAATACCAATCCCAGTACCATGGGCGATCCCCTTAGGCAGGTTAGCCAGCACCCATTGACGAATGCCAGTGACACTCACGATGGTAAAAATCACCCCCATCCAAAAAATGGCGCCTAAGGTGACAGGGATACTCATACCCTGACCTAACACCAAGCCGAAGGCGGTAAAGGCGGTGAGTGAAATCGCACAACCAATGGCCATGGGCAGATTCGCCCAGAGTCCCATCAGCAGCGAGCCAAAGGCGGCAATTAAGCAGGTGGCAACAAACACGGCACCGGGGTCGAACCCCGCTTTGCCTAACATATTGGGTACCACAATCACTGAGTACACCATCGCGAGGAAGGTTGTTAACCCTGCAATCACTTCTTGGCGAACGGTGCTACCACGTTGTTGAATAGAAAAAAAACGGTTCAGAAACGAACCAGAGGGTACGGCAGTTGAACTCAATTGCTCAGACATATCTTGTTATACCTTGTGATCTCTTAAAATAGGGTCGATACCAATTAGCATTGGCGACGCTGGCTGCGGCAGATTAGAGCCCCAAATCCAAGGAGTTGGGTGAGAGATCCACATCATTTTCCTACATCGGGAAAAATCCATGATCTGCAAGCAGTGATGCTTTGCCCAGTTAAACTATCTTCAACCATGCAAACGCAGCCTTTGTTGGCCGCGGATAATACTGTAAACGCCGCCAGATAGCTAAGACCTCGCCTGCACTTCGGTAAAAAATTAGGTAAAAAACTCAAAATCTGTTGTTTAAAAAACACTTAAACCGCATATCAAACTGCCGAGTGCGATCACAGAAATCGGATTAACACTCTGTCAGTAAAACAAAAAATCATGGGATTTTTAAAATTTTCATAATTTTTCATATATTGTCAAAGCCCATTCATCCCTGCGCGTAAGCCCGTTCACATCTCCCCTTTATAGTGATGTCATCAAAAATCGCTTTCGAACGGAGCTCTTCCCAATGACAAAGCCCACCATGCAAACATCGGATAAGTCCTCACGCAGCAATGAGTTAAAGGCGCTGGGATTCATCATTTTCATACTCTTTCCCGCACTGACTATCGCGGGGATCAGTCTCTACGGTTTCATCATTTGGATGATCCAAGCCTTCGGCGGCGTTGTCGGCCACTAATTCACTGATACTTTGAGGACGCTATTATGAAGTGGTTAATCAACCTCTGGCGCACACTAAACAAACCCACAAAAGCTCTCACCTTAGGCGCTGTCAGCATTAGTGCTTTTATCATGGGCATCATCTTCTGGGGCGGATTTAACACCGCACTGGAAGCTACCAATACCGAAGCCTTCTGCATCAGTTGCCACAGTATGGAGAGCAAACCCTACCAAGAGCTGCAGGAAACAGTGCATTGGTCGAATCACTCAGGCGTGCGCGCCACGTGCCCAGACTGCCACGTGCCCCATAACTGGAGCCGTAAAATTGCCCGTAAGATGGAAGCCTCCCACGACGTTTGGGGCTGGTTATTCAATACGGTCAACACCCCTGAAAAATTTGAAGCTAAACGCCTCGAAATGGCAAGCCGTGAGTGGAAGCGTTTTGATCGCGACAACTCTCTGGCGTGTAAAAACTGCCACAACTACAACTCGATGAAGTGGGAAAGCATGTCACCGCTGGCGCAAAAACAGATGAAACGCGCCGCTGAAATCGATCAAAGCTGTATCGATTGCCACAAAGGCATTGCTCACCATCTACCTGAAATGGGCACGGCCCGAGCACCTGAACTCATCGCCGAAGTCGGCGCTGGCGTCAGCTCACTGGAAACCAACCAAACCTACTACAGTGCCCTAACTAAGCCACTGTTCTTTAGTGAAAAAGGCGATGTTGAAGCAGGTACCTTAAACGTAGCCACTAAAGTCAAAGTGCTCGAAACTAAAGGTAAGCGCATCAAAATTGGTATCGATGGCTGGCGTAAGAAAATCGGCGCAGGCCGCGTGATCTACATGGACTTTGGCGTAAACATTCTGTCGGCGCAGTTAAGCAAAGATGCAGCCGAAACAGAAGGTGTTATCCAAACCTTTGAAGAGAAAGAAGATCCAATGACGGGCCTAAAATGGCAACGCGTTGAAGCCCAAATCTGGACCGATAAGGATTACCTGCTCACCGAGCTGCAACCACTCTGGGGCTATGCCCGCGATACGTTCCGCTCAAGCTGTAGTGTGTGCCACACCCAGCCAGATGAAGCGCATTTCGATGCCAATACCTGGCCTGGCATGTTCCAAGGCATGTTGGCCTTCGTGAACATGGACCAAGACACCCAAGCACTGGTGCAAAAATACCTGCAAGAACATTCGTCAACCTTCGTGAAAAAAGAGCACTAATTCGGGAGTAATACCATGAACAGAAGAGACTTTTTAAAAGGCTTAGCCTCAACCTCTTTCGTTGCTTTAGGTGGCAGCTCAGTACTAGCGCCCTTAAATGCGCTGGCCAATACTGGCCTGAATGAAAACGAATGGCTGACCACTGGCTCCCACTTCGGTGCCTTTAAAATCAAGCGTAAAAACGGCATGATTGCCGAAGTCAAAGCCTTCGATTTAGATAAATATCCAACGGATATGATTAACGGTATCCGGGGTATGGTCTATAACCCATCCCGCGTGCGTTACCCGATGGTTCGCTTAGACTTTTTACTAAAAGGCCATAAGAGTAATACCCAGCAGCGGGGGGATTTCCGCTTTGTTCGTGTGACCTGGGATAAAGCATTAAAGCTGTTTAAACACTCACTCGATGAGGTCCAAACCAAGTACGGTCCATCGGGCTTACACGCAGGACAAACTGGTTGGCGCGCCACGGGGCAACTGCATTCCAGCACCAGCCATATGCAGCGCGCGGTGGGGATGCACGGTAATTTTGTGAAGAAAATCGGCGACTACTCCACCGGTGCAGGCCAAACCATTCTGCCCTATGTATTAGGCTCAACCGAAGTATATGCCCAAGGCACCTCTTGGCCACTGATCTTAGAAAACAGCAACACGATTGTGCTGTGGTCAAACGATCCTTACAAAAACCTGCAAGTGGGCTGGAACGCTGAAACCCATGAGGCCTTTGCGTACCTCGCGCAATTAAAAGAGAAGGTCAAACAGGGTAAAATCCGCGTGATCAGTATCGACCCTGTGGTGACTAAAACCCAGGCTTACCTTGGCTGTGAGCAGTTGTATGTGAACCCACAGACTGACGTGACGCTGATGCTGGCCATCGCCCATGAGATGATCACCCAAAAGCTACACGATGAGAAATTCATCCAAGGTTACAGCTTAGGCTTTGAAGAGTTTGTGCCTTACGTGATGGGCACTAAAGATGGTATCGCCAAAACCCCTGAGTGGGCGGCGCCTATCTGCGGTGTTGAACCACACATTATCCGCGATCTGGCCAAAACCTTAGTTAAGGGCCGTACCCAAATAATGATGGGTTGGTGTATTCAGCGCCAACAACACGGTGAGCAACCTTACTGGATGGCCGCAGTACTTGCGACCATGATAGGCCAAATCGGCTTACCCGGCGGTGGTATTAGCTATGGTCACCACTACTCCAGTATTGGTGTGCCGGCGACCACAGCTGCAGCTCCGGGCGCTTTCCCACGTAACTTAGACGAGAATCAAAAACCGCTGTTTGACAGCACAGACTTTAAAGGCGCAAGCAGCACGATTCCCGTTGCCCGCTGGATTGATGCGATTCTCGAACCCGGCAAAACCATTGATGCCAACGGTTCTAAAGTGGTATATCCCGATATTAAGATGATGATTTTCTCGGGTAATAACCCATGGAACCACCATCAAGACCGTAACCGCATGAAGCAAGCCTTCCAAAAGCTTGAATGCGTGGTCTCTATTGATGTGAACTGGACAGCCACTTGTCGTTTCTCCGACATCGTGTTGCCAGCTTGCACCACCTATGAGCGTAACGATATCGACGTGTACGGTGCCTATGCCAACCGCGGTATTCTGGCGATGCAGAAAATGGTCGAGCCTTTGTTTGAAAGCTTGTCTGACTTTGAGATCTTTACTCGTTTTGCCGCGCTGCTGGGTAAAGAGAAAGAATACACCCGCAATATGAGCGAAATGGAGTGGATAGAAACCCTCTATAACGAGTGTAAAGCCGCTAACGCCGGTAAGTATGAGATGCCTGACTTTGCCACCTTCTGGAAGCAAGGTTATGTACACTTTGGTGAAGGCGAATTATGGACGCGCCACGCTGACTTTAGAAACGATCCTGAAATCAACCCATTAGGCACGCCTTCCGGTTTGATTGAAATCTTCAGTCGTAAGATTGAACAATTTGGCTATGATGACTGCCAAGGCCATCCTATGTGGATGGAAAAAGCTGAACGCAGCCATGGTGGTCCAGGTTCGAATAAATATCCTATGTGGTTGCAATCTTGCCATCCGGATCACCGCTTACACTCACAAATGTGTGAGTCAAAGGAATACCGCGAAACCTACACAGTTAATGGTCGCGAACCTGTGTATATTAGCCCTGAAGATGCTAAAACCCGTGGCATTAAAGATGGCGATATCGTGCGGGTCTTTAACGACCGAGGTCAACTGTTAGCTGGCGCAGTGGTATCGGATCGTTTCCCTAAAGGTGTAGTGCGAATTCATGAAGGTGCATGGTATGGCCCAGTGGGTAAAGATGGCAGCGTTGAAGGCGGAGCCGAAATCGGTGCCCTGTGCAGCTATGGTGACCCTAATACCCTAACCTTAGACATTGGTACCTCTAAGTTGGCTCAAGCTTGCTCAGCCTATACATGTCTGGTTGAGTTTGAAAAATACCAAGGTAAAGCACCTAAGGTTAGCTCCTTCGATGGTCCTATCGAAGTTGAAATCTAAGCTAAATACTGAGAACCCGTCCTGAGCGATAAGTCTTAGGCGATGCGCCTAATTTTCTAGGCGCATTCAACTGTTAATTTTGAGGAAAATGCGATGAGCAACGTCGATATTAATCATGCCAGAGCCTTAGTGTATCAGCTGTTATCTTCTCTGTTTGCCCGGGAAGTTAATGCACAACGTCTGCAGGAACTCACCAGTGATGCGGCGCAGCAATTCTGGACACAACTGGGCCATGAGCCAGAGTTTAGCGCTCCTGTCGCGACCATGCAGAAGGTACTGAATGATTTACAGCGCAATGACGCCTTGCTCGAACTCGCGGCTGATTATTGCGGTTTATTCCTCGTGGGTACTCGGCACAGCGCCTCGCCTTATGCCAGCTTATACTTAAACAGTGAGGATGAGCCCTTACTGTTTGGGCAGCAACATCAGCAAATGAGTGAATTTTTGCACCAGAGCAAACTGCAAGTACAGAGTCATTTCCCTGAGCCTGCCGATCACTTAGCCGTAATGCTCGCCTATATGGGACATTTAGCCTGCCACAGTGAAGATGCTGCCCAGTTAAATTTCCTCGATGCTTGCATCGACTCTTGGTTAGCTAAGTTTGTGGTAAAAGTTGTTGAGTGCGATAGCAAGCACCGCAATGGCTTTTACAGCGCTCTTGCTTCGCTGACTCTTGCTTGGGTCAAGCAAGATAAACAACTGTTGGAACAGACAATCAACTCATCAGTAGAACAAACCTTAAGCTAATTTTTTTGATGCGGTTGAACGAAAGCGGCTCCCACTCTTGGGAGCCGCTTTTTTTATGTATTTCGTTGAGCGTTGATACTTATACCAATCGTATTAAATATCTGTTCATTCAGCGGGAATTCAACGCGCTTTAGACAAGGCGAAGGCTTGAAGGCATAGTGGTGCTCTGTCGAAAGCCTTAAACGCAGTATAAAGCGTGTTGCCATACCGTGAACATCAGCCGCCCTTTGGGAGCCACACAGGCATCCCACTCCGGTGTTGCATTGACTTAAAATGGAATGACCATTTCTGCGTCAATGCGCCTTGGATTGAAATGCCTGTGAGGCTCTGAACTGATTAGATATTTAATGTGATTGGTATTAAGCCCTATTCCACGGTGACTAACCACTGTTCTAATGCCGTCATCGATGCTAGCCAGCAGGCTCTCAGTTCATTGGCCGACTGTATTTCAAGCTTTTGGGCGCCTGTGGTTTTAAGCTGCTTTTCCCATACCTGACAACACTGAGTCAGTGCTTTTAGTCCCATGCTGGCACTACTGCCCTTAAGTGCATGCAATAATTTAGCACTGTCGGCTGAACTCTCCACAAAAGTTGCCTCTGATAGCCGCTCAATTTGCTCGGCGCTAGAAGTTTTATACAGCGCCAACATATCACTCACCGCTTTCACACCCAGCACCTCAATATCTTGTTGCAACTGTTCAATATCCAGTAGAGTTTCAGTTGCTTGATTGCCAAGGGGTATAGCACCACTGGTATCCGTTGCTTGAGCTAATGGCGCAGAAGATGCCGAGATAAAAGAAGGACTCGCCGACAACCCAGGACTTTCAGTCTCCAAAGAAGATGACGCCATAGCGACCCCAAGCCATTGAGTCAGCGTTTGTAGACTCAATGGTTTGGCTAACACGGTATCAAACCCCACCTCACGATAGAGGCTAAGATCCTCCATCTGCATCTGCGCAGTAAAAGCGGCAAACTTAACATTTTTTGCCCCAAATAACGCCTTTAACTGCGGTAATAACGCCACGCCAGAACCATCACTCAACTGAATATCTAACATCACGGCATCGAATGCCTTATCAGCACTCACACACTCCAGTGCGAGTTGGCAGCTTGCCGCCAAGGTCGAACTGTGGCCTAAATGCGCCAAAAATCCCTGCGCGACCATAGCATTGACCTTGTTATCCTCAACCACTAACACGCGCTGAGTATGCACTTGCTTATGGACCAGTGTTTGGGCATCTTGGGCTTTATCGCATTGCGTAAAGCAGAGTTCAAAACCAAACTCACTGCCCTTGCCAGGCTCACTTTTGACCCAAATACCACGACCATTTGCATCCATCAGCTCAACTAACTGCTTACAAATCGCCAGCCCTAAGCCTGTCCCGCGGCTTCGCCCCTGATTTGGCAATGTACTGTAGGGAATAAATAACTGTTCACGCACCTCGGGGGCAATGCCCACACCAGTATCAGCCACCACAAAGGCTAATCTACCTCCCTGCAGGCTGACATTCAGGCTGACACTGCCTTCGGAGGTAAACTTAATGCCATTACCGATAAGGTTAAACAACACTTGCCGCAGCTTAGGGCCATCGATATTAATACAAGCGGGTAATTGAGGACGGTTCAGCCTTAAACTCAATCCCGCCAAATTGGCACCCGCCACCATGATCGCCAGCACTTCATCGAGTAGGGCGTTGATATCCGTTGGCCTTGGCTCATTGGTTAAATTACCCTGCTCAAGGCGGGAGAAATCAAGAATATCGCTCAGCACAGTTTGCAATAATGTGCCGCTGTACTGCGACAGGGCGAGCATCTGTTGCTGCGCGGGCGGTAACTGACTCTGGCCGAGCAAGGTTAACGTCCCCAATAAGCCATTGAGTGGGGTGCGGATTTCATGGCTCATCGTTGCAAGGAATTGCGATTTGGCCTGACTCGCCTCCTCGGCAACGACCCTTGCCTTAGCATGGCCTTTAGCCTCAGCATCGAGGCGAAGATTTGTCTCGGCTAATTCCTGAGTCCGCGTAGCTACGGTTTGTTCAAGGGCTTTTTTATGCTCGGTCAACTCATCGGCGACCTGACGTAAATCCGCCTGTAATTTAAGGTTATGGGCAGTTTTTCGCTTAAATGCCTCAATTGCATTCGCCATCGCAGTTAATTCATCATCACCTCGGGCATCAAGACTCACATTGATATCGCCCAAACTTAAACGCGACATGGCCTGCGTTGCCTGATTCAACCTCAAAGCAATACCACGATAAATCACACGATAAATGACCCATCCCATGATCACAAACATCAACATCCCCGTGGCCAACAAGCCGAACCGAGCGTAGGACAGCTGCATTAAATAATCACTACGCGCCAACTCTGCCCTCTGCTGTTGTTGATTGAGCGCACTATCCACCAACGTATTAAGACTATAGAGTTTTTCCGCTAATGCCTGCTGCTGGCGCTGTTGCCGCTGCAAACTTTGGCTCAAGTCTCGCTGTAACTTAATGATCTTTGGCGTGTGTTTAAGGGTAACCAACTCGGCCTTTAAGGCGTTGAGGCGACCGGGATCGCGTATCAGCTCAGAAACTGTCGTTAGCGCCATTAAATCGATACCAACCTCTGGCGCCGACAACTCAGTTACAGCCTCCGATGCTTGCTCGATTGCAGTCCCTTTTTGCTGATTAATGTGCGCTACAGGATGCGAGGGTAATGTGCTGGCAAAGGTTGCCAATAAACGCGGGACACTCAATTGCAGCTCAGACTGCAACTCCGATACCTCAAATAACTGACTGAGCAGCGCAATTTGATGCACTAATTTGAGCGCGCGATTGAGCTGTTCTTGGATATCGAGCTCACGTTCAATCACATCATCAAGCAGTTGCCCACTGCGTTTATTCCCCGCCATATCGGGATAAGCTTGACTCAGTTTGGCTAAAATTGCCGAATCGACAACCGCTAACTCAGATTGCAATAACTCAGAGGCATGGGCCGCGGCAACCGATAATTCTCGGGCCCTGCGCTGTAACTCATCGCCAAGGGTGATACGCTGGCCAACACTTTGACCAAGCAAGGTAAGTTGTTCAATAATTTGCCCTGCTAGAACAGGTAAATGATTATCCTCATTCACGTCGAGTGCCAACAACACTTTGATACTATTTAACATTGTGGCACTTTCAAGGTTCAATTTACGGCCGATAAATTCCCGCTGCCGCTCATCCTCAACCTGGCCTAACTGAGTCACGCCATCGGATAACGCATTTGAGGCCTGCACCAATTGCCGCGCAGCTTGAGAAGCGGGTAAGGATTCTTCATACAGGTAACGATCGGCTTGTTTAAGCCAATGTAAACTCAAGCTACCAAGACTCACCAACAGCAATAGCAAAAGCCCAAGCACGCTAAACGCGAGCATTAGTCTGCCGGTTAAACTACGTCGCGATAAAGATAAAGGAGCCACGCTTGTTCCTTAAACTGTTACAATGCATTCCAAAGAATCACTGTGGATGATATGGGACAATGGAAAAATTTTGGCAAGCTTTGCTCACACTCACCACTTTTAGCCTCTTATGCTCACCGGTTGCCAAAGCGAATCCCCAAAGCTGGCCATTAGAGCAACGCAGTCCTTTTAATGCCAAAATCCAGCAGTCACGCGCACTTGATTATCTTCCCCTGACGAAAGCACAACAAGCTTGGCGTCTGTGTGTCCTGGTCCCTCATCTAAAAGACGCTTATTGGATTGGCATCGATTATGGCCTAATTCAACACGCTAAACACCTTGGCGTATCGCTGGATCTGTTCGAAGCGGGCAGTTATTACCATCAAGATAAACAACTCGCGCAATTACGTTCGTGCATGAGCGGTGACTACGATGCGATTTTACTCGGAGCCGTAAGTCCCAATCTACTCGAGCATTTTCCTCTGCCACTGAGCAAACCCATAATCGCCCTCGTAAATAAGCTCAATTCAGACCAAGTGCTAACCCATATTGGTGTTAACTGGTATCAAATGGGGCTGCGGGCAGGCCAATTTATTAAAGCGGATGCCAAGGTTCACACCCCGACACAACCCACAACCTTGGCGCTCTTAGCTGGACCGGAAAATGTAGGCGGTACCGATTTGGTCGAACAAGGGATTCGTCATGCCCTTGAAGGCAGCAATGTCAGCATCAGTGCCATTCAGCATGCAGATAACAACCGTAATCTCTACCGCGATCAATTACAGATACTGCTAAAAGCGCAGCAGCCCAACTATATTCTCGGCAGTGCAGTTGCAATTGAAGCGGCCGTTAGCACCCTCAAGCAAAAGCACATGACACAGGATATCAAACTCGTCAGTAGTTACTTATCCCCTGCAATTCTGCGAGGACTGAAGCGGCAAAAAGTACTCTACAGCAATGATGACCTTGTGGTGTTACAGGGGAAACTGGCGATTGATGTCGCAGTGAAACAGCTCGAAGGCGCCACGCCATTTGGCGATATTGGTCCAGCTATCGTCGGACGCACAATGTCGGCAAACACCCAGTCGGAGCTTAGTTTTAGCCTTGCCGAAGCGGATTTTTATCCTCTATATCAAGTACGGCCTCCATCTTTACCTTAGTCATCCACCTTCGCGGCAAATAAATACCCCTCACCATGAACAGTAACAAAAAGTTCGGCATGGAGTTTATTACGCAAACGGCGGATGATGACATCTATCGTTCTGTCATTCACATCCTGATTACGATGACTGGTTTGCTGCATTAAACGTTCGCGGGAAAGCACCTGTTGTGGATGTAAGACAAAGACGGTTAATAACTCAAATTCGGCCTTAGTGAGCTTGATAAGTTCCTCCCCTTGGCGCAATTTCCGGCTGTTTAATTCAAGTTGATAACCTTCAAAACTTATCAAATCATCGGGCTGTGATAACTCCTGCACCAGCGCTTGCTCGGCTTGTTTTACCAAAGAAATCCGCCATAGCAGATTTTTTACCCTTACCAACAGCTCCCGTAGTTCGAAGGGTTTAGTCACATAATCATCGGCGCCCATCTCGAGGCCAACAATTTTGTCAATGGATTCATCACGGCCAGAAACTAAGATAATCCCCACATGGGAGCGGCTGCGTAACTCGCGAGTTAAGCTCAAACCATCAACACCCGGTAAATTGATATCTAGCATGATCAAATCGATATGTTGACGATTAAACTCGTACCACATTTGCTCGCCATCGGCAGCCTCAACCACGCGATAACCTTCTTTTTCAAAATATCCCTTCAATCGCGCACGAATAACCACTTCGTCATCAACAACCAGCACACTATAGGCCATGTTCTGTTTCTCTTATTTTGCTTAACTGAATTATTCATACTTTTTCATATTTGCATATGAGAAAAAGGTAAAATATGCGATCTGCCTTACTTAATTGCACAAAAATTGGCCGAGCTTTTACAGTCTCCTCAATATGACATATGCTTATGCATATTGATTGGGGTGGACGCTAACAAACTATGAAAGATAAAGCATTAGTGATTGATGAAAGACGACATTTTTCGCGGATCCTCTTTGCCGCCAGTGCGTCAATACACCAAGGCGAAAACCAATGGCAAACCACAATATTGGATCTCAGCCTAAATGGCGCCTTAGTGGAAGAACCCGTTAGATTTAGCCACACAGGGGAGCCTATCACCCTAAGCTTTACCTTACAGGGATCGGATATTGAGCTGCAAATGGAGACAGAGTTGGTGCATCAACGTAATCATCAACTTGGGCTTAAATGTAACATTATCGATGTCGACAGCATCAGCCACCTCAAACGCATCGTTGAGCTTAACTTAGGTGATGCCTCGATACTGAATCGTGAATTAGCACTGTTTGTCGAAAAACATCATTCTGCCGATTAAACACCACGGATTGTGATTGGGTACAGACTTGACACCCAAGAGCAAAACAAACAGCGCTTAAGGCGCTGTTTGTTTTTTTAGATTAGATTGCTTCAAGGGCTTCTGATAGTTTGGAAACGCCCACCACTTCCATTCCCACAGGCGGTTTTTTCGGCACGTTAGCTCGAGGCACTATCGCTCGTTTAAAACCATGTTTAGCGGCTTCGACTAAACGCTCTTGGCCATTTGGCACTGGGCGAATTTCACCAGATAACCCTACCTCACCGAACACAACCAAATCGCTCGGTAAAATATCGCCACGAAAACTCGATACCATGGCCAGTAGCAGGGTTAAGTCGGCACTGGTTTCGGTCACTTTAACCCCGCCTACCACGTTCACAAACACGTCCTGATCCGACATTTGCAAGCCACCATGGCGATGCATGACCGCAAGTAACATGGCTAGACGGTTTGCATCCATCCCCACCGCCACGCGGCGCGGATTCGACATGGCCGAATTATCCACCAGCACTTGCAATTCAACCAGTAGCGGACGCGTACCTTCCCACACCACCATGACCAAGGATCCCGAGGATTCCTCCTCACCACGGGAGAGGAAAATTGCCGAAGGATTAGCAACCTCCTTTAGGCCGCGCTCTGTCATGGCAAACACCCCAAGTTCATTGATCGCCCCAAACCGGTTTTTATGGGAGCGTAAAGTACGATAACGACTGTCGCTATCCCCTTCAAACATGACTGAGCAATCGATACAGTGTTCCAGCACTTTAGGACCCGCGAGGCTACCATCCTTAGTCACATGGCCCACCATAATCACAGCAATGCCGTGCTGTTTTGCAAAACGAGTTAAATAGGAAGCCGATTCACGCACCTGCGATACACTGCCAGGGCTCGATGCCACATCGCTCATGTGCATGACTTGAATAGAGTCGACAACAATCACTTTCGGGGATTCTTGCAGGGCGATTTCGCAAATCTGCTCAACACTCGTCTCGGATAACATCCGCAGTTTATTGGTCGGCAAACCAAGGCGATGGGCTCGCATGGCAACCTGCTGTAAGGATTCCTCCCCCGTCACATACAACGCAGGCATTTGCTCCGCTAAATGGCATAGGGTTTGAAGCAGCAAAGTACTCTTGCCCGCTCCCGGATGACCGCCAATCAGAATCGCCGAGCCAGGAACAATTCCCCCACCGAGTACACGATCGAGTTCACCAAAATGGCTAACAATACGGGGTAAAGCATTAAGATCTATTTGATCTAAGGTTTTGACTTCGCTACTGCCAGCACCGGCATAACCGGCAAATTTAGTCCCCCGTCCGGGCGAGGCGGCGCCTAAGCGTACTTCAGTTATCGTATTCCACTCGTGACAAGCACTGCATTGCCCTTGCCAACGGGGAAAATCCTGCCCACACTCATTGCACACGTACGCGGTTTTATTCTTTGCCATAACTTATTAAAATCTGTATAAAATCAATTTAAGTAACTGTGAATACTGCCGACATAAGACTAACACAGCACGGCGCAAAATTAGCATTAGAGCTCAAACAATCTGAAGATACGAGTTTCAGTCTGTTTGGGATGAAATAAGCATAAAAAGACCCCTACATGAGTTTAGATAACCATAGTGCGCTCATAGAACAGCTCAAGCCGCTGCTCATGGAACCTAACTTCCAAGAGATTTTTCAGCAGCTGACTGCCGATGAAAACAATTCGACCCGTTTTCTGTTGAAAATGGAGTTGAGTCGTTTAGCCTCGCCCTGCACGCGGATTATTGACCTGAGGGACAAGTCTGAGTTGCTCTGCACTGAAGTCATGCTAGGTCAACAACACCATTTTCTTGATGAACCCGCTAAGCATAGCCTGCAAGAGGCAATGTCCTTATATCGCAACAAATACACTATGGGTGTGTATGAATACGTGATCGCCGCCCATCAGCTCAGGCGACAAAAACTGCGTCAAGTAGTACAGCAAAGCGATACAGTCGATCCCGAACCCTTTATGGTACCCGGAGTCGTGCTCGGCAGTTATTTTAATCGTGCCGAAGAGCGAATGAATTACAGTATCCGCATCGCGGTTTCCCAACCTGGGCGACCTGAAATACTCGGGATCACCATCGATTTGTCCATTGGCGGCGCTCGCATTCGACTCTCTGCTAATCATCCTTTCGATCTCGATAAGCCGCTAAAGGTGAAACTCCTTGAGTTAAGTGAAGAATATTACTATCCCGATCTGCAACTTGGGGTCGATTACCACATCGTCGATAGCGAAACCAATGGTGAGTTTCTTTGGTTGAGATTAAAACGTATTGGTGGCACTGATGCCCTAGGTGAAATGCTTGGCAATTTAATTCGAGGTTATAAACTCCGCTATAAATTAGATGTTAACGACGTATTAGTCACAGCATCAGGCCTGGGTTTCGAGCGCCATTATTTGCCACATTTGCCACATTTGCCTTTATTTCTGAATCAACAAACGCAATCCATCAGCCATATGTTGCTGAGTCGGGATAATCAGCAAATAGTGCATTATTTTCAAGATGAAAATGATATCAGCCAGTTACCCGCAATGCTGACATCCTCACGGCTTTCGGCACTCTTTAGCCATCCGGAAAATCCTGACTACAGCCTATTTTTTACGTTTACCTACAATGCTCAGGGCTGCTTGTATTTTTATTCGGCCACCTTAGCCGAATTAAAAGCTAAAGGTCTGGTGCCATTGTTTTTAGGTTTTGCTTCAACCAAACCAAGTTGGCGTATTTTTAAACTGGTCTCAGATAAAATTTACCATGCCAAAGGTTATCGCCGAGCCACGTTGCCGGGGGATGAAACCCAATACAGCCCGCTGGTGGAACAACAGTTGTCGCAGTTCAGCCATTTGTTGCAACTCGTTGATTTAACAAATGAGGATGAAAGGGAAACCTACAAGGCGTGGCAGGATGATAGCAATGCCAATACGCTAAAAGCCTTCGGTCAGCAACGACTCACCGCCCATCAAATCAAACCGATTCCAATGCAATTTAGTGAACGTCGCCAAGAAGCCCGTTTTGCATTTAAAACCTTAGTCAATATCTCGCAGGACAACCTTAAAGCGACTGGGATTACCTTGGATATCTCGGGTCGAGGCATGCAGCTCACACTCGATAATCCCACCGAGTTTGTAGTCAACAAACCCTTGATGATCTGTTTACCCAAACTGCAAACCATTGCCGGCAAAACTCAGCTCGATAATTTACCCTACCGCCTAGTTCGAACCCGTAAGAATGGCGTGACCTTGCATTTAGCCGCAGTAATGGGTCATACACCCCATGTCGGCGTTGAGTTTTTAAATAAACTGATCGCCCACAATAAAGAAAAATTAGAGCAACTCACTGAAAATAACAGTGAAGCAAACGAGCTTGCTGATGGTCTTAAAAATATTCTGTTACGTGAACTCCATTCTGTGCCCTACTTTGTTGAAAAAACAACAAAATCAGCACAAGTGACCTGCTTAGGCGTCAGTACTGAGCATGATGAAATCAGCAGTATTTTTGCCGCAGGTTCGTCAGATACGCTGCAATATAATCTTGCACCGCTGCTAAAGGATGGCTTCTGTAAACGGGATATTCTTGACCCTATCCGCCAAATGAAACCCCAGCAGGATATGGATTTTATTGAAGTTTTTATTCAGCTCACGCGCCAGTCCCGCGGCCGATTCCATTTAAAATGTATCCCCGCAACTGAAGTGGGTGACGCCCAAGCCAAAGTCGCGTTTATCACCCAAAGTAAGCTGACTGGACGCTTTATGGCACTACGAATTTACCGAGGGGCCACCGAGAAACCAGATATGGGGTATCTGCGTCGCGAATTGGAATATATCAATATCCACGCGAATCACAGGGCAAAACAGCTTGAAGAACAACTGTGGCGCATTATCGGCGTGGGGGAATTACTCGATATCACACAAGAGGTGGAATTAAGATACCCGGCGCTACAAAAACTTCCCTAGAGTTGCTACACCCTAGTCCTTTAATACAGCTAGTTCAAAACCTAAATACCAATCTCGTATCAACGGAAAGTGGTCATTCATGGCATCGAGGTGAGTCAGCATATCCGCATGACCATAATCGTGCTTAAAACCATTCTCCTTTGAAAGCAGCGTATATTTTACTTGGCTAAAACCACACTCATTGATCATATCTGCGACATCTTCTGGATGCCCCAGCACAGTGTCATTTTGACCAGCAATAAACCAAGCCGACGGCCATTTCGCCATGTTAGCCGCCTTGGCATAATCAAAGCCGTCGTCGTGATCGCGCCATTCACCTCGCACCCAATCGATGCTTTGATTCAATGACGCCCGACTCTCATTATCCATGCCTACACGCAGTTTATCTGCAGCCAAATAACCCTGTCCAACCGCTAAACCGGGAGCGAGTCGGTTCCAAAACACATCGACCATTAACCATTTTTTGAAGGATTTAACCCGGATAGTACGTTTACTGCCGAAGGTCAGTAGTGAACGCACACTTTGCTGAAGCTCAGGATAACGCGCCAATGCGCTCGCCATCAAAACGCCGCCCCAAGAATGGGCGCACCAATGCACTTGAGATGGCGATGATTTCCCCTGTTCCTCACAGACCTGTTTATGAATTGCCAAAACATACTGCTGCACTAATGGCAGTTGCTCGCGGATTACCTCACCTTGCCCTAAGGTAAAATCTCTACTGATTTTTGGTAGGCTTAAGCCGCGGCCGGCAGTATCGAGCACATAAACCACAAAGCCTGCATTAGCCAGAAAACATCCCAAACCACGACCACTCTGGCTGTAAAAAACGCGTCCATTTGACATGGCGCCGTGCAACATCAAAATCGGCGGTTTAGAAAAATCAACAATTGCAGGCAACAACTGGCGCAGATGCAACTCGCCATCCCGATAAGGCAGATAAAGTGAGGTTTGTGAAGGGCTTGGCTTAGCTAAGCTAGGATTGAAGTTGCGAGTCAACATAAATCACTGGTAGTCCATTAATAAGCACTAAACTACCAGTTAAGCCTCAAAAAACAAGAGTTATTACTCTAATGCAAGCAGTACAAATGACGACAGAAACCTTAAAACTGTAACAAATAAGGTAAAACCCGCAGGTCCAAGCCACGGATCCTCGCATCTGCCGCAGCTGCAAGTTTAGGTTTAGCATGGAAGGCAATACCAAAGTCTGCCGCCTGCACCATAGGGATATCATTCGCGCCATCGCCTATCGCTACACGTTGCCCTGCAGGGATCTGCCATTCTTGGCTGCAACGGCTGACCACATCGGCCTTAAACTGCGCATCGACGATTTTGCCCGTTACAGTACCCGCCAGCTTGCCGTCTGTAATCACTAACTCATTGGCAAAGGCAGCATCTAAATTGAGTAATTGTTTTAAATGCCCAACAAATGGCGTAAAGCCACCTGATGCGACCACTAAACGCCAATGATGGGACTTAAGCTCCGCCAGCATAGCTTCTAGCCCGGGCATAAATGGCAAGCTCTCGCACAGGGTGTGAATAATCTTGGCATCGGCACCTTTAAGCTGGGCAACCCTTTGGCGCAGACTCTGCTCAAAATCCAGCTCGCCCTGCATCGCCCGCTCTGTTATCGCCGCAACTTGCTCTCCCACCCCAGCCATCGCTGCAAGTTCGTCAATACATTCAATTTGAATCGCTGTAGAATCCATATCCATCACCAACAAACCAGGTTTACTCAGTTGAGGTAATGGGCCGCGAATAAGGTGTAACTCTGCCTGCAGCGGAAATGTAGCTAACAACTCGGCAGTGGGTTCTACAGGAAGTGCCAACTCAACACAATGCAGCGCCACTTGACGGCGTATAGGCGCGATGGAGAGCGAGGTTAATTTGAGGCTTTTAGCCAGAGAGACGATCCAAGTCGCTAGGGCATCCTCAAGACTGATATCTTCGTAAATCAAACGCATAGCAAATTGACTCAGGGATGGCCGCATTGACGATTCTTGATAAGCCTCGAAACAGATCCCCTGATATTCAAAACGAGGTGAAGGGCTAGCAGCTAACCATACAAACAGCGGATTTTGGTTCAAGCTTTCCATAGGACTCGTGTTCTCCAGCTATCGGGCTCACGCAGAATCAATTATGATTAGGCAAGCGCTCTCATTATTAAGGGTCAAAGTGTTATATCTTAAAGGGCTAAAGAAAAGCCATAAAATCAGTAGACTGCTCCAAATCGCCATTGCTCTGACCTTGATGGTAGGCTTAGTGCAATTGTGGCAGACAAGCCTACTACAAGGTCAGTTGCTTCTAAAGTCCCAAACGCAAAAGATGGCCAGATTACTCGTGCAACAAACGGCCTACAGCGCAGCACCCGCCCTGCAATTGCAAAATGATGAACAGCTCCAATGGCTCGCCAGCGCCCTAGTTGAAGATCCTAAGGTGATGTCCGCAGCAATATTCAGCGACCAAGGTATACGCTTAGCTTTCGCTCAAAGCCTGACCAACGAGGCGTTAGATCCCGAATCCGAAGAAATGAGCTTACTACTGAGTAAATATCCCCCCTATGTGGAACCCGTTATTCAGGATGGCAAAAATTTAGGCTATGTCGAGGTTAGACTCGATACCAAATTATTTTTTAATGAAATCAAAGAGGCTCATAACCTGAATATGGAGCAGCAACAAATAATGCTGCTGGTTGCAGGTCTAATTGGTATGTTGCTATCTCGCGCCTTATCTTTTAAACGCGCCGATTTTGACCGTCGCCGAACCCGAGCCAAATTGCGTAAAAACCCTAAGAAGCATAAAGCCATAAAAGCGATCGAAGCGGCAGATGAACCTAACCCAGCGGATAATCAAGATGCACAGCAGGATGAAGTCATCGCTAGTGACGAAGAAGCCGCTCAAAAGCCGACAGAAAACAAAGAGGCAGAACAAAATAAAGAAACCAAAGACAATCAGCCTTTGGAGAAAGCTACAGTCAGCAAGTCGCCGGATGAAGATAGCAATCAAGCCAGTATTCAACTTAAAGTGAAGAAAGCCAAAACAATAACAGAGACAAAAGATGCACCTGAGCTTGAGCAAGAATCAGAGCAAACGCCAGAGCAAGCGTCTGATTTTAAAACTTATTTTAAAGCTGATTTGAATACTGAGTTGAAAGCTGAGATAACACCAGAGATGAGTGCAAAGGATGAGTCATCATCTAACACAATACCTCAGTCTAAAACGCAGTCCAAAACACTGGCGGACCAAGCAGCTTCGGCGACCGAGCCGCAAACCTCAGTGCCAATGCCGAATAAACCTAAGGTAAAATCGGTACGCCGAGTAAAGACCAATACGGCGAAATCCACCACAGATAAAGCCCCTGTTCAACCGAGCGATTTAGACACTGACTCAACGGGTTAATTGAAGCGTCTCTGGTCAAACTGAAGCGTCTTTGGTTCAGCGCCGCATTACAGAATTGTCCATCGTACATTCAGCAGCACAGTTAAGTTGGCTCATCTAAAAGATAACAGAGCAATAAAAAAGGGTTCGCAATGCGAACCCTTTTTGATGAGTCTTGGAGTGGCTGATTACAGCGTAATCGCAGCGTCTAAAGTCATCACGATCATATCGTTGAACGTGGTTTGACGCTCTTCTGAAGTCGTCTTTTCGCCAGTACGGATATGGTCAGATACCGTTACCACACACAGTGCGCGAGCACCGAACTCATGGGCAACACCGTATAAACCAGCGGCTTCCATTTCTACCCCTAGCACACCCATTTTTTCCATTACGTCAAACATTTGTGGATCTGGCGTGTAGAACAGATCAGCAGAGAATACGTTACCCACACGGATCTTAGTGCCTTTGACTTTGGCAGATTCAATCACAGCATTCATCAGCTCATAGTTCGCGATAGCCGCGAAATCTTGGCCTTTAAAACGTAAACGGTTTACTTGCGAATCAGTACATGCCCCCATACCGATGATCACATCGCGCACTTTAACGTCTGTGCTTATTGCGCCACAAGTGCCAACACGGATCAGGTTTTTAACGCCATAATCTTTAATTAATTCAGTTGCATAGATTGAGCATGAAGGAATACCCATGCCAGAACCCATCACAGAAATACGTTTACCCTTGTAAGTACCGGTAAAACCTAGCATGTTGCGAACATCAGTCACTTGCTCAACATTTTCTAAGAATGTTTCAGCAATATATTTTGCACGTAATGGATCGCCAGGAAACAAAACTGTCTCAGCGAATGCGCCCTCTACAGCATTAATGTGTGGTGTTGCCATCGAAATAACCCCTGTTTATTTTATTAAGACTTAAGTCTTTGTTTACTGGCGGCCCAATGCTGGCCGCCAAATCAAGATCCTGCACGTTTATCTAGATAAACGACTCACCGTATTCCATCGGCTCAAGCTTGAAATAGCTCGCGATAGATTGGCCGATATCAGCAAAACTATTACGACGACCTAACGAACCTGCTTTTAATCCTGCGCCATACGCCAATACTGGCACATATTCACGGGTATGATCTGTACCTTGCCAAGTAGGATCACAGCCATGATCAGCGGTGAGAATTAACAAATCGTCTTCATCCAACAGTGCGAGCATTTCAGGTAAGCGAGCATCGAAATACTCTAATCCTTTCGCATAACCCGCCACATCACGGCGGTGGCCATAATGGGAGTCAAAATCCACAAAGTTCGTGAATACAATAGTATTTTCACCCGCAGATTTCACTTCGGCTAAAGTCGCATCAAATAACGCTTCTAAACCGTTTGCCTTCACCTTTTTGGTAATACCACAGTAAGCATAAATGTCGGCAATCTTGCCCACACTCACCACTTCGCCACCGGCGGCTTTTAACTTATCTAACACTGTCTTCGCTGGTGGCTCAAGCGAGTAATCCTTACGGTTACCAGTACGAGCAAAGTCGCTTGGGCCTGTGCCATCGAATGGACGCGCAATCACGCGGCCAATGTTATAAGGTTCTAACTCTTCACGGGCGATTTCGCAAAGACGATATAGGTTTTCTAACCCAAATGTGCCTTCATGGCAGGCAATCTGGAATACAGAATCTGCCGAGGTGTAAAAAATTGGCTTGCCAGAGCGCATGTGCTCTTCGCCTAATTCTTCCAGAATAGTAGTACCAGAAGCATGGCAGTTACCTAAAAAGCCATCGAGTCCTGCACGGGCTAAAATCTTATCGGTCAGTTCTTTAGGGAATGAGTTTTGGTGCTCGCTAAAATAGCCCCATTCGAATAATACGGGTACTCCCGCCATTTCCCAGTGACCGCTCGGGGTATCTTTACCCGAACTTAATTCCTGAGCATGGCCATAGGCACCAATCAAGTCAACATTGTCGGCAAAGCCTGGTGCAAACGCCCCAGTACTCTCCATCGCCGCATGGGCTAACCCTAAACGGGCCAAGTTTGGCAGAGCTAATGGGCCTTTACGACCAGTATCCGCTTTACCTTCAGCACACGCCTTTGCGATATGCCCAAAAGTATCAGAACCGACATCACCAAACTTGGCGGCATCGCCAGCAGCGCCCACGCCAAAGGAATCCAACATCATTATAACTGTACGTTTCATAATTCTTCCTTAAAGATCCGTTGCTCGAATATAAGCATAGATCTCAGGTGTTTTTTCTGGAGCGATTTCATCAATATGAATCGCTTTTTTCACCGCGTCTTCGGCCTGCGCAAAGGCTTCTTCGGATTGCGCGTGGATCACTGCAATCGGTGTAGAAGCATCAATCTTATCACCTAGGGCACACACTTGAGTCAGACCAACACTGTAGTCTAGCTCATCACCAGGTTTACGGCGGCCGCCACCTAAGGTCACCACGGCTAAACCAAGCTCACGGGTATCCATGCTGTGAGCATAACCTTGAGTATCGGCAAATACCGGACGAATAATTTGCGATTGCGGTAAGTACTTACTGTAATTTTCGACAAAATCAACGGGACCGCCGAGGCCAGAAACCATCTTGCCGAAGATCTCGGCAGCGCGGCCGTTATCTAATACGCGGTTTAACTTGGCACGGGCATCCGCTTCATCGGTAGCTAGGCCACCTAGGAGTAACATCTCGGCACAAAGCCCCATAGTCACAGCGTAAAGACGAGGATTACGGTAAGCGCCGGTTAAGAAGTCGATGGCTTCTTTTACTTCAAGTGCATTACCCGCACATGAAGCTAATACTTGGTTCATGTCGGTGAGTAAAGCTGTGGTTTTAGTGCCAGCGCCATTGGCTACCGCAGCGATGCTGCGAGCAAGCTCTTCAGAGGCTTCGTAAGTCGGCATAAATGCGCCACTACCGACTTTGACGTCCATCGCCAATGCATCGAGACTACAAGCTAATTTCTTAGAGAGAATAGAGGCGGTAATGAGGGAGATGGATTCGACGGTAGCAGTGTTGTCACGGATGGAGTAGAAACGTTTATCGGCGGGGACGAGATCACCAGTTTGCCCAATAATCGCCACACCGACATCTTTTACCACTTTGCGGAACAATTCACTCGAAGGTTCAGTTTGGTAACCGGGAATTGCATCAAACTTATCGAGCGTACCGCCAGTATGACCGAGGCCACGACCCGAAATCATCGGTACATAGCCACCACAAGCAGCCGCCATGGGGCCGAGCATAAGACTAATCACATCACCGACACCACCAGTGCTGTGTTTATCGATAACAGGGCCATTAAGATTGAGTGATTGCCAATTGAGTACAGTGCCAGAATCGCGCATTGCCGTGGTCAAAGCGATTCTTTCATCCATATTCATGTCATTAAAATACACTGCCATGCCTAATGCGGCGATCTGTCCTTCCGACACTGCATTGGTGGTTATGCCCTTAACGAAGAACTGTATCTCTTCGGCACTTAAGACTAACCCATTGCGTTTCTTACGTATAATTTCTTGAGCTAGAAACATGATACTGCCTCCAAGCTAAATACTAATACAACATATTTGTTATTTAGCTTTGCAATGAAACATCAAAACTGTAGCAATATTACAATTACATGCTATCGAAGTTTTGATGTTCCCAACTAGATTTAGGTCACACTTAATTAGTTTCGATATACGATTTTAGTATTAATCGTTGATCAACTCTCGATTAATAGCCTTGAGTCCGCTTAGGCGCATCGGCTAATTCTAGCGTGTGTAGCAAGCTGTTGAGCAAGCTTGAAGCACCAAATCTAAAGGTGCGTGGAGACACCCAATCAGCCCCCAGAATACGCTCAGCCACACCTAAAAACTCAGCCGCTTGAGCGGCATCACGTACACCACCGGCAGGCTTAAAGCCGACTTTGGTGTTCTTTTCACTGATCACTGTGAGCATGATTTCAGCCGCTTCCAAGGTCGCATTCACAGGCACTTTACCTGTTGAAGTCTTAATAAAGTCGGCACCTGCTTCGATAGAAAGCTCAGAGGCGCGGCGAATAAGCACTGGATCGGCTAATACGCCAGATTCGATGATCACTTTCAGTAATACTTCACCACAGGCTTCCTTACAGGCTTTGACTAACTCATATCCGACAGTTTCGTTGCCTTCCATCAGCGCGCGGTATGGGAATACCACGTCCACTTCATCGGCACCATAGGCAACGGCTGCACGGGTTTCTAATACGGCGATAGCAATATCATCATTACCGTGTGGGAAGTTAGTAACAGTGGCGATTTGAATATCTTCAGCACCCAGTTCATCAAGAGTTTTACGTGCGATAGGAATAAATCGAGGATAAATACAGATAGCAGCGGTGTTGCCTGCAGGCGTCACAGCTTTGTGACACAAATCGATCACTTTCTGATCGGTATCGTCATCATTTAGGGTAGTTAAATCCATAAGTTCGATGGCGCGTTGTGCTGCTTTTTTTAAATCAGTCATTATAGCTCTCCAAAATAAAAACAAATAAAAGAAATCAGTCGCTTATAAGCAACGCTTAGAGGTGGCTTTATTTTGATTATTTTTATATGGCCGGGCCTTCAGGCGATGCCGAGTAATTTGTGTAGGGCAAATTACATGATTATTAGGTATTCAATCTTGCCTATGCATAATACATACGCATCCTGACACTTAAATTAACTATAAGTGATCACGACTTGAATCCTTGAAGACCGGAAGAGGAGGAGACGAATAATATCTTGTTCCTACTTTTCCGCGAAAAATCCGTTTTAGCGCGAGAAAAACACAAACCTTTATATAAACGCACTGCTCAAAATAATAAATGGGTTTAGATAAAGATTCATGACACATAAAAAATGGAGCCACCATCGCGGCTCCATTAGTCTTACAAGAAATTAGAACTTGTAAGTTGCAGTGAAGTAGTGAGCGAAACCTTTAGTTTCTAAACCAAATGTTCCTTCATCCTTCAGCAAATAAACATCGTTATAGGCTTTCAGGCCATAACCAAGCGCATAGTTATCTGAATGCCAGTGCAGACCGAAGTATGCAGCACCACCATTAGAAGTAAATGTAGTGTTTACGTACTGACCATTGGCATCATAAGCATTAACTTCATCAGCACCGAACTGATAATCAACATAGCCTTGGAAAGCAATAAAACTGCCATTATCGAAGTTAACAACTGGTTTGAACCAGTTCATAGAAAATTGGTAGCCGTTCCAATCTTTACCGTTCAGATCATAGTAAGCGTATAAATTCATGCCAGTTTTGCCTAGCCATGGAACCATAACGTCAGCACCTAGACCCCAGAATGTAGAGTTTACACCCTCACCAATTCTGTCATCCCAGTTAAATAAAGTTGAAAAATAAACTTCTTGAATAGGACCAACAGAAAGATCCATGCCAGTGATAGCATCAAGTGAGAAACGTGGAGCAAATTTCATGAATAATTTGCTTTTACCACTACCAGCAGCTTTGTCACCGTAATCACGGTTAGTTACGTTGAACACATCAACATAACCGTATAGATCAACAACACCAGCACGTCCACCAAATTCCATCTCTAGGTAATCGTGACCGTTATCAGTAGAGCCATCACGAGGCAGTTCGTTTACTGCATACATAGCGTTGAACTGCATCCAGCTGTGATCGCCTGCACGTAGGTCAGAACGATCAGCAGCAAATGCGTTACCAGAGATTGCAGCTACAGCAGTAGCAGCTAAAGCTAAAGTTTTAACGTTTTTCATCATCAACCCCATTATTTTGGTTGCTACCGTCTTGGGTAGCGTTCTTTTTGTGGCGCTCGCATTCTACCTCGATTAAAAAAAATCTCAATAATCTAGCGTAAAATCACAAACACAAAATTCTTAATTGTGAACAAAGTCGCGACCTATTGTTTACGTCTAATTAACTTAGCCGTACATCACGACAATTTGCAGCATCACAGCTAAAGTTTAGCTGTCATCTGGAGAATACAATCGGGAAATATTCACTACTGGAAAATGGTTGAATTAACTTAGGTCCAGTCCTGCATGGCCAGGACCTAGTTATCGGGGAGGAGCTCCCCTACGTTTCTATGCTTAGATAGCTAAGAACAGACCCGCAATAGTTGCACTCATTAAGTTAGCAAGAGAGCCAGCGATAACCGCACGAATCCCCATCTTAGCTAAATCATGGCGACGGTTTGGTGCCATTGCACCTAAACCACCGAGCAGAATTGCGATAGAAGACAAGTTCGCGAATCCACACAGTGCAAACGAAACAATCGCTTGCGTTCTAGATGTCATCACAGCTTGAGTCTCAGCAACACATAACGGTAAGCTTCCTTTAACCACTTCAGCAGCAACTGATGTACAAGCGGTTGCAGCCTCAGAGATGTAAGGCGCGAAGTTTAAGTAGGCTACAAATTCGTTAACAATGATCTTTTGACCAATGAAAGAACCTGCGACTAACGCTTCGTTCCAAGGCACACCGATAAGGAATGCTAAAGGCATAAACACATAGCCAAGGATCAGTTCCAGTGTTAAACCTTCAACACCAAACCAACCACCTACACCACCGATGATACCGTTGATCATCGCGATCAAACCGACGAAGGCTAACAACATTGCACCCACGTTTAAGGCTAAGTGCATACCTGATGAAGCACCCGCAGCAGCAGCATCTAATACGTTAGCTGGTTTATCAGGATCTTCTGGTAACTCATCCATATCGTTTTTAGCAACTTCAGTTTCTGGGTGCATCAGCTTAGCCATTAATAGACCACCTGGTGCCGCCATGAACGATGCAGCAACTAAGAACTCAATAGGCACGCCCATTTGCGCGTAACCAGCAAGTACAGAACCTGCAATAGAAGCTAAACCACCGACCATGACCGCAAACAGTTCTGATTGAGTCATAGTAGGAATGAATGGCCGAACTACTAACGGCGCTTCAGTTTGACCAACGAAGATGTTAGCAGTCGCAGACATAGATTCAGTACGGCTTGTGCCTAATGCTTTTTGCAGACCACCACCGATGATACGGATGATCCACTGCATGACGCCTAAGTAGTACAGAACGGCGATCAGAGAAGAGAAGAACACGATAACTGGTAACACGTTTACAGCGAAGATAAAGCCAAGTTTGAAGTTAGCTAAATCACCAAACAGGAAGCCGATACCGTTTTGTGCAAAACCGATAACGCTAGAAACAGCGTCAGACATACCTTTCAGAATGTCTTTACCGACAGGAACGTACAGTACAAAACCACCGAAGGCAGCCTGGATGGCTAATGCTCCACCCACTGTACGTAAATTAATTGCTTTTTTGTTATTCGATAGGAGGAAACCTATCGCAAGTAGGACGACCACCCCTACTAAGCTCATCAATATATTCATTAACCATCACCCTATTGTTAACACTTTTTAATTATGTTGTTAATCAACCTATTTCCGAGTCAGATTATACCCGAGAGAAAGTCGAAAATCGTCGTTTTGATCAAAATTTTGGAGTTTAATTTCAATCGCTTAGAGCAAAATGCTATTGCGACATACACCTGTTTAACCAAAAACAACTAAAGGTCAAACAGTTGCATTGCATTCAACACCAAGTGTTCTGATATTAGAACACTAGATTTTTTTTGCAAAGTTGCAATTTTGTCCATAAAAAGTACAGCATTAGCGGGCTGGTTGCGTTTATCTGTAACATTGAGCGGAGTCATGGCAGGAGAATCAGTCTCAAGTAGGAAACTGTCTAAGGGCAACTCACTAACAGTTTTGAGCAGTTTTTTCGCATTGGGATTCATAATTAAACCACCAATCCCAAGCTTAAAACCAAGCTTAGTATATTCGAGAGCGATATCACTACTGCCAGAGAAGGCATGAATAACGCCACCTCGGGGCAGTTTATGGCGCTTTAAATAGGACAAAACTTCTTGATGCGCTTTTACAGCATGGATAATAATCGGCAGATTGACGTCATGGGCCAACGCCAGTTGCGCTTCAAAAAAAAGTAGCTGTAGATTCCAATTGTCAGGATAAAGTTTATCTAAACCGCATTCACCAATTGCAACAAAACGGGGACATTCTCGTAACTGAGAAACGAGCAATGTTAATGCAGAAATCGTTTCATCCACATTTTCTGGACAAAACCAAGGATGAATACCTAAGGCAAAATAACTTTGATACTGCTTGGCAATCGCCAACTGTTTAGGCCAATGTTCGGGTGAAACCCCGGGAATAATGAGATTATCAATGCCCACTTGCCGCATACGTTGCACTACGTCGTCGCGGTCAGCGTCAAATTCAGAAAAATCCAAATGCGCATGGGTATCTAGCATCATCAATCTGTCACTCCGTTTTTGTGCCTCCGTTTGATGATTGAGCCTGTGTTTGACAATCAGTTTTAGCGCGAATTAATGGTGGTTCTTCCAATTGTGGCATACAACAGCGGCGGTTTTCGGGCGTCAGTCCCATCTTGTCACACCAACGGATATAAGCCTGCCAAGCTCGTATTATCCAATTCATTAAAAATCGCCTCCACTAATTTGAGATACAAAAAAGGCGGTGAATCACCGCCTTTAAACTTAGTCACTTAACACTGTTAGTGTTCACGCGTCTTAGCGAACTCAATATCAGGGTATCTTTCCATCGAAAGATTTAAGTTAACCATAGTCGGCGCAATGTAAGTTAAGTTATCACCACCATCTAGCGCCAAGTTTTGGCTACACTTGCGGCGGAACTCTTCTAGCTTACGCTCATCTTTACAATAAACCCAGCGCGCAGTTGAAACGCTAATACCTTCGTAAATCGCCTCAACGTTGTACTCGCTCTTTAAGCGGCCGACTACGACTTCAAACTGCAGTACACCCACCGCACCCACGATCAAATCATTGGTGTCTAATGGGCGGAAAACCTGCACCGCACCTTCTTCAGATAGCTGAACTAAGCCCTTGAGCAATTGTTTTTGCTTGAGCGGATCACGCAAACGAATCCGACGGAACATTTCAGGAGCGAAGTTAGGTACACCAGTAAAGCGGAACTTTTCACCTTGAGTGAAAGTATCGCCAATACGGATAGTGCCGTGGTTATGTAAACCAATAATATCACCAGGATAAGCCACTTCAGCACGTTCACGATCGCCCGCCATAAAAGTTAAGGCATCGCTCACGTTGACATCTTTACCGATACGCACATGATGCATCTTCATGCCTTGCTCGTAACGGCCAGAGCACACACGCATAAAGGCAACACGGTCACGGTGTTTTGGATCCATATTGGCTTGAATTTTAAACACAAAACCAGTGAATTTTTCTTCATCTGGCATGATCATGCGTAGATCACTTTCACGGGGCAACGGTTTTGGAGCCCACTCCACGATACCATCTAGGATATGGTCAACACCGAAGTTACCTAATGCAGTACCGAAGAATACTGGGGTTAACTCCCCCTTTAAGAAGGCTTGGTGATCAAACTCGTTAGATGCACCGCGAACTAACTCCATTTCATCACGTAAATCAGCTGCATAACTACCAATCGCTTTATCCAGCTCAGGATTATCGATACCTTCAATCACGCGACGCTCTTGAATCGTGTGTCCCATACCGCTTTGGTATAGCACCACTTCATCGCGCAGAATATGGTAAACACCCTTAAATTCTTTACCGCTGCCAATAGGCCAAGTGATTGGCGCACAGGCGATATTAAGCACATTCTCAACTTCATCCATCAGTTCGATGGGATCGCGAATATCACGGTCGAGTTTGTTCATAAAAGTGACGATTGGCGTATCACGCAGACGCGTTACTTCCATCAATTTGATGGTTCGGTCTTCAACCCCTTTTGCCGAATCTATGACCATCAAGCAGGAGTCGACCGCCGTCAAGGTGCGGTAAGTATCTTCTGAGAAGTCTTCGTGGCCGGGAGTGTCGAGTAGGTTAACGAGCGCGCCACCATAGGGAAACTGCATCACAGACGTTGTAATTGAAATACCACGGTCTTTTTCCATTTCCATCCAGTCAGACTTAGCGTGCTGACCCGACTTTTTGCCCTTAACGGTACCCGCTTTCTGCAGCGCGTTTCCGAATAACAGCACTTTTTCGGTAATGGTGGTTTTACCCGCGTCGGGGTGCGATATAATCGCGAAGGTGCGACGTTTATCGACCTCTACTTTATTGTCTGACATTTAACCTATGCACTCGTATCGCTAAAAAAGGCGCAAATTATAGCGCCTCAGTGCGAACTTGGCTAGGTAAAGCCCAAGATGTACCTCGGGCGATAAGGCTTATTTTGTACCTTCGAGCAAACCTTTAACTTTTGCCAGTTCAATCCGAGCATATCTATGCTCAACAAAGTCATAAATATTGGTTGCAAGGGCAAGGCGGAAATAGTTTGCAGCTTCTTGATATTGCTTGTTAGCAATGGCCATTTTAGCGAGATAGAAATAGGCCTCACAGAGACGTTCGGCATATTCTTTAGGGTGGGTAAGGCCTAACTTGGCATCGGCAAACACTTGGTCGCGGCTCTTAACACCCAAATAATAATCAACAATCACAGTTGACCACGCATCCGCTTCAAGTCCCTTACGCTGCTCCTGTAGCTGACGTTTAGCCCCAGCAGCATCATCCTTTGATTGGATCAAGTATAACCACAAGGCGCGGTAGCCATCTTTATCATCGGCGGCGTAAAACGCTTGCATATCCTTCAATGCAAGATCGTTCCTATCACCGTAATAAAGCGCGATACCACGATTTAAGTAGGCATAATCGTAGTTTGGTGCTAGCTCTAACACGCCATCGAAGGCCTCATAAGCACTATCGTATTCACCTTCTTGGGTGTAATAAATACCAAGAAAATTATAGGCATCGGCTAAATCGGGTTGCAGTTTAAGTGCTTGCATAAAATCAATACGTGCCATCAAGCGTAAACCTACGCTATCGTAAATCACACCACGGTCATAATGAAAGCGCGCACGTTGTTCATTGGTTAACTCAACTGCTGATAAAATCTCGTTAAGTTTGGCAAGGGTTACCTCGACTTTATAATCGGTCATCACCGGGGCGATAACCAACTTACCTTCAACGTCATTTTGGTTGTCTAAGGGAGATTGAGTGGTCGCACATCCAGCCAACATCAAGCTGGCACCCGCCAGCACAGCAACAACAGCGGTTCTAATTTTAAGACTCATCCATTTCTACCTTTTTTGATTTCCAACTCACGCGGAAGAATGTTCATGATAGCAATCCAACTTCAGGACTGCTATTGAGGAATAGCATTAAACACAACTTAATTAAACCAAAACAAACAAAAAGGAGATCAATTGATCTCCTTTTAGTCACGTCATATCAAAACTGACGACGATAATGTCTGCTAAAGACAATTATTCAGCAGCAGGTTCTTTCGTCTGTGCTTCTTTAATTGACAGTCTTACACGACCTTGACGATCCACTTCCATTACTTTAACGGTGACTTCTTGGTTTAGTTCAAGGTGGTCAGATACGTTAGCCACACGCTCATCGCTGATTTGCGAAATGTGCACCAAACCATCTTTACCTGGCAGAATGTTAACAAAAGCACCGAAATCAACGATACGAATCACTTTACCATTGTAGATGCGACCTACTTCAACTTCTGAAGTGATTTCTTCAATACGACGAATCGCTTCTTTGGTTGCTTCACCATTTGAAGAAGCAATCTTCACAGTACCGTCATCTTCCAGTTCAATCGTAGTGCCGGTTTCTTCGGTCAGAGCACGGATCACTGCGCCGCCTTTACCGATAACATCACGGATTTTCTCTGGGTTAATCTTGATGGTGGTAATACGTGGAGCATGATCAGAGATATCAGCACGGTGTGAACCAATGGCTTGGTCCATCACGTTCAGGATATGCACACGTGCGCCATAGGCTTGTTGCAGTGCAATTTCCATGATTTCTTTGGTGATACCTTCGATTTTGATATCCATTTGCAGTGCAGTTACACCATCACGGGTACCCGCCACTTTAAAGTCCATATCACCTAAGTGATCTTCATCACCTAAGATGTCAGAAAGAACAACGAAGTCATCGCCTTCCTTCACTAGACCCATAGCGATACCCGCTACAGAAGTCTTGATAGGTACACCCGCATCCATCAGCGCTAACGAAGTACCACATACTGACGCCATAGAGCTTGAACCGTTTGATTCAGTAATCTCAGAAACCACACGAACACTGTATGGGAACTCTTCTGCAGATGGCATAACAGCATTGATACCACGCCATGCGAGCTTTCCATGGCCGATTTCACGGCGCTTAGGTGAACCGACCATCCCCGTTTCACCAACAGAGTAAGGAGGGAAGTTGTAGTGCAGCATAAAGCGGTTTGTGCGCTCGCCCATAATGCTATCAATCTTCTGAGCATCACGTTCAGTACCTAAAGTACAAGTCACTAACGCTTGTGTTTCGCCGCGCGTGAACAATGCACTACCATGGGTACGTGGCAATACGCCCGCTAACACGCTTAATGCACGAACCATATCAGGTTCACGACCATCGATACGTGGCATACCACGTAGGATGCGTCCACGCACAACTTTCTTCTCTAAGCTACCTAATAAGTTGTCTACTTCACGTAGATCAACATCAGGATTAGCGGCCAGTAATGCTTCTTTAGCAGCAGCTTTTACCACAGCCACTTGAGCGTAACGCTCTTGTTTCACTTGAATTTGGTATGCTTCAATAAAGCCTGCTTCAGCCAGCTCTTTAATTTGAGCGACTAACGCCTCATCTTCAACAGGCGCGGTCCAATCCCAAGTAGGTTTACCGGCTTCAGCTTTGAATTCAGCAATCGCTTTGATAACCACTTGTTGTTGGTCATGACCATAAACCACAGAGCCTAACATCACTTCTTCTGGCAAGGCTTGTGCTTCAGATTCAACCATTAATACTGCGCTTTCAGTACCCGCTACCACTAAGTTAAGTTGGCTAGCTCCGATTTGTTTCACAGTTGGGTTTAATACATATTCGCCATTAATGTAGCCCACACGAGCAGCGCCTAATGGGCCGTTGAATGGAATACCTGAAATCGCTAATGCAGCAGAAGTACCGATCATAGAGATGATATCCGGCTCGATTTCTGGATCGACAGATACTACAGTGATGATAACTTGAACTTCGTTTTTGAAACCATTAGGGAAAAGAGGGCGAATTGGACGGTCAATCAAACGAGCGATTAACGTTTCCTCTTCAGAAGGACGGCCTTCACGCTTAAAGAAACCGCCAGGGATCTTACCTGCTGCGTAAGTCTTTTCTTGATAATTAACAGTCAGAGGAAAGAAGTCACGGCCAGCTTCGGCTTCTTTTTTACCTACAACAGTGACTAACACTGTCGTGTCACCCATGCTGGCTAAAACGGCTGCATCTGCTTGACGTGCAATGACACCTGTTTCCAGGGTGACTGTATGTTGACCATACTCAAAACTCTTTACTATTGGATTCACGTGACCCATTCCTTAATTAATGACCTTGAATTACGCGCGTAAGTATACTGCAATTACGAACCATAGATAAAGAGCAGATAATGATGACAAAGCGCTATCTTTTCACTAAAGTGGTTAAATCAACAAAGAGTTATGCTCTATAGTGATATGGACAATACCCTCTGGTGAAAAACAACAATAAAAGGAAGAGCTGAATGACGGGTCGCTTTAAATCCCTAACTTGGAAACAGACTAACCTCGTCGTTTTTACTGCGTTATTTTTTGCCATCGCTATTTTTATTGTTGAAATTGCCCTTGTCGTTGTATCCACTAAACAGCAACTCACTACAACTCAACAGGAATTACTCGATTCTGTCGAACAACCCGCTGCAAATGCTGTTTGGGCATTGGATGATAATCTCGCCAGGCAAACCCTAGAAGGCGCCATAAAAGTTGAACATGTAGGCTCTGCGGTAATAGAGCTTGATGACGGGTCAATGTTCGTGTCAGTAAGTAATAATCGGGCAAACAACTCGCAAACCTTCATTAGTCTCAGCAATCAACTGTTTGATGATCTGAAAGAAATTTCTCGCCCTCTCTACCGGCCATTTTACTTTGAAGGTACGCAAAAACAGCAGCTTATCGGCACATTAACCATTTTTTACGACACTCAAGAACTGACCAACACACTCTTTAGTCAGCTCAGATTTAGCTTTTTTGCCACGTTAGCCCGCGCACTTTTGCTCACCTTAGTATTAACGGTTGTGTTTCACCGCTTTTTAACTCAGCCAATAGCGAGGATCAGTGAAGCGATAGATAAAATCGAGCCCGATTCGCCCGATGAAAATCTACTCCCCATGTCCAATGCCCATAAGGATGATGAATTGGGATTAGTGACGTCAAAATTTAATCAGATCTTAATTCAGTTCAGCCAGACGCAGTCCAAACTTCGTAAAATGGCAACCCGAGACCCACTCACAGGATTGCCTAATCGCACTTTACTGCTCGAAACGATTGCCGTGACTATCCAACGCTCGCGGGTTCACAAGCGTAGCTTTGCCTTGATGTTTATCGATTTAGATCGTTTTAAGAATATCAATGACTCCCTAGGACATGCACTAGGCGATCAATTTCTCGCACGTATTGCCCGCATTCTAGAGCGCGTCGTGGGCGACAAAGGCTCTGTTTCACGCTTAGGTGGTGATGAATTCGTTATTTTAGCAGACTCTGTACATTCCCCAGACCAAGCGGCGGACTTTGTCGATAAACTCTTAGTGCAACTCAATGTGCCCATCCAATTGAATGAACACGCGATTCACCCCGCTGCATCTATTGGGATTTCTATCTATCCAGAGGATGGAAGTAGCGCTGAAGATCTTATCCGCCATGCCGACATCGCGATGTACAGCGCAAAAGCGGCGGGCTCGAATCAATGGGCTTTCTTCAAACAGCAAATGACCGAACGGGCAGCAGTCAGGCTTCGTACTGAAGCATCACTGCATGATGCATTAAAAAATAACGAGTTCTTGCTGTATTTCCAGCCTAAATTAGACCTACAAACAGGCAAAATAACCGGTTGTGAAGCCTTAATTCGTTGGCAAAAAGACGGCCGATTGATTAGCCCCATGTCTTTTATTCCGGTGGCAGAAGAGACGGGGATTATCATTCCGATTGGTCGCTGGGTGATAGAGCAAAGTTGCCGAGTGCTGCGGGAATGGCAGAAAAAATATAACTATGCCATTCCTATCGCGATTAACGTCGCGTCACAACAGTTTGCCGATGCAAGCCTGGTATCAGATATCAAACAAATGGCGCTGCGTTATCAAATTCAACCAGAGTTATTAGAAATTGAGATTACTGAAACCTCGTTAATGAATGATATTGAACTTGCTATCAACAAATTAGAGCAACTCAAATCGGCAGGATTTGGTATTGCAGTCGATGATTTTGGTACAGGTTATTCTTCCCTTTCTTACCTTCGCCATCTGCCAATCACAACCATGAAAATCGATCGCTGCTTCGTTTCCGATCTTCCTGGAGACAGCGCAATCGCATCAACAATTTTGATGTTAGGTAAACAATTAAATCTGACTATCGTGGCAGAAGGAATTGAAAACGAGCTGCAACTGGATTGGCTTAAGAGTAATGAGTGCCAGATAGGACAAGGCTTTTATTTTAGCCAGCCTTTGCCACAAGCTGACTTTGAGGCGCTCTATATGGCCAGTCAAACAGCGACTATCAGCAATTTGGATGGGCTACGCGGGACTTAGTAGATGATAAGAACGAAGGGCTTAAATCCACCCCATTTGGGGCAATAAAAAAGGAGGCTAAGCCTCCTTTTTTACGTTAGCCGACGTGTGATTAACGACGTAAGCCTAACTTTTGGATCAGCTCATTGTAACGTACAGCTTCGGTACGCTTCAGGTAAGCTAATAACTTACGACGAGCGCTAACCATACGTAACAGACCACGGCGTGAGTGGTGATCGTGGATGTGCTCTTTGAAGTGATCTTGCAAATGGTTGATTTGAGCAGTTAACAGCGCAACTTGAACTTCAGTTGAACCAGTGTCATTTGCGCCACGGCCAAATTCAGCCAGGATTTTTGCTTTCGCTTCAGTACTTAGTGACATGTGTCTCTCCAAATATAAAATGATAATCTCCAGCCGATCACTAACTCAGCCAGAGGGCGCGCTATTCTACCGATAATCTCAGGCGCGCGCAATAAAAGCAGGTGGATTAATCAAGCATTAGCTTTAACTAAGGTGCTTTAGGCTCATCGTGGATCACGATAAGTCGCTTAGGTGCTAGCAAACCATCCTCATTCATCGAACCGATGCCAACAAAACGCTGCTCAGCACCTAATGTAATCCTTACAAGTTTGTCAGCCTCTAAGCCCGCTACTCGCACAGCCTGCCCTTGCATTAAATACGCAGCGCTGGCCTCTGGCACATTCACCTCTGGAAAGTCTGCAACCGCTGTATCCATTGGCAGCAGTAGAGCATCCAACAAACTACTTGGATCAAGCTGTTGTTCTTGCGCCTTTACAACTAAGGCTTCTAGCTGCTCAAGGGAGACCATTTTTTCGTAGGGATAATGCGCCACTTGAGTGCGACGCAGCATGATGACGTGAGCACCACAGCCGAGCATTTCACCTAAATCGTCAATGATAGTGCGAATATAAGTTCCCTTAGAGCAATGAATGTCTAAGGTCAGCTCATCACCTTCTAAACTGATAAAGTTCAGCTCAAATACGGTGATAGGGCGTGCCTCACGGGGCACTTCAATGCCTTCGCGGGCATACTTATACAAAGGCTGGCCTTGATATTTGAGCGCCGAATACATCGAAGGCACTTGCAAGGTATCACCACGAAAATGCGCTAGAGCCGACATCAGCTGGTCTTGAGTAAACTCAAGTGGGCGCGTCTGCACCACTTCGCCGTCAGAGTCGCTGGTATCGGTACGTTGTCCCAGTTTTGCCGTCACCAGATAACGTTTATCTGAATCCAGCAAATGCTGCGAAAACTTAGTCGCTTCGCCTAAACAGATTGGCAGCATGCCCGTCGCCAGAGGATCGAGCGCACCAGTATGGCCTGCTTTGTTTGCATTAAAAAAGCGCTTTACCCGCTGTAATGCAAAGTTGGAGCTCATGCCAGTGGCTTTGTCCAACAATACAATACCATCGATAAAGCGGCCCTTTGAACGTCTTGCCATTACACTTTACCTTCGGTGTCATCGCTCTCTTCGATGTCATTCTCAATAACATCATCGTCAACGCTACCAAACTGCTGTTGTTTCGCTTTATCGCTGTTGATGACTTGGCTGACGAGGTTAGACATACGCATACCTTCAACCAATGAACTGTCATAAACGAAGCGAATCTCTGGCATCACGCGCAGCTTCATACGGCCAGCCACTAAGGTGCGGATGTAAGGCGCCGCAGCAATCAGCGCGTTAAGCTTTTCTTGCACCACATCTTTGTCTTCTTCAAAGAAGGTGACAAAGACTTTGGCGTAACTTAAATCGCGAGAAACATCAACGTCATTGACGGTCACAAAACCAATACGGGGATCTTTCATGTCGCGCTGTAGGACAACAGCCAGCTCCTGCTGTAACTGTTGGCCTATACGACGTGTACGACTGAATTCTTTTGCCATAATAGAGTTACCATAGCTAATGTCATTAAATTGAAAGGGCGGCTAATGCCGCCCTCTTTATCGTTACAGTGTACGTGCCACTTCGACGGTTTCGAATACTTCGATTTGGTCACCCACGCGGACATCGTTGTAGTTCTTAACACCGATACCACATTCCATGCCATTGCGAACTTCGTTAACGTCATCTTTAAAGCGACGCAGCGATTCGAGCTCACCTTCGAAGATCACCACGTTATCACGCAGAACACGAATTGGTGCGCTACGCTTGATGGTGCCTTCAGTCACCATACAACCGGCGATAGCGCCCAGTTTTGGTGATTTGAAGACGTCACGAACTTCAGCCAGACCGATAATCTGTTGTTTGAATTCAGGTGACAGCATGCCTGTCATCGCCGCTTTCACTTCATCAATCAGATTATAGATAACGCTGTAGTAACGTAGGTCAACACTTTCGTTTTCGATAGTCTTACGCGCTTGTGCATCGGCACGCACGTTAAAGCCAACCATAATCGCATTAGATGCAGCCGCTAAAGTTGCGTCAGTTTCAGTGAGCGCACCCACGCCGCGGGCGATAATGTTCACTTTCACTTCGTCGGTAGACAGACCCATTAATGAGTCAGTAATCGCTTCGAGTGAACCTTGAACGTCAGCCTTCAGAACGATGTTCAGTTCCTTCACTTCGCCTTCGGTCATGTTCGCGAACATGTTTTCCAGCTTAGACTTCTGCTGACGCGCTAATTTCACGTCACGGAACTTACCTTGACGGTAAAGGGCTACTTCACGGGCTTTACGCTCGTCACGTACGACAGTGGCTTCATCACCTGCTGATGGCACACCTGACAGACCTAAGATCTCAACTGGGATCGATGGACCCGCTTCTGTGATTGAACGGCCGTTCTCGTCCTTCATTGCACGGATTTTACCGTACTCTAAACCACATAGAACGATGTCGCCTTGGCGCAGTGTACCCTCTTGAACCAGAATCGTTGCCACAGGGCCGCGACCTTTGTCCAGTTGTGATTCGATAACAACACCCGCTGCCATACCGTCACGAACTGCTTTAAGTTCAAGTACTTCAGCTTGCAGCAGAATGCCTTCGAGCAAATCGTCAACACCCGCACCAGTCTTAGCAGATACAAAGGCGAACATGTTGTCACCGCCCCAATCTTCAGACATCACGCCGTGCTGAGATAATTCACTCTTCACGCGGTCAATATCCGCTTCAGGCTTGTCCATCTTGTTCACTGCCACGATCAATGGCACGTTACCCGCTTTAGCGTGTTGAATCGCTTCGATGGTTTGCGGCATAACACCGTCATCGGCAGCCACAACCAGAACAACGATGTCCGTCGCCTTAGCGCCACGGGCACGCATTGCGGTAAACGCGGCGTGGCCAGGGGTGTCTAAGAAGGTGATCATGCCGTTTTCTGTCTCAACATGGTATGCACCGATATGCTGAGTAATACCACCGGCCTCACCCGCAGCCACTTTCGCGCGGCGGATATAGTCAAGAAGTGAGGTTTTACCGTGGTCAACGTGACCCATAATGGTCACAACAGGTGCACGAGGCTCAAGCTTCACGCCGCCTTCTTCATCACGCTCAGACAGAACTTGTTGCTCTAATTCGTTTTCACGGATCAGTACAACTTTATGACCCATTTCTTCAGCAACTAACTGGGCGGTTTCTTGATCTAACACTTGGTTGATCGTCACCATTGAGCCCATCTTCATCATTTGCTTGATGATTTCAGTCGCTTTAACCGCCATTAAGTGAGCCAGTTCTGCAACAGTAACGGTTTCACCGATACGCACATCACGGTTAACAGCAGCAACGGGCTTATTAAAGCCATGGGCCATTGATTCTGGCGCGGTGCTACGGTTACGCATGTGTTTTTCACGGCCGTCACGGGCATCTTTACCACCACGTTTGGTTTTGGCGGTGTTTTTGTTGCGCGCACGACGGCCACGTTTTTCTTCATCCATATCCGATGAATCTTCAGCAGCACGAGCCACTTTAGAGGTAGTGATATGGTGATCGCTATAGCGTTCAGCTTCTAAACGTTGACGCTCTTCCTCGGCCCAACGCTTAGAGTTTTCTTCTGCTAATAGACGCGCTTTTTCAGCCGCTTTCGCCGCTTCTTCAGCTTGCTTACGTTTAGTTGCTGCTTCTTGTGCCGCTTTTAAACGCTCAGCTTCTATACGTGCAGCTTCCGCTTCTGGCGACGTGTCTTTAGTCACTTTGACTTCAGCAGCTGCTTTCGCTTTTGCTTTCGCTTCTGCTTCTGCCTTAGCCTTCGCCTCTGCTTCGACTTTAGCCTTCGCCTCGGCTTCAGCCTTAGCTTTCGCTTCAGTTTCTGCTTTAGCCTTCGCTTCGGCTTCAGCCTTGGCTTTAGCTTCTTCTTCCGCTTTAAGCACCGCGTCGCTCACATCACGTTTAACAAAAGTACGCGTTTTACGCACTTCGACTTTAACGTCTTTAGATTGACCACCATTACCAGCCACACTCAGGGTCGATACGGTTTTACGTTGCAACGTCATTTTGGTCGGCGCATTATCGCCACCATGCTGTTTCTTCAGATAATCAAGTAACTGCTGCTTCTCAGCTTCAGATACATTATCAGCTTGGCCTTTCTTAATTCCGGCCTGAGAGAATTGCTCAATCAGACGTTCAACACTTTTACCCACTTCCGTGGCCAATTTCTCTACGGTAGTATCTGCCATCAGTTAAATCCCCCTGTTGATCGACTTATGCTTCTTCGCCAAACCAACAGATGTTGCGGGCGGCCATGATCAGCTCACCTGCTTTTTCTTCTGTCAATTCTTCAATTTCGATCAAATCATCAATGCCTTGTTCAGCCAAATCTTCTAGAGTTACGATACCTTTGCTTGCTAAAACATAGGCTAAGTGTCTTTCAACACCTTCAAGTGCTAATAACTCTTCACTTGGCTCCACACCATCTAGTGCTTCTTCAGATGCGAGCGCTCGAGTTGAGATCGCAGCCTTTGCACGTTCACGTAATGCTTCAACGAGATCCTCATCGAAACCATCAATTGCTAATAATTCAGACACAGGCACATAAGCCACTTCTTCGAGCGAAGTAAAACCTTCATCAGCCAGTACTTGTGCAAAATCTTCATCTACATCCAGAGATTTCATAAATAAGCTCTTCACCTTAGCGCTTTCGGCTTGGTGTTTCTTATTCATGTCTTCCACTGTCATCACGTTCAGTTCCCAGCCAGTCAGCTGAGTTGCTAAACGAACGTTTTGCCCATTGCGACCAATGGCCTGAGCCAAACTTTCTGCTTCAACGGCGATATCCATTGAGTGGTTGTCTTCATCTACGATGATAGAAGCCACATCAGCTGGCGCCATGGCGTTGATCACATATTGTGCTGGATTATCATCCCACAGCACGATATCAACACGCTCACCACCGAGTTCATTCGATACGGCTTGAACACGCGCACCACGCATACCAACGCAAGCACCGATGGGGTCGATACGACGGTCGTTTGATTTCACGGCGATCTTAGCTCGCGCACCAGGGTCGCGCGCTGCGCCCATCACTTCAATCAATTCATCGGCAATTTCCGGTACTTCAACGCGGAACAGCTCAATAAGCATGTCTGGCTTAGTGCGAGTTAAAAATAACTGCGCGCCACGCGCTTCAGGACGAACTGAGTAAAGCAGTGCACGAACACGGTCACCAGGACGGAAAGATTCGCGTGAAATCAAGTCTTCACGGAACAATACGCCGTCAGCGTTATTGCCTAAGTCGACAACGACACTTTCACGGGTTGCTTTCTTAACAACACCAGTGATCAGTTCGCCTTCTTTATCTTGGAACTGCTCAACCACTTGCGCCCGCTCAGCTTCACGCACCTTCTGCACGATGACTTGCTTGGCGGTTTGAGTGGTAATACGGTCAAAAGCCACTGATTCAATTTGGTCTTCAATGTATTCGCCAGGTTGGATCTCTGGTTCTTCGAAACGTGCCGCTTCCAGTGTGATCTCACGGTATGGGTTTTCTAACGCAACACCGTTGTCATCGATCACCATCCAACGGCGGAAAGTTTCATAAGCGCCAGTTTTACGGTCGATAGCAACACGAACGTCGATATCACCTTCGTATTTTTTCTTGGTAGCGGTAGCCAGCGCAGTCTCTAGCGCTTCAAAAATTTTCTCGCGTGGAACGGCCTTTTCATTTGAAACCGCTTCAGCGACTAGCAGAATCTCTTTATTCATTTTGTCTTGCCTCGTTCACCTTGAAACCATCAAAACTTTGCGATGATGTTGCCTTTACGGATATTATCCAAGGCGACAACCAGCTCTTTACCATTCACATTCACCGACAGCATTTGGCCGTCAACCTGAGTAATGGCGCCTTTTAAATTACGACTGCCCGCGACAGGCATAGTCAGTTGAAGTTTGACATCCTCGCCGACATAGGCCGCGTATTGTTCAGCAGTGAACAGCGGTCTATCTACACCAGGCGAAGAAACCTCTAAGGTATATTCAGTAGAAATAGGGTCTTCAACATCTAGCACAGCACTGACTTGGCGACTTACGTTGGCACAATCTTCGATATTGATGCCATTCTCACCATCAATGAACACGCGCAGTATGGAATGTTTACCGGCTTGTACATATTCAATACCCCAAAGTTGAAAGCCTAATGCTTCCACAGGCACTTTGAGCATGTCTGCCAGTCTGGATTCTAATGTTGCCAAAATTGACCCCCGAAAAAACAAAAAAGGGCTTAATAGCCCTAGTAAAACGTCGTATAGGATACGACAAATTTAAAAGTCCCAGACAACAAAAAACCCCGTAATGACGAGGTTATTAGCTTCAAGAACCTGTAAACCATAATGAATTAAACAACATTCATTACTAGGAGCTGGTTGCGGGGGCCGGATTTGAACCGACGACCTTCGGGTTATGAGCCCGACGAGCTACCAAGCTGCTCCACCCCGCGTCAACTGTGTGCAAGTATATTGACTAACGTCTTTGCTTGCAATAACTAAGTCTGTTCTTATCGATACTGACTTAGCTTAATTATGGTGCCGAGAGCGGGACTTGAACCCGCACGTCCGTTAGGACACAGCCACCTCAAGGCTGCGCGTCTACCAATTTCACCACCTCGGCGACACCTTTTTAGTCAGGAATTTTTGTTTCTGACTTTTCGGTTCCTTGCTCAACAGGTTGGGTAACCTGTTCAGTGTCTGAACCTAAATTTTTCCATGCATCTTCATTTTTTGCGTGGTTTGCACTTAAATTGCCAATTAGCAAACTTAAGGTAAAAAACGCAATGGCTAGGATTGCCGTTGTGCGTGTCAGGAAGTTACCTGAACCGCTTGAACCAAATAAGGTACCTGATGCACCGGCGCCAAATGAGGCCCCCATGTCAGCTCCTTTACCCTGCTGGATTAAGATCAGGCCAATTAAACCTAATGCAACCAACAAGTAAACAACCACTAAAACTTCATACATATTATGCGCTCATCGCTATGGTACACAGACTTAAAAACTCGGTAGAGTTTAAACTGGCACCGCCAATCAGTCCACCATCAACATCAGGTTGGGCAAATAAATCTGCCGCGTTACTCGGTGTCACACTTCCACCGTAGAGAATCCTGATATTTTCCCCAATAAATGGAGACACTTCAGAGAGACGTTTGCGAATAAACGCATGAACTTCTTGCGCCTGCTCTGGTGTAGCGCTCTTACCAGTTCCTACTGCCCATAATGGCTCGTAAGCGATAATGGCGTTATCAAAAGCCATAGTGCCATTTTTTTGGATCACTATGTCCAACTCTTCAGCAATCACCTCAAAAGTACGTCTTGCTTCTCGTGCTGGACCCGACTCTCCCACACATAAAATAGGGGTTAAGCCGTGCTTTTGTGCTGCAGCGAATTTCTCCGCTACAATATTACTCGTCTCTCCGTACATACGGCGACGTTCTGAATGCCCGATAATAACATATCGACATCCGCAATCTTTAAGCATCTGACCCGAAACTTCTCCGGTATAAGCGCCAAAGTCATGCTGACTTAAATTCTGTGCGCCCATCCTAACAAGTGAACCGTCTAACGCTTCCTTGTTTGCTTCTAGCAGTTGCCTGACGCTTTCTAGATAGATAGAAGGCGGGCATAAAACCACTTCAGCTGAATCATTTTGGAGCTTTGAGGCAAATTTCTTGAACAACTCTTGGGCTAATGCCGCACTGCCGTTCATCTTCCAATTGCCAGCTACCATAGGACGTCTGAGTGCCATCACTGTCTCCTCTGAAAGCGGCGTGAATAATAGCGAACCACTTATTAAGTTACAATAGCTAAATTCGAAATTTTTCAGATATTAGGTTGGAATGCTTACTTTTTACACGCCGAACTCAGTTATTGCTCATTTATGCAGCTAACACCTTCTTTTTTAATCGGTATCAGCTGCACTTGACTAAAGATTCACTTGATTAGCTCGCCGATTTTACCGCATCTGCGATCAGATTAGCGTGCGCTAACACCGTATTGTGATCATCGCCTTCAACCATAACGCGGATTAATGGTTCTGTTCCTGATTTACGTAGTAATACTCGGCCACGAACACCAAGCTCTGATTCAACTTGGGCTTGTGCTGCCTTGACTTTATCAGAACTTAAGGGATCATGTTCGCCTTCAAAACGCACATTCACTAACACTTGCGGCAACATTTCCATAGGCGCGGTTAATTGCTCTAACGTTGCGTTTTGACGACGCATGGCTGCCAGTACCAAAATCCCCGCCACAATACCATCGCCCGTCGTACCATGGTCAAGGTTAAGAATATGACCCGAATTTTCCCCCCCAATGCGCCAATCGAGTTCTTTCAGTAACTCCATCACATAACGGTCGCCCACTTTTGAACGGGCAAAGGGAATATCTAACGCTTGCAGGGCTAAATCAAGGCCCAGGTTAGACATAAGTGTCCCCACCACCCCACCGCGTAACACGCCACGGGCTTTAGCATCACAGGCAAGGATATAAAGAATTTGATCGCCGTCGATCACTTCACCTTTGCTGTTGACCATCATGATACGGTCACCATCGCCATCGAGCGCAATCCCTAAATCAGCAGTTTCAGCCAAAACAGTTTCGCAAATCTTCGCCATGGACGTTGCACCCACTTTGTCATTGATGTTGACTCCGTTTGGTTTATCACCAATGGCAATTACTTCAGCACCTAACTCTCTAAATACCGCTGGAGCAATGTGATAGGTTGCACCATGGGCACAGTCCACCACAATTTTTAGCCCCGTTAAGGTTTGATCTGCAGGAAAGTTACCTTTGCAGTATTCAATATAACGGCCACGGGCATCTTCGATACGTGACACTTTACCGAGGAGATGCGATTCAACACAAACCAATGGTTTTTCGAGTTCTGCTTCAATTTCTAGCTCTAGATTGTCGTCAAGTTTACTGCCATCGGTTGAGAAAAATTTAATGCCATTATCATAGTAAGGATTGTGGGATGCACTGATCACCACGCCCGCTTCGGCGCGGAAAGTGCGAGTGAGATAAGCCACCGCAGGCGTTGGCATTGGTCCCATTAACATCACATTAAGCCCTGCGGCAGAAAGACCCGCCTCTAACGCTGATTCAAACATATAACCTGAAATACGGGTATCTTTACCAATAATGACTTTTTTAGTGCCACTACGGGATAAGACCCTTCCAGCAGCCCAGCCCAATTTTAATGCCAGTTCAGGCGTCATCTGGCCAGAGCCCACTTTGCCACGAATGCCATCAGTTCCAAAAAATTTACGTTCGCTCATATCGCCCCACAAACTTCAATGTGTTCCTTCGTTCGGGATCATAATATTAATGAAATACTTAACAAAAATAGCGCTAGTAATATGCCTGTGTCGCTTGTAACACTTTGAGCATATCAACTGTTTCAGGGACATCATGGACACGAATGATATGTGCCCCTTTCTGGGCCGCTATCATAGCGCCAGCAAGGCTTCCCGCAAGGCGCTCGGAGGTCGGCCTAGCAAGAAGATTTCCTATCATGCTCTTACGGGATAAACCTATCAAGATTGGCAGTTCAAACTGAGTAAAAGTCTCTAACTTTGCTAGCAATTCATAGTTATGCGCTAAAGTTTTACCAAAGCCGAAGCCTGGGTCGATTAACAACCGCTCCCGCGGGATCCCTGCCTCGAGACAGGCTTGAATACGCTCGTTTAGGAATTCAGAGACATCAGCAACTAGGTCGTGATATTCGGGTGCCGCTTGCATAGTGCGTGGCGCTCCCTGCATGTGCATCAAACATATAGGTACATTCAGCTGCGCCGCAGTCTCTAATGCACCAGGCTCCAATAACGCGCGAACATCATTAATTAAATGGGCACCGGCATTCACCGCCTGTCGCATCACTTCGGGCTTACTGGTATCGACCGAAATCCACACATCATGGTGTTTGGCAACATACTCTACCAGCGGGATCACACGAGCGAGCTCATCCTCAACGCCGACATCAGCCGCCCCTGGTCTTGTTGACTCGCCGCCGATATCAATGATGAGCGCTCCTTGAGCGACCATCTCATCGGCATGCTGGCAAGCTAATTCAAAGGAAGAGAACTTTCCACCGTCGGAAAAAGAATCGGGAGTGACATTCAGAATGCCCATCACTACGGGCGAAGCTAAGGATAAGCGTTTGGTTCCAGAAATTAATTCAAACACGCATTGACTCCATTTGGGACTGCTTGCTAGCGCGTTTCATCCGTTTTCTGCGCATTTCGCTGGTTTGACTCATTAAAGAGCGAATGACAGCGCAGTCAATTTTCTAGCAAGATAAAACAAGAAAACCCCTTAACGGGGTTCTCTTTCAATTAACAACCATTACTTAACGGGTGACTCGTCGGCATCTTTAAGCTCAGCCTCTGCAGGAGCAGATTTGACGACTTCATCAACTTTAACAGCTGGCTCACCTTTACCATTGCCTTTATCATTTGAACCGTTTTCATCGGCTTGCCAATCGGCAGGCTGACGTACTTCACGGCGATTCATTAGATCGTCAATCTGCAGTGAGTCGATGGTTTCATACTTCATTAACGCGTCTTTCATCGAATGCAAAATATCGACGTTATCTTGAAGGATTTGCTTAGCACGACTGTAGTTTTTGTCGATAAACGCCTTCACTTCAGTATCGATAAGCGTAGCGGTTTCATCGGACATCGCCTTAGCTTTACCCATGCTACGACCTAAGAAGACTTCACCTTCTTCTTCAGCGTAAAGTAATGGGCCTAATTTGTCGGAGAAGCCCCATTGGGTCACCATATTACGCGCAATCGAAGTGGCATACTTGATGTCCTGCGAAGCACCAGTAGAGACTTTTTCAGTGCCGTAGATCAGCTCTTCGGCTAAACGACCACCGTAGGCAACTGAAATTTGGCTTTCTAACTTACGACGGCTTTGGCTGATCGCATCCGCCTCGGGCAAGAAGAAAGTCACACCTAAGGCACGACCACGTGGGATAATCGTTACCTTGTGAACAGGATCGTGCTCAGGCACTAAACAGCCCACAATCGCATGACCTGCTTCGTGGTATGCGGTCATCTCTTTTTCCGCTTCAGACATCACCATAGAACGGCGCTCAGCACCCATCATGATCTTGTCTTTTGCGCGCTCAAACTCTTCCATGCCAACAACACGACGGTTACCGCGCGCAGCAAACAAGGCCGCTTCATTAACTAAGTTGGCTAAATCTGCACCTGAGAAACCTGGTGTACCACGGGCAATCACGCTTGCTTTGACATCTTCAGAAAGCGGCACTTTACGCATATGCACTTTAAGGATTTGCTCGCGACCGCGAACGTCTGGCAGGCCAACAACCACTTGACGGTCAAAACGGCCTGGACGCAGCAGAGCAGAATCAAGTACGTCAGGACGGTTTGTCGCTGCAATAACGATGATACCTTCGTTACCTTCGAAGCCATCCATCTCAACCAGCATTTGGTTAAGGGTTTGCTCACGCTCGTCGTGACCACCACCTAAACCCGCACCACGTTGGCGACCCACAGCATCGATTTCGTCGATAAAGATGATACAAGGCGCAGATTTTTTCGCCTGTTCGAACATGTCACGCACGCGAGATGCGCCGACACCGACGAACATTTCCACGAAGTCAGAACCTGAAATCGTAAAGAAAGGCACTTTTGACTCACCCGCAATCGCTTTCGCCAGTAAGGTTTTACCTGTACCTGGAGGACCTACCATGAGCACGCCCGTTGGAATACGGCCACCCAACTTTTGGAATTTGGTTGGATCGCGCAGATAATCAACAAGTTCTTTCACTTCCTCTTTCGCTTCATCACAACCAGCAACGTCAGCAAAAGTGGTTTTGATTTGATCTTCGCTCATCAACTTGGCTTTGCTCTTGCCAAAGGACATTGCGCCTTTGCCACCGCCGCCTTGCATTTGGCGCATAAAGAAAATCCACACACCAATCAGCAGCAACATTGGGAACCAAGAGATGAAGATCTGGGTTAAGAACCCTGATTCTTCGGCCTCTTGGCCTTTCATGGTGATGCCTTTACGGTCAAGATCATTAATCAAATCTTGATCATACAGTGGCATGATGGTCGTGAATTTTTCGCCCGTACGCTTGGAACCTTCGATAGTACGTTGGTCACTTTTCACTTCAACGGTAGCGACTTGTCCATCACGAACATTGTCTAGGAAAGTAGAATAATCCATCTTCTGCGATGACGAAGAAGAGGGGGAGTAACCCTGAAACACTGACATCAGCACAACGGCGATGACAACCCAGAGTATTAAATTTTTTGCCATGTCACTCAAATTACTAGACCTCATAAAGTCTTGCGATGATTAACGCTAGGGTACTACAACTTGTACCCTGTCGCCACAAGATAGACCTCACGGGAGCGTGCCCGCGACGAGTCCGGTTTACGTGTTTTTACGACTTTGAATGCCTCTTTAACCGCCTTCATATATTCGTCAAACCCCTCCCCCTGAAAGACTTTGACCGCAAAACTGCCGTTAGGTGCCAATACTTGATGACACATATCTAACGCCAACTCGACTAAATACATGGCGCGCGGCTGATCGACACCGTCTGAACCACTCATGTTGGGCGCCATATCAGACAATACAACGTCAACCTTATCTGCACCGACGCGAGTTAGCAATGCTTCAAGCACTTTCTCTTCACGAAAGTCCCCTTGCAAGAAATCCACGCCGACGATGGGATCCATCGGTAAAATATCACAGGCGATGACTTTACCTTTGTCTCCGACTAGCTTAACGGCTACCTGAGACCACCCACCAGGAGCAGCCCCTAGGTCAACAACCGTCATACCTGGGCGGATCAACTGATCCTTTTGCTGTAGTTCTTCAAGCTTAAACGCAGCGCGAGAACGCAATCCCCGTTTCTGTGCTAGTTTGACATAATGATCATCAAAGTGTTCCAGCATCCAGCGATTGGAACTGGCCGTACGTTTTTTACCTGACATTTAAAATCCGCAACAATTGAGAGTTACACAAAGGCTATATAAGGGTAGAATAGCGGTTTTTCAACAGTAACTCAGCAAAAGTTGGTAGAAATGAACTTAACAACCAAACAAAAACAGCATTTAAAAGGTCTGGCGCACAATTTAAAGCCAGTGGTGCTGCTTGGTGCCAATGGATTGACTGAAGGTGTACTCGCTGAAATTGAAAGCGCACTCGCTTATCATGAATTGATAAAAGTGAAAGTAGCCTCTGCTGACAGAGAGCTTAAAAATGCCATCGTTGATGCCATAGTACGTGAAACTCAATCTGCAAAAGTGCAACTTATTGGTCATATTCTGGTGATTTATCGTCAATCACCTGAAATGAAAATTGCCTTGCCAAGAGCGAAGTAATTTTCCAGCCTTAAACAAAACGGCCACTCAAGCGAGTGGCCGTTTTGTTTTGCCGCCTAAGGAGTATCTGTAATAGCTTGTACTTGATAGTGCTCAGGGGCTAACCCTAAAAATTCCGGTAATGAGGTTCCGACTGATATCGAAGAGAAAGTGCCAGTTAAAATGCCGATAAACATGGCTATCGAGAACCCTTCTAACGGCCCTCCGCCCATTATCCATAGTGCACCAACGGTCATTAAGGTGGTTCCTGAAGTCACCATAGTTCGGGAAAATGTCGCCACAATGGCTTGGTTGTTAATCTCTTGAATCGCAAGTTTAGGTTTTGCAATCAATAGCTCACGAATACGATCGGCAATAATGATCGAGTCATTGAGCGAGTAACCTAAAATCGCCAACACAGCGGCCAGTACCGTTAAATTAAATTCCATCTGTGTCAGCGAGAAAAAGGCAAGCACAAACATCACGTCGTGTACCAGCGCAAATAATGCACCAGAAGCGAGACGCCATTCAAAACGGTAACTCAAATAACCTAAGATCGCTAACATAGCAACTAACAGTGCAAGACCGCCCTGCTCTGCCAGTTCTTTACCCACCTGCGGACCGACAACGCTGGTATTTAACACTTGTACTTCGCCAAGTGGCGCTAAGGTTTGCGCAATATCAACATGACTTTGGGCCGTATCTGCGTAACGCAATACCCATCGCCCCGGCTCACTAGCCGAAATCACGCTGACGTCTTGCTGATAGGCAGCATTCAATAATGGCTGCAATTCACTACTGGTGATTTTTCTATCAAGTTGTACTTCGGTAACCACCCCTCCCGTAAAATCTAAGCCCCAGTTAAAACCCTTCACGCAGACAATAGTTAACGATGCAAGCATTAAAAAGATCGAGATAGCGCTCGAAATATAGCGCCATTTAGTCAGATTAATATTCTTCATACTTATACCCTCACATGACGGCGCGCATCACGCCCGTAAACTAGGTTGATTAAGGCTCTTGAGGCAAAAATACCGGTAAACATACTGGTCAATAGACCTAAACCTAAGGTCAAAGCAAAACCTTGGATCGGACCATTACCAATGGAATAGAGCACAACCGCGGTAATCATCGTGGTGAAATTGGCGTCGAAAATAGTTGAAAACGCACTGTCAAAACCGGTGTCGATGGCAAGTGCAAAACTTCGGCCTTCCTTCAACTTGTCTTTTATCCGTTCGAAAATGAGTACGTTAGTATCAACCGCCATACCAACGGTTAACACCAGGCCAGCAATACCGGGTAAGGTCAGTACTGCACCAGGAATAAGTGCTAATAGGCCAAACAGGATCACCATGTTAGAAATCAGTGCAACGTTTGCCACCCAACCAAGACGGCGATACCACAGCGCCATAAACAGCAGTGTAATCCCCATACCTAAGCCGAGCGCTGCAAAGCCGTTTTCAATGTTTTCAGCACCAAGGGTTGGGCCAATAGTACGTTCTTCAACGATAGTTACAGGCGCCGTCATTGAACCTGCACGCAACAACAGCGCTAATTGCTGGGCTTCTTGATAGGTCCCAGCGCCAGTAATGCGGAAACGATCGCCAAGTTGGGATTGAATGGTCGCAACGCTAATGATCTCTTGGGTTTGCTTGGCTTTACCTTGCTCATCACGGCTATATTCGCTGTAGGATGTTGCCATAGGTTTACCGATATTGGCGCGGGAGAATTCCGACATTTTCTGCCCACCAATACGGTCAAGGTGAATGTTAACCTCGGCCATGCCCATTTCGCCAATATTGGCACGGGCATCTACAATATGGTCGCCGCCAAGCACTGGTGAACGAGCAACGTAAACGGGATTTCCTGACTTATCCTTCAGAACCTGCGCATTCACAGAACCTGACTCTTTAACTTCAAAAAAGGCCAAGCTTGCGGTCGCACCAATCACGTTTTTAGCGGCAGCGGGATCTTGAACTCCGGGTAACTCGATACGAATGCGGTGTTCACCCTGACGCTGAACCAAGGCTTCAGTAATCCCCAGCTCTTCAATACGACTCCGCATAATTTGCAGGTTTTGCTGCACCGTTAAATTACGGAGTTTGCTCTGCTCATCTTGGCTGAGTTTGATGACTAAGCCATTATCCGCATTAGTTAATTGCCAAGTCGGGTAGCTTTGCTGGATAAACTGACGTACGGCGGCGCGGGCGCTATTGTCTGCTTGCGCAGCATCAGACAATGCAATCGCGATTTGTAACGCCACATCATCACGAGTGTTATCGATACGTACGCTGGCACCACGAATTTGCTGTTCGCGCAAAAACTGTCTTAAGGATTCGACTAAGGCATCGGCTTGGGCTTGGTAGACGGGCTGCACATCCACATCGAGTAAAAATTGCACGCCACCACGTAAATCGAGCCCTAGCTTAATTGGCTCAAAACCGAGATTTTGTAGCCAACTCGGCGCCGCACTCACCAATGCCAGCGTGAGTTCCTTTGGCTCAATGACCATAGATGACACTAAGGTTTTTACTAAGGTTTGCTCACTGTCATCATTGAGGACGATCAGAGTTTGCCCTTTATCCTCACCATGTTGCTTAACCTCAATACGCTTAACCTCTATCCCTTGGGCTTTTAACTTATCCCGCAGTTCAATGGGCGTAAGATTAAGTCCAGCTTTGGCGCCAACTTGCACTGCGGCATTTTCGCCATACCAGGTGGGTAATGCGCTAAATAACATCACAATAATAGTGACGATTAGTACAATATATTTCCAAGCTGAATAATGATTTAGCAGCTTTTTACTCTGAATGTTATCCATAAAAATCACTCACATTCTATTGCCGAGCAAGGACCATGGCGCGACATAAATGCGCCCCAAAGTGGCCTGTCAAACTGGCAATAACAGTATTACGGTGAAACCAGTTCGTTAACCATATGGCTGATTAACTCGCGGTGGAATCATGGGTTATCTAAGCAAAATGCCTAGAGTTCCAACGAGCTAAATGCGCACCCAAACAGGTTTCGAGCGAAGTAAAATGCAGCATTAACAACATGAGACACTCCTATGTGGAATGCGTTGCTGTTGTTAACTTGCATTAACGGGTGAGAGTGGATTAAGCTGCTTGTTGACTAAACCGATATTGGAGGTTTGAAACTTTCCAGCCGGAGATCCGTGCTGGCGATGATTCAGCCAAAAGCGTCCAATCTGGACGAGCATCGAGGCGAAGATTTTCCCCAAGCGCTGGTTCGGATTCTGGTGTGAATTCAAAAGCTAAGAGGTAATTAGGTTTAACTTCACGCACATCATGCTGGACAAGATTGATAAATCGCTGGGAGTTTACAGGGGCAAAATTAAAATCATCGGAGTGACTGACTAATTCAGACTCAGAGCAATCAGCTGCAGTAGCCTTATCAAGGGTGTTACAGATGGACGTCTCATTGGCTTTAGGTTGTGAGTGAGACACCTTTGAAGAATTTGCAGAAAAAGAGTTGAGTGTTGCTGCATCTTGCGAAGCAAATTCCTGTGTATCCGCCGTAAGTGCACTTATTTGCGCACTCATCACAACCGTCGTAGATGACAAATACAGTTGATGTGATGTGATGTTGCGTGACACATAACCACCCGCATGGGCGATCAACATGATCGACATGCAAAGTAACATTAATGTGCGGCGCCACTGCTGAATCAAGCTCACATCCTACTTAGGTAATAACTCAAGATGAAATTACATGGAGAAATAAAATTTCGGCACGGTACATAAAATGCCAAGTGTGAAGCTTAGGTAACTCGCGCTTAAGAAACAAATTAAACTTTGTCCATCTTTAACATGTTTAGCGCTTATATTGCCCATTACCAGGCTTATTGAAGACATAAAAAAGCCGCTCAAGGCGGCTTTTTTAACGTATTAACGCTGGGACTTAAATATATTGTACCGAAATAATTTCGTAGTCAGTCAAACCACCAGGGGTCGTGATAGACACTTCATCCCCTTCGTTTTTACCCACTAAACCGCGGGCAATCGGAGAGTTGACTGAAATCAGGTTTTCTTTGATGTTGGCTTCATCGTCGCCCACGATACGGTAAGTGACTTCAGCATCAGTATCGAGATTTAAGATAGTGACAGTCGCGCCAAAAATAATCCGACCGTTGTTCACCATCTTAGTCACATCGATGATCTGCGCGTTAGAAAGTTTGCCTTCGATATCACGGATACGCGCTTCACAAATGCCTTGCTCTTCACGGGCAGCGTGATATTCAGCGTTTTCCTTTAGATCGCCTAATTCTCTCGCTGAGGCAATCGCTTCAGTGATTTTAGGGCGACGTTCAAACTTGAGCATATCTAACTCTTTACGCAGCTGTTCTGCACCGACAACTGTCATAGGAACCTTAGTCATAACTTCTTTCGTCTCCTTTAAAACAAAAGCAACCCGTGTCGACGCTAAGGTCAACACAGTAAAATCAGGGTGGAATTGCGCTATTCTAATCGTTATGCGCGTGGGATGCATCAAGAACTGTGCATCTTGCAGCTTACTGAAGCTAGCGCCCTGATGCTAGTAGTAAAGAATGATAGTGCGACCTTAATTACGACAAGAGCTAAAAACAAAAATGCCCACAAACTTGTTTGTGGGCATTAATCACTTTAGTAATAAATTCTTAGCTTATTCCAGCCCTGCCTCGAAGGTCAAAAAGATTTCGCTTACCGTCTTATCTGCAAGTGATTTATCTGGGCTTGGGCGCTCGATAGAGGCATGCAATAGATAACGACCAGCAGCTGGCAACGTCATGGCTACTTTACCTTCTTTATCAGAGGTTAAGCTGATTTCTTCTGGTTTGTTACGGTATAGGCTACCATCCTTCATGATGGCTACGCTTACGCCTTCAACGGGTTTTCCATCGTAGACAAATTGCAGCGTTGCAGGTTCATTCTCAACAATATCAGCAGGATGCGTGATAGGTACTAACTCTAAGTATTCACCTTTAGGTGCCAGTACCTTATCGGTTGGTTTATTACGGGTCACATAGGTTTCAACCCTAGCAACTGTCAATGAGCCTTTAAGGTCATAGGCATCCTTAGGCATCACAGCCGCGGTCGCTTTTTTATCAAGACGACTACGCACTACCTCTTCCTTTCCTTTGACTTTGTAAACCGAAAAATACCGAGGCGTAACTTCCTTCTCGAACTTATAGGTGCCGTCTTGTAATAGCTGCACATCGAAAACCGATTTACGGCCGCCAGTGTAGCTCGAGCTCGGTGAACTCGGCTTGCCATCGGGTAAATACACTTTCACATCACTAGCCGTTACAGGCTTATCAACCATAAACACTTGATTACTCGCTGAAACATCAGAGGTGATCCAAACGGCCTCATTACTTTCTGCCGACACATTGTAGTGGCTAGGTAAGATCCAGCGATCATGGCTGCTGGCAAATGGGCTGATGCACAGTGCGCTAACTAAGGCAACAAAACGTAATTTCATCTTCATATCCTTTTCGTTAAATACAGGGCTTAGCGAGTCATGCCGCTTAAGCGAATATCAATGACGCCAGTTTCAGTGGTGGCGGGTAATTGGGCGGTAAAATCCCCTGCCGCTAAATCAAAAGTTTGTCTCACTAAATCACGACCACCATGCTCACGTACCACTTCGATAAACACAGTGTAAGAGGCGGGGACTAAAGGTTTGCCAGCCTCATCTTTTAAGTCCCAATCAATTTTGTAGTGGCCCGCAGGACGTGTTGCCGAGGCGATACCATCGACAAAGCTCATATCTTCGCGTCCAGCTTTACGCCACCAACGACGAATATCCTTAAGCCATTTATGACCTTCATCCCATACCCACAGACTTAAGGTTTTAACCGTTTGTCCCTTGGCATCCTCAACCCATACAGCCACATAAGGTCGGTGATATTGCCCCTCGGTAATTTCAGGCAAGGTCAAATCAACCGTCATTCTAGGCGTGGCAAATACCACAGAACTCACAAATAACGCACCGATAGCGGTGGTGCGAATAAGATGACGCATCATCAATCGGCTCTCCCTATGGAACAAAATAAACATATACAAGTGCGCAGCCAGAGCTAACGAGCACCATATAAAACAACGATTTTTTAAGTCTTTTGGTTTGTGGTAACAGTAAATATGCGCCCGTGAGCGAGAACAAAATAATCAACAGCGCACAGAGATCGAGCACCCAAGCCCACACTATTCCAGTATTACGGCCCTTGTGCAGATCATTAAGCACTGCGACAACACCATAATCTAAGGTCTCGACATAGGCTTTGCCGTCGAGCAAATCTAAGGTGACGGTGCGATAGGTGCCAGGCCCCTTACTCACCAGACTGATTTCATCCTCATTAATATCGGCTGTGGCAATATCCATATCCCACTGACTTTTAAGCCAATGTCCTGCCGCCAAGCGCCACTCGGACTCCTGCGGCGCAGTCGGAATCAAATAGCTTGGAATATCAAACTGCTCACGCAGCGGCTCTTGATCCGCCGATGAAAACCAATTGGGATGATTTAAAGTGATCCCCGTAATCGCAAAAAATAGCATTAATAAAAGCAACGCCATTGAGACGTAGACATGGATAATGCGTGCATAGGAAAGGGATGATTTACTGACTTTTAATTTCAATGACTGACTCTCAAAAAAGGCATTTCAGGAATAGCTACCTAAAATCGCCAAAACTCAGCAGAACTTAGTGCCTGTATGAAATAAAACGAATGGCTGATAGTAAATGATATTTATTATCAAAAAGTATCATGTTTACAATCTTTACACATTCAATACGATAGCGCAGAAGAAAGGTCATAGCGGTTGGTTAACAAGGGTCGCATACCATGGGCAAATGACACATCGCAACAATTGAAAAATGTTCATTAATTCAAACAGATAAAAATCAACATCCCGACTAAAAATCACACCTAAAATTTACCTGTTTTTCCCTCTCGTTTACAGAATCGCAATCAGCTACAATCCGCCGCCGGCGACTTGCTGGTACTTCCAAAGGAAATATCATCTTGAGTACAACTTTGCTCAAAAAAATGCGTTGCCTGCATATTATCTGGCTCGCATTAATGCTAAATGCCTGTGTTGCTCCGCTACTGTTAATGTCACCCCAAGGTCAATTGATGTGGGCGTTGCTAAAACCTCTCGTTGGATTAAATCCCAATGATGTCGGGCTATTCGAACAGCCACTCATTAAAGATCGTATGAAGTCGCTACTCGGTGACAACTATGAGACCACCATGTCTCTGCTTAAAACTGCCGACAAAATTCAACAGGAAGGCCCCTTATTTTATATGGTGTCGACTTATACTCCCGTGCCTGAAATGGCAGAAAAAGCCGGATTTGTATGGAATTCGGAAACCAACCAAATGGCAGTGATGTTGTTAACGGGTGGCTCACCCAAAATTATCTCTGAGCAGTTTACGGATCAGGCCGAGAAACTCGTTCCAAGTTGGCCAAAAGAACTCGCCGACTATACCGATCCGCAAAAACTGCAGCAAAAAGCGATTGAAGCAGGGACAGAACAACTGCAAGAACAAATCCCAGCAGCTGCGCCCCTAAAAGCGGTTGCAACGGGTGATGTCAAAGCCACGCAGGAAGCTGTACTTGGAAAGGCAGCAAGCGAAATCACGGTTCCCACACCAGTCAAAGAAGTCAAACCCGCCCAATAATAACTAGGGCGTGTTGACGTTTCGAGATTAGATTTTGTTCGTTCTGGCAAGCACGTGCTCGCGAAACGAGGAATGATGTGTAGTTATTCTACTCAAATGACGAGTGACAAAGAGCAAGGGCTTGCCAGGCGAACCCTTCGGGCAGCATTTGGCTGGCTTTTCTGCCGCGTTATCGTCCGTTTATGTAGAATAACTACACTGCACGGACTTTGCCTTGCATAAAAGCCAGCCAAACTGCTGCAAAAATAACCCTGAAACGTCAACACGCCCTAACCTCCCGCTAGGGCGAACGTGTTTCTTATCCGTCACGGTAAAACGTACGACCAACTTAAGCCACTGTGTTGATAAAACACTGTGGCTTTTTTATTTTGCAGAAATACTCATCTAGCCTATGCGGCTGAAAGCTCTATCCCTTCTGTTGTTATACCAATCATATTAAATATCTGTTCATTCAGCTGGAATTCAACACGCTTTAGCGAAGGCTTGAAGGCATAGTGGTGCTCTGCCTAAGCCTTAAACGCAGTATAAAGCACGTTGCCATGCAGTGAATATCAGCGCCCTTCGAGAGCCTTACAGGCTTCCAACTCCCGTGTTACATTGACTTAAAAGGGAATAACCATTTCTGCGTCAATGCGCCTTGGATTGAGATACCTGTGAGGCTCTGAACTGATTAGATATTTAATGTGATAGGTATTAAAGGTACGTTGAACCTAAACAATGAAAGATACGTAAAGAGTAACGAACAAAATAAATAGCAGAAAATAGAAAGCAAAAAGCCCGTCATAAGACGGGCTTTTTAACTATGGCTGGGGTACTAGGATTCGAACCTAGGTATGCCGGGATCAAAACCCGGTGCCTTACCGCTTGGCGATACCCCAATTAACTTGTCTTCAACCTTTACGGTTGCATTTTGATGGTACGGGAAGAGAGACTTGAACTCTCACACCTCGCGGCACCAGAACCTAAATCTGGCGTGTCTACCAATTTCACCATTCCCGCATCAAAATGTACCAGATTTGCTCATACAAACATCTCTGGATTTTTACCAGATAAACCAATTGATTTACGTGGATTTAAATATGGTAGCAATGGCGGGACTTGAACCTGCGACCCCAGCATTATGAGTGCTGTGCTCTAACCAGCTGAGCTACATTGCCATGGCTGGGGTACTAGGATTCGAACCTAGGTATGCCGGGATCAAAACCCGGTGCCTTACCGCTTGGCGATACCCCAAAACTGAGAAACTAAAAATGATGGCTGGGGTACTAGGATTCGAACCTAGGTATGCCGGGATCAAAACCCGGTGCCTTACCGCTTGGCGATACCCCAACTAAAACTTGTTTCATCCACCCGCTAACGCAGATGTTTAAAATAATGGTACGGGAAGAGAGACTTGAACTCTCACACCTTGCGGCACCAGAACCTAAATCTGGCGTGTCTACCAATTTCACCATTCCCGCACAGCTTCAAGTTGACATCCTGAAGAGATGCTAGCAAATGCTAGTATAACGAAATGGTAGCAATGGCGGGACTTGAACCTGCGACCCCAGCATTATGAGTGCTGTGCTCTAACCAGCTGAGCTACATTGCCACTTCGTTATTGCGCGCCCCTCGTAGCGAGGAACGGGGCGTATTATGCTTATTCGAGGTATCGAGGTCAACAGCTTTTTTTCGCTATTTTCCTTGAGGCAAACCGTTCGGCTATTACTTCACCAAACTGAGCAACAGATGCACTAAATTAACTTCTGTTGCCCGTATTTTGCCTTACTTTCTAAAGCTTAGCCCAATATCAATTGGCTTATACGTTAAACAAGAAGTGCATGACATCGCCGTCTTGAACGATATAAGTCTTGCCTTCAACACGTAATTTACCCGCCTCTTTAGCGCCCGCTTCACCTTTGTAAGCAATAAAGTCGTCAAATGCCACCACTTGCGCACGAATAAAGCCACGTTCGAAGTCAGTATGGATAACGCCCGCCGCCTGTGGCGCTGTTGCACCGACAGAGACAGTCCAAGCACGCACTTCTTTTACACCCGCGGTGAAATAAGTTTGCAGGCTCAATAACTGATAACCCGCACGGATCACGCGATCTAAACCTGGCTCTTCTAACCCGAGGTCTGCCATAAACTCATCGCGTTCTTCAGCGTCCATTTCAGCCAATTCTGATTCAATCGCTGCGCACACTGAAACCACAATGGCATTTTCTTTTTCAGCAATTGCACGCACTGCATCTAAGTGTGGGTTATTGTCGAAACCATCTTCGGCCACGTTAGCAATATACATGGTTGGCTTTAAGGTTAAGAAGTTTAAGTAAGCAACGGCTTCTAATTCTTCCTTAGAAAGATCCATCGAGCGCAGCATTTTGGCTTCATCGAGCACTGGACGCATTTTCTCAAGGACTTCTACCTCAAACTTAGCGTCTTTATCGCCACCCTTAGCGCGTTTTTGCTGACGAATAACGGCGCGCTCTAAACTATCTAAGTCGGCGAGAGCCAGTTCGGTGTTGATCACTTCGATATCACGAGCAGGATCCACTTTGTTTGCAACGTGAACAATGTTGTCATCGTCAAAACAACGTACCACATGGCCAATCGCATCCGTCTCACGGATGTTAGCAAGGAACTTGTTACCTAAACCTTCACCTTTAGAAGCGCCAGCAACAAGGCCTGCGATATCCACGAACTCCATGGTAGTAGGCAATACACGCTGAGGATTAACAATCGCCGCCAGCGCGTCTAAGCGTGGATCCGGCACAGGTACAACGCCAGTGTTTGGCTCGATGGTACAAAACGGGAAGTTTGCCGCTTCGATGCCAGCCTTAGTTAACGCATTAAAAAGCGTTGATTTACCTACGTTAGGAAGACCAACAATGCCGCATTTAAAACCCATATTCTTACCTTTTTCTCGATGTTTGGCTGGCAAGTCGCACTCACCAGCAAGTTTTAGTCGCCCTGCCCTTAGGCAGTACATTGATAAATCATTTCGGTATTTGCATAGTGAACTTGGTAACGTCTAACAAGTTACAAGGTCGCTGACACAAACCTTACTCCGCTTTAAAGGAGTGTAATCGAGTCATGGCTTTCACCATGTCCTCTTTAAATAAAATTTCAGTTGAGCGCACGGCTTCGTCCACGGCGGCATTGATCAGCTCTTGCTCTTTCGCCGGGGCCTTACCCAGTACGTAACCACTGACTTTATTCTTATCGCCAGGATGACCAATCCCAATCCGTAAACGGTAAAAGTTTTTATCATTGGCTAATTTGGCAATAATGTCTTTTAAGCCATTATGACCACCATGGCCACCACCTAACTTAAATTTAGCCACGCCCGGCGGCATATCCAGTTCATCGTGGGCCACCAGAATTTCTTCGGGTGTAATACGAAAGAAATTAGCTAAAGCGCCTACGGCTTTACCGCTTAAGTTCATGTAGGTAGTTGGGATCAGCAAACGCACATCTTTACCGTGCAACACAGCTCTGGCTGTCAGGCCAAAATACTTGCTATCGGCGACTAAGCTCACACCACAGATACGGGCCAATTCTTCCACATACCAAGCGCCCGCATTATGGCGAGTCTGCACATATTCGGCGCCAGGGTTGGCAAGACCTACGATTAATTTAATTTCGCTCATGACACTCACTACTGGCACTCAAGACTGCGTTAATTGGTCGATAGCAACGAGCACACGGTCGACCATTTTGAGTTAACTATGCCGATTATACTCGTTAAAAACGCGGCATTTTAGCACTCAATGCGTAAGTCAACAAATGCCGAGTGAGCAAGTGCTCACCACGAGGGGCTAATTGAGCCCCATCGCATACTTAAGTACAGTTTGTTTGAGGGGAGAATTGATATTTGCGAGCTTTAATGCGCCGTTACGCAGCAATTTTAGCGGTAAGATATCGTTACTAAAGCCTGCGTAAAACACATCCATGGTGGTCATCATCAGCTGATTATCAAGGTAACGTTTTGCCTGATATTTCCCTAATACCTCGGTTGACCACCAAGGTTTATCCTCCGTTAATGCCGCCTTGATGACCGAAAGCAAGGCTTCAACATCTTTAAATCCAAGGTTAACCCCTTGGCCCGCAAGCGGATTAATAGTGTGCGCCGCATCCCCTAAAATCACCACATTTGGCTTAACATAAACCTGAGCATGCCGGCGGGTGAGCGCAAAACTGCCCTTGGCTTCAACTATAAAGTCACTATCTAACCGAGCAGGAAAATGCTGGCGAATTTGCTCGGCCAACTGCTTATTGTTCAGTTGCATTAACTGTTTGATGCGATTGGCATCATCATACCAAACTAACGAGGCATGATTGCCGGGTAACGGTAATAAGGAACGTGGGCCGCTAGGGGTAAATTGCTGCCAAGTCACATCTTGTTGACCTTGGGTGGTTTGGATATTAATCAGCATGGCCGATTGAGCATAGTCCCAACCCGAAATCCCAATGCCCGCCCATTGGCGCACATGTGAGTTCGCGCCATCGGCACCGACCAAAAGCTTTGCTTCAAGGAGGCAACCAGATTGTAAGTGCACGCTTACCGTATCAACCCCGCGAGCAAAGTGGGCAACGCGCTCAGGGCAAAAGAGCCGAATATTTTCCCATTGTTGCATTTGCTCCCAAAGGGCGAGCTGCACTAAACGGTTTTCAACGATATGGCCTAAATGGCTAGCACCGATTTGGGAGCTGTGGAATTGAGTAATGCAACCATCAAGCTCCCAAGTCTCTAAACCCAGATAAGGCACATTACGCATCTTAAGGAGGCTGTCTAACGCGCCTAACTGCTCAAGTAAATGCTCAGAGGCAACGCTTATCGCCGACACACGTACATCTAATGCCTGCTCGGGGGAATAAGCCTCGGGCGCAAAGGACTCAATCACAGCAATGTGAAGTCCTTGTTGTGCAAGACCAATCGCCGTTGCCGCGCCCACCATACCGCCGCCGACTAAAATCACATCAAAGGATTGAGTCTCTGATGTTATCGATGCGGATTGCTGCGTTTGGCTCATTGTTCGGCTCATCTTAGTTATCACTCTTTTTTGTTCTTTCGACGTTGTCTGAGGCACTTTACTCTTACCTAAAGCTCAAGCTTAAAGCGCATCACACCATCGCCGGATTGTAGCAAAAGCGTGTCAATTTCAGTTCAAAGGTGAGCAAATGTTGCTAGATGTCCATTTGCTCACACTTACTTACAAAGACACACTTTCCCTTTAGGCAATCCCACTACACTCAAGATAACACCGCACGAATTTGAGGCTGTCTGCGGTATCAAAAGCCCATTTGCTTCTCACTTAGCCAGCCCTCGCTGTACGTATGAGTGACCAGTGAATCCATCTTGAAATAGAGATAGTGAGGATGTCATGAAAACACTTATCCAATTACATATCGCCACTAGCCTACTGATTTGCAGTGTTATGCCAGTAAATGCCGCGCCAACGATGGAAACCATTACCGTCAGTTACCGCGATCCGCTCGATTATGCCTTATATCTCCACACCACGGAAATGTTGAGCGAATTTCGACTCCAAATCCGTGAAGACATTAGCATTCAAGCCCGTAATAGCTTGTTGGAAATGGCAAATGCCGCCCAATTTAACCGAGAGTTGCTCACGCAAAACCCAGCAATAGCGATAAACCTAGCTTCTTTGTGGGTATCACAATCTGATGGGATTAGCGAGTAAAAATGTGGACAAAGCTGGTCAGCAGCCATAACTGCGGGTAAAATGTCGCGCTATTTTGACTGGGCAGTCAGTTTGTCTTTTAACAGGGCAACGGCAGCTTGGGACTCTTTTTACAGGGCGGCTTAGGGCAACACAACTGATGAGCAAAAAACTCCATATTAAAACTTGGGGCTGTCAAATGAATGAGTACGACTCATCCAAGATGGCGGATCTGTTAGGCGAATACCAAGGTTACACCTTAACTGAAGAAGCAGAAGAAGCAGACATTTTGCTGCTAAACACTTGTTCTATCCGTGAAAAGGCACAGGAAAAAGTGTTCCATCAGTTAGGCCGCTGGAAGACACTCAAAGATAAAAATCCCGACCTGATTATTGGTGTGGGTGGTTGTGTTGCATCCCAAGAAGGCAAAGCGATTAAAGACCGAGCTCAATGTGTCGACATCATTTTTGGCCCACAGACACTTCACCGCCTGCCGGAGATGATCGAACAAGTGCGTCGTGGCGAAAAAGCCGTGATCGACGTGAGTTTCCCTGAGATCGAAAAATTTGACCGTCTTCCCGAACCGCGCGCCGAAGGCCCAACGGCGTTTGTGTCAATCATGGAAGGTTGTAGCAAATACTGTTCGTTCTGCGTAGTGCCTTACACCCGTGGCGAAGAAGTCAGCCGTCCATCGGATGACATCATCCTCGAAATTGCCCAACTGGCAGAACAAGGTGTGCGCGAAGTTAACCTGCTCGGTCAAAACGTTAATGCTTACCGTGGTGCAACCCACGATGGCGGTATCTGTACCTTCGCCGAGCTATTACGCTATGTTGCCGCTATTGATGGCATTGATCGCATTCGCTTCACCACCAGTCATCCAATTGAATTTACACAGGATATCATCGACGTTTACGAAGATACTCCTGAATTAGTGAGTTTCTTGCACTTACCTGTGCAGTCAGGTTCTGACCGAATTCTCACGGCGATGAAACGCGGCCATATGGCGATTGAATACAAATCTATCATCCGCCGTCTGCGTAAAGCTCGTCCAGATATCCAAATCAGCTCTGACTTTATCATTGGCTTCCCTGGTGAAACCCAAGAAGACTTCGCTGATACCATGAAGCTGATTGAAGATGTAGCATTCGACCACAGTTTCAGCTTCATCTATAGCGCACGCCCAGGCACACCTGCGGCAGACTTACCTGACGACGTTGATATGGAAGAGAAAAAACAACGTCTGGCGATTCTGCAAGACCGCATCACTCAGCAAGCCATGCGTTACAGCCGCCATATGATGGGCACAGTGCAACGCATTTTGGTTGAAGGCCCGTCGGTAAAAAACCCGATGGAACTGCGTGGTCGCACCGAAAACAACCGTGTGGTGAACTTTGAAGGCTTACCAAAGCACATTGGAACCTTTGTGGATGTTGAAATTGTCGACGTTTACACTAACTCACTACGCGGTAAATTTATCCGCGGTGAAGATGAAATGGATCTGCGCCGTAACCTGCGCCCATCGGATATTCTGGCGAAGCATAAGCAAGATGATGATCTTGGTGTAACTCAATTTAAACCTTAGGGGTTTAAATCTTGGGTGAATGTACCTATATAAAGAGGGCGACAGTGTCGCCCTCTTATTTTATGGCCATAACAACTGCCTGCAATTGGTGATTTTCCGTTAGCAATTATGATGGATGGCTCGTACACTGAGATTAACTTCTGATAAGAGGCTGCGATAGCAAACTGACATCGCACTTGGCTTTTCACTCAGCACTTTGCTTGGTATTTGACAATTTGCTTGTTATTTGACAATAGGAGTACTGTTTGTCCAGTAAATTAACCACTATGAATCTGTATCTCGAACCCGCAGAAACCCGCCGTTTGGCTTCACTGTGCGGTCCCTTCGATGACAATATCAAACAGATTGAGCGTCGCGTTGGCGTCGAGATTGTCCGTAAGAACAACCATTTTCAAATTACCGGACTACCACGTCACTGTTTAAGTGCTAATAACTTACTTAAGCAGCTGTATATTGAAACCCAAACGGTTAAAGGCAGTACGCCCGATCTTGACCCTGAACAAGTGCATTTGGCTATTCAAGAAGCCATCGCCCTAGAGCAAGACGACAGCGGTGATGATAAAGCCTTATTTATCAAAACCCGCCGTGGCGTCATTAAACCGCGTAACCCCAACCAAAGTACCTATGTGGCCAATATCACACGCCACGATATCACCTTTGGTATTGGTCCTGCGGGCACGGGTAAAACCTATTTGGCCGTTGCCGCAGCGGTCGATGCATTAGAGCGTCAAGAAGTGCGCCGTATTCTGCTCACCCGCCCCGCAGTTGAGGCCGGGGAAAAACTCGGCTTTTTACCGGGCGATTTAAGCCAGAAAGTCGATCCCTATCTGCGCCCGCTCTATGATGCGCTGTTTGAAATGCTCGGCTTTGAAAAGGTCGAACGCTTAATCGAGAAAAACGTTATCGAAGTAGCGCCCCTAGCTTACATGCGTGGTCGCACCTTAAACGATGCCTTTATTATTCTCGACGAGAGCCAAAACACCACGGTTGAACAGATGAAGATGTTCTTAACCCGTATTGGCTTTAACTCGCGCGCGGTCATCACTGGTGACATCACCCAGACCGACTTACCAAAGCATATAAAATCCGGTCTGCGCCACGCCATTGAAGTATTAAGCCAAGTAGAAGAAATCAGCTTTAACTTTTTTGTCTCGCAGGATGTGGTACGCCATCCCGTGGTCGCTCGCATCGTTGAAGCCTATGAAGCTTTTGATCGTAAAGAGCAAGCATTAAAGGCCGAAAAAGAGCGCCGCGACTATCAGCACAACGCGTCGCAACCATCATCACAGCTACAGCCCCAAATCCAGCAGGAAGTCTTAAAGCATGAGTCTTGATTTAGCCTTAGATGTGCAATACGCCACGACGAGTGACTATCTGCCCAGCGAAGAGCAGTTAGCTCTCTGGGTAAAAACCGCCATTGGCAACAGTATGAAGCAAGCGGAACTAACGATTCGTATCGTCGATGCGCGTGAAAGCCAAATGCTTAATGGCACCTACAGGGGCAAAGATAAACCCACCAATGTGTTGTCGTTTCCCTTTGAAGCGCCGCCAGAAATTGAACTTCCACTGCTCGGAGATCTTGTCATTTGTGCCTCAGTCGTTGAAAATGAAGCGCGTGAACAAGATAAAACCCTAGAAGCCCATTGGGCACACATGGTTGTACATGGTTGCTTGCATCTGCTAGGTTATGATCACATTGAAGACGAAGAAGCCGAAGAGATGGAGTCATTAGAGACTCAACTCATTGAAAGCTTAGGTTTTACTGACCCATATAAGGAACAATAATTAACTAAGATGCCATTCATCAAAGTTAATGAGAAAACTATGAGTGACGATATCCCCCCGAGTACGAACGCCCAAAAGAAAAGCTGGTTTGACAGAGTAAGTCAGTTGTTTCAGGGCGAACCTCAAAATCGCGAAGACCTAGTCGATGTGATTGATGGCGCAGAACAGCGCGAACTGATCTCAGAAGACACCCGCGAAATGATTAAAGGTGTATTGGAAGTTTCTGATATGCGTGTTCGGGACATTATGATCCCACGAGCCCAGATTGTCGCGATTCAAATCGACAATACTGTTGAAGAACTGCTGAGAACCGTTATCGGTTCAGGTCATTCTCGCTTCCCTGTTGTTAACGAAGACAAAGACCATATCGAAGGCATTTTACTGGCTAAAGATTTGATCCCTTATGGTTTCTCAAACAGTGAAGAACCTTTCTCCCTTGATCGCGTGATCCGCCCCGCCGTCGTTGTGCCAGAGAGCAAACGCGTCGATGTGTTACTCAAAGAATTCCGCTCCCAGCGTTACCACATGGCGATTGTCGTCGATGAATACGGTGGCGTATCCGGTCTGGTGACCATTGAAGATATTCTCGAAGAAATCGTCGGTGAAATTGAAGACGAATTCGATCACGATAGCCCTGAAGACACCGAAATCCGTAAAGTCGGTAATACCGTCTATATGGTGAAGGCGCTTACGCCTATTGAAGATTTTAACGAAGAATTCAATACCCACTTCAGCGATGAAGAGTTTGATACCGTTGGCGGCTTGGTGTCACATGCCTTTGGCCATTTGCCGGAGCGTAATGAGAGCATCATGATCGAAGGTATTGAATTTAAAGTTATCAACGCCGATACCAGACGCTTAATCCAACTTAGAGTTAAACTCCCCGATCACAATATCGGTGAAGACGTAGAATAACTTTCTGCGTAAGAATAACTCTCCGTGTAAGAAGAATTATCCGTGCTAACTAACATTCGGGCTTTTGCCCAACAAAAGTCCCGACTGAGTGCGTTACGCCTCGTACTGGCATTTATTTTAGGCGCCAGTACGGCGCTTTCCTTTGCGCCATATTCACTGTGGATTATCTATCCTATCGCCATGTCGTTAGCCCTTTGGCAGAGTGAATCCTTGAATCCTAAAGCCAGCTTCTTCCATTGGTTAAGCTTTGGTTTCGGCTGTTTTGCCGTTGGTATCAGTTGGGTGCATGTCAGTATGGATACCTTTGGCGGGCTACCACTACCCGCCTCTGTCGCGTTAATGGCGCTGCTGGCACTCTATTTAGCGCTTTATCCTGCGTTAACGGGTTTAGGCTTAGCATGGTTTACCCGCACGAATAGCCACTCGTTATGGCGTAATCTATTACTCTTCCCCGCACTTTGGACCTTAACCGAATGGGCCAGAGGCTGGGTGCTGACAGGTTTCCCTTGGATTTGGGCCGGCTATTCCCAAACCGAAGGCCCACTAAAAGCCCTCGCAAGCATCATTGGCGCGTTAGGATTAAGTTTCATCATCGCAATGATCGCTGGCGCATTAGCCTTGTGTTTTAGCAAACGCTACAAAAGTCTGTTGATTTTACTGCCTATTACCGCAGTTGCTGCTTGGGTTGCCCCAAAGTTGTCACAAATCCAGCCTACAGGTGAGTCGGTAAAAGTCGCGCTTGTGCAAGGCAATATTCCGCAAAGTATGAAATGGGAACCCGAGGCTCTCTGGCCAACCCTATTGAAATACATGGATTTATCCCGTGAACACTTTGATGCTGACATAATTGTCTGGCCGGAAGCGGCGATTCCTGCACCAGAATCCATGGTGCAAGACTTTTTGGATAATGCCAATAAAGTGGCCAACCTTAATCACACCTCCATCATTACCGGGATTATTAGCCGTCAGCAGGAGGACTTTTATAATTCACTGATTGTTCTAGGTAACCATAATCAGAAACAACAAGATAACCCAGATTATGAAAGCGATGGCAGCAACCAGTTTAAGAAACACCATCTGTTGCCGATTGGCGAATTTGTGCCCTTCCAAGCACTGCTGCGGCCGATTGCACCTTTCTTTAATCTGCCCATGTCCTCCTTTGCTAGAGGCGATTACCTGCAGCCCAACCTAAGTGCCCTTGGGCATAAAGTTGCACCTGCTATTTGCTATGAAATCGCCTTCCCTGAGCAGCTACGAGACAGCGTCAATCTCGGTACAGATTTACTGTTAACTGTCTCTAATGATGCTTGGTTTGGTACCTCAAATGGTCCCTTGCAACATATGGAAATCGCCCAAATGCGCGCCATTGAGTTAGGTCGCCCTCTGGTGCGCGCCACCAATAATGGCGTCACCGCCGTCGTCGATGAGAATGGCAATATCACAGCTGCACTGCCTCAATTTGAAACGGGCGTGCTGAGTGCCACTATTCCGTTGGTCACTGGCCAAACATGGTTTGCTAAAATAGGCCAAACTCCGCTGTTAATTCTATGCGGTGCTTTGCTGCTCGTCGGTTTTATCCGCCGCCAAAAACAGCAATAGAGTTTAAGTAAATGAATAACAAACAGACTCAAGGTTTTACCTTAATCGAACTCGTGGTAGTTATCATCGTGCTGGGAATTTTAGCCGTTATCGCGGCACCTAAATTTATCGGTATGAGTAAAGAGGCTCGGGAAAAAAGTCTGCAGCAACTCCAAGCCAGTGTAAAAACAGCCAATACCTTAGCCTATTCCAAAACCCAAATGCCCAGCTTACAGAGCCAAGCTGTCGCTGGGCGAGATGATATTATTGACGTCGACCTCGATGGTGATAATGTGGCCGAAACCCGCCTCAAATGGGGTTATTTAGATAATACCGATATCGAAAAATGGATCGCCAAAGACGATAAACTTAAGATCCAGTATCAAGGGATTGATATTACGTATATTGGCTACGATTTGAATGGCAATACCCTAGTCAACGATGACCAATGTTATTTTCGCTATACCCAAGCATCGGACGCGAATACACCACCACGTTACGATATCAATGCTCAAGGTTGTTGATATGCCGATAAAAAACGACGCTTAGCGTCGTTTTTTATCTCTGGCGCAAACCCAAAGTTAAGGCGTCAATGCCTCACGGGTAAATTCTTCATGGTCACATTCGGGGCAATCAGGGATGACACCGGGAAACTCAATGCTCATTTCATGGCCGCAGTTGGTGCACACCATAATCCCTTGGCTGACGATATCACCGCTCTGATAATAGCCATGGTGTTTAAAATCTTGCGTCAACTCGTGCCACTCCACTTGGCTACGGTCAGTGATTTCACTGAGCCAATGCCAGAGCGTATTCTCCAAGGTAATCAAGGTGGGGCTGTGGCTTAAGCTATCGGCATTTTGCTCTCGTAGAAAACTGACAATATCTCGCTTTAAAAATTGTTCCACTAACGCAAGCTCATCTTCTCCCGCTTGTTCTTTAAGGCGTAAAAACTCCTTACCTTGAGTGACAGACTTAAATAAATTCTTTGCAGTCAGCGAGTTATCTTCCGCAAATTGCGCTTTCACTTCGTTAATTAAGGCTTGATACAGTCCTAGTAGCGCACTACTTCTATCATTCATAACCAATACTCCTTCATAGAACCTTTTTAATGCATCGCTTCTAGTTTATTCTATGCAGATCTTATTCGCGTCGATATGGCGTTAGATCAAATAAATAGGCGGCACTGCCGGAAATAGCGTGATGCAAGAGCAATATAATCCCTCAGAAATTGAAGCCTTAGTGCAAAAGCACTGGCACGACACCAAAACCTTTGAAGTCACTGAAGATCAGAACAAAGAAAAGTTTTATTGCCTTTCGATGTTCCCGTATCCTTCAGGACGACTCCACATGGGACATGTTCGCAACTATACCATAGGTGATGTAGTTGCACGCTTCCAGCGTCTTCAAGGCAAAAACGTGCTACAGCCTATCGGTTGGGACTCTTTCGGTTTGCCTGCAGAAAACGCCGCGATTAACAATAAAACCGCTCCCGCGCCATGGACTTATCAAAATATTGAGTACATGAAAAACCAGCTAAAACTGTTGGGTTTTGGCTATGACTGGAGCCGTGAAATCGCGACTTGTACCCCAGAATACTATCGCTGGGAACAATGGTTCTTCACTAAACTTTACGAAAAAGGTTTAGTTTACAAGAAGACAGCTTCTGTAAACTGGTGTCCTAACGATGAAACTGTACTGGCTAACGAGCAGGTACAAGACGGTTGCTGCTGGCGTTGTGATACCCCTGTGGAACAAAAAGAAATCCCACAGTGGTTTATTAAAATCACCGCCTACGCCGAAGAACTGTTAAACGATATCGACACCTTAGACGGCTGGCCTGAGCAAGTTAAGACTATGCAGCGCAACTGGATTGGTCGCAGCGAAGGCGTCGAAATGACCTTCGGTGTTGCAGGTAGCGATAAGTCATTCGATATTTATACCACCCGTCCTGATACGTTAATGGGCGTAACCTATGTAGCGATTGCCGCAGGTCATCCATTAGCTGAAATCGCCGCGCAAACCAATCCAGAGCTTGCCGCCTTTATCGATGAGTGCAAAAACAGCACAACATCAGAAGCCGAACTCGCGACCATGGAAAAACGTGGCGTCGCAACAGGCCTTTACGCCATTCACCCTATCACAGGTAAACAAGTGCCAATTTGGGCGGCGAATTTTGTGCTGATGAACTATGGCACTGGCGCTGTGATGTCAGTACCAGGCCACGACCAGCGCGATTATGAATTTGCGAAAAAGTACCATCTGCCAATCGAAGCGGTGATTAAACCCGCGGAAGGTGACTTGGATATCAGCGAAGCGGCATACACCGAAAAAGGCATTCTGTTTAACTCTGGCGAGTTCGACGGTTTAGACTTTGACGGCGCCTTTAATGTCATCGCCAACAAACTGGTTGCTGAAGGTAAAGGCAAACGCCAAGTGAACTACCGTCTACGCGACTGGGGTGTATCACGTCAACGTTACTGGGGCGCGCCAATTCCTATGGTGACCTTAGCCGACGGTACTGTTATTCCAACACCAGAAGATCAACTGCCAGTCATTCTGCCAGAAGATGTAGTGATGGACGGGATCCAAAGCCCAATCAAGGCCGATAAAGAATGGGCGAAAACCCAAGTTAACGGTCAAGACGCGCTGCGCGAAACCGATACCTTCGATACCTTTATGGAGTCTTCTTGGTATTATGCTCGTTATTGCAGCCCGCAAGCAGAGCAAATGCTAGACCCAACCAAGGCTAACTACTGGTTACCAGTGGATCAGTACATTGGTGGTATCGAACATGCCTGTATGCACTTGCTTTACTTCCGCTTCTTCCACAAGTTGCTACGCGATGCAGGTCTAGTCAACACCAATGAGCCAGCCAAACAACTGCTGACTCAGGGTATGGTGTTGGCCGATGCCTTCTACTACACCAACGATAAAGGTGCCCGTGTGTGGGTGTCTCCGCTTGATGTAGCGACCACCGAAAAAGACGACAAGGGCCGTATTACTAAAGCTATCGACAAAGACGGTAACGAGCTGGTTTACACCGGCATGTGCAAAATGTCTAAGTCGAAAAACAACGGTATCGACCCACAAGTGATGGTTGAGAAATACGGTGCAGACACAGTTCGTTTGTTTATGATGTTCGCCTCACCACCAGAATTAACCCTAGAATGGCAAGAGTCTGGCGTTGAAGGTGCGCACCGTTTTATCAAACGTCTGTGGAAACTGGCCAGTGAATATGTGGCTCAAGACAACAGCGAAGCGTTAGACGTTAGCAAGTTAACAAGCGAGCAAAAAGCGCTTCGCCGTGAAGTTCACAAAACCATTGCTAAAGTGACCGATGATATCGGCCGTCGTCAGATGTTCAACACTGCGGTTGCCGCGGTGATGGAACTGATGAACCACCTGCAAAAAGCCCCGCAAACCACAGGTCAAGACCGAGCCATCATCGGCGAAGCCTTATCTGCGGTAGTGCGTTTGCTGTACCCCATCATTCCACACGTGAGCTTTACTCTGTGGAATGAGCTTGGCAATACCAACAGCATCGAAGATAGCCAATGGCCAGTTGTTGATGAATCAGCCTTGGTGGAAGACAGTAAACTGATCGTGGTGCAAGTGAACGGTAAAGTGCGCGCTAAGATCACAGTCGCTGCCGATGCAGACCAAGCATCAGTTGAAGCACTGGGCATGGCGGACGAGCAAGTCATCAAGTACTTAGATGGCGTGACTGTCCGTAAAGTTATCTATGTACCCGGTAAACTGCTCAGCATCGTAGCCAACTAACATCGTTGATCTGATAAACAGATGCTGTCCATACGACAAACAGGAAATCGCGAAAACTTATGCTAATTAAACGCTTAGCTTTCGCAATCATGACGCTGGTCATTATGACCAGCGCAGGTTGCGGTTTTAAGCTTCAACGTAGCTACCAAATCCCTGAACAGCTCAATCAACTCAGTTTGAGCAGTTCGGATGAATATAGCGAACTCACCCGTTTGGTGCGTGAGCGGTTACGTTTGAACAACGTCAAGATTGTCGATGCCGCCAATGATGTGCCAGTGTTAAGGCTTATCACCGACTCCTTAGAGCGCTCTACCCTGTCGCTTTACCCTACGGGCAATGTGGCCGAGTATGAGCTTATCTATTTCGTCGAGTTTGCTGTGGCTCTGCCGGGCAAAGAGGCGCAGCCTTTCAAGATTGAGATTCGCCGCGATTACTTAGACGATCCTCGCACCGCACTGGCGAAAAGCCGTGAGATGGAACTGTTAGTCAAAGAAATGCGTATTCAAGCGGCCGATAGGATTTTGCAATCCATGGCCAGCACAGAGGTTAATTAATGCAGGGCCCAAATTAATGTGGCACTGCTATAACATGTGGAGAGTTGCTTAAATGCGTGTTTATCCAGATCAACTCTCCCGCCACCTCAATCCGCTTCACGCTTGTTATCTAATTTTTGGTGATGATCCTTGGTTGCTCGAAACCTCCAAGGATCAGATCCGCCAAGCAGCAAAACGCCAAGGCTTTGAAGAGCGCGTCCAATTAATTCAAGAAACCGGTTTTAATTGGGGCGACTTAACTCAGGAATGGCAGGCCATGAGCCTGTTTTCCAGCCGGCGCATTATTGAGCTTACCTTGCCGAGCGCCAAGCCTGGAGCCGACGGCTCTGCGGCGCTGCAATCTTTGCTGCAAACCCCCAGTCCAGATGTACTGCTGATCCTCGAAGGCCCAAAACTGGCCAGCGAGCAAACCAACAGTAAATGGTTCAAAACGCTGGACAGCTTAGGAATTTATTTACCCTGCACTACGCCAGAAGGCGACCAATTCAGACGTTGGCTCGACTCTCGTATCGCGCATTTTAAGCTTAATTTACAGCCCGATGCGCGCGCCATGTTGTACTCCCTCTACGAAGGGAATTTACTCGCCGCCGATCAAGCCATGCAGTTGCTACAACTGTTAAGTCCAAGCAAGCCTATCGGTGCTGACGAGTTAAGCCACTACTTTGAAGATCAGTCCCGCTTTACCGTGTTTCAACTCACCGATGCACTGCTGAATAATCGTCAAGACAGTGCCCAACATATGCTTGCCCAGCTTAACGGTGAAGGCACGGCCATGCCGATTTTACTTTGGGCTTTATTTAAAGAGCTGCAATTACTACTCAGCCTAAAGAGTGAACAGGCGCAAGGTTCGCCGCTCAATAGCCTTTTTGGTAAGCATCGAATTTGGGATAAGCGCAAACCGCTGTACCAAACTGCCTTGCAGCGCTTAAGCCTTGCACAAATCGAACATATGCTCGCCTTTGCGTCCAAGCTAGAATTGAACTTAAAGCAATTAGGCCATGAAGATTGGACAGGGCTCAGTCATCTGTGCTTATTATTCGATCCTAAAGCCCACAGTCATCTAGCCCATATCAACTTAGATTAAGGCAGCGTGTTAATGCGTATCGGAATTTTAGGTGGCACCTTTGATCCCATACATTACGGCCATATTCGCCCCGCGATGGAAGTCAAAGCGAGTCTCAAGCTGGATAAAATCCTGCTAATGCCCAATCATATTCCGCCGCACAAAAACACCACCCACTCGACCACTGAGCAGCGGCTTGAAATGGTGGCGCAGGTATGTACAAGTTTACCCGGCTTTGAGCTCTGTGACATCGAAGCTAAACGCGACAGCCCATCCTATACCGTCGTCACCCTTAAACAGTTAAGTCGGCTTTATCCCGATGACGAACTGTTTTTTATCATGGGCATGGATTCCTTTATTCAGCTGCAAAGCTGGCATAAATGGCAACAACTGTTTGAATTTGCCAATCTTGTGGTTTGTCAGCGTCCAGGCTGGCATTTAGCTGCAGAGAGCCGTATGCAGCATGAACTGAGTGCTCGTCACGCTTCGATTGACGCCTTAAGCATCTCAAGCCACCCTCAACATGGGCACATCTTTACCGTCGACATCAGCCCGCAGAATATTTCTTCAACCCAAATCCGCTCACAATTGGCAATGGGGGAAATTCCACGGGACACCCTCCTACCGGTCACTTTAAATTACATTCAAAAACAACGGCTTTATTTTTCTTAGGCGATTTTTTGTGCCAGTTTTGGCAATCTCGGCCACTAAGCCAATGTATTCCACCGCTTAAGACTGATATACTAGCGCGCTATTTAAAATGAATGAGGTACATCAGCGTGCAGAGCGCCGAATTAAAGCAGTTTGTGGTCGATAAAATCGACGATTTAAAAGCCCGTGACGTCGTGGTAATCGATGTCAGCAACCAATCTAACATCACCGACTATATGGTGATTTGCTCTGGTACATCTAAAACCCATGTTAAAGCTATCGCCGAAAACCTCGTGATCGAAGCGAAAGCCGCAGGCATTCCGCCAATCGGTATCGAAGGCCGCGACAGCAGCGAATGGGTATTGGTGGATATGGGCAACGTGATCCTGCATGTTATGCAAGATCAAACCCGTGATTTCTACCAGCTTGAAAAGCTCTGGTCAGAAAAGCAAGCCTAATGAAGTTGCAACTTATCGCAGTGGGGACACGGATGCCCGATTGGGTCACCCGCGGCTTTGAAGAGTACCAACGCCGCTTTCCTCGGGATATGGCGCTGGAACTTATCGAAATCCCTGCAGGCAAACGCGGAAAAAATGCTGACATAGTGCGCATCCTACAAAAGGAAGGCGAGCAAATGTTAGCGGCGATCCCTAAGGGCAATCACATTGTCACCTTAGATCTTCCCGGCAAAAACTGGACAACCCCAGAACTCGCGAGCGCCATGAATAAGTGGCAACTCGATGGCCGCGATGTGAGCTTGCTGGTTGGCGGCCCCGAAGGTTTAGCCCCCGCTTGTAAAGAAGCCGCCCATCAGAGTTGGTGCCTCTCGGCATTGACCCTGCCCCATCCGCTCGTGCGGATTGTGGTCGCCGAAAGCTTATACCGCGCGTGGAGCGTGAACACCAATCACCCTTATCACAGAGAATAGCGGGATCTTGATGTTAACGAGTGTCATCAACCACCCGGATGGGATCAGCTGGAGATAGCCTAAGTGTCGCCAAAAAAGCGGATAACCATGCACGACCACGCCGCAGAGGCGTCACTATTTAAGCGCCGTGCGCTGTTCACTTTTTTTTGTGTTGTCGCCCTTCTTAGCATGTTGGTGACCAATCTTTATCATCTTCAGGTTGAATCCTATAAAGATTACGCAACACGATCGAATGACAACCGTATTCGGGTCGTCCCCATCGCCCCTAGTCGTGGCTTGATTTATGATAGAAACGGCGTGCTGCTCGCCGAGAACCAACCCTTTTATTCCCTCGATTTGGTGCCTGAGAAAATTGCCAATATGTCTGAAACCTTGGACGAATTGGGTAAGTTAATTGAGATCAGCCCCGACGAGCGTGAAAACTTTACCGAAGCATTAAAGTTTCACCGCCGCTTTAAGCCCTTAACCCTAAAAAATCAGCTGACCGAAGAACAGGTCGCTATTTTTAGCGTGAACCAACATCGTTTTCCAGGGATCACCGTCGAAGCGGGTTTAAAACGTAACTATCCCTATGTCAGTCAGCTCACCCATGTGTTGGGTTATGTGGGCAAAATCAACACCCGAGATCGCGCCCAATTAGAGCGCAACGATCAGTGGAAAAACTATGCCGCTACTAAAGATATTGGTAAGCAAGGCATTGAAAAATTTTATGAATCACTCTTGCACGGTACGCCTGGCCACCTAGAGGAAGAAGTGAACAACCGCGGCCGAACTATCCGCACCCTTAAAATTGTGCCACCAGAGCCGGGACAAGATATTTACCTCACCCTCGATTTGCAATTGCAGCAAAAAGCCGTGGAATTACTCCAAGGGCATAAAGGTTCTATTGTTGCTATCGATCCAAGGGATGGCGGGATTTTAGCCTTAGTATCCAGCCCTAGTTACGATCCCAATCAGTTTGTTCAAGGGATTAACCGCAAAGATTACAGTGATTTACTAAACGATAAATCGCGGCCGCTGATTAACCGTGCTACCCAAGGCCAATATGCGCCCGCATCAACGGTCAAACCCATTATTGCCCTACTGGGACTGGATGAAAAAGCCGTAACTGAACACACCCGCATTTGGGACCCTGGCTTTTGGCAAATTCCCGGCGTTGAGCGTAAATACCGCGACTGGAAACGTTGGGGCCATGGCTGGGTAAACGTCTACAGTGCTATCGTAGAATCCTGCGATACCTACTTCTATGAATTGGCTTACAAAATCGGTGTCGACCCTATCGCTCGTTTTATGGAGCAATTTGGCTTTGGCCAAAATACCGGTGTCGACATTTTCGAAGAGTCGACGGGCAACATGCCTTCAAAGGAATGGAAACGCTTAAAGTACAACCAAGCTTGGTATATTGGCGACACGATTTCAGTCGGTATTGGCCAAGGTTACTGGACAGCAACACCATTGCAACTTGCCAGTGCAACAGCCATTCTCGCCAATAATGGCCGTCGTTTTCCGCCGCATTTGTTAAAGTCAATCAAAGATAATACAGCGAAAATTGATTCGCCAATTAACGAGTTACCGCCAATTGAGCTTAAAAATCCGCGTAACTGGAAAATCATCAACGAAGCCATGCGCCAAACCGCCCATAAATCCCGCTTCACCGACGCAAGCTATACGGCGGCGATGAAAACCGGTACGGCGCAGGTAATTGGTGTCGCAGAAAACACCAAATACGATGCTAACAAAATTGCCGAGCATTTCCGCGATAACGCCCTCGTTGTCGCCTATGCGCCCTTTGAAAATCCAAAAATCGTGCTGGCTGTGGTAATGGAAAACGCCGGTTGGGGTGGGGCAAACGCAGGCCCTGTGGCCCGCGCCATGCTCGATGAATATATGCTCAGAGACACTTGGAAACCAACGCCATGAGTGCCCATCAACGTCAAAATATCTGGCAACGATTACATATCGACTTGCCCTTACTACTCGGCCTCCTTGCCGTCATGGGCTTTGGCCTCTTCGTCATCTATTCCGCCAGTGGTGAAGACCTTGGCATGATGGAAAGACAACTGTTTAGGATGTTTTTATCCATATGCGTCATGTTTACGATGGCACAAATCAATCCTGAAGCACTAAAACGTTGGGCACTGCCGATTTACCTTGCAGGGGTAGTCCTTCTGCTGGCGGTACACTTTTTTGGGGAAATCAATAAAGGTGCGCAGCGCTGGTTAAACTTAGGTTTTATGGAGTTTCAGCCATCAGAGCTAATTAAACTCGCCTTCCCCATCACTATGGCTTGGTATATCAGTAAGTTCCCTTTGCCCCCTAAAAAACGTTATTTGGCGGGCGCGGGCGTTATTCTGCTGATACCCACACTGTTAATTGCTAAACAACCCGATCTCGGCACCTCAATTTTGGTTGCGGCATCGGGTATTTTCGTGCTGTTTTTATCAGGGATGAGCTGGGCGATTGTCGGCGGCTTTATTGCCGCCGTATTGGCGTTTTTGCCCATTCTCTGGTACTTCTTGATGCACGATTACCAAAGGACTCGAGTGTTAACCCTGCTCGATCCAGAGCAAGATCCCCTCGGTGCGGGTTATCATATTATCCAGTCAAAAATCGCCATCGGCTCAGGCGGTCTTTGGGGTAAAGGATGGCTCGATGGCACCCAATCCCAGTTAGAATTTATCCCCGAGCGTCATACTGACTTTATCTTTGCGGTGATCGGCGAAGAGTTTGGCCTGATTGGCAGCATTATCCTGCTCCTAATGTATCTTTACATCATTGGACGTGGCTTAGTGATTGCCTCCAACGCCCAAACGAGCTTTGCACGATTACTTGCAGGCAGTATCACATTGACTTTCTTCGTTTATGTTTTTGTGAACATTGGCATGGTTTCAGGTATTCTGCCTGTGGTAGGCGTGCCTTTGCCCCTTGTCAGCTATGGCGGCACCTCAATGCTGACATTGATGACAGGATTTGGCATTCTGATGAGCATTCATACCCATAGACGTTTTGTAGATAGATAATTTTAGGGACTTTTTAATGCCTATTCTCCGAGCTTATTTAGCTCCATTGGCAGTGCTTTGCCTCAGTTCATACCTTATTGGCTGTTCAACGGCTAACGATCCCGTTAACACTACGCAGCCAATAAGTGTCGCCGTGACAACGCCAGCACCAACGCCCGTGTTACCCGAAGCCTTAAAGGCTGAGTTTATTAAAACGCAAATGGCACAAGGCTTTACGAAGGCAGAAGTCGAAACCTTTCTTGCCAAAGCCAAATACAATCAAGCGGTAATTGATGCGATTTCTCGCCCTTGGGAAGCCAAACCTTGGCATAAGTATTACCCGATTTTCTTAACCGAAAAACGTCTCGACGCGGGGCTGGCCTTCTGGAAAAAACACGAAAAAGCAATCGCTAAAGCCGCGTCAAATTACCAAGTTGAGCCGCAAATTATTGTCGCCATTATCGGTATTGAAACTTTTTATGGGCAATACACAGGTAATTACCCAGTTATTGATGCACTCTATACCTTAGGGTTTTATTACGAGCCGAGAGCCACCTTTTTCCGCAAGGAATTTGGCGAGTTAATGAAACTGGTTAAAGAGGAACATTTAGATATCGATAGCCTCAAAGGCTCCTACGCTGGCGCAATGGGTTTCGGGCAGTTTATTCCTTCAAGCTACCGCCACTATGCCGTAGATTTTGATGGCAGCGGTAATCGTGATTTACTCAAAAGCCCTGATGATGCCATTGGCAGTGTTGCCAATTACTTCCATGAACATGGTTGGCAATTGAATGCACCGGTAGCCTTACCTTTAGTCAATCGCAGTGCCAATGCACCTAAGGCTAAAGTGTGGGCAGGTGAAAAGTTGCATTACAAGGTCTCAGATATCCTCTCACCGACTTTATCACTGACCAATGCTAGAGATGTGGATGCCTCACAAAAAGCCATGCTTATCGAACTTGAACAAGTGGGTAGCAAAGATTACTGGCTAGGGTTAAATAACTTTTATGTGATCACCCGTTACAATCGTAGTCCTTTGTATTCAATGGCTGTATATCAATTTAGCCAACAACTGAAGCAACAACATGACGCTAAAAAATAATATTTTACCGCTCTTGATGCTCAGTTGCTGTTTTGTATTGGCGGCCTGTTCGAGTTCTAATTCTGCCTCTGCATCTGCCAGTAATAAGAATAAGAACATGGAACCTAACAAGGGGCGCTATTCACTTAAAAACGATAAGATGCCCCTTAATCCACCCAATGTGGATCATGTACCGAATGCGACACCCAAATATGAACCCTATAGCCGCCGCGGTAATAAGCCCTATACGGTTTATGGTGAGTCCTATACGGTATTAAATTCAGGTGAAGGATTTTCCGAAACAGGCCGAGCCTCATGGTACGGTGAAAAATTTCACGGCTATGAGACGTCCAATGGTGAGCCCTACGATATGTACGGCATGTCTGGAGCCCATAAAACCTTACCACTACCAAGCTATGCCAGAGTCACCAACTTAGATAACAATAAGCAAGTGATTATCCGCATTAACGATCGCGGCCCCTTCCATTCGGAGCGGATATTAGACTTGTCCTATGCTGCGGCTTATAAGCTCGGTATGTTAGGCACGGGCACGGCTCGGATTAAATTGGATGTCATCTATATAGGCAGTAAAGCCGCAACCCAGTCAGCCATTGCCAGTGTTCACTCCTCAGGAAACCACTACATCCAGTTAGTGGCCTCTAAGGATAAACAACGACTCCATAAAATGGCTAAGGATCTAGAAAAGAAATATCAGGTCAAGACCCGTGTACAACCGGCAAACAATATGTTTAGACTACAGCTCGGTCCAATCGGCCAAGCAGAGCTTGCCGACAGATTACTGATTAAAGTGAAGCAAGACGGTTACCCCGCAGGTTATATCGTTTCGGAGAAGTGACCGCTCACATTATGATGTCGATTTAGCTTAAAAATACCACAGATGAAGGAACCTTCACTGAAAACCTTTGTCGAAGAGTGATATACTCGCGAAACTATTTTGCCTTTTCTTTCAATACAACCAAAAAGACGTGCTAAGTTAATGATGAATTTTGTAAAAAGTCCCATTAAGACATTGCTGCTAATTTCGAGTGTTTCTCTTCCTGTTTATGCTGCGCAGCCGATTGTTACCCCTGATGCACCAACCGTTGCCGCCAAGGCTTACGTCTTGATGGATTATTATTCAGGCCAAATCATTGCCGAAGAAAATGCCTACGAAAGCTTAAACCCTGCCAGCTTAACCAAAATGATGACCAGTTATGTCATTGGTCAGGAAATTAAAGCAGGTAACGTTTCCCCCGATGATGATGTCACCATCAGTAAAAATGCTTGGTCAAAAAACTTCTCTGACTCATCAAAAATGTTCATCGAAGTGGGTAAAACCGTAAAAGTATCCGATTTAAACCGCGGGATCATCATCCAATCAGGTAACGATGCCTGTGTGGCGATGGCGGAACATATCGCAGGCACCGAAGGCGCTTTCGTCGACATGATGAACTCATGGTCAAAACAGCTAGGAATGCGTGATAGCTATTTTGAAAACTCCCACGGACTTGATTCAGAAAACCACAAAACGACCGCCTATGATATGGCGCTTTTAGGCGCGGCACTGATCCGCGACGTACCTGAAGAATATCGCATCTACAGCGAAAAATACTATACCTTCAATGGCATCAAGCAATATAACCGCAACGGCCTGTTGTGGGATAACAGCATGAATGTGGATGGTATCAAAACCGGTCACACCTCTGGCGCGGGTTATAACTTAGTCGCGTCAGCCACAAAAGACGGTATGCGTTTAATTTCGGTTGTTATGGGTACTCAAAGTGAAGCCGCCCGTAAAGCAGAAAGTAAAAAACTGCTCACCTATGGTTTCCGCTTCTTCGAAACTGTTACTCCATACAAGGCTGGTGACAGCTTCGTTACCCAACAAATTTGGTACGGCGATAAAAGCACTGTGGATTTAGGTGTCGCGACCGATACACCAATCACCGTCAGCCGTGGCCGCGCAAAAGACTTGAAAGCAAACTTCGAGCTGACTAAGCCACTCGATGCGCCACTGAAAAAAGGCGAAACCGTGGGCCGCTTATACTTCCAGTTAGATGGTAAAGATATTGCACAATTCCCACTGGTCACCTTACAAGAAGTCAACGAAGGCAGCTGGTTCAGTAAATTAGTCGATTACTTTAAGCAACTGTTTTCTGGTTGGTTTAGCTAATCCTGCTCACAAAAACTAAGCCACCTTCGGGTGGCTTAGTTGTTTTTGGGGGAGTATCGCCCTTGAATCGGGTATAATCGCCACCATATAGTTCCCATTAAAATGGTTATAGAGCACAACGATGTTAAACACGAAATTTGATGAACTGATGGAGTTCCCCTGCGCCTTTCCCTTCAAAGTGGTAGGGGATGCCCATGAAACCTTAACGGACAGAGTGGTTGCGGTAGTGCAAAAACACGCACCGGGCGACTATTCACCAACAGTTAAAGCCTCAAGCAAAGGTAGCTACTATTCAGTCACAATCCGCGTCACTGTGACCAGCAAAGATCATATCGAAACCCTGTACACAGAGCTCGCCAACATCGAAGGCGTGCGCCGCGTACTATAAATATTCCTCAAGGTCATAAAGTGTGATCTATCTTACATTTATGGCCAAGAGGCGTATAATAGCGCCACTCAATTCTAGGGGAGAGGTTGCCCTTGCAAAACACCACTTTGCATATTCGGCATCTGGGACAACAAGATTACGAGTCAGTGTGGCATGCGATGCAGCATTACACTGATACTCGTAACAACGATAGCCCAGACGAGCTGTGGATCGTTGAACATCCACCTGTGTTTACCCAAGGCCAAGCCGGTAAAAGCGAACATATTTTGAATCCGGGCGATATTCCCGTGATCCAAGTAGATCGTGGCGGCCAAGTCACTTACCACGGGCCGGGGCAATTGGTTGTCTACCCACTCCTCGATATTAAACGCAGCAAGATTGGTGTCCGCCAGCTCGTGACGTATATCGAGCAAAGCATCATAGATATGCTCGCCAAATACACTATCAATGCCTACGCCAAGGCCGATGCGCCAGGTGTGTATGTGGATGAGCGCAAAGTGGCTTCCTTAGGTCTTAGGATCCGTAAAGGCTGCTCATTCCATGGCCTAGCACTGAATGTCGATATGGATTTGGCGCCGTTTCGCCGTATTAACCCTTGTGGTTATGCAGGCCTTGAAATGGTGCAATGCAGGGAACTGGGCGGCCCACAAACTGTGATAGAAGCCGGCGACCAACTCATTATTACCCTTAGCCAACTATTGGGCTACCAACATCTCGTTCATCATCAAGGATTAGCAGCGTCATGAATAGGCCTGAACGTTTACAACCCGGAGTCAAATTAAGAGATGCCGAAAAGGTCTCACGTATTCCGGTTAAAATCGTGCCCTCTGAGCGCGAAACCATGTTACGCAAACCAGATTGGTTAAGGGTTAAACTGCCCGCATCTAACCAACGCATTCTCGACATTAAGCAAGCGTTACGCGCTAACGGCCTGCACTCGGTCTGTGAAGAGGCCTCCTGCCCGAACTTGGCAGAATGTTTTAACCACGGCACAGCAACCTTTATGATTTTGGGTGCAATTTGTACTCGCCGTTGCCCCTTCTGTGACGTGGCCCATGGTCGTCCTCTCAAGCCTGATGAGCAGGAACCCGTTAAGCTGGCACAAACCATCCGCGATATGAAGCTGAAATACGTGGTCATCACCTCGGTTGACCGCGACGACCTGCGTGATGGCGGAGCCCAGCACTTTGCCGACTGTATCCGCGAGATCCGCAAACTCAATCCAGAAATTAAGATTGAGATCTTAGTCCCCGATTTCCGTGGCCGTATCGACGCCGCCCTCGACATACTGTCGACCGAGCCGCCTGATGTGTTCAACCACAACCTCGAAACCGCACCTATGCACTATCGCAAGGCGCGTCCAGGGGCGAACTATCAATGGTCCCTCGACCTACTAAAACGCTTTAAAGAGCGTCACCCAAATGTACCGACTAAGTCGGGACTGATGATGGGTCTAGGCGAAACCAACGATGAAATCGCCCAAGTGCTACGCGACTTACGTGAGCACAAGGTCGAAATGCTGACCTTAGGCCAATACCTGCAACCATCTAAGTTCCATCTGCCGGTTGAGCGTTACGTATCACCCGCAGAGTTTGATGAGCTAAAAGCCCTTGCCGATGAGCTGGGTTTTACTCACGCAGCCTGTGGTCCATTAGTGCGTTCAAGCTACCATGCTGACTTACAAGCCCAAGGTAAAGAAGTGAAGTAACACTTTACTTTGATGAAAAAACAGCGCTGCGGCGCTGTTTTTTTATGGCTGAATGGCGATAGGGTTAGGCTGTTTCACTAAGCGCTAAATCCATCAAAATCGCATCTTCTTTGCCCTCAGCCAAAAGATAATAACCTTTGCGGCGCCCCGTTTCGACAAAGCCCCGATTTTGATAGAGGGCGCGCGCGGCAAGATTCGACTCCCGCACCTCTAGCATAACCACCACGGCACCAGCGTTTTTAGCATCCTCGATAATGGCATCTAGCAGTAAACGTCCAAAGCCTTGCCCTTGCTCCGCTGGCACTAAACAAATATCGAGCAAGGTTACCTCATCGACAATTTGCTGAATAATAGCAAAGCCGAATAGTTGGCCACTGGTGTGAGTTAACCCGAAGACGCGGTACAAATGTCCAAAACAATCAGCAAGATTATTCAGACTCATGGGATGGGAATGGGCACTCGCCTCAATCTGCGCCATCTGGTCCACATCACTGGGGTCAAGGAGCACAATTTGCAGCGATTCGTTAAGTTTTTTAATGATTTGATAACTCACGGAACAATCCAACTTTAAAGATAGCTAACGATAATGTATCCAAAACACGGCGCAATAAAACGGCTTAAGCCGTTAATTGCTGTTCGCGCCACTGGCAAATTTGCGCCCACAATGCGCGCTTAGCTTCGCTGCGGGTGAGTAAATCGGCTAAGGGATCAGAGACCAACCACGCGACTCTTGGCCTGACTCTTTGATTGCGCATATCCCACACAATCGGTTTTCCCTTATGTGGCTCAGTATTGAACTCACAGTCATCTTTACTGACGCCAATTAAGCCAAGGACCGTATCAATGAGTGACTCAGCGGCTGAAAGCATATCATCTGCATCCCAAACCACTTGATAAGGTCGCACTTTAGTATCTCGAAGCCGCCAAGAAGTGATACCCATCGCGGCTAAATAGGCTGATTTATTCATGGGTTAATAGGATTTTCACTGGTAACTGACATGGGCTAAAGGATACCAGCTCTAGGCTATTAATGTTATGGCCACCAAGATAATCCTTCGGAAAATCACTCTCAAAATTGAACTTTAAATCTAAATAACAGATTGATAAAATCTATTTTAACCGCTTTATATGTTTAGCGATTAAGGTAATCTATGATCATCGAGTAGGACAATAGGAGGAGAATTCCATGATTAACATCGGCATCAACCAAGCTCATAGAGAAGAAATCGCTGCAGGGTTAAATCAGTTATTGGCCGACAGCTATAGCCTTTACCTTAAAACCCACAGCTTCCACTGGAACGTCACTGGTCCTATGTTCACCAGCTTGCACTTATTGTTTGAACAACAATATACCGAACTGGCTTTAGCGGTCGATTTAATCGCCGAACGAGTACGAGCATTAGGCGCAAGGGCATTAGGCTCCTATTCAGCCTATGCCAAGCTGACCGAAATCCATGAAGATCAAGGTGTCACTAAAGCCGAAACCATGATCCGTGAACTGTTAAGTGATCAAGAAGTGGTGATTAGAAATGCCCGTGCCCTTTATCCCTTAGTCAGCCAAGCTAATGATGAGGCCACTGCAGATTTACTCACTCAGCGTATCCAAATCCATGAAAAAAATGCTTGGATGCTGCGCAGCTTATTAAGCGAATAATTTTCCTTTCATCATCCCTAAGCAAAATGGCCGAGCAACACATGCTCGGCCATTTTTATTCGCCATATTTTATTTACAGATACTTCAACCAAGCTTGCTGGCTTTGGCTTTTGTAGCGACTAAACCAGCTCACCGGATAATAGAGTAACGGGATCAAAACTAAGCTAATCAACCATACCCACCCCATATGCGCAACGCCAAATAGCTCACCATGGTTTGCACCAAATAATCCCTTCGCGACCAAGTACAGCAACAGCAGCACATACAAGTGCAGGATATAGAAAAACATCGGCACAGAACCAAACACGGCTAACTTCTGCCCAATCCAACTAAACAAGCTACCTGCAGCGAAATAACGCTCAAACAGCACAAGACCACAAAACATCCCCCCTAAGGTCACCAACAAAAAGCTTAGCGATGGCGGGTACTTAGTCAAATTAAACACTGACATTAAGGTTTGACCGATACTCTCTCCAACCTGCCAAGGGAGCGTCTCACCATAGAGATTAAAGCCACGCAGCAGACAAAAAAACGCAAAGCACCCCACTCCCAACAGCATTAATCTTTGCTGACGCTGCCAAGCCTCGAACTTTCGACTGAATAATGGCCCAGCAACATAACCAAGTAAAATCACACCTATCCAAGGCAGCAGCGGATAACTAACTTTCAGCTTAAGATCGCCCTCAGCAATTAAGTAACCTCTATCATGCAGAATCGTCCATAGACTATAACCCCAAGTATCGGGTTCAAAATGAATGGGCGACAACAGGTTATGTCCAAAGACGATCAGTAATCCCAATAGTGCCATCCACAACCTTGGCAACTTGATGAGAGCAGCTAAGGCCAACATGCTAAGCCCTATCACCCAAATCACCTGTAACCAGAGAGTGTGGTAATTTCCCATCCATGAAAAATTAATCACCAGCACTTCAAGGGCGATCAAAAATAATCCCCTTTTGAGTAAAAAAACACGTACTGAGCGAGGCTCGCCATGACCGCGATTTGCATAGAGCCACGCGGATACTCCGGTTAAAAAGACAAAAACAGGCGCACAAAAGTGCGCGGCAAAGCGACTGACAAAGAGATCCCAAGTTGTCGTGCTCAAATCCATAGGATCGCTCACCTGCATATGCAGGAAAAACTGCTCCCGCACATGGTCGAGCAACATGATAAGCATCACTAAGCCGCGCATCATATCGATACTGTTAATGCGACTTCGCCCATGGGATTGAGGCGCCACCAGCTCAATCCCACTTAATATCGGGGAATTAGAACTCATAACTCACACTCACTTTAACATTACGTGGCTCACCCGGTACGGGCCATAGCGCCGAATAACTACTGGCAATATAGTGCTCATCCAACAAGTTATCGACATTGAGTGCCAGACTTACGCTTTCGCCAAGTCGAGTAGCGAAAAACACACCAAGCAGCTGATAACTCGGTAATTGAAAACTCGGATCAGCAGAATCCCCTAAACGCGAATCCACATAGCGCCAAGTTACGCCCAAATGACCATCAATCGAAAAATCATTTAAGTCCTGCTTAAGCACTAAACTGCCTGTATGTTTAGGCACATTGACCAGCGGACTTCCGGCAGGAATAAGCACACCCCAGTCCAGATTGAGACTATCGTTTGCAGTACGGGTATTAAGGTAGGCATAGGATAACTTAGCCTCTAAGTTCTCGGTCAGCTCTGCCGCTAAATCCAACTCAAGACCGGTACTTTTGGCTTCGCCTAAGGTCGCCGAAAAGCCCACATTCACCGGATCTGAGGTCAAGATATTGCTCTTTTGCGCATCAAACCACGCCAGACTGCCATTGATTGGCAGCACCCCAAACCCAGTGCTATTGAATTTAATACCTAGCTCAACTGATTGACTTTCTTCGGGTTCGAAAGGGTTCCCTGCATAGTCTGTGCCTGAAAGCGGCAAAAAACCTTCCGAATAGGAGCCGTAAAAGCTTAACGCCTCAGACCATTGATAGACTAACCCTACCTTAGGGCTGACTCTTTGGTCGGTTTGATCCGACAAGCTGCTTTTTACCTGCTCAGCGATTTCCTGACGATAACGATCAAACCTTAAGCCAAGATGCAGTTTCCAGTGCCCGGTCAAATCCAACTGATCTTGTAAATAGGCACCCCAGGCATTTTGCGTCTCACGATTTTCGTACAGCAAACTGACATCAGGCTGAGCCGCGCCATACTGCGGCGCAAAAATATCGATAGCATAGGCTCCCTTTGGGCCTCGATAGCGGTAAAGCCCTGTTTTAAGCCGGTAATGATAGGCATCAGCCCCCAAAAGCAGATTGTGTCTAAGCCCGCCAGTATCGAACTGACCGCTTAATTCAGCGCGTACAGAATGATCCTCTGAGGCGTAATCCCGATAACGATGTTGTCTGGTTAACGTTCGCCCATCGTCATATAAGGATTGGCGTCCCTTGGCTAATTCCGCATCTGAAGAATAGCCATTTAAACTCGAATCGCGGTAGTTGTAGCCAGCGGTAAGCGACCAATCATCGCTCAACTCATACTCATAGGTTAACTGATGCCCTGTGGCATCAACCGTTGTCGCACCATCATTGGGTTCGCCCAAGTAACGCGAACGAGGCACTGTGTTAAAGTTGTTATTGAGGACCACAATACCGCGGTCAAATAGCTGTTCTTGTTTGAGATATTCAACCTCATATAAGAGTGAAGACTCATCCGACAATTGCCAGCGCAGCGATGGAGTGACGATTTTTTTATCGCTAAACACATAATCGCGAAAACTATCATGCTCCTGCCAAGCACCATTAATCCGAAAGGCCAAGGTGTCGGTAATCCCAGAAGTAACATCTCCTTCCAAGCGATATTGATCAAAACTTCCCTTTGATGCCTTTAAATAGCCACTGGTTTGATACTGGGGCTTCTTCGTCACAATATTTACTGTACCACCGGGCTCAGAGCGACCATAGAGGGCGGAACCCGGGCCTTTTAAAATTTCCACATAGGCGACATTCGATAAATCTCTGTGGCCACTAAAACCTCGGCCACCATTAAAGCCATTGATTAAATAGCCCGACGGCATATTTTCATTACCTGGAAACCCGCGCAGGGAAAAGCTATCCCACAAACCGCCGCCATTGTTTTGCCGCGCGACACTGGCGGAATAATCCAGCAAATCTTGGAAACGTGTCAGCCCAGAGTCTTTAATCAGTTGCTCATCCAGCACGCTAATGGCTTGGGGAAGCTCAGTTGCAGGCACATTGCCACGATAGGCCTGACGATAATGAATACTTAAACGCTCGATATCGCTATCCGGTATCGCCGTATTGTGAAGGGCATCCTCTACCGCTAACGCAGTTAGACTCGAATCAAACACAAATAACACCACGCCCAGCAGCGCTGCGCGATTGCTAATAAAATAAGCAGCCATGTTAACTCCAAAATATAAACAGCATTACGCGCCTTGGTTAAGCCAAGGCGCTCAAATTGATTTAAATAATTTTTGAAATAGTAAGTTAGGCTGTTACTGGAGGAGCACGACTATTGAAGTGTCGCCAAAATGGTGTCTTAAAGGAAACAACACGAAACTCAACCGAAATGTAGGTCTGTTGCGCGAGCAGAAAATCAAAGGATGAGTAAGAAATGGCATGCTGTAACGGGTGCTGATGCAGACACAGCACACAATCGGCCTTGGCATCATCACTGGCATGGGCAACGCTGTGGGCCGCAAGCGCAACAGACAACAGCACTAAGATGGCAGCAAGCCATAGTGCCAATGTGCGTCTTGGTCGCATCACAGAATTCAAGCCATACATCCTCAAACGATAAGGCTTGCGATTGTATGTTAGACACGACGAAAGTTGCAAACACCTTTAGTTAACAAATGTAAGCAAATGCACCAAGGAAAAATATAATTTACGGACAAAATAAAACGGCTCGCATATTTCTATGCAAGCCGTTGTTTTATTTGGCAGGGGTGGCAGGACTCGAACCCGCAACCATCGGTTTTGGAGACCGCTGTTCTACCAATTGGAACTACACCCCTGTTGACGTGGGGCATTATGCTAAAAGCACTCTCAAAGGTAAAGGACTTTTTATGACAAACTTAATTAACTGAGGTTTTTTCAAACAAGTTTAATGTCTACTGTTGATTTAATTGGCATAAAGCTGAAAAAGTCAGCATCTCATCCTGTCAATCACTATCATAAATTCCGGTTTTGAGCACTAAAGCGCATGAATAAATCCCCAAAGAAACCAAAAACGCCATGCTTGGCATGGCTTGCCCCCATGAAAGCGTTACATTACGACCTTACAATTTGGCATGATGGCTAGGGCGTGTTGACGTTTCGAGATTAAATTTTGTTCGTTCTGGCAAGTTCGTGCTCGCGAAACGAGGAATGATGTGTCGTTATTCACTCAAATGACGAGCTGCTCTTATGACAGAAAGTAAGAGCAAGGGCTTGCCAGACGACCCCTTCGGGCAGCATTTGGCTGGCTTTTCTGCCGCGTTATCGTCCGTTTATGTAGAATAACTACACTGCACGGACTTTGTCTTGCATAAAAGCCAGCCAAATTGCTGCAAAAATAACCCTGAAACGTCAACACGCCCTAAGGAGTTCACCTTAATCTTCAAGGGTTGAGATAAAAATCCGCCGTAAGTCATTGTCCCAAAGTTGAATAATTTTGCGCGTTTTATCCTTGTTCCAAAAACACTTACCAAACAAGATAATCCCCGCGCCTTCTAAGTCACGTTTATCCGTAATGTTAAACTGCTTAAACAATTTGGTTTTGACCACCTCAATCGGAATACCGATATCCTTGCTATCTGCAGGATTTAGCCAAGTCATCAAAGGATCGCAATGGGACAAGGTGCCCCAATATAGATGGGGTTTGTTATCGGTGGGATCGGCATCGGCGAAATTCACAAATAGATTTTTCGCCCGCCAGCGGTATTTACGCTCATCATCGGTGTAAACCCACAGATCAGATTTGGCGAGGTCGGAGCCGCGCAGCAGGCTATGGAGCAATTTCTCTAAGCCTTGGCTGGGAGTTCGCTTCCCTACTAAGGCAATTTCAGGCTTATCTTGCGTGGTTTGATAGTTAGCTTTGGGCTCCTGCACAGAGTCCACAAGCGCCGATACTACGCCAATATTGCTAGCGTTATCGCTGATCTTATTGGCTTGAATATCCGCTACTTTGAGGTCGGATTTAAGCTGGCGTTTTTTACTGGGCTCATGCTTAGTGGGCTTAAGCGAAAAATCAATAACTAAGGCATCAGCCTCAAGCAGTTGTTGCTGCACTTCAAGGGCATCTTGCTCTTCACGGGACTTTTGCGCAGACGGATTAAATTCAATGCAATCAAGTTGATGATAGCGGGAGCCAAAACAGGCGGCTTTTCCATCCTTAGAAGCCTTGCGAAAATAGGCTTTGCGATAACAGGCTGGACAATATAAATGCTGACGCAGACGCTCAATCTCTGCCTCGGGCAATTGCTGGAACTTAAATACGCTATAGGTTACGCCCGTGATTGCCAGAGGGGCTAGCGAATTTAGTGGCTGCGGATGTTCAACCACAGCTTCGCCCTCGGTAGTGAGCACACAAATCGCATCTAACATTTCTCCCCCTCATGCTTATTCTTGCCGCTTAACCCCAAGTCTTAACACGGATTAAAATAACTCGCTAATCTTGCGGCTAAATTTGTTGGCAGTAAGGATTTATTCTCCGCACTCGTCTTACCATAAAACCCTCGCAGCTTTTCAATTAACTGCCAAAAACAATGATTCGCTGCTAACGCATCGAGGGCGGCATACTGAATTTGCGCTGGAGATAAAGGCACTTGCTGCCAATTCGAAAGGGTGATTTTTTTAGGTTTGTCGATACGCTGGTGCAGCAATACCGCCACCAATTGCCGCGTACCCATTTCCTTCCCCGCACCAAGTTGCGCCATCGCCCAATTAAGATCGAGTCTGGGCGAGACGAGAATGTTCCAGTCTCGCTTAAGGGCTTGCCCATCGCCCCTCAGTCCAATTCCAACCTTTAAGATCTGCTCGTTTTCAAGTAGCGGTTTAAGCTGAGCGAATGCGTCCCCAAGCACCGCCTGCTGAAATAAATAGCAGGTATCTGCAGTCGCCAATTGCACTAAGCTCAAGGGATGTTGAACGCTCGGCTCAAAGCTTGCCCGCGTTTCGGTATCAAATCCTAATACAGATTCACGGCTAAGTTGCTGTAACGCGGTCGCCAAATACTCGGGCGTGACCAACTCAACATGCCTGCTCTCTAGCGATAAAACCGGTAACAGAGTAAGCTCTGCATCGGTTAAGCGCGTGGTTAAGGCAAGCTTTTGTTGAAACCATGCAAACTTGAGTTGCGATTCGGGCGATGATAAGTCTCCCGCTTGAGGCTCTAGCAAACTAGCCAGATATTGACTCCCCGCCGCATCCATAGCCGCGATCAGCCCCTCGGCATGTTCGCCTAATTCCTGACGCAGCCAAGCCAACTTATTGGGAGAAAGGCAATTACGCATTAATTGCATCGTATCGACCTTGAGTGCTGGAAATAATAGCGGCGAGCACCTTCGCGCTCGCACTACTCGGATTAGCCACCTCAACAATGGCTAGCAATAAAGGATAAAAAACCGATTAGCTACGCAGCTTTTGAATACCCGTCATCAACAATACCGCCACGGCGCCCGCTGCAATGCCAAAGAATGCATTGAGCACACTCGGCGTCAGTAAGCCAAGCACTGGGCCTACAACAGCAATAGCCGACACCCATTGCTCCGCATGGTGAATTTGCTCACTCACCCAATGCAGGCCATGGGTTAGAATCCCGCCGCCCACCATAAACATGGCTGCCGTACCGATAATGGTTAAGCTCTTCATCAATAGAGGCGCAGCGCTGAGTAAACCAAAGCCCACTTTACGATTAAAGCGTGTGAAACTTGATTCGCCCTGACGCTGGCTGAGGTACAACCCCGCATCATCCATTTTTACAATGGCCGCCACTAATCCATAAACGCCAACCGTCATTACAATACCGATAACGGCGAGGGTAAAAAACTGGGTCGAGAGTGACTTATCTGCGACTATGCCTAAGGTAATGGCGATAATCTCCGCCGAGAGAACAAAATCGGTACGAATCGCGCCCTGCACTTTTTCCTTTTCATAGGCAGCTAAATCGCTAATATCTGCCACATCAGGCTCAGCCTGCTCTGAATGTTTATCTTTTCGGTGGCTATAACTGTGATGTAATTTCTCAAAGCCTTCAAAACATAAAAATAAACCGCCAAACATCAATAATGGTGTCACGGCCCAGGGGATAAAGGCACTGATCAACATGGCCGCTGGCACTAAAATCAATTTATTGCGAAAAGAGCCTAACGCCACCGCCCAGACAACCGGTAATTCACGGTCGGCACTCACGCCTGTCACCTGCTGCGCATTCAAGGCTAAATCGTCGCCCAATACCCCTGCGGTTTTCTTGGCCGCAACCTTACTCATCAGTGCCACATCATCCAAAATGGATGCAATATCGTCGAGTAAGGTTAATAAACTCGCCCCTGCCATACATACTCCCTTAAACCAATGATTTTGTTTTTCCGATTCTGCTTTAGCAATAGTAACTTAGTTAGATTAAGCCCGTATAGATAATCGTCAATAGTGAAATGTATTTCACCTAAGGGCTGAACTTAGGTGCTCAAGCTGTACTTAGATGAAATAAGTGAGCGCTGCTAGCGGGATCACAGCCAGAGTGCAATTGCGCCACATTGTTTGGCGGAAAAGAGTATACTCACCTCAGAATTTTTATTCATTTGCCATAACAGGATGTCAACATGACTCAAGATGAAATGAAAAAAGCTGCGGGCTGGGCTGCACTCAAATACGTTGAGAAGGACAGCATTGTGGGTGTGGGCACAGGCTCAACCGTTAACCACTTTATCGATGCTTTGGCGACCATGAAGGCTGATATTGAAGGCGCAGTATCAAGCTCTGAAGCTTCAACGCAAAAAATGAAGGCCCTTGGCATCCCGGTTTATGACTTAAACAGCGTCGATAAATTATCTGTCTATGTCGATGGTGCCGATGAAATCAACGGCCACATGGACATGATCAAAGGTGGTGGCGCGGCATTAACCCGCGAAAAAATCGTTGCAGCTGTGGCTGAAAAGTTTGTCTGTATCGTGGATAACACTAAGCAAGTAGATATCTTGGGTGAATTTCCACTGCCCGTTGAAGTGATCCCGATGGCGCGCTCTTACGTGGCTCGCCAACTGGTAAAACTGGGTGGTGATCCTGTTTACCGCGAAGGCGTTATCACTGATAACGGTAATGTGATCCTCGATGTTTACAATCTTAAGATCCTCAATCCGAAAGAATTAGAAGATAAGATCAATGCCATTGTGGGTGTGGTCACTAATGGTCTGTTCGCAAAACGCGGCGCCGATGTGTTACTGGTTGGTACCCCTGAAGGCGTTAAAACCTTTACCGCTTGAGGTTACTCGCAAGACACCAGTGCAGGATACAAAAATGCCGGTTGCAACTGCACCGGCATTTTTTATGGTCGTAACACAATCGACCGATTACCAGACCCGCGCCACTAACCCTTTAAGATAAAACCCTTCGGGGAAAGCACTACCTATCGGATGATCGCTCGCTTGGCTTAAACGCTCGATAAATTGGATCTCACGTTTGGCATCTAATGCTGCATCTGCAACGATTTTTTGGAACAAATCCGCAGGCATTAATCCCGAACAAGAGAAGGTCAACAGCACGCCGCCAGGATTTAATAATTGCAGCGCAATCATATTGATATCTTTATAACCGCGGCAAGCACCGTTAAGCTGCGATTTGTTATCAGCAAACTTTGGTGGGTCGAGCACAATCACATCAAAGGTTTTACCTTCATCGCGGTACTGGCGTAGCAACTTAAACACATCGGCTTCGTTGTAATGCACATTGTCATCACTTAAGCCATTGACTCGCATATTCAAACGCGCGGTATCGAGGGCAAGTGATGATACATCGACGTTCTCAATGCTGGCCGCGCCCGCTTTAGCGGCATAGAGGCCAAAGGTGCCGGTATAGCAAAAGCAGTTCAGTACCGATTTGCCCTTCACAAAACGGGCAGCGATGGCACGGTTATCACGCTGGTCGAGGTAAAAGCCAGTTTTATGACCTTTAGTCACATCGACGGCAATCTTAATACCGTTTTCTTCGATAATCAGTGGCATCTCAGGTAACGTGCCGTGGAGCAACCCCATGGTCGAAGCTAAGCCTTCTTTCTTACGGGAATCAACATCTGAGCGCTCGTAAATCGCGCAATCTGGATAGAGTTCGGCAAGCACATCGACAATAGTATCACGCCAAACATCGGCGCCCATACTCAGTAATTGGCACACGAGTACATTGGCATATTTATCAATGGTGATACCGGGTAAGCCGTCGGACTCAGCGGCAATTAAACGGTAACCCGTTAAGCCTTGTTCACGGATCAAATCATCGCGTCCAGCTTGAGCACGCAGGATGCGACGCTTAAAAAACTCACGGTCAATTTCTTCTTCGCGATCGAATGTCCAAACTCGCACTTGGATTTGTGACTCGCCCGACCAAGCACCACGGCCCAACCAATGGCCATCATGGGCAACCACATCTACGGTCTGCCCCGGTTCAGGCTTACCTTTAACGTTATGGATCCCATTGGAAAATACCCAAGGATGACGACGCTCAAGGGACTTTTCGCGACCGGGTTTAAGTTTGATTCTGATAGCCATAGTACCGCCTTTGATAATTTTACCGCCTGTGTTTTGTATCGCCGTAATCAATAGTACCGCTCGAACACTAGGCGCCGCCCTCTAAAAATGGAAGCGGATAATATACCTAATATGGTTCAAGTGCGAGCCATCTACCCAAAACACCACATCCCCATACGCATGGTCTGCGATCATAGCCTAATTTCACAGGTAAAACCTTGCTAATAGGGCTGTAAACGTTCGAGATTAGAGTTTGTTCTGGCATACACATGCCCGACTTTATCGCAACTGAGGTTAAGCGATAAATAAACGCAATCAACACCATAGCCAACTGTTTTTAGCTGCTAACGCCGCAGTGCCAACTCTACCCATACGGGTGCATGGTCGGTACTGTAGGCATCGCGCTCATATTCGGGCCGCACGAGGTGCCTATCGCAGGTTTGATAATCCACCACCTGAGCCAAACTGCGGCTATCACTGGCATCAAACTCATTGGAGAGCAAAATATAATCGAGTACCGAACCTTTAGGGCCATAGTAATGGGTTGCTGCTCGGTGCTCCCGAGAATGGACTAGGTTATCGGGCATATTCGCCGCAACAAATAACTCATAGGCGTCTTGCAGTCGATATTGGGCAAACACTGCCAAACGGGCTGCATCGGACAAATGCCCCAGCCCCGCCGCCTTGATATCCTTGCTGTGAAGATGCTCGCCTTCGAGCGTTAATGCATCCAATGCCCCCATAGATAAACTATCGTTAAAATCCCCCATCAGGATCACGGGGTACCTTCTGCTTTGCCGCCGCGCGAGTATGGCATGGAACAACAATGCCGCCTCTGCGCCCCGCTGCATGGTCGATGCCCAGCGACCTAAGGCTTGTTCGGTTAATAACTTAGTCTCAGAGTGCAACGCAAGCGTGGGCGGCGCACTTAAGGTTAACCCTAATGGATGTGGCTCTAACGCAAGTCCTGGGCGCTTAGATTTAAAATGCACCACATAGCAATCACAGGCGCCAATTTGTGGTATATCCACCGTTGCCCGCAGCACTTTGCGACTAAAGCTAAATTGACTCGATAAGCCCATGGCTGCCACTAAATGTGCCTCGGGTTCAATCGCATGCACGTCAAGGATTGGAAAGCGCGACGCAAGCGCAACCACTGGACTTTGATAAATATAATCACTGACCAAAGTGGCGCTGTCGACTATGGCAAAATGTGTTAACCCTTGCTGTGCCGTGAGTTGCTTTAATGGCTCAGGGCTAAACACTTCCTGAAATCCGACAATATCCGGATGATATTGGTTTAAAAGCTCGCCAAACCACTGACATTTCTTTTGCCATTGGCCATGGCTATAGATATTTTCAAAATCGTAAAAGGCTAAAGGTGGTTCTATAAAATTAAATAGATTGATAGTCGCAATACGAATATTCGAGTGGTTGTTTTCAGCCGAAATAGACTGCTGTTGGGAAGCAAGCGTCACTAGGGGTATCCTCTTTAGCCAAACCGTCGCGCTAACTAAATGCGTCTTTTAACTGATTGCGATGAATAGATTTTATCATTAAATCCGTCCATTTGACGATGCTGCACAACACCGCTCGATAAACCTCAACATACATACAAATATCGTACGCTCACTCCAAGCCAACCTTTTAAAAACCAAAATGCAGCAAAATAAAAAACTAAAACAACAATCAACCCCAAAATAAAAACTAAATGCAACCATAAATATAGGCAATTGCCTATTGGGTTGACTTTCATCGTCAGCGGTTTAGAATCTAGCCGATTTTATCATTAGGAGACCCACTGTGGGCACACACATAAGCGACAGTAGATGCCCTGTCCAAAAGACAGGATTAAACGCCTAGCACTAGCCCGCAATATTTTGCTGCTACCTGCTAAGCAGGGTAGTAGCGTGACACTTCTCACCCACTCCCGTACATTCAATTTCAGACCTTAATATTAGCCAGTCATGCTAGCGCTCGCGCTCGCCTATTGGTTTTTTCCGGCATTGAGCCGGAGAATAAGTGCTGCCTATTGAATACATCTTCACGCCTATTTTGCCCCAGTTGGCTCCCCACACTCAGGGAGTTAAACCATGGCGTACACAAACAAGCCATTCACCTTTGCTTTTCAGTCTTGGGCATTTTTTGGGCTATGTATTAGCGTCGCAACAAATGCCTCTCAACTCGATGTGGATGATCCCAGCATCGCCGAACACTGCGAGTTACAGCTAGGTTGGCAACAGCCGAGATCCGATCACAGCGCAAAACAGATAAATGGCAGTGGCACCTGCAACCCAGGCCAGTGGGAATGGCACTTAGGCATTGAACAACAACGCGATAACGGCATCAATGAGCAACAAACCGAACTGGGATTCAAATTGCCATGGCATGCAGACGATACCCATTGGCAACGCGCACTGGCTGTCAATTTGCAAAAAAATCATCAAGGCGGCCATCCCCTAACAACGCAAATGGTGGGGATATTGGGATACGACTTGGCCGCTCAGGATTTACGCCTCTATGGCAATCTAGGTATCGATCAGTATGGCGCTCAATCGACCCAGCTTATTGCAGGCCTAGCCATCGCCTTCGAATACGACACTGAGCAGCAATGGATAGCCGAATTTTATCACCATGAGCCCCATGAAACGGCCTACAGGTTCGCCTACCAATATTTACTTAAAAAACAGCTTCAGCTTGAACTTAGCCTAGGCAATAGCCTAACAGGAAACACACAACAACTGGGCGCTGACTTTAGCTTTTTCTTTAATTAATAGATCGTTGAGAGAATGAACTATGAACATGAACAACAACCCAAAAAACACTAAGCAAATCGTCGTAGCTATCCAAAATATTTTAGAGCAGCGTAATACAGCAGGCATTACGGCCTTAGCAAAAGAGCGTCACCCCGCGGATATTGCCGCTGTGCTTGGTAGCTTTACTCAGCCACAACAATTACAGTTTTTACAGCTGGTTCCCGCAAAATTTGCAGCGGATTTATTTCGTTATTTAAGCGATGAATTACAGGCTGCATTGGTGCAACAGTTGGATAAAACCACGCTGTCGTCGCTGTTACTGACCATGGCAGCAGATGAGCGCGCAGATCTCTATAACCTGCTCGAACCAGAGCAACAAAAACTGCTATTACCTGTATTAGCGCAGGCAAAACGAGAGGATATGCGCACCTTGGCTGCCTACGACAAAACCAAAGTCGGCGCAGCGATGACATCAGATTATACCCTGCTCAATAGCCGCCATACTGCCGCACAAGCAATTGAAATGCTACGCACGGAAACCGCCGATAAAGAAACCATCTATCAAGCCTATGTGGTCGATATGTTAGGGCGTTTAATTGGGACAGTGTCGCTTCGGCAATTACTTTTGGCACTGCCAGAAGAGCGAGTGGTTGATTTTATGAAGCCTAACCCTATTGCCCTTGATGCCAACGCACTTTGCCAAGAAGCAGTGCAGATGATTGCCCACTACGATTTGCTGGCCCTGCCGATCATTAATGGTAAGGGGCAGTTAGTCGGCATAGTCACCTATGACGATGCGATGGACATTGCCAGTTCACAGGTTGATGTTGAATTTACTAAAAATGCGGCCATCGGCAATATTGAGCACAATTTAAAAACCGCCAGCATTGGCTTGCTTTACCGTAAACGGGTAACTTGGCTAGTTATTTTGGTATTTGGCAATATTTTTTCAGGGGCTGGCATCGCGTTCTTTGAGGATACTATTGCCAGTTATGTTTCTTTGGTGTTCTTTCTTCCTCTACTCATCGACAGTGGTGGTAATGCGGGTTCGCAATCTGCCACATTAATGGTGCGAGCCTTAGCCACGGGCGAAGTGATACTCAAGGATTGGGTCTCATTACTGGGGCGTGAATTAGGGGTTGCAGGATTACTCGGTGCGAGTATGGCATTGGCGGTATCGCTGCTTGGATTTTGGCGCGGTGGTCCAGAAATCGCCCTAGTGGTCGCATTAACCATGCAGATCGTGGTAATTATTGGCAGCCTTATCGGCATGTCACTGCCCTTTTTACTCAGCAAATTAAAAATGGATCCGGCATCGGCAAGTGCACCACTTATCACCTCAATAGCCGATATCATTGGTGTACTGGTTTACTTTAGTATTGCCACAATGATTTTAGATTTACCTGTTGTTTAGCATATTGATGGTTACTAGTGTCTTTGCTCATTCTGCTGCGTAAAAGGTACGAGCAAAGCGCCTGAAACCTCAACTAAGCTGACGATTAGTTTACGGGAATACAAGGCAAGATAAACATTATCAGCTTGTATTCCCTAATCATAATGGAAATATTTTGTTGCATAGGCTCATAAATCTACGGTTAATTAATAAAAAGATAAGATTAATAGGATACTATACCATTTAACTCTAGTATCCATTTTACCCAATGTTAACACTGACAAGGATTGCACCATAAACGTCAAAAAACAGCCATAACAACAAAAAGTTTAGAGGTTTATATGTGGTTTAATTCCAGACTCAAAGCAGAAAACGAAGCTCTGAAACAAAAGCTCCTTGAGCAACAACGCAGATACGAAGTTGAAATTGAAGAGCTAAAAAATATGGCCCGTGAAAACGAAGCCATGCAACAGCAGTCCCGTCAAAACACCGATCTTTATAGTGATGTGATAGCCTGCCAAAACCAAGGTGGCGAGATGTTAAATGCGGTGAGAGACGGCATCGCAAGCAGTGCTGAAATACTCACTGAAGAAAAGGAATCATTGTCTGAATTAGATAAGATTTTTGATCAAACGCGGGTAGCCATTGTTAATTTAGGCAATCGAGCGACCTATATTAATAAGCAAGCAACCAGTAGCATGCAAGCGGTGACTGAGCTCAATAGTACCACCTCATCTATTAATCAATTTGTTGCTGCCATTCAAGGGATCTCAGAGCAAACCAACCTACTGGCACTCAATGCTGCAATTGAAGCCGCTCGAGCGGGCGAAGCAGGTCGAGGTTTTGCTGTTGTCGCCGATGAAGTCAGACAATTAGCGAGCAAGGCCCACGAAGCCAGTAGCCAAATTGAAAAACTGGTAAAGCAAATTGTTACGCAAGCCTCTAATATCAAAGAAATTGTACATAACAACCAAAACAGTGCCCTCGATGTCGCTTCTTCTTCAACGCAAATCGGACAGGTGGTTGAAGATGTACTGCAACGTTCTAATAATATGCAGCAGGTGATTCACAACGCCGCGACAGCTTCTTTCTTAAATACCACTAAACTCGACCACGCTGTTTGGAAGAGTAATGTATACCAACTCATTGAAAAAAATCAGCACAGTCATGGCGTAAATTCCCATACTGAATGCCGTTTAGGTCAATGGTATTTCAAAGGATTTGGTGCTGAAAATTATCAGCATTTAAGTAATTTTAAGGCCTTAGATGCTCCCCATAAAGCGGTGCACGATGCAGGTAAAGCGGCGCTGGCGGCAAAGCAAAAAGGCAATTTACCTGAAATGGTTAAGCAACTACGTTTAATGGAAGACTCAAGTATGCGAGTCGTCAATTGCCTCGATAATCTACTTCGAGATGTTTATCGCCAGTAACGACAACATACATCAATGAATAGAGCGCCTTTTTGGGCGCTCTATTATCAGTAAAATACCCACAATATTACGACCTAACCTAGCTGAGATTACTCGGCGTGTTTTTTGCGGCAAAGTAAACATTTTTACCCTGTCTCAATTCATCAATATTGTTCAGCCATCATATTTTCATTCCCCAGCTCACAGATAACAAAATAACCTTAAAGTCGCTTGCGAGCTTAAGACTTGTCATCTTTAATTCATTATAAGCACGCTGTAAGACTGGCATATAACATTCTAATTTTTTAGGGTTATTAATGAAATTTTTTACCCACTTAGTAATAGTTGTTTTTCTCAGCAGTATCCCACTCACTGCACAGGCAACGCTCAATATTTATACCGAAGAATGGGCTCCTATTAGCTTTTCTGTTGATGGCAAACCCGACGGATTAGCTGTGCAAGTCGTACAAGAGATCCAAAAGCGTATCGATAACCAAGATCCCATCAAAGTCGTGCCTTGGGCCCGCGGCTGGAAAATTATCACCGAACAACCTAATACCGTGCTCTTTACCATGACACGCACCGCTGAGCGAGAGCGCATGTTTAGTTTGATTGGACCTGTGGCAGTTGGCACAACAAACTTTTATGCCCTAAAAAATAGCAATCTGAAGATCAACTCAATTGAAGATGCCAAGCAGGCTAAAGCCATCGGGGTTTATCGCTCCTCGGTTGAAGAGCAATTATTGATAGAACATCGTTTTTCCAATATCGCCCCCTCTTCAACACCGCTGCTGAGCGCCAAGCAATTGATCAAACAACGCATTGATCTCTGGTGCAACGCTAATCTTACTGCGCCAAGCATTCTGGCCGAAGCAGGCGCAAGCATGGATGACGTCAAATCCCTCTACACGATCAGCGCAAATCATCTCTATATTGCGTTTTCACAGGGGACACCAAGCGAGGAAGTCGATAAATGGAAACAAGCACTCATCAGCATCAAGGCAGATGGCACCTTTGCACAAATCTATCGACGCTGGCTACCCAATGATGAGCCGCCAATGGCAACCGAACGAATCGGCTTATAAACCTTTTACCCCTTAAAAAGAAAGGCCGGATAACTTAAGTTACCCGGCCTTTTTGCAACATAACGTGACGGCTTATTTAGCCAATATGCGCTTGTGCAACTCTTGTACTGAGGTCACATTGGTGCGGTCATCCGCTGCGTGAGCCATACAGGTTGCAAAGGCGGCGTTCATCGTCGTGGTGTAGTTCACCTTGTAACGCAGTGCACCGCGGCGTAATTGACGCGAGTCTTCAATCGCTTGACGGCCTTCAGTCGTGTTCACGATGTAAGTGTACTCACCGTTCTTGATGCGGTCAAGAATGTGTGGACGACCTTCGTGTACCTTGTTCACTAAGCGAGGGTTGATCCCCGCTTCACCTAGGATAACCGCTGTACCGTGGGTCGCATCGATTTGATAACCCAGCTCAATCAGCTTAGCGGCTAAGTCGGCAACGCGTTTCTTGTCGCTGTTACGCACAGATAGCAGCGCACGACCAGACTTAGGCACTTCAGAAGTCGCACCTAACTGCGCCTTAGCATAGGCTTCGGCGAAGGTATCGCCCACACCCATCACCTCACCCGTCGAGCGCATTTCTGGGCCTAACAGTGGGTCCACGCCAGGGAACTTGTTAAATGGCAGTACCACTTCTTTCACTGAATAGAAAGGTGGGATCACTTCCTGAGTAAAGTTTTGCGCCTTCAAACTTTGACCTGCCATCACACGGGCGGCAATCTTCGCTAAAGGTACACCAGTCGCTTTCGATACAAATGGCACAGTACGGGCGGCACGTGGATTAACTTCAATCATGTAGATTTCGTTATTCTTCACGGCAAACTGTACGTTCATTAGACCGACAACACCTAACTCCATCGCCAACTTGCCGACTTGCACACGCATGCGATCTTGGATTTCTTGGCTTAAGGTATAAGGTGGCAGAGAACAACCAGAGTCACCTGAGTGAACCCCAGCCTGCTCGATATGTTCCATGATGGCGCCGATAACTACGGTTTCGCCGTCACATACTGCGTCGATATCCACTTCGATAGCATCGTCTAGGAAGTGGTCTAACAGTACTGGTGAAGCGTTAGATACGCTGACGGCTTCGTTAAAGTAGCGCAGTAAATCCTGTTGGTCGTAAACGATTTCCATCGCGCGGCCGCCCAGTACGTAGGATGGACGCACCACTAGCGGATAACCGATACGTTCTGCGGCAATCACTGCACCTTCTACCGTGGTCACGGTATCGTTTTCAGGCTGTTTCATTTCCAGACGTTGAATCGCCTGTTGGAAACGCTCACGGTCTTCAGCGCGGTCAATTGCATCTGGGCTAGTACCAATAATGGGCACACCCGCAGCCTCAAGAGCGCGAGCCAGTTTTAGCGGAGTTTGACCACCGTACTGTACGATAACGCCTTTTGGCTTCTCGATACGGACGATTTCTAACACGTCTTCTAAAGTAACAGGCTCGAAATACAGACGGTCTGACGTGTCGTAGTCGGTTGAAACGGTTTCAGGGTTACAGTTCACCATGATGGTTTCATAACCGTCTTCACGCAGTGCTAATGCCGCGTGCACACAGCAGTAATCGAATTCGATACCTTGACCAATACGGTTTGGACCACCACCTAACACCATGATTTTGTCACGGTTAGATGGATTGGCTTCACACTCTTCCTCGTAGGTTGAGTACATGTAAGCGGTGTCAGTCGCAAACTCGGCCGCACAGGTATCTACGCGCTTGTAGACTGGGTGGATATCGAAACGGTCACGCAGTTTACGAACTTCGCTCTCGTTTACACCCAGTACGACGGCCAGACGCGCATCGGCAAAGCCTTTACGCTTGAGTTTGCGCAGCAGCTCTTCGTTTAAACCAGCCAGCCCCGCTTCAGCCACTTGACCTTCAAGCTTGATTAACTCTTCAATTTGTACCAAGAACCAAGGGTCGATATTGGTTAAACGGAAAATTTCATCGAGCGTCAATCCCGCGCGCATCGCATCAGCGATGTACCAAATGCGGTCACAACCAGGCTCTTTCAGCTCGAGGCGAATACGGGCCATTGCTTCTGGCTTAGACATGTCAGTAATAGGGTCTAAACCGTGACGATTCACTTCTAAACCACGTAATGCCTTTTGCAGTGACTCTTGGAAAGTACGGCCAATTGCCATCACTTCACCCACAGATTTCATCTGAGTGGTTAAGCGATCGTTGGAACCGGCGAACTTTTCAAAGTTAAAGCGAGGGACTTTAGTCACAACGTAATCGATTGCAGGTTCAAACGAGGCTGGTGTGCGACCACCAGTAATGTCGTTCATCAGCTCATCGAGGGTGAAACCCACCGCTAACTTGGCCGCGATTTTTGCAATCGGGAAGCCAGTTGCTTTTGATGCCAGAGCAGATGAACGCGATACCCGTGGGTTCATCTCGATGATCACCATACGGCCATCTTTCGGGTTGATACCAAACTGTACGTTAGAACCACCGGTTTCAACACCAATCTCACGCAGTACGGCCATAGAGGCATTACGCATGATTTGGTATTCTTTGTCAGTCAGCGTTTGCGCGGGTGCTACTGTGATAGAGTCGCCAGTATGCACACCCATTGGGTCGAAGTTTTCGATAGAACACACGATGATGCAGTTGTCGTTACGATCACGAACCACTTCCATCTCGTATTCTTTCCAACCAATTAAGCTCTCGTCGATGAGTAGCTCTTTGGTTGGCGATAAATCTAAGCCTTGAGAACAGATTTCTTCGAACTCTTCCTTGTTATAGGCGATACCACCACCTGAACCACCCATAGTGAACGATGGGCGGATAATACAAGGGAAACCCACTTGCTCAAGAACGCCATAGGCTTCTTCCATGCTGTGGGCGATGCCCGCGCGTGGACATTCTAAGCCAATGCTCTTCATGGCTTTGTCGAAACGGCTACGATCTTCTGCTTTATCAATCGCGTCGGCGGTCGCGCCGATCATTTCCACGTTAAATTCGGCCAGTACGCCTTTGGCTTCAAGCTCGAGTGCGCAGTTCAGTGCAGTTTGACCGCCCATGGTGGGCAGAATCGCGTCAGGGCGTTCTTTGGCGATAATGTTACGTACTACTTCCCATTGAATTGGCTCGATATAAGTGGCATCGGCCATTTCAGGGTCGGTCATAATGGTGGCAGGGTTAGAGTTCACCAGAATGACGCGGTAACCTTCTTCACGCAGGGCTTTACAGGCTTGAGCGCCTGAATAGTCAAATTCACATGCCTGACCAATGACAATCGGGCCTGCACCTAGGATAAGAATACTCTTTATATCTGTACGTTTTGGCATTGCTTCTCTCTTCTCCTAGCTTGCGTATTACTTAGCGTTCTGACGATAGTGTTCAATGAGCTCGATAAAGTGATCGAACAGTGGGGCCGCATCGTTCGGACCAGGGCTCGCTTCAGGGTGGCCTTGGAAGCTGAACGCAGGTTTGTCCGTCAGATGGATACCTTGCAATGAACCATCGAACAGTGACTTATGGGTCACTTTGATATTGGCGGGTAATGTGGCTTCATCAGCAGCAAAACCATGGTTTTGGCTGGTGATCATAACGTTACCTTTTTCGATATTGCTCACAGGGTGGTTTGCACCGTGGTGACCAAACTTCATCTTTAAGGTTTTCGCGCCTGATGCCAATGCCAGTAACTGGTGGCCTAAACAGATACCGAAAATCGGCGTATCGGTTTTCAGGATTTGTTGAATCGCTTCAATCGCGTAATCACAAGGCTCTGGGTCACCAGGGCCGTTAGAGAGAAACACCCCGTCTGGGTTCATCGCTAACACTTCCGACGCAGGTGTTTTAGCCGGAACGACAGTGACGTCGCAGCCACGGTCAACCAACATGCGTAGAATGTTTTGCTTCACACCGTAGTCGTAGGCAACCACTTTGTATTTAAGCGCTTCTGCTGGAGTATCGGCAGGCAAACCGCCCACTAAACGCCAGCTACCTTTACGCCATGGGTATGCTTTGTCGGTAGTAACCTCTTTCGCTAAATCCATACCTTTCAAACCGGGGAAGGCTTTAGCCGCTGCAAGGGCTTTAACTTCATCTAAGTCAGCACCCGCCATGATGCAACCCGCTTGGGCACCTTTTTCACGGAGGATTCGAGTTAATTTACGAGTATCGATATCTGCGATGCCAACAACGTTGTTTGCTTTGAGATAATCGCTGAGGTTTTGTTGATTACGGAAACTACTTGCTATGAGCGGAAGATCGCGAATGATTAAACCACAAGCATGAACCCCATTGGATTCGACGTCTTCATTATTGGTACCAGTATTACCAATGTGGGGGTAGGTTAAAGTTACTATTTGGCGTGAATAAGAGGGATCAGTTAAAATTTCTTGGTATCCCGTCATCGAAGTGTTAAAAACAACTTCACCAACTGAGAGACCATCGGCACCTATCGCTGTGCCAGTGAATACGGTTCCATCTTCGAGTACGAGTAAGGCAGACTTTGTCAACGCGACCTCCATAAAGAGCCAAGCCACTGAAATATAATGTTTTTATGTTATGTTAAGATACCAATTTCCGCTGATTTACGAAATTTTGACAAATTCCAGCGAGTTTACAGGATAAATTCAAACTCGTCTACGCATTGGCATCTAAGTGCAAAAAAAAACGCCAAATGGCGTTTTTTATCTTAATTCAAACCTAATACCTGCTGCATATCATACAGACCCGGCTTTTGCTCCACTAACCAATGGGCGGCACGCATAGCACCATTGGCGAAGGTCATACGACTCGAGGCTTTATGGGTGATCTCTAAACGCTCACCAATATCGGCAAACATAGCGGTATGCTCACCGACTAAGTCGCCAGCGCGCACTGTAGCAAAACCAATGGTTTCACGATCGCGCTCACCAGTGATCCCTTCTCGGCCATAGACAGCGCACTTTTCGAGATCGCGACCTAAGGTTTTAGCAATTACTTCACCCATTTTTAGCGCCGTGCCAGATGGTGCATCTTTTTTATATCGGTGGTGACCTTCGATAATTTCGATATCGGTGTAATCGCCCATGACCTCAGCGGCCAACTCGAGCAATTTCCACATCAGGTTCACACCAACTGACATATTCGGCGCCATCACTACCGGCGTTTGCTCGGCAAAGGCATTGATCTGCTCTTTTTGAGCATGATTGAAACCGGTTGTGCCGATCACCATGGCTTTCTTATGGCGCACACACCAGTCTAAATGGACAATACTGGCCTCAGGCGCAGTGAAATCAATCAACACATCAAAATCATCGGTCGCATAGTCGAGCGAGTCCATGATCATGATATTTAACTTACCCACGCCAGCAAGCTCGCCCGCATCCACGCCCACTAAGCTTGAACCCGGACGCTCAATAGCAGCGCCTAAGCGAATATGCTCTTGATGATAAGCCGATTCAATAAGAGTCCGTCCCATGCGTCCGCCCGCGCCGACAATGGCAACTCTCACTTGTCCACTCATTTCAATCTCCTCAATGTTGTTCAGCTCTTCCATACAAAAACGCCTAAGACTGGCTTAGGCGTTTCATTGACATTAGACGATGTCTAATAACTCGACTTCAAACACTAAGGTTGAATACGGAGGAATAGAAGCGCCCGCGCCACGCTCACCGTAAGCTAAGTGATGTGGCACATATAATTTTAACTTCGTACCTACTGGCATCAGTTGCAGTGCTTCAGTCCAGCCAGCGATAACGCCTGATACTGGGAACTCAGCAGGTTGACCACGAACAACAGAGCTGTCGAACACATCACCATTGATGAATGAACCATGGTAGTGAGTACGTACAGTGTCTTCGTAGGTTGGTTTAGCACCGTTACCTTGAACTAACACTTCGTATTGCAGACCTGACTCAGTCACAATTACGCCTTCACGATTAGCGTTTTCAACTAAAAACGCTTCGCCTTCAGCAGAAGCCTCAGCAGCAGCTTGTTCTTGAGCAGCTTGAATGCGACGGCTGATCTCAGTGAATGCCACTTGCAGTTCCTGCATAGACACAGCACTTTCAAGACCGGCAAATGCATCGGCTAAGCCAGCTTGAACGGCAGGGATATCGACGCCTTCAAAAGAATTTGCTGCCAGTTGCTCACCCATTTGACGGCCTACACCATAGCTTGCTTGCTGTTCAACAGTACTGAATTTATCAGACATAATTAATGACTCTCAATGTTCAATGGAATTTTGCGCACCAGTTTAACATAGTTCCACGCCCTATGCTGATATACTGGCTGCTTATTTAACGTTGCGGCGATTTTACGTAACCCATGCATATTTATCTAGGGCGTGTTGACGTTTCGAGATTTAATTTTGTTCGTTCTGGCAAGTTCGTGCTCGCGAAACGAGGAATGATGTGTAGTTATTCTACTCAAATGACGAGCTGCTCTTATGACAGAAAGTAAGAGCAAGGGCTTGCCAGACGAACCTTTCGGGCAGCATTTGGCTGCAAAAACAACCCTGAAACGTCAACACGCCCTAGTAATAGCGCCTAATAACAGCAAGATAAACGAAACCTTACCCTCAAAAGCTATTTAGGCGCGGCGCATTGGTTTTTTATATTCGCCTTTGCGCTCTGATACAAAGGCTGCATTTGCCCCTGTAATTGCTCAAGTTGGGCGATACGATTGTTGTTTGATGGGTGAGTCGATAACAGCTCTGGCCCTTTTCCACCGCCCGCTTTCGACATATTCTGCCAGAGCACTACACTCTGCGCCGGATCAAAGCCCGCCCGCGCCATCAACTCCAGCCCCATAATATCGGCCTCACTCTCTTGGGCTCGACCAAAAGGTAAAATCACCCCAACTTGTGCCCCAAGCCCCAGCGCCGACATATATAAGTCACGGTTAGAAACGCCCCCCGCCCCCAACGCCGCATCGGCAATTTGCATCCCCATGCCCGTCATCTGCGACCGCGACACTTGCTCATTGCCATGTTGCGCCAATACGTGGGCAACTTCATGCCCTAACACGGTCGCCAGTTGATCCGGCGTACTCGCTACTTTTAATAATCCGGTATATACCCCAATATGTCCGCCAGGCAACGCAAAGGCGTTGACTTGTTCAGAATCAAACAACACCACATCCCATTTCTGGGTTTGATCGGGCAACACGGCCGTCACACGATTGGCGACACAATTCACGTATTGTGTGAGTTTTTTATTGCCACTGATCTTCTGCTGCTTTTTCATCTCAGCAAAAGACGCATCGCCCATTTGCTGCATCTGCGAGGATGAATAGAGCAAGGTTTGGCTACGTCCAGTGGGCGACTGTGTCGTCGCGCAGGCGGTTAATCCGAGCGCAGCAGTCATCAACACTAAGCTTAATCGCTTTGATTTCATGTAGAACTCCCTTTTATCCTTTGATTGCTCTAAGAGAAAATGAGCATTTGAGGGCTTGGCTAATCACAGTATTTTACTTTACCCGAAGCCAATGTCGATTCAGAAAACTGTGCCCGCCCCCCTTCAAATATCACTCAAAGACTTGATTAAGTGGCGAGTGAGATTCGTCGTAACGGGTTTTATCTTAGGTAATACTGACGATAAGCTTCACACTCAACGCTTACCTTTAAACGCTTTGACGCTGTGCTTATTGATGCTGCGACGATTTGCCTGTTTATCCCGCGGTGGGCGCTTAGGGATAACCTTATTTTCAGCGCCATCAATGATTTTTTCACTTGGTTTATCGGTCACCGGAAAGTCCGCCAAAAATACCAGCGGTAACGCCCGCGCAGTCAAATTGCGGATCGCGGTTAAGTTTGGCATTTCACCATGGCACACTAAAGATATGGCTAGCCCTTTGGCGCCCGCCCTCGCGGTGCGACCAATGCGGTGCACATACACAGGCGCACTGGTGGGTAAATCTAAGTTGATCACCACAGGTAAGGCATCGACATGAATGCCGCGGGCCATCAAATCTGTCGCCACTAATACTTGAATGCGATCGGCTTTAAAGTCGGCCAAGGTTTGGCTACGCACGGTTTGATCTTTTTCGCCGTGCAGCGCAGCAGCGTTAATCCCCGCCTTCACTAGCCGTTTCGCAATCGCATCGGCATCATCGCGGGCGCTGATAAACACCAGCACCTGCGGCCATTGATATTGTTTGAGTAACGCAATCAATGCCTGCGCCTTACTACCCTTATTGACTAAATACAGTTGCTCTTCGATTTCACCAACCACAGCATTGCGCGTACTGGCCTCAACCTTTAACGGATCATTAGTCAGCAATTTACCCGCCAAGGAATCCAAAGCCTCAGGCAAGGTGGCTGAAAACAATAAGGTTTGCTTACGCTTTGGCATCATTGCCATCAGCTTTTGCATATCGGGCCAAAAACCCATCTCCAGCAAACGGTCAGCCTCATCCAGCACTAAATGTTTAATCGCATCAAGGCTGATATGGGATTGTGTACATAAGTCCAATAAGCGCCCAGGGGTTGCCACCACAAGCTGCGGTTTAGCGGAGAGGTCGGCTAATTGCTGCTCCAGCGCAACACCGCCACACAGGAGCTGAATGTTCAAAGGAGCCGATGTAGATAACTGACTCGCCAGCGCGTGCAGCGCCTCACTCACCTGCAGTGCTAACTCCCGCGTCGGCACCAACACTAATGCCAGTGGCTTAGCAGCTGGCACAGATTTAGCCGTCGTTTGCACAGCAATTTGTTGCCAGAGGATTTGCAGCAAGGGCAAACCAAAGGCAAAGGTTTTACCACTCCCTGTTTGCGACAGCGCCAGTAAATCCCGCCCAGCAAGAATCGCCGGAATCGCCAATTGCTGTACCCGTGTCGGATGTTTAAGCCTTGTAGGCAAGGCCTTACGTAATGCGGCATTTAACCCAAGCTCGGCAAAGGTTAACGACTCAGGGTAAGACTCTGGGGAAGGAGAAAGCTTAGGAATGGTCATCACAACACCGATAAAAACATGGGAGCGAAAGTTTACGCAGAGTTGGCAGTTAATACCAATGTTGTTTCGGCTTTGACTAAAGCCTTGGGGTAGTTTTTTACGTTATTTGCATTTGCGCAAAGGTTTACTCTCTGATAACTTAGAATAATTTAATGTCCAAAATTCGTTTGTATTTTCAAATCAAAATCAACGTCGTGGGGCTTCACCCCACACCCGACCAAAAGGGGAAAACGCCAGTTCCCCTTTTGGAAATCCCCCGGCGCCCCTAGCGAAGTTACATGCATTAATTAGTGGTCTCATACTCCAATAAAAATCGCCTAACGGCTCAGATGGCACATCCATGTGCCCCCGAGCCTGCGCCATCATCCATGATGTCGCCACGACATTTTTATCTCTGTATTTCGACAACTTCGCAGGGGAAGGTGAACTCCTGAATTTACAGTGTTAACCCTTAATCCCAAAGAGTTCAGCCAGTCCTTTCTTTTGCCCATTAGAAGTCCTAGGGATAAATAGTTACCGATTCCAAAAGTAACGTCTTACAGGTTCGGTGTATTTCCCAACAGAAAAGGTTGATTAACAAACTTCAATTAACTTAATGGTTTTCACTATTAAGTTAATTGAAATACCTTTTCTTTTTGAAGATGTTGTTTTCTTGCGAACTCGTAGATTGCTTGCTTCTCAGCAAACGGTAATACTTGTACTCCAAGATTTTCCATTTCTCGCTCAACCTCTAAGTACACAGCTTTAAGATCACTTCTATTTTTAGGTGGCTGCTCTACGGTAAAAAGCATGTTTTGTGGCTGAACAGTTTCATTATTGAGTAACCGCTTTACTCGTCCTATCCATTTCTCACCATGTTCCAATAGGCTAATAGGTTTAGTCTGGTCAAAAGCTAAAGGTTTAATAACTTTAAAATAGCCATCCACAGCAGCAACCAGCGGCATATTGATCGCTGTATTTAGATCTCCAGCCAATTGCTTTTGCACATAATGCATGCCAATAACATGTTTGCGTAGTCCACTACGTAGACTTTTTACCATGACTTGCTCGCGATACTCAGGAGTCACAAAGTTACGACCAACATAATAATCATATAAATCATCAAGCTGTTTCTTTGGATCGTCACAAAGAATGGCTGACATATTGCCAAATCGGAAAATACCTTCTCTCAGTCGAGTGACTTCTTGAAAAGTGGTAAGTAAGTTCTTACCTGTCAAATAACTGCATTCATGGGTAACTCGTTGAAGTTCAGCGTCAAAAATATGCAATCCCTTTTGATAGATTTTACCGTCAAGATCATCAAAAAAATCTGTGACTCGAGCAAATCGCTTAGGTGCCAAGCGAAATGCAGAATAACCAGTTTGTGGTGTAAACAGCAAAATACCCACATTCGCAAATTCTTCCGTCTCAAGGTACGGCATAAAGCGAATGATGGTGTAGTGGCATAGTACCTTCACTTTATCCCCTCCCAAAACTGAGTATTTTCATAAGACAGTAATCTTACCTTGTACTGGTCAACCCAAACTGGACACTTTTACTTGAGAATTCTCAAACTCTACAGGTGACAGATCGTTATTAGCAGAATGAAGTCGCTCCAAGTTGTAATATTTGATGTAAGCCGTCACATCTTGCTTCATAAACTCCCTTGTTGGTTGAGCAACTTTAAAAATCCAATCGTGTTTCAAGCTACCAAAGAATCGCTCAACAACGGCATTATCCCAACACGCACCCACATCACCCATGCTGGCTCGGATACCATAGCTCGATAGCAGCCTACCGAATTGTTTACTGGTATATTGCGAGCCTCGGTCACTGTGAAATACCAGCCCTCGCGCTGGTTGTCGCAGGTTGTAGGCTTTTATTAATGCCTTGGATATCAAATCTGTGGTCATGCGTTTGTCTATGCGCCATCCCACAATCCGGCGTGAATATAAATCCATCACCACAGCTAAGTACATCCAGCCTTCACCCGTCTTTAAATAGGTCACGTCACCCGCCCAGACCTGATTAGCCGATACTGGATTAAAGTTCATGTTTAACAGGTTATCAGCCACTGCATCTGAGTGTTTTCGCTGTGTCGTCACCTTGTAAGCACATCGCTGGGTTGCTTTGAGTCGAAGGCGGTGCATAATTTTACGAACGAGATAGCGACCAACCTGGTAGCCTTCCTTGCGCAATTTCTTCACCATTTCACGATTCCCTAAGCTGCCTCGACTTTGCTTAAATAGCTGTCGAACAAGGCGATAAAGCTTCAGTGTTTCAACGCTTATCACGTTTGCAGGGCGTTTATGCCAATCGTAATAGCCTGACTTACTGACACTCATTACTCGACATAACAGTGTTATGGGAAACAGGTGAGATTGCAGTTTGATGAAACGAAATCTTACTTCATTTCTCTCGCAAAGAAGGCGCTTGCCTTTTTTAGAATTTCTTTCTCCATGCGTAATTCTTTGTTTTCTCTACGCAATCGCTTCAACTCATCACGCTCAGACTCTTCTAAGGTGATGCCTTGTTGCAGGGCTTCGTGTTTTTCCTTCCAGTTGTAAAGCAGGCTCGTGCTAACTCCAAGAGACTTTGCCGCATCGGCAACGCTATAACCTTGCTCCAGCACCATCAAGACGGCTTCATCTTTAAATGCCTGCGGATAACTCTTATGTGATTTTTTCAGACTCATATAGACCTCTTAATTTATTGACCATACTGTCTCAAAATTAAGTGTCCGATGGGATTAGACCAGAACACCTTGATGTTCTCAATGAAGCTAGATTTTGAAGCTTCATCATCGAACCATTCCACTGGAACTTGATCCGTAATTTGCTGCCAGCGAGTCATTACTTCAGCGAATCTATCACCATAATACGACTGGTCATCGATTCTTTTTTGCTCACAATTCCAAATAGTGGATGCTAAATGGAGTTCTTTATGATTTGTTATTGAAAAGTCAGTATCAAACGCCAAATTATGATCAAATACCACAAGCGAAGATTGACTAACATCAAAAAAGGCATTGGGATTGCCCCCATACTTAGTGAGGCTTCGATCAGGGTTTGTTATCCAATAATCAAAAATATACAAATCGAGCATGGTTTTTTTATCAATGTTATCTACTTGACTAAAGACCAATTCTGTAAGGTTATCGACAAATTTTGAACCAAAGCACCATTCAATATCAAGCCCTGGATAAGCACCGCTATCAATTATTTCTTTGGGAACATTAACAGGTGCAAAATCAGGTATTGGTAAACCGAACTCTTTACATAAAAACGCACAAATTGTTCTGGTCTAATCCCATCGGACACTTAATTTTGAGACAGTATGGTCAATAAATTAAGAGGTCTATATGAGTCTGAAAAAATCACATAAGAGTTATCCGCAGGCATTTAAAGATGAAGCCGTCTTGATGGTGCTGGAGCAAGGTTATAGCGTTGCCGATGCGGCAAAGTCTCTTGGAGTTAGCACGAGCCTGCTTTACAACTGGAAGGAAAAACACGAAGCCCTGCAACAAGGCATCACCTTAGAAGAGTCTGAGCGTGATGAGTTGAAGCGATTGCGTAGAGAAAACAAAGAATTACGCATGGAGAAAGAAATTCTAAAAAAGGCAAGCGCCTTCTTTGCGAGAGAAATGAAGTAAGATTTCGTTTCATCAAACTGCAATCTCACCTGTTTCCCATAACACTGTTATGTCGAGTAATGAGTGTCAGTAAGTCAGGCTATTACGATTGGCATAAACGCCCTGCAAACGTGATAAGCGTTGAAACACTGAAGCTTTATCGCCTTGTTCGACAGCTATTTAAGCAAAGTCGAGGCAGCTTAGGGAATCGTGAAATGGTGAAGAAATTGCGCAAGGAAGGCTACCAGGTTGGTCGCTATCTCGTTCGTAAAATTATGCACCGCCTTCGACTCAAAGCAACCCAGCGATGTGCTTACAAGGTGACGACACAGCGAAAACACTCAGATGCAGTGGCTGATAACCTGTTAAACATGAACTTTAATCCAGTATCGGCTAATCAGGTCTGGGCGGGTGACGTGACCTATTTAAAGACGGGTGAAGGCTGGATGTACTTAGCTGTGGTGATGGATTTATATTCACGCCGGATTGTGGGATGGCGCATAGACAAACGCATGACCACAGATTTGATATCCAAGGCATTAATAAAAGCCTACAACCTGCGACAACCAGCGCGAGGGCTGGTATTTCACAGTGACCGAGGCTCGCAATATACCAGTAAACAATTCGGTAGGCTGCTATCGAGCTATGGTATCCGAGCCAGCATGGGTGATGTGGGTGCGTGTTGGGATAATGCCGTTGTTGAGCGATTCTTTGGTAGCTTGAAACACGATTGGATTTTTAAAGTTGCTCAACCAACAAGGGAGTTTATGAAGCAAGATGTGACGGCTTACATCAAATATTACAACTTGGAGCGACTTCATTCTGCTAATAACGATCTGTCACCTGTAGAGTTTGAGAATTCTCAAGTAAAAGTGTCCAGTTTGGGTTGACCAGTACAAATTAACTCGACGGCGAGCTGTTTTTTGGTGGTATTAGACCCCTTTACAACATACTTCCCACCGTCACTACATCCGCAAATATAGGGCTGTGTAAAACCTTGATCCATACGTCTAATAATCTGATTTATTTCAATTTTCATGGTTGCTCAATAATTATTAGTTTTAAAAGCTCATTCTCATAAATACTCTTTATATCAAAACCTATTCCGGATACTTACTCAAACAGCTTAAATACAGGTCATGGATAGATCGCCAGTAAGAACGGCTTCCGAGAAAGCTCATTGGAATATGATTCTAAATTTTGACCTTACAATATATAGAAGCGACAAAATAGCACCAGCTTATAAAACAATAACATACAACGATTACTGTGCGAATGAAAGGCCTGTCAGAAATAACATCTATGAGTTAAAAAGTTACTGATAGCACCTAGCCCAAGAAAGACCGAAAAGGCATAGCTTTTATGCCTTAAAAATTACCGATAAAACCAAATCCTAAGGAATACACCAGCCCCTCGGAGTTGCCGCAGGGCGAATAGACAAATTGCATGAGTCTCGCCATGGTCGTTCTCGTGCATCCATGCACTTCACGACATTCAGGCATCCTGCCTATCATCAGATGCCGAGATAGCGTCAGTCGAACATAAAAAAACAGGACTGGCATAACTTTAATCAGGTATACGCTGGACTTAAAAAGAATTAAGCACTGCCATGGAAGTGACCGTTGACGGCATGGATGCCGTCGTCGAGCCCTCAGGGATGAGTTCATGGCGAGTCACTGGAATGACAGTGCTTAATTTATTGCAGCGGACAGAGTTTGAAATTTGAGTATGCAATCAAGCATAAAAAAGCCCCGCAGTATTAAACACTGCGAGGCTTTATTTATCTAGTGCGCAGCTAACCGCTGCGCCACCAAACCTAATTAGCTATTTAGGTCTTGGAAGAACTTCTTCACGCCATCAAAAAAGCCTTCAGCCTTTGGGCTGTGCTTCTTTGATTCGCCGGTTAAGGTCGCCTCAAACTCACGCAGTAGTTCTTTCTGACGCTCGTTTAGGTTGACTGGCGTTTCCATCACGACTTTGCAGAGCAAGTCGCCAACGGCATGGCTGCGAACCGATTTAACCCCTTTACCACGCAGACGGAACATACGGCCCGTTTGAGTTTCGGCAGGGATCTTCAGGCTGACTTTGCCATCCAGTGTTGGGACTTCAATCTCGCCGCCGAGCGCCGCTTTACTGAATGAAATCGGCACTTCGCAGTAGAGGTTGTTGCCATCGCGAACAAAGATGGCATGTTCACGTACACTGACCTGAACATATAAATCGCCCGCTGGCGCGCCAAACTCGCCCGCTTCACCTTCACCTGCTAAACGGATACGGTCACCAGTGTCGACACCAGCTGGGATCTTAACTGACAGCGTCTTCGTCTTCTCGACACGACCATCACCATGGCACTTAGCGCAAGGATCTTTAATGATCTTGCCGCGACCATGACAGGTTGGACAAGGCTGTTGCACGGTAAAGAAACCTTGGCGCATTTGCACTTGGCCTTGACCATGACAGGTTGTACAGGTGGTCGCCGAGGTGCCTTTTTTCGCACCGCTGCCGTCACATACATCACAGCTGGCTAAGGTTGGGATACGCAGTTCTTTGGTGAGGCCTTTAACGGCTTCTTCCAGTGATAACTCTAGGTTGTAACGTAAATCTGAGCCGCGGGCCGCTTGGCGTTGACCGCCGCCACGGCGTCCACCGCCGAAAATATCGCCAAAGACATCACCGAAAATATCACCGAAATCTCCCGCGCCGCCATAGCCACCACCGCCGCCGCGATTGGGATCCACACCCGCATGACCAAACTGGTCATAGGCCGCTTTTTTGTTGGCATCGGTTAGGATTTCGTAGGCTTCTTTAACTTCTTTGAAGCTCGCTTCGGCAGCTTTATCACCAGGGTTGCGATCGGGGTGAAACTTCATCGCCAAACGCTTGTAGGCTTTTTTAATTTCACGCTCGCTGGCGTCACGGCCAACGCCTAATACTTCGTAATAATCTCGCTTTGACATAATCTCATGCTTCTCAGCTTAAGTTGAACGAACGGGCGTTAGGGTTTCCCCGTAACGCCCGCCTAGAAATTAACTATTTGAAATCAATTGATTTGATTGAAAACAAATGGTTATTTCTTGTCGTCTTTCACTTCTTCAAATTCAGCATCGACAACGTCATCGGCAGTCGCGTTAGACTGTTTAGCTGCACCTTCTTGTGCGCCGCCTTGAGTTTGAGCTTTAGCCTGAGCGATTTCCATCAGCTTTGCTGAGGCTTCGATAAGCGCTTGAGTCGCTTTTTCAATGGCTTCTTTGTCATTGCCTTTTACAGCAGTTTCAACCGCGCTCATTGCCGCTTCAATCTTCGCTTTGTCTTCGCTTGGCAGTGCATCGCCCGCCTCTTCAACTTGTTTCTTAGTTGCGTGAACTAAGCCGTCAGCTTGGTTGCGAGATTGCACTAGCTCTTCAAACTTTTTGTCTTCTTCAGCGTGGGCTTCAGCGTCACGTACCATTTGCGCCACTTCTTCTTCGCTTAAGCCAGAAGAAGCTTTGATGGTGATGTTTTGTTTCTTACCGGTTTTCTTATCGGTGGCAGAAACATGCAGAATACCGTCAGCGTCGATATCGAACATCACTTCAATTTGTGGCATGCCACGTGGTGCAGGCTCAATACCGTCTAAGTTAAATTGACCTAATGACTTGTTCGCGCTCGCTTGCTTACGCTCACCTTGCAGTACGTGAATAGTTACTGCACTTTGGTTGTCATCGGCTGTTGAGAACACTTGCTGTGCCTTAGTCGGAATAGTCGTGTTTTTCTCAATCAGCTTGGTCATTACGCTGCCCATGGTTTCGATACCCAGAGACAGTGGTGTTACGTCTAACAGCAGAACGTCTTTCACGTCGCCTGACAGTACGCCCGCTTGAATCGCAGCACCTACGGCTACCGCTTCGTCTGGGTTTACGTCTTTACGAGGTTCTTTACCGAAGAAGTTAGTCACTGCTTCTTGAACCTTAGGCATACGGGTTTGACCGCCCACTAAAATCACTTCGTTAATGTCTGATACTGATAGGTCAGCGTCAGCCAGTGCCACTTTTAATGGCTCTAAAGTACGAATGATTAAGTCTTCAACCAGTGACTCTAACTTAGCACGGGTGATTTTTACCACTAAGTGCTTAGGACCTGTTGCATCGGCAGTGATGTATGGCAGGTTCACTTCAGTTTGGTTGGTGCTTGAAAGCTCAATCTTCGCCTTTTCAGCCGCTTCTTTCAGACGTTGCATTGCTAATGGATCTTTACGCAGATCTAAGCCTTGCTCTTTCTTGAATTCGTCAGCTAAGTAGTTGATTAAACGGTTGTCAAAGTCTTCACCACCTAAGTGGGTGTCACCGTTTGTCGCTAATACTTCGAAGGTTTGGTCGCCGTCGTTGCTGTCGATTTCGATGATCGAGATATCGAACGTACCACCACCTAAGTCGTACACTGCAACGATATTGTCGCCTTGCTTCTTGTCGATACCGTAGGCCAGTGCTGCGGCCGTTGGTTCGTTGATAATACGCTTCACTTCAAGGCCCGCGATGCGACCCGCATCTTTAGTGGCTTGACGTTGTGAATCGTTAAAGTATGCAGGAACAGTAATAACCGCTTCTGTGACTTCTTCACCTAAAAAGTCTTCTGCCGTTTTCTTCATCTTTTTCAAGATTTCAGCAGAAACCTGTGGTGGAGCCATTTTGTTGCCACGTGACTCAACCCAAGCATCACCGTTGTCGGCTGCAATGATTTTGAATGGCATGATGTTCACGTCACGTTGAACTTCGTCATCTTTAAAGCGACGACCGATCAAACGCTTGATCGCGAAGAATGTGTTATTTGGGTTTGTTACAGCTTGGCGTTTTGCTGGTTGGCCCACAATGGTCTCATCATCTGTGTAAGCGATGATAGACGGGGTTGTGCGATCGCCTTCAGCATTTTCTAATACGCGTGCTTTGCCACCATCGAGGACAGCTACACAAGAGTTTGTTGTGCCTAAGTCGATACCAATAATTTTACCCATGAGGTCCTCCGAAAAATTTCTGTCAAACTAAATTAATAAGTTGGTTTAGATATGGGGCCGGACGCATTTTTTTTCAAGTCCACGGTGCCTATTAACTATCATCACCGCTGGCCACTTTCTTTGCCTTAACACCTATATTGGGACAGGGAATTTAATTACAAGGGCTATACAAAAAATTTTCTGATTTATCTTGCCGGCACATCCAAGTGTATAAAATATTCAAAATGACAAAATCCGCTTGCTTATCAACAATAGCTGTTATTCAATCTGCGCACATTAAGTGACTGTTTGAGCGGATAAGGTAAGAGTGTGAAAGCTTCTAATTTGGCGTATGTGTACGGTATGGCTGCAGTATTTCTCTGGTCGACGGTGGCAACCGCATTTAAGATTGCCCTTGGATTTTACAGTCCACTGCAACTGGTATTTGTAGCAGTACTCACCTCTATCGTCACCCTTGGCGCAATTCTCACTTGGCAAAAAAAACTTCCTCTACTTAAAGTACAACTGTTACGCCGTCCGACTTTTTATCTGGTCACAGGGCTGATTAATCCGTTTCTTTATTATGTCGTGCTCTTTAAAGCTTATTCACTCTTGCCCGCGCAGCAGGCACTCTCGCTTAATTACACCTGGGCGGTATTACTGCCACTGTTGGCGGCACCTTTGCTTAAACAGCATTTACGTAAGAGCGATATGATTGCGGCTCTTATCGCCTATTCAGGGGTATTTATTATCGCCACCGGCGGCGATGTCAGCGGTTTTCGCTTCGATAGTCCACTTGGTATTGGGCTGGCGCTGACTAGCACTTTGCTCTGGTGCCTATATTGGATTGTGAACACCAAAGATCAAGGCGATCCCGTCGTCAGCTTACTGTTGAGCTTTTTAATCGGTTTACCCTTTATTACCATCACGCTGTTACTTACCGATGCGCTCCCTAGCTTTAGTATTAAAGCCGTGATGGCAGGCATGTATGTCGGCTTATTTGAAATGGGAATTACCTTTGTTCTCTGGTTAATGGCGCTTAAAACCGCGACTCGCACCGCCAATATCAGTACCTTAGTATTTTTATCGCCGGTAATGTCGATTGGTTTTATCGCTTGGATTTTGCAAGAAACCATCGCTACAGCAACCTATATTGGCCTCGGCTTTATTTTGGCGGGGATGATGTTACAGCAATTATTTCCACGTTATTTAGAACGTAAAACCAAACTAAATACCAAACTTGCGGAGTGAGTCGCCGACATAAAGCATAAAAGCGAGCATCGATAATTTTAAGCGCAAGCTAACATTTTAGAACTGAGTAAAGAGCTATGATGGCGGACTTTTATTGCCCCTAGACTTTTATTGCACCTAATTGGGGCGCAAGGAGTAAAGCATGACACCTGCCGTACAAATGGCAAAGAAAGCCAAAATTCCCTTTGAAGTTTTAGAATACAGTCACGACCCACACTGCGCCGCTTACGGCGAAGAAGCCGCCAATGTGTTAGGGCTCGCCCCCGCGCAGGTATTTAAAACCTTACTGGTCGCGACCGATAAAGCCCATGCGCCCCTTGCGGTCGCGCTAGTCCCCGTTGATCATCAACTCAATTTAAAAGCCGTTGCCAAATGTTTAGGCCAGAAAAAACTGCAGATGGCCGATGCAGATTTAGCCCAAAAGTCTTCAGGCTATTTGGTTGGAGGTATCAGCCCATTAGCGCAAAAAAAGCTGCTGCCAACGATCATTGATGAAAGTGCTAAGCAATTTGACAAAATCTATGTCAGCGCAGGCCGCCGTGGGCTTGAGATATGTCTCACGGCAAATGACTTAGCAAAATTGTGCCGCGGCTCATTTGCGGATATTAAAACGCTATGACCTAAACTCGGCCTAAAAATTCTTTTACACGTTATCTACAAAAGCCATTGAAAAACATGCATTAACCGTCTATAAATTAAGCAATAAATTGAGTGACTAAGGACAGTCATATGCAAAAATCAACCCATTGGAATCAAGAAGATGGCATAAGCCCTATCAGCTGGGTTGCCATGCTAGTGTGTATCGCACTTTTTATCTACGAGCATTTTTGGGGTAATGGTTTTACCACCATGGTGGTGATGCTTTATTGCAGCTTCTTACTCCCCTCGGTATTGCTTACCCGCAGAGTGCAAGAGAAGTATTTTCTCTATACCTTGGAATATATCAGGCCCTTTCGCACATTCACCACAGTGATGTCAGTCGCTTTTGTATGTTTATGGTTGATTGCGACTTATACCCCACTTATCCATTAAGATAAAAAATTACCCATAAAAAAAGCCGCTATTTCAGCGGCTTTTTAGTACATCAATCACGCTATGCGCGACTCGTATAATCACCCCATGCTAGCCACTTGTAAGTGGTTAGTGCTTCAAGCCCCATTGGGCCACGGGCATGAAGTTTTTGAGTACTGACCGCCACCTCGGCACCAAGGCCAAATTGACCGCCATCGGTAAAACGAGTGCTGGCATTGACATACACTGCAGCCGAATTAACCTCATTCATAAAATGCGTTGCAGCGTGAATATCATCGGTCAAAATCGCCTCTGAATGCCCGCTAGAATGGCGGCGAATATGGGCAATCGCCGCATCGATATCGCTCACCACTTTAATGCCTAAGGTCAAAGATAACCATTCGGTCGCAAAGCTTTGCTCGGTTGCCAGCTCAATATCAAATCCCAACCCATCGAGTAGCGCATGGCTCTGTTCACAGACGGAAAAACGCACGCCTAAACAGTGTAAGTACTCGACAATTTGCGGCACAAAATTCGCGGCAATGGTTTTATCCACCAGCAAGGTATCCAGCGCATTACACACTGTGGGACGTTGCACTTTTGCGTTAGCAATTACCTCAAGAGCCCGCTCAAGATTAGCGGCTTTATCCACATATAAATGGCAAATACCAATACCACCTAAGATCACTGGAATAGTGGCTTGCTCGGCGCAAAGGCGCTGCAGGGCTTGACCGCCACGGGGGACGATCATATCAACATATTGATCGAGCTTGAGAAGTCCAGTCACTAGCGCCCTATCGGAAGAATCAATTAGCTGCACCGCATCAACAGGTAACCCTTGGCTCGCGATAGCGCCACGGATCACTTCGCTTATCAATTTGTTGGATTCGAGGGTTTCTTTACCACCACGTAAAATTACCGCGTTACCGGTTTTTAGCGCCAGCACGGCGATATCGACGGTCACATTCGGGCGCGCTTCGTAAATCACCCCGATCACCCCAAGCGGCACGCGGCGGCGAGTCAGCCTTAAGCCGTTGTCTAATACGCGGCTACCAAACTCTTCGCCAACGGGATCGGCAAGACGAACCACATCGCTGATGTCGCCGATAATTCCCGCCAGACGTGACTCGTTCAGCAACAGACGATCGATCATTGCGTCATTCAAGCCCTCGGCTTTAGCCGCCGCCACATCCTTGGCATTGGCCGCGAGGATTGCCAGGGTGTTTTCCGTCAGCGCATCGGCGATAGCGTCAAGCAAATCGGCCTTTTGGCTCGCTGTTAGGTTGGCCAAGGCATAACTCGCCTGTTTGGCATTATGACCAAGTTGCTGTAAATATTGCGCTTGATTAATTTGACTCAAAACAGACCTCGCTTATAAGACGACCATATCGTTACGGTGGACAATTGCGTCACCATAATCGTAACCGAGCACAGACTCGATTTCGTCGGAATGTTTACCCGCAATTAACCCTAACGCCTCACCACAGTAACGGGTTATGCCTCTGGCAATAATTTTGCCGTTTTGGTCAACTAATTGCAGAGTTGCACCCCGTTCAAATTCCCCTTTGACGCCAATAATGCCCTTCGATAACAGGCTGCGGCCTTTTTCAGTGACGGCTTTAACCGCTCCAGCATCGAGCACCAGTGAACCTTGGGCCGCGGGCCCCGCCAAAATCCACTGTTTGCGGCTTTCTAATGGGTTTTCGATGGCGCTAAAATGGGTGCCAATGGATTCTTTAGCAACGACTTTTTTAATCACATCGGGATGATGACCTGAGGCGATCACCACTTCAATCCCAGCGCGGCGGGCAATATCAGCGGCCTCTAGCTTAGTCGACATGCCGCCCGTGCCTAAACCAGAAACCGAGCCACCCGCTAACAGGCGCAGACTATCATCAATCTTCTCGACCTGAGAAATCAGTTTGGCATTGGGATTGGTACGCGGATCGGCGTCGAATAAGCCCTTTTGATCTGTCAGTAAGATCAGCAGGTCAGCATCACACAGCAACGCCGCTCGCGCTGACAAATTGTCGTTGTCGCCCACTTTGATTTCGTTAGTTGCAACCGCATCGTTTTCATTGATGATGGGGATAATATTGTTTGCCAGCAAAGCATTCAGAGTGTCGCGGGCATTCAAATACCGCTCTCTATCGTGTAAATCGGCGCGGGTCAGCAGCAATTGCCCCACATGCAAACCGTAGATACTAAAGAGTTGCGCCCAAGCGAGAATAAGCTGGCTTTGCCCGACAGCGGCTAATAATTGCTTATTGGCCATAGTGTCGGGCAGTGCCGGGTATTGGAGATGTTCGCGTCCTGCGGCAATTGCCCCAGAAGTACATAAAACGACTTCGACCCCTGATCTCATCAGTGCGGCCATTTGACGAGCAAGCTCAACCATATGGGCTTTATCTAGCTGTTTACTGCCAGAAGTCAGCACACTCGTCCCCAACTTCACTACCACGCGGCGATACGCTATCTCACTTAAATTCATTATTCATTTGTAGAAAATAACCGGACAATCCTTATACCTAATCCGCTAGGTAATTGGTAGTAAGTGGGCAGGATGTTGGTAGAAATTTTCAATTCTGCTTGGGATCGCGCATTAAAAAGGGCCATCGATTAGATGGCCCTCAACAAATGGTTTACCTGAGTGGTAACAACTGCATATCAAGCGTAAATAAATTTAGCAACAAACATTGCAGCTAACACCAACACGCCGATATTTAAATCACTAAAACGCCCCGTTAATAGCTTAATGGCAGCATAAGAAATAATCCCCAGCGCAATCCCCGTGGCGATCGAGAAAGTCAGCGGCATTAAAATACAAACGATAACGACTGGAGCAGCTTCAGTTAAGTCTTCCCATTCCACATGAACCAGTCCAGACATCATCAGAATGGCCACATAAAACAGCGTACCCGCCGTTGCGTAGGCAGGGATCATTCCTGCTAAAGGCGATACAAATAATGCCAAAATAAACAGCAAGCCAACCACTACAGCCGTTAAACCCGTACGGCCACCAGCGCTCACACCAGCCGTACTCTCGATATAACTTGTGGTCGTCGAGGTCCCCAAGGCAGCACCAGCAATCGTCGCTAAACTATCGGCAGTTAAGGCACGATTTAATCGAGGTAAACGGTTATTTTCATCAAGGAAGCCACCGCGCTGCGCCACCGCAACTAAGGTGCCAGAGGTATCAAATAGATCCACAAATAAGAAAGCAAATACCACTGAGAGCATAGTCACTTCAAAGACTTGGGATAAATCCATCTGCATAAAAGTGGGTGCTATCGAAGGTGGCATGGACACAATACCGTTGTAATGCACATCGCCAAACAGCAATCCAAGTCCAGTGATAATCAAGATGCTTAAAATCACCGCTGACTTCATGCCGCGTTGCACCATGGCTATGATTAAGAAGAAACCTAATACGGCCATCACAGCAGGGAAGGCGGTGATATCGCCCATAGTCACTAAAGTTGCAGGGCTTGCCACCACAATACCCGCACTTTTAAGGCCGATCAGCGCCAAGAACAGGCCAATACCCGCAGCGATACCAATACGCAGTGACATGGGAATACTGTTAACAATCCATTCTCGAATACGCACTAAGGATAAGATTAAAAAGCAAATTCCCGATAAGAAAACCGCACCCAGCGCAGTTTCCCAGCTATAGCCCATTTCACCAACAACTGTGTAGGTAAAAAAGGCATTCAGCCCCATACCAGGGGCAAGCGCGATAGGATAGTTCGCCATTAGGCCCATCACGATACAGCCCACGGCCGTCGCTAAACAGGTAGCCACAAACACGGCGCCGTGATCCATACCCGCATCGGCTAACATCATTGGATTAACAAAAATGATGTAGGCCATCGTCATAAATGTTGTCAAACCTGCCATTGCTTCCTGCTTGAGGCTCGTTTGATTTTGTTTCAGTTTGAACAGCTTCTCTAACATGGAACTGAGTTCCTTTTATTATAAGTAGGTAGGGTCTAACCATATAAACACTATGTAGCAGTGTGTTATTCGCAGGCGATTATAGGGAGTTTATGCTGGTCAGGCCAGAAGATTGATAACGACATTATTGATATAAATCGCTAAACAGAACAAAAAACCGCAAATAATTACCTTTCAAAACGGCTATAGAAAGGGTTAATAAGCGAATTAGCGGGACAGGAATGGTCAGCATCAGCCCCGAGTTAAAAGCATATTGTTTTTTAAGCGAAATAATCTAGATGAATAATGCAGTCACAAGACAACAATGTGATGGCTGAAATTGAAAAATTAAAAATAGCTAAAAAAAAGCCTGCTCAATGAGCAGGCAAGACATATTTCAAGCGTCCCTTTCGGGGAAGTACATTACCGCGCTAGCGGAAAAAACTGGCATACCCATGCAAAAACACCGATATGCTACTTGAGTCTAAACACGCCCTAAAAGGCGATACAAAGGTTGATGGATGATGGAAACTAGGTTTAAAGGGATAGTTAGCCCTTAAAGCTCATAGCGAATAAACCGCCACGCAAAACATCTGAATTTAACCAAGTATTTTGCCAAAAAAAATGGTTGTTGCCTGTATAAGACATAGTCAATTACTCCTAAGTAAAGTTGAGATTAAGTACTCTAGTAAAGCTTGGCTCGGTTCCTTGGAACTAGAGATTCTCAAATCCGTTGAGACGACTTGTCACTCGGGTCCTTGGAGAAGGGTATCCATCCTGGATAGACTAGAGGGGAAAGGCCTATTGCCCTGTCCACGAAAGCTATTATAGGTTTATGTAGTTTTATTACAAGCTTTATTTGTATTTTTTTTAATTAAGGCTTTTTAATGTAATTAAATTACAAAAATATACTAGCGTTAATGGCGATTTGTTTCACAGAAAAACAGAAATAATCCTGTAACCAACTAATAAGTAAGATATTACAGAATTATTTCTATTTATACCGCTAAGTTGTTAACGATTGATCAGATATTGATACAGACCAACTAATGGGCTTGCGGTCGGTTTCCCGTAGAGCGGATCGCCTTCAGTTGCGCTACCTGCAATATCTAAGTGTGTGTAAGCTAAAGGAATAGCGGCATTGACACCGTGTTCAAACAGGCCTGATGCCTTCAATAAAAACGCCGCAGGATATTGATGACCTCGGGCCGTCACGGAAGAAGGTGCATTATTAGAGGATAAAATATCCGCCGCCCCCGACACCTCGCGGATCTTGGCAAAATCCTCACGTCGCAGCGTTGATACTTCAAAGGGTTCACCCCATTGGCTTGCCTGTTGCTGCAATGTCAGTGCGCAATTTGTTGCATTGGCGACCACATTTTCAACCGCTGCGGGATAATTACCATAGCAACGCACCACGTGGCCTGTTAAGGTCGCCACAGAAAACAGCTCAGGCTTAACAGCCGTTACCGCTTTAATGCGCAGATGACTGAGTAAATCCGCCAGCACTAAACGACCTTCAGCATCCGTATTACCAATTCGAACCCTAGCGCCTGCATGGCTACTGATAATTTCATCGGTGACAAAGGCTTCGCTGCCAATGCTATTACGCACTAAGCCCAGTTCGGCAATTACGCGGATCCCCTTTGGCTTAAGCATGGATAAGGTTTTAAATAACCCTGCAACCGCAGAAGCACCGCCTTTATCACGGCTCATACCCGCCATTGCGCCGCCCACTTTCAAATCAGCGCCGCCCGTATCATAAACCACACCTTTACCCGCAAATAAAAAGGTTCGAGTGATTTCCCCTTCAGGCAGATACTCGAGTTTTACGACCCGTGGCTGATGACGGCCCACAGCAAAGGAGGAGCGCGCCACAGCACTCAGCAGTGGATAGTCACGCTCTAAAATATCTCTGTCTTCTACTACTGCGGTTTTTATCACGCTGCCTTTAAAGGATTGCAGGCAGTAATCTGCAAAGGCTTTGGCAGACATACGCTCAGGCTCTGTGCCACATAAATCCCGCGCCAATACCCGGCCTGCTTCTAATGCATTGAGTAAGTGACTCTTATCGGCTGATGAAGTGTCGGCCGATAAAGACAATAAACCTATCGCTTCAAAGGCCGGCGTTAAGCCTGTCGCCTCGCGTAACTCTAAGGTTTGCCATAATTCTTGGCCACAGGCTAGCGCCGCAACTTCGGTCGCAAAACCAAACTTAGGTGTTGCTGAAGGAACAACATAAAGCAGCGGACGCTTAGCACCCGCGTCTTTAGCGATAGCAATGGCGACTCTTGCCACATCGCCATACACGCGCACATCGGCATAATCATCCGCCACTTGAGTAACGGGCGCTATGATTAAACGGCCACCGGCTAAACCGGGGGCAAACAGTAACGTCGGGCTATTACCGACCCGCTTATCGACCTTAGCACCGTGCTCGGCCAACAAACTGATCTCATCAATCCCAATAGCACCAAGATCCGGTGTGACCACCACAACCGCATCCCAACCTTCGCCATCAAAAATGGCACTTTCTGCTTGTACATCAATAAAGTTAACTTGAAACATGACCCATCCTTTTTCATTATTGTGCCAGCATTATTCCCGCTAAAACGCTTAATTACCAATCAAAAAATCGCTTTGCCACTATCGAAAATACATCGAGTGGCAACTTTCTCTGCCACAAGCACTCAAGCCTGTATCGAGAAGATTAATCGCCTGAGCAGAATGTGTTAGGATTAGCCCAAATTTGCCCCATACCCACAAGACCTGATGAGGGACCTTCTGTGACAGCGTTAAGTCAGTTATACCCACAACCTTTATGGCAATGGTTCGAACAAATCTGTGCGATTCCCCACCCTTCCAAACATGAACAATCACTCAGCCAACACATCCAAGCTTGGGCTAAGCAGAAACAGCTCGATGTGGTTGAAGATGCTGTCGGTAATGTCATTATCCGCAAAGCTGCGACTCCAGGAATGGAAGATCGCAAAGTTGTGGTTATTCAAGCCCATATCGATATGGTGCCACAAAAAAATGCCGATAAAGTGCATGACTTTATTAAAGATCCCATCGAAGCCTATGTCGATGGCGACTGGGTTAAAGCTAAAGGCACCACCTTAGGCGCCGACAACGGCATTGGTATGGCCTCAGCCTTAGCGATTTTAGGCTCGGACGATATCAAGCATGGTCCACTCGAAGTACTGCTCACTATTGATGAAGAAGCCGGTATGACAGGCGCATTTGGCCTGCAGGCAGGTATGCTCAATGCCGAGATCCTGATCAACACCGACTCAGAGCAAGAAGGTGAAATCTATATGGGCTGCGCTGGCGGCGTCGATGCCCAAATCACCCTGCCTATGGTATGGCAAGCTTCAGAACAAAGTTACGCTTCATTTAGCCTGCATTTATCAGGCTTAAAAGGTGGCCACTCTGGGGTCAACATTCATTTAGGCCGTGGTAACGCCAACAAGATTTTGGCGCGCTTCCTGTTTGAAAATGCCGATGAGTTAGCGCTGGAATTAACTCAATTTACCGGTGGTTCACTGCGCAACGCCATCCCACGTGAAGCCAATATCAGCTTTATGTTACCCGCTGAAAATATCGATGCGCTCAAGGAAAAAGTGCATGCCTTTGAAGCGTTAATGCGTGCCGAACTCGCTATTGCCGACCCAGATTTACGTTTAGTGTTAAGCAACATTGCCACGCCCAAACGCGTGATGAGCGAAAACAGCCAAAACACGCTTATCGATTTACTGCATGTTTGCCCTAACGGCGTGATGCGCATGAGCGATGAAGTGACTGGCGTGACCGAAACCTCACTCAACGTTGGCGTGATCAGCACTAACGATGAAGAAGTTGGCATTCTGTGCTTGATTCGCTCATTGATCGATTCTGGCCGCAGCCAAGTTGAAGGTATGCTAAATGCGTTAACCAACTTAGCAGGTGCTGACGTTGAATTTAGCGGTGCTTACCCTGGTTGGAAGCCGGATAACACTTCGCCTGTAATGGCGATTGTGCGTGAAACCTACGAGTCTATCTACCATAAAGAGCCAGTGATCATGGTGATCCATGCAGGCCTTGAATGTGGACTGTTTAAAAAGCCTTATCCCGAAATGGATATGGTCTCCATCGGCCCAACCATCCGCTATCCACATGGTCCTGATGAAATGGTCAATATCACCACCGTTGGTCAGTATTGGGATCTACTCGTAGCCGTGCTAGAACGCATTCCCGTTAAAGCCTAACTCAGTGTAAACCTCAGCAAACCGCGCTTATTAGCGCGGTTTTTTATTACATTAGCCAAAGCAGATTAAGATTTAAGCGTTGTTTTAATAATGCGTTAAATAGATAACACCAGTTGGGTTTGCAATGGATCAACCTCGCTAATCAGTGATTTATCACTAAGCCCAACAGCTACGCCGAGTAGCCGGATTCCCCTCCCATCCTGCCTTGCAATTGCCTGCGCCAATAATTCATAAAACATCATCACAGACACATCATTACTGCGATGTTCAATGGTCGTTTGTTTAAAGTCACTGAATTTAAGCTTCACCACCTGCTTATGGATTTGTCGATCCTTGGCGCTACGGCTTAAACGGGTTGATAACTCTTGAATTAACCCCGGCATCACTTGCTGGCATTGCTCAAGGGTGTAAATATCCTGTGCTAGTGTGGTCTCAACGCCGACAGATTTACGTTCGCGACTTACAGACAAGCCTCGATCATCAATCCCCTGGGCCCTTTCAATTAATACAGCGCCAAATTTTCCAAAGCGAGTAATAAGCTCTTGTTTTGGATAAGTTTGTACATCACCACAGGTATTTAAACCTAAAGAGGACAGTTTTTCCGCAGTGACTTTCCCCACACCAGGGATCTGGCGTAGGGATAAGGTTCTAATAAACTCAGGAACCTTATCGGGCGGAATCACATACTGACCATTGGGCTTATTTAAGTCCGAGGCCACCTTAGCGAGGAATTTTACAGGCGCAACACCAGCCGATGCCGTAAGCCCAGTTTCGGCCAAAATATCGCGGCGAATGGCTTCGGCAATTAAAGTTGCAGAGCCTTTATGCAGCTTACAGTCGCTGACATCTAAATAGGCTTCGTCTAAAGACAGAGGCTCTATCAGTTCTGTATAGCGGGAAAAGATGGCACGAATTTGCGATGAAACGTCTTTGTAGACCTGCATTCGACCGGGAACAAGAATTAAATCAGGACACAACTTCTGCGCATAAGCTGTCGCCATAGCAGAGCGTACGCCAAATCGGCGCGCCTCATAATTACAGGTGCTGATAACACCTCTCCGCTCACGACTACCACCAACGGCCAGCGGTTTACCACGGTATTCGGGAAAATCCCGCATTTCAACCGCAGCAAAGTAGCAATCCATATCGACATGAATGATTTTCCGCACTTAAGGTACCTCCAACACTCAAAATACTGTATATAAAAACAGTTATCAAGTATCTGCGACATATTTACGCGGCCGCGGAGCTCACCTATCGGCCTACCCGTCCTTATCCAAGCATGAAATCCCCAAAAAAACCAAAGGAGTGCTAAGGCTCCTTTGGTTTTAAAAACAACAGAGTTTAAATTTTAAATTGCCCAATATTACGTGTCAGTTCTCGAGTTGCTTGCTCAAATCCTTGCAGACTTTGGGAGAGATCTTGGCTTGATAATAGCGATTGTTCGGATAAACCACGCACTCTCACCACGTTTTGCGCGACTTCATCGGCAACGACCGCCTGCTGACCAATCGCCACAGTAATTTCAACGGTTTGCTGCTGGATAGATGTAATAGCTATGGCGATATCGCTTAGAGCTTGCTCGACTTGAGTGGTCAAATCTTGCCCCACTCTCGCCTGCTCAACCCCTGATTCCATCACCTGCTCAGCCTGAAGCGCACTTTGTTGCAGTGTTTGGATAATGCGTTGAATATTGGCAGTTGAATCTTGGGTACGCGAAGCCAGCGTACGCACCTCATCAGCAACGACAGCAAAACCACGGCCTTGTTCGCCCGCACGGGCGGCTTCAATTGCCGCATTGAGCGCTAACAAATTGGTTTACTCTGCAATGTTACGGATAACACTTAATACCTCGCCAATTTGTTCTGAGCTGCTACGGAGATGCTTAATCACTTTAGCGGCTTCAATGACTTGCACTGACAAGGCCTTCATTCCTTCGGTCGCCCGAGAAACAATTTGCGTACCGCCGTAGGCTTGGGTTTGTGCTTTTTCAGCAAACTCATTCGCTCGCTGCGCACTTATCGCCATTTCTTGGCTGGTCAGTGCCATTTGCGTTGCTGCTGTGGCCACAGAATCAATTTGTTGTTTTTGCGATGACACAGAAGACACGGCTAAATCACACACTTGCCGAGCATCAAGCACCCCAGTTCCCACCTCTTGAGTCAAGCTGCGAGTATGCAATAACATTTGCTGAACCTTTTCAGCAAAGCGGTTAAATGCATCACCTAGTTTACCTAATTCATCTTCCCGCTCCATCAAAATACGTTGTGATAAATCGCTATCACCCTCGGCAATATCTTCCATGGCATCGAGTAATTTGCCTAGCTGGCGTCTAAAGGGTAATAACATCAGCCATACTGTGATGCCAACTAACAACATAATCCCTAAGGCTACAAAACAGGCATTCCAAAAGGCTTTGGTCACTGGCGCCTCAATCACCTCATGGGGCAACATAAATGCTAAATGCCACTTTTGTGTAGGATAATCCCCGCCTACGGTCACAAAGGTCACTCGCTGTGATACGCCATTAAAGGTGACTTCGGTAAAACCCTGAGGCTCGCGCTGCATTTGTTGCATTAATGCAGAAAAACCCGAAGTATCTTTAAATTGGCTATCAATTTGATTCGCAAGCGATCCAGGAGGAAATTTGTCTGAAAATCCAGGGAAATATACCAGTTTGCCTTCATCCGTCATCAAAAAGGCTTGGCCATAGTGGCGATATTTAATTGGTGCTAACAGGTTCTTTCCAATGGTATCGATCAAAATATCCATACCGCCAATGCCAATAAGTTCGCCATTGGCACCATAAACAGGGGTTTTAACCGTCGCCGAAATAGAGCCATCGTTGGCATCAACTGCCGGATCGCCGACAAACAGGCCACGCTGATCAATCGCCTCCTGCCACCAAGGACGCTTATTGGTGTAATAATTAGCATCGCCATCGAAGCGACCATTGAGATCAAAATATTCGAAGGTGTTTGCCGAACCAAAGAATACCGATTTAACATCGCTATCACGGTCAGAGAATGAACGAAAATAACGAATAATATCTTGATATTGCTGATCACCCGCAAGATTGCTGCCTCGGGCATGGTACTGACTAAACCAGTTAATAAGCCTAGGCTCGGCAAATACCGAGTGGATCACTTGTCCCTTGGCAATAAAATAGCCACTGATCTCATTGGCTTTTAAAGCAACAAGTGCCGAAATGTCTGCATCCACCTGCCTACGTGTGTTATTACTTTCTTTATTCACGAGCAAAGCGGCTACTAAAGTAAGAAGTACAGCTAAGGCACCGACGATAGTCACCACTAACTGCATACTTAGAGAACGTTTTATATACCTCATCATCTTCCCGTCTGGCTGACTAATAACTTAACAAAAATGCATGCAAAAACAGTTTTACACGGTAACAATTTTTACCAGTCAACAACAGATTAAAATACGAGAAAAAACGTAAACAAGTGTTTGTAAAGAATGAAGATTAACTTAATAACAGGAATAACTAAACTATAAGTAGCAATTAGAAGATCGCTTTGCTGGCGGGCAGTTTTACCGAGTGATAGACTAAATACTCAAAATCGATATCTTGTTTTAATACAAAGGCCAGTCATCGAAAATGGCTGGCCTTGGTAGTAAAAGAGATAACTGACTCAGTTACATCTTTGTTTGCAGATAATTCGCTAAACCAATGCGGTCGATTAAACCGAGCTGCTTCTCAAGCCAATACATATGGTCAGACTCAGTATCGTCGAGTAGGACTTCTAAGATCTCACGGGTTTGATAATCTTTTTTCTGCTCACAGAGGGCAATGACTTTACGTAAATCATCGGCAACTTTATATTCATAGGCGAGATCGTTACGCAGCATCTCTTCGACATTTGAACCGATGTTGAGTGCTTCCCTTGCCGCAACATTGGGCACACCTTCGAGGAATAAAATACGCTGCACCAGTTTTGCCGCATGGCCTTTCTCGTCATCTGACTCGTGGGCAATGCGTTCATAAAGTTCGTTAAGTCCCCAATCTTCGTACATATGGGCATGCACAAAATACTGATCCATAGCCGATAACTCCCCGGTTAGGAGTCGATTTAACGCATCGATGACGTCTTTATCACCTTTCATATTCCGCTCCTATGACTCACTAATTTGCGATTGTAGGTAGTTTTGAATGCCGGTTAAGCCAATCAGCTCCCGCTGTGACTCGAGCCAATCTAAATGCTCTTCTTCATCTTCAAGGATGTCTTCCAGCAGATCACGACTGACATAATCCTGCTCGGCTTCACATAGGGTAATAGCGTCCCGTAGCAGTGTGAGTTGCTCCTGTACCATAGCTAAATCACAATCGAGCATCTCTTGGGCATGTTCGCCGATGCGAAGCTTTTCAAGCTGTTGCAGATTGGGTAATCCCTCCAAAAACAACACTCGCTCGATAAGCTTATCGGCATGCTTCATATCTTCGATGGATTTTTTATATTCGACGTGATTAAGCTTTTCAAGACCCCAATGCTTAAACATTCTGGCGTGGAGAAAATATTGGTTAATGGCCGTTAACTCACAGGTAAGCACCCGATTGAGTTGTCCCACCACTTTTGGATGACCTTTCATAAGTTACGATCCTTGAAATGAGTGAAAGATTGATCTAAATCAAGCTTTCAGCCTAGTATAGTTTTCACTCAATTTCAAATTTTCTTTATTTTTCAAAATCTTAATAATTAAAAGCATTCTCATTATCGCTTAGATTAGCCTGCTATCCTCCTCATAAATCAAGGATTAATCTTAACAATGCTAAAATCGAGGCAAAAAATAGCCTCCAACGTTGGAGGCTATTTCTATTGAAGTGCTAAGTTAAATAATCCGGTCTTTGGTCAACTTTGCACGGCGAGCTTCTTCGGCCGCCATGCGACGTTTACGCTTGTCGCAGGGATCATCACAATCGCAGGCTTTTTCAATCCCTAATACACCTAAACCGCCACAACTTCCTTCTACGGCTTTGCGCTTGATGAGATAACCTATCGACATAAGCAAAAAGAACAGTAATAAAATCACAAATGCCGCGATAAAAGTGCTCATGTAAACTCCGACTACTTAAGGAAAGGCTTGAAGGCGTCGCTGTAGTAGACTTTAAATCCTTCACCTTGCTTTTCTATTAGCATTATCGCCAAGTGTTCCTTCTTGGCAAGCTCCAATGATGCTTCTGTACCCAAAACCATCATTGCCGTCGCAAAACCATCTGCCGTCATGCATTCGTTATGCAAAACGGTGACAGATGCTAGCTTATGATTGATAGGCAAACCGGTACGCGGATCAATTATATGCGTAAAACGTTGGCCTGCTTCCTCATAATAATTGCGATAATCTCCCGACGTTGCCATAGACATAGTGCCAGGTTCAATCACCTGCTGCACAGCTATACCTTCATCGGTCGGCTTCTCTATTGCCACACGCCATGAGCTAGCATCGCCTTTAGTGCCTTTAATGCTCAGCTCGCCACCGATTTCAACTAAGTAACCCGTTGCTTGATACTTATCTAAAATCGAAGCAACTTTATCAACACCAAAGCCCTTAGCGATTGACGATAAATCCACATACAAGTGTGCATTATGTTTACGTAAAAGATTGCCTTCGATAGACAGTTCACGAATACCCGTTTTGGCCTTAGCTGCATCAATCTCGGCTTGACTCGGTACTTTTGTCGGGCGCTTATCAGGTCCAAAACCCCACAGATTAACTAAAGGACCTAAGGTAATATCTAACGCTTTATCGGTAACGTCATATAAACGCATACCTTCTCTAACTACCTTAATGGTATCGGGAGAGACTTCCACACTCTGCTCTAGCGGTAATTGATTGAAACGGGAAAGCTCGGAATTAGGACGATAGGTCGACATTTGGTTATTGACTTGTTCTAGGGCTAAGTCAATTTCAGCCTGCAATAGTTGGGCTGTCGGCATATGCTCATTGGGAACCACTTTAATGTGGTAAGTCGTTCCCATTGTGCTGCCCGCAAGGGAAATAACCTCATCCTGTTTGCTACAGGCTGAAATAAAAAAGGCCAGACCTACAAGGACCAGCCAGCTAACTGAATGCTTAAACATTGAGGTTTTTAACGCTAGGGTTTTAAACATAGTGACTAACAACTCTTTATGTATGCCCTTTAATGCAAAAGTTGCAGATGAGAGCTCTACTCCACATCTGCAACTCATTTTACCTTGGGCTAATTCACATTAGCCGCCGAAGTCATCCAACAGGATGTTTTCGTCTTCGACACCAAGATTTTTCAACATACCGATCACGGCCGCGTTCATCATTGGAGGTCCACACATATAGAACTCACAATCTTCTGGAGCGTCGTGATTTTTCAGGTAGTTTTCATACAGTACGTTATGGATGAAACCAGTGTAACCATCCCAATTATCCTCTGGTTGAGGATCGGACAGTGCCACATGCCATACAAAGTTGTCGTTTTCAGCCGCTAAGCCGTCAAAGTCTTCCACGTAGAACATTTCACGCTTAGAACGTGCACCGTACCAGAAGCTCATCTTACGCTTAGACTTGAGACGCTTCAGTTGGTCGAAAATGTGCGAACGCATTGGCGCCATACCCGCACCACCGCCGATAAACACCATTTCAGCATCGGTATCTTTCGCGAAGAATTCACCGAATGGACCAGAAATTGTTACTTTATCGCCCGCTTTTAAGCTCCAAATGTAAGATGACATCTTACCGCAAGGCAGCGTCAAATTACGTGGTGGTGGCGTCGCGATACGCACGTTCAACATGATGATGCCAAACTCTTCTGGGTAGTTAGCCATCGAGTAAGCGCGGATCGTTTCTTCGTCAACTTTAGATTCTAACTTGAAGAAACCAAAGTGTTCCCAATCGCCACGGTATTTTGCCGGTACGTCGAAATCAGCATATTTAACATGGTGTGCAGGCGCTTCGATCTGGATGTAACCACCTGCTCGGAACGGAACAGATTCACCATCAGGAATTTGCAGCTTCAGTTCTTTAATGAAGGTCGCCTTGTTATCGTTAGAGATAACAGCACATTCCCACTTCTTAATACCAAAGATTTCTTCGTCAAGTTCAATTTCCATATCGTTCTTAACGTTCACCTGGCAAGACAGACGACAACCTTTACGGGCGTCCCCCTTGCTGATGTGGTCTAATTCTGTTGGCAGGATATCACCGCCGCCAGACTTAACCACCACGCGACATTGGCCACAAGAACCACCGCCACCACAGGCGCTCGATACGAAGATACCGTTGTTCGCCAGCACGCCTAACAGCTTGCCACCGGCACCGGTTGTAATCGCTTTTTCAGGATCGTCGTTGATGCCGATCGTGATGTCACCGCTAGACACTAGCTTAGATTTAGCGAATAAAATCACTAACACTAAGACTAGGACGATAGCAGTAAACATACTCACACCGAGGTAAACCTCAAGCGGAGTAGATTTAAAAATACCAAGAATATCCATTAACTTATCCTTAGAAGGTCCAATTCAAGAAGCCGTTTGGTATCTCTTATAGAGACACACCAGAAAACGACATGAAACCTAAGGCCATTAAACCAGCAGTAATAAAGGTAATACCCAAACCACGCAGGCCATTAGGCACATCGGCATACTTCAGCTTCTCACGGATACCGGCCATCAATACGATAGCTAATGCCCAACCTACTCCAGAGCCGAAACCAAACACCAGACTTTCACCCAGTTTATAGTCACGCTCAACCATAAATGATACCGCACCGAAAATCGCACAGTTCACAGTGATCAGAGGTAAGAAGATACCTAACGCGTTATACAAAGGAGGAAAGTACTTATCCAGTGCCATTTCCAGAATTTGAACTAAAGCCGCGATCACACCGATAAAGGTAATGAATTTCAAGAAGCTTAGGTCAGCTTCAGGTGCGCCGGCCCAAGCCAATGCGCCAGGTGCTAACAGCCCTTGGTAAATAACTTGGTTAGCAGGAACAGAGATAGTTAACACTACAACTACCGCAATCCCTAGGCCCATCGCAGTGGTCACTTTCTTCGATACAGCTAAGAAAGTACACATACCGAGGAAGAAGGCCAGTGCCATGTTTTCAATGAAAACAGAGCGAATTAACAGGCTAATATAATGTTCCATCTCAATTACCCTTTTGCTTCAACTTGCTCTGGCTTATAGGTACGAATAATCCAAATCAACATACCGATCAGGAAGAACGCACTTGGCGGCAGTAATAGCAGACCGTTTGGTTGATACCAGCCACCATCAGAGATCTTGTGCAGGATTTGAACACCGAACAGAGAACCGTTACCAAACAGCTCACGCACAAAACCAACAGCTAATAGAATCGCACCGTAACCTAAACCGTTACCAATACCATCCATAAAACTCATCATTGGCGGTGTTTTCATCGCATAGGCTTCAGCGCGACCCATTACGATACAGTTCGTAATAATAAGGCCGACGAATACCGATAATTGCTTAGAAATCTGATAAGCATAAGCCTGCAGCAATTGGTCAACCACGATTACCAGAGAGGCAATAATGGTCATCTGTACGATAATACGTACGCTGCTAGGAATATGATTACGGATCATTGAGATAAACAGGTTAGAAAACGCTGTTACCGCAGTTAATGCCAACGCCATCACCAGTGCAGTTTCGAGCTTGCTCGTTACCGCTAACGCACTACATACACCAAGAACTTGTAATGCAATCGGGTTGTTGTTGACGATAGGTCCAGTCAGAACCTGTTTCAGTTCTTTAGCGTCAGACATTAGCTGAGACCTCCATTGCGTGCTTTTTCAATGAAACTCGCAAAACCTTCTTTACCTAACCAGAATGTCAGAGAGTGTTGAACACCGTTACTGGTCAGAGTCGCGCCGGATAATGCATCTACACCGTATTCAGTGCTGGCTACTGCAGGGTTTTTAGTTACGCTGATCGCAATATTACCTTGCGCATCAAATAACTTTTTACCATGCCACTTGGCTTTCCACTGAGCATTTTGGACTTCACCACCAAGACCTGGGGTTTCACCGTGCTCGTAGTAAACTAGGCTTTGAATCGTGTTGAGATCAGCATCTAACGCTAAGAAAGCATACATTGTTGACCACAAACCATAACCATGAACTGGCAGGATCACGCTGGTTAACTTACCTTGATCGTCGCGAACGAGGTAAACCACAGCGTCCTCAGAAACACGCTTAACAGAAGCAATGTCGTTTTCGGGGACAAATGAGGTCTTCACATCACGAGCCGCTTTGCGTTGGTCAAATGTATTGGCGTCAACACCTTCAACCCAATCACCAGTTTTTAAGTTAACTAACTTAGCTTCGATATGCTTACCGTAAGTTTCCAAAATTTGCGCTTTGGTCACTTTACCGGCTTTAGTGTCAATCAGACCCGCAGCTTCCAGAATGTACTTTTGCTTATCAAGCAGTTTGTTTTCTGCCTGAGTTGGGCGCAGTAATACTGCCGCAGTCGACACAAATATCGCACAAATTAGACATAAGCCAACGACGATAAATAACGTTCTGCCGAACGAATCTTTATTACTAGCCACGAGCAATCCTCCGCTTGATATTTGCCTGAACCACGAAGTGGTCGAACAATGGCGCGAACAGGTTAGCAAACAGAATCGCTAACATCATGCCTTCTGGGAACGCAGGGTTAATCACGCGGATGAACACAGCCATTGCACCAATCAAGAACCCGTAGGCCCATTTAGCTTGGTTAGTGAATGACGCAGACACTGGGTCAGTCGCCATAAACATCATGCCAAAGGCAAAACCACCCAACACTAAGTGCCAGTACCAAGGCATTGCAAACATTGGGTTAGTGTCGCTACCGACAACGTTAAGCAGCGTAGAAATGGCAATCATACCCACCATTACACCGCCCACGATGCGCCATGATGCGATACGGGTATAGATGATAACTAGACCACCTAACAGAATCGCCAGCGTCGATACTTCACCCACAGAGCCTGGAATGAAACCGAAGAAAGCATCCCACCAGTTTTGGTTAAAGGCATAATCTAAACTGCCGGCTGCGGCTTGGCTCAAGGCGGTTGCACCAGAGTAACCGTCAGCCACCACCCAAGAGGTATCACCGGACATGTTCAGCGGATACGCAAAGAACAAGAAGGCGCGGCCTGCAAGTGCGGGGTTTAAGAAGTTACGGCCCGTGCCACCAAACACCTCTTTTGCCACAACCACACCGAAGGTGATCCCCATCGCCACCATCCATAATGGAATCGTTGGCGGCAGGGTTAAGGCAAACAGGATAGAGGTAACAAAGAAGCCTTCGTTCACTTCATGACCACGGATAGCAGCAAACAGCACTTCCCAAATACCGCCCACTGCAAACGTCACTGCATAGATAGGGAGGAAGAAACAGGCGCCATACCACATCAGCGCAGGCCAGCCAGAGTTTGCCGTCAGTTCAGTACCGAACATGCTAAACAAGCTCACTTGCCATACATCAGGGGTCGCAAAACCAGCCACTAAAGCTATTTGAGCTTGTAAACCTACGTTGTACATCCCCACAAACATCGCAGGGAAAGCACAGGCCCAAACCGTAATCATCATACGTTTTAGGTCAAGGTTATCGCGAACGTGGGTCTTGCCATTATTCACTTTGCCCGGGGTATAAAAAATGGTGTATGCCGCTTCAAAGAGGGCATAAAACTTTTCGTATTTACCGCCTTTTTCAAAGTCGGGTTCAATACGTTCGAAAAAATCTTTCAAGCTCATTAGCCTTCCCTCACGATCGTATCTAAACAATCACGCAGATATGAACCGTAGTCATATTTGCCTGGACATACGAAAGTACACAGTGCGAGATCTTCTTCATCCAACTCTAACGCGCCTAATGTAACTGCACCGTCAAAGTCACCCGAAATCAGGTCACGCAGTAACATTGTAGGAAGAATATCCAGAGGCATTACACGCTCATAGTTACCAATAGGTACCATAGCGCGGTCTGAACCACCTGTGCTCGTTGTCATATTGAACAAACGAGAAGAGCTAAAGTGACCAAGGAATGCACGAGTGATAGAGAATTTGTTCGCGCCAGGTAATACCCAACCCAAAAATTCTTTTTCCGTGCCTTCTTCTAGCAGACTCACCTGCATATGGTAACGGCCTAAATACCCTTGAGGACCTATCGCTGTACGACCATTGAGCACAGAGCCTGAAATAAAGCGCACATTACCCGCTAGGGTTTCGCCCGCAGTCAGTTCAGTCATGCTTGCACCTAAAACAGTGCGAACTAATCTTGGCTTAGCTGCTTTGGGACCCGCAATCGCGACTACACGTTCAGTATGCAGTTGACCTGTTGTAAATAGCTGACCAATGGCTATAACATCTTGGTAACCGACATGCCAAACAGTACGTTTTGCAGAGGCGGGAAGTAGGAAATGGATATGAGTACCAACAAGACCCGCAGGGTGAATACCGGCAAATTCTTCAACTTGGGCATTAGCGGCAGGAATATCGGCGCCAGGCGCTTTACAAAGGTAAACTTTATCTTCGGTAAGTCTTGCTAAGACTTTAAGACCATTAGCAAAATCTTCTTTATGCTCGCGGATAACTACTACAGGATCGGCTGCATGGGGTTGCGTATCAATGGCGGTTACAAAAATACCCGCAGCAGAAGAATCTACAGCTGGCACTTTGCTGAAAGGACGTGTACGCAATGCAGTCCATAAACCTGATTCAATCAGGTTATCACGGACCAATTGCGCATCAAGCGTATCTAGTGCAGTGGCATCATATTTCGCAAAGGCAATGCTGTCGTTACCTTCCACTTCTATAACAACAGACTGCAGCACACGCTGGGCGCCCCGGTTAATGTCTAATATAGTACCACTGGCTAAAGCCGTATATTTTACGCCAGGATTTTTCTTATCTTCGAAAATCACCTGACCTTTTTGTACTTTATCGCCCACTTTGATCTTCATCGTTGGACGTAAGCCAATATACTCTTCACCCAAAGTAGCTACATGTTTAATGGCTGGGCCATTATGGATAACTTGCTCTGGTCCGCCTGCTATAGGCAGTTCCAATCCTTTCTTAATTGTAATCATATCCACAAGCACTACGTTTTGAAGGAAAGACAATGCGCCGCGTTCCTGCTAAATACGTGGGTTTTAAACAAAACCTACTGCATTGAGCTAGCGCAGATTTATCACAGAAATGCGATCGCAATCACGCTGGTCGCGCGCATTCTACCCCAATTGCCGTGCCATCGCCACGAAAATTATAGGTGTTTTCAAACCTAAAATAAGGATTTACAAGAATCATGCGCTACAGCGTTCACCTTCCGACCGAACAAGGGTTCAGAAAGAGAGAGTATTACGGTCGTCAAATACTATAACATTAATTTTTAAAGAATTAATTTAGCGAAAGGTCGATAACCTGTGATATCTAGAAATCTAAATGCTTTTTCGCTTTATTCCTAATAACTTTAAACAAGATTTAACTCAGTTTAGAACCGCCATTGATAACCTAAATAGCTGATCCGTCCATTTTCAGTTCGAATTCCACTATTTGATACTGTTGTCACTAAAGATTCATCGAATAGGTTTTCAAGGCGAAAATACACCCTGTGGTGCTTATCAATATCGTAATTTGCCGCTATATCGGCACGCCATTGACCGTCAACACGCTGCAACTCACTACCATACTGACTGAAATCACGCTCAGATTGATAAGCAGCGACAAGGTTTAATTGATATTGGGCGTATTCAATCCCCGCGCTCAATTGCAATTGGTGCTCGGGTAACCAAGCCAGTTTGTCGCCCTCCAGGACGCAACCTTGGATATCGGTGCAGGTGCTCGTCTGATATTCAGCGCTAAGATACTGATAACTTAGCTCTAAGGGTAATTCAAGCTCACCCAACATCGAGCGATAGCCCAGGCCGAATTCAACCCCATAGGTAAGCACATCGGGTATATTTTCTTGAGTTAGCAGACGAGAATCGACGCACATGGAGTAACTATCACAATCCACATGAAGATTATCAAATTCTTGCACATAAGCCCGCAAATCAGCCTTAATGCCGTCACTCGCATATTGGGCACTGACTTGATAATGAAGCGATTCCTGAGCGTCTTGGGTAAGATTACCCGCACTCGCCGCAGCCCATGCCCGGCGTATATCGGTACTAAAACGCCAATCGCCTGCATCATAAAGCACACCAAGTTGCGGCATCCAATCGCTATCAGAAAAGTCCGCTTCGTCAAGCCCAGCAAAAGCTAAGCTCACTTCACGATTAACACTAACATGCTCGTAAGTAAGCCCTAACTTGATTTGCATGCCCTGCCAACGCCATAAAGAGTCGATTGCCGACGTCAGCGCCGTGGCATCATCGGTGTAGGCTAACACCGCATTAGACTCATCACGGACGATACTTCTGTCAGCTTGCCATAATGCAGTTTGATCACCAAAACGCATCTCGGCTTTATCGGTATGATAACGAGCGCTGTAGGTAATTTGATGTTCGCCGTATTGGTTTATCGACTGAGTCTGGGCACCGAATGCACTGTAATCATTGTCTTGCACCAACATATTTACATCGGCGCCATTCGCACTGGGATTACGATCGAAGGCGGCAATGTCGTAAAGCGTTCCCAAGCCAATATTTTGCCCATTAAACGCGCCAAGCTGATCCAGTCGTTGTGAATAGAATTGATAGTAAAAGTCGCTCATCACCTTGCTATCACCTAAGTTGACTTGATGTGATAACTGGTATTTATGTTGCCGTCCTTGATGTTTATCTTGTGCGGTAGCGGAATACAGCAGCAAAGGATCCTGCTGCCAGTCGGCGGCAGTGATCCCAAGCAATGAACGGTAACTATCATCATCGATAAATTGATAGGTAAATTCCGTTTGCTGCGGACTGCGGGCGCCAAGTAAGCTTGAAGCATTGACCTTAAACAACATATCCATTTTTTTTCTGTCAGCATCGCTGCCGTTGAAAAAAATCGCATCACCTTGTTCTTTAATATAATTAGCCGCAAATAAGGCACCGTATTCTTTTTGATTAACGCCCCAACGCATGCCCGCATTCACATCTGAATCCGTCGTCCCCTCGATTTGAACACTGCCAGATTGTGAGCGTTCAATAATGTTAAGGCTTTGGTAGTCCACCACGCCAAATGATCCCTGACCACCAACAGCCATATTGGCCAGTGGCGTAGTCGTCACACTTTGCTGCAACAAAAGATGGGGTAATAGCTGCAATTGCGGTGCCGAATAGGGCGCAGGTGAGAAATACACTCTATCTTGCATCACAGCCACACCTTGGGTGGCTGAGCGCATACTGATATTGGCGGAATTGCCACTATGGTCAGCCCGAAGCAGCGTTAGGCTATTGAGATTGCTTAACTGCATTGCATCATCGGTAGAATGATACTGATCATTGAGCTTCGCTAAATCAAGTGTTTGAGAATAGAGGGGATTTGCATTAAGTGAATTAGCGTAAACACAGGAAACCGCAAGCGCGGTCAGCGACATGACAAAATAGCGACTTGACATACCAAGCTCCCAAAACTTTTTGTTAGCGTACGGCGTTTGTTGTTATTTTGTAAAATAACTGAATTTGCAAGAAAAAAAAAGCGACTATTGTCGCTTTCTTGACGCTTTCGCGTTAAGCCTGATATACGCGGCCTAGAGTTTACCTAGAATCTCATCACTGAGTTTTAAATCATCGTTGCGGTTAACGCTCACGCCAGCTGCGATAATATTACGTGCAATGTCCTGCGCTTGCTCCAAAGAGTGCATCTCATAGGTGCCACATTGATATTCGTTCAGCTCAGGAATTTCAGATTGTTCAACAACTTTCAGTACATCTTCCATTGAGGCAAGCCACGCATCCGCTACTTGACGTTCAGTAGGCACGCCAATCAGGCTCATATAAAAACCAGTGCGACAGCCCATTGGAGAAATATCAATAATTTCCACATCATCACCATTTAAATGGTCACGCATAAAGCCCGCAAACAAATGTTCCAAAGTGTGGATGCCACGCTCGCTCAGGATATCTTTATTTGGCGCGCAAAAACGCAGATCGAATACGGTAATCGCATCGCCTTTTGGGGTCGTCATATGTTTGGCAACACGCACGGCAGGTGCATTCATCCGAGTATGGTCAACGGTAAAGCTATCAAGTAATGGCATAGAGATCTCCAAATTATCAGGGCGATACAACGCCACTGTCGCTATCTGTTTATAGGTGCAAGCATAACATCAAATGGATTTGGACCGATAACAAGATAACTTAAGATGAAATCATCTCATATCAGTCAGATGCTAATATAAACATTTTGTGTAAATAAATGGCATTAATGCTGCCGTTGCTGGCTGTATGCGTCCTCAGAAATCTTATGGTATTCACGCACTCCCTGTTCATAAGCATGATAAGCACGGTACACCTTGCCCATCATAGGATCTTGTTCCGCTTGTTCTCCAATCACCTGATGTGAGATCCGCTCAAGTTCGGTTAACACCGCAGGCGGAAAAGCCCTAAGCTCGACACCTTCTTCTTTAACGAGGGTTTCGAGGGCGGTGACATTGCTCGTGGTGTATTCATCCAACATATCTTGATTGATAGCACGGGCCGCTGTTTTAACGACAGTTTGCAAATCTTCGGGAAGACTCTCAAAGGCGGCTTTGTTGATCAAAAATTCCATATTGGAACCAGGTTCATGCCAACCGGGATAGTAATAATATTTCGCGACTTTATGCAAACCAAAGGCGAGATCGTTAACTGGCCCAACCCATTCGGCGGCGTCAAGCGAGCCTGTTTGTAGCGCACTAAACAGTTCTCTGCCAGCCATATTAACAGGCACGGCGCCAACACGCTTAAGTACCTCTCCACCAAGCCCTGGCATTCGGATCTTCAGCCCTTTAAAGTCGGCAATCGTATTGATGGGTTTATTAAACCAGCCGCCCATTTGCATGCCTGTATTTCCCCCTGCTAAGGGAATAATACCAAAGGGGCGATAAACCTCCTCCCACAGCGCCATGCCGCCATAATGCAACCAGCCGTTCATTTCCTGTGCTGTCATTCCAAATGGAATCGAAGAAAAAAACTGTGAGGCGGGAGTTTTGCCCTTCCAATAATAGGAAGCGGCGTGGGCCATCTGAATTTTACCTTGGCTAACCCCGTCGAATACCGCAAAGGCAGGCATTAATTCCCCAGCGCCGTGCACGGTAATGCGCAATTGACCATGGGACATATCATTAACCAGCGTTGCAAAACGCTCTGGCGCCATACCTAAGCCGGGGAAATTTTTCGGCCAAGAGGTGGCTAAACGCCATTCAATCACTTGCTTCACGGGAGGTGCATCAGTAATGGACGCTTTAGAAATAGGTTCAGCATGTTGGGATGAGGGATTACAGCCAGTCGCACCAAAAAACAATACCGTAAATAACAGTCCCCCCAAATAACGCATCAGCCACTCCCAAGATAAATAAACCGTTAACCGCATGAAATTCGCACTCTTTTTATAGATTGATAGGCGCTTAATCGTGCAAATAGAACATATTGTTAACACAGAATATTCGGCAGGGAAACCCAAGAATGCCTTCAATTTGAGTTAAAACAAAAAAGCCACTCTGTTAAAGTGGCTTTTTGTTTTAACTCTGACCCGTCCTAAATCGCGTTAATTAACCGCGGCAATTAGGTGTTTTGGGCACTTCGACGTCCGCTGCCCACTCACTTTGTGTAAAGGTATGAATAGATAGCGCATGTACGCCATTAGCTAACTCATTAGCTAAACAGTTGTTCACCAAGCGATGACGAGCAAGCAAGCGGAGCCCCTCAAATTCATCGCTGATCACTACAACTTTAAAGTGAGTCTCTGAATTAGGTGGAACATGATGACGATGGCTTTCGTTCAGCACTTCTAAATGCGTTGGTGAGAAGCTCTCAGTTAACTTCTGATTGATGGTCTCAGCCACTGTGCCCTGCTCTTGGGTATTGGACATATTCAAATCTCGACATGGGTAAATCCAGTGGCCGCAGAGTACTGCTTCAAGTATAAAAGATCAAATTTCAGCACCTGTTTTGCAACTCAAAACCCAACAAATCCGACAACATTTTGAATTCAACAACCTCTCAATTACCTTTCAATTACCCATGATAATTAACGACAAGTTGCCTAAATGTGTAGTTCCAACGAGGCTCTGTGACCTTTAGGCGCTTCGGCACACTGTGCAACCAGTCTCGTTGCATAGGCCAGTGCATAATTAACAAGTCACCACTATGTAAACTAATGCAGCATTTCTGCTTGCTATGTTTATGTTTAATCACAAAATCACGAGTCGCACCTAAGCTGATTGAGGCAATATCACTGCCGTGAGCAATTTCAGGCTCATCATCGCTGTGAGCGCCCATACAATCTTGACCATCAGCGTAACGGTTAACTAACACGCCATTGCTGCCCAGTTCAAAATCCCGTTGTAATTTATCGCGTAATTTTTGCAAATACTTAGGCCAAGGTAAGGCACGAATAAATAACCCTGAATATAAATAGTCACATCCTAGGTCGCCATACCATACCTGCTGCCGAGGGATAGCATGATATCGACCAAACACTTGAATTTGCGGGCGAGTAAGTGGGTAAGATTGCGCCTCGTTAATCAACGCATTTTGTTGCGCCTTGCCCAGATACCCCCGCACTAAGGTGATGGGCGGCCTAATATCTTGACTCTCAATGACATGCGCCTCATCAGGAGTCTCCAAAGGATGAGCCTCAAGTTCGAATCCAAAATCTGCTTGTTTCATACGCCAACCTTGCACACCACAAGTCTTTCCCCTAGTCGCCAAACGAAACTGATTTTTGTTTTTCGCTCGGGTTTGCACAGCGCCAGTGTACCCAGTCTCAGTCCAAGGATTCAAATTCGGCCGGTAAACTTAACCGCTACAACATTAGATCAACGGCATGCACAAACCCTCACTCGCAAAGGCAAACATCGCAAGCAGCCATGAAATCTGCGATAATCAGCGCCTTATTTTATTGACACCGTTTTTATTGGCACAACACAAAATGACGACACAATTTTCAGTAGCAGGAATAGAACTCGAACTATTTCGCTATCCCGCTTCGCAGGAATCTAATCTTCAAGCGTGGGATGCCGCAGACGAGCATTTAATCAATAGTCTGATTGAAGGTGGGCAAATCGCTGTGCCAACGGCCATTATTAACGATAGTTTTGGCGCCTTAAGTTGCGCCCTCTCCCGTATCAATCCCAACTGGCCACTTCGGGTTGAAACCGATGCCAGAACCAGTTTTTTAGGTACAGAGCAAAATCATCATCGCAATCAGTTACCTATGGATAACCTGCAATGGTTTACCAGTCGCGATACCTTGCCTAAAGATGTCGCTTTAGTGTTGATGAAATTACCGAAAAATCTCACCTACTTTGCCCACCAGCTAATGCGTCTGTCACAGATATTGCCAGCGGGATGTAGAGTGTTAGTGGGTGCTAAGGCCAAATCGATCAACAGTAGCTTACTGGCATTATTTGCTAAACATTTAGGGCCGGCGAATGCTAGCCTTGCTTGGAAAAAGACCCGAGTGATCACTTGTATTAGCGACGGAAAACCCAGAGCTTTACCGAATGGAATCACCTGGAATATTCCAGAGTTTAACCTAACAATCAGTAACTTAAGCAATGTATTTGCCGCCAACAAGCTCGATATCGGCGCACGAATTATGCTCGACAATCTACCCCAAGGAAAATTTAACACGGTTGTCGACCTTGGCTGTGGCAATGGCGTGCTCGGGCTTCGCGCCGCACAGTTATATCCTAATGCCGATATCCATTTTATCGATGACTCCGAAATGGCTGTCGCCTCGGCAAAGGCCAATTGGACAATGAATCAACTCGCCGAAGGCAAGGGACATTTTCATTGGGATGATTGCATGACCCATTTACCCGAAGATATCGAGCCTGATTTAGTGCTCTGTAATCCGCCCTTCCACCAAGGTGAAGCCATTACCGATCATATTGCTTGGCAAATGTTTTTAGACGCCCGTCGTCGGTTAAAAAATGGCGGGATTTTACATATAGTGGGCAATCGCCACTTGGCTTACCATGTGAAATTACAACGCTTATTTAAAAACTGCACCACCGTTGCCTCCAATGGCAAATTTGTCATCCTACAAGCCCAAAAATAACCCTTTCTACATTGCGAAACTAGCGCTAGCGAATAGCGCTTTTTTTGCGAAATGTCCCATATGCTCATCATCAGAATTTTCCGAACATCGGCTTTTAACTAGCCGACACCACAAGTTGTCAGTACAATCCGCTACAGCAAATGCATAGAATTTAGCAGCTTAGATTTTTATGCCCCCAATGCATTATGGATAGCGTATTTAGGATACAGATATGCCGTTAAAGGATGACGTAGACCAACTCAAAGCGGAATTGGCACAATTAAAGTTGCAGCACCTCTCGCAGCAAACGTCGCTTAGCCGCCAACTGGCTGAATTTTCAGCCAAACTCGATACTTTAAGCATAAGGCTTGAACAGCAAGATAACGGCGCTAATCCAACGAATATTACAATGGAAATTGCCGCACCTGAGCCATCCCCCATTGCGATCTCAGTTGACAATCACACTATGGGGAGTGATGTCGCCAAGCAGTCAGAAGCGGTTTCACATTCTATTCAGCCACAAGCAACCTCCCCTTGGCAGGATGATCCGTGGCAGCGCCCCCGTGAGCAACATCCCAATGCCGACTCACAGCAAGCGACTGACCATGAGCTAACAAAGCAGGTGCGGGCGGAACTAGGCGCTCAAGCAACAAACCAAGTAGAAGCGCAAGTCGAAGCCTTTTTATCGCAAGGCGTTGCCGCAATAATGGCTCCATTTGTAGCCATTAAGGAACAGGTAAAAGGCTTCTATCAACACTATCAAGCCAAAGGCTTGGGGCCAGTGTTTTTAATGACTGTCGCTGGCATAATTACCCTCACCCTAGGTTTTGGTTATCTACTGCAATATTCCATCAATCATTGGTTTTCCGAACTCGGTAAAGCATTGCTCGGCTTTGGCTGTGCTAATGCGATAATCGCTGGCGGCATTTTTATCCGTCAAAAACGCCAAGGCATGGCCGACTTTGGCTCAGGTATCGTCGGACTAGGGCTGATCTTAAATTACCTGTGCGCCTATTTTATTGGCCCCTATTTTGAGATTATCCCCAACAGCGCCAGCTTCATTCTATTGCTATTGATAACCTTAGCGGGCTACGGCCTATCGATGCGTCTCGATGCTAAAGTCATTGCTGTCATCGCCTTAATCGGTGGTTCAACGGCACCTATGATGCTGTTATCCCAAAGCTATGCGCCGCTATTATATATCCCCTATTTACTGCTGATAGGTACTGGGGCATTGGCCCAAAGCCGCAAACTGCAATGGCCATTACTGCTTGAAATAACAGCCTTTTTACATATCGCTTGTATTGAAACCTTCAGCTATTTTGTCGATTTACCAATCCATCACTGGGACAGTGCTGCAGTGCTCGCCGTTGTCAGTATTAACGCCCTATTTTATCTCTATGGAATAGTAGGACTTATCTTTAGCTCATCAACAACACTCAGCCATAGGGCGTTGGCACTGCCGATTGCGTTATTGGCATTTGTGCTGTTTGAACTCACGCAATTTACTGAGTTTGCAGGGGAAATATTTATCGTCAATGCGCTGGCGTGCGCAGGACTATACCTCAAGCTTAAAAATCGACTCGATAAATCCCAAAGTAGCCTCTTACTGGTGTTTGGCGGAAGCTTTGCTGCCTTTGCGGCACTTTATCTGTTAAGCCATGATTTCTTAGGATTAGTATTGCTACTCGAGGCAATATTACTGTTGTGGATTGGCCTCAAAGAAAAACTGATTTCAGTACGGGCAGAAGCCTATGTCTTGCTGGTGATGGCACTGGCGCTCAATGCTTATGGCCTGCTCTCAGGCTTAACGTTACTCGAACAGGCCACTTTATCCCCTGTGGGGGCCCTTGGCTTCCCCCTTATCGCATTAGCCTTAAGTGCTGGCGGATTGTTCTTTACAATCAATCAGCTAACAAATAATGAATTAAAACTTTCCAAGTTAGAAGGACAACTCAGCTATCTACTAAAAGAAATCTTGAGTGGCTTTTATGTCGCGACCCTATTGGTTGCGGCTTATCTTATCAGCAGCGATTACTACCTCGCCATTGTGCCACTCCTTAGTCTGTTACTCTTGTATTTAAGTAGCAAAGACAAACTGATAGCCAGTGAGTTTGCTGCTTGGCTATTGCTGCTGCCATTGTTATTTGCCGTAATCGAAGGCATTACTCTCTCGGGCAGCATGAGTTTTAGAGCGCAGCCGCTGATGGCTAAACTGGCACGAATTGAATTATTCACCGCCCTATTATTAACCCATTATTGGTATCGCAGATACTATCCCACATCCCTATTTGCTCAAGCCGCCAAGCAGATACAAATTGGCTGTTATCTTCTTTTACCACTGCTTTTATTGCCAAAAATCATCCGCAGTTATTGGGAATTTACCGCGGCTGCACTCTGGTTTAGTGGCTTGTTTAGCCTTGGCTTAGCCTATGTGATCAAACATAAAGCCCTTAAGATTGAAGCTAAAATTCTAACTTGGCTTGCCGTACTCACCACAGCGAGCTTATGCCTGTTTGAAATCTGGCAAGGGCTTATCGCGCTGCTGATTGGCACACTTGTTATGGGATTTGTGCTCATCCGATATCGCAAACTCCCAGAGGAATGGCGCCAGCTGTTAACGCTTCAATGGCAACTTAGCCCCTATTATTTTGCGCTGGTATTAGCCGTACTTGTGTATGGATTAAATCACATTGATGTCGTGGCTTGGTCGATGACAGCTTTAGCCCTCAGCGGCTACTTTGCACTGTTGATCCAAAGACGGGCTAAACATACTGGCCCCAAAAAGGGCTTACTCGTCCACATTGCCAACGAGATGCAAGCTGCTATTCGACCAAGCTACAGCCTTGCCTACGGTCTTTGCCTTGGCTTCGCTCTGCTACCTATCCTGCTGCATTTTGAGATATCGCTGAGAGTAGATTTGAATAACGCGTTACTGATCCTCTGCGAATTTACCGCCTTAGCATTACTTGCCACGCTGATATTGCGCCGCGGCGTTGCTATCCGTTTACATCGACCCTTCTTACCGCTGCAATGGCTGAAATGGGGTTGGCATGGGTTACTTGCGCTCAGCTATCTCACTTGGAGTTATGTATTTGATAACATGATTGCCGCGCCGCTCAGTGCGATTTTATTAGTGGTGCATGGCAGCGTATTAATGTTTATCAGCTTAAAACCCCAACATTCGGACATGATCCGCCTCGCCGCAGGGCTCTTTACCTTAGCCACGCTCAAGGTGTTATTGCTCGATATGGCGTCCTTCGAGCTGGTGCAAAAAGTCATCGCCTTTATGTTGATTGGAGTGATTTTACTGACCGTATCTTACTTCTATCAAAAGGCGCGTAATCGCCAACAACAAGCAAATTCGTGAGTGATGTTTATCGCTCAAACGCAAAAGGCCGCTCATGTTAGCGGCCTTTTCATACACAAGTGATGATAACAGTGAGGATAAAATGCTTACACCAAGGCTTTTTCCAGCGCCTGCGACACATCGGCGATGATATCGTCGATATGTTCAATGCCGACGGAAATACGGATCAGATCTTCAGATACCCCAGCTCTAGCAAGTTCATTCGCATCTAGCTGTCTGTGGGTGGTGCTAGCAGGATGACAAGCTAGCGATTTAGCATCACCAATGTTCACTAAACGCAAAACCATCTTCAGGGCGTCGATAAACTTGCCACCCGCGATTTTGCCTTCCTCAGGTGTAGCCGCTTTAATGCCAAAACTGATGATCCCAGACGCTTTACCGCCAGTGATTTTTTCGCAATTCTCACGGAAAGGGCTACTTGGTAGCGCGCCATAATTTACCCAACTTACCGAAGGATGCAGTATCAAATACTCGGCTAACGCGAGCGCATTAGCACAGTGACGTTCCATACGCAGACTCAGCGTTTCAAGTCCTTGTAACAACAGGAATGCACTATGGGGTGAAAGTGCTGCCCCCGTATTACGCAGCGGCACCACACGACAACGTCCAATAAAGGCCGCAGGGCCAAAGGCTTCGGTGTAGACCACACCATGGTAGGAAGGATCGGCTTGATTTAGCAGCGAAAAACGTTCTTTATTCGCCACCCAATCGAATTTACCCGAATCGATAATGATCCCGCCTATGGTTGTGCCATGGCCACCAATGTATTTAGTCAGAGAGTGGATAACGATATCGGCACCATGCTCAAAGGGACGGCATAACACAGGCGTCGCCACGGTATTATCCACAATCAGCGGCACCCCATGTTTATGGGCAATCTCGGCTAAACGTTTAAGGTCGACAATATTGCCAGCGGGGTTGCCGATTGACTCACAAAATAAGGCCTTCGTCTTGGCATCGATTAAAGCTTCGAGCTCTTCAAAATCATCAAAGGCCGCCATGCGCACTTCCACACCTTGGCGTGGCAGCGTATGGGCAAACAGATTGTAAGTGCCGCCATAAAGCTGGCTGGTACTAACAATATTATCCCCGACTTGGGTTAACGCTTGAATCGCATAGGTGATAGCCGCCATCCCCGACGCCACAGCAAGCGCGCCTATACCACCTTCAATGGCGGCGAGTCGTTGCTCTAATACGCTAGTGGTTGGGTTCATTATCCGAGTATAAATATTGCCAGCGACTTTTAAATCAAATAAATCAGCACCATGCTGGGTATCATCGAAGGTGTAGGAAGTGGTTTGATAAATTGGTACGGCTGCTGCCTTCGTCGTCGCCTCTGATTCATATCCGTGGTGTAATGCCAGTGATTCAAGTTTCATCTTTTCTTCCCCTGTTAATTCCTCAACAATCGCGATAAATGCAATATAGGTTTAGCCTTGTGCAGATGGATACTAAAACCGCACAACAATTGTGCCCTGCGCTCAAGCTAACAGATGGCCATCTGGAAGTCTAAGAGTTTTTTATGGCCAGCATTTCCGGAGGAAAATCAGCTATACGTAACGATCACTCGACAGAAAAATAAGTTTTGATGGCTTTTAATTTCTATTTTCCTTTTATTAATGAGGAATCACTTCCAGGCTTGCTTTATTTTTTTAGTTGGCCTATGGTATGAGCAATTAATTAGTGATTAGTCATCAATCTATCGATGATTAATTTAGTCTTAATCTGATATGGAGATGTAGCACTGTGTTAAAAAATGCATTTTCATCACTCACATTTAAGTCAACCTCTTTCATGCTAAATGTTTCTCGTTATTTAGCCAGCGTTGTGCGCCTCTCACTTAAATTTCCAGTTTAAGCCGAGTGCCAATCGCACTCGGCAACCCATACCCTTTATTTTTATAAATTTTTAGCATCGAACCTTCGTTTAATGCTATGGCTGTATTCTAGTTAAAACTGGGGTTACCATGTTTTATTCTTTTTTTAATAATCTATTTCAGTCTTTTATATTAAAAACTGAAACCTATTACTTACAAAATAGTTTTAATGCCTCACTGCGTCCAACCTCGTTAGCCGCCGTGATTGCAAAACTGGATCAACTAAAAAGTGATGATACTGTAGAAAAAGTTACATTAGGGCGAGAAGTTGTACTGGTAAATCAACAGGATCAGCAGGAATACCGCGTTGAGTTGGTTTATCCGCCGAGACACAAGCCTAGGGCTGGGCGCTACTCTGTAATTTCCGATCTAGGAGTGAGTTTACTTGGGCGCTCTAAAGGTGAATATGCTGAGGTAAATATTTTAGGCAAGCCAGTGCTTTTTATGGTGAAGGATATTGCCCTTAGCAAAAAATAATAGCCTAAATGAATAACACCTAAAACGACACTATATAAAATAAAGCATGTTCAAATTTCAGTGGCAGCATGCTTTTAGGTCGCTATTTGCGGCGGCATCTAGCATAGGCATAAGGATATATTGGAGGATACGATTTTGAAGTTTTTTACTGGCCGCGAAACGCATTAATCGCTATGAGCTAACACCCAATCCTCTTGAACATTTACTAAGTATGGCAGCGCTTATGTAAAACCCGTAAGAGGAGCAAGTGGTATAGTTTATTTAGATCATAGTGATGTAAATTATTTCAATTTATCGACAGATATATTTGAAGCAACTATCGGTGAGAATGCGGCGCTACACTCGGTAGTTTTACTTTACTTCGTCTCACTTTAGTTAGGAGTATTTTCCATGAGTAAAGAAAAGGTGAAAAAACCGCCGATGAAAACGTTAAAAGAGAAGCGACAGGATAAACGGAACCGACAAAAAAACTCCGACTAAATGCCTAATGCCGATCAGTTAAGACAGATCGCTTGACGATCTCGCTAAAAAGATCAAAATCCGATGACCTCATGTCATCGGATTTTTTATGCAACTCTCAGAAGCACTTGCTCGCACTCATATTACCCGCCTAACCGAATTCACCTGCCTCGCTGATGTGTTAGAGCCTGAGTTAATTCAATCCTGTTTAGACTCACAAGGCGTTGCTACTCTCAGACGACGCAAATTGCCGATGGACGCGATGATTTGGGCCGTTATCGGAATGGCCTTGTTCCGAGGGGAGTCTGTTCGGTCACTCATCAACAAACTCGACATTGTTTTGCCGCAAGAGATTGATTATGTTGCCCGTAGTGCCGTGACTCAGGCGCGTAAACGATTAGGCAGTGAGGTCGTTCGAGAAGTGTTCAGCCGTAGCGCGAATACCTGGCACGCGAGAGCCGAACACCCTCATTGGTGTGGTCTGAACCTGTATGGCGTCGATGGTGTGGTGTGGCGGACACCCGATAGTGTTCAAAATCAAGCAGCCTTTGGACGAACCGCCAACGCTTCCGGCGAAGCGGCTTATCCGCAAATTCGCATGGTTTGCCTGATGGAGTTAAGCAGCCATTTGTTGGTCAACAGCGCCTTTGATTCGGTTGTCGAAAATGAAATGAACTTAGCCTCTCAGCTCATTTCTAGCATCCCCAATCACAGTCTAACCCTATTTGACCGAGGATTTTATTCGCTCGGCCTGCTGCACGCTTGGCAGCAAGCACAACCTAATAGCCACTGGTTGTTGCCATTGAAGAAAGGCACTCAATATGAGGTGGTTAGAACGCTGGGAAAACATGACCAGTGGGTGAAACTCACCACCACGCCTCAAGCAAGAAAGAAATGGCCGCAGCTCCCTGACACCCTTGAAGCGCGCTTACTGACTAAGACGGTGAAAGGTAAGTCAGTCGCCATATTGACCTCGTTAACAGACCCAATGCGTTACCCAAGTGAAGACATCGTCGACTTATATGCCCATCGTTGGGAAATCGAACTGGGCTACAGAGAGATGAAACAACATTTACTGGAGAGCCGTTTTACGCTCCGCAGCCAACTGCCTGAGCTGGTGTTCCAAGAGCTATGGGGGGTGCTACTGGCCTACAATCTCATTAGATACAAGATGTTACTGATGGCCAAAAGCTTACCATCGGTTCATCCCAATCAACTGAGTTTTCGTGATGCAGCGAGTCATATCATCTTCAAGTTGACACAGTTGTCATCACAAACGCCGGGAAATGTTCCCAGAGACGTATTGGATATAGAACGCAATGCACGACAATTTAAATTGGATGGTAAACGGGAAAGGGCTTATCCAAGGATCCTTAAAATGAGCAAAAATAAGTTTCCGGTTAGATCAAAGAAAAATGCCGTTCACTCTTAAGTGAACGGCATTAGACTAAATGCCTGTTTTTAAAATCCCTTAAATCCTCTCTTTTATGACATGGGGTGCGGCCACTACCGCACCCTATTTTTATGCCAATTGTCGCCGATACTGCTCGGGTGAGTATTGGGCATACTTTTTAAACATCACTATATAAGGTGATGTTTGATTGTAACCCAGCGTCAACGCCACCTCTTTTATCGATAAGCCTTCACGCAGTAATTGCAACGAATAAATAAACTTATGCCGCTGACGCAATTCAGTAAAACTCATCCCAAGGCAGTTTTGGCAACGCCGAGCGAGCGTGCGCTCTGTGGTATGTAATTCACTCGCCCAGCTTTTAAGGCTCTTTTGACTGGCAGGCTCAAGTTCAAGTTGCTGCAAAATAGGTTGTAACAGTTTATCGGTGCTTGATGGTAAAAATTGGGGCTGTGCTTGGCCTAAAATCAGCTGATCGATTAACACTTCAACCAAACGTTTATCCGCATCAGTCTGTGCAACCCGAACCTGTCGCTGGCGGAGATCATTCACAATTGCCTGCGCTATTGGCGTCACCGCAAGTAAGCAGGTCACGTCAGGAAATACCTGCGCACGATTGGCGACAATATTTAATGAGCAATAATGGATGCTGCGGCGGGTGTAACTCTCATGCTCTACGCCCGCTGGCACCCAAATCGCATATTGGGATGGCGACAAAAATCGTTGTCCCGAGGCATGCAACTCCATAATACCACCACTGATCAGCTGTAATTGCCCCCAATTATGGCGATGTTTTGGCGTAATGGTATTAGGCAGAAAGGCTTCATAGTTAAAGAAAATATCAGCTACTGGCAGTTGATCTGAGCTAAGAGGATGATAAACAGGTCGCATCTGTACTCCGATAATTCAACCCAGCTCAGTTCGTGGTATCGACAGACGCTGTGGATGTCTGCCCAGGAACTGACATTGTCTTTTAAGCGATATTTATATCATAAAAGACCAGCGATAATAGCAACAATCTATGACACCGCGTTTATGCCAATTGGCATCTACTCGTTTATCCCCCAATGAAGACTGACCTATGCTGTATCTATTTCCACTGCTCGCCGTTGTGATTTGGGCTGGCAACGCTATTGTTAACAAGCTTTCCTTTGGGATTATCGCCCCTGAAGCAATCGCCTTTTACCGCTGGTTTTTTGCCATGCTCATACTTACGCCTTTTATGCTCAAATCCGTCTGGAAAAATCGTAGAAGGATCATTCCTCTACTACCGAAATTAGCGACCTTAGCCTCCTTAGGAATGGTATTAAACCAGAGCCTTGCTTACTTTGCTGCCGCGACAACAACTGCCACCAATATGGCATTAATCAACTCGTTAGTACCTATGATAAGCCTATTTTTAGCGGTACCTTTACTCAAGCAAAGGCTCTCGCCCTTAGTTTTAGGTGGCAGCGTAATCTCGCTGTTGGGATTAGTGTTTATGCTAAGCCACGGGGATATAGCTAATCTGGCGATTGGTGTTACTGAGGGGGATTTATTATTACTTATCAGTGCCTTTGTTTACGCACTCTATGGGGTACTATTAAAACGCTGGCAGCTACCGATATCGACGTGGGAGTCAGTTTATATTCAGGGCATAATCGCCGTGTTGATGTTAACCCCGCTGCTGTTTAGCGCGCCAAGTATTGCCATAAGTAGTCAAGCGACACCGCTTATTGTCTACGCCGCCTTTGGCGCGTCACTCATCGCCCCTTGGGCGTGGATTAATGGCATTAACAAATTAGGCGCCGAGCGTACCAGCATTTTCTTCAATCTAATGCCTATACTGGCAGCCATATTCGCGGCGATAATCTTGAATGAGACCTTAGCCATTTATCACTACCTTGGCGGCACTATGGTCATCTTGGGAGTAATGTTAGTGCAGATAAAACCCAAACCTAAAACAACGACCATAATTACCTGTGCCGAATAAATCAAACACTGGGTGGTGACTTAATCCGATGAGTTGCCACTAATTATTCAAGGTGAAATAGACAAACGGGCTAAACCCAAAAAGGTTAGCCCGTTTTTATTTAAGACAATAGTTCAAATGAAACAAGCCGATAGGAGCGTGAGTTACAAACTCAGCACACAAGGCACAACAGTTTGTTACTAGGGCGTGGTAAATATCACGGTTAGCAGACTAACTGGCCACCGAGTTGCTGGATTTTATCTTTAGCGGCTTCGGCAGAAAGATAACCCGCCACCTTAGTGAGTGCATCAGCTCGCCATGCAAACGGCGCTTGCACACTGACAACCCGCTCATTAGAGGCATCAAAGCTCATCATATCGACATTGCCAGTCGGTAATAGTAATGCAGGGCAGCCTAAGCTCAATTGCAGCGAAACCCGTGAGCTTGCTAGTGCCATATTACGTACAGTCACCTTTTGGCTTAATCCATTCGAGCCTCGACAAAGCACATCTAAGGAAGCTGAACCAAATACCTTCAAGTCCCCTCCCGCATTGACCCAACCACCCGAAACACCCGCACGGCGTAACTCACGGACTGCCATATCAACCGCATAGCCTTTAGCTATACCATCAAAAGTGACAATTAATGGCCGAGCTAACCGCGCTTGGTTACCTCTAATTTCAATATCCTGCCAATCGCCCTGCAAAAGCAGCGGCATGCCGAGGTAACAAGGTAGCGCCCCGCGTGACATCATTTCGCCACCAATGGTGCAATTAAATAAGTTGTCACTGGCTTTACCGAACCATTTGGCTAACTTGAACACTCTTAGGCTATCTTGGCTTAGGGTGATCCACTGACCTGGCTGACGGTTTAAAAGATTTAACTCACTGTCTTGCTGATGAAAACTTAATAAACGCCCAATTTGGGTAATGCGAGAAAAAGCCGCGGTAATCGCAGCTTGAATGGCTGGCTCATCGAGTGCTGACTGTGAGGATGCTTCAACAACGGATTCGACGGCAATTTCTATTAACGTGCCCAATAATGGCTTAGCTCTACGTATCACTCTAATTGCTGACTATTAAATGGATATGGATGAAAGATCACCGTTTTACCGCATCTGGTCACTAACAGCAATAGTCGGTTTAGTCTGTCAGGCGAGAGATTCCCGCAAGGTTAAAGCGTGAAAAACTGGCAGACATCTCTTAATCAGCAGTTAGCGCTACGTAAAAGGCGACTGAGTCACCTGATTAAGATGCGCTAAGTTGTATATGCAGCAGATAGAGAAATAATGCAATATAACTAGGGCGTGTTGACGTTTCGAGATTAAATTTTGTTCGTTCTGGCAAGTTCGTGCTCGCGAAACGAGGAATGATGTGTAGTTATTCTACTCAAATGACGAGCTGCTCTTATGACAGAAAGTAAGAGCAAGGGCTTACCAGACGAACCCTTCGGGCAGCATTTGGCTGGCTTTTCTGCCGCGTTATCGTCCGTTTATGTAGAATAACTACACTGCACGGACTTTGCCTTGCATAAAAGCCAGCCAAATTGCTGCAAAAATAACCCTGAAACGTCAACACGCCCTAGATGAGCATGAGTCCGTGCTAACACATTGGCTAACGGTAATAACTAAACCGTAAAACCAATAGTGATATTAGGCTGTTTTTTAAAACTAAAAATTTACACAAACCACGATTTAAACCTCCTATTAACGAACAGATCACAACGGAAGTAAAAACATCCAGACGTCTAGATTGACAGTAAATTGGCAATCCAATATGCTTGGCACCAAGTTGCCAGGACATGATGCCAAAGCGGCATAGATTTTAAGCGAGTTTGACTGCTAAGGATTACGCAGGCAAAGCGCCGAGTAAAAGAGAGATTACATTGAGTCAATCAGCCCAAACCACTGCACCCAATAACCCAGCGTCATTTGTTGCCCTGCTGCCATTATTTGTTTTTTTAAGTCTGTTTATTGGCGCAGGTGTGTATTTCCAAAGCCAAGGTGTGGACTTTGCCTTCTATCAATTACCGAGTGTGATTGCCATTATGCCAGCGATTATTCTGGCGTTAGTGCTATCAAAACAGAAATTAAATCACGCCATTGATACCTTTATTGGTGGCATTGGCCACAGCAATATTATTGCCATGTGTTTGATTTACTTATTGGCAGGCGGCTTTGCTGCCGTCGCGAAAGCCACTGGCGGTGTCGATGCGACCGTAGCCCTAGGGTTATCGTTAATTCCCTCAAATTTATTGCTGCCCGGCTTTTTTGTCATTGCCGCCTTTATCGCAACAGCAATGGGTACCTCAATGGGCACCATCGCAGCCGTCGCGCCGATTGCCTTAGGGGTAGCCGACCAAGCGCAAATCGATTATGCCCTGATGGCCGGTGCCGTAATGTCAGGTGCACTTTTTGGTGATAATCTTTCGATTATCTCGGATACCACAATTGCAGCCACTCGCACCCAAGGCTGTGATATGAAAGATAAATTTCGTGAGAACCTGATTTTTGCCATTCCCGCATCTCTGCTGACGTTTGTCGCTTTTGTGATTGCAGGCCAAGGCCAAGCTGAGTTAGCCGCTCAGGAAGTCGACTTTATCAAAGTTATTCCTTATCTGACGATCCTAGTGTTAGCGGTAGCGGGCTTAAATGTGTTTGTGGTCTTAACCTTAGGCATATTGCTTGCTGGTGCGACGGGCTTTATCACCATGGACTATGGTGTTATCCAATTTGGTAAGGATATCTACGCCGGCTTTAGCAATATGCAGGAGATTTTTATCCTGTCGATGTTAGTGGGTGGTTTAGCTGCGCTCATGCAACAACAAGGCGGTTTAGCCTTTGTGAGCAAGCAGATTGAAAAGCTTATTGCGCGTTTCTCAAAAGCTCAGGGCGAAGCCTCATGCCGCGCTGCAGAGTTAGGAATGGCAGGGATTGTGGCGGTAACCAATAGCTGTGTGGCTAACAATACAGTGTCAATTGTTGTCACAGGTGATATTGCAAAAGATCTAGCCGAAAAACACGGCGTAACACCTAAACGTGCCGCCAGTGTGCTTGATATTTTTGCTTGTATTATCCAAGGGTTAATTCCTTATGGAGCCCAAGCGTTGTTAATCGCTTCAACCTTTAGCATCACACCGCTGGCGGCCGTATCCCATGCTTGGTATTGCATGATCCTCGCAGCTGTAGCCATTGCGATTGTGATTTTCCGTAAGCGCCACTAATTTACGTAAGCATCACAACACAAAGGGAGCCCTTGGCTCCCTTTGTGTTACAGGTTTTAAATTCCCCTCCCCATAGGATACTTGCCTTCATGCTGGGATTCAGGCAAGTTACACCCGATGATTCGACCTTGCTTTACCCCATAGCGCCCTAAATCCACACCACTATTCATTAAAAGCAACATGAATCCAAAACAGCATGAGCCCAGCTTTTACGATTTACATCGCCTAATCACTTGGTTGATAGTGGGAGCCGCACTGCTCAGTGCAATAGGAGTGATGGTTGCCCTCTATGCGCAATACCAAAGTATTGGCGTTAGCGCCCTATTTATCCGCGCCGATTTTTTAGGGGACTATATCCACTCGCCCCTCGCCTATGTGTTTAATTTAGGGTTATTAGCCGCAGGCATTTGCATATTGATCTCCATGGCTGGGCTGTATTTACTCAAACTCGATACCTTTAGCCAATATATTGCCCTAACGGGAGCTTGGGTTGGCACCTCAGTGATTTTGATGGGCATCTTCCCGATTAACTTTTTAACTATGCACAGGCTGGTTTCCACCAGCTATCTCTTGGGCACGCTCACTTTACACGCGCTGGTGATTATTGCAGGGATTGTCCCTAAACTGATTTGTCCAAGACCCTTGTTTTACTTAAGTATATTAAGCTTTATCAGCGCAGTTAGCCTAAGTGTGCAACTGGATTGGCGCCAACTGGATTTCCCCCCCTGTGAAGCCAATGGTCACTTTTGTTTAGTCAGTGCCAATATGTGGCTGCAAACCAACCTCAATATTTTATGGTGCTTAAGCCTTGCATTTGCCATGCGCCGATTATCAAAAATCCTGTATTATCGCGCCCAAATTCACCGCCTATTTTAATTGAGCTAGATATGCGCTTAGCCAAGTACCTTGCCCAATGCGGCATCAGTTCACGCCGTGAAGCCTGCCGTTTGATTGAAGCAGGGCGTATCACACTTAATGGCAAGATTGCTAAACATACCGACCCCGTCCTACTCGATGCAAAGGGGCGAAGTCTTGATAGTATTTGCTTGGATGCTGACCCCATATTGGGCACCGAAGCACTGGATTATTGGCTACTCAATAAAGCCGTCGGCACCGATTGCCGCTTGCTCGAAGGCGATAAATCCAGCTTGCTCCATCTTCTGCCGCCAACACCAAGACTTTACCCTGTCGGCAGATTAGATAAGGATTCCAGAGGGTTATTACTGCTCACCAACGATGGCGAACTCACCCATAAACTGATGCACCCCAGCTTTGCCCACAGTAAAACCTACCATGTAAAGCTCGATAGACCCTTTACGGATGAGTTCATCGGGCAAATGGCCAGTGGCGTACAGTACAAAGAGGTGCGCACTCTTCCCTGCCAAGTTTGTAGGCTCAGTGAAGACAAATTCGAAATAGTACTTACCCAAGGCTTAAATCGGCAAATTCGGCGTATGGCTAGCGCATTAGGGTATAAGGTTATCGACTTACAACGCATCGCGCTAATGACATTAACGCTAGATTCCTTAGCCGAAGGAGAGATACGCCAACTTACCCCACAAGAAGTTGTGACGCTAAAGGCATCAGTGACGACCATTGACTATTCATCTGACTAAAAAGCTTTTGCCCCAAAGCAAGATAGCTTGATCATTAGGTGTACTGAGTGAATTGTCATTGTTTCCCCAGTGACACGCCATAAACTCGTCCCTGAGGGCTCTACTAAAACATCCTTGTTTTAGAAGGTCACTGGTACAACATTGCCAATCCTAAGTATCCCTCTAACTGTTCGTGCAGCTAAAAAGCTTTTGCCCCATTTCTCGTTAGTAAAATGACATATTGCTAACTCCAACATCAAAATATTGACCCAATTTTAGTAATGCTACAGTGCTATGGCCTTATCAGTTTTATCTAACTGCAATAACTTTTGCCAATGAGAAAATGTGGTACGAATATCAGCCTGAATACGAGGCAAAATGTTGTTCATCAAGGTCAATAATCAGCCAGGCGTGAGCGTTAAAGAATGAGAAAGCTGAAACGATATCAAGTGATTATTCATCAAACTATATAAAAAACCGCTACCGAAAAAAAGCAAATTCCTATAGCATCATTTATAACAATTTACATGGATGTGTGTACTGGTCAACCCAAACTGGACACTTTTACTTGAGAATTCTCAAACTCTACAGGTGACAGATCGTTATTAGCAGAATGAAGTCGCTCCAAGTTGTAATATTTGATGTAAGCCGTCACATCTTGCTTCATAAACTCCCTTGTTGGTTGAGCAACTTTAAAAATCCAATCGTGTTTCAAGCTACCAAAGAATCGCTCAACAACGGCATTATCCCAACACGCACCCACATCACCCATGCTGGCTCGGATACCATAGCTCGATAGCAGCCTACCGAATTGTTTACTGGTATATTGCGAGCCTCGGTCACTGTGAAATACCAGCCCTCGCGCTGGTTGTCGCAGGTTGTAGGCTTTTATTAATGCCTTGGATATCAAATCTGTGGTCATGCGTTTGTCTATGCGCCATCCCACAATCCGGCGTGAATATAAATCCATCACCACAGCTAAGTACATCCAGCCTTCACCCGTCTTTAAATAGGTCACGTCACCCGCCCAGACCTGATTAGCCGATACTGGATTAAAGTTCATGTTTAACAGGTTATCAGCCACTGCATCTGAGTGTTTTCGCTGTGTCGTCACCTTGTAAGCACATCGCTGGGTTGCTTTGAGTCGAAGGCGGTGCATAATTTTACGAACGAGATAGCGACCAACCTGGTAGCCTTCCTTGCGCAATTTCTTCACCATTTCACGATTCCCTAAGCTGCCTCGACTTTGCTTAAATAGCTGTCGAACAAGGCGATAAAGCTTCAGTGTTTCAACGCTTATCACGTTTGCAGGGCGTTTATGCCAATCGTAATAGCCTGACTTACTGACACTCATTACTCGACATAACAGTGTTATGGGAAACAGGTGAGATTGCAGTTTGATGAAACGAAATCTTACTTCATTTCTCTCGCAAAGAAGGCGCTTGCCTTTTTTAGAATTTCTTTTTCCATGCGTAATTCTTTGTTTTCTCTACGCAATCGCTTCAACTCATCACGCTCAGACTCTTCTAAGGTGATGCCTTGTTGCAGGGCTTCGTGTTTTTCCTTCCAGTTGTAAAGCAGGCTCGTGCTAACTCCAAGAGACTTTGCCGCATCGGCAACGCTATAACCTTGCTCCAGCACCATCAAGACGGCTTCATCTTTAAATGCCTGCGGATAACTCTTATGTGATTTTTTCAGACTCATATAGACCTCTTAATTTATTGACCATACTGTCTCAAAATTAAGTGTCCGATGGGATTAGACCAGAACAGGCAACGGTCAAGTCCAACAAGCGATTTATGCTCTGCAAACAGCGCAGCGCATAAATACTAAGACGTTATGAATTAAAAGGAGCCATCAGAAAATGGCAGGATTAAGAGTTTTTGTGTCATCCACATGTTACGACCTGTCTGTTATTCGATCTCAGCTGAGAATTTTTATACAAAGTCTGGGGCACGAACCCCTGATGAGCGATTACAGCGACCTTCTGTATGACCCTCGCCTTCATACGCATACAAGTTGTGTCGATGAGGTAGCTACAGCGGATATTGTGGTGCTTATTGTCGGCGCAAGATTCGGTGGTAAGACGGTTCCAGAGGCACTTGCGAAGCTAGATTTTGATTTGCTTAAGAAAGAAAGTAAGAGCACAGAGTCTCTGATTAAAAAGGAAAATTTATCTGTAACGCAGCTGGAAATTCTTAAAGCCGTCGAATCTGGAATACCAGTTTTTACATTTGTAGACTCCTCAGTTTGGCATGATCACGCCCTTTACGAAAAAAACAAAGATAAACCAATAATTAATGATATTTCCTTTCCATCAATAGAAAAGGCTGAAACAGCTTCATTTATTTTTGAGTTTATTAATTTTCTCAGGCATAGAGCGAGAGGTAATAGCGTTTATACATTTTCCAAGCTTCAGGACATTGAGGATACACTAAGGCGGCAGTGGTCTTCATTATTTCAAAAGCTGATTCAAGAGCAGAGAAGCAAAGCTTTTGAGGCAAAACGTTTAGATAATTTGACAGAACAATTTGAGGATCTAAAAACCGCAATTCTTACTTCAATTGGAACAACCAATGAGAGGGATGTGGCTAGAGGTGTGGTTCGGTTTAGAAGATTGATAGATTTCGTAAGGTCATTGGGTCTAAAAGACCACAACTTCCTAATCCGAGGGCATCATCCGTGGGATGAACTACTACATTACGCTGAAATCGAAAAAGTTCTTGATGCGGCAGAGTTGCCTGAGGAATTCATTTTCCACAGGAGAAACTTTGGCTCGCGCCCAAGAATGTTTTTAATTAAAAATGACGGTACTTTTTTTGAGCTAAGAACATCTCCAGATTTCTTCCACAGTCTCTCTTTAGAATGGGAAGCTTTTATGGATCTTCCCGAGGACACTCGTGAAATCATTGTAGACGCGCTTAGTGAGATGAGGCCAGGAATGGGGCCTTTGAGATATATTCGAGAACCGTTTGATTACCACGTGGATAAGTGGATTCATCAAGAGCGTTTATTGAAAGACATAGATGATTCTGATCATGAGTCAAGTCATTCATAATAAAGCATTGCAGCGGACAAGCCGCTGAATGCGACGTTTAGTGCTACTAACCATTCGTATCTTGGGGAACATCAAAGTGGTAATAGGAAATGCAATTTAGAGTTCTATCTGCCTTTATAATTTTCATAGGCTCGTACTTGCCATTAGCACTGATTCTTGCAGTGCAAGATATTCCTATGTCATGGTGGAACAAATCATTTTGTGATTTCTCTGATATAGAAAATTGCCTATTGAACCCTTTCAATAGCCCTTATTTGTCGATCATATTTATTGCTGTAACTGTCATATCTGTAGTTGTATCATGTTCTGGTCTAATCCCATCGGACACTTAATTTTGAGACAGTATGGTCAATAAATTAAGAGGTCTATATGAGTCTGAAAAAATCACATAAGAGTTATCCGCAGGCATTTAAAGATGAAGCCGTCTTGATGGTGCTGGAGCAAGGTTATAGCGTTGCCGATGCGGCAAAGTCTCTTGGAGTTAGCACGAGCCTGCTTTACAACTGGAAGGAAAAACACGAAGCCCTGCAACAAGGCATCACCTTAGAAGAGTCTGAGCGTGATGAGTTGAAGCGATTGCGTAGAGAAAACAAAGAATTACGCATGGAGAAAGAAATTCTAAAAAAGGCAAGCGCCTTCTTTGCGAGAGAAATGAAGTAAGATTTCGTTTCATCAAACTGCAATCTCACCTGTTTCCCATAACACTGTTATGTCGAGTAATGAGTGTCAGTAAGTCAGGCTATTACGATTGGCATAAACGCCCTGCAAACGTGATAAGCGTTGAAACACTGAAGCTTTATCGCCTTGTTCGACAGCTATTTAAGCAAAGTCGAGGCAGCTTAGGGAATCGTGAAATGGTGAAGAAATTGCGCAAGGAAGGCTACCAGGTTGGTCGCTATCTCGTTCGTAAAATTATGCACCGCCTTCGACTCAAAGCAACCCAGCGATGTGCTTACAAGGTGACGACACAGCGAAAACACTCAGATGCAGTGGCTGATAACCTGTTAAACATGAACTTTAATCCAGTATCGGCTAATCAGGTCTGGGCGGGTGACGTGACCTATTTAAAGACGGGTGAAGGCTGGATGTACTTAGCTGTGGTGATGGATTTATATTCACGCCGGATTGTGGGATGGCGCATAGACAAACGCATGACCACAGATTTGATATCCAAGGCATTAATAAAAGCCTACAACCTGCGACAACCAGCGCGAGGGCTGGTATTTCACAGTGACCGAGGCTCGCAATATACCAGTAAACAATTCGGTAGGCTGCTATCGAGCTATGGTATCCGAGCCAGCATGGGTGATGTGGGTGCGTGTTGGGATAATGCCGTTGTTGAGCGATTCTTTGGTAGCTTGAAACACGATTGGATTTTTAAAGTTGCTCAACCAACAAGGGAGTTTATGAAGCAAGATGTGACGGCTTACATCAAATATTACAACTTGGAGCGACTTCATTCTGCTAATAACGATCTGTCACCTGTAGAGTTTGAGAATTCTCAAGTAAAAGTGTCCAGTTTGGGTTGACCAGTACATCAAATCTATCTTTAAAAAAATATCATTCCCATTTGATGCCCAGGTTGAAAGCTCTAAAACAATACCAAATGACATTATAAATTATGTGTTTCCATATGTTGTTTCTTTTATGGGAATAAGCTATGAGGCACCAGAAAAGCTATTAGGGTTTGCCGTTTTCTTATTTTGGATGTTTGCAATAACATACAAATCTGGGCAGATTATTATGAATCCGCTTTTGCTAATGTTTGGCTGGAGATTGTATGAAGCAAAGATCAATATGAACGGACAATCTAGGAATGTTAGAATTTTAAATAGAGGAAATTTAACCCCTGGGGTTTATAAAGTCCAAACGATTCAAGATTTTTATATTGCACAGGAAAACCAATGACAGCTGACTTTCAATCTTTAAAATCTTTTGATTTTTCAAGTTCCAAACCACATTTGTGGGTTTTCAAGGATAGTGACAGTGCTGCGCGCTTCAGAGCATTTTATGTTCAAACAGAAGGCGATCTAAATATTCAGTTAAAGGATTTCGTTACAGCAGAGATTGAAAGAATTACTGAGCATACGCCTTACACTTATATATCTCAGACAAATGAGAATAGCTGTTTATCAATTGAACCCACAAGTACAGATTTTCCGCAACTAAAAGTACTAGTGGATCGACTTGAGAGTGAGCATAGGATTACGGACTCGAAAGACCTGAAAGGTGCAAAGGGGTATGTGGTCAAGTTTACATCAAATGGGACTACGGTTTATGCTGTGAAACGATCAACCTCTACATGGAAGACATCATATCCAAAGAAATATATCAATATGATTTTTTCAAATGGCGAATTGTCTGGAGTTGAAGACAATAGCTTTGCTATAGAAAAAAACTTTGACTTCTATGTTATTAATAATACAGTTTTTATCGCTAATAAGCGCGGATTCGAGTCGGCTATGCAGCATAGAGCTGCATATGTTCAAGCATTTACACAGCTCCAACAAAGTCCAGCATTTAGCGGCTTGTTTTCTGATATAAATCCTATCATCGAATATGTTGGCACAAATTCCATACAGTTAAGGCGCATGGCTGTTATTGAAGAAAAAGGTATTTACAGTAGACCAAATTTTATTCCGACTCTACAAAGAGTAAACAATACCAGAAATTGGGGAATTAACTTTGATCCAATAAGTAATACAATAATCCCTTGTGTAAGTACAGCAGGGATCATCATTAATGTTCTTCTTGATCACAGACTTATTAGTGAGATAACGGATAATATTTATGATGTTCCTGATGCAACCCAAGTCTAGGCGCTTAACAAGTCAAAGCTCTCGGACATGGTAAAGATATAACTTTTTATTTCAAAAAAGTTGCCAACTTCACCATACTGTCGTTTGCGACGTTAACCCATAGATATTTTTATCCGAAGCAGACGCGTTAGAGTTAAGACTTTAACTCGAAATTGTCCCAAAACGAGTCACTATCTTCTTTAAAATAAACAGGCCACACCGATGTTAAACAGGAGAACCATGGCAATTAGCGAGACGACCTTCCGCCCCATGGATGGGGCGGTCGAGCATCCACGGATGAACTTGCTGCGCGTCGGCGAGTAAATGCCATGGTTCACCTATGAACCTGCACTTATAGAGCATTACATCCAAGTTTTTCCTCTATCCAATCCGTTGGCCCAAACCGTCAAAAAGCGAATGCAATAACTCGCCCACAAATGGAAGCCAAAGACTGTCACCTGTATTAATGCGCACTGTCCCCTATCAAACCTCTGAAAACAAAAAAGCGATAAACCGCGTTGGCTTATCACTTTTTATTGTTTTGCGGTTGCTACCTATTTATCACGTAAATCATATGACATAAGCGGCTTTGCAATAATACTTGCCGCACCTGTGCGATGCGACTATCGATTAGTTAACGATTTCCATCTCGGCCAATAGGTTGTCGGCATGGTCTAAATACTTCATTACCCACAACATATAACGGCTGTCGACATGAATAGAACGGTTAATCTCGTTATCAAATGCCCAACCGCCGATAATGCTTTCATACACACCGTCGAACAGCAGACCAACTAATTCAGCGCGGCCGTTTAAGGTCGGTGAACCAGAATTTCCGCCCGTTGTATCTAAAGTTGATAAAAAGTTTACTGGTACAGAATCTATTGATTTCATATAAAAATCACCGTATTGCTTCTGCTTAATAAGCTCTAGCTGTTGTTTCGGTGCATCAAATGGATCAATACCTGTGTCCTTTTGCACTATGCCTTCGAGGCGAGTGAATGGCACAGCCACTAAGCCATCTTTTGGCGAATAACCTTTCACATGGCCAACGGTGACACGCAGACTAGAATTCGCATCAGCGTAAACAGGCTTACCCTGCTCAAGGTTATAGGCAATGATGGCATCCATATATTGCGGACGCACTTTCATCAGCTCGCCGTCTAATTCTTTTTCTTTCTTCTCTTCGCTCATATTGGTGTCATACATGGCCACCGCGAATTGAATAAAAGGATCCTTAGAGGCTTTAAAGTCGTCAACGGATTTTTCCATCCAAGCTAAACGCACATCTTTATTGCCAAGTTCGGTTTTGGCGTACATTTTATCTAAGGTTTTAGCAAGCTTAGCTTCGTTAACCTTATTATCGATACCAAACGCTTTATCCATTGCAGGTAAACGTTGCGCCTCAGGTAACGCGGCATAACGTTTGAGCATATCGAAGAGTACCGCTTTATCGACACTCGCGGCATAACGGCGATCAATACGCTCCATGCTTGCCTTAAAGCGAGTCATATCACGGTCTTGGAAGCCGGGTTCGCGCTGCATATCTGGCAGTTGCTTCTCATGGGCTAAACGGTACAGATTATTCGCCGTGGGCAGCATAGTGGTGCTACTGATGTAGCTTAAAATCATATCCCGCTCTTGATGGGCTTTGCTCTTGGCAATCAAGGCATCTAATTCGGCTAAGGTTTTACCGTATTTGGCCTCACGGCTGCTGTCTTTAGCGATCCACTCAGCAAGCTTAGCTTCAAGGGCTTTACGGTCGGCCAACATGGTCGATTTGCCGTAAAACTCGATCATCGAAGTGAAGTTTTTAGCATAATTGGCCAGACCCGCAATTTGACTCTCGTACTTAATCCGCTCGTCACTGCCCTCTGGCGCAGTTGCTTTGATGATTTCAATAAAGCGCTCACGCAGCATTTTGCCTTCGGGATAAGCCCACTCAAACTCATTTTGAACTTCAGTCGCGGTGCGATAACGATTTGTACGGCCGGGGTAACCCGCTACCATCACAAAGTCACCTTCGCTCACGCCTTTGGCAGAGACTTTTAAGAAACTCTTTGGCTCGTAGGGCACGTTGTCGGCACTAAATTCCGCAGGCTTACCGTTTTTAGACACATAGGCGCGGTAGAAGGAATAATCACCCGTATGGCGAGGCCACATCCAGTTATCGACATCACCACCATATTTACCCACACTGCCCGCAGGATTGTAGACTAAGCGCACATCGCGGATTTCTAACTGTTTAACCAGATAATATTCCAAGCCACCATGGAAGCTATACACTTGGCAACGATAGCCTTCGTCTTTTTCACATTCGGCAACTAAGGCTTTCTCTTGATTTTCAACCCCTTGATAAAACTCACGGCCGGTTTTGTTTTCTAGCCCAGCTTTAACACGCTCAGTGACATTAGTGACATCTTCAGTCACATACACGCGTGAGCCAGGTGCAGCTGGCAATTCATCGGCAAAGGTTTTTGCTAAAAAACCGTCCTGAAGGAGGTTTTTCTCAGGAGTAGAATTGTATTGAATCGAACCATAGGCGCAGTGATGGTTCGTCACCACTAAGCCTTTTGGCGATACAAAAGATGCTGTACAGCCACCGAGGCTAATCACAGCATTCATCGGGAATTCGGTGAGCTTAGAAATTGATTTTGCATCAATTTCTAAGCCTTTCGCTTTGAGTACATCGGCCATGGCTGGCAACTGATGGGGCTGCCACATGCCTTCGTCGGCATGGGAAGCAAAACTTGCAGCCACGGCAACTGAGAGTAACCATTTTTTCATTGTGTTAAGTCCGTTTTGGTGAAGAAAGCCGAGCGCTTGCGAGGCCATTTCTAAGTATTATGTGGATCTATTACCCGACACCCAGAAAGTAAAAAGTCAGGCACAGGGCCTGACTTTAGCATATCGCACGCACTTTATAACAGACTCAGAAAAATTCGCTTACAAAGCAAATACATTAATCATCGTTTACCTACTTAAGTACGCTAAATTACTCTCGTTTAGAGTGCGACAAATAACTGAGCACCAATAATAATGGCCCCCAAGATCCCGGCAAGACCGAGCGCAAATGTGCCGCCTACAACCTGATATCCTTGAGGCTGTATTTGACGCTGACGCAGGGCCATCGCAATTGGCAAGAAGATAATCATCACCACCAACGGCACAGCGGCAAAACCTAATACGGCAACGAAGCCTTCTGGCACATAAAGTGCGCATAACAGCGGTGGCACAAAGGTTAATAACCAGGTTTGCGCCCGCCCGACGAAGGTCTTCTTGGCACGGGTTAACTCAGCCACAAAATCGTATAGGCTTAAGGTAACGCCAAGGAAGGAAGTGATTAAGGCTAAATCAGCAAACAGAGAAATACATTTGCTGATCAAAGGCGTGTGGGCAATCTCTTGTAACGCACTGATAAGCGCAGGTAAAGAACCATTAAAGCCATTAATTTCGTTGCCGCCTACCGTACCTAAGGTCACCAATAACCAGAAGATATAACAGGCTAGCGGAATGGTTGAACCAATCAATAGCACCTTGCGCAGAGACACGGTATCGCCATCTAAATAACGTACTAAGGTCGCGATACAGACGTGAAAACCAAAGGAAGTAAATACCACGGGGATAGCCGCCATCCAACTGCTGGTCAAGGATTGCGCCACTGCACTAGTTGCTATGGTGGAAATACTGACTTCAGGTAATAGAAACAGCACCACGACAATTAGCAATAAAATCATCAACGAAAATAAAAAGCGTGAGACTTTATCAACCCAAGCCACCCCTAACGCTGCAAAACCGCCGAGCACAATGGTAAATAACACCACCGCCAGTTGGTTATCTAACACTATGTCAAACATATTTTGGGCTTTAAGCACCAACAGGGACGAGCCCCCCGTTAGATAAGCAGCCGTTAAAGCAACCAGCAGACTCAAAAATGATGCCCCCTGCACTATCTGGCCTTTCTTGCCGAGTAATTTGCCTGTAATCGCATGGACATTATCACCCACGCCAGAGCGAAGGTTAATCTCAAGCATTAACAATGAGGTATAAGCTGATAGCCCCCAAATCACTACCATCAACAAAATAGCAGGTACCATACCTAAGGCCGCTGTAGCGAGCGGTAAAGCTAACATTCCCGCGCCAATAGCGGTGCCTGCAACAATGGCTATCGAGCCTAACATTTTTGAATTCACACAATTATCCTGTTCAAGTATTAATTATTATTTTTTAAGGTTTTTTGAGTAGATTTGAAGGATAAAGCCTTGCGCACTCTGTGATTAAGCTAACTGCATTCTCAAACGAAAAGCGTCACTAAACTTAAAGCATCCAATCCGATCTCAAAGAGCAGATCAATTGGCCCCAATAGCTTTTGAATATGTCAACCCAGTCGCCATTGAGGCTAACTAAATCGTTTGCAAAAAAGTGACATTAATTTCAACCGTGATTGCCTTAGCAAAACAGCGACAACGCGCGTGATAGAAGATAGCTAGGGACATTAACAGAGCCAATCCCAGCGGGCAAGCCAGTTGTGAACAAAGATAGAAGGTGCGCCAAATGGTAACAACTCAATAGCGCAGTGATAAACGAAAACACACAAGCCAACAAAATCGCTACCTTTGTGAAAAATACGCCAAATGCGTTATTTAAATCACCTCAAGGTAAAATCAGCCTTCGCAACAGCACAAACGCGCTGATAATGGGCTTAAACGCAATCCATATGTTTAAGCCCAATCCGATGAATTTAACAATCAGATGTAAATTACAGCTCTGTCCAAGCCATGGTCCAAGAGTTACCTATCCCAGGTTCGAATCCGGTTGCAGTTGGCGACCATTGCACACAATAACCATTGTAAGGCCAAGGTTTACATTGATAGACCTTACCCGTTTTAGGTTGTAGCACTTTAGTGCCCGCAACATAACTTTTGATCCCCTCAGGGAAGATAAAGTCAGCATCCGGCGCTGTGGCTTGATCTTTCAGGAAAAGATCAAAGTTTTGCTGGATAACTTCACCTTGTTTCGGCTCAGCTTTTACTTGCAAGTGATAATGCCCCGCCTTAGGTGCAACAACATCAAGCACTAAACTCGCGCTGGTATTATTTACTGCCTGAGTCACATAACCTGCCGCAGTGCCATCGTGGCTAAACAAGTAAGCCGAAACCTGCATGTCTGCATTAGTGCTCACATCAAAGCTGACCTGCGCCGCGCCATCAACAATGGTGTAATCATCGGCCAAGGAGGTGACATTAAGCTGATTACCCGGTGCTGGCGCAATATCAAAACTCACTTCCACTCGCTCTAAACCCGACTTAGGCGCAGCAAAAATTTCATTTTTGCCATACACAGGTGAAATCACGCCAGCCGCATTCTTCTGCCCCGCTTTAAGTTGGGGTTGCTGAGCATTAATGGCGCTGGCTAATAGGAATGGCCAATTTTGCTTAGCGCCTTGGGTGGCATCGGCAATCGTAATTTGGGTTTGCTTGGCGCTTTGCTCACCATTGGCATCAAACACCCGCGTCATCACCTTATCACCCGCCTTAAGATCGAGGGATGGATTAATATCACCAATATCGGTCCATTCACCGGGCACAACAGCGCCAGAGCTAAAGTTCACATCAATGGCATTGTAAAAGCTGTTGGTAGTATCACCCACTTCCCACACCGCCAAAATCACCTGATAACCACTTCTGTCTTCCGGCACATAGCAATTATGAGTCACTAACTTCGGCGGTTGCACCATGCCACCATCGATCACACAAAATGGTGCCAAGTCAAAGCTGGCACGGCTTAAGGGTTGATTTTGATCCCAGCCTTGGCGAGTTAAGTAGTAACGCCAATTACGGGTCACATGGTTGGCGGTAAATTGCCAGCTAAAGTCATTCCAGCCCGATTTGATATCACGCTTAGACCAACGACTTGGACTCTGTTCATCCAAGGGAGAAAACGCCCCATTCGCCGCACTGGCAATTTTACCGTCTGCTGGGCCAGATTCAGGGAATCCCGAAGCACCTTCAACACTTTGCGGCTCCCACTGAACCGCGCCACAGTTGACATTACTGCCCGTTTTACAGGCGTAAGAGCGAGACTCTGGTGATACGACATAACCATGGGCCGATGCCGTTTGGCTCACCAACGTACTGCCAGCAGTTAAAGCCAAGGTTACTAGGCTTAACTGAGTGAGCTTAGGGATTGTGAATTTAGGGATGGTTGATTGAGAAAAAGCAGTTAAATGCTCCACTTTAATGTACTCCGTAGGGTGCCTATTTAGATACAAGATTGGCATTGGTATAAAAGTGGTATTTAGGCAAAACAGCATTTAGCAAATGCTATTTATTTTTATAAGAATTCAATACATTCACTGAATCCTTAAGCAACCCCGCTATCTTAGTTAACATCCCTTTACAACCTTAGACCGGAGGCTTTGCGTCCTAATTTTTCAATTAGTTTGCCCAATACGGTGTATCTTAATTGATTAAGTTAACAGGATGTAACTTAAACACTAAGACCCGGCTAACCTAACAACAAAAGACAACGTTGTCAAAAAATAAATCATTAAAATTCAATTGATTAAAGAATGTTCAGCGGTATTTTTTTGGCACCTGTCAGATTTTATGCTTTAACGCTTGCTAAGTTTAACCTTGAAACGGAACGCTACTTGGGTATAATGCCCATCTCGCTTCGGGGGAGTAGCTAACTGGATTTCGAGCCATCGATCTCTAGGGTGAACGTCAACATACTTGGCCGCATGCCATGGTGTTCACAGCAAATCATCGATTTGTCTTGCAAGACCTGAGCACAATAACCGCACCTAGGGGTGGACGGTCTATTGTGCTTATGTCAAATGCCACCCCTAAAAGGATCACACTTGGAAGCGTTACTCGCCTCAACCTTTACGGTTGCTATTGCCGAGATTGGCGATAAAACTCAACTACTTGCCCTATTACTTGCCGCAAGATTTAAAAATAAAACCGCGATTATTTTGGGTATTTTCCTGTCAACCCTGTTTAACCATTTTGCCGCCGCTTGGCTTGGGCAATGGGCGATTAACTGGGTCAACCCTGATGTTGCGCGTTATTTAGTGGCCGCCTCCTTCTTCGCGATTGCCCTTTGGGTGTTAATCCCTGATAAAGTCGATGCCGAAGAAAGTCGGTTTTATAAAATGGGGCCTTTTGTCGCAACCTTTATTCTGTTCTTTATTGCCGAAATGGGCGACAAAACCCAAATAGCTACCGTTGTGTTATCAGCAAAATACGATGCATTAGCTATGGTGGTAGCAGGTACAACTATCGGCATGCTACTGGCGAACGTCCCCGTAGTCATTGCAGGACACTTTAGCGCCGAAAAATTACCGATGAAGTGGATCCATAGGGGCTGCGCAATTTTGTTTGCCCTACTCGGGGTCGCAACCTTAATCTATTAATTCAACCTATTGATTGAATTTGAATAAATTAAAAGGCCTGTGATTTCACAGGCCTTTTCGATTAGATTAACCGCTTAAATTATAACCCCAGCGCCATTTTGATACGTTGACCATAATCAGCATCAGCTTTTTGGAAATGTGCCAGCATACGTTGCTGTACATCCATGCTTGCCTGACGCAACGAACCTGAGATGGTTGCCACTAAGCGAGCTTTTTCCTCTTCACTGAAGATACGGTACAAATTACCCGCTTGAGTGTAATCATCCTGATTGTAACGGCTGTAACGCGCCGTTTCTCCGTCTAAACGCAGTGGTGGCTCGGCAAAGTTTGCCGGTTCTACCAAGGCGCCTATTGTGCTATTAGGGCCATAGTTGGCAGAAGCATCACCACCTGTTTGACTGCCATGGTAAGGACATTGAGTTCCTGCCATTGCGCCTGCACGTTGATGATGATTGGCTTTAGCCGCATGTGGACAGTTTACTGGCAATTGGTTGTAATTCGCGCCAATACGGTAACGCTGCGCATCAGCATAGGCGAATAAACGCGCTTGTAACATCTTATCAGGCGATGCACCCACACCTGGTACTAAGTTGCTCGGTGCTAAGGCCACTTGCTCGACTTCCGCAAAATAGTTTTGCGGTAAACGGTTCAGTTCTAATACACCAATCTCAATTAACGGATAATCGCCATGTGGCCAAACCTTAGTTAAATCAAACGGATTGATATGGTAAGTATTAGCATCGGCCTCAGGCATGATCTGCACATTCACCGTCCAACGAGGGAAGTTACCATCAGTGATAGCTACCACCATATCGCGCTGAGAAGAATCAGGATCAATGCCTTTTAACTTGTCAGCTTGTTCGTTGCTTAAGTTCACTACGCCTTGCTGCGATTTGAAGTGGAACTTCACCCAGAAACGCTCACCTTTAGCATTCCAAAAAGAGAAGGTATGCGAACCATAACCGTGCATTTGGCGATAGTTTGCCGGAATACCACGATCTGACATCAGAATAGTCACCTGATGCATAGCTTCAGGGTTGAGCGACCAAAAATCCCACATCGCTTGTGGATCTTTAAGGTTAGTCAATGGGTTACGCTTTTGGGTATGAATAAAGTCTGGGAACTTAATGCCATCACGCAAAAAGAATGTCGGCGTGTTATTACCCACGATGTCGTGATTACCGCGAGCGGTATAAAAGCGCAGACCAAAACCACGTGGATCACGCTCGGCATCGGCAGAGCCCATTTCACCGCCTACGGTGGAGAAACGCACAAAAGTTTCAGTTTGCTTACCCACACCATTGAAGTGATCGGCAATGGTGTAATCACTCAAGTCTTTGGTCAGAGTGAAAGTCCCGTATACGCCAGTCCCTTTAGCATGTACCACACGCTCTGGAATACGCTCACGGTTAAAATGAGCAAGCTTTTCAATTAAATGCCAATCTTGCAGGAGTAAAGGACCACGTTCACCCGCTGACAATGAGTTTTGATCATCCGCAATCGGGGAACCGCTCTGGCTGGTTAAATACTGTTGACTCATATCCTGCTCCTTATTTCTGGTTATTCGCTAACCAGAGTTCAATTAAATCGTGAAGAGTGGCCATGGTTGATCTCCCTTGGCTAACGACCTGTGTCGATGAATAAAGCATAAGGGAATAATGTAAACCAATAAAACGATTAAAGTAGATTCTTACAATCTACTTTAAAGATTAAAACCGTTAGGTATGGCACGGAGCAGGACTATAATTGGGAGATGAGTAAAATCACACTTGTAACCTCAGTAATTGAAACCTAACGCTACTAATGTAATACTTTGATAAAAAAAGAAATTTATAACGTTGTAATCAAATAAATTCGAGTACATAACACTCAGGATACTTTTCATAAAGCGACTCAGGTGCGCTAGCGGCCTCATACTAGCATGCCACTAGCGTACAAAACTCAATCAATAGGCTTATGACGATGAAGAGGATTCTCGATAAATTTTTATCAAATAGTACAAATCAATCAGTACAATAAAAAAATTAACTGCAGCAACGGGATAAGCCTGTATCGCCATCCCATAGGCAACAAAAAGCATCGCTCCAAACAAATTCAACCAACGTAATTTTTTGATGTCAGACATCATCAAAGAGATAGCCACTACCACGGACGCCAAATAACCAACCCATTCCCAAATCATTGCACTATCCATATCACAACCTTCTTTATTGATTTATTCCAGTGAAACAGGTTGGTTAATCCACACTAGCGTTTGACTACCGCTGCCGTCATCCGTGAAATACAGGTCAACTCCCCTGCACTGTTATGGATTAAGATTTCCCATACCGAGCTACGCTTCCCCACATGAATGGGTTTTGCTGTTGCCGTTAACACGCCATTACGTGAAGCGCGTAAATGGTTGGCATTAATCTCTTGCCCTACACAATAATATTGCTCAAAATCCACCGCAAAATTCGCGGCATAACTGGCCACCGTTTCGGCTAATGCTACATTCGCGCCACCGTGCACAATGCCCAACGGATTATGTACCGCAGGCGTTGCAGGCATTGTGGCCTTCATATAGTCATCACCAATCTCGCTGATTTCAATCCCTAAGGTTTGCATCAGGGTGCCTTTGCCGCCCATTCCAGCATCTAAACGTGCACAATCTTCTAAGGTTACCGGTCTAAACCAAATACTCATTTCAACATCCTAGTAAAGAAAACCAGTTAGCAGTTTACTAAGAAGTGACTGAAGTTCAACACATAAGCAGTCGCTTAATCTGTCACCGATGCCAATAAGACGCTACACCTAAGTTAGCCAGTGTTTTGTAACAGCAAAACGACTCAGCCAGACCAAGAAAATGCCCCAAAGGATCACCACACTTGGCATCACCAAGGCGTCACTACCTAATACCGAAACTGCCTGTTGAATACCAAACACGTAACCCATTTGCACTATTACCGCGACGAACGAAGCAAGTAATACTTTATAAGAAAAAGCTTTTTTAATAAGAATTAACAAACAACCTACAACCCCAGAAACCACCGCAAATCCAAACACAAGGTCGAGCCATGTTGGGGTGGATTCGTAGAGTTTTATCTGCTCAGGACTCATTTGCGCCATCGCTTCTGGTGTCATGCTCATTTGGATCACAAAGGCTAATAACCCCATGATATTCCAGATTAAACTAACTACTGCAACAAAATAAAACCACAATGGTGCCTTAACTGTATCAATTGTATGATTAGACCCATTCGCTGCCATCTTTTTCTCCTTTGGACTCACGCCCATCAAACACTATGAAAGCTCAACTAAACCAGCACCATAAAAAAGGGATGGCAAACCATCCCTTAGTTTTGAGTTTAGCTTACAACCTAGTCGTGAGAGTGCAAACAGTTCAATAACGGCGACGACGTTGTAAACCCAATAGCGATAACAAGGCTAAGCCCAAGTAACCTAGCGCACCGCCATCATCCTTTGGCGTCGGCTGCGGTTTTGGTGGCACCACAGGTGCTGGATAGCTTAACGCCACAATCACAGGGTCATGGTCTGAAGCAGAAAACGCATTCTCAGATTTGACAAGATTACCTGAGAATTTTTTACCGAATTCGAACAGGCTAGACTCCACCGAGTTGATATGCCAATCTTCGATATCCACTAAACGCTTGGCAAGGCTAGTGTTTGCCAAGGCATGGTCGAGGTTGCCTAACTCACCATTGTAGCTGTATGAGTAAGTGCCAGTACCGTGAGCTTTAGTATTGAGATTGATAAGACCATAGCCCTTGTCAATCTTGCTACCTTGGCGTTCATACACTTTGCCATTTAAGGTGGTCCAAGAGGCAGTCATGATGTCGCGGTCAGACTTGCTGGCATCGAAGTCAGTCAATACGCGCAGAGGATCTTCCATACCATAGGCATTCATATCGCCGATAACCAGTAAATCGCCTTTCACGTCTTTTAACGCTTCACCTAACACTTTCGCCGCTGACACACGGAATTCGTTACATCTACCCTGTAGATCAGCAGGATCGACTGACTCTTCGAAGTTAACCCAATCTTCCAAACAGCCTGAATTCTTTGATTTAAGGTGGTTAACAACAACGGTTAAGTTTTGATCATGGATCTTAAAGGTTTGCGCTAAGCTGTGACGTTGGTAAGCATCATTGCCAGGGTTAGTCTCAGTCTTGCCATCTTTAATGCGAGTCACACTGCCCACACTCGCATGTTGCTCAGGAGTTTCAATAGTACGAGCCGCACCCGCAAGGCTTACTTTACCAGCACGATAAAGCATACCAACAGTAATGGCATCGCTACCAAAGTACTTGCCGTCGTATTTATCTGTGTCGGCGATTTGAATATAGCTGTAAGCATTTTCTGTGGTTTGCTTCTCGTTTAAGGCATCGACCAAGTTCTTAATCGCGCTCTTTTCGCCAAAACCGTTGTTAGCAATTTCCATTAAGCCAACGATATCGGCATTCATGGCGGTAATCGCACTGACGATTTTTGTGCGTTGTAATAGCATTTCTTCTTCGGTCAATGCGCCGCGGTTACCACCTGATGGGTTAGTATCGCCACCCACAACATCGTTGAAGAAGTTAAGCACGTTGAAACTGGCCACACGAATATCGCCTTTGGTGGCCACGCTGGGTGCATCGGTTCTATCATCGCCACGGATAAAATCGCCAGCAGTAATAGTATTAGTTGCCACTAAACGGTAAGCCCCGTAGCTGTAGCCAACCACACCTTGCAGATTTGTCAGTTGATCGCCCACGCGGATATAACCTGTTTCGGCGTTAAAGTCGGGGAAGTAAGGAATAATGCCATCCGCAGGCTTGTAATCGGATTCAATAAACAGCTGATTCTCGCGGTTTGATTTAGCTAATGCCGTCGCCTCGGCAGAAAGTGCTGGATATAACTGGGTCGGCTTCATCAGGGGTGCTTTGTATGACACCAACATGTTATTGCGCTTACCTGCGTAGTCGTAGCTAAAGGTACGGTTGATCTTCAAATCGCTGCCCGCATCCAATAGTACATTCATCCCTTCAAAACGCTCTAATGCCTGAGCTAAAGTTTCACCTTCTGCAACATAGAAAGGCGCGGCGACTGGGACTTCACCCTTAGTGCCAGCTTCAAATTTCTTATCGGTTTTGATATCAATTTGAGTCAAGCCGAAGTATTCCTTCACCTTACCCTGAACACAAATTTCAACCCCAGGCTGAATCGCTGGAGGTGGCGCTTCACCTAAAAACACAAATACACCATCGGAAGTGTATGGCGAGTTATCACCCTTCACTTCTTGTAGATAAAAACCTTTAAATAAATTCTCACCACGGGCAGTGACGACACCGCGAACGGTTACTTCGCTTTCAGACTCGAATGCGCCAGCTGGCACATAAGGACTAGACTCTCCCGCACCTTGAACTTGGTAAATTGGGACAATTTTTGCACCGCTGCAGCTAAATGCAGGTGTTTCAGGCTTAGTAGGGGTATCCAGTGAGCCAAGGCCAGTGAAAGTATCTTTAGGTAATTGTTCCCACTGGGCAGGATTAAAGACAGTATTTGCCACTAATGAGTCAAGCTTGCGCTTAAGGGTAACATCAAGCCCCCAACCCACAGGGGTTGGCACGTCACCAATAATATCGACAACCGCACCATCTTTAACTAAGGCAACCGCATCGCCACCGTTAAAACTTAAGGTACCAGAAAAACTATCAACGCCTTGAGGCAGGGTAATAACACCACTTGAATTGAGAATGACTTTAGTAGCTTTAGGTGCGATGCTTTGTCCATCTAACACTTGCATATCTGCCGCATCGGTGGCGCCATCTTTATAACGAACGAGTTTATAACCGGTAAGATCTATTGCTGTATTGCCACTGTTATATAATTCAATCGCTTTGTTATTTGAGCTACCTTCAACATACTCAGTGATCATTACATTAGCGTTTGCCATCATAGGCAAAGCCGCGGCTACAGCTAAAGAAACAGCTGTTAACTTATTAACATTTTCCATATCAACAACCCCATCATTATAATATTGCCGCTAATTTTTATTAACGTGCGGGCAGATTATTCCAGAGTTGCAGGGCTAAAAAAAGGGGGCAAGATCTCACTATGCACGCATAAGATATTGATGGAAATGAAATTTTACGGGTTAAATTGTCTTATATTCAGAACAGTAGCATAAGGCAAAAGTGTTAAATAATGACAAAACAATAAGTAAGAAAAAGACATCTAACAGACCCAATCAAGCCCGATGAGTAAATAATAACCGCAAAAATAAATGTGATATTTTAATGATATTTTTTAACATACCATTCTGAATAAACGCATTAAACTTCCCATATTCAATATACGTGGTTAATTTAACCCTTAATCAGTCTTTAATTATTTTGAAATAATTGCTCTTTTAAAACCAAATAATCACGTTCCCAAATAAAAATTTAAACAACAATAAAGCCAAGTCCCTTAATATGACTAGGTTTACTGATAGATTAAAACAACTGTGGGATTCAATCGCATAAAAAAATACCGCCCTAGGGCGGTATTTTTATAAAAGCGAACGGCTGCTAAACATTACTTCTTAGCAGGCTCTGCTGCAGGAGCAGCTGCTTTCTCAATTGATTTCAGTTCAACTTCAAAAATCAGCGTTGAGTTAGGTGGAATAGTACCATTATCGCGATCACCGTAAGCTAAGTTTGCAGGAATAACAAACTTGTACTTAGCGCCAACTGGCATCAATTGTACGCCTTCGGTCCAACCAGGAATAACACGATTCAACGGGAACTTAAGCGACTCACCACGTTTGTACGAGCTATCAAACTCTTTACCGTCAATCAGTGTGCCCACGTAATCCACTTCAACTGTGTCTTCAGCAGCTGGCTTCTCACCTGAACCTGGAGTTAATACTTCGTATTGCAGGCCAGATTCAGTGGTGACGACGCCAGACTTAGCTTTGTTTTCATCAAGGAACTTTTTGCCATCCTCGAGATTTTTCACCGCAATGGCTTTAGCTTGTTCTTGACGTTTGTCGTTTAACTTTTTATCTAAACTTTGAAGAATGGTTTGCATTTCTTCTTCAGTTAATTTCAGTTGATCATTTAAACCGCTAGTGAAACCAGTCACGATCAAAGTGCGGTCAACTGGCAGGCCTAATTCTTCTTGCTCTTTAATATGGCCAGACATATAACGACCGATTGAAGCGCCAACACTGTAGGCTTCTTTCTGTGCTTCAGTCGTTAATTCAACATTTGTGCTTGCATTTGTTGCTTTTTCTTCTTGATTACAAGCAGATAGGCCAATAACAGCCAATGCAACTAACGATAATTTATAAATCGATTTCATTAAAGCTTCCTCAGCATCCTCAAGCGGTTACAATAACCTAAGCGCGACAACTTTATACTAGTTATCTGGGTTATACCAACTAGATTCTTTATGGGTTAACTGTGATTAATTTCACTCTACCGGACTAGAGACACCAACTTTAGGAGCAAGTTCATGAAGAAAACCCTACTGCTGGTAATTTGCACGATGTTTTTAACTGCATGCCACCCCAGAGCCGACGATATTCGCGAGCTCTCAAAAGAGCCTTCTTACAGTGCCAGCCTCTCAAGTGATGGCACGCTTGCCATTATCGCCACACAGAGTCAGGGAGTGCAGTGTTGGGACTTAATCCATCACACCCTAAAATACCAATGGATACATGGTGACCTCAATACAGGCGTGACCAGCACAGCCATTTCGCCTAATGGTGAGTTTGTTGCATCGTTAAGCCGCGATTCAGTTGTGCTATGGACAATTGCCGATGGAAAATCCCTCGGTTGGTGGTCACTGCCATCATCGGGAGAAAGTGTTGCGGTGGCCAACAATGGGGCTTTACTTATCGGCTTAAACGATGGCAGCGTTATGTCCCTCAATGCGGCTAAAACGGCACTGATTAAGTTTTTAGGTCATAAAGAACGAGTCAATACGGTTGCCATTTCAGCAGATGGGCGCATAGCGCTTACGGGTTCAAATGATATGCAGGCCATTTTATGGCAAGCGCAGAGCGGGCAGCCTATCCACACTTGGGATCTGGGCAGTCGAGTGACTAAAGTAGCACTGAACGACAGTGGCAGTTTAAGTTTTACCAATGGCAGTACTAATGAAGCAAAAATATGGGACAATGCAAGCGGTAAGCTTTTAAATCAATTAGAGATTAACCGTCGCCAAATGACCTTTTCAGCGGTACGATTTACTCAGCAAGACAACCAGTTATTAACCGGTACCCCCGCCCGCGAAGTCACACTCTGGCAACGCAATACGGGGAAACCTATTGCCCAATGGCAAATTGCGCTGACGAAAAACAGCCAAAACCGTGGAGCCGTTGTATACTCTGTGGCAATTCGAGATACCAATAAAATCGTTAGTATCAGTAGCCAAGGCTTAGTCGAGACTTGGCAACAATAGAGGTTAGTCATGCAAGGCGTACAAGAACAGATTGAAGAGCTGCAAACTAAATTAGCTTTTCAAGAGCTCACGGTCGAAGAGTTGAACCAAGAAGTGATTAAATTGAACCAACTCGTGGCCCACCAGCAACATCAAATCCAGCTATTAATTGGAAAGTTGCAGGCGATAGAGCCGAGTAATATGGCGACCCAAGCCGAAGAGACACCACCACCCCATTATTAGTAATAACGAACTAAAATCGTAAGCCAAACGATGAACACTAAATATCCAAGGAATGCGATGTTTAAAGATGAAATGCGACAAACACCCAATAAGCCACTGCCGATAGCCGTGGTGGGGGAAGCCATTTTAAAACAACAGGCGATTGAAGTACGTGACTTTGATGACACACTCAGTCAGTTAGCATCGCAAATGGCAGCAAGCATGGTGGAGGCAAAAGGCGTCGGCATTGCCGCCCCTCAAGTCCATAGCCCACTCGCCCTGTTTATCATGGCCTCAAGACCAAACGAGCGTTATCCCGATGCCCCCTTAATGGAACCACTTGTGGTGGTTAACCCACAGATCGTGTTGAGATCTTTGCAACTTGAGAAGGGGGAGGAAGGTTGTTTATCTGTCCCTGGGCAACGGTTTACCATTTGGCGCCCTCAGACGATTGTTGTGCGCTATCAAAACCTCGCAGGACAGTGGCAACACTCTGAGTTAACAGGTTTTATCGCACGCATTTTCCAACATGAATTTGATCATCTTCAAGGGATCACTTTGCTTGAGCGTTCACAAATGCCAGAGCAAAAACTAATGGCGCAAGAAGGTAAACCACAGGCATGAAAACCACCTTCATTCATTCTTTTATCAGACCCACAATCAGCACGCTCATGCTCGCCGCCATCTTAGGCTCGAGTGGTTGTGCTTATAACAGTATTTTTATTAATTACCCGGCACAAATTGCGCCAGTAAAACAAGAACTCAATACTGCTAAGCCCATGGCTGAGATAGATAAATTAGCCAGTAATATCCAAGGTAATGACGGTTTACTTTACGCACAAGAGGCGGGGCGCGTGGCCCAAGTTGCGGGGGATTTTGCCAGCAGTAAAAAGTACTACCAGCAAGCGGTTGCAGCCTATACGGCCTTTGATGACAAAGCCAAAATTAGTGCCAGCGATATCGGCGCAACGGCCACCAGCTTAGTGTTAAACGATAATGCCATACCCTATCGCGGCCCGGGCTACGAGCGGATTATGCTACACCAATATCAGGCGCTAAATTACCTCTTCAGCGGCGACTATCAAGGCGCATTGGTGGAAGTTCGTCGCAGTAACGAACTGCAAAGCTCAGAGCAGGAACGCTATCAAAAGTCGCAAAAATCAGTACAAGCTATGGCCAATGGCACAATCGATGCTGAGGTCAATCGGCTCGGTCAAGCGGCTGGCACTGTGACCAGTTCCTTCCTAAACGCCTATAGTTATTACACAACGGGCGTACTTCACGAAGTGCTTGGTGAGCCAAACGACGCCTTTATTGATTATCGTAAAGCGGCGCAAATCACCCCAGATAACACTTATCTGCAACAGGATTTAGTGCGCCTTGCCAAACAACTCGGCATGCCACAATACGATGAATTTAAAAAGCGCTGGGGCGATGCCAAACTCCCAAAAGCGGGTGAAGGCCAAGTGATTTTAATGGTCGAAAAAGGCTTTGTACCTGAAAAACAAGCGCTCACAGTCCCCTTTACCATTCATGGCAACTGGCAAACCGTGTCTCTAGCCACCTACGGACCAAACAATAGCTATGTACCAGAGACGCAGGTACAAGGCTTAGGTACAGTGCTCAAAACGGAACCTATCGCCAATATTGATGCCTTAGCGATTACCGCCTTGAAGGAAGATTTACCCGGCACCTTAGTCCGCCAAGTGGCGCGGGTATATGCTAAATCGGAGATGGCTTACCAGGTCGAAAAAAGCGGTAAGCCAGGCAATAATGCCGCCGATATTGGCAGTATCGCCATGCAGATTTTTAACGTTGTCACCGAACAGGCGGATCGCCGCAGTTGGTTGACACTGCCAAAACAAGCGCAAATTGGCAGACGTTATCTCAATCCGGGTGAATATACTCTGCAATTGGATAAGGCTCCACCGGCAAAAATTGAAGTTGCTGCAGGCAAGACCACCTTGGTCTGGGCAATTGATACTGGTAATTACACCCGAATTTATTCAATAATCATTTAACCGAGCGGTGAATGTTTGAATAAAACGAGTGTCATTAAGTTTTTACAATCACAAAATGGAACTGACTATGAAACAATTTAAACTGATTTTTGTGCTGGCTGCCGTGATGGGTCTGGCTGCATGTCAATCGAAAGTCGAGTATGGCGATGCCACTGAAGTTGAAACCGTTAACGAAAACTTTGGTTCAACGGATCTGCAAGCCATTGCCGCTAAGATGGTCGATAGCATGATGACATTCCCGCCTATCGTAGCGATAACAGCGAATAACCGCCCAATCTTGTTTGTTGATAGCATCAAAAACAAAACCTCAGAGCATATTGATACTGAGTCAGTGACCGACTCGATCAGCAATAAGTTACTGCGTTCTGGCAAGTTCCGTTTTATCGATATGACTAAAGTCGATTCAGTACGTAAGCAACTGGATTATCAAAATAATACTGGTATGGTTGACCCATCAACCGCAATCAAATTTGGCCGCCAAATCGGTGCTCAATACATGCTCTATGGCAACCTATCAAGCATTGTGAAGCAAGATGGCAGCACCAAAGACGTTTACTACAAGATGACAATGCGCCTGATGGATTTAGAAACAGGTCTTATCGAATGGTCTGACGAAAAAGAAATCCGCAAGACTAAGTCTAAGTCTTTCTTGGGCATGTAATTCATTACAGCACCATCGGCTAACGCCGAAATATGCCAAAAAAGCCAGCATTTTTGCTGGTTTTTTTACATTTTTAACATTGGTTATCCATGCTAAATAAGGTAGTGTACTCGCCCAAAACACTCAGCAATGATGCCGCCTTCAAACGGGGATGAGTTTGCCACTCAGCGAGGGCTTCACTCGCACTCCTACGCTGCATCAAAGCCATAAATAAAGTACATCGTTGAAGGATTGAAGTAGTGAATTTGTTTAAAGCTAGCCTAGTCGCCCTCACCTGCTCAGCATTAATGTCGTGCGCCGTCCAAAATCCTTTAAATACAGGACCAAGGGATACGAGTCCCTATATCAGCCAGTATCAGGCAAGTTTGCGTTCACAGGTGATATCGAATGTACATTATGAGTTGGATTTTCAACTGACTGGCGATACCGAATTCAGTGCGACAACGAAAGTGAACTTCAATTTAAGCGAAGTGCCCAAGCAACTGAGCTTAGATCTCAACAAAGCACAAATTAAGCGCTTTTTGATCAACGGCACCGCCGTTTATCCTAATTACAATGGCGCCTATATCAGCCTCAACACTCGCTTACTGACTTCAGGGGAAAACACAATTGAAGTGCAATTCACCCGAGCCCACAGTACCAATGGTGAAGGTTTGCACCGGTTCCAAGACCCAGTTGATGGCAAGGTTTACCTTTACTCCCATTTTGAACCTGCCGCCGCCCAACAAATGTTTGCGGTATTTGATCAACCCGACTTGAAGGCCAATTATAAAATCAGCGTAACTGCACCTAGGGATTGGCAAGTTATCAGTACGACCCGTGAAACGACCGTCACCCCAGCTGGCGCCTTTAATCGTTGGGAGTTTCCTGAAACGCCTAAGTTAAGCCCTTATAACTTCTCCATGCATGCTGGCCCATATTATATGTGGCAGGATAATTCTGGCCGTTATCCAATGCGCTTATTCGCACGGCAATCCGTTGCCAGCCAAGTGAATCCACAGGACTGGTTTACCTACACCAAACAAGGGTTAACCTTCTTTGACGCCTACTTTGGTATTCCTTACCCCTTTAAAAAATATGATCAGATCCTCGTGCCTGATTTTCTCTACGGCGCGATGGAAAACGCAGGAGCAGTGACCTTCGCCGAAGATCACTTCCTCCACAAAGCGGAAATGACCGCCGAGCAAAAACAAAACTTAGCGGGCGTAATTATGCACGAAATGGCCCACCAATGGTTTGGCGATCTGGTGACCATGAAGTGGTGGAACAGCCTCTGGTTAAACGAAAGTTTTGCTTCTTTTATGGGTACACTTGCAACCCAAGAAGCCACTGAATTTACCAATGCATGGCGCAGTTTTTATGCTCAAGGTAAACAACGTGCCTATGAGCAAGACAGCTTAGTGACCACTCATCCCATTGAAGTACCCGTGGCAACAACCCAAAATGCCTTCGATAATATCGATGCCATTACCTATCAAAAAGGCGCCTCAACCCTCAAACAACTACGCCATTTACTCGGTGATGTGGTGTTTCGCCGCGGCGTGAGCAACTACCTCAAACAATATAGTTATCAAAATGCCGAGCTAGATGACTTCATCAATAGCCTCGCCAAAGCCTCGAATCGTGACTTAAGCGCATGGACGCAGGAATGGCTTTACAGCGCAGGGGTAAACACGATCAAGGCAGAGTACCGCTGCGACGGTAACCGCATCAGCGAATTTAGCCTACTGCAATATCCTGCCAGCAGCGAACTGCCAACACTTAGGGAGCAAAAAGTCCAAATCGCGCTCTTCACAAAAGGACGTTTCGATTTACGACATGAGACCACAGTGCCAGTCACCTACAAAGGTGAGCGCACGGAAGTGAAGCAATTAGTCGGTGAGCGTTGTCCAGATCTGGTTTACCCTAACTACGATGACTGGGGCTATGTAAAGGTACAACTCGATGACAAATCCTTTGATACCGCCAAGCAACAGCTAAGCAAGGTGACAGACCCGCTTCTGCGTTCAATGTTATGGCAAAGCCTGTGGGACAGTGTGCGTGAGGGCAACCTGAGTTTGGACCAATACCTGAGCACAGTGTTTATTAATGCACCAGCAGAAAATGACTACACAGTCGTCGGCCAAATTATTTCAAGCCTGCTACGCAGTAAAGCGTACCTTGCGCAAATCGCACCAATCCAGCAAAACTATGCTGAAAATGCAGTAAAAGGCTTAGCACAAATGAGCCTTCGAAAAACCATGGAGAGTAGAGGCAACAATGACTTCCAGCGCCGCTGGTTTAATGCCTATATTCAATTAGCGGGCGATCGCGACAGTTTACGCCACTTAGCACAATTACTAGATGGCACAACCAAAATCAAAGGGTTAACCTTAGATCAAGATCTGCGCTGGGCTATCATAACTCAGCTCAATCGCTACGACTTCCCCAATGCGCAGCAACGTATTACACGGGAAAGCGCACGCGATAACTCAGATTCAGGGGAAAAGTCTGCATTAGCTGCACAGGTTATCCGCCCAGAAGCCGCGGCGAAGCGTCGTTGGTTAAGTAAGGTGCATACCGATGCACTGCCCTTTGCAAAACAGCGCATTATCATGGAAAACCTTTATCCTGCTGAGCAAAAGCTCTTAAGTGCGGCCACCGCCGAAGAGCGCCTCGCAAACTTAGCAGACATGGATAAAAAAGGCCCGGTGTTTATGCGTAGCTACAGCCGCACTCTTATTCCAACCGATTGTAACTACAACAGTATTGCGGCCTTAGATAAAGTATTAGACAGCCAAACAGGCTTATCTAATCTTAGCCGTCGAACCTTATTAGAAACGCGCCAAGCCGAGCAGCGCTGCGTACTAATTAAAAATAAAATGACCCATTGATAATAGCTCACAAAAATGAGGCTCTGACGAGTCTCATTTTTTAGCACCATCCAAACCATTTACAAAACTAAGAGTTATGCCATCAAAAGCTTGAGTAAATGTTTATTCCACACTGTATGCTGTAATTCAAGGTTGAATTGCACCCGCCAATAGTATTGGCAAAAGAAATATAAGGCATGTATGTAGCCAAGGATTAAAACACCAGCGTGGTTCATATTATTCTGTTCGCCCTCTTAAGCGCGTGTTCAAGATGCTATCATTTATTACTCTTTGAAAATGCTATGTTTATAGTCATCCCTATATTGTGCGGTAAATCAAGCCTGCTATTTCACGTTGTGCAATTTGCCGATCTCGACTTAAAAATAAAATAAGGTTCAGTCCACAACTTTATCAAATCGATAATGATAAGCCATGAACTATTAATACTTTAGCCATTTCAGCCGCTATACTCTATTAACGTTAGGCTGCTAACGGAATTTAAAGGAATTAAATATGCGTTCAACACTTAAAACTCGCCTACTTTTTAGTAGTCTCTTTGCTGTATTCATTACCGTCGCAGTGCTGGTAAGTATTTCAAGTTATGTCATTAGAAATCATGCAATAGATAATACCCAAGGTGAGATCGATCAACTCGCTAACACCTTTGCAGAAGGTATTGGTCTGTGGATGCAAGATAGAAAAACAGCCATCACTAGCCTTAAAAAGACTGTTGAAGCTGATCCCAATGTGCAAATTACCCCTTATTTATTACAGGCCCACAATGCGATGGGATTTGCACTCACGTATTTTGGTGACGAGCAAGGCAACATGTACCGCCAAGACCCCGCGCTCAATACCGCAAACTATGACCCACGCGAACGCCCTTGGTATATGGATGCTAAAGCTGCCAATGCCATGGTAATGACGGCCCCCTATGTTAGCGCCACGCTTAAAAAACAAGTTGTCACTATCGCAGAGCCCGTGATGGTCTCTGGTCGACTCTTCGGCGTAGCCGCCGCAAACCTGACCATAGATCAACTCACCGATGCGGTGCAACGACTCGAAGTGCCAGGCAAGGGCTACACTCTGATGGTAGACACCGCAGGACTTATCATTAGCCACCCCAACACTCAGCTCAATAACCAACAACTTACCAAAATTGATAGTCATTTCACCCCCAGTTGGCTATCCCAGCGCGCCAACGCCAATACCATGGAAGAGCGCGAGCTAGATGGTGGGACTCAATTAGTCTATGTAGCGGCCGTCCCCTCCACTGATTGGGCATTAATATTTGTGATGAATAAGCAAGAAATCATGTCACAAGCCACATCGCTTGCTTGGTGGATGTCAGCCGTGGGCGTGGGCTTACTGGTAATATTTGGCTTGGTCTTAGTCGCAATTTTCAAAATGCAATTTAAAGACTTAGAGCGCGTAGCTTTAGCACTCAACGATATAGCCGAAGGAGATGGCGATCTGACCGTTAGAATCCATACCGCAAACAGCCATGATGAAATTGGCATCTTGGCTTCAGGTTTTAACCGCTTTGTTGAACGCCTGCATGGCATGATTTCAAGAATGCACAATATTGCGGGCCAACTTGAATATCAAGCCAAGGGCAGCAGTGCTTCTGCAGCAGATAATAGTCAACGCATTGAGGTTCAACAGGATGAAGTGACCATGGTTGCAACCGCCGTTACCGAAATGGCCAGCGCCACCGAAGAGATTGCCAGCAATGCTGAGCATACCGCACAAACAGCGCAAAATGCCGTAAGCCTTTCAAATCATGGCCAAAAACAAGTGATGCAAAGTCAGCAATCTATTCGTAACTTAGCGAATGAGGTCGATACCGCAGGGCGTATTATCAGTGAGCTGAATGAACACTCACAAAAAATTAATAGCATTCTATTAACGATCAGTGGGATTGCAGAGCAAACTAACTTACTGGCGTTAAACGCTGCCATTGAAGCCGCACGTGCGGGTGAACAAGGTCGCGGTTTCGCTGTCGTTGCCGATGAAGTTCGCGTATTATCACAACGAACCCATTCTTCAACCCAAGAAATTCAAGCCATGATTGAAACCTTGCAACAAACGGCAGGCAAGGCGGTAAAATCCATGACCCAAAGTCATGATATGGCAGAAACCAGTGTGGCCGATGCTAACTCAGCCAGCGAAAGCCTGCTGCAGATCAGTAAAGCCATTAATGAAATTTCGGATATGGCAAGCCAAATCGCTACGGCCGCAGAGGAGCAAACCTCTGTCACCAGCGAAATTAACCGTAATACCGAGTCAATTCGTGAAGTTTCTGAAAATCTCTCTATTGAGGCCCAAAGCGCGATGGTGCAGTCACAGGAGCTTGCTCACTTAGCCGCCTCGCTTCAACAGGAAGTCTCACGTTTTAAACTATAAGAAGTTCATTGCCATTGATACCTCCCCCAATAGCGACTCATTATTGGGGGATTTTATCGAATCACCGGTTAGGATGTGAACACCTCTACGTGCTTCCCCCTCAACCCGTGATATCCCAACTCAATACGATTACCACCATTCTTTTTTGCCTTATACATCGCAGCATCAGCACAGGATAAGAGTTGTTGTTCATCTTTGCCATGCTCAGGATACAGAGCTACGCCAATACTAGGAAAAACATAAAGTTGTTGCTCTGTAAGCTCAAAAGGCTGGTTTAATGCTTCCAGTACTTTATGGGCGACGAGCAAAGTGTTGTGTGCAGAGTCAACTCGCTCAAGCAAAATCACAAACTCATCACCACCAAAACGTGCGACCGTATCTGACGCTCTCACACAACCAAGAAGCCTTTGTGCGGTAATCTGTAACAACAAATCCCCCACGCCATGTCCGTAAGTGTCGTTAACCCATTTAAACTTATCTAAGTCTAAATACAATAAGGAGAAATAACTCGACTCTCGATGCGAACGAGATAAAGCCTTTTGAAATCTATCGTAAAATAACTCTCTATTGGGCAAATGAGTCAATTGGTCGTAGAGCGCGATTTGCTCTAAGCGCGCCAACATTTGACGACGTTCAATGGCAAAAGCGATTTGAGATGAAACAAACTCAACCAGCTCGCAATCCTGTGAGGTATAGGTCCTCGAACCTGGCGTGCTAAGCATAATCAAGGCGCCAATGACACCCTTATGCAATTTCAGAGGTACACCGAGCCAACTGATATGGGAATCTTTAACGGTTGAATTTAATGGCGAAGAAAGCGTGTTTGACATCGGGCAAAAGAGTAAGGATTCACCCGTTTGAATAATCTGCTCAGCAAAATAATTAATATTGCCAATGTGAGCGCTAGTTTTGTCGGTCACCGACACACTATAGGGAAAATCTAATTGATTTACATCTTGGTCATAGAGCGCGATGGAAAAATTTTCCGCAGGTAACAGCTTTGCAATTATCTGATGAATATGGCTGTAAAGTGATAGCAAATCCTCGGCTACATGAACCGCTTCGGATATCTCATATAAGGCCGCTTGTCGACGCTCAGCAAGTTTATGCTTAGTGATGTCGCGAGCCACAGCAACGCGCTGCTGATACTCCTCAGACCAACGGGCAGACCAGAGAATATCCACAATGCTACCATCTTTGCGAACATAACGATTTTCAAAATCGAGTTGGTATCGGCCCGCCATAATTTCTTCGGCAGCTGCAAGGGTGCGTTCACGATCTTCTGGCAGAACTAAATCCAACACCTGCATCCCAATCATTTCATCGGATGTGTAACCAAAAATACGTTCAGCACCAGCACTCACAAATTCAAATCGCCCTGATTTATCCACCACACAGATGGCATCTAATAACAAATCAATAAAGCGACCAAGTGAAGTATATCCATCGTTTTGCACACTGCTCTCCCACCACACCCTAAAATAAAACGAGAATAGTTAACACTCCGCAGCTAACCTCTCCATCCCTGTATAAAAACCAACGCGCGAACACTTGATCATTAACGCTAAGCGCAGAGAATATCATACTATTAAAGTCGGTTAATTACCGTGACAGTCTCAAGAGCACAAAAATCTCTTTGATACGGATAAATGAAGGCCAAGTTGAAGTCAATCACTCAGGGGATCTCAAATGTTCTGCCTATTTGACTCAAATAAAACCATTTGAGCACAATAGCGATGCAGAATGTCTCCAAAGGCAGAGAAAGCCACTATAACGAATTAAATGGATTCATATTTCTTAGGAGTCAGTTTGGAGTCACTTAAGTCACTGCCGCGCCAAACCAATCATTTGCGTCTTGGGCTTGCCATGTGGTCACATTACCATTGGCAAGATAGTGTTTATGGTTCAACAACCAAACAAGCCGAGCGCCTTGCCCGTTATGCAACCATTTTTAACACGGTAGAAGGGAATACCAGTTTTTACGCTACGCCAAATGCACAAACTATGATGAACTGGCTCAGAGCTACCCCAGATGACTTTCGCTTTACCTTTAAGCTACCGCAGACGATCACCCATCAAAAGCAACTACAGCATTGTCAGCAGGAGCTTCTGCAATTCTTTCAAGTCATGTCGCCCTTGGCAGAAAAAACCGGGCTATGGAAGATCCAACTTCCCGCCCATTTCGGCCCAGAAAACTTGCCTGCGTTAGCGCAATTTCTCAATCAAGTCCCCCAAGGGTTAACCTATGGCGTCGAAGTCAGGCATGCTGCGTTTTTTGCCAAGGGAGAGGCTGAGCGAGCGCTAAACCGCTTGCTGATGGATAAACAGGTGAACCGCATCATTATGGACAGTCGGCCACTGTTTGCTCTGCCACCCGCTAACGAGGCGATTATCGATACCCATAAGAAAAAACCGCGGGTGCCAGTGCATGCAATCGCGACTGCCAATACGCCTGTGGTTCGCTTTATCGGGCAACCTGACGATGCATGCAGTTGCACAACTCGCGCAGCAAGGCGTTAGCGCTTTACCTAAGGATAACGATGCCTTTTTTGAGAATTGGCTCGCCCAACTCCCGCTATGGATCGCAGAAGGTCGAGAGCCCTATCTGTTTATTCATACTCCCGGCAATGAAGCCGCGCCTGAACTAGCCATCCGTCTCTATCAAAAATTGCGCAGCCAAATTGCAGCGCACATTCAACTCGCCGAGCTACGCCTGCTCGATAAGAAACCTGAGGAGACAAGCACGCAGATGGGACTTTCTTGGTAAAACGGGCGCTAAGTAAAACGGACATAAGAAGAAACCCACGGCAAACTCGCCGTGGGTATAGATGGAAAACAGCTTTAACTCGGGATAAATAAGTTATTTACTTGCTCAAAACCAAGGGAAATGGCTTTAGGAATTGAATCCTTATCAGCGGCAATAACCGCATCATTTGACTCTCGCTGAAACGGCTTTGCCTTAATTGAATTTAACAAAATTGGATTAAGCAAAGTGCTATAGGCTTGTAAAAATGAAGCTGGGCCAGTGGAAAAACGCTGCACACCTGCGGCAAATAACTCGCCGATATCCATCTGCTCATTCAATAGCATAAAATTCAGTGGCATATCCACAGCGGCAGACAAGCGCTTAGCGGTCTCGACCTCGGTCGCGCCAGGGATAAAGCCACCATCAGCACCCGCAGCCTGATATTGAGTTAACCTATCAATAGTCATAACGACTGCGGCCTCACCACTGGCTAAACCCAGTAAATACACATCAGCTCGCGCATTAATAAATAATCCTTGGCAACGAGGATGGGCGCGAATAGCTTTAATTTTTGCCACCATCTCAGCAACACCTGCACTGCCATCCTCAATATTAATTCCTGCTACGCCAAGCTCAGCAAGCTGCGCAACAAAAGCAGCAACCCCATCGGGATCTTGGCTATAACCAGATTCAATATCTATCGTCACGGGCACTCGGCTCAGCCGTAGGATATTGTTCACTACGTCCAATAAAGCCACTTTAGGTAGCGCTTGACCATCGGGATAACCGAGCGACCAAGCCAATGCCGCGCTACTGGTCGCAATCGCACGGGCGCCCGATGCTTGAATGATGGCCGCACTGGCGGCATCCCAAGCGTTAGTTAATATCAACGGCTCTGATTGTTGATGTAGTGCTTTAAAAAGTATTCTAGATTGCTCAGCCATCTTATGTCCTTGTTGGTGTTGAAGGCTCAACTCTAACAAGATGGCTTAGGTAATTATCGCGGGAAACGGCACTGAACCGAAAAACCAAGCCCTCAAAACTTGGCTATGTGAGCATTCAACTTGAGTAGTCTTGGCTAACCCCAAAGTGTATTGGCAAGGATAAACACACACGCGGAGAGCAACATAGTAATAGGGAGTGTTAGCACCCAAGCCAGTAGAATTTGCTTAATGGTTTGACTTTGTAGCCCAGAGCGATTGGCTACCATAGTCCCCGCCACCGCCGATGACAAAATATGCGTAGTCGATACCGGCATCCCAGTGACGCTCGCGATGCCAATCGACACAGCAGCAGTCACCTGCGCGGCAATACCTTGGCTATAGGTCATTCCCGAGGAGCCAATTTTTTCTCCTACGGTATACACAATTCGCCGCCACCCCACGAGCGTGCCACAACCTAACGCGGTCGCAATCGCCACAATCACCCAAAGGGGCGCGTATTCTGTCGGTTTAGTCAGGTCTTTACGCCACTTAGCGAGAGAACTTAATTCCTTAGCGGGTAACTCTAATTTAGCCACCTTGCGCGCAGTGTCATCAATACACAGTAACAAACGTCGCACTTCACGGCGCTCTTCTATAGTCATATCCTGAAAACTATTGACCTGTTCCAAACGACGATCAAGTGACGACATTGCAGGCAATACGGTTTGTGCCGAGCAATGACTTAGCAGTGTATCACTAGCATCAACCTTTGCTTTTACATCCACTAAATCGCTAATCACCGCTTGATTACGGCTGTAGATAGCCATGATACGACGGTTTGCATCCTGTGTTCGTGCTAAATCATAGGATTGAGTGCTCATATCGAGGGCAAAATACGCAGGGGCCATACAAATAAGCACGAGCATCACTAAGCCAATGCCTTTCTGTCCATCGTTAGAACCATGGGCAAAACTAACCCCCATGGCAGAAGCAATCAAACTCACTCGCGCCCAGAAAGGCGGATGCCTTTTACCATTAATCTGAAACTGCTCATCAGGGGTGCGATGGATCTTATGCTTTGCCCAAATAAACTTCATCAGCAATAAAAATATCCCCGCCAACACAAAACCAAGCGTGGGCGAAATAATCAGGGATAACATAATCTGCGTGGCTTTGGTGAGGTTAATACCATGCAAAATGGGCTGATTATGTATCCAAGCGAATGCACCGCCAACGCCCATAATTGAGCCAATTAAGGTATGGGAGCTAGAGGCTGGAATGCCAAAGTACCAAGTGCCTAAATTCCAAATAATCGCGGAAAATAATAGCGAAAAGACCATCAACAGCCCTTGGGTAGAGTCCATCCCCAACAAGGAGTCAACGGGAAGTAGATGCACTATGGCATAAGCGACACCAAGCCCACCGAGTAGCACGCCAGCAAAGTTAAAAAGTGCTGAAGAAACCACCGCTAAATTCGCTGGCATCGCCTTGGTGTAGATGACTGTTGCGACCGCGTTGGCGGTATCGTGGAAGCCATTGATAAACTCGTAGGCCAGCACAAATAACACGGCAAGCACTAAAGCTACCGACCAACCAAGACCGATAGAAGTAAATATCTCAAACATAAATCGCAAACCTATGACGAGGACGCAACAGATTACGCCCAAGACAGGGGTATTTGACAGTGAAAAATTATTTAGATTTTCAAAAAGTGAATCAGCCCTCAATAACTCTGAATGCGACTTGCAATTAACAAATGGCTTGATGCAAAAACGCCAGCACTAAGGCTGGCGTTTTAATTTATCAGTATCGCTTACTGAAGATGACCGGCGTTGTGCAGCTCACGCTCGTTCATTGGCGGTGGTGTCCACTGGTACATCCACGTCTCAGTTAACGGCTGGCCGTCCACTTCTAAGTAAACTCTTAGGTTAATCGGCTCTACACTATCCTCTGGTGGCACAATGTCGAACATAGCGCGGTAACCATTGATCGCATGCTGTGGACGAGCAGATTCGATTTCTACGCGACCTTGAGATGTTGAAATCACCGCTTTCACTTGGGCATCTTTACCCAGCATAGGTAAAGAACCACCAGCAAAATCAATTACAAAGCGCTTGCTATAGTACTTACGCTTTTGACCTACCACGCCACCAATACCGGTAAAAGTATCCACTACGCGAGCGCGTGGAGACTGTTCAGGTGGAATGCCACCCCAGTACATGTTGTAGCTGTACAGTAGCTCTTGGCCAGGTTGAATAGGCTCAGCAGGATTCCAGAAAGCCACGATATTGTCGAAGGTTTCGTCCAGCGTTGGAATTTCAACTAACTGAACTGAGCCTTTACCCCAATTGCCCGTTGGCTCAATCCACAGACTTGGACGCTTCTCGTAAAACACACCATCATCTTGATAATGGTCGAAATTACGATCGCGCTGCAATAAACCAAATCCCTTAGGATTCTCATCGCTATAGGCGTTGAATCGCAGATTACTTGGGTTGCCTAGCGGGCGCCAAATCCATTCACCGTTACCAGTGTGCATGGCTAGACCGTCTGAATCGTGGATCTCTTGACGCCAGTCGTAACCAGTGCGGCGATCGTTCTCACCCACCATAAACATACTGGTCAGCGGCGCAACACCCAAACGTTCGATGGCTTTACGCGGATATATGGCTGCATCGACCTTCATTTTCAAACGCTCACCCGGCTCGATATCGAAACGATAAGCACCAGTGACGCTTGGCGAGTCTAGCAGTGCATAGACGGTCGCAATATTTGAGCCCGGCTGTGGTTTCTCTAACCAAAAACGGGTGAACATGGGGAATTCTTCAGGCTTAGGCAGCGCAGTGTCCACCGCTAGACCACGGGCAGAAAGACCATACTGCATTTCCTGACCTACGGCGCGAAAATAGCTAGCCCCTAAGAAGGCGACCACATCACGTTGCCAATCGGTGTTGAACTGCATTCTAAAGCCAGCAAAACCTAAATCTTTAGGTAATTGGCTGCCCTTCACCTTCGACTTACCGTAATCGAACATAGAAGGAGAATATTCAATCCGCTTAGCCTTGCCGTTTTCCAATTGATAAATATGGACAGGAGTATCGAAATAGAGACCTAAGTGAAACAACTCGGCGCGAAACTCTGAATCGTCTTCACGCCACAGTGCGGCTTTTTTCTTGAAATGGAATTGCTGGTAATCATCCCAGCTCATGCCCTGTAAGCTTTTTGGCAACTCACCCTTATGACTTACATAGGACTCAGTCGCCAGCGTATGAGCATAGCCTTTCAACCAAGCGTAGCTAAACTCTTCTTCCTGCGGTGCACTCGCTTTACCCGCTGCACAAGCAGATAAGCTTAACAACACACTGCAGGTCAGTAATACGCTGCCCACCATGCGTTGTAAACGGCTTCGGGTAGAAGGAGCTTCTAACGATGGCATCACCATCGGCTCACGATTTAAATGTCTTTGTTCGGGAAATAAATTGGGTTGCATAAGCAGACTCTGAATTGGTGTAACTTCCTGACATTTCTCTGCAAAAGTAAGCATTATTGCAGTGACTGCCCTGTGGAGAACTGTTGATGACAGTGATAAACATACCTCTATCTTCATCAGTTCGCCAGAATCTAACATAATTTCGACGCAATGGAATACGTCACAGTGACAATATTCAATACTGACGCCAGTTTATGAAAATAGTATTAAAAAGGGCTGCAAAATTCAGCCCCTAATTGTCACAAGCTCAATCTGGTTATGAATTTGTACCCATTGCTGTTTTTAGTTTGTTACAAGCAAAGTTAAAGCAACTAAACACACTCCCCTACGACGATACCTACAGATTAGCGATGGCTTGAGCTCATCTTAAATCAATCCTAAACGTGGCAATATAAGATACCGTGACACAGGTATTGGCAATCGCGCTAGACTCCCTATCCGATAGAGGCTGTCACTATCAAACAGATACTGAGTCACGAACCAGAGCAAGCTTGTCGATAACAGTATGTTTGAGAAGATATATAACCCGCACTCCCCATTTATATTACAAACCACCCTTTTAGGCATTAGCGCAGCACCAGCTCAATCAAAGACGCCGTATCAGCCTCTTCTTGAATGACATTACCTGTTTTTACAAACCCATGGCGCAGCAACACTCGTTGAGATGCAACATTATGCTGAGCTACATGGGCAAAGAGCGGTCTTGACCTGACTAAGGGTAAAAATACACTCAAAGTCAGCGTGGCAATGCCGCGCCCCCAATGGGCGCGATCAATCCAATAACCAATCAACGCCTGCCCATCTGCATGCCAATGACAGATATTGCCCACAAGCTGGCCTTCGACTTCAATTCCCAGTGCAAGTACAGCCTCCTGACCGAGGATATTCTGCTGCCAATGTCGGTAAAAAGCCTCTCGATCCCGCGGTGGAAATTGCGCTAATTGGCAAGCTACTGGATCAAGTTGATGAGCAAAAATCAGCTCGAGATCGCTTTGGGTAATCGGCCGTAAACTCACATTCAACACGCTTTCCTGCTTGTCCATCATTGGTCCCTACTCGATTCAGTTGCGTCATCAATAAGAAGTCAGCGTTATGTACCAGCTAAAAAAAATGGGCGCATAACCCAAGCAGAGGTTAGCGCCCTAAGAGGCAAAACAAAATCATTTCAAGGTAACAAAGTCATACTCACGTAAAGATGCTTAACTCAAACTAACTAACCTGAGCTCGAAGCAGAGCCGCTGAATAGGCATCTTTTCGGGCTTCTCTGCGTTGATCTGTCTAACCATAGCTCGCTATGGCGTACGATAGAGCGCCTTGATATACGCAAAAATCTGCGCATTCAGCCAGAAAATAGATTTTTCTTTTCAAAAGAATCACTTATAACATTGATTTAGTTTGTTAAATTGAGATTTTTTCGACACTCGTTACCCCGAGTTCAGGTTAACTAAAAATCAGCGCAAAAAACGGGGCTCCCAACACCATCGCAATACCGATAAAAATCATGGTTAAACTTGCAATTACGCCCTCTTGCTGGCCTAACTCACTGGCTTTTGCTGCGCCCGCACCATGGGCTGAAGCGCCCAAGGCCACCCCCTTGCCTAACGATGTACGAATATGCATCAGCTTAAAGAGTGGCTCGCACACTAACATGCCGATAATGCCAGTGATGAGTACCATCATGGCGGTAAGTTCTGGCACACCACCAAAGGCACCGGTAGCCTCCATCGCAAAGGGCGTCGAGACGGAGCGAACTAACAAACTCTTAGAAAGCTCTACTGGCAAAGGCACAAACTTGACTAATAGCCAGCTCGAGACCATGCCCAATAACAACCCTGCAATCACGCCAAAGGCAATGGTCAGCGGATATTGGCGAATGAGTTTACGCTCCCGATAAATAGGCAAAGCAAATGCAATCGTTGCAGGAGCCAACATGGCCATTAACCAATGGGTGTATTCAAAATAAGTCGGCAATGGAATATCGAGATTAAACACCAAGAGCGTGATCACCACGGGCGCGAGTACAATCGGCGCTAACCACCATACTCGGTGGCGTTGATACAATATCTTGGCCGCAAAATAACAAAATAACGTGAGTAACAAGCTGATGAGCGCCAATCCCGTCTGAGAAAACACTAACTCAGATACTGCCGCTGGGCTTAAGTTAAGGCTCGACATTACGCAGCCTTAGCATGACGACGAGCATGCTTTTTGATATTGAGTTGACGCTCGAAGCGAAACACTCTGTCAACCACAAACCCCGTGCCCACCATCACGCACACACTGCCCATGACTAAGGTAAAGAGGATATTCACCCCATACTGCTCAAATAGGCCTTCATACTTGATTACTGAGATCACAGGCGGAATAAAAAACAGCAGTAACTCACCAATAAGCCAAGCAGCGCCGAGCTGCACGGCATTTTCAGGGATCAACTTAGTTGCAAGTAAAATCAGTAAGATACCTAACCCCAACACACTGCCAGGCACAGGCGAGTGCGCCCATGTCGCAAACCAATGGCAGGCAAAAGACAATAAACAAAAGAGAGCAATTTGGGTTAACAATAAAGCCCCGTAACGGCATCGACGTATTGCGGCTTGTAGGTAAGACATGTGGTTTCTCGATTTACACTCAAAGTTGCGATGTCAGTATTTTAGGCTTGCCTATTTTATAAAAAAAATGAATATTAAGAATGTAATCCATGAATTTTAAGAATGCATTATCGAGGCAAAAATGGATCTTAAAGTGCTGCGCTATTTTATCGAGATTATCGATGCCGGTGGTTTTGGTAAGGCCAGCGAAAAGGTTCATCTCACCCAACCTGCACTCTCTAAGGCGGTACGTCAACTTGAAGAAGAGCTCGATTTAGTGCTGCTTGAGCGGGGCAAACGTGGCACTCAGGTCAAACTCACCCAAGCAGGCGAAGTGGTTTATCGCCATGGCAAAGAGTTATTGGCTGGCCGCCAACGCATGTTAGCCGAACTCAGTGCCCAGCGCAGTTTAACTGCGGGCGAATTAAGGCTTGGCCTTGCACCGCTAGGCAGTGCTGAAATTTTTGCGCCTGTCATTGCCAAGTATCGCCAGCAGTATCCACAAATCGAGATGCACTTATTAGTCCGCGGTGGGGTTGAGCAAACGCTAGCGATTCAGAAGGGCGAAATTGAACTGGCTACTGGCATCATCAACTTTGACGATGGTTATGACGGCATTCGAGTGTTTAACGATCCTATGGTGGTGGTTCTACCCAAGGAAAATCCCCTCACCGCAAGGGAAATGCTCTCAATCCATGACTTAATCGATGAGCCACAAGTCATGTTCGAGACTGAATACACCTTGCATCAATTGGTGCTAAATGCCTGTCAGCATGCGGGATTCTCCCCCCAAAATATCACCCGAGTCAGCCAAGCTGACTTCGGAATCGCACTGGTGGCAGCGGGAACAGGTGTGATGATACTGCCGCGCTCAATTGCGCGGCGTTATAGCGTATCAGGGGTAGTTAATATTCCCTTAGCGAGTGATGAACTGCGCTGGGAGTTATCCCTCTTTTGGCGCAAAGAACAGGTATTGTCCTTTGCGGCGCAAGCGATGATTGCGTTAGTAAAAAAGCACTTAACCCAAAAATAGCGTCTACCAAGGCACGACTAAGCTAAATCGCACTAAGGTATCATTATCCCAAGGTAGGATAGGTAAGTAATTGGGCGAATTTAGGTTCACCTTGGCAAAGGGGTCCAAGTTATATTCAGTATGTTCGACATACAGCAACCACTGGCTGCCCTTTTCCCAGTAATCGGTATCATAACTCATGGTCAAACGATACTGATTTTCAAGCCATTGGTCGCCATCGTTCCAAGTTTGAGCAGCTAAGTTCAGGTTTAATTTTGGCGTCAAATCAAAACCAAAACTCCCCATAACTGTGTAGGCAAACTCGCTATTGCCAAAATCGCCTCTATCGTAACCTCGGGTGCGGGGCACATCATCGTCGATCTCTAAAAAGTAATAGCCCGCGCCAGCTTTAAGCTGTGCTTGAGTTTGCTGGCCGTGATAATTGGCTGTTAGCCCAGGAAAAAGCTTCGCCTGCTTCTCCACTGAACTCACTGTATTACGCTTGCCCTGTAAATCCACTTGCCACCCAAGGGATAACTCGGGGGAAAAACGATAAAGCTCCCCAAGAGCAGCATATTCCGATTTGAACCACATCGGAATATGGTCAGGATCCAACTTATCCCTATCAATATCGATAAACATATCCAGCACTGCAGACAGATAAATATCCGATGCCGTAGTATGTTCAATAATGATGTTACCGTTGGCCCCAAAGGTATGTGAATTCTCTTGCTCCACAATAAAATCATGAATGCCCATGGTGTAATGCCATTGGGTTGATTCTTCTGCACAAACTGACGTTGCTAGGCCTAAAAGCAGCGCCGTAGGTGCCAAAATTAGGTATCTCACATTGAGCTCCATAAAAGGTTTTTTATACTAAATTAAGATTAGACAATTTAAGCATAATTTAATGAAATTTTTACCATTTGTATCTGAGATAGTTCATAAAAATCCATCCCTTTCGCTGAAGTGAATAAAAATTTGCATATCTCATCGTTTAAAACCATAGAATTGCTATTCACGGTCACCCTAAACAATTTAGCAACCTTTTTAAAAAACTATTGATATCAAACACCATAATCATATTAAACATGATGTCCATTATTTAAACTGCCATATTGAAAATGAATTTTTAGTCACAAATAAAGCATAATTATTGACACAAGAACGCTATCCTCCTATAGTCGCCACATTGCAAGTTATCCAAAAGAGAGTGTTAAATGAAAAAATCCATGTTATTAGGCGGCCTAACCCTCACTGCCACCTTGTTGTTAGCTGGATGTGGGAAAAGCGAAGATGTTTTAGTCGTAGGAACCAATGCCGCATTCCCGCCCTTTGAATATGTAGGCGGACAAAGTGGCGACGAAATCAAAGGTTTCGACATTGAGCTTGCCAAGCAAATAGCTAAAGATGCGGGCAAGACCCTAAAAGTCGAAAACATGAAATTCGACTCGCTGATCGTGGCCCTAAACTCAGGCAAGATTGATTTTATCGCCTCGGGTATGACTATCACCCCCGAGCGGCAGGCAAGTGTTAACTTCTCTGAGCCCTATTACGAAGCCACTCAAGTGCTACTCGTCAATAAAGATAACGAGAGTATTCATACGCTTGATGACATTAAAGATAAACATTTTGCGGTACAGCTCGGCTCAACCGCCGATATGATGTCTAAAAAATATACCCAAAAGGTCACCGCCTTCAATACCGGATTCGAAGCCATTATGGAGCTTAAAAATGGCAAAGTAGATCTTGTGTTGTTTGACAGCGAACCTGCTGCTAACTATCTGGCGAAAAACCCCGATCTCAAACTGATTAAGCTGGATTTTCCTCCCGAGTTTTATGGTTTTGCCGTCTCAAAACAGCAACCTGAACTCCTCAATAGCATTAATCATACGCTGAAAAACCTGAAAGAAAACGGCCAGTATCAGGCACTTGTTTCAGCCCATATCAAGTGATCCCTATGTTAGAAGCAATCAATACTTCGCTGTTTAGCCCCATTGGCGACGACGGCATGATAGGCATACTGCTCATTTTAAATGGCTTGAAAGTCACTTTGATTGTGACCTTCTTCGCCATGTTACTAGGCGCAGTATTAGGCGTGGGCACCACACTGATGAAGATGTCATCTAAGTGGTATATCCGCTTCCCCGCCGAACTCTATGTGGGCGTGATCCGCGGCACGCCTGTGGTGGTGCAGTTAGTGATCCTTTACTTCATCGTGCTGGCAGCATTGGATGTCGATAAAATCACCGCTGCCATTATCGCCTTTGGCTTAAACAGTGGCGCTTATATCTCTGAGATTATTCGTGCTGGCATTCAAGCCGTCGATAAAGGCCAAACCGAAGCCGCGCGCTCGCTTGGTCTGTCACAAGCGATGACAATGAAGCTGATTATTCTGCCGCAGGCGATTAAGAATATTCTGCCCGCATTAGGCAATGAGTTTATTGTGCTACTCAAGGAAACCGCAGTGATTGGCTTTATTGGCGGTGTGGACTTGATGCGGGCGGGAGAAATTATTCGCAGCCGCACCTTTGAAGACAGTGTTCCACTCTTTACCTGCGCGCTGATTTATCTGTTCCTAACCTACAGCTTCACATTTATGCTGTCGAAATTCGAAAAGAGGTTGAAGCAAAGTGATTAACATAACCAACCTACACAAAAGTTACGGCGATAATGCGGTCCTTAAAGGAATCAACGAACATATTCGCCAAGGTGAAGTGGTGAGTGTTATCGGCCCCAGCGGGAGCGGTAAAAGCACCTTTTTACGCTGCATCAACCTGTTAGAAAACCCAACCCAAGGGGATATTGAAATCGAAGGGCAATCCATTACCGCCAAGGATGCCTGTGTCGATAAATTACGGCAAAAAGTGGGCATGGTGTTTCAAAACTTTAACCTATTCCCCCATAAAACCGTATTGCAAAACATTACCTTAGCGCCAGTGAGCCTAAAGTTAATGACCCAAGCCGAAGCCGATAACAAGGCGCTGGCACTGCTCACTCAAGTGGGATTACAGGATAAAGCCAATGCCTATCCTTCAAGCCTGTCAGGTGGACAAAAACAAAGGGTAGCTATTGCCCGCGCACTGGCGATGGAGCCGGATCTGATGCTATTTGATGAGCCCACCTCGGCACTCGATCCTGAAATGGTCGGCGATGTACTGGATGTGATGAAGGACTTAGCGCAAAAAGGTATGACCATGGTGATTGTGACCCACGAAATGGGCTTTGCGCGCGATGTTTCCGACAGAGTCATCTTTATGGATGGCGGCTATGTGGTGGAATCCAATATCCCCGAGGAGTTATTCACCCGCCCCAAAGAAGCCAGAACCCAAAGCTTTTTAAGCAAAGTACTGAGGTAATAGAGATTTATACAACATTGAAAGGTGAACAATGGTATTTGCGCGATGACACATGCCCCGTCTATGGGGCAGACGGTCGTCTCGCTAATCACCATGGCTCACCTGTTTAGCATCGGCGTAGCCTGTTTGTTTTAAAAGAAGATTTGTAACTCGTTTGTGGACTGAACCTTGTTAGATTTTTTACTCTTATTCATTGGTTTCGGATTAATATTTCTATGGAGTAACGTCAAAGATCAACGGCTGGGAGGTTGTGTCCAACAAGCACGAACGACATGAATCCGGCTCCGGTGCATCATCTTGTTGGGCTGATTCAATATTGATATAAATTATTTCAATTTAGATTATTTTTGGTATTGCAGTAATTACATTTCCAAACTCATCATCCTTATAAATCAGACTTAAAGCGCCCTTATGAAAATGAAATTCCAACCCCATATATTTTATTATTGCAGGATTACTGCCATCGCGTTGCACTGATTCATCTTCTGGCCGGCCAAACATTGCAATTATTTGATCATAAGTACAGTTAAGATTTATATCAAATTCCCTATCGCCAATTTTAATTATTACCGTTTGAATTGACATTTTAATTGTTGATATATTCTCCATATTTTCAGCCTTGCCTTTACTTGTTGTGTTTTTGAATAATGCACAAACATACAAAAATATATTCACCTGTATAAAACTACTTATAATTTGTATTGGAATATATAAATAATCGAACCAACTTGGTAGATCCTGCATGGTGAGCCACCATGTAGGAAAAGATAAAATCCACGTTCCCCAGCTAGCGCATAAGCATGGTCGAACATGCTCCAATTATCCTTAAACCCCAAACCGATGGCACCAGCCAGCGATATCCAAAAAACAATAACAAGGATTAAATGGATTAAGGTGTAGGAGATTATTCGTTTAAATTGCACTACTTTCCCCTAAACATAACATCTTAGTATTTATGCGCTGCGCTGTTTGCAGGGCATAAATCGCTTGTTGGACTTAGCCGCTGCCACATCCATGTCAATTGGTACAAATGATGCTATAGGAATTTGCTTTTTTGCGGTAGCGGTTTTTTTACATTTTGGTAGGTAATCATTTGATATCGTTTTAGCTTCTCATTCTTTTACACTCACGTCTGACTTATTATTGAACTTGATTGACAGCATTTTTAGCCTCGCATTCAGGCTGATACTCGTACCACATTTTCTCATTGGCTAATGTAATTGCGGTTGGATAACACTGATAAGGCCAGAGCTCTGTAGCATTACTCAAATTGGGTCAACATATTGATGTTGACGTTAGCTAGATACCAGTTTGCTAACGAGGAAAGGGGCAAAAGCTTTTAGCAAAATGAACAGTTCAATGGTCGATAAGATTGGCATTGTTGCAACTGTGACCGTTGGCGGCATGGCCGCCATTTTATCTCAGTCCAATATTGGTATAAGAAATATCGCTTTATGGCTATAGCGATACTCGCTCAGTTTAATAATCAAACCCCAGCTGTGCTTTTATTCCGGCCTCAAAGGCATGTTTTATCGGTTGAACCTCGCTCACCGTATCGGCCAGCTCAATAATCGCTCGATGGCAAGCGCGGCCAGTGATAATCACATGTTGCATCGGCGGGCGGTTTTTAAGTGCAGTCAAAATCCGCTCGACATCAAGATAGTGATAACTCACCATATAGGTCAGCTCATCGAGCATCACGCAATCAATGCTCTCGTCTTGCAGTAATGCTTCGGCAGCTTCCCAAGCGACAAGAGCGGCTGCGGTATCCTTTTCTTTATCTTGGGTTTCCCAAGTAAAACCGGTGCCCATAACATGAAAACTAACGCCAGCACCTTCAAGTAGATTACGCTCACCGCATTCCCAAGTGCCCTTGATAAATTGCACTACGGCGGCTTTTTTGCCATGGCCAACGGCGCGGGCAACGGTGCCAAAAGCTGAGGTCGACTTCCCTTTGCCATTGCCCGTTAGGACTAACAAAATGCCCTTTTCATCCTGAGCAGCGGCAATTTTTGCATCAACTCCCGCTTTGAGTTTTTGTTGGCGCACCTTGTGGCGTTCAGCCTTTAATTGTTCTTGGTTATTATCGTTTGCTGTTGTCATGGTTTGATGTTCATCCTACGGCTTAACTGATGCGGTTAAGATTGCCTGTAATTGTGGTAAGTCTAGATGTTCGGCCAATACATCGGCCAACCTATCCAGTTGTTGTTCTCGAATAGCATTAATATCAATTGCTTGTGCATCTTCTAATCCCGCCCAACGCAGAATTAACTGGCACGCATCAGGGCTGTCGAATAGCCCGTGTAAATAAGTGCCTAGCACTTGCCCGTCCTCACTTAAACAGCCGTCGGCAAAAGACTTTTCCGCCTGTTCATCGCAAGTTAACTCATTTATCAAGCGTAATGGCGCGCCCTTGGCGGCATCACTGGACGTGAGATATTGGGACTCACCGCAGTGGATCTCATAACCTTTGACTGCCACAGTCTGCCCTATCAATGTCAACTCGCCTGCGACGCAACGTAACTGCTTTTCGGCTTTAAATTCGGTGCTGATGGGTAAATAACCTAGCCCTTGGCTAGTACCGAACACATCTTCAATCGCTAACGGATCGGCAATGCGCTCACCCAGCATTTGATAACCACCACAAATTCCCAGCACTTTACCGCCGTAGCGCAAATGCTTAGCAATTTGCTTATCCCAGCCCTGCTCACGTAAAAAAGCCAGATCGGCTCGGACATTCTTACTACCAGGCAAAATCAGCAAATCGGCGGCGATCTCCGGCGTCTGAGCTAAGGCTTGCGTCTGGAGTGACACATAATCAAAATCGATATCGGGATGCAGCCTCAGCGGATCAACATCCGTGTGATTACTGGTGCGCGGATAAACCAGCACTCGCACCTTAAAACAACTCTTGGCCTGCTTAGTTGGCGAGTCAGTGAGCGCATCCTCGGCGTCTAAGTGTAAATCATGCAAATAGGGCAGCACGCCCAATACTGGCTTTTGCGTATACGCCTCAAGCCAATCAATACCAGACTGCAACAGGCTGATATCGCCGCGAAAGCGATTGATCACAAAACCCTTTACCCGCGCCTGTTCTGACTCGGATAACAGCGCCAAGGTCCCGACCAAATGGGCAAACACGCCGCCTTTGTCGATATCGGCAATAATAATCACGGGGCAATCAACCGCTTCGGCAAAGCCCATATTGGCAATATCCCCAGCACGCAGGTTGATTTCAGCTGGGCTCCCCGCCCCTTCAACCACTATGGTGTGATATTGCTGACCTAGGCGTTCAAAGGAGTCCAACACGGCATTAAGGGCCATGGCTTTATAATCTTTCGATTTTTCTCCAAAAAAAGCCGAGGCTTCGAGTGTCGTTAACGCTTTACCCTGCACAATAATTTGGGCGCCCGTATCTGAACTGGGTTTGAGTAAAATCGGGTTGAAATCAGTATGAGGCACTAAATAACAGGCCGCGGCTTGCAGCGCCTGTGCGCGGCCAATCTCGCCGCCATCAACAGTCACGGCACTATTGAGCGCCATATTCTGCGGTTTAAAAGGCGCGACGTTGACGCCCTGACGGGCCAGTAATCGACATATTCCCGCCACCAACGTGCTTTTGCCTGCATCAGAGGTGGTGCCCTGCACCATTAATACTTTGGCGCCTTGGGGCAGTGTTTGAGACAAGCAAGAGGTTGCCGCTATATCGGTTACCGTGGATGCGGGCGCTTTATTTACATGCATGGGTAGGAATATGACTCAATAGAGGAATTAGATAAAAGGCGCATCTTTTAATACGAACGAAACGCGAAAGCAGCTCAGAATAACATTCACTCGATCAAACATTAGCTTAATCTAAGCATTAGCTCGATTTCAGCACCAGCGGTAAACCTGCCACCACTAAGGTCACATTGTCCGCAACCGCCGCAACAGCTTGATTTAACCAGCCCGCCTCATCGACAAATTGGCGACTTAGTTCCCCCATGGGCACAATGCCAGAGCCTACTTCATTACTGATTAAAATCACCGCACCTTCAAGCGCGTTTAACGCCCCCACAAATTCCGCTTTTGCCTGTCGCCACTGGGCTAACGCATCATGTTTAGAGGATGTAGCAACCGTTATGGCAAAATCGGAATCGGTCGAGGCGGGTTCATCCGCAGGGTTTCCTGCAAGTAATTGATTGCTTAACCAAAGTGTTAAGCAATCCACCAAAATCACCCTACCAGGTTTGGCTAAACGCTTAAGCCTGGCGGTTAATGCCAAAGGTTCTTCGACTAGCTGCCAGTCGATATCATCCATGGCACGACCGTCCTGATGTAAACGGATCCGACTGGCCATTTCAGCATCGAGTGCCTGCGCTGTCGCTACATAACAGGCATCGAATCCTAAAGCCGTATACTGGCGTACTAAGGTTTCGCCGTAACGACTCTTGCCGCTACGTGCGCCGCCTAGTACTAAATGGATCACAATATGCCACCCACAACCAGCAGTACAAAATAACACACGATTTCACAAATTTGCTGCGCAGCGCCTAAGGTATCGCCTGTGTAACCACCAATTTGACGTCTAAAAATCACCACAATCAAACGGCGCAACCCTATCATCACTAACAGCAACGACAGGGCAGCAATTCCCTTAAGCACCAGCAGCACTAACACACCGCTGGCGATCAAAATAAATAGATCATTAATGCCTTGATGCTGGGCTAATGGCTTGGACTTGCTGGTCTCATCATCACGCACGTATGTCTCGGTAAAGATAAGACTCGCGGCCACCACACGGCTCACAGTGTGGGCGACAATCATTGCCGAACCGGCAACCACGGGGTCATAAAGTGCTAATTCTACTAATAATTGCCATTTAAGCAGCAGCACCATAATCAAGGCTAAAGCGCCGTAACTGCCAAGGCGAGAATCCTTCATAATTCGCAGCTTGTCTTCGGCCGTCCAACCGCCACCGAAGCCATCGAAGGTATCGGCTAACCCATCTTCGTGGAATCCACCGGTCAACAGGATACCCGTTAACATCGACAGCAATACCGACACCCCAGCAGGCAACCAGTTTTGGGTGAGCCAAAAGATAATGGCGCTTAACAGTCCCACCAACAGACCCACTAGGCCAAAGTAACGACTGGCTTTATTGAGTTTATCGGCATCGACTTCGACCCATTTGGGCATAGGAATGCGGGTAAAATAGCCCATGGCCACAAAAAACAAATCTATCTCTTTGTGCCAGCTTTCGCGTTCTGACATAAAGCATCCTTAGTGAATACACACTTGCAGCAAGGTTTAAAGTTAAAACGGTTAGCTAAAAGTTATTATTTTAAATAAGTTAAATAAATAACTTAGCAGAGCTACATCATACAACAGCCTCAATCCCAGCATCACTAAAACTCGCCATTTGATTGTAAAAATTTGCTGCAGCTTGAATTAACGGCAATGCTAGGGCGGCGCCTGTGCCTTCACCTAATCTCAGGCCCAAAGATAACAAGGGTTTAGCCTGTAAATGTTCCAGCATGCGTTGATGACCTTGCTCCTCGGAGCGATGGGCAAAAATCAGATAATCCCGCACATTAGCATTGATAGTCACTGCCACTAACGCGGCGGCAGTCGCGATAAAACCATCCACAACCACCAACATTTTCCGCTCGGCTGCAGCCAGCATTGCGCCAGTCATTTGCACAATTTCAAATCCACCAAGACACGCCAGCACTTGTTTTGGCCCCGTCATGGCACTTTGATGCGACAGCAGCGCCAGTTCAACCAGCGTTAACTTACGCGCTAAGGTCTCACTATTGATCCCCGTGCCACGACCCACACAATCGGCCACTTCTAACTGCATAATCGCCGCCATAATCGCCGCCGCAGAGGAAGTGTTGCCAATACCCATTTCACCAAACGCGACCAGATTACAGCCCGCTTGATGGTGACGCTCAATTAACTCCCGCGCCATGGCAAAACCTTTATCTACGCAATCCAAAGACATAGCGGGTTCTAAGTGAATAGCGCCAGTACCCGCACCAAGGCGTTGATCGATAATCCCTTCAACACCCTCAACAGGGGTGAGAATACCGCAATCAATCACTTCAAGCGTTAAGCCTAATTGCCGACAAAACACATTGATGGCCGCGCCGCCTTCAGCAAAGTTTTGTACCATTTGGTGGGTCACTTCACTTGGGGCAATTGAAACCCCTTCGGCTGCAATGCCATGATCCCCCGCAAATACCAACATGGTGGGTTTGACGATCTGCAATTGCTGCGGCCCTTGGATGCGAGCGATTTGCAGAGCTAAGGATTCTAGCATCCCTAAGGCACCGGGCGGCTTAGTCTTAAGATCGATTTTCTGTTGAATAACCTGATCCTGCGCTTTACTCACAGGCTCGATTTGAAATGACAGGCTTGATTGAGACATTCACACTCCACTCGCTAATCCAAATTGAATAACTACGGCGCATCCCACGCCTATTTTCCATACATCTTAAGCATTAAATTAACCTGAGCCCGGGATAAGTAGAGCCGCTGAATAGGCATCTTTTCGGGCCACTCTGCGTTGCTCTGTCTAACCATAGCTCGCTATGGCGTACGACAGAGCGCCTTCATATGCGCAAAAATCTGCGCATTCAGTAAAAAATATTTATCCATTTAAAAACAATTATTTATATCATTAATTTAGTTTGTTAAATTTAGGTTTTTTCGACACTCGTTACCCCGAGTTCAGGTTAAATTAACTGGCCACCTTTCGCCGACGCAGAATAAGCAAAAAGAAAAAACTGCCTATCGAGGCGGTAATAATCCCCACGGGCAGCTCTTGATTGCCCAGCAAACATCTCGCAAGCACATCAATCCACACCATAAACAGGCCACCCACCAATGCAGTGAGCAGGATTGGCTGACGACCAGGAAATAACAAGCGCACCGTATGGGGGATCATTAATCCAACAAAGCCAATACCGCCGCAGGTCGCCACTAAAATGGCGGTAATTAACGAGCACAGCAGCAACATATTGAGGCGTAATTTGGGCACATTCACCCCTAAGGTATGGGCCGTTTCATCCCCCGCTTGCAAAGCCATAATCTGCCGCTTCCAACCGAGGATGATAAAAAAACTCACCAGCACAACGATGGTCGGCAAAATTAATAGCGACCAACTGGCCTTAGCAAAACTGCCCAAACTCCAAAAAAGCACGGATGCCGTGGCCTGCGGGCTGGCAAAATACAGCAGCAAACTGGTTAACGCGCCAAACATAAACGATGTTGCCACCCCTGAGAGCAGCATGCGTTCAACTTGGCTGTTGAGCCCTAACCCCGATAAAGCCAAAACAATAAGTACGGATAAACTGGCACCAATAAAAGCGCCAAAGGGCAAACTAAACCACTGGAGCCCAGCCAATATTTCCGCACCACTAAATATTCCCGAGTTGGCAATCACACCCGCATTCGCAAAAAAACCTGAACCGGAAAACAACGTCAGCATCACCACAGCGCCAAAGGAGGCTCCTGAGCTAATCCCAAACAAATAAGGGTCGGCAAGGGGATTGCGAGTCACGGTTTGCAACACACTGCCCGCCAAAGACAGCCCCGCCCCCGCCACAAAGGCGAGCAATATTCGTGGTAGCCTTAATTCCATCACAATCCGATCCGTCATCGCGGCAGTGCTTGGCGCATTCTCACCCATAAATAACTGACTGAATTTATCTATAAAAACATTAAAAACATCTAAAAAGCTGATATTCGCCGCGCCAAAACTGGCGGCCGCAATCGGCGTCAGCAGAGTAAAACCCACCAAGGCTAACATCAGCCATTGCTGGCGAGTTAATGGCGTAAAAATAGGGGTTAACAGGGTAATCAGCTTAAGTCTGCTTATCATGATGGGGTTTTCACCCCATTAATGATATGGGGAGGATGGATTGCGCCCTCTTCATCTGTCTTTGATTTTTGATAGCCATATGATTTTTGATAGCCATAGAAGTAATTAATCAACGGGTTAGCATGTTGTGGATGGGGCATCACTTGGGCGCAAACCCCAAAAACTTGGGCAATGCGCTCCTCAGTCAACACCTCAGTTGGCGTGCCCATGGCGCTCACTTGCCCATTATCGAGTAGCAGCAAACTATCACACAGGGCGCTTGCCAGATTCAGATCATGAATCGAGGCAATCACACTAATGCCAAGGCTTCGAACCAGCTCCAAAATTTGTATTTGGTAGCGCACATCGAGGTGATTTGTGGGTTCATCTAAAATCAGTAGCAGTGGTTGTTGCACGATAGCGCGGGCAATCAGCGCCCGTTGTTTCTCGCCGCCCGAAAGCCGCTCATATTGCTGATGCAACTTATGACTAAGGCCAACCTTCTCAAGCGCTTTAATAATTTTGTCGCTATCACCGCTGGAATGGCTATCAAACATTCCTTTATGGGGCGTGAGTCCCATGGCAACCAGTTGCTCTGTGGTCATATCAAAATAGTGCGGCGTATCCTGCTGCACTACGGCCACTTTACAGGCAAATGCCTTGGGCGAAAGCTGACTAATATCCTGCGAAAACAAGCTGATCTGCCCCTGAGTCGGGCGAATAAAACGATATAGACAACGCAGTAAACTGGATTTACCCGCCCCGTTAGGGCCGATTAATCCCAGCATTTCACCGCGCTGCAGGGCAAAGTTAACCCCAGAGAGAATGGTTTTGCCTTCGATGGTCCAACTCAATTGGCTGACATTGAGTGCCACATCTTGGCTGACATTGAGTCCCACATGAGTTCGCGCCGCCGAAGGTTGCGCAACTGTTGATGTAACTGTTGATGTGGAAGGCTGCATTAAAAGCCACTCCCACAGGCATATTTTGTGTTGCCAAAACCCTGCTGCGCCATGGGCCACAGGGCGAGACGTATCAATATCATCTTCTGCTCCCTCGAGTCACCCGCTCGAGAACTAAGGCTGCACGCAGCGAAAACAGCAATAGGCAGGTCTCCTGACTTGTAGAAAAGAAGGTGCTAGGCTTTAGAATCTAGAATCTAGAATCTAGAATCTAGAATCTAGAATCTAGGCGCTTCTTTTAACTACTCACAGTTGCGGGTACAGTTCGGGCTGGCTGACGGGCAGCGCCCCGATTCCCTATTATATTTGGGTTGATCCGGCGTTTATGACCTTAATGCAATAGCATAGGTTAGCGCGAAATTCCCAACACCTATTTCTGCGACATTTAAGCTTAGCGAACAAAATGCGCTATCTCACTCAAACATCAAGGAAAAGCATTATCCTATATCTGGCTCATTAGGCAATGCCGTTTAAATCAGAAAATGTTCAACATCGCATTTGATGCTGATGCAAACCTCACTCACCATGGCCCGATGGCCAGTCTAAGCGCCAGTATCGAGTCCCTTGGTTATCTTCAAGTACATTGATAGTCACCAGCGCCGCCACGGGCAGGGTGAGCTGACTATAAAAACCCACGGCTTTCACCGCCCCCAACGCCCTCGCCATTAAATGACGGATCACCCCACCGTGGGTCACCACCCAAATATTGGCCGCAGTATCAGCTGCAGCATCGGCGGGTTTATCACCAAGGGGAAGGCACGCAAATGCTTGCTCGAGAATGGCCGCAATTGCGCGATCAACTCGGGCCTCAAAATCGGCCATCGTTTCACCCTTGGGCGGCGCTACAGCCCAAGGATCTTGCCAATAGGCCGCCATGCGCTCGCCATCCTGTTGATATAACTCATCGAGCAAGCGACCATCCCAATCGCCAAAATCCATTTCTTGTAGATCCTCCAGCAGGCTGACCTCAAGCGGCGAAGATGTTGGCGCAGCAAAGTTGTTTGAACTGATGCAGTTTGAACTGGCACTGGCGAAGCTTGAACTGACGGACGCGCTAGCATGCTTAGTCGCCAACACCTTGGCAAATTCAGCACAGCGCCTCGAGGTGGAGCTATAAATACCGTGGCACTCACAGACCTGCAAAGCGACTGCCGCCGACATCTGCCGCCAGCCCTTGGCACTTAAAGGCACATCAACGCGGCCACGTAAAATCGCCCCGCCCTCGCATTCCCCATGGCGCAACAGTAATAAGCGAACTTGTTTCATATATGCCTTTTAAAAATCTTAGGACCTAGACTCTAGATTCTAGATTCTCGCTCCTAATGACTTTCACCTTGCCCTGACAATCCGATGTCGCGTATTATGGACGTCTATACGTATAAATGTCCAAAACAAAACGAACGACATTCAATAATAAAATGCAATTTGCCGCAAAATTGCATACTTTTGGACTCAACTTAGCTGTAGTAAAGGTAATCATTTTATGGCGATATCACCCAATCGAGCGAGCCACACACTGGCAGACATTCGTAACCAGCTGTCGACGCGCATTCTGATCTTAGACGGTGCCATGGGCACGATGATCCAAGGCTACAAGCTGGAAGAAGCCGATTATCGCGGCGAGCGTTTCAAGGATTGGCATACCGATGTAAAGGGTAATAACGACCTGTTAGTCCTGACTCAGCCACATATTATCAAACAAATTCACACCGACTACTTATTAGCCGGTGCCGATATTATTGAAACCAATACCTTTAACGCCACCACTATCGCCATGGCCGATTATGACATGCAGTCATTGTCCGCCGAAATTAACCGCGAAGGCGCGCGCCTTGCGCGTGAGGCCTGTGATGCAATCGAACAGGCCACAGGCAAGCCACGTTACGTCGCTGGTGTGTTAGGGCCCACTAACCGTACCTGCTCTATCAGCCCCGATGTGAACGACCCTGGCTTTCGTAATATCCACTTCGATGAGTTAGTGACCGCTTACTGCGAATCGACCCGCGCGCTGATTGAGGGCGGTGCCGATATCATTATGGTCGAGACCATTTTCGATACCTTAAACGCCAAGGCAGCGCTATTTGCCATCGAAACCGTATTCGATGAACTGTTTGGCGCTAACTCGCCTGCGCGTTTGCCAGTGATGATCTCCGGCACCATTACCGATGCCTCGGGCCGTACCCTGACCGGACAAACCACCGAAGCCTTTTATAACTCCCTTCGCCATATCAAGCCGTTATCTATCGGCCTTAACTGCGCCCTTGGGCCAAAAGAGCTGCGTCCCTACGTTGAAGAACTGTCACGCATCGCCGAATGTTATGTGTCGGCGCACCCTAACGCAGGTTTACCAAACGAGTTTGGCGGTTACGATGAAACCCCAGAGGACATGGCCAAGGTTATCCAAGAATGGGCCCGTGAAGGCATGCTCAACATTATCGGCGGCTGCTGTGGTAGCACGCCCGAGCATATTAAGGTCATTCGTGAAGCCGTGGAGCAGTTTGCACCGCGCGTATTACCCGAGATCCCTGTCGCCTGTCGCCTCGCGGGTTTGGAACCGCTCACTATCGACGCCCAAACCCTGTTTGTGAACGTGGGCGAGCGCACTAACGTTACTGGCTCGGCCAAATTTTTAAAGCTGATTAAAGAAGGCAAGTTCGAGCAAGCGCTCGACGTCGCCCGTGAACAGGTAGAAAGCGGCGCGCAGATCATCGACATCAACATGGACGAAGGCATGCTTGATGGCGTGGAGATCATGCACAAGTTTTTAAACTTGATCGCCTCTGAGCCAGATATCAGCCGCGTGCCGATTATGATCGACTCCTCGAAGTGGGAAGTGATTGAAGCGGGCCTCAAATGTATTCAAGGCAAAGGCATTGTTAACTCAATCTCCTTGAAGGAAGGCGAAGAGAAGTTTATCGAGCAAGCGACCCTCGTTAAACGCTATGGCGCAGCAGCCATTATTATGGCGTTCGACGAGCAAGGCCAAGCCGACACTAAAGCACGCAAAGTCGAGATCTGTACCCGCGCCTACCGCGTGCTGGTCGATAAGGTGGGTTTCCCGCCCGAAGACATTATCTTCGACCCGAATATCTTCGCGATTGCCACAGGTATCGATGAGCACGATAACTATGCTGTCGATTTTATTGATGCCATTAAAGAGATTAAAGCCACCCTGCCCCATGCAATGATTTCCGGCGGGGTGTCGAACGTGTCGTTCTCCTTCCGCGGTAACAACCCAGTGCGTGAGGCGATTCACGCGGTATTTTTGTACCACGCCATTAAAGTCGGCATGGATATGGGGATTGTCAACGCGGGCCAATTAGCGATTTTTGACGATATCGACCCCGAGCTTAAAGTGCGGGTCGAAAACGTGGTGCTCAACCTACCTTGCCCGGTTGAAGGCTCGAACAATACCGAGCAATTGCTTGAGATTGCTGAAAAATTCCGTGGCGATGGTTCAAGTAGCGCCAAAAAAGAAGATTTAGAATGGCGCTCATGGCCTGTTAATCAGCGTTTAGCCCATGCGCTGGTCAAAGGCATCACCGAGTTTATTGATGAAGATACCGAAGCCGCTCGCCAAGCCGCCTCACGTCCGCTGGATGTGATTGAAGGCCCGCTGATGGACGGCATGAATATCGTCGGCGACCTGTTTGGCTCGGGCAAAATGTTCCTGCCACAGGTGGTCAAATCCGCGCGGGTGATGAAAAAGGCCGTGGCCTACCTCAATCCCTTTATTGAAAAGGAAAAAGTCGCAGGTCAGTCGAACGGTAAGATTTTGATGGTGACCGTAAAAAGCGATGTGCACGATATCGGCAAAAATATTGTTGGCGTGGTACTCGCCTGTAATGGCTTTGAAGTGTTCGATTTAGGCGTGATGGTGTCGGTAGAGCGCATTCTTGAGGCGGTGAAAGAACACAATATCGATATTATCGGCATGTCTGGGCTGATTACCCCAAGCCTTGATGAGATGGTGCATAACGTCAAAACCTTCCACCGTGAAGGCCTCACCATTCCGGCGATTATCGGCGGCGCAACCTGCTCGAAAATCCATACGGCGGTGAAGATTGCGCCCCATTATCCCCATGGCGCGATTTACATTGCCGACGCCTCCCGCGCCGTGCCCATGGTCAGCAAACTGGTCAATAACGAAACCCGCCAAGCAACCATTGATGAAACCTATGCCGAGTACGACGATATGCGCACCAAGCGTTTATCCCAAGCTAAGCGTAAGGAAATCGTCTCGCTAGAGGCCGCCCGCGAAAACCGCTGCCAGCACGACTGGGCCAATTACAGCCCATTTAAGCCAAACGTACTCGGTCGCCAAGTGTTTGATGATTATCCATTAACCGATTTAGTCGACCGTATAGACTGGACGCCGTTCTTCCGCGCGTGGGAGCTGCACGGCCATTACCCTGAAATCTTAAGCGATAAAGTGGTGGGCGTTGAGGCGCAAAAACTGTTTAGCGACGGCAAGGCGATGCTTAAAAAAATCATCGAAGAAAAGTGGCTCACCGCCAAGGGCGTGATTGGGCTGTTTCCCGCTAACACAGTTGGCTTTGATGATATCGAGCTTTATACCGACGAGACTCGCACAGAGGTTGAGCTGACCACTCATCACCTGCGGATGCAGCTTGAGCGGGTGGGTAACGATAACTTCTGTCTGGCCGATTTTGTCGCGCCCAAAGACAGCGGCGTTGCCGACTATATGGGCGGCTTTGCGGTCACCGCAGGTCATGGGATTGATGAGCATGTCGCCCGCTTTGAGGCAAATCATGATGACTACAACGCCATTATGCTCAAATGCTTAGCCGACCGTTTAGCCGAAGCCTTTGCCGAGCGGATGCACGAGCGCGTACGTAAAGAGTTTTGGGGGTATGCCGCCGATGAGCAGCTCGATAACGAGGCGTTAATTCGCGAAAAATACAAGGGCATTCGCCCCGCACCGGGTTACCCCGCTTGCCCGGATCACACCGAAAAAGGCCTGCTGTGGGAACTGTTAAAGCCGAATGAAACCATCGACTTAAACATTACCGAAAGCTACGCCATGTTCCCCACCGCCGCAGTATCTGGCTGGTATTTCGCCCACCCGAAATCCCGCTACTTTGGCGTGAGCAATATTGGTCGCGATCAGGTGGAGGATTACGCTAAGCGCAAGGGGATGACTGTTGCCGAGACGGAGAAGTGGCTGGCGCCAGTGTTGGATTATGACCCTGAATAGGGAGTGATCCTGACTGATTTTTAAAATTAGTCGGGATCGTTATTACGCTAACGCGGTTTGAGATCTAAGATCGGTCTTGCGACCGAAAAGGTCGTGGGGCTTCACCCCACACCCGATGTTGCTGGTTCGTTTTGCATTGCGAACTAGCAACAATATCGCTGTAAAGTAATGATGCAACTCATTGCCTGCCGCAGGCTTTCGCACTGTTACCCCAGTGACACGCCGTAAATACATCCTTGTAGGCTCTACTAAAACATCCATGTTTTAGAAGGTCACTGGTGCAACAGTGCCCTATCAGGTGTACCCATTAGCTACAGCATGTATTTTTTATGGGCTAATTAAAAAATTAAGCACATAAAAGACTAGCTTCATGCTAATCAGCAACTTCGCAGGGGATAGGTGAACTTCTGTAAGAGTAAAGTTAACGTTTCACATTTAAAAAGCTATGCATCTCCTATCTCTTGCAAAATTAGATTTCTAACTTAGCTAACTGGCTATTAGCAATACTTTGGCTTAAATCTTTAGATTCATTTTGATAGATAGCAATAAAATATTGAATAGACAAATCAGATTTAATATCCCCTTTTGCAGTCCAATTTACTTTAGCCTTTCCGCTAAATGTATCAATAGAACAAGCTGAAGACTCGCCCTCTGCAGGCGACATAATAGTTTTCCCACCAATAGCAAGCACATGCACGGAACAAAAATAGATATTTTTATAATTTACAAAATTATCAATAACGTAATCGAATGAGAACTCAAAAATGCCATCAGAACTTTTTATGTAACTTACTTTATGAATAGTAGCAGAGCTTAATTTCACACTTGTTTTATCTACACTGGCACAGCTAGACAAAAGCAGCATTGAAACCAACAATAAATAGCGAAACATATTACTCACCCTTAAAATCCAACAGATTACACTCTTTAAATTTCTTCAGTCACATCCAACTTTGTAATACCAACATAGTAGGCAAGTGCAAAGTAATTTAATATTGGAACAAGGCCTGTAACAACGGCAATAACTGTATTTCGCCTTTTATCTTTAGCTAATAAAAAACAGACAATCGAAATACCGATACTGATGATAGCGTAAAAGAACACTGCAGGATGGACTGAACCATCTCGTAAAAAATCCATATATTACTGTTCCTTGTTTTACTTGTGACTATTGAGTAACTTAATTAGACATCGACAACAATAAAAATAGCATAATCTTGCAAGATTTTTATTACTGAAATTAACCGCCATATCAAGCGCACATACCGCAGAAGATAGTATCACTCGTAAAACGAGAAAGGAATTAAACTTAATGTGGAGTAATAAAATGTGACTGAAGTTGCTTGATTCGCTCTGGGATCAAATCCATTTTATTGTCGGTGTTTAAGTCATCACAGTTTTCAGCGACAACCCGTTCTACGCCAGTTTTATCAGTAAAATAGAGTTTTTCGCAGTCGCATCTCAGTTTGGCGATAAGCGGTATTTCCGCTTTAGCTTGGCGAACCTCGGCAACCCAACAGGAATCAGCACAACCGCAGGAATGATAAATCAGCTCCTCGCCTGAGACATGCCAATCCAGCTGATATTCGCCAGCCAGCGCATTACCCACACATGTCACAAGAGCAAAGAATAGGAATAATAGATATCGAATCATTTTTAATCATCCAAAGCTTATCTGAATTCCGTAAGGACTAAGCATTAAACCACCTTATTTAATGCTTAACCCAAGAAGAATCATAATTTTACGACCGCGCCGAGGGCGTTCAAAATTCTGTGTCAGGCTAATTTTTAAATTTCTAGCACGCTATCTAAACGTCCTTCAAAATAAATCGCTAACTGAGATAAACAAAGGCTCCAATTGTGGATTGGCATAGTCCATTTATCTGAGGCGTTTAATATGCCTGCGTAAAGTAGCTTCAACAAGCTATTTTCATTAGGAAATGCACCTTTGGTTTTGGTGAGCTTTCTAAATTGGCGATGCACAGCCTCAACCGCATTGGTCGTGTAAATCACTTTCCTGATATGTTCTGGGTACTTAAAATAATGGGACAAATTATGCCATTTGCGACGCCAAGAGTTGATTACCAACGGATAAGCATCACCCCATTTGGCCTCCAGTTCGTCCAAGGCCATCTCTGCGGCTTCTTTACTCACGGCTCGATACACAGGCTTTAAATCAGCCATAAACGCTTTCTGATTTTTTGAGGCGACATACTTCATTGAGTTGCGGATCTGGTGGATAACGCATAGCTGTGTTTCCGTATGAGGGAAGATACTGGCTATGGCCTCAGGGAAACCGGTCAAGCCGTCAACACAGGCGATAAGAATATCTTTTACACCACGATTATTAAGATCGGCCAGTACGGATAGCCAGTAATTAGCGCCTTCATTTTCGGATAAGTGAAGCCCTAAAATTTCCTTTTTTCCTTTCATATTAAGCGCTAACAATGTGTAAACGGCTTTACTGACGTAACGCCCATCCTCTTTGACTTTATAATGTATCGCATCAAGCCAAACGATAGGATAATGGCTATCTAATGGGCGCTGTTGCCACGCTTTAAGTTCGGGGATGAGTTTGTCGGTGATGGCGCTTACTGTTGCGTTAGACACATTGAGCCCATACATATCTTCAACATGTTGATTAATATCGCGATAGCTCATACCTATACTGAACATCGACAACACTTTACGTTCGATTTCATCGGTTAGTGTAGTTTGATTTTTCTTAATCAACTGAGGCTCAAAGGTGCCATTGCGGTCTCTAGGCGCGTCTAACTCAAAGTTACCGGACGGATGCTTAATGGTCTTAGGGGTTTTGCCATTTTTACGATTAGGCTGAGGATCATGCGCTAAATGCTGCTCAAGCTCAGCCTGGAGAGCCGCTTCAGTGAGTTGCTTGATCAGTGGGCCAAGAATGCTGTCTTTACCTGTGAGGCTTTTACCTGACTGCAGATCTTTAAGGGCTTGTTCGAAGTTAAAAGGTTGGGTCATGTGTCATTCCTGTTTTTGAATATTTTACTGAAATGACACAGAATTATGAACACTACCACCGCGCCATTAACAGTGGATGTCCATTTTATTCCATCAGGATCGGACTTACGCTAACGCGGTTTGAAAAGCTGATTCAAACTTCGTTTGAATTTTTAAATCAAAATCAAAGTCGTGGAATTCCATTCCACACCAGGGCAAGAAGGGGATCAACAGCAATCCCCCTCTTGCATCTCCCCTTGCCGCCCCTAGCGAAGTTACATGCATTAGTTACTGGCCTTGGTCTTATGGAAAAATTGCTATCGCTTCCGAAGGCAACGTCCCTGTACCTACGGAAGCTAGCCGGTCATCCATGACCGGACTCACGCAATTTATTCCAACGCCCCGCGGCAACTTCGCAGGGGATAGGTAAACTTCTGTAAGAGTAGAGTTAACTTTTCGCATTTAAAAAGCTATGCATGTCCGCCTTTTAATTTTTCCGGAACATCCGTTATTAACAATGGGTGTCCCATTAAATCATTCATTGTTCTGGTCTAATCCCATCGGACACTTAATTTTGAGACAGTATGGTCAATAAATTAAGAGGTCTATATGAGTCTGAAAAAATCACATAAGAGTTATCCGCAGGCATTTAAAGATGAAGCCGTCTTGATGGTGCTGGAGCAAGGTTATAGCGTTGCCGATGCGGCAAAGTCTCTTGGAGTTAGCACGAGCCTGCTTTACAACTGGAAGGAAAAACACGAAGCCCTGCAACAAGGCATCACCTTAGAAGAGTCTGAGCGTGATGAGTTGAAGCGATTGCGTAGAGAAAACAAAGAATTACGCATGGAAAAAGAAATTCTAAAAAAGGCAAGCGCCTTCTTTGCGAGAGAAATGAAGTAAGATTTCGTTTCATCAAACTGCAATCTCACCTGTTTCCCATAACACTGTTATGTCGAGTAATGAGTGTCAGTAAGTCAGGCTATTACGATTGGCATAAACGCCCTGCAAACGTGATAAGCGTTGAAACACTGAAGCTTTATCGCCTTGTTCGACAGCTATTTAAGCAAAGTCGAGGCAGCTTAGGGAATCGTGAAATGGTGAAGAAATTGCGCAAGGAAGGCTACCAGGTTGGTCGCTATCTCGTTCGTAAAATTATGCACCGCCTTCGACTCAAAGCAACCCAGCGATGTGCTTACAAGGTGACGACACAGCGAAAACACTCAGATGCAGTGGCTGATAACCTGTTAAACATGAACTTTAATCCAGTATCGGCTAATCAGGTCTGGGCGGGTGACGTGACCTATTTAAAGACGGGTGAAGGCTGGATGTACTTAGCTGTGGTGATGGATTTATATTCACGCCGGATTGTGGGATGGCGCATAGACAAACGCATGACCACAGATTTGATATCCAAGGCATTAATAAAAGCCTACAACCTGCGACAACCAGCGCGAGGGCTGGTATTTCACAGTGACCGAGGCTCGCAATATACCAGTAAACAATTCGGTAGGCTGCTATCGAGCTATGGTATCCGAGCCAGCATGGGTGATGTGGGTGCGTGTTGGGATAATGCCGTTGTTGAGCGATTCTTTGGTAGCTTGAAACACGATTGGATTTTTAAAGTTGCTCAACCAACAAGGGAGTTTATGAAGCAAGATGTGACGGCTTACATCAAATATTACAACTTGGAGCGACTTCATTCTGCTAATAACGATCTGTCACCTGTAGAGTTTGAGAATTCTCAAGTAAAAGTGTCCAGTTTGGGTTGACCAGTACAATCAAATGCAACTTTTGATTGTTTAACTTATACAGTTGTTCGCCTTTTGAATGCTCTAACGAAGTTGACGTAACTCTTTTTAGCAACCTGTAGTGTTGGACGTACTTTATTCGTAATAGTTTTAGTATACGTTCAGATAAAAATTTATTTATCATTGTAGACGGGATGAAATCTATTAAGGGTCTTTTCCACCCATTCGAGTCACTACCAAAAATAATCTCTTCGGACTCATAATTATATGATGATGTGTGAGCTAACATTTCTAAAAGTTGCTCGCCTAAATAAATTTCAATTAAAAGAAGCTTAAGCCATGTACAAAAACTAATTGCCTTTCTCTTTCCAAGAAATACTACTTTAAAGACACTATCCCTCAACCTAGACTCCTTGATGCATAACAGTGCATTACCCGGACTTCTAACGAAATTCAGGCCTTAAATGGCTTAACCTTCGAGCGATCATAATAAATAATCGTTATATTACAGTAGCTTATAATATTATATGATGAGTTTTCAACATTTTTTCATGCAGAAAAATCGAGACCTTACATACCGAGAAGCGTTTTAGAAAAGAGCCGACAAACACATTTTGATGCCTTAACAATCGTCCAACAACTACGGAGCCTAAAGAGTACACCATCCCCTCGGAGTTGCCGCAGGGCGAATAGGCAAATTGCGTGAGTCTCGCCATGGATGGCGAGCTAGCTTTCGCAGGTGCAGGGACGCATCCTTCGGAAGCGATAGCAAATTTGCCAATGAGCACAAGGGGCTTTCAACTCCGTTAGGGGCGTCTTGGAGCATCCAAGGAGGATAGGACGAGCAGTCCTCCTTGGTCGGGTGTGGGGTGAAACCCCACGACCTTAAACGTTTCTCGGCCGTTAGGCCGCCATAAACAGATAACCGAGATAACATTGCCAATTCGCAGCGCCAAGCAAAGCAGCACCATCGAAACGTTTCAACTTTGTCGTTCGACAAAAAGCCCCGCCATGGCTACCGCACTTGGCCAACACTCGTTAGTCAAGGGATTGCACTGCTGTAATGCTTTTATAGATTCTAGATTCTAGATTCTAGATTCTAGATTCTAGGCTCTAGCGCCTTGCGCCAAGAGACTTATCGCATATTGTTCAGGAAGTGTTTCTTGCGAAATAAAGACACATCTTCCTGATGCAAGTGAACTTAGCCGTGGTCACGATTAAGTTTCATCCTTGTTAAAAACCTAAGATAACGTGCGGATTAATCTCTGTCTACCACTTTAACATTACAAATTAGATAGTTAAGTGATGACTAACATAAATTAACTTAGATGGGTGTGGGCTTACTCAAGCCCTAAAAAATCAAGGAGCCCGTGGGGTAATGGCGAACAGTTAAGACAGATCGCTTGGCGATCTCGCTGAAAAGTCTCATTTCCACTGATGGCACCACGCTTATCGAGGCGGCTGCGTATCCCTGCCTGATGTTGACGATAAGCAACCATCGGCCCATCCCTGTATCACAAATAACAAAAAAATGCGAACTTAATCACGTGTCACCTATGAACAATTAGCACCTATAAATGACTTGTAAATCAGTGCAAAAATGTAATAATCGCCAAGATTATTGTTAATCCACTTAGTCTGTTTTGTTGTAGATTACTTCTCATTACATCAATGTGGTTGAAAATCGCACAAACGATTTAGCATTAGTGATTATGTGGTTGCCAATGTATTGCTTAACAAAAAATTTTCAAAGAGCAACCGCTTCTAGGAAAAACCATCATGTTTGCTGATATTTCTGCTCAACATTGGGCTTTCGCTATTTATGTCATCGGTGCCATCGCTATCTGTTTGACCATGATAGGGCTCGCAGCCCTCCTCGGGGGACGCGCCCAAGGTCGTACCAAGAACAAGCCGTTTGAATCTGGTGTCGACTCGGTTGGCACTGCCCGTCTGCGTTTTTCCGCCAAGTTCTATCTGGTTGCCATGTTCTTCGTCATATTCGACGTCGAAGCTCTCTATCTCTTTGCTTGGTCGGTTTCCGTGCGCGAAAGCGGCTGGGTCGGCTTTATTGAAGCCACCATTTTCATTGGACTGCTGCTTATTGGCCTTGTCTATCTCTGGCGCATCGGCGCATTGGAGTGGTCACCGCGTAAACCGCAGCTAAATAACAAAAACACTGATTGACCCACAGACCATTTCCTTAAGGTTGCACCATGAAGTACACCCTGACCCGGATTGACCCGGATGCGCCCGTTGAGCGCTACCCCCAGGAGCAGCGCCAAACCGTCGATGATCCGCTAGCACAAGAAGCAACACGCGGCATCATGATGGGCCGCCTTGAAGAGGTGCTGAAAGACACCGTCAACTGGGGCCGCAAGAACTCCCTCTGGCCTTACAACTTCGGTATCTCCTGCTGTTATGTGGAGATGTGTACCGCCTTCACCTCTCCCCACGATGTGGCCCGCTTCGGCGCCGAAGTGATCCGCGCTTCGCCCCGGCAGGCCGATTTTATGGTGATTGCCGGGACGCCCTTTATCAAGATGGCGCCGGTCATCCAACGTTTATACGAGCAACTACTCGAGCCTAAGTGGGTGATCTCCATGGGGGCCTGTGCCAACTCGGGCGGCATGTATGACATCTACTCGGTGGTGCAGGGGGTGGACAAGTTTCTGCCGGTCGACGTTTACATTCCAGGCTGCCCACCCCGTCCCGAAGCCTTTTTGCAAGCCCTGATGCTGCTGCAGGACTCCATCGGCAAGGAGCGCCGCCCGCTCTCTTGGGTGGTGGGCGATCAAGGGATTTACCGTCCCCAAATGCCAGCCGAAAAAGAGCGCAAGCGCGGCGAACGGATCAACGTGACCAACCTGCGCACGCCGGATGAGATTTAACCGATGAAACTGACTCGTGATTTTCCACACAATGACACTATGGCCCAGTGGCAACCCAGTGACCACAAGGATGCCAAGGTCGTTGGCGAACTGTTTGCCCACTTCGGGGCCGAGCACTTCACCGTGCAGACCACCCGCACCGGCGTGCCGGTGGTCTGGCTCCCCCGCGAGCTGCTGCAAGATGTAGTGGGCTTCCTGCGCAAGCTGCCCGCCCCGTTCGTGATGCTCTATGACTTAAGCGCCACCGACGAGCGGCTGCGCAGCCATCGCGACGGCCTGCCGCAAAGCGACTTCACCGTCTTCTATCACCTCATCTCCATCGACCGTAACGCCGATGTGATGTTGAAAGTAGCACTAGCTGAGAGTGACCTGCATCTGCCCACCATCACCAACCACTTCCCCAATGCCAACTGGTATGAACGGGAAGTGTGGGATCTGATGGGCATCACCTTCGATGGCCATCCCCATCTGACCCGCATCATGATGCCCAAGAGCTGGCAGGGTCACCCGCTGCGCAAGGATTACCCGGCGCGCGCCACCGAATTTGACCCTTTCATGCTCGATGCCGCCAAGCAGGACATGGAGCAGGAGAACCTGCTGTTCAAACCCGAAGAGTGGGGGCTTGCCCGCGGTAACGAGAATGAGGACTACATGTTCTTAAACCTCGGCCCCAACCACCCCTCTGCCCACGGTGCCTTCCGGCTGGTGCTGCAACTCGATGGCGAAGAGGTCCGCAACTGTGTGCCCGACATCGGCTACCACCACCGCGGCGCCGAGAAGATGGGCGAGCGCCAGTCCTGGCACAGCTACATCCCCTATACCGACCGGGTCGAGTATCTGGGCGGAGTGATGAACAACCTGCCCTACGTGCTCGCGGTCGAGAAACTCGCCGGCATTAAGGTGCCGCAGCGGGTCGACATGATCCGGGTGATGATGGCCGAGCTGTTTCGCATCCAAAGCCACCTCTTGTTCCTCGGTACCTATATTCAGGACGTGGGGGCCATGACCCCGGTGTTCTTCACCTTTACCGACCGCCAGCACATCTACACCATCATCGAGGCGATCACCGGCGCGCGTATGCACCCGGCATGGTTCCGCATCGGCGGTGTGGCCCACGACTTGCCGAAGGGATGGCAGCGACTGGTGCAGGATAACCTGCTGAGCTGGCTGCCAAAACGCTTGATGGATTATGAAAAGGCCGCGATGCGCAACAGCATCCTTCGCGGGCGCACCATCGGCGTTGCCGCCTACACCACCGAGCAAGCGCTCGCTTGGGGCACCACGGGGGCCGGATTGCGCGCCACCGGCCTTAACTTCGACGTGCGTAAATGGCGCCCCTATTCGGGCTATGAGCAGTTTGACTTTGAAGTGCCGGTCGGCAGCAATGGCGATGCCTACGACAGAGCCACAGTGCGCATCGAAGAAATTCGCCAAAGCATGCGCATCATCGAGCAGTGTATGAACAACATGCCGGAGGGACCGTTCAAGGCGGATCATCCGCTCACCACCCCGCCGCCCAAAGAGCGCACGTTGCAGCACATCGAGACCCTGATCAACCACTTCCTGCAAGTGTCATGGGGCCCGGTGATGCCTGCGGCTGAGTCGTTTCAAATGATCGAAGCGACCAAGGGGATCAACAGTTACTACCTGACCAGCGATGGCTCCACCATGAGCTACCGGACCCGGATCCGCACCCCGAGCTTTGCTCACCTGCAACAGATCCCCTCGGTGATCAAGGGCAGCATGGTGTCGGACCTCATTGTCTATCTGGGCAGTATCGATTTCGTTATGTCGGATGTGGACCGTTAAGTGATCCGCCCCCGGCAAGGGTCGGGGGCATGGATTATAAGACGTGTAGTAGTAAAAAGATAAGCCACCAAAGGTCAAGTCATGAGCCAGCAATGTCAGTGTCAAAATAAGCAGACCCCACAGGGGCAAGGGGCATGCAGCAGCAACCAGAGCGATTTTGTTCTGAGTCAAGCTGAACGCGATGCCATCGAACACGAGAAACATCACTACGAAGATCCCCGCGCCGCCAGTATTGAAGCGCTCAAAATTGTGCAGCAGGCCCGAGGCTGGGTGCCTGACGGCGCGATTTACGCCATCGCGGCTGAGCTTGGCATTCCCGCCAGCGATGTCGAAGGTGTCGCCACCTTCTATAGCCAGATTTTCCGCCAGCCGGTGGGGCGCCACATTATTCGCGTCTGCGACAGCATGGTGTGCTACATCAATGGCCACGAACAGTTGATGGCCGGTCTCAAAGAGGTGATGAACCTCGCACCTGGCCAAACCACGCCTGATGGCCGCTTTACCCTGCTACCGGTCTGCTGCCTTGGCAACTGCGACAAGGGGCCAGCCATCATGATCGATGATGACACCTATGGCGGCCTTGACCCTATCACCCTGCTAAAAACCCTGGAGGCTTACCCATGAGCCTACCACAGAGCAAAGTTCTCACCTCCTTTGGCACCGCCAACCGTACGCCACGCGCGGCCGAAACCCATCCGCTCACTTGGCGGCTACGGGACGACGGCCAGCCAGTGTGGCTAGAGGAATATCAAACCAAGCAAGGCTATGACGCCGTGCGCAAGGCGCTGGGCCAGATGAGTCCGGACGAGATTGTCAGCACAGTCAAAGATGCCGGGCTTAAGGGCCGCGGCGGCGCGGGCTTCCCCACTGGTGTTAAGTGGGGACTGATGCCCAAAGATGAGAGCATGAACATCCGTTACCTGCTCTGCAACGCCGATGAGATGGAGCCTAACACCTGGAAAGACAGGCTACTGATGGAGCAGCTACCCCATCTGTTGATCGAGGGGATGATCATCTCCGCCAAGGCTCTCAAGGCCTATCGCGGCTACATCTTCCTGCGTGGCGAGTACGTGGATGCCGCCATCAACCTGCGCCGGGCCGTAGAAGAGGCCAAGGCCGCGGGCCTGCTCGGTAAGAACATTCTCGGCTCGGGTTTTGACTTCGAGTTGTTCGTCCATACCGGCGCTGGCCGCTACATCTGCGGAGAAGAGACGGCGCTGATTAACTCCCTAGAAGGGCGCCGCGCCAACCCGCGCGCCAAGCCCCCCTTCCCCGCCGTTTCCGGCGTTTGGGGCAAACCCACCTGCGTTAACAACGTCGAGACCCTGTGCAACGTACCCGCCATTATCGGCAATGGTGTGGCTTGGTATCACACCCTGGCGCTACCGGGCTCAGAAGATCACGGCACTAAGCTGATGGGGTTTTCCGGCAAGGTCAACAACCCTGGCGTGTGGGAGCTGCCCTTTGGCATCACCGCCCGTGAGCTATTTGAAGGCTATGCCGGCGGCATGAGAAGCGGTTATCGCCTGAAAGCCTGGCAACCGGGCGGCGCAGGTACCGGCTTTTTGCTGCCCGAGCACCTCGATGCCCAGATGTACACAGCAGGCATAGGTAAGGTCGGCACCCGCATGGGCACGGGCCTTGCGATGGCGGTGGATGATTCCATCAGCATGGTGAGTTTGCTGCGCAATATGGAAGAATTTTTTGCCCGCGAATCCTGCGGCTGGTGTACGCCTTGCCGTGACGGTCTGCCTTGGAGCGTCAAGCTGCTGCGATCCCTTGAGCGCGGTGAAGGGCAAGAGGGCGATTTAGCAACGCTCGAGCAGCTTTGCAATTTCCTCGGCCCCGGCAAGACCTTCTGCGCCCACGCCCCGGGCGCCGTTGAGCCGCTTGCCAGCGCCATTAAATATTTCCGCTCCGAGTTTGAGGCCGGGATCAAGGGCAGCGGTGATAACCGCAAGTCCATTAAAGGGATCCAGCCCAATCTGCTGGGCGAGCGCTGGTAACCACAGCACCTATTTCACAACACAGGTTTCAGGGAAGTTGTATGGCAACCATTTATGTAGACGGTAAAGAGTACGAGGTAGACGGGGCGGATAACCTGCTGCAAGCCTGTCTGTCCCTTGGTCTGGACGTCCCCTATTTTTGCTGGCATCCGGCGCTCGGTAGCGTCGGCGCCTGCCGCCAATGTGCGGTTAAACAGTATCAAAATGCCGATGACAAACGCGGCCGGCTGGTCATGTCTTGCATGACCCCCTCTACCGATGGCACTTATATCTCCATCGAAGATGAAGAGGCCAAAGAGTTTCGCAAGTGCGTGGTAGAGTGGCAGATGACCAATCACCCCCACGACTGCCCAGTGTGTGAAGAAGGCGGCGCCTGCCACCTGCAGGACATGACGGTAATGACCGGCCACAACAGCCGTCGCTACCGCTTTACTAAGCGCACCCACCAAAATCAGGATCTCGGCCCCTTCATCAATCACGAGATGAACCGCTGTATCGCTTGCTATCGCTGCGTCCGTTACTACAAGGATTACGCTGGCGGCGAGGATCTCGGGGTTTACGGTGCCCACGACAACGTCTATTTTGGCCGAGTTGAGGATGGCACGCTCGAGAGCGAGTTTTCTGGCAACCTAGTGGAAGTCTGCCCCACAGGGGTTTTCACCGACAAGACCCACTCCGAGCGCTATAACCGCAAGTGGGACATGCAGTTTGCCCCCAGCATCTGCCAGCAATGCTCCGTGGGCTGTAACATCAGCCCGGGCGAGCGTTATGGCGAGCTGCGCCGCATCGAAAACCGTTTCCACGGCAGCGTCAACCACTACTTCCTCTGTGACCGCGGCCGCTTTGGTTATGGCTATGTCAATCTCCCTGACCGTCCGCGCCAGCCGCAGCTTAAAAATGGCAACGAGCAACTGGCGATCACGGTCGATGGCGCCCTTAACCGCGCAGCAGATGCCCTGCGTAATGCCAAGGGCGTGATAGGTATCGGCTCGCCGCGCGCCTCGCTGGAGAGTAACTTTGCCCTGCGCGAGCTGGTGGGCGCGAACAACTTTTATGTTGGCGTTGAGCAGGCCGAATGGCAATGCCAGCAGCAGATGCTGCACATTTTACAGCATGGCGGCGTGCCAACCCCGAGCCTGCGCGACATGGAAGAGGCCGATGCCATTTTAGTGCTCGGTGAAGATGTCACCATGAGCGCCGCCCGTATTGCCCTGTCCCTGCGCCAAGCCGTTAAGGGTAAGGCGCGCGAGCTGGCCCGTAAGATGAAGGTGGATCTGTGGCAAGTGGCCGCAGTGCAAACCTTAGGGCAAAACCAGCGCTACCCGCTGCTCATCACCAGTCTCGACACCACCCGTCTTGACGATGTGGTAGAAGACAAGCTGCACGCGCCCTATGCTGATCAGGCGCGCCTTGGCTTTGCCATCGCCAACCTGCTCGACCCGGCCGCACCGGCCGTGACCGATCTCGGCGCCGAGCAGCAAGCACAAGCGGCTCGCTGGGCCGAGCTGCTGGGCAACGCCAAAAAGCCGCTCATCATTGCAGGTTCTAGTGCCCGCAGCATGGCCTTGATTGAAGCTGCCAGCAACATTGCCCGCGCCCTAAAAGGCCGAGGCTTAGAGGCAAGCATCGCGCTGGTAGGCCAGGAGGCCAACTCCCTAGGACTTGCGATGCTCGCAAGCACCAGCCAACCCTTGGAAGCTGCCCTTGAGCGTATCGAAGCCGAAGAGGGGCTGGCGCTGGTGACGGTCGAGAACGATCTCTACCGCCGCGCCGCGCGCAACCGCGTGGATGCTGCGCTGGCACGGCTGCAGCACCTGCTGGTCATCGACCATCAGGCGACATCAACCGCGCAAAAAGCCGATTTAGTGCTGCCTGCCGCCAGCTTTGCCGAAACCGATGGCACGCTAGTCAATATGGAAGGGCGCGCCCAGCGCTTCTTCCAGGTTTATGCGCCCGCCTTCTACAACGCCGACATTCAGGTGCGTGAAGGCTGGCGCTGGCTGGCGGCGCTACAAGGCACCCTTGAGCACAAGCCGCTGCGCTGGCAAACCTTTGATGAAATAAGCCATGCGTGCGCGGCAAGCGTCCCGCTGCTCGCCACTATGCTAGAAGCCGCTCCCAACGCCGGCCTGCGTATTCGCGGCATGCGTCTGGCCCGTGAGCCGCACCGTTACAGCGGTCGCACCTCCATGCTCGCCAACCAGAACGTCAGCGAGCCACGGGTCGCGCAAGATCCCGACTCGCCCTTTAACTTCTCCATGGAAGGCTACGCTGGATCCCGCCAAGACATGCCGCAGGTGCCCTTTGCCTGGGCGCCGGGCTGGAACTCACCGTCGGCTTGGAACAAGTTCCAGGATGAAGTCGGTGGTCATCTGCGTGCGGGCGATCCCGGCCGCCGTCTGCTGGAAGCCACAGCAGATACCCTCGACTGGTTTAGCGCCATCCCCGCGCCCTTTAAGACAGCCGATGCCCTGCAGGTGGTCAACTATGCCCAGCTGTTTGGCGGCGAGGAGCTCTCGGCCAGAAGCCCGGTGATCCAAGCGCGGATGAGCGAACCTATGCTGGTACTGAACCCACATGATGCCGCGCGCTTTGCGCTGGTCGAGGGCGGCCTTGTCGCCTTCTCGTGGGGTGGCAATCACTGGCGCCTGCCCCTGCGCCTAAGCAAGAAGCTCAGTCAAGGTTTAGTGGGTCTGCCCCTTGGGGTCAGTGGCCTACCAACGGCCCTGCATCAGGCGTATCTTGCTAACCTGCAGGAGGCAATTGCATGAGCGACTCCCTAACTGAACTGTTGCTAGAAATCGGTAAGGCATTGATAGTGCTCGTTGGCATCGTGGGGGCTGGCGCCTTCATGAGCTTCATCGAGCGCCGTTTGCTGGCCCTGTGGCAAGACCGCCACGGCCCCAACCGAGTGGGTCCGTTTGGCCTGTTTCAACTGCTCGCCGATATGATCAAGATGTTCTTTAAAGAGGATTGGATCCCGCCATTTGCCGATCGCCGAATCTTTATCTTGGCCCCTATTATCGCCTTTACCGCCTTTATTCTGGCGTTTGCGGTAGTGCCCATCACCCCCACCTGGGGCGTGGCGGATCTCAACGTGGGGCTGCTGTACATCCTGGCCATCGCGGGGCTCGCGGTCTATGCGGTGCTGTTCGCCGGTTGGTCGAGCAACAACAAATACTCCCTGCTCGGCAGCTTGCGCGCCTCGGCCCAGACCCTCTCCTACGAGGTGTTTCTCGGTCTCTCCTTGATGGGGATCGTGATCCAAACCGGCAGCTTCAACCTGCGGGATATCGTCGAGGCCCAGGCAGGTCTATGGAACGTGGTGCCGCAGTTCTTGGGCTTTATCACCTTCTTGTTTGCCGGCGTTGCCGTCACCCACCGTCACCCGTTTGACCAGCCGGAAGCCGAGCAGGAGCTCGCGGACGGTTATCACATCGAGTACGCGGGCATGAAATGGGGGCTCTTCTTCGTGGGCGAGTACATCGGCATCGTGCTGATCTCTTCTCTCATCGTGACCCTCTTCTTTGGTGGCTGGCATGGCCCCTGGTTGCCGCCCTTCTTCTGGTTTGCCCTGAAGACCGCCTGTTTTATGGTGTTCTTCATTCTGCTGCGGGCATCTCTGCCTCGCCCGCGCTTTGACCAGGTGATGTCCTTTGGCTGGAAAGTCTGCTTGCCGCTGACCCTGATCAATATGTTGATCACCGCGGCGGTGGTGCTGATGAATGTGCAGTGAGACATAAGATGAAAATTTTACGCATTATCCAGGGTGTCGGCACCCAGTTACGCAGCCTGAGCATGGTGTTTTCCCATGCTTGGCACCCGCGCGAAACCCTCAACTATCCAGAAGAGGCGGTTTATGCCGCACCCCGCTACCGCGGGCGCATCGTACTGACCCGCGACCCCGACGGCGACGAGCGCTGCGTGGCCTGTAACCTCTGTGCAGTTGCCTGCCCAGTCGGCTGCATCTCGCTGCAAAAGTCCGAGCGGGACGATGGCCGCTGGTATCCGGAGTTCTTTCGCATCAACTTTTCTCGCTGCATCTTCTGCGGCCTGTGTGAAGAGGCTTGCCCCACCACCGCCATCCAGCTGACGCCGGATTTCGAGATGGGCGAGTATCGCCGCCAGGATCTGGTGTACGAGAAGGAAGATCTGCTGATCAGCGGCCCCGGCAAATACCCGGACTACAACTTCTATCGCATGAGCGGGATGGCCATCGACGGCAAGCCGAAAGGGGATGCCGAGAACGAAGCCAAACCCATCGATGTTAAGAGCCTTTTGCCCTGAGGAGTCAATCATGGAACTGGCATTTTATGCCTCGGCCCTAGTGGCCGTTTACAGCACGCTGCGGGTGATAAGCACCAGCAACCCAATGCATGCGCTGCTCAATCTCATCATCTCCCTCATCGCCGTGGCCATGATCTTTTTCTGCCTGGGCGCCGCCTTTGCGGGCGCCCTGCAGGTGATTGTCTACGCCGGCGCCATCATGGTGCTGTTCGTGTTCGTGGTGATGATGCTCAACTTAGGCTCGGACCAAGCGCAGGAAAAAAACTGGCTGACCCCCATGACTTGGGTGGGCCCTGGGCTACTGTCGCTAACGCTGCTGGGCTTTTTGGCCCACGGCATTTTGGGCGTGACTGGCGGCCAAATAGGGCTCACTGAGGTGAGCGCTAAGCAGGTCGGTATCGAGCTCTTTGGCCCCTATGTGCTGGCGGTAGAGCTTGCCTCCATCCTGCTGCTCGCGGGTATGGTGACCGCCTATCATCTGGGCCGGGAGGACAAGAGTGGTGAAGTGCTCAGCGTCCCGCGCTCAGCATCCCACTCTGGACAGGAAGGAGGTCAGCAATGACAGGGATCCCAATGGAGCACGGCCTACTGCTGGCCGCGGCGCTCTTTTGTATCGGGTTGTGCGGTCTACTGATCCGCCGCAACCTGCTCTACATCCTGATGAGTATCGAGATCATGATGAATGCCTCGGCACTGGCGTTTGTAGTGGCGGGTAGCCGCTGGGCCCAGGCCGATGGCCAGATCATGTACATCTTGGTGATTTCTCTGGCGGCAGCAGAGGCCAGTATCGGCCTCGCCCTGTTACTGCTGCTCTATCGTCGTTACCACACCCTGAACGTGGACACTGTGAGCGAGATGCGCGGATGAGCCTCTTATATCTGACTTTTCTATTTCCGCTGCTGGGATGGCTGGTGCTGGCCTTCTCCCTCGGCCGGTTTGGCGAGCGTACCTCGGCACTGATCGGGGTGGGCTCCATTGGCCTGTCGGCCCTCACCACCCTGTGGGTCGGCATGGACTTTCTGGCCAACCCGCCCGAGGGGGGCGTCTATATCCAGCACCTGTGGCAATGGATGGTGGTGGGCAACTTTACCCCGAGCTTCTCGCTGGCACTGGATGGCCTGTCGCTGACCATGCTGGGGGTAGTGACCGGGGTCGGTTTCTTCATCCACCTGTTTGCCTCCTGGTATATGCGCGGGGAAGAGGGTTACTCCCGCTTCTTCACCTACACCAACCTCTTTATCGCCAGCATGCTGTTTCTGGTGCTGGCCGATGACCTGCTGTTTGTCTACCTCGGCTGGGAAGGGGTGGGACTGTGCAGCTACCTGCTGATCGGCTTCTACTACAAGGATCGCAACAACGGCGCGGCGGCCCTCAAGGCCTTTATCGTGACCCGGGTGGGCGATGTGTTCCTCGCCATCGGCCTGTTTATCCTCTACCAGGAACTGGGCACCCTTAATATCCACGAACTGCTGGTGCGGGCGCCCACCCTGTTTGCCGAGGGCTCCCCTGCCCTGTCGCTGGCCTGCCTGATGCTGCTGGGTGGTGCGGTCGGAAAATCGGCCCAGTTGCCGCTGCAAACCTGGCTGGCGGATGCAATGGCTGGCCCGACCCCGGTCTCTGCACTGATCCACGCCGCCACTATGGTGACCGCCGGTGTCTACCTGATTGCCCGTACCCACGGCCTGTTCCTGCTGGCGCCTGAGGTGCTGCATCTGGTCGGTCTGGTTGGCGCCATCACGCTAGTGCTGGCAGGCTTTGCTGCGCTGGTTCAGACCGATATCAAGCGGATCCTCGCCTACTCCACCATGAGCCAGATTGGCTACATGTTCCTGGCACTGGGTGTCGGCGCATGGGAAGGGGCCATCTTCCACCTGATGACCCACGCCTTCTTCAAGGCGCTGCTGTTCCTCTCCGCCGGTGCCGTCATCGTCGCCTGCCACCACGAGCAGAACATCTTCAAGATGGGTGGCCTGCGCAAGAGCCTGCCGCTGGTCTATGCCTGCTTCCTGGTGGGTGGCTCGGCGCTAGCCGCGCTGCCGCTGGTCACTTCCGGTTTCTACAGTAAGGACGCCATCCTGTGGCAAGTAGAGGCCTCGGGCCAAAGCGCGCTGCTGTGGGCCGGTCTGGCGGGGGCATTCCTCACCTCGCTCTATACCTTCCGGCTGATCTTTATCGCCTTCCATGGCAAAGAGCAGACCAAAGCCCATGCGGGCCACGGTCTGGCTCACCACCTGCCGCTGCTGGTGTTGCTGGTGCTCTCCACCGGCATCGGGGCGCTGATCACCCCGCCACTGGCAGGTGTGCTGCCCGCAGGCCCGGGGGATCATATCGAAGAGGGTCGTCATGCCCTGGAAATCACCTCCGGCATCATCGCCATTGCTGGAATCGCGCTGGCCGCGTTTCTGTTCCTCGGTGAGCGCCGTCTGGCCACCTCCATTGCCAACAGCGCACCGGGCCGTCTGCTCAGCACCCTCTGGTTCAACGCCTGGGGCTTTGACTGGCTCTATGACCAGCTGTGGGTCAAACCCTATCTGCTGGCGACCCGTCTGGTCGGGCAGGATCCGCTGGACTGGATGATGGGCTTGCCCGCCTGGCTTGCCCTGCGTGGCAACCAGCTGCTGGCCTGGACGGTAACCGGCAATCTGCGCTGGTATGCAGCCTCCATTGGGATCGGCGCCGTGCTGGTGCTTGCTCTGTTACTACTGGGATAACACGATGAACCATCGGACCTTCCCAGCGCTAGGCTGTTTGCCCGCCCTGATTGCACAGGGCGAGCAATCTTATATGAACTTGAACGAGAGCTGATACCGTGACCTTACTCTGGATCTTGCTAATTCCTTTTATCGGCGGCTTGCTCTGCTGGCAGATGGAGCGTCTCGGCGGGCAGTTTGTCCGCTGGGTAGCCCTCATCTCCATGAGCGCCAGCCTGCTGCTCTCCTGCGCCATCTGGCTCGGCAGTGACTTCTCGCTTGCCACGACCGGTCTCGACAGCGCTGGCGTCACCGGTGCCGCCTCCGCCTGGGCCGCCGAGTGGCGCCTGCCGTGGATCCCCCGCTTTGGCATCTCTTTGCATCTGGCGGTGGATGGCTTGTCGCTGCTGATGGTGATCCTCACCTGCTTTATCGGGGTGCTGGCCATCCTCTGTTCGTGGAAAGAGATCGTGCAGCGCATCGGCTTCTTCCACCTCAACCTGCTGTGGATCCTGGGCGGGGTGCTCGGCGTCTTCATGGCGCTGGACCTGTTCCTCTTCTTTTTCTTCTGGGAGATGATGCTGGTCCCCATGTACTTCCTGATTGCGCTGTGGGGCCACTCGGTCACTGACGGCAAATCACGGATCAACGCCGCGACCAAGTTCTTTATCTACACCCAGGTGAGTGGCCTGATCATGCTGGTAGCCATCATCGGGCTGGTGCTGACCCACCAGCATGCCACCGGTGTCTACACCTTCAACTATCTGGACCTGCTCAACACCCCGATGAGCAACAGCGTTGAGTGGTTGCTGATGCTGGGCTTCTTCATCGCCTTCGCGGTCAAGATGCCGCTGGTGCCGCTGCACGGCTGGCTGCCGGATGCCCACAGTCAGGCACCGACCGCAGGCTCGGTGGACTTGGCCGGTATTTTGCTGAAAACCGCCGCCTACGGTCTGCTGCGCTTTGCCCTGCCGCTGTTCCCCGAAGCCTCGGCCGAATTTGCCCCCTACGCCATGGTGCTGGGCCTGATCGGTATCATCTATGGCGCCATAGTGGCGTTCGGCCAGACCGACATCAAACGGCTGGTGGCCTATACCAGCATCTCCCACATGGGCTTTGTGATGATCGCCATCTACTCGGGTAGCGAAGTGGCCCTGCAGGGCGCCGTGGTGCAGATGATCGCCCACGGTCTCTCCGCTGCCGGTCTCTTTATCCTGTGTGGTCAGCTCTACGAGCGGCTGCACACCCGCGACTTGCGCCAGATGGGCGGCCTGTGGGGACGCCTGCGCTATCTGCCTGGCGTGATGCTGTTCTTCTCGGTGGCCTCGCTCGGCATGCCGGGCACCGGCAACTTCGTCGGCGAGTTCCTGATCCTGGTCGGCAGCTTCCAGGTGGCCCCGGTTATCACGGCGGTCGCCACCTTCGGTCTGGTACTGGCCTCGGTCTACTCCCTCATCATGTTGCAGCGCGCCTGCTTTGGCCCCGCCAAGGATGATAGTGTGCTCAAGGGACTGGATCGCCGCGAGCTGACCATGATGATGGTGATTGCAGGTCTCTTGGTACTGCTTGGCCTCTATCCCCAACCCGTGATTGATACCGCCAGCAGCAGCCTCATCAACGTGCTGCACTGGTATCTGCTGCCGACTGCTGGAGCCCTGCAATGACTTTCTCCGCTTCCCAACTGCTGGCACTGCTTCCCCTGCTGCTGACCACCGGGGCCATGGCGGCCCTGATGCTGGCCATCGCCTGGCGCCGCTGTGTCACCACCGCCTTTACCGTGACCATTGTTGGCCTCAACATGGCACTGTTCTCGCTGCCCATCGTGATGGCGCAGGGGGATCAGGGGGTCACCCCGCTGCTGCAAGTGGACAGTTACGCCGTCTTCTACATGGGACTGGTTCTGATCGGCGCTCTGGCCACCTGTACCTTCGGTCAGTCCTGGCTGAAAGCCTACCCGGACAACAGGGAGGAGTTCTTCCTGCTGCTGTTGATCGCCACAGCCGGTGGTCTGGTGCTAGCTTGCTCCCGCCACCTCGCCTCCCTGTTTATCGGGATCGAGATGCTGACCCTGCCGATGTTCGGTCTGGTGGGCTACGCCTACCGCGAGCGCCACTCGCTGGAAGCCGCGGTGAAATACATGGTGCTTTCTGCCGCCGCCACCGCCTTCCTGCTGTTTGGCATGGCGCTGCTCTATGCACAGGCAGGCAGCCTGAGCTTTGCCGCCCTGGGGCAGACCCTGGCCGAGAGCCCGGCTCACCACCCACTGCTGATGGGCGGTTTGGGGTTAATGCTGGTCGGCTTTGCCTTTAAATTGTCGCTGGCCCCCTTCCACCTCTGGACCCCGGATGTCTATGAAGGTGCCCCGGCACCGGTCGCCACCTTCCTCGCCACCGTCAGCAAGGTGGCGGTCTTTGCCGTGTTGCTGCGCTTCTATCTGGCGGTCCCGGCGGCGAGCGATCCCATGATCCACTGGCTGCTGGCTGCTATGGCGGTCATCTCCATCCTCGTCGGCAACCTGCTGGCACTGGTGCAGACCAACGTCAAACGGATGCTGGGCTACTCCTCCATCTCCCACTTTGGTTATCTGCTGGCGGTGATCGTGGCGAGCCGCATCGGCCAGATGCCGGTGGAAGCGGCCGGGGTCTATCTGCTGATGTATCTCTTCACCAGTCTGGGTGCCTTTGGCGTGGTGAGCATGATGTCGAGCCCCTATCGCGGCAAGGATGCAGACTCCCTGCACAGCTATCGCGGCCTGTTCTGGAAGCGTCCTTACCTCACCGCCGTGCTGACGGTGATGATGCTCTCTCTGGCCGGTATTCCGATGACGCTCGGCTTTATCGGCAAGTTCTACCTCATCGGCGTCACCGTCGAGGCACAGCTCTGGTGGCTCTCCGGTGCCATCGTGCTCGGCAGCGCCCTGGGTCTCTACTACTACCTCAAGGTGATGGTGACCCTCTATCTGCGCGAACCGGGCATGCAGCAGCGGGATGCCAGCGCCGACTGGGCACTCTCCTCCGGTGGCGTGGTAGTACTGCTCTCTGCCGCGCTGGTGGTGTTGCTGGGACTCTATCCCCAGCCGGTCATCACTCTGGTGCAGGGTTTCCAGCACGTGGTGTTGCAGTAACGCGATGTTACAGTGCCCTTCTGCCCATCATCTTGATGGCCTTGAGGGAGCGGTGGCAATCGATTAGGATAAACTCAGTTTACGTCACCGTTGACGACGGGGTTTATCCTTCTCGATGAGTTCAAAAACTATTTGGTTCAATTCAAAACCAATCTAGTTCAACAAACACTTATCCGGCTCAGTTAAACACTCTTTAGCTGAGCCTAAACTCAAGCCTCTTTTATATAGAGGATGACTTTTCAAAAAATGCCTGTTTAGAAAATCTTATTTATAAATCCCACCTGCAGATAATCATCCATCGGCATATTCGCGCTTGGCTAAATATGGGCAATATATGAGCGACATATATACAACCCTTTGCGATACTCAAAATACACGCAAAACCACACAGACAATTAATTAACCTGAGATCGGTTTAACGAGCCATAACTGCAATAGCATTAAACTCCGCGCTAGTGATGTTCAATTGTGGCTTATTGTCTTTCAATTGATAGGCGATGAGCCCCGCAATCATATTGAGCATAAAACCATGCCCGCTGCGGTGTCTAGAGTGCTCTATTTGAGAGATATTTTTTAACTGGTCGTTGATGGTTTCTATGATGAAACGTCTCGACAACATTGCTCTATCCCATAACGACATTACCTTTTCTTTCATATTCTTACGCACATTTGTTACCAGTGTGACGCCTTTTTCCTGCAATTCACTGGACAGCGCTTTACTGATAAACCCTTTATCTGCATAGAGTTTATCCATATCACTGCGCACCATCTCATTCATCGGTTTTGTGTCATGTACATTCGCTGGGGTCACTTTGGCCGCCACTATTCCGCCTTGATGATTCACAATCAAATGCAGCTTAAAGCCATAGAACCACCCCATGGTGCCTTTACCTCTGCACGCCAGCCCCGCCAAGGTTTTATGGCGATGAATACGTAGGTTATGACACACTTTGATGCGGGTTGAATCAACAAATTCAGTGCCAGTGGGTTCACTTTTGAGACAGGTAAAGTCACTGCAAAGCGGCACTAACGCTGTCGGCATCACCTCAAGAAAGCGGGTATAGCTGAGTAAGTTGGGAAAAGCGGATTTATAGAAATGAGCCAAGTAGCCAATGTAAAAGTTCTTGAAATCACGGTGATGAGACATCTGAAAAAGTATGATGATGGTCATCACTTCGCTCATCGTCATACGGCCAGCACGTTGACGCTTGCGTGTGCCATCGGTTAACAGCGTTTTTTCCCATTCTGGAATAAAAACAGCGCAAAAATCATCGACATCGCAAAACACTTCCACTCATTTATGCAAAAGCCCTCCGGTGTGATGGGGCTTTTCTTGGTCGAAAGATCCGATCACTTGGAGGGCTATTAGTTCAACATTTCTTATCCCTAGTTCAGGTTAAATAAGCCTTGCTAGGCTAATCCTATGGGCTTGTAACAAGAGCCCTTTAAAAGCACAGATAAAAAGACACCTAACAAAAAGCCGAGTGGTTAACCACACGGCTTTTTTAATGAGCGCTATTTAACGGCTTTGTAAGAAACTCACCCGGGCCTTAGGCGCTCGCAAGCGCTTGGCGGGTTTTAGCCTTTTGCAGGTGATAGGCGCTAAACAGGATAAACCACAGGGCGCTAACGCATACACCCGCTAAGGTCGAATGCATAAAGCCCATGGCCAAGTAGCCTAAGGCGGCGCCAAAGGCCATGGCAAGGGCGTAGGGCAGCTGGGTCATCACATGGTCGATATGATGGCAACCTGCGCCGGTTGCCGACAAAATACTAGTGCTCGAAATCGGCGAGCTGTGATCACCAAACACTGAGCCGGCGAGCACTGCGGCAAGCATTGGTAGCATTAAACTGATATCACTTGCGGCGGCCATATCGCCAGCAAGGGGTAGCATAATGCCAAAGGTGCCCCAACTGGTGCCAGTAGCAAATGCCATGGCGCAGGACAACACAAACACCACTGCAGGCAACACTTCAATTGGCAAGTTACCATTGGCAAGGGAGGCTAGGTATTTACCGGTTTCAACATCGCGCACTACGGCGCCAATCGCCCAGGCAAACAGCAGAATATTGATGGCTGGCAGCATCGCCATTACGCCTTGGGGCGCGGCTTTGATCCAGTTTTTTGCGCCAAGTTTTAGGCGCAGCGCCAAGGCAATCGATACCCCTAAGCTGCATAGAGCGCCATACACTAACGATGAGCCTACGTTAGTGTTTTCAAAGGAGCCAAGCACACTAAAGGGCAGCCCTTGCGCGCTAAGCACCGCGGCGCCCGAGTCAATCATAAAGTAAACCGTAGCGGCGGTTAGGGTGAAGATGGGCAGCACCATGTCAATCATGCCGCCGTTGCTATCCTCTGGGCTTTCCATATCTAAGCCAATCGGCCGGCCTTTAGATTCATCCCACAATTTGCCCTGCAAAGCACGCTCTTCATGCCAGCGCATCGAGCCGATATCGAGCTGAAAGGCAATCACCACCAGCACCATCAGCAGGGTAAACACTGCGTAAAGGTTCATCGGGATCATCTCCACAAAGGCGGAGATGGGGCTTTGGTCTGTGATGCCGTGGGCCGCCATAATGCCGCCAACGAGGGCGATAATATAGGCGCCCCAAGAGGAGATAGGCATCAGCACACACACGGGCGCGGCGGTGGAATCTAAAAGATAGGCCAGTTTGGCGCGGGAGATTTGAAAGCGGTCGGTCACCGGGCGGCAAATCGCCCCCACCGATAAGCTGTGGAAAAAATCATCGATAAAAAATGCAAACACCATGATGCCAGTTAAGCCCTTAGCGCCGCGGCGAGTTTTAGCGCGCTTGGCCGCCCATTCGGCAAAGGCGCGGGTGGCGCCAGAGACGCTCATCAAACTAATCAGCCCACCGAGCAGCAACATAAACAGCAACATATTGATATTGTCGCGATTAAGTGCGCCATCGACCCAAAAAATCCTCAGCACGGTATTGAACATATAGTGCAATGAATCAAAGGGAGAAAACTGATTGAGTAACAAACTGCCGGCCACAATCCCTACGCCAAGGGATAACAGTACGCGGCGAGTGATGATCGCCAAGGCGACGGCTAACAAAGGGGGAAGCACTGACCAACCGGAGTCGGCAAAATGACTAATTTCCATGATCTCTTTTCACCTAAAGAAAACGGGTGGAGATCTACCGAGAGGATAAAGAAACAAAACCTATAGGGAGGTAATACTCCTCAGCCCCTTCAGGTAGCGCTCCATAGTGGATGACTATGGCAGTCTTGCACCTATTTGATGCAAAACCAGCAGCTCGGTTTGATGACCTGGCTACTTCGGCGCTGACTCCTTTCCTTGTACATCTGCGGCATCACCCTCCGCACAAGTAGTCATAGGCAGCGCGCCTCTACTTAAAGGTATTCGAGCGGGCATTCTAGCGAGATGGGAACTGATAGCAAGTATTTTGATCCCATTCGCGCATAAAACAACGAATCACCTACAAGTTGGCAACGGAAGAAACATCTGCTTTTCAACCGTCGCAATGGCGCAAAATGGGCTTATACGAGTAAATGTTTGCCAAAGAAATCCAAGGTTCTTGCCCATGCGAGCTCAGCCGTTGGCTCATCATAACGGGCGGTGGAATCATTGTGGAAACCATGATTCACATTCGGGTAAAGATAAGCGGCGTAATCGGCTTTATTGGCCTTTAGCTGGGCTTCATACTCGGCCCATGTATCGTTAATCCGTTGATCTAAAGCGGCAAATTGTAACATTAGCGGGCCTTTAACTCGGCTGCGTAGCTCAGTGACCGCTGGGGTGCCATAAAAAGGCACGCCTGCGGCAAGCTCGTCCGGGATGATGGCGGCGAGCATATTGACGATATAACCACCAAAGCAAAATCCGACGGCACCGAGTTTGCCATTACTCTGCGGGTGCGACTTTAAAAAGCGGGCGGCGGCGATAAAATCCTGCTCGATTTTGGCTCTATCGAGGCTCGCTTGCATGGCGCGGCCCGCATCATCATTACCAGGATATCCACCAAGGCTGTAAAGCGCATCGGGGGCAAAGGCGATATAACCCTTGGCCGCTAAGCGGCGGGCCACATCTTCGATATAAGGATTAAGGCCACGGTTTTCGTGTACCACTAACACCACGGGGGCTTTTTTAGTGGGATCTAAGGTCTTAGGATCGCCAGCCTTTTGGCCAGGGATCAGCAACGCGCTTGGCAAGACTAAATAACCCCGCCCTTCGCCATAGCCTTCGGGGGAAGGAAACTTCACATAACTGGCTTGGATTGTGGGATCGTTAAAGGAGACTTGTTCGGCTAAGGCATAGTTAGGCATCAGTGCGCCTGTGAGTGTGCTGAGGGTAAAACCCAGTGCCACTAAACCTGCGAGGCGCATCATAAACTCACGGCGGTCGATGATCCCGTGGGCATACTCATCATACCAATCAAAGGCTTCCTGCGGGATGGCTTGGGAAGGTGCTGTGGTTAGTTCTGGCTTATCATCTGAGCTCATCGTTTTCTCTCCATTGAACAAGCTAACCACAGGTTTACATAGCTTGTGGGTAATTTATCGGCGTCACTAAGCGTAAAGGATAAGGGCTTATCAGGGCAATCTGCTTGTGTTATCAACCTAATAATTCTCGGCTCTCCTTGCCGCAATCTTTGCTTTATTCTGCCGAGCGCTTTTTATTCCATAGGGGCTTTTTTGTGTATAATGTCGCCAATTTACAAACGAATCAGTTTACATTTCAATAACATAAATTGCCAATGGAGTTCAGATGGCTATAGGGATATGTAGGATAATTTGCATCACTGCTACGCTCACGCTGTTAACCGCTTGCGATAATAGCGTTTCTGCCACCTCGGCTGGCATACCCACTGAGCGTGAGTATCAGATTATTTCCACCTCACACCTTAATGATGGTTTCGAAACCCGCAAAGTGTTGCAGGCACGATTGCTGCTGGATTACCAATTACAGGATGCAGAGAGCAAGGCGGCCAGCTTAACCACGCCATTAACCCATAACGCCCGCTTTTTTATCCAACCTAACCTGCTGCAAATTAGCGATTATGGCATACCCATTCCGGTGAGTAATATCGACCCTAGAGCCAAATCCAATGAAATCGTTCAGTTGGTTAAAGATGGCTTTAAGGTGGAGTTTAACAATGGTGAAGTCCGTCAATTAACCCCCATTGCCAAGATGGATCAAAAAGATCTCAAGGAGTTATTTGAGCGCTGGCATAATCTTAATAACTTGTTTAAACAAGCTCCAACCTTGCCTGTGGCGCTTGAGCCTCGCGTCGGTTATAGCATAAGCGCCCCCATGGATGGGCGCTTAACTTGGACGGTTGAGCAGGTCAGTGAAGATAAGTTGATCGCCGTTTTACAAGGTGAAAAAGGCAAGTATAAGGCCTATGGTAAGTTCGAACTTAACCGCAAAACCGGTTGGTTAGAGAGCATGGTGTTTTTTCAACGGGAAGAACGCCAAGGCAGCACCTTCACCCATCGTATCGTGATGGCGCCTAAAGATAGGCCTTATATCATGGGCATGTTATGGCATGCCGATGATACCTTTGATGCTGAGCGCGATAGGGATGATCAGCAAAAAGAGCTGTACCGCATTAGCGATGTACCGCAGGAATATCGCCCTAATGACGAGGCATTTATTAAATCCTTATTACCTGAGCAGCAAGGTATTTTAGATAATGTTGGCCCTTGGGGCACAGATACCCCCGAAGATCTGCAATTGCGCTTTGTCCACAATATGAGTCCGCAATATGTGGAGGCCGATGTGCGCTATGAAGACTTAAGCGCCTATGATGCAAGCGGTAAACCGATTGACATTCACTTCTGGCAACATGGCAAAGGTTGGGCGAGGAATTACAATCGCACGATTGAGTCTTCAACCGATATTATTGCCACAGGTTGGGATAACACCGCGAATAAACTCAAGCAGATAGACCATATTAATGCCAAGCTAACGCTTATCCCACAGGCGAATAAGATCGTCGAAAAGTCGTGGGATGAACTGGTATCAAAGCCCTACACCTTTGGTGATGCCAGCCTAACAATCCAAGTGCTCGATGCCGAGGCAAAGCTCTTTAAAGTCATATCGAAGCAGAGTGACAATCAGAGTATTAATCTTCCTTTCCAACAGTTTAAAGGCATGATGGCGGAGGCTCGTCGCGAGGGTAATTATCCTACATGGCTTGCGGCGACGGAAAAGGAACTGCTAGAGCAATTAATAGGTGCCGATGAGAGCCATCATCTGACCACTAACGCCCTGCTACTCAAGCTGGATGAAATCCCCAAGACGGTCATCTTGATGGAGCAGCAACCCCAGCCGGAGTTAACCCAAACCAAGACGATCCGCTTTGTACAATTTACCGAATACAACAAAAATCTGGCAAACCCTCCCAGCGAGTTTGGCAGCACTAGCCTAGGTAGCTTCACCAATCCGACGCTAGATACCACTAAAAATGAAGTCAATACGACCCAAGGGATAAAACCTGTGACTGATAATGGTCATAATCTGTATATTCCCATGTCAGCGGCTTTGGCAACTGCCTGTAAACCTGAAATAGAACAAGGTTTTAATGAGGGTAAAAACCCAGTCACTTGGCAGTTTGATCCCAATGGCCTAAACGGCAGTGCCTATATGTTGATGACTCCGGATCATGTGCGGCAGTTTTTCTACGATAAGCAGATCAAGGGTAAGATCCGTTGCCAAGGTGATATCCATTGGCAGCCTTTAGAACTGGCCGCGACAGACCGCCCTTGGTTAATCGATTTACAGTCTTGGCTGACGCAAACCGGATATGGCAATGAGCCGAGCAGCGATCTTAACAATTACTTTAAGGTCGAAGATGCCCAAGGCAATCTGTTAACCATTCGACTCCCCGAAAATACTCAGCAGCGGATTAACGAGGTGCTAATCGATGGCCGCTATTTAAGTGTCACTGGCCCCGCCGCCAAGGTGAGTTATATGACGATAGCCAAAGAAAGCGTCGATATCCCCTATGAATTCACCTTTAAACCTTTGCCTTAAGGAGCGGTTATGCGTCCATTTACTGTAAAACTGCTCCTAGGAGCACTCGTACTTACCAGCACCCATGCCAATGCGCAAAAGGTGTTACTCGATGCCCATTGGAAGGTTGTCAAAGATGAAAAACAGGCTCAGTACTATCTAAAACAATCGACCGAAGTGATCGACGGCCATTATAAGGCTGAGGTTTATTACAAAAACAAAGATATGCTTTTTTGCGCCAGTGCCCTCGCCGATAACAACATAGGTAAAACACTCACCAGCGAACAATTCCGCGATGCTTATCAATGTTATTTTGAGGATGGCAAGCCGTACGAACAAGGCTTTCGTAACGAACAAGGCCAACTTCATGGCTTGCTTAAAAAATACATTGCCACCGGCCAATTATATAGTGAGTCGCACTATGAAAATGGTGTGAAACAAGGCCTCGAAACGGGTTATTGGAATGGTGGCAATATCCGCTATAAAACCACCTTTAAAGATGGCCAAGAAGTCGGCATCAGCGAACATTTTGGCCCAGAAGGTGAAATCACCGCCAAAATCTGTAATGACCCGACCTGTGTGAGCCAATATTTTAATCTTGGCAAACTTAACCGTGAAGAACATCGCGTTGATGGTCTATTGCAAGGTACCGAGACCACTTGGGGCCTAAATGGGCAAGTCATCTCGACCCAAGAGTACGTTAAAGACAAAAGGCACGGTGACTATTTTGCATATTTTGACAATGGCAAAGTCAAACACCATTTCCAATATCAAGCTGATTATAAGGTCGGTGAGCAACTGACTTACTATGAAAATGGCCAAATCCAATTAAAGGAAGTGACTAACGATAAAGGTGATGCGCTCCAAGCCATCGAATACGATGAACAAGGGCAAATTAAAAAAACCACCGACAGCAAATACCAAGGTAATCGCTGGGTTTATCGTAAGCAGCAGCGCTTTAGCAAGGGTCAACTGATTGAGAGCACAGAAAACGACCTACTCAAAAACTGGTCACTTAGCGAAGACTACGAGCAAGGCGAATTAGTGAATCGTCGCGAGGAACTCGATAAAAAATTAACTGGCTTGTATGTGGAATCCGTCAAGAGCCGCAGTGGTACAGACGTTATCACCCGCGAGCATTTTAACGCAGGCAAGCGTGAAGGCGCCTATGAAATGGTGAAATTCGACCATGAAACCGGTAAGCGTTGGGTGGCTGAGCAGGGTCAATATACCAATGACAAGCCCTCGGGCAAATGGAAGAAACAGCAAGAGGATGCCAGCCTCACCTTTAGCTATGATGACAATGGAGAACTCCATGGCGAGTTTCGTAATCAGACAAGTTCAGGGCAACTGCTTGAATTAATAAATTTTAACCATGGCAACCCCGATGGATTAGTGCAACGTTACGCCAACAATGGTCAATTGTATGAAAAAGGCGAATACCGCAATGGCCAACAGGATGGCGATTGGATATTTACCGATGGTGAGTACGGTTTTCGCCCAATACCTAACCCTGAAAGACGTTATTGGTATGGTCGCTTTGATCAAGGTAAACAAGTCGGCCATTGGGAACTGCGCTCATCTGAGGACTATGTGCTCCAAATCGCCAATTATGACGAGCAGGGCAGGCTTCATGGTAAGCAATACGAGTTTGAGGAGCATGGCTGGATAGAGGTGATTAATAGCTACGATCATGGACAGTTTTTAAATCAGGAAACACCGCCGCCAGTGGTGACCAGTGACTCTGATTTCCCGATGTTTTAGCCTAAGCATGTTCGCTTAATCGCTTAACGTAAACCTTGGCGCCGTGCACTGTATCACTGTATATAAGTGCACGGCCCGACAGATAAACTCAACAGCAAAAAAATTAGGACTCTTATATAGGCCGCAAACGGCGCGCCCTTAAGACCCAGAGCAAAGGATCAGCATGAATAATACGCCATTTCGCTTTATCAGCCTCGCGATTGCGGGAGCCAGCTTAACCAGTGTCCATGTACAGGCAGCGCAAAATCTGTCTTCCATGATGGTCGAAATCCGTCAGCAGGATGGCATCCCCAGCTATTACAATCTGGCTACTGGCATGCCGCTAAATGGTGATATTGCCATCGTTCGCGATAACCAAGGCTATACCTTAGGGCAATTTTCTCAGGGAATACCCAATGGGAAATGGCAAGTATTTCATACTAATAACAGCAGAATCGTTGAAGGTAACTACCAACAGGGCTACCAAGATGGCACATGGCGACTGTTCGATTTAGATGGCATGATGACCGAAGAGCAACAATTTGCCAAAGGCGTCCCCGTTGGCGAATGGAAAGAATTTAGCGCCACAGGCCATGTTACCCAAAGCACTGTCTATCAAAATGGTCAAAAATCCCAAGTAAAACGTTTCTTCCCTAGCGGTAAATTGCAGGCGCAAGAAAGTTATCTTGATAACCTGCGCCACGGTAAATGGGAAAGCTTTTATGAAAACAGCACCCTCTCCCAGAGCCAAACCTACGCCAATAACCAACTCACCGGCCCCTATCTTGAACAAAATCCCGCAGGCCAAGTGGTCGTAAGCGGCCGTTTTGATGCCGACGGCCGCCGCCAAGGGTTATGGGAAACCTTTTTCGACGACGGCAAAAAAGCCAGTGCCAGCCAATTTAATCTTGATAAACTCGAGGGTGAAGAACGCACCTTTTACCCTAGTGGTGAACTGGCGAGCCTATGCCAATATCAAGCGGGACAACGCCACGGTAAGTGCCAGCAATTTAATGAACTTGGCAAACTCCAAGTCGAAGAGCTGTACCTCAATGATATGTTAGATGGGCGTCAGCAATACTTTAGCCTTGAAGGCGTTCTGACCAGCGATTTGTACTATAAGCAGGATATGCTCGCGGGTGTGCAAAAGTACTTTCACCCTAATGGCCAACTTAAAGAACTGCGAACCTACCATGATTCCCAACAGGCCGATAACGGCCAGTATCCCCTACATGGTCCCTCAGAACGTTATGACGCTGATGGCAACATCATCGAAAAAAGCAGCTATAACATGGGCTTAAAGGATGGATTATTTGAGCGCTATAACGGTGGCAAATTGCAAACCGCAGAAGTGTGGAAACAAGGCCAACGTGACGGTGAATTTCGTCGCTACCATACCAATGGCCAGTTGCACAGTTTAGATGTCTATGTGAATGGCAAACTGACTGGCCGCTCTGAATCCTTTTACGAAGATGGCTCAGTCAATGAGCGCGGCGAGCGCATCGAAGGTGCTTGGGTCGGCAAATATGAGTCCTTTTATGACAATGGTCAACCCAGAGAACTTGCCCACTACGCCCGCAGCAAGGCGGATAACAGCAGTAGCTATCCCCTCGACGGCCGTGTTAGCCGCTGGTACTACAATGGCGATCTCAATGAAGAAGGCGATTACAAAGAAGGCTTAAAGCAAGGGCTTTGGATCCAATATGCTTCAGGCCTTAAGCAAAAAGAGCAAACCTTTGAACAGGGTAAACTTAATGGCGATTACGTCGAATACTACCAAGGTCGCCGCCGCGTCACGGGCCACTATCAGGATGACCAAAAGACTGGGCTTTGGACCGATTATCGCTACGAAGACAAGGACCCAACCTATGGCGTGATCCCTGAGGGTAATGTTAGCCAAAAAACCTACAGGAAAGATAATAAACGCCACGGCACCCGCGAATACTACAGTTTTAAGCAAGTGGTTTATAGGTTAGAAACCTATGATAATAATGAAAAAACTGGCTCCTATGCCGAATATTATCCCAATAATGGCCAACTTAAACTCAGCGGTACTCTGGATAAGGGACAACAAACCGGATTGTGGGAAAGCTGGTATGAGGACGGTATTTTAGCCAGCAGTAGCGAGTTTTTGGATAATCAACAGCATGGCACTAGTAAAGAGTATTACAGCAATAGCCAGCTAAAACGTGAAGCCCAATACAGCAAAGGGCTGCTTGATGGCGAACTCAAGGAATACCACCAAAATGGTAAACCACAACGTGTTGAAACCTGGCAAAAAGGCCAAAAAGAAGGTGAGGCCAGTTACTACCATGCCAATGGCAAACTCGCCGAGCAAGGCACTTATCTGAAGGATCGCAAGGAAGGTTTATGGCAACAATTTTGGCCTAATGGCGAAAAACGCAGTGAAGGCAGTTATCTTGCCGATCGCCAAGCGGGGGATTGGAACCACTTTGACCAACTCGGCAAGTTAATTAATACCGAGCACCATGGATAAAGCAATTGCGTTAAGCTGAAATTGCTCGTAAAGACCGCGCAATCCAAGGGATTAGCCAGAGAAATGGGTTTTGAATAAAAAGTGATCAAGCTCAAACATTTATTCCCAACCCAAAATCTAAAGGAAAATTCATGCAAAGTGTGTCATAACCAATGTCTATACTAACGGCCTTTTTCCGCTTTGGATCAACTGCCTATGAAGACATTTATCAAAGACGAATTTGCCCTACTACTCGGAATACTCACCTTAGTATTCTTTAAGACGGGCGGTGATAGTTTACTGGCCGATGGCACCGCACTATCAACCTACATTCCCGTCTCTCTCGCCCTCTTAGGCGTAGTGACTTGGGCTATTTTTTCCGTGGTGCGGCACTCTGACGCCCTTGCGATAAAACTGGGTGACCCCTATGGCACCTTAATTTTAACCCTGTCGGTCATTTCACTCGAAGTGGTGATGATTTCCTCGGTAATGTTAACTGGCGAACCCAACCCAGTCATGGCTCGGGATACTATGTTTGCCGTAGTCATGATTATTACCAACGGGTTAGTGGGATTCACCCTACTGCTGGGCGGTTGGCGCTATCATACCCAACACTTCAACTTAGATGGAGTTAAATCCTATTTAGTGGCGATCATTCCCCTTGCCCTACTCTGTTTAGTGTTACCGAATTTTACCGAGGGTGGCACTGTCGGTGGTATGTCAAAGCCAATGTCTTGGATGCTGATCATTATTTCGATTTTGCTCTATGGCATCTTTTTAGTGGTCCAAACCAAGAGCCACAGCCACTTCTTTGTTGATGCCGATAATGAAGATCACGAAGAGCACCACGGCATATTGCGCAGCAATATCTACCATACCTTACTGTTGATTGGTTACTTGTTGGTGGTAATTTTGCTGGCAAAAACCTTAGCCATGCCCATTAATTACAGTGTCGCGTCCCTCGGTGCGCCGCCAGCACTTGGCGGTTTTGTTGTTGCCTGTTTGATCTTATCCCCCGAGGCTGTCGGTGGTTTTAAGGCTGCACTTAACAATCAACTTCAGCGGGCGATGAATCTGTATTTTGGCTCAGTGCTAGCCACGATTGCGCTCACAGTACCTGCCGTGTTGATTGTAGGTAGTGTCATAAATCAAGAGGTGCATTTAGGCTTATCGGCGGCGGATATGGTACTGCTAGCCACCACTTTAATGGTCTGCAAAGTAAGCTTTAGTAGCGGCCGCACTAATGCATTACATGGTGCGACCCATTTAGTACTGTTTATCGTGTATCTATTTTTGATGTTTGAGCATGCATAAACACAATGAGTACACAACTGAGCCGAGGTTTTACCTCGGCTTTTTATTCATTTGATTCAGCGCTATTGGCCGTAAAACGCATCCCAATAACAAACCACTCCCTAAACCACCTAGATGCGCCGCATTATCCACACCGCCCAATAGCCCCATCACTAAGCTTGCGGATACGAACAGTGTGAGATGTAATGCCAGCAGCATATGGGTGGCTAAGGGCAGGGACCCCATCCAAATCCACATGATCAACACGCCAAATAATCCCATAATGGCACCCGAGGCGCCGATGCTAATGGTCGCCTCGTACCAACTAATACTGGCAATGCTCGCTGCTAGACCACTCATCAGATAAACCCCAAGTAAACGCCATTTGCCGAGTAACGGTTCTAAAAAAATGCCCGCAAAAAATAGCCCATAGAGGTTAAAAATCAGATGCATTAAACCGCCATGTAAAAACACATTGCTGATTAAACGCCAGACTTGCTGGTCAAGCACCAGTTGACGCAGGTTAGCTCCCCAGTCGAGTAACACGCTATTAGGTAAGGTAATAAAGTGATGGCTCGCAAACACCATCAACATAAATATCAGGACCTTGCTCAAGAGCAAAATGGGCGTGATCACAAAGCCAACCCTAGGTTTAAATTCAGCTAAAAAAGCATAAAACTCAGCCTTGGGTTCGGCCGTTGTTAACTTCGCAGCGAGGGCTTTTGGTGCTAGTTGAGTGCCATCCAATGTTAACATTAGACTCATCAACAACCAGAGAATAGCGCCAAAGCTTAACCATCCCAGCATCCAAGCCAGTTTATGCCCATTACGTGCTTCAAAAGGCTGATTCACTGGCATTAAGATCGTTTGATAGGCGTCATGGTACACAGTGCTTTTTTGAGCAGCCATTAATAGTTGAGTGTAACGACTAGAAGGGCCTATACGCTCAAAATAGACAAAATCATCGGGATTAAACCCATTAAACTCTTGCTGAATTTGATGAATAAACTCCTGATATAGTGATTCTTTTTCATGTTTTTCGAGTTTATGGCTAATCGTCTGCTGATAGTGCTTACCATACCAAGCTATGCCCTTTGCCCCTTCCCGCCAACTCTCACTGCGACTGGCAAAAATCGGCATGGCAACATACAGACTCATTTGTAGCTCATTATTACCCTTTCCCACTGGCTCAATATTACGCTGTACGCCTATGTACTTTTTATCGATATAAAACTGTTTTAATTGGTAATACTTGGTCTGTGGCTGTAGTGATAACTCGTTGATCGAATCAAGCTGTGTCAACTTACCGGTTGCGCTATTTAGGTACTCCTGCGCCACTATAGTTGGCACCGCCAGTAACAGCGAAGCAATCAATAGATAAATAAAGCGGCTATTACTTTTAGTAAAGTGGCATAACTTAAGCCTTGGTCTTAAATAGAAAAACAACAAGGGCCAAGGCAATAGCATCGGCAGCCAAAAGTTAACAAGGGATTCATCAATACTCACCAGTTGCAGCTTGATCAGCAACAACCAGTGCAGCAAGCTGTAACCTGAGACAAATAACAGACTAAGTAATAGAAAAGGCACATAAATCAGTTGGAGTTTTTTAAATACTAACGCCACACGTATATCATCCATGGGGGAAAAACCTTCCAATGATACGGCCAATCAACTCACAAAGCACCCTTATGTGGGTCAATTGATGGTTGTGTTGAATGTCATTAATCATCCTTTACCAAGTGGATGCCACATGGACTAAAAAAGCCAGAATCGCTTCTGGCCTATTTATTCAATGATTGTCAAAGGAAGTCTTAAATCTTAGGTCTCGCTGACCTTAGCCAATTGCTGCTGACTGCGCTGCTTTTTATATTGCTTAGCATCTGCAGGGATCGGCGTAACTTTACCCGTTTCTAGCCAGTTGCGTAAACGGTTGGCATCGGCCATGTGGGTATATTTGCCCTTGGCATCAAGCACCACAAAAGCCACTTTACGCTTGGCCATTTCAGTACGCATCACAAGACAATGGCCAGCTGCATTGGTAAAGCCAGTTTTGGTGAGGTGAATATCCCAATTATCTTTATAAACCAATCGGTTAGTATTTCTAAAATCGAGGCTGTACTTTGGCTTACCAAAGGTTACGGTTTTCTTTTCGGTAGAGCTTAACTGGCCTAACATGGGATAGCCTTGGCTGGCCTTGAGTAACACCACTAAATCACGCGCACTGGATACGTTTTTCGCCGATAGCCCTGTAGGCTCAACAAAGCGGCTATTTTTCATCCCTAAGGCTTTGGCTTTAGCATTCATCGCCTTAATAAAAGCTTTATGCCCACCGGGATAATGGTGGGCAAGACTTGCGGCTGCACGGTTTTCAGATGACATTAATGTCAGCAATAACATCTCTTTACGGCTAATTTCGCTACCTATGCGCACCCGAGAATATACACCGCGCATTTCCTTAGTATCCTTGATATTGATGGTGAGCTTTTCATCCATCGGCAACTTAGCGTCTAAGGTCACCATGGCTGTCATCAGTTTAGTCACCGAGGCGATGGGCCTCACCGCATCGGGATTACTGGAATAGAGAATTTCATTGGTTTTAAGATCAACCACCAGTGCACTATTGGCCGCAACTTCTTGCTTCGTATGAGCTTTTTTAGGAGTTGTTGCTTTAGTGGCGGTGCTTTTTGTAGTGACAGAGGCCGAATCGGCTGAATGCGCTGTCGCGGCAACAGTTAAACTGCTGCATACCAAAATAAAACTACCAAGCAGATAAGAGATCTTCATGTAGATGTCACTGAGTCGTTAATAAGTCGAATGTGCTACGGCACAGGATTGAGGCTAAGTATAAGAGGTATATGGTGAAAGGAATAGAACAGAACACCACTTTTATCAGCAATATCAGCACTTTTTAAGCAAAATTTATAAGAATATCTTCGTTTTTGGCTCCAAAACACTTGACAGCAAAAGTACCAACAATCAAAAAAACACCAAAGAAACAAACGCATAAACCTAAAATACCGATAAAAATAGAGTAATAAACTAAAAAACCATGATTACTCAAGATTATTGCTTCAGTATTAATTAGCAATCAAGCGAGCCGCCATCTCGATAAAAGCGTCAAAGCGTGATGGCAAAGGTCGAGTGCTTTTGTGCACCAAATATAAAGACTCCTGCACTTTTTGTTCAAGATCAACGGCCCATAGACTCTCCCTTGGCATAAAGGCGTTGACCGTACTTAAGGGAAGTACTGTAAAACCCAGCCCTTTAGCAACGGGCAGCAGAATTTGACTCAGTTGGTTAACATAACCCGTGCGACGGATGTGATGGGTAAAAGCCATGGTATGCGCTTTGACTGGCGATCCAGTGCGGGAATTAACCATTGGCGCTCTCCCACCAAAATTGGCCTGCAATACTTGCTGGAGGTAATAGTCACCATCAGGATGATCGATAAAGCCAATTTGTTCAAGGAGTTCAATGCCAATCTTATCAACCAGATATTGGCTTGGGAGCACCAAAGATAACTCAGCATAACCTAAGGCTTGATATGTGAGATCGGCCTCCTCTCCTCGTTTTGTCACTATGCCCATATCGAGCTGGTTAGTTAAAATGCCAGATACGATTCGCTGATTGGGCGCCGCCTCTATCTTCACGCAAAGCTCAGGATACTGGATTTGGCGCTCAAGAAAATGGGGATAGAGTAAACTCGCAATCGCCCCAGAACAGCCAAAACGACACTCGCCAACATAGGTATTATCCGTTTGCAAGCGCGCTAGCAACTCTGTTTCAGCTAGCTGATATTGTCTAGCATGTTGATAGAGAATGGCTCCCGCCTCCGTTAACTCAAACCGCTTACCTTTTCTAAGCAATAGGTGCACACCAACTTGTTCTTCAAGCTTTTTAATATGTTGGCTAACTCCCGGCTGAGTCATAAACAGCTTATTGGCAGTATGAGTAAAATGTCCTACCTCAACTAAGGTGACGAACGTGGCTAACCATTGTTGATTAAGCATAAGCATTCCCGAATCAAGCACTCATCAAATCATAACTATAAATTATCAAAATAAGAATAAATGATAATTTTTAATATTCAATACAACGCCATAAACTAACCCTATACAAAATGAGGCGGTGATGGTTCAGCTCCATTGGCGCTTATTCCATTTTCAGTAAGGAGTTAATATGAAACCGTATCCACGTACTTTTTCGCATATTGGTATTTCTGTGCCCGACCTCGATGCCGCAGTGAAGTTTTACACTGAGGTACTCGGCTGGTATTTGATTATGCAGCCCACAGAAATCATCGAGGATAATTCGGCGATTGGTGAAATGTGTACCGATGTATTTGGCCCGAATTGGGGATCTTTTAAAATTGCCCATTTATCAACAGGCGACAGAATTGGCGTCGAATTATTCCAATTTGCTAATCAAGTAAACCCAGAGAACAACTTTGAATATTGGAAAACAGGCGTATTCCATTTTTGTGTTCAAGATCCAAACCTTGAAGAGTTAGCTGAAAAAATTGTCGCCGCTGGTGGGAAGAAACGGATGAAGGCACCAAGATATTACTATCCAGGCGAAAAGCCGTACCGCATGATCTATATGGAAGATCCCTTTGGCAACATTCTCGAAATCTATAGCCATAGTTACGAGCTACATTATGCCAGCGGCGCTTATCAATAAGTCATCGCTAAATAAGTTGCTCATATCATTTCGTATCGATTTTATCAATAGCGATATTGATATGGGCAACTCAATCACTGATTTACAAACCTAATCAAGAAGAAGTAAAAGCCACTTTAAAAATCAAAAATGAAACACACAATGAAGCCAATCACAAATATCGATCATACGCGAAACATTTACCTAATTTGAATTACAAATACATAGCCCAAAGATACCATTTAAGTTATATTGCGCCACATCAAGGATAGAACACTTTAGCATGCTGATTAAAAAGCAGTTTTAGACCAAAATTTAGTCAGTTTAATAAGGTGAATGTCAGGATGATATTTTTTATACATCTCCCGCCCCTTCCTTGATAACTGAAATTTGTACAGAGCTTATCGGTCGTTATTTATGCCGAAAGTGGACTTCACTTGCCTTTGATTACTATTAAATTAGGGATTGATGATGTTAAAAAAACTACTTACCCCCATGTTAGCTGTTTGCCTATTTCTTACTGGTTGCGCTTCAGTGCCAATGGCATCGCAAGAAGAAGATGCCAAGTTAAAAACATTCCAAAAACCAGCTGACAATAAAAGCGGTATCTATGTTTACCGTAATAGCTTTGCTGGACAAGCACTAAAGAAAAATATCTACATTAACGGTAATCTAATTGGTGAGTCAGCCAACAAAGTTTACTTCTATAAAGAAGTTGCCCCTGGTGAGCAGAAGTTATCGACCGAATCTGAATTCAGCGAAAATGATTTAACAGTGAAAACCGAAGGGGGGAAAAATTACTTCTTCGAGCAATATATCAAAATGGGCGTTTTTGTTGGTGGTGCAGGACTAAAAGCAGTCTCTGATACCGAAGGCATGAAAAACGTTCAAGAATGTAAACTGGCAAAATAGCTATTGCTCACTTTTGCATTACATCCATAAAAAAACCAGCCAAAAGGCTGGTTTTTTAAATTCATCCAATGCCATTGGGTCGCAGGTTTTATCTGCAACCCGATACAGCAATTAAGCCTGTGGGCGCATCGCTGGGAATAGGATCACATCACGGATAGTGTGAGTGTTAGTGAATAGCATCACTAAACGGTCGATACCGATACCTTGACCTGCTGTTGGTGGTAAACCGTGTTCCAGTGCAGTGATGTAGTCCGCATCGTAGAACATGGCTTCATCGTCACCCGCGTCTTTGGCATCAACCTGCGCTTTAAAGCGGCTGTCTTGATCCTGCGCATCATTTAACTCGCTGAAGCCGTTAGCTACTTCACGGCCACCGATGAAGAATTCAAAACGGTCGGTAATAAAGTGGTTGTCATCGTTACGACGTGCCAGTGGCGAAATGTCCGCTGGGTAGCCAGTGATGAAAGTCGGTTGCATTAACTGCCATTCAGCGGTTTCACCGAAGATTTCTTCTAATAGCTGACCACAGGTCCAGAACTTCTCAATCTTGATGCCAAGGCTGATAGCCAGTTCACGCATAAATTCAAGATCTTTCACTTGCTCGTAGGTCATGGCCTGGATAGTCGCGTTATCAGGATTGTACTTCTGAATCGCTTCTAGCATGCTTAAACGGGCATAAGGACCACCGAAATCAACAGTATGCTCGCCATATGGCATTTGCGCGCTACCTAAGAGTTCGATTGCAATTGAGCTTAACAATTCTTCGGTTAAGTCCATCAGATCTTGGTAGTCAGCATAGGCCATATAGAATTCCATCATAGTGAATTCTGGGTTATGACGTGGTGACAGACCTTCGTTACGGAAGTTACGATTGATTTCGAACACACGCTCAAAACCACCCACCACTAAACGCTTGAGGTATAACTCTGGCGCGATACGCAGGTACATAGGCATGTCCAGCGCATTGTGGTGCGTGATAAATGGACGGGCAGAAGCGCCGCCTGGGATCACGTGCATCATTGGGGTTTCAACTTCCATGAACTCTTTTTTGATCATGAAGTTACGGATAGCTGCAACCACTTTTGAACGCATTACGAAGGCTTGACGAGATTCTTCGTTAACGATTAAGTCAACATAACGTTGGCGGTAACGGGTTTCTTGATCTGTTAAGCCGTGGAATTTTTCTGGCAGAGGACGTAGTGCTTTAGTCAGCAGTTGGTACTCTTCCATGTTGACGTACAGATCGCCTTTACCAGACAAGTGCAACTGACCAGTCACGCCGATGATGTCACCGATATCCAAACCTTGGTAACGATCTTTCAGATCCGCTTGAACGCCCTTTTCAGCGTAAGCTTGGATACGACCAGACACGTCTTGGATCACTAGGAATGGGCCACGTTTTGCCATGATACGGCCAGCGATGCTGGTTCTAAAACCTAAGGCTTCGAGTTCTTCCTTAGTATTTTGACCGTATTTTTCCTGCAACTCTGCCGCTTTATGGGTGCGACGGAACGTATTAGGGTGAGCATTCGCGCTGCAGTTCGGGCGAATGCTGTCTAGCTTGGCACGACGCTCGGCAATCAGTTTGTTTTCATCTTGTACTTGTTCAGTCATGTTATTTCTCGTCTATACCTTTGAATTAATTACAGCCCTGATTTCAAACTGGCTTCGATAAACTTGTCCAGATCGCCATCGAGTACCGCTTGGGTATTGCGCGTCTCCACGCTAGTGCGTAAGTCTTTGATACGGGAATCATCCAATACATAAGAACGAATTTGGCTGCCCCAACCGATGTCAGATTTGGCATCTTCGGCGGCTTGCTTTTCGGCATTTTGCTTATGCATTTCTAATTCGAACAGTTTGGCTTTTAACTGTTTCATCGCCGAATCTTTGTTCTTGTGCTGTGAACGGTCGTTCTGGCACTGCACTACCGTGTTGGTCGGTAAGTGGGTAATACGTACCGCAGATTCGGTTCGGTTAACGTGCTGACCACCGGCACCCGAGGCGCGGTATACGTCGATACGTAAGTCAGCAGGGTTGATATCGATGGTGATATCGTCATCAATCTCAGGGTAAACAAATACCGAGCAGAAAGACGTGTGGCGACGGCCCGATGAGTCAAATGGCGATTTACGCACTAAACGGTGCACGCCAGTTTCGGTACGTAACCAACCAAAGGCATATTCACCGGTAAATTTAATGGTCGCGCCCTTAATACCGGCCACGTCACCGTCGGTCACTTCCATCAGCTCAGGGCTGAATCCGTGGGCTTCCCCCCAACGCAGATACATACGTAGTACCATGTTGGCCCAATCTTGCGCCTCAGTACCACCACTGCCCGACTGAATGTCTAAGTAACAGTTTGAGGCGTCCTGTGGACCAGAGAACATACGGCGGAATTCGAGTTCGGCCAAACGGCTCTCTAAATAATCCAGCTCTTTGGTGGTTTCATTGAAGGTGTCTTCGTCTTCTTCTTCGATGGCAAGCTCAAGTAGACCTTCAACGTCTTCAAGACCCGAGTCCATATCATCGATAGTTTTTACGACGGCTTCGAGGCTGGCGCGCTCTTTACCTAGGGCTTGAGCACGTTCTGGCTCGTTCCACACCTCAGAACTTTCAAGTTCACGGCTGACTTCTTCTAGACGCTCATGCTTAGCATCGTAGTCAAAGATACCCCCTAAGAAGCTGCGTACGCTCGGCAAGCTCCTTAATTTTGAATTTTACTGGATTAACTTCAAACATGGATTTTTAACTTCGCTTTATTGTTGCCGTTTTAATGGGTTTCCCATCAAAGCAGGCGGCGCTTAACGGTAATTGCAACCGCGCATTTTAACCTAACAACGCTGGTAAACCTAGGGCGCAGCGTTTATTAAATGGAATTGGCGAGATAATTTATCTTCAAATTCAACGTTCCTAAACTAAATCACTCAGGTCAATGCATAAAAAACTGTGATGTATCTTATGTATTCAACAAGTTAATGCCACTATTGATTCAGTCATCGAATATGACCGTTCCATTGTGTAGCCTGCACTTAACAATGTTGTTTGCACTAACATATTATTCAAAATCTGCAACACTCAATTGAATCGATAACTAAAATTGAAACCAATGAATTGACTATCTCACTTTTCAGATACTCACTAACTTTCACAGCCAAACCCCTTCCATTTATCCTACAAGTTATAGATCACCACTTTGGACTCTAAGTCAGATGAAAAATAAACAATCAAAATCATTATTAATAAAATCAATGGCATTAACAGGATTATTTACGATTTCAGCCTGTGCAAATGAGGAGCTGGCAGACACTTTACTGACCAATACAAATATTTATGGTCACAACAATGCTACGAGCCTAGCCATCAAGGATGGCAAGATTGTCTACATAGGCGATGAACAAAATGCGATGAACCATGTTAGCAATAAAACTCAGGTCATTGACTTAAAAGGCGGGTATTTACTCCCTGGTTTTGTTGATAACCATAATCACGTCTTTGAGGCCGCCAGTGAAATAGGCAGTGATTGCTTATTGGATGAAGATAAAGATATCAATGGGTATATTCGCTCTTTGCGTGCCTGCAAGGAGGAACTTGAAGAGGGTGAGTGGCTTCTGGGTTATGGGCATGAACTAAGCCAATTAATGCAAGATAACGACACCAGTCCATTAGCAATCCTTGATGAAATATTCCCTAATAACCCCGTAATTATCATGGAGCAAACCTCTCATTCCATGTGGGTCAACTCACTTGCTCTGGCAGAAGCGGGCATAACCATACACTCAAAGGAGCCTCAAGGGGGAAAAATTCTTAAGGATAAAACGACCGGAAAACTTCTCGGAATACTGCTTGATAATGCGGGAGATCTCCTGATGGAACAGGCATGGAAAAACCAACCTAACTTAGCAGAAGCTAACTACCAAGGATTACTTAATGGTTTAGCTCAAGCTAGCAAACATGGCATAACCACAATTGGAGACGGTCGTTTATATTGGAAAAGAGGTTGGTTAGAAACTTGGTTAACCGCAGAAAAAAATCAAGCCTTGACTGCTCGGGTGAGCCTACGTCCTTGGGTATATCCAGCCGATGAGGCAAATGAGCAACTTGCATTCTTCAAAAAAATAAAATCAAATGACAAACAAAGACTTATACAAATAAACCAAGTAAAAATATACAGTGATGGCATCATTATCAATGGTACAGCAAGCACCTTAGATCCTTATGATTGGAGTTATACCCCTCAAATTCCCCATGGTCTTGAGTATATTCCAGCTACAAAAATGGCATGGTGGCTCAGTGAGCTGAACAAGATTGGCTACGGAGCACACATCCATGCCATAGGTGATGCAGGGGTACGCAATACCTTAAATGCGATTGAAACCTTACGAGCTCAAGGTGCTACTACCGCCTACTCAATGACGCATTTAGAAATGGTTTCAGCCCAAGATATTAAACGCTTCGCGCCACTGAGAGTTGATGCAGACTTTCAGTTAGGCAGTGACTATATTGCAGAACAAGATCATGATTGGGCGATACCGTTTATTGGTAAACAACGGGCACACGCACTATTGCCAATTAACGCGATTTTAAATACGGGTGCAAATGTAACATTAAGCAGTGACTGGAATGTTAACGATATCAATCCGTTAGTAGGGATAGCTAACGCAGTCTACTTGAAGAACATGGGGATAGCTGATATTCATCAAGCGATCGCCGCTTATACCATTAATCCCGCACAAGCGTTGGGGTTAGATGATATCACAGGCACTTTAGAGGTTGGCAAATCCGCCGATATCGTCATGTTAGAGCGCGATATCACTCAATCGACACCGAAGCAAATCGCCAACACACGCGTGTTAATGACATGGCTTGAAGGTGAAGTGGTATACGATGAACAAACAGAATGATGGCTCATGTTAACTCACTCAGCTGATTTTTGATTAAATCCAACAAACTCAGCCCTAATGCGCTGGACTCAAATCCAAAGTGCCAGCGCAATTCTAAACCGCGTTCGACATTTTCTCGTTCACAATTGAGTTTAACGACAGTTAACAACCCCTGGTTTATTTCGGTTTGAGCAAGGGACAAAGGTAAAAATGCATAACCACTCCCATCAATAAGCAGTTTTTTTAATAACCCTAAATCAGGGATCACACAATAATGTCCACTAAACCCCACCTCTAAATCCTCACAACATGCTTGGCCACCCGCCCAAACATATTCACGGTAAATCGCCAACTCGCTTGGTGCAACAATGGCTTGTTTACTTAATGGGCTTTGCCGTGAAACTAATAACACTTCTTTATACTTGCCTATCCGGCAATAACCGACTTCCGTTAAGTGCAATTCATCCGACTGATGACGTAATAAAAGATCGATATTGCCTGCATTAAATGCTTCATTTAACACAGTTAACTTATCGACTTGCAGCACGAAATTGACCGCAGGAAACTGCTCAAAAAAAGTGTTAACCACGGTTATCAAACCGTTTAATGGAATATGGCTTTCCACACCGAGACAAATTATCCCCTTTTGATAAGTTGCAAAATGCGCAGCCGAACTGGAAAATTGCTCCCATTGAGATAAGGCTAATATTGCCCTAGGCAATAGATGCTGACCCGCTAAACTCAATTCAACTTGATTAGCCCCACGTTGAAACAACTGAACACCGAGATCAACCTCAAGCTCGGCAATCCACTGACTGACTTGGGGTTGACGTTTACCCAATTGACGGGCCGCAGCCGATACAGACCCCAACTGCGCCGCGATAACAAATGCTTTCACTCTCTGAATATTCATCATTCTCAAATCTTAGTTGTAAGTCCTGATGTCAATAAACGTAAAACCTATACTAATCACAGTCTAAACCCAGTAAAAAACCTCTAGCGCACAGTCTACAACGAGTTTGTGATAAGTGCAGCAATTTAGCATCAAACTTTCCTCCCCCATAAACATCTTCTAAAGCGCTCTAGTTATACTCAAATCCACCTAAGTCTGCCGCTTTACGCTATGCAGCAAGCACCCTATAAATATAAAAGGCCATGGGATGATAGAACTTCGAATCGACAATAAGATAGTCTCGGCCGAACCGAGCGATAACCTATTACACGCAGCCCGTAAGGCGGGTATTGCTATTCCCAGCCTGTGCGATCCCACTGACGCCTCACGGCAATTGGACACGCAAGCCCATGCCGAAAAGCAGGACTGTAACCTCTGTCTGGTGCAAATCGAAAATAGCGATGCCAGCCTACGCTGTGTTAAAGCCTGTGAAACCCCAGCCCAAACAGGCATGAAGGTCATCACCCAATCGGCGTTTTTAACCAAACAACGCCAAGCAGCACTGAACGCTATTTTGAGCGATCACTTTGCCGACTGTGAGGCGCCCTGCCAACAAGCCTGCCCAGCGGGTGTTGATGTGCAGCGTTATCTGTACCACATTGCCCAAGGTGACCACACTCAAGCGGTTAAAGTCATTAAAGAAACATTGCCACTGCCACTGTCGATTGGCCGAGTTTGCCCCGCGTTTTGCGAAACCGAATGCCGCCGCGGCCTCATCGACGACCCGATTGCCATCCGCCAACTTAAGCGCCATGCCGCCGATTTAGATTTAGCCGATGACGAGCACGGCAATAGTTATCAACCGCCACGCCTCGCAGACACTGGCAAGAAAATTGCGATTATTGGCTCTGGCCCAGCGGGCTTAAGCGCGGGTTATTACCTGTCTAACCAAGGGCATAATATTGAGATTTTTGAGGCCATGCCCAAGGCCGGTGGTTGGCTGCGCTACGGTATTCCCGAATACCGTTTACCCAAAGCGATTCTCGATAAAGAAATTGAGTTGCTGTGTCGTAATGGGTTAACCATTCATACCCAAATGCGCCTAGGTCATGAGATCCATTTAAACCAGCTGATCACCGATTTTGATGCAGTGTGCCTTGCCATCGGCGCCCAAAAAGCAGTGCCAATGCACTATAAAGGCTCCGAGCTTGCTGGCTGCTATCTTGGGGTGGATTTTCTTAAGGATCATTGCCTCGATAAGCAATTGAAGCTTGGTAAAAAAGTGGCGGTAATTGGCGGCGGCAACACCGCCATAGATTGTGCTCGCACAGCGGTGCGCGAAGGCTGCGATGTCACCTTAATCTACCGCCGTACCCGCGCCGAAATGCCCGCTGAAGCCTACGAAGTGCACGAGGCCGAAGTTGAAGGGGTTAAGTTTCACTTCTTAACCAATCCACTTGAAAACCATAGTGATGCCGACGGTCGAGTGCAGTCGGTCACCTTTAGCAAAATGACGCTCGGCGAAGCCGATGCCTCGGGCAGACGTGCGCCAGTGGACACGGGGGAAACCTTTACCGAAGCCTTTGATACAGTGATCGCCGCCGTATCTCAAGCGCCAGATCTGAGCTTTATGCAAGATCCTAAAGGACAGCTTAGCCATGGCGAACTGGCGCTGAGCCGTTGGAACACACTAATGGGTTGTGAGCAAACCATGTCATCGGGCGTGGAAAAGCTGTTTGTGATGGGCGATGCCCGCCGCGGCCCAGCCACCGCCGTTGCCGCCATTGGTGATGGCCGAAAGGCAGCAAAAGCCATTGATAAAATGCTTCAAATTGGCCTTAGCTGCGATTTGCATGCCCATGAATTTAACTCGGTAAAAACCATTCCGGGCTCCCTTAAACAGGCTGAGGTCAAATCAGCAGAAGCAAGTTCACCCCTCTACCCCCATACAAAACGTCAGCCCCGCTTAAAAATGCCCGAACTCACGGCGCTGCAACGACTACTCAATTACAGTGAAGTAGAATTGGGCTTTCCCGCAGATGCCGCCATGCAAGAAGCGGCACGTTGCCTTGAGTGTGCTTGCCAAGCCAATACTGACTGTAAACTTAGGGATTACGCCACGGATTACGGTGTTGAGAGCAAAAGCTTAGCCACCGAAAATGCACGGTATTTTAGCGTAGATAAGAGTTCGCCCTTTATTCAATTCGATGCCAACCGTTGTATTAGCTGCGGCAAATGCGTCGATGTGTGTCAGCAGCAGAGTGGTCACTGCGCGATTCAATTCGCGAAAGACTCCTACCAAGTACTGCCGCAGAGCATCAGTCCTGCTGATGAGCGAAGAGCCCCCAGAGTTGGCTTTAGTGCCAGCATGGCCGATAGCCACTGCGTACAATGTGGTAACTGTGTGCAGGTTTGCCCAACGGGCGCGCTGGTCGATGCGCGGGATAAACGCCAAGGCGATTGTACAGAGTTAACAACCGCCTCCACCATTTGTACTTACTGCGGTGTCGGCTGTCGTCTCGATCTTAAAATCGACCCCAGCACCAATCGTATTCGCCATATCGAAGGCAACAAAGACTCGGTCGTTAACCAAGGCATGTTATGTGTTAAAGGGCGTTTTGGCTTCGATTTTATTCACAGCGACAAACGCCTAACCACCCCACTAATACGTAAAAACGGCAAACTGCAACCTTGTAGTTGGCCGGAAGCTATCGACTATGTAGCAAAACGTTTAACCGAGATAAAACAAAAAGATGGCAGCAATGCCTTCGCAAGTCTCGCCTCGGCCAAGGCCACCAATGAAGATAACTTTGTACTGCAAAAGTTTGTCCGTAGCGTCCTTGGCACCAACAACATCGACCATTGCGCCCGCCTGTGTCACTCCTCGACCGTTACGGGCCTGCAGCAGAGCATTGGTAGCGGCGCCATGACCAATGATATTCTGAGTATAAAGGACTCCGACGTCATTTTTATTCTGGGTTCCGATACCACCTGCGCCCATCCGATTATCGCCTCAAAAATCCAGCAGGCAGTCAACCTGTACGGCGCTCGGTTGATCGTGGCCGATCCGAAACGCGTTGGCATAGCAGAAAAGGCCGAACTCTATGTTGCCCACAGACCGGGCACGGATGTGATGCTGCTCAACGCCATTATGGCAGAAATTATTCGCAATAATTGGCAGGATAAAGACTATATTGCCAAGCGGACCGAAGGCATTGAGGCACTGTATGCCGAGCTTGCCAAGGAGGATTACTCCCTTGAAAAAGCGGCACTTATCACAGGTGTTAAAGCTGAGAATATCGCCCGTATTGCGCGTACCATAGGCACGGCGCAAAAAACGGCGGTGTACTACGCCATGGGGATAACCCAACATACCACGGGGCACGATAACGTCACCGCCATATCTAATCTGCAGCTACTTTGCGGCAATATTGGTGTGTCAGGAGCTGGCATCAACCCACTGCGCGGCCAGAGTAATGTGCAGGGCGCCTGCGATATGGGCGCGCTGCCCAACTATTTTACCGGTTACCAAAAGGTCACGGATATTCATGCCAGAATGCGCTTCGAAAGCCATTGGCAAACTCCGTTATCGGGGGAGATTGGCGTCACAGCAACCCATATGATGCATGATATTGCCAAGGGCAAAATCAACGCCTTATATGTGATGGGTGAAAACCCAGTGCTGAGCGATCCTGACCAAGCCCATGTGCTTAACGCCTTAAGCCAGATTGAGTTTTTAGTTGTCCAGGACATCTTTTTAACCGAGACCGCTGAGCTTGCCCATGTGGTGTTGCCCGCCGCCGCTTTTGTGGAAAAACGCGGCCACTTTACCAACACCGAACGACGAGTACAGCGACTTGAGCAAGCGCTTGCCTCACCGGGTGAAGCGCTGCCCGATTGGCAAATCGTACAAGCGATTGCCAATGCTATGGGAGCAAACTGGGATTATAAAGATGAAGCAGCAATTTGGGCTGAAATTAATGCATTAACGCCTCAGTATCGCGGCATTCTTTGGGAGAGATTAACCGCTGGTGAGGATGGTCAAATCCCTCAAGGTATTCAATGGCCTTGTCCGGATGAAAAGCATCCGGGAACACCGATTATGCACCAAGGTCAATTCACCCGCGGTTTAGGTTTATTTACGCCGGTCAGCTATCGCCTTCCCGCTGAAATGCCCTGCAACGAGTATCCACTTACGCTCTCGACAGGTCGTCTATTGGAGCAATTCCATACGGGCACCTTAACGCGCAAAACGCCCGGGCTGGACTTACTTGGTGCACCTAAAGTGATGATTTCTGTCTACGATGCCGAACAACTCGGGATTAATAACGGCGATAAAATTCGCCTAACCACCCGCCGTGGCGAGATTGAAATTGATGCCTTTGTGACAAAACGCGCTCAGGCAGGCGTACTGTTCTTACCCTTCCATTTTGTCGAAGCCGCAGCGAACAAACTCACCATCAATGCATTAGATCCCGTGGCTTATATCCCCGAGTATAAAGTGTGTGCGGTAAGAGTTGAAAAGGTGACAAAGCAGATGTGTGAGCCCACCTAAGCTGACATCTTCTGGGTGAACACCCAATAGACAGATATAAAAAAACGGGAGATGTTATCTCCCGTTTTATTTTCTAACTCAATAATAAATGATGATTAAATCTTAAATTGTCCAACCAAGTTGCCGAGATTCGTCCCTTCCTGCGACACTGTTTGACTCACCCTAGCCGCATGTTCACTGGAATGCAGTAGCTCATTAACGATTTCTTGTATGGCATAAACGTTGCGGTTAATTTCTTCGGTCACAGAGCTTTGCTCAGTCGCCGCTGTGGCAATTTGGGTACTCATATCATTAATCGCCGTTACCGCCGAAGTCACAGAACCTAGACTTTCAGAAATAGCGCGGGAAGATTCAACCGAGCGAACACAACTCTGCTGACTCTCATCCATGGTTTTCACCGCCTGCGATACTAACTTATGCAATGCCGATAGCATCTCGTTGATCTCTAGAGTACTTGCTTGGGTGCGGCTGGCTAAACTGCGAACTTCATCGGCAACCACAGCAAAACCTCGGCCCTGTTCACCGGCACGGGCCGCTTCAATCGCCGCATTTAAGGCTAATAGGTTTGTCTGTTCCGCAATGCCACCTATCACCGAAAGTACACTGTTAATCTTCTGTGATTGCTCGCTTAAGGACTTGATGCTGCCCGCCGCATGGTTGATTTGCTCCATCAAAGCGGCAATTTCTTCCAGTGAAGCATCGACACAGCGCTGGGCATTAGCCACATCGCCTGTCGCCGCTTGAGTCGCTTCGGCTACTTGAGTGGTATTTTGCGCGACTTCACTCGCAGTAGAAGACATCTCTGTAATTGCGGTAACTACTTGATCTGTCTCATTGTTATGGCTGAGCAGTTGGCTTGACATCACCTTGGTTTGATCGTGGATTGCATTAGCGGCTGTTTTTACTTTGGCGGTCGCACTCGCCACATCGCCGATAATGTGTTGTAGCTTATCGACAAATAAGTTAAAAGCTCGACCTAGTTGCGCAATTTCATCCTCGCCTTTAACACTTAAGCGTTTAGTTAAATCCCCTTCACCTTTAGCAATATCGTTAAGATTATCAGCCATATTTTTGATCGGTACGACCATTCGATGAGCGGCAACCATGATGACAAAGGCCGTGGCACCGGTTAAAACCAAGGCAATTAAGAGGATCATTAGAGATTTCTCAGCCATTTGCTCAGTCACGGTTTGACGATAATCCTCCACTACAGCCTCAATATCGTCGATGTAAGCACCAGTACCCAGCATCCAGTCCGTACCGGGGACCATCATCACGAAGCTTATTTTCTCAATTTGCTCGTTAGTATTAGGTTTTTGGTAATAATAAGAAAAATTACCATCGCCCCGTTTTGCCGCATCCAAAAGACCAACAATAATCTTGGTTCCGCGCGGGTCGGTCATATCGATTTTGTTTTGCCCTTCTAAATTAGGCATTAAGGCATGGAAAATATTTTTGCCTTGGGAATCATACATAAAAAAGTAACCCGCACTGCCGAAACGAATATCTCGCAGTGCTTGATTTACATTACCTTTATCCTTTAACGACAGTTGGTAGTTAACAATTCCAGAGGCAATCTCTGTCGCTTCTTTAATTTGTTGTTTACGTTCACCGACTAATTTTGTTCTAAAGGTCACCACTTCTTCTGCAAGGGATTCCTGTTCAACATAGTAGGAGAGAGTAATTAGCACTAATAAAGTAAATATGAGGGGAAACAAAGATAACAGCAGTAATTTATTACGCAGGCTAAGATTCGACATGCTTGCTTACTCCAGAGTGATTTAGCTTATATTTTTTATATGGTTGAAGTATAGCCAAAAAGGTGCGTTAGCTTAACGTGTCAGTTAACAAAATATCCTTTAATTTGTAAAAAATACCCGTAACTAATTTTACGCCATGAATATCAATCCGATACCACATACGCTAAAACCTAAAACCAGTAATAACATCTGTGGTTTAAAAAATTTTAATGCACCAAAACCAATCAATACTATGGCCATATCAACAGCAGATAATACCCCTTGGCTAAATACGGGTTGGTAAAGGGCCGCCGCCAGCAATCCCACCACACAGGCATTTACCCCTGCAAGCATCCCCGCCATCTTGGGTCTTGCTGCAATCGCATGCCAGCTTCTTAACCCCACTAACATCAGCAAGAATCCGGGTAAAAATATCGCTACTGTGGCAATCGCTGCACCGATAAAGGGATTTTCGAGCATCATCTCGGCGCCAAGAAAGGTCGCAAAGGTAAACATGGGGCCAGGCACGGCTTGAGCAAAGGCGTATCCGGTAAGAAATCGATCGCCACTCATGGAATCACCCACAGCGGTTTCAAGGAGAGGCAGCACCACATGACCACCGCCAAAAACGAGGCTCCCAACGCGAAAAAACTCACCGAAGAGTCCCGCTTCAACACCAAAATGTAAGCTGAAAAAGCTCGCCACAAATAAGACCATAAATAACCCTAAGCTTAGGTAATTTAATCTAATCGGTTCAGGTTTATTAGGCTCACTCTCGGTGACACTCAGGAATGATAACCCCAAGATAGCGGCAATGATTAATAGTACTATTTGTGTCCATAAGAAGGGCAAAATGAGTATAGCGGCAGCACTGCCGAGCATCAGTAAACGGCTGGTTTGACGTTGGCAAAACTGCTTAAACATCGCGAGCACAGCGTCCGCCACCACAACCACTGCAAGCAGTTTTAAGCCATGCACTATGCCTTGCATATATTCATTGCCTAACCAAGCGGCAGTCGTCACCGCCAGCAAATACATCAATACAAAGGAAGGTAAAGTGAATCCTGCAAAGGCGGCTATCGCGCCCAAAAGCCCACCACGGTGATAGCCGATGGCAAAACCCACTTGGCTTGAACCCGGCCCCGGCATAAATTGGCTTAAGGCCACTAAGCTGCTATAGCGTTTATCATCGAGCCAGCCGAGTTCATTGACAAAGGTTTGCCGAAAATAACCAATATGCGCCGCTGGTCCGCCAAAGCTCATCAAACCTAGAGTAAAAAAACGTAAGAATATCTGCAGCATAAATTTTGCTCTTCGATGCATAAAGTGCCCAAGATTATGCCACTAAAAAGACAATTTAATGAAAATGAATATGAAGCTTTCTGGAGTGGATGGTGCCACAAACAAAAAAGCCGACAAAATCCTTTGCCGGCTTTTTAACTTCAAGATAAATATCAATTTACTAAGACTTCAACCTCATCAATTATGAGTTTTTCGTCTTCTGATTAATGCTCCAAGTGCCAATAACATAGATAGGCCACCTAATGCACCACCACCATCCTTGGGTTCAGGCTCAGGCGTCACCACGGGAGGTATTGGATCTATCCCATCGGAGTTAACTGTTAGCATAAAGCGAGTGCTCGCAGCATCTGATGGGGTTTCCACATCACTTACGGTGACTGTTACTTCTACCTCACCATGGAAATCTTTCTCAGGTGTGATTGTCACGCTCGATCCTGATGTGTGGCCATTGACAACAGCAGTGATATGTTGGCCACTGACGCTTATCCGGTTAACACTGTTTTGCTCATCGGCATAATAAATACGCAGGTCACTTAAACTGGTGTTTTCCGCAATCGTTTTGTTAGGGATGCTACCTAAGCTAATATTTGAAGGCACTGTAACAGTGTGACTCATATTAACATCAGCCATACCTTCAACGCGGCTTTGAGCTTTAAACTCAAGGGCCTTGCCAGTAGCACTTGCCTCAACTTCTGACCAAGCAGTCACTTCGAATTGTGATGACTCTGGACCAACATAGTCATAACAAATCACAAGACCGTTGCTAAGCTTATCTTTCAAGTCATCAAATGCGTAATTTTTAGATGAGTACAGCCCTAATGGCCCAAATAAATACACTTGACTAGTAACACCTTGAAGACCAATAGAACCACGGCCATCCTCTGAACCAAAATCAATATTGTCGTATGCCATGTACATCTCGTGCTGATTGTCACCAAAACGAGTATTAACGTTGAAAATTAATTCAAAGTCGAAACGGTCATCACGCTCTGTCCATTTATAGACACGTTTATCATCTAGTCCAGCGTAAGAGTATGTCCGAGCATTATCGTACTCGACAATCCCCCATCCACTCGATGTACTCCCTAGAGTGATACCTGATGGATTCGAGGAATTCTTCACCAAAGGCACACTCATAACGTCGCCTTTTTGCGAGCCACGCCACAACTGTACTGGTCAACCCAAACTGGACACTTTTACTTGAGAATTCTCAAACTCTACAGGTGACAGATCGTTATTAGCAGAATGAAGTCGCTCCAAGTTGTAATATTTGATGTAAGCCGTCACATCTTGCTTCATAAACTCCCTTGTTGGTTGAGCAACTTTAAAAATCCAATCGTGTTTCAAGCTACCAAAGAATCGCTCAACAACGGCATTATCCCAACACGCACCCACATCACCCATGCTGGCTCGGATACCATAGCTCGATAGCAGCCTACCGAATTGTTTACTGGTATATTGCGAGCCTCGGTCACTGTGAAATACCAGCCCTCGCGCTGGTTGTCGCAGGTTGTAGGCTTTTATTAATGCCTTGGATATCAAATCTGTGGTCATGCGTTTGTCTATGCGCCATCCCACAATCCGGCGTGAATATAAATCCATCACCACAGCTAAGTACATCCAGCCTTCACCCGTCTTTAAATAGGTCACGTCACCCGCCCAGACCTGATTAGCCGATACTGGATTAAAGTTCATGTTTAACAGGTTATCAGCCACTGCATCTGAGTGTTTTCGCTGTGTCGTCACCTTGTAAGCACATCGCTGGGTTGCTTTGAGTCGAAGGCGGTGCATAATTTTACGAACGAGATAGCGACCAACCTGGTAGCCTTCCTTGCGCAATTTCTTCACCATTTCACGATTCCCTAAGCTGCCTCGACTTTGCTTAAATAGCTGTCGAACAAGGCGATAAAGCTTCAGTGTTTCAACGCTTATCACGTTTGCAGGGCGTTTATGCCAATCGTAATAGCCTGACTTACTGACACTCATTACTCGACATAACAGTGTTATGGGAAACAGGTGAGATTGCAGTTTGATGAAACGAAATCTTACTTCATTTCTCTCGCAAAGAAGGCGCTTGCCTTTTTTAGAATTTCTTTTTCCATGCGTAATTCTTTGTTTTCTCTACGCAATCGCTTCAACTCATCACGCTCAGACTCTTCTAAGGTGATGCCTTGTTGCAGGGCTTCGTGTTTTTCCTTCCAGTTGTAAAGCAGGCTCGTGCTAACTCCAAGAGACTTTGCCGCATCGGCAACGCTATAACCTTGCTCCAGCACCATCAAGACGGCTTCATCTTTAAATGCCTGCGGATAACTCTTATGTGATTTTTTCAGACTCATATAGACCTCTTAATTTATTGACCATACTGTCTCAAAATTAAGTGTCCGATGGGATTAGACCAGAACACCCCCTTGGCTCGTATGCGTTTTACACTCGAACTAATTCGACCACAAATCGATGCCCATTACGCTAAGCGATTAAATGAAGATATTGAAGATATTGAGCAACTTGCGGCAAATTATTTATCCTTTGCTCGCTTAGAACACAAGGAAGAAGCCTTAACTCAAGAGTCACAATCTTTAGCGATATTTATGGATAAATTGGCTCAAAAATATGCAATGTACCGACCTCAACTTGATATTCAGTTTCACCATCAATCGCAGCAGGCTCATTTCGATCCTATAGCGATGACCATTGCAACCCAAAACCTGATCCAAAATGCGATGCGATTCGCACACCATAAAATTCATGTGCACTTCTACCAAGAGGCAGGGATAAATCGGTTCAGTGTCGAAGATGACGGGCCGGGGTTTGAAGGTAAAGGTAAAAAACTCTTTGCCGCCTTTGAACGGGATTCCCAACAGAGCGATACCAGTGGTTATGGTTTAGGGCTATATATAGTTAAAAAAATCGCCACTTGGCATTATGGCCAGCTGGAACTCAGCCGCTCACAAACCTTGGGCGGTGCCGAAATCAGCATTATTTGGGATGATAGGTTATTGCCTAAAGCTGATATAAATTCTGACTAATTGAAGACAGTTATCAGTAACTAACCTTTAGCTAACGCGAATCTTTTACCAACATGGCTAAAACTTCAAAGTGATCCGAGTGGGGAAACAGATCAAACAGTTGCACCCGAGTTAACTGGTAGCCACGAATATGAACTAAATCCTTCGCCAGCGTTTTAGGATTACAACTAGAATACAAAATCGCCCTAGGGGCAAATTCACTTAAAGCATCACATAGGGACTCACCAATCCCGCGGCGCGGCGGATTGACAATAATTAAATCAGGCTTGGTTGCGGCCGCATCACCTTTGGCAAAATCGGTAGAGTCGAGCGCCATAAACTGCACGTTATCGAGCCCCATCATTTGCGCTGACATCTTAGCGCACGCAATCGCTTCAGCCTCGATTTCAATGCCTGTTAGCGGAATATCTTTAGAGGCGCAGTGCAAGCCAAAGCCGCCCACACCACAAAATAAATCCCACAGTGACTTTGGTGCAAATTCGCCAACCCACTCACGGGCGGTTTGATACAGCTTTGCAGCAACGTGTGGATTAGTTTGGAAAAAGCTTTTTGGACGAATAAACAAAGGCACATCGTTAAAGCGCTCTTCGAGACGAGTATTTTCAGTTAAGAAAATTTCCTCATCCCCCTCAAGGATCGCCATATGAATGGGCTGAATATTTACCGACACGACGTTGATTTGTGGATATTCAGCCATCAGCGCGGGTAATTCCCGTTCGATACGAGCGATGGCATCGGGTGATCGCAGCACAAAACGCAGCATATATTCACCACGAACTTGGCTTCGGGTCAGCAGAATATACTTAAGCTCGCCCTTGGCTTTATCAATGCGATAAGGCGGGATACCCGCTTGCTGCACAAAACGCTCTAGGCGATAGAGCAACGCTTGCATATCTGCAGGGTACAGCAAGCAGTCACAGAGACTAACCGCTTCGCCATTTGGACTGACAATCCCCAGCACAGGCGCATGGGCAGCGCCAAGCACCACCATTTTCGCCTTGTTACGAAAGCCGCTGTCCTCACCCACTACGGGTGGCAAAAATTGGGTATTAGTGCTCACAACAAAAGGGGCTAACAATTGTTGCAATTCTTGGGTTTTCGCCGCCAATTGCTGCACCATCGGGAGCTTAATATGGCGACAGGATTGGCATTGGCCTCGTTCAAAATACCCACATTGCACTAATGTACTCACAGCATCGTACCCACAGCAGTTCCCGTCTATCTTATCTATTGAGATGGCGAGTGAAATTGAGATGACAACTGAAGCATAACAAACACAGTCAAGGCCACAGTCAAAAAGCGCCACACTTTAGCGTTTTTATGCCGAAAAATCACCTTGAACCACTGCATTAAGCCAAATGCGAGGCTGTTTTAAGTTAACTTTAGCGTGTCTATATCGGCAATTGGCTGGCGTTTTCCTAATTTTTGTTCAATCCATTCAAGCACTTCAGCAGAAGAACTCCTAAAGGTGGTGAGCTTGCCACCGTATAAACAGAGTAGCCTTGGGTGAGAGATAGAGGTTTGCATCAAGGTGTCCCTAGGCCGCTCAAAGGCAGAACTTGCCTGTTTAGGTAGCACTCGCACGCCGCAATAGGTTTGCACTATTTTAGTTTTAAGCTCCTCAATCGATGGAGACAGTGGAAAGTAATGACAATAAATGCCTAAGAGATATTGAGTTTCAGATTCCGTAACTTGGGGCGGCGTATCAATGGACGTCAGCACAGTTTCAGTGGTGCCGATGAGCATCTGACCATACCAAGGCATCACAAAAATCACCCGCTTATCGAAGCAGGATTCTAAATATAAAATGCCCTCTGGCGCAGGCAAGTCGAGCAGTAAATGCGCCCCTTGTACCCAATCGATCTCAACCCCCGCAAGTGGCGGCTCTACGTGAGCTAATACCTCATTAACCCAAGGGCCTGCGGCATTTATCACTAACTTGGTTTCAATCTGTTGTACTTCACCACGATGACGAAAACTCAGTTCAATTTGCTCTTTTAAATGATTCAGCTGCAAAAACTCAGCCTCTGCATAGATATGGGCGCCGAGCGCTTGAGCGCTACGCGCAACCGCTTGGGTGAGTAATTTATCGTCGGTTTGTGCATCCCAATATTGGAATACCGCCTTTAAACCAGAGAGTTTAAGCCCTTTAAAACGATGCCAATGCACCGCGGGAATAGAGACAAAACGCCCCAGAGGGTCGAATTCACTTAATAGCGCGTATAGACTTAATCCGGCACGAATCGTCAACGGATTGCGCCGGCTGTCCTGATAGACGGGAATATAAAAAGCAACAGGTTTGACTAAGCTGGGCGCCAGATCGAGTAAATTGCGCCGCTCGAGCAATGACTTACGCACGAGATTAATTTGCCCACTTTCGAGATAACGTAAGCCACCGTGGATCAGCTTGCTGGAATTGGCTGAGGTTTGGCCGCCAATCTCGCCCTTTTCGATAAGTAAGGTCGAGTAGCCCGCTGCTGCTGCATATTGGGCAATACCCACACCGCTTATCCCGCCACCGATGATCGCAATATCGTATGAACTCATAGAGATTTTATCCATCCTTGCGTACTTATGGCTAACGTATCCCAATACCTTCTAAGATAGATCCCTAATCTATACTGGCATGCAACTGTGCTAAGGCTTTATCACACATAGCTTTTAGAGCCTTAAGATCATCAAGCTCCGCACCGATTTTACAGCGCATTAAATGCGGGATCTCATTGGCCTCACGCTTTAACGCCTGTCCAGCAGGCGTCAAGCAGAGCACCCTAACTCTTTCATCCTGATCGCTACGACCACGACTTACCAATCCCTTTGACTCTAAACGTTTGAGTAAGGGCGTCAATGTACCCGAATCGAGGAATAATTTATCCCCTAAGGTTTTAACACTAATCCCCTGCTCCTGCCACAACACCAACATCACCAGATATTGGGGATAGGTTAAATCGAGCTTATCTAGCATAGGTCGATAAGCGCGAACCATGGCATTGGCAGCACTGTAAAGCGAAAAGCAAACCTGGTTCTCTAAACATAAGACATTGTCAACAAGGGTATTTTCAGGCTTTTCTAGCGTATTTACCGCTGAAGATAACTCAGTATTTGGCATAGTCGATCCAAAAAACTTAAATATATTGCGCACAATATACTTGCATTCACACTAAAGATCGAATTATAGTTTAACGCAATTAGATTGCACGCAATCTAATTATCTTTTCAAACTCTGAGGATCAAAGCATGAAAACATTATATGAAACGCGAGCAACAGCAAGCGCAGGTCGTCAAGGCCAAGTCAGCACAGATGATGGCTTATTAAATGTGGCACTGGCTTATCCAAAAGCCATGGGCGGAAGTGGGCTTGCGACCAACCCTGAACAACTCTTTGCTGCAGGTTATGCGGCGTGTTTTTCTAATGCCATTTTGCACGTTGCCAAAATCGCTAAAGTCGCCATTACAGAGGCTCCTGTGAGTGCAGTCGTAGGTATAGGTGCGAATGAGACGGGTGGATTTGCGTTAACGGTAGCCTTAGAGGTCAGCCTCGATCTTCCTCAAGCAGATGCGCAAGCCTTAGTGCGTCATGCCCACCAAGTGTGTCCCTATTCCAATGCCACGCGTAATAATATCGATGTAAAACTGAGCGTTAATGGTACAGCGTTAAACTAAGCTACTAAAAATAGACTGAAAAGCACCTTGAGGTGCTTTCAGCTATTCGCTGCTTATTTCCCCTACAGTAAACCTGCCTCACTTCCCAAAAAACAGCTAATCGCGAGTTAACTAACATTTCTTAATGCTTAATTTAATCAAGGGGATTGAATTAAGTACAGTAATAGTCAGAAATCCATTTAAAACACATCTTGTCCACGATTGTGGAGGCTCTATGACTAAATACTTAACAAAATTCGCTCTGCTATGCTCCCTAGCATTAGCAATGCTAAGCACACCGAGTTGGGCCGACACCCCAAATACTTCCGATCAAACTTGGCATTATGTAAACGCCCAAGGTGAGCTTAAGATCAAACTCTACTTTTTTTGGTCTAAAACCTGCCCCCACTGTGCAGAAGCTCACCCCTTTATCGATTCACTGCCACAAAAATATCCATGGATAGAACTCGAATCCCATATGGTTTCTGCGCCGGGTGTGCAGGATATTTGGCAAAATATCGCCGCGAAAACCACGACTGAAGCTCGCTCAGTCCCCTATATGGCGAGCTGTGAAAAAGCCATTGTGGGTTACTCGAGTGAAGCGGTAACCGGAGAGTTTCTCGTAAATCGTTTGAAAAATTGTTACTTATCCTTAGGTGGTCAGCTAAGCGAAGCGGATATGCCGACAAAAGGCACGCCAAGTTCAGCTCCTACCAGTAGCGCGCCATTATTTGGTACTTGTGGTTCTGACTCGGGCGAAGGCACCTGCGATGCATCAAGCCTGGCAAGTACCGACCAAGCCGAAGTGCAACCCGTTGAATTACCACTTGTGGGCGTGGTTACTCCCGAGACAATGTCACTCCCTTTATTGACCTTAGTGTTAGCAGGGGTCGATGCTTTTAATCCTTGTGCCTTCTTCGTGTTGCTGTTTTTACTGTCTATTATGGTTAACGCTAAGAGCCGCAGCCGCATGCTGTTGGTAGGTGGTATCTTCGTATTCTTCTCCGGCTTTATTTACTTCCTGTTTATGACAGCGTGGCTGAATATCTTCAAACTGTTAGGTGCGGGTAGTGATGGCGGAATGATCATCTTAGCCGCTGGGATCTTGGCCTTGATCGCAGGGACGATTAACGTAAAAGACTACTTCTTTACCAAAGGCGAAGTCACCCTCTCAATGTCGGCGGAAAACCGTACCAGCCTTATCAAACGTATGGCTAAACTCTCTAATTCCAGTAGTTTAGGCGCCTTGATTTTGGGTTCAACGGTTCTAGCCATTTTAGCCAATGCCTATGAGTTGCTCTGTACTGCAGGCTTTCCAATGATTTATACCAGTGTACTGTCAATGCATAACTTGCCAGACATTGAACGCTATATGTATTTGGTTTTATACAATATTGTCTATGTAATCCCATTGGCAATTATTGTTATTGTCTTTAGTGCGACCTTAGGTAAACGTAAATTGACCGAAAAAGAAGGACAAGCACTCAAGCTAATGTCCGGCGTGATGATGTTTGGTATGGGTATCGCGCTGGTGATCGATCCAACCGCGCTACAGAATGTTGGGCTGGCACTGGGATTAATTCTGGGGTCATTAGGGTTAACCGCCATCATAGTACTTAGCCGTAAGTTACTCGCGGCAAAAGCCAATAAAACGGCATAAGCAATAGCAGGGGGTTGGATTGGCAAACTTGGGATAAAGGACTAAAGTAAATCCTGAGCTTGCCGATACAAAGACTCAGCTTACAATTGAGGTTAGTTATGTCTATTTCACTGAACACCCAAGCTATCACGCCAAACTTAGAAAACGGTGCCGTTGGCGTAAAAGTGGCCCAGTTAGCCAAGGAGCAGCAAAAGGCAGAAGGTCAAATTGCGGTTGATTTAATTAACGCAGCCACACCTCAGCCAGTGGGAAATTCCGGCCACAATATCAACACCACGGCCTGATCCTGGCTCAAGGTTTTACTAAAAAAACGCCCCGATCTTCGGGGCGTTTTTTATCAAGCCGCTTTTTAAACTATTCACCTTAAGCACCAAGCTAGCTCAATAAAAAGCATTGCCATTGACATGCATAATAGTGAACGTCCACACCACAAAGGCCAGAGGGATATGCACTAAAGCATAAAAACATTGATCGAGCCGGCTCATCCCTTTGGCAAGCCAAATCAAATACAGATGCAAACCAATAACCAAGGGAAACAGGAGAAATAGCGGATACAAGGCAAAAGGACTGGCATCTGCTAACAGGCTATGACTCAACAGTGCCCAGCCAACCATTAAGGCTGTGGTTAAAGGTGGGCTGGCAACACGATACTGCTCTGGATAGGGAAACATCCTAGGCCTCTTACACTTAATGATTAGCAACTTTGTCAATAAAGCCACAATGGGCTCACTGCGATGGTTTTCGCGCGATTAGCTGTGCCTTTAAACTCTGCGCACCAGAAACTGGATCGCTTAACCGCCCTTCAAAGTAATGCAACGACTGCCAGTTAGCAAATACAGATTGAAGTTCATGTTCCATCAGTAAAAAATCGGGATTACGAGGATGGCCAATTTCCGCCTGCTGCCAGGTAAAAGTCTCATAAACAATAAGTCCATTAGGCTTGATGCTAGCCGCAATCTGCGAAAAGAGCGGACGATGTAAGTAATTAAAGACTAATACAATATCAAAGGCTTCGATGGGCAATGGTGGGGCACTGCCGTCTTCTAAATTCCATTGCCACAGCTGTGCTTTATCATGCTTTAGTGATGCCATGGCACTCAAATCTTGGTCGATAAAAGTTACTTCACAACCTTGTGCCAAAAACCAAAAGCCATTTCGCCCGGACCCACAGGCTAAATCTAATACTTTAAGCCCTGCTAACTTCGGCCATGGATATTCGGTGACTAATGCAGCGGTGCTATTAAGGGTTCCGTGTGTCATCCCTTTATCTCTTTCTTAGTATCAATTTGTCTGCGATGCACTATCGAATAATGCCTCAGTCCCGATGGACCATGTGAGACTATTACAGATAAAAATAACACTAAGGTAAACAACTCAGGCTTGTAGTTGGCGAATGGGACAAAAAGGCAAAGCATACCCAATTTCCCCAAGGTTAACAAACCTTTAAGCTGAATGAGCCAACGCCAATCCCTGAGGATTTCCCACATCATTAATATGCTGCCGGTACCCATGGCCAGATACCAATAATTCAGCCAAAGGGATGTTTCGACAGAGAGTAATATCCCTCCGCCCGCGCCCGCAATCCCCAAGATATGCAAAGCCCTTAAGGTTGTTTTACTAAGTCGCTGTACCCAAAAGCGTTTTTCAGAAATCTGCTGCCCAGACATAGACTTAACCCCTCAACACCACATAGGTAACATTTTGGAAAAATATAATTCATTTTTCAAAAAAACACTGGTGACATTTAATTATTTATTGAATACTCACATTATAAGAGTTCGCATATTTAAACCCAAGCATAAACAAATCAACAAACACAAATAAATCAACCAATTAAAAACACCTTTATTGATTTAGCTGATTAAACATCAATTAATAGAATATAATTTAGCCCACCAAAATATGTTAACTCACGCAAGTTTTACCGTATTGCTTAGGTGATTAACTTCAATTTCGTTAATATTTTCAGCCGTATTGCACATTTCAATTATGTAATTCTCAGTGTAACAATCGTTATGTGACCTAGGTACGCATATACCTCTTTAGATAGTGGTAACTTTGTCCATGGAGAATGCTCTAAAAGTGCGTGAGCTACGCAAAATATAAATATCACGCCATAATTAATATCCCTTATTAAGTAGATGAAATGTACGGCGGAGGAACAACTATGTTCACAAGAAAGATTCAAAAAACAGCACTAGCCATGCTGATCTCTGGCGCAATGGCAGGCACAGCCTATGCCGCTCCAGAAGTACTAGCCGATTTTCACGGTGAAATGGGTGGCTGCGATAGCTGCCACGTATCAGACAAAGGTGGCGTGACTAACGACAACCTGACCCATGAGAATGGCCAATGTGTTAGCTGCCACGGTGACTTAAAAGAACTGGCTGCAGCAGCGCCTAAAGATAAAGTTTCTCCGCACAAATCTCACTTAATTGGTGAAATCGCTTGTACGAGCTGCCACAAAGGCCACGAAAAATCAGTAGCTTATTGTGATGCTTGCCATAGCTTCGGCTTCGATATGCCATTTGGTGGCAAGTGGGAACGTAAGTTTGTACCTGTTGATGCAGACAAAGCAGCACAAGATAAAGCCATTGCTGCTGGTGTGAAAGAAACCACAGACGTTGTAATTATCGGCTCTGGTGGTGCTGGTCTTGCCGCTGCCGTATCTGCCCGTGATGCTGGCGCGAAAGTGATTCTGTTAGAAAAAGAACCTATCCCAGGTGGTAACACTAAACTGGCTGCCGGTGGTATGAACGCCGCAGAAACTAAGCCACAGGCTAAGTTAGGTATCGAAGATAAGAAACAAATCATGATCGACGACACTATGAAAGGTGGCCGCAACATCAACGATCCTGAATTAGTTAAAGTACTGGCTAACAACTCTTCAGACTCAATCGATTGGTTAACCTCTATGGGTGCCGACATGACTGACGTGGGTCGTATGGGTGGCGCGAGCGTTAACCGTAGTCACCGTCCAACCGGTGGTGCAGGTGTTGGTGCTCACGTAGCACAAGTGCTGTGGGACAACGCCGTTAAGCGTGGTACTGATATTCGCTTAAACAGCCGCGTTGTGCGCATCCTTGAAGATGCAAGCGGTAAAGTGACCGGCGTTTTAGTGAAAGGTGAATACACAGGTTACTATGTGATCAAAGCCGATGCAGTAGTCATTGCAGCAGGTGGTTTTGCGAAAAACAACGAACGTGTTTCTAAATACGATCCTAAGTTAAAAGGCTTTAAAGCGACCAACCACCCAGGTGCGACGGGTGACGGCTTAGACGTAGCTCTACAAGCGGGCGCAGCAACACGTGACTTAGAATACATCCAAGCTCACCCAACTTACTCTCCAGCGGGTGGCGTGATGATCACCGAGGCAGTACGTGGTAACGGTGCAATCGTGGTGAACCGTGAAGGTAATCGTTTTATGAACGAAATCACCACCCGTGATAAAGCGTCTGCGGCGATTCTGCAACAAAAAGGTGAAAGCGCTTACCTAGTATTCGATGACTCTATCCGTAAGAGCTTGAAGGCCATCGAAGGTTATGTTCACCTGAACATTGTAAAAGAAGGTAAAACCATCGAAGAGTTAGCGAAACAAATCGATGTACCTGCAGCTGAATTGGCAAAAACAGTAACAGCCTACAACGGTTTCGTTAAATCAGGTAAAGATGCTCAATTTGAACGTCCTGATTTACCACGTGAATTAGTGGTAGCTCCTTTCTACGCCTTAGAAATTGCACCAGCGGTTCACCACACTATGGGTGGTCTGGTGATTGATACTAAAGCCGAAGTGAAGAGTGAGAAAACCGGTAAACCTATCACTGGTTTATACGCTGCAGGCGAAGTGACTGGTGGTGTTCACGGTGCTAACCGTTTAGGTGGTAACGCTATCTCTGATATCGTCACCTACGGCCGTATCGCGGGTGCATCTGCCGCTAAATTCGCTAAAGATAATTAATATCAATAGGTTCTAGGTTAATGGACTAACCTTAAGCTCACATAGCACGACCATGAGAGCCAAGCTTGAATACTCAAGCTTATCCATACAAGCGAGCCGTCAGGGGCTCGCTTTTTTTATGGTTTTTGTGCAATAGATGATAAAGCTCACTCTTTTTACGGGGTAAATTCATCACCAGAGGACAAATGTCGTCGAGTCACATACACTCAGTGCCAGTAACAATGTAACCCTGAGGTGATTGGAATGAGAATTGGATTTTTTAGCGCAAAACACTACGACATGCAGCATTTTAACCGTACGAATGCCGCATTTGATGCGCAAATTGAGTATTTCGATTATCGTCTCTGCATGCAAACGGTAAAACTTGCCGAAGGTTTCGAGGTCGTTTGCGCCTTTGTTAACGACTCCCTCTGTGAAGAAGTGCTGGTCGAGCTTGCCAAGGGCGGCACTAAAATCATTGCCATGCGCTGCGCAGGCTTTAACAATGTCGACTTAGTCGCCGCTAAACGTTTAGGCATGCAAGTCGTCAACGTACCCGCTTATTCCCCCGAATCGGTAGCCGAGCATACCGTTGCCTTAATGCTCACGTTGAACCGCAAGATCCATAAAGCCTACCAACGTACCCGTGATGCGAACTTTTCCCTCGAAGGCTTAGTCGGTTTCAATATGTTTGGTAAAACCGTTGGTGTGATAGGCACGGGAAAAATTGGAGTAGCAACCATTAAGGTGCTGCTCGGTTTTGGCTGTAAAGTGATTGCCTTTGACCCCTACCCTAATCCAGCGGTAGAAGCGCTCGATGTGGAATATCAGGATCTGGATACCATTTACGCCACCAGCGACATTATCAGCCTGCATTGCCCGTTAACACCCGATAACCATCATCTGCTTAATAAAGACAGTTTTGCCAAGATGAAACCCGGCGTTATGGTGATCAACACCAGCCGCGGCGGCTTACTCAATGCCTTTGATGCAATGGAAGCCTTAAAACTCGGGCAAATTGGTGCATTAGGGCTAGACGTATATGAAAACGAAAAAGAACTCTTTTTCGAAGACAAATCTAACCAAATCATTCAAGACGATGTTTTCCGTCGCCTATCAGCCTGCCATAACGTGATTTTCACCGGTCACCAAGCCTTCCTCACCGAAGAAGCATTAGGCGCGATTGCCAACACCACCCTAAGTAATGTGCAAGCAGTACTCGCGGGTAAACGTTGTGGTAATGAACTGTTTTAACTGACAGATAAATACCTGACTGCTAAAGTGAGGCTTCAACATTGAAGCCTCACAGAGGAAACTAAATATGTTAGTGACTCAGCAAACTCAGGATATCAACACGCCCTCAGGGCTAATGCGTACTTATCTCTATCGCCCAGATGCCAGTGGGCAATTCCCATGTATCATTTTTTATTCCGAGATATTTCAGCAAACGGCGCCCATTGCCCGTACCGCAACGATACTCGCTGGCCATGGTTTTGTGGTGTTAGTACCAGAGGTGTTTCACGAGCTTAATCCTATCGGCACAGTGCTCGCCTACGATGATGTGGGTAAAGACAAAGGCAATGCTGATAAATTCGCCAAACCCTTAGAGCAGCATGATAGCGACACCCAAGCCCTGATCGATTTTGCCCGTCAGCAAAGCTATTGTACGGGTCACGTTGGCAGCATGGGCGTCTGTATTGGCGGCCATTTAGCCTACCGCGCGGCACTCAATCCCAAGATTTTGGGGGCGTTTTGCCTCTATCCGACCGACATACATTCCAATACCTTACCCTGTACCTATGGTAATGACTCACTCAGTCGCACAGGCGATATTCGGTAATCCCCCCTCAAATTAACTGACGTCAAAAGTAGAATTTTCTCGTAACATAAACGCAGGAGATTCACTATGAAAACATCAAAATTCACCGATAGCCAAATCATGGCAATCCTTAAACAAGCTGAAGCCGGAACTCCAGTCCCAGAATTGTGCCGCGAACATGGCATGAGCTCAGCGACTTTTTACAAATGGCGAGCCAAATTTGGCGGCATGGATGCGTCATTGATGGCTCGTCTAAAAGAGCTTGAAGCTGAAAATGCTCGACTGAAAAAGATGTATGCCGAAGAGCGGCTAAAGGCCGATGTCATTCAGGAAGCCATGGCAAAAAAGTGGTAAAGCTGTCGCAACGTAAAGCGATGGCTCAGCATGCAGTTGCAAATCGAAAAATCAGTATCCGTTTGGCCTGTGCAGCATTTTGTATCAGCGAAACCTGTTATCGCTACCGGCGCGTTAATGATGACGAAAATGCAGAGATTGCAGAATTTCTTGTTGAATTAACTGAAAAAGAATCGGATTGGGGCTTTGGTCAGTGTTTTAATTACTTACGCAACGTAAAAGGCTTTGCTTGGAACCACAAGCGTGTATACCGAATTTACTGCGAATTAGCGTTAAATCTGCGGATAAAACCGCGCAGAAGGTTAAAACGAAATGCACCAGAGCCGCTGAAAGAGCCAACTAAAGCCAATCAGGTTTGGTCGATAGATTTTATGCATGACCAGTTATCAGATGGACGAAGCTATCGACTGTTCAACGTGATTGATGACTTTAAACGTGAAGGGCTCGCGATTGAAGCAGGTTTTTCATTGCCAACAATGCGGGTGATCCGGACCCTAAATCAGCTACTTGAAGGGCGAACAAAACCAATCGCGATCCGTTGTGACAATGGACCTGAATTTATTAGCCACGAATTTACGGAATGGGCGAAAAAGCATGAGATCAGGATTGATTACATTCAACCTGGCAAGCCACAGCAAAATGCGTACATAGAACGACACAATAAGACCATCAGGTACAGCTGGGTAAGCAAACATTTATTTGATACGCTTGAAGAAGTTCAGGACTATGCCACAAAATGGTTATGGTTTTACAATCATGAACGGCCGCACAAAGCCAATGGCGGAAAGCCGCCATTGATGGTTGCATGAACTCTACTTTTAACTTCGGTTAAAAATGGGAGGATTACCATTCAAGGGGAATTAGTATTAGTGTTTGGCAAGCAAGATCCCCATGTATCACCTGAAGGTCGGGTACTGATCCACCAACAACTGATGGCTAAAAACCGCTATTTCAGTTGGCTTGAGGTCAATGCTCAACATGCCTTTATGCGTGATGAAGGCGAGCGTTACGATCCCGCACTGGCACTGCAAATGTATCAGCAAGCCGTCGCATTTTTTAGCAGAGTACTCAGGTAGTTAACATCATCTATACCAAGACCTGTTGAAAACATAAGGTTCTGATCATCGCAACTTTAATCTTCAGCGATAGAAAAAATCTGGCGGCCCTGTCGAAAAGATTAGGCTTCAACTAGGCTTAGTTAGGCATTCTCGCGGTGAGGATGAAGACTAGGGAAGAAAAGATGAACAAAACCATATTACTTCTAGCTTGTTTACTGGGACTCGTCGCTTGCAGCTCACAGTACATTATGAGTACTAAGGATGGCAAAATGATTACCTCCGATAGCAAGCCTAAACTGGATAAAACAACGGGAATGTATCTTTATTATGATGAAGATGGACGAGAAGTGATGATAAAACAAGAAGATGTCACTCAGATTATTGAGCGATAACAACTTAAATATTCTAGCTTATTCCCCTCCTCTAAATGTCATTGTCAATAATATTGTCCCCAAAGATGACATAAGAAATGAAGGTCTAAAATGTTTTAGCCCTTCATTTCTTTCGCGCCAATCTCAATCTTAAGCTTAAGCTTAAGCTGCCATAGCATTATACAGCGGTAATACACACATCATATTCAAGCAACTTAAGCAGTTGATTTAAAACTATCTTAAACGGCTTTGACTATAAGCAATCAGTTCTTGGTTGCTGACACGAGTGATAAAAGCATCATCGAGGAAAAAGTCCACATCATTGCCCACTTTATGGCCCGATAATAACTGAGTGCTGCCATCCTCGTAAGCCAAGGTCATAGTAACCGTTTGTTCATCTGGGTAGGCAATTTGTGCTTGTGTCAGTTTGACTGGGGCAGATTTAAGATCATCACTCACATGGGGATTGATCTTAAAAATGGCCTCTACTGGCATATCAACCACCGCGGGAGCTTTATCGGTAATCGGATTCTTGCCAGTCCAAAACTCAATGGTATTAAAGATGAATAGATCGCCTGTCGCCGCGATGCCATACACTGGGCTTAACAGCATAAACAAGCCTGCACGACCATAACGATTATCCACCGCACTCAAATTTCCCTTAGTCACCAATTGGCTTAAGCCCATTTGTCCCATACAGCCTGTTAGCTGGGTCGCAAGCAGTGTACCAATCGTCACAGCTAAAAGTTTAGACTTCATTAGATTCGATCCATTAGATAAAAACAAAGGCGCGGATTCTACGGATTCGTGAGCACTAAACCGTGCTATTGGGCACAATCTAAGGTAAACAAATGGAGGGAAATGTAATCAACACCACTAATTTTGTTATAAAAGATATGTTAAGCAGCGAAAACTCACGCCAAGATAATAAAACTAAGAGCTTACGAGTGCGCCGACAACAGTTTGCTAATACATGTACAGCTGCGGCGCACGTAGAAAGGGGATTACTCCAGATCAAACTTCTTTTTGCCATCCTGCAGCGCCTGACGCTCGGCTAAAGGCGCCTGATCCGCCAGTTTTAATACCGCCTTTTGCAACATTAGGTTGTTGGGATAGGTAATAGTATCACCATTATCGCGATGGATAAGCACATGAAATAGCGCGATTTCAATGATCACGCCGCAGATATCTTCATCCTTATCCACAACCCGAATGCGCTCACCAATACGGTATGGAAATACAAAAAAGATCAGTACGCCTGCAGTCAAGTTACTCAAGATAGACCACTGGGCAACTAAGGCGACCCCCATCACCGCAAATGCTGAGGAAACAAACAGCGACACATCCTGATAGCCCAATCCAAGGGAAACCGCCATTAGAGACAAGGTGATAAAAAACATCACATAGGAAATAAACCGCGTCACAAGGCTAGTGCGAGCAGCACTGACCTGCTTCATCAATGCGAGTTTTTTCACCCAATGGGTTAAGGCGCGCTGCAAAAAGATAAATACCGCAAGATAAATACAGGCAAGTAGGATTTGATTTGTCATAATAACCACTTAAAAAACGAAACCAGCTGAATTCTATCTTGTTTACACCAGCACGCAAATCAGCTCAACGCAAATAGAGTAATAATGACCATGGCCGACGCAATTTTGTTACACGAAACTCACGATACATTCGGGCCGATCCGCGTGCTCGACTATGGTGATTCGCGCGTGCTCTCCTTCGGTGACAACGATGAACAAAGTAAAATCCTAAAAACAGCTCCCCATATTCCACAGCATACCTATGTACAGGGCATGATGCTCGTCTTGTTATTCTGTAAACCCAAAAGTGCGATAGTGTTGGGTCTGGGTGGCGGTGCGCTTATCCATGTACTGCGCCGATTTGACGCAGCTATCAAGCTGACCGCCGTAGAACTTCGCCCCACAGTTATCGAGCTGGCCAAGCATTACTTCCAACTACCAATAGGTAAAAAACTGAATGTGATCAACGATGATGCACTCGTCTTTATGGCATCGGCCGAGCATAAAAAAGTGGATGTGATTTTTGCTGATATCTACAGCGCCAAGGGCGTTAACACAGGGCAACTCTCTGCCACCTTCCTTGAGCAATGTACTCAACGGATTAAACCCAATGGCTATTTAGTACTCAACTGCTGGAAGGAGCATAGCCAAAATCGTGAGTTACTGGCTGATCTGCAACAGCATTTTGCCCATGTAAACGCTTGCCTAACAAGTGGTGGAAACTGGGTGATTTTTGCCAGCCAAATCCCGCAATCCCTCGGCGCTTCTGCGCTTAAAAACCAAGCCCAAGCCCTATCACAGCAATTGGATTTTTCCCTAGAACGCTCACTAACACGTTTTGGCCCTTGGAATTAAGATTAATCTCAGTCAAATAGCGTAAATTAGTTAACCCTAAGACTCAGCTTTGCTATGCTTCTCACTCTCCACAGATATGAGTTGTCACCATGAAAAATAAGAATAAATTTTTGTTAAGCGTTATGGCTCTGGCGTGCCTTAACTCTCTCAATGCTAACGCCGAAATCTTTAGTTTTGACACTCGTAATTCACTTAATTCCGATACCTTAGTACTGTTCCACAGTGCTGATTCAACAACCTATAGTCTCGATTTTTTGCCCCAGTCGACCCAAGATCAACTCAATCTTGCCGTGGCCGACAATAGTTTTTCGGGTAAACGCGGCGAAGTATTAGAGATTTTAGTACCGAGCGAAATCGATGCCAAGCGTGTGTTACTCGTTGGGATTGGCGATGCCAAAACCTTAACGCCAGGTGAAATCAACGCCTTAGGTGGCAACATTGCCGCCAAACTTGAAACCGTGCCGCAAGCCACGGTACGAGTGCTGACCCAAGGCCTCAATAACGCGCCTCTGTTTGGCTCAGAACTGGCCCACGGCATCGAGCTGCGCAGCTATCGCTACACCCAATTTAAAGCGAGCAATCGCGTTGAAAAAAACTATCAAATCGGCGTTGATGATTTAAGCCTCAACCAAAAACACCATAAGAATCTGCAAGCCGTTGAAGCAGGTGTGTTTTTGGCGCGGGATCTGACCAATGCACCTGCGGGAAACATGTATCCCGAAAGCTTTGCTAATGAGGCTCGTAAGCTCAAATCCTTGGGCGTTAAAGTCACCGTACTGGAAGCGAAAGATATTGAACGCCTAAACCTTGGCGCCTTAGCCGCAGTAGGTAAAGGCAGCGAGCGCCCACCTAAGCTGGTTGTCGCCCACTGGCCCGGCAGTAAAGAGGCGCCAATCGCCCTCGTCGGCAAAGGTATAACCTTCGACTCTGGCGGTTACAACATAAAAGCGACGGGCACCTCCATCGCGCGGATGAAGTCCGATATGGCGGGCGCAGCAACTGTGCTTGGCACCGTAAAAGCCATGGCGATTCAAAAGGCACCAGTAAACCTGGTCGCCATTATGCCTATGGCTGAAAATATGGTGTCGGGCCATGCGATGATCCCTGGCGATGTGATCACCACGGCGCAGGGACTGACTGTTGAAGTACTCAACACCGATGCCGAAGGCCGTTTAGTGTTAGCCGATGGCCTATGGTATGCCCGTGAAAACTACCGGCCATCGGTAATCATCGATGTTGCCACCCTTACAGGCTCAAAAGTCAGTGCGCTAGGCACGGTTTATGCGGGATTATTTACCGATTCAGAGCCGCTAGTGCAGCAGCTCACCTTTGCAGGCCAGCAGGTGGGTGAAAAAGTTTGGCGCTTGCCGTTAGATCAGGCCTACGACGATGAACTCAAATCCACCATCGCTGATTTGAAGAATACCGGTAAGGAAGGCAGCGCGGGAGCATCTGCGGCAGCTATGTTCCTTAAACGCTTTGCGGGCGATCAGCCTTGGGCGCATCTTGATATTGCTGGTCATGCCCTCACCGCAACTGATACCGCAGTAGTCCCAGCAGGTGCAACAGGTTATGGCGTGCGTTTACTTAGCACTTGGCTAACCCAGCCCAAAGCGCAAAACTAGAACCTAGAACCTAGAACCTAGAACCTAGAACCTAGAAGCTCAATAGCTTGTTGTAACCGTTTTTACGTTTGAAGGGATATCATGGATATCCCTTTTTTCTTGCCTTTTATTTATCCGACATCACCTTGATAAATAATCAATTAGCCACTAATTACCCACCTGTGCGAAAAAACCGATTAACCCTCCACTCAAATCAACTTAATTCGACAAAACCGATTAGAACAATAGTTTTTATGCGTTATATTTATCATCGCAAGGTCAGTAATATACTTCTCATCGACGGGGTAACAAGCTAATGCCCGTCACTAAATTCACCATAATCAACTAAATGGAAGCATAAAATGACTCAATCAATTATCAACAGCACAATCAAGCCATTCAAAGCCACCGCTTACCACAATGGTGAGTTCGTTCCTGTAACAGAACAAGATCTGTTAGGTAAATGGTCAGTTGTATTCTTCTATCCAGCAGACTTCACCTTCGTTTGCCCAACTGAATTAGGCGACATGGCGGATCACTACGCCAAACTACAAGGCATGGGTGTTGAAGTTTACTCAGTATCAACTGACACACATTTCACGCACAAAGCATGGCACGATACTTCTGACACCATCAAGAAGATCAACTTCCCAATGCTGGCTGACCCAACAGGCACTATCAGCCGTAACTTCGGTGTGATGATCGAAGAAGAAGGTTTAGCACTGCGTGGTACTTTCGTGATTAACCCAGAAGGTCAAATCAAAGTGGCTGAAATCCATGACCTAGGTATCGGCCGTAGCGCTCAAGAACTGGTTCGTAAGATCCAAGCTGCTCAATACGTTGCGACTCACGATGGTGAAGTTTGCCCTGCTAAATGGCAACCAGGTGATGAAACTTTAGCACCGTCTTTAGACCTTGTTGGCAAAATCTAATCTCGCCTAAAGGTCAACCCCGCCAATCTAGCATCTCAAGCTAGTTGGTACAGCAGTAAGATGGCAATTGCACGAATCCCCATGAGCTTAGTAGCTAAGTGATTGGGGTGAGTAAATGCAGCCAACGCCACTGCGGTGCCAAATAGGAAGAGAGGACCACCCCCTGCAAGGTTCTAGATTGGCACCCTCGCGTTTTTCAATATTTTTCAATTTTTACGCTGATTTGGAGTCATCATGTTAGATGCGAATTTAAAAAATCAACTGCAAACCTATCTGCAAAACCTCAAGAGACCAGTTGAACTTGTCGTGTCAGCAGATGAAAGCAAGAAGTCTCAAGAATTAAAAAGCTTAGTCAATGACATCGTTAGCCTTTCAACGTTCGTGAGCCTGAAAGAAGCTCAAGGCCAACGCACGCCAGCGATGACAGTGGTTAACCCTGCACTCAATACTCAGATTAGCTTTGCTGGTCTGCCTATGGGTCACGAATTTACCTCACTGGTGTTAGCCTTGCTGCACAGCGGTGGACACCCGATCAAACTCAGCGATGACATCATCGAGCAGATCCGTAATCTGCCCGGCAAATATGAGTTTGAAACCTATGTGTCACTCACCTGCCAAAACTGCCCTGATGTAGTTCAAGCACTCAATATGATGGCTGCCATTAATCCGAACATCACCAACGTGATGATCGACGGCGCCCTGTTCCAAGATGAAGTCGCCAGCCGCAACATCATGGCCGTACCTTCTGTGTACTTAAACGGCGAGGTGTTTGCCGCAGGTCGCATCAGCATCGGTGAGATCTTAAATAAACTCGATACTGGCGCTGCCAGCCGTAAAGCCGAAGAGCTTAGCCAAAAAGCCCCATATGAAGTCTTAGTCGTTGGCGGCGGCCCTGCTGGCGCTGCGGCAGCAATTTACGCTGCCCGTAAAGGCCTGCGTACCGGTATTGTTGCCGACAAATTCGGTGGTCAAGTGGCTGAAACCGTTGGTATCGAAAACTTTATTTCGGTAAAAGCGACTGAAGGTCCAAAACTGGTGGCAAACCTTGAAGCCCATGTGCGTGACTATGAAGTCGACATCATGGATAACCAAAAGGCAGTCAAACTGGCGAGCGATGGCTTATTCGAACTCGAATTAGCAAGCGGCGCCAAACTGCGTAGCCGTACTGTATTACTCGCAACCGGTGCTCGCTGGCGCGAAATGAACGTCCCCGGCGAGAAAGAATACCGTGGTAAAGGCGTTGCCTATTGCCCACATTGTGACGGCCCATTATTTAAAGGCAAACGTGTAGCGGTTATCGGTGGCGGTAACTCAGGTATCGAAGCAGCCATCGACTTAGCCAATATCGTTGAGCATGTGACCGTACTCGAGTTTGATAGCAAACTGCGCGCTGACGATGTACTGCAACGTAAAGCGGCCTCTATGGGTAACATCAAAATCATTACCCAAGCGATGACCACTGAAGTGACTGGTGATGGTACCCGTGTTAACGGCCTAAACTACACCGACCGCGCAACAGGTGAAAGTCATCATATCGCGCTGGCAGGGATCTTCGTACAGATCGGTTTAGTGCCCAATGCCGAATGGTTAAAAGGCACAGTGGATTTGACTCCTCGCGGCGAAATCATTGTCGATGAGCGCGGCCAAACCTCAGTACCTGGCGTATTTGCCGCTGGTGACGTGACCAACTCACCTTACAAGCAAATCATCATTGCTATGGGTAGTGGTGCCAATGCCTCACTGGGTGCATTTGATTACTTAATTCGCCATAGCGATGATAGTACCGAAACCAAAACCACAGACACTAAAGCGGCTTAATCGTTAATCATTAACCGCATAAGATAAGAAGCCAGCGCAAGCTGGCTTTTTGTTTTTAATAGCATTTATTTCGAGTCTTTTGATTTTATCGACCGCTTTAAACTATGGTATAAACTGGCAAATACGAAGGTTGAAAACAACAAGATTAAGCAAAGCACTCTCACCCAAGGCACTTGTCCCTCGAGTAACCCATTCAAAAAAGCGGAAGAAACCATAAAACTGGCAAAATAGACATAGTGTAGTTGCGTCATCTGGATTTCCTTATCTTAACCATAACTATTTCAACGAGGATAGCGCCAACAATCCTGTTCTACAGGTAAGCATTCTCAAACCGAATTTGCATTAGGGTTTCTGGTGCATCGACCGCTTTGAAACCAAATTGCGCATAGAGTCCGTGGGCATCGCGGGTGGCGAGCATTATGCGTCTTAATCCTTGCAGATCAGGATGTTCCATAATTGCTGCCATCATCATCTTACTTAAACCTAAGCCGCGGTGAGATTCGAGGACAAATACATCGGCAAGGTAGGCAAAGGTCGCTTTATCGGTGATCAGGCGGGCAAAAGCAATCTGTTGATTATCTTTATCAAACACCCCAAAACATAAACTGTTGCCTAGTGCCTTTTGCAGCAGCACAGCTGGCATGCCCTGCGCCCAATAGCTGTTGGCAATAAAACCATGGATAACATCAAAATCCATTTCCGTTTGTTCACTGCTGATTCGATATTCCATTTGTCGCTCCAATATATCGATAAATGCCACTTAACCTAGGTATGTTTTGCACTGAGAAATATCATCAATGTCATGCCCAGTAACACCACTTTTGCTAATGAATACATGGCTCCAGCAAAGGAGCCGCCACCATGATAACTAAAAGCAAGATGGCGATTGATTTCAAATCGAAAGGTGTTAGCCAAATGGCGATAAGCAAGAAAATAAAATAATGAGGCAGCAGGCCAAATGCCGATAATCAACGTTTGCCCCTGTGCCTTTGTAGTCAACACCGCCGAAATCCAGGGAATACAAAGGCATACCGCATATACCCAAGCAAAACGCTTAAGTAACTGGCGAATCTTTTTGTCTGATCTTGGCTTCAATTTGAATTCCTTTTCACCTTTATTTGCCCGCTATCAGCGCGGATCACATCGGCTCGATTTGCTCGACCATCAACTGCAAGGTGAAATTACCGCGATATTCGTTCACATCCAGCTTATAGACGATGCGCGCATGCTGAATAGTCGCATCGGGCCAAGTGTGTAAAGCCACATTAAAGGCAATCGCATCTAACATCACAGTGCCACATTGGGTTTCAAGCACTAATTTAAGGTGGCGATCCCCCACAATCCGCTGCTGGATGATCTTAAAATAACCATCAAATAACGGCTCTTCGAAGGACTGGCCCCAAGGCCCCGCATTGCGAAGCAACTGGGCAATTTCAAGCGTTAACTCGGTTGGGGTTAACTCGCCATCGGACCATAGTTCCCCCGTAAGCTGCTCAGGCTTTAATTGTTCACGCACCGCATCATCATAGGCTTTGGCAAAGGTTGCAAAGCCACCTGACTTTAAGGTCAAGCCCGCCGCCATTGCGTGACCGCCAAATTTGCTGATAAGCCCAGGATGGCGAGAGTTAACCAACTCAAGCAGATCGCGCATATGCAAGCCTTTGATGGAGCGCGCCGAGCCTTTAATTTCGCCATTACCCGCGTCGGCAAAGGCGATTACAGGTCTGTGATATTTATCTTTAATCCGCGAGGCAAGAATACCAATAACGCCCTGATGCCAATCCTCTTGAAAGAGTGCAATCCCCCAAGGAAGCTGTTCTTCATTAAGCTTTAGATATTCAAGACTTTTAAGTGCCTCTTGCTGCATCCCAACCTCAAGCTCACGTCGCTCTTGGTTGAGGCTATCGAGTTCTGCCGCCATCCGCCTTGCATACATCATGTCTTCGCACAGCAAGGTTTCAACCCCTAGCGCCATTTCATCGAGCCTGCCTGCGGCATTGAGTCTTGGCCCCACGGCAAAACCAAAGTCAGAGGCGACAATCCGAGCTGGATTGCGTTTCGCGACTTCCAGTAAGGCGGTAATGCCCACACGGCAACGACCGCTACGCACCCGCTGTAATCCCGCCTCAACCAAAATGCGATTATTGGTATCAAGCGATACTACGTCGGCCACAGTGCCAAGGGCGACAATATCCAGCAAAGTGCCGAGATTAGGCTCAGCAATGCCACGGGCTTGATACCAGTTACGAGCGCGCAGCTCTGCCCTAAGCGCCGTCATCAGATAAAAAGCCACCCCCACACCAGCGATGGATTTACTGGCAAACTGGCACCCGGGCTGGTTGGGATTCACTATGGCATCGGCCTTGGGTAATTCATGGCCAGGTAAATGATGGTCGGTGATCACCACTTGCATACCAAAGGCTTTAGCAGCAGCAACGCCCTCGATAGAAGAAATGCCATTATCGACGGTGATCAGCAATTGCGCCTGTTTAGATGCTGCCACGGCGACAATTTCAGGGCTTAAACCGTAACCATAGTCAAAACGGTTGGGGATCAGATAATCGACCTTGCTTGCGCCCATCATCCGTAGCGCGAGGATACACACACTGGTCGAAGTGGCGCCATCGGCATCAAAATCTCCCACGATCAGTATCGACTTATCAAGCTGCATCGCATCGGCAATCAGCTTGGCAGCGAGATCCAATCCCTTCATGGTATCGGGCCTTAACAAGCCCTTAAGCACCAGTTCGCACTCACTCGGCAGCACGCCTCGGCGAGCATAGAGCTGTCTTAACAGTGGCGGAAGGTGCGTGGGTAAATGGCTATCATCAACGGTTGGACGACGGATTATCTTATGGATCAAGGGAACAAACTCTTAAACAATCATGGGGCTAAGATAACAAAAAGGTGAGCTTTAGGCTCACCTTTAATGGGATAAATTTACCCGAATTGCGATTATTGGCGCGCTTCTAAGGTACGCAGCAAATCTTCAGGTGGTTGATATCCTGGGATCATATTGCCATCTTCTAGTACTATGGCTGGGGTGCCGTTAACACCAAAGCTATTACCTAATTGATATTGCTCGGCGATTTTAGCATCACAGGAAGCAGCGGAGACTTTTTTACCAGCTTTAGCTTCTGTCATCGCTTTTAATGGATCCTTAGCACACCAAATGGCCTGCATTTCATCGGCATTGGCAGATGGCACCCCAGCACGTGGGAAGGCTAAGTAACGCACGGTAATACCTAACTTGTTGTAGTCGGCCATTTGACTATGTAACTTGCGGCAATATCCACAGCTCACATCGGTAAATACCGTCACAACATGTTTTTCATCCTTGGCTTTATACACCAACATATGATCTTCAAGCGGCTTCATCATCGCCAGACGCGGGCCAGCAAGCGCAGCTTCTGTCAGGTTTTTCATGCCTTTATCTAAATCATATAAATTTCCATGGAACATTTTTGAACCATCACGGCTGATATAGAGCACACCGCGATTAGTCATGGCTTGATATAAACCTTCGATGGGCGAATCCTGCATCGAAATCACTTCAACATCTAACATCTCGCTGAGTTTTTGCTTAATCGCAGCCGTGTCGGGAGTGGTCGCCGTTGCGGCGCTGGCCAGAGGCGCAACAACAAGCGCGAAGACTAAAGATAATGCTCGGGTCAACTTCATGGGACTTCCTATTAAGTAAATCGCTACAGCGAAATATGGGTCAGGTTAATAGACCCTGTATGGGGGCAAAAAGTTACAGACAAGCCAAATAGAATGCAAATTTATACTGTAACTAAATTCAACCATTCACCGTTTTGTGATCCATAAAGTCTATCCCCGTGGATGATGCTGCTGATGTAACTCCTGCAATCTTGCTCTTGCCACATGGGTATAGATTTGAGTTGTCGATAAGTCACTGTGCCCTAACAACAATTGTACCACTCGCAAATCGGCCCCATGGTTAAGTAAATGGGTGGCAAAAGCATGGCGCAGAGTATGGGGCGACAATTCGGTTTCAATCCCAGCTCGACTGGCATAGAGTTTAATGCGATGCCAGAAAGTTTGCCGCGTCATCATTTGCGAGCGCTTCGAGGGAAACACCACATCGGATTGAATATGACCTAAGAGCTCATGCCGCGCGGATGTTAAATAATGTTCCACCTCAGTTATGGCCATCTCCCCCATAGGCACGAGACGTTCTTTACCGCCCTTGCCAATAATCCGCACTAAACCTTGGCGCAGGCTCATCTGCTCCATCGTGAGTCCCACCAGCTCGCTCACCCGCAGTCCAGTGGCATATAACAACTCAAGCATGGCTTTATCACGGCACTCAACAGGGTCGTCTACATTGGGCTCAGCAAGTAGCCTATCGACCTGTGACTCGCTTAAAGAATCAGGTAAATGCCGACTCAGCTTAGGCGATTCAATCTGTGCCATGGGGTCACCCGAAATCTGCTTGGTCTGCAGTAAATAGTTGTAAAAACGCCGCAAACTACTCAGCAAACGGGCGCTACTGGTGCGGGCAAATTGTTGTTCAACTCGATAAGCTAAATAAGCGCGAACGTCAGCTTGACCCACATCACGCAAACGCAATCCTTGGCTTTGCAGATAGCGATCAAAATGACGTAAATCGGTGCGATAGGCACTCAAGGTGTTATCACTTAAGCCTTTACTAGACCAAAGATCATCAAGAAATGCATCAATCAGTGGATCGCACTGGTAGGTTTTAGCCACGAAAACTCCATAAAAAACGGCGTATATTAGATACGCCGTTGATATTAAACTAATTTATCCGCCACTGACAGCGTCTTAGCTTATGCCGCGCTGACCGTTTTTGCACCACTACCACGAATAATTAAACACAGCACAATCACCACTAAGGTTGGCAATAACCACGCCATGCCCTCTTCATACAGAGGTAAAATAGACAAAGTAGGCGACATGCCATTCACAAAATCGATAAAGCTTTGTGCAAATTCGGTTATACCTCTACCGTCTTCTCCCGTAAGGCTTTTGGCTGCGACTTTCATCCCATCAAAAATACCAAACAGCAGCGCAACAGAAAGTGCAGCACGGTGAGCAAATTGCGGGCGAGGGAAATATTCAGTTAAGAAGGTCACCGCCACCAGCGCAATAGCCACAGGATAAACGGCCATTAACACCGGAATACTGATATTAATCAGTTGTGAAAGCCCAACGTTAGCAATCAAGGCACAGATAGCACTTAATGCAACCACTAAAAAACGGTAAGACAGCTTCGGCATTAACTCATTAAAAAACTCAGAACACGCGCTCACTAGCCCCACAGCGGTTGTTAAACAAGCAAGAGTCACCACGGCCGATAACAACACTGTACCTAAACTGCCAAACTCACGGGTCACATAGTTAGTTAAAATCTCACCACCGTTTTTCGCACCAGCGGCAATATCACCCGCCGTAGCACCTAAAAAGAACAATGACACATAAACAAAGGCAAGACCTGCTGCAGCAATAAAGGCGGCGCGAATAAGGTATTTGGTTTGCGCACTTGGTTGTTCGATACCCTTTTTACGCAGCAGATCGATAATCAACATGCCAAACATCAAAGACGCTAGGGTATCCATAGTATTGTAGCCTTCTAAGATACCTTTCGTCAGAGGATGGTTCTTATAGTCACCTACTGCAACACCGACTTCAGAGGCAGGTAAAAACAACACTGATAATGCTAAACCAACTAACAATAACAATAGGATAGGCGTTAATACCTTACCTACACTATCAAGTAATTTGCCAGGAAACAACGCCAGCAGCATAGTCACAATAAAAAAGCCCAAGGTATAAATCAGTTGCGAGAGATTCAGCGATAAACTGCCAAGCATGATGGTGGCCGTCGTGTTATCGATAAAGGGCTTAGCACCGATTTCATAGGCCACTAAGCCTGTACGTGGCGCCGCAAATGCAGGCCCAATAATAATATAAATCGCAATCGCTAATGCCGTTGCCGCAAACACTGGCAACATTGCCATAACCTTACCTTGAGCCTTAGCAACAGCAATGAGCCCAACTAAAGGTAACCCTACGGCAGTAATAAGAAAACCTAACATGGCAAGGAGCATATTCTCCCCAGCCAACATGCCCGCAAAGGGAGGGAAAATTAAGTTGCCCGCTCCTAAAAAAAACGCGAAGGTCATAAAACCTAAGCCTAATGTATCCCCAAAACTCATTTGATTGTCTTGCACGGAAAGCCCCATCTTGTCTTATTGTTTTTAACAAACTTAAGTGATTATGTGTCGATTAGCCATAGCTAAAACAAAGCCCATCCGGAGTGCAAACCTATGTTTACACAATTCCGTGGTAAATATGCGCGATATTTGCTGAGTTTATGAACAAAAATGAACTAAAAATTGGCCTCAATGCCAATTTATTCACCTAAAAACCCGTTTACCTATCCGTTAATCATAAAATCGATTAAAAATGGGGGCGAAACTAATATCAGAATTAAAAAACCAACGCAACTAGCAAAATTGGTTTTATAGAAAAAAGCCTTGCAATGCTAATTAACTGCTAACAATGCGTTACCGAGGTAATAAATTAAACCGTTGATTAAGTGAACTTAGACTCAAAACAGCATAAAAAATACAAAAAATAGATCTAAATGGAAGAATAGACTTTTTACTCTTGTTCATAAAAATCTTAGCTAAAGCACGGTATGCCCTTTAAAATAACGAGAGCTAAAATCGCTCAATACATTAGCCTAATATAATATTCACTTGATAATCTGGTCCCCATGGCATTTACCTTTAAACAATTCCACATCGATGACCTAAACTGCGGCATGCCCGTCAGTACCGACGGCGTGATTTTAGGCGCGTGGTCCCCACTGTCACAGGCTCAGCAAATTTTAGATATTGGCGCAGGAAGTGGGTTATTGAGTTTAATGGCGGCGCAGCGAAGCCTTGGGCGGATCACCGCAGTGGAGCTTGAGGAAAAAGCCGCCGCCGCTTGCCTATACAATATGGTGCAAAGTCCTTGGGCGGACAGGCTGAGTGTTATCCACTGTGATATTCAAGATTTTTGCCAGCAAACTCAGTATCACGGCTTTTTTGACCATATCATCTGTAATCCACCTTACTTCGAGCACGGCCCCCAAGCGAACGACAGTCACAGAGCCATGGCACGTCATACCAACACATTAGGATTTGCGCCATTGCTGGACGCCATAATTCAATGCCTTACGCCTCAAGGCTATGCCAGTCTAATCCTCCCCAGCCAAAGCATGCCGCGCTTTAAGGCCTGCCTAACTTCGTCCAAGCTCCATCTCACAGAAGAAGTTCTGGTTAAAAGCGTGGAGAATAAAGCCGCAAACAGAGTACTACTTCTATTGAGTAAAAATCGACAAAGTGATTATCGACAAAGTGAACTCACCATCCGAGGCATTGATGGGCTTTACACGAAACACATGATTGAGCTTACAAGAGATTTTTACCTTAAATTATAAAAGGCCGCCTTAAACAATCGGTGTTATGACGACCAAATATTGGCAATAAAACCAATTCATTGATATATATAAATTTAATAAAAAATAAATGGTCTCTTTGTTTGCATCACTTAAGATTCAAACCATAAATTCTGCGAATGCTTCCTGTAGTTCACTTCTAAAAACGACATTCTCCCCAAACATGACAGCGGAAAAGGGGATGCTTTGGGATTAAGTTATTTAAGTTAACAGGTATAAGCTTTATAATGCCGGGCTATATATTCGTCGAGACGCTGCGCATGCAATTTGAAGATTTCCAGCTTGACCCTAGCTTATTAGAGTCACTTAAAGCCATGGGGCACCTTTCGCCCACCACAATCCAACAAGAAACGCTGCCTCACGCCTTAGAGCAAAGGGACATTTTAGCGCGCGCCCCGACGGGTACAGGTAAAACCGCCAGTTTCTTATTACCCGCGCTACAACATTTAATCGACTTTCCCCGTCGTTACTCGGGTCAAGCACGCGTGTTAATTCTCACCCCAACCCGTGAGTTGGCGAGCCAAATTCACCGCTATGCCTGCCATTTAGCCACTGACCAAGGGCTGAATATCGCCATTATTACTGGCGGCGTGCCCTATGCACCTCAAGAGGAAGCGCTAAAGGGCAATATCGATATTCTGGTCGCGACACCCGGTCGCCTGATGGAATATTTAGATAAAGGCAAATTCAGTGCTGAATCCGTTGACATTCTGATCATCGACGAAGCTGACCGTATGCTGGATATGGGATTCTCGGCGGTAGTTAAAGCCATTGCGCTCGAAGCCCAAGGCCGCAAGCAGAACATGCTGTTTTCTGCCACCCTTGAAGGCAGTGGTGTTATCCGCTTTGCCCGTGAAGTCCTTAACGATCCGATTGAAATCGACGTTGACGCACCACGCAAAGAGAAGGCAAAGATCCACCAATGGATCCACCTCGCCGATGACAAAGACCATAAGTTTGCGCTGCTGTGCCATCTGTTAAAGCAAGAAGATGTGAAACGCGCCATCGTGTTCGTCAAAACCCGCGATGTAGTCTCTAGCCTCGAAGGCCAGTTACTTCAAGCTGGTATCCCGTGCGCCTTTATGCGCGGGGATATGGAACAGAAGAAACGTTTCCAAGCTCTGAGCCGTTTCACTAAGGGAGAAGTGAATGTACTGTTGGCGACTGATGTTGCAGCCCGTGGTATCGATATCGATGATATCAGCCATGTGATTAACTTCGATATGCCACGTTCTGCCGATACCTATATCCACCGCATTGGTCGTACTGGCCGCGCAGGAGCAAAGGGCACTGCGATTTCACTGGCTGAAGCCCATGATATGCGCATCGTTGGTAAGATTGAGCGCTATATTGAGCAACCGCTTAAGCGCCGCATCATTGAAGAGCTTCGCCCTAAACATAAAGAGGCGCGAGTACCGACGAAGAAAAAGGCGAAAGTAAAGGCCAAAGAAGCGGCGAAAAAAACCAGCAAAAAAGAGGCTGCGAAAAAGGCCAGCAAAATCGCCCGCAAAAAACAGTCATAAGTGTCTAGGGCGTGTTGACGTTTCAGGGTTATTTTTGCAGCAATTTGGCTGGCTTTTATGCAAGGCAAAGTCCGTGCAGTGTAGTTCTTCTACATAAACGGACGATAACGCGGCAGAAAAGCCAGCCAAATGCTGCCCGAAGGGTTCGTCTGGCAAGCCCTTGCTCTTACTTTCTGTCATAAGAGCAGCTCGTCATTTGAGTAGAATAACGATACATCATTCCTCGTTTCGCGAGCACGAACTTGCCAGAACGAACAAAATCTAATCTCGAAACGTCAACACGCCCTAGTCCTGAATAAGTTGACACTTATTTCCTCCTAAAAGCCGCATCAAGCGGCTTTTTTATACCCGTTTGTTCACCGGATGAACCCCTTGGCGCTCTGAAACGCTCTCCCCCATAACAGTGTCACCTGTTGGCTAAAACAATCAATGCCGTTCTGCACAAACTCGCTAGCATTATTTTTTAGATACATTTTATTTACAAAAATAAATTTATTGCGCAACATGACTCTGGTATTTTAGGCGCATTAAGCGATTTAGCACGGATGTAACCATCATATGTTCAAAACCTCACTGAGGAGATTATCTCCTTTTTTTATCTTACTGCTCTTTGTTGTTGGCGCTGGTTTGCTGATGAAAACCAAGGAGACACCGGAGCAGAAACCCGAAGATATGCCGATACCGATTGTGGATATCACATCGGTTGAGCAACAAACAGTATCACTTAACTTACCCTCCTATGGCGTTGTCACCCCGAAATATAAGACGCAATTGGTGACCGAAGTACAAGGACGAATGCTGACGATATCGCCGCAGTTTGTTGCCGGTGGCATAGTGAAGAAAGGCGACCAGCTCGCCCAAATCGAACCATCTGATTACGAAGCCGACTTAATGCAAGCCGAGGCGACCTTGGCTCAGGCCACCGCAGCTCTTAATGAGGAAATCGCCCGTGGCGAAGTCGCCAAAATTGAGTTTAAAGGCTACGACAAAGGGTTACCGCCTGAACTCGGTTTACGTATTCCACAGTTGAAAAAAGAACAAGCCAATGTGAAATATGCGCAGGCGGCCCTAGCACGTGCCCAACGCAATTTAGAACGCACCATTATTCGCGCCCCTTTCGACGGCATTATAAAAGCAAGAAATGTCGATTTAGGTCAATACGTTACCTTAGGTACTAATCTAGGTGAACTGTATGACACCAGTATTGCGGAAATCCGTTTGCCTATATCCAATGATGATTTGGCCTATTTAGAATCGGTCGATAATCCTGACACCCAAGTCACCTTAAGCGCCTCTCTGGCAGGTAAGGAGAATACTTGGATAGGCAATATCATTCGCAGTGAAGGAGTTATTGATGCCGATAACCGCATGGTTTACCTCGTCGCCGAGATTAAAGATCCTTACCTACGTGAGCACAAAACCCAAGGCAGTTTACCCTTAAAATACGGTAGCTTTGTCAATGCGGTGATCAAAGGCCGCACTGTGGATGGTATCGTGAAACTGCCTCGCCATGTGGTGCGTAATGAGCATGTTGCCTTAATTAACGACAATAATATTGTCGAGATGCGCCATGTGAATGTGGTCCGTAGCGACCTTCAAAACGTGTTTATCAAGGACAGCTTAAAAACCGGTGAACGGGTTGCTATTACTCACTTTAATAACATGGCCAATGGCCAATTAGTCAAAGTGATAGGCGAAGAGACAAAACCTGCGCAAACGCCTGCTCCTGAGTCGAGTCTAGCGGCTACTGGAGTGAAATAATGGATACGCAAAAAGGGATCATAGCTTGGTTTGCCCACAATAGCGTAGCGGCCAACTTGTTAATGTGGATAGTGTTAATCGGCGGGCTCTTTAGCGCAGTATTAATTAATAAAGAAGTATATCCACCATTTGAACTCAATCTACTTAATATCTCCGTGGCTTATCCTGGGGCTGCCCCTCAGGAAATCGAAGAAGGCATCAACATCAAGATTGAAGAAGCCATCCAAGATATTAATGGGATTAAAAAAGTGACTTCGGTCGCCCGTGAGGGAATAGGCACAATCAGCATAGAGGTAGAAGATGGTTACGATGTTCAGAACCTGTTAGATGAAGCTAAACTACGCTTAGATGCAATCTCTACCTTCCCTGTAAATATTGAAAAGCCGGAAATTTTTAAGGTTGAGCCCGAAAATTTTGTGCTGTGGGTCTCTATCTACGGTGAAATGTCACTGCACGATATGAAGGAATTGGCTAAATCAGTACGTGATGATTTGACCCAGCTCCCCGCCGTTACCCGTGCGAAAGTCACGGGGGTGCGCGATTATGAAATCGGCATCGAAGTCTCAGAAGATAAACTGCGTGAATACGGCTTAACCTTCTCGCAAGTCGCAACAGCGGTACAAAACTCCTCCATCGATTTACCCGGCGGTTCAATTCGCGCTGAGGATGGTGACATTCTGCTGCGCACTAAAGGTCAAGCCTATACGGGCGATGATTTTGCCAATATCGTCGTCACTACCCGTGCCGACGGTAGCCGCGTGATGTTGCCGCAAGTTGCCACCATTAAGGACGATTTTGAAGAACGCTTAGAGTACACCCGCTTTAATGGAAAACCCGCTGCCATTATTGAAGTCACCAGCGTCAACGATCAAAACGCCTTAGAAATTGCTGCGCAGGTTAAACAATATGTAGAGGATCGCCGCGCGACATTACCAGCCAATGCTAAGCTAGACACTTGGGGGGATATGACTCACTACCTCAAAGATCGCCTCAATATGATGTTATCCAACATGTTTTATGGCGCCCTGCTGGTGTTTATTATCCTCGCCTTATTTCTGGACTTAAGGCTTGCCTTTTGGGTAATGATGGGGATACCCGTGTGCTTCCTTGGCACTATGTTGCTGATGCCTCTCGAACCTTTTTCGATGACCATCAACATGATGACCTTATTTGCGTTTATTCTGGTACTCGGGATTGTGGTCGACGATGCCATAGTGATTGGCGAGAGTGCCTACGATGAAGTTGAGCGTCATGGGCACTCGATTGATAATGTGATCCACGGAGCACAAAAGGTGGCAATGCCAGCGACCTTCGGAGTGTTAACCACTATCGCCGCCTTTATACCTATGTTGTTGGTATCTGGACCTATGGGGGTTATTTGGAAATCCATCGGCATGATTGTCATCTTGTGTCTGGCATTTTCACTGGTGGAATCTAAATTTATCCTACCGGCGCACTTGGCCCATATGAAGTTTAAAAAACCGGGGGAGTCGACCGGTTTCTTTGGACGCTTTAGAGAAAAATTTAACAATCGCGTACAGCACTTTATTCACCACAGTTACCGTAACTTCCTCGAACGCTGTATTCGTCAACGCTATAACGTACTGGCGATTTTTATCGGTGTATTAATCCTCTCTATAGCCTTAGTGCTCAGCGGAAAAGTACGTTGGGTATTCTTTCCCAATCTCGCCTCGGATTTTATCCAAGTACAATTGGAAATGGATGAAGGCAGCTCTGAGCAAAACACTCTCAAGGTGATTCAGGATATTGAAGATGCCTTATATAAAATGAACGCCGATATTGCCCAAAAATATGGCTATGAGGTGGTGAAACATAGTTTTATTAATATGGACTCTCGCACCTCGGCCTTTATTTTTGCAGAGCTTGTCAAAGGTGAAGCGAGGGATATAGATGCCGATACTATTTCTGCAGCTTGGCGCGCGCAACTGCCCGAACTCCTATCGGTAAAAAAACTCGATCTTAACGGTGGTCGAAACATGGGTAGCGGCGGCGATATATCCTTTAGATTATCATCTAACTCGTTGGATGAATTAGCGGCGGCTTCGAAGGAGATCAAACAAAAACTGGCATCCTATGAAGGAATATACGACATTGCCGATAATTATTCATCGGGTAGCAGTGAAATCCGCCTGAAAATTCGCCCCGAAGCCGAAGCGTTAGGGTTAACCCTTTCTGATCTTGCCCGCCAAGTACGTTATGGCTTCTATGGTTATGAAGCTCAACGAATTTTGCGCAGTAAAGAAGAAGTCAAAGTGATGGTGCGTTACCCATTAGAACAACGCCGAACCCTTGGTCACCTTGAAAACATGTTGATCCGCACGCCTCAAGGCACTGCAGTACCCTTCTCTACCGTCGCAGAGATTGAAAAGGGCGAGTCCTTTGCCTCAATCACCCGTGTAGATGGTAAACGGGCAATTAGCATCACTGCTAACGCGAACAAAAATATCGTTGAACCCTCTAAAGTGGTCAATGAAATCCAAGAGACTTACTTACCCCAATTACAAGCCAAGTACCCTAGCATTCAAACAGCCCTCGATGGCGGCAGTTTAGATGAGCAGAATGCCTTGGTTGGGTTAATTCAAGGCTTTTTCTTTGCCCTGTTTACTATTTATGCCTTGATGGCCGTGCCGCTCAAATCCTATAGCCAGCCGTTAATTATTATGTCAGTAATTCCCTTTGGTATTATTGGCGCCATTTTTGGCCACCTAATCCAAGGCCTATCGATTAGCGTGCTTAGCCTTTGTGGGATTGTGGCGCTAGCTGGGGTCGTCGTAAATGACTCCTTGATTTTGGTCGACTTTGTTAACCGAGCGCGGGAGCAAGGCCAATCAATAAGACAAGCAGCGGTAGATTCGGGTTGTTATCGTTTTAGGGCGATTATCTTAACCTCACTCACAACCTTTGTAGGCCTCGCACCGATCATCCTTGAGCGCAGCCTGCAAGCGCAAGTGGTGATCCCCATGGCGACATCGCTTGCCTTCGGTATCCTATTCTCAACAGTCGTCACCTTAATCCTAGTGCCGCTGCTGTATATCATACTCGATGATGCTAAACGCCTTGGTAGCCGCCTCTACCATTGGTGGTGGCGCCCGAAAAACACGCAGGAGATGCCGTTGCATACCAATGAAACTCATAGAGTATCCTTGGATGCCGTAAATGAACCTGACTATAAGCGGGATTAGTGATCACCTGTAATCCATGCTAGCCCCATAAAAAGAGAGCTTAGGCTCTCTTTTGCTTTACTGACAACTCAAACGAAAGCGCGTAGTGCGATCTACGTGGCAGTTATCCCTAGGCGCTTTGGTTACACTCACGGCAAGTTATCGCCAAGACGCCAATAAAGCCGCTCGTATGCCAAACTCACTTACTGCTAAATCAAAATCCGCGCCGCTAATTGCCTGTGAAACCTTAGCCAATGGCAATACCACCGCAGAAGTCTGTACCAATGAGACCTGTGCCACCGAAACCTTGGTCTACGATATTCGTAAGAGCCGTTACCTCAACATCACCGGCCGCTGCACTCTGCGTTGTGTATTCTGCCCGAAACACAATGGCAGCAAGCAAATCCATGAATATCAATTGGCATTGACCCATCAACCCAAACCCGAGGAAATTATTCCACTCTTAGGCAATGTGGAAGACTTCGAGGAATATGTGTTTTGCGGCTATGGCGAGCCGACCATGAACCTTTCGACGCTGCTTGCTGTGGCCAAAGAAATCAAACGTCGCGGCGGTCGAGTTAGGGTCAATACTGATGGATTAGGCAATCTTGTGCATAGACGTAACATTCTGCCCGAACTAGCGGAGTGTGTTGATGGTTTATCTATTTCCCTCAATGCCGATAATGAGGCTGCCTATAATCAGCATTGCCGACCCAAACTTGCAGACTCCTACGCAGCGGTAAATGCCTTTATCGCCCTCGCGCCCCACTATATTGAGCGAGTGCAAGTCTCAGCGATTGAAGGATTAGACGGGGTAGATATCGACCTTTGCCGTGAGCAAGTGCTGGCTGCTGGCTGCGAGTTTAAACACAGAGTATTAGGCACGCTCGGCTAATATCGCCACAAACAATCCCAAAAACCGGATTCACGTTCATAAGCCCCCAAGAATTAACTCACTTGCTCAGTGATAAATTTATCGCTGAGCAACTTGCCGCTGTCGTAACAATTCATTCGTGTTAACATAGCCTAATTAACAGATCACCAACCTCAAATCGGCCCATGCTGAAGAACAATCCAAGCCTACAACCACTCGCATCGCTACTTTCATTAGCTCAAGGACTGCATTGGTCTCACCAACGCATGTTAGCCGTTGCGAGCCAGTTATCGATGTTAGTGATAGGTATGATTATTTTAACCCACTTAATCATAACGTTAGGTGAAAGAAGGTTGCAGGAAGAATGGGCTACACAAAGATATAGCGAATTACAAACCATAGGTACATTGATCACCGATAAGGTCGCTTTTCAGCAGTTTCGCACGCAGTTGTTTGCCAAGGATGAATTACTCAACCAGTATCTTAAAAATCCGACGCCAGCTTCACAGCAAAAATTACAGGAAAGTTGGCAAGAACTCGTTCAGCATATTCCCGAACTGCTTGGAATTGCCCTCTTCGACCCCCAAGGAAATTATAAGTTTGCAACACCAGCCAACTTTAGCCAGGACGCCCTCCCCGCAGCACTGCTAGGCTCGAGCCGTAATTTAGGTGGAAAAGAAGTATTTACCTCGCCCTTAGAGTTTGTGCCCTTAAATGGCATACTCGAACCCTATATGTATCAAATGACTTGGCTGGAAAGACCCGATCAAAGTTCCATGGGCTATCTCATCACTTACAATTCGATGGTACAGATGTTAGAGGCGATAAAACCTGCCTTTTCGAGCAATAAATCGCCCATGTTAGTGCTAGATACTCAGGGATTACTCTATGCTGGTGTGAGCGAGCTGGCGCCGCTACCCCATATTCCCGACACTCTAGGAGCGAGTTTACGCCAGAGTTATCCGGCGCTGTGGCGAGAAATGTCGATGAGCAACTTTGGCCAGTTCCACGGTGAAGACGCAACCTTCGTTTACCTCAAAGTTGAACTCACCAATCAACCTGAGCTACGCCGCGACTATTTTTTACTCTCTTATATTCGTAACGATGATATCGCCTCAAAGTTTTCCCAGTGGCAAAACATCGTCATAGTCGCCTCCTTAATGCTTACCTTTCTGGCTGCTTGGGTGATTCTACTGAGCCATATGTATCGGTTACAGTATCGCTCGCGCCAATACAGTATTGACGTTGCAAATACACTATTTAACAGTGAGGTTGGCTTTATTTTGGCCAATGAGCAGGCGCGAATTATCAGTGCCAACCCCAAAGCAGCCGAGGCGACTCAAGTTCCACAAGACGAACTGACGGACCGAAGTCTACAACGAGCACTGAATATCGATGACCTGACACACACACAAATTGTCGAACAAGTCCATCGATTGGGCGAATGGTCAGGCAACTTATCCCTCGAAAATGACAAGGGCTCAACACTAAAAGTCAATGTGCGACAGGCTCCGAAATTAGGGCGCGGTATGCCTAATATGCTAGTCACACTTGAGGATATCAGTGAGATTATTAGCAGTCAGAATCAAGCATTCTTAAGCGAGCTACTCTGCGATACTACAGTGGCGACAGCACTGACGGATGCCAATGGTAAGTTGATAAAAATCAACCCTGTATTTGATCAGCTCATGCAGCTCAATGGCGATTTGAACCATGATTTAGCGTCATTATTAGCCAATGATTTAGGCAATCAATGGCAGCGGATCACCGCCCAAATCAACATGCAAGGCCAATGGCAAGGGCAGATCCTCAGTTCGCCTAATCTTCGCCATTCCAATTGTTTACAGGCAACACTGAAGGGCCATGTTGCCGCTGACGGCGAAATAGACTACATAATCTGTACTTTAGAACAAGCTAACGACGGCCAACGTGGTGCTGAAGCTCGCAATTTTGTGCCACACCGCAGCACGATTTTGCAACACCTGTCAGATTTAGAACGTTATTTTGCCTCACTGTCCCCCCAAAGCCGCAGCAACTCAAGCCTACTGGTCATGGACATCAATCCTGAAGGATTGCTGAGCCATATGAGCGATATCGATCAACTCGAAAATCGCCAGCAGGAAGTGGAAGTTCAGCTATTACTTGAGATCCCAACCCATTACCAAATACTCCATTGGCAACTGGGTAAACTACTGTTGCTATTGCCAGATACCGATGCTACCGCGGCGCATCACTTTGCTCTCAATACCATCGAAAAACTCAACAGCAACGGCTTAGGTGAAGGGATCAGCATCGGCATCGCCAGCTATCAGGAAGGACAAAGCTTAGAGCAATACCTCAGTAATGCCGAGGTAGCACTCAAACGAGCAAAGCAGAATAACGATCAGAATATTGGTCAGGCATTTACTCGTCATCCATCTTAACAGGCGGATTAAAAGATTCGGGCAACTGGCTTTGGGTGATCTCGATAATCGCAGAGCGGTTCATGGTGATTTTATAGCGGGCGTATTCTGGCTCTTCACGGCCATCACGCAGCACTAAAATCAGATTGACTTGATAACGGCGCTCGACTGACTCATGGCTAATTTTGCCCTCAAGCTCCTTGTAAATCTTGGCCTTGCCCCGCTCTAAGTAGCGGGCAAACGGCACAAAACTAAAGTTAACTTGCTCTTGAATCGTGGAGTAACCCGCCTGAAACTCCCCTTGATTCACCCGCGTCGCAATCTTGTAATGCAAGATCTCGGCATCGACTTTATTTTGGCTATGCCTATGTTTTAGGATTTCACTCACCTTTTCAGGTAAATCCTGCTGACGCATAAACTCCAACCACACTAATTGTTTAGCAATAACCGCCTGACTGGTAGTATCCCTTAAGATACGGCTCCAACGCGGCCGACCACGCTGAATAAAGCGCCATAGGGCATTACGCACATCATCCTTAAAGATTTCCCTAAATCCGTAAATCACCGCTAAGGTCAACACAAGGGCGATGGTAAAACCACTAAAAACCCCCTGGGCTTCAATAATCAGCGCCGACACCACCAACATGACTAATGCCGTGGCAAGCCCCGTAGTGAACTTTTTGAGGCCAATGCCCAGTGGTTTTAATTCTTCTTTAAGTACAACCCCTTGCTGAATTAAACGTCTTAATAACAGCATCTTATTTGAAATTCGGTTAGGATCTTGCTTAGTCTGAGCCGAGTTATAGTTATTAGCATCGCGATAGGCAGACTCATTGCGACACAGGGTGAGCACTCGCTCCTGAATGTCGGAAAAATCGCTGGTACGGGTGGCATGGGCTAACACTTTTAACAGTTGCTGCTCACAAAACCAAGACAGATAGTTATCAGCATTTTCAAAATAGGATTTCCATTTAGGATCGCCCGGTTCATTACGGCGAAACTTTTTCAGCAGTTGGGTTATCTGCTCACACAGCTCATCGAGTGCGAGATAAAAGTGCTCCACATCGGCAATCCGATTGAGTTCTTTAACATCGTTTTCAACCGCCACCGCAAATTGGTAAGCAAACAAGTTTAAGTACAGCCTAAACTCTTCCACAGTGCGACGATTCATACTGGCGAATCGCCCTTGTACCAGCGGTAAGTGTAGGCCCTCGGAGTAATAAGAGCGGCGGCCAACAATGCCGCTATGGTAGTACTCTTCTTCGTTTAAGGTGTGCGCGCCTATGCCCATTTCTTTAGGCAAAAAGAAATAGAGGTCGAGTTGACGATTATCGCCCTTTTCCATCTGATGGCTGAACTTAATCGACAGAGATTCTTCTTGTTTGACACGTATCTTAAACACAAAAACCTTTATGACTGGAACCAAGGGTCGGCATTAACACCATGGAAAAGATAATCTAAACCGAAAGCGCAGCAAATTCACTGATTAAATTCGGCTATTGACGATTCGGCAGCCACAAACCGTGTTGCTGGGTTGAAACAAGACCACAGCATAGTCTTGGCTAGCATCGCTATCGAGTACTTCAATGCTGAGGTTATGTCTGCCTGACTCACTGAAATGTAAGCTACTGATGTAGGAGAGATACTTCATATGCTCAGGCCAATGTTTTTTATCGACCTCATCTGATTCTGTCTTGGTTTTAACCGACACGTTGTAGGCCATCCGATTAAGCTCCATATTTTGCACTTCGCCCTGCATCAGAATGGTGCCTGCACTGGAACCATCAAGGTTGAAGTAACGGTAATTAATCTGTGCATTACCCGAGGAGATCAACACATCGACCAGTAGATAGTATTTGCCGTCGTCAGCTCGCTGAGCGTGGCGATCAAAAAGTTCAGAGCTGCAATTGAGGATCACCGCCTTATTGGAAACCGATTGCAGATAAATCACCCCACAAGCCACAATTAGCGCCGTGAGAATGGTTAGATTGATGGTCCACTTTAGCCACTTAGCCACAGATCCCAACCTCCTGTAGCCACTGAGTATCAATAAACTCTTTAGGGCGTCTAAAATCGCTAATCTTCAAATTCCGAATAACCGACTGCCCGAGCTTATGACCTCGTAAAGTAATATTAAATACTTGTTTATCATGGGAAAGTGAAGAGTAAACTTCAGACCAATCACTGTGTTCACAGAGGCTCAAGCCCTGCCCTAAGCGGTCTCCTAACTCAAATAACAAGGTATTATTGGTCTTAGAATTGGCATAAAGGTGCAAGCGTATATGCTGCCCTGATGCTAAGGGGAATTCGGTTGATAATAGAGGTTCAGTGGGAACACTGTGGTCAATTCGACTCAGATAAAAACCTGAAATTGCCAACATAAAGCCAAACACGAGCAGCACACTCCACCAGGGTAAAGACTGTAATCTGTGGTAGTGAAAACTTTTTAACCGCTGCCCTTGGGTATTGTGCAGCAAATAACCTTGGCCTTTGACGGTTTCAATCAACCCTTCATATTGCGGCCCCAAAAAAGAGCGGATCATAAATACCGCACGGGCGAGTGAAGTATCCGTTAGCGGTGGGTGCTCGCCATCACCAGTCTTAAGATCATGCTTTGAGACCAGTTTACCTTGATGCTCAACCAGTAAAGTCAGCACCTGTAGCTCAGCACGAGGAAGGTGCCAAGATTCGTTCCGAGCCTGTTCGACAAGCAAGCCACGGTCTTTGTCAAACCAACAGCTCCCCACTTGCATATCGAAAACCCCGAGTCTATAAAATCATGGAATTAAGTCTATGCAATACTGCTAATGATTACTGTGATCCCGTTAACCCAAGGGGGCAAATAATTACATTTCGTGAAATAAGCCCTAGGTTGCAGCGATGCAATGAAAATCTGCTTTAGTTCACAGAGGTAAATGACATTTACAGCATCAGTTTTGGCTAATAAATCCGCCGAAATTCACATAAATGCGACAAATATCGTGCCTTCGCTCACATTACAATCGATCAAAACCAAACAATCTCACTCACTTCACCTTAAAAAACGATTAAAAACACAACGTCGTCCCCCTCAAAAATAAGCCGAATATCCTCTCTCTCAAATCACATTATTTATCTTCTACCTCCTTAAAATTGCTTTCATCAACCAAGTTTTCTGATTGATAAATAAAAGCAATTACTAAAAGAGGATATTCATGATGAGCATTAATCGACGCCAAGCATTAACTCGTATTATCGGCATCAGCACAGCGGCAGCGGGCGCAACATTAATGGGTACGTCAGCATTTGCAGCGACCAATGCCGACGGTCAATATCAATTAGCACTCGGGGAAAAACTCAAATACGTACCGCTTGATCCAATGGCCACTGCTAAACTCGCTTACCAAACAGGTGGCGGCTGTATGCACCAAGTATTTCACTCTGTAGTCACTATGCTAGCGCAATCAAATAGTGCCGATGCAGACAAGTTTAAGAGCATTCCCACCGCGCTAGCGGGTTATGGCTTTGCGGGCGTGACAGGCCAAGGTACGCTTTGTGGCAACCTTAATGCTATTGGTATGTTAGTCAATATCTTAGATGATATTAATGGCCAAAATAACGCCGTGATTGCCAATACTTTCCGCTACTATGAAAACACCACCTTACCCTTAACGTCACCCGAGTTTATCGCTGGTATTGGTTCCACTGCGGAAAAAACCGCCCTTGTTGGCAGCTCATCAAAAGCCATGAGCGTGTTATGCCACTCTTCTATCAGCAACTGGTCTAGAGCCTCAGGACTGCCATTTTCTAAAAAAGCTGAGCGCTGCTACCGCCTATCAGCGTCGATGACTTATCACCTTGTAGAACTGCTTAACCGCGCCTATCAGGGTGAAAATATTGGCGCTTTACCTGGTAGCAAACCCTCCCTTGAAGCACAGGATTGCCAAGTCTGCCATGGCAGCAGTGGCACTTTAGGATCTGCGGCAAGCGTTAAAACCGATATGGAATGCACCACTTGCCACACTGGACATTTCAATTAAGGAGGCAGTGATGAAATACCCATTACTTGCATTAACCCTAGGAACGCTTGCCCTAGTGGGCTGTGGTAGTGACGATAATACATCCGAGGAAAAAACCCCTCCGCCGCCACCACCGCCAGTTGAAAAAACCGTGAGTATTGACGAAGCAGCACAGATTAATCTGGCTGTAGAGCAATTTGATCCCAATACAGGTACCTTGGTATTTTCGCTGACAGATGCTAATCAAGCGGCGATTATCACAGCAAAAAACTACGATATTTATTATTTTGGCTTTACTGACAAAAATAAATCTTCGCCAAATCCCAAAGCATGGAAGCGTTGGCATGTCGTTCAAAACTATCGTTGCCAAAGCAAAGGTGAGTGCAGTGGTAAGTTGACTGAGGTAAAAAATGGTCAATATCAGTTTGAAATAGCAGGACTCGATTGGCAGTCAAAGGATCCGAGTGGCGCAGTGTCCCAAATTAAAGTCGCGATTCAGATCTATGGTACGAAAGCCAATAATGAACTGGCATTAGTCCCTGTCGCTCCGTTGTAATCCCTTTCATCGCATCCCAATAGATAGGCATCCACTTCAAGGAGGAGTTGGATGCCTATATTGTTATTAGCGACTACTGCATGCCCATAAATTATCACTGGGGGTAAATTTAATCAGGGTATAGTCATCGAGACGATTAATATCCACTATTTGCATATTAAGGCTCATTGTCCCCAGCGCTATTAATGCCGCCCTTGAACGTTGAACATCATCTCGCATGGGTTCAGGGAACTCTGTCTGTAGCAAATCCATTTTGACGTTTGCCTGAGCCAAATCAAATTGATAAGTCATTGAGCCAATCTCAAAATTTTTAACTACGCCAGAGTAATTAATGGACGCAAGCTCCTTAGCATTACTGCCGTAACGATAATTTAAATTCACTTTTTTGCCCTGCACTCGAACGGTAAGCGCTAATGAATGATGCAATGAAGACGAGGTGGCATCCAAAAAAGGCGGTTGATACAGCTGAGCCTGGCAGTTTAAGTTCAAACTTTTATGGCTAAAACTCGCGGCATATCCGTAGATCAATATCCCAAGTCCAAGCATCACGACCAACAGGAGTTGCCAAGGCTTAAAGCGGCTAAATGCGAAAATATTGGCTGTCATTTTAGCGACAAATCCCCGTAAGCGTTAGCCAATCTGGCTGCGAGGTATCGAGGATAAAGTTGTCAGACATTAGCTTAACCGTTTGATATTTTAGACCATTATCACGATTACCCCTTAAGATAAAGCTGATAAGCTTGCGATCTGCAGAGACATTCGCCGCAATTGATTGCCAAGGGAAAACAGCACACGCCTCGATTTGTCCCATCATTTGCTTAACGAGGGATTTCATCTCCACGCCATAATTCTGTCCCGTGTAAAACCGAACCTCAGAGGATGAACCATTAGCCATCCGGATCTGCTGACGAAAATTAGGCGCAATCTCTGTGGGGTGAGTGATATGCATGCCAATCCCACAAAGGGTGACTAGGGTGACAAGTATCACGAGCGCAAACTGTATCGGATTGATTTGATATGTTGGGGAGTCGAGCAACTTATGGTGAGTAGAAGGTGATGAAGAATAAAGAATAAATCCCTCGCCTCTCACTGTATCGAGTAGAGAGTATGGTTTTTTCCCTAATATGGTGCGTAAGCGCTTGATAACATCATAGAGAATATCATCACAGCAAGAGGAATCCTTACCATAGGATGACAATAGCTGAATTAATTCAAAGCGGGAAACCACCTTTCCTTGATTCTTAGCCAATACACTCAGCACTTGATACTCGTCGACACTCAGCATCCAACGACAACCAGAGGCATCAACTAACAAATGTTCATGCGCATCAAACCAACAATCACCAATTTGCATCTCGGCTCCTCTCACCATTTTACTTGGAGCCGAGTATACAATTTGAACTTAAACAACGCAGTGATTCGAAAGCACCTATCTTTACCAGATTAATAATCTGTGAATTACATCAATAAAAAATTAAATGCTAAAAAATCATCAAGATACAAGATGTTTCATTTATTTTTAGAACATTGCAGCATTGAGCCACATATGTACTAAAATGCTCGCGACATAACCCAGTGCAATGACAGGTGTCCAACGCAAATGGGCACCAAAGGTGTAAATCCCCCTCGCTTGTCCCATTAACGCAACTCCTGCAGCACTGCCAATTGACAATAAACTGCCCCCTACCCCTGCGGTTAACGTTACCAGTAACCATTGGCCTAGGGCCATCTCTGGGTTCATCGTCAACACAGCAAACATCACCGGGATATTATCAACAACCGAAGACAACAGACCGATAGCCACGTTGGCATAGGTCGCATCCCAGTTGGAATATAGCGCCTCAGACACTAAGCTCAAATACCCCATAAAACCAAGGCCGCCAACACACAAAACCACACCGTAGAAGAACAGCAAGGTATCCCATTCAGCGCGGGAGATCCGGCTAAACACATCGAAGGGCACCACACTACCAAGCTGCAGAAGACGTTGCTCATCCTGACGCAATTCTGCCTTGGCACGTTCACGGGCAACGGAGCGATCAAAGGTCTTACGCAGGTAATAACCAAAGAATTGTAAGAAACCAAGACCTGTCATCATCCCAAGCACGGGCGGCATTCCAAGGAAGGAGTGAGCACACACCGCGGTAGCAATTGTCAACAAGAAGAGTGCGACGATACGTTTAGCTCCAGGTTTAGTGTAAACCTGCTCTTTTTCAGGCTGAGGCACATAGTGCGGAATAAATATACTCATGATCGCGGCAGGTAAGGCAAAATTGACTAGCGCAGGAATAAACAGATAGAAGAAATCTGCAAAATGCACTAACCCCTTTTGCCAAACCATCAAGGTAGTGATATCTCCAAAGGGACTAAATGTACCGCCCGCATTGGCCGCCACCACAATATTAATACAAGCGAGTGTAATGAATTTTCGCTGTCCAGCCCCAACTTTCATCACCACAGCGCACATTAATAACGCCGTTGTTAAGTTATCAGCCACGGGCGAAATGAAGAAAGCCATAAAGCCAGTTAGCCAAAAAACGGTTCGCAAGCTAAAACCACGTCCCACTAACCAGCCGCGGATGGCATCGAATAAATTACGTTCTTCCATGGCATTGATATAGGTCATCGCCACCAATAAGAAGAGTAATAACTCGGCATATTCTAATAAATTGTGCTTAAAGGCCGTCTCAGAAACCTCTGACATACCATTTTGCACATACACAAAACCTATCATGCCCCAAATAATGCCTGCTGCGACCAACACAGGTTTGGATTTACGCAGATGCAGCGTCTCTTCAGCCATCACCAATAAATAGGCGAGAACAAAAACACACACGGCAATATAACCCACTGTTGCAGCGGTTAAATCGAGCCGTTCACCTCCTTCGGTCATCGCCCAAACTGCGGGTGAGAATCCGCTCAATATTGCCACGCAGCATAGGCTTAACAACGCCACGCCACTGTTTCTAAACCACCGCTGTAATTTCATCAAAGTTGATCTCTGCAAGGGAAATTAGTTCGCAAATTACCATAGGTCGTGTTCTGTAAATTTTGACAAAACGCAACTTTCTATGCATTTCCTGATAACGAAAGGCTCTTAAAACATTAATTTTTGTATAACTACAGATAAACCTAATAAAGACTTTACTAACTTTATTTCAAGTTAGTCTAAAAATAGCCAATAAAAAAGCACCTTTCGGTGCTTTTATGTTGATAGCAATCACATTGATTAGAACGAGTAGAGCAAAGTCATATTCGTTTCGGTATCGGTGCTCTTTTTATCGTCCAGTGGCTCACTGTTATAACGTACGATAATGGCAAACTTCATCGCCAAGGCACCAATAATATTGGCTGTGAGTGAAGTTTCCGAGCGCGCGTCTAATTTTTCACCATAGTCGGCCACAAAACGTTGCTGGAATTTCGAGGTTTCAGTAATTTCAGTTTCGAAGTTAATCACGCCGTGGGCAACAACGCTGTCATTGGAATCAGTGCCTTCTAGCAGGGCCTGTTCTGAATCAAGGCGTTGATAGATATAACCGGGACCGATTTCAACATCTAAGAAAGTCTTGCTGGTGTCCAAGAGTCTATGACCATAACCCGTTGCACCCGATAGGGTGTAGTCATAACCGGTAAAGGGATCAACTTCGTAATTAGCATTGGCAAACCAATAACTGCGGTCATTCATCTTATAGTTGCCCTGCGCACCGGCTAAATAACGCTTAGCGGTCACAGCACCCGTATCTTCTTTATATAAACCTTCTAAAAGATATTGGTTTTCCCAGTCACCTAATTCGTGTTTGAAGTTTAAGCGACCTTTGTAAGATGAGGTGTCAGTATTGCCTGTGGTTAAGGTAGCACCTAGCTCGGCTTCGCCTGCAAATGTCTTATCACCTTTAACAAAATCAGCTCCCGCATTCGCCATAAATGGCGCCGTCATCAATAGTGCCGCGGTCAGTACTTTCTTCATGTATATCCGTTCCTGTTCCGTTTAATCCCCTAAAAATCTGCGTAATTCTAACATTTACGATTGAAAAATAAAAATTCATCGATTTTTTTGCATAAAAAAGCCCGCTGATTAGCGGGCTCTGAAAAGTGATTTAAGGCTTACAGATTGATCTTAGGATCTAAGGCACCTGATTGGTAAGCTTTGTACATTGCTTGTAAAGACAAAGGCTTAATCTTAGAAGCCTGACCCGCACAACCGAAGGCTTCGTAACGAACAGTACAGATGTCTGCCATCGCTTCCATAGAGGCTTTCAGGAACTTACGTGGGTCGAACTCGCTTGGGTGTTCTGCCAAGTATTTACGTACCGCGCCGGTAGAGGCTAAACGCAGGTCGGTATCGATGTTCACTTTACGCACGCCGTGTTTGATACCTTCAACGATTTCTTCTAATGGCACGCCGTAAGTTTCAGGAATTTGACCACCGTATTGGTTGATGATCTTAAGCCATTCTTGTGGCACTGAAGATGAACCATGCATCACTAAATGAGTGTTAGGAATGCGGGCATGGATTTCTTTGATACGGTCGATACGCAGTACATCACCCGTCGGTTTACGACTGAACTTGTATGCACCGTGGCTGGTACCAATCGCAATCGCCAGCGCGTCAACATGGGTATCGGCAACAAAGCGGGCGGCTTCTTCTGGGCTGGTCAGCAGTTGGTCGTGGCTTAATACGCCTTCTGCGCCCACACCGTCTTCTTCACCGGCAGTACCGGTTTCTAAGCTACCTAAACAACCGATTTCACCCTCTACAGACACACCACAGGCGTGGGCGAATGCAACGGTTCTACGAGTGACATCAACGTTGTACTCGTAAGACGCAGGGGTTTTACCATCGGCCATTAATGATCCGTCCATCATCACTGAGGACATACCAAGTTGAATTGAACGCTGACAGATATCAGGGTCAGTACCGTGGTCTTGGTGAATACAGACTGGGATATCGGGATACTGCTCAAGCGCTGCGGTCATCAGGTATTTTAAGAACTGAGGACGGGCATATTTACGCGCACCCGCAGAGGCTTGCACGATAACAGGGCTATCAGTGGCTTCTGCGGCCTGCATGATGGCGCGCATTTGCTCAAGGTTATTTACGTTGAACGCTGGCACACCGTATCCATGTTCTGCCGCGTGATCGAGTAGTTGTCGTAGGGAAATTAACGCCATTTTTTAACTCCAATAATAGGGTGAGTTCCGTCACCGAGGTCGCTATCGTTTGGATGGATTTTTATGCTCAATCGCTCTAGTGATGTTTAAATCCCTTTAGAGAATGAGCGGTTTTTTTATAATTTTTTTATCATTTTTTCGTGCCATCGCGGCGCAGTGCCGCGATGGCGCAATACCTAACTAAATGTTAAGCACCACGTTTTTTTAGCATAGCTACAGCAGGTAACTCTTTACCTTCGAGGAACTCGAGGAAAGCGCCACCGCCCGTAGAGATATAAGAAACTTTATCGGCGATACCGTATTTATCGACCGCCGCCAAGGTGTCACCACCGCCAGCGATAGAGAAGGCTTTGGAATCCGCAATCGCGTGAGCGATGCGCTTAGTGCCTTCACCGAATTGGTCAAACTCGAACACACCAACTGGGCCGTTCCATACGATAGTGCCAGCAGACTCAATGATTTTCGCTAACGCTTCGGCACTGTCGGGGCCGATGTCGAAAATCATATCGCTATCGCCAACATCACTCACTGCTTTTAAGGTAGCAGCTGCCGTTGGGCTAAACTCACCCGCCACAACCACATCGGTAGGTACGGGAATATCGCCACCGCGGCTTTGCGCGTTCGCCACTAAGCGCTTAGCTTCATCAATTAAATCCGCTTCGTATAAGGATTTACCCACGTTGTGGCCCGCCGCAGCGATAAAGGTGTTAGCGATACCACCACCAACCACTAATTGATCCACAATGCCTGATAAGCTTTCTAATACGGTGAGCTTAGTCGACACTTTAGAGCCACCAACGATTGCCACTAATGGACGCGCTGGATTATCTAACGCCTTACCTAAAGCATCTAACTCTTGCGCCAGTAATGGACCAGCACAAGCAATTGGCGCGTATAAACCAACGCCATTCGTTGAGGCTTCTGCGCGGTGAGCCGTGCCGAAAGCATCCATCACATACACATCACATAACGCTGCCATCTTCTTAGATAACGCTTCGTCGTTTTTCTTCTCGCCTTTATTGAAGCGAACGTTTTCAAACACCACCACTTCACCTACAGCCACTTCAACGCCGTCTAAGTAGTCGGTCGCTAAGCGCACAGGACAAGACAGGGCTTTGGCCAAGTAATCGACCACAGGTTGCATGGAAAATTCGCTGTTGTACTCACCTTCGGTTGGACGACCCAAGTGAGACATCACCATTACCGCCGCGCCTTTGGCAAGGGCTAACTCGATAGTGGGGAGAGAGGCTCTAAGGCGCGCATCACTGGTGACGACGCCATTGCTGACAGGCACATTGAGATCTTCACGAATAAGCACTCGCTTACCTTGGAGATCTAAATCTGACATATTGATAATTGCCATGGTAACGCTTCCTTTTATAATCAAAAAACAAACTGGTTTTTCATCAATCGGTTAGTGTAGATAGCGATTCGGCACTCGACATCCCGTCGAATTGGCGACCCACAGTTTAACCCATTGGTATCAATTCTTATCTTCAGCTTTGTTTAGCTGCAATCATCGCCAAACTGGTATCTAACATGCGATTGGCAAAGCCCCACTCGTTATCGCACCACAGCAGCAATTTGACTAACTGCCCAGCGCTGACTCGAGTCTGGGTGCCATCGACAATACTGGAGCGCGGATCATGGTTAAAATCACAGGATACCAGCGGCTCGTCAGTATAGCCTAAGATGCCGTTAAATCGTCCATTGGCGGCCAATTCTAACACTTGATTGACGGTCGCAATATCCACTGTTTTATCTAATGTTACCGAAAGATCGATAGCTGTTACGTTGATCGTGGGAACACGCACCGAAATCGCCTCAAATTTGTCCTTCATGTGCGGCAAAATCCGCTCAATACCGCGGGCAAGTTTAGTATCAACGGGAATAATCGACTGCCCAGCCGCTCGGGTGCGGCGTAAGTCATCATGATAGGCATCAATCACTTGCTGATCGTTCATCGCTGAATGGATGGTGGTAATCGCGCCACTTTTCACGCCAAAGTGTTTATCGAGTACATCAATCACAGGCACGATACAGTTGGTGGTACATGAGGCATTAGAGACCACGGTATGCTCGGCGCGCAATAGATCGTGGTTCACACCGTAAACGATAGTGCCGTCGACATCGGCCGATGAAGGATGACTAATTAAGACTTGTTTGGCACCCGCGTGGATATGTGCTTCGCAGCTTTGGCGATCTAAAATGGCGCCAGTGGCTTCATAAACGATATCAATATCCAGCTCACGCCAAGGAAGTTTTGCCGGATCCGGCTCGTGAAAAATCTTGATGGTATCGTCGCCGATCTGCATCTGCCCATCGACTAATTTGACTCTGGGCTGAAACCGCCCGTGGGTAGTATCGTACTGGGTCAGATGAATAATGGCTTCAGGCTTAGCCAACTCATTGATTGCGACAATTTGGATTTGCTGGCGTTTTCCTGACTCATATAAAGCGCGAAGGATTGAGCGGCCAATACGACCATAACCATTGATTGCGACTCGGATCATTGAGGTCTTTATTTCCTCTTAACAATACTGCATATACAAAAACGGCCTGCAAACGATTGCAGGCCGCATTATACAGATTAACCTTTCAAAAGTTTAACCTTTTGTCGGTAATCCCATCACCTAAACAATTAGCCTAGTGATTTTGCAGCGTTCAGCACATTTTCAACGGTGAAACCGAAGTGCTTCAGTAGCACGTTGCCTGGCGCAGACTCACCGAAGGTGGTCATGCCCACAACCGTGCCTTCGAAACCAACATACTTGTACCAGAAGTCAGTATGGGCCGCTTCAATAGCGATACGCTTAGTCACGGCTTTTGGCAGTACAGATTCTTTGTACGCTGCATCTTGCTTATCAAACTCAGTGTTTGATGGCATAGAAACCACACGCACTTGCTTGCCTTGTTCAGTCAGAGTCGCAGCTGCTTCCATCGCTAATTGTACTTCGCTACCGGTAGCGATCAGGATGTACTCAGGCGTAGCTGCACAATCTTGCAGTACGTAAGCGCCTTTTGCCACATTGGCTAATTGCTCAGCAGTACGTGCTTGAGCCTTCAGGTTTTGACGGCTGAAGATCAGTGATGTAGGAGCATGACGACGTTCAATTGCTGCTTTCCACGCAACTGCGGTTTCTGCCGCATCACAGGGGCGCCATACCGCCATGTTTGGCGTCATACGCAAGTTAGCTAATTGCTCAAACGGGTTGGTGAGTTGGCCGTCTTCACCTTGACCGATAGAGTCATGGGTGTAAACGAAGATGTTTTGAATACCCATCAGTGCAGACATACGTACAGCGTTACGTGCGTATTCCATAAACATCATGAAAGTCGCGCCGTAGTTGATGAAACCACCGTGCAGAGACACACCGTTCATGATGCCACTCATACCAAACTCACGCACACCGTAGTACACGTAGTTACCCGCTGGATCATCTTGAATCCCTTTAGAACCTGCCCACAAGGTCAGGTTAGAACCTGCTAAGTCAGCACTGCCGCCTAACAGTTCAGGTAGAATCGCACCGAAAGCTGCAATCGCGTTTTGTGACGCTTTACGGCTCGCAATACCTTCGCCTTTGGCTTGGCATTCTTGGATAAAGGCTTGGGCTTTAGCTTCGAAATCGGCTGGTAATTCACCTTTCAGAACGCGACGCTCGTATTCAGCAGCTAATTCTGGGTAAGCAGCAGCATAAGCGGCAAACTTGTCGTTCCATGCGGCTTCACGGGCAGCTCCCGCGTCTTTGGCATCCCAACCTGCGTATACGTCGGCAGGGATTTCGAATGGCGCATGTGGCCAGCCTAAGAATTCACGGGCAGCGGCGATTTCCGCATCACCTAATGGTGCGCCGTGGCAATCGTGGCTGCCAGATTTGTTTGGCGAACCAAAACCGATAATGGTTTTGCAGCAGATCATGGTTGGTTTGTCGGTCACGGCTTTTGCCGCTTCAATAGCCGCGCGAATCGCATCGCTGTCGTGACCATCGACGTTAGCAATTACGTGCCAGCCATATGATTCGAAACGTTTTGGCGTGTCATCAGTAAACCAGCCTTCAACATGGCCGTCGATAGAGATGCCGTTGTCATCCCAAAATGCGATCAGTTTGCCTAAGCCTAAGGTACCTGCCAGAGAACAAGCTTCGTGGGAAATACCTTCCATCAAGCAACCATCGCCGAGGAAGCAGTAAGTGTAGTGGTCAACAATCTCGTGACCTTCACGGTTAAACTGTGCCGCTAAGGTTTTTTCTGCAATCGCCATACCCACAGCGTTGCTGATCCCCGCACCTAATGGACCCGTTGTGGTTTCAACACCTGGGGTGTAACCATATTCTGGGTGACCTGGGGTTTTAGAATGTAACTGACGGAATTGCTTCAGTTCATCCATTGGCAGATCGTAGCCAGTGAGGTGTAATAAAGAGTAGATCAGCATAGAGCCGTGACCGTTAGAGAGGATAAAGCGATCTCTATCTACCCATTTCGGATTGTTCGGGTTGTGCTTAAGGAAATCATTCCACAGCACTTCAGCAATATCTGCCATGCCCATTGGGGCGCCAGGGTGGCCTGAGTTTGCTTTTTGAACTGCATCCATACTTAACGCACGGATTGCGTTGGCGAGTACTTTACGGGAAGACATGCTCTCTCCTGCTTAATTTGTGGGGGTCTAGCGGGCAATTTGGATGCATATTTTCCCCTACATAGCGAAGCGACGCAAACGAAAATTCATCACAATCTTGCCTGGCCATCCCCAATAGGACTTTTTACGATAAAAAATGGCTTAAGGATGAACTATTCAAGCTAAGGCTTCGTACTTTATGCCGCTATGACAATACTCTGTACGATTTTCCCCAAAGCTCGTCGCGGTGGAAAAGAGGAAATGCCGCCGCGCATTCTCAGCGGAATCAGATGGATTTAAAACACTTTTAATTAATTATTTTCAATCAGTTAAATTAAAAAAATGCTTTTTAGTTCAAATTTTAAAGCTGAGATTTACCTCACTAAGTACAGAAATATTTAGCTTTGGGGGTGTCATGGCGATGAAATTCCACTAAAATAGCCGTCTAGATGTAGATGCTTCTACACGTTTGATTGCTAACAACGAGATTTTCCTACTATGGCAAAGCACTTGTTTACTTCTGAGTCGGTCTCAGAAGGTCATCCCGATAAAATTGCAGATCAGATTTCTGATGCTGTGCTAGACGCGATTCTGGCTCAAGATCCTAAAGCACGCGTTGCGTGCGAAACGTATGTCAAAACTGGCATGGTATTAGTAGGTGGCGAAGTGACCACCTCTGCCTGGGTTGATATTGAAGAGCTGACCCGTAAAACGGTTCGTGAAATTGGTTATATCCATTCAGATATGGGCTTTGATGCCGATTCTTGCGCAGTATTAAACGCTATTGGTAAACAGTCTCCAGACATCAACCAAGGTGTTGACCGCGCCGATCCAAAAGAACAAGGTGCCGGCGACCAAGGTTTAATGTTTGGTTATGCCAGCAACGAAACTGACATTCTGATGCCAGCGCCTATCACTTATGCCCACGCATTAGTGAAGCGCCAATCAGAAGTGCGTAAAAACGGCACCCTACCATGGTTACGCCCAGATGCGAAAAGCCAAGTTACCTTCGCCTACGAAGACAACAAGATTGTTGGTATCGATGCGATCGTATTGTCTACCCAGCACAGCCCTGATATCGCTCAAGCGGATTTGATTGAAGGCGTGATGGAAACCATCATCAAGCCAGTTCTGCCAGCACAATGGCTGAACAAGGATACTAAATACTTCATCAACCCAACTGGCCGTTTCGTTATCGGTGGTCCAATGGGTGACTGTGGTTTAACCGGTCGTAAGATCATCGTAGACACCTACGGTGGTATGGCGCGTCACGGTGGTGGAGCTTTCTCGGGTAAAGACCCATCTAAAGTTGACCGTAGTGCTGCTTACGCTGCGCGTTATGTGGCGAAAAACATCGTTGCTGCTGGCTTAGCTGATCGCTGTGAGATCCAAGTATCTTATGCTATTGGTGTGGCTGAACCGACTTCTATCAGTGTTGAGACTTTCGGTACCGGTAAAGTATCTGAAGAAGTCTTAATCAAGCTAGTACGTCAACACTTCGACCTACGCCCATATGGCCTAACTGAAATGTTGAACTTAGCGCGTCCAATTTACCAAGCGACCGCCGCTTATGGTCACTTTGGCCGTAGTGAATTCCCATGGGAAGCAACCGATAAAGCCGAAGCACTACGCGCTGATGCAGCTCTGTAAACTGCACTAAGCTTGTAAACTTAAGCATAAAAACCGCCGTTAGGCGGTTTTTTTATGCTCTATATTCAATCCACGGCGTCTCGCGTTTCGAACTATGCCGCAACCATCGCACTTTAACCTAATACTCTAGGGCGTGTTGACGTTTCGAGATTAGATTTTGTTCGTTCTGGCAAGTTCGTGCTCGCGAAACGAGGAATGATGTGTAGTTATTCTACTCAAATGACGAGTGACAAAGAGCAAGGGCTTGCCAGACGAACCCTTCGGGCAGCATTTGGCTGGCTTTTCTGCCGCGTTATCGTCCGTTTATGTAGAATAACTACACAGCACGGACTTTGCCTTGCATAAAAGCCAGCCAAATTGCTGCAAAAATAACCCTGAAACGTCAACACGCCCTAGTGAGTGAGCACGCAGTCAGCCCAAATTACTCCGTAAAACTAGGCTCACTATGCACTCCATGGAAACAATTTTTACCCGATCGTTTAGCGACATATAATGCGGCATCAGCGGCAGTAAGCAACTGAGTTTCTGACTCGCCAAGATTGGCATAGAGCGTTGCGACACCAATACTCGCACTCAATCGAATATCATCCTGAATAACAAAATCCAACGTTTTAATCGCCCGACAAATCTCTCCTGCAATATGCTGTGCATTTTCTCTATCAGTATTCCCTAGGATTAACACAAACTCATCTCCTCCAAACCGACAAGGCAAATCTGCAGGACGCTGACAAAAAGACTTCAATATTCGTCCCACCATCTGCAGTGAATCGTCCCCCACCTGATGACCAAGATGATCATTACAGGTTTTGAAGTTATCCAAATCCAGCATGATGAGGGAAAGCGGCGTTTGTTCTCGCTGACTTCGACGCCACTCATTGTGCAAAAAACGGGTAAATAAGCGGCGATTGGCTAATCCAGTTAATGGATCATGCTCCGAAAGATCTGCGATTTCTAACTCTAGCAACTTACGCTCAGTAATATTGACATGGGAAATGGCATAAAACTCAGGCACGAGCCCCTTAACCGCGACAACTCGCATCATAAAATATCGACAGATATCAGGACTGTGGCAGGGATATTCCATATAAAACCGCTCTTGGTCATGTTGAATGACACGACGAATGCCCTCCATTGCCGTCAGGGCAAGCGGCTCATCAGAGCTTGCACAAACATTGATATAATTAGTCCCTATCCAGTTGTGGCCCTTCGGCATGCCATTTTGTTCAGCAAACCGATTCCATGAAAGATTGGTAAATTGAATGACACCATTCCGGTCAATGACTGAAATTTGGTCCTCCAATGAATCTAATAGGGCAGCGAGTAGTTTTGCATGCTCTACAAAGTACGAGCCATCACTCCAATCATCATTTGCCATGGCAGCATCCATCCTGCAGCTAAAGGTAAAATACTCTATCCATAGATAATCGGATTAAGTAAAGCAGCTAACTCCAAGTTAGCCAAGGCCACACATACCTTCAAAGAAGTAAGCAATTACATGCGCAAGATAACCCCATGAAAAGGTCAATTGCCGACGCATAGTTCGAGGAAGGTTTTAATCTTCGAGGTTGAAGAAATGGCCCATCGCTAAATAGGCGTTAAGTTAGCGTGCTATGGCCAATAAGATTTACTCAGAAAAATTGTTTATTATTAATCAATTAGCTAGATGAACAATTCCACGAGCCAAGTAACATGACAGTACACTTAAATGAATTTAGTTACTGCAATGGATATTGGGTAAACACTTACCCCTTAGCAATGATCAAAATGGGCGTTTTGCATACACAGCAGATTTATCTGAGCAGAAGATAACAAGGCACACTCCTGTAAACCGATAATCTTCGCGCGCCGAATGTCATCATCGGCCACGCGAATGATGTCGGCATTGTAGGCATTTGTCCTGCCACAATCGAGCCAACAATCATCGAGTTGAACCCAATAGTGGCTGCGACTATCGCCACAATCGACCTCAAATCCCTTGGCTTGAAATTGTTGCGATGCGCATTCGGATAACAACACTCGCAGATTGTCCCAAGCGGATAAATTAGCCTTGCCATAGGTTATTAGCAGCTTATTGACTAGGGTGTTAATCATTATTTTCCTTTAAATAACATGCTTTACTTGCGGACTAAGCATGGCCTTAGTACAGAACAGCCCCCTTAGACAAGAGTGACTTCACTTACAGCTTCATTTACAAAACTGGGCTTCAATGTTGCTGTAAATACCTTAACCGAGAGGCCAGCAAATTACGTTAGCATCCGTTTATAAAAAGCAAAATCGACTAGGAGCGAATTTCAACACGCAATAGGTAATAATCCCTATCAGAAAAAGTAAAAAAATCTGCAACGTGCATATTAGCTTTGCGGGTATGAGCAGCCAAAGACCGCTCGTTTTCATCGGCGATAAAGGTCACCATATAATCAAAGCTAGGTGCAACTTCTCGATAAATCCCAGCGATAAGTGCCTCAAAAACCCCTTGACCACGGTGAGCGTTATCAATCCAGATTGGACCGTATTGGCAGCTATTTTGTGTTGTCAGTTGAGGGCCATCGCCATTCATTCGATTCAATCGTTGCAACATATTGCGATAAATTGGCCAAGTTTCAAAAAACGACCAACGTCCCGCAATCACGTAACCTATAATGCGCCCGTTAACTTCAGCAACCACAATCCAATGTTTTTCAACTAACTGGGTCAATTCCGTTCGAGTAAATGCCTGCCCCTCTAAATGAAAACCACCAGATATTAACTCGTCATTAAGATGCTGGCGCTCTAACGTGGCCAATGTATCAATATCTTGTTTGGTGGCTAATCGCGTTTGCATAATAGGAATGTCCAAGGTGAGCTTATGGCCAGATTCTAGGCGCGCCAGTATACTTAAATTATCGATAAACACTTTAATTTTTAGGGATAAATTTGCTAATCATGCCATTGTTTCCCAAACTTACTCTATTGTAAGCCATTAACTCGTCATTCTATGCTACCAGATGCTATTAATCCCCAAATGAGTGTGCTGGACAACGATCTGCTTCAGGTCAATTTAGGCCGATGGATGCAACAATGCGAATTAATTAAAAGTTACTACAACGCTAGCCACGTATTTGTATTGCAGATGACTCATTCTGGTTTTGAAGTCATTGTCAGCTCAGTCAGCGAAACGCCTCTTTTTACCTCGGGCACGCTTTTTCAACGTAATTTTCCACTCTTTCAAACATTAGAGAATAGTAACCTCGAAGGAGACTACCTCAATTTAAGCCGTTTTATGCTCGATGAACTGCCTAGGGATTTTGACGGTATTCAATACATTCTTTCCCGCCCTATCGCTTGGCCTGACGGCTGTCAGTTTGGTTCGTTATGTGTATTAAATCCCCATATGGCCGATCCTTTAAGCAACAGCGCCATGCTTGAGCCTTTCCAAATTTTGCTGCAACAGGAATTATCCCTGCTTTGCCAAAATCATCGTATCGAGTCACTATCGATGCGCGATCAAGAGACAGGTATGCTCAACCATTACGGCTTTATGATGATGGCGCCAAGGCAGCTCAATCTGGGGCGACGCTTTGGCGCCCATGCGGGAATTATTTTCTTTAAATTAACCGAATCGACCGAAAACACCTTAGAGGAGAAACACCACAGGCTGCTCGGTAATCTGATCCAAGATACGATTCGTACTGCAGATGTGGCCGCTCACTTGAGTGCGACCCAATTTGTGGTGTTAGCCTTTATCGACGGTGAGCGCGATATATTGCATATTGTAAAGCGAGTAGAAAAACAATTAGAGCAACAAAACCCTCATCTTAAGCTCGACACTGGCTATAGTTTTTTTGCCCCTGAATCGACAGCCAAACTCGCCCCCATGATGGAAGATGCCCGTGGAAAATTAACATCTATGTCGCCAAAAAACACCCAGACCAACGGCAATCAGACGCAAATCATCAATGCAGCGCTTTATGATAATCCCTCAGTTGACTCCGCCGAGCTTTAAGTTACTGAAGCGCCATTAATCCTTTGACAACTCATCCTGACGTTTCGCCCATTGAATAAATAACACCACGGGATACGGTGACATCAACACTAAGCCTAAGCCAATTAGGCTCGCGATCAGCAACATACCACTGATTTCTAGACTCCATTGGGTCAACATATAAAACCCAAGTCCACAAACTAACATTAAAACGCCTAACCAATGTAAAAACTTCAACAAATTCATAGTTCTTTTAATGGCATCTGTCATATAAACCTCTTTTTATCTCTCGCTAAAGTTGTACACTATTGCCATGAATATGGAAGAAGGAACCGAGACAATGTTAAAACAAACATTTCTATTAAGCGCATTACTTTTTGGCTTAAGTGCATGTCAGAGCACAGACGTCGCCAAGCAGGACACAGTCCCATTACAGGGAAGCTGGCATATTGAAGCAGTCCAAGGTCAACCAACTGTGGATTACAGCCCAGCTCAAATCACCTTTGATGCCGAAGGTAAGATTTCAGGCAATAACAGCTGTAATAACTTTTTTGGTCAATACAGCCAGCAAGGGCAGGAGTTAAAAATCATCCCTGGCGGCAGCACCATGAAAGCCTGTGTCGATGCGCTAATGCAGCAAGAACACAAAGTGATGCAAGCCCTACCACTGGTCGCTAAGGCCAAATTAGTAGAAGGCCGCCTGACATTACTCAGCAGCGACGATAAAGCTGTTTTCGTGTTAAGCCAGCTAAAATAAAGCAGTATCGATAATAAAAAACCGCCTACATGGCGGTTTTTTACTAAGATCGAATCCGTTATCTCAAGCGATTAACTCATAGCACTAACGCTGAGTCGCAGCGCTTTCATTTGCGGCATTTTGCTCTGCAATCACAGCACTTTGCACCATATCGGCATTATAGTGCTCAACATCAAGTTCATTTTCCGATTTGGCAATCACGGTCGTCGCGACTAAGTCGCCAGAAACGTTCACTACGGTACGTGCCATATCCAAAATACGGTCAATACCAGCAATCAAGGCCACACCTTCCAAGGGCAAGCCCACAGTCGAGAGTACTAAGGTCAACATGACTAACCCCGCACCTGGTACGCCCGCTGTACCGATTGAAGCTAAGGTTGCCGTTAAAATAATGGTTAAATAATCGACCCAAGTTAAATCGATACCAAAGGCCTGCGCCACAAACAGTGCGGTTACGCCTTGGTATAAGGCGGTGCCATCCATATTGATGGTCGTGCCTAAGGGCAAGACAAAGCTAGAAATCTTCTTGTTCACCCCGAGGTATTCACTCGCACACTTCATACTTGCGGGTAAAGTGCCTGCTGAACTCGAAGTGGTAAACGCCACCGCCATCGCATTGCTGATCCCCTTGAAAAAGTGCAAGGGATTAAGCTTGGCAAACAAGCGCAATACTATGCTGTAGAAACCTAACACATGGATAATACAGCCAATATAAACGGCGATAATGACTTTGATCAGCGGCCACAGCATATCAATACCGTATTCACCCGCCACCCATGCCATCAAGCCAAACACACCATAGGGCGCAAGCTTCATCACCATATCGGTCAGCTTGTACATGGCCTCAGCAAGACTCTCAAATACTTTAATCGCAGGTTTGCCATGGTCGCCAATCAATACCAATGCAATCCCGAGTGCCACAGCAAAGACAATCACTTGCAGGATTTGACCACTGGCCAATGCTGCAACAGGGTTTGTTGGCACTATATCGATCAGCGTTTGCATCACCGAGGGCACTTCTTTGGCGGTATTTACCGCCTCATGCTGTAGTAACGGTACGCCAGCACCTGGCTGAATCACATAGCCCACCACTAAGCCTAGGCTTATCGCAATCGCAGTTGTACAGAGATAAAACGAAAAGGATTTAAAACCAATCCGCCCCATTTTGGCCGTGTCTTCCATAGAGGTGACACCGACAATTAAAGAACAAAATACTAAAGGTACAATCAGCATCTTGATGGTATTCACAAACAGCGTGCCGATAGGTTTTAGGTAAGAAGCCTGCTCGCCTAAAGTGACCCCCACCAGAATCCCAAGCACCATACCAACGAAAATTTGCAGCCACAGGGGCACTGACATCCAGGAAGACCAGATCCGGCCTAAGGCTGATGACCTTTGTTTTGACATGTTTATAACCTTGAATTTGAAATGATGATAGGGCGAAGCCTTATCCTTGGCGGGACTAACCTTCAATTAGCCAGCCGCGGAGTCTAACATAAGGAGCAAAATGCTAAGGATGATCTATGTCACGTTGACATCAACCGCTGCAAAATCCTCCTAAGACTGAGCTTAAGCCTCAAATTGTGCCGAACGGGCGGAGGCGGCAAAACGTTGGCGGTATAAGGATGCGGGCGGCTGCTCACACTCGATAAGATAACTCCAATAATCATCATCAAAACCGCTAAAGAGTGACTGATTATCCCCCTGAGATTTTAGGATCAAATACCACCAAACTAAGCCCCATAACCCAAAGGTAATTAAGGTGAGAATAAAGTGCATCACATGATTAATTTGAAGATCTTTTGGAGCATCATGGGCTTGTAAAAACTTGGGTTTAAAGCGACGTGTTGATTTAACGAATCCCATAATTGCGACACTCTGTACTAGTGAAAACCTTATTCAAGCCTAGCAGACTAGACTTTAGTCGTACAAAATTTAGGTGCAAAAAAATAGGGTTTATTGAGCATAAGCAAACTCGTCCTGATAAACGGTTCTGTGCTACAGTGTGCCGCCTAACTCATCCCGATACATCAGCGTTATCCCTAAACACAAGAGCGGTAAATCCCATTAACCGCCGAGGAATTGTAATATGTTGATCCGTAAAGCCAAAGTGCAAGATCTAAGCGCATTAGTCCAATTTAATCAGGCGATGGCGCAAGAAACCGAAGGTCTTGCTTTAGATGAAACCACCCTTATAAAAGGCGTCAATACCTTACTCAATCATCCGGAAAAAGGCTTTTATCTCGTGGCTGAAATAGAAGGGGAAATTGTCGGTTCGCTGATGGTCACCTTCGAGTGGAGCGACTGGCGAGCCAAAGATTATTACTGGATCCAAAGCGTGTATATTCGCCCGCAAAATCGCCGTCAGGGGATTTATGGCAGACTTTATGCCGAAGTGAAACAACTGGCAGAGGCTAATGGCGGCGCTGCGAGCTTCCGCTTATATGTGGAGCAGGAAAATACTACCGCGCAGCAAACCTATCAGGCCTTAGGGATGAAGCAAAGTTACTATCTGATGTACGAAGAAAAGTAATAAAAAAGGATCGAGCAATGCTCGATCCTTTCATTTAAAACGCTTATGTATCTCAGTCTTAACTGAGTAGACCAAATAGAATCGCCGTCATCGCCAGTAAACCAGCAATCACCACAAACACATTGCTGATACGGTGACGGTATGCTTTAAGTGCCGGTACTTTATACACCGCATACATTGGCATTAAGTACAAAATTGCCGCAATCACCGGGCCGCCCAGCGCCTCAATCATCCCCAGAATGCTTGGGTTTTTAATCGCAACGCCCCAAATCGTGGCAAACATAAACACTAAGATAAACTTGTTCAGCTTATCCTCGCTGACTTGCTTTTTGCTTGAGCGTAATTGCTTAACAATAATGCCCTTCATACCTTCAGTAGCGCCCATATAGTGACCAAAGAAGGAAGACACAATCGCGATAAAGGCAATGAAAGGACCAAAATAGCTGACAAAACCGCTGTCATGCACGTTTGCTAGATAAGACAAAATCGGCAGGTTCTTTGCCTTCGCTTCGGCCAATTGTTCAGGCGACAGCGACAAGACGCAGGAGAACACAAACAGCATCACAAATCCGACTAACATCATCGAAGTATTACGCAGGATCACATCGGCCTTACGTGCGGCATTCGCGCCATGGTCACGTTTTAAGGAAACCGAAAATTGTGAAATCGCCGGAGAATGGTTAAAGGCGAACACCAATACAGGAATGGTTAACCACACAGTCCCTAAAAAAGCACCTGTTTCAGGCACAACCTGCAGTGCATCCATTTTCCATTCAGGAATAAGATACACAGACATAAAGGCCAAAATCCCCACCAGCGGATACACCAGCAGCTGAGTCACCTTCAGCATAAATTGCTCACCCGCCACCATCACGGCCATCATGCCGAAAATCAAGATACCCGAAAGCAGAAAACGCGGTGGTGATGCCATGCCTAATTGATTAACGATAAAGCTATCGACAGTATTGGTGATCCCAACGCCATAGATCAACACGATAGGATAAATCGCTAAGAAATAAAGCAAAGTAATTGCTTTACCTGCGCCAATCCCAAAGTGCTCTTCCACTACTTGGGTAATATCACTGCCGGGAATGCTAGATGAGCATACGAAGCGCGAAAGACCACGGTGAGCCAAATAGGTCATAGGTCCGATGATAATGGCCATCAAGACTAAGGGCCAAAAACCGCCCATGCCCGCATTGATGGGTAGAAATAAGATACCTGCCCCCACAGCGGTACCAAATAAACTTAGCATCCAAGTAGTATCTTGGCGCGTCCAAGGTAAGCGTCTTGTTGTGCTTTCTTGAGTGCTTTGAGGTGTTTCGAGAACACTGATCGCATCTTTTTGCATATTTAAACTACCTTACGGTGAAACCGCATAAAAAATTCGACGTAAGGATAGCGAAAAAGCTTAAGCAAAAGTTGATCTAAAACCATTTTAAGTAAGGGAATTTCAAATAAAGCTGGGATTGGGATCTTGATCGATTATTTTGTGTAATAAGTTTTCAATAGCGCATCAAAATGATCACAATATATCACCAAGAAAGCACAGTAAATTTACCCATAGGCCTAAGTAGCGACATCGTCCTGTCGTCGATAAAAGCCACAAAAACGCACCAACTCACAAAAAAGAGCAAAACAAGACCAAGATCAACCAACCCATATAGAAGCTTGAAGTAGATCACAGGCTGCATTGTTAAATTTTTACATTTTGTAACGGTGACACAGCCCATAAAAAGGCCCACCTAAGTGGGCCAATAAATCACCATTCGACTAGCGCATTATTGAGCTTTTTGCAGCATCAACTCAGTGGTTGAGACTACGGCTGGCGCAATATCGGCCTCCTTAAACAGTAAAGGACGGAAACTCTTACTGCTGGAATACAGATCGCTTTGATCGGTAAAGGAAGGCGAGAGTATATTGCTCGACTGAGAATAAGTGAGTATGCCACGTGCGACCGGTCCTTCATCGGTAAAGCTCACCGCCATCATCCAACTGGAACCGTAACGTATTTGGTAACCCTTGGCCGTCATGCCAGAGCCCATCGCTTTACCTGTAACCACATCCTTGAGTGGCGCATATTTATGTTGTGGAATTAGCGTATCATCACCCGACAAGCTGGTTGAAAACACGTTAAAGCCACCTTCGGCATTATGCGTCCCCGGCCAAGGTAAACGCACACCGCTGGCAGTGCCATCGGGGAGCGATTTCTCAACAAATTGCACCTCACCCAGCGGCGCATCTAATGCAAAACCCGCGGATTCTAAATTCAGCGCCGCTTGGGCAAGCGCCACTAACACGCTGCCGTCGGTAGCCAGTGTATTCGGTGTTGTCGCCGCATTAGCAGGATCAAACCCTTTGGTCAGCATCGTCTTTTGATTAAAGAGATGGGCAAATTCACGCAGTAAGGCGCCGCCTTTACTGTCGTTATCTTGCTTACCATTCCACGCTTTCAAGGCGGCGCAGGCTGAGGTCAGATCTTTCGATAAACTCGCAGACACCACCACAGGCGTACTGCCCTGTGCCTCACATTGGGCAATTAACGCTGGCAAAACCAGTTCAGCCAAATAGCTGCGATTTGATAATACCGCAGCCTCCAACTCTTGCAGGTTGAATTTGCCATCTGTGCCCGCCGCATCCTGCATTAGGGTTAATCCCATACGGGTACGTAGTGATAACTGACCGGCTTCTTGGCCATACATGGGCGAGAAGTAAGTCAATGGTTCATTCAGGTTAGTAGACCAGAAGGAATCATTGGAGTTTTGCACAAAGTCGCTGCGCTCAAGCTTAGGCGCCCGCTCATAGGGGTTTGGGCCACTAAAGCTAAATAAAGAGGTATTACCGGGCAAAATAGTAAAGCCTGCTTTCTGTTTTGCCGCCTTAATATCGGGTGAAGTCTTTAACAGCACAACGGCAGACTCGGACAAACCGGGTACTGTCGAGTCGTCGATATAAAAGGCATTCCCCTCTTTATCGGCATACATAGTGTTGTTGAAAATAACCCCGTCATAGTCTTTAAAGGCTTGTTGGAATTCATCTTTATTGGTCGCTAGGTTCATGGCGAGCCAGTGATCGACAGGATCCATTGTCGCCATATTGGCGTCTTGGAGCATAAAGGCACTGCCATCATCCCAACCAAAAGGCGCTAGCGTAGGTGGCGCTTCGACCATAGGGCCTTTCGCCGTGGTGTAAATATCTTTTTCAGCCACGACCATACCCGCTGGACCGGCGTTCACTATGATAGAAACCGTCTCTTTGTTGATCGGCATGGGCTTACCATCAAACAAATATTGCAATCTGTCACCCGAGACCAGCTCTAAGTTATACATCACAAAATGCTCAGCAGTAGAGAAGGTATGAGTCCAAGCTAAGTCTTTGTTAAAGCCAATATTGATTGGACCAGGCATCCCCACCAGCGAGCCACCCATCATATCTAAATGCCCAGGAATAGTGATATGGGATTGCCAGAAACGCAGGTTACCCGTGTGCGGGAAATGCGGGTTGCCGAGCACCATACCGCGGCCATTTTCGGTCTTGTCTTTACCGAGTCCCCAGCCGTTAGAACCTAAATCCCGTGGATTGGTCTCCGGCGTAGTGATACGTGCAGCGCGGGCAATTAATTTAGACTGCATATCGCTAACAAACGCGGTCTGCTCTTGGCTCGGCGCAGGTCCCACGATACGCGGCATATATTCTTGGCCATCCCCTGGGTTTGCATAGAAAATTAAATCGAGGAAGTTAGCCGCACCGGGTAATAGGGCGATGGAAAACAGATAAGTGACCACATCTTCTGGCACAATGGGCTTCACCCAAGGTTGGCCGCCACAGAAAGGTTCTGCTGTTTGCTTACCCGCTTCCACATCGGCGAGATATTGGTTATAACCCGCGGTAAAACCTTGGATTAATGCGCGGGAACGTTCGCTAAACTGTGGCCATTTGGCTTCGGCTTGCTGACGGATCTTTAAGGCTTTATAGGCAAAGTCCGAGATTAAGTTGCCATTATCCTCTGCTGTGGGTTGGCCCGTGGTGAAATCAATCGACGCATGGGGACCAAAGTACATTGAGCGCTGGGAATTCGCCTTAATAAAGCCATCGGCGAGTACACAGAGATTGTCCTGCGCCTGCGCATAGCCGCTACCAAAACCTAAGCTTTCTAGGTTATCGGCTTGGATATGCGGTACACCGTAGGTAGTTCGTCGGATATTGGCTTTTAGCAACCCATTGGGCGCAAAGGTTTGCAGCTTAGTTTCAGGTTCGGTAGGTGGAGTGCTATCTTCGCTATCGTTACAGCCTGTTAGCATAACGCCGCAGGCCATCCCCATCGCGATCATGAGTTTGTTGAATTTCATTATTATTATCTCTTGGTTTTGGTTCCTTCAATGACATCACTTCACTGCTTGAATCAGCTAACTTACTGAAGGAGCAATAATCGTATGTCGTTTCCTGATGCTCGGCTGTGGCTATTTGCTCCCCATACATTCGCTTTTTACTAAGCTTTTTCACTGAACTCTTTTTACTGAGTCCTAGCAACGAATATGGCAGAATAGAAAACCCATAGACGAGACACCTCAGACCATTTAAGCAATGATTCAAACGAGCGTCTACCTTAAAAAACTAAATAGCCAACTAATATGCAACAAAACATTATCAAGGTAATCGTCGGGTCGAAAAATCCCGTCAAAGTCAATGCGGCTGCAAATGCGATGACGCTGCTTTTTCCGGAATACCAAATCCAAACAATTGGAATGGATGCCCCCTCTGGCGTGCCCGCACAACCCATGACGGATAGCGATACCCGCCAAGGTGCAATCAATCGCGTTAACTATTGCCAACAACATGCTGAAGCTGATTATTATTTTGCGATGGAAGGCGGCGTCGACCATTTCGAGTTTGGTCCAGCAACCTTTGCTTATATTGCGATAGCTCACCAGCAACGCTTAAGCATTGGCCGCGGCGCACTCTTACCTCTGCCGAGGCAGGTTTATCAGGCACTAGAAGCGGGTGAAGAATTAGGCCATGTGATGGATAGACTGTTTAATACGGTCAACATTAAGCAAAAAGGCGGCGCAATTGGCTTACTCACCCATGGCCATGCCACGCGTGAAAGCAATTATACCCAAGCGCTCATCCTCGCCATGGCGCCGTTTTTAAATCCCGAGATTTACCTGTAAATTTGTTAATAAAATATTGCAAAACAATTCAGGGCCCGCTAATTTAGTTGTAACTAGCAACTAAATTCTTTGGTGTGGCTCCTATGCTTATCCATTGGATATCGGTGCTCGCTAGGCTCAACATTGGCGTAACTTAAAGGCATTAAATTCGACTATGGCAAATGATTTAGGCTCTTCTAGCCAACTCAGGCAGCTCTCCCGCTATATGGTGAGACATTTAGGCATGCTTAACGCAGCGGTAGGTGATTTACCCCTCTCCCCCGTGCAGGCCCATGCCTTGCTTGAGATAGGTAATCAACCACAAACCATTAAGGATCTCGCCAACAAACTCAGCATTGATAAATCCAATGCCAGCCGAGCCATCAAACACTTGATCGATAAGCATCTCGCCCAAAGTCAAATGCACCCACGGGATAGTCGTTGCCTTGTCGTGCAACTGACTCCTGCGGGTAAAAAGCTACTCGCAAAACTCGATAACCAACAAAATCAACTATTTAAAGAAATCTTAGCGCAACTCACCCCTGATCAAATTCAACATATTGAGCAGGCGCTGATGCAGTACAACCAAGCAATACATAAAACCAAACAGCAATCGGGTTGTATTATTCGTGTAGCCTCAGCCACCGATGATGCCGCCATAGCCCAAGTTATCCGCGATGTATCTGCCGAATATGGTTTGACCGCAGATAAAGGCTATAGCGTGGCCGATCCCACCTTAGATTGTTTAAGTCAGATTTATTCGCAAGCGGGTGCTCAATATTGGGTTGTTGAATATGAAGGTAAAGTCGTTGGTGGTGCAGGCATTGCCCCACTTGCCAATAATGCAGGCATTTGTGAACTACAAAAAATGTACTTTATGCCCGAAATCCGCGGTAAAGGCTTAGCTAAACGTTTAGCACTACTCGCTCTCGACTTTGCCCGTCAAACGGGTTACCAAAGCTGCTACTTAGAAACGACTGCGATATTAAAAGAAGCACTCAAGCTCTACGAACACTTAGGTTTTTACCCTCTCAGCGCACCACTAGGAAATACCGGCCACGATGCCTGTGAGATCCCGATGTTATTGCCATTACAGCCTGAATAATGCCATTTAGCAGCCTATGGACGGGCTGCCAACCTCGCTAATCTTTGCTATCTTCTTCGCTAAAAATCCGGATTGATAATAATCAATGTCGACCAATCCAATGAACCTTGTGAGTTAACCACTTATTAAACCAAATCAGCCATTAATCCCCCATTATTCGCATAGAGTTTTAGTCGTTAACTATATTAAAATGCGCACCATTCCATCCATTTAAATGATATTTATTTGGAACTAACTTGCTGCATTATTGTTAAGACGCTTAATAGGGAAGCATATGCTAAATTGGATTTTTGGTGATAATAACCTCACTCTGCGGGAAATATGTGTCGATAACGGGCTGTCTACAGCCAAGAAAATTCAAAAAATTAATAAGTACCTCGCTAATGGCGGTGATATTAATTTTATTGACCCAGATATTTCCCCCTGTAATGTGTTAGTCCCCCTCTCCCGCAGCCCAGAGTCCGACCTCGAACTGGTAGATTATTTAATCAACAATGGCGCACAAATTGAATGTAATGGCTTTAGTGCCTTGCACTCGGCAATCGAGTTTAATAACCCTGAGTTGGTAAAGCTCTACCTCAAGGCTGGCGCTAATCTTTACTATCAAAATCAATTTAATAACTGCTGGTTAAACTACTTATTTCACCCTAATCCTCAGTATATCTACCAAGACAGTCAGCGGATTATCATGCTCGATCACTTGCTTGAACTGGGGCTGGATATCAATCATTCCGTGAGTTTTTGGACCAATGGCGAATTAAATCATCCCTTAGAAATTCTTTATGCAGACCGCAGCAAAGAGCTATTCCTACATATTATTAACAAAGACCTTTATTTAGATATTGCTCAATTAAGTCTGATAGAAGAGATTATTTTCTCCAGTGACTTTTGGGGAGTTGAAGCCTTCGCGCCATTAGTAAAACGCTATCCAGAGTTAAAAAAATCCCGTTATATTATGGCCAACGATAGCAGCTTTTGGGATGACGCCAATTTACTCGAACTGTGTGTCTACGCTAAATCACAAGAATACACTGAATATCTGCTGGATCATTATCCGCAGCTCAAGGCCGACTCCCACGCTAAAAGTTTGCTCTATGCGGCATTGACCTCAGAATTTGACCTCAGAATTATCGAAAAATTGATTAAGGCGACCGTCGATATCAATCGCATCTATAGGATGACACCGCCTGACGCCGACCATTCACCCGTGCTCAACCAATTTATTGATAACACCCAATTTACCGATGTGAATAAACGGCATTATATCTATCAAGCCCTTGAGCTGTTGCTCAAATATGGTGCCAATCCAAATGCCGTATTTATGAATGCGGGTAAACCCTACGAAATGTTGGCCTGGTCGAACTTGCGACTATTGGTTTATCCGATGGTCGAAAAGAAAACCTTTCTGCCGGAGTTTCTCGACCTCTTCATAAAATATGGTATGGATATCAATAAAAAATTTGGTGCGGTGGATGAACCAAGCTTGCTGACTATCTGCCAACGTGGTTCGGGTAAAGAAGATCAAGCCACACTTATCCAAGTGATGGAATATCTGCTCACCAAGGGACTCGATTTAAGCCTTACCAATATCTACAACACTAACTATGTGTCCGCTGCGGCCATCGCCTGTCGAACCCAAGTACTTGAATGGCTGATTAACCAAGGCGGGGATATTTTTACCCATTGCGGTCATGATAATTCGCCTATTCTACACAAGGCGATTTCGACCTACTGGTGGGATCAAATCACTGGCCCGATGCGACGTAATACTGTGGAAATATTACTGCGCCACGGTGCCAAAATTGAAGAATTCTCAGTAGATGAGCAGTTTACGCCACTGATGTGCGCCTGTTACTACGGCGCGCAGTCCTGCGTTGAGGTGTTACTCGAACATGGCGCAAACCCCAATGCCATCAATGCCGAAGATACCACCCCAGCCCTTTGCGCCGTGATGGGCGGCAGCTCGAATGAGTTTCCACGCTTTGAGTCAACGGCGGTGCGGATCTTAAGACTGTTGCAGCAATATGGCGCCGACTTAACCGTAACCAATAGTGTAGGTAATAGCCCGCTAAGCGTGACTATGGAGCAGGAATATAAAGAGATTTTCGAAGTACTACTGCAAATCGTCCCCTACAGTGAAACTCAGCTTGAGCAAACACTGAGCAAAGCCTTGCCGCAAAGCTATTTCCAACGTCGGCTATTACAGAAACTAGGGCGTGAAATCCCAGCAGCACCCACAGTTATCGCCCATAACATAGCGAAGCCAGAAGTCGCATCGCTTACTTCTGAATGTGGCACAACCCATGTGGTGGCGCCAAAACCCGCACATACTCATAAAGCTAGATTAGAGGTCAGTGATGCGGCGGTGGATAGAAGCCAAATCCCGACGCTGTTCGATCTCAAAAGCAAAGTGCAGCATTTCTTTAAGCCGATAGCCAGCGATCCAAGCATCACAGCTCAACAGTTAAACTCGGTTAAAGAACAGGTGGAACTATTGATTGAAAAGCTCGACAACTTTAGCTTTTTCCGCAATCAAGCGACAAAGGCCGAATTTGAAGAAGGGGTTCAGGACTATCTCGATGAAATGGTTGATGAAATCAACAAGGTTATCGAGGATGATTACCCCGCGCTTACCGAAGCCTTAGTCGATTCTGTTTGGACAATTTTGCAATACTTTAGGGTTGAGATTGAGATAGAAACCGCGCTAAGAAAACGCTTTTGGTAGCAGTTAGCACCTTAGCAACCAACTAGACCAAGTATAAAGCCCCCCTACTTTGGGGCTTTATGCTTTCGAGGTAAAGCATAACCGCACATCAGCAGACTTAGCAGTCTATTCGCCAACATAATGGCGAAAGCTAAGGTTTAAACATCAGAGGCTTAAACATTAGAAGCTTTAGCAAGCAGCAACTGACTACGGATAATTTGGCGTATCTGATTATGCAGTTCAAATACTCGAGCGCGATCATTAAGATTTAGCGATAGATTTTCCAGCATCACCAAATTCACATTAAATTCGGGATAATGCAATGTCATCGACATATAACCGGTTAAATAGCCCGTATGACTGTATTCGATAAGGCTATCGTCCTTATTGATCCTCACCCCATAGCCATAGTGCATATTCGGCCATAAAAATTGGATCTCGGTATGCGCCGTAGTCATCCATTGATAACTCTCTGCGCTCAGCAACTTGCCAGCATGTAATTGCTGCTGAAAGGCAGCATAAGCTGGCGCTGAGGCAATGAGTCCGCCAGCGGGCAACAAAGCTTCATCAAGCACTAAATCAGAGGGGGCAATCACCTCGCTTTCCTGTAAACCTACAGCGAGTGAAGGCACTTTGGTGTGAATCGCAGCAACACTGCCAAGCTCAGCACTCAGACCATTAAGCTGGTATCGCGTTGCAAACTGCGCCACTTGCTCAGCAAAGGATTGGTGATTAACCTTTTCAAGCACTTGCCCAAGCAAAGAATAACCTAAATTGGAGTATTCAAATTGGCTACCCGGCTCAAATCGATTCGCCTTACCCAGTTTATCGACGCCCGATGTATGCGTCAGCAGTTGATGCAGTGTAATCCGCTCATCATATCGACCGGGATTTAAAGCGTTTGCACTTGAATTTGTGCCCGCCACAACGGCTTTTAGTGCCTTATTATCTCCCTTTGCATCACCAACAAGGTAATGATTAAGCGTTTGAGTTAAATCGAGTTTTCCCGCATCGACCGCCTGCAATATCAAGGTTGCAGTGATTTGCTTAGAGAGCGATGCCATCACAAAGCGCGAATCTTTACTGATGCCTTCGCCCTTTTGCAATTCAAGCAGTGGCTTGCCCCGCTCAAGCAGGATAACACTGCCACTAAATGGTTGCTGCGAATCCATTATCGCGGCTTGGATGCTGGCCTTAATCTCTCCGAGCTTCGATTCTGAGGATGGCAATTGGCTTTCAAGCTTAACTGACTGGCTGCCTTGCACGCTCTGTATATTTTCAGCACCTGTCTCAAGTGACTCGCCAACACTATTGGCACTTGGGAATAATAACAACCCCGTTAACAAAGAGCTGATGACACTCAAACGCATGGGTTATCCTTAACATATGGAGCAAACAAAATGGCTCATCCACAACAAACAAGATACTAAGATTCAATGATGGCGGCATCGAAAATAACTTCTAACTTATGCAGTTGTCCGAAGTATCCATGAATGTTTGCATCGACCCACTCTTCTTTGGTGATTACTGGCCATTCAATTCGATAACCCGCGACATGAAGCAGCTCTTCAAAGAAAAAGCGTGTGGTACGACCGTTACCTTCTCTAAAAGGATGAACGACATTTAGGTCCGAAAAAATATCTGCAACCAAGGCAACTAGTTCATGCTTGTTACGACAGAATCGGATGAGGGGAATACGTGATATGGCTTTATTTAGCTCAGGCTCTACGCGACTACAGGTACAAAATCGAGTATTGGCTTTACTGATATCAACGTCACGAATGGTACCCGCCCATTCATAAATATCTTGAAACAATACCCAGTGTAAATTCAGAAAGTGATTGCTATCGAAATCCTCTAACTCATCTAAATCGCTACAGTATTCTGAATATCGTATTAAGTTAAAATCAGCCTCAGCCTGAGTTAGCTCGTCTGGATCTCGAATATTGAGCAAATTAATCAATACATCAGAACTTTCATAGCAGTAGTGGTCATGATTTACACCATATTTATCTTGCATATTTGAGTTTCAATGACTCTAAAGATACTGCAACACGCTTGTCTCTAGCGGTAATACCTTCATAAGACAGGCTAACTTCAAAGTTCTTTATGTTCGGCACGAAATTGCCTAGGTTTTTACGAGGTTCATTCGTAGTTTTGACTTTTTTCATAGCTAGAACTCTTCTTACTTTTATGTAGCTAGAATAACTCAAAAGCCAGTTATCTTCTACAATCCCAGCAAGAGAAGTCAGTAAACAAGCTGAGAAAAAACTCAGCCTGGGCAGGCAAAAGATAGGACATGCGCAACTCTTTTGTTAAAAGCAAAACCAAAGTCGTGGAGCTCCCCCCCTTGATTTTTAATAAAGAGTCGACCAAGGAGGACTGCTCGTCCTATCCTCCTTGCCTATCGTTTTCACATCAGCCAAGACGCCCCTAACGGAGTTGAAAACCCCTTGGGCATTTAGCGTCCCTTATGTTATCGCATCAGACGCCCCCCCCCTGATTCGACTGCCCTGCGGCAACTCCTAGGGGATAGTGAACTCCAGTAGCTTTAGTGCTGTCTGCTCGTCATGCAAAGCAAACCGAGTAACGCTTACCATAATTTTTAGAAAATTTAACAATGGGTGGCACGTTAAATTCTCGTTAAATTTACTGTCATTTAAATAGCGACACAGGAGCAAAAGCCAAGAGTTATTTGTCCTACTGAAATGACTTTTTTATGTGTCGTTTCTTTGAATTGCGCTGGATCTCAATGCCGCACCTACAGTACCTTCTATTATTTTTTCTCTGAGTTTATCGACCTTATCCTGCTTCATTACAAAAATATCAATATATTTTGCAAACCATTCTAGCTCACTTTTATTTTTAAAGTTAGCCTTTAGAATTTCATAACCTGAATCACGACTATTGCAAACTTTTAATTCATCTAAAACTGAATTAGCTTTTTTCGTATCAAGCTCAGACTTGATTTCTTGTGACTTATTTTTCTTTAAAACTTTTAACTCTAGTGAATATTCCCCACTATTAAGCTTTACAATATCACTTTCAGGAAGTGATTCAAGTTCTTTAATTATTTCAGTAATAAACTTAGATATGATATTTTCATTTTTCATTTTAAACACCTGCAACTAGTTGAAACTCGTCTACAAATGAATTTATCTCTGAAACTACATCCGAGTACGTACCTCCGCGGTATTCATGTAGTGTTACTGGGATACCATCTTGCGGTGCAGATGCAAATATTGATTTGTTTTCTCTAAAATAGGTAGAAAAAGTTGGCATCCCAAGTCGTTGAGTTTGTGTAATAAACTGTTGCTGAGATGCGATTGGTGCTCCTGAGTATATTTGTATCATTGTAAAAACAACGCCTAGCATTCTAGGGCTAGATTGGTTAACAGTTACATCCATAGAGGCAAATTCATTAAACTCCCGAATTAACTGATCTACACTTCTGTGTAAGTAATCAATGCCCAAGGTTGAAAGATAGTCTGGCTTCGCTGGTATCAATATTTGATCAGAAGAAATTAGAGCATTCTTTGTGACAATATTGAAGTTAGGTGGGCAGTCAATCAAGACGACATCATAAAAATTAGTAGAAGCGAATTCAACTATTGAATCTCTTAACTTACCATGAACTTTAATATAATTTAATTTTGCTTGATTCATGTTTGCCCCACCGAGTAGTGTAGCTAATTCTAAATCAACATTAATCAAACCAAGGTGAGAGGGTATCAAGTCAACCACGCCTGTGGCACCCATCTGTTGAATTATGTTATTAACAATTGGCCTAATAACTAAGCTAGATAATGACGGCGGAGTAAAGCCTTGGCTGATTGCATCAAAATAATTTTTTATTGTTCTCGTATTTTTCAGGTTTTGATTCCAGAAATCTGGACTAATAAAAGAAAAAGTTAAGCTTGCCTGAGCCAGGGCGAGCGCATGAGTGTTCAATAATTGACCTTAACAATAAAGGTACACTCAATTGTACTCATCAATGTCTGTTTTCAGCTTAACATTCGTATAGGTTGCGAGTGTTTATTAAACAGTTTTTGAGTAATAAACGTTCATGCGGTAGCCCTGTTGCCTGAGCATCCATATCGAGCAGTAACACTCTTTTATTTCTTCTTGCTAATTCGGCAGCAATATTGGCTGTAACGGTCGTTTTGCCAACACCACCTTTGTAATTTATTACTGATATTATTTTCATCATTACTCCTTTAACTGTACTGAAACTTGATTATATGGCTGAGATATATGACATTTTAGTATTTGTGCGCTGCACTGTTTGCAGGGCATAAATCGCTTGTTGGACTTGGCCGCTATCACATCCATGTCAATTGGTACAAATGATGCTATAGGAATTTGCTTTTTTTCGGTAGCGTTTTTTTATACAATTTGATAGGTAATTACTTGATATCGTTTTAGCTTTCTCATTCTTTAACGCTCAGAATAGCGAGCAGATAGCGAGGACAGCCACATCTTTTTGTGTTTTTCAGCGTCTTCTACTAGGCTTTAAATTATCCTGATTTTGTCTGTGTGGAGTTTGCTATGACTTCGGCCAGAAGACAGTTAATTGATGTCAATGCAACGCCCTTCTATCATGTGATAAATCGCTGTGTCAGAAGGGCTTTTTTGTGCGGTGATGATAAGTTATCTGGGCGTAGTTACGAGCATCGACGTGGCTGGATTGTTGATAAAATCAAAGCCTTGTCCGCGATATTTTGTATCAATATTTGCGCCTACGCGGTGATGAGCAATCATTACCACTTAGTGCTTAAAATAGATGTCGATAAGGCCAAATCCTTAACGCAAAAAGACATTATCAGCCGTTGGTGCCAAATCACTAAAGGCCATGCAATTGCTACTAAGTATATGAATGGTGATGCTTTACTCGAAGGTGAACGCATGTTACTCGATGGCTTAATTACCCAGTGGCATGAGCGATTAAGCAGTATTTCTTGGTTTATGCGCTGTTTAAACGAAGAAATTGCCCGCAAGGCTAATCGTGAAGATGAGTGCAAGGGCGCGTTTTGGGAGGGGCGTTTTAAGTCGCAAGCGCTGCTAGATGAGCAAGCCCTGCTCGCGTGTATGATGTATGTCGATTTAAATCCTATCAGAGCAGGCATTGCCGATTCTTTGCAATCCTCTGATTTTACATCGATTCAGGAGCGAATTGACTCGCTAAATTCACCCAATCGTTTATTAGCCATCTCAACGCCACAAACTGATTCCTCAACCAATCAAGCTCATATTCACCACAAGTCACTCGTCCAATTCGATGGCGCAGCTCACCTGAATGCGCAAGTGGGCATTCCGTTTCATTTTGCCGATTATCTCGAACTGATTGATTGGACAGGCCGCGCCATTCGCTTTGATAAGAAAGGCTATATCGATAATCAGCGACCGAAACTACTCAATGAATTAGGCATTGCGCCCGATGCGTGGCTCACATCAGCCAAAGAGTTTCGTCGTCAATACAGTGGCATAAGTGGTCGATGGGATAGCATGTGCGCCTTTAAAAAACAGCATAACAGCGGCAAATGGTGTAAAGGTAAAGCCTCAAGCCAAGCGTTACATCCTTAAGTTGCTCACGACTCAGCGTTTAGGATTATTTTTGTTTATCCGAAATGGAGATAATTTCGCGCAAAACATAACACGCTTTTGTCCCAAAGCGTGCTTAGTATTTCTTTAAAACTTACAGACTACGCTAATGCTAAACAGGTGAGCCATAGTGATTAGCGAGACGACCGTCCGCCCCATGGACGGGGCGGTCGAGCATCCAAGGACGGACTTGCTGCGTGTCGGTGAGTCAATGCCATGGCGAGCCTATTCACATTGACTAATGTTAACAGCCACTTTTGCCACGTCTTTAAAGCAATCTCAATCACTATTCGCTTGAGGGGAAGCCGAAAGCAGATTATGTTGTTGATTTAAAATGGCAGATAGAATTATTGGTTGCCGTTTTCAATGGCTAAGGCGTGTAGTAACTGAAATGGATAACTTTGACTATAAATTGGGTACGTTAAACGGGATACTCACGGGGCTATCCTATGTAAACAATAAAGCGAATCACGGCTATACGTTTGAAATCATTAAAATTGATGCATCAAAACCATTAGAGATTGCAACGGAAAATTATCTTAAGGGTTTTTATAAGAATGCCACGGTTAGCTTTAGTGAAGTCATAGACTGGCGTAGTGAGATCAATGCGGCACTTCATACTTGGCTTTTTTCCTATCTCCTAACTACAACACAGGGCGGTTGCGGCTCAGCTTTTGCGTCTCTTAAGGATGTCGATAAGGCCTTTTCAATGTCCATAAAAAGCTTTAGAGACGAATTTATCAAACAAATAAGTGATCAACTTGATGCGCTGGTAGAGGTCAAAAGGGTTTTAGCTGTTTCATTGATAACGGATGAATGGTACGAGATGGAATGGGTTGATTTTGCTATCGAGGGCAAGAAAGGAGTTGTATTTATTCACTTGGGCGTTTCTGATTGATCTCCTTTAAATTTGCTTCACAGGAACAGGTTAAATATCCCTATGAGCACTGAACTTATCCATGCAGTTAAAGCCAAGGATACACTTGCGGTTAAGCGCATTATTGCCAATGGCGCTGATCTTGAATGCGTTGACGAGAATGGGATGACGGCACTGTTGCATGCCTGTGAGCTACAGTCTTTTGAAATACTCAAACTACTTGTGGATGCAGGGGCCGATGTGAATCATCCAAATGCGCAGGGGTATCAGCCGCTCGATATTGCTTACTGGCAAGGAGAGTTTCGCATGGGATGCTATACCGCTGAGAGTCAGCGTATGGTGAGCTATTTAAGCCGCCATGGCGGTAAATCCTTTAGCTAGATATCAAAGCCTAAAACTAAAAGCCAGGTAAACAAAAATCGCGTTGGACTCAGCTGTACTAGCTCTGCCTAACGCGATTTTTTATTTCACTTACAACCTAATCACCAAAGTCATCGAGCAGGATATTTTCAGGCTCAACCCCTAGGCTTTCGAGCATCTTAATCACCGAGGAGTTCATGATTGGAGGACCACACATATAGAACTCACAATCCTCGGGTGCCTTATGATTTTTAAGATAATTCTCATACAGCACATTATGGATAAAGCCAGTGTAACCAGTCCAGTTATCCTCAGGTAACGGCTCAGACAGCGCTACATGCCAGACGAAGTTGTCATTCTCAGCGGCTAAGGTATCGAAATCTTGTTGGTAAAACACCTCACGGGTTGAGCGGGCGCCATACCAGAAGCTCATTTTACGCTTGGTTTTCTTGCTCTTTAGCTGATCGAAAATATGCGAGCGCATCGGCGCCATACCCGCACCACCGCCGATAAATACCATTTCTGCATCGGTATCCTTCACAAAGAACTCACCGAATGGGCCAGAAATGGTCACCTTATCCCCTGCCTTCAGGTTAAAGATGTAAGAAGACATCTTACCCGGTGGCACATTGGCTGAAGGTGGCGTCGCAATCCGCACGTTAAGCATAATGCGACCCTTTTCATCGGGATAGTTCGCCATCGAATAGGCGCGCAGCACGTCTTCGTTCACGGTTGAGACCAAGTCGAACAGGCCGTATTTTTCCCAATCGTCGCGGTACTTCGCCGGAATATCAAAGTCAGCGTATTTGACCACATGGGCTGGCGCTTCAATTTGGATATAACCACCCGCCTTGAAATGTACGTCTTCGCCTTCGGGCAGTTTTAATAATAACTCTTTGATAAAGGTGGCTTTGTTATCGTTTGAGATCACCTCACATTGCCACTTCTTCACGCCAAAGATTTCTTCTTCCAGCTCAAGTTCCATATCGGTTTTCACCGCCACTTGGCAGGCAAGACGACAGCCTTCTTTAGCTTCTTTCTTGGTGATATGCCCAAGTTCGGTTGGTAGAATATCACCACCACCCGATTTGACTTTTACGCGGCACTGGCCACAAGTACCACCGCCACCACAGGCCGAAGGAATAAAAATATTCTTGCTCGCTAAAGCGCCGAGCAGTTTGTCGCCCGCTGCAACCTTGATGCTTTTTTCGGCATCGTCGTTAATCCCGATAGTGATCTCACCGGTAGTCACTAATTTCTTTTTGGCGATAAGGATTACTATCACCAGTAGGCACACCACTAAGGTGAACATGCCTATGCCTATTGCCATTTCCATCCGATAACCCTTTTTCTAAACAGAATGCGGTTGCACTTTCTCAAGCACTCGTTACAGCGAGATCCCCGAGAAAGACATAAAGCCTAGCGCCATCAACCCTGTGGTAATAAAGGTGATACCAATCCCCTGTAAGCCTTCGGGAATCGCATGGAACTTCATGCGCTCACGAAGTCCAGCCAGCATCACAATCGCCAACGCCCAACCTGTGCCCGAACCCATGGCAAATACCGCCGATTCGGCAAAGTTGTAATCGCGGTTAGCCATAAAGATCACCCCAGCAAAAATCGCGCAGTTTACGGTGAGCAGTGGCAAGAAGATCCCAAGTGAGTCATACAGGCTTGGAATGTATTTATCTAAAAACATTTCCAAAATTTGCACTAAGGCTGCAATCACACCGATAAAGGTGATCAGTTGCAGATAGCTTAAATCGATGCCAGGCATACCCGCCCAAGCCAGAGCGCCAGGTGCTAACACCTTCGCATAGATCAGTTGGTTTAAGGGCACGGCTAAGGTCATTACCACAATAACTGCAACGCCTAAGCCGAAGGCGGTCGACACCTTTTTAGACACCGCTAAGAAGGTACACATACCGAGGAAGAACGACAGCGCCATGTTGTCTAAGAAAGTGGCCTGTATAAACAGATTAATATAGTGTTCCATATCCGCTCCTTAACCGCGTTTACGCTGGATCACGTTAATGCTCCAGATCAGCAGGCCAATCAGGAAGAAGGCGCTTGGTGGCAACTTAAACATCTCGTTAGGTAAGTACCAGCCGCCGTTTTCAACCGTAGTCAACACACTATGGCCGAACAGATTACCCGTGCCTAACAACTCACGCACAAAGGCCACACTGATCAGCACTAAACCGTAACCCGCTGCGTTACCCACGGCATCGACCACAGCTAAGTGCGGTGGATACTTCATCGCAAAGGCTTCTGCACGGCCCATGATGATACAGTTAGTGATAATTAACCCAACAAATACAGACAGTTGCTTAGATAACTCATAAGCCACATCCTGCAATACCATGTCAACAATAATGACCAAGGAGGCAATTACTGTCATCTGGGCAATAATCCGCACACTATTAGGGATAAAGTTGCGAATAGCAGAGATAATCAGGTTGGAGAACACCAGTACGAAGGTCACCGCGAGTGTCATCACCACCGCGGTCTGCATGGAGTTACTCACCGCCAGCGCCGAGCATACGCCCAGTACTTGCATCGCTACGGGGTTATTAGCAAACACAGGGCCTGCTAGCATGTCCCGCATGGATAAACTGTTGCTCATTTTGCACCTCCCAACTCACCTTGATCAGCCGATGCTTTTAACTGGTTGAAGAAGGTTTGGAAACCCTCGACGCCAAACCAAAATTCCATTGCGCGCTGTACGCCACGGCCAGTCATGGTTGCACCACTGACCGCATCTACACCATGGATATCTCCTTCTTTGACGCCACCTTTAACGAGGCGCATTGCAAACTTGCCTTTATCGTCAAAGAGTTGCTTGCCTTTCCACAGGGATAACCAATGTGGATCAGTCACAAAGTCACCGATACCTGGGGTTTCACCGTGCTCGTAAACCACGACACCTTTGATGGTGTTAAAGTCAGGTTCAACGGCCACGTAACCGTAGATCATCGACCACAGACCTTTGCCGTAGAATGGCACGACTACGCTAGATAATTTGCCGCTATCATCAAACACCTTAAACACACGGGCATCGTTAGCACGGGTTTTAATCTTAGCGATATCCTTTTTAGGGGTGCTGGAGGTTTCTGGGTTAATCGCTGCCATGCGCTCGTCAAAGTCAAGCACATTGGCATCCGAGTCCACTTTACCTGTGTCGAGATTAATCAGTAATGGTTTAACAGATTTAGCAAAAATATCTCTAAACTCATTACCTTGGCCTAAATTGACATCGGCCGCCATCAACACATAACGTTGTAACTCATCGCGTTTTTTCGCAAGTTTGCGTTCTTTTAATACGCCTGCGGTGCCGGTGATCATAAAGGAGCACAAAAGGCAGAGCGTAATGGTGAAGATCATGGTCCCCACCACAGTATCTTTCTTAAATACCATGACGTTTTAATCTCCGTTTGATGTTGGCACGGGCCACCAGATAATCGAACAGCGGTGCCCACAGGTTGGCGAACAGAATCGCTAACATCACGCCTTCAGGCATTTTAGGGTTAGCAACACGGATAAGGACTGTCATAAAACCAATCAACGCGCCGTAGACAAACTTGCCTGGGCGGGTATAAGAGGTGGTCACTGGATCGGTCGCCATAAACATCATCGCGATAGCAAAACCACCGGTGACTAAATGCCATGTCCACGGCATTGACATCATTTGGTTGGTACTTGAGCCAATCAGATTAAACAGGGTAGCGGTGGCAATCATGCCTAACATCACGCCCACGACGATACGCCAATCAGCTAAACGGGTGATCAGCAGTAACAAACCACCGAGCAATACCGCTAGCGTGCTGGTTTCACCAATCGCCCCCACGGTAAAGCCAAAGAAGTTATTCCACCAGTTGGGATCGCTAAAGGCGCTGTACCAAGCGTAATCGGCAAATTGTAATTGTCCGGCTGCGGCTTGCGCTAATGCAGTCGCGCCAGAAAAACCATCTACTGCGACTAACTGCTTAACGGTTGTGACTTCTGACGGATAGGCAAAATAGATAAACGCCAAGCCAGCTAAGGCGGGGTTAAGGAAGTTATATCCCATGCCACCAAACAGCTCTTTGGCAATCACTACCCCAAAGCTAATCCCCATTACTACCAACCAGAGCGGAATCGAAACAGGTAAAATCAGCGTAAATAGCAGGGCGGTAACGAAAAAGCCTTCGTGCAATTCTTGGTGACGAACCTTAGCAAACACCACTTCCCAGAAAAGGCCGGTCAGCAATGCCGTTAAGTAAATCGGCAGATAAAAACTTAAGCCATAGAGGAACAAGCCAATCACACTGGTCTCTGCCGTTAAGCCACCGCTTAAGGCGTTAAACAGCGCAAGCTTCCACGTATCTGGAGTGCTTAAGCCGCTTGCGAGTGCGAGTTGCGCCTGTAAACCCACGTTATATAAGCCAAATAAAATGGCTGGCAATAAACATAGGCCGACTAAGGTCATGGTACGTTTAACATCAATGGCATCACGTACGTGTACTTGTCCCTTCGTGCTACGACCACTTCCGATCACCAATGAGCGCACAAAGCCCTTCATCGATTTGCCTGTGGCGTAATACTCTTCTTGCGAACCAGTAGCGTCCTGTAAATCAGGTTTTTTAGGTTGTGTCGTCATTAACCTTCCCTCTCGATAACATCTAGACAGGCACGTAACTCTTTACCAAAGTCATACTTGCCAGGGCACACAAAGGTACATAGGGCTAAATCTTCTTCATCTAACTCCAATGCGCCTAAGGCCTGTGCCTCATCGGTATCTCGCACCACTAAGTCACGAACGAGCAGCGTGGGTAAAATATCCAGCGGCATTACGCGATCGAGCTGACCAAAGGCCATCATGGCGCGCTGAGAGCCGCCCTGATGCGTGGTAAATTCAAAAGACTTAGTAAGACCAAATAAACGGGAAGTCACTGCACGAGTGATAGAAAACTTATCCGAGCCACCGCGCACCCAAGGCAGCACTTGGTGTTGTGCATCCTCGGCGAGCACTGATATTTGATTATGAAAACGACCTAAAAAGTCATGCACGCCTTGGGCGGTATGGCCCGATAATACCGAGCCTGACACCACGCGGTTATTGCCAGATTTCACTTCATCGGCTACTAAAGCACTGAGCTCTGCACCTAACTGAGTACGCAGTAAACGCGGGTTAAGCACACTTGGACCACCTAAAGCCACCACGCGGTCGGTATAAAGCTCACCAGTTTGGAACAGCTTGCCGTAAGCGATAACGTCTTGATAGCCGATATGCCACACCTGACGCTCGATGCTTACGGGCAAGGTAAAGTGGATATGCGTACCGGCTAAGCCTGCGGGATGTACCCCTGTAAAACGGCGCACTTCAACTTTAGGTAAATCAGCACCGACTAAGGCTTCGCCTTTGTCTTGGCAGAGGTAAACTTTGCCATCAGTTAAATGACTTAGCACCGCTAAACCCGCCTTAAAGGCATCGCTCTGCTCAGCAATAATCAACCGAGGATCGGCGGCTAACGGATTGGTATCCATTGCCGTGACAAAAATACCTGCGGGTTTACTATCTAACGCGGGGACACGGGAGAAAGGACGGGTACGCAGCGCAGTCCACAGGCCACTATTAACTAATTGTGCCTGTACTACTTGTGCAGAAAGTGACTGCAAATCAGCGTGAATATCGAAACGGATCTGCTCATCGGCGTCTAAGCCATTGCAGCGGATCACCACGGATTGTAATACTCGGCGCTCACCACGGTTAATCGCCACAATCTCGCCACTGGCTGGAGCGGTAAAAAATACCCCCTTTGTTTTTTTATCTTCAAACAAAGGTTGGCCTTTTTTGACCTTATCGCCGACTTCGACCAGCATAGTCGGTTTTAAGCCAACATACTCTTCACCCAACAAGGCCACTTGCGATGGCCTATTACCGGGTTCGATGATCTGCCTTGGCTCGCCCGAAATCGGCAAATCGAGGCCTTTTTTGATCGTTATAACTTGGTTTGAAAAATCTGCCATCACAAATATCAACCATGAAAATTTTTAGATAAATTTAGGGTAGATGTTTGTTAACAGATAATCCGATAGTGGCGTCACATTCCGCTGTAATTCCGTAAGTAATATACATAAAAAAGCACTATTTTGTGACACGAATCTACATGAAGTCAGGGCAAGAACTCTAAATGTAGTTTTATAACAAATAACTCATAATTACGTCATAACTGATTTAGAGTTAACTTAACTATATAAAAATAGACAAAAATCCCCCTCTTCGGCCTCGAATCGACGCAAAGGTGTAAAAACCAATGTCTGCGGCGATTCCATGCACAATATGTGGCAATAAACCAAGTAAAACCTATGCAAGGCATTGGTTATTTTTAACCCAGTAACATACTTAGCGCCGCATTAACCTTTGCTTTACAGCAAAAGCTTGATAGCCTCGAACTAAGATAGTTTCCGTAGGAGAAATAGATGGAATACAGACGCATACCGCATTCTAATCTCGAGGTGAGCAAAATCTGTTTAGGGACTATGACTTGGGGCGAACAAAATACCCAAGCCGAAGCCTTTGCACAGCTAGACTATGCCATAGGCAGTGGCATCAACTTTATTGATACTGCGGAAATGTACCCTGTGCCGCCAAAGCCGGAAACCCAAGGCGAAACCGAGCGCATTTTAGGCCAATATATCAAGGCCCGTGGCAACCGTGATGACTTAGTTATCGCCACTAAGATCGCCGCTCCAGGCGGCAAGAGTGATTATATTCGCAAAAACATGGCACTGGACTGGAACAACATTCACCAAGCGGTCGATACCTCGCTCGAGCGCCTGCAAATCGATACTATCGATCTCTATCAAGTGCATTGGCCAGATCGCAATACCAACTTCTTCGGGGAATTATTTTACGACGAGCAAGAGGTTGAGCAGCAAACACCGATCCTTGAAACCCTCGAAGCCCTTGCTGAAGTCATTCGCCAAGGAAAAGTGCGCTATATCGGCGTATCGAACGAAACGCCTTGGGGGCTGATGAAATATCTGCAACTGGCTGAAAAACACGGCTTACCACGCATTGTCACAGTACAAAATCCCTATAACCTGCTCAACCGCAGCTTTGAGGTGGGCATGAGTGAAATCAGTCACCGCGAAGAGTTACCACTGCTGGCCTACTCGCCCTTAGCCTTTGGCGCCCTGAGCGGCAAATATTGCAACAACCAATGGCCTGAAGGCGCGCGCTTAACCCTGTTTAAACGCTTCGCCCGTTATACTGGTTCGCAAATGGCACTCGATGCCACGGCAGCTTATGTAGATTTGGCCCGCGAGTTTAATCTCTCGCCCGCACAAATGGCGCTCGCTTTTGTTAACTCACGTAAATTTGTTGGCTCAAACATTATTGGTGCAACAGATTTATACCAACTGAAAGAAAATATCGACAGCTTAAAGGTCAGCCTCTCCCCCGAGTTACTTAGCCGTCTAAATGCTCTCTCAGATCAATTTAGATTGCCCTGTCCTTAGCTTTTAAAATAAGCATCTTAAGTAAGTGAGTGACTTCAATCCACTCACTTTAGCCATACATTGGTTATGCTATCGCAGCGATACGCTAACCGTTACGATAGCGATTACAATAGCTGTTGTAATCGAGATCAAAACCGAGATACCGAGATGAAACAGACTATTGTCCATATCGCGCTCGTGGTTAGAGACTACGATGAAGCGATTGATTTTTACGTTAATAAGCTCAAATTTGAGTTGATTGAAGACTCCTATCAACCCGAACAAGATAAACGTTGGGTTGTGGTTGCACCGCCTAACTCCCATGGTACGGCCTTACTACTAGCCAAAGCCTCTAAACCTGAGCAGGAATCATTTATCGGCAATCAAGCCGGAGGGCGGGTGTTTTTATTCTTAAATACCGATGATTTTTGGCGCGATTATGAGTATATGCGGTCAATAGACATTCACTTTATTCGCGAGCCACAAGTGCAAGATTACGGCACGGTCGCCGTATTTGAAGATCTCTATGGCAACCGTTGGGATTTATTGCAGCTAAGCCCCAATCACCCCATGGCGAAAAGATGTCTTTAGCTCATACGCCACAGCGATTAAGTCATTAACAACGTTTAAATTTATAACAGGAGTCGATATGGATTTCCCTCTGTTTACCTATCATCCCAACCCGCTCGCGACAGGCGCAGTCGTTGCAAGTGATGCAAGCTGTCAATGCTGCGGTAAAGCCCGAGGATTTATCTGTATAGCTGGGATGTATTGCGTTGAAAATATTGATGCTATCTGCCCATGGTGCGTTGCCGATGGCAGCGCTGCAGATAAATTTAATGGCCATTTTGTCGACGATTATCCCCTGCTTGAAGCCGGGCTTGATATCGCAATTGTTAAAGAAGTAGCCGAAAGAACGCCAGGCTATATCTCATGGCAACAGGAAGTCTGGCAGTCCCATTGTAACGATGCCTGCGAATTTCATGGCGATGCCGAACTTGCTGAATTACAAGCCTTACAAGGGGAATCATTGGAAGAATTTTTATCCGAATACATGCTCGACCGTGACTTCTGGCAAAAAATCTTGAGTGGTTATCAAAAGGGTGGCGATCTAGCCATTTACAAGTTTCAGTGCCGCCACTGCCATAAAGTGATTTTCACTATGGATTGCAATTAATCACAGCCCTTAGGTATGTAACGTCATAAAAAATGCCACTTACGCTAGGTCAGTGGCATTTATCATTCGAGTCAATTCACTCGCAATAAATAGATTATTTCATCAACCATGCGCGGTAAGACTTACCCTTAATGCGGCCGCTGGTGATCTTGCTCAGTGCCTTTTTAGCCACTTTACGGTTTACCGCCACATAAGCGCGATAATCAGTCACAAGAATTTTGCCCACCTGCGTACCTTCAATGCCATTATCACCCGTCAGGGCGCCAAGAATATCGCCAGGGCGAAGTTTCTCTTTTTTACCGCCATCGATTTGCAGAGTGATCATGGTTGGCGCATTGGGCGCACTGCCAAGCAAGCTTAATGATGGCAGTGATTCACTGGTAATTTCTCGATCTAAGTACTCTTCTAGCAAGGCAATCTTGTAACCGTCTTGATCGTTGTAAAAGGTATAAGCAGCGCCTTTACTGCCCGCACGACCTGTACGGCCGATACGGTGAATGTGAACTTCGGTATCGTAGGCCACATGGTAGTTAAATACCGCATCTAGTGCATCGATATCTAAACCACGGGCGGCCACGTCGGTAGCCACTAATACACAGGCACTCTTATTGGCAAATTGCAACAGGGTTTCGTCCCTATCGCGCTGCTCTAAATCGCCGTGCAAGGCTAAAACACTAAAGCCTAAACCCTCAAGTTCGTCGGCCACTTTTTGCGTTTCACGCTTGGTATTACAAAACACCACGGCGCTTTCTGGCTTATGTTCTAACAGTAATAATTGCAGCGCTTGCATGCGCGACTTATCGTCATCTAACTGATAAAAATGCTGTTCGATGGTATTTTTTTCATGGGTAACCGCGGCCTTAACCATCACAGGGTTATACATGATTTGTTTAGCAATCGATTGAATTTGCTCAGGGAATGTCGCACTAAACAGCAGCGTTTGGCGCTCTCGTGGTGACTGTTCAATAATGGCATCGAGCTGAGGTTGGAAGCCCATTTCGAGCATGCGGTCAGCTTCATCAAGCACTAACATATTCAGATTACTTAAATCTAAACGATTGCGGTCTAAGTGATCGACGATCCGCCCTGGGGTTCCCACAATAATATGGGCACCATGCTCCAAAGAGCCAATTTGCGGCCCCATGGGCACACCACCACACAGGGTTAATACTTTCACATTGTGTATACCGCGGGCCAGAGTACGGATCTCCTGCGCCACTTGGTCGGCCAGCTCGCGGGTTGGACACAGTACTAAGGTTTGAATGCGAAAACGCTTAACGTCTAATTTATTTAGTAAACCTAGACCAAAGGCCGCCGTTTTACCTGACCCCGTTTTACCCTGACCTATCACATCCTCGCCCGCTAAAATGGCTGGCAAGCTTTGCGCCTGAATGGGCGTCATCTCGTTGTAGCCCATAGAAGAAAGGTTCTCAAGCAGTTCGGTTTTTAGCTTAAGGGTCGAGAAAGCCATGGAGGGCTTAGAATCTGAATTGCTCAAGGCGAATATCCTGTGGTGGGTAACGAAGCGGCTGCTAGGTTACTAAAATTGCGTTACTTATCGATTAAAAGGGTTTATCAAGATTCGGGGTTACGTAAGGCAAGAATTCAATTCTGCGCTCGCTCAACCCAAAAGTACGGCTATTGTAGCAACAACGGGCAACTTTTACCTCAAGTCCTTAAACTCATGCCCTTAAACAATCGAAATCGCCTGCGTAAACAGCAATAAAAAAGCCCTGCAAGGATACAGGGCTTTGGTTTTGATCAGCACGGCAAACTTAACAGATTAAGCGATTTGGCCAAAACGCCCTTCTTGATAATCGCGAATCGCCTGCTGAATTTCCGCTTGGGTGTTCATCACAAAGGGGCCCATCTGCACAATTTTTTCACGAATCGGTTTACCCACAAACAGTAACATGCCCGCACCGCGATCATCGGCCTTAAGCTGCAATGGCGTTTGGCTATCGAGCACTAAAAACTGGCCTTCATTGAATGACCACTGTGAGCCTTCGCCCTTACTCAAGCCACCTTGGTAAATATAGAGGGCGGCAAACTCATGCTTGGATAAATCGAGCTGCGCTTCACCATTGGCGTTAATCATCAAGTCGGCAATCGCCGCTTCGCCCGCTAATCCTTGGATGGTGGCACTGATCGTACTCTTACCCGCAAAAGCCCAATCCCCCGCCAAGGCTTTAAGGGTTGCGCCTGTGTCGTTCGTGGTTTCAACGCTTGGGATTGAAGCCGTATCCTGATACGTCGCGGGGCGCAGTTTATCTTTCGCGGGCATATTGACCCAAATTTGGAAGCCATGCAGACCATTGAGTGCATCGGCCAGCGGCATTTCAGAATGCACCACGCCGTAACCCGTGCTCATCCACTGCACATCGCCTGTACGAATCGCTTTGACGTTACCCATTTGATCACGATGCTCAAACCCGCCCTTACGGATATAGGTAAAGGTCTCCATCCCACGGTGTGGATGCGGTGGAAAGCCACCAATAACATCCTGTTTATCATCGGATTTGATCTCATCCATCATCAAGAATGGATCAAACTGAGTGCTGATAAAGTCAGCCACGCGGCGAATATTCACCCCATCACCATCCATCGCGGGTTTAGCAGAAAACTGGCCTAAGACTTTCATTTTATGCTCCTAACTCATAAGGCATTAGCCTGTGCACTCGCAATCTCTTGGTTCCCCAAATGACAGCGTGAAACTGTGGCAATGCTGATGGTGGCAGAATAACAAGGAAATTTGCAAAAGAATAACGCGAAATCACGCTTAGATTTTTCGAAAAAGTAGAATGGTTGGTGATTGAGTAAGTGGCATTATGACTTGCTTAAACAATACTTCTCGAAATAAGGCGTTTGTGAAAAAGTGTGTGAACTGTTTATCACTAGGACAAAGGAAATTGCCATTGTCTCCCCAGTGACACGCCATCCCATTCTTTGACAAAAAGCCCAGAGGCTCGACGGCGACATCTGCTGTACAGGACGTACTAATGCAGCGATCACATGGATGTGAATGAGCTGCCATATCGCCAACGGTCACTGGTGCTTCAATGGCAATTCACATCCATACAACCGTTTAGTCATCTAAAGATGGGACAAAAGCGCGTTAGATTTAATGCACTAAAGGTGAGTCATAGCATTATCAAACTTATGGCAACCTGATTAGATTCGTTGGCTGATATCCACTAACGCAGGCTTGCCATGGTGTTCACTCACCGACACGCAGCAAGTCCATCCGTGGATGCTCGACCGCCCCGTCCATGAGGCGGACGGTCGTCTCGCTAATCACCATGGCTAGCCTTTTTAGCATTAGCGTAATCTGTAAGTTTTAAAGAAATACGAAGCACGCTTTGGGACATAAATGAGCCAGAGTCATCATATTCTCATTGATTAAACTTCGTCTAACGCCTGCAATAAGGTGTCCGAGACTGAACCACCCGAGCACATCGAACTTCATACCAAAACCGTCGAGAGTAACGGGTCTACTTGATTGCTTATATGGCAAATTTACACACCAAAAAATACTTTCCGTTCGGAATCATTGTGCAAATCATACTTGGATATGTGATGTATTTTGGGCTCAACCGCCTCGGAAAAAAGCTTGTAAGGTAATTCATCAATGCATATCTGGGCAAACACAGCTGAAATATCTTTCTCATAACAATCGGTAGTGTTCATAATTCTGTGTCATTTCAGTAAAATATTCAAAAACAGGAATGACACATGACCCAACCTTTTAACTTCGAACAAGCCCTTAAAGATCTGCAATCAGGTAAAAGCCTCACAGGTAAAGACAGCATTCTTGGCCCACTGATCAAGCAACTCACTGAAGCGGCTCTCCAGGCTGAGCTTGAGCAGCATTTAGCGCATGATCCTCAGCCTAATCGTAAAAATGGCAAAACCCCTAAGACCATTAAGCATCCGTCCGGTAACTTTGAGTTAGACGCGCCTAGAGACCGCAATGGCACCTTTGAGCCTCAGTTGATTAAGAAAAATCAAACTACACTAACCGATGAAATCGAACGTAAAGTGTTATCGATGTTCAGTATAGGTATGAGCTATCGCGATATTAATCAACATGTTGAAGATATGTATGGGCTCAATGTGTCTAACGCAACAGTAAGCGCCATCACCGACAAACTCATCCCCGAACTTAAAGCGTGGCAACAGCGCCCATTAGATAGCCATTATCCTATCGTTTGGCTTGATGCGATACATTATAAAGTCAAAGAGGATGGGCGTTACGTCAGTAAAGCCGTTTACACATTGTTAGCGCTTAATATGAAAGGAAAAAAGGAAATTTTAGGGCTTCACTTATCCGAAAATGAAGGCGCTAATTACTGGCTATCCGTACTGGCCGATCTTAATAATCGTGGTGTAAAAGATATTCTTATCGCCTGTGTTGACGGCTTGACCGGTTTCCCTGAGGCCATAGCCAGTATCTTCCCTCATACGGAAACACAGCTATGCGTTATCCACCAGATCCGCAACTCAATGAAGTATGTCGCCTCAAAAAATCAGAAAGCGTTTATGGCTGATTTAAAGCCTGTGTATCGAGCCGTGAGTAAAGAAGCCGCAGAGATGGCATTGGACGAACTGGAGGCCAAATGGGGTGATGCTTATCCGTTGGTAATCAACTCTTGGCGTCGCAAATGGCATAATTTGTCCCATTATTTTAAGTACCCAGAACATATCAGGAAAGTGATTTACACGACCAATGCGGTTGAGGCTGTGCATCGCCAATTTAGAAAGCTCACCAAAACCAAAGGTGCATTTCCTAATGAAAATAGCTTGTTGAAGCTACTTTACGCAGGCATATTAAACGCCTCAGATAAATGGACTATGCCAATCCACAATTGGAGCCTTTGTTTATCTGTACTGGTCAACCCAAACTGGACACTTTTACTTGAGAATTCTCAAACTCTACAGGTGACAGATCGTTATTAGCAGAATGAAGTCGCTCCAAGTTGTAATATTTGATGTAAGCCGTCACATCTTGCTTCATAAACTCCCTTGTTGGTTGAGCAACTTTAAAAATCCAATCGTGTTTCAAGCTACCAAAGAATCGCTCAACAACGGCATTATCCCAACACGCACCCACATCACCCATGCTGGCTCGGATACCATAGCTCGATAGCAGCCTACCGAATTGTTTACTGGTATATTGCGAGCCTCGGTCACTGTGAAATACCAGCCCTCGCGCTGGTTGTCGCAGGTTGTAGGCTTTTATTAATGCCTTGGATATCAAATCTGTGGTCATGCGTTTGTCTATGCGCCATCCCACAATCCGGCGTGAATATAAATCCATCACCACAGCTAAGTACATCCAGCCTTCACCCGTCTTTAAATAGGTCACGTCACCCGCCCAGACCTGATTAGCCGATACTGGATTAAAGTTCATGTTTAACAGGTTATCAGCCACTGCATCTGAGTGTTTTCGCTGTGTCGTCACCTTGTAAGCACATCGCTGGGTTGCTTTGAGTCGAAGGCGGTGCATAATTTTACGAACGAGATAGCGACCAACCTGGTAGCCTTCCTTGCGCAATTTCTTCACCATTTCACGATTCCCTAAGCTGCCTCGACTTTGCTTAAATAGCTGTCGAACAAGGCGATAAAGCTTCAGTGTTTCAACGCTTATCACGTTTGCAGGGCGTTTATGCCAATCGTAATAGCCTGACTTACTGACACTCATTACTCGACATAACAGTGTTATGGGAAACAGGTGAGATTGCAGTTTGATGAAACGAAATCTTACTTCATTTCTCTCGCAAAGAAGGCGCTTGCCTTTTTTAGAATTTCTTTTTCCATGCGTAATTCTTTGTTTTCTCTACGCAATCGCTTCAACTCATCACGCTCAGACTCTTCTAAGGTGATGCCTTGTTGCAGGGCTTCGTGTTTTTCCTTCCAGTTGTAAAGCAGGCTCGTGCTAACTCCAAGAGACTTTGCCGCATCGGCAACGCTATAACCTTGCTCCAGCACCATCAAGACGGCTTCATCTTTAAATGCCTGCGGATAACTCTTATGTGATTTTTTCAGACTCATATAGACCTCTTAATTTATTGACCATACTGTCTCAAAATTAAGTGTCCGATGGGATTAGACCAGAACAATCTCAGTTAGCGATTTATTTTGAAGGACGTTTAGATAGCGTGCTAGAAATTTAAAAATTAGCCTGACACAGAATTTTGAATGCCCTCTAACAATCTTGAAGGATTTTTAGGTTTGTTGAAGGAAAGCTATCCTTGAACTCCTTATTGTACTCAGGTAAGAAATACTTGATCATTGCAGCCTCAAATAGAGACACTTGCTCTGCCTCTGTCGTCCCATATAGTTTATCCAAACCAGCCTTTATACGTTGGCTATCATCGGCAGGTTGCTTAGCATTTGGTGTAAATGCAGTAACTAGGCTATTACCGGGTTCGACTTCCAATAACAGAAGCGATAATTTATAACCTTCAGGCACGCCTTTAATTGATATTTTTTGAAGCGTTTCATGTTTAGTTAGGCGGTCTAGAGCATTTCTAGAACCATTTTTACCGTAAGCTTGACCAATATATTTTACTTTAAAGTGGATACCTTCAGGTTGAGAGTTAAGCATTTTCACTAGTTCATTGTCTTGGAACCAAAAACGTTCTTCTTCCTGATTTTCCATATAATACAGTCCGTCTTCGTTAACAAAGCGAACCCCCTCAGGAATAGGACCAAATTGAAGCTGCCTTTTTACTCCAGCGACCAGAAAATCAAGAACCATATAGTCATCTACCTGTCCTGCACCAGTAAAATCGACTCTTGGCTCATAACCAATAATATATATGTGACAAGTCTCAATAACCTCTTGAAACTGAGCTAAAACATCTTTTTCATATATAAATTCAGCGGGCATATGAACAAAACTACTCGCATAGATATCTAGAGCATGCTCTACACCAAATTTATAGCCACCTAATTTCTTTTCTGACATTACCATCTTCTTTACAAAAAAATTTACGTATGATTTTGTTTCTGTTTTGAACCTGAATCGCCACCGACTCCATAGACACTCTGGAGCATTACAAAAATTTCGTCAATCGGTGTCAGTCACACTAAGCATCAAGTGATGATGTTAACTCGCAATGGGGCAAAAACATTTTATCAAAGGCTGCGTATTGATGAGATTGCTGCCATTTAATGTGATTCTTAATTGCTTGGTATAAGACTGTATTACTCTCACACAGTAGCAAACAGCAGCAAATGGCGAAATCTCGTATCAGGCTTTTGTTAGCATAAAAAAACGGGATTGGCACTTTAAGATCCATCCCGTTTTTATGACTCTACACTTTGCCGTTATATGGGGCTAAATCTCTAAGAAGATAAATCCCTAAGACTAAGCTAAGTCTATATTTGGCAGTTTAGCGCTTATTGACCCAGTTTTGGGGTGCGTGGCGGAATAATGCGCCTGTTACCTGTTGACTCAAATGCACCGGCAAATTTAAGCAGGTTATTATCGTCATAGGCACGGCCCGCAAAGGTCAAACCCACTGGCATGCCAATATCGGCCATCACGCCCATAGGTACAGTCACAGTTGGTACGCCTAAGTGACGAATCGCAAGGTTTCCGTTTGCTACCCAAACCCCGTTACTCCACGCAATATCGGCAGAAGCCGGATTCACATGGGCATCGGCAGGCCCCACGTCCGCCACTGTCGGGAACAGCACGGCATCAAGCTTTAGCCCATCCATCCAGTCTTCGAGATCTAGCTTACGCGTCTTCTCTAAGCCACGCAGACCATCGGGAATACTGTCGATCTGATCGAAGGATTTAAGGCCACGCTTAGCCATGTTGACATACTCTTCCATGCCTGCCGCTAAGTCACCTTCACGATTTGGCAAGGTGCAAAGATCATGAGGGAATATCAAATGCCCCACCACATCTTCAAGCTTGTTGAGTTTAGGGTCATTGTTAGCACGCAGGAATTCATCGAACGCCCAACCCGAGAGTTCCCATAATTCATCATGCAGGAACTGAGGCGTCACTATGCCGCGGTTAAACACCGTCGGCGCACCCGGGCGGTCGCCTTCACAATTGGAAACCAACGGAAAATCGACTTCAATCACTTCGGCGCCAGCGGCTTCTAAGGCTTTACGCGCGGCTTCCCACAAATCGATCACCGATTGGCGGGTATGGATCCGTTGACCCGTTGGGCCGCCAATACCCGGATTTTCGCTAGTGCCTGCCAATTCATCTTTATTGATGTACATGCGCGGCACGCCAAAACGCTTACCCTTAAGCGTATCGGCGCTAGCCGCCAGCGCCAGATAAGATTCTGGGCGAACAGTTGATGCTTTAGGGATTTGGACCCAAGGTTGCAGACGCCAGAGATCGCCACGGGTAATGGGGTCATCGGCCACAATCACATCCAGCACTTCGAGCATATCCGCCATGGTGCGAGTATAGGGCACGACCACATCCATGGTCGGGGTTAACGGCCAGTTACCACGCACGGAAATCACGCCGCGAGACGGTGTATAGGCGCATAAACCATTATTGGACGCAGGGCCTCGGCCACTCGACCAAGTTTCTTCAGCAAGACCGAATGCCGAATAACTTGCCGCCGTGCCCGTGCCCGCCCCATTGGAAGAACCCGAAGCAAACGGTGCAGTAAGATACTCAGCATTGTATGGGCTTTCGGCGCGGCCATAGTGACCACGCTGCATGCCGCCATTAGCCATGGGAGGCATATTGGTTTTGCCTAGGCAAATGGCACCCGCAGCGCGTAGGCGCTCAACGGCAAAGGCATCGTACTGGGCCACTAAATCTTTAAAGGCTGGGCTGCCAGACGCCGCCGTCAGTCCCTTCACCAAATAGCTGTCCTTAGCGGTGTAAGGAATACCATCAAGCGGGCTTAAGGTTTCACCTCGAGCGCGGCGCGCATCTGAGGCTTCAGCTTCTTTCAGCGCATCGGGATTGTGCACCACTAACGCATTGAGCTTAGTCTCAGTAGCAGGACCATCGTAAGCCGCCACTCGAGCCAAATAGGATTTCACCAACTCAACCACCGTCGTACGGCCAGATTCGAGCGCTGCACGCAGCTCGGCAATAGAAACTTCCGTGACTTCAAACATCTTACGCCCTCCCGCAGAAAGCTAATTGTGGTGCAATAACAGTGACATCAATCGTCATGCTGTTCTCCTTGGGTTACTTTCCAGCAGGGATTTGCTGAGTAATACAATGGATATTGCCGCCACCTAATAAAATCTCACGGGCTGGCACACCCACAATCTCATGCTCAGGGAAAATTTCCTGCAGCTTTTGAGCGGCGATATCATCGGTTGCTGGGTCAAGCAGCGGGAATACGATGCGATGATTGGTGATTAAAAAGTTCACATAGGAACCCGCTAAACGCTCACCTGCCGTGCGTGGCACACCAGTGCCCTCAGTTACACCTTTTGATTCTTCTTCGCTGCAATACAGCGGCCCTGGTTGTGGCAACAGATGGATTTTTAACTTACGACCTTGTGCATCCACGGTATTTTGCAGCACTTCGAGCGCAGCTTTTGAACGTGGATATTGTGGATCCGATTCATCATCAGTCCAGTGCAGAATGACTTCACCAGGACGGGCAAAACAGCACATATTATCGATATGGCCATCAGTCTCATCCATATACACGCCATCTTGTAACCAGATAAACTGCTTAACATTCAAATAGTCACGCAGTAAGCCTTCAATCTGTTCCTTTGTCAGTTCAGGGTTACGGTTGGCGTTGAGTAAACATTCGGCACTCGTCATACAGGTGCCTTCACCATCGACATGGATGGAGCCACCTTCGAGGATCAGCGGCGCGCGATAACGGGCAAAGCCATGTTGTGCAAGCATTTGCTGCGCGACTTGCTCGTCCTTATCCCATGGGAAGTACAAACCACCGTTATGGCCGCCCCAAGCATTAAAGCCCCAGTCAACACCGCGGCATTCGCCCTCGGCATTAACGACCACAGTTGGCCCTGTATCGCGAGCCCAGCAATCGTTACTGTCCATTTCAACCAAGGTAACGTGGGATGGCATTACCGTTTTGGCTTTGGCTAAAAAAGCTTTAGGAACACCCATATACACTGGCGTTGCCGCGCCAATCGCATCGACCACCTTAGCGAAAGTCGCCTGAGCATACGCACCAGCTGCGCGCCAGTTATCAGGACGATAGGGCCAAATCATCCACACAGCTTGCTGCGCAGCCCATTCGGCGGGCATATAAAAACCATCTTGTGATGGCTTAGTCGTTAACGGCGTGACATCCACATTCACGTTTGTCATGAGTTTTGTCTCCAGTAATACTGAAATCGATAAGGGTGTACGCCCCTAAAATAGGACGACAGAATACAGTTATATCAGCCCCACAACGATGCGAGGGCCATTGGCAGCGGTTAATAAAATCTCTTACATACTTTGCCAGCACGTGTTTGGCGCTTCATAAAGATGAGCCTAGTCGGGTTTAAACACCCCAATGACAGCGCCCGTGGCTTTTTCGGTGACTTTGATATCGGTTTGCTGCTCACGATAATCACAGTCAGTACATTCTACGGTTTCGATACCGTTTTCTTTAAACAGCAAAATGCTGTCTTTCGCGCCGCACTTAGGGCATTTTGCGCCAGCAACAAAGCGTTTTTTTATTTTAGTGGTCATGATACAAACCTATAAATGGCTACGCGCCCAGCGATAAGCGAATCATCGGCGTTAAGGCGAAAATGTGGCGCTATTTTGCCATACTGCCCAGCTATTGCCAGTCCTTGAATAAACTTGTGCTGCCATACACCCTGACCACGCGGTAGAGCGCTATCGCACTAGGCCATAAAAAGTCGAAGAAATACGCAGCAACTCGGCCTAAGTTGTGGTTTGCCATGAGCTTGTACGTTATCATCACAACCCTTACTCATTCATGATATGACCAAGTTGTAGTTAATGATCAGCATCAACCAAGCACAATTAATCCGTGGTAGCAAAACCCTGCTCGACGAAGCCTCTCTGACCATCTATCCCGGCCATAAGGTCGGCCTAGTGGGCGCCAACGGCACGGGTAAATCCTCACTGCTGGCATTAATTATGGGTCACCTGAGCTTAGATAAAGGCGAGTTTAGTATGCCTTCAGGTTGGCAGATTGCCAGCGTCGCCCAGGAAACCCCTGCGCTCGATATGTCTGCACTTGAATATGTACTTGATGGCGATAAAGAATATCGCCAGCTTGAGGCTGATCTGCACATTGCACAGGAACATAATGATGGCCATGCCATTGCCACCTTGCACGGTAAAATCGATGCCATTGGCGGTTATGCTATTCGCGCCCGCGCCGGAGCCCTGCTTGCAGGTTTAGGCTTTAGCGAAGCCGAGCAAAATAACCCCGTGAAAAGCTTTTCGGGCGGTTGGCGGATGCGCCTCAACTTAGCCCAAGCACTGCTGTGCCGCTCGGACTTACTGCTGCTTGACGAACCAACCAACCACTTAGACTTAGATACCATGTACTGGCTCGAAGGTTGGATTAAGTCCTATCAAGGCACACTGATTTTAATCAGCCACGATAGGGATTTTATCGATGAAATCGTTGATGAAATCGTCCATGTCGAAAATCAAAAACTCAACTTCTACAAAGGCAACTACAGTGCCTTTGAGCGCATCCGCGCTGAACGTATGGCGCAACAACAGGTCGCCTTTGAACGCCAACAAAAAGAACGGGCGCATATGCAGTCTTTTGTTGACCGCTTCCGCTACAAGGCCAGTAAAGCCAAGCAAGCACAGAGCCGCTTAAAGGCGCTGGAGCGGATGACTGAGCTATTGCCATCCCAAGCCGATAGCCCGTTTTATATGGAGTTTCGCCCACCAGAAGCCCTGCCCAATCCGCTGATTAAGATGGAGCAAGTGGCCGTTGGCTATGGCGATAAGCAAATCCTCAGCAAAGTGCATTTAAACTTAGTGCCCGGTGCGCGCATTGGGTTGCTCGGCCGTAACGGTGCGGGTAAATCAACCCTAATCAAGCTGTTATCGGGCCAGTTATCACCGATGACCGGATTGTATGAGCCCAATCCCGGCCTGAATATCGGTTACTTTGCCCAGCACCAAATCGAATTTTTACGCTTAGACGATACGCCGCTGCAACATTTAGTGCGCCTTGCGCCCAATGCCCGCGAGCAGGAATTGCGTAACTTCCTCGGCGGTTTTGGCTTTAATGGCGATATGGCACTCTCGCCAGTGCGCCCCTTCTCGGGTGGCGAAAAAGCCCGTTTAGTGTTGGCATTATTGGTATGGCAACGGCCCAATCTGTTGCTACTTGACGAACCAACCAACCATTTAGATTTAGAGATGCGCCATGCTTTAACCATGGCATTGCAAACCTTTGAAGGTGCCATGGTGATTGTATCGCACGACCGCCATTTATTGCGCTTAACCTGTAGCGACTACTATTTGGTTGATCAAGGTGAAGTACAAGCCTTCGATGGTGATCTTGACGATTACCACCAATGGTTACTCGATGCCGCTAAGGCTGCCAGTGCCAACCAAGCGGCCAACAGCGATGACACAAAACCCGCTGTCGATAAGAAGCAGCAAAAGCGCTTAGAGGCTGAGCTACGCCAAAAAGTGTCCCCCCTTAAACGTAAGCAAGCCAAATTAGAAATTGATCAACAAAAACTCAGTGAGCGTCTCGCCGAGTTAGAACATTTACTGGCCGATGGTGAGTTATATGATCAAGACAATAAAGCTAAACTCACCTCAGTGCTCAGTGAACGCACCAGCTTGACACAGACGCTAGAAGAAAGTGAAATGCAATGGCTTGAGTTGCAAGAAGAAATTGATACCATGGAACTTGAGTTAATGGGCCAATAATCGGCCAGCTGTCGCCTAACATACAAGGAAGCCGTATGTCGAATGTAACCCCGCTAGACTGCCAAATTTGGCATTGGTGTGATATGAGCTATGGGCAAAACAAACAGCTTTGCCTTGAGCTACAAGATAATTGTCAGGTGAATGTCAATCTATTATTGCTGGCGCAGTATTTAGATCTCACCAGCGATGTGGCGGGTCCGCGGGAATATTCAACCGAGCAATGGCAACGATTGGTGCGTGCCGTATGGGAATGGGATGAAAAGTTTCTCACACCCTACCGCCGTCTGCGTCGTCTCGCTAAAGCCAGCCTTAATGAAGCCGAGTATCAGCAGATGCTGGATGTTGAGTTGATGATGGAACGCAAGGCGCAGCGCACCATTTTAAATACCGTGAATGGCTTATCCCCAAAGGGTAATCAAACCAATTTAGTCAGCTACCTCACCCTATGTGGCCTGTCGGCTGCAGATGTCAACAGCTTAAGTCTTATTGCACCTTAACCTATACCCAACCAATCTGGAGATACGAGATTCAGGCTGTTTGGGTATATATCACTTGGTGCGCGCTTGGGGATAACGTTGGCAGTTATCCTCAATCTTGAGCCAGCTCAACTGCTGCTCAGTATAAATATGGTAATTAGGTTGTACTAAGTTCGGATCATCGAAGCTGGCGATCGTTAGGGTCAAATAATCGGGATACTCAGTGTGCCTGTAGGTAAGCGAGCAGCCACATTGAGCACAAAAACCACGTCTTACAAAATCTGATGAGGCAAACTCAGTGACGTTGCCCTTAAGCCATGTCACCTGCGACACGTTAAAATCCATCCAAGCACCAAAGGCTGCCCCAATACTTTTTTGGCACATGCGGCAGTGACAATAATCCGCATCGAAGGGGTTACCCTCAATCCGATAACGAATCGCTCCGCATAAACAGCCGCCTTCCAAGAACTCTATGGGTTGCATACAAACTCCAAACTATTGTGGCTCTCGGCCATCTTTGAGCTTTTGTGCCAGTGCCGTCGCATTACGTGCCGTGATGCCGTAAATCGACAACTGTGGGTTTGCACCTAAGCTGGTCGGGAAGATAGAACCGTCCATCACCGACAGATTATTAAGATAATGTGATTGACCATAACTATTGACCATAGAAAGCTTTTCATCTTCGCCGAGTGGACAGCCGCCCATCACATGTGCCGAGGCCACCACAGTCTTTAGTGGCGCTAAGTCCATTTGCGCTATGCTCTCTTTCGCCTCCTTCCATGAGGACAGATAAGGCATACCATCACTAATAGGCAGTACTTTTAAAGCGCCCGCCGAAAATTGCAATTCAGCCATACTGGCATAGGCTCGCCGCACTGCCCGCCAAAAGGCGTCGGTTAATGGATAATCTAAACTAAAGCCGGTTGGGGTTAAATGCACTTGCCCGCCTTGACTGTCGGGATGATAACCGTCGCGAATCAAGGCGATCGTCACCTGCAACTGATTAAACTGCGCCATCAATTCGGCATGGCTCACGCCGTAACCTATGGTCTTAGAGGCGATTAATATAGGATGAACTGGCGGCACCTCCAGCTTATAACCTAGCTCGCCATCAGCACCATTTTTCCACACAAATTCATCCGAATAGATAGACTGAGGTGCGCCGCTATGGGCGTTAATAGTATCGGCAAATACCCCGCCAGACAGCACTGTGGGGTGTAAAAAGGTGCGCTTACCCAACAGCTGATGGGGATCGGGCACCTCGGAGCGCATCATTAGCGTCGGCGTATGGATCGCGCCCGCACTTAAAATATAGTGTTTAGCTTTAAAGAGCAGTTCGACCGCTGTCGGCCTTAAATTCACATCTAACGCTTGCGCCTTAAGAGCAAAAACTTGGCCATTATGATGTTCTATCTTAACGACTTTGGCGCGGCTGATAAGCTGCGCGCCCTTTTCTAACGCGCTCGGAATGGTAGTCACTAACATCGACTGTTTGGCATTCACAGGGCAGCCCATGCCGCAATAGCCAGTATTCCAGCAACCTGCAACATTGCGCTTTATCACAGTGTAATCCCAACCTAGGTTGATACACCCTTGCTTGAGCGCGCCGTTATTACGGTTAGGTTCATAATTCCATTCATGAATATTGAGCCGTTGCTCCATTTGATCAAACCAAGGCGCTAAGGCTTCAGGGTCGAGTCCTGCAACGGATTTATGCTGCGCCCAAAAGGCTAATGCTTCCTTTGGCGTACGAATCGAGGTGGTCCAATTGATGGTCGTCGAGCCACCCACGGCTCGGCCTTGGAAGATACCGATCGCTTTATCAGCGGTTTTCATCGCCGCAGCCTGTTGGTACAAATTCGGATAAGCGACTCGCTCTTCCATATTAAAATCGCTGGAGGATTTAAGCGGCCCCGCTTCAATCATGATCACACTGAGTCCAGCTTGGGTGAGGATCTCCGCCGCCACACCGCCGCCGGCGCCCGTGCCCACAATCACTACATCGGCTTCAAATTGTTGATTTGCTTGTAGCTGACTCGCATCAGTGTGCAGCCAACCGGCATTTAAGCCTGTCACTATGGGATCTACGATTGCCAATTGGAACGCTCCATTTTCACGTAATTGTTATTATTAGAAATTTTGCCTATTTGAATAATTCAGGCTTGGCATAATGGAGTCGACTCCAATGCTCAGGACAGGCGTAATAACTTGCCATGACTAACTCTCGTAACCCTAAGTAAGCCGTTTGCAACAAAGTAAAATAGCTGTGGCGCCAACTCTCCAGCATTTGGGTCAGTTCGGCGGGAGAACGCATTAGCAGCGGCGTCATACTCGAGGTGAGGAGCAGTAAACCGAGGCGATTTTCCAGCATATCGAGTAGCTCAAATAACTCGGCCTGCTGTTCATCGGGCAATACTGCAATCGATTGTTTAATGGCATCTAAGGTACGATTTTGTGCCGCAGCCTTGTGAGTTGCCACATCGGGCAAGGCCCCATCAAGCATCACTGGCAATAGCACACTGAATAATAAACGGTAGTCTTTACCCTCACCTTCATCGGGCAGACTAAATTCGGGAGAATAGAGATTAACCCCCAAGGCTATCGCCGCGGTACCGGCAAACGCGCCTAATAAAAAGGTTCGTCTGTTCATCAATGTCTCCCCAAGACGTTTAGTGTTAAATTACTGTGCTACAATGACTGCGAGTCTAAATTAAACACACGTTTTAATTTTCAGCAATAGTTGATATCAAGATAAGATCCCATGCCGAACGCTTTTACACCGCCTTGGTGGGCCAAAAGTCCCCATGTACAAACGATTTTGCCCGTATTCACTAAAGTGGCCAAACCTGTGCTTGAACGGCAACGACTAGAGCTGCCCGACGGCGATTTTATCGATTTAGATTGGCAAGCCCCCCCAAAAGTCGGTAAACCGATTGTGGTCATCATCCATGGATTAGAAGGCAGCGCACAGTCGCACTATGCCAGACGTATACTGCAAGCCTGCAAAACGCAGGGGCTGGCTGCGGTAGTTCACCACCACCGGAGCTGCTCGGGAGAAGCCAATCGCCTCGCCCGCAGTTATCACAGTGGTGACACAGATGACCTGCAGTTTAGCTTAAGCCTGCTGCAACAAACCTATCCGCAATCACCGTTATTGGCCGTAGGTTACAGCTTAGGTGGCAATGTATTGACAAAATACCAAGGCGAATATCAAGACCAAAGTCTGTTAACGCGCGCCGTAGTGGTGTCAGCCCCATTGCAATTATCAGCGTGCGCTAAGCGTTTAGAGCATGGTTTCTCAACGGTTTACCAAAGCCATTTGGTCAAACAGTTACAACATAAGGTCAATCAAAAGCTCACCGCCCCAGATTTGGCAGGCACTATGTCATTGACCCCAAAGCAAGTTGCCAATCTCAATACCTTTTATGACTTTGACGATAAAGTTACTGCGCCGCTACATGGATTTTTAGGCGTAGAAGATTACTATACTCGTGCTAGCGGCTTACCTTATGTTAATCGCATCACCAAACCCACACTGATACTGCACGCTTTGGACGATCCCTTTATGACGGATGAGGTCATCCCCCATCCAAGCCAGATTTCTGAGCATGTAGAATACGAACTCCATGCCCATGGTGGCCATGTCGGTTTTATCGAAGGCGGTACACCGTGGAAGCCACGCTATTATCTAGAGCGGCGCATTTTAGACTTTTTACTCGCCAATGACGCGTCATCGGCACCTTAAGGAACCCGAATGCTTATTCCCTATGATGCTTTGCTACAACTCCCCAAAGAGACCTTAGCCAATTTGATCCGCGAATATCTGTTAGGGCAAGTGGAGGATGGTAGTTTTACTAGCCTCGATGAGCAAGAACTATCAGGCGCAATAGTGCAATGCCAACAAGCACTTAAACAAGGAAAACTCGTCTTAGAATACAGTGAGGAGGAGGAGTCCTTTGCCATTCGTCACGCTGACCAAGTAGCCAAACGGCAAGATTGACCATCAGTATCCCTGTGCCGTATAAATAGCTTATTCGATTTATCGCTTCAACTGAGCGGCTCTATTGGTTCCTAGGTAGATAAAATGTCAGCAAAACATCCTATTATTGCAGTTACAGGCTCATCCGGCGCAGGAACCACAACAACGACAACCGCCTTTAGTCATATTTTTCGCCAACTCGGGATCAATGCCGCCTTTGTCGAAGGGGATAGTTTTCATCACTATACCCGCGCAGAGATGGAAGTGATGATCCGTAAATCCCAAGCAGAAAATCGCAATCTGAGCTATTTTGGCCCCGAGGCCAATAATTTTGCCCGTCTAGAACAATGCTTTCGCGATTATGGCGCCACCGGCCAAGGTGAAACCCGCAGCTATTTACACACCTTCGACGAGGCCGTGCCCTTTAACCAAATGCCCGGCACCTTCACCCAATGGCGGCCACTACCTGAAAATACCGATATGCTTTATTACGAAGGCTTACATGGCGGCGTAGTCACAGGCGATGCCAATGTAGCCCAGCATGTCGATTTACTGATCGGCATGGTGCCCATCGTAAACTTAGAGTGGATCCAAAAGATCATTCGTGACACCTCGGAGCGTGGCCATAGCCGCGAAAAAGTCATGGGCTCGATTGTCCGCAGTATGGACGATTACATTAAACACATGACGCCGCAATTTTCGCGCACCCATATCAACTTCCAACGGGTGCCGACGGTAGATACCTCTAACCCCTTCAGCGCCAAGGATATTCCAAGCCTTGATGAAAGCTTTGTGGTGATCCGTTTTCGCGGCATCAACAATGTCGACTTCCCCTATTATTTAAGCATGATCCAAGGATCCTTTATGTCGCGGGTCAATACCCTAGTTGTACCCGGCGGCAAAATGTCCTTAGCGATGGAGCTTATACTCACACCGCTGATTAAGGATTTGATGGAAAAACGCCAACAGCTCAATAGTCCTCAAGCCAACTAATATAGGTCTATTTTTGGCTAACGAATAATGAAATAAAGCCTTTTTGAGCAATAGATTAAGCTTGATTTAAGCCATAGAAGTTAATCTTATTGCCATCGGGATTTCAGGCGAAAGAACGATAGTTGGCATACTCTTGGGTGTTAATTCCCCCATCTTGATCTGTTGATTCCCTTGGGTATGCCAGCAACCCCATCCAGCGTTAAGTCTTAGCAGTTAATTCCACATCCATGCTTGATCTGTTGATTCCCTTGGTTATGCCAGTAACGTTCAACAAAATAGATTCTAAGTTCTAAGTTCTAAGTTCTAACAGCGAAGCACTCTAGCCGTTGCGAAGCAACGCCCTAGACTCTAGCAGCAGCCTTTATGCTGCGCCCTAGCAGGCCAAAGGCCGCCCTAGATTTTTATACATCACCATACACTCCAAGGCGATGCCGCGGGGTGAGCAATAGATGGAGTCTTCCTCTAAGCCTTCACCGCCGAATCCGCAGTGGCGATAAAACCCTACGGCATTGAGGGTAGACTCTAATCGCAATTGGGCGATGCCTAAGTTAAAGGCTTTTGTTTCAATAAATTGCAGCAGAGATTTGCCAACACCTAGCCCCATAGCGTCGGGGGACACAAATAACGCTTCAACCTGAGCATAGGGTTCATCCAGCATGACCATACCGATCACTCTCTTAAGTGGCGGCACATTGTTGGATTGCTCTGCCACATAAAAATGCGCATCGACGATACGACTAAATTGCTCGGTCAATTCGCCTTCGGTCCAAATAATCAGATCGCCCGCATCATAAAATCCGGCGCAGCCTTTATTAATGGCTGCATTGCGAATATCCCAACAGGCTTGAGCATCCGCTTTAGTCGCTTTTCGTATAATAATCATCATATTTCCTGAATAAAAATGCTCAGACATAACATGCCACGACGCCGCAGAAACACCAAGTAAACTATCGATTTAGTATTTCACCCAATAAAAAACCGCCCGCAGGCGGTTTTTATCTTGCAGCAGAATCTTAATGAAGTTGTGCTAGCTTATCTTATTTAGTTTTCGCGCTAAGTTCAGAGCTAGGCTTAGCCTTTAATTAACTCACTAATAGTCAGTACACCGTGGGTGGTCGCACCCGCGCCCCATAGTGCAGAAGCCGAGTCTTCAAAAGCTGCCGCTAAATCCACATGTAACCATTTTGCTTCTGGTGAAACAAAACGCCATAGGAAACCTGCCGCATTCGAGGCGCCGCCGGCACCACCGCCTTTCACTGGGCGGCTGTTTGCCGTGTCAGCATAGGACGATGGGCACATTTCTTTGTGCCAAGGATCCAATGGCAATGGCCATACACGCTCGGCCACAGTCGACGCCTTTTGCTGAGCTAACTGTAATACGTCAACCTGTGGCGAGAAAATGGCGTTGTAGTTAGAGCCAACCGCCATGACAGCAGCGCCGGTTAAGGTTGCTGCATCGATAATAAAAGGTGCTCCCGTGGCAGAGGCAGCTTGTAGACCATCGGCCAATACCAAACGACCTTCAGCATCGGTGTTTACCACTTCGACTGTGACACCATTTTTATAGGTGAGGATATCGCCCAGTTTGTAAGCGCGGCCGCTGATCAGGTTTTCTGCGCAGCATAAGAAGAGTTTAACGCGCTTGTTTAGGCCCGATTTGATCGCTAAACCTAAAGCTGCGGTCACAGTGGCGGCGCCGCCCATATCACATTTCATCCCCAACATCCCCTCTGAGGCTTTAATGCTGTAACCGCCAGAGTCGAAGGTAATGCCTTTACCGACTAAAGCGACAGACACGGGGGCATCGGCCGCAAGAGGATTAAAATCAAGCTCTAACATCGCAGGTGGACGCTCACTGCCGCGACCTACCGCATGGATGCCAATCCATTGCTCTGCTAATAATGCTTCGCCTTCAATGATACGGTAGCTCACCTTAGCGCCACCTATATCGGCTAACCATTTTGCCGCTTGTTGCGCCAGTTTCACTGGTGAGAGATTCTCAGGAGTCTCATTGATCAGTTGACGGGCAAATGTCGCCACTTCAATGCGACGCTGTAATTCGGCTTGCACCTCAGCATCGCCGCACCATTGGATCTTGTAACCTGGTTTTGCGGTGGCGAAGCCCTGGGCAAACACCCATTGGCTATTTAGATCCCAAAGTGAGCCTGACAAGGCCACATTGCTGATCCCTTGATTGCGTAATTTACGTGCCGCCATTTGGATTTGACGCAACTCATCTCCACCGCTCAGATGCACTAAGGCGCCTTCTGCCGCAAAAGTCACATCGGCCTTACCCCAATGGGCTGCGGGGGTATCTTTGGTTAACGCAACGCTCATCACTTCAGTTACTTTCAATTCACTCATGAGGGATCCTTATTTTGATTTGTTCTTGCACATACATCAGTTGGCGGCAGTTTACTGCCAGCGGCTAGGGACTAAAAGCCATCAACCTAAGTTACTCAGGTAAAATATGTAAACATTTGCGAAATTTGTTAGTCTTGGGCGCCAGAATCACCCAGATACAGGGATAGCATGCACTTTACTCCAGCACTGAAACCGGGAAAATTACTCAAACGTTACAAGCGTTTTCTCGCCGATGTTCAACTCGAAGACGGCAGTGAAATCACCGTCCACTGTCCGAATACAGGCTCAATGCGTAACTGCCTGTTCCCGGGTGAAACCCTGTGGTTCTCAACGTCCAGCAATACTAAACGTAAGTATGCCCACACGTGGGAATTAATGACGACCCCAACAGGTGCGCTGATTGGCATTCACTCAGGCAATGCCAACGCCCTGGTCGAGGAAGCGCTTAATAAAGGCATCATCACCGAACTGACAGGCTACGACAGTTTACGCCGCGAAGTGAAGTATGGAGATGAAAATAGCCGTATTGATATCTTGCTAGAGTGCGCTCAAAAAACCGCCTGCTATATAGAAGTCAAAAGTTGTACTTTGCAGGAAAATGGCCAAGGTTATTTCCCCGATGCAGTGAGTCTTCGCGGCCAAAAACACCTGCGAGAATTAATGCATATGGCTAGCCTTGGGCATAGAGCGGTATTGTTATTTGTGGTGCAACATACTGACATTATGAGTGTGGCTCCCGCAGCACACATCGACCCTGAATACGCTAACTTATTGAAAAAATCTGTTTTATCAGGAGTAGAAGTACTAGCGTATCGCTGTGAAATATCCCCTAGTGAGATACATCTAGCCCAATCGTGTCCAGTCCGAGTATGATGTTAAGATTCAGTAAAATGCTTTTTCATTTCAATTAGCGAAGGCAGTCAAAAATTTCTGCCAAGGTGAAATGAAAAATTTGCCTCGTTGTAAAGATTCTGATATAGATAGCGGCCGTTCTTAAGGACGCCCTACAAACGCAAATGATGACAGGAGATGCGTTATGCCTGAAGGCACCAAAAAACTTGGCGTACTCGCTATCGCAGGTGTAAGTCCCTACCAGGAAAAACCCGGTGAGGAGTATATGAACGCTAAGCAACTGGGTCACTTCAAGACAATTCTTGAAGCTTGGCGCAATCAGTTGCGTGAAGAGGTCGACCGTACTCTGAGTCACATGCAGGATGAAGCAGCAAACTTTCCCGATCCTGTAGACCGTGCAGCACAGGAAGAAGAGTTCAGTCTCGAATTACGTGCGCGCGACAGAGAACGTAAACTGATCAAGAAGATCGAAAAGACCCTACAAAAAATCGAAGAAGACGATTTTGGCTTCTGCGATTCTTGCGGTATCGAAATCGGCATTCGCCGTCTCGAAGCGCGTCCAACAGCTGATCAATGTATCGACTGTAAAACGCTTGCAGAGATCAAAGAGAAGCAAATGGCGGGTTAATCGGCCATCTCAGGCGGGGATTTCCCCGCCTACTTGTTTATTCGCTCTGGTTTATCCTCCCTGTAATACTTCGCTTTTTCTGAACATCCCTCTAAAATACAGCCACTTTAACTTGTCACCCATGTCAAATTCTATGATGGCGACCTTAACCACTGCTATTTCACCACAAGGTCCTTACGTTGGCCGTTTTGCACCTTCGCCTTCGGGGGCATTGCATTTTGGCTCGCTAGTCGCCGCCCTTGGCAGTTATCTGCGGGCGCGCTCATTGGGTGGTAAGTGGTTAATACGCATTGAAGATATTGATCCACCAAGGGAAGTAAAAGGTGCCGCCGATGATATTTTGCGCACTTTAGAAGCTTATGGTTTCGAGTGGGACGATACCGTGCTGTATCAAAGTGCGCGCACGGACGCCTATCAAGCCAAATTAGATCAATTGCTCGCCCAAGACGATGCCTACTTCTGCCAATGCAGCCGCAAACAAATTCAAGCCATGGGTGGAATTTACGATGGCCGCTGCCATCAATTAGCAACGCCGCATCAGTCTGGTGCGATTCGACTGGTTAATCGCGCTCAAGTTGCAGAGTTTACCGATAATCTGATGGGGAAAGTGGTTGTAGATCATGACTTCGCCACTGAAGATTTTATTATCAAACGCAGTGATGGCCTCTATGCCTATCAACTTGCCGTGGTACTGGATGACGCCCACCAAGGCATCAGCGAAGTGGTACGTGGTTGCGATTTGATTGAAGCCAGTTGCCGCCAATTAAGCCTATATCAAAGCTTAGGATTAACTGCGCCACAGTGGCTGCATTTACCACTCGCCTGTTTAACGCCGGGATTTAAACTGTCAAAACAGAACCATGCACAAGCCATCGATAAGCAGCATCCGCAAGCGAGTCTTAATGCGGCCCTGACTTTTTTAGGCCAATCAACTGTTGAGCCAACGAGCGCAGCACAAATGCTGGCGCAGGCGGTGGCACAATTTGAGCTTACCGCGGTTCCAAAGCAACGGGAAATCATACTGACGGCTTAACTTAATTGAGCTATGCGCCTGCGAAAACGGACACTTTTTACAACCTCAGCGTCGTGGCATAGCTCAGCAATCGGTATATACCCATCGGAGCGCAATTGGTATATCATAGCCGCCAGATTTTTAACCACGTAACAGATACATTCCGAGGTGTCCCATTTTTCGCCGTATCAGCCAATTCTGCAAGCAGCTATTTGAAGACGCGCCTAAAACGACCGCTCCAACTCCAGCTCAGATTGAACCCCAAACGCCTGAACTCACATCCGGCGGCTTAAGCTTGGCGCTAGTGCCTCGGGATGCACACTCAATTTCCCGCAAGCAGATTAGTGAAAATGCGCTTAAGGTACTATATCGACTGAATAAAGCCGGTTTTCAAGCCTATTTAGTGGGTGGGGGTGTACGGGATTTACTCCTCGGACTCGAACCGAAAGACTTCGACGTTGTCACCAATGCGACGCCGGAAGAAATCAAAAAACTGTTTCGCAATTGCCGTGTTGTCGGTCGTCGATTCCGTCTGGCGCATATCGTTTTTGGCCGCGATGTAATTGAAGTTGCAACTTTCCGTGGCCACCACGGTGAAAGTAATGAAAAGATTTCCAAAGCCAATGCCGAAGGGCGTTTGCTCAGGGATAACGTGTACGGAGAAATCGATGAAGACGCAGAGCGCCGCGATTTCACCGTTAACGCCCTTTACTATGATATTAGCGATTACTCTATCCGCAGTTACGGCGGCGGTATGGAAGATCTTAAGGCGGGCACCTTAAGACTGATTGGCGATCCCGAAACCCGTTACCGCGAAGATCCGGTTCGTATGCTCAGAGCCGTGCGTTTTGCCACTAAGCTCAGCATGACCATCGACGAAGTGACTGCTAAACCGATCAAACAGCTAGCACCACTGCTTAAAGATATTCCTGCAGCGCGCATGTATGAAGAAGTGCTCAAACTCTTCTTCGCTGGCAAAGCCGTGGCAAATTTTGACATGATGCAGGAATATAAACTGTTTGCGCCCCTATTTCCTCAGGTGGATGCCCTATTAAAAGAGGCGCCAAAAGGTCCGGCAATGAAGATGGTGCAAGCCATCATGAAGAGCACTGATGATCGGGTAAATGAAGATAAGCCAGTGACGCCATCGTTTTTCTATGCGGCGATCCTCTGGTATCCACTGCGCCAACGCGCAGAAGATATTGCCGTTGAAAGTGGCCTCACCTTATACGATGCCTTTTTCGCGGCGATGGGTGATGTCATGGAGCAGCAATGCCAAACCATTAGCATTCCGCGCCGTTTTAGCACACCAGCCAAAGATATCTGGCAATTACAACTCCGCTTTGAGCGCAGCCAAGGCACGCGCGCCTTTAAACTGTTAGAGCATCCTAAGTTTAGAGCGGCATACGATTTACTGTTACTGCGTGGTGAAGTCGAAGGTGGCAATTTGGCCAAGAGTGCCGCTTGGTGGCAACAGTTTGTTGAAGCGGATGAAACTGAGCGTTTAACCATTGCTCGCAGTGGTAACAAAGCCTCAGGCAACCGTAATCGCAATACCCCCCAGCGCCGTCGTCGTCGCCCGAGCGGCGCAAAAGCTAAAGCCGAAGAATAATGACTCAAGTATTTGTCGCCCTAGGGGCGAATCTTGAAGATCCCAAAGCACAGTTGGACAATGCCTTGATGGCCTTGTCCAGCTTGGCTGAAAATCAAAGCCTTAAGGTTTCGCCCTACTATCACTCAACGCCGATGGGAGAGGTAGTGCAACCCGACTATATTAATGCCGTGGCAAGTTTTGAGACCAAGCTTACCCCACTCGCCTTGTTAGATGCACTGCAACACATCGAAAATACCCAAGGCCGTGTGCGCAAAGAACGTTGGGGACCTAGAACCTTAGATCTCGACTTACTCTTATATGGTGATGCCATCATCGATGAGCCCAGACTCAAAGTACCGCACTATGGCATGAAAGAACGTAGCTTTGTACTGGTGCCTTTAGCCGCTATTGCTCCCGATCTGGTTTTACCCTGTAAAACACCGCTACAAAGCCTCATCAGTGAAAAATTCTTGGCCGAGTTACAACTACTGGGCAATGATCATTGAAGTCAGCCCTCAGTTAGCTTATAACACCACTTCCATTTGGTTTGAAGATCTCCCATATGTCTAAAGTTACTAGCTCAACCCTGTTGAAATACAAACAGGAAGGTAGAAAATTCACCGCTCTGACAGCCTATGATGCCAGCTTTGCCAGCGCGTTCGACGGCGAAGGCATCGATGTGCTACTGGTCGGCGATTCTTTGGGAATGGTTCTCCAAGGCCACGATGATACCCTGCCCGTCACCACCGCCGATATTGCCTATCACACCCGTTGCGTGCGTCGCGGTATTGAGCGCTCACTGCTGATCGCTGATATGCCATTTATGAGTTATGCCACGCCAGAACAGGCAATGGAAAATGCCACCACGCTCATGCAAGCGGGTGCCAATATGGTCAAACTTGAAGGTGGCCACTGGTTATTGGAAACAGTCACCAAATTGACTGAACGTGGCATTCCTGTTTGTGCTCACTTGGGCCTAACACCACAATCAGTAAACGTTTTTGGTGGTTTTAAAGTGCAGGGCCGCGACGCTGAAAATGCCCAGCGCATTATCGATGAAGCTAAAGCGTTAGAAGCGGCAGGCGCGCAGTTATTAGTGGTTGAATGTATTCCCGCATCACTTGCCACCGCAATTACTCAAGCCTTAACTATTCCCGTTATCGGCATTGGTGCAGGCGCTACCACCGACGGCCAAATTCTGGTCATGCACGATGTATTAGGTATCTCCAGTGGTTATATTCCACGTTTTTCGAAAAACTACCTAAAACAAACTGGCGAGATCCGTTCTGCCGTGCGGGCGTATATTGAAGAAGTCGCCAACGGCAGCTTCCCCAGTGCGGAGCACACGTTTAACTAAGAGTACAGAGCACACATTCATTTGATTGTGCCGATACACATCCAACTCATTTTAGGTTTTAGCAAGGTAAGAGTTAATGATCACTAGCGCCCATATCGATGATATTCGTACTCAAGTGCGAGCATGGCGTGCCAAGGGCGAAACTGTCGCCTTTGTGCCAACCATGGGTAATCTCCATCAGGGACATATCACCTTAGTGAAAGAAGCGGCTAAGAAGTGCGATCATGTGGTCGCATCTATCTTCGTTAATCCCATGCAATTTGGGCAAAATGAAGATCTCGATGCCTACCCGCGCACCTTAGAGGCCGATAGCCAAGCGTTAACTGCAGCGGGAGCAGAGCTGTTGTTTACACCAACCCCAGCGATTATTTATCCCAAAGGGTTAGCACAGCAAACCTATGTAGAAGTACCAGGGATCTCCGATGTGCTCTGCGGCGCCAGTCGTCCAGGTCACTTCCGTGGCGTCGCGACGATTGTCTGTAAACTGTTCAACATAGTGCAACCGGATATTGCGTTCTTTGGTAATAAGGATTATCAACAACTGTTAGTGATCCGCACTATGGTTGAAGACTTATCTTTACCCATTGAAATTATCGGTATTGACACTATTCGCGAAGCCTCAGGTTTAGCCATGAGTTCACGTAATGGCTACCTTACTGCGCAAGAAAAAGCCGCTGCGCCCGCACTGAAAAAAGCCATTGATGCCATGGCGCAAGGGATAAAGCAAGGCATCAGCATCGAACAAGTCACCGAGGAAGCCAAAGCGAGCTTAACCGCTGCCGGCTTTACCCCTGATTACTTAGAAGTTCGCCATGCTGATACCTTAGCGAAGGCTGAAACCCAGGATAAAGCCCTAGTAATTTTAGCCGCAGCTTACCTTGGTAAAGCGCGGCTTATTGATAATCTGCGCTTTGATCGTTAAGCATCAATTTAAGATTTGAGAAAAGGAGCTTAGGCTCCTTTTTTATTACCTCTGCACTACTCGTATTTTGGGGCGTCTAGCTGAGCGTCAAAAAATTTCCATTGTCAAAAAACTGGTTTTATTCTTTAACTTACGTCATAGTATTCACAAATGTTAACCTTAAGTAACATATGTTTATAGCACACGGATTGATACCTGCTAGAGTTTAAATGGGGAGAAAACAACTCCATTTTACTCTGGCTTAGTACCCATAGTGATAACTTCATTCATCGCGTATACAAAGGATTTGTCGTCGAATGGCAAGACTCATAGTGACCCTTATTTGCGTAACCCTGCCCACTGCAGCGCTCGCAAATACCGTCTATAAATGTCGTAAAGACGATAAAGTCGTCTTTAGCCAAACCGCTTGCCCACAGGAATATAGTCAACATAAAATTGAATATCAGTTAGGGATAACGACTGAAATTGATTCCGATAAACGTGAAGACAAAGTCGACCCGCTGCATGCCTTGCTAAATAGCCAGACTTTATCCAAGGATAAATTGCTGCAATTACTCGACGGTGAGCTCTATCGTTTAAAACAAGAAAATAGCTATTTTGATATCCTAAGGGCAAGTGAATTACAAAAACTCGAACGTCAACGATATTGGCAAAATAAAGAGAAAACAGATCCTGACTACTTAAGCCAAGTAAATAAAATTAATGCTCATTTCGATGAGCTTACCTCGATCAATCGGCAACTCATGCAGCAATTATCCGAACGAAAAACGCAAATTGGCGCCGAAACTCAGCCGAAGAAATTATCAGATAAACATTAACATAACGACCATAAACAAAAGGCGACCCTAAGGTCGCCTTGTTATTTTATCCATCCATTAGAACTGCGCGACAACTGGCGCAGAACATAATGTTCCTGTCGTTTCACACACTTGATAAGTCACACTTGAGGCGGTGGTCGTAAAGCGATCACGATAGCTACCATCGTTCTCAGTCGTTACCACCAACTCACCATTCCGGTAAAGGGCAACGTTTTCACCTAAAGCACTATCCCAAGTGAGATCTACCATTGCACTGCCACGGCGCGATACTAATGCGCGGCTAACAGCAGCATTAATATTATGCTCATAGACTTGTACAGGCATCGTCACAGTGTTGCTGTGATCCATTGAATCGGTCACAGTCAAAGACACAGTATAAGTACCCGCAGAGGTATAAACATGGCTTGGGTTCATCTCAGTAGAGTTTGTACCATCACCAAAGTCCCAGCTGTAACTGACGATATCATCATTTGCATCTGTACTGGTGTTGGTGAAGGCTACGCCTAATCCTTCAACGGCAAACTCAAAACCTGCAACAGGCGCAGCTGGGGAAGCCTCACCTAAGCCGCTGATGACTAAGCCCCAGTTATTAAGCGTTCCGGTATCTGAACCCACATTGTCATCGACAGATAATGACCAAGTACCACGTACATTTTCACCATCGAATGCGCTTAGATCCCAGCTCTTAACGATATTATCAGCACTGCCACCATCGCGGTTATGTAACACCACTTGAGTACCCGCTGGTGAGGTTAGCACAACGCGTAAGTCACCAATCCAAGTGTGACTGATATTCACGTCAGCGAGCACACCAAAAATCTGTACATCGTCGGCGACTTCTATTGTGCTAATAACGCCATTAGGGTTGTTATCCGGAATGGCTACAGAGTTCTCATTACCATAGGTAAAGTCGTTTAATCCTTGTGGGAAGACATTAAGCGACACGACTTTAGACTTTTCAATCGCACCATCATTGCCCGTCACCGTAATGCTGTAATCACCCCAAACCGTTTGCGCGGTTGTCGCCACGTTTAAGGTAAATGAACCACCCGCAGAAACGGTTGAACTTGATAATGAAACCCCTTCAAGTGCAGGTGACACGCTGACAGTCAATGCGACATCACCATCCCAACCTGCCACACTGCCAACACTGAAGTTATAGCTTGCAGCGCTGCCTGCTTCGACAGATTGTGAAGCCGGTGATACGGTGAACTTATAGCTAGGTGATGGGTTTGCCTGCTCCAGCGCATTAGCCACATTGAGGCGAGTACCCGCAACCGTTTTACCGGTTAAATCCGCATTCGCATCACCTGAGGCCATCAGTAGTTCTTTCATTTCAACAGGTGTTAAGTCAGGGTTTAATGCCCAAACGAGAGCGGCGGCGCCCGTCACGTGGGGAGTTGCCATCGAGGTACCAGAGTAAGTCGCGTAACCACCGCCACGGACAGTTGATAAAATCGCCGAGCCTGGCGCGCCCATATCAACACTGGTTAAACCCCATTGTGAGAAGTCTGACATACGGTCATTGCGAGTTGTACTGGCAATGGAGAACACCACATCAGAGTTATAGCTTGAAGGATAGTGTGGGCTCGCATCATTATCGACGGCATCGTTTCCTGCTGCGGCAACAAATAAAATCCCTGCTTCACCACCCGCTTCAATTGCATCTTTTAATGCTTGACTAAAGCCGCCACCGCCCCAAGAGTTGTTGGTCGCTTTAATATCAACCCCATGATTAACCTTAAGGTTGGTGAAATAATCGATACACGCAATAGCGCCCGCGGTAGAGCCATAACCGTCAGTATCGAGGAACTGACATCCGGCAATTTTAACGTCCCAGTTAACGCCTACTACACCGACACCGTTATTACCTTTAGCGCCAATCGTGCCAGAAACATGGGTACCGTGGCCGTTTCCGTCCATTGGATTTCCGTTATTATTCACGGCACTGTAACCATGAATATCGTCGATAACACCGTTTGCGTCATCATCGATGCCATTGCCCGCAATTTCGCCCGCATTGACCCACATATTGGCTTGCAAATCGGGATGGTTGTAATCCACACCGGTATCGATAACGCCAATCACCACATCAGAGCTACCTGTGGTGATTTCCCAAGCTTCAGGTGCATCGATATCCGCATCGGCAGTGCCACCGCTTTGGCCAGTGTTATTCATTCCCCATAGGCTGGCAAAACTTGGGTCATCAGGTGTACCTATCGCTTTGATAATATAGTTAGGCTCAGCGTATTTCACCGCAGGATGACGGCTGATCACCTTAATGGCATCTTCAATATTGGCGCCTTTACGCAATGCTAAACGGGCCAGCTTGCCGTTAAGTAAATGCGGAAATTTATCGTCGACACCATCGGCATTGACATCGGTTAATGTTCCACGAATTAAACGCTGAGCCGCCGAGCGCTCTGCTTTAGTTGCATTGTCTTTATACACCACGAGAATGGCATCTTTTTCATAGACAGGGGCATCTTTTGCCATAGCCGGTACGGCTGACAACGTCATAGCTCCTGTAATTGCTAACGCCAACGGTGAGAGTTTTATCGACATATTGAGCTTCCTATAGTCCTTTACGTTGAAATTCTGGAACGGCAATTACGCAACCTCCACTCAAGGTTGAATGGATAATAGCGGCGAATTTCCAGCATGTTTGCCGATAAATTGTTGCCATAATGTTTCAACTTTAAAAAGCACCGAAAAGCTAAATACAACTTAACTACTAGACCAACTTGGTAGGATAAAAATAGGGTAACCGTGAGGTTTAATCGACAAAAAACTGGATTTTCATACGATTAACAAAAGTCAGCACGATTAACATTTAAATTACACCATCGAAATAAATACCCTTTCGGCCAATTGTCTCTCAGCACTATGACTCGTAACTTGATGCCTGAGTTGGAAGGAGTCTTTACTCCGACCAAAACACCCATACATGCAAGGAGTCACTTGTGCCAAATCCACTAACACGCTTTTTGGTACTGCTTCTCTTGTTATGTAGTTATCTGACACCCACCCATGCGGCAGATGTCAGTGAATTGCCAATTACTCTGCAAGCGCTCATTGAGCGTTCAGGACGCGATAATCTTATCGACCTCGTGCAGCAAGGAACTGCAAACCAAGGGATAGTGTTCCAATCAGGCAGCGATAACAGCGCCTACGTGACACAAGCGGGTAACGATAACATTTCCCTCGTGACACAGATTGGTACCAATAATGAAGTCCAACTACTGCAAGTCGGCGCTCAAAATAAGGCATCAATTACCCAGATTGGCAATGACAACCTGGTGCAATTGAACCAGCTAGGAAGCGGCAATTTTTCGATTCAACAGATTGCGGACGGTGCTGCAATCTCAATTACTCAATATTAAACAGGGAGAGTCACATGAAATCACAAGCTAAAATGTCATTGATTGCTTTAGCCATTACAGCTGGATTAAGTGGTCATGCACTAGCGGCAAGTACGATCAACGAAATCAGCGTTAAACAAACTGGCGAAGGCCAAGACACCTTAGTCGCACAAACGGGGGTTATTAACGCAGCTGCAGTGACCCAAACCGGTAATGCACAAGTCGCCACAGTAGTGCAAGACGGTGTGTGGCATGAAGCCCAAGTTAATTCAACTGGCGATGCCAACGAAGTGACGGTTAGCCAACAAACAGACTGGCATGTTGCCGCTGTTGATGTGACTGGTAATAACAACGAAGCTGAAGTGACTCAAGACGGCTTCTTCAACCAAAGTAGCAACGATGTCGTGGGTAACGACAACCTCGTTTCTGTTAACCAATTAGGTGAGCTGAACGAAAGCTACGTTGAAATTACTGGTAATGAAAACAGTGCATTTGTTGAACAAGAAGGTGATGAAAACCTTGCCGTATTCCGTGTTGAAGGTGATAACAACGACGGCGATATCAAACAATACGGTAACAACAACCAAGCGGGTTTAATTGCTCTCGATCTAAGTGCCAACGTGGGTAATAACAACGATGTCTCCGTCGAACAAATCGGTAATAATAACTTTGGTGCAGCCAAAGGCATCGCTGGTAACGACAACAGCGTTGACATCTACCAAAAAGGTGACAACCACACTGGTTTCGTTTACGCCTTGGCTGGTAGTGAAAACGATATCAGCATGGAACAAGAAGGCAGCAACAACACTGCATATCTGTCAATGACTACAGGTGATGATAACACTGTCGATATCACTCAAGACGGCGATAGCAATACTGTGGGTGATTCTTTAATTGCGGATATTCAAGGTGACGATAACGATATCACCATCAAGCAAAAAGGCGACAGCAACGGTGCAGAATTCCAAGTATGGGGTGATAGCAACGACGTTGACTTAAAACAACGCGGTGATGCCAACTTCGCAACCTTTGGCGCTTACGGCACAGATAACGATTTCGATTTATCTTCTAAAGGTGATAACAACGAACTTGTTGCCTTCGCAACCGGCGAAGACAACAGCATTGAAATCAGCCAAGAAGGTGATGCGAACTTTGCCTACGTCGATGCCACTGGTAACGACAACGAAGTCAATGTAGAGCAAGATGGCGATCAAAACGAAACCATCATCACTGTTGAAGGTAACAACAATGCTGATGTCACTGCTCTACAACACCGTGGCGATCTGAACTTAATCGATTTAATTATCGAAGGCGATGAAAACGCAGCAGAAATCACTCAAGCAGGTAGCGGTAACTGGGTGGGCGGCGATAGCAGTAGCTCATTTGCAGCGAGCTCATTTGGCGTAAGTGGTGATAACAATAGCCTAATGATTACTCAAACAGGTAATGACAACTTAGTATTAGGTTCTCAAGCGGGCAACAACAACAGTATCAGCGTCACTCAAAGCGGTGATATGAACGTTGCGACTGTAGTGCAATACTAATCTTAACCAATAGACAGCTTTCAAGTTGAAGGCTGCTAATAAAAACGGGAGCATTTAATATGCTCCCGTTTTTTATTTATTAAATTAGTAAGTTAACTGCTTATTTTTAACAATCACAAGTGGATTGTCCAAAGGCAAACTGCTCACATACCTAGCAATCTCGACTTACATATACGCAAAGTTCAGCTAGCACTTAACAAGCCTAAATAACGTTTAACTGCAAAACTCAAAATGGGTTTGATAGGTCTGTGCCCAACGCAATAATTCAACGCGATTGCGTGACTGTGTTTTACGGAATATAGAAGAAATATGTGCCTTTACCGTATGCTCACTGATGCAGAGGCGATGAGCAATTTCCTTATTGCGCGCTCCGCTGGAGACAAATTGAATAATCGTTCGCTCTCTTGAGGTAAGTGCTTGCAGCATCGCAACAGTATCGGCGGGCATATCATTTTGCCCATCTAATTTTTGTACCACCCGGCGAAACATCTTGCTGAGCAACGTTCTGTCGTACCACAATTCATCGGCCACCATTTTACGCAGCCCTGTTAGCATCAAATCCATTCGCTGATCGGTAAATAGCAGCCCTCGAATTCCTAACAGCATTGCAGATTCCTGATCTAAGGAATTGCGCTCGACTTGATACAAAGCCACTGGTATATGGGGTACAAGACGGGACGCCAACAGTGGGATACCTTTATTATCTAAGGCTGCGCCTTTCTGAGCAATCAAACAGAAGCTGCGATGTCCTTTATCTACATTTAACTCTAACTCAGAGGCATGTTTAACGATCCGTGTTTTCAATCCAATAGATTCAGCAAGTATCGCTAAATGGCAAGGTGCCGCCACTTGATGTAAAAATACTAACTCATTGATAGTGCTCAATTTACTCTTCTCCCTGAAAAGTATTTCGTTATCTTTATATGAGGCTAGATGAAATATCACGAATATCTCGCCGTACATTTCATTAACATAACCCATTTTGACTAGTTACCGTATGAATGCCATCACCCAAATGTACTAATAACATCTATTTATATGTAGTAAATTCGACTAACTCCCTAAATAGTACCTGTTTACCAGCAATTAATACTAAATGCTATCTACATTACACTCAGGTTTATACCTTAGTCTATAAAGAGATCAATCGAAAGTTTAAACAAAAAATTAACACAGAAATATGACGGTTTAGGGAACAAAAAATCCCCTCAAAATCCTATTCTGAGGGGATTGGGGAACAGTAATAAGTTAGTTATCACTGAGCAGTAAGCTTAGCGATTTGCTTATCCTGTACACGAGACAAACTCAACAAAGCCACAATGGCGCCAATTAAGGCTAAAAACATATCCGATTGGGTATCCCAAACGTAACCCTGAGTCCCTAAAAACGCTTCAGCACCTTCACCTGTAGCTACTGCCACCCACCATTCAATGAGTTCGTAGAAGGCACTGAAAGCGAGTACAAAGCAAGTGGCCAAAAATGCACACCAAGCACCTGGTTTAACTGCTTGATTACGTAACATAATCTCACGAGCTAACATCGCGGGAATAAAACCTTGGGCAAAATGCCCCACTTTGTCGTAATTGTTGCGCTCACTGCCCATCCACTGGGCAATCGTGTCAAATAATGGCACTTCGGCATAGGTATAGTGCGCCCCGACAAACAACACACAGCAATGAACTAGGACTAAAAAATACACTAATGGTGTTAACTCAAAGCGTTTGCGGGTAAAAAATAACAGCGGAACCGCCACTAATGCGGGTAAGGCTTCGAGCCACCAAGTAAAGGGATCGGCAGGTTTTATCGCCGACCACGCTAAAACTGAGAGGTAAATACCACACCAAGCAATTTTATTATTCAATGTTCCTTCCTCTTATGCGATATTGTTCTCATTTTAGAATATTAACTTTAGCCATCTAGCCCTCCACAGTGAGCCCAAAAAGTGCTACTTTGGTGGACAAAGGTTGTCAGCATAGCATATAAGAACCACTTCAATTAATTAAGAGGGTACCCATATCATGGCGAAACATTCGCTTGACAAGGATAAGATCAAAATCCTGTTGTTGGAAGGCGTCCACCAATCTGCTGTAGATGTGTTTGAACGCGCGGGATACACCAATATTGAATATCACAAAGCCTCGTTAGGTGATGAAGCCCTACACGAGTCCATAAAAGATGCCCATTTTATTGGTATTCGTTCCCGTACCCAACTCTCCGCCGATGTATTGAAACGTGCCGAAAAATTAATTGCAATTGGCTGCTTCTGTATCGGCACAAACCAAGTGGATCTTGCCACCGCCGAATCCCTCGGGATCCCCGTATTTAATGCGCCGTTTTCCAATACTCGCAGCGTAGCCGAACTCGTATTAGGCGAAATCATTATGTTGATGCGTGGTATTCCTGAGCGCAATGCCATCGCCCACCGAGGTGGTTGGATGAAAACCGCCGCTGGCAGTTACGAAGTCCGTGGCAAAACCTTAGGCGTGATTGGCTATGGCCATATCGGGACTCAACTAGGCATTTTGGCAGAAACCTTAGGTATGCGTGTAGTGTTCTTCGATATTGAAGATAAATTGCCATTGGGTAACGCTCAGCAAATCCACTCAATGGAGCAATTACTGGCTCAAGCCGATGTGGTCAGTTTGCACGTGCCTGAAACGCCACAAACGAAAGACATGATCAGTACCGCCGAATTTGCCGCTATGCGTAAAGGCAGCATCTTTATCAACGCTTCCCGCGGTACTGTGGTCGATATCGATGCGCTCACTGTGGCACTTAAAGAACGTCACCTTGCAGGCGCTGCAATTGACGTATTCCCCGTTGAGCCACAATCGAATGATGATGAATTTATCAGCCCATTACGTGGTTTAGATAATGTGCTGCTCACGCCACATGTGGGTGGTAGCACCGCAGAAGCACAGGAAAATATCGGTATTGAAGTGGCTGGCAAATTAGCCAAATACTCTGATAACGGCTCAACCGTGTCGGCCGTGAACTTCCCTGAGGTGTCTCTACCAATGCACAAAGGCACCTCTCGCCTACTGCATATCCACCAAAATCGTCCTGGCGTGCTGATCAAAATCAACAAGGCCTTCTCTGAGAAGGGTATTAACATTGCCGCTCAGTACCTGCAAACCACCGCAGAAATCGGTTATGTGGTTATGGAAGTTGACACGCATCAAGCAGAAGAAGCGTTAGTAGAACTCAAGGCAATTGATGGCACGCTGCGCACACGCGTATTGTTCTAAAGCCTAAATCGCGGTAGCTTGCCCCAACTAAGGCGCACATTTCATTTAAGATATGTGCGCCTTGTGCTTTTGAGGCTAGAGGAATTCCGCTACAATCAAGCCTCTTGCATCGCCTTCATTTTCAGGATCTCGCCATGACTATTGCAGTTTCGACACCCAATTGGGATCTGGACGCCTCTATGCCTCCACTTATGCTCGCTAACTTATCCCACCTAGGCCTAATCAAAGTGGCCGGCGAACAGGGCCGGAGTTTTATCCATGGCCAAGTGACCGCAGATATTAGCTCACTTGAAACCAACCAATGGCGCTGGGGAGCACATTGTGATCCTAAAGGTAAGATGCTGGCTAGCTTTAGAACCTTTACGATTAAAGATGCACTCTTGCTGCTGATGCCAAAGGACACCATCGAAGTGGATCTGCCGCAACTGCAAAAATATGCGGTATTTAGCAAGGCTACCCTAAGTAATGCATCGGAGGAATGGTGTTTACTCGGCGTGGCGGGTGAGCAGGCTAACCAATTCGTCACCCAACACTTTGGTGAAGTCGCTCAGGAACTGACTCTCACCGAGCATGGCGCAATTTTAAAAGATGCGGATCGATTTATTTTGGTTCTACAACCACAAGCCGCAAGTGCCCTCATTGCCGAGCACACCGTATTTGATGCCAGCGCTTGGCAAGCATTAGAAATCGCTGCGGGCTACCCCAACCTAGCGCCAAGCCATGCTAATCAGTACGTACCGCAGATGTGTAACCTACAGGCTATCAACGGCATTAGCTTTAATAAAGGCTGTTACATGGGGCAAGAAACCGTGGCAAGGATGAAGTACCGTGGCGGAAACAAGCGTGCACTTTATATCCTCCATGGCACAACCTCGTTAACGATTAATCTAGAAACTAGCCTTGAAATTGCGCTGGAAGACGGTTATCGCAAAGGGGGACAAATCATTGAATTCGTGCAACGCGGTAATCAAGTATTGCTGACAGCGGTATTGGCAAACGATACAGAGAACGATGCCAAGCTGCGTTTTACTGAAGATGAGCAATCCAGTTTGACGGTTCAACCTTTGCCCTACTCTCTCGATGAAGCTTAGTTGTTAGCGGCGTAAGTGCTTGAAGCTTAATAGCTTAGAATGGCGCTCACTCGCGCTAAAACAAAAAATCCCGTTGAATCAAAAGGCGCCTGAGGCGCCTTTTGATATTAATGCTCGAAGTAAGTGTTTCGAATCGCAATCACCTCAGGTAGGATTTGCTTAAACTCCTCCACCAGCTTAGGGTCGAAATGCTGCCCAGCTTGGTTTTCGAGTAGTTCCATCGTCGCTTCAATGGTCCAAGGCTGCTTATAGGGACGCTGTGAAGTCAGCGCATCAAACACATCAGCAATCGCCACAATCCGCCCTTCAATGGGAATATTTTCCTCTGATAAACCATTGGGATAACCTGTCCCATCCCATTTTTCGTGGTGCGTTAATGCAATTCGCCGCGCCATTTGTAGCAGCGGATCACCATGTTCGCCGATAATTTCTGCGCCGATTACAGCATGCTGCTGCATGATTTTCCATTCCTCAGCATCCAGCTTCCCCGGTTTTTTAAGTACAGCATCGGGCGTGCCGATTTTACCAATGTCATGCATAGGCGAAGCGTTATACAGCAACTCACAAAAAGTGCTGGGCAAACCTAATTTAATCGCTAAAAGCCGGGCATAATGGCTCATGCGCACTACATGCAAGCCTGTCTCATTATCTTTATACTCGGCGGCGCGACCAAGGCGACGAATAATTTCGAAGCGGGTTTCTTCAAGTTCTTGGGTACGCTCTTTAACTTGCTGTTCCAGAAGGCGCTTTTGATCGTATAACGCTAAGTGCGTTTTCACTCGAGCCTTGACGACTGGCGCACTGACGGGTTTTGTAATGTAATCGACGGCGCCCAACGCAAAGCCCTGTGCTTCATCGGCAACCTCTGATAAGGCCGTCACAAAAATCACCGGAATATGGCAAGTTAATGGCTCTTGCTTAAGGAGCTTGCACACTTCATAACCATTCATTCCGGGCATCATGACATCGAGCAAAATTAAATCAGGCAGTGTTTTGGTCACAAGAGCTAATGCTCTGGGGCCATCAATCGCTACTTTGACTTTATAGTCCTCACCGAGTATGCCCACCAAAATATCGATATTTTCGGGTGTATCATCGACGACTAATATTGTTGCCTTATCCATCAACACGTTCACCTTTCCTGTGGCTTTATCAATAGTCAATACAGCGCTTGATTGACCGCTTCTACGTTAACTTAGCAAGCACTTCATCAATCAAATCGACGGCTTCATCGAATTGATATTGGTTAATCATCGTTAGCGCAGGGCTAAGCTGCTGCCATAACAGAGCACTCATTTGGGGTTTAAGTGCATCCATTTGCGTTACTGCATCTGAATCAGCATCTTCTAAGCTTTGGCGTAATTGCTTTAAGGCAGCAATCAAGGCATCTTTCGGTAAATGCTCTGCCGTTGACGTACTTGTTTCCTCAAACTGAGGTTTGGCCTTTTCTATCGCTTCACATATTGATGCGACTAAAATTTGGATTTGGTCTAACTCCACTTGGTAGTCAGCATTTTCACTTAAATGGAGCTCCAGTTGCCGCGCCAACTCCGCAAGCTTTGAAGAACTGAGATTGCCCGCCAGCCCCTTAAGGGTATGCGCCATCCGCACCGCATCTTCACGCTTATTGCTGGCAAGTGCCTTGTTGATCTGATCAACAACGTTACGTTGACTGGTTGCAAAACGATCAAAGATCCGTTGGTAGAGACGCTTCGAGTTTTGCACTAACTGTAAGCCTCTATCGATATCAAGCTCTGGGTGCTCAGGCCATTTAACCACTGACTCCACATCAAGATTAAGCGGGTTAAGTGATTCATTGACAACAAACTCTGCATTCTCCAGAGACGGTACTGGGGCGCCTAAATATTTCAATAGGGTTTGATACAGTAAGTTGACCTCAATTGGCTTGGCAATGTGATCATTCATCCCAGCTCTTAAACACATTTCCTTATCGCCCGCCATAGCATTGGCGGTCATAGCTATCACGGGCAATTGCGCCAACTCGGGCCTTTGTCTAATTGCTTTCGTCGCCTGATACCCATCCATCACAGGCATTTGGCAATCCATCAACACCAAATCAAAACTCTGCTGAGCTAATTTATCCAACGCAATTTGACCGTTGGTCGCAATGGATAAAATAATCCCCACTTGCTCTAAAAACTCAGTAGCCACCTCAAGGTTCATTTCGTTATCTTCGACTAACAGAATACGCTTACCTTTAAGGGGCAATAATAACTCAGGCGCAATATTGTCTTGATGGCGCCTAACGGGAAGAATCCCTGAGCGACCAAGGGCATTCATAATGCCGTCAAGTAATCTCGATGCACTGATAGGTTTGCTGATATAGCCTGCCAAGCCGAGTTGCTCAATTTGAGTTAAGAAATCTTGATTGGCATGGGCTGAAACCATCAAGATCCGCGGGGCATTTTTTGTTTGTTGCTTAATTTGTTTTGCAGTTTCAATCCCGTCAAGATTCGGCATTTTCCAGTCAATCAATGCCACAGCATATTCTTGCTGGCTACAACGCATAATTGCCTCGTCGCCAGAACGCACTGTATCTACGTTAAAGCCCATACTCTCCAACGTGGTGCGCATAATGTCCCTTGCGGTGGCATTATCATCGGCAACCAATATGGACATACCATCAAGCTCTTGTCCTACAAAAAGTTTTTGACCACTGGAGATGCATAATTTAACGGTGAAAAAGAAAGTACTGCCATGACCGAGTTGGCTTTCGACGCCAATGCTGCCGCCCATTAATTCGACCAATTGTTTAGAAATGGCAAGTCCAAGCCCTGTGCCACCATATTTACGGGTGGTAGAAGTGTCGGCTTGAGTAAAGGACTTAAACAGTTTGGATTGTTGCTCTTGAGTTAGCCCAATACCACTATCCCGCACACTAAAACGTAACACGACGTCATCGTTTTGCTGCTCGACCAAGCTCAGAGACAGTAGCACCTCCCCACGCTCGGTAAATTTGATCGCGTTATTCATCAGGTTAATCAGCACTTGCCCCAATCGCAGCGGATCCCCTAATAAATGGCGAGGAACATTGGGCGCAACAGCAAACAACAATTCGATCTGCTTTTGCGCCGCCCTTTCGGAGAACATATCGCTTAAGTCTTCAAGCATAGTGTCGAGTTGGAAAGACACATTTTCGATATCAAGCTTGCCCGCTTCAATCTTAGAAAAATCAAGAATATCATTAATAATTGACAGTAAAGATTGAGACGCACGCTCAATTTTTTCGAGATAATTTTTCTGCTTCTTATCGAGTTGCGTTTGTAAACAAAGCTGCGACATACCAATAATGGCATTCATCGGCGTACGAATTTCATGGGACATATTCGCGAGGAAGTCGCCCTTGGCTTTACTGGCTGCATCTGCCTCGTCTTTAGCGACAAGCAATTCATCTGAAAGCAGTTTTAATTCAGTCATATCGACCATACTCACCACTGCTGATTCAAACTGGTTCTGGCTGTCCAACAAGGTTGAAACGTTAACCGTCATCCATAAAGGCTCACCAGAGGGGCGAACAAAACTTCTCTCGCCTCGGTAATGATCAATTTTGCCTTCAACAAGCTCCTTAAATTGTGCTTTTGCAACGTCTTTATCCTGCGCACTCAACACGTCAAAGATAGGCGTGCTCCGTAATTCATCGCGGCTAAGTCCCATATCTTCACAGAATTGGTAATTACAATCGAGGATAAGTCCCTTAATATCGACATTGACGATACCAATGGTTGCACCATCAAATAGCGCCTTGAAGTGGGCTTCACTTACTGCAAGCTCTTCTTCAATTGATTTTCGCTCAGTCACATCCATCACATAGCCGTTCCAGATGATGGATCCGTCATCGGCATAATGCCCACTGGCACCCGCTTCCATCCACCGAATACCACCATTAGGATGGCGATAACGAAACTCGCGGATCCATCGCAATTGATCATCGCTCTTGCCCGCGAGTGCGCTTATGACTTCAGGACGCTCTTCATCAAAAATCCGCTCAGCAATAATATTAAAGTCACGCAACAGCTCTTCACGGTGTAACCCAAGCATTGCCAATGCGGCGCCCGATAGGAAGGTAAAGCTGCGATCAGTTGGTGAAACCCAACGCAACTGATACACAGTACAAGGGATGGATTCAGTGATATTGGTTAATTGCTGTCTTGAGGCTTCAATCTCATCAATGGCTAATTTACTTTCAGTAACGTCGTCAATACTGCCATCGAACCACAAAGGTAACCCTTCTTCAGAATAACTAGCCTTACCCTTTTCGTGCACCCAGCGAATACTGCCATCGCGATGACGGATACGATATTCGACTTCAAAGGTTTCCTGCTGTGCCAGTGCTCTTTCGATATGCTGGTTGCACAGTGCGCGATCATCTTCCAATATCAGTGAAGTAAACGTCCGTTGACGATTTTCAATAAACTGGCTGGCCGCATAGCCAGTGATCTCCGCAATGTTGTCGCTAACATATTCAATGACCCACACCTCGCCAATGCGAGTACGGTATACCGCACCAGGAATATTGGTGACAAGACCTCGAAAACGTAATTCACTATCACGGATCTTTTGTTCAACCATTATTTTTTGGGTCATATCACGAATCGAAGCAGCCACTTGGCGACGACCATCAAAATCACTCGGTAAAATGCTCAAGGCAATTTCGGCAACGAATTCACCGCCATCAGATTTAAGTGCGCGCACATGGCGCGCACTTGCCATTGGCCTATCACGCCCTTCACGCAGAAAGTCTAGCCTTTCCCCCGTATGTAGATGCCTTAATTCTTCAGGTAGCAAGGTTTCAATTTGCAACGCCAACATGGCTTTCGCATCATAACCAAAGAGCTGTTGGCAGCGGCTATTACTAAAGACTATTTGACCATTCTGATCAACAATCAACATGGCTTCAGGCGCGGCCTCAAGCACAGCGTTAGACCAAGCGGCAGCAGAAAACTGTTCAGTCACATCGGTAAATAGCATTTCCACCGACATTAATTCGCCAGTGTCTGACACTAAAGGCTGCATAAAAACATCCAGCCTCCTCGCTTGCCCTTTGGCATCCACTAACTCAATTTGGTGGGGAGGCACATTCTGCCCTTTGAGCGCGAGATCGGTATATTCCCAGTTTTTCTCGTTAAGGGGGTTAGCCGAAAACAGCCTTTGATATTTGCGCTTAAGTAATTCAGGCGGTATTCCCAATACTTTTGTAACCCCTTCACTCACCTGTGCAAGTTGCCCATCTGGGTCAAGCGAACAGTAGAAGGACTTATCACTCATGCCATCAATTAGGCGAGCGAAGCGGTTACCGCGGGAATCTAAAATCGCTTGTTCACGTTCAGCAAGCAGCGCTGCCATTTGGTTAAAGGTTTCGCTTAAGGTCACAATCTCGCTGACGGCGCCTTTAGGGATGGTTAACTCTTGGGCCTTACCTTGACCGAAGGCCAAAATACCGGATTCGAGCGCTTCGAGTGGACGGGTTAAACGTTTAGCCGCGATATAACAGGTCAGTAATAGCAGTAAGGTTAACAAGCTTAAGTTGAGGATTGCAGAGGCGATATCGTCCAGCAGAGAAGCAAACAACTCGTGCTTCGGCACCATCACAACTACACGCCATTTTAGCTTCGCCACCTCTGCAACGCTGGCAAGATAAACAGTACCTTTATCATCAACAAAACTAGCTTGCCCAGCCTGTCCATCATTTAATAGGGTTGCAAAGGCAATATTCTTGATGTTCTGTTTATCCAACCATCCAGAAGAAGATGCTGCCAAGACCTTTTCTTTATCACTATGGAAGATAAGCCTGCCTTGGTCATCCAATACCACTAATCGACTAGGTGCAATACCCAATTGCTCAGGTAATCTATCTAAGGCTAAATCGACAGTTGTGACCCCAAAATAATCCGGCTGAACGCCAAAGGGCACAGCATAAGTGATCATTAACACATTACCTGCGCCCTCGTCGAAATAGGCTTTAGACCAGTAGCCCCCCACTTGGTTAATGGCTTTTGACCACCAATCCCAATTACCATCGGTGTAGTCATACCCATCAGCGCCAATATCTAAGTAATTAAAACCGCTCCCACTTCGGTATACATAGGGAGAAAAAAGTTTTTTATTGGGAAAGGTATTGGGTTTAAACGCAATGGCTGAGCCAAAAAAATCAGGGTTACGTTGGATGCGATTTGTTAGCACCGTTTTCAGTTTTTCAGGATTGTTAATATCATCCTTATCGGCTAACAAGCCAATAAAATCAGAAAGCCCTTGAGTGTTCGCCTGAGCATGTTCGAGCAAAAATTGTAAACGAGAGGCAGAATGAGAAGACTCTTGAGCCAGATTCTCATAAAGCCGTTTCTCAATAGAAAGGTAATTAAACCAAGAAGTAATCCCATAAACGGTAGCCATGATTAAAATCAATGGCAGCGCTATATGGGATAGGATCTTGCTGCGGAAAGTACGAAGTTTACTTTTATCCATGGCTTCGCCTCAAAGTCCCCGTTTTAACCCCCCTAATTTGGGGTGCTCTTATAAAGTAAACGAAGAACTCGGTGGCGACAATCTTAAAGTTAAAACAGTGTCAACTAATATATTGTTTTAAAAACGTTAATAAATAGGGTTTAGTGTACTGTTTGTGAATGTTCGAACAAAATAGCTTTGCGTTTCAGCAATAATGATGTGCCGCAATCCAATAATTGCAATTAAGTTCGGTATAGCCATTAAGCCATTCACCGTGTCGGCCAGTAACCAAATGACATCGAGCTTAATAAATGCTCCACCAGCAATCAGGCCTAAAAACACGATTTGATAGGCACGCAACCCTCGCTCGCCCACTAAATAGTACCAGCAACGCTCCCCATAGTAGTGCCAGCCTAAAATCGTCGTAAACGCAAAGCAGACTAAGGCGATCGTGACTAAATACTGGCCGATGGCCGCGGAGCCACCTAAGCTAAACGCCGCACTGGTCATTGCCGCACCTGCGGTGTCACCGCTCCATACGCCAGTGATGATGAGCACTAGCCCCGTCATAGTGCAGATGATAATGGTGTCAAAAAAGGTCCCCGTCATGCTCACCAAGCCCTGCTCGACGGGTTCATTAGTTTTAGCTGCCGCGGCAGCAATGGGGGCGCTGCCTAAGCCAGACTCATTCGAGAAGACCCCGCGGGCAATCCCCATTTGAATCGCTTGCGCCACGGTCGCCCCCAAAAATCCCCCCGCCGCAGACACAGGCGTAAAGGCCGACTCCACCACTAATTGCAACGCAGGTAAAATCGCTTCGGCAAACCCCAATAAAATCCACACACAGGCCAACACATAACCAATTGACATCGCCGGTACTAACTTTTGCGCCACATTAGAAATACGCTTAACCCCACCTAAGGTCACAGCCGCCACCAGCAGGGTTAGCACTAGGGCAGTCGTCCATGTTGGTACATCAAAAGCAATGGTTAAGGCATCACTTATCGCATTCACTTGGGCAAAAGTCCCAATACCGAAAAACGCTACTCCCACGCCAAACAGCGCAAATAACTTCGCCATCCAACGCAAACCGAGGCCACGCTCGATGTAATACATCGGGCCACCGGCAATCTGTCCACGCGCATCCGTGGTGCGGTATTTTACCGCCAACATACACTCGGCATACTTGGTCGCCATACCAAAGAAGGCGGCAAGCCACATCCAAAATAAGGCGCCAGGACCGCCCATCTTAATCGCCGTTGCGACCCCAACAATGTTGCCCGTACCTATGGTGGCAGACAATGCAGTACAAAGCGCGGCAAAGGAAGATAGATCCCCATGCCCCTTAGCGGGTTTAAACAATAGGCTAAGCGCCATTGGCAGACGAAAAACTTGGATAAGCTTTAGTCGCGTAGTGAGATAAACCCCTGTGCCAACTAACAAACAAAGTGTGATAGGACCCCAGACAATACCATTTAGGCTGCTGAGCAAGGCTTGAAAATTCATGATATTCCTCAATTATTAAACAACTTAAATTAATAAGGGAGGAGGAAAAGAAATGGCTGTGACACAACGCTGTCAGCCTAAAGAAATACCATCTCCCCAGCCAATAACGGCAGGAAAATAGCCCACAAAGACAAACGACAGAGACTGTGCAGTCATCCTCTCCTCTGTCCTTTTGCCTGAGCGTTTCGCGTCGCTTAACAACACAGCGACACTTTCGCCTTCGGCGCCACCTATTATTGCAAGTTAATGCAATCGGTAGTCTCTCCAGAGGCTCGTCCAGTAACAGTCCACGCCTTGCGGCACCTGAAAGAGTGCTTTGTTTATGGAATGCTTCCAACAACAAAGTTGCCTCGTCGGTGTGGGGTTAATTCCCCACTCTCCTGCTACCTTCATCCGAACGGATTGTTAAAACGATAGCCAGCTATCGCTTAACAGGGCACACAGCATGCAACAAACACCACAATAGCTCAAGCCCATTTGCTCACAGAATGCGTGTCCAAAACCACAATTACAGAAAATTTAAACAATATAAAACCTAAGTCTGAATCCATGCAAAGTGAACCTTAAGCACCAAATAGCAGTATCTATCAGAAGATAAAATGTTTTATCTTTAGTCGGTCGCCTAGATTAGATATCGCCAGAGTGGAAGGATAAATGTCAGAAGTCGCCAAGCTTATCCAAGTGAGTAAAAGTTTTCGCGACGGCGAGCAGCGCCACACTGTGCTGCAAGCGGTCGATTTAACTTTGCATCAAGGGGAGACTATCGCACTCACCGGCCCAAGTGGCAGCGGTAAAAGCACTTTACTGAATCTGATTGCGGGCTTTGAAACCGTAGACAGTGGCCAGATAGTGCTGAATCATCAATCCACCACCAAGTGGCAAGATAGGCAATGGAGTGAGTTTAGGCGTACCCATTTAGGCGTAGTATTCCAGCAATTTAATTTACTGACACCGCTAAATGTTAAAAATAATATCGGCTTTTCTCTGTACCTTAACGGTGATAGCTGGAATCCTTGGTGCGATTACTTGGTGGAAAAGCTCGGGTTAGCGGCATTGTTAAATCGGCAGGTTGAAGCACTTTCCGGCGGACAACAACAGCGGGTCGCGATAGCCAGGGCATTAGCCCACAATCCGAGTTTACTGCTGGCCGACGAACCCACAGGTAACTTAGATGACGAATCTGGTAAACAGGTGATGTCACTACTATGCGAACTTGCCAAAGAGAGCCAAACCAGCATTTTGATGGTCACCCACAGCGAAGAGTGCGCCGCCTTTATGAACAAACGCTGGCATCTGTCCCACGCCGCAGTGTCCATCTCTGGCTAGCATGATGAATAACGCACTGCTAGGACATAAAGCCAATCCATACCACCACTTAAGCAAGAATGGACAATGGCTGCGTATTACTTGGGTACTCAAGGTATTTTTCGCCCATTATCGCCACGCGCCATTGCAGGCTGGGGCGATTTTACTCGGAATCGCCCTCGCCGTGACGCTGCTCATCGGGGTAAAAGCCACCAACGATAATGCGATTCGTAGCTATAGTGAAGCCACAGAGCTATTAAGTCAGCGGGCCGATGTACTGCTGACCTCACCCGTTGGCCAAGATAATCTCGATGAATCGGTGTATTTCAGTTTAAGACAGGCTGGGATTAGCCAAAGTCTTGCGGTAGTCAGTGGCAGAGTTGCTGGCCAAAACGGCCAGTATTGGCAAATTGAAGGCAGCGATATTGTCGCGGCATTGACCGCCACATTAACCTCAAAAAACACTTCACCATCCTCAAATAGCAAGGCAACGGCTAATTCTGCTGTCTCCATGGGAGATCTGCCCCTTGCAGCCCTAATGAGCGGTGAGCCTGTGGTGGTGATGAGTGACAGTCTGGCCAGTAAAATCGCCCCCAATGGCCAGCTCAGCCTAGCCCAATCCATAGCCCCATCTACCCTAAAAGTGATCCGTGTCGATGATAGTTGGGGACTTGGCAGCGCCATCTTGACCGATATTTCCCTCGCCCAAAACTTACTTGGGATGCAGGGCAAACTCAGTTATATCGCCCTATTTAGCGATAGGGATAAGCTAGCCGCGTTAAAACAACGGCTCGACACCTTAGGTATCACCCCAGATCTCGCCAACTACAGTCAGCAGGATCAAGGGCAAGCCTTAATGGCGCTTACCCGCAGTTTTCATTTAAATCTCAATGCGATGAGCATGTTAGCCTTTGTGGTTGGGCTATTTATTGCCTATAACGGCGTGCGTTACAGCCTGATGAAACGCCAACGTTTGCTGATTCAACTGCTGCAACAGGGGCTAAAACGACTCGACGTGATGCTTGCCCTGCTCGCCGAATTACTATTTTTGGTTATCTTAGGATCGGTCATTGGGTTTATTTTAGGCTTACAACTCAGCCATTGGTTACAACCTATGGTTGCCATGACGTTAGAACAGCTCTACGGTGCCCACTTGCTGCCGGGCATTTGGCAATGGCATTGGTTAGCACAGGCGATCGCGCTCACCTTAGTGGCAGCGCTTGCCGCTTGCTTGCCCTTATATTTTGATCTTACGCGCCAATCCCTTGCCCAAGGCGCTAACCGTTATCAACAAACTAAGGCCCACAACCAAACCCACCAGCGGCAATTTATCTTAGCCTGTGGGTTACTCGTACTCGCGGCGATACTGTTTCCCTTCAGCCAAAGTTACAACACCAGTTTGATATTACTAGGCATAGTGACGGTCGCGATTCCTCTGCTGTTGCCCCAAGTATTGCATTGGGGAGTAAGCTTACTGCTCCCCTTCACTCGCCCTGGGCTTAAGCACTATTTGCTCGCCGAAACCCGCGAGCTTATCGCGCCACTTTCCCTTGCGATGATGGCCATTTTGCTGGCATTAAGCGCAAATGTGGCGATGAATACCCTAGTGGGCAGCTTTGAGCAAACCCTAAGAAGTTGGTTAGAAACCCGCTTACATGCCGATTTATACCTGCGCCCCAGTGCTAACCGTATGGCTGATGTACGAGATAAATTAAGCCAAGATCCTCGTGTCAGCGGCCTATATCAACAATGGCAAGTCGATGCAGAGATATCGATCCAAGGCCCAACGCCTCAAACGATCCCCGTGAATCTTATCAGCCGTGATGATGAGTCAATCAAGTACACAAGTACACTCAAGGACAGTTTACCTGACCTATGGCAACGCTATTTTGGCGGACAATTTGTCTTGGTGAGTGAACCAATGGCGATTAAGTATCAGTTGATGCTGGGCGATAAAGTCACTTTAAACGTGCTCGATAAAACCACCAATAACCAAGTGGTTATCGCAGGTATTTATTACGATCATGGTAATACCCGCAATGAGCTCATTATTAGCCATCAACTGTGGCAACAGGCACAACTGCCACTGTTACCCATTAGCCTTGCGGCCAGTTTTTATCCTCTGGGACAAGCTAATAAATCATCCTCATCGGTGCTAACTCAACCAATACCCACGAACGGCAAGCGCAGTGAAGCCGAACTGGATGAACTGCAAATGCAGCTCGCCACAGAGCTGGAGTTGGCTCAGGCGCAAATTTATAGCCAAGCCAACATAAAGGCCCAAGCCATTGCTATGTTTAAACGCACTTTTTCAATCACGTTAGTGCTCAATAGTTTAACCTTGCTGGTGGCCGCCATTGGGCTATTTAGCGCCTGCTTAATGTTAACTCAAGCACGGCAAGCGCCACTGGCACGGCTTTATTCCCTAGGGGTGAGTCGCAGTAAACTTCGTACTATGGTATTTAGCCAAATGCTACTGGTTGTGGTAATCACTTGCCTGATTGCGATGCCTACGGGCGCTCTGCTGGGGTATTTATTAATCGATAAAATCACCCTGCAAGCCTTTGGTTGGACCATCCCAATGATCTGGGACTGGTTTGCTTATACCAAAGCCATCCTTATCGCACTAGTGACTTGTACCTTAGCCGTGCTCTTACCGCTTTACTGGCAAACCCGCAGACCGCTAATCGCCAGTTTGCAGCAGGAAACCCTATGAACAGTCGTCCATATACCATTACCCAATTGAAAGTGAATGGTTTATTCGCAATGAGCTTGCTTAAGTGCCGTACAAACGCACGCTTAATCAGTCAACTCATCATCGGTGGATTACTCCTTTTTATGATTAGCGGCTGCGATAATGCGCCCGCGAGCGTTTCAGAATCCAAATCCATGGGGGCTTTGCTAGGGCAAACAAAAGAAGGCGAAACAACCTCAACGCAACAAGCCTTTGCAAAGGTGACACCTGAGCATCAGTTTCACTTTCCCCAAGATCATCTTGCCCACAACGGCTTTCGGCAAGAATGGTGGTATCTCACTGCTAACTTAACCACCGAAAAAGGTGAGCAACTTGGCGCGCAATGGACCCAATTTAGGGTGGCACTAAAACCTCAATATACAGAATCGCAAAATGCGCAACCGACTACCCTTAAGTCCGCTTGGGCAACTGAACAACTCTATTTTGCCCATAGCGCACTGACCTCTAGCGCGGCACATCTGGCCCATGAGAAATGGTCTCGCGGTCATCCAAAGCTTGCCGGCGTCAATGCCAATCCCTATCAAATTCATCTCGATAACTGGCAATTGCAGAGTGAGTCGAACGCGTTATTTCCGGCAATCTTAAGGGTTGAGACCGCAGACTTTAGTTACGAGCTAACGCTGACCAGCCAAGCACCGCTGCAATATCAAGGCGATAATGGCTATAGCATTAAAAACCGCGAGGGTAACGTCGCCTCCTACTATTACAGTCAACCTTTTATCACCATTACTGGCCAGATCACCCGCCATATCAACATCAATGGTCAAGCCGAAAATCGGGTCGAGAAAGTCACAGGCCAAGGTTGGCTTGACAGAGAATGGAGCTCACAATTTTTAACCAAAAGCCAGCAGGGTTGGGATTGGTTTGCCCTTCGCCTCAATGATGGTTCGGCGCTAATGCTCTTTCAGTTAAGGGAGCAATCCACCGATAAGACTCAAACTCCATCAGCCTTTTACAGCGCCAGACGAATGTTTGCCGATGGCACAGGCCGCAATATCAACTCCCGAGACACGCCAGATGGAATAAAAATGACGCCGCTTGGATGGCAAACCACCCGCACCGGCAAATACCCCGTAAGCTGGCAAGTCCAAATCCCGAGTGAGCAAATCGATATCCGCATCTCACCGTTAAATCCCAATAGCGCCATGGCGTTATCCACCTCCTATTGGGAAGGTCCGATTAAACTTAGCGGTAGTCACACCGGCATGGGTTATATGGAACTGACGGGGTATTAATATCCATAAATTAGACTGGGTTTTAATGTGATCTTCCCCTCAAATTCAGCGACTTAACACTCACCATTCTCATACTATCGATTGCAAATGCTGGCGAATTATCACTCAGTTATTGCAATTGGATTAAAATCGCAATAAATTAACATGACAACGTTGTCAAAAATGTTAAAACAACAACATAGATTACGGACAATTCTATTCAGTTCAATAACACAGGGAGGTGTAAATGAACACTTTACAAAAAGGGTTTACCCTGATTGAACTGATGATCGCCGTTGCCATTATTGGCATTCTCGCCGCAATTGCGATCCCTTCGTTCAATGAGTACTTAAAGCAAGGCAGACGCTTCGATGCGCAGCAATATTTAGTCACCAGTGCTCAAGCGTTAGAACGCCATTATTCCCGCAACGGCCTGTATCCCGCTTCGCAGAGTTTAGCTAACAGTCCCTATTACAGTTTCAGCTATACGCCCACAGCAGATAAATTCGGTTTTAGCCTTAAAGCCGTACCGACAAACCGTCAGTCAGATCCCTGTGGCACCTTAAGCCTCGACCACAAGGGCGTGCGCGTCCCCGCCACAAATTGTTGGAGCCATTAACATGCCACGGCCATCTATTGAAGGGTTCACTTTGGTTGAATTGATGGTCGTAATTGCCATTATCGGCATCTTAGCCAGCCTAGCACTGCCTTCCTATCGGGATCTGATTGCCAAAGAAAGTCTCATCTCCACAGCAAATGAATTAATTTCCAGCTACAAATTTGCCCGTGGCGAAGCCATCAAACGTAATCAGGCCGTCACGTTAGAAGCCAAACAAGATGGACGTTGGCTGATCATCAGTAATCAGGAGGAACTCAAAGTATTTAGCCCATCGAGTCGTGGCATCAGCATCGACGGCTTTAATACCCTCGATATCAACGCCACAGGCAATACCACGAAGACGCAGATAAGCCTCGAAAATACCCAAGGGGAAAAGCTCAATTTGTGCATATTGCCAAGCGGCCAAAGTTTTTTACAGGAGGAAGCATGCGCGTAATGGAATATCGCATTAAACAACAGGGCTTTACCATGACTGAAGTGCTAGTTTCGTTAGTGGTTTCCGTCACATCTTTACTGGCGCTCGGCAAGGCACAATTATCTTCACTACAACATGCCACCAATAGCTTCTATTATACCGTTGCAACGATACAAGCTCAGAATGTGATAGAACGGATCTGGCCAAGGATCTGCGACATTCAGCGCCAGCCCGCGCGCTTTGAGGATGTCAATTTTAGGGCCAGCCTCAGCCAAGGTATGCCAAGCGGTTTTAATCCGATATTACCTAACACTTATCAGGATACTATGCCTATCACAGTCACTTGGCAGGATGGGCGCATTGAAAATCAAAACAGCGTCAGCCTTAATGCTAGCTTTCCACACTTGTGTCAGGCTTAGCAATGTCGCCTTTCAATAAGCAACAACAGGCGGGTTTTAGCTTATCAGAGCTGATGATAGCGATGGTGTTGGGGCTGATCATTATGCTCGCTGTAGTCAATTTTTTTGCCCCGCTCAAGGCGACTGTAGAAGAAAGCAAACGCCTAGAAGATGCGGCTGATGCGCTAAGATATGCAACTCTCACGCTTAGCAAGAGTGTCAAACGCTCATCCCATATTGCATCGCTCAGCGCGAACGAGTTGGTCCTTGTGGTTGTAGCATCACCCACACAACCCAGTTTAAGTTGTTTAGGCACAAACAAAACCAGTGATTACAACGAAACCTATCGTTTTTCAGCCCCAAATCTGAGCTGTGACGACGGTGATAGCGCCCAAATTTTATTAACGGGGCTTGAATCAACCCACTTTACGCTAAATGGCGAGTTGCTCACGGTACAACTCAAACCGGAGAAGCTTCCGGCACAATTTGGCCAAGGTATAAAGCTCGATATCGCACTGCGCAAAAGCGTTTGGCAGCAAGCGCTCAACCGCCAACAAATCCAATAACGCAAGGAAGCACATATGGATAAGCTAAGACCCGCTATCGGCAATAAGGAACACGGCGCCGTATTACTCATTGTCTTAGTCTTCAGCTTGTTAGCTAGCTTGTTGGTCGTGACGTCACTTAGGGATAATCTCGTTCAAGAGCGGCTGAGTGGTAATTTTCAAAAACAGATCAATGCACAGCTGTTAGCAGAACAGGGCATGCATGAGAGCTACAATCAGCTCAAAAACCAGCTCAAACAAACACCCAATCAAAGCTTGCAGACGCTTTATGATCAGCTCCCAACTAACGCTAATGGTAGCCTCGAAGGCAGTAGCTATGCCCTCGACAACGGAAAAATAACCGGAGCCGAACTCAGCCTCGATAGTCGTGGTCAGCATTTAGAAGGCCAAGCTAAGCTCAATGCGCAATTCACCCTGCAGGCCAGCAAGGGCAATACCATCTTTAATGACGCAATTGTTTCCTGCGAGAGTTTAAATTTAACCGGCAGTAGTAGTATCGATGGTTACGATTCCCGTAAAGGCGCCTACGGCGATAGCATCAGTAACGGACAGGGTGGTAGCCAACGGAATCAACATGGCAAAGGCAATGTGACCACCATAGAGCCCAATGCCAATATCACGCTCACGGGTAACGCACCCATTTATGGCGATGTTAGCGCCACGGGCAGCGTCACCCTCTCAGGATCATCGAGCCTCAGTGGCAGTATTCAAGCAAATAACGATGTCACGCTCGGTACAGGAACCGTCAGTGGCAATATCGCGGCGGGCAATAACTTCAAGTTAGCCAACAGCGGCAAGGTCGAAGGATCGGTAAAAGCCAACAATAATGCCTCAACGGCACCTAGCGCCCAGATCAATGGCACACTGCAATATGGTGGCGAAGGGAACTTCCATCAAAACAGCCAGATTGGCAACCTAGTCAACACTCGCCCCAATTTGCCTCCAGTACCAACCAAATCCTGCGATCCATTAGATATCAGCGCAGTAATGGGTGGGTTTAAAATGCCTAATAATGGCGCGCGCAGGATAGATTCCAATGCCAATGTCACTATTACGCCGACAGGGTCAAGCAAGACGGAACTTAGCTGGAAAGGGGATTATTTCCCCAGCCTAACACCGACCGCAGAAACGATTTTTGGCACTGAAACCCCCGTGTTTAATCTCGATAGTTTAGTCATGAGCGCCGATGGAGTACTGAATATTAGCGGTGGCGACGTTACCCTAATCGTTAATGGTGACTTTAAAATGAGTGGCTCGAATCAACTCAATGTTGCCCCAGGTTCTAGCCTTACTTTATTATTTGTTAACGGTGAAATATCCTTCACTGCAGGAGCCAACAACGGCAATAACATAAAAGCCCAAACACTGACCGACACCCATAAACCACCAGTGTCAATTTTTTCCGGTTCAGATAAAGATGTCACCGTCAGCGGTAATGTGCCAATTTATGCCGCGCTCTACGCGCCCAAATCTAAGGTAAACCTCCAGGGTGGCCCAGAAATATTCGGTTCCGTTAGAGGCAAAGCCATCACAGCAACTGGTAATGGAAAAATCCATTATGACAATGCGTTAGGCTCAGCCGACTTAGGTGAAGACCATGCACTGCCGGCCGTGGTTCTATTAAAACAGTGGCAATATTTATAATACCAATCGTATTAAATATCTGTTCATTCAGCGGGAATTCAACGCGCTTTAGACAAGGCGAAGGCTTGAAGGCATAGTGGTGCTCTGTCGAAAGCCTTAAACGCAGTATAAAGCGCGTTGAAACCCGCCCTTTGGGAGCCACACAGGCATCCCACTCCGGTGTTGCATTGACTTAAAAGGGTATGACCATTTCTGCGTCAATGCGCCTGGGATTGAAATGCCTGTGAGGCTCTGAACTGATTAGATATTTAATGTGATTGGTATAAACCTCTCCCCAGCCATCAATCTTGCCCCATTCCTCCCTCTCCAAAGGGATAGCGATTGTTTAAATTTCAAACTGAGAGTTAGATCACGCGTAAAACTTTGATCCCGATCGACTATCCCCTTCAATACCTCTTGTGAGGTATACCCACATTTTTAATCAGGTCTAGACTCGCAGGTATCCACATTTAGTTGTACTAAAATTTATCAAACGCAACTGAATGCATCTCCAGATAAGGATCACCGCTATGAGTCAGGAATACCATGTTACCAGCCTCGTGGTACATGCCGCGCCCAATGCCTTACAACAGGTAGAGGCCGATATAACCGCCTTAAAGGGCTGCGATATCCACGCCATTTCCCCCGAAGGTAAATTGGTTATTACCCTCGAAGGAGATAGCCAAAAGGCCATTCTCGATAATGTTGAAGCCATCAATGCCCTGTCCGGCGTGTTATCCGCCAGTTTGATTTACCACCAAGTCGAGCCCCTAGAACAAGAACTGTTAGAAAAAATGAGTGAGGAAACACTATGAGCATTAGCCGCCGCGAGTTTCTCAAGGCTAACGCAGCGGTTGCCGCTGCGACGGCCGTTGGCGTGACGCTTCCCGTGAAAATGGTTGAAGCCGCCGAGTCAGATAATATCAAGTGGGATAAAGCCCCCTGCCGTTTTTGCGGTGTGGGTTGTAGCGTATTAGTCGGTACCAAAGCGGGTAAAGTAGTTGCCACCAAAGGCGATCCAGAAAGCCCTGTTAACCGTGGGTTAAACTGTATTAAAGGTTACTTCCTGTCGAAAATCATGTACGGCAAGGACAGATTAACCACACCATTGCTGCGGATGAAAGACGGCAAATATCACAAAGAAGGTGAATTTACCCCCGTGAGCTGGGATGTCGCCTTCGATACTATGGCCGCTAAGTGGAAACACAGCATCGCCACTAAGGGCCCAACCTCAGTCGGTATGTTCGGTTCTGGCCAGTGGACTATTTGGGAAGGTTACGCTGCATCTAAACTACATAAAGCCGGATTCTTAACCAACAACATCGACCCTAACGCCCGCCACTGTATGGCCTCTGCGGTCGTTGGTTTTATGCGTACCTTCGGTATTGATGAACCGATGGGCTGTTACGACGACTTAGAAGCCGCCGATCACTTTGTGCTCTGGGGCGCCAATATGGCCGAGATGCACCCGATCCTGTGGGCACGTTTATCTGATCGCCGTTTAAGCAGTAAAGACTGTCGCGTGCATGTGCTATCCACCTTCGAGAACCGTAGCTTCGATCTCGCGGATAACCCGATGGTTTTCCATCCGCAATCCGATCTGGTGATCCTCAACTATATCGCTAACTACATCATTCAAAACAAAGCGGTCAATACTGACTTTGTGACTAAACATACTAAGTTTGCCCTCGGTGTGGATGATATCGGTTATGGTCTGCGTCCAGATCATCCGTTAGAGAAGAAGGCCAAAAACCCTGGTAATGGTAAATCAACACCTATCAGCTTTGACGAGTACGCTAAGTTCGTCAGCACATATACGCTGGAATACGCGGCGAAAATGAGTGGTGTGGAACCTGAAAAATTAGAAACGCTAGCCAAAGCCTATGCCGATCCTAAGGCGAAAGTCATGAGCCTATGGACCATGGGGATTAACCAACACGTTCGTGGTGTATGGGCAAACAACATGCTCTACAACATTCACTTACTGACGGGCAAAATCGCAACGCCAGGTAACAGCCCATTCTCACTGACAGGCCAACCTTCAGCCTGTGGTACCGCCCGTGAAGTCGGCACCTTCGCCCACCGCTTACCTGCTGATATGGTGGTAGATAACGATAAGCATCGCGCGATTACCGAAAAAATGTGGCAAGTGCCTGAAGGCACGATTCCACCAAAACCCGGCTACCATGCCGTGCTGCAAAGCCGGATGCTCAAAGACGGTAAGCTAAACTGTTACTGGACTATGTGTACCAATAACATGCAAGCAGGCCCAAATATCAACGAAGAAATGTACCCAGGATTCCGTAATCCTGAAAACTTTATTGTGGTATCCGATCCTTACCCAACCGTCACAGCCATGGCAGCAGACCTTATTCTGCCAACCGCCATGTGGGTCGAGAAAGAAGGCGCCTACGGTAACGCCGAGCGCCGCACCCATATGTGGCATCAACAAGTCAAAGCGCCTGAAGGTGCTAAGTCAGATCTGTGGCAATTAGTCGAGTTTTCAAAACGCTTTAAGGTGGCTGAAGTCTGGCCTGCTGAGCTTATCGCTAAAAAGCCTGAATACGCTGACAAGACGCTTTATGAAGTACTGTTTGCCAACGGCGTCATCAACAAGTTCCCGACTACCGATTGTAAGGGCGACTTAAACGATGAAAGTGAACACTTTAGCTTCTATGTACAGAAAGGCATTTTCGAAGAATACGCCGCCTTCGGTCGCGGCCATGGCCATGACTTGGCCGAGTTTGACCGTTACCACGAAACCCGTGGCCTACGCTGGCCAGTGGTGAATGATAAAGAAACCCTGCGCCGCTTCGTTGAAGGTAGCGATCCTTATGTTAAAGCGGGTGAAGGTTACAACTTCTATGGCAAACCCGATGGTAAAGCGGTGATTTTCGCCCTGCCTTACGAGCCTGCAGCGGAAGAACCAAACTCAGAATACGATCTGTGGATGTCCACAGGCCGTGTGCTCGAACATTGGCATACCGGTTCAATGACCGCCCGCGTGCCAGAGCTTTATCGCGCTTATCCCGATGCGCAAATCTTTATGCATCCAGAAGACGCTAAGGCCCGAGGTCTGCAACGGGGTGATGAAGTACTTGTCGCCTCTCCCCGTGGCGAGATCAAAACCCGCGTCGAAACCAAAGGCCGTAACAAACCGCCACGCGGTGTGGTGTTTATGCCCTTCTTCGATGCGCGTCAGTTAGTCAACAAGTTGATTTTGGATGCAACCGATCCACTGTCAAAAGAAACTGACTTTAAGAAGTGCCCCGTAAAAGTGATGAAGGCCTAAGCCTTCATTTGATAGCGATGGCGTCAATTAATAGCAATTAAGGAGTCTAAGGTGAGTCAGCAAGTTAAGAGTGCATTCACAGCCAAGCAAGTCAACCGTCGCCAGTTTTTGGCCACGACGGCAAAGGCTGGCTGTGTGATGGGACTCGTGGGATTAGGCTTAACGGCTACGGCAAAAAGCCAAGGCCAGCTCGCTCCTCAAGCTTGCAGACCACCGGGCGCCCTTGAGGAGAGCGATTTTCTCTCGGCCTGCGTGCGCTGCGGTTTGTGTGTGGAGGCTTGCCCTTACGACACGCTAACACTGGCACGTTGGTTCGATGGCGCCGCCACTGGCACGCCATTCTTTACCGCAAGACACATTCCCTGCGAAATGTGTGAGGATATTCCCTGCATAAAAGCCTGCCCATCGGGTGCGCTTGATCCTCAACTTGAGCACATTAGCGATGCTAAAATGGGGATTGCGGTACTGATCGATGAGAAAAATTGCCTGAACTTTAAAGGATTACGCTGCGATGTCTGTTATCGGGTTTGTCCGTTAATCGATAATGCCATCACCTTAGAGCGCCAGCGCAATCAGCATAGCGATCATCACGCCATGTTTTTACCCACAGTCAACAGCGATACCTGCACGGGTTGTGGCAAATGCGAGCACGCCTGCGTGCTCGATACCGCCGCGATTAAAGTCTTACCGACCGCTCTGGCGTTAGGTAAATCCGCAGAGCATGACACTTATCTCAACACTGAGGAAACCACCTTAGAGATGTTGAATAAGGGGCTGACGTTATGAGCAATGAGTCTATGAGTAACAAGTCTATAAGTCATAAGACAATGAACTCAAAAGCCAAAGCCCGCACGCAGAACGAGCATGCCGCCGCGATTGCTGAACTCGGTTGGTTTGGCGCGCATAAATATTTGCTGCTACGCCGTACTGTGCAACTAAGTCTTTTAGGCTTATTTGCACTGGGACCGCTACTGGGGATTTGGCTATTTAAAGGTAATTTATCGGCCAGTTTACTGCTCGATACCATTCCCTTTGCCGATCCCCTGGTGAGCTTGCAATTGCTGTTAGCAGGACATACCCCAGAACTCAGTCTATTAATCGGTGCGGGCCTAGTGACAGCGTTTTATGCCCTCGCCGGTGGCCGAGTGTTTTGCAGTTGGGTGTGCCCTGTCAATCTGGTCACCGATACCGCAAGCTGGCTCAGACGTAAACTCAAACTTCCTCGCACCAGCGAGTTACCGCGCAATTTACGTTACTACCTGCTGGCACTCGTGCTGTTATTACCCCTGCTCACGGGCAGCTTGATTTGGGAATGGGTCAACCCCGTGCCCTTAGTCTATCGCGCCGTGCTATTTGGCAGTCTCAGTGGTTTATGGATCTTAGCGGCAATATTTTTGCTGGATCTATTTATCGCCGAGCGCGCTTGGTGTGGTCACCTTTGCCCAACGGGAGCCTTATTTGGCTTAGTTGGCAAATGGAGCCCCATTAAGATCGTCGCCAGCAAAGCTAGCGCCTGTGATAACTGCATGGATTGTTTTGCTGTTTGCCCCGAACGCCAAGTATTAAAGCCCGCGTTAAAAGGGCAAAGCCCAGTGATTTCGAGCCCTGACTGCACCCAATGTGGCCGCTGTATCGATGTTTGTGCTCAGCGCGTTTTCCGCTATCGAACCCGTTTTACTGGCACTCAGACTCAACTAAGTACAGGTGGCTCGACCAATAGTCAGTCGCCATCTAGCTCTTCACCAATTCGTCAACACATTGCCCCCAAGGCGGAGAATGACCAATGAAAAAAATACTCACCTTAGCCGCGATTGTATTAGCCATCGGCGGCTGCTCAGGCCAACAAGCAGAGACTCAAGCAACACCTGTCAATATCAAATCCCTCGCGGGTGATAGCGCGGTGACGGATATTCGTCCCGCCGATGCCATGCCTGTCTATCCTGCTCGCGGTAAAGCGTTGGAACGCAGCTTTACCGACCAACCACCGCTTATCCCCCATAAGGATGATTACAAAATCACCCTCGATAAAAATGGCTGTTTAACTTGCCATAGTTGGGATAAAGCTGCGCGGATGAAAGCCACACCAGTAGCAAAATCCCATGTTATCGACGATAAGGGCACGCTCAACGGCCATAACTATTTCTGCACTCAGTGCCACGTTGCACAGGCTGAAAACAAAGCGCCTTTAGTCGAAAATAAATTCTCAACTCAATAAACCACACTTCCCTGCACGCAAAAGCCACTGCTACCCAGTGGCTTTTTACTATCCATAACAGAATTAGACATAGACGTTTAAAAACTCAGTTCGGGGAGATATGTTAGACGAAATGAAAGATAAGCGGACGGGACTATAGATAAAATACGGAAGAATCGAAAAGTAAAAAACCAGCCTAGGCTGGGTTTACTTGTTGTTTTGCTTTATGCAAACCACCCGCCGGAGCCGTTACTCTTTTTTGCACTGCTTGAGCTGTTTGCACATTCTTTGTTTCAGGCATAGCTGCTTGCCACAAAGCACCTACCCATAAACTTGACGTTGACTTCATTGATAAATCTCCTGTTCTGTTAACAAGCTCAAAGTAATACTTAGGCCATCATCAGTAAAATGAATTAACGCCATACAATAGATTCCATATAAGCATGAACATCCCAATCAAGACCTTGCAATGTTTTTTAACCCTAGTAGAAACGGAAAACTTCACCCGTGCCGCCCAAAAATGCTTTATCACCCAGCCAACACTCAGCAAGATCATCCAAAGACTTGAAGAAAGTCTGGGAGAAACCCTGCTTATTCGCAATAACCAAAAAGTAGAGTTAACCCAAGCAGGGCAGCTATTTGAGCACAGTGCGCGGGAAATCCTTGGTCAATGGCATAGATTGCAGGAGGACATGAGTAACTTAAGCGGCCTAAAATCGGGGCGGCTTAGGCTGGGCGTATGCCCTATGATGAGCAGCTTAATCATAGGATTACTGACGAGCTATCGTAAGCGTTATCCAGGGGTTGAACTGCAAATGTATGAATACGGCGGTTTCGGCTGTGAGCAGGCGCTGTTGAATAACAGCTTAGATATCGCCTTTACCGCACTGCCCACAACCCATGAGACAGAACTGATTAACCAGCCGCTAACCAAGTATCCCCTCTTAGCTTGCTTGCCTGAAGCTCATCCGCTTGCCGCTAAGTCATACCTCAGTTGGCAGGATTTTGAACCTTACCCGTTTATTCTCTATAACGAGGACTTCTCGCTCGCCAAGCTGATAAATCGTCTGAGCCGTAAGGCTGGCGTGCAATTAAATATCGCCTTTCGCAGTGGTCAATGGGATTTTCTTGCAACCATGGTTGAAGCCGATATGGGACTAGCCATATTACCCGAACCTATTTGCCAAAAACTCAGCAACAGCAAACTTGTCTTTAGACCTATGCAACCGGCCTTGACTTGGGATTTAGCCCTGATTTGGCGACAGAACTTACCGTTAACTCCCGCGGCAAATGCCTTGCTGGAATTGAGCAAACAGAAAGCGTGAATGGTGAATGGTGAATGGTGAATGGTGAATGGTGAATGGTGAATGGTGAATGGTGAATGGTGAATGGTGACTCTTGCACCGTCAACCGTCAACCGTCAACCGTCAACCGTCAACCGTCAACCGTCAACCGTCAACCGTGAAACAGCATCGCCCATAAAAAAACCGCTGTAAGCCTTGGCTTAGCAGCGGTCTCTATTCGGATAAAGTTAAGAATTACTTCTTAGCTTCTGCAGCTTTACGCTCTTTAACTTGCTCAACAACTTTGTCCGCAACGCTGTTTGGACATGGGCTGTAGTGTGAGAACTCCATAGAGAACTGACCACGGCCTGAAGTCATTGTACGCAGAGAACCGATGTAACCGAACATTTCTGATAACGGAACGTCAGCCTTAACGCGAACACCAGTGATACCAGCAACTTGGTCTTTGATCATACCGCGACGACGGTTTAAGTCACCGATTACGTCGCCAACGTTGTCATCTGGGCTGAACACGTCAACTTTCATGATTGGCTCAAGCAGTTGTGGTTTAGCTTTAGCAATTGACTGACGGAAGGCCGCTTTAGCAGCGATTTCGAACGCGATTGCTGAAGAGTCAACTGCGTGGTAAGCACCGTCAGTTAATTCGAACTCTACGTCTAACACTGGGAAGCCAGCGATAGTACCAGTGTTCATCATGCTCGCGAAGCCTTTCTCAACTGCAGGCCAGAATTCCTTAGGAACACTACCACCCACAACTGAAGACTTGAATACGAAACCTGAGTTTGGCTCACCAGGACGGATAATGTATTCGATCTTACCGAATTGACCAGAACCACCAGATTGTTTCTTGTGGGTATATTGGTCTTCAACCATCGCAGTGATTGTTTCACGGTATGCCACTTGTGGCTCACCTACAATCAGCTCAACACCGTAAGTACGCTTCAGGATGTCCACTTTAATATCTAAGTGCAGTTCACCCATACCTTTAAGGATGGTTTCACCTGAATCTTCGTCAGTTTCTACGCGGAATGATGGATCTTCTGCGATCATCTTACCGATAGCGATAGCCATCTTCTCGCTGCCGCCTTTGTCTTTTGGCGCTACTGCGATAGAGATAACTGGCTCTGGGAACACCATGGCTTCAAGAGTACATGGGTGCTTAACATCACACAGAGTGTGACCAGTTTGTACGTTCTTCATACCAACGATAGCGATAATGTCACCAGCTTCAGCTGATTCAATTTCGATACGATCGTTCGCATACATTTCGCACATACGGCCGATACGCTCAGTCTTACCAGTAGCACTGTTAAGAATGGTGTCACCTTTCTTCAGGCGGCCAGCATAGATACGTACGAAAGTCAGGGCACCGAAACGGTCATCCATGATCTTGAACGCTAATGCTTTTAATGACTCGTCAGCAGAAACGATAGCGTATTCGCCAGTTTCGTTACCTTCTTCGTCAGTTAAAGGTTGTGGATCAACTTCATCTGGCGCTGGCAAATAGTCAACAACAGCGTCCAGAACCAGTTGCATACCTTTGTTTTTGAATGCGCTTCCGCAGAATGTTGGGAAGAACGCCATAGTACGAGTACCCTTACGGATACAACGTTTCAGGTCTTCAATAGATGGCTCTTCGCCTTCCATGTATGCTTCTAGCAGATCGTCATCTTGCTCAACAGCAGTTTCGATCAGCATTTCGCGGTATTCTTCAACTAAGTCAACCATGTTCGCAGGAACATCTTTCACTTCGAAGTTTTCTGGAATACCAGAATCGTCCCACACGTAAGCTTTGCGAGTTAACAGGTCAACAACACCGCAGAACTCGTCTTCGATACCAATTGGCAGAACCATAACCAGTGGGTTAGCAGCTAAAACGTCTTTAGTTTGCTTAACAACACGTAGGAAGTCAGCACCCATACGGTCTAATTTGTTTACGAAGATGATACGAGCAACTTCAGATTCGTTAGCATAGCGCCAGTTAGTTTCTGATTGAGGCTCAACACCGCCAGAACCACAGAATACAGCGATACCGCCGTCAAGAACCTTCAGAGAACGGTAAACTTCAACGGTGAAGTCAACGTGCCCAGGGGTATCAATAACGTTGAAACGGTGATCTTTCCAGAAGCAGCTTACAGCAGCCGATTGAATGGTAATACCACGCTCAGCTTCCTGAACCATGAAGTCAGTTGTTGATTCACCATCGTGAACTTCACCGATCTTATGGATTTTACCGGTTAGCTTAAGAATACGCTCGGTGGTCGTGGTTTTACCCGCGTCAACGTGAGCGAAGATACCAATGTTTCTGTATTTGGATAATTCGGTCATGATTCAACTTTAATGATTAGTTTAAGAAGTAGACGGAGTATGCGACAAACCACCGACACACCGCACATCAGATTATTTTAGGCGCATATTGTAAATTGGAACCCAGTTATGCGCAAATGGCTCTTGCAATTTTTCACGATAAAGTCGCGGAAAAAATTAAAAAAAAATAAGAAAAATATGTGAAAACAATTAAATAAAAAAATTTAGCTCAATTTTCAAACAATTACCAAAAACCTTAAAAATAAGCGTATTTTCGCCGACATTGACGTTTTTCCATGTGTTAAGCACTCTAAAATAGCAAAAAATCTGCCCAATAAGATCCTTATAGATACATCAACTGATGCTAAATCATCGCTAATCGCTTAGGGTTATTAGCATAAATAGGCAATTTCTAGATAAAAGTGACAATGAGCTTAGGAATTCGTCCAAATTAACAAACTAAGTGTTAAATTCATCCACACAAATCTGATTTCTGCCCAATGCCTTAGCTTGATACAACGCCTTATCAGCTCGCTCAAAACAAGACTGCATAGGCTCGTTGTTCACTAATTTGGCTATGCCAAAACTACAAGTAAGCTGCACATTGCCACTAAAACGATAATCCTTAATCGCTGCAGCAATCCGCTGGCACAAGGTTTTAACTAAGTCGATGGAAGTCTGATGGCACAGAATCACAAACTCCTCGCCTCCCCAACGAGCAACAACATCTGTTTCGCGCACACAATGCTGCAACACCCCAGACAGTTCCATCAAAATGTTATCGCCGACGGCATGGCCTAAGGTGTCATTAATCTCTTTAAAAAAATCGATATCCAGCATTACAAGGCAAATAGCACCTTCGGAGCTAATCTCTGAACGATGTTCATGGACAAACTGGCGATTAAAATAATGTCTGTTATAAAGTTTGGTAAGCGGATCATGGGTGGATAAAAACTCAAGCTCGGCATTGGTGTGCTCTAATCGCAGACGTAAAGCTTCAAGCTGCTCATTTTTATCGGTTAGGCGTCGATTATAACGACTGATAAAGAACGTACGTGTGGCGAGTAAAAACACCACAAGGAGTGTACCAACTATCACTTGGTAGATAAGCAGGTAGTTAGTCTCATCGATGACGGTAATATTGTTCCATTTCTGATAAATCCTAATTCGCTCAAGCTCATCTACGTCATCAAGCACTTGATTAAGTATCGGTAACAGTGCTTCATGACCTAAACTCACCCCCATACGGAGTTCATCTTCCGGCCCTCCCCATCCCGCAATTTTAAGATGGTTAAAACCTGTCTGCTGAATATAAGCATTCACCGAAAACATTGACCCAACAAATAAATCAGCGCGTTTATCGAGCACAGCCTCAAGCCCTGCTGGTTCACTGCCCACTTCGATAATTTTCACTTTAGGATAATAATGTTGAATATACTCGGCGAGACGATAACCTTTAGGCACGGCTAACGTTCGTGAGCCTATATTTTCAAACCCTTGTAAAAAAGGCTGTTCTTTAAGAGAAACCAGCACATTGGGCGAGTGAAAATACACATGGCTAAAATGCAAAAATTGCTCTCGGGTGGCCGTTTTATTTAGCATCGGGGTTAACTCACAGCGCCCAGTTTGTAAAAAATTAAGGGTTTCGGACCAAGATGTTGTGGGAACAAGGCTGAATTTAAAGTTGGAATGGGACTCAATGTAACGAATATAGTCCGATGAGATCCCAACATGCTCTCCCTCCCGAATAGCTTCGTAAGGGAGCCAATCGGGATCAACGCAATAACGGATTAACTGACGGCTACTAGCAGCTTCCTCTGTGACTTTGAGATAGCTCGAAGCCAAACGCTCAGCACTCACGCTTGAGGGTGAGCATAAACAGAAAAACAAAGCCCAAAATCGCCAACCCATGTAGCTTCTCAAATACATTCCATTATTCGCAGACCTAGGTAAAAAGTGTATACACGATATTGAGATAATACCAATACACCAACATTAACCATTGGGTTCAAATTTCGAAGACTCTACTTCTCACGATAAAAAAATACCCGCCGAATTGGCGGGTATTTCAATTAGTTAATCTGCTTATGCAAGATTAATCTTCAACTGGCGATACGACGAAGAGTAAGTCACCTTGCGATACTTGCTGACCATTGCTGTTCAGAATACGCTCAATGCGGTACTTCTTATCTTCTGGATAGAGTACTGCGCCTTGGCGGTTGAAGCCGGCTAAGTTAACCTGCGAGAACATCTTCATCGCTTCAGTTAAGGCAAGCGTTTGTTCAGCAGTAACGATATCACCTTCTTTCACGAAATCAGGTTCGCCTGGCGCTGGAGAGGTATAGAAGATACCTGCGCCTTGGGCTAATACTTTCAGTTCGTTACTTTCACCCACACGGAGCGACTCAGTATCCACACCAACAGTTTCGGCAGCGGCTTCCATTTCAGCGATCAGCGCTGGAATGTCTAGCTCAGCCATAAAGCGTGGCAGGTAGTTAGTATCGTATACGCCTTCTTTGAAGGTGCCATCGCTTAAGATCAGTTTCAGCAATGGAATGTTAGTCGCGATACCTTTAAGCACTACGCTGTCGAGGTAAGCATGAAGTTTCGCGATAACGTCTTCACGGTTTTCACCGCGCATAATCACCTGAGCGATTAAGCTGTCGTAATAAGGTGATACTTCTTTACCCGGTGCGGCAATCGAGATGATTTCCACATCTGGATGATCAGGGAATACACATTCGGTGATCTTGCCAGGATTAGGGATCAACTGAAGTACGCCATGGCTGTCGAGTGCCGCTTTTTCAGCCGTTACACGCACTTCCATCGCATAACCGATTTCTTTCGGCTCTAAGTGCTCGATTGAACGACCCGCTGCGATATCAAATTGTGCGCTCACAATATCGATACCAGAAGTCGCTTCAGTTACTGGATGCTCTACCTGCAGACGGGTGTTCATTTCCATGAAGTACACTTCGTTTGCGTCTAAGTTGTAGATGAACTCAACAGTACCTGCGCCCATGTAATCGGTCGCATCACCTAAGGCACGGGTGTAAGCCAGCACTTGTTTTTTCAGTTCATCTGGCAGCATGGTTGAGCCAGATTCCTCAACGACTTTCTGGTTGTTACGTTGTACAGAACAGTCACGTAAACCAAGAACCTTAGCGTGACCAAACTTGTCGCGCAGTAACTGCACTTCGATATGACGCAGTGAAGTGACATATTTTTCTAAGTACAAATCGCCGTTACCAAAAGCAGCAGCCGCTTCGGTAGCCGTTTTTTGGAATAAACCAATCATATCCTCAGGACGTTTAACGACCTGGATACCTTTACCACCACCGCCTTGTACCGCTTTGAGTAGTACTGGGTAACCAATTTCACTAGCTACGTTTACCGCTTGCTCAGCGTTAGTCAAAATACCGTGTGAACCTGGTACCACTGGCACGTTTTGCGCTTGTGATGTCTTAATTGCGTTCGACTTGTTACCCATAGTCGTCATTGAATGTACGCTAGGGCCAACAAAGTTAACGCCATTGTTGACACACAATGCCGCAAATTGCGGGCTTTCAGACAGGAAGCCGATACCTGGGTGCAGTGCATCAACTTGCTCATATTCAGCCACTTTGAGTACTGAGTATGCGTTCAGGTAACTTTCGTCAGAGGTGTTACCACCTAAACAGACTAGCTTGTCAGACTCTTTCAACATATCCGCAGGTACGGCGGTCATATCAGGATCTGACGCCACCAATACTACGTTGATATTGTTATCATGCGCTTTACGGATCAACTTAACAGCGGTACAACCACGGGCATGAACCAATACTTTATTGATTGGTTTCATCAGCTTACGCGGATCGTTTTGTACAATTTCCTCTTCTTCAGCTGGCGCTTCTACAACCAGTGTTGACAAGGCGTTAATGATAACCTCATTAATCTTAGCCGTCGGCATTGGCATCAATGGATCGATGCTCGCCAATTGATTGTCTAAGTTTTCGCTAAATGGGTTATGGACTAGGCCGGCCATTGCGCCAGGTACTTTCGACAGGTAATTCGACAGTGTCGACGTCGATGGTAAGTACGCAGGAACCACCATTTGACCTGCGAATGGCATGTTAGTACCAGACAGATAGTAAGTTTGCACTAATGGGTGAGTCACAAAACTCGCCTGCGCACCACCGGTACAGTCACCAAAACCAAACATCAGTACAGGCAATTCGTTATCACGGATAAAACGGGTGATACGGTCGTTCACTACCGCCATGGAGAACAGTGCCGCGGCACCTTCTTTGGTTTGCATACCGCCTGAGCTGATAAAGCAAACCACTGGTAGCTTACGCTTAGCACACTCGATCAGCAGCGCAGAAAACTTCTCGGCACTGGCCATATCGAAGGCACCGGCTTGGAATGCAGTGTTAGACACAGCCAGACCCACACGCACTTTTTGACCTTTTTCTTTAAAGTCAGCAATACCAGTGATCAGACCGCAAGGACGAATACCTTTATCTAACGCATCTTCAATTGATAGACGGAAACCAGGGAAGTTGAGCAAGTTAGCCGACATCTTGTCGCCATTGATTTCGTCGAAATGGGTGAAGAATTGCTTAATCACATTTTCCCACGTCATCTTGCCAGTACGTTTTTCGTCACGTAGTACTTTTTGGATCAACAGATCCTGATAACCCATGGTCAAGCGGTTCCAGAAGTCCTTACGACGCCCGATACGTACAGGGTTAATCGCGCCAGTATATTTACTGTGATCGCTTTCACTGTCGAAGTATTCAGGTAATAAACGCTCGAAGAAGTAAGTCAGGATAACGAATAAACTGTCGTTAAGCTGCGGGAAGCCCACACTCTTCCATTGCTCTACACGCACCAGTAAATCGGCACGGTTAGATTGGCCCATAAAATACTTGAGCCACTTGTAGAATTTCGCCTTGTCGTTAGCCGTATCTTGAGTCGACAGCGCATGGTCAATCGACTTATGCAGCAGATTGTTCACTGAATTACGAGACAAGCTCTTTGACATCATGGCTTCTTTCGCGATTGACGCTAAGCTACCCACAACGTTGTCGTAGAGTGAGTTAAAGATCAGGATGTTATGACATTGCCAAATAAAGTCTTCACGCAGCTCATCGTTAACAACAACGTCAAGCACTGTCAGTTGATTTAGCTCAGGCCACTTTGCTTGAGTCACAGACTTAGGCAGATTTTCAAGATGCTGAATTAAGCCCTTAAAGTTGTTCGCAGCATTGCTCTTCCAACGGTGATATAAAGACCAACTGATGTTAAATAACAGTGCCTTACGCGCTTTTTTATAGTTCTCTTTTGGCTCACCCAAAATAAAACGTGTCAGCATATTACGTTCGGTTGAGATTTCATCGCGCTTAGCAATAAAGTTCGCCCATAACTTGTTGAGATCTTCATCGTAAACCAGCTTATCGGGGCTAGCTAACCACGCTTGGAATACACGATCTTGCTCCTGCTGGATACGTGCTAACAGATCCCCCTCAGGCACACTGACACGTGACAAACGTCCGTATTGCTCCTGAGAGATCGAATGAATACGGCTACGCAGCGTTAGATAACGCAGGTAACGATAGGCACTACCAAACAGGTTATGGTGGTTGGTTGGGCTAGTAGCTACGGCTAATTCTGCATTTAGCTCTAATGCCATCAGATTTTTAGATGGATTAAGGAAACGCGCTAAACTGCGATCATAATGCTCGCGTAAATCTTTTGATTCACGCACAAAGTTTACCGCTGCACGCTCAACCGCCTCGATACTACTGATTATCGCACGGCGTAAATTGTGCTGACGCTCGTCACGATCCCCTGGTGAGAAATCGATGATTCCGTCGATACAACCTGAGGTATATAGCTCTTCTGGTGATACACCCACTGATTTCGCACATTCTTGCCAAGATAAGTTGTACTTACGGGCAATACTTTGCAGACCTTGTGGCTGGATCGTGTTGAAAATACCATCGCGCAGCGATAACAGGATGTTTGCCGCTGCTAATGGAATCGCGCCACCAGAGTAACCCGCACCGATAACGATACCCACGGTAGGCACGTCAACGTTGGCACTTTCGGCAATCGCCTTAGAAATAGAATGTGCTTGGTTTTGGCTGTTGGCCACTTCGCCTGCATCGGCCCCAGGGGTATCGATTAAATAGACGATAGGCATAGACAATTCGGCAAAATGACGAATCGCTTTGCAAGCCGCATAGTGATGCTCAGGCATCCACGCACCGTTAGCGGTTGTGCGCTCTTGGGCAATAAAGCCGATACGACGAGTGCGTGAACCGAAATTCAGCTCGACCTCAGCGCTATAGAAAGAGCCCAAGTGGGTTTCCGTGATCAAGCGACCTTTTAGGTCTGCAATGATACGTTTCGCACCAGGACGACCTTTATCTTGGGTCGGCTGGATCACTTTTGCTACGTAACCGTCGACATCTAATGATGCCAAGTCTTTTAAATTTGCCTGAATGGCATCGTCGTTTAAAAGACCTTTAATTTCTTCTGATAAACTCTGTTTGCTGTGTTTAGGAAACAGAGAAAAATCCTTTGCCAAATGCTCGGCCTGTAAAAAAAGCGGATCGGGCGTTTGGGCTTGAGTCATGTGTTTGGGCTGATTATTGCTGGTCATCAAAAGATCCTCTGCTTTAGCCTCTGAAAATTTTTAGCCAATAAATATAACTTTGTTATCCTGCCAAATGCCATTAAACTGCATAAGACGCTATGTTCCAAATATGAGACAGTGGGAAAAACATGCCAGATTTAAACGGTATGATGCTATTTGCAGCCGTAGTGAGAGCAAAGGGATTCTCCCAAGCTGCACGTGAAACCGGCCACCCAAAATCCACCATCAGTCGCAAAATCGCGCAGCTTGAAGAAGAACTTGGCGTGCGATTGTTACAACGCGACACCCGTAACCTGAGCCTTACCCAAGTCGGGGCACTCTTTTATCAACACTGTGATTCCATTCGCAATGAGGTGGAAGCGGCCAAGGCTGTTATCGAGAGCACCCATGATGACGTGTCAGGATCATTACGGATAGCTATTCCGGTCTCTTTTAGCCAAGAATTAATTGCTAACCTCTGTAGCGGATTTATGCGTTTATATCCCAATGTGGAATTGGATGTCCAGTTTACCGACAACGATATCGGTTTAGTGGGTGAAGGATATGACATAGCTATCAAATATGGGCCACTGCAATCATCTGATCTTGTTGCAAGATTACTGTTTGAACGCCAACCAATTCTCGTGGCAAGCCCTGGCTATTTAAAAACGCGTGGCACACCCGCAACGCCCAAGGAGTTGAGCGACCATAGTGGTATATTGTTAGGGACGTCACGCTCTGCACCGATTTGGCCCTTAGGCAAAGGCACCCGCAAAACCATGGTGAGCTTTCAGCGCAAGGTCAGGGTAAATAGCCCCATTATGGTCAAGCAATTAGCCCTTGATGACTTTGGCATTGCAATGCTATCAAACTCCGCTTGCAAGACAGAGCTCGCCAATGGTCAGCTCGTCCCAATTTTACAGGAATGGCCGATGGAACCCTTTAAAGTCTATGGGGTGTATTCGAGTCGTAGGCAATTAGCCACCAATATCAGTGCCTTTTTAGACTTCTTTGTTAAACGCTTTAGCAGTCAAGAAAGCTTGCAATCCTTGATGGGCTAGCCCTTTTGACTCTGCAGCCTGCAGTTTACTTGCTGAGTCATTTTAAGCGTCAGTTGTCCTGAGATAACAAAAGGCCTAGCGAATTTACGCTAGGCCTTTGACGCTAATGCATTGAGCATTAAGGACTTACGTATCAGTGCATCAGTGCATCAGTGCATCAGTGCATCAGTGCATCAGTCTATAAATGTTTACAGCCGTTATGGCAGCGAGTTAGCAACATAAGCACATCTATGGAATTATCTTTTCCTGTTTAAGCACTTCTTTAGTGATGGCTTGACGTAGCCCTAAACCATCAGCCGTAGGCATATCCATATTCATCGCGAAGAACCACACATTATCATCGAGTTCAACCCAACCGACCCACCAACCGATCTGAGGCTCAATTCTGGTCGAGTATCCGGTTTTAGCGCGGATTATGTAGTCACTATTAGCCTCGGTAAGCATGGCTTGCTTGACGATACGCTGACTGCGTTCTGATACATGCAACTTGTTATGATACAGCTTTCGTAGAAATGCGACTTGCTCCGTTGCCGAAATCCGAATGCCGCCATCGAGCCAAAAGCTGTCTAGATTGCCCGAAATATCTTCATTGCCATAATCAAATGCGTGCAACATTTTACTCATGCGCGCCTGCCCAATTTGGCGCGCAAACTCTTGATACACGGGCACGACCGAGTATTTCATCGCAGTGATTAAGTCATGGTCGCGATTCCACGCCGCGATATCCCGAGTCTGTCCATCCCATTTAAAGACTTGATGCTCATCCTTCACGACACCTAAATCCAAGGCAATCAAGCTATTGGGGATTTTAAAGGTCGATGCGGGTAAAAATGCTTGGTTTGCCCGCTTAAGATTATTGGTAAATCCTTGCTGTTTGTTCTCGTTCCAAAGCACTATCACACCCTGCGCTTTATGTTCCGAAAAATGAGTATTCCAACTCGGTTTTTCCTGCCATTCGTTTGCCATCGCCGGCATGCCAACAATCGATGCCACCACTAATACAGCCGATAAGGCTAACACACGCATAATATCCCCTTGCTTAATGCAATATGCCATATAAATGAAGCACTAAGATTATCACTCTCTTAAGCACCATGTCCTAGCAAACTGCTGACCAATTGTGGCAAAAATAAGGCACAAGTTCGAAACAGATACAGCAGGATTATCACTGCCACAAAGCGACACAAACAAATAAACATGACTTTGGATCAACACCAACTATGCAAAAGCGGAATAAGATCCTCGAATCCCTATGGGTAAACTCTTATACTCAACGCTATCCTTTGTCACTTTTTGGCATAAGCTAATATCTTCCGAGGGTAAAGCCATCCAGTACGCCTTAGGAGCATCGCCTTTTCCCAGTAAATAACTAATAAAAAGGAAACGCCAATGTTAAAGCCCAGCCTTGTTTTTATCCTTGCCAGCGCAATTGCCCAAACCGCAGGTGCAGTGCAACTCCTAGGGGATGTTGAAGTGTCTCGCATTGCCACTGCGGAAAAAACCATGGCGGAAGTGGTCAATCGCTATCAAGCGTTGGATGAAGGCTTAGCGTCCCAGTTATTTGCTCAGAAAAATGAGCGCGATGCGACCCAACTTGCCGCCCGCCAAGGTCATAGGCTGTGGCAACAAGCAGTGCGCGATGTGCAATCAGGGCATTTTGACGACCGCTCTCTCTACTGGGCGCGACTCGCTATGCTAAACAGCCTGAAAACCCATAACCCCAATTTTAATATGGCCGATTGGCAACAACAGATTTTGTCCAGCGCCGTCGAAAAAGCATCACGGGGTTTTAGTGATATTCAATATGGTGACGATGTACAAATTAAAATCTTCCTCACCGGCTTCGACCCTTTCTTCCTCGATAAAGATATCAGCCAAAGTAATCCTTCGGGTCTAACCGCCCTCGCCCTCGACGGTTTTCGATTTGATGTTAACGGTAAAAAGGCGCAAATCGAAACCGCGATGATCCCCGTGCGCTTCGAGGATTTCGACCAAGGTATTATCGAATCCCTGCTCAGCCCCGTTTATCGCGATCCTAAAACCCAATTGGTGTTTACGGTTAGCATGGGGCGTAGCGACTTTGACCTTGAACGCTTCCCTGGGCGTAACCGCAGCGCCGCTGCACCTGATAACCAGAATCTATATACCGGCGCCAGTAAAACCGCACCCGTTGCCCCCAAACTCAATGGCAAAGACTTTGCCGGCCCTGAGTTTGTCGAGTTTTCGCTGCCCGTAGCCGCGATGCAACTTAAAGACGGCCAGTGGAAAGTCAATGATAACCACACGGTGACCACCCTAGGTCGCGGTGAGTTTAATGCCAGTTCATTAAGCGAGCTGCAAAATGAAACCTCGGTCGAAGGCTCAGGTGGCGGTTATCTCTCTAATGAAATATCCTATCGTGCTATCGTGTTACAGCAAAAATTCAATAGCCACGCACAAGTTGGCCATATCCACACTCCAAAGGTAAAAGGCCATGACAGCGATACCGAGCACGCCATAGTCGAACATATCCGCACTATGGTGATGCAGGCCGCAGCGAGTCTATAGCGATGACGACGCAGACTGGCATAATCAGCAAGCGTTCGTTATTATGCGAACGCTTGCTGACTAGCTATTCGAGCGAGTGCTTTAGCGGATAATGCCTAATCACAAACGGTTGCATGTAAGAGAGAGTTAACACCTAAATCTATGTTTACCCAAGGCTCTTTACCCAAGTTTTTACTCAGCGCACTTAGCCGTAATCCAAGCGCCAATACCAATACAGCTGAACATCCCCAGTCAAAGCCCAATACGCGTTTTGCCAACCAGACTAAAACCAACGCCAAACCACTCACACCGGTACAACAGCAAATCCTTGAACGTATTGAAGACTGCTACCAACAGGCTGAAGCCTATTTCAAACGTGCTTTCCCGCGGCCAACCACTCAATTTACCCTTAGGGGACGAAGTGCAGGCACAGCGCATTTGCAGCAAAATCGTCTACGCTTTAACCCCGTGTTACTGCGGGAAAACAGCGAGGCATTTTTAGCCGAAGTCGTACCCCACGAGATCAGCCATTTGTTGTGCTTTCAAATTTTTGGCAAAACGAAACCCCATGGCCGTGAGTGGCAATCGATTATGCTGAAACTCTTTAAGATAAGCCCTAACACTACCCACAATTTCGATACTCAGTCAGTTAAGGGAAAAGACGTTGAATACCGCTGTGCCTGCGGCCCAATTCGACTGGGTATTCGCCGCCATAATAAAGTATTAAGGGGTGAAACCCGTTATTTGTGTAAACGCTGCCATACCCATCTCACGCTTGCCTAACCAGCCCAATAGCGGACAATAAAGCAACATCCCCGGCAAAAAGTACGAGTCATTTGCATAAGGCGCAGTATTTCCCTTACCATTCAGACATAAAAGACGAGCCATAGGCTCGCGTAGTACTGATTATTTTTGGGATAAATGTTGAACAACACCTCAATCGCCTTAAGGTCTCGGCAAGTATTGCTGTGCCTATTTAGTTGGCTGGCGGTTTCCGCCTCAGCCAATGCATCCCCTTCGCATCCAAGCAGTTTTAGTCAAGCCAAGGTCTTGTCTCAATCCTTATACCAAGGCACTCGCCAAGGCACCCTGCCCGCAGTGAGTTTTTACTGTGGCTGCAATATTGAAATTAAAGGCAAATCATGGAAGCCGGATTTAACGAGCTGTGGTTACCAAGTCCGCAAGCAAGAAACCCGCGCTAACCGTATCGAATGGGAACATATCGTCCCCGCGTGGGAATTTGGCCATCAACTGCAATGCTGGCAACAAGGCGGTCGTAAAAACTGCGCCGATAGCAGCAAGGAATTTAATAAGATGGAAGCGGATATGCACAACTTAGTACCCGCTATTGGAGAGGTAAACGGTGATCGCAGTAACTTCCGTTTTAGTCAGTGGAACGGTAAAACTGGTCAATATGGTCAATGCGAAATGGTCATTGATTTTAAGAATCGCCAAGCACAACCGCCCGCCAATGCCCGCGGAAAGATTGCTCGCACTTACTTATATATGCAGCAAACCTATGGCCTTAAAATCGCCTCTTCGCAATTAAAATTATTCAAAGCATGGGATAAAAGCTATCCAGTTGATACTATTGAATGCAAACGCGATAACGCCATAGCGCAGATCCAAGGTAATCATAATCCTTTTGTACAACATGCCTGTAATGCGCCGCCACTGCGCCAACAATTAGCCGAATAAGGTCGACAATGAGAGTTCCAAGAATTTATCAACCTCAGCCATTAGCCGTAAACCAACAGCTGAATTTAGACGAAGATGGTGCAGCCCATATCGGCAAAGTGCTGCGCATGGGCAATGGCGAGCAAATTAGCCTGTTTAATGGCGATGGTCATGATTATCTTGCCGAAATTATCGATGCGGCTAAAAAATCGGTCACGGTAAAAGTGTTGTCCTGTGAAGCCAATCCATCAGAATCGCCCCTAAACCTCCATTTAGGCCAAGTGATTTCCCGTGGCGATCGCATGGAATTCACCATTCAAAAATCCGTTGAGCTAGGGGTGAATACTATTACGCCACTGTTTTCCGACCGTTGCGGCGTCAAACTCAGTGGTGAGCGTCTCGACAAAAAAATCCAACAATGGCAAAAGATAGTCATCAGTGCCTGTGAGCAATCCGGTCGCAGCCAAGTGCCCGTAGTCCGCCCAGCGATGGAGTTACAGCAATGGTGTAGCGAACCGACCAGCGCACTAAAACTCAACTTGCACCCAAGGGCGGCGCACGGTATCAATGGCTTAGATTTATCCCATACGCGCGTGCGACTGTTGATTGGCCCCGAGGGTGGATTATCGGCAGAAGAAATCGCCATGACGGAAACCCATCAGTTTACCGATGTGTTACTTGGCCCCCGAGTGCTGCGGACCGAAACAGCCTCACTCACCGCGATCACCGCGCTGCAACTCAGATTCGGTGACTTAGGTTAATCGCTATCTGATTAATCGTTAGCAGGCTAACTGGTTACAGGCTAATCCCTAAATGCTTCTTGCCAGCAATGGCAACCAATAAGGAACAGATTAATGATAAAACTCGGCATAGTGATGGACCCCATCAGTGAGATCAACATTAAGAAAGACTCCAGTTTTGCCATGCTAATGGCCGCGCAGGAAAGGGGTTATCAACTGTTTTATATGGAAATGGCAGACCTCGCCATCGTAAACGGTGTAGCCATGGGCAATATGCGGCCATTGAAAGTCATGAATGATGCCAATCACTGGTTTGAACTGGGCGAAGCCAAAGATACGCCGCTAAGCGAACTTAATGTCGTGTTAATGCGTAAAGACCCGCCCTTCGATACCGAATATATTTACGCCACTTACATGCTAGAGCGCGCCGAAGAACAAGGCGTGTTAATCGTCAACAAGCCTCAAAGCCTGCGTGATGCCAACGAAAAGTTGTTCACCGCTTGGTTTAGTGAATTTACCCCTGAGACCATAGTGACTCGCGATGCCAATCGTATCCGCGCGTTTCACCAAGCTAAGGGCGATATTATCCTCAAGCCATTAGACGGCATGGGTGGCACCTCGATTTTTCGCGTCAAACAGGACGACCCGAACCTTGGGGTGATCATCGAAACCTTGACGCAATACGGCAACCAATATGCGATGGCGCAGGCCTTTATTCCTGAAATCACCAAGGGCGATAAGCGCATTCTGGTGGTAGATGGCGAGCCCGTGCCCTACGCCTTAGCCCGTATTCCCAAAAAAGGCGAAACCCGCGGAAACTTAGCGGCTGGCGGCAGCGGTGTTGCCCAACCATTATCGGATTCCGATTGGAAAATCGCCCGCGCCATTGGCCCTGAGCTGAAAAAACGCGGCCTTATTTTTGTAGGTCTCGATGTGATTGGCGACAAACTCACTGAAATTAACGTCACCAGCCCAACGTGTATCCGCGAAATCCAAGCGGCGTTTGATGTCGATATCACAGGCATGCTGTTCGATGCAATCGAAACTCGTCTTGGTCAGTAACCTTGTACGCCTAAGCGATTAATTATTAATATAAGGCGCCTTAAGAGCGCCTGCGACTTCTAGGGATCTGATATGAGTATCACCAAAGCGCCACTGTTACTGCTTGGTATGAGTTTATGGCTATCCTCACCCACATTTGCAGCAGAAGCTGGTGCCAATGAGACTGACCCAGTCAAAGCGCCATCGCGCCCCAAAAATATTGTCATTATGATTGGTGACGGCATGGGGCCTTCCTACACTAGCGCCTACCGCTATTACAAAGACAATCGAGATACCGAAGAAGTCGAACAAACCGTCTTCGACCGTTTATTGGTTGGGATGGCGAGCACATATCCCGCCAGTGTCAGTGGTTATGTTACCGACTCGGCCGCCGCAGCGACGGCCCTTGCTACAGGAGTCAAATCCTATAACGGTGCCATCTCGGTCGATACTCAAAAACAGCCACTACCCACCATTTTAGAAAAGGCCAAATCCTTAGGCTTAAGCACAGGGGTGGCCGTTACCTCACAAATTAACCATGCCACGCCAGCGGCTTTTTTATCCCATAACGAGAGCCGTAAAAACTACGATGCACTGGCATTAAGTTATCTGCAAACCAATGCCGATGTGTTTTTAGGTGGTGGACAAAAATATTTCTCCCCAGAGTTGCTAGCCCAATTTACCTCCAAGGGATATCAACATATTACGCGCTTTGAAGAGCTTGCCAGCATTAGCCAACCTAAAGTGATAGGTCTGTTTGCCGAGGTGCAACTTCCATGGGCTATCGATGAGAAAGATGCCAAAAAACTCAGTACCTTGACTCAAAAAGCCCTCAATTTACTGTCACAAAATGAACAAGGCTTTGTACTGCTGGTTGAAGGCAGCCTTATCGACTGGGCGGGGCATAATAATGATATTGCCGCCGCAATGGGCGAAATGGATGAGTTTGCCAACGCAATTGAAGTCGTAGAGCAATTTGTGCGACAGAATTCCGATACCTTAATGGTGATCACCGCAGATCATAGTACTGGCGGCCTGTCGATTGGCGCCGATGGCAACTACAACTGGAATCCCGAGATCCTGCGTAATATCTCCGCCAGCGCTGATACACTTGCGCAAGCAGCTATAAGCGGTGACGCTTGGCAAGCCGATTTATCTCGCGGTTTAGGCTTTGCACTTACCGAAGAAGAAACCTCTAAGTTAAGTGCTGCCAGAACGCAAGGCGCGGAAACCTTGGCGGTGGCGATTCGCTATGTAATTGATAAGCGTACTGATACGGGTTGGACAACGGGCGGTCATACGGGTATGGATGTGCAAGTGTTTGCCGCCGGCCCAGCTTCAGAGCTATTTAACGGCCATCAAGACAACACAGATATCGCCAATAAAATTTTTAGCCTGTTACCTAAACCTAAGAAGCCAAAAACCCCAGCACCTACAACGGTGCAGCCACAGGGCTAGTTTGCTGCTACTTACTGCTATTTGCTAAAAATAATAGTCCACGCGAATATCGCGCCAGCTAACAGCTTAAAGGCAACCGTGTTTTACATAGTTGCCTTTTTTATTGGCCTTGGTTTACTTAGGCAAAATTCATGTTCATTTTGCCAAGTCGATTAATTTCACACATTTATCCAAGCAGGGATGTAGGCTGGCTCGAAGCCGAATAAGAGGTATAATGCCCACACTTATTTTTTTCGGTAGCCGCACAGTGTTAACTAATCCATCACAAGTCATCATCCGTAATCAGGAAACCCTGAGCCAACATAAAGTATTAGTGCTAAATCATGAGGCTGATTTACTACCAAAAGCACTGCTTGATGTCGCAAGTTCAGTCGATGCCCTCGCCTTGGATTACCACCATTATCTGCATCTAGCGCCGCAGGCGAATAATAAACTGCGTTGCTATTTCGGCCATCAACTGCCGCATCAAAATAAGTACAATACCGTTATCGTGTACTTCCCTAAGGCTAAGCCGTTAGCGCCCTACTTATTTAATCTGGCCGCCCAGCATTTAGTGCCTAATGGTCAATTACTGGTGGTGGGGGAAAACAAAGGCGGCATAAAATCCTTAGTCAAACTGCTGCCTAATTATTTCGCTGCGGGCGTCAAACTCGATAACGCCCGCCATAGCCTACTCTTTGGCAGCAGCTTAATTGATACCGCCCCAGAGATAACACTCAGCGATTGGGCTAGCCAGTATCAACTTTCCACCCCACAAGGGAACATCACCATCTGCAATTTGGTCGGTGTTTTCAGTGAAAAGCATTTAGACCAAGGCACTGAGCTATTGTTGTCGCATCTGCCAACGCTATCTGGTCGGGTACTGGATTTTGGCTGTGGCGCCGGCGTGATTGCCGCTACGCTACTCAAAGCACAGCCTACACTATCGTTGGAATGTATTGATATCAATGCCATGGCGCTGGCATCCTGCGAACTTACGCTGGCGGCAAATGGCATGATGGCCAAGGTTTATCCTTCCGATGGTCTTGCCCAAACCAGTGGCAAATTCGATGGTATTATTTCTAATCCTCCGTTCCACGATGGGCTTGCTAGCACCACTAATATCGCCCAGCGCTTTGTGGCTGATAGTGCTAAACAATTACAATCAAAAGGCATTTGGCAAATCGTGGCTAACCGCCATCTGCCCTACTCGGACACAATCGCCGCCGAGTTTGGCCAATTAACCGTGCCTGCTGAGAATAACAAATACAAACTCTATTATTTCCAACAGTCTTGATATAGCAGCTAAGCTTCACTTAATTCTGTTATTGAGCGGGAAAACTTCATTCTCCGCTCGATAATAGGAAGAGTACTCAGCATAACGAGAATATCGGCGCCCTAATCTGGCGTTTCCATATTAATCTAAATGACTACGCTAAATAACAGTCAGTTTCCCTGGAAGTATCAACTGTTATTATTCAATAAATTACTAAACGGAATTTAATTTAAAAAACTCTTAATAACCTAACCAAAATATCCGATTTTTTTTACAGTAACGAAATACCAACACACACTCCCTCACAAGTTTTAATTTCAGCAAAAAACATTCAACCAAACAAAGTCGCTTATTTTTGACACATGCACAAATAATTTTTATCTGACACGACAATTAAAGCATTTAAGTTCGATGTAACTACGATTTTAATCCACAACAGCTAAATAATCTTGAGTCAAACCGTTCATCACATCATCACATCATCACATCATCACATCATCACATCATCACATCATCACATCATCACATCATCACATCATCACATCATCACATCATCACATCATCACATCATCACATCATCACATTACCAAAACGCATATAAATAGCGATTTAAAGCACATTAAAAATAACAAATAAATAAATTCAACGTGCGCTCGAATCTATAAATTTAAGAATAAAATCATAAATAAATCTAATATTTAAAAACAATTTCATTATAAAATTAGTCATACCTTCCACTTTAAACAATAAAATCATTAGTTATACTTCAAAAATTTATACCTTGATTAACCCAGCAAACAAAACGCATTGACAACGCACACCTCAAAAATAACTAATTTAGCTATACCGCAAGCACATGCCTTATATCTTATTTTTTTGCTATTTGCGCCTTTAAACCTCTCACCTACCCCCACATTGCGTGACCAATGTCACTTATTGAAGAATAAAATATTACTCCAACATCACTAAACATTAGTATCTGTAATGTTGCATACACAATACTGTTTATTACTATATTATAACCATATGGACCCCCTATGACTTGGACCCAAACATATACGCCACTCGGTAGCTTGTGGCTCACCGCAATCGTGGCTTTACTGCCTATTGTGTTTTTCTTTCTCGCTTTGACGGTGTTAAAACTGAAAGGTCATATTGCCGGAGCATTAACCTTATTAATTGCCTTAGCAGTAGCGATCATCACTTACAAAATGCCTGTAAGTATAGCATTAGCTTCAGCTATCTATGGTTTTAGCTATGGTCTCTGGCCTATTGCTTGGATTATTATCACTGCAGTGTTTTTGTATAAAATTACTGTTAAAACAGGCCAATTCGAGATTATTCGTTCTTCAGTAATCTCTGTCACCGAAGATCAACGGTTGCAAATGCTATTGGTCGGTTTCTCATTTGGTGCCTTCCTTGAGGGGGCTGCAGGTTTTGGCGCTCCAGTTGCTATTACAGCTGCGTTACTCGTGGGACTTGGGTTTAATCCATTGTATGCAGCAGGACTGTGCTTAATCGCAAATACGGCGCCAGTAGCCTTCGGAGCCATGGGTATCCCTATTATCGTAGCGGGTCAAGTGTCATCACTAGATCCATTCCATATTGGACAACTCGCAGGCCGTCAGTTACCGATATTATCGATTATTGTTCCCTTCTGGCTTATCGCAATGATGGATGGTATCAGGGGAATACGTCAAACCTGGCCAGCAACGTTAGTTGCAGGTGTTTCATTTGCGGTTACCCAATTTTTGACCTCAAACTTTATCGGACCAGAATTACCCGATATTACTTCGGCGTTAGTCAGTTTAATTTGTTTAACGTTATTTTTAAAAGTTTGGCAGCCAAAAGAAATTTTCACCTTCTCAGGGATGAAACAAAGAGCTGTTACGCCTAAATCTACTTTCTCAAATGGCCAAATATTTAAAGCCTGGTCTCCATTTATTATTCTCACGGCGATTGTGACGTTATGGAGTATCAAAGATGTGCAGCTGGCATTAAGTTTTGCCACTATCAGTATTGAAGTTCCTTACCTACATAACTTAGTTATCAAAACTGCGCCTATTGTCGCTAAGGAAACCCCTTATGCAGCAATATATAAACTTAATTTATTAGGCGCTGTTGGAACAGCAATTTTAATCGCAGCAATGATCTCAATTGTGGTCCTTAAAATGTCAATAAGTAATGCACTGACATCCTTTAAAGACACTTTAATTGAATTAAGATTCCCGATATTGTCAATTGGATTAGTATTAGCATTTGCCTTTGTTGCAAACTATTCAGGTCTATCTTCAACCTTAGCACTCGTGCTCGCAGGCACTGGCGTAGCATTCCCCTTCTTCTCGCCATTCTTAGGTTGGTTAGGTGTATTTTTAACAGGCTCAGACACCTCATCAAATGCCTTATTTGGTGCACTACAAGCCAATACCGCCAACCAAATCGGTGTAACACCCGAGTTATTAGTCGCAGCAAACACTACAGGTGGTGTAACTGGCAAAATGATTTCACCTCAATCAATTGCCGTTGCCTGCGCAGCTACGGGATTGGCAGGTAAAGAATCAGACCTTTTCCGCTTTACCCTAAAGCACAGTTTATTTTTCTGTACTTTTATTGGTGTACTGACAGTATTGCAAGCATACATAGTCCCTTGGACACTGGTATTTTTCACAAAATAATTTAATATCAAGGACATGTTTAAAGCCGAGTGATAAATCACTCGGCTTTTTTTATGCATATCTCTTGCAAAGGCGGTGAATGAAAAAGGGGTCATTCCCCCAAATTAACGGCGAATATTTTTCACCTCAGTTGCTAGTTCAGATCAATAGAGAAATTCTGCAAAGTGCGGCAACCGTTAATTAAGTAAAAACAATTAAATTCAATACCTTAAAAGGCATAAATTTAAACTCCCTAGATATTGTTTAGACTTAACAATACCAGATAGAAAACTTTTCCCCTTTGCAAAGCGCATAATGAACGAGGTTAGCCCCCCTTTACTGGGCCTGTTTGCAAACAACAATTTCATGATTTTGTGAACGGAATCAATAGCAGTCCCCCCTTAATGACCCCCAATTTATGGCTAATTGACAGCCCTATCATAAGCGCTTGCGTTGTAAAGTTTAGTTTTTGTTAACAGCAAAAAACTAACTAAATCAACGTTCATGCTAAAAATATGGCAAAAAACCAATGATAACACTGGCTAACAGGGTGTTAATCAAATAAAAATCTATTTAAAAATCAACAAATAGACCATCAGCAACAAACTAACTACATTTACCTTTTTCCGCGTCAAAAAGGCTTCTTTGGACAAAGTTTCTACTGTTATACTCGCGTTAGTCGATAAAACAAAAATAAAACAACCGAGTAGGAAGCGCTCATATGTTGGCCCCTGAACTCCTCGAGTTAAGCAGTGACAAAAGCCAGGCGGAATTACGCCTGATCCCTAAAGATCATGGTCCTATCAACCGTGATGATGTGATGCGCCTTTTGTCTCTCCCTGAGTTTTGTTTACTGCATCCGCTTGATCAGGCAATTGATAAAGTGGTCGCGCAAACCAACACCTTATGCAATCAAGATAAGGGGAAATTTGAGCTGTTTGCCGTACTGGCGGAGCGCCGTGATGGTAGCGTTAAGATCGAAATCAGCCCTGATAAAATGCTCGCGACAATGACCTTAACCGCACCTTGTGGAGGCAAAGCGGTCGACTTACCAGAAATTCTCACTGAACTTAAAAAAAACAATGTTTGCATGGGGTTAAGCAAACTAAAAATCCAAACCTTGCTACAAAAAATGACCAAACTCAAACCCGGTAATAGCTGCAAAAATGAAATAGCCCAAGGCAAACACGCCATAAACGGCCAAAATGCCGTACTGGAGCGTAAGGTGTCGCTGGCCCGTGAACGCTTACTCCAGCCACAGGAGCGGGAAGACGGCACAGTCGATATGCGTAATCTTGGCTCCATGATTATGGTCAAGCCCAACGATATTTTGATGATAAAACACCCCGCGACAGAAGGCTCCCCCGGTTATAACATTAAGGGCGAAGTGATTAAGCAAAAGCCAGGAAAAGATCTGCCACTACAAGCAGGTACAGGTGCTGACTTCCATCCCAAAGATCCCAATAAACTCATCGCAACAGTCGCAGGGCAACCCGTTGAAACCCGTACAGGCGTGAATGTCGATGACGTGTTACAGGTCAAAGACGTGGACATCAGCACAGGTCATGTCACCTTTAAAGGCAGTATTTTAATCACTGGTGACGTGCATGAGGGCATGATAGTGAAAAGTGCTGGTGACATTACCGTCATGGGTTTTGTCGATTCAGCCACCCTTGAGGCGGAAGGTGATATTACCGTCAGTAAAGGTGTGATCGGCAGGCAAATTCGCGTCAATGAGTTTTCCACTAACCTCACAGCACAAGGACAGATCAGCGCCCAATTTGTGCAATATTCCCAATTAACCGCGAAGGGGAATATTTTAATTACAAAACAATTACTTCATAGTAATACCAAAACGGCTGGAACCCTGACGGTAAGCGATACCAGCGGCCGTCGTGGTGACTTAATTGGTGGTATCGCCCATGCAGAAAAAGGGCTAATTGCGGTCGCCATTGGAGCTACCGCTGGCACTAAAACAGAAGTATTTTGTGCGATGGAGCAAGGTGAGCTCAAACAAAACCTTAAACACATTGAAGAAAGTGTTCAGGCAATGGTGCTTGCAACACTGGATATTGAGGCTCGGCTAAAAAAGCTACCGCCCAAATCGGAATGGCAAAATGATCCCGTGATGATCGAGCAAATTAAGATAATGCTCGATGAGAAAAATCGCATCTTGAATGAACGTATCCGCGAAGAGCTTGAGTTTGACGGTCTAAAGCAAGAAGTTGAAAGCTATTTTGATAAATACCATATCGACGTTATTAAGCACGTCTTCCTCAATGTCGAGTTTCATATCGGCCAAGCCAATCATAGAACGACCCGCGAACACGGCACTTGCTCGATCTCCAATATCAATCAAGAGATTAACTTTGATTACAATGCCAAGCCCAAGGCTCAAGGAGCCACAAATTAGCTTGTGTGTTGACGTTTCAAGGGGAATTTGGGCGGTAATGTTGCAACCGTTTACACAAAAAGCCCGAGCAATGTTGTTCGTTCTTGATAAACGGACGATAGCGCAGCAGCAAGGCCAACAAACCTAGCCAGAAGGTGGCGCCTAATAAGCTCGCCCCCTTATTCGTCATCGGAACCGCTCGTCATTTAATCGGAATAACAACACCTCATCCCTGTTTTTGCGCGCACAAACTTGCCTGAACGAACAATATTTCGTCTCAAAACGTCAACATACCCTAGAAAATCTCACGATATCTTTCTTCTTCTATCAGGTCGGTGGCATACTGCCCTAACGATTTCCCCACGCCAATGCGCCAACGTTGGGTGAAATGTTGTAGGTTGAATCAAAATATGGTCACGAGAATACACATGACTCAAGTAAGAATGGCTGACATTCAATGGCCTGCAGTCGTTAAGCTGACTCAAAATGATGAACTCCTTTACCTTGCCCATCAACGTGATTGGTTAGAACTCGCCTGCCTATATCAGCATCAGTTTATCGATACGGATCTGTTACTCGACAGTCTAGGTAACCAATATTTGATCCGTGCAACTCCAACCACCATTCACGAAGATCCCATTGGCGAGCTGCCTAACCTCCTAAAACAAGAGCAAAAACTATCTCTGATCGATTTCATTAAGTGGGTGCAAAAACATGCCAATGCCATTGGCCAATGTTGTGTGGCCAAATTAGCTTTCACAACGTTTGCCCAAGGAATGGAAATCGTCCATAGCTTGGATGACTAAGTTTAGCCTGAATAAAATCTGATAAGATTCACAGTGTTCAAGGAGATGATCCAAAAAGCTAATATCCTCAACCACATTTAGCAGGCATAATTTGTCACACACGGGTCAGCCCGTTATGCCCAAGCGATTGATACTCATACTTTGCCTTAAAGTGCCAAATCAACGCAGGGCATCATTCGGATACACCAACAAACGGAACCTAAATTGGAACTACTTAAGATTGACTGCTTAGGCAAATCACTGCGTTTGGAAGGCTCCCTCGCAGGTTGGCAACTACTCTTTTGGGACAATAACTTAGTCTCACAAAAAGCCGCTTCGGTGGACAATGGCGGCCTCAAAGTCCATCAATTTGAACTCACTCAACATCACAGCCAATTGGCCAGCGATTCCGGCGAAGCGCAGGTTCTTGAAAACAAAATCCTTGTTCGGCTCGAAACCGATGTCGTTTGGCAACCCTTTAGATTTGATTATCGACTATTAGTGGATGAGGAAGTGATTGCCCAAGGTACTCGCACAGAAAAAGATATCGAACGGCAAATGCCTGAAATTCCCGTGACAGCGCCACAAAAATTCAGTTTTGTGGGCTTAGCCTCCCTCGGTTTTAAGCTACTAAAAAGCGCCAAAGTCATCAAAGTGGTGCTCGCAGGCGCGAGTGTGGCCGCCTATTCTTGGCTATTCTCCTTCCAATTTGCCTTAGCCCTTATCGCCTGTTTAGTCTTCCACGAATACGGCCATATCCGTGCGATGAAGTACTTTGGAATGAAAACCAAAGGAATTTACCTTATCCCCTTTATGGGCGGACTCGCCCTCAGCGATGAAAAAATTAACACCCGTTGGCAAGATGTGGTGATCTCCATTATGGGGCCGACCTTTGGCCTGTTGATGTCAGTGGGTTCACTTATCGCTTACCACTTTACCGACAATATCTTCTTCGCGGGACTAGCAGCCTTTAATGCACTACTTAATCTGTTTAATTTATTGCCAATTTTGCCTCTCGATGGCGGCCATATTTTAAAAAGCATTAGCTTCTCGATGAACAGCATTATGGGATTAATTGCCTGCGTCATCGGCGCCGCCTTTGGTGTCTATATCAGCTACACCTTAGGCTTAGCCCTGCTCGGTTTCTTGCTACTTATCGGCAGTTTAGAAATTGTATTTGAATGGCGCTCTCGCCATCAAAGCCACCTCTTGCCGCTGGACAGATATGGACAGATTTTCTCAACCATTTGGTACTTAGCGACCGTTGCCGCCCTCGTTGGGATTATCTGGCACTTAGCGGGTACGGGCGATGATATGTTAAGCTTGCCACTCCAGATCCTGCGCAGCTAAACGCAATCGTCTGATATAGATAATAAAAAACCGCGATAGCCTAAGGCATCGCGGTTTTTATTTATTTAACAATTCAATTAGTTATCCGCTAATAGCGGCGCAATATCGCTCCCACCGAGGGCTTGGTAGAGTGTCGCTTGAGCCGTTAATTGGTTATAGCGATTCTCCAGCAATGCGGCCTCGGCGCTGCGGCGATTCTCCTGCGCATCAATCCAATTTTGAATGCCGATAGCGCCGTGTCGATACTGGCTCTCGTAGATAGCTTCAGCCTGTGCAGCGGCGCTAAACTGCTGCTCAAGCTTCTCACCTTGGTAGGCGTATTGCTGCTTTGCCGAGATGGCGTTATCCACATCTTCAAAGGCGCTGTAGAGGGTTTTACGGTAATTCACAATCGCCGTTTGGTAGTCGATATCGGCAAGATCATTGTTGATTTGCATTTGATTCCATTGCAAAAAGGGCAGCATTAAACCTGCGCCTAAGCTACCGACGGGGTTACGCAACAGCTCTTTTAGCTCGGAGGTCGACTCACCCACGCTGCCGGTCAAACTCAAACTTGGGAAGTAACTTGCGTAAGTCGCATTCTTACTGGCAAGCGCAGAGCGCAATTGATACAACGCCGCCTTCACATCGGGACGACGGCCGATCAAGTCGGCGGGAATGCCAACGCCAATCTCAGGTACCGCACTGTCCGGCAGTTGTTTGATCTCAACCGCCACTTGCCCCGGGGCGCGATTGAGTAAGATCGCGAGGGCATTTTCGGCTTCAACCAACTGTTGCAGCAATTGACTGTGGGCGGCCTCTTGCCCCGCAAGACTACGCAGGGACTCGAGCACATTCAACTCAGTCACCGCGCCCGAGGCATATTGGCGCTCGGTTAATGCCAGCGTTTGCCGACTGTATTCAATACTTTTATTGCTAAGCTCAATGCGTTGATGCAGATAACCAATCTGCCAATAGAGCGAGGCCGTCGTCGCGACGAGACTATGCGCAGTGCTCTCTCGATCCTCAACGCTTGCCAGCGCCGTCCACTGGGCTTGATCGATATTGGCCGACACTTTGCCCCAGAGATCCACCTCATAGCTTACCGATAGGTTTGCCTTGTACGCCTTGCTCGAACTGCCACCCTCCAGCGGTTTATTCACCGACGCCGCATTATTAGAGCTGAGCTGAGGATACAGCTCATCCCGTGCTAACCCCGCCTGTAAACGCGCCTTTTGCAAGGTTAAGGTCGCAATAGTCAGATCATTATTGCTGCTAAGCACTTGGCTAATAAGTTGATTCAATTCTGGTTGATTGAATTTTTGCCACCAAGGGTCGAGACTGACTTGGCTATTGACCGCGGTATGCTGCCACTGCTCTGGCACTTGCAATGCGGGCGGCTCAAAGTCGGAGCGCATTAGCGCGCCACAGCCAGACAGCAGTGCAATGCTGATGGCAATCACGCTGAGCTTAAGGGTTCTTAATTTGTTTTGATGCATTAACACTTTATTATTCATTGAGTTACTCTCTAGCCAGGGCCTCAACAGGATCTAAACGCGCCGCATTACGGGCAGGGAGGAAACCAAACAACACCCCAATTAAGGTCGAACAAGCAAAGGCAGCAACAATCGAGGTCGTCGAATAAATCATCTGGAAACTCCCGCCCGCTTGCGCAAACACCACGCCAATTAAATAGGCCAAGGCCACCCCAAGTGCGCCGCCACACAAACAAACCAACACAGCTTCAATTAAAAACTGCCGCAGAATATCGCTCTGGCGCGCTCCGACCGCCATGCGCACACCAATCTCGCGAGTACGTTCAGTCACTGACACCAACATGATATTCATTACCCCAATCCCACCCACCACAAGGGAAATCACCGCAATCGCCGAGATTAATAGCGTCATGGTCGCGGTGGTTTTTTCAATATTCTGGCGGATAGTATCGGTATTAATGGTAAAGAAATCCTGAGTGCCGTGGCGCATCTTCAGCAGAGTAATGATCCCCTGCTCCGCCGCATTACTTGGCACGGATTCATCGAGCCTGACAGTAATGCCATCGAGGTATTTCTTGCCCACCATTCGGCCAGAAACCGTGGTGTAAGGCACCCAAACATTGAGGGCATCACTGTTACCAAAGGCGCTTTCCTTAGGCTTAGTCACACCGATAATCCGCACGGGTAAATCCCCCAAGAAGATCACTTGGCCGATGACAGAACCCATAGCCCCGGTGCTATCGGGGAATAGCTGTTTGCGAGTGTTATCATCGATCACCGCATCCTGCGCCAGTGCATCAACGCTGTCATCGTCCCAAAACTGCCCTTGGGCAAGCTCATAGCCTCGAACCCGGAAAAACTCTGGCCCCACACCATTCACTGATGCGGTAACGGCTTTATTACCTAAACGCACTGTCACGCTCGAGCTAATACTTGGAGTAACACTATCCACATAGGGTAGATTTTTTAGCGCATTGGCATCGCTCGCGGTTAAGGTGCGCACCCTTGCCGAGCGCCTATCGCCAAAGCCTAAACCAGGGCGAATGTCTATGGTATTGGTGCCCATTGAACTAATGCTCTTTAAGATTTCCCGCTGTGAGCCTTCCCCCAGCGCCACCACCGACACGACGGAAGCAATACCGATAATAATCCCCAGCATAGTTAAAAAGGTGCGCAGTCTGTGGGTCGACATCGCCAGTAGCGCCATTTTTAAGGCTTCAGCATATCTGTCCCACGCTGCGACGCGAGTTGCTCCCGAAGGCTTTGCAAGGCTCATATCAACTTGCGCTTTTACCGCTGTTTGCGAGGCAAGATTAGGCTCATCGCTAATAATTACCCCGTCCTTAATCTCGATAATGCGATCCGCATGCTGCGCCACATGCATATCGTGGGTGACGATGATGATAGTGTGGCCTTCGCGATGCAGCTCCTGCAATAGCCGCATCATTTCTTCACCACTGTGACTATCTAGTGCGCCCGTCGGTTCGTCGGCGAGGATCACATCGCCGCCATTCATCAGCGCCCGCGCCACACTCACCCTTTGCTGCTGGCCGCCACTGAGCTGATTGGGTTTATGATCGAGACGCTCACCTAAACCCAAGCGCGATAACAAGCTTTCCGCCCGATCCCGACGTTCTAAGCGATCTTTACCCGCATACACAGCGGGCACTTCGACGTTACCTACGGCATTCAGATCCCCAAGCAAATGATACCGCTGGAAAATAAAGCCAAAATGCTCACGTCTCAGCTTTGCTAGTTCATCCACATCCATCTGCGACGTATCTTGGCCATCGATAAAGTACGCGCCCTTTGAGGGTTTATCTAAACAGCCCAAGATATTCATCAGGGTTGACTTGCCCGAACCTGAGGCGCCGACGATCGCCACCATCTCACCCCGAGCGATCGAAAGATTAATATCTTTAAGTACAGTCAGTTGTTGCTCACCCGCCTGAAAGCTGCGGTAGCAAGCTGACACTTCCAGTAATGGCTTAGTCACACTTAAAACCTCACACTAGGCGGGCGACGCATACGCGCGCTGCCATCATCGGACGAAGGCATCCCGAGCACTACTTGGTCGCCTTCCTTTAAACCAGAAAGAATTTCAGCATTGATTTTATTATTAATCCCGACGGTGACATCCACATATTGCACTTGGTTGTCCACCAGCACAGGCACTTGATATTGCGGCCCACGGGACTTACGTTCCGCTGGCGAGGCTGCTTTATCCTTTGGTTTAACCTTGAGCACTTGCGATGGCACTAACAGCGCATCATCAGACTTGGCGAGTACAATCGAGATCTGCGCCGTCATCCCAATGCGTAGGGTACGGTCGGGGTTTTCGACATCGAACAGGCCATGGTAATAAATGGCGTCTGAATCGCTGGAGCTCATATTGCTATCGTCACCATCCATTGACGTCGGGCCAGGCTCAATAGCCCTTAAGCTGCCGCGATAGGGATGGTTAGGTCTGCCAAGAATAGTGAAATACACTGGCTGTCCGGGGCGCACATTAACGATATCGGCTTCGGAGATCTGCGCCTTGACCGTCATGGTATCGAGCTGCGCCATCTCGACTATGGTTGGCGTGGTTTGATTGGCGTTTACGGTTTGACCCACTTCAACCGCAGAGTAAACGACAGTGCCATCCATAGGCGCAGTGATTTTGGTATAACCTAAATCGATTCTGGCACTGTCGACATTAATCTCAGCCTGTTGTTTCTGCGCCTCTAACTGCTCAAGCTCTGCCTGATAAACCGTGAGCGTGGCTTCGGCGGCTTCAAAGTCAGCGCGGGAGCTGGCCTTATCGGCGAGCATTTGCTGCTGACGGGTATATTCGAGCTTTGCCTGACGTATTTGCGCCTGCTTCGCTCGGTACTGGGCATTGATGTTTTTTAGGGAAGCCAGCGCATTTTGCAAGTTGTTTTGCTGGGCAAGGCTGTCGATTTGCGCGATAAGATCGCCCTTTTTCACCTCTTCGCCAAGCGCTACGGACAAACTCAAAATTTGCCCTGAAACTTGCGCGCCCACACTCACCAATTTAGAAGCCTGCAACATGCCATTGGCGAGCACCGAGTTTTCAATATCGCCTCGCCTGACGGGCTCCGTCACATAGCTTGGTGCCGCCTCGGGTTTATGCAACAGAAAATAAGCGCCGCCCCCGAGAAGGATGAGGCCGCTTAGGATCAATATCAATTTACGCTTTGAGGATTTTTTCATCTGAATCTAGGTGTCCATCAATGCCAATGGGCGCAAGCGTGTATCTTGCGGGAGGAAAAATAGTGCTGTCAGTATATAGAGTTAGCTAAGCGCAGTAGACGAAGGAAGTGTCGATATCAGGTAAAGATTTGCAAATATCTGTGTAGAAGTTTGCGCCCTAGACCTTTAAATATACGGATAAAACGTTGAACCATTTAAATCCATGTTACTTGAGATTATCTGAATACCTCAAACTAAAGGGTCATGGAGTGGAACGCTGATTTTTTAAGCAAAGGTCTGTATAAACAAAAGGGCTATCCACTTAGCACGACCAACCACTATATATTGTGGTTATCGATTTTTAATTGATTGGTACGTTATCGGCTTAGAACGCACTGCTTGCTCAAGCAACCTGTAGAATAATAATCCCCGAGAATCTGACTTTCTTCTGTTGAAGCGAAATGTAAATTCATCTAAATAATAATCAAGTTGCTTAGCCTTTACCGCACCTTGATACGTACCTAAAAGCCATCTTTTACATAATGATGAGACTCGATGCACCCCAGCCATTGTTTCATGTGCAGGTACAGATGAACCTAAATGCACCATCCGATTATGCTTATATCCTTTTTTGTCTATTTGCTTGTATGCTTGAGAACCATCACTACAAATTGTGCTACCAGGCTCTATTACATCTTGAATGAATTGATGGATATGTTCTTTAGTTGCACTTTCTACTTGCCTTAAACGTATCCGCCCAAATCCAGAGGGTGATAGCAGCTCAACAGCCACCAAAACTATAGCTTTACGCTTACCCTGTTGATTTTTAATAGATGATTTTGGAATGACCCCACCTATTAATGTTTCGTCAACCTCTACGATGCCGGACAGTTTATCTCTTTCAGGGTCAACCATGGCATATCTTAACTTGTGCATTAAAGACCAAGCAGTTTGATAACTCCCAAGACCTAATAGCCTTTGGACTCCAAGAGCGCTGACCCCATTCTTTTGATTTGTAATAAACCAGACAGCTGCAAACCAACTTTTCATGGGGGTTCTTGTTTTGTCAAAAAGTGTACTTGATGTTACTGAACACTGAAAACGGCAAGCATGACATTTTAACTTGCCATTACTTAACTGATAAGGTGATTGATGGCTCGAACAGCTTGGGCAAATGAATCCGTTTGGCCAACGAAGTGCGTAAAGGTAGCTAGTGCAAGATTGTTCATCATGAAACCAATCAACAAATTCGTCCCAATTTGTAGGGTAATCGACGCCAGCTTTTAATAAATACGATGAAGTTTTCATTACTACATATTGACACTGGTGGCGCTAAATGGATAGCCCTTATAAACAACCAATAGCAAAACAGGGATACCTAAAGTATCCCTGTTTTTTTACGCTATGCCAAAGAGGCATTTATTGCACAGATATCACAAGCACTTAGCCGAGGCGGCGACGCAGTTCGCGGGTCGCATCCACCATGTTCTTCAGTGCGGGTTCTACCTCATCCCAAGTGCGGGTCTTAAGGCCGCAATCGGGGTTAACCCACAGTTGGCGCACTGGCACTTTTTGCGCCGCTTTTTCGATAAGGTGCACCATAGCCTCAACACTTGGGGTATTGGGCGAGTGGATATCGTAAACGCCAGGGCCAATTTCATTTGGATATTCAAAATCTTCAAAGGCGTTGAGTAGCTCCATGCGTGAGCGCGAAGTCTCGATAGTGATGACGTCAGCATCCATGGCGGCAATTGCGGCAATCGTGTCGTTAAACTCGCTGTAGCACATATGAGTGTGGATTTGGGTTTCATCCACCACACCTGCCGCACTCAGTTTAAAGGCATTGACCGCCCAATCTAAGTAAGCCTGCCACTCACTTTGTTTTAATGGCAGACCTTCGCGGAAGGCTGGCTCATCAATTTGAATAATGCCAATGCCCGCATGTTGTAAATCCACCACTTCATCACGAATTGCCAGCGCCAATTGGGTGGCAATGGTATCGCGGCTGATATCTTCACGGGCGAACGACCAATGTAGAATCGTCACAGGGCCCGTTAACATACCTTTGACAGGTTTGTCCGTCAGGCTTTGGGCAAATACAGCCCAATCAACCGTCATGGCTTTCGGGCGGCTCACATCACCATAAATCAATGGCGGCTTCACGCAGCGAGAACCATAACTCTGTACCCAGCCATTTTTGGTAAAGCCCACACCTTCGAGCTGCTCGCCGAAGTATTCCACCATGTCATTACGCTCGGCCTCACCGTGTACCAGCACATCGATACCGAGTTTGAGTTGGCGGTCGATAGTATCGCGAGTCACTTGCTGCAACTGCTCGGTATATTGGGCATCGCTTAACTCACCTTTGCGCCAGCGACTGCGTAAACCACGGATTGCCGGTGTTTGTGGGAATGAGCCAATCGTGGTCGTTGGCAGCAATGGCAAACGATACTTGCGCTGCTGCACCGCTTGGCGCTCAGTAAATTCGCTCACACGCTCATAGTCGGCTGGGGTCAGCGCAGCAACACGGGCGATTACTTTAGCATCCGCCGCCTGCGCCTTGGCCTCACGGCGGGCCAAACAGGTGTTAACTATCTCTTTGGCCGCGACAGACTCAGGGGCCTGCAACAATTGGCGCACATTAGCCAGTTCCAGCAGCTTTTGCTTAGCAAACGCAAGCTGCTGACGTAGCGTCGGCGCGAGCGTTGTCTCCACCTCTAAATCCACAGGGCTGTGCAGCAATGAACAGGAGGTGCCAATCCATAGGCGCGATCCGTCTTGTGAGCATAAGTCTCTGGCAACGCTGCCGATACGCTCGACAATCAGGTCAACTTCAGCCGCCCACACGTTACGGCCATTAACTACGCCAACTGACAAAATTTGATCTGGTCTTAAGGCATTAGCAAACAAAGCTAATTGCTCAGGGGCAGTCACTAAATCTAGGTGCAGACCCGCCACTGGCAGCGCGGAAACCAGCGCCTGATGATGGCTAATGCTGCCATAGTAGCTGGTGAGTAAAATCTTTACTTGAGCCGTTTTAAGCGCTTGATAAGATTCGCTAATCGCCGCTTGCCACTCGTGAGTTAATTCGAGCGCGAGGATTGGTTCTTCAAGTTGAACCCAAGTCACTCCCTGCGCAGCAAAACGCGCAAGAATCTCAGCATAAGCTTTTAAAAGATTTGGCAATAAACTGAGTTTATCAAAATCCTGACCCACGGTTTTGGCCAGATACAAGTAACTCACAGGGCCTAACAATACGGGCTTGGCTTTATAACCCAGCGCCTGGGCCTCGGCCACTTCATCAAAAAACTGCTCATAGGCGATAGAGAACACTTGGTCTTGCTTAAGCTCTGGCACTAAGTAGTGATAGTTGGTGTTGAAATACTTAGTCATTTCCGAGGCTGGCGCATCGGTGCCGGTTGGTGCACGGCCACGGGCAACACGGAATAAGGTATCAAGATCGATTGCGCCCTCGCCGCGGTGACGATCTGGAATAGCGTTTAAGGTCGCACTCAGGGTTAATACTTGATCGTAAAAGGCAAAATCCCCTACTGGCACTTGCTCAATCCCCGCTGCCACTTGCCATTGCCAATGGGTACGACGTAACTCCCTGGCCACCTCATGCAGTTCAGCTTGGGTGCTCTCACCGCGCCAGTATTTTTCGAGGGCAAACTTCAGTTCACGACGACGCCCGATACGGGGAAAACCAAGACTGTTTAATTGCATACCATATCTTCCTTTATCTGAGATAAGCCTATTCGGCACTAACACCCACCGGATTGTGTTTCCTAAACATTTTTTCGCATTTAAGCTTGGATAAATCACAATGGGCGTCTGGACGTCTAGAAGTTTATTGTGATAGTCTCTACGCCAGCAACCGAATTGATTTCAAGCGCAACATGAGCGAAATTCACTTGGAGTGATCATGATCGAACTAAGACATCTGCGAACCTTAATGGCACTGAAAGAGAGTGGCAGCTTGGCGGGCGCAGCCAAAAAACGTTTTGTCACCCAATCGGCGCTCTCCCATCAAATTAAGGAGTTAGAGCAACGAATTAACTCGCCCATTTTTGTGCGTAAGAGCAAACCCCTCTCCTTCACTCAGGAAGGCGCTCGCCTGTTACACCTCGCAGAAGAGATCCTCCCTAAGGTGTTGGAGACGGAAACCGATCTCAAAAATGGATTGGAGACCGATACTAATCAGCTAAGGGTTGGGATTGAATGCCACAGCTGTTTTCGCTGGTTAATGCCAGTGATGGAGCAATTTAGGCAAGATCATCCTCAAGCCGAGTTAGATCTCTCAAGCCGTCATCTATTCGACTCGCTCAATGCCCTAGAAATGGGCGAACTGGATATAGTGCTCACCTCAGATCCCGTGCCAGGGCACTCGCTAGCCTATCAGCATTTGTTTGATTTTGAAGTGAAGTTAGTAGTTGCTAAGGATCATCCCTTAGCGAAAGAAGCCTATGTTACGCCTAAGCAATTGTCGCGTTTACCGATAATCAGTTATCCGGTGCCACTGGCGCGTTTAGATATTTACCGCCACTTTTTAGAACCCGCGGGCATAGAAGCTGGCGAGCAAAAAACCTGTGATTTGACCATGATGTTACTGCAACGCATCGCCTGTAAGGACGGTATCGCCGCCCTGCCCAATTGGTCTATTAATGAAGGACATGGTTTAAGCCTCGCCGCGGTAAAACTAGGCCAAGAGGGGTTAAAGCGCCCACTATTTGGTGCCTATCGTCGCCACAGTGCCAACTCGGCGTTAGTGCAAAATTGGCTGCAATTAGTGGCAAGCGAAGGCTTAACTCGCCAGCAGAAATCTAACTAAGATTTTGAAAGTAAAACAAAGCCTGCTATTGCAGGCTTTGTTTTTATAAGCAGTTCTTAGAGCGGATTAAGCAATAAACCGCGCATTGACAATACTCGGCGCAGAACTAACCCAGATGAGTTCGGGTTGCGGGTCTGGCGCAGATTATGGGCGATCATAAACTCTTGGCGCAGATCTTGGTCGAGATCTAAGGCTTCAAAGGCTTCGATGGTTAATGTTTGTTGCTGATTATCAATCAATGACTTAATCACACTTAACGGGAAAGATTGCTCAGAGCTCGCATTCAAATAGGCAAAAGCGGTTAAAGCAATAATTTGCCCGAATACGCTAAACAGCGCCAAGGTTTGTACTTCATCAGGGTCGACATCGACATCCGGCATATCGACCAAGCTGTCGACCGCATCAGTTGCAATATTTTCCGTGAGTTTCCAATAACCTTGCACCAGCTTCTTATAGGGTTGAGGTAATTCATCGAGGCGCTCTTTCAGATAGAACGCAAAGGCGTAACGGTAAATATTGACTTGACCTAAACGAATTAAGGCGTCTTTTAAGGAACGAGACTTGGGGCTGACCACGCCAGAAGCCTGCGCTGAATTACTGCGCATCAACATATGGGCCGCTAACGCGGGATCGCTCGAAATAATATCGATCACATTACGAATATCGCCTTCAGCAAGAATGGCCTTTTTAAGTGGAATTAAGATCCCACGGCGGCCAATTACTTGCTCTTCATTCGCTATGATGGCTCTCACTTGAGTAAAAACCTGTTGCTCAAGATCTGTCATAGGACACTTTACACCTGTTATTAGCTATAAGATGATTCGAATACCGCTCACATCATACCCAAACCACAAAGAATTTCAGCACTAAGTCGTATAATAATTGTATCAACCGTATAGGTGATCTGCTCTGCTGTATAAGCAACGATTTAGCCTATCTTACACCCGTAGAGAGGATTTTTCTCTGCATCAAACAACAGAAATAACAAAGCCAGACTGAGTCTGGCTTTAAAATGCGCTAAATCACTTAATTGTTAGGATTCAGCTTAGAAGCGGTAACCTACCGTCAAGCGAATATCACGGCCTCGGCCTGAGTAATAGCCGTCACCCCAGTTGCCACCATAATAACCTGAGCTAACATAGTCTTTATCAAACAGGTTATCGATACGTAAGCTCGCAAGCCAAGCATCACGGCTATAGTTAAGGGCAAGATTACCAAGCACATAGCTAGCAAGTTTTTCGCCTTGGTTAGCATTATCGCCTTCGACGAAACGCTCGCCCGTGTAAATCGCCTCTGCAAACAGTTGGATATGCTCCGCAACATCCATACTGACATAACCGCGCCCGGAGTGCTCCGCCACCCAAGACAATTTCTTGCCATCATTCAATCCATCGGTAAATTCGGCATCGATATAGTTATATTCCAGCCCTAATTGTAATGCTTGAGTCACCTGCCAATCCCAATCGGCACTCGCGCCATAACGGCGTGAGGCATCGGCATTAACGTTTGCACCTTGAAAACTACCACCAACAGGTTTTTCCGCACTTGGGTCAAAGACAATTTCATCTTCTAAATCGAGGCGGTATAAGCTCACGCGCAGACTTTGGCTGGCAACTGTCCAATCCCAACCCGCCTCATAGGAGCGGCCAGTCTGTGGCTTTAAGCCAAACACATCTTTCGGGGTGTAAGCTTGCTCATCGACCTTGGCGAAACGGAAGTTCTCATCGCCACGCAGGTAGAATCTGTGCTCGGCGCTCGGGCGATAGTTTAGGCCAAACTCGAATGCGGTGGCATCTTCATCTAAATCGATACCATTTGGATAGACATTGCCATCGACTAACTCGTCAGTCACCCGCGCATAACGTCCGCCTACCACATAACTTAAGGTATGGCTTAATGGCACAGTGGCTTGTAGATAAGCACTTTGCATGTCCTGCACATTGCTACGTGCCATAGAATCGTAATCGGCCTTACCACGGCTGATATCTAAGCCTGTCACTAGGTTTAGCTCGCCTTGGCGTGTACTGTAGTTGGCTAAAGCTTTGGGGCTAAACATCAACAGCGAGCGGGTGTTATGGCTACCCGCGCCCCAATTGACGGAGCTGACTAAGGTATCGCTGTAATCCAAATCCGCCGCTAACGCCCAGTTTTGGTTAAGCTGATGCTGATAACCGCTGCGCGCCGCAGTGGTCATCTCATGGACATATTCGCTTTTATTGGAAGACTGACGTGGATCGAACTTGAATTGATCGACCGTCAATGAGCCAGGATTTTCACGATCATCATCGTAATAGCTGGTTTCGACAAAGAAAGAATCCGTCGCCGTTTTATATTGAATGCGACCCAGAATAGACCCTGTTTCGTTTGCATTATGCTGACGATAGTTGTCACCTTGGTTGTAACTACCGCTCAAGAAATAGCGCCAATCCTTGTTGATTGCGCCAGACACGTCGCCACGACCTTCGTAAGTATTAAAGCTACCGCCGGATAATTGCACGCTGCCGCCAGTATTCTCAGGCGACTTAGTCACAATGTTAATCACCCCGCCCACGGCTTGATCGCCATAGAGCACGCCCGCACTGCCCGATAATATTTCGACGCGCTCAACCAGATTTAAGGGAATCGCATTTAAGCTAGGCGCGGCAATATCGATGTTATTTAGGCGGCGACCATCGAGTAAAATTAAGGTGTTGTTTACCGCTGTGCTGGCGCTAAAACCACGCATAGCAAAGCTAGTACCAATATTGTTATCCGAAATTTGAATACCACTTTGGCCGCGTAAGACGTCGGTCAAATTAGTCGCGCCACTCATTTCAATCGCTGCTGCATCAATCACATTCACATTGGCGGCAATATTTAACGGGGTCTTATCAGAGCGGCCTATCACGACAAGATGCTCATCGACTTTAGCTGTGCTGGTATCGTCAGCCGCCATAACGGGCGCGATAATTGAAAAACTGCAAAGGCTGCCGATCAGCAGCGCGATTTTTGTTGGATGTGTTCCCATTTTACCTTTAACTCCTGCAAGGAAAACGGGGCATTGGCGCCACGATATCGTTGATTCAGTAGAAAATACTGATAGTCACTATCGCATTTTGAGATCTGCCCACCGAAATCTCAAAAACACCTTTAGGGCCGGTCTCCGGACTTAGGCTATAATCCATCTCACTAGAGATAAACGCGAAACTGACCTTTGCACACTGCGATTTACGGGTTCATCGTGAACACCTATCGAATGCGGCCGTCTCTCACCTTTTACCGTTGCGGGGGCAGTGCCAGAATTTCACTGGCTTCCCGATTATCTCGCGACGCTATCATCGCAAGCACCACAGAAGGTTGACTCAAAATTAGGTTCAAAGGGCGTAAAACCTGTTAACGCCCAACAAGGCTCAGGTCATATCTGACCTGAGCGCGCGCATTATAGACGTCTATACGGATGAAAGTCCATTAATCTCAAGTGAGCGAAAAAACTCACATAAGTTAGAAAACACCATCCCAATTTTTTGCCGCAGGTTTTGGTCTGTCTGTGCTCAAAATCGCCTGACGTTGTTCAGGGGTTTCGCATTGGGCAGCGGGGGTAAAATCCAGCGATTTAATCACTAACGAGTCAGCAGGTTGCACTGTCGACTTGTCGAACATGGGAAAATTCATCGACCAAGAGACCAACTCCCCCTTTTCACTAATGCCAACATAACCGTCATTTGCGCCATTTAACCAAGTGAGGCGCGGAATACGTGCCATTAACTTTTCCACATTATCACGGTTGGCGCGATAACCAACGGGCACCACTTTGCCATCGGGACGCGTAAACACAAAGGAGGCTGGCCCTCGAGTAATAACACTCCCTTCCTGCCAATATTTATCAAGAATCTCTTGAGCATCGTGAAACCCAAACATATAAGCGTAATCAGTATCGTCGGCCACAATTTGCGGCACAGCCTTATCCCTCAGTAATAAAAAACCTGAGCCAATACTGATAATCTCTTTTACCCCTGTGATATCGGTTTTTTTAATCCAATCGACACCACAGTTAATACCATCGCCCCAAAAATGCGCATCCCCCGTAGGGCTTAAAATCGCAAAGGCACAATTGTTTGCCGTCATACTCACCACATCTTTTAAGGCGCTGCGAATCGAGTAAGCATCACTGCGCCAACCCCAACTCACCACAGTGCCGTCCTTTTTCAAGGCAGCATAGGTGTGTTGAAAATATTCGATCTTCGCTACATCCGTAAGCTGCGGGAGTAACTTTTTCATATTGGTCGACTCTTCAACCTGCCCCCAAATCACAGCACTGCCCTCTTTTTTGAGGGCGACAAAACTGCGCCCTCTGGCAAAGATATCGACCACATCAACTAATTGATCCTGCACATGTAAGCTATTGCCACCGTAGGGGCCATAACCCCAAGTATGCACCTTGCCATTGGCATCTAGCGCGGCAATGGCCTCTTGATTGGCGAACAACTTGGTAATATTGGTCATGCGGTTTTGCAGGGCTTTGTCGAGGCTATATTTCCCCGCATTGCCCCAGTACACCACAGTGCCATCTTGACGTAGCGCGGCAAACCCGTCCTTAACTGGGACGATTTGCTTGACTTGTTTAAGCTGCTCCGTCACCTCGCGGCTATCACCGCCAGCATAACTGTCGCCCCAAGTGATCACCTCACCGGATTGAGTTAACGCCGCAAAGGCCGAACTGTTGGTGACCACAGTCTCGACTGCGGGTAAATCACAGGGAATATGGCGATACTGTGGACTCGGATTCTCCTTAAATTGGAGCAGTTTGCCGTTATCAAACTGCAACAAGGCTTCCTTATCATTTTCGAATACGGTTAAAGGTTTCGGCTGACTACAAGCCGTTAATTGTAGGGCGATTAAGGCAGCTACCAATGCCAAAGGGCGAGGAATTGAATAAGACTGCATAACTTATTTCCTTGTCGTTGCTGAAAACGTGAGTTGTTGAATATGTTGCGCTACGTTATCCGATAATGACTCGATTATCGGCCTCAATGCGCGCTGAAAACCATGACTCGTATCTAACCGAGACAATAGTGCTTGTGCATGTTTATCAATGACCTGCGCGCTATCAAGGCTGAGGGTTTGCAGCGCCATCATCTGGCCAAATGCCGCCAAGATGAGCGCTTGCACAGGGCTAACACTTTGCTCTGGCGCGCTACGCGCATCATCGAGCACCCATTTAACTAACCAGAGTAAATATTCGATACGGGCTGCAAGGTCGACAGTGCATTGCTTTTCATCTTCCAAACCAAAACTAAGCTCCTTGGCATAACAAAGTGCCTCCAATGCCTTTAGCTTTTCTGCCGATAATGTCAGCGCCAAAGGGAGCAGATGAGTGCGAGTCATCAGCACAAAGGTTGCTAATGTTCTTGCCGATAAAGCTTGATTGCTACGGGCTAACATCGCGAGAGCCAAGTCGTGAAACCCTAATGAACTCAAGCGATAAAAGCTAATCATTTCAATTTTTTCACCGATTTTTTCACCGATTGATTCCAGATACTTTTTGTTTGGTACATGTTCCATTTGGATAAATAATTCAACAAAACGCGGGTATAACTCAGGGCAATGGCCAATATGGTCGGCCGCTTCCCATACCAGAATGTTAGCGGCGGGATGGCACCTGTAGGTTTCAAGCAAATTGATAATTCCAACGTAATCTTGCTGATCCCCCAAATACTTGAGTATTGGGATATAACGAGACTCTGCCCAACAAATTCTTAAAGGAGTCGAACAGAAATAGCCCACCAGCAAACCCAATAATAAGCCAGCAGTACCAAAGCCAAAGTCCGACTTGGCGAGATCGCGCGTTAATTTAAGGTCAGCACTTGCACGAGTTGGTGAATCAGGAAGGTAGCTCACAGCACTTTGCGCATAGTTGGGCACTAATGCCCCCGGCGTATCACCCTGCGGCGGGACTAATTGATAGGTCGCACGGCAATCAACACCATCAAGCTCCCACTGACGAATCACTTCGCCCTCGGCGGTTTGATATTCAACCAAACACACCAATCTTTGGCGAGAAATACCGTTCGAACCTCGTTCACTCCGATACTCTGTCTCAATCACTCGGCCAATGGCAACATCGCCACGCACTTCAAGCTGATTGACCAAATGCCACTTTTGCCATCCTTCAGTGATAAAAAAGCCAGCAAGACTTAAGATTAAAATAGGGGGTAAGGTAAAAAATAGTACCTCGAGCCACCCCCAACCTCGCGAGGGTACACTAAAGGTTAACTTACTGCGATTAATCAACACGCCAAAACGTCCTTATCATTTCATGATGCTTAAGCATTAAATGAACTTTGTTTGTACCTACAAAGCGGCGCAATTGTAGCAGCTTATTGATAGAAATCAGAAAAAGCTCACAGTTTATTGTAAAGACACCATCACACTCATCACCCACCCGCTTGGACATGCTATTCTAAGCCCCCATCACCGCTGTTTAAAGGAGTAACAGTATGACTTGCCCTATTATTCTGGATTGCGATCCCGGCCATGACGACGCCATTGCGCTCATTTTAGCGCTAGCCCATCCTGATCTCGTTCCACTCGCCGTCACCACCAGCGCCGGTAACCAAACGCCAGATAAAACCCTCAATAATGCCTTGCGGATCTTAACCTTATTAAATCGCAGTGATATTCCTGTCGCGGGCGGCGCCGCCAAACCATTAGCCCGTGATTTAATTATTGCCGATAATGTCCACGGCGAAACCGGACTCGACGGCCCTGCATTGCCTAATCCAAGTTTTAGTCCTCAAGCCATTACCGCAGTTGAATTAATGGCGCAGCAAATTCGCAAAAGTCATCAGCCAGTAACCTTAATTCCCACAGGGCCGCTGACTAACATCGCCCTTTTACTCGCGAGTCATAGCGAGTTACACGATAAAATTGAACGCATTGTGCTGATGGGCGGCGCAGCCGGCGTCGGCAATTGGACGCCTGCCGCCGAGTTTAATATTTTTGTCGACCCAGAAGCCGCCGATATTGTGTTTAAATCCGGTATTCCCATAACCATGTGCGGCCTTGATGTAACCCATCAAGCGCAGATCATGGACGAAGATATCGAACGTATTCGGGCAATTCCCAACCCTGTGGCTAAATGCGTCGCCGAATTACTGGATTTCTTTATGATTTACCATAGGGATCCTAAATGGGGATTTGTTGGCGCGCCGCTGCACGATCCATGTACTATTGCTTGGTTACTCAAACCTGAACTGTTTGATGCCCAAGACTGCTGGGTAGGAATCGAAACCCAAAGCGAGTTAACGCTGGGGATGACGGTCGTCGATCGCTATCAGCTTACGGGTAAGCCCGCCAATGCCACAGTGCTGTTTGGACTCAATAGACAAGGCTTTGTTGACTTGTTAGTTCACAGCTTAGCAGCCTACACTCCAACGTATCTCAACCGCAGATGACACATAAGGGTGAACCTTTCATGAGCCATATTCTCGTTATCGGCAGTGCCAACGCCGATCATGTTATGAACTTTGAGTATTTGCCTGTTCCTGGACAAACCTTAAAAAGCCGAAGCTATCGGTTAGAACATGGTGGCAAGGGCGCCAATCAGGCGGTCGCTTGCGCCCGGCTGTGCCTTCCCGATTCTCGCGTAGATTTTATCTGCCACTTAGGCCAAGACAGCATTGGAAATGAAATGCGCGACAGTTGGCTCAAGGATGGCATCCAAGCCGAGGGCATCACCCTAGTCGACAATGTGAGCACTGGCACGGCGATGATTTTTGTCGCCGATAATGGCGAAAACGCCATCGGGATCGCCGCTGGGGCCAATGCCCATCTCACCCCCCTTGAATTAGAAAAACATTACGCCCTGTTTGCCAATGCGCAATACCTGCTGATCCAGCTCGAAACACCCACCGAAACAGTTAGCAATGCACTCCAAATGGCTAAACGTCTTGGTATAACCACAGTTCTCAATCCAGCGCCAGCGGCCACTCAGGAGCTGGATTACCTGAAATGGGTCGACATTATTACCCCCAATGAAACCGAGGCCGAAGCATTAACGGGTATTGAGGTCAAGCATGAAGAAGATGCCAAACTCGCGGCCCAATGGCTACATCAACAGGGGATTACCACTGTGGTGATTACCTTAGGTAGCAAAGGCGCATTTATTAGCAGCCCTGGTTTTACCGGGCTAATCCCCGCCCTCACTGTGCAAGCCATCGATACGGTCGCCGCTGGTGATACCTTCAACGGCGCGCTCGTTGTCGGCTTAAGTGAAGGTATGTCAATTGCCGCCGCCGTCAGCTTTGCCAACGCAGCATCGGCGATTACGGTTACCCGTGAAGGTGCACAGCGCGCCATCCCCTACCGCAGCGAAGTATCGCGTTAATCCCATCGGTGCGGCAGACTGTCGCACTCTGCCTATTTCATTCTAAAGTTGTATATACATAATTTACATACCAAATTCATTCCCATTTAATGAATTCTGCCTATGCTGGTTTGCGTATGTTCGAGCCCAAACGGCTCGATCCGCCTTGTTCACAATAAGGAAGTACCAGATGAAAGCGACAAGCACCATTTTCCGTAATATGACTAGCGCAACCCTACTCGGCCTAGGATTATTCGTCGCCAGCCAAGCGAGTGCGAATGAATGTGAGCTAAAGATTGCTGCGACTGACGCAATGCAATTTGACACTAAAGAGCTGTCTGTTCCTGCAACCTGTAAAGAAGTCACCCTCACGCTAACCCACACAGGCACCCTGCCAAAAGCCGCCATGGGACACAACTGGGTATTAACCAAAGCTGCTGATATGTCAGCCGTTGCGACCGATGGTATGGGCGCTGGAGCCGATGCAGCCTATGTTAAAGCGGGTGATAGCCGTGTGATTGCACATACCGGTCTAGTCGGTGGTGGTGAATCGACCTCAGTCACCTTCAGCACCGCGGGCATGAGCCCAACTGAAGCTTACCAATTCTTCTGCAGCTTCCCTGGTCACAGGGCGATTATGCAAGGTAGCTTTAAGTTAAAAGGCTAATGCCAACGCGAAGCCTTTAATTCAAATAACAAAAAGCGGATCTTTAGATCCGCTTTTTGTGGAGTGCAAATAGGCCTATAAACCATTTTGCCTTGGCGACTTACTCTTCGTCGAATTCGTCTTCATCATCAAAATCATCGGCATCCGTTGCCGCTTCAGCCGCTAATGCCGCCGCTAATTTGGCCTTAGCTTGTTTTTCTGAACGACGCTTGTTGCGCTCAACCAACGTGCCTAAAAACACTTGCAGTTCAGCTTGGCCCCAAGCCTGTGCTTCTGCTTCGGTCGCAAAACCATCGTGGCTTTTCGACACTACCGTCTTAGTCGACGTCATACGACGGGTGATTTCAGTCTTCCAACCATTTTCAGCTTGAGTTACGCGAAAATCGTATTTTTTACCCTTGCTCATTCTGCTCTATTTCCTAAATGATGCTTGCCACGTTTGTCTTATCAAGCGATACAAACGCCATCATAAAACAAAAGGAGCGCAGTTTACTTGATTTCGGCAAAGAAAGATCGCTTACGAAAAAATTTTCATGCTTTGCACTTTCAATGCACCGCGAGAATCCCAAAGTAACACGGCATGCTAGATGATTTTTCGTCCTAATCTTAGTCCTAAGCTCTGTATCAAGCTAGCGTAAAAATAGCGATTAATGCTGGTATGGAGATCGTCGAGTGCGATATGACCTTTACAACTATTAAACCATCAAAGCAAAAAAGCGCTAGCGATTGACCGCTAACGCTTTCTTATAGCAATCGTATTAAGTCTTTATTGTTACTTAAAAAGATGCTGAATATTTTTTAAATCGCCCTTACCCTCGGCAATTTCTTCCGGCGTTAAACCTGTCACTTCGTGTGGGAACACCAACCAATCTTCAGAGGCATGGATATAGTAATCAGGTTTTAAAGGCACTGCAGTATTCTTTGGCTTGTAATACGGGCAGGCGATGCGAATATCCTTAGGCATATTTAAACGCATCAATTGGCCTAACTTTTCCTTGAGCGCATGGATACTGCGGCCAGAGTCAAACACATCATCAACAATCAATAAACTGTCACTAGCATTGGCATTTTCAACAATGTAATGCAGACCATGCACTTTGATTTCTTTGCTTTGTTTGTCAGTGCCAATGCCGTAGTAAGAAGAGGTACGCACGGCAATATGGTCGGTTTCAACTTGTTTAAAGTCGAAAAACTCTTGCACCGCGATCCCGATAGGAGCACCACCACGCCAAATACCGACGATAAACTGCGGACGGAATCCACTCTCATAAACCTGTGACGCTAATAGAAATGAATCTTCGAGCAGTTGCTGTGCGGTAACGAAATACTTCTCTGACATGACACCGATCCCCATCTTAGTTATTGATTTTAGGCGGTAAAGCGTAGCTTTTTACCTAGTAAGGTCTGTTCGGCGTCCAAAACACAAGAACAGCATTCTCTTCACAAGAGCCTAGCAAGTGTAGGTGGCCGCCGAATTTTGGGAGCGAATTTTATACCAAAAAAAACCACCGTGCTGCAGTAATAGTAATAAGTTGCAGATTAACTGCCGTTTATTTTGCATTTTTAGGACGAAACTAACAAAACGCGCAAAAAAAGGCCACCCAGAGGTGGCCAACAAGGAACGAGCACAAGCTAAGCAAAGTTTGCCCTGATGGATTAGCTCACAGGGTTGATACTAGGTTTACCAACCTTGGTTATGGCGCTGAAGCGGCGAGAGCTGGCTTCTTCAAACTCCTTCGTCAGAATCGTGCTGACATAATGCCAGTCGCTACGCACAGCGTCTTTGGTGAAGGTTAAGGTCATAAAACCGCGGTCTTTTAGGTTAGTGTATTGAAGATCCGGCACCAGATCGACAATCGCCGCCTCGGTCGCGGGGATCTGCTCCGCAGGCAGATTTAAGTAGTATTCCAATCCCGGTGATGACACTGAGCTCGTAGCAAACTCCACCCCAACGGTATTGCCATTAACATCTTTTAACTCATTCGCCCACGCGTTATGGGTGTCACCGGCGATCACCACCAGGTTGTGATTTTTCGATTTAGCCGTACCTAGAATGACTTCTCTTTCATAGGCATAACCATCCCACGCATCTAAGTTATAGGGAATCGCTGGGAGTTGCAGCAGGGCAATCACCTCGGGCGTTAATAGGGCTTGATTAGCTTGTAAATACTGCAACTCTTGGGCAGTTAACGTCGGATCATTTGCTGCAGCACGGGCCGCTAACTTCGCCAGCGCACCTAACATGGCAAATTGGGGAATGCTCATCTGCTGGGTTGCGATTGCAGCGGGTAGCGACATCTTACCCATCAAAATTTGCTGACCCAACACCTGCCAAGTGCCCGTGGCTTGCAATAAGGTGCCCTGTAACCAAAGCAACTGAGTTAATCCTAATAGGGTTCTAGAAGTGGATGTCACATCGGCGCGGAAACGCTCACCATCGAAGGCGCCCGTGGTGGCATCCATATAATCGGCATAGTCGAGCTGTTTATCGCGGGCCAAAACGCGCGTATCAAGCATGTGCAAATCGACCAGATTGCCGTAACTGAAGCTGCGGTAAATCTCCTCATGGTTCCCCTCACGCCATGGACGAATCGGCAGCCATTCAAAATAAGCCTGCAACGCCGCTTCTTTGCGTGCAGCAAAAATCCCTTCACCTTCGTTATGATTCTCTGCGCCATCACGCCAAGTGTCGTTTGCCACTTCATGGTCGTCCCATACCGTAATAAAAGGCACTTTAGCGTGCAGTTTTTGCAAACTGCTATCCGAACGGTATTGGCCATAACGGGTACGGTAATCGCTTAATGACAGCAGCTCATTGGCGGGTAACACTTCACGCCCCAGCTTTGCCGCATTTTCACTGGCATAACCGCCGCGGGCATATTCGTAAATGTAGTCACCAAGATGCACCACAGCATCCAGATCATTCTGCGCCGCAGCCAATTCATATACGTTAAAATAACCTGCAGGGAAGTTAGCGCAGGACATTACGGCTAACTTGACTGAACTCACCTCACCCTCGGGTAACGTGCGGGTTTTACCCACGACGGAGGTTTTGTCACCCGTCATAAAGCGGTAAAAATAGTTTTGCCCTGCACGTAAACCGCGGGCATCAACTTTAACGGTGTAATCACGATTAGCATTAGTGACCATCTCCCCAGTCGTCACTAATTGGGAGAACGCTGCATCACTCGCCACTTGCCAACTGACTTTAACATCCCCAGCAGAATCAGGCGTCACACGAGTCCAAAGGATCACCGCATCCTGCATGGGATCGCCACTGGCAATCCCATGTAAAAACTGTGCAGGAACAGAGTTATCATCATCACTGTTGCTACATCCCATTAGGCCGTAGGAGATCACTGCAGCGCCAATACCTTTAGCCGATATTGCTAAAAAATCACGACGAGTCACGGTTCGTTTCATTATTATTATTCCTTTAGAAGATGAGGGTTCACTGGTATGAGGTCTAATGAGGCCCCGATTGTGAGACATCACTGTTACATATTTGTGACGTCTTTGTCAGCCTTTTATGATTTCTTTTAATTCATAGCCTTATACTGAATATCGTACTTTATTTGTACAATACTGGCATAAGACGCAATGAAGCTGCTAACATCGAATAAGAGGCAAATCGCTCAGATTTTGGCTCGTCCAGAGTCAAACCAGAGCATTGTTAAAAAAGGAATTTATAGGATGAAAGTCAGCGATATTATGAGCACAGAGGTCATCTGCATCAGCGATGGTGCGAGCCTGAAAGATGCTCACCATTTAATGCAAACCCGCGGCGTGCGCCATTTGCCGGTGATTTCTGAAACCGACGGCGCCCTAGTCGGTGTACTTACCCACAAAAAGATGATCGCCAGTGTCCTGTCGATGTTAAACAAATACGGTCAAGGTGCACTCGATCGTAAAGAACGCTATACACCGATCGCCACTGTGATGGATAAAGATTGCCAATCACTCACCCCAAATGAACCCTTAAGTACTGTGGTGGAATACTTTATCGACAATAAACTCGGTTGCTTACCCGTAGTCGATAACAATAAGAAAGTATTGGGAATAGTCACCTCGTCCGACTTTATCAAGCTGTGTCGTACCCTACTGCAACAGCAAGCTTAATGCCTAAGACTCCCCCAATTCCTCGCCAGCTCTCGCAGAGCTGGTGAGTGTGGTTATTCCAACATTCCTAAGGAAGCACGTGGCCAAGTTATTAACCCAAGAACAATTTATTCGCGCCTATGAATGCGCAGAATTAGGCTGTATTGCCAATCATCAACAACTCGCCAAATTACTCGCCGATCCCGATTATGACGCTTTACATGAATACAGCGCCTACTTTGGCAAAGCGGCGACACAAATCACCTGTATCAGTGACTTACAAAGCATGGAGGAATTGCATTTTGTCGCGGGCAACTTAAATTGGGATGACCATGATCCCGATATGGTCAGAGCGATTATCGAACATCCACTCTGCGATGCGGGTACCGCCTTATTGCTCTACTGGTACGGACAAGGCTTTTATTACTCTACACCGGAGACACTCGACACACCTTTTGGACAACTATTTACCGACATTACTGAACGCTTTATTACGCACGGCTATGCCAGTTATAAAATCCATTTTGACCCGATTAAAGAATGTTTTATGCCCTCATTAGAGGATGTGTTGACGCGAGGATACCAAATTCCCGGTGCACTTTTTGCCCCCTACAGCACCATGGAAATCGAAACCGATGCAGGGCACCCAAGGTATCTGCAATTTAAAAATGAACTGCTGAAAACGGGTAAATGGGGCAACCAATAAGGGTTGACCTTTTATACCAATCACATTAAATATCTAATCAGTTCAGAGCCTCACAGGTATCTCAATCCAAGGCGCATTGACGAAGAAATGGTTATTCCCTTTTAAGTCAATGTAACACGGGAGTGAGATACCTGTGAGGCTCCCGAAGGGCGGGGTTGAACGGGCTTTATACTGCGTTTAAGGCTTTCGACAGAGCGCCACTATGCCTTCAAGCCTTCGCCTTGTCTAAAGCCCGTTTAACTCCCGCTGAATGAACAGATATTTAATACGATTGGTATTATTATCAGAACGATTTAAGCTGAAGTTGCTGGCGGAATACGGGTAAAACGCTGCCAGCGACCCGAGCGCCAACGTTGCACCATAATCAATCCTCGCACCCACTCGTCGGCCGCAACGGCAAGCCAAGCGGCAAGCACGCCATAACCTAAGTACAAGCCAAAAAACCAAGCCAGAAGCACGCCAATGCCCCACATACTAAATAGCCCGACTCGCACCGTAAACGCCACATCTCCTGCGCCTTTTAACGCCGAAATAATCACCAGATTAAACACTCGCCCAGTTTCCAGCGCGATTGAACCTAATAAGAGTAATGCGGTGAGTTGAATCACTTCAGGATTTTCACTCAACCAACCCACAATGGTAAAACGCTGCCAAAAAAAGATTAGCACTATGGCAAGGGAGACGATAAAGCCCACGAGGCAATACTTTTGCACCCGCACCGTTATCTCATCAAACCATTGTTTGCCCACGTAGTAACCAGTTTGGATCTGCGCCGCCTGCCCCAATGCCACCGAAAAACAGTAAATAAAGCGGCTGATATTCAAGCCATAGGTATAAGCAGTTAAAGAGAGCGTGCCCATCTGACTGATAAAATAAATAATCGTCATCTGCGCCACATTGTAGGACAGCATTTCGCCCGCATTGAGCAAGCCAATGCGCATCACGCTCCAATAGGTGCTGCGCGGCAGTGAGTTAAGCCGCTGCATCGGTAGCGGAATATGCTTACTGCGGATCACAGCCAGCATAATCAAGGCACCCATCAGCTGGCTGGTCACAGTAGAAATCGCCACCCCAGTGACTCCATAAACCGGCAAACCAAAGGGAGAATAAAGGGCAATATAGTTACCGAGCACATTCATCAACCCCGTGCTCAATGTGACCAACATAGCCGAGCGAGTAAAACCGTAACTACGTAAGATGGCGGCAAAGGCGATGTTCATCACCAGCCCGATACTCAAACTGCCGCAGATCAGCAGATAGTCGTAACCATAGCCCGCAACCTTAGGCTCTAACTCAAATAAACCGATAATGCCGTGGGCACAAAAAAACATCGCAGCGCCCATCACCACCGCTAAACCTAAACTTAACGCCACACTGGCGACACCAATATCGGTCGCCTCTTGGGTTCGGCCTGCACCATTATTTTGGCTGATCAGAATACTGGCGCCCGTGCTAACCATCATCGACATCACCATCATAAAAAACATCAATTGGGTGGTGAGTCCAACTGCTGCAACCGCATTATCGGAATAATGGCTCAGCATAAAAATATCGCTGATCCCGAGTAAGGATTGCAGCAAGGTTTCGATAAAAATCGGCCAAGTGAGGGCGATGATGCCCATGCGTTGTTGCAGGGTTTTAGCTGATGTGGCCACGTCCAATCCTTACCGCTGGAAGACAATTTAGAGTGCAATAACACGCCAGACTGATGAAGATGTTATCTTGAGTATGGCGAGGTGTAATTTTCTGACATTTTTAGCCTGTGCTCAATCCATCATCAACGCTAAAGCCATACTCTGCAACCGTATTCATTGGCCAATGCTCAATTCATAGGGAGTCGCAATATACCTGCGACAACTCAACAAAAAAATCTAATTAACTGAAATAGATGGAGTTAATAGCAAATCACCCAATACACACTACCCTTTTCGAGATTGAGTCGATACACTTTGCCCACCACAAGGGGCGATAACAGCTCGCCCAATACACTCAGGGAAACTGCACATGAGCGAACGCTATTTAGAAAATGGAATTAGACAATTGGTGAGCGAGTTTATCGCTGCGGGTTGCCCTTCAGTACGCGAGCAAAGCCTTGAGGAGCGCCGCCAAGGTTACATCGCAAGCACGGTATTGGCGGGCGAGCCGGAAGCCGTTTTTGAGGTCAAATCAGTATCCCTTGAGGGAATCGAGTTAACCTTGTTCAAGCCATCGGCGGACAACAATTTACCCGTGGTAATTTACTATCACGGCGGCTGTTTTGTCAGTGGTGGCATCGCCACCCATAATCAGCAACTGCGTAAAATCGCCAATGATTCCGGCGCATTAGTGGTCGCAGTCAGCTATCGTCTCGCTCCAGAGCATGTGTACCCCGCCGCCCATGATGATGCCTTCAACGCCGCCAATCTCGTGCAGCAGCATTGCCACCAATGGGGTGGAGACAACACCAATATCACCTTGATGGGCGACAGCGCCGGCGGCCATTTAGCCTTAGTCACTTGCCTGCGGTTAAAGGCCAAGGGGGAATGGTTGCCTAAAAAACAAGTGCTTATTTACCCGATGTTGGATGCGACCGCCAAGAGCCAGAGTTATATCGACAATGGCGATAAATACATTATCACCCGCGACACGCTGCTCACGGGCTTTGATATGTACCTCGACTGGCACCCCAGAACTGACGTCGAAGCCAGCCCACTACGCAGCCACGATTTAGCTGGCCTGCCCGAAACCCATATTATTACCGCCGAGTTTGATCCTCTGCTTGATGAAGGCGAGCAACTGTTTCGCCATCTGTTAGCGGCGGGCGTCGATGCCCATTGTCGGCGCTATTTAGGGGTGATCCACGGCTTCTTTCAACTCGCGGGCGTCAGCCAATCAGCGCGGGATGCCATGGCGCAAGTGACTCACATTATTCGCGCTTAATCCTCACTAAGCCGCATGCTCTTATCCTAAAGCATGTGGCTGATTTCATTCACCCAATGTAGAAATAACAGCCAGAACCCAATAAGGGCAAAGCTCTGAATCACATAGCGTTGAATCACATAGCGTTGAATCACCTCACTTGGTGATTAGTTAACTTCTGGCCGACTCAATTTTTGAACCACTGCTTTATGCTGCGGATACATGGCCAATAGGGCTTCTTGGCTAAACAACTCAAAGTCATCGAAGGTAAAACCGGGTGATACCATACAGCCCACCAGCGAGAATCCATCTTGATTCATCGCCGAACCAAAAATGCAGCCCTTAGGCACCAAAAACTGTGGCCTTTCACCCGCAGCTAAATCCAATCCTAATTGCGCCGTTGTTAGCTCGCCCTCGGGGGAAATCATGTAAATCGTCAGTGATTGACCTGCGTGGAAATACCACATCTCATCCGCCGTGAGCCGATGAAAATGCGACACTTCGCCTGTTCGCAGTAAGAAATAAATGCTGCTCCATAGCTGTCGACTGGGGTCAAAGGCGGTTTCCGAGCGGTAGGAGGATCGGTAAAATCCTCCTTCCACATGCTGTTCCAGTTCTAAAAACTTAATAAAATCATCCGCATTTTGCATTTTTACGACTCCATTTAATACATGCTTATCGCTTTCAACGAGGGTTAATACATTTTTTAAAAAGATGTTAGAACCATGACTAAAATCAAATAATAACAATTCTCATTTACATATAATCCTGCCACAAATTATTTTACGGAGAAATGAGAGTGAAGCCCACTTACCTTGCCATCCTTTTAGCCGCAGTGCTCCATCCCCAGTTGGCCAACGCAGAAGAAGTCACTAAACCTGAGTTGGAAAAAATCGAACGCATGAGCGTTGTTGGTGTAAGACAAAGGTTAGAGCAAGCGGGAACCTTAGCTAACACTATCATGAAGACCGAAGTTATCGACGCCAGCATTATTGAAAACAAAAATGCCGTAAATCTCTCTGAAGCGATTGAAAATTCACCCGGTGTCAAAGTCTCCAACGAATGCTCAATGTGTGGTGTTAAACGCATTATGCTCAACGGCATGAAAGGCGAGCAAACCACAATTCTGGTGGATGGTTTGCCCGTACATACCATGATCTCTGGCTACTATGCGGTCGATGCGATTCCAACAACTGGGGTTGAGCGGATTGAAGTCGCCCGTGGGGCTGGCGCCTCCTTAATCGCCCCCGAAGCGATTGGTGGCACCATTAATATCGTCAGTTATGAACCTACGGAAAACGGCGCTGAACTGGATATATCCGCCGGTGAAAATGGCTACCGTAAACTGGGTTTCCTCGGTAAAGGGGTCACCGAAGATGGCCGCACCCGCGCCACGCTTGTCGCTCAATATGATGATAGAGATCAAGTCGATGCGGACAATAACCAAGTCAATGAAGCGCCAATGCAGGAAAACCGCAGCTTGACTGGCCGAGTTTCCCACGATTTGACCGATGCCGATAACCTTGTGCTACGCGTTGCCAATATCCAATCAGAAATTTTTGGTGGCCCTATGTTAGGCAGCACCTTTGCTGATGGCACTGCCTCCAGCATAGGTAACGTGTTATCAGGTTATGATGGCCAGCCGAGTAAGGCACAAAATCTCTTTGAAGATGGTGATGTGCGTAAACGTTATACCGGCAAAGCTTGGGAAACCACGGAATGGATTAAAACCGAGCGCAATGAAGCCTCATTAACCTGGCTCAGGGAATTTAGTGACGATTGGAACATGCATCTTGCTGCCAGCTACGCTGACCATAAACAAGATTCATTTTATGAAGGCTTCGATTACAGCGCCGATGACAAAATGTGGTTCTTTGATGCTCGCTTCAACTATTTACTAAGCGAGAGTCAATTACTCACCTTCGGCGCCGACTTACGCACCGAAGAAATGCGTTCCCATTCCCGCTCTGGCAGTGCCAACCCAGATTATGTTTCCGACTCCTTTGACTATGATGTTAAAGGCATTTATCTGCAGGATACCTGGCAGGCGACAGAGTCTTTAGAAGTCGCTATGGCGCTGCGTTACGATACCATTACGGCCGATTTTACCGATCCCAATAAACCCGGCACAGAGTTAGATGAATCGATCCTATCCCCAAGGGTGGATATTCGCTTACGCCATAATGACGAGTGGACCTCGCGCCTATCCGCAGGCCGCGGCTACCGTGCACCCTTATCCTTCTTTGAAACCGACCACGGCATTTTGGACGGCTCACTCGGCTTTGATATTGATATCGACGAGTTAGAACGCTCCAATTCCGCCAACTATGCCCTCAGTTACGAAGGTGAGCGCCTCACCTCGACCGCCTCGATCGCATGGACCGAAGTCGAACATTTAGCGGCATTAACCACCAATGATCATGGAATTCCATTACTGACTCAACTGGATGAAAAAGCGCGGGTTATCACTAGCGATATCGCCGTTGGTTATCGCTTAACCGATGATATGAGCCTAAGCCTTACTGCTGAGCATTTCGATTATGACTCGGTATTCAAATCCTCCTATGCCATTGCGCCAGTTGAAAAACGCGTCACACTCAGCATGGATTGGGATGTGAATGACTGGGAAATTTTTGCCAACCTCGTGTGGATCGGTAGCCGCGATCTCGCTGAATTTGGCTACGAAGGCTATAACCGTTTAGACGCCAATGGCCAAGTGGACCCAAGCTCGAAAAAGACCACCGACGCACCCGCTTATGTCACTGTCGATCTTAAGGTCAGCTATCAAGTCAACGATACCCTCTCAGTCTACTCAGGTGTCAGCAATCTGTTTGACTACACCCAAGCAGGGGATGAAGAAACACCGCTATTTTTTGATGCGGATGGTGCCTTCGACGTCGGCTATATCTATGGCCCACTGCGTGGCCGAGAAATCTACGCTGGCATCAAGTTTAGCTTCTAATGCAACGCCTCATTCTTCTACTGCTGTTGTGCTGCGCCCTGCCGTTATCGGCGGCGCAGCTCACCCGCGATTATCAGTTTCAAGCACTGAGAAGCCAAACGCTCACAGATCTGTCGCATCTAGAAGGACAATCCACAGCGTTGATGTTCTTTGAACCTGAATGTCCTTGGTGTATTAAGCAGGCAAACGTACTCAAGCAACTGCATAAAAGCTGCAATCAAGCGATTCAGCCCGTGGCGCTGGGGGTCAATGGGGATAATTTGGCCTTAAAACGCGCCCTGTTTAGGCTTAATTTTCCCTTTGAGGCCTACCGCGTTCCGCCTGCTTTACTAAAGGAGATGGGTGGCATTCCCGCGACGCCAATCTTACTGCTGTTAAATCCCAAAGGAGAATTAATCAAGGGATATCGAGGCTTTACCGATGAGCAAGAACTTAGAAATCAACTCTGTCACTCGAGCTAACCCTAGGATTATAACACCGTAGGAAGCAGCAAATCGATTTAGATAAGGCCGCATCCCTCAGCAAGAGGGCGATATTCAATAGGAAAAACTCCTTCGCATTTAAGCCATTTTTAGCAAACATCAGATACACTTACTCTGTCGCCCCGCAGTATCCGCATCCGTTGCCCAGATAACACTCGCATAATTAGTCACAGCAATATTGGGAAAGGGAAGCCAACACTGCCGCTAAAAACCCTCAACTACGGGAAGTTAGTTTGATGATCAATATTGCACAAATGGCGTTAGTACTTCACTCCTTGCCGGATCCTGCTTTTGTGATCACCCAAAGTGGACGCTATGTTGCCGTTTTTGGCGGTAAAGATGATCGTTATTACCACGATGGCAGCGGATTAGTCGGCCTATACATTAGCGATGTATTAAGTGAAAATAAGGCAGCCTACTTCCTTAGCATTATTGAAAAAGCATTAAATAGCCGTAATTTACTGATCGAAGAATATGAACTCAGTAATAAGGATGTTAAAGGCTTACCCGATCAAGGTCCCACCGAACCTATTTGGTTTGAGGGGCGTATTCAGGCATTGGATTTTCTTGTCGATAACGAACCCGTAGTACTTTGGGTTGCCAGTAATATCTCCAAAAGACATGACCTTGAGGTGCAACTGCGACAATTAAGCGATACCGATCAGCTTACCGGACTGTATAATCGCCACAGACTTGAACGCGACTTAAACTACCTCTTCGATACCTATTGCCGTCACCATATTCCGGCTTCCATATTAATGCTGGATCTGGATCATCTAAAATTGATCAACGATCAGCTTGGCCACCATGCGGGTGACAATATCATCATGACGGTCGCCAACACCTGCAAACAACAATTTAGAAAAACCGACAGCGCCTATCGTTTTGGTGGCGATGAATTTGTGATTGCCTTGCCCGGTGTTGAATATACTCAAGCCATTGTGTTTGCAGAATTTCTCTGTGATTGTTGCTTCAAAGAATTACAAAAACATGCCGTAAAAGGACTCTATGCCACCGTCAGCATTGGTGTCGCCACCATTCAGGCAAACGATAAATCCTACGAAGACACCTTAAAACGCGCCGATGCCGCGCTATATCAAGCCAAGCGGGATGGTAAGAATCGCGTAATAGCCAATACGGCGTAAGCGGCAGATTATATCAAGGTATATTGAGCATAAAAAAAGCGAACAAATGTTCGCTTTTTAATTATATATCAATAAATTAGAAAGTAATGCACTTAACCGCGTTGGCCTTGCGGGCGGAATGCAGCTTCTTATAGCTTTCGATAAGTCTTAAGTGCGGTTCAATCCCTTCGAGTTGCATGCTGGTCTTGGTTAGGCCGCTAAAGCGTACTTTACCTGTGACGCTGCCAACCACTTGCGCCATCACTTCCTCACCAAACATACGAGTAAAGTTATGGCTAAAGTCTTCGAGAGCTAGATCTTCATCCAGCGTCACTTCAAGTACCGCGCTCATTGCTTGGTAAAACAGATTGCGCTTCACGGTATTGTCGTTAAATTGCAGGAATTCACCGACCAGTTCTAGCGCTTCTTCATGTTCACCAAGTGCAAGATAAATCAAAATCTTAAGTTCGATAATGGTTAACTTGCCCCATACGGTATTTTCATCAAATACGATGCCAATCAGGGTACGAATGTCGGTGTAATTATCGAGCTGACTTTCCTCTAAGCGATTCACGAGATTAACCAATTGCTTAGTGCTTAAGGAATGCAGATTGAGAATATCTTCACGGTAATCCAGTGCCTTGTTGGTATTATCCCAAATTAAGTCTTCTACTGGATAAACTTCAGAGTAATCAGGCACTAAAATCCGGCAAGCCGATGCACCTAACTGGGTCAATTCGGCGACATACACCTCTTTACCGAGATCTTCTAAAATGCCGAATAGGCGATCCGCTTCTTCTTCGTTAGTGCCGGAGAAATCCCATTCACAGAACTCATAGTCATGCTTGCTGCTAAAGAAGCGCCAGGAGATCACGCCCGTTGAGTCGATAAAGTGCTCGACAAAGTTTTCAGGCTCGCTCACCGCCATGCTGTTAAAGGTCGGTTTTGGCACATCGTTTAGGCCTTCGAAGCTGCGACCTTGGAGTAGTTCGGTCAGGCTGCGCTCTAATGCCACCTCAAAACTTGGGTGAGCGCCGAAGGAGGCAAATACCCCGCCGGTTTTCGGGTTCATCAGCGTCACGCACATCACTGGGAATTGACCACCTAATGAGGCATCTTTCACCACCACGGGGAAGTCTTGCTCTTCTAAGCCTTTAATGCCCGCAAGAATGCTTGGGTATTTTTCCAATACCGACATAGGCACATCCGGCAGAACGATTTCTTGCTCGATAATTTGGCGCTTCACTGCCCGCTCGAAGATCTCAGATAAACACTGCACCTCGGCTTCTTTGAGGTTGTTGCCCGCGCTCATACCATTGCTTAAGAACAAGTTTTCAATCAGGTTTGATGGAAAGTACACTGTCTCGCCATCGGATTTGCGGGTATAAGGAATCGCGCAAATACCGCGCTCACGATTCCCCGAGTTGGTGTCGATTAAGTGCGAGCCGCACAGCTCCTCGTCGGGATTGTAAATCTCGAGGCAATAATCATCTAACAATCCCACTGGCAGCGAATCATCCTTTTCTAAGGCAAACCATTTTTCGTTGGGGTAATGTACAAACTCGCTATTGGCGATCTCAACACCAAAGAACTGATCGTTATAGAAGAAGTTATTGTTTAGCCGCTCGATAAACTCACCGAGGGCCGAGCACAGCGCGCTCTCTTTGGTCGCGCCTTTACCATTGGTAAAACACATGGGCGATGCGGCATCACGGATATGCAATGACCAGACATTGGGCACAATGTTGCGCCATGAGGAGATCTCAATCTTCATCCCCAAATCGGCGAGCATTGCCGTCATATTGGCAATGGTTTGCTCCAGTGGTAAATCTTTACCCAAGATATAGGTGCTGCTTTCACCCGCGGCATGACCCATAAGCATGGCGTTCGCATCGGCATCGAGGTTTTCAACGGTCTCGATTCTAAATTCGGGGCCAGTTTGCACCACTTTTTTTACGGTGCAACGGTCGATGGAACGCAAAATACCTTCGCGATCTTTATCCGAAATATCGTCCGGCAATTCGACATTAATCTGGAAAATCTGGTTATAGCGATCTTCAGGATCGACAATATTGTTTTGCGACAGGCGGATATTGTCCGTCGGAATATCGCGGGATTTACAATACACCTTCACAAAATAGGCCGCACACAGCGCCGAAGAAGCTAAGAAATAATCGAAGGGACTCGGCGCCGAGCCGTCGCCCTTATAACGGATTGGCTGATCGGCCGTTACCGTAAAATCATCAAACTTGGCTTCGAGTCTTAGGTTGTCGAGAAAATTAACTTTGATTTCCATTAGAATTTTTCCACTCAATATGCTCAAACGCAGTAATCGCATCCGTTACCGCACAGCATTGCCCTTGGGCGCTATCGTCTGGGGGGAATTATCGGTGTTTTTCGCCCGTTAGTCTTGGATTAATTATGTTAAAAAAACGCCAGCGGGATTTTATGCCGTGAGCAGCAAGCAAAAAGTAGGATTTATTGCGGCATTCACTGTGGTTTAGCCGAGGGTTAATGCTCAGCCTTGCCTCGCTTATCCGCCTCGCGCTTAACCAGTAAAAAGGTTAAATACATCTTAGTTGGCAGGGATAACGCCATGCCAAAGGCCACACATAAGGCGCTGATAATAATGCCCTTAACGCCCATAGCTTCGACGGTTTGATTAAAATTATGCAGATAAATACCTAGCGCAATCAGGCACAGGCCTAGGCTAATGCAGATTTTTAAGAGGGTGATCAGCCTAGGGCGTGTTGACGTTTCAGGGTTATTTTTGCAGCAATTTGGCTGGCTTTTATGCAAGGCAAAGTCCGTGCTGTGTAGTTATTCTACATAAACGGACGATAACGCGGCAGAAAAGCCAGCCAAATGCTGCCCGAAGGGTTCGTCTGGCAAGCCCTTGCTCTTTGTCACTCGTCATTTGAGTAGAATAACTACACATCATTCCTCGTTTCGCGAGCACGAACTTGCCAGAACGAACAAAATTTAATCTCGAAACGTCAACACGCCCTAGTATTCGTCATGATTCACGCTGCTATTCATAAAATTTGGCTAATATAGTGACCGCTTTAGCAGGCGCCTGTGTTGATACAAATCAAAGGCGACTCACTCTCGCAAGCAAAGCGCTAGAGTTCGGCCTCAAAGCGGGCCAATCTTGCCTCTGTTATGCTGCATTGGGTTTGCTGCATGAGCTCGCCTAAGGTAATGGCGGGGTTTTGGTTGATTAGGCGGATTAATTTTGCGCTCAATGGTTCAAGCTTATCGGCGTGTTGCAGCAAGGCGGTATCGATCTTTTTGATCATAAAGGCAAATTCGGCGGCATCACTCTGTGCTTTTAACTCACCACAACAGCTTTGAATAGCGATAGCCTGCCCTGTAATGCTCCAATTGCGGGAGCGGCGCACCCGCTTAAGCTCGCAGCCATGCTTTAGCGCCATTGCCTGCGCCCGCTTTACCGCCTCGCGGCCGATACGATGGATAAGTGATGGCAAGGGAATACTAATATCATCATGCATAGTGGTTAGATTCTGCCCTGCTTAGCGATAAAAAAGATTGATACATAAGTGACTAGATGCATAAGGAATTAGCTACATAAGTGGTTATCGGTATAACAACCGCAGCTTGAAAATCTTCAACATCGGCTCGAGCATCACTTTCACCACGTAAAATAATCAATACTAAGCGTCCTCCTCGATTTATTAGCATCAGCTTGCCAGCACTTTTCAACACGTTAATACATCAGCACATCAACACGCCTAGGTGCTAGAACCCTTATGATTTACGGATAAATGTGGGGTTGTCCGCGCACCATTGCAGCAATAACTGCTGTAACTGCCGCAGCTTTTTGGAGTAATGGCTTTGTTTTGCATATACCATATATAAATCATGTGGATATGATTGCCATTCAGGCAGTAACCGCACCAGTTTATGCTGCGCGATATCCTCATGCACTAAGTAATAAGGCAAACAGGCAATCCCTTGACCGCTCAAGGCTAAAAGATGACTGGTGGCATAGTTAGAGCTAATAATTGCGGGCTCAAACCCTAGGGTTAAACTCTCCCCAGCGGCATGCTCGAGAGTCCACTGCGTTTCGCCGCCTGAAAGTAACGAATACAGTGGTAAATCTTGGAGATTTATCAAGTCTGCCGAAAGCAAATATGCTGGCGCTGCCACTAACACATGGCAAATTCGCCCGAGATACTTAGCGACTAAATTATCGCTATGTTTAAGCGTGGTTCTTAAGGCAAGGTCAAACTGACCAAATTCAACATCTTGAATATCTTGCTCAAAACAAAATTCAAACCTAACCTGAGGAAAATGCGCCATCAACGGGATCAATAAAGGCTCTAATAGGGCTTTACCCAACTCAGTGGGGGCAGTGAACGTTAAACGGCCACAATAATCCTCGGTTAAATCTTGCACTAAACGCTCGGCTTCGCTGGCTAATCTGTCGATTTCACAGGCTTTTACATATAAGGTTTGCCCAGCTTCAGTCATCGAGACTCGCCGTGTAGTGCGATACAACAGCTGGCAGCCCAGCTCATCTTCCAAGGCTTTAACATGGCGAGACACTAGGGCGTGTTGACGTTTCAGGGTTATTTTTGCAGCAATTTGGCTGGCTTTTATGCAAGGCAAAGTCCGTGCAGTGTAGTTATTCTACATAAACGGACGATAACGCGGCAGAAAAACCAGCCAAATGCCGCCCGAAGGGTTCGTCTGGCAAGCCCTTGCTCTTACTTTCTGTCATAAGAGCAGCTCGTCATTTGAGTAGAATAACTACACATCATTCCTCGTTTCGCGAGCACGAACTTGCCAGAACGAACAAAATTTAATCTCGAAACGTCAACACGCCCTATCCCTTAGAGGCTTCAAGCTGCTCCGATGCCGCACTAAAGCTCTGCATTTTCACAACCATCATAAAGGATTGAAGATGAGTCAAATTCATTGATTGAATCCATTTTCTAAACAATCTGGTGATTATATGGGCTTTTTCAGTTTATTTCGCCGAGCTATGCTGTGTTTATATTCAATTATGGAGAAAATCATGAAAATACTCGTCGTAGGTGCAGCAGGCAATATCGGCCAAGCGGTGACGCGATTACTTAAGGCTGAAGGCCATCAAGTGATCCAAGTCGGGCGAACCCGTGGCGATCTGTTGATGGATATTTGCGATCCCAACTCACTTCAACAAGGCTTTAATCAATTAGGCAAAGTAGATGCGATTATCGCAGCAATGGGAGACGTCGCCTTTAAACCCTTTGTACAACTCGACCAAGCCGATTGGCAAAAAGGCATACAGAGTAAATTGCTAGGTCAAATCCAGTTAGTACAAATTGGCAGTCAGTTTTTAAATGCGGGCGGCAGTTTTACCTTAACCAGCGGGATTATCGCCGACGTGCCAGTTAAAGATGGTGTTAGCGCCGCCACCATCAACGGCGCACTTGAACATTTTGTTGCCGCGGTCGCCAATGAGTTACCCCAGCAGCGGATCAATATTGTCAGCCCTACAGTATTAACCGAGTCATATGCCGCGTATCGAGATTACTTTGCAGGTTTTAGTACCATTGATGCCGATATCCTCGCCAAGACTTACTTAAGATCGGTTATGGGCAGGGAAAATGGCCGCACTTTAAAAGCCTTTTCCAATGCGGGTGCAGTATAAAACCAGACTCTTGATTGAGATCCTTGAGCAAGGCGGCGGTATTGCCTACAATAACGCACTTTTTGTTCACTACAGATAACGACCATGACTGACACAACTGCACAACCCGCATTACCGGATCGTCTTTCGGTTAACCCACGCAGCCCACACCATGTGGCTGCGATTTTCGAACACGATGTAGGTATTCGCGTAAACGGTAAAGAACGTTTCGATGTCGAAGAATACTGCATCAGCGAAGGCTGGGTTAAAGTGCCAAGCAAATCTTTAGACCGTCGCGGTCAACCACTACTGTTAACGATCAAAGGCACAGTAGAAGCATTTTACCGTTAAGCCGCTAGCAGTTAAGCCGCTAGCAGTTAAGCCTTAGCGCAATAGCGGGATCATAACAACGGCCGATCCGATTGGCCGTTGTTATTTGCCCTGCGTCCCCCCAAGTTTCTCCCCCATGTCCATCTGCCCCCAGATAACCACAAATAGTTATTTAAATGATGAAACGTATTGAGGAAATTGCCTTTTATCACTGTTGTTGATTCACGGCGTAACGGCCACCGGATTATGAGACCGATAAAGCATTCAACTGAAAGTATGAAATAAAAAATCACTCAAAAATTTAAGATATGAGATCTCAAGCTAGTTGTAGTTTTAAAATTTCGAACTTCAGAATTTTCTTACATTTCACATTCATTCCAGCATGCTATCTTGCAAAAAATTAGGTTATGGCTAAAACCATTTTTTCATAATAAAAGCATAGATATTTCAGTTGATTACAGCTAGAAAGTTAAAGTCCTTATGCTTTGAAAGGAAAGTTTTGATAAATAACCGCTTTGGGAACAGCATAGCAAAGACCTGATAATCATATACTTAGGCAACCACTTGGTTGATTCTGTATAAATAGTTATTCAAGTTGTAGTTAACTTAAAGTAATAAAATACTTAGAGTCATTAGTGCTGTCCGGATTTTAAAATTAATAACACCAATGTTACCAGCAAAAAAAACTAACATGATCAGCATTAAGTAAAATTAAGCAAGGTAACATAGTACACTTTATTTAAATTGACAGATATAAAATTTACTTTTTCATTTCACTACACAGTGGGCACTACCATTAAATATGGCAACCAAGTTAACAACACATTATTGGAGATATACCATGAGTTTTTTTGACAAAATATTTTCGCAAGTGCAAGGCAGCTCAAATGATACGGTTCAGTTCGGATTTATCGGTATTTGTATTGCCGCAGCGGGTTCTGATGGGAATATAGATGATGATGAATGGGGTGCGATCGTTGGTTATATTTCACGATTAAAGATGTTCTCTGAAGTAAAAGATTCTGAAATCAAAAAAATGTTTAATAAGGCGATTGGTATTCTGAGAAGTAAAGGCTCTCCAGCGCTGATGACTGAAGCAAGTCAGTACATTCCTAACGAACTTAAGAATACAGCATTCGCTTGTATTTGTGACATTATATTGAGTGATGGTACTTTAGAACGAGAAGAAAGAGCTGTTTTAGAACAAGCCTATGGATGCTTAAACATTGATGAAAGTCAAGCAGCAACCATTATGGAAGTGATGCTAATTAAAAATAAAATGTAATTATAATATTAAATAGTAGCGTCTAGATTTTAATATCATTAATTTAGATTGTAACTCAAAGAAATGATTAATAAACGCCGCTAGAATTAATATTACGTTGCCATTCAAGCTCTGATAAAGGTAAATACCTTAAGGGCAAGAGTGGCAACACCCGCCTAATATATAATCCACAAATATAAGTTATCGAGTCCCACTCTGTTTGGTTAACCCGTTATCCTTATACTTCTCGCCTTAGGCGGTGATATTAGCCTCTGTCGGTCAATGACTCATTCTACTATGATTAGAATAGAGCCAGAATTTTTAACCGAATAATAAGAACTACTTAGCAAACTTAAGTATTACTAAGTATTTCCAACCCGATTTAACATTTATTTAAAAGGCTGAGCAATGATCATGAAAAAAACATTTTTGATTACAATTCTGACTGTTACCTTAGCTATTACCTACTATGATAAAGAAGTCAACGCAACTACTTTCAAAGAAAATGTAGCTGAAAATTCGGAAACGACAGAAAGCCAAGAACAGGACCAATATGCACAATTTTACACCGTACCATTAAAAAAAGAGCTCGATCAAATCTATGTTGGGAAAAATTTAGGTTTCAGCTTTAATTATCCGTCTCAACTAAAAATTAGAAACAATGACGACACCTATCATGGAATGGTGGACTTTGAATCAATGAATCCATTTATGTCCTTTTCTGTTAGCGATTTTACAGAAAATCCAGGAAATTTGGAAAACGTAGAAAAAAATATAAAAGCAGTGAACCCAGATGCCGTTGCAACCAGAATAGAAATAGGTGGTAAGCCTGCAATAAAAGTCGTTTTTTCCACTCAGTTCTCGAGCATGGTTGAATATAGTATAGAAAGAGAACCAGGCTACTTTATTACTGTAAGGTTTAATTTTATGCCTAATTATTCATTCAAGTTTGCCGAGGATTGCGACAATATTATGAAAACGTTTAAAGTGTTAGAGCCAGCAAGAAGCTAACACACCTACAGAATCAAAAAATTTACTATAAGTCAATAATATGAAAAATTTTACTTGCCAGCGTTCTGCATAAACTAAGATTGCGTTAACAAGAGCAATCAAACAAGTAAAGTGTGTGATTGAAAGTGATCTGCCCCGTAGCCTGCAAACGGGTTCTGTAGCAAACAGAGAGCTTGCTGCTCCAAATTGAGGGGCAGCATCCCTCAGATACGATGATGCCGCTAAAGAATAAATTTTTTCCCATGGTGTCATCTTTTCGGTGGTGCTCATTTGCCCTTGTTTAATCATTGACCAAAACTCAACGCCAGCGATTGTTGAACCGGCCCTTCCCAGTAAATAAATTGCCTAAATAAATTGTCACCCCCCTTGCCCCTTGCCCTTAAGCTCATCACAAACAACTGTGTGGCAAGTCATTATTTAAAATAACTTTTTGTGATAAAACGCATTGATTAAACCGTATTGAGCAGGTTAAAGTGTGCCACTTAGGGAAAACACAGAGCCACACTCGACATCGATTATCGAGCACGCTATTTAGGGATGAAGAAGCAAATCAGTTATCTGCCTCACCCCTCTTAACAGCCACCTCTGTCACCCCGTTAAATCAGTACATGCTTGTACCTAATGGGATTAACGCTAACCGCTTTTACTGCAAGGACGTAAATGGCAGATTTTACTAATAATATTTTATCGGTAGTGCTCATCCTCTCCAGCATGTTTGTCACACTTGGAGTGATGGAGCTATTGCTTAAGCAGTTTTACAAAGACGGGCGCTTAAACTTCCCCTCGTGGACAGAAACCAAACCCATAGAACAGGCCGAACGTCAGGCACTCTTGTTAAGAGAACGGGTCAGCCAATGGTTAACCAAAGCCACAGGCTCCCCCGTCGCCGCCACCCCAGCCCTCGTATTCCCCGGCTGGTACGTCACAAGCCAATCAAAACCACCGTTCCCGATCCTGAACCACAAACAATTAGTCGGCACCATTCCAACACTCAAAACCCAAGTACTCAGCCAGCAACAAGTCGACACCATCATCTACCAAGTCGCCCAAAGATGTTTGAGTAAGACCTAGTGGAGGCAATAATGAGAACGAAATAGTTTAACCATACTCTATTTATTGAATTGTGATAATGATAGTGACAGAATATAGAAACAGAAATATTATATGACAACAAAATATAATTTTATCTACATATTTAATTAAAATAGATCGGTTGGAGAACCTAAACATGTCTGAGTATTGTTTTTTTACCCCAGAATCCTTAGCTCTAGCTGAATCAGCGGACTTGCAGGATACACTTGAAAGTTACGCTGACACGAATAAAAAGCAAATATACGTTCTAGCTCGCCCTCTTTCAAAAGAAGACTTAGAATATGATTATGATAGTGCCTTCGTAATATTTTCCTCTGGTTCACACCCATGTTTTGTGAACGTATCAGATGATATTGATAGCTTTGAAGACTATATTGAAGATTTTATTGATGACATTTCATTTTTATCTGAAAAATTTGATTACCGTAAAAAAATTGGTAGAAAAAAAGCATGGCAACATCTATTTAGAGATGAATCAAGTAATAGCTTAGATTTAGAAAGTTTAAAAATATCTAACCCAGTAGATAAAAGGGTATCAGATTTGATTACTTCATTGGTAATTGGAAGTATCAATGATGTTTCAAAAATCGATCTTGAAGCCACCAATTTATTAGATACCATAAAATCTAAAATTGTTCTTTTTGATACTGACCAAACCAGTTTTTTATTTAAAATGGGAAGAGGTAAAAAATTTGTAATCCAAGGTTTGGCAGGTTCTGGTAAAACTGAATTGTTGCTACATAAAATAAAAGAGCTCTACTCTAATGAACAGGAAGCAAGAATTGCCTTTACATGCTTCAACAAAATTTTAGCTTCAAATATGAAAGATCGCATCCCAGAGTTTTTCAACTTTATGAAAGTTGAGAAACAGATAGAATGGGATAAAAAGCTTTTTTGCTTTAGTTCATGGGGTAACGGCCCAAAACCTTACTCAGGAATGTATCGCTACATTTGCTATAAATATGAAATCCCTTTTGGGACATTTCACAATGGCTCCTTTGAAAACCTCTGTAAAGAAGCAATCAAACAAATTACAGAGCGAACTAAAGATGGTGATAAAAAATATATTTTTGACTATATTTTTATTGATGAAAGCCAAGATTTTGGTGAAAGCTTTATAAATCTTTGTGAATTAATAACAAAAAATAAAATATTTGTGGCTGGTGATGTTTTCCAAAATATTTTCAGACCTATAGATGAATCTGCTAGCCGCGCAGATCTTCTTCTTAAGAAATGCTATCGAACAGATCCGAAAAATCTTATGCTTTCACATGCACTTGGAATGGGACTATATGAGAACCCTGTCTTACGATGGCTTAAAGATGATGAATGGGCAGCTTGTGGATATAATTATGAGGAAATAAATGGTAGGGCAATAGTTAGTCGAGACCCATTACGCAGATTTGAGGATATCCCAAATGAGTTTGAATCAACATCAATTAATGTAATAAAAAACAGTGCATCTATAGCAAACTCCATTTTCGAAGTTATACAAAATATAGTTGCTAGGTATGAAACTGTAACTCCAGGTGATATTGCTGTTCTATTTTTAGATAAAGCTAACTATATTTATGATGAAATCCCTCGTTTAGCTCGTAAAGTTAGTGATGCCTATCAATGGAAAGTAAACATTTCTCATGAGAGTAAGAAGACTGACTCTTCTAAAATGTTTATATCAAATATTAATAATGCAAAAGGTTTAGAGTTTCCTTTCGTTATCTGCTTTGCTATGAATCTGCATAGAGGAACATATTTCAGGAATGGTCTTTATACGATGATGGCTCGTTCTTTCTTAGAAAGCCACTTAGTAGTTAGTGAGCAGACTAGTGCTGAATTAGTGGTAGCTTTAAGAGCTGGAATGGACTGCATGAAAACCAATGGCTATATGAATTTACGAATACCTTCAAATGAGGAAATTGAGAGTCAAAATACAATGCTAGTTTGGGATGAAACTCCATCGATAGAAGACCTCGTGAAAGACTTCTGTGAAGAAAAAAGTGCAACACCAAGATTGAGAGCAAAGTTAATTCAACGCATGAGCGAACTTATGGAAGATGTTGAGTATGAAGAGGACTACTTTATCAGTGTTCTCAATGCTGAGTATAAGCGGTTTGAAAAACTATGAATACATTCTTTTACAATAAAATTCCTCGATATTTTATCGAAAACCTTACTGCTGTAAGAGAGCCAATAGATAACTTATGGAATGTATTGGTAGTAATTGAAGCAATTAACTCAAGCCCAGATTGTTTAATTAAAAGTTACGAACATGGCTTTGACATTGCATTATTTTCTACTAACTTCAAAAGGTTTTTAATAAAGAAAATTGACGGTTATTTTTCAATGTCCAATCCATTTCAAGTTATAGTTGGAGATGAAAACATATCATTCACATGTGACATTATAAAAGAATCTGTAAGTGGTATTTTTATATCAATAATGAAAAACGCAATTACAACCTACAAAGAAAATAATTATTCCCATGAAGAATCCATATTATCAATGTCGTATAACTTCAATTTAGAAATAGCAGAATGCATTAAGTATTATGATGCCTTTGTTTATCTCATTTCAGGAGAACATGGCTATTTTAGGTTTGACGACGATCCTGTCAATTCAAATAATCATATTCACCCTAGATATCATTTGGATATATTTTGTACAAATTCTTCAACACTTAAAATAGGTACTCAAAAAATTGCAGATTTATCTACTTTTATGGCTCTTGCAGATAAAACCATCGATAAGAAATACTTAGCTGATTCACCTCTAGTACTTTAAAAATTGAGTCAGGACAGACATAACTCCTTACTCAATGGTTACGCCAGAACTGGCATTGTTGCACCAGTGACCTTCTAAAACAGGGATGTTTTAGTAGAGCTTACAGGGACGTATTTACAGCGAGTCACTGGTGTAACAGTGCTAAAGCCTGCGGCAGGCAATTAGAAAATACCCTAGCTTGAAGCCACAATAAAGCCCATTCGCAGCACACCATTTGACAGAAACAATTCTCCTAAAACCATTCAGATAAACACAACTAAAAACCAAATTGCTGGCAATAAAAAAGCGAACCGCTAAGGGTTCGCTTTTCATCAAACGTTAGACCTGAATAACGTACTATTCAGCCCCTACTCGTAGTCTGATAACGGCACACACGCACAGAACAAATTCCTGTCGCCGTAAACATCATCAATACGGTTCACGGTTGGCCAGAACTTGTTAGTACGCACTGCGGCACTTGGGAACACGGCCACTTCACGGCTGTATGGGCGTGAATCGAACGCGCTGTCCATAATATCGGCCATAGTGTGTGGTGCGTTGTGCAGCGGGTTGTTGTCCGCTGGCCACTCGCCTGCTTCCACCTTCGCGATTTCGGCGCGGATTGACACCATAGCGTCGATAAAGCGGTCCAGTTCAACCTTAGACTCTGATTCAGTTGGCTCAATCATCAGCGTGCCCGCAACAGGGAAGCTCATGGTTGGCGCGTGGAAACCGTAGTCGTTCAAACGCTTAGCGATATCCATTTCGGTCACGCCAGAGGCTTCTTTGATTGGGCGCAGGTCGATAATACATTCGTGCGCGACGCGATCGTTACGGCCACGGAACAGTACTGGGTAGTGTTCAGACAGCTTCTTCATCACGTAGTTAGCGTTTAACAGCGCGGTTTGAGTCGACTTTTTAAGACCCTTTGAACCGAGCAACTTAATGTACATCCAGCTGATTGGCAGAATGCCAGCACTGCCGTATGGCGCGGCCGATACTGCACCGTTGTTATCGCTTTCGCGGCCTGGTTTCACCACTACGTGACCAGCGACGAACGGCGCTAAGTGAGCTTTCACGCCGATTGGACCCATACCTGGACCACCGCCGCCGTGTGGAATCGCGAAGGTTTTGTGCAGGTTAAGGTGCGATACGTCGGCACCGATAAAGCCTGGTGAAGTTAAGCCAACTTGGGCGTTCATGTTGGCGCCGTCCAAGTACACTTGACCACCGTGCTGATGCACAATGTTGCAGATTTCGCGCACGGTTTCTTCGTACACACCGTGGGTCGATGGGTAAGTGATCATGATACATGACAGGTTTTCTGCCACTTCGGCCGCTTTGGCCTTCAGATCCTCTAAATCGACGTTACCTTGCTTATCACAGGCAGTTACCACGACTTGCATACCGGCTAATTGCGCCGATGCTGGGTTAGTACCGTGGGCAGATTGTGGGATTAAGCAGATGTTTCTGTGTGCTTCGCCGCGCGACTCGTGGTACTTACGAATCGCCAGCAGACCTGCGTATTCACCCTGTGCGCCAGAGTTAGGTTGGATACACACGGCATCGTAACCGGTGACATTCACTAACCATGAAGACAGTTCTTCAATCAGTTGAGTGTAACCCTTGGCTTGATCTAGCGGGCAGAATGGGTGCATGTTGGCAAATTCTGGCCAGCTGACTGGGATCATTTCAACCGCAGCGTTTAACTTCATGGTGCATGAACCCAATGAAATCATTGAGTAGTTCAGTGCTAAGTCTTTGCTTTCGAGACGCTTGATATAACGCATCATCTCGGTTTCGCTTTGGTAGCGATTGAAGGTTGGGTGGCTTAAAATCGCATCTTCACGCACTAAAGAAGCTGGAATCGATTGGCTACCTTGCGCCACGATTTGCGCATCTAATGCGGCAACGTCTAAACCATGGCCAGCACCTAAAATCACCTCGAACAGGGCGTCGATATCGGTGCGGATTGTGGTTTCATCTAAGCTCACGCCGACGATGCCGTCAGCATCGAAACGCAGGTTCATTTCAGCGGCCAGCGCGCGAGCATTGACTGCTGCAACGTCTAAGCCTTTGATGCTGATGGTATCGAACCAAGTATTGTTCACTAAGCTCACGCCTTTAGCTTGTAAGCCAGCGGCTAAGATATCAGCAAAGCGGTTGATGCGTGATGCGATGGTTTTCAGGCCCTGTGGGCCGTGGAATACGGCGTAGAAAGACGCCATGTTCGCTAACAGAATTTGCGCGGTACAAATGTTTGAGTTGGCTTTTTCGCGGCGGATATGCTGCTCGCGGGTTTGCATCGCCATACGCAGGGCGCGGTTACCACGGGTGTCCTTTGACACACCGATAATACGGCCTGGCATAGAGCGTTTGTGCTCGTCACGGGCCACGAAGAATGCCGCGTGTGGACCACCAAAGCCCATCGGCACACCAAAACGCTGCGCACTACCAAAGACCACATCTGCGCCCATTGAGCCAGGTGATTTCAGTAATACTAACGACATGATGTCGGCAGCCACAGTCACAATCACGTTTTTCGCGCGTAATTCGGCGAATAAGTCTGTGAAGTCAGTGATCTGACCGAAACGGTTTGAATATTGGAACAGGGCACCAAACAGCTCATGGTTAACGGCCTCAGATGCAGGACCTACCACGACTTCAAAACCAAAACACTCAGCGCGCGTTTTTACGACGTCTAAGGTTTGTGGGAATACGTCATCAGCTACGAAGAAGATGTTCGCTTTTTTGGCTTTAGACACACGCTTAGCCAGCGCCATCGCTTCGGCGGCGGCAGTCGCTTCGTCCAGCAGTGAAGCAGAGGCTAAATCTAAACCGGTTAAATCCATCGACACTTGTTGGAAGTTTAGAATGGCTTCTAAACGGCCCTGGGCGATCTCTGGTTGATAGGGCGTGTACGCCGTGTACCAACCTGGATTTTCTAAGACGTTACGTAAAATCACATTAGGCACTTGGGTACCGTAGTAGCCCATACCAATGTAGCTTTTGAAGACTTGGTTTTGCTTGGCTAAACCACGAATGTAAGCAATGCCTTCGGCTTCGCCGCAGGAATCACCAATGCTCAACTCTTGGCTTAAACGGATCGACTCAGGCACGATTTGCGCGGTCAGATCGTCCAAAGACTCAGCACCAACGTAGTTCAACATTTCTTGTTGTTGGCTGCTATCCGGGCCGATATGGCGACGTAAGAATAAATCGTGCTGTTCTAACTGAGTGAGGGTTTGCTTGGTCATGATAAACCTTGTTCCAGATTTGCCGTAACTCAGAACTGTAGGGTACTGATAAACGGGCTATTGTTATGTCAAACTTGCGCTAAAACAAACGAAGCCCCTGAGGGCTTCGTTAGCGTCGACGATTATTCTTCGTCGATAACAGCTTGGTAACCTTCTGCATCGAGCAGTGCGTCAACTTCTGATTCGTCAGAAGGCATAACGCGGAAGAACCAGCCTTCGCCGTAAGCGTCGCTGTTTACCAGCTCTGGAGAATCTTCCAGTGCTTCGTTCACGGCAATCACTTCACCAGAGATTGGCGCGTAGATGTCAGAAGCCGCTTTCACTGATTCCGCCACTGCACAGTCGTCGCCCGCCGTGACAGTGTCACCCACTTCTGGCAGTTCAACGAAAACCATGTCACCTAACAGCTCTTGAGCGTGCTCAGTGATACCCACAGTGTAGCTACCGTCTTCTTCCTTGCGGATCCATTCGTGTGAAGAGGCGTATTTCAGTTCTGTCGGAATATTGCTCATTGTTCTTGTTCCTTGTTCCGTTTTTTTAAAATGCTTGTTTACCGTTGCGCACAAAGTTTGGCGCTACTACTCTAACAGCCACGCGCTTTTTACGCATCTCGACTTCCGCAGTATCCCCAATTGAACTAGGAACACGCGCCATCGCAATAGAATAGCCCAATGTGGGTGAGAAAGTACCGCTAGTGATCACGCCTTGCTGCTCAACACCCGCTGCATCGGTGAAAAATACTGGCATATCATGGCGTAACACGCCTTTTTCTTCCATCACTAGACCGACTAATTTGTCGGTTCCCGCATCGCGCAATGCTTCAAGCGCCTTGCGGCCGATAAAGTCACGGTCGGTGGGCTCCCATGCGATGGTCCAGCCCATGTTGGCGGCCAGTGGGTTGATGGTTTCATCCATATCTAAGCCGTAGAGGTTCATACCAGCTTCGAGACGTAATGTATCGCGAGCGCCTAAACCACAAGGTTTAACGCCTTGATCTAACAGTGCTTGCCACAGTGCTTCGGCTTCAGTTTCTGGCACGATAATCTCGTAGCCCGCTTCACCTGTGTAACCTGTGGTCGCAATAAACAGTGAACCCGCTTGCTTACCGAAGAAGGGTTTCATGCCTTCGATGGCGGCATTTTGCTCGCTACTGAATACGGCGGCGGCTTTGGCCTTAGCGTTAGGACCTTGAACGGCGATCATCGCCAGCTCAGGACGCTCGGTCACTGTGACATCAAAACCTTGGGATTGTTTGGCGATCCAGGCTAAGTCTTTTTCGCGGGTCGCGCTGTTGACAACAACACGGTAGAAAGTGTCGGTGAGGTAGTAAGTGATGAGATCGTCGATGATGCCGGCATTGTCATCTAACATGCCGCCGTATAAGGCTTTACCAGGAACTTTAAGTTTGGCCACATCGTTGGCGAGCAACTTACGCAGGAATGCACAAGCGTCGGTTCCGGTCACATCAACTACAGTCATGTGGGATACGTCGAACATACCTGCGTCTTGACGCACGGCATGGTGTTCTTCGATTTGTGAACCATAGTTGAGGGGCATATCCCAACCGTGGAAGTCGACCATCTTAGCGTTTGATTCTAAGTGCTTGTTAAAAAGAACAGTTTTATTAGCCATTGTTATCCCTTTTTTGCGGCCTTCTTCAGGTCTCTGCCTAGCGTAGGGTGATACAAATCCGGCTAAATATCTGGCTAATCGGCATTTCACTTCCACGATGCATCAATTTGAAAGGGATTCTTTCGGTCTCAATGCGCCTGTTACTGCAACGCCTGATTCGCTCTGAATTAATCAGATATTTATCGTGATTGGTATAAGTACTAGGGTCTAAAATGCGGCGAAATTATACCTTGCGTCACAAATTTGTATACAGGAGATTTTTCTAATCCGAAGCCAGTGTCATTAGATTTTCTCATCTTCAACATGTAATTTTTTTACATGCGAAAGCGAGATTTGCGCAGCTTGCCACCAATATGCTGATATTAGCAGCAATTCTGATCACATTAGCGCAACCGAGGCTAGCGACATAACTTGGGCAGCGACGACTTATTACCCATGGCCTGTTGCATGAACACTGTTTTCAGCCCAGCGACATTATCGACAAGGTTGAGTCCCAGATCGCGAATCGCCTTTTTAACTGGGTTTGAACCCTCGAACAGGCGCTTAAAGCCTTCCATCGCCGCAATCATCTCCATCGCATCGGCCTTGCGCCAACGCTCTAACGCGCGCAGCTCGGCATAATCGCCAATATCCTTACCCGCTTGCTGCAATTCGCTGATAACTTCGATAATGCTGGCGGCATCGAGGAAGCCAAGGTTTACCCCTTGGCCGGCTAATGGATGAATGGTGTGGGCAGCGTCCCCCGCGAGCACTAAACGGTGGCGGGCAAAATGACGGGCGTAGCGCATCCGCAGCGGGAAGGCTTGGCGCTCGCTCTCGAGCTTGCAAATGCCGAGGCGACCATCGAAGGCGGCGGTGAGATTGCGCTCAAATTGCACTTTGTCCATTGCCAGTAATTCAGTGGCGCGCTCGGGCGGCACCGACCAGACGATGGAGCAGAGGTTGTCTTCATATAAAGGTAAGAAGGCCAGCGGGCCGTCCTGCAAAAAGACTTGGCGGGCAGTGGCAAGGTGCGGCATCTCGCTGCGAATAGTCGCCACGATCGCATGGTGGCCATAATCCCAAAAGGTTAACGGGATCTTACATTGCTCACGCACCCAAGAGTTGGCGCCATCGGCGGCAATCACGAGTGCGGCGCTCACACTTTCTATTTCAGCATCGGCACTATTAGCTAGGGTCAACCAAGCTTCACGCTCACCAAAGGCAATGCGCTCTAAGCGTTGGTTTTCGATATGGGTGATATTGTCAAATTCACTGGCACGCTTGGCGAGGGCATAGCTGATGGCGTCGTTTTCGATAATCGCGCCAAGACTGGGTTCACTGATGCTGCTGGCATCGAAGGCGATTTTGCCAAAGCCGTCTTTATCCCATACCGCCATTTTTTGATAGGGCGTCGCGCGGCTGGCATCGACATAGTGCCAAGCGCCAAGATGCTCCAGCAAACGCTGGCTCGCCTTGTTGATCGCGCTGACCCTAAGCCTTGGCTCGCCGCTCACGGCCTCTGTGTGGCCCGCATCGATAACGACAACATTAAGATCAGCCTGCGCCAATCCTATCGCGGTGGCGAGTCCCACCATGCCGCCACCCACAATGGCAATGTCATAGGCTTGTGAACTTAACATGGGTACATCCTTTTCGCGTTGCGATACCAGTAATGATTATTTCCAGCCCATCGCTTTTTGAGCGACGGGGGTTTTCAGTGGCGGGAACCAAGATAACAGCCGTAATCCCAGATTACGCCCAAGGGCCAAGGGCCAATATTGGTTAGAGAAGCCACGGACTAAAAATTCAATATTGCGGATAGTGCTGTTTCTGTCGTGCTCGCGGACATGAAGATAAGCATGGGTCACGGCGGCGGAGCCGATATCTTCGCCCTGCTCTCGAGCAGTGTTGAGCACTTCAAGCAAGCTCACCACATCTCGAAGGCCTAAGTTAAATCCCTGCCCTGCAATCGGGTGCAGTGTCTGCGCCGCATTACCAATAAACACACATCTATGGTGAATTGGCCTTGGCATATAGGACAGGTTTAACGGATAAGCATGGCGCTCGCTGACATCGATAAACTGCCCGGCGCGATAACCAAAGGCTTGCTGCAACTCAGCTAAAAATTCGGCTTTTGGGGCATTGAGCATCGTTTGAGCGCGGTGATGATCGAGCGCCCACACTAAGGATAACCGCGGCTGGCCTTGGCTATCAGCCATCGGCAATAACGCCAGCGGGCCGGTTTCAGTAAATCGTTCATAAGCCCAATGCTGATGCGGCTTATCGGTTTGCAGATTAGCGATAATCGCGGTTTGCTCAAACGCCACTTGGGTAATGGGCAGATAAAAACTGCTGCGCACCTTAGACTGCAAGCCATCGGCGGCGACCACCAGCTTGGCGCAAATACGCTCGCCGGAATCCAGCACCAGCGTGTGGCTGTCGATATCGGGAATTAACTCTGACAGTTTGGCTGGGCAATAGAGCTTAACCTGAGTTTTGTTAAGCTCGCTAAACAGCACTTGGCCGACCCTTTCCAGCTCAACAACGTGACCCAGCGCATCTAAATGAAACTGACTGGCGTTGAGTTCCGTCATACCAAAATGACCGCGATCGGATATATGGATATCTTTGATCGCCGTGCCTAAATGCGCCAATTTTGGCCATAAACCTAAGCGGGATAACTCGAAGATAGAGCCATGGGCAATGGCAATAGAACGGGCGTCAAAGCCGGGGTGATTGTGATCGGGAAGATGCGCCTCTATTAAGGCAATAGATAAAGGTTTTTCAGTACCAGACAAACGAGCCAAAGCTAACGCGAGGGTCGCACCCGCCATGGCGCCACCGACAATGGCGATATCGACGTTTTGAACTGAATTATCCATGTGATCTGCTACCGTCATGGGGTTCTCATTCAAGCTATGGCATGGCTAAAAGCGTTTCGCCATCAGGATGTTAGATTTTAAACTGACAAAAAGGCGGAATCACTCCGCCTTTCATCATATGGCTATTAGTGGATCACCGCGGCATCGTCACTCTCTTCGTGGCTCGGCTCTGGGCCAAACTCGGAGTAACACAAAATCGCAGCAATGCGCACAAACTCTAACAGCTCAATATAGGCAGTTTCCGATTCTTCATCATCGGTCACATCGAATTCAACTTGGGCAATGTCGGCCAGATCTTTAATCACTTCACGCACTTCGGCGGAGGCGTTATTGAGCTTAGGCTGAATAATCGCAATGCCCGTTAAAAAGCTTTGCGTCCAAAGCGATAGCGCCTCAACTCGGTGACTTAACGGCTCTTCCTCTTCGGGAAGCAACGGCATAAAACCAAAATCAAAGTCACTCAAACGGGCAACCGAGTCTTGGAATAACTCGCACACCAATTGATGTAAAGCAGTGGGCAAAGGCTGACCATCGTTCATCAGGTCAAATAACGGTTTAATCCACAAATCACCGGTTTGCTCTACACCACCGCAGATTAAACCCACAAGAGCCCCGTGAACTTCCACGGGATGCTGACCAATTTCAGCCGCATCGAGGGCTGTTTTTAAGCTTTCGATACGTAACGAAGGAGGGGTCGCCATATCAGATTCCAATCAGAATTTTCCTGCAGCAATGCTAGCAGAGTTAAAGACTTGAACCAACTCTGATCCAGTATTCTTGGAGGGTAAGATAAAAATTCCGGCAACTGCTCACACAAGCAGCAAACAAAACAGCGAATGTGTAATCCATCAGCGGCTTACCTTGCACTTTTAATATCAGCCCTATATAGTCCGCCCTATCGATGGCAACGAAAGGATCATCTTCGAATGAGTAACAGTGCAGTTGAAATCACCCTGCTTGGGCGCACCTACTCTATCGCCTGCCCGAAAGGTCAGGAAGATGCCCTACGCATTGTGGCTCAGGGGGTTGAGCAGCAACTCTCCACCCTAAAAAATCGCACTAATAGCTTAAGCCGCGAAGAAATTGCCATTATGGCGGCGCTGAATATTGGCCACGAGTTGTACCAAGAAAAGCAAAAGAATAAGCATTATATGAAACAAATGGATGACCGCATCAGCCTGTTGCAGTCAACCTTGGAAAACGCCTTAGTTGAGCGTTCAACCAAATAGTTTTAGACTGTGCACTCGGTGCTAAGCGCCATGATTATTGTAAGAGTTGCACAGTGAATGGCTAACTGGCCTATACTTTTTTAAGCCAAACGATTAGCGATTCAATACCGTTTTTGCTCCCTGGGATGCAGGCCAACTGGTAATGTCCCTGTGCCGATAATTTTGATCTCAGGGTGAATGCTTTACTGACATTGAGCAGGCTCGGCTCGTACCGAGAAGCCTTAGGAGGTAATCATTTACCCGCCTTGAACCTACGGTTCAAGGGCTACACCGGTAGCGGCATTCTGGGGAGCATCTTATTTATGTCTATCACTTCACCTGTCTCGAACACTTGGGCCCCAACAGTCAAGGGGCCACATGGCACTCAGTCCAAAATTGATACCAAGTCGCTAAGCCCAAATCTCAGCCGCGCCGAATTACGCAAACAGGTACGTTTGGCCCGCCGCTCACTTTCAACAGAGGTGCAGGCAGAGGCAAGCATTAACGCCTGTGAGCGAATGCTCAAAAAGCTGATGGCAATGAATGCCCAGCATGTCGCGCTTTATCTAACCCACGATGGCGAACTCGCTACCGCCCCGCTTATCGCAGCGCTTTGGCAGCGAGGTATTCAAACCTATCTGCCACGACTACACCCCTTTAATGCAGGGCAATTATTGTTTTTGCATTACCACGCCGACTCGCCGATGCAGCCCAATCAATACGGCATTTTAGAGCCTAAGCTGGATGTGCGTAGCGTTATGCCGATTGAGCGCCTTGATGTGGTCGTTACACCGCTCGTGGCCTTTGATATCAAAGGCAATCGCATGGGCATGGGCGGCGGCTATTACGACAGAACGCTAGCCAATTGGCAGGATAATGGTAAGCCACTGCCGATGGGTTATGCCCATGATTGTCAGCAAGTACCGAGCCTTCCCTGCGAGCATTGGGATGTGCCCTTGCCCGCTATCATCACCCCAAGTCGGGTATGGGAGTTTTGAATAAAGAAGGTGCTAGGTAACTAGGGTCTGTTGATCTTTGCTGTACAAATGTTCTTCAGCAATACATCGGCAACCACATTAACATAAACGCCAGTGACACCATACTGGCGTAATTTCTTGCTAGCTTGTCATATCTTGTTGATATTGCTCGATAGTGTTTTATTCTTCCAAAAGCATTCTCCACTAAATGTCGATACCGATATAAGCACCAATCGACTCTTTCTTGAGGTGTATTCTTATAGCGGCGCCTTGGAATAACAGATTTCCCGCCTTTATTGGCGATAAGTTCACGAAAAGCATCGCTGTCATAACCTTTATCTGCAATGACGGTATCAACCTGCTTCAGGTGCTCAATTAAGCTGGGGGCGTGTGTAATATCGTGTTTTTGGCCTTCTGATAATTCGAAATAAATCGGTAATCCTCCGCTGTCGACGGCTAAGTGAATTTTGGTTGAATTACCGCCTCGACTTTTACCAATACTCTCATTACTTAGCGTCGCTGCACCTGCACTGTGCTGGTGAGCTCGCACTATCGAGCCATCAATAAAGACCCATTCTATATCAGCAAGGTTGGCTAAGGCCTTGAATAAATGTGCTAGAACGCCTTTCTTAGACCATAAATGAAACCGTCTAAAGACCGTGCTCCAATGACCGAACTCTTTAGGTAAATCTCGCCAAGGGATACCTGTTCTAAGGCGGTAAAGAATACCTTCGAATGTTTGTCTATGTTCAGGTTTGTCATAAACACGGCCTGTGCTTTTCATTAAATGAAATAGCTTTTCCCAGCGTGCATCGGTTAGCATAAGTCTTGGCATGGCTTGAGGTTATGGTTACTTTTGGCGAAGCAAATTATAACGTCTTGGCATGCTGTCTAAAAATCACTCTCGAAAGATCAACAGACCCTAGATTCTAGAGCGCTTCGCTGCTAGAAAAAGCAGATCTTCGCTCCATAAGGGCTTCTTCTTGAATCTAGATTCTAGAGCAATGCAATGGCGTTCTAGAGGCCGCAGGCCGTTCTAGATTCTTTTTACCTTAAATGCCGCCCACCATCGACATGATGACTACGTCCGGTGACATAACGGCTATTAAGCAGATATTCCATTAGTTCGATAATCTCATGATTTCCCGCTTCTTTTGGCAAAATAGCCTTGGCTAAGGTCTTTTGTCGATAGGCTTCATCATCACTTGGATTAAAGAGGATCATCGCCGGAGCAATCGCATTCACTTTGACCTCGGGCGCTAATTTAGCCGCAAAGGATAAGGTTAAATTGTCTAGCGCCGCTTTACTGGCCGCATAGGCGATATGTTTCGCACTGCCCTTTTCGGCCACATAGTCGGTGATATGGATAATATCGCTAGCACCAATTTCCCCTTCGGCCCCCGCTTGTAATTTCGAAGCCAAGGCCAAATTCATTTGATAGGGCACGTTCACATGTACCTGTATCATCCGCTGCATCACCTCATGGGCGGCAAATTCGGGACTGTTATCCGCCAGCCAGTCAGAGGCATTATGGATAATGGCGCGAAACTTGGGGTACTGGCTCAATTGCTCAATCAGGTTTTGTACTTGAGCATTGTCGTAAAAATCGCATTGAATTAAGGTCGCGCCCAAAGACTGCAACTCATCGATGCTGGGATAATGGCTGCGGTAAGTGCCAATCACCTTGTGCCCTTGGGCGAGCAAGTGTTTCGCGAGGGCGTAGCCAATACGTTTACCCACGCCAGTGATAATAATGGGAGCTGTCATATCCATCCTGTTATTTGCCGAGCAGAGATTAAAAGCGAAAGCGGTTGACAGATTGTTAATCGCGCACTCACGTCACTTATCGCAATAGCTTAATGCCTCCAGCCAAGAGTGTATAACAATTAAAACCGTAAACATGTCGATCTAAATGCCTTGCAACTGCGTATACTCAGGGACAAACAGTAAGAGGTAGACCTAATGGAACTGCGGATTTTTTTCGACGGCAATTGCCCTTTATGTAGCGCCGAAATGCGCCAACTTAAAGCGCGCGATCCCGATGATCACATCGAACTTGTGGATCTTAATGCTGAAAACTTCAGCTCAAGATTCAGCTATATCGATAAAGACTACGCCAATACCATTCTCCATGGCGAAACCGCCTCAGGCCAAGTGCTACTCGGGCTCGATGTTACCTGCAAAGCATGGGCGCTAACAGGCACTCGCCCTTGGATACAAGTGCTCCGCTTACCGCTTATCAAACCTCTCGCGGATTGGTGCTACCTTAGATTCGCCAAGCACAGATACCGTATTTCCTATCTACTAACGGGTAAGGCCCGCTGTGACAGTCAATGCCAGCTCCCCAAATAGCGAGACTCAAGATTAAGAACCTCAGTTTAGAGAACAAAGTTTAAGGCATAAAAAAACGGAGCCATTGGGCTCCGTTCTCTAATAATCCAGAAGGATTACTTAACGAAATCAACGCCTAGTTTGATATCACCTTTCAGTGTATCTAACATAGAATCACGGGCATTTGCTTCGAATGCGCTCACTTCACCGTAAGGCAGTACTTTTTCGATACCGTTTTTGCCTAACAGTACTGGTTGAGCGAAGAATTCAGCATGCTCACTGCCGCCGTCAACATAGGCACATTCAACAACATTCGCTTCGCCTTGTAGGCCACGAACCAGAGACATACCAAAACGGCAAGCCGCTTGACCCATAGACAGAGTCGCGCTGCCGCCACCGGCTTTAGCTTCAACCACTTCAGTACCCGCGTTTTGGATGCGTTTAGTTAAAGAAGCCACTTCTTCATCAGAGAAAGTCACGCCTTCAACTTGAGACAGTAATGGCAGAATGGTCACACCGCTGTGGCCGCCAATCACGTTGATTTTAACGTCAGCAACGTTTAAGCCTTTTAATTCAGCGATGAAAGTCTCAGAACGGATAACGTCCAGAGTGGTCACACCGAATAAACGGTTCTTATCGTAAACACCCGCTTTTTTCATCACTTCAGCTGCGATAGCAACCGTAGTGTTGACTGGGTTAGTGATAATACCCACGAGCGCTTTAGGGCAAGTGACTGCCACTTTCTCGATCAGGTTGCGAACGATACCAGCGTTGATATTGAACAGATCTGAACGATCCATACCAGGCTTACGTGCAACACCAGCAGAAATTAGCACAACGTCAGCACCCACGAGGGCAGGCGTTGGATCTTCACCAGCAAAACCTTTGATTTCAACCGCAGTGGGGATATGGCTCAAGTCAACCGCAACACCCGGAGTTACCGGTGCGATATCGTATAGAGACAGTTTAGAACCCGCAGGTAATTGAGTTTTTAACAGTAGGGCAAGAGCCTGGCCGATACCACCAGCAGCACCAAGTACAGCAACTTTCATAGTTATCTCCGTTATTTCTCGGATTATGTGTGACATGGATCTAATTTCCGTTGGCGTCACATTACTGGAATGTCACGCTAATTTCAATTATCCCTTAGTCGTGGAGACAAAGTTTTACTAAAACAGGGTGTTGTAATGTTGAATATTTACTCTAATTCAACAAATGTAATCATAAATCTGTGATCACAAAATGCTTGAATTGCATTTTTATTCAGTCATTATGGTTATTTGTTGACAGTTTGGCCAAAACTATTCAGAATGAGCCTGTTTTTTTGAATAAAGAATAAGACTATGCAAACGACCAAGAATCAGGATGACCTTGTTAGAATTTTTAAGGCGATTTTAAAAGAGGAGCGTTTTGGCTCTCAAAGTGAAATCGTCACCGCCTTACAAGCAGAAGGCTTTACTAATATAAACCAATCTAAAGTGTCTCGTATGCTCAGCAAGTTCGGTGCAGTGCGCACTCGCAACGCTAAGCAGGAGATGGTTTATTGCTTACCCGCCGAACTAGGCGTACCCACTGCGGGCAGCCCGTTAAAGAATTTAGTACTCGATGTTGACCATAACCAAGCGATGATTGTTGTCCGTACCAGCCCTGGCGCTGCACAATTAATTGCCCGTTTGTTAGACTCCATCGGTAAACCTGAAGGGATTTTAGGGACCATTGCGGGTGACGATACGATCTTTATCTGTCCATCTAGCATCCAAGATATTGCCGATACCTTGGAAACCATCAAATCTTTATTCAATTACGCAGAATAAAAAAACAGGTCAGCTTGCTGACCTGTTCTGTTTTTACTGTACGCTTTTCAGTCCAGCACCTTTCAATGATCAGGGGCTTTGTCCCGTTTACGTTACAGTGTTTAGCTTAAGCCTTAGTAGGCTACGCTAATCCTTTGATTAGGATGCGCGCCCTTTTCAGCTTCATCGAGCATAGCTTTGGCATAGTCAGTGACCGAAATCCGGCTACGGCCTTTAGCATCGGTAAAGAAGCTATCGCCACCTAAGCGGTATAAGCCTTCGCTCTCACCGGGATAAATCTCGGCAGCGGGGCTGACAAAGGTCCAGTTGACTGCGGTATTGGCGGCGCGAAATGCCTTAAGCGCTTCGCCTTGAGCTAATGCCTCATCCTTATAGGCAGGCGGGAAGTCAGGGCTTGAAACCAAGGTCACTCCCGGCGCCACTTCTAAGCTACCAGCACCTCCGACCCACAATAAACGTGGCACTTTCGCCAGTGGCAATAGGGCTAATAGATTATTGACCGTTTTTGCCACTAAGCTGTGATTCAGGTCGGCGCGGCCACCGACAGAAGCGATTAACACATCCACACCTGCAAAGGTGTCGGCCGTTAATGGCTTAGCCAGATCGACACTACGCACCTCTGCAGCGGTTTCGCCAAGCTTGCTTGGGTCTCGCACTAAAGCAACCACTTCATGACCACGGCTTAACGCTTCATTCAAAATGGTTCCACCAATCCAACCGGATGCACCTAATACTGCTATTTTCATTTGCTAAGTCTCACTACTGATTTAAATTGTCACCAGTTTACTTGCGATACTTAGCGTGATAAATATCGATAAATGAGCAGGATTGTTTCAGATTGAGATACTAATTGGTGTAATTATTTATAGATAAAATTGCCGCCATGCGTAGCTTTATCGAAGTAGCCAACTGTGGCAGCTTTACCAAAGCCGCAGAACACCTCGATCTCAGTCGCCTGCAGGTTTCTCGCCATATTCAAGAAATTGAGCAGTGGCTCAGTTTGCGCCAGCTACACCGTACGACCCGCAGCGTCAGTCTGACCTTACAGGGCGAAGAAGCCCTACAATATTGTCAGCGGGTACTCAGCGAAGTCGCCGCAATGGAAAGCCGCGCCCATAGCCATAATTCGGAGATGGTTGGCAGTATTCGCATCGCAACCCCCATCGGACTTGGGCAACACAGCTTGTTCGATGTGGTAGATCGCTTTGTTATCGACTTTGATTTCACCCGCAATCGCCTTAGCGACGCCCGTTACTGCTCAAGCTGCAGACAAAGCCAGTACGCAATGCGTCACTGTTGAAGCCGCCCATCTAAAAGCCCAACACCAAGTGACCAATGCAAAGGGGCACCGCTGGCAGATGACCCAGCTAAGAGATGGCCAAGATGTTATTATTCAACGGGATAACACCACCTTTGAACAATGGGCAACGAATGGCGAGTATGTGCGCTATTTCCCCGTTGAAAAACGCTCAGTTACCTACCGTAAAGGGGATTTACGGGCGTTAAATATTCAGCACGATCGCGAGCAGCTATATCATGTGGTATCACCAGCGCTGGCCACTAATATGGCGAAAACCAAGCTAAAACAGCTACCTTGCTTTGAGGCTAAGGGCTTTGCAGGCAAGGTCAATGGTATGGAGAGTCAACTTGATTGGATTGCTAGCATTGAACTGCCACAGCAATTTAATCTAGGTAAGGTGCTGAGTTATCGACTGATTACGGTTGAGCCCTACAGCCACGAGGCGTTTGTGGCATTAACGCAGAGTTATCAAGATATTGACTTTGCCGATGTGGGTGACAGCGAGTCAGATCCCTTTATCGCCAAGATGATTAACCAAGGTTTTATCGAACACGGCTGCAGTGGTTTTTATAGCAGTGAGGGTCATGCCATTGAGGTTCAAGGTGGTCACGGCAATCATTCGCACTAATCCATTTTTAGGATGCCTGCTAAAAACGCCCACCTTTGGGCGTTTTTGCATTGGGTATTGGCATCGCTGCAATAATTTACTATTCCAGCCAAGTTCTGGGCAGCTAGAATGTAGTATCAAAAGTTATATTTGCTGAGCGAGATTGAATTAGCCCCTATGAGCCGCGTGACTCCCGTTGAACATATCAATTACTGGCGCCATCCCAACCTCTCAGGTATCGAACTGAGTCAGGCGGAATTTACCCACTTCAGTTTTGATAAACACGTGCATCTGGATTACCACTTAGGCGTAGTCACTCAAGGGGCGCAGCAATTTATCAACAAGGGCAGTCGTTATCAGTTAGGGCAACACGGCCTCTCGACCCTCAATCCCGATGAAACCCATGATGGACAAAGCCGTGATGCAGAAGGCTATCGGGTCAAGGTGATGTCCATTCCCGTGGATTTTATGAATGCGATCAGCCAAGAGATGGGGCAAGCTACACACTTTTTTAATGCACCTATGATAGATGACTCTGCGTTATATCAATATTTTATCCAGTTGCATAACTTGCTGACACAAGAACAATGTACTGAATTGGCGGCTGAATCACACCTTTTGAACTTTATGCAACTGCTATTAACCCGCCATCCCGCTGGCACGCTTAAACTGGGTCAAGATCAAGGTTTATCATTGCAGCAGTTAAATCTGATCAAACAGAAGATCCACGACGAGCCTTGGCAGAATACTCAGCTCGAGGGGTTGGCGAATGAGGTTAACTTAAGTAAGTTTCAGTTTTTACGGCAGTTTAAACAAGCAACAGGGATGACGCCCCATGCATATCTTAAGCGGGTACGTTTAGAGCTCGCTAAAAAGTCTTTAACCCATGGCACCTTAGTGGTGGATGTGGCGCAGCAGTTAGGTTTTTTCGACCAAAGTCATTTAAACAAGGCGTTTAAGCAGGCATTTTTGCTCTCACCTGTCCAATTCCAGCGGCGTATGCTGTGATCTTATTTTTGTTATTTTATCCTCGTGCAATTTCTTACAATGCAAGCGCTGAGCCCTTGGTCATAATGGACTTTCTGATTTTTTGCTTGCGGAGCCATATTGATGGATTTATCCCTATTATTCACCTTAGCCCTGATCCACTGTGTTGCCTTAGTTAGCCCTGGGCCGGATTTTGCCATTATGGTAAAAATTGCCACTTCACAGCCGCGTAATACGGCTATCGCCACCGCGGTGGGAGTATCGGTGGCGATTTTAGCCCATACGATTTTGAGTTTAACTGGTGTCAGCTTAGTGATTAAAAGCTCCCACACCTTGTATCTTTTGGTGCAACTGCTTGGCGCTTCTTACTTAGCTTGGATGGGATTTGGCGCACTTAAAGCGACAATCGCTTTTTTTAGAAAGCCCAAACGGCTATTGAAGGGTGAAGAGGCGGAGTCATCCGTTGCGACAGAGGCTCAAGCAAACACTGGCGATAACTCGCAAACCAAGGCGGAAAAAAGCCTATCACCGCGGCAGGGATTTATGACGGGACTTTATACCAATCTATTGAATCCTAAGGCCTTAGTGTTCTTCTTAACCTTGTTCTCAGCCTTAATCACCCCCAGTGTGACGCCAGCGACTAAGGTTGCTGCAGCACTGGTGTTATTTGTTTTGTCATTGATTTGGTTTGGCTTTCTCGCCCTAATGCTTTCCAAAGCAAAGGTGCAGCAAAAAATGCAGCGGATAACACCTATCATTGATGCTGTGATTGGGGTGATTTTTATGTCAGTAGCACTGGCAATAGTGTCGAATTTGCTGCTTGTATAAAGCTGCTTTGGACGACTCTGGCGTAAGGAATTGATTCGATAATGCTGGGGTGATTACATGTGTTTCGCCTCACTATGGTATCCTTGCCAAGCCTTAATTTGGATGTTTTGACTTTAAAGGAATTAACCATGCCTTATGCCCAGTTTTATCGAGCATTTTCTTCAGTAAATCGACTCTCCCGTTTAGGGCTTTTTGCGGGCTTGTTGCTAGGGAGTCTGAGCACTTCGCCACTGGCGCTGGCCGCATTAGATGCGGAATATGTGCCCAAAGTGCAGGCGCTGATTGACGCGGCGAAGGCTGGAGATCGTCAGGCCATTGCTAAACAGATTGCGTATCCCCTCAAGCGGGAATATCCGCTCCCCGATGTGCAAAGTTCCCAGCAAATGTTAGAGCGATTTGTGCAAGTGTTTGATAGCAAATTGCTGTCTGAAATTGCTAACTCTACAACCGAGAGCAATTGGGACACTATGGGCTGGCGTGGCATTATGCTTAACCATGGCAGTGTTTGGTTGGATTTTGATGGCAAAATCTCAGGCATCAATTATCAAAGTCCAGAAGAAGCCAAACTAAGAGACGAGCTGATCGCGCAGCAAAAATCGACCTTACACGAGAGTGTGCGGGAATTTATCAGTCCAGAACTCGCCTGGGAAACCGCGCGATTTACCATTCGTGTCGATGCCATCGATAATAACCAATACCGTTACGCTGCGTGGGCGAAGGGGAAATCGCTGAGTGAACAGCCTGATTTAGTCCTTAAAAAGGGGAAGTTAGTCTTCGATGGCAGTGGCGGAAATCATTCCTTCCAGTTTAAAAGCGGCCCCTATCTTTATGTCTGCGATGTGATAGTACTCAGCGCCGAAGAGAGTCCCGTGGGCAGACTTTATGTTTACAAAAATGATCAATTGCTGGTGCAGGAGCCTGTGATTAAGGCTGAATAAGCAAACCGAGATGGCTTACGCTGTAGTGCGATAAGCCATTTGCATGCTTGTCTCCCATTGCCGAAAACACAGGATTAAGGTTTGCTGTCATAATTAATCCCGCCAAAATTGCCATGTTCAGCAGTGCAGTTATACCAATCGTATTAAATATCTGTTCATTCAGCGGGAATTCAACGCGCTTTAGACAAGGCGAAGGCTTTGAAGGCATAGTGGTGCTCTGCCGAAAGCCTTAAACGCAGTATAAAGCGCGTTGCCATACAGTGAACATCAGCCGCCCTTTGGGAGCCACACAGACATCCCACTCCGGTGTTGCATTGACTTAAAAGGGAATGACCATTTCTGCGTCAATGCGCCTTGGATTGAAATGCCTGTGAGGCTCTGAACTGATTAGATATTTAATGTGATTGGTATTATTTTTTTCTAGACTTCAAGGGTTTCTTATCGGTATCGTTTTAGTTGGGGTTGGTATGCTGGTAAACCGCAAAGCTTAGTCAATTTACTCCAACTCAGTATTTCTGTTCCTAGGATTCCTACAGTCTCTAAAGCCGCCTTTATCAATAAAGGCGGGTCTTAAGAATGGGTTCTTACTTTATCAATTTTATTAGCGCCTTAAAGCGGTCGCCTTGGGCTTGATGTTGGAGTTCAAATAACAGTGACTCCACATTGGTGAGGCTTGCCCCCTTGGCTGACATCATTTGGATCCCTAGCAGTTTATTGTCAGCACTGCGGGATGAAACCGCATCGGCGACGAGATGCACCGAATAGCGTTGGTCGAGTAGAACACGGCAGGTTTGGTACACGCAGACATGGGTTTCTATCCCTGCGAGCAATACTTGCTTGCGCCGTGTTTGGGTTAATGCATTGGCAAATTCATCACAGTACCAGCCACTAAAATGTTGCTTGGCAATCGGTGAGCTGCTTCGTTCGAGCAAGGTTTTTAATTCTTCAGTTGTCGCGCCGAGTTTCTCTGGCAATTGCTCTAACCAAAGTATGGGGATTTCAAACAGCTGGGCGCCTTGGATTAGCGTACTCAGTTGTTGGTGGAGTTTAACCGTGTTGTCCATGATCTGAGCGAGTTTTCCCTGCACATCGACGATAACAAGTACACATTCTTCGGGTTTTAACATCGGACATTCCTTCTGCGCGGGTGGAATAAAGGCGTCGTTTGGCGATCGCTCTGTTTGTTTTTTGCACTGTTAGTAAACCCTAATTGGCCAACCTCACCAATAGGGCAAAAGTCGAATATGTCTTGCACTTAAATTGCTCACTAAAAAAGTGCGTTGCTTTAATGGATGCACAATTCTGGTGCATTTTTAGGCACATTAAAAACCGTATTATTATATAAACCCATATAAATCATGCAATTAAAAATATGGCCTAATGATTGAATTACCTTTGCTACAAGTTAATAACAATCGCGTTTTTGGAGGTCAAGATGAAACTAGTCAGCGCTATCATCAAGCCATTTAAATTGGATGATGTCCGTGAAGCTATCGCCGGAATTGGTATTGAGGGGATGACGGTGACCGAGGTTAAAGGTTTTGGCCGTCAAAAGGGGCACACCGAGCTGTACCGTGGCGCCGAGTATCAGGTGGATTTTTTGCCAAAAGTAAAACTAGAAATTGCCACCAAAGCAGAAAATCTCGACATGCTGATTGAGGCGATTACCACTGCGGCTCATACGGGAAAAATTGGTGACGGAAAGATTTTCGTTATCGACTTAGAACATGCCATCCGTATTCGTACGGGTGAACTCGATACTGAAGCGCTATAGGGGGCGGAAGATGGAAGAACTAACAAAATTAGGCGTGACAGTCTCTGAATTACGCTTTGCACTCGATACCTTTTATTTTTTGATCTCCGGCGCTTTAGTCATGTGGATGGCAGCGGGTTTTGCCATGCTCGAAGCGGGATTAGTGCGCTCAAAAAACACCACCGAAATTTTAACTAAAAACGTGGTGTTATATGCGATTGCCTGTGTGATGTATTTATTGGTTGGTTACAACATTATGTATGTTGATAACGCTGAAGGGGGTTGGTTACCGTCGTTTGGGACCTTGATTGGTTCTCAAGCTGCTGATGCTAACCATGCCTTAGAATCTGACTTTTTCTTCCAAGTGGTGTTTGTGGCCACGGCAATGTCGATTGTCTCTGGCGCAGTGGCGGAGCGGATGAAGTTGTGGGCATTCCTTGTCTTCTCCGTGGTGATGACTGGCATTATCTATCCTGTTGAAGGTTACTGGACTTGGGGTAAAGGTTTTATCGCAAGCTTAGGATTCGTAGACTTTGCGGGCAGCGGTATTGTGCATATGACTGGCGCAGCAGCCGCTATCGCTGGGGTATTATTACTGGGGGCGCGTAAAGGTAAATATGGTCCTAACGGCCAAGTAAATCCTATTCCTGGCTCTAACTTACCGATGGCAACTTTAGGGATGTTTATTCTGTGGATGGGTTGGTTCGGCTTTAACGGTGGCTCGCAGTTGATGGTGTCAGATGCGGCTAACGCAAGCGCAGTTGCTAAAGTGTTTGTTAACACCAATACCGCGGCCGCTTTGGGTGCAATCTCTGCCCTTATCGTGTGCAAAATGATTTGGGGTAAAGCCGATTTAACCATGATCCTCAACGGTATTCTGGCGGGTTTAGTGGCGATCACGGCCGATCCTTTATCGCCTTCACTATTAATGGCGGGTGTGATTGGCTTAGTGGCTGGCGGTTTAGTGGTGTTCTCAATTGTGGGCTTAGATCGCATTAAGATCGATGATCCTGTTGGTGCGATTTCGGTGCACGGCGTGGCGGGTTTCCTCGGTTTAATGTGCGTGCCGTTATCAAATGCCAATGCGACCATTACCGCGCAATTAACCGGTGCAGCGATTATCTTTGCTTGGGTATTTAGCGCCTCTTTTGCAGTGTGGTTTGTACTGAAGATGACCATGGGTATCCGTGTCTCAGAGGAAGAAGAATACAATGGTATGGACGCTTCTGACTGTGGTATCGACGCATATCCTGAGTTTGTTACAGTGAAAAGCGCGGGTTAACTCCAGTTGATTTGACTTGAACACTCAATCGAGAGGATAGTAAAGCAGAGCCAAGGCTCTGCTTTTTTATGGGTTGTTAACAGAATTACTACACCACAGGGAGCTGCCAATGCGCCTAAGACCTTATCCAGCAGCAACATTTAAGCGTACATGCCTATTGGGCGGTATCCTCTGCGCCCTTATAGGGCTGCCCGCATGGGCGGGGCAAGTGGTGGTGACTCGCTCTAATGAGCCTTTTGATGCTTTTGCCGTGCGCGATCAAGTGTTTAAAGATTATGAATGGCAAGAATCCTTGAGAAGACAGGAACAGATTCAAATTCTTCAGGCCTTGCCCCTTGGGTGTATCGTGCAGATGCAGCCATATCGTTACTTTCGCTGTGGTCAAGATAACTATCGTCCTTACCGTTATCAGCAGCAGGATGTGTTTATCAAGGTTGATCCTCCCGGGCAAAATTAACACTTACAGATGCTGCGCTTTCGTGGAATATGCCGCAGCATGCATTCATATTTTGTCACCATTTAATGGCGTCTTTTTGGCCAAGAGTAATAAGCTCAAATAGGAGCTTTATGGTCTGGGGGACGTATCATGATACAACTGCGCGCCATTTCTCGCGGTATGATTTGCGGCTTATTACTCAGTCAATTATGGAGTTGTAGTTCGACGCCACTTGAGCCGACAGCAATCGAGGTTGATGCCCTGTTTGACGATTCGTTATTTAAACCTGTGACCAATATCCCCAGTGTCGAAGATATTTTCAGCCTCCCCTCCTCTGTGGCGGTTGATGTTAAGCGAACTTATGATCGCTACGCCATTTCAACTAAAAATCCTCTAGCGGTGCATGAATGGTTGGCCAGCTATATCAATGCCAACCAAAGCAATGGTCACAGTGATTTTCGCTATCAAGATAATTTGACGCAAACCGCCAGCGAAACCTTCGAGCAGCGAGCTGGAAACTGTATGTCGCTGGTGGTGATGACATCGGCATTGGCAGACATTTTTAATATTGGCACTGAGTTTCAGGATATTGCGATTGAACCTGTCTGGGATAAGCAGGGGGATTTTTACCTGATCAATGGGCATGTCAATCTACGTTTGTTGCCAGCACAAAGTGTGCACACTGTTTATGTCTCAACCCATGCTATTTTGGTCGATTTTATGCCCGAGCGGGCACTGCGCGGGCTCGCAAAAGTACAAATTAACCGTCAGACCTTAACGGCCATGTTTTATAACAATATGGCCGCAGAATCCTTGGTGGAAGGGGATTTAGATCACGCTTACGCCTTAGTCAAAGCAGGCTTGAAATCAGGGCATTTTAGTCCAGCACTCAATACCTTAGCCGTAATTTATCGCCACAAGGGCGATGAAAAGCGTGCCGAGCAGGTTTATCGCTATGCCCTCAAGTTTGATCCTGATGATATGACAACACTCTTCAATTTAGCCGTTATCCTCGATAATCAAGGTCGCTTAGAGGAATGGGCGCAAATACATAAAAAGCTTGAATTAGCACGTATTCGTAACCCTTATTACTACTACGATATGGGCGAGCAGGCCTATGATGAGCATCAATACCGTGAAGCGCTCGCGTGGTATCAAAGGGCGGTCGATAAGGCTGATTATCGTCATGAGTTTTTCTTTGGCTTGTCTCGTACTTATTGGGCACTTGGCGATGAAAAGCGGGCCAAACAGAATATGGAAAAAGCACTGGCGCTCAGTCGCGAGGCCGCAGATAAACATCGCTGTCAAGCAAAGTTGCAGGCAATGCGGCAACACTAATGCTTTGGCGTGTGTTAAAACACCTTATCGACGTCCTTGCGACTATCATGTTGGAATATTTGAACTTTAAATTTTAAAAATATGTTAAAACAATACGTTATATCTGATTTTTGGAAATACAGACAACTTGGTTGCATTAGCGGCGCAGACTGGATAAATTGAACTCAGTATTGCAGTTGAGATCCCCTATTGCAGCGATGAAGATAGCCTAAACACCAGAGTTGGAGCAGTAAATAATGTATTACCAAAATGATGACGTTCGCATTAATGAAGTTAAAGAGTTACTTCCCCCTATTGCGATCCTAGAACGATTTCCTGCCTCCGAAAACGCTGCTGCAACTGTGTTTAATGCCCGTCAAAGCATCCATAATATTCTCGCTCGTGAAGATGATCGCCTATTAGTGGTCATTGGTCCCTGCTCTATTCATGATCCTAAAGCGGCGCTGGAATACGGTCAGCGATTGGTTGTCCTTAGAGAGCGCTATCAAGATCAACTTGAGATTGTGATGCGAGTGTATTTTGAAAAGCCGCGAACTACCGTAGGGTGGAAGGGGCTGATCAATGATCCTTACATGGATAACAGTTTCAAACTGAATGATGGTTTGCGAACAGCGCGTAAACTCTTGGTCGATTTGAATGATTCAGGCATGCCGACAGCGGGTGAGTTCCTCGACATGATTACTCCGCAATATGTGGCGGATATGATGTGTTGGGGCGCCATTGGTGCCCGCACAACAGAATCACAAGTCCACCGCGAACTGGCCTCGGGTTTATCTTGTCCTGTGGGCTTTAAAAATGGCACAGACGGCACAATCAAAGTGGCAATCGATGCCATTGGTGCCGCTAATGCGCCGCATCACTTTTTATCTGTGACCAAATTTGGCCATTCGGCGATTGTCTCCACTAAAGGCAACCCAGATTGCCATATCATCCTTCGCGGCGGCCGAGAGCCGAATTACAGTGCGAGCCACGTCGCCCAAATCAGTGACCAACTGAAAAAAGCCAAACTGGTCGACAACATCATGATCGACTTTAGCCATGCCAATAGCAGCAAACAATATCAGCGGCAAATGGTGGTGGCCAATGAGGTTGCCGAACAAGTCGCGGCGGGCAATCAGGCGATTTTTGGGGTGATGGTTGAAAGCCACTTAGTCGAAGGGCGCCAAGATCTGATCGAGGGCCAAGCGTTATGCTACGGCCAGAGTGTGACTGATGCTTGTATTGGTTGGGAAGATTCTGAGCGTTTGTTAGCTGTGCTAAATCAGAGTGTTGTTGAGCGACGTCAGCGGGTTTAATGTGTTTTAAGGTCAAAAACAAAGGCGCTATCCCGGCGCCTTTATTTTATTATTTCTTGCTCATTTGGGCTAAATATTCGTTCGCTTTGGCTAAGCTACCAAAAGCAGCGATGAGGTTATTTCGGCCTTTGTCCTGAATTTCTGGATTCCCTGATTCGATCATCATCCACACCCAAGTTTGGATCAGTGGTAATGGCGGGTATTGAACTTTAGCTGAATCCAACATAAAGCATCCTTCGATCTTGAAATATTTGAATTATTTTTAGTGTTATCGCAGAACGAGTGGGGGGCTTATTTCCCCGCTCAAAACTGCGGCCAGAGATTTGCAAATCCTGCTGCTAACGAACTTAAATCCATAGGGCATTTTGGGTAAAACCGACAAAATAATCAACACGGACATAACTTATTTTAGCGTGCAGTATCCGGATAAAACCCTTGGTACGACAGTATTTCTTATCTTTAATAAGCCCTTAGCAATATATCTTGATGTCAGTCGTTAGTGTGACATTTTTATACTTAAGTGACTTGATTAGACTCGTCTAAGATTGCTTAGAATATTTCAATTAAAAACACTACAAAAACGAATGACGATAACCTGCGCACATCGGTATACCCGTGTTAATTTTGCTAAGCTCTGAGTTGTTTGTCTGTCAGAAAAATCTGATTGATTTTATTGAAACTTTACCGTTTTACTTCACCTTAGTGCTCGCCATGCTGTTACAATTGACAGACTCAGGCAAAGGTTTAGATATATGCGCCCAACACTGTATTTTGAAGGTCCCATCGATAAGCTCAATTGGCATGTGATTAAGTTACTTTGGCCCTATTTGCTTGAATATAAAGGGCGGGTGGCATTAGCCATGTCTTGCCTTATCGTCGCTAAGCTCGCCAGTGTGGGTTTACCTTTTATTCTTAAAGACGTCGTCGATACTTTAGATGCCAATAAAACAGCGCAGACGTTGAGTGTTCCCATAGGATTAGTGCTGGCCTATGGCGCCGTCCGCCTGCTGACGGTTATCACGGGGGAAATCCGCGACACCCTATTTGGCCGAGTGACGGAGCGCGCCATTCGTCGTTTAGGTCTGGCGGTGTTCGACCACTTGCATCGACTTGATTTGGATTTTCACCTTGAGCGCCGAACCGGTGGTTTATCGCGGGATATTGAACGCGGCACCAGTGGGGTGAGTTTTTTGATGCGGTTTATGGTATTTAACATAGTGCCAACCCTGTTAGAAATCGCCATGGTGATCGGCATTTTCTTTTTTAATTATGGTGTTGCGTTTGCATCTATCACTTTTATCTCTGTGCTAGCCTATATTTGGTTTTCGGTCATTGCCACTGAGTGGCGCACCGAATATGTCCGTGATGCAGCTAAAGCTGACTCCCTCTCCAATACCCGCGCGATTGATAGCCTACTGAACTATGAAACCGTGAAGTATTTTAATAATGAGAAATATGAATCGGAAAGATACGATCAAGCCCTAGACCAATGGGAAGTCGCGAAGCGTAAAAATCGTTTATCGCTTTTTGCCCTTAATGGTGGTCAGGCGTTAATTATTGCTATAGCGATGACAGCGATGATGGCATTAGCAGCCTATAAAGTCACCCATAATGAGATGACCTTAGGGGACTTTGTACTGATAAACGCTTTTATGATGCAGCTGTTTATGCCTCTGAATTTTTTAGGTTTTGTCTATCGCGAAATCCGTGGCGCACTTGCCAATATCGAACGTATGTTTAGCCTGCTGGATAAGCACCCCAGCATAGTCGATAAACCCGATGCATTGGATTTTGAACCTAAGCGAGGCGAGCTCAGTTTTGAGAATGTGAGTTTTAGCTACGATGATAGGCCCATATTGCGTAATGTTAGTTTTAAGGTTGCGGCGGGTAAAAAGGTGGCCGTAGTTGGGGATAGCGGCGCAGGAAAATCCACATTAATCAAGCTATTGTTCCGTTTTTACGATGTAGAACAAGGGCGTATTTTGATTGATGGGCAAGATATTCGCCAGTTAACCCAAGATGCGCTACGCAGGGCTATTGCAATAGTGCCGCAAGATACTGTGTTATTTAATGATTCTTTAGTTGAGAACATACGCTATGGCCGCCCCAATGCAAGTGATGACGATGTGCGTCATGCCATTAAACTTGCTCATTTAGAGGATTTTATCGCATCACTTTCACAAGGGTGGGATACCAAAGTGGGCGAGCGGGGATTAAAACTGTCAGGTGGCGAAAAACAACGAGTTGCGATTGCTCGAGCAATCTTAAAAGGCTCCCCAGTGTTAGTGTTTGATGAGGCGACCTCATCCCTAGACAGCCGCTCCGAGCAGGCGATTTTATCAGCCTTGCGTGAGGTGGCTAAAGGGCATACTAGCTTAGTCGTAGCACATAGATTGTCGACTATTGTCGATGCTGATCAAATCGTTGTTTTAAGCAAAGGGGAAATTGTCGAGCAGGGGAATCACTCTTCGTTATTAGCGCAGGATGGTCTTTATGCCAAATTGTGGCGCATACAAAATGAGCAACAACACCTTTCGGTGTAAATTTCATAACCTTTCTGTGTAAGTGTAATAGCGACAAGGCAATTCAGTTTTTATTCAGCTAAGGCTCTCTATACTCAATTCCAAGCGAATAATCATAAGAGGTGCTTGGCATGGAAAATATGGCATTAAGAGTCAATATTGAAGGCAGAGAAGAGAAAGTCAGCACGGACTGGGTTGCGATTATGGCAACCCTTCAAAAACGCGGTGTGGATTATGATTCGCTCCAACGTATTCATGCAGAGTTAAACGCAGGTCTTAAGGTGACGACAAGACGTTTAACGTTGGCAAAACAGAATCAAGAGATAGCCTTGGCTGGTATTATCCGTGTCGGCAATGAATATAGTGCAGACATTCGTAGTATTTATTAAGCGGGAAAACGAGTGGAAAAATGATAGGCAATATAAAAATAAAGGGAATATAAGAATTATATTCCCTTTGGTTTTCCGGCCTTCCAACCTTCACACAACAGATTGAGTTTGGTGGTTGATTCGTCAATTCGCGTCAGTCGAATGACTTTACCTTCACGAAAACACACCAATTCGCCTTCAATTTCAGTCAAGCGATTACAGCTCTTACAGCTTGTGCTGGCAGTCTTGCTGTCAGGCATTTGGCTTACAAAGCTTGTTTTCACAGTGTTTCCTTACTTGATATGAAGTGGTTTAATTTGAATCATGCATCACGGATCTTACCATTTTTGTGATACACGTTCAAATTAGTTCTTACTGAATTAACTTTAGATGAAAGTTGTATTCTATGCCTAGGGCGTGTTGACGTTTCAGGGTTATTTTTGCAGCAATTTGGCTGGCGTTTATGCAAGGCAAAGTCCGTGCTGTGTAGTTATTCTACATAAACGGACGATAACGCAGCAGAAACGTCAGCCAAATGCTGCCCGAAGGGTTCGTCTGGCAAGCCCTTGCTCTTACTTTCTGTCATAAGAGCCGCTCGTCATTTGAGTAAACTACACATCATTCCTCGTTTCGCGAGCACGAGCTTGCCAGAACGAACAAAATTTAATCTCGAAACGTCAACACGCCCTAGAAAGTTATTTAATTATTGATATGGGAATAGTACTTATCCAGTGAAACCGACAAGCCACTTTCAAGCACAATCCTCACATGGGATGGCTTGAGTTGTCTTGGCTCTGTCAAACCGCAGGAGTGAGCGATCAGTGCTAAGTCGTGGTGTAGATTATGATTATAATTTGCAACACGAGTCGATTTATCTCTTGGATCTAGGCCGTGCTGTAGCTTTTTATTGTGGGTAGTAATCCCTGTTGGACAAGTGTCCTTATTGCACTGCAGTGCTTGAATACAACCTAAGGCGAACATATTGCCGCGGGCTGAGGCAATAAAATCAGCACCTAAGGCCAGCGCCCAAGCGACTCGTGAGGGGACGATGAGTTTTCCTGAGGCGATCACTTTAATACGTTTGCCTAGTCCATGTTTTATCAAGATATTGACCAATATGGGCAGACTTTCTTTTAGCGGCAGGCCAACGTAATCCATTAAGGGTTGTGGGGCAGCGCCCGTTCCACCATCGGCGCTATCCAAAGTAAAAAAGTCTGGGGCAGATGCTTCTCCACGGCGTTCTATTTCATTGCAAAAATCTTCAAGCCATTGCACATCCCCAAGTACAGCTTTGATTCCGGTGGGTTTCCCCGTCACTTCGCGAACTCTGGCAATCATGTCTAGAATATCGCCCACATTGTTAAACTCGATATGACCATTGGGACTGATGGAATCTTGGCCCAGCGGAATACCGCGAATATGGGCGATCTCCTCGGTCACTTTAACGCCTGGTAAGATACCTCCTTTACCGGGTTTGGCCCCCTGACTCATTTTTATTTCAAACATTTTTACTTCAGGGTGCGCCGCAATCGCGGTGAGTTTGTCATCGTCTAAATGGCCGTGCTCGTTTCGTACGCCGTATTTGGCAGTGCCAATTTGGAATACTAAATCACAGCCACCTTTTAAATGGTAAGGGCTTAAGCCACCTTCACCGGTGTTTAACCAACACCCCGCCTGTGCCGCACCGTGGGATAATGCAGTGACTGCCGGGCGTGACAGCGCGCCAAAGCTCATCGCGGAGATATGGCATATTGCACTTGTGGTATAAGGCACACGGCAATGAGGGCCAATGGTGAGCGGCTGGATCGGTGTTATATCCTCATCTTGGGGTGGAAAGGCTGAATTCATAAACATAATGGTGCCAGTCGCTTCCAAGGGACGTGTCGAGCCAAAGGCTATCGTTCTATCGACATTCTTGGCTGCACGATATACCCAGCTGCGTTCGGCACGGTTAAAGGGGAGTTCTTCCCTATCTTGGGCAAAAAAGTATTGCCTAAAAAATTCACCTTGTTTTTCAAATAGGTATCTAAAGCGTCCAATAACGGGATAATTGTGGCGTACCGCCTGTTTCGTTTGCAGTTTATCGGCAATATACATGTAGACAATGGCGAGGGCGCCTAAACCGACAATGATTAAAAACAATCCAGAGAAGAGATCAAGTCCCCACATAAACCAATTCAATTCGTGCATCTTGTTATCCTCTATTCGAGTCCGTAACGGGTGGAAAGCAGGCTGGCGGGTTGTCCATCATTGATGGAGAGTAAAAACAGCTGACTGTAATCATCTTCACTTATGGCGGGTATTTCTGGGCCACCAAGGGCTTTGATGATAAGCGGCAGCGTATTGGAGTGCCCAGCGATTAAGCTATTGCCTTTTACGGTATGTATTTGCTCAACCACCTTTTGGATATGGGCTTCGATTGGTTTTTCTGCCTCGACCACTGTAATAGGTAAATGCCGAACTGTCGAAATCGGCAATAAGGTTTGCTGAGTTCTTTGATATTGGGTCGCGATCAACTGGGAAATGGGTGTACGTTTTAAGGCGCTGATAAGAGCCTGAGCACGTAAGTTGCCATTGGCTGAAAGGGGGGGATCGCCTGCGGTTGCATCTGCTTTTTCAGCGTGTCTTACGAGAATAATCAATCGATTATCGGCTACAGCTTGATTTATCGGGCTAAGTCCAATGCTGGTGAATAATAAGAGACCTATCAATAAAGATCGTATTAGCGTACCTGAATTGAAACCGATTCTTCGAGTATGTCGCAAAAACGCATTTAAACATTGGGGGATTGCCATGCCTTATATCCTTATTTTATGGGCGTATGCAAGAGTGGGCTTAGGATGAGTAGCGATTAGAGAATAAGCAAACCTATTCTCCATTTTTATCATTGCATTAAGTTGGGATGGTACTGCAATTTGTAAAATTACTAAAGTTGCTCAAATTTTGGTCGATAATTAAGCCTCACCAAATTGAATGGATTTGCATCATGGAAATCAACACCCCCACACAAGTACAGGGCAGTGCTTCGTCTCACAGAACGTATGCTGACAATATGGCAACCAATGGCGAGAAAACCAAAAATGTGGAAGCAGCCTCCAAACAAACTGCGCAACAAACCAGTAAGCAGTTGATGAATCAAGCTATTCTTTCGGCGCAGGAAGATGTAAGCCTAAAATCCGGCGACGAATCAATGACCTTGCTTTATCGTGCAGCGATTGAAGCGATAAATGAAGAGCTAGCGCCTGCGATGGGCGAGAATGCGATTCAAACCGCCTATGATAACGGTGTCGATACCTCTCCCGAGGCCACAGCTGATCGTATTGTGAGTTTCGCGACGCAATTTTTTAGTGTTCATCAGCAGCAAAATTCAAATATGAGTTTGGATGAACAGCTCGATAGCTTTATGAATATCATCGGCGGCGCTATCGATAACGGCTTTAAGGAGGCAAGGGATATTTTGTCTGGCCTTAAAGTGTTGCAGGGTGATATTGCCGACGGTGTCGATAAAACCTATGGACTCGTTCAAGAAGGATTACAGGCCTTTAGGGACAGCTTCAATAAGAAATCCAATGAGAGCTAAGCTACTCACGCTTAACTTCCCTTCCTCTTACTTACTCTTAAGCCCCTTGAATAAGGGGTTTTTGTTGCGCTGATAACAGTCTATGCTAGGGGTCTATTTAACGTTTTGCTTGAGGGCGGGTTATGTGGACGAGGGGACGAGTTATCGAACGTATTGATTGGAATGATAAATTATTTTCGCTGCGGATAGCGGCTGAGTTAGCTTCCTTTATTCCCGGTCAATTTATTAAACTCAGTCAGTTGCAAGGGGATAAGCGTGTTGCCAGAGCTTATTCCCTCGTAAACTCCCCCGATAAGCCCTATGCCGAGATTCTGGCTGTCGCCGTAGAGGATGGCCAGTTATCCCCACAATTACAACATCTTGCCATCGGTGATGAAATTGACATCACCCCTACTGCCACGGGGTTTATGACTTTAGATGAGATCCCTAAAGGTGAGTTGCAAGGTCGGCATTTGTGGTTTTTAGCCACGGGCACCGCCGTGGGACCTTTCTTATCCATGCTGGATACCGCAGAGCCTTGGCAGCGTTTTGAGAAGATCGTACTTGTCTATGGTGTGCGCGAAGCTAAAGACTTGGCCTATCTGGATAAATTAAAGGGTTATGCGGCGCAATATCCAAATCAGTTTATCCTGTGTTTGGCTGTCACCCGTGAAAAGCTTGATGGCGCATTGCAATGCCGTATCCCCGATGGCCTAGTCTCGGGTGAAATCGAGCGAAAAGTCGGATTAACCTTAAGTGCGGCAGATTCCCAGGTGATGATTTGCGGTAATCCAGGGATGATTAGCGGCGCCCAAGCGGCATTGCTTGATAAGGGACTCTCGAAAAATTTACGCCGTGCTCCGGGGCAAATTACCGTAGAAAAATATTGGTAGTCGTTTGAGTGTTAAAAACCATTGTGTAGATTGTTTTAATATCTTTGTTTAAGAAGGATTTTTTGATGAAGTTGCTCTGCTCCCTAGCGTCACCCTATGCTCGCTGTGTTCGTAGCTTAATCCGCTATTTAGGGATTGAGGATATTGAGGAGGTCTTAGTCAATCCGATGGAAAACACAGCACAATTGCTCGATGTTAATCCATTAGGCCAAATCCCTTGCCTGATTACTAATGATGGTGTGCCTATTTTCGATAGCGAAGTGATCATGCGCTATTTGGATACCGAATTAGGTGCACAGGAAATGTTCGGTGGCCAACCCTATAACTGGGTATTACAGTGTCAATATTCGATGATCAAGGGATTAATCGACAGTGCGGTAAAGTTGCGCCAAGAACAAATGCGTGAAGAGGAGGGCGTGAGATCGGCCTTTTGGACATCGCGCTTTGAACAAGCTTTGCTGCGTGGTTTGATGCAGATGGAGCACCAGAGCGTGATTACTCAAACGACAATTCAGGCACCACAGTTAACCTTAATTTGTTTATTGGATTATGTGGATTTCAGACATCCTGAACTGGATTGGCGAAAAGTCGCACCGGCAACTGCAATCTGGTTTAGCGAAATGCGTGACTTGCCCGCATTTGTTGAAACTCGCCCACAATAATTGCCATCAATGGTCGGTTAAGCGCCGACCTTTAGGTTGTTCTCGGCGATTATGCTCGCCAAACGCGCCATAGAGATCCTTGGTGATGCCATAATCCACTCGGCGATCGTTACCAGCTTGGCGCCTATCATCGTAGTGTTGATAGTGGCATTGACATTGAGCTTGGGTGCAGTCTTTCATTGGAATATCAGGCGCTTCTTTTGATAGGAAGCGTTTTCCTTTTACCCCCTCTACCTGCTTGCAGCAATTGCCTTCATTTTCAATGCTTACACAATGAAAGGGATGGATTGCGGCTGCAGTGTCATGCCCTTCTCGCTTAGCTGCGCAAGATGTCTTAGCCAATGGTTTGCGTTTCTTGTTGCGGCTTTTGAATGTTATTAATGTCACGAGTCCAAGGGCAACAATGACCAATAATATGCTTAACATATTACCTCCCAACTATTTTAAAAATTAAGATTCAGTTTAGTTTGATTTGAGATAATCTGTCTTTTTTGCCTTAAATCAATTTAAAACAAAAAGTTATGCTAGCTATTGCCCTCGTTGTGTCGATCTATTACTCTTTCGAAACTGATAACTATTATCATTAATAGTCTTAACAACTGACTTATGCTTGACGTCATCATTTTGAGGGGAAATCGCTAATGAAATGGGTAACTTGTGCGGCTTTAATTGGGTTAATGTCGGTTGCGCAGTCTGCACATGCGGATGAAAAATTAACGGTTTACTCCTATCGCCAAGCGTTTTTGGTTGAACCTATCTTGAAGCGCTTTACCGAAGAAACAGGCATTGGCGTTAATGTGGTGTTTGCCAAAGACGGGATTGCCGAACGTATTGCCCGTGAAGGACGCTTATCTCCCGCTGATTTGGTCCTAACTTCAGATTTCTCTCGCTTGGTAGAATTAGTAGAAAAAGATCTGACTTCTCCAGTGCAAAGTGCCCAGTTAGACAACAATATTCCAGCGCAATACCGTGATCCTGAAGGACAATGGTACGCACTGACCATGCGCGTACGTAATATCTATACTGCAAAAGATCGCCTCGGCCCGCAAGCGATTCGCTATGAGGAACTCGCCGATCCAAAATACAAAGGTAAGATTTGTACTCGCAGTGGTAAGCATCCTTACAACATTGCCTTGGTGGCTTCGATGATCGCTCACCACGGTGAGGCAGACACTAAAACTTGGCTACAGGGTGTAAAAACCAACTTAGCCCGCAAGCCACAAGGTAACGATCGTGGACAGGTTCAAGCGGTAAAAGAAGGCCTATGTGATATCGCCATCGGTAACAGCTACTACTATGGCAATATGCTGCAAGATCCAGAGCAAATGAGCTGGGCTGAAGCCGTGGTGATTAATTTCCCGAATCAGGCGGACCGCGGTGCCCATGTCAACGTTTCTGGCATGGTACTGGCTCGCCATGCACCCAATAAAGACAATGCTATCAAATTGATGGAATTCCTCTCTGGCGATGTGGCGCAAAAAGCTTACGCTGAGGTGAATATGGAATACCCAGTCAAAGCGGATGTTGCACCTTCAACGTTAGTGGCCTCTTGGGGCGAGTTTAAAGCCGATCAGTTACCGATTTTTAAACTGGCGGAATATCACCAAGCGGCAGTGAAGTTATTGGATGAAGTTCAGTTTGACCTCTAGTTGGGCGCTAAAACCGAAAACTAGGTAGGGAACAAAGTTAGACAGGGAATAAAGTTAGCTGGTGAAATTGATACTTAGACAGTTAAATCGATAAGTGCGCCATTGATTGGCGCACTTGCTTTAAAGGATCCACATGATTTTAGGATTAGCCAGAAGCTGGTCGCTTACTGGTTATGCCATAGCAGTGCTACTGGTGTTACCCCTCTTGGCGTTACTTCTTCAAGCGGCTCAGCCCGATGAGGCCGTCTTTGGTCATCTACTCTCTACCGTATTACCCACTTATATCGCCAACAGTTTATGGTTGATCCTGTGGGTGAGTATTGGCTCACTGTTGCTGGCGTTGCCCTGCGCTTGGTTAATGGCGCGCTGCGAATTTGTCGGCAGACGATATTTGCAATGGGCTTTGCTATTGCCCTTAGCTATGCCAGCCTACATTGTTGCCTACGTGTATACCGATTTACTCGATTACGCAGGCCCAGTACAAAGGAGTTTGCGCGCGCTCTTTGGCTGGAGCTCTCCGCAGGATTACTTTTTCCCCGATATTCGCACCTTAGGTGGCGCCGCTTGTGTGCTATCGCTGGTGTTATTTCCCTATATTTATCTGTTAGCGCGTACCGCGTTTATGGAGCAATCCCTAAACTTGGCCCATGCATCAAGGATCATGGGCTGCTCGCCTTGGCAGAGTTTTTGGCGCTTATCTTTGCCGATGGCAAGGCCCGCCTTGGCCGTGGGTGTCGCTTTAGTGGCGATGGAAACCGCAGCGGATTTTGCCACAGTTAACTATTTTGCCGTGCCAACCTTAACGACAGCCGTGTATGACACTTGGTTGGGCTATGGCAATTTAACCGCCGCGGCAAAGCTCTCGGCCATTATCTTGCTAGTGGTGTTTAGCTTGATTGGTGTTGAGCGTTTTGCCCGCCGCAAGCAACAGTTATTTCAAAAACAATCTCGCATCCAAGCAATTGATTTGTATCGGCTCTCACCGATGCAAACCCTGCTGGGTTTAGGTTATTGCGGCATGTTGTTATTACTTGCGTTTGTGTTGCCAAGCGGCATTTTATTATCCTATGCCATCAATTATTTTGAGCAGAGCTGGGACCCTCTTTTTTGGCAATTGAGTGTGAATAGCCTCACGTTGGCACTGATAACCAGTTTGGTGTGCTGTGTCATCGCATTAGTGCTAATGTTTATCCGCCGCGTGAGCCCAAGGTCGAGTGATGCATTGCCATCGCGCTTGGCTTCAACCGGCTATGCTTTGCCCGGTACGGTACTTGCCATTGGTGTATTGGTGCCGTTAACCCTGCTCGACTTTGCGATTAACGACATCGCCGATTGGTTGGGGATGGCAGGGCCAGGGCTGTTGCTCACTGGCAGTACGGTTGCGCTGGTTTTTGCTTTTTGTGTGCGTTTTGTGGCCATTGCGATTGGCAGTGTCGAGAGTAGCTATAAACGCATCTCGCCCTCATTAGATATGGTGAGTCTAACACTTGGGCAAAGCCCTCGACGTTTGCTCCAAAGAGTGCATTTACCGCTACTCACTAAGGGCTTATTTGCCGGGGCGCTGCTGGTGTTTATCGAAAGTATGAAAGAATTACCCGCCGCATTGTTGTTGCGGCCTATAGGTTTTGAGAATCTTGCGACCTATGTCTTCCAGTTTGTCTCAGATGAAAAACTGGAACATGGGGCTTTGCCCGCCATTGTGATTGTGCTCGTAGGCTTGGTCCCGTTGATTTATTTAAACCGTTCCTTGGAGCAAGATAACCGATGACCAGTACGCTCAATCTTCATCAAGTTCATAGCGATTATCAGGGCCAACAGATACTCAAAGGCTTAGATTTGACGCTGGCACAGGGGGAAATTCTTGCGCTGCTCGGCCCAAGCGGTTGTGGCAAAACGACTTTGCTCAGGGCGGTGGCAGGCTTGCAGGCGATTAGCCAAGGGGAGATCCAAATCAATGGCAAAACCGTCAGCGGCGCCGGGCAGTTTGTGCCGAGTGAACAGCGCGGCATAGGGATGATTTTTCAAGACTATGCACTGTTCCCGCATTTAACCGTGGCCGAGAATATTCTGTTTGGTGTCGCTAAGTTAACGACGGCGCAGCGTAAGGCCCGTTTAGATGACATGCTCGCCTTAGTTAAACTCGAAGGCTTAGCCAAGCGTTATCCCCACGAGTTGTCAGGTGGTCAGCAGCAGCGGGTATCGATTGCACGCGCTTTGGCCTATGAGCCGCAATTACTGTTACTCGACGAGCCTTTTTCGAATATTGATGCGCAAGTTCGCCACAGCATGATGGCGGAGATCCGCAGCATTCTAAAGCAGCGTAATGTCAGTGCGGTTTTTGTTACCCACAGTAAGGATGAAGCCTTTGTGTTCGCCGATACTTTGGCCATTTTTAGCCAAGGTGTAATAGTACAACATGGCCGAGCAGAAGACTTGTATGCCGCGCCGAATAGTCGCTATGTGGCTGATTTTCTAGGAAGTGGTAACTATTTACCCGCTGAGGTTGTTGATGGCCACAGTGTGACAACGCCTATTGGCCAATTGCGTAGCCTCACGCCATTGTCGCAATCACACGCCTTTAATGGGCAAGTGTTTTTGCGGCCACAACAATTGGCGCTCAGTGCTGATGATGCAGGCGTTGGGACTATTACCGAGCGGCGCTTCCTCGGCGCATTTTGCCATTATTGGGTGAAAGTGGAGGCGGCATCCCACGCTTATTATTTAGAAGTGCGTAGTCAAATCATGCAGTTCAATGTTGGCCAACGAGTGGGTTTAAGCACTGAGCCGCATTCTCTCGTGTTATTCGAATCTTAGTTTAAGCACTGTGGCGTTATCGCACTCAGTTGCGTAAAGACGGTGACATTTTTGCTTACGTTTAACTTGAGCAAAAAATGTCTCGTTTGCTGATATTTTGAACCTTCCTTGTTACCTTAATTCCTCCAGCCTTGGAGGAATTATGATAAAAACAATAAAATCAATTTGTACCTTAGTCACAGTGGCGACGGCAATGTCGTCCTCGGGAGTGTTGGCCATGGATAGGATCACAGGTAAAGCCTTTGCGACGCGCTCAGAGGTCTATGCCACCCACGGAATGGCGGCGACCAGTCAACCGTTGGCGACACAGGTCGCGATTGATGTGTTAAAGCAGGGCGGCAGCGCCGTGGATGCGGCCATTGCGGCTAATGCTATGCTGGGCTTAGTCGAGCCGACTGGATCGGGTGTTGGTGGCGATTTATTTGCGATTGTTTGGAGTGCTAAAGATAACAAGCTCTATGGCCTTAATGCCTCCGGTCGCAGCCCCAAATCCTTAACGCTAGAGAAGCTTAAATCCCTCGGATTAGACTATTTACCGCCATTAGGGCCGCTGCCCGTATCGGTTCCTGGTGCGGTGGATGGATGGTTCGAACTGCACGATAAGTTCGGCAAGTTACCAATGGCCGATAACTTAGCGCCAGCGATTCGTTATGCCCACGAAGGTTTCCCTGTCTCCGAGTTGATTGCCTATTACCTTGAGGGCAGCGGTAAAAAGCTCGCTCAATTCCCCGGTTTTAAAGAAACCTATATGCCTAATGGCAAAATGCCTGCAGTGGGCGAAATCTTCAAAAATCCTGCACTGGCAAACACCTATGAGAAAATTGCTAAAGGCGGCCGCGACGCCTTCTACAAGGGCGACATTGCCAAAAGTATTGATAAATACCTCAAGGCTCAAGGTGGCTATTTAAGTTATGAAGACTTAGCCAGCCACACCAGCGAGTGGATCGAACCCGTATCGGTCAACTACCGTGGTTACGATGTGTGGGAGTTACCGCCAAATGGTCAGGGGATTGCCGCGCTGCAGATCTTAAAAACCATGGAACCCTTCGATGTCGCAGCCATGGGCTTTAATAGCCCCGAATATGTGCACTTATTTGTGGAGGCGAAAAAGCTCGCCTTTGCCGATCGCGCTAAATTCTATGCCGACATGGCCTTTAACAAAGTGCCTGTGAAAGAGTTGATCTCGCAGCAATACAATTACGAGCGCGCCAAGTTAATTGATTTAAACAAGGCGGCTAAGAGTGTCGATGCGGGGAATCCTGCGCTGCAACATGGGGATACAGTGTATCTCACTACCGCGGATAAAGACGGCAACATGGTGTCGCTGATCCAGAGTAACTATCGCGGCATGGGCTCAGGTATGACGCCGCCGGATCTCGGCTTTGTGCTGCAGGATCGCGGGCAAATGTTTGATCTCACCGAAGGCCGTGTTAATACTTACGCGCCAGGCAAGCGGCCCTTCCATACTATTATCCCTGCTTTTGTGACCAAGGACGGTAAACCTTGGCTCAGTTTTGGGGTGATGGGCGGAGCGACGCAGCCCCAAATGCATGCGCAGATTATTATCAATCTGATTGATTTTAAAATGAACTTGCAAGAAGCGGGCGATGCCCCCAGAATTTTACATTCAGGTTCGACTGAGCCTACGGGTGAGATAATGAATGATGGTGGCTATGTGAGCCTTGAATCAGGGTTCCCCATCGAAACTCGCCGTGAACTGATTAAAAAAGGCCATGTGCTGCGCGATGTTCTCGGTGATTTTGGCGGTTATCAAGCCATTGGTTTTAATGCAGAAACAGGCGTTTACCGTGGCGCATCCGAAAGCCGTAAGGATGGCTATGCTGCAGGATACTAAAACATAACTTGCTGCTGTGTGACTGAAGCAGAAGGATGAATAAAACAAATTGACGAGGCGTGATTGCCTCGTCAATTTTTATATTTCACTATATAGCGGTTTTAACAGCCGTCTTTACATTAGAAAGACGGACAAACTGTGCGTTACTTAATGTCATTTTCAGGTAAAGTTGCGGATAATATTGCCGAAAATGAATCGACAAAAGGGTGATAACCAGATGGATATTCAAAATATGCCGCGTGAACAGTTGGGTGTGTGTGCCGAGGGAAACTTACATAGCGTCTATTTGATGTTTAATGCAAATGACAATGTCGAGTCGCAATTGCGCCCCTGTATTGCCAACGTAGCGCAGTATATTTATGAGTTGACGGATCAATATTCCGACAGCGCATTCAATGGTTTTGTGGCGATAGGTGCTAATTATTGGGATAGCCTCTATCCCGAGTCTCGTCCCGAAATGCTTAAGCCTTTCCCAGCGATGCAGGAGGGTAACCGTGAGGCGCCAGCGATCGAATATGATCTGTTCGTGCATCTTCGTTGCGATCGTTACGATATTTTGCATTTAGTGGCTAACGAAATCAGCCAAATGTTTGAAGACTTAGTCGAGCTAGTGGAAGAAGAACGCGGCTTTAGATTTATGGATAGCCGTGACTTAACTGGCTTTGTGGACGGCACCGAAAATCCTAAGGGACGCCATCGCCAAGAAGTCGCCTTAGTAGGGAGTGAAGACCCAGAGTTTAAGGGTGGCAGCTATATTCACGTGCAAAAATACGCGCACAATTTGAGTAAATGGCATCGATTACCGCTTAAAAAGCAAGAAGATATTATCGGTCGTACCAAGCAAGACAACATCGAATACGAGTCGGAAGATAAGCCATTAACCAGCCATATCAAGCGGGTAAACCTCAAGGATGAAAACGGCAAGTCCATCGAGATTTTGCGCCAGAGCATGCCTTACGGCTCGCTCAAGGAGCAAGGCTTGATGTTTATTTCAACCTGCCGCACACCGGATCACTTTGAGAAGATGCTCCACAGCATGGTGTTTGGCGACGGTGCGGGTAATCACGACCACTTGATGCACTTTACCAGTGCGTTGACTGGCTCGTCGTTTTTCGCCCCAAGCTTAGATTTTTTGATGCAATTCGATAATTAAGCCTTCGTAAATCGTTAGCTAACGCACTGAGCCTTCAACGCTCAGTGCGTTTTTGTTTGTGGGCTTAACTCGCCGCTGTCCACTTATTGATATCGAGCTGCCATTGCTGGAATGGTAAAATATATTTCTCTTTTCAAAACAATTATTTATAAAATTTATTTGGTTTGTTAAATTTAGATTTTTCGACACTTGTCACCCCGAGTTCAGGTTACTTAGCTAACCATTCAGCGGTTAGATCGCGACCATCGCTGCGCTTACCCGCTTTACCTTCTGGATCAGTCTGGGTTTTGGGGATAAAACTGCCGCGACCACCACCCATCATCACGTTTAAGCCATTGCCATAGTTAAAATCGAGCATTTGGGCGGCAATATCTTTACAGCCGTTAGTAACCGCTTCAACGGGTAAATTTGAGTCAGCTTCCCAATCACGATCAGGCACATGGGCGTAGGTCGCAGCTGGCGTTGCGTGGGTTAAACGTGCAGTCGTGACCACACCAGTAGACATACCCGCCATCGCAGCCAGTTCTAATGATGTCACCAGATTTTGATCTTTGGTCGATGCACAGTTAGCACGTACTACGCCTTCAGCCTGTGAAATCACACCTATATCGGTTTTAACCCCAGTTACCATCGCGGACATAGTGCCCGCAGAATCCGGTGTTTGACCATCGACGTGATAGGTTTTAGATAAGCCTACATAGGGCAATGTCTCAAAGGATAAAGCGTTTTCTTCACCCGTTTTGCCCTTTAATTGGCCTTCTAAAATACGCGCTGCAGTGATGGTCGATACGCCCATGCCGTCGCCAACAAATAGGATCACGTTCTTCGCCGCACCCACCTCGTTATTCACGCTTATGGCATCAGCTTTAGTCACGCGGGCTTGAGCATCCACATACCATTGGTTGACTGCGCTCCAATCTTTACCGTCGCTGCCATTTGAACCATTTGAACCCGGTGTACCTGCCGCGCCATTTTCACCATCGTTACCGCATGCGGCTAAACCCAGCATGGCTGACATCGCGAGTACCAGTAATTTCTTATTCATGTTTAACTCCAAAAGCGAGAACTGTCGGTCACTAACGACCTAGTACTTAGTGCCGCCAAGCTGTTGAGCTTGGTTAATAATGTGGAAGATCACGTTTTGCTCAATCACGCCCTGCACCAGATTCGAACCTGGTCCCATTGCGTGCAAGCTGATGTCTTCACCGGCGTGAGTCTCACTTTCCATTGGGATCAGTGCTTGTTGCATGAAGTCTTTATCTTGAGTATCGACAGAGGTTAAGTCGTCACGAACGCCAACCACAGCGCCAGGGCCGTTAGTGTAGGCCAGCGTGGTGTAAGGCTTGCCGTCGTTAGCGAGGGCTAACGAACCATCCACATCGTGGACTAAACCTAAAATCGGGTTTCCGCGTTTGGGGTAGCCTGCAATGGTAAATACATGGCTGTGGTCAGCGGTAACCATGATTAGCGTGTCGTCGCGGCTGGTGGCATCGACCGCAGCTTTCACCGCGTTGGATAATTCCACCGCATCGGTCAGTGCGCGGCTAGCATTGCCCGCGTGGTGACCATGGTCGATACGACCCGACTCCACGATCAGCAGGAAGCCCTTATCGTTTTTCTTTAAAATTTCGAGGGATTTTTCGGTCATTTCAGTAAGTGATGGCTCACTTGCTACGTCATCATTGCGGTCGGCTTCGTATTCCATATGAGATGGATTAAAGAGGCCGAGAAGATGGTTAGTATTGGCAACATCGACGGCATCGAAGCCTTTTTTGTCCCAAACGTAGGCCGCTTTACTCAAGTTTGTCACCCAGGCTTTGGTCAAATCTTTGCCGTCTTTACGCTTCCCTGCTTTGTTCTCACCGCCTGTCACTTCTTTGGGTAAAAAATAGCTGCGGCCACCGCCTAATGCCACGGTGAGCGCATTGGCTGGATCGCGCATCACCAGTTGGCTAGCAATATCAGTACAACCATTGGCAACCGCTTCGGCTGGCAGGTTTGCATCGCTTTCCCATCGCGATCAGGGGATTTAGCGTAAGCTGCCGCTGGGGTCGCATGGGTTAAACGGGCCGTGGTGATCACCCCTGTCGATAAGCCCTTCGCATTGGCAAGATCAACGAGGGAAACTAATTCATTGCCTTTAGAAGACAAACAGTTACCGCGTAAACTGGTGTCAGAGATTGAGAGCATCCCCACCTTCGTTTTCACCCCTGTGGTCATGGCTGTCATTGTGCCTGCTGAGTCTGGGGTTTGTTGGTTAGTATTATAGGTTTTCACTAATGCGGTGCGGGGAAATTGCTCGAAACTTAAGAAGTGTTCTTCGCCGCCTTGGTTACCCGTTTGTTGCTGTCCTTGCAAAATACGTGCAGCGGTTAAGGTGGAAATCCCCATACCATCACCAACAAACAGAATCACATTTTTTGCTGTTTTTTTGGTTTCAACCTGTGCCTTGGCCGCAACGTTAGCGACACTGTCCTTAAACCACTGACTATCGGATTGGGTTGTGGGTAAGACTGCAGCATGGGCCACAACCGTCATTAAACTGCAGGAAATTGCGGCAGCAATCCGTTTAATATTCATCACGTTCATCACCGATTTTATTATTAAGTGCATGAGGGTACACCATTAATATGTGCCATTTTTTCAATTAGTTACATGAATAACAGACGCGATTTACATGGCCTTTTTGTTGCAGATAGATGTCGAACGGATTGCAGTAAACAACATGAAAAACGCTAAGTTTATCCCGATTGCGGAATAAACTTAGCGCAACGCAGCAATACGAATGTCGTGATGAATGCCTGTGGTATTGAATACTAAAAGTGGTAACTAACGCTCACTCTCACCATACGTGGCTCAACGGGGTGATAATGCAAGTCTTCGACCCCTTCTGCAGGTTCACCCGGTAAGCGTGATTCATAGAAGTAATCGATATCGTGGTCTTTGCTATCAAATATATTCAATAGTTCAAGCTTGGTGTCGAAACCCCATATCTCATAGCCAAGTGCTAGATTGACTAAACTCGTGGCATCGGCCTTATGCTCATCAAAACTATCGAGCACCCGCTCGCCTAAATATCTCAGCCTGACACTGGTATACCAGCCATCACCATCTGGGCGGTAGGTGATCCCCGCGCTACCAACAAAGGGTACGGCACCATCGATATATTTGCCTTCATCAAGCTCGTTTTCAGTAAAACGGGCGTGGGTCCAGGCTAATTCCATATCTAAGCTCACATCATCATTAAGCCAATAATAAGCAGTTAGTTCAGCACCATAACGCTCAGAGGCACGGCTAGGCTCGGTATTGCCCGCATCGCCGACGAAGACCAGTTCAGAGTCGAGTTCTAAATACCAAAGCGCTGCCGAAAAGTTAATAAAGTCGCGATCATAGTATTTCACCCCAAACTCGCCGCCATTGGAACGCACTAACAAATCGACTTTTTCAACCGCATCACCCGTGACAGGATCAACCTTAATCGTTGCGCCGCGGGCATCATTAGAATGCAATCCTTGCCCTGCATTCACATAGAGTTCGAGATTATCATTCAGCAAATAGGAAGCGCCGGCCTTCAGGCTAAGCATACCTTCAGACGCATCACCACTATTGAGGGCATTATCGGTATCCACTTGCACATCAAAATAGTCGTATCTTAAACCTAAATTCACCCGCCATTGGTCGGCGGGCAGCCACTCTACTTTACCAAACAGCCCAGTTGAAAGTTCTTGTACCTCATCAAGCCTAACGGTACTGAGGCGTTTGCGAGCTTGCGTGTTATACAAACCCACGGCGCCAATATCGTCGTAGCGCACATCGGCGCCTAGAGTGTAATTGAGTTGAGTCCCCGCCAAACTCAGCTGCCAGTCGCGTTTAATATCGCCGCCCCAAATGGTGCGCTCATCGACCTGCTCGAATTCATCGCCATTGATGGGATCGTTTAGGAAGTAAGTAAAATTTGAAAACAGATCCATGGTCGAGCGAATAGCGTAGGCATTTGTCTGCCAGTTGCCTGCATCATAATTAGCTGAAAGACTATAACGGCTGGCCTCACCGCCCACATCGGTATCGAGTGAGCCGTAAAAATCAATCAGCCCAGACTCCACCGCCCGCGCCGGAATTTGGTCAGCCGAATTCCAGCTATTGTCGTAGGCCATCATGGTGAGGCTAAAATCCCCGCCATTAAGCTTGGTAAGATAACGGCCGACGACATTCACCTTGCTGACATCTTCCTTAATATCACGCCAAGGGCCATCGTAGGCTTGTAACTCAGTGCCTAAAATAAATCGCCCCACCTCAGTCTTCATATCCTGAGTGGCCACCAGCCGCTGATAACCATACTCCCCTAAGGTCACGCCAACTTGGCGGTAAGCTAATTCATCTGCGAGCAGGATCTGCGCCGTACCCGCGCCAGAGAAATCAGCCACTTCAGGATAATAAGCCCCTTTGGCATAACGGATTTCCCCCAATAACTCGGGGATTAAAAAGTTAAGATCCGTATAACCTTGTCCATGGCCGTGGGTACGCATATTAACGGGCATACCTTCAACTCGGGTATTAAAATCAGTGCCATGGTCTAAGTTAAAGCCGCGCAGAAAATACTGATTCGCCTTACCCGAGCCGCTGTGCTGAGTGACTATCATCCCTGGGACAAACTCAAGGATTTCCCCCGTGCGCAGCAAAGGGTGACTTTCAATTTCAGCCGCCCCCACTATTCCCTCAGATGCCGAAGTACTATGACCTAAGGTATTAATTTGCATGCCACGTACCTCAAGTCGCTCGATATTATCCGCGCTGTCGGCAGCCGCGATGCTCGATAAACCACAAACAGGTAATAACCACACACCAGATAGATAGGCTTTGGATAGCCACCTTGGAACTGCATGCCCTGACTTCATTTTATCTTCCCGAGTCAACGAATTGATGACGCGGATTTAACACTGACTTCACACCCCAAAAGCAGATCGAGCTCAAACTCTAGTGAGGAAAAATTCACCAACGACACTTTACTGTGAAATTTACGTGCTGCGTCGCACATTTTTATTGCTGAAAGGACAATTTATCCACCAACAGATCACATTTTTTCGACAATACAGCGGTCCCCCTAACAGAGCGCGAGCTTGAGAATAAAACGAAACCGATGAATGATGGTGACTATACTCAATAGTACTGAGTGATAATGAAAGGGAGCAGATATGCAACAATGGAACCTCACCATATCGAATATCTTAATTGGGCTATTCTTTTGTTTTTCCGCTCAAGCAAGTGAGATAGCTCCTTCCCCCACCATCTCTGCTGTACAAAATAAACCCACCATTACCATGGCGTTTTACGAAGATCCGAAACATAGTTTTCACTTTAAATGGGCTGAACTGATTTATACCCATGCTTTAGCGCAACTAGGCTATCGGTTTAGCTACGAACTCGTACCCGCGATTCGAGCCAGTAAAATGCTGGAGTCGGGTAAAGTCGGTGGAGAACCGGGCAGGATCTTTAGCTATGGAGATAAGGTGAGTAATGTTATTCGGATTGAAGAACCTGTTATCGAAACCCAGTTAATCGCCTTTACAAGTAATCCGAATATCAAGATAACGCATTGGCAATCATTAACAAATACAGGGTACAAGGTTGAATATTATCGCGGCATATTACGGGCAGAACAAATACTCAATGAGCTAATCCCAGAGACACAACTAAGCGAATCCTCCTCACCGATAACCTCCTTTCGAAAACTGCTACACGACCGTATCGATATCTATATTGACTCAGAAATCAGTTTACAGATCCTTCAACAAACTCCCGAGTTTGCAGGTCAAAAAATTCAGCCTATTGCGAACCTAGAGCCCTTGACTAGCTATGGCTATTTACATAAACGCCATAACCAACTTGCAGAGCCTCTTGCTGATCAACTTAAAAAGATGAAGCAAGAAGGCTTATTTGAACGTTACAAACAACAGGCAAAAGCCAGTTTTGAAGATCATGCCGAATAAGCCCCTAAACACACCTAATGAGCGGTTAATTTTCGCCAACGTAACATATCGCGGATACATTCATAACCCGGAAATAACGCAGTAACCAACAGCGCATGGCCGAGCCATGTATCTAACTGCTGCAGGGTAAAAATCCCCTCTACTTCGCCCCCTTGGTATTGGAGTAGCGGCGAACTGAATGCCAGAAACACTAAGCACAACGCATACGCCAGATTAACCCCCGCATTCGCCAGCAATAATGGCGCAGTCCATAGCCTACGCAGCAACTGCCACAGCGTATTTAGGAGAGAGAGCAGAATAACCGGGCTAAACCACTGCAATAATTGCTGTGCATTGGCGCTAAAAATCACCGAGCGAGCAGCTAATTGATCTGCGCTCATCCAGAGGTTATTCCAAATTAACAGTAACAAAAACAGATAGGTGGCTAAATCGGAAAACACATCACTTAAACTGATATGCTGCCAATCTGGCCCAACATTAGGCAAATTCTGCGGTTGCCAATGTTGGCAACGACCACCAAACATCACCTTGCCCTGAGCAGAAATACTCCAAAAAGACAGTAGAATGGCGGTAAATGCAAAACATGCGTCCACGATAAAACCACTGGCAATATGGCGGATAAATCCAAATAAACTCCCCTCGGTTGAACCCAACCACTGAGTCGCACCACTCACCACCTGCAGCACAAATAACACCCCAAGCACCATCACAAGCGTGTGTTTAAACAGTGAAATATCTTCACTGGCGACTATGGGAGTGGGTGGCACAAATTGTTGCGCAACCTGTGCCGGATGGCCCATTTGCTGTAACACGTCGGCGATTTGTGACTCCGTTAACTCGGCGTGTTCCGCGAGTGCATCCAATTGATCACAGATATTGGCTTTTAGCTCACGACCAATTTCCTGACGTTTATCTTCGGGTAATTCCCGTTGCACAGCGGCAATATAACGGTCAACTAATTCCATATCAGTTTTCCTCTGCATTCTCGTCGGTAACTTGCCCTAGCAAAAACGCTAAAGCCCCATTCAGTTGCTGCCATTCCTCGGTCAGTTGGCTAAGTAACTCGGCCCCCGATGAAGACAATTGGTAGTAGCGACGCTCACGCCCTTCGGCCTGTCGCCACTCACTGTCTAACAATCCCTGTTCAGCTAAACGACGAACCAAGGGATACAGCGTCCCCTCATCAATATCGATACCGCCGTCCTGCAACTGTTTGCGGAGTGAATAGCCATAATGGGGTTGTTTTAATAATCCCAATACCGCCAACACCAACACTCCACGGCGCAACTCGAGTCGCATTTTGACTAGCTGTGAACTTGTCATGATCAATTCCTATGATTAACACTGTGCAGCACATACTATGCGGCACACAGCAAATACTATGTGACACACAGTAATATTGCAAGTATTTAGCGCAAAATTTAGTCGGAACGACTTAATGACTTGTTTTTAAAATCAAATAAACCACAAGGTACTGAGGCAATCGCCCCGCACAAAGCAAAGTGCATCAATCACGGGGCAGCTAAGATACAAATTGCCAAAAGGCTGTAACTTGAGTAACTTAGCTGGCAGCCTTTTATGCTAGTAAATCCAATTAGGCGCAGAATCAACTTATAAGGAAAGAATCAATGCTCATGGATAGAGGTGTGTTAGTTCGCTGGAACGAGGAAAAGGGATTTGGCTTTATTCAGCCGGAACAAAGCGGCGCTCGCGATGTGTTTATTCACATTTCCGCACTAAAAATGATGGCGCGAAAACCCAAAGTGGGCGATAGCATTCTATACCATGCAGAAGTACAACATGATGGCAAAATAAAAGCCGTGATGGCCTCCATTGAAGGAGTGGCAGTGCTGGCAGCAAGTCCAGTATCAAAGGGACCAACACGCACGCCACAAACTAACCGAGCCACCAACCTCCCCCATTCAAGTAAAGGTCAAACCTCGTTCAACCGCGTGATTTCAATCTTGTTGCTGATTGCACTAGCGGGTTTTGGCTACGGCCAGTACCAGCAAAGACAAGAAACAGCTATTGACGTAAACCAAGATCCCGCCGAAGTATTACAACAGCAAAACTCACTCGAGGTGCAATTCCAGTGTGAAACGGGCAAAACCCATTGCAGCCATATGCGCTCCTGTGCCGAAGCGACCTTTTACATTCAAAATTGTCCCAACACGCAAATGGATGGCGACGACGATGGCATCCCTTGTGAAAGCCAATGGTGTAGCTCATCCATGTTGTAACGAGGTAAAACAAACATGATAAATAAGCTTTCGCATTTGATTGCTCATCTTAACGGAAAACAGATGACAGGGTTAATCGCATTAGGCGTAATCATACTGACGGTGAGCCTATTTTACGTAGGCACATTTCTCGGAAGCCATGCCGTAAAATGGGGATTAATTCCGTGATATTCTGTCTGTAAAAACCCAAATTCGATAGGATTGCCCATGCCTAATGCCGTTATCCACAGCATTGAAACGCCCGAGCAACTGGATGCCGTACTAAAGCAATATCCAACGGTATTACTCTTATTTGGTGCACCAAGTTGTGGGGTGTGTCAGGTACTAAAACCGCAAATCGCCGCTATGCTAGCCAAGGATTTCCCGAGGATGCAGCTCGCCTATATCGACTGTGAGGCGCAAGTCGACATTGCCGCGAGATACCAGGTTTTTAGCTTACCCGTGGTGGAATCGGTATTTTATGGCAAAAGCTTTGCGCGCTTTTCGAAGGTGTTTTCCCTTGGCGATCTCAAAGGGGCGATTGCTCGCCCCTTTGAATTGCTGAATGCAGAATAACTGACACCAAATAATAAAGAATCATACTGAAAAGGCAGCTAACACATCGGTGTACAGCCTTTTCTAAAACATTTATGCCCCATTCCAAGTTATCGTTAATACTCAGTGCAGCTCACTATACTGAGTTCTGAAGAATCCCCTGATGATTTTCAGATAAATCATTAAATTAGAGTGAACTTGCACCTTGAAGTGTGATCAGATGGAAGTGCGAACAAACATCAATCACAGGGCATCAAGGTGCAAGTGTTAACTATCTTACATCAATCTCTCTATCAACATTGTCCAGAAATCCATCAAAAGCGACTGAATACACTCATGGTCGCCTGCAAAGCCCTCATCAACGCGGATTGTCTCACCCTCACGCATTTAGGGCGGCACATTGATGGCACCAGCACTCATACTAAACACTCAATAAAACGCATGGATAGATTATTGGGCAACCCGCACCTTCACCATGAAAGACTGGCTGTTTATCAGTGGCATGCAAAGTGGCTGCTAACAGCACATACGATGCCGACCATACTGGTGGATTGGTCTGATATGCGTGAAGGTCGTGAACTGATTGCACTACGCGCCTCTATTGCGATTAAGGGCCGCTCTATCACGCTCTACGAGCGAACATTTCCGTTAGTACTACAAGGCACACAAACTGCCCATAATCAGTTTCTGAATGAACTCCATAAAGTGTTACCTGACAATATTACCCCGCTGATAGTCACTGACGCGGGCTTCCGTAATCCATGGTTTCGAAAAGTCGAGCAGCTCGGTTGGTATTGGCTGGGTCGTGTCAGAGGATTAAGTGTCTATCGGCTGCACCCCTTCGGTCGCCAATTTTCGCTAAAAGCGCTTTATCCCAAAGCCAGTCGTCGCGCAAAACATGTTGGGCGAGTGGCGTTATCGGTAAAGAAACCCTTGTTATGCGAGATGGTATTGTTCAGGGCTCCAAGTAAAGGCAGAAAAGGTCAGCGAAGTACGACAACAGACTGTCACCATACGGCGCAATGGACGTATGAACTGACCGCCAAAGAGCCTTGGGCACTGGTGACCAACTTGACCATAGAAGCCATGTCGCCTCAAAAACTGGTTAATATTTACCAAAAACGGATGCAAATAGAAGAAACCTTTAGAGATTTAAAAAGCCCCGCTTATGGCTTTGGTTTACGTCATAGCAGAACACGTTATGCGGCGAGGATGGACATACTGCTATTGATAGCATTATTGGTACAACTGGCATTTTGGTGGGTAGGATTATACGGAGAAACACAGCAATTACAGCGGCACTTCCAAGCCAACACGGTAAAGAAAAGGAATGTGCTATCAACAATCAGGATGGGCAAAGAACTGCTGCGGCGACGGCATGACTACCCCATATCAGCAGATGATTTGCTTTGTGCTGCGAAGAAACTAGCCCAACTCTCATTAACTCATGGTTGTTGGGGCTATGAATTATGAGGGGATCCTACAGTACTGAGTTTTGACATACATAAACTAATGAACAGATAAAAGGCTTATCAGGGCTTCCTTATTTGGTTCACTATCAGTATTTATCTCGCAATGTGAGTTTAAAAGGTGTATTCTGATTTAGAATCATATAATTAGGTGAGTTTTTGATATTATTGTAAATATAAGGTGTAACGATGAATCAATTGTTCTCTACTCTGACTACATCGACTTACGATTGGAGTATAGATTTTAAAAAAAAGAAGGATTTTATAGCGGTAGCTAACGAAATAGGTTACACCTTCACTTCTTCTAAAACGACTAATGAAGTATCGGACTTTATAAAGAGAAAAGTAGTATCGTTATTAACTTCAAACGAATGTCCTTACGAAGATTACATCACGGTTTTCAATCAATTCTCGTATGATTTCTATTGTAAAAATAAAAATCCTAATGAATTCAGGTTTCTTGCTTTCCTCAGATCCTTTTTAAATTTTCTAGATGGATATACCATCAACGAACAAAAATGGATAGAGGCACATAAACTTATACAGAATTACATTTATATGGCTAATCATAATACTCAAGATTTATCTTTAAATGAAAAATACAAAATAGTATCAGAAGCATTTAAAAGATTCAGAAAAAAAGGAATCAAGGTTGATATAATCGAAGGTAAAATTCACATAAGCGATGATCAATTCAACAATATTCTGCAAAGAATCGATTTTAGAGCAAAAAAAGTAGGTGACAAACTTTATCAGGATATTCTTGCAAGGATTAAATCATGCTATACAAGAAAGCATGATAGATTTTACTTGAGGAAAGAGTTACATCCAACAAACTCTCAGCCAGAGCCAAATATTCCTTTGGGTTACCTTTATAATCTGTCCATAAAGAATTTGAATACAGTAAAGAATCATCAAGCAAAAATCCAAATATCAGAGATTATTGAGTTATCGACAGATCTAATGACAATATTAGAACTACAATGGTTACATCCATACGAAAGCTTGCTTTCAGGCCAAGATATAATCCCTTATTTGCGAAAGAACTTATTGCACGATGAACTATTTACTATTCATCAGTATAGTAATAGTAATGCCAGAAAAATAATCAATGGCATGTTCAATAATAAGCATAACGCCAAAATACCAAAAGAGATAGATTTAAGCATTTACATTGATATTTTTGATATAGTAAATACAACGCCGAGTATTGATATACAGTCCATAGAAAAAGTAGAATTATATTCTCACTTACTAGGAAGATATACAGAAAATGAGATACAAAGCGCATTAAGTGAATTGTGTATAGAAGAAAGTCAAGTAAATAAAGGCTATCTAAATCCTTTCGACATAAATACAATAAACTACTATGAAAAACCATTTATTAAAAATAATGAAAACATTACTTATTTAAACTCATATTTTCATAACGATGGATTTGTGTGTTTTTTTAGGGATAAGCTGGAACATGAATGCGCTAAAATTGGCATAGCAGGGAAAAATTTTAACAAATTGCGTGGTGATATATCAGAAGAATTTATAAAAAACCTATTAAACGCAAAAAAAATATCTCACAAATCTGGATTAAAGTACAAAGTTAAAAAAAATATTTTTCAAGATATTAGCTCAGATTCAGATGGTGGTGAATGTGACTTTATTATTGAAACTGAAGATAGAATCATCTTCATTGAAGAAAAATCTAAAGAATTGGACATTGAATCAAAAAGCGGAGATATCTTACCAGGACTGTGGGATTTAGCTTTATCACTGCTCAAGTCTCAAGAGCAAATTTGTAGGCATGAATATTTACTTAGAAAACAAGGGAAAATTGAATTTGAGAATGGGTTCACTCTTGAATTGAAAGACAGAAAAATTGAAAAAGTGTCTTTGACACTCTTCGATTTTTATAGTCTCGCAGATGTTAACAGCGTTAGAAGTATTCTGATATCATGCATCAATTCAACTATTAGTAGTACTGATAACGACCCGAAAGTAACCGAGAAGATTGAAACGATAAATAAAATATTTAGAAAACTACAAAATATTTACAAGAGTGATATATTTAAAAACGAATACATCAACCCAGACAATTCACTCAATACTCTAAACAGCCGATTCTTTAGCTCAAATCAACTAATTACAATGTTAGATCATTGCTCAGGCAACGAAGATTTTCTCAGCATAATGAATAAAACAAAAGCTGTTGGTAACAACAGCCAAGACTGGTTTTTGATCTTCAACTATTTTGCAATAGATTTATACAAGAATAAGAATAAATAAAAGATCTCAGCCGCTCCACAGGGCGGCTATCAAAACGTGTAAGTGCTAAAGGGTTAAATGCCTCTTAATGAGAGCTACTAATCCAGTTGATAGGGCAGTTCTTGCCCAGCGGCGATATCCCTTACTCTCGTCATCCATTCTCAGCTGGCTGAGGTCAATGCACTTAACTTGTTTTGCCGTACCTGAAATAATTCGTAAAAGCCTAAATGAGCAATCGCCGTAACTCATTTCTGTCCCTTTGCTTTTTACGTACATATTGCAAATGGTTAGTTAAAATTGGCATTGGGGCACCAGTGACCGTTGGCGACATGGATGTCGCCGTCGAGCCTATAGGGATATATTCACGGCGAGTCACTGGGGAAACAATGACAATAAACTCCATAAATAGATAAAAGATTAATCGCTTTTGTCCCGAAGTGAACTACAACGGGTATGATACTTTAATACTCGGTTGTAGCTCGATTCGGACTGAGTAGTAGCAATTAGTATGAATCTTTATTTTGGGTCATGTTTAATCTAAAACGGTACTCGCAGGGGTAATTGATTGTTTAGTATCAAACTTTATTCCGCTCCTACAATAATGCCATGACTATTTTGATAATCTAAAACCACTGTATGCTATGGGTTTAGCTAAGGTTAAGCTTGGCTGCGCTTGAGTCATACTCAACAAGGTTTGAGTTGTCTTTGCCTTACCGCCGCAGCCACAACTTCTTTTAGCACCACAGCATCCGCCCTTGGCTAAATGTTTAAGGGATGCACGCCCCTGTGAAGCCTCGGTTAAGCGCAAATTCACCTCTTTACTCTGGGCGAGCAGCGTGGCAATCGATAATTGATTATCCCCTCGGCTCACACTGATCCCTGCATCGAGTAACTTACCAAGCATACGCTCACCAATATGTTGCACCACCACAATGCTGGTGTGTTGGGCACGAATGACATCTAACAAGGCTTTTTTATCTTGGCAATTGCCGCCAAGGGCGGGGTTCGGGATAGAAAGTAAAAGCTGATGATTTTCATCATAAAAATGGACTTGCTGCGCCTTTGTAAAATGGCTGGCAAGCCGTCCACGGCTAATAGGCAGGGCGATAATCATATTGGGTCCTTATCATTTGGAGTCGGTAATTTCAGCACTAACCCTTGAGTAATGGCGGTCGCCACTTTTTGGCGAGCACTGGCGAGGAGATAACCAAAGGTTTGCCTCGAGATCCCCATTTGCGCTGCGGCCTCAAGCTGACTAAGACGCTGCACATCACCAAGCTCTAAGGCTTCAAACTCGTCGGCAGCCAATAGTATTTGGGATAAGTTGGCCGCCGGTATGCCATTAGGTTTAAACAGGCTACAGGGCACACAACTCGATAATTGACGGCATTTTTTGGGTCTTGGCATCTGTGATGGCACCTTTAAGGGCAAACGATACCCCTTTCGCAACGTAAATAGTTTCTGGCATAGGCCAGAAACTATTATTGCCATTTCCCCCATGCAAACCGAGGGAATCATCACAGTTCTACAGAATAGGTTTTATGGGATTGGCATCCTTTGAGCCAACTCATTAGGGCGATGACTCACCTCAACCGAATAGCCGTTATCTTGCTTGATAAAATCGACAAAGTTTTTAATGGCTGGCAAGGCATCTTCCCTATGGTGGGAGACATACAGCAATTGACTCAGATGATGCTCGGCAATCATCTCCAGCGCCCGCATCACTAAAGTGCGATTAATAAAATCTAATCCTTGATACGGCTCGTCTAAAATCAACAGTAAGGGCTGTTTAATCAAGGCTCTACCAATCAGCAATAGCCGCTGCTGGCCGTAATCCAATTGCTTAAAACCCGTACTGGCAAACTCATTCATATGTAAAATTGCCAGCCATTCCTTCGCCAAATCGACCTGAGGTTTAGTGGGTTTATGGTAAAGGCCAATGGAATCATAAAACCCCGACAGCAATACATCGAGCGCCGAACAACTCACTCGGTATTGCAAATGCAAGGCCGATGACACTATGCCAATCCGTTGTTTAATCTGCCAAATACTTTCACCGCTGCCACGGGGACGGCCAAAGAGAGTGATATCGTTACTGTAGCATTGGGGATGATCCCCCAAAATCAGCCCGAGCAAAGTACTCTTACCGCAACCATTTGGTCCCCGCACTTGCCAATGTTGGCCCGCATTAATCCGCCAATTCACGCCTTTAAAAATCAAGCAGCTAACATACTCCACCTTGCCGTTTTTAATCTCGACTAAGGGATCAAAGGCTTCGGCATTGTGGCGTTGACGCTCCATCAGCGCTAAAAGCTCGTCACTGCGGCTGGCCGAAAGTGCATTGAGCTGCGCCATCACAGGGTGACTATGCCACTGCTCAATCGACATAGGTGCACTGAGCTTATGCACATGCTGGCCAGATTTAAGCATCTCACTATTAAACAGTGCCACGTGGCTAATGCACGGCGGTAATTCTTCTTGGCGGGAGGTGATAACAAGCAACTGGCTATGTGCGGCGACTTCGCATAATAGCTCGGATAAACTCCCTTGATGCTCAGCATCAAGCCCTGCGTAAGGATCATCTAAAATCAGCAGTTGCGGTAACATCGCCAGCGCACGTGCCAGCATCACTCGTCGCGTTTCACCCGTGGATAACTGCCGAAAACCCCGCTGCCGCAAAGGTTCAAGACCCACCTTTTGTAATAATGCAGGTAGCTGTGCGCTATCTTGACAGCATTCGAGCACTAAGGCCTCGACCGTTGAACCGTAATCCAGTTCATCCTTTGCTAGCTCGCGCTCAAGTAGTGCCTGTTGCAACCCCAGAGACACCCAACCAACGCGCGCTGGCAAGTTGCAGATCTGCCCTTCATCGGGCTGAATATCCGCCGCTAACATCCGCCCAAGGAGTGAGCCGCTATAGCTATCGGTTGCAAAAATGGCCCAATGTTGCATCGGCATTAACTGCCAATCGTCGACCACCAGCAGCTCATTACCACGGCCATAACGTAATCCCTTCACGGCAATAGCCTTGTCCCCGTGTGTCGCACTATTCCCCATTCCACGTCCTTAGGTATTTACCCCGATTAATATCGACTCGACTGAATATGCGTAAAATTTATCATGACATTGATACTACTGAGTAAATAAGCAGAATGGAATGCCAGTCAGCAATCGCTCAAACACTGATTACCCACAAAAATAAAAAAGCCCACCGCGACGAAAACGCGCGGATGGGCTTGAGGTTAACCGCTCACTTTAGATGTCGAAGCGATCGGCGTTCATGACTTTATTCCAAGCTTTCACAAAGTCTTGGATGAATCTGTCTTGACCATCTTGCGCGCCATAGACTTCTGACACGGCGCGCAGTTCAGAATGCGAGCCGAAGATGAGATCGACAGGGGTTGCTGTCCACTTCAGCTTACCACTGTTACGATCCTGCCCTTCGTAGATGCCCTCTTGCTTGTCTGACTTGCGCCACTTAGTCGACATATCGAGTAAGTTAACGAAGAAGTCATTGCTCAGCACGCCAGGCTTATCGGTAAATACACCGTGTTTAACGCCAGCACTATTGGCATCCAACGCACGCAAACCACCCACCAGCACCGTCATTTCGGGTACGGTCAGGTTGAGCATATTGGCGCGTTCAATCAGCATCTCAGCGGGAGAAAGACTGCTGTCTTTTGAGTAATAGTTACGGAAACCATCAGCCGCAGGTTCAAGCACCGCAAAAGAGTTCACATCGGTTTGCACCTGTGTTGCGTCCATTCGCCCTGGGGTAAAGGGGACTGAAATCACGACTCCCGCCTCTTTCGCGGCTTTCTCAACCGCAACGCTACCGCCAAGCACAATCACATCCGCCAGCGAAACCTTCTTGCTACCTTTGAGCGAACCATTAAAGTCTTTTTGGACTTTCTCAAGCTTAGCCAGCACCTTAGCTAACTCTTTTGGATTGTTGGCCTGCCAGTTCATCATAGGCTCTAAACGAATGCGCGCACCGTTTGCCCCGCCACGCATGTCGGTGCCACGGAAACTACTGGCCGACGCCCATGCGGTTCTCACCAATTCTGGCACCGTTAATCCTGACGCTAATATCTTATTGCCTAAGGCTTTAATATCGGCGTTATCGATAAGTGGATGATCAAGGGCAGGGATCGGATCTTGCCAAATCAGTGCTTCGGCTGGTACATCGGCACCTAAGTATCTCGCCTTTGGTCCCAAATCACGGTGAGTTAACTTAAACCAAGCCTTGGCAAAGGCCAGTTCAAACTCCTGTGGATTTTTAAGGAAACGCGTGGTGATTTCGCGGTAGATAGGATCTGCCTTCAACGCGATATCGCTGGTGAACATAATCGGTGCGTGGCGCTTATCCGGCAGGTGCGCATCGGGCACTAGATTTGCCGCTTTGCCATCGGCCGGCGTCCATTGGATATGGCCCGCAGGACTCTTAGTTTGTACCCAGTCAAAGGTATACAGCCAAGTTAAATATTCCATGGTCCATTTGGTAGGATTTGATGACCAAGCTCCCTCAAGACCACTGGTAACAGTATCTTCTGAATGGCCTTTACCACACTTGTTTTTCCAGCCTAGACCTTGCTCTTCAATGCCTGCGGCGGCCGGATCTGCCCCCACGCATTTTGCGGGATCATGTGCGCCGTGCGCCTTACCAAAGGTGTGACCACCGGCGATTAAGGCAACGGTTTCTTCATCATTCATCGCCATACGGCCAAAGGTATCGCGGATTTCCTTTGCCGAGGCTAAAGGATCGGGCACCCCGTTCGGGCCTTCTGGGTTAACGTAAATTAAGCCCATTTGGGTCGCGCCCATGGGTTTAGCTAACTCACCCTTTCCATTATGTCTTTTGTTATCGAGCCAGGCTTTTTCTGAGCCCCAATTGACCATTTCGGCTTCCCAATCGTCGACACGACCGCCGCCAAAACCAAAGGTTTTAAAGCCCATCGACTCTAATGCCACGTTACCCGTTAGCACCATTAAGTCGCCCCAAGAAAGCTTGCTGCCGTATTTTTGCTTGATAGGCCACAACAAGCGGCGCGCCTTATCCAAGCTCACGTTATCTGCTGGCCAGCTATTTAATGGCTCAAAGCGTTGTTGACCACCAGCAGCACCACCGCGGCCATCAAAAATCCGGTATACGCCCGCGCTATGCCACGCCATACGGATAAAGAAAGGTCCATAGTGACCATAATCGGCGGGCCACCAATCTTGGGATTCGGTCATCAAGGCTTTAATGTCTTTTTTAACCGCGTCGAGATCTAAAGTGTTAAAGGCTTCGGCATAGCGATAATCACTGCCATAGGGATTGGATTCAATCGCATTTTGCCGTAATGGGCTTAAGTTTAATTTTTCAGGCCACCAAAATTGATTACCTGTTGCTTGCTCTTGCGCAGTCGCCATTCCCGCCCCCAATGCGAGAGACATAGCCAAAGTTAACGCCGATAGCGTCGGAAGAGTGTTAATTTTCATGATAGTTACCTAGTTTCGTCCTGTTCGGCCCATTGAATAATGTTAAATGTGGGCCATCCATTTGCTGCTTAACGGCATACAGCAATCCTTCTGGTTGTGTTGTTCCAAGGCAAAAATCGCATATGCCGTTAACACAACCGAGGTTGCAGTCTAATGACAGGCTTCTAAGTATTTGAAACGATTAATACCGATGGTTGGAATCGCGAAAACAGATTAACGATTGTAATTTATGAAAGCATTAAGAAAGTTGCCGCTTACCGAAATCCATACTGTATTAGGGCGTGTTGACGTTTCAGGGTTATTTTTGCAGCAATTTGGCTGGCTTTTATGCAAGGCAAAGTCCGTGCAGTGTAGTTATTCTACATAAACGGACGATAACGCAGCAGAAACGTCAGCCAAATGCTGCCCGAAGGGTTCGTCTGGCAAGCCCTTGCTCTTACTTTCTGTCATAAGAGCTGCTCGTCATTTGAGTAGAATAACTACACATCACTCCTCGTTTCGCGAGCACGAGCTTGCCAGAACGAACAAAATTTAATCTCGAAACGTCAACACGCCCTAGTAGTCAACTTATAGGGAATGGCTATGGTATAAAATTGTTCATCCAACAGGTTTAGCTATCTGTGATAGCATAGCGGCCGTTTTCCGTTAACGTTGATAAGGTATTGCAATGAATCCGATTATTGCCATCTTAAAAGAACACAATGTCACTGATGCAAAAATTCAGGAACTTTTTCAAGCATTAACCGATAATCCCCTGATGGCGATGGGCATTATTGGTCAGCTCGGCATTCCACCAGAAAAACTGCAACAACTGATGGCTCTGGTAATGCAAAATCCCGCCCTGATTAAAGAAGCAGTACTCGAGCTTGGTTTAGACTTCGCCAAGGTTGAAGCCGCCAAAGCCCAGCTACAAAAATAGTCAGCCCTTCCTGCAAAGATAAAGAGGCTAAGCATACTTTGCTTTACCTCTTTATCTGCCATTAGCTATGCCATACCTTTGCGTGCGTCTTGCTCAGTACATAAAGATATACAAACCTTATCACCCCAGAGTGCAAAGTTTTGCTAGAGTGGTCATCTCTGCAGCGTACAAACATGATGAAAAGGAAGCAACATGCGCCCACTTACGCCCCTGCTAATACTGTTATTGCCGCTATTACTTGTGGGTTATCAACAACAAGCCAAAGCGAATGAGCTGCCAAGCAAGGATAAACTTGCTCCTCAAAGCGCCCAGCAAACCATCACACCAACCCAAGCGGTAAGCCCTGAGGCAGCTAAGGCCAATCGTGCTGATGAACTCGCTCAGCCACAGCTTCATCGCGTGACCGACAAGGGACTAACCAAACCCAATATGCCAACCAAAGGAGAAGCGGTGATGCTACAAGGTACGGTTCGATATCTGCATTTGGAAGGCGGTTTTTGGGGAATTGTCGCCGATAACGGCCAACACATATTGCCGAAAAATCTGCCGCAGGAATACCGCAAAGACGGCATACGTTTAAGTTTCAGCGCCCAGGAAATCACCGGCATGATGACGATTCAGCAATGGGGCAAACTATCAAATTTGAGTGATATCACTGTCATTGGCCAAGTCGAAAGCCAATCGGCAGATCCGCGGCTATAGCGACATCTCAAGCCTCTTTGCGTATCACCCAAGTCACCCTTGTTTTAGGTGATATGAAAAGTAAGGTTTACGGCGTCAATCAATAATTCCCTTTTAAAACATCACTCATAGGCTTTGCCTTGATCACATTATGGCAATTAAAACCTGACCTAAAGGTAAAATCCATATAAGCTATCGCGCATATTCAAGGTAGGAACAATTCTCATTTCTAAGCATAAAGGTGATTGATGAAACCGTTGCCGCTAAGTCTGTGCGCCCTTGCCGTAGCAAGTGCATTGCCCGTTTGGGCAGAAGAACAAGCTAAACCACTGATTAACGAAGTTATTGTGGTCTCAGGCTCCCGTATGGAACAAAACATTGAGCAGGTGGCAGGATCTATTCTGGTCATAGATGAAGAAGCCATTGAACGCAATATGAGCAATGATTTTGGTAGCCTGTTCCGTAACGAATCGGCTGTCGATATCAAGGGTGGCGCGGGCAAACCAACCTCAGTGACGATTCGCGGTATCGGCGGTAATCGGGTAATGATGGTGAAAGACGGCGTACGGGTAAATAACCAGTATGCTTCGCCATTAGGCCCAGGTGCTGAAGGCACAGGCCGTGGTTTAACCGAAGTGCAAAGTCTTAAGCAAATTGAAGTAGTTAAAGCCGCTGCATCCACTATGTACGGCTCCGATGCCCTCGGTGGCGTGGTAGTGATGCGCACAAAAGATGCCAGCGACTACCTGCGGGGCGAAGATTATTATGTGTCGCTCAATGCGGGCTATTCGGGCATCAATAACGAGTACTCCGGCGGTTTTACCAGCGCAGCGGCCTATAGCGATTTTGAGAATTTGCTAACCTACCAGCACCGCAAGGGCGAAGAGTTACCGAACTACTTTGATACTCAGCCTGAAAGCGATCTGTTACAAGACAGCCTGCTATTCAAGAGCAAATACCGTTTTAATGAGCACACCACAGTGCAGCTCACCCTCGACTACCTAGAGCAAACACTTGAACGCTGGGAAGATAAGCTCAATCGTGCCCAAGTGCCACAGGAGCGGATTGATACCGATCGCGATACCCAAGTGATCAACGGTGCCCTGCAATTGCGCTCCGATAAAGCCACTTACTTACACGATGATTTGACCGTTACCGCCTATTTTGGCCAAACAGAGCAACTCGAACACCGTGATTATTTTGATTTGCGTACCGCAGCGCGCCCACTTACCGAATATCGCGACTATGAATTTAAAGATCAGCGACTGGGTTTAACCAGCACCTTCAGCAAATACATAGGCGCTGAGGGATACGGCCATCAGCTCACCTACGGTATGGACTATGAATGGTCCCAAATGATGCGCCATCGCAACAATAATATCGCCAGTAACGGCGGTGATTGGCAAACCGAAACGCCCTTTACCTTTGCCGATACCGATAGCAACCGTTTAGGGCTATTTTTGCAGGACGATATCACCCTGTTAAATGGTGATTTAAACCTGATTGGCGGTTTACGTTATGACTATTTCCGTAACAGCCCCGACCAACAGCAAGCGATGGAAGCAGGTAAAGATCCCGCCGACTTTGCGGTAATGAGCGACACCTTTTGGTCACCCAAAGTGGGGCTCGTTTATAAACTTACCGACACAGTGAGTGCCTATGCTCAATATGCCTATGGCTATAAAATGCCTACGCCCGATCAAAAATGGGGTGAGTTAGAGGTCGATGGTGGCTCGATGACCGATGTGATCATTCAAGCCAACTATGACTTAAAGTCTGAGCAATCCCATACGTGGGAACTGGGTATCCGTGGCAATCATGCAGATACTCAATATGAACTCACCACCTTCGACACCCACGCGGTCGACTTTAGTGATTGGCAATATGTCAGCTTTAAACCGCCAGTGTTTGGTCCGGTGATGCAGCCCATGGAGTTCAAATACCAGTACTTCAACCGCGATCAAGTGACCCTCTATGGCGCAGAGGCCCAAGCCAACCATTGGCTGACAGATTCTATCGAGCTATGGGGCAATATCTCCTATACCCATGGAACCGATGAAAACGGCCAAAACCTTAACAGCGTTAGTCCGCTAAAAGGTAACCTAGGGGTGAATTGGTATAGCGATATTGGTGGAATGGAAACCGATATTGGCGCAGTGGTACGCTGGGCCGATAAGATGGACCGCACCAACGATATCAACCTGACCATTGATGATATTTGCGTGATGGGCCAATGTATTCCTAAAGAAAGCTTTAACGAAGTTTACAACACCGCGGGTTACGCCGTGCTTGACTTAACCATGGGCCTGCACGTTACCGACAATCTGCATCTGCGTGCTGGGGTGTATAACCTGTTTGATAAGGAATATGTTGACTACGCCGATGTAGCTGGCCAATCCGTGTTCTTACTCAATAGCACCATGAACTTGCAAAAGGATGATTTCACCCAACCTGGGCGTTATTTCAACCTGAGTATGAATTATCAGTTTTAATTCACGCAGTCGTACTTTCAACTAAGCCATTCCCCGGTGTTTACCGGGGAATGTTTAGCAATCTCTCTGAGCCATACACTCAATCAAAATCACGACTTTATCCCTTGATTTGTAATCAAGCGCTCGCCAACAACAATGACTTACTGGATGTTTTGCAGGGTTGCGGTGTTATCGAGCTGACCATTGGCATCAACCCGTACCAGTACTGAATGGTCTTTGGATAATTTAACAAACTTTATCTGTTCTGCTTCAGGCTGCTGCCAGTTAAGGATAAAGAGCGAAGCGTTTTCATCCTGCTCAAAGCCGCGCTCGGTATTCAGCTCCCCTAGCGTCACAAGACCATCAACGGTCATTCGATATCGATCGCCTTGACCGATGATTTCCAGCGTAACGGGCTTAGCATTAATGACGCCACGGTATACCACACCATCAAATTTATCGTAGGCGGTATTATTCGCATTGTGCTCACACTGACCTGAGTGTTGTTCGGAGCCGCTGACAGGCTGACAGTGATTAGCTTCGCTAACCTCAGCTTGCAGGGCATATCCCCATACTGGCAATAAAAACAGAACGCCAATAAGAGATGCTATTTTTCTGTTATTTATCAATGCCATTTCCATCAAAGCTATTCCCAGCAGTGTAGTCGCCATAGGCCGATGGTGATGATGCTAACCGCTTAACTTACTCTTGTCAGCAAGCAAACGGCTAGCCGCACTAATTTGCACTGAGATTGGGGATGTCTTGCTGACTGTAAAACAGCGCCACATCCTGTAATTGCTCGGCCGTTAACGCACTGACCTGTGATTGCATTAACGGATCGAGGCGTAAGCCCGCTTTGAAATCGACTAACTGCTTATTAAGGTAAGCCGGTTTTTGCCCCCTTAAATTGGGGAATTGCTTGGCCATGGCGATCATCGCCAGCCCATGGCATGACTCACATTGAGCTGTGGCCAGCGCCTTACCCCGCTCGATATCGACTTGATAACCTTCGGCATAAACCGCTGTGGATAAGCCGCACAGGACAAGCAAACTGACGATAAACGTTTTCATTGAGATCCCTTAGCGGCAGGTTTAGCTGGCGGTGGTAACTGGCTTGCGTCAAGGGGCAAACGCCTAAAGAGGGTCATATCCATTTCAGCACGACCATAATAGGTACTGAGGTAGCTCAACGTCGGCTCCCACGTATCCGACAAATCCCATAAGCCTTGGGTATCAATCATCCACTGTAAGGTTTCTTTCCAAAAGGCTTTATCACCGCGATTTTGGGTCACTATCATACTGGTGTGGCAGGCATTGCATTGATAATTCACCAACTCCCAACCGGGCGCCATGATAAGGCCCGATTGAGGGTCCACGGGATACTCGGCGGCGAACGACGCCCCAGTGAAAAGCAGCCCACACATTATCAGCTTATTGACATGCGCTTTCATCACACCACCCTAACGGCAATACGGTGGCAACCATTAAACATATATCCCTTAGGGTTCCATTGTGGCTGTACAACGGGCTGGCTATCACCTTCGCTATCGGTCGCTTTGGCCCAGATTTCGTAATAGCCCTGTGTTGGCAGCTGCAATTCAATGCTCCATTGCTGCCATGCGGTGGCATTTTTCGGTTTTTGTAGCTCAGCGACAAACCAACGGGTGCCATAATCGTAACTCACTTCCACCTTCACCACTTCGCGCACGCCCGCCCACGCATGGCCCGCAACCGTTAGTTTTTGCCCTTGAGCCAGTTCAGTGCCGGATTGCGGTTGAGTAATCAAAGACTTCACGATCATTTCTTCAATAATTCGATAGTCGTTTTCATCTACCGTCTCGCCAGGGGCAATCGGATATTTAGGCACTTGATACGCTGGCGCTTCCATTTTATGCCCGTCGTGGACTTTATTACGCACACTGATCCCCGTTGCCGCTTTTTGCGAAACCGATCCCGGCCGGCCACCAAATACGATACGTAGGGGATAACCATGCAGGTAAGGAATGTCCTCACCATTCATCGACCATGCGATTAGCCCAAGCTCTTCGAGCGCCGCCTTGATAGGTACACCGCGGGAAATGGCCTCACCTTTTCCGCTCAAATGCACATCAGCCCCGTGGTGGCCGGTGTAAACCGCATCGGCTTTGACACCACAATCCTTAAGCACATCGCTAACCAACACACCTGTCCACTCTGAACAAAATACTGCAGAGTTATTCCACTGATTGCCCTTAGTGCTCGGGAAAAAGCCCGCGCGACTATTGCCGCCACATTCAATCAATAGCTGTAAGGTGTAATGTTTAAAGCGGTGCTTTAACTCATCAATGGTGTAGATTTTAGGGGTGATGACCGACTCACCATCCACGTTAAAAGTCCAGGTTTTAGCATCTAACGTTTTAAAGTCAGGCACTATGCCATTCCAGCGGATAAACGAAACATCGGCAGGCGTCACCGCAGGCGCAAGCTTATGCTCTGGCGGATAGGCATTCAGCGGATTAGTGTTTAATACTTTGAAGTAACTCGGTAAGTCCTCAGCCTTAGTCCAAGTTAATGCCGAAATATCCAAAGCACTAACCCCAGCAGGAAGCTTATCGGCAAATACCCACTTAACCGGCAGCGCGGATAACACCGACGTCGCTACCGCACCTTTTATAAAAACTCGACGATTAAGATCCATGTTATTTATCCTTTCCGAGGTAAAAGTATTCCGCCATCTGCTGCATATCAGCCTCACTCAATAACTGAGCGACTTTAGTCATAGTGGGATCTTGGCGCGTGCCAGCCTTAAAGGCTCGAAGCTGCTTCAACAGATAATCCGAGTTTTGCCATCCGATATTCGGAATATGTTCAAAACGACTCATGCCAGACTCGCCATGGCAGGCCTTGCACATATTCAATAATTTATTGCTCTCGTTGGCGTGAGTTACCGCCGGCAACAAAAGCATCAGCACACCTGCCGAATAAATCGCTCGCAGCAACATCCGTTATTCTCTTCAGTTAGTGTTCATCACGACGACTGTCATTGAACGTAGCAATTTAGATAACATTAAGTTACACCAATGCTATTCGAGGTTTACATTCAATACAATTGAGTCAAAAGCTCAAGAGAAGTGACTTGTATTAGCAAGCAGTAAAATGGCAAGCCATTGATTAGAAAAGGGAGATGTTTTTTATGGCCTTACGACCAAGTGGAGTTAAAGTTGTGGGGGTTAATCCCACTTGTTTATGTAGATATTTAGTTATTGCGGCCTTACAGCCGAGGGGAATCAAGCTTGATTATCCAAACTTCGTTTGGATCAAAGTCGTGGGGTTTCACTCCACACTTGTTTATGTAGATATTGAGTTATTGCGGCCTTACGGCCGAGGGGCGTTAAAGTCGTGGGTCTTCAACCCACACCCGACCAAGGAGGACTGCTCGTCCTATCCTCCTTGGATGCTCCAAGACGCCCCTAACGGAGTTGAAAGCCCCTTGGGCATTAAGCGTCCTTATGCTACCGCGTCAGACGCTCGTCCCTGATTCGACTGACGCTATCTCGGCATCCATGCCTCGCTCACGCAAAGACCGCAAATGCCCTGCGGCAACTCCGAGGGGATGGTGAACTTCTGTCACTTTGGTGTTGTCTGCGATTTACTGAAAAACAAATGAATGTTCCATTTTGGGCTAATGCAAAACTAGCAGAGTGATTCCTTCTATATCTTTAGAAAATTAACAATCGGGGTTCGTTTAAATCCAAGAGATAACTTTTCCTTGGCAATGGAGCACTATTGCCGCTGTTCATCATATGCTGTACGCTAAGTTAAATTTTGATTAATAAACAATGCTTAAGCTGTTACTTAATCAATGCCGATTTAGTGTTAACGATAAATTCGTTGATTAAAATGGCGATAAAACGAGTCAGGGAAGATCCGCTCGACAAAGCGAACAAGGCAAGGACAAGCATTCTACACCTCTCCTTAAAGATGCTCCCCCTCAGTACCAATTGTGATTCAGTTTAAGGTTTCACCAACCACAAGCTGATAGCTTTATTATTGTTTTTATTAAAATTTATCACCTATGTGCTGTCTGGTAGCAAGTGCCATGGGCGGTAGCGTGCTTAAACCCTCAGATAACGCCACCATAACAAGGCTTACGCCCAATACCCAAAAATTTGTGAAGGAACATAAATGCAAGATGTCACGGTCAATCTTTATGATTGCAAACATTGTTCAGGAACAGGAACTTGTTCCAATGGAACGAATAACAGTTCGTGTGAACGCTGTGCAAAACTCAACGAAATACCAATTTGGCGAAGACGAAATCAATTTGGATTGATATGTGGTTCATGCGGGGGAATCGGAAAAGCCGAACCTTTAACTGAACGAATGAATAAAAGAGCTGCGCCCATTTTAGCAATCATGCTAGTGATAGCCTTACTTATAATCATTAGCCTAGCCGCCCTTTTTGAAAACAAGTACTTCACCGAACTTCTTGCCTTTTCAAGTGCAATAATTGGCTCCATCTGCGGGTACTACTTCTCATCCTTAAAAACGGGTAAAGCATAACCAGATTCGTTGGAACAAAAATGCATAATAAAGAAAAAATTGTGGTGTTTATAGATGCCAATAAGGCGTCAGATAAGAAATTAGATGAGAAAATGTTAAAACCGATTGTCAATTAATTTTTTCGCGACTAATTAATTATATACTTTTAGAAAAGAAGAGAGAAATATAATGGTTGACGATATTAACAACACTGGATATACATTCAGAATTTTAAATGAAAATGTACCAAGTCAAGACTTATTTGAAGACCGAACACATGAGCGAGTTGCAAATAACCTATATTACACAATAAAAAACTCCGAACAAGGAGTAACGATTGGCTTAGAAGGTGAATGGGGCTCGGGAAAGTCGACTGTAATTAATTTATTGAGAAAGAAGTTGATTAAAGATGATGAAAAAACTCTATTCTTCATGTTCGATGCGTGGGCTCATGAAGGAGATCCTCTCAGAAGGATATTCTTAGAGTCTTTAATTAATGAGCTAGACTCTGAAAAAAACACGAACAACTAAATAATATTAAAAACAAAATATCAGGAAGAACAAAAACTGTTGAAGTAAAATCAAAAAAAAGCACATCTAGATTAGGTAAATTCATTTCGTTATCGGCACTGACTATACCTATAGGTGTGTCACTACTCAACAAAACAAACTATAGCGAACTTTCATTCCCATGGAGTGAAAACGCTACAAATATATACTGGGTATTTATTTTTGGGTTAATTTTAAGCTTATCTCCTATGCTGGTTCTTATATGGTGGAAATTTTATGGTGATAGAGACATTCACAATGAAATATCTTGGGAATTTTTTTCTACCGAATCAACAGAAGACTATTCACAGGATATAACAGATAATAGTGAGAGAACCTCCATAGAATTTGAAGAACATTTCACAGAAATAATCAAAGAATCTATCAGTACAAAAATAATAAATAAATGCATAATAGTAATTGACAACTTAGATAGAGTGGATTCAGAACAAGCTAAAAATATTTGGTCTACACTACAAACCTTTTTCCAAAGAAGATCAACTGAAAATATAACCTGCAGCAATACTACCTGGTTCATAATTCCGTTTGATCGAGAAGGATTCAAAAAAATATGGAAATCTAATGATGATGACATAGGAGATTCATTTATAAAAAAATGTTTCCAAATTATAGCTGAAGTACCACAACCAGTTATGTCAGGATGGTCGAAATATGCAGAGGACTGTATTAACGACTCGCTAAATAGTTGGCCACAAAATGAGAAGGAAAAAGTATTATCAACATTTATAAAATACACTAGCCGAAAAAATAAATTTCCAACACCACGTGATATTAAAGTATTTGTTAACCAAGTCGGGTTGTTAGGTTCAATGTGGGGAGGAAATATGTCAATAGAGGCAATCTCTCTTTATGTGCTATTTAAACAGTCATTAACAACAGGGGAGTTAAGAACATCCCTTGCATCAGCTGTATTACCTGAAAACTATAAGACAGATAACGATACATCGGAAATCTTAGCTGAAATAGCAGGCTTACTATTTGGAGTTAAAAAGAACAAAGGTTTACAGCTGTTACTAGGGCCTGAAATATACTCGTCATTTAAAGATGGGGATGGGGATAGGTTACAAACGTTATCACAACAACATGGATATGGTTTCTGGGTCGCGTATGAGACTTCAAGAAGTCTTTGGATGCCGAATGTAGATAATAATGATACATACAAGGTATCCTTTACAAAAGCATTATATACAGGCCTTAAAGACTACGAAAATAAAATTGAAAGCGACATTGAAAATATATCAAAAATTTGGCTTACTGGCTTTTCAAAGTTAGATTTTTCTGAGTCAAACTATGTAGAGCCCATTGATTTAACATTAAGACTCACACGAAATAAAAATAAATTTATTGAATCAGTTAAAAACTTAACTCAAGAAAAACTAGCTGCCATAGTGTTAACCATAAACAGTGAAAAATTTAGCAAAAAATCACTTGAAAATATTTCAAGAATGGCAGATTTTTTAAAACAAAAAAATACCCATTGGAAAGAATGTTATATAACAAGCTAACAATAGAAAATTGGAAAGTTTGGATTAATCAAATCGACAGTAGCAATTTTTCATTAGATAATGTATTACCAAAAAAGGATACTATTAAACAACTTGCTGAAGAAGCGCAATTTACGGGACCTTCAATTAATGAAGAGTCTTTATATCATTTGATTAAAACATATGAAATAAACTCTCAGTCTAATGAATGGATTGATGTTGCAGGAAAATTGGCAACTTGGCTAAATATTAGCAATCGAAGCTATGAGTGTGAAGAAGTATATAAATTTAGTATTCCCCTTGCAAATAGCAGCAACCAAGATATTTCAAACAAAATTCAATCTGCTGTTAAGAATCCAAATTTTTGGTTAGCTGGACGCAACTCTCAATGTCACACTAATCCTTCCCTGCCAATTTTAGTCGCATTATGTAGTGACTCAATAAAGTCATTACAGGATGACCCAAACATTTCTGATTTCGTAAAATCATTTTGGCACAGTACAGAAGACAAAGATTTACTATCGAAAATATATAGCAAATTTGTAGAAATTGATAAAGTTGATTTGATATGGGAGTTATGTAGAGACCCAAGAAACAAAACAGCAATCAATATAATTAGATCAGAGTTCAGTACTGATCAATACAAATCATGGGCAGGAGCATGCTTTATCGATGAATATGACTGGGCTGATGACAATGAAATAAATGATTTTGCTGAGAAGCTTATCAATTACGGTTCTTTCAAAGCCAACATGGAGAACATGCTAGATCAACCATTAGTATATCAAAGTGTATTCAAAATATTTTATCCCATAGAGAATAAAGAATCACGTGAATTTATAAATAATGAGATAAAGAAAGCATCAAAAGAAATTTGGATTCAATGCTTGATCGATAATGGCGACTTACTGAGAGTGTAAAAAGAACTGTGTAAGTGGCATTCTATCCATGTATTTGAAAGGAATAAAAGAATGCCAGTATCAGACCAGCTTATCGATCAGTTATTAGCTGATTACGAATCCCCACAAGACCTGCTTGGTGAGCAAGGTATCCTTAGGCAGTTGACTAAAAAACTTGCTGAGCGTGCTCTTGAAGCCGAGATGGAACTGCATCTTGGTTATGCCAAACATGATGCGGCAGGTTTTAACACTGGTAACTCCCGCAACGGTAAAAGCCGTAAATCAGTGCGCAGCATTCACGGCGACATTGAGCTTGAAACACCGCGAGACCGTAATGGCAGCTTCGAGCCTAAACTGATTAAGAAAGGCGAGAAACAGCTCGGTGGCTTTGATGAGCGAATTGTCTCGCTTTACGCCAGAGGCATGTCTACCCGTGATATCCAAGCCCACTTTGAAGAAACCTATGGTGTTGAAGTCTCGCCGACGTTTATCTCTCAGATCACCAATGCCGTATTGGATGAGGTCAAAGCCTGGCAATTGCGGCCATTAGCACCGGTATACCCGATAGTGTATTTAGACTGTTTGGTCGTGCGTAGCCGTGATTCTGGCAGCATCCAGAACAAATCCGTCTACCTTGCCCTTGGCGTGAACACCGATGGTGAGAAAGAGCTGCTGGGCTTATGGATAGCACAAACCGAAGGCGCTAAGTTCTGGCTGTCGGTGATGAACGAGCTGAAAAACCGCGGTGTAGAAGATATCTTCATCGCCTGTGTTGATGGGCTAAAGGGCTTTCCCGATGCGATAGAGGCGGTTTACCCTAAAACGCAGGTACAGCTGTGCATCGTGCATCAAATCCGCAACAGCCTGCGCTTCGTCAGTTGGAAAGAGCGTAAAGCCGTTGCAGCAGATCTTAAAACGATTTATGGCGCAGCCACGTTGCAGCAAGCCGAACTGGCGCTGGAGCAATTTGCAAAGACGTGGGATAAGCAGCATCCAAGCATTAGCAAATCTTGGCGTGAAAACTGGACCAGGCTTAGCGTGTTCTTCGACTATCCCCCGGAAATCCGCAAGGTGATTTACACCACCAACGCCATCGAATCACTCAATGCCAGCCTACGTCAGGTGACCAAGACCAGACGGTCATTTCCGAGCGATGACGCGGTGCTGAAGTTACTGTATCTGGCTTTACACCAGATTGCTAAAAAGTGGACAATGCCACTACGAGATTGGAAGCCTGCCATGACGCAGTTTATGATCATGTACAGTGACCGTGTGTCGTTATGATCAACAGCCACTTACACAGAAAATTTTATAGTCTCGACTTACTAGGCATTGTCAATAATAAAAACTATATATTCTCAGATGCACTCAATGACTATTTAATTGAAGTCGTTTCTTCGGATAAGAAATATAACATTAAGAAAGAATTAGTCAAACTTATTCCAGAACTTTTATCAAAAACGACAGACCTTAATAAAACTATAGCACCAAAAATAACTAAATCTTATTTTAATACTGAAGATGACTATTTAGATGATGACTTATTTAATGTACTTAGTCCTTTATTTAAGAAAAATCTAACCTCCATTAATGAGACATTATTAATGCAACGAATAAACCGTTGGTTAGATACTAAAAATATCGTTAGAATACAATGGATTACAAGTATAAACTCATTATCATTCAAAGAACCTTTAGAAAGTCTTATTGGCCGCGTTCAAATTGGATTAAATTCAGAAGATGAGAAGGAAGTTAGCACTGCATTGTTGATTAATGATACCTTTAATCTTGGTGCCACCAAGGAGTCACCATCTGAAGAATTAACTACAGAGTTAACTGAAAATTAATAAGTTTAAATACACTAGGGAATTTAACAGACTTTCATTGTTAATTTTCTAAAAAATAGGACTACTGTAACTTCTCTGGGATTAACAGCCTAAACCGAGATAACAGAAGTTCACCCTCCCCTGCGAAGTTGCTGAAGGGCGTTGAAGAAAAGCGCGTGAGCGAGGCATGGATGCCTCGCTAGCTTTCGGACTCTTTATTTAAAGGAAAGGGGATGTACCATCGGAAGCGTTAGCAATTTTCGAATAAGCACAAAGCCACTAATTAATGCATGTAACTTCGCTAGGGACGCCGGGGGATTTCCAAAAGGGGAACAGGCGCTTTTCCCCTCTTGGTCGGGTGTGGGGTGAAGCCCCACGACTTTGATTTTGCCTTTAAAAGCAATCAAGAATTATGAGATATGCTCAACTCTATAGATTAACAAACAAACCAAAGGTGATAGCATTTCACAACCCCCTTAAAAATTACCGCTGGGTCATAAACTGTAGCTAGAGCTACACTTCCACATCCCTGACCTCGTCAACAAAACCAAGGTAACGTTCACATCTCGCCAGTAACTGGGTTTTGTAATGAGCCACAAATGATGCTTCATCTTCATCAAGGGGCGGGAGCATTAAAATCACCTCCGCTATTGCCTGCGGTATTCTTCGCGCTATTCTCGTTAAGTTACTAATTAATAAATTTCTTGGTAAACCCAAACCATCCATAAATGCGGCTAATTGATATGCGTAAATGCTATTTGGATCAAACTCGTCATCAATAGCCATCGCAAGCTGTTGTTCAAAATCCTCATACATATCTACGCTGACCAAATCGTACCAAGGAGTTGGCTCCATTCCGCTTGGCGTCATAAAAAATGAGTAGTTTTTACCGTGTGCATCGGCATTGCCGGTCAGTAAATTGAATAGCGCCCATTGCAGCATATCCTGCTTAGCTGCCACGGGATTGCGGCATTTTGCGGCAAGACTAAATAGCCTGTTAAAACTTACCCCCTCACGAATATCTTTAACATCGCGCCCCGTACCAAAATTACGTTCATATTTTTTGCTTACACTAAAACCAAGTGCTTGGCAGCTATCAACAATGTGCCTTCTTAACACTCTTTGCTCGCCTGGAATATTGCGTCTGTCAAAGCGTTCAACACAAAGGGCTTTGTAACGGCCAAAATGAACAATATCGACATTCGCCACATTCATCCCAAGCACTTTGGCTAAGCGCATCGTTATAAATTCATTGATCACTAAATGATGATATTTTTCGAATTTAACAATATGGGTCGATGACAGCGTGCCTTCGGCAAAGGCAAATTCTTTCCCGTTATAAAACAGGTTTAATTTAGGTTGAACACCCGCTACCGATAGTCGAGGTTTGCCGTCCCAAATTTCCATCGGCCACATTGTGGGATCTTCAATGCGTTGAATAACTTCTTCAGCCTTAATTGGCCGCAATTGTGTTTCAGGCAGTAAAGCCCCTTTAGGAACGAAAGCAATGGCGCCTGCGGTATCGAGACCAATGGCGCGGATCAAGGCAAAGGTATTCCCCTTAGAGACGCCAAGCGATTCAATCAGATAATCTAATCCTTTGTTTTCTGGCAATAAGTTAACCAAAAACATTGATATTTGATTGCTCGTTCCTGTGCCATCTAAGGGAATAGTTGGTGAAAGTGGAAATCCACTTTGCTGCCAGTCTTTGGTGTAATGCACGGCAAAGGTGTCGGCCGTGGCATCAAAGGATAACTCCCCGATCATTAAATCACCGAGGTGCATCTCTAGCGTAAGCGTTTTAGCTGTACTCATAAGTTAATACCAGCCGTTAGTTTCGGTGTCGCTGGTTTGAGCCGAAACGATATCAATCCCCAGACCATCAAGGATTTTGAATACGGTTGAGATATAAACATCCTCGCCCTTTTCAACTCGGATCAGCGTTTTTTTGGTTACGCCGCACAGCATGGCCGCCACGTCTTGAGTAAGAGCAGCACTTTTCCTGCGTTCTTTAATTAACAAGCCGAGGGATTGTTGATTTAACGGTGATGCCATTATCGTCTCCAAAAGTGTATCTTCATACACCTTAGCCTTAATATCAGTCCCATTCAATCAAAAAGTGTATATAAGTACACTTTTTGATTGTTGATAATGACAAGCCAACCAAAAGTGTACAATGTTACACCTTCATAGCGATTTCAGTGCTTAAAACCCAAAAAGTGTAGATAAGTACACCTAATACTTACCCAAGTCGCCAGTCAAAAAACAAAACCCCGACTCAGTTACCCGAGTCGGGGTTTTCATTTTTCTCTTACAACTATTTGGGTTTTAAGCGATTAAGCTAAAGACCACCGATGCTTTTGCGCAGGATAAATCGTGTTAGTACAAGGCGCTGTGAGCGTAGCATACGTTGTTTGTATGTGAGCGAGCAGCAACGCCGTAATCACCGATTTAAACCAGCTAGGATCACATCATGCCGCCCATTCCGCCCATACCACCCATTCCGCCCATATCTGGCGCATCAGCTTTTGGCAGCTCAGCGACCATTGCTTCGGTGGTGATCATCAGGCCTGCGATAGACGCTGCGAATTGCAGTGCGCTACGGGTCACTTTAGTTGGGTCAAGGATACCCATTTCTAACATGTCACCGTAGGTGTCGTTGCCCGCGTTGTAACCGTAGTTACCGCTGCCGTTTTTCACGTTGTTAGCCACAACAGAGGCTTCTTCGCCTGCGTTGGTCGCGATTTGACGCAGTGGCGCTTCCATTGCACGTAAGGCGATAACCACACCGTGTTTTTGGTCTTCGTTAGCCACTTCAACGTCAGCAATCTTAGAGGCAACACGTATAAGTGCTACACCGCCGCCAGGTACCACGCCTTCTTCAACCGCAGCACGGGTTGCGTGCAGTGCGTCTTCTACGCGAGCTTTTTTCTCTTTCATTTCAACTTCGGTCGCTGCACCGACTTTAATTACCGCAACACCGCCAGCTAATTTAGCCATACGCTCTTGCAGTTTTTCTTTGTCGTAGTCTGAAGTTGATTCTTCGATTTGTTGCTTGATTTGGCTTACGCGCGCTTCGATTTGCGCTTGTTCGCCGTTACCATCGATGATGGTGGTGTTGTCTTTAGTGATAACAACACGCTTAGCAGTACCTAAATCTTCTAGGGTTGCTTTTTCAAGCTCTAGGCCGATTTCTTCAGCGATAACAGTACCGCCAGTTAAAATCGCTACGTCTTGCAGCATGGCTTTACGACGGTCACCAAAGCCTGGGGCTTTAACCGCTGCCACTTTCACGATACCGCGCATGTTGTTAACAACGAGCGTTGCTAAGGCTTCACCTTCAACGTCTTCGGCAACGATCAGTAATGGCTTACCGGTTTTTGCCAGACCTTCAAGGATAGGTAACAGTTCGCGAATGTTAGAGATTTTCTTGTCTACTAACAGTACGAATGGGTGATCTAATTCAACGCTGCCGGTTTCTGGCTTGTTGATGAAGTATGGAGACAGGTAGCCACGGTCGAACTGCATACCTTCTACTACGTCCAGTTCGTTTTCCAGTGCTTGGCCTTCTTCAACGGTGATCACGCCTTCTTTGCCGACTTTTTCCATTGCAGTGGCAATGATTTGGCCGATTGACTCGTCAGAGTTTGCAGAGATAGTACCAACTTGAGCGATCGCTTTTGAGTCAGCGCAATCTTGAGACAGGTTTTTCAGTTCAGCAACGGCGGCAATCACGGCTTTATCGATACCGCGCTTTAAGTCCATTGGGTTCATACCCGCTGCAACGGCTTTTAAGCCTTCAGTTACAATGGCTTGTGCCAGAACAGTTGCAGTAGTGGTACCGTCACCGGCGGCGTCGTTGGCTTTAGAAGCAACTTCTTTCACCATTTGCGCGCCCATGTTTTCGAATTTGTCTTCTAATTCGATTTCTTTTGCAACAGACACACCGTCTTTAGTGATCAGTGGTGAGCCAAAGCTCTTGTCTAATACCACGTTACGGCCTTTAGGGCCTAAGGTCACTTTTACTGCGTTAGCCAGAATGTTTACACCAGCCAGCATTTTTACGCGTGCGTCGTTACCAAATACAACTTCTTTAGCTGCCATAATTGAGTATCCTTTACATTTTTAATGATTAATTGGAATGTCGAATTGATGCCGTGGATTAACCTACGATGGCCATCAGGTCAGCTTCTGACAGGATCAAGACTTCTTGACCGTCGATTTTTTCTTTCTTAACGCCGTAACCTTCATTGAAGATCACTACATCACCCACTTTCACATCCAGAGGTCTTACAGTGCCGTTTTCTAAAATACGGCCGTTACCTACTGCAAGCACTTCCCCGCGAGTCGATTTTTCGGCGGCGCTACCGGTTAATACGATGCCACCCGCAGAAGTTGATTCAACTTCTAGACGCTTAACGATTACGCGGTCATGTAATGGACGAATATTCATCTATGAACTCTCCTAATGATTTAATGCCCAACAATCGAGGCGATTTTGTGATGAAAAAGAGGAGGCATTTCCGCCTTCCCCTTTGATGTGTGTGATATGGGGTTCACCCCCGCCAGATCCAAGTGCCTTTACAAAAAAAAATTCAAATTTTTGATGTCGGTTTTTTCAAGTGGGCACAATCCTGCTAGAATTCCGCCTCCGCTCGCAAACAAGGCACTATTTTCTCCATGAAAGACAGACACGGGCTGCTTAGCGCGCCAATTGGTCGTGTACTGCTCAACATGAGCCTCCCCAACTTGATTGGCATTATGACCATTCTCGGGTTTAGCCTTGCTGACACTTTTTTTATCAGCCAGTTAGGGACAGAAGCCTTAGCAGCGATCAGTTTTACTTTTCCAGTAACCTTGATTATTTCCAGCATTGCCATTGGCGTGGGTGCTGGGGTATCGACCAATCTTGGACGGCTGATTGGTTCAGGTAACGCCCCGCAGGCAAAGGTTTTTTTGCACGATGCGCTGCTGCTCACTTTTATCCTTATCGCCAGTTTATCCGCCCTTGGCAGCATTTTTATCGAGCCACTGTTTAGTTTGCTTGGCGCCAATGAAACCAGTTTGCCGCTCATTCATGACTATATGATGTATTGGTATGTGGGCGCGCCGCTGTTGGTGTTATTAATGGTGGGCAACCAAGGCCTACGTTCGACGGGAGACACCCGCTCCCCGGCGATGATTATGACGCTGGCGGCGATCATTAACTTAATCCTCGATCCTTTGCTTATCTTCGGCATTGGGCCTTTTCCCCGTTTAGAGATCCAAGGTGCGGCAATTGCGACCCTGTTCTCATGGCTTGTCGCGTTGTCGCTCTCGGGTTATTTGCTGATCATTAAGCATCGAATGCTTGAGCGGGCGGCATTTGATATCGATAGAATGCGCGCCAATTGGAGCAAGCTTGCCCATATCGCCCAACCTGCGGCTTTGATGAATTTAATCAATCCACTGGCCAATGCGGTGATCATGGCGATGCTGGCGCATATCGACCATAGCGCGGTGGCAGCGTTTGGTGCGGGTACGCGCTTAGAATCGGTGCTGTTAATTGTGGTCATGGCATTATCATCGAGCCTGATGCCGTTTATTGCACAAAATCTCGGTGCTGGCCAACCCCAAAGGGCGAAGCAGGCTTTGCTGCTATCGCTTAAATTTATCTTAGTATTCCAAACCTTACTCTATATTCCGCTGGCATTTTTTGCCCAGCCACTCGCGAGTTTATTCAGTACCGATCCGCAGGTGTTAGAGTGGTTAAGTTTTTATATTCTGGTTTTGCCCTGCGCCTATGGTCCGCTGGGGATAGTGATTATTTTCGCCACTGCGCTAAATGCTTACCACAGACCGATGAGCTCATTAGTGATTAACCTGTGCCGCTTAGTGCTATTGATGCTGCCACTGGCTGCGCTTGGGTCTTATATCGATGGCGTGAAAGGCTTATTGCTCGCACTCCCCATCACTAACTTGCTGATGGGGATTGCCTGTTATTATCTAGCCCAGCGGATTTGCGAGCCCGTAAAAGCCACAACCGCCGACACCCTTTAGCATTTAGGTGACACTTTTAAAGCGAAAGCGCACATCATCGGCTGGATATGACTCCTCCGATGCTTTACAGACTCGGCGCACACCTAAGGCATTGAGGTTGGTTGGCACGCCATTAGGCGCCAGTTCTTGGATGATAAAGTCGATAAACCGTCTGCTGGCCAAACTCACATAGCGCCTTGATGGATAAGCCAAATAGCATTCACCTGGATGGGGTGGGATATCGGGTAACAGGGTAATTAACTGTCCTGATGCGACGAGATCAGCCACGACTTCTGCGGGTGCATAGACAATGCCGCGCCCTTGCAGGGCAAATTCCACAGCGACTTCGACACTGTTGGAGCAAAAATTCCCACGTACACGGACTTCCTGCTCGGCACCTATCCATAACTCATTGAAGATCTTGCCATTTGATAGCCTAAATAACGACACATTATGGGACTCAATCTCTTTTGTCGTGTTTGGCGTGCCGTATTTTGCCAAATATGTTGGGCTGGCATAAAAACACAGATCCGTGGTGAATATCGGCCGCACCACTAGATCTAAGGTATCTAATGCGGGTTCGACCACGAAGGCTACGTCGAGATTATTCTTAACCATATCAACCGATTCAGCGCTACTAATCACTTCCACCGTGAGCTTAGGGTGCAGATCCATAAAGCGGAAAATCGCTTGCATGAGTACATTCATACTGTGGATAGGAAACATTTGTATGCGCAAATGGCCGCGGATCTCGGCATCGTCATTGGTCATCTCGAACAAGGTTTCATCGAGCTGTGCCAAGATGTTCTGTGAACGTTGGTAAAAATGGCTTCCCGCCGAAGTGAGCGTCATCGAGCGACTCTGGCGGTGGAATAGCTTGATATTCAGCTCATCTTCCAATGCCTGTAAACGCCGACTCACGGTCGATTTAGGTAAGTTAAGCAAATCAGCCGCTTCAATCAAACTGCCGGTTTCGGCGATTCGGTGAAATAACGCGAGGTCCTCTGTTTTCATCTCTAACTTAATTTCAATCTCATTATGTGGGATTGATAATCCCAAAGTATCCCGTTTATTGCAACAGGTTTAGCTGATATCTTCGCGTCCCTAAAATGAAAATGCACATTCTGCCATCAGCCCTTAGCCATCGACTTAACTGCACCATCGGCTTTGATTGGGAGAATTCTTGTTGCTCGGCGCCAGTATAAATCGTGCTTGCAGCATAATGGCAGCAATGAGGATAACCATAGGTCTATGGCATATTTACGTTAATTTTACTGCCAGTGATGTGTAGCTTTTCATTCAATATTAAACCAACTTTAGTGACTAGCGCGGCCATCGACTCGCGCGACTTTACCTTAAACGCTTCCCGGCGCGGCCAATCGATACCGTTACAATTATCGATTGGCCATTTCACTTAAACTGAGTCATACCAAAGCAGGAATACACCTATTAAACCGTTATTGAATCACCTTTTTCACGGTTTTCTTCACGTCTACGCCTTCTTTTTTATCGGGTTTTATTCTGTCTACTGCTTTATCGGTAAGCTTTTCATCGGGTTTTACAGGCATCACTTTATCATTTACTGAGTCAGTCACATTATTCTTAGCATCACCAAGCCCTTCTTTAACATCTTCAGCTTTGCGCTCTGCGGCTTTTTCAGGTGTACAACGACCACTCACACCTACCGTTGATTTAACGACTCCATTTTTAGCGACTTTTTCAGGGGTGCAATTAGGAGCTAACGGACCCGAAATTGCCCCATAAGATATAAGGCAGCACGTTACGACGGATAATCCTGAGATCAGCTTTAACTTTGTAGGCTTCATAATGAATCTCCATAAAAATACGTACAAGTTTTACTATAGTATGTCTGGAATCTAAGCCACAAAATTCATGCCTTTCTACAACAGGCAATAGTGTAAAAACAAACAAGCTCCCATTGGGAGCTTGCTGAAAGTGATGGGTTATCGACTTATTCACTACGATTGGTGATCAAACCTTAGGCTCTTTAGATTCAGCCTCTTTATCTACCAGTTTATGAGCATCGTTTGCATCGGTTTTGTGCTCAAAATCCCCCTCGTAAACATTCCCCTCAGAATGCTTATGCTGTTCAAAGGGAGATTGATCAAAAGGGTTAGATTGCCGATCAGCATGTGAGCCAAACCCACCGTGCATACCGCCTTGTAATCCCGAAACCACTCGCAATTGCATACGCTTAAAAACCAGTGCGGCAATCGGCCGACGAGTTAACGGCGTCAATAATAATAGGCCAATAAAATCAGTCACAAAACCTGGAATAACCAGCAATACCCCAGCCATCGCTAACATCATGCCTTCGACAATTTCTTGCCCCGGCGCTTCGCCTCGGGCGAGTTTTTGTTGCACTTGCATGAGCGTACTCAGCCCTTGGCTACGCACTAAGGATACGCCCAAAACAGCGGTAAATAATACTAAGCCAATGGTGGTCCAGGTTCCGAGGATTTCGCCCACGCGGATTAACACTGATAGCTCAACAACTGGGATCAGCACAAATATTAAAAATAGGATTAAAAACATACCGACCTCAGATTTATCTCGCTCGTTTGAAAACTAAATGGGGGCAATCCGGTCTTAATTCAAGTCATTAGGGCGCAAGCTGCGCTAAAGCGGTGAAACTTCTGATAGTTAGCTCACTCTTTCGTTAAGCCGTTAATGTATGAGACCATAAAAACACGTAAAGTAGCTTAGCCTAATAGGCTTAAGCGAAGTTTAAGATTGTTAGGGGACGATACCTACACTATGCAACCTCAGTATTTAGTGGTCAGCACTAGCTGTCCTGACGACGTTCATGCCAATCGCATCGCCCATGCGTTAGTGGCAGCGCGTATCGCGGCTTGCGTGCATATTTCGGCGCCCATCCGCTCCGTTTATGCATGGGAAGGAAAAATCTGTGAAGAGCAAGAAATTAGCTTACACATTAAATGTTTACAAACTCGCTATGCAGAGTTAGAGCAGCTTGTGCTTAAACTTCACCCTTATCAAGTGCCTGAAATTATTGCCGTACCCGTCACTCACGGGCTACCAGCCTACTTAGATTGGATAAAAGATAACACTCAGCCATGAAAAAACTACTTAGCCTTACCTTCACTGCATTATTGCTTCTCGCGCCTCTCGCCCTAAGTGGCAATGCCTTTGCGAATAACTTTGGTTTTCTAAAAAGCGAACCAGAGCTAATGCCAGTCGATCAAGCCTTTGCCTTCGATTTTAAACAAGAAGGCAATAAGGTTACCCTCAATTGGGTAATTGCCGACGGCTACTATATGTACCGTGATAAACTCAAATTTAGCGTCAATGGCGCAGAACTGGGTACCATCGACCTACCAAAGGGCAAGCCCCATAACGACGAGTATTTCGGTGAACAAGAGGTTTATTACACCTACATCGATATCCCCGTTGGCTTAAAGCAAGCTGATGACAACGGCACCTTAAGCGTCACCTTTATGGGCTGTGCCGAAGGTAAACTCTGTTATCCACCGACCAAACGGGATGTCAGCTTAAAAGCGGTTGCCGCCAATGATGGACAAATCGCGACAACTGCTGCCAGTGATGCCACTGAGCCTGTGACTGCGCAGACCAATGCCAACAGCGCGACTAACGCACCTATTACTCAGCAAGACAGCTTAAGCCAGATGCTATCGAACGACAGTTTACTCTGGACCTTAGTGATCTTCTTCGGCTTAGGGATTGGGCTTGCACTCACCCCTTGCGTGTTCCCCATGTATCCGATTTTATCGGGCATTATTGTCGGTCAAGGGCAAAAACTGTCTACCGCCAAAGCCTTCACCCTGTCGATGGCTTATGTGCAAGGGATGGCAATCACCTATTCGATTTTAGGGTTAGTCGTCGCCTCTGCGGGGATGAAATACCAAGCAGCACTGCAACATCCTGCTGTGCTAGTGGTATTAGCTATCCTCTTCTTTGTACTCAGTTTATCCATGTTTGGCTTGTACGATCTCAAACTGCCTTCTCGCTTTCAGGAGAAGATGAACTCGATTTCAAACAATCAAAAGGGCGGCAATCTGATTGGCGTGTTTTTGATGGGGGTGATCTCGGGATTAGTCGCCTCGCCTTGTACCACAGCGCCGCTTTCTGGCGCCTTAGTGTACGTAGCGCAAACAGGGGATTTACTACAAGGCTTCCTCGCGCTGTATGTGCTTAGTATGGGCATGGGCGTGCCACTACTTATCATTGGCACCTCGGGTGGTAAGTTACTGCCACGCGCTGGCGCTTGGATGAATATCATTAAAACTGTGTTTGGCTTCCTGCTGATTGCTGTGTCGATTGTGATGCTTGGGCGTATTTGGACCGGTGTGGTTTCCGACGTACTTTGGTCACTTTGGGGGATAAGCTTTACTGGTTACCTGATGCACCAAAATAAACTCAGCGCCTTTAACTGGAAACAAACCGTGCGCTCCGTGCTGCTGATGTTAACCCTGCTGGCAAGCTTCTCCTACGGTTTCCAAGCCGTGATGGGTCACTTTGGCTTTAACCATTCTCCCGTAGGAAATACAGCTACAGCCGAAGCAGAACATGGCTTTAAGCACATTAAATCGATTGAAGATTTAGACCGTGAACTCGCCGCAGCCACGGCTGCAGGTAAACCAGTGATGTTAGATCTCTACGCCGACTGGTGCGTGGCCTGTAAAGAGTTTGAAGCCATCACCTTTAAAGACGCTGAAGTATTAGCACGCATGAACAAAATCGTGCTGCTGCAAGCGGATGTCACTAAGAGTGATGCTGTGGATGTGGCGCTACTGGAAAAATACCATGTCCTCGGTTTACCCACTTTGCTAATGTTTAACGAGCAAGGGGAACCGCGGGAAGATTTAAGGGTAACTGGCTTTATGGGACCAAAGGAATTTGCAGCCCATTTAGATCATCTGGTGAAATAATCGCAGTTTAATCGCCAATTTCCCTCCGGGGAGTTTTAGCGTAAAACTAACAAAAAGCGGACTTTTTTCATTAAAAGTCCGCTTTTTTATCGCACTGTCATCGATTTCTTATACAATCCTTGTTTAACGTGGACTTTTTAAATTGGAGCATTATGGAACCAGCCATCCTTATTATCACCCTTATTTGCGGCATGCTCGTTAGCCGTATAGGACTTCCCCCCCTCATCGGCTACTTAGTGGCGGGCTTTGTACTGTTTGTAATGGGTATCGAAAAAGAAAGCATGCCACTGTTACAAGAGCTCGCCAATCTAGGGGTCACGCTACTGCTGTTTGCGATTGGTCTAAAACTCGATATTCGCAGCCTCTTTAAGGCCGAGGTGTGGGCGGGTTCGAGTGTGCATTTGATACTATCGATACTCGTATTTGTCCCTATTCTCAAAATTTTAGGATTATTAGGATTATCTCAGCTCACCAGTCTTGGGATTGAGCAGTTAACCTTACTGGCGTTTGCGTTAAGCTTCTCGAGTACGGTGTTTGCCGTAAAAGTATTAGAAGATAAAGGGGACATGCAATCCCTGTATGGCCGTGTTGCTATTGGTATCCTGATTATGCAGGATATTTTTGCCGTGCTATTTTTAACCATTTCAAAGGGCGATGTGCCTTCGGTATGGGCATTTGCGCTATTATTGTTGCCACTGGCAAAACCGCTAATTTATAAAGCCTTTGACCGTGTTGGCCACGGTGAATTATTAGTCCTTTTCGGGTTAGTGATGGCGCTTGTTGTCGGCGCTTGGTTATTTGAATCCCTAGGCCTTAAACCGGATCTCGGCGCACTGGTTATTGGTATTTTGCTCGCGGGTCATAAAAAGGCCTCTGAGCTGGCGAAATCATTGTTCTATTTTAAAGAACTCTTCCTTGTCGCCTTCTTCTTAACCATTGGTCTCAATGGATTACCAACCGTTTCGGATATTGTGCTCGCCGCATTATTAGTGCTGTTAGTGCCACTAAAAATCCTATTGTTTGTCTATATTCTCACGCGCTTTAAATTACGTTCGCGCACCTCAATGCTGGGTTCCTTTAACCTAGGTAACTTCTCCGAGTTTGGTTTGATTGTTGCCGCAGTTGCCACCAGCAAAGGCTGGTTGCCGTCGCATTGGCTAGTCATTATTGCCGTGGCCTTAAGCTTTAGCTTTTTATTAGCCGCGCCGCTCAATGCCACCGTCGGAAGTATTTACCAACGCTTCCAACTACGTTTAGTCAGACTGGAAAAACGCCCACTGCACCCTGAAGACAGACCGATTGCCATTGGTAATCCACGCTTTTTGATCTTGGGTATGGGCCGTATTGGTAGTGGTGCCTACGATGAACTGCGCGCCCGATTCGATGGTGAAATCCTCGGAATTGAACATAAGCAAGATCTGGTCGATTTACATCGTGCCAAAGGCCGCAATGTGGTTCAGGGAGACGCTTCCGATACCGACTTTTGGGAAAAACTTGATAAGGCGCCAAACCTTGAGTTAGTGCTGCTGGCAATGCCACACCATGCGGGGAATTTATTCGCCGTAGAGCAACTTAACAAGCTGAATTATCAAGGAAAAATAAGCGCAATTGTGCAATATGGTGAGGATGCCGCATCCCTAAGAAACTCTGGCGTGCATAGCGTTTACAACCTCTACGAAGCCGCGGGTGCGGGTTTTGTCGACCATGTCGTTCACGAACTGCTACCCGACTCAGAAACCAAGGCCGGTACAGAAGCGCAAGAAGGCACTCAAAAACAGACATCGTCCCTAGTATAAAATAACCAAGTTGGATGGGTTTAATTTAGCAAAAACGCATTTTTGCTATGAATTAAACTCATCCTATTCTGCTATAAATTGGCTCATGAAATGGTTAATCAACAGCCAAAACCTCCTCTAGTTAAAACTATAAAAATCAAGTATCTAATCAAATGCGCCATTATCCGATTCAGACTGTTGTAAGCACTATCGTTTTTCCCTAACAAGACTATCGTCTTTGCCATAGAAAATCTCAGTTACATCGCCGACTTAGTCGTGATATAAATCGAAGACAAGAACAAAATTAGCCCAGCTTTTTTGGAAGTCTTCTCAGCATGTCGAACCCTGCGCAGCGCGCCACCAAGTTATTTGTCCAAACCTTTGGCACTAAAGCCGATGATTTATATCAAGCCCCAGGCCGAGTGAATCTGATCGGCGAATACACGGATTACAACGACGGCTTTGTTTTGCCTGCCGCCATTAACTTTCATACGGTTATTGCCGTTAAACGCCGTGAAGACAGTAAGTTTCGCGCCGTTGCTGATGCCTTTCCCGGGCAAATTAAAGAATGGACCTTCGGCAAAGAAACCGAAATCCATCCCGAAGACGGTTGGGTAAATTATTTAAAAGGGTTCACAGCGGCGATGGCCAACACCGGGCTTATCGCCAAGGGCTTAGATTTAGCCGTGGTGGGCGATGTGCCGCTCGCCGCAGGATTATCGTCCTCTGGCGCCTTGGTCGTTGCCTTTGGCACAGCCATTAGTGACAGCAGCCAATTGCATCTCTCACCGATGGCAGTGGCACAATTGGCGCAACGTGGCGAATATCGATATGTCGCATCGGCTTGCAGCATTATGGATCATATGGTTTGCGCGATGGGCGAGCCAGATCATGCGCTACTCATCGACTGCCTTGACCTTGATAGCGAAGCGATTGCGATCCCTGAAAACCTCAGCCTTATCATTATTGACGCCCATATTGAGAAACAACGATTGGCCACAATTAGCCAGCAGCGACGTGAAGAATGCGCTCAAGCTGCCGAGTTTTTTGGCTTAGATGCACTACGCCACCTCGATCTGCGCCAGCTTGAAAGTGCCAAGAATAAATTGGATGAAACTCTTTATCGCCGCGCCAAACACGTAGTCACCGAGAATAAACGCACTCAGAGTGCTGCTCGCGCCTTGGAGCAAAATAATATCTCTAAATTCAGTCTATTAATGGCTCAATCCCATCAATCACTGCGAGATGATTTTGAGGTAACATTGCCCGAATTCGACACTTTGGTGGATATTGTTAGCCAAGTGATTGGGGAACGTGGTGGCATACGCATGACCGATGGCTGTGTGGTTGCGCTAGTCGACCATGAGCTTACCGATGCGGTAGTTTCTGCGGTCGAACAGGCGTTTTTTGAGCAAACGGGAATTGATGCGACGGTTTATCTCTGCTCTGCCAGTAGCGGCGCGGGGCGTATCGACAGCTAATCACTCAATCGCACCTGCTAACTCCGCCACGAATACCATACGAATTCAGCCATGAATTTTGTGGTATTTGTTATTTTTAAGAGGCAAAATCAAAAGGTTAAATAATCTACGGTAGGCATTTTGACATTGAGGGAAACTAAATGGTGCGTTTCAGTGTATTAGATCCTTGGACCGATCCCCGTGGCGGCGAAATAGAACGTGTGCGGATAGACAATGGCATCATCGCCTTGGAAGTGCTCAGTTTAGGCGGCATCATTCGCGCGCTTTGGACGCCCGATAAACAGGGTGAGCGTGCCAATATCGTTCTAGGCTGCGACAGTGCCGAAGATTACCTGACTCAAAATGCCCACCTTGGCGCCATTGTAGGCCGCTTTGCTAATCGTATCGCCCTTGGCAAGCTGCAACATCAGGGGCAAACCTATCAACTGGATATCAATCAAGCGAGCAACTGCTTACATGGTGGCCGCGAAGGTTTTAACAGAAAGAACTGGCACTTAGGCCAACTTCCCGACGGGGTAAGATTATCTTTAGTTAGCCCTGATGGCGATATGGGCTTCCCCGGTAATTGCACGGTGCAATTAGACTATCGCCTTGCCGCCAATAATCTCTATGTGGAAATACTGGCCTCCGTGGATAAACCTTGTCCGGTGAGCCTGACTCAGCACAGCTATTTTAATCTTGATGGCACTAGCAATAATCATCAGCACCAGATTCAAATCGATGCCACACGCTATTTGACGATGAACGAAGTCGGCATCCCTATGGGAATTGCCGAGGTTAAAGACAGTATTTTCGATTTAACTCAAGGTGTTACCCTTGGAGAAAAACTCCATGACCCCACATTAGCAAGCACTCGAGGATATGATCATTGTTATCTTATGGATAATCTCGATGGCTCGCTACGCCGCTTTGGTTGTTTAAGCAGTCCAGTGAGCGGCCGTGCCATGACGGTATTTACCAATCAGCCCGGTGTGCAGCTCTATTGTGCGAACTTTTTAGCCGGCACGCTAGGGCGAAATCAGCAACGCCTAAATCAATATCAAGGGGTGTGTATTGAGCCTCAAATGCTGCCTGATTCGCCGAATCAAACCCAATTAGGCCAAGATGTGTGGTTAGTGCCGGGTAAAATTTACCATCACATTAGTCGCTATCAATTTGATACTGAAAGCTAAGATAGTCGGTAAAATCACACTGCGGAGTGTTAGAAGACAAGCTGGTAAGGAATAAAATCATCTTATTCCTTACCCTTATCCAGTTTGCCGAGGCAAGTTGGATATTAATCGTCGAAATCATCGCCCCAATCTTCATCGAAATCAGCACCAATGGCATCGGTTTCGATTTCAGGCTCAGCCTCAGGCTTAGCCTTACGAACAGGACCAGAATCCTTAACGTTGTTCAGATCAATACGAGCTTGATGTTTGCTCATAAATTGAGCCCGAGCCGCTTTCCATGCACCGCTAAACTTAGTCTCTGCCGCTTTTAGTGCTGCATCATCTAAATCGTATAGGTTCACTTTAACGATGTCTTCTACGTACTCAACAATGGTATCACGGTCGGTATTGTAGAGGTAAATTCGTCCAGGGGAAGCCTCTGGCAGCTGGTTGTCATGGACGACAATCGCGTTGCCCTTCGATGTTCTCAGCTCACCATACCAAACCTGTTTCTTTGCTGTGTTATACATATATGCCAATACCCTTAAATCAACACATACACTATGAGTTTTTTAGTCTGAATAAGCGAAGCGTCGCTTGCTTTGATCCACGAATAGCGCCGGAAAGTCTCTGACGTTTTCAACTGGGTATTTTTACAGAATATTTCCGATAATCAATGCCTCATACCATGAAATTTTCACTTATTACGCATTAATTTCGGCCAAAGTCTCTAAAAAATTTTGTCACTAACGACTTTAGTCTAAAAAAACATCACGGCAAGTTTTAATTCTGTGACCATCGCCATTAAATGATTGAGACGATAGAGTTTACCGTATGTAACTTAGTGTAGCGCGTCGCCCGAAGTGAGAAATGGTATCGCCTATATGAGAAAAAGCAAAGCCCTCATTAAGAGGGCTTTCATATATATGTCTACCAATTCCAGATAAGTAGCTCTTGCTGCTCTCCTGAACGGCCTGAACCACCTACTGTGTATTTAATTCCTAGGGTCTTCATTTGTAACCCAGCAAATACCTCTCGCATTTCGGGGATGTCGTTAACGCTGATCACCATCTTGCCTTTGATAGTCTTCGCCAGCTCGGCCATCAAGGCATATTGCTCTAGTCCAAACTCTACGCCATAGCCTGCGGTACTCCAGTAAGGCGGGTCTAAATAGAACAAGGTTTCAGGCTTATCGTATCGTCTTACACATTCCGCCCAGTCCAACCGCTCAATATAAGTTCTCGCAAGTCGAAGATGCGCAATGCTGAGATCCTCTTCTATTCGCAGTAAGTTCAAACCAGCAGGGCGTGATGCCGAACTCCCAAAGTTCTGACTAGATACCTTGCCGCCAAACGCCAACTTTTGCAGATAGTAAAATCGGCTCGCTCGCTGAATATCGGTTAAGGTTTCAGGGTTAGTATTCTTCTGCCATAGGAACTCTTCACGGCTGATTAAAGCCCATTTAAAGTGCCTAATAAACTCCTCTAAATGATGTTTAATGACACGGTAAAGATTCACCAAATCACCATTCATATCATTAACCACTTCCACCCGCGCTTCATCTTTGCTGAAGAACATAGCGGCACCACCGCAGAATGGCTCTACATAGGTATGATGCTCAGGGAATAACGGTAAAATTTCTTTAACTAATCTACGCTTACCACCCATCCAAGGGATGATCGGTTTTGGCATGTGAGCCTCCTTTTTTAGGATTTTTTATGCTAGGCTCGGTTCGCCGTGTCGACGCGGTGAGGGAGCCTTGGTTGGCTCACAGGGTGTAATCCTGTGTGTTGACGGTCTGGTAATGTTGGTAGCATTGCCAGACCGCTCTCTTTTAAATCTCTATTTCTACATAAGTCAGATCGGCGGCTTGGCCTTGGATCTGCCCATCAACGATATACGCTTTGCCGCTAGCAACTGAGTCACCCAATACGGTTTGATAACTCCCATCGGCGTGCTGCACTGTCGTACTGCCATTCGCCACGTTAACTACAGTCGCCACACTGCGTTGCGGCTTAGGGTTTAGGTTCGCTAAGCGTTGGTAGATATTGCTCATGCCCCGACTCCACTAGCAGCTTTATTCCTCAGTAAATTCACGGTTTGATTCACTGTCACTTGACCAGTGGACTCACTCACCGTTGCGCTAATACTCCACGCCTCACACACAGACTTAAACACCTCGGCACCTTTACGAACACCAATCAACATGCCTGGTCGCATAGGTGGTAAATCCGCGAGCACCTTAGTGCGTATTGAGGTTTGCACCTTATTACCCGCATTGGCTAACTCAGTGGTGCCTCGCATTCTGGCGGCTTGGTTATCAGTGATTAACTTGTCCACTATATCAACACAAAAGTTGTCGCCTGCTGTCCCGAAGCGTTTCACTTTTGCTGCAACGCCCTGTTGCTCTCCCCTCACAAACACCGCATTAGCATCGGGTCGAATGTCCACTTGCTCACTAAAATCGAGGATCACGCCATCGTGTAAAATCACATCAGGTATCGCGCTGGCAGTGTTCCAAGGCACTACGGGCCATTGGGGGATCACGGTAATTGTTTGGGTTTCATCATTCACATCGAGCATGGCCCCAATCCCCGCCGCCATCATGTTCAACGCTTCTGCGGGCGTTTTAGTGGCATAACTAAAGGCATTGGCGGGGATGGTAAAATCGGAGATCCGGCTGGCAATCGACCAGCCAGTGTTGGCCACAATGTCAGACATCAAACCGATAAAACTGCGGGAGGCCATATTCACATAGTTGCTCGCCTTTTTATGAGGGCTGGCAAGCAGCGCTAAACGACCTCGGCAAGTGGCACTAAAGCTTTGCTTACCAAAGCCCTTGGACTCGCTTGGGGACTCACACAGCAGATAAAAGTCATAACCGTTAATACTGATTTTTAGCAGCTCATTGGCCGCACGTTCGGCATCGATGCGGGATGAAAACACCACAGTGCCACTGCTCGACCACTGGGAACGCGACTTAGCGATAGAGACCGATTTCAGCACCACCGCCGCACCATCACTTACCCGAATACAACTAATTTGCGGCTGCATGAGATAACTCCTTCTAATTTGCGGTTCAATGGGGATCTTAAAATCAATTGTGGGTAATGATGGGTTAGTGCCGATCAAGCCGCCGCCATCGTCCCAGTAACAAACGTTTGGTGAAGGGGTAAAGTTGAGCACTATCGGGCTGGCGGCATCTTTCCAAGGATCACTAAAGTTAATGGTGATCTTGCCTTTTGGTGGTCGATACTTGCTGGAGCACACCCACCGTGCCGCATGTGGCCCCCATGCTATGCCCTGCATATCGCCTGCCGCACGAATATTTGAGTGGGCTAGCTTAACCTCAGTTGCGACTAACTCACCTTGCAGTAAACCCAATGCGATAATTTGTCCTGTCGCTACTGGTTGTCGCCATGGCATGGCAACGCTGGTTTGCACCGCATCTGGCGATAACCATAGGCTAGTAGCTTGCACCGCATGTAAATCGGGCACCAACCACAGCACATCAAGGTTACATGGCACTAGGTTATTCCAGCACCACACCACTGAGGCGGTTATGCCCATTAATGCCTTAGCTTGCCACTTGGCAGTCACCATTTGCGCCACATGGCCAACCTGCCATTGTGGCCGTATTTGCGTGGCCATGGTTCGGGTGGCTGACTCGATGCTGAGTAGCTGTGCAACACTTGGCCCAACCGCAATACCTATGCCGCACATAATGCCAATGGTACCCGGGCTAATGGGTACCTCTGGCACTTCTGGCGTGGGTTCATCAGTAAAGCTAAGAACAATAGGTGACGCGGCCGCAATCCATGGTGTATCAAAACTGATAACAATGGCTGTCATGGGCGGATCGTCACTTGATTACCGTTAATTAAATCGGCTTGCCGACCATCTAAAAACTTAGCGTTATAGTTGAGATCATTATCGAGTATACCAACCAATAACAGATTGTTTGTCGCATGTTCCAATGGCGTTATCAGTTTAATGTTTTTCACTTGTTTGCAATTGAAAACATAATAAATTTCGCATGTTAAGCGATTCATTACAATTAATCGCTCTGCGTTGTTATCAACTTTAATGTCTACCACGGCTTGATGATAAACCGATGACTTTGCGGGTTTTACATCGATAATGTTAGGCATACCAGTCACCCGTACTAATCCATAATTTATTGGCGTAAACAGACCTTAGTAAAATGTAAGTTTCTCCATCGAAGACTCTATCTACAGGCCAATTATTATTAACGTAACCAACAAATGATGAAACCTTCATCCCGGGAATCGTCCCGCGACATACAGGCAATGACGGGCTGATATTTGCAGGAACCCCACTAGCATCATTGGCGTTGTATGAGATTTCTAAAAACGGCATGGCAAAAATATGCTGTAGATTCGATTGCTCAGCATCGTTAGTAAATGGGGAAGTATTTGAACTTGTATTAACAAAAGGAAGGTTCGCTGCATACATTCTGCTGGCATTGACACCATCAACAGCATACAACTGGGCATAAAGTGTCCCATTCCAACCAATGACACTACCAGCAGGTGCCGAAGTTAAATCACCACTGTTGCTCCCCGAAATAAGTGAAAAACAGTTCACATCATTAGGGTAAAAACTATGAATATCACCAATGAAGTAACACCAATAGAGTGTTCTGGTCTAATCCCATCGGACACTTAATTTTGAGACAGTATGGTCAATAAATTAAGAGGTCTATATGAGTCTGAAAAAATCACATAAGAGTTATCCGCAGGCATTTAAAGATGAAGCCGTCTTGATGGTGCTGGAGCAAGGTTATAGCGTTGCCGATGCGGCAAAGTCTCTTGGAGTTAGCACGAGCCTGCTTTACAACTGGAAGGAAAAACACGAAGCCCTGCAACAAGGCATCACCTTAGAAGAGTCTGAGCGTGATGAGTTGAAGCGATTGCGTAGAGAAAACAAAGAATTACGCATGGAAAAAGAAATTCTAAAAAAGGCAAGCGCCTTCTTTGCGAGAGAAATGAAGTAAGATTTCGTTTCATCAAACTGCAATCTCACCTGTTTCCCATAACACTGTTATGTCGAGTAATGAGTGTCAGTAAGTCAGGCTATTACGATTGGCATAAACGCCCTGCAAACGTGATAAGCGTTGAAACACTGAAGCTTTATCGCCTTGTTCGACAGCTATTTAAGCAAAGTCGAGGCAGCTTAGGGAATCGTGAAATGGTGAAGAAATTGCGCAAGGAAGGCTACCAGGTTGGTCGCTATCTCGTTCGTAAAATTATGCACCGCCTTCGACTCAAAGCAACCCAGCGATGTGCTTACAAGGTGACGACACAGCGAAAACACTCAGATGCAGTGGCTGATAACCTGTTAAACATGAACTTTAATCCAGTATCGGCTAATCAGGTCTGGGCGGGTGACGTGACCTATTTAAAGACGGGTGAAGGCTGGATGTACTTAGCTGTGGTGATGGATTTATATTCACGCCGGATTGTGGGATGGCGCATAGACAAACGCATGACCACAGATTTGATATCCAAGGCATTAATAAAAGCCTACAACCTGCGACAACCAGCGCGAGGGCTGGTATTTCACAGTGACCGAGGCTCGCAATATACCAGTAAACAATTCGGTAGGCTGCTATCGAGCTATGGTATCCGAGCCAGCATGGGTGATGTGGGTGCGTGTTGGGATAATGCCGTTGTTGAGCGATTCTTTGGTAGCTTGAAACACGATTGGATTTTTAAAGTTGCTCAACCAACAAGGGAGTTTATGAAGCAAGATGTGACGGCTTACATCAAATATTACAACTTGGAGCGACTTCATTCTGCTAATAACGATCTGTCACCTGTAGAGTTTGAGAATTCTCAAGTAAAAGTGTCCAGTTTGGGTTGACCAGTACAGAGTGTGTTAGCTGCAACCAGCATCTTTGGTGAATCAGTCCGATGCTGTATTAGGTAGAATCCCCTTGATGTACCTATAATTTCCCAGCCTTTACCAACGCTTGAAAGTGTTACATATCTAAGACCACCGGCTTTAGTAAATACATCTAAATCAGACATATCTCCCGCGCATTTTATATAACAGCCTTGTTGTGAGTTATTACCGCCAGTAATAGACCAAAATTGAAAATAGCCACCAGAACCACCATTAGCAATTGAATTTCGGAAAGCAACCTTTTGTGTTCCGGCATTCTCAAAAGCTAATGTCCAGCCGAGTGGCTCTTTATTTCCATAACCTTCAATCAATACTTTTTTAAGAATGTTAATCCACTCCGAGGGGGTAGCATTGACCAACTGCGGCGCGCCCGGGTCTGTGTGGCGATAAACGGTAACTGGTAATCCCATTGCACTTACTCCTATGATTCGTTGCCAAAGAATGACAGCACGGCTTTATCTTTGGTGATTTGACTGTGGCCAACCTGCACATTGCGCAGCAGCATGATAGGTTTTGAGGCGGCAAAAGTTGGGAAGCGCAGCACTTCACCAGTTTGCCAACCACCACCCCAACCGCCTTTTCTGAGCACAAAGTACGGGCTATTGGTCACTGGATTGATAGGGGCAAAATCATTGAAGGTATCGCCTGAACTAATTTGACCTAGGCGGCGACCTACGCAGCGGAACGCGCTATCGCTGGTCATAATTAACGCCCAATCCTCGTTTACTGCGGTGTTATTTTTCACCTCTATCGGGTAATCCACTGCGTTGTAATTGCCTGTGGCTTGGTCGCCGTCAACGTCCCAATTATTGGCCCATGCGGTCATATCGCGCACTTGGCCAACACGGGCCTGCAGGTCGCCTAATATCTGCACACTGGCTACGGTGGCCCCTATCGGGTATTCACGGGATAAGGGCTTGGCTAATACGATGGCATTTGATGTAAAGCTTGAGACTAACGCCAGTTCGCTAATCACATCGGTTAACACAAAGGGAGCAGCGAATCCGGCAAAGTCGCTGTTAATGGTGACAGTGCCTGCGGCTTTATTCACAGTGAAATGAGTGTTTCCGCTGGTCCAAAGGCTCGCGCCATTGGCATCGGTAATGTCGCTAAATGCGGCGTTTTGGCGAATGTTATAAACAGTGCCAGGCGTGGCGGTAACTTGCTGCACTTGTGAGTGCGATAGCGCTACCGTGCCCCACTGGCGGAACATATTCACAATGCCATCGTTGGGGATACGCAGCGGGTTAAGGCCGTAAATCTCAGCGGGTGGTAGTTGCCGTACTTGGTCGCTAATGTCGTAGCGCAATGTGGTTAAATCCACGGGGGCGCTAAAGGTCAGTTCCACAATACCATTGTTAATACTGCCAGCGATTCCGCTACCCGCAACCACACCTTGAGCATTGGCTGAGGCGCTAATCAGCGCACGGTCAGAAATGCGCTCAACCTGCACATAAAAGCTTTCTAATAATGGATTAGGTACGGCCAAGGTAAATTTTGCCACGCTGTCGCCTGCTGCCGCTGCCGCGCTCGATTCGACCAATCCCGCATAGGTTAGAGTGAAGTCACCACGGCTAACCACTTGCTTAGTCACTGCGCCCGTTAAGTAGTTAATGGTGGCTAAGAGTTCAGTGCCATCATAGAGCCTGCCTGTTGCGCCTTCGCTGCTAACCCTCTCATACACGTTTTGGGCGGCATAATTGGCATCAGCAAACACCGCACGGCCCTTAATACTGCCTACTGTTAATTGCTTATTTGCTGGGAACGGGCTGGCGCTTGAATAGATGCTGTATTTATAGGACGACACATAAAACAGGCTTGCGGTTGTCACATTATTAAAATTTACGTTTGAATTTAATGTTACTGTGATATTACCCGTGCCAACCGTCACCGATTGAATGTAGCTGTTATACCCGCCCATACTCGCCGTAGGTACCGTGGAAACGGCAACTAGGCCATTATCATCGGTTAATAAATCCGGGGTGGTAAAGGTATAGCTATAGGTGCCTTTGCTGGCGGGTTGACTGATCACTTTGCGGATCACTTGGCTTACCGTGGCATCACCATTCTCACTGCCGCCAACAATAGTATTGCCCGGCTTTGGCAGTATGGTGGTAATGGCTGGCAGCAAGGATAACTGCGTCGCCCCCACGGCCAAATTCACCCCATTGGCGACAGCAGTTAATCTTGTGACGCCATGGAACTTAAGCGGTGATGCGGTGTTAGATAAGCGCAACTTAGTACACTTGGTTTGACCATTAACCTGCAACGATGCCCAAGGGGTGGCAAAGGGGATCGGCGGCGAAAAGACCACGGTACCCACTTCGCCGTTAACAATTCGAGTCCCAATCACTTTGCAAAAATGAGTTTTGCGTGGCCAGTCGGCGTTTTCTACCCCAGTATATTCCACGGTAATACAAATCACTTGGCCCACGGTGAGATAAGTCGTTTTCCAGTAGTCGCGGTCATTAAAGCGGTATGACGACTGCAGGTAATCGGAGGAAAATGAGTTTTGATTCACCAGAAACCCGGGGCCACCTTCGCGAATTAATTCCCCTGCCGTTACCGATGATTCGATAATTTCTTTCATGTCGGTCATACGGGACGCATCATTGAGCGCGGGGGATTCAATCATAAACACGTTAACCAGCGGATCGACTGGCGGCTCACTGAAAAACACATGGGCCTGCTTAAGCTTGCCCGTGTCATTGGTGTAAAGCGTGGGGAACGCCTTGGCTATTTCAATACTCGATTGAGCATGATCGATATCAGAGATAGCATCAAACAGTTCGTTAATCTGCCCTGATTGCACAGCGTTGTTCGTGCGCTGGCCGCCTGCCTCATTGCTCGAACCTAACAGTTCAGGCTTGAAGATTTTTAAGCTATCGCGGGAAATTGGAGTCGGGGAAGTTGCCATATTAAATAGCCTTTAAACAGTGATTAACTTGATGGTGATGGCATCGACAGCATCGGGGGCGCTATCGCTGTAGTTAATGGCTGGTACACCGCTAATGGGTTGTTCGCGGTAATCCCAAATCACGTTAAATACAGTGCCGTTAATATCCAGATTGAAGCTAGTCGCCCCCTTTGTGTTGGCGTGGTTTTCAAGGGCTTCAAATAGGTTGATGGATTCGCCATCACTGAATAACACAATGGATCGCCCAGCTTGTTTAGTCGCGACTTCGATATGCTGCGAACCATCGAGAGCAAATTCACTCGTGCAGACAAAGGGCGTATAACCGATGCGGTTAAGCCAAATAAATTGCGGTAATTGAATGGTGTCTAGGGTGATCATGATGTCGCCTTAATCTGCTCTAACTCGCGTAAAAACATCTGCTTAAACTCATCCAATAAATCAGCCTTCAGCACATTACCGGAGGGCATCACTAGCTCTAGCCGATAGACCTGCACGCTGCCGCCAGTGTTTGGATTGTTGACCGATGGCGCTGGCGCTTGGCTGGCATTGCTGCGCGTGGAATTAGTCGCGGTGTTGGTGCTGCTTGATACGCTATCTTTAGCCCGTGCGTTACGTTCTGCCGCCTCGGCTTCGATTTGTTTGAGTTTGGTGGCGTAGATTTGCTGACTGAGTTGCAGGGCTTCTTGGGCACTGGCAATGGACTCATTATCCTGGGCGGTTCGGGCAGCATCGAGCTGCGCCTTAAGCTCGGCCTGTTGCTGCTCATAGCGGCGCTTCTCGATAGCAGCTTGGTTATTATTGAGCTGATCCATCTCATCTTTGAGACTGCCCAAGGTGGCGTTGATATCGTCACGCAGGCCAAGAATCCGATTGCGGGTCGCATCAATGGCGGCCTGCAGCGGCTTGAGTTCTTCATCACCTAATTCACGGATTAAATAGCCGGACTCGCGACTGATTTGATTCACCCGACTAAGGGTTATCGTCGAGCTTTCAAGCTCTTCAGCCCACTTACGCGTCAGCAAGGTTTCATTAATGATCTGCTTTTCACGGATAAAGGCTTGGTTACTGAGCTGTGCCAGCACGCCCCAAAAGCCCGTGTTTACCCGCATATTGTTCATAATGCTTTTGGTCAGCTCATCGAGCCGAGCATTCAACTTTTCGGTGCTATCTTGGTTAAAGCTAAATTGCTTATTGAGGTGAGCATAAGCCCCCGCAAACAGGTTGACATACTCAGTGGCGCGGCCTGTGGTTTCCTCTAGTTGCTCTAGCTCTTGGCGTTGTTCAATTAAGGTTTTAGTGGTCTTTTTAACTTGTTCGTCAGTCTCTTGCTCACCGTCTTGCAAGCCGCCCATTAAGCGTTGCAGTACATTGAGCACTTGCACCAGGCGTTCTTTTTGTTGCAGATACTCTTCAGCGGTTATGCCGCCATCTTTATAGGCTTTTTCGAGCCTTAACATTTCATCACTTACGGCGGCATACTTGCTTTTGATCTGCTCATAGTTAGCAGCCTCAAGCGCTTGTACTTCGCTAAGCTGCTGAGTTTGCGCACTCAGCTTGCCCTGCAGGTTAATGAGTTCCTGTTGCGCTTTGGATTTTTCTTTGCTCGATACCGTCGAGCTATTCATCACATCACGGCATTGTTTTAAGCGCGCTTCGGTTTCGGCAACGGCACGGCTTAACTTCGCCTGTTCCGGTGAGAGTTCCTTAGTGCTGTCCGTATAGCCGTACTGTTTGGCCGTAAGATCATTTAACTCTTTAGAGAGTCCAAGGGTGGCCGCCTGCGCCTTTAGGGATTCTGGTACCACAGCACCAGTGGCTTCGGCAGCAGTGAGCGCGGCTTTTGCCCAGGCTAAAAATGCATCCTTTTGTTGCTCAAGTGGTTCACGGTTGTCTCTGATTAAGTTAAATGCCGTTTCGGCTTTGTTGGTCGCATCCGTCAGGGCTTGGCTGCTGGTGATACCTAAGTCCTTATAGGCTTGCTCTAACGCTGCCGTCCCTTTGGCCGTGGCATCGAGGTAGCTTTGCTGCTCCTCAAATTTTGCCCGCAGCTCAGTAAGCAGTTTTACATGGCCCGCATACTCTGTTCCCGCTGCTTTTAAAGGTTCTAAGGCCGCATCAATCTGGCGAATAAATCCGCCCATACCGCCTTTAACATCATCAAGGGTTTTAACCTGATCGCTTAAGGTTAAGGTCAGGCGCAGCGCTTCATCGACCGTCAGCTTAATCGGCTCAACTACCTCAACGGCAGCCTGCTTGACTTGCTCCATGGCTTTGGCGGCGTTCTTCCATTTACCGCTGGCCTCGTCATAAATCAGCTTGCCGTCATCCACCGCCTGGTTGAACTCGGCCATAGTGGTAAAGGCAACGCCCGTTTGCTCGCTTAAATCCTTAAGGGAAAACGCCAACTGTTTTGCGCTAGCAGCTGTTGTACGTTTGGATTTAGCCAAAGCTTCTTCGGCGATCAGCAGCTCTTGGTACACCCGCGCCACTTCAATCAGTTCATTGATTAATGCCAGGTATAACCCAGCCTTAGCGGCGGCAGCGAGGGCGGCTTTTAATTTACCTGCCGCTAAGGTGGCGGTTTCACTGGCGGCGGTTGTGCCTGCAATAGCTCCGGTATACAAGCGCATTGCACCAATAGCGGCATTAGCGCCCGTGATCACATGGCTAAAATAACTACCAACTTTTAAGGCTAAAAATGCCTTAGCCACAAACCCGATTTCATCACGGAAGTGGTACAGCATGGCAGCGCCATCTTGCACCGCTGAGCCAATGCTCACGATGGTATCGCTGATTTGCTGCGCCCATTCTCTTAAACGGCCGTCGCTTGCCATGGCTGCAAACTCAAGATTCAATTCACTGATCTGGCCTTTTAGCCAATCAAGTGCACCGGACTGAGCCACTAGGTCGTAAAAGTTAGTGAGGTTATCTTTAAGGTTGGAAACTTGGCCACTGAGCAAAGCCATTTGCGCGGCGGCACTGCCGTTACTTGCGCGGCCCATCTCATCGATAAGGGCTTGGATAACATCACGCCCCAGCTTACCTTGGCTGCTTAACTTCTCTAGTTCGAGGCTATTCTTGCCCGTGACTTTCGCCAGCATGTCCCACACAGGAACGCCGCGCTCAATCAGTTGCAGGATCTCCTCGCCCTGTAATTTCTGTTTTGCCCAGGCTTGGCCCAAAGCCAAGGTGATCCCCTCGACTTCTTGAAACCCGCCACCGAGTTTAAAGGCTTGATCCACAATCGCCTTCATGGTGCCGTTCATCGGGTCAAGGCCAAAGGCTTTGGCTTTTACAAACGCTTGGTTAACTTCATTGAGTTGCAGTGGCACATCAATGGCGAATTGCTTTACCCAAGCTGTCGCTTGGCGGCCAGATTCAAATCCGCCCATCACGGCGTTCATCTGCACACCTAGGCGCTCGAATTGATCCCCGGTTGCAAAGATGTCTTTAACTGCTTGAGCTACGCGATCAAAGCCCACATAGGCACCCGCCAAGGCGGTCACTTGGGTGATCACACCACGCAGGCTGGCAGCATGATCGCGGGCACTGGCATTGCCTTTATCTAACTGATTAGCAAACTTATCGACATTGCGGCCAGTACCGTCAAATTCGCTACTTAACTTGCGCTGTGCGGTGGTGAGGTTGTTATAGTCAATGCCCGATTTGGATAAGGCATTTTGCAGCTTAGTGTGGCTGGCCGATTGCTGCGCCAACTCGCGCTGCATTTGCTCCAGCTCTTTTTCGGCCACATCGATGGAGCGAGCCAGCTGCACAAAGGGGGCGTCGGTTTGGCTGGCACGCTGCTTTAAGTCCTGCAGTGCTAATGCCGCAGCCGTCACCGCAAGCTCTTGTTGCTCAAGCTCATTGCGGGAGCGCTTAAAGGTATTGATTAGGTCTTGCTGATTGGCCAGCTCATCGAGCTTATTGGCTAAGGTATTAGCCTTTTGGCTGGTCGATTGGCTGCTATCGCCAACATCGTTCAGCCCAGTGGCTAAGGGCTTAAGCTCGTTAGTGAGCTGCTCTGCTTGGTTGCTAGTATTGCGGCCGCTTTGGGCTACTTGGTCGAGCTGATTACTTAAGGGATCAAGGCTGTTTTTAAGTTCATCAACTTGATTCGCGCCCGCTTGGCTGGCGTCGCTAACGCTATCAATTTCATCGGCTAAGGCTTGTGTCTTAGGATTCGCCGCATCCGACTCGGCCCCGATGCGCTTAAGCTCATCGACCAAGGCGGCAATATGCTGCTTGCCCGTGGCTTCGGCCACGATCCGCAGGGCGAGTTCTAAGGTTTTATCAGCCATGGCTATCTCGTTAATGCTCTCGTTAGTATCTAAATATTCGGTGTTTAAATGGCGGTTAAAGGGGGATTAAAGAGCATGGCGATTGAGTCCGGCCATGCCCTTGAGTTAAGCAAAACCGCTTAGGCATCCAGCTCTAGGTACTCGAACGGATGATCCTTACCCGCGACTAACTGGGCTTTACCCGCAAGGGTGGCGCTCACAAACTCACTGGCGGCAAAGTCCAATGCGGCTGTGGGTTTTAAGCTGGCATCGAAAATATCGAGCTTTATCGGCTTGCCTGTTTCTAAGTTGGTACCTTCCCCGAACACGCGTGCACGGGTTTGGGCCTTAATACCACCGCGCACCAAGGTACCGCTAATCGCGTTATGCTGGCCTGAGACAGTCACTGCACCACCTGCTTCTACCGCACCGCCTTTAAGGGCACGCACTAAACCGAGGGCATAATTAACCTCATAGTCAGTGCCCAGTACTAAGGTGGTCGCGTCTTTCTTTACCGTAAACCCAAGGGTGGCAAAGTTAGTTTTAGGTAACTGCACCCAACGCTGATTATCAGGTAAGGTCACGGCCTCATCGGTTAAGGTACCGCTGCCTGAGTTGACCACTTGGGTATCACCGAGTAGTGCCATGGCGATCAGTTCGGCGGGTTGATCGTCGAATGACCATTCCACCTCAGCGGGTTTGGCGATTTTCACCACGCTTAAGGCTTGGCCGTAGCTTTCCTTCTTGCGACTGCCACGCACTTTTTCATCGGCATCGGTTTTAATAGCGAGCTTGGTGGTGTTAATCGGGCCGATGATCCCCGTTGATTGCCCTTGGGCATTTAAGCGGTCAACAAAGAAGTTGCCTGCGACTAATAATCCATTCATAGGATTTTCCTCATCTTAAGTTGTTGGGTTAGCTAGGTTTGAATCTCAGCTTCACACTCACAGCCACAGGGTAATAACCATGGCTTTTGGTGAAACGGGGTTTAACGGCACTGTTAACGCGTACAAATGGGCCAAGCATCTGACCATCAACTGCAATGGACTTGCCCACAACCGCGTTTAATAGGCTGACTAGCAGCTCACCTGCGGGGCGTTCGTGGATGGATAAACGACACGCTAGTACCACAAGCCAGGTCTGCTTAACTTGGCTGCTATTGCCACCTTGGGCAGTTTCATCCAGCCCATCGCCCAGATAGAGCACATGGGCGGCGGGAGTGATTTGGCTGCGCTCATCTACTTCGCTTAGCTCATTGGCTTGATAGACCTTTTTCAGCTTCTGGCTAGCGACTAATGGTTCAAGCAATTGGGTTAACGCTTCACCCGCAGCCAGGTAGTTATCTTTAATCTCAAACATCAGATAAACCCCTTAGCTGACTTGCGACCAAACACACTGCCCGCGCTTTCGATGCTGATAACCAACTCACTTTGGTCTGCGGTTTCGCCCGTTGTTGCCAGCCCTAAACTGATATCGCCCTTACTCACTGCGGTTAAAAACTTCACCACGGCGGCATAGCGCTTCTCGACCTGTTCAGGGGCTTTATCGCCATACAAAAAGTAACGGGCGATATCGCAGCAGTTACGCTCCAGCACGGCGGGAACCGTGGTTAACGGCAGCACATAACGGCCCGCGATATAGCCATCAATCTCAGCCGATGCATCACTCAGCGCTTGCTCCAGCAAAGCGAGATTGATTTCCCCTGGCACACTGTCCTCACGTTCGGTCAGCAGGGTTAAATCCTGCTCACCAAAGCGGCTGAGCATATTGTCTGGGGTGGCGTACATCACTTGAGCCATGGCTATTCACCGTCAGCGTTAGCGGTAAATGCAGCCCATTGCGCATCACGTTCAGCGGCACTAATGGGTTGGCCCATTAAGGCTTCAAGGGCGCTGCATTGCGGCTTACCACTTGAGGTAAAGTGCTCATTGTTTGCCTTGTCGAGCTTGGCAATCGCCTCGGCAAAACTGAGTGGCACTGGCGCAGTGGTGTCTTGGCTGGTCAGTGACGGATCACCGTTTGGAATGTCCAGACTCCCCGTCGAATCCATTGCCATTGAGGTCTCGAAAACCTTAAGGCGGGTATCAGCTTTAATCGCTGCGACTTGTTCATCCGACAGCTCGGCCAGCGGCAAATGGTTATCGCCTTTGTTGAAGGCCAACCCAGCACGGCGATAGCCATTGGGCTGACGACTAACCACCATAAGGACTGGAACGTTATCTTGAGTTTGATCAGAAATTTGGGCCATTTCATTGCTACCTCGTAAAGTGAAAACACAGTGATTGGGTGGCACGTCCCTGTGCCGATTCGATTAGCGCTTACAACTGCGGAACCACTAACAGCTCGACCTTGCCTTTCAGCTCGTTCTCCACCGTGGTGCCGTTCTCATCGATAAGCTCTCTGGTAAGTAACTTAGTGGCGGCCTGTTCCAACGAACTTGGAACAACCAACAGACTTGGACGGATCTTGAGCTTCTTACCGCCATCACGTTTGAAGGCTTTCATCTTCTCGATGGTGTCCCACAGGTTGTCTGCGTTGAGGGCGCGCTTGTTGGCAAAGGCCATTTGCCAGAAGCCAAAGCCTGCTTCACAGCGCATATCGGTACCGAACTGGAACTCGTTGTTAGTCCATACCGCTGGATCAGTAGGGTTAAACAAGGTGTTTAAATCCAGCTTGCGGCGCTCCTGGAAGATCACAGGCTTAAGTGGGCGGGTAGTATCGAGTAGGAACCAAGGCTCACCCGTATAGGCCGCATCTAGGGCCATATTGGCCACTGAAACATTGTCCCCAGTGCCATCGTGCTTTTCGTTAACGGGATGGTCTGTATCAAAAAAGTTCTGCCCGTCGTAACACAAAGTGCTAAAACCATCGGCTAATAGCTCGAACACCAAATCGTCGGGAAACTCTTCACCTTCCTGCGCTAAGGCTTGCACCATAGGCTTATAGGTACCGATAACCTCGTCTTCTACATCATCGCGGCAGATCCCAATGGTGGTTTCAAAGGTACGGTTAGTGATTGAGTAACCATGCTCCTTGATGGAGTTGATCACACGGGCACCAATCCACTCCCGCATAGTCGGCATCGAGCCTAACCAGCCATAGGTATTGGACTTAGTATTGCTTGGCACGACTGAGGCAATTTTTAAATACAGTGGCTCAGTCTTGGTCAAAGCATTTTGAAACTCGCTACGCACCATAGTGCGCAGGGCTTGTAATACTGCAGCATTAATCGCAGCCATTATTTTTGCTCCTGTTCAGCGGCTAATGCTTTAGCAACGTCAGCGTGCGACATGCCCCAAGAATCGGCCAGTTTGATTTGGTCGGCAGTCAGTGCCGCGAGTTTGGTGTCCTTGTCCTTGGTAGGATAGGGAACTGTGGTGGTTTGCTTAGCGGTTAATGCCGCGATGGGGGTGCGGGCATTAATGTTGGCTGTGAGTGCTGCCATGTTTTGATTGCCCAATTGGGTGAGGTAATCGCGCTCACACTCAAAGGCTTTGCCCTCATCAATCGCCGCCTTAACGGTTTGTTCAACAGTAAGCACGCCGTTTTCAGCAGTGAGCGCCACCAGCTGCGCGCGAAGGGCGTTTGCTGTCGACACTGGCACATACTCGCTTAAGTCAACGGTGCCGACTTTAGCCGTTAGTGCCGCCACTTCTTGCTTAAGGCCATCGACACTGCCCGCCGCTTTAACCAGATCGTCAATGCGCTTTAACGCATCGTTAAGCTGTGCTTCGGTTGGCTCGCTACCTTCGGCAATCTCAATACCTAAGGCGGCTAACAGTTTCATTAATAGTGGATTCACATGGAGTCCCTCCGGTTGGGTTGGATGAGGTAAAGCATTTGCATTGAGGCTTGTATCAAGAGCTGCCAGTGCGGCCAGCGCGGCGAGTGGCAACATGCCATCCACACCTGGACGGTTAGTTAACGCAGCAGAATGGATAAACAGGGGGCGGCCAGTGGCCTTGTCGTATCCAAAGACCAAAGAGAAATAGCGATACTCTTTAGCGTTAAGGTGGGCGATAGCGTTATCGGTAAAGCGCGGCTTAATAAACAAGCCCTGCCCTTGGCGATATTGCACATCATCGATATTGAACCAGCCAGAAGCAGGCGCAGGCTGGCCATTTTGTTCTTTGTTGAGGGTTTGGTGTTCGTAGTCAATAACCAGATCACCGGCTTTATGGGGGGTATTTGCTTTTAGGGCCGCAAAGGCCGCAGCATCCATCAACCATTTCCCACCCGGCACATCATCAGGGCGACCATCAACGGCAGCAAAATGGCCATCAGGCAATGCCTGAATATAGCCATCTTCACCGAACAGTACGCCCGTGGTGCTTGGGTTAATTGCTATGGTGCTACTAAGCGCAGCAACACCAATGGCAATAGTGGTTTGGGTTTTGGACTTTGACACAGCGGCACTCTCAATAACATTGGAGTGCCCATCATGATCGAGTGGAGTGAACTAGCGGATTGGAAAGGTTTCGGGATTACGGAACGTAACGTCTTAGATAACGCCTAAATACCCAGCCATTTTTGTAACTTTCGCTAGCTTTATCGTAATAATGGACAAATACCCAATCCCTATCTTTTTCGTTAATTTCTGATGCGTCAATGATTACACCCTGACCAAAATTTAAGGCATCGATTACTTGGTACTTTTTCCCAGCAGCAGCTCGAACATTCAGTTTCGGAGATTTAACAAAGCGGCAAACAGAAAGCTGTTCTTCGCAAAAGTCTCTCTTTGCAGCAATAATGACTTGTTTTTCCGTAGCAGTTTTAGAAGTACTTAAGAATGGCAAAGTTACATGAGCCTGCAATATAGCGAATAAATAAGGGTAAATAAAAATTTTCAATAGTTCGAAAATAATTGAAATAATTAACTGCCCATATTTTGATGGTTGATTTGTTTGGGTCGCAATAAATTGCTCAGGTTTTTGACTTAATTCGCTTTGCGAATATTCTTTAAATGCTTGAATGTCTGATTCATCAAAATCATCCAGCACACTTATATCAACAATTTCAGCTTGTCTCATTAAGTGAGAAAAACTATCTGTTGTGAGGCGACCGACGAAATACTGTAAGTTAACAGAGTTACTCAGTTCTTGAATCATTTTCGAAACTGAATTATTAAGCTGACGCTCCATAAACTGATGTGAAAACATCTCACTGAACATCTTGCTGGTGACAAGCTGGCGCTCTATAAACTGAGGTGAAAACATCTCACTGAACATCTTGCTGGTGGCAAGTTGACGCTCCATAAACTGAGGTGAAGACATCTCACTGAACATCTTGCTGGTGGCAAGCTGACGCTCCATAAACTGAGGTGAAGACATCTCACTGAACATCTTGCTGGTGGCAAGCTGACGATCCATAAACTGAGGTGAAGGCATCTCACTGAACATCTTGTTGGTGGCAAGCTGGCGCGCTATAAACTGAGGTGAAAACATCTCACTGAACATCTTGCTGGTGGCAAGTTGACGCTCCATAAACTGAGGTGAAGACATCTCACTGAACATCTTGCTGGTGGCAAGCTGACGCTCCATAAACTGAGGTGAAGACATCTCACTGAAAATCTTGCTGGTGGCAAGCTGACGATCGATAAACTGAGGTGAAGACATCTCACTGAACATCTTGCTGGTGGCAAGCTGACGATCCATAAACTGAGGAGAAGACATCTCACTGAACATCTTGCTGGTGGCAAGCAGCCCCCCCACAAGCTTCGGCAAATCCACCTCCCGCATTGTTTCAACAGAAGTTTTTTTGACTTGCTCACTCAACTTGTTTCACCTTAGTTTATGATAAACAAACGAAGCATTGAGCATAACCCAGTTTAAAACCCATTTAAATCCTTGTTAGAGCGAACTGGCTGATTGGAAAAATAAGATTAGTTAGATGTCTTTTGTGTAACGCGCATCTCTTTCAAAAGTCTACGTCTATTCAAGTGCCTTTCATCACGCACTTTATCAACCTTGGAAACTATTTTTATCAAAGCAGTGATAGGATCATAACTCTCATCACTAATTTTTCTCATGGGCAAATTTGCCAATTTCCTCAATCTCATAGACATCTTATTTACCGAAAGAGCCAGCTTAGCAAACTCATACTGCCTCGTTTCAAAGAACTCTTCGAAATATGGAGGACTAGCTGCGTATTCAGACGCACTTGCAATTAAGTCCTGCGCACTACGTATACACTCAGGTAACCACAAAATATCCTTCATTAGATCCTGCGGTAGACAACGCCAATCTACATCCTTGGTTGGTAACTCAAGCTTGGGATAAGGGGTTGTGGAAATATAGCAACCTTCTTGATCAGGTCTCCCGTTATCACCACATAACCAAACAGCTTCATCAAAAAATCTATCGAGGTGCATCGTTACAAGTATAGCAAGATAGTACTGTTCTTGTTTCCGTTGCTTACGCTTCCCCCAAGATCCATAGGCCAGATTTAGCACGAAGCCAACAACAACGCCTAATAGTCCGATAAATTCCTTTTCCATAACGGCAATCCTTAAAGTAATCTTTGATCGTGTAAATAACGGAAGCTACTCATGCCCACCCTTTAATCTTTCATGCAAATCGTTAACAGCTTCTACAAATCGCTCAAATTGTTTCCCGTCATTGAACGTGGCATATACACCAGCATATGCGTCATCTAATGGGCCTATCACAATTTCTGGCACTAAGTGATTATCAACCACCTCAACCTGTTGTGGTTTGCATCTCACCCCTGGATTATTATCTAGCGTTACGGCCTCGTTGAAAAAACTTGTGCATCCCATTTCTGATCTCCCTGTTCATTAGAAATTACCTTAACGCATCCAAGATAACCCAGTTTAAAACCCGTTTAAATCCATGTTAAAGCGTTTAAGTGGTTTTGCACTAAGCCATCGTACCAAATTGAGAACCAAGCCGCTTAAAATGCGTTTTAGCGCTTTGATCTAAAAGCGCCTTCCCCTTAGAATGGCGGTCTCACTTTCACCTCCAAGGACGGCCTATGACCACCAATCCCCCTAAACTACCTCAAACCGATCAGGCTAAAGCTCCTACTGCTGAAAAGTCTTTTAAATGGCTCATCAAGTTACTTGCCTTTGTCGCGGGTTGTTTACTGATTTTGTACTTTTCAATCTTTCACGGTGGTGTCGGGGATAAAGGTGACTTTGGTGCCTTTGGGGATTACTTTGGGGGCGTGCTAAACCCAATTCTTGGTTTTGCTACTGTTAGCCTGCTCGTATGGTCATTAAAGTATCAGATGGATGAACTGGCCCTTTCGCGACAAGAGCTAGCGCTTACCCGCCAAGAACTTGCTGAAACCAAAGAGGAGACCGCTTTAAGCCGCAAGGCAATGGAGGCTCAGGTTGATCATCTACACAAAGAAGCAAAACTAAATGAATTGCTTAGATTAATGGCAACGATGAAAACCAAATGTGACAACATGCTTAACTGTAAGGTCAATGAAGATGACATTACATTAGGGGGTATAAATTCTGATCGAGGGGCTTTTTCAACTTATGCCAACAGTCTGAATGAGATGACCTACGCACATGTTTTGAATGTCTACATGCCAACCAAAGACAAGAATATGTTTAACCAACTGGCTGAAAAATTCAGGTTACAATATGAAGCTCCTAATAGCTCTTGGCAGGAGCTAGAAGCGCTTTTGTGCCTTTATACTCAGCTAGCATTAACCTACTACGATATAAATAACAGCACTGAATTTGCTGCTGTGTATCTAAAAGAAGCAATGGACATGCTTAAACCATTTAACGATATATTTCAAACTGATGAAGCAACAAAGTTACTCGATAGAGTCCAGATAGCTAACAATGATGCAAGATCAATTATGTTGTATGACTGCCTTTGTTCAGACGATGTGACAGATTCTGATTAGATCAGAGTTTTAAAAATGAATGATGTTTTTAAATAATCACTTAGCTAACTCAAATACTCCCCCAAGATCCCTAACATGGACTGCTCATCCTCACGGCTTACGCCTAGGTATGGCCGTGACGGAATGCCCGCGGGGCCTGCTGGCATATCGTCGGTACCGCCGAACTGGTGAATAGCGGCATAGATTTTATTGCTCCCAATCGCCGCCCAAAAGTCGCCGCTGTCGGCTGTTACGCTGGCAGCTAGCCCGCCAGCACTGGCCTGCAGTATCTTACCGCCCTGGCGTTTGGGGTTAGCTTTAAGATAGGCATCACTTAAGGATTGCCAAGCTTGACCTGTAACGGGATCGGCCTCGGCCTCAAAGGCCCCTTCGGTAGCGGACTCCAGAACGCCAGCGATATAGTTCATGGGTTCGCTAAAGTCATCGAGCTTATCCAGCAAACTCCCTAGTACTTGCAGCACAGGGGAATCACTTAAGACGATTTCAACCTTGTTCATTTTTTCATCCCTCACACTGTTAACCGCTGGCTACAGTGGTATACTGATCTAGCGAACGATGTGTACTCTTAATTGGTAAAGCAGACTCGATTAAGCGCTTAGGCGTAAATCGTGTGTATGTGGGTTCGACTCCCACCATATCGTCCGCTATCCCTCCAGCTTGCCCTCTAACAGTTCATACTGTCCGTGCTTTAAGTCCACAGCATTGATCTTATAAACGTTGATCACCGCATCCATTGCTTGCTGGCGCTTCATCTTCCACGCGCTATTAATGATCACTTTAACCTTACGTCCATCATCCTCAGTAGCATAGACATACAACAAATTCTGATTCTTGCTATCCCATAACACGGCCTCAGGTTGTGCCAACATCAAGGGTAATTGCTGATACTCATCCCGAGTTAATGCCACCCCCTCTTTGATATGACGCGGGCTATCTGCGTGCACCAGCTGCTTCTCGCCAATGGCAAGCAATGCGGTGGGTTCTGCGCCTAAACGTGCTGTTACCGCAGCTTGGATCGAGGGCGTCATAAAACCTAACGCCTGGACGCCTAATCCAGGACGCCGCTTTTGCCCTGGATGAGTGGCGAGTACTTCATCCGTCCACTGGGCGAACTGAGCTTGGCGCAGCGGGCTGTTATTGAGGGCTTGAATAAACTGGGCGCGGGTATCGAGGGATTGAATGCTGCCAAGCTTTTTAGCGACGGCAACATCGGTACCAAAGGCGGCTTCGCCTGGACTATAGGCCCAACCTAAATCGGGACTCATGCTGCTGCCATCGGGCAGATCAATCCGCGCATGGGGCACGGTTAATACCTCACCCGTGCCACGCGCCACTGTCTCGGTATCAAAGCGATGGATATAGCCTTCGCCATTTTCCACCGTCAGGCCCATGGCCTTCACCTGCGCTTCGGTGAGCGCCCGAACGCGGCAACGACAGCCCCAACCATTGGGCGGATAGATAATGTCCCATATCGGATCGTCAAAGCGGAACACTTTACCCCTCAGCCGCGCATGGGCTGGGCGAGTTTGGCCGTCATCAATCGCCACATACTGCCAATAGGGGTGGGTTTTAGTACGCGACAACATGCGCCGATAGCGCCCAGCCATATATGCGGTTTGCAGATTCTGGCGGTAGATAGTGTTTAAGCGGTAGGGACTGCCCAGCTGAACCTCGCGGCCATCAACTTCCTTTTTACCCCACCATCCTAGCTTTTCAAGCTGCGGTTTAAGGTTGGCCTGAAACTGCTTAGCGGTTAACCCTTGGCTTAGGGCCGCATCAACCTCATTGCGGATCGCCGTGAGCACATCCATTTGGGTAGCCTTTGCCACCGTAAACGCACGGGCATGGGCGCGCGTCCAGACATCTTGCCAATCGTCACTGATGGCAAAACCCTTGGCACGAAAATAAGCCACCGCATCAGCGGGGGCTTGGTTAATGGCAATGCTTAAATCAACAGTTTCAGGCACTCTTTGTTTAGGCATTTGCCATTCCCCACAGTTCAGCCACAAACATTAACCGCGCAAGTGTTTCGGTAAGCTGCTCGGTATCCATGTTGGGATAGTTCTGTTCCAGCTGGGCGCGCAGCTGCTCCGGCTCGCTCTGCAGTTGTGCCAGTAATGGCTCAACCATCCCCATATAGGCTTCACTCATTTGGCCTTGGGTGAGTGCATCTAGCGCCTTATCTAAGGCGGTTTGGCTCGGTTCATTTAACGAGGCATCTGGCTGCTTGGCGGCCCCCTCTTTCGCAGAGAGTGCTGCCAAGGCCGTCTGGCTGGCAGCAGTGGCATTAGGGTCGTCCTGTTGGATCACCAGCACAGCTTCGCCATTAGCAGGTTTAGGTATACGGGTCTTTTCATGCAGCCAGTTTTGCGGGATCTGCATGCCCATACTCACGAACGCCCGCAGCGGATAGGCCAAGGCGCGTAAATCTTCGGCCTCGGTGGTATCAAACACCAAACGAGGGTGACGGCGGTGGCTGCGGTAACTCTTACAGTTAAGCGCATAGAGGGGCGCGATTAAATCGCGGGTTAAGGTCTCGGCAACTAACGCAAGGTCGGCATCACGCAGCTCTTGGCGCACTTCGTTATGCACGTTACCTAACGCATTGGTGGAGCTTTTGCCATCGGCTTGGGTGGTTAAGGTGCCGCCCAAAATCACCTTGCTCATGGTCTTTTCAGCCCATGTCATCATGAGTTCAAACGGATCGGCTTGGCCTGTCGCAGCGCTATGAAAATCCATCACCATGCCCTTGGGCATAATGCCGCCCGCATTGTGGCCAATGCTCATGACCGCGTTTAATAGGGCACGTTTTTCCCCATCGCTGGCTCCCGCTGGATACTGACCAATGCGCAGCGGTAAACCGTAGATCTCAAGGAACTCGGCCAAATCACGCACGCTGTAGTTTTTAAAAATGAATGGCCAAATCAATTGGCGCACCAAACCACTGCGGCTCACATAGCCCGACTTGGCAGGGTGGATATGTTTAATCCAACCAAAGGGCCACAGCTCTGCACCCTCATGAGTTGAGTCACGCAGTCGTAGCTCATTGCGGCGCTCGGGGTGAGTCATAAACCACGAGGGATCGCGATACTCTGGCACCTCGACAAACCACTCGCCCAGCTCACGCGACCAGGCAAGCTCGTGCATGCTAAACCCCTTAAGAATGGCATCGGCGATGCTTTTGATAAGCGACTTAATCCAACCGCCTTCCTCCAGCATTTGTTGCAGATACTCAGTATCGGCCTTTTCCTGTGGGGTGGGGTTGCTGGGCGGTTCCAGATAGTAATCGACGCCAATCAATGCCCGTTTGCGCTTGTCGAGTTCGGCAAAAAGATGACCGTCTTTCTCTTCGATATCCTCGGCCAGCTCGCATTGAGCGATAAGATCCCCTTGTTCGGCGCTCAGTAAAATACTGGCAGCACTGGCGGGCGTTAACCCGCTACTAGGATGGTTGCTAAAAGTTCGATGCAGCCCAGCTAGGCGCACATCGTCGGTTTGTAGCTCCTTAGCCTCACGCACTTTAAAGGGGCGGCCTGTGGCGTCTAAAATCCGTGATTCCGTTGTTTTCTCTTGCATTACCAGCAACCTCGCTGCAGTTGATGATCATCATCCTCATGGGCACTTGCATGGGCATTTGGATTGCGGTGATCACTCTTAGGGATAGGGGTAAATTCGATGGGCGCACCATCGAGCGTGGTGGCATAGACCATCAGGAATAAACTAATCGCAGCATCGCCGTGACGTTCTTTTTCTTTGCCTGTACGCACATCACCTAGGCATGGAGTACCACGGTTATTTATCACCAAGGCTTGTAAGTCGGTGCGGGTGTCGTCATCACGGGGGATGGTGAGCAGTGCATCTTCAAAGTGGGACTTAAAGCGCGGCATCTGTTCGCGGTAAAAGCTCTCACTCAGCATCACGCACTCGATCACCTCTGAGCCATAACGGTCTCTGGCGTATTCAGCCAATGCTTGGCCATTACCACGCGCATCCATTGCACCACCGCGCAATCGAGGCAGACGGTCAACAATGTAGAACAGGATCTGCTCTTGTTGGCGAAAGGGAATATTTTTAAGCTCGACCTGTAGCTTGGTTTTAATGTGCAAATCTTGGGCGATTTCACCCACATCGATCACGGTTAAGTCGCCACTGCGGGCAAAGTCCTCTCCAAAGACATGGGGGCGTGACTGGTCGAGAGTAAGCAGTATGGGCAGTAGCTCACTACTGCACCAGTCAGCGATCTCGGCAGTTCGTAACCCCTCAGGCCATTCACCAAAGTCGTTCTTTTTCTCAAGCCGAACCACAGGGCCACTGTGTTCAACACTTGCCATGCGCGATTCAATCAAAGCACGGCTAAGGTACGAACCTCCACCCGACTTAGGCACGCAGAAGTATTCCTCCAGCGCGTCCTCTTCGGTAGCGGTGGCCTTAAGTAGCTTGGCTTTCCAGTCATCTTCGGCCGCTTGGCTCCACTCAATACCGCGGATTTGGCAGATGCGCTGGTAAAGCCCCTCGGCACAGGCATCGTCCAAGGTGATTCGGTGAATGCTGTAGTCTTTTTTGCCTGCGCGGGAATCGTTAATTAGCTCGTTAAACAGGTTATCGATACCGTTATGGGTAGAGATAAGGCGCACTTTTGCGCCCCACATTGTTAGCGCCAGAGCGGCCTTAAGTACTTCGGCTAAGCGTTCGTGGAATGCGGCCTCGTCTATGGTGACGTTACCCTGCATACCCCGCAGGTTTGAGGGATTGGAAGATAGCGCCTGGATTTTAAAGCCAGAAGAAAAGTAAATGGCGAAGGTCAGGATCTCTTTACCTTCTTGACCATCATCGACAAACATTTCCTCTTGGATTTCGCCCGCTGCTTTATCAAATACCTTCGCCCACATGGCCGCAGCATCAATAAACTCGCGGGCCATCTCTTTGTTACTGCCCACGTAAAAATGGTTGGTACCGCCTTGGCCACGGGCGGCCCCTGCAGTCAGTGAAGCGTCGGCGGCTTCTGCCCACGTTAAGCCGGTGCGACGTGACTTTTCACCAATTTTTAAGGGTGACTCATCGGCAATCCAGCGCTTTTGATAACCGAGCAGCACCTCTTTAGGATCAAAGCGACTTAGGCAACTAGCCTCATACGTGGGATCAAAACTGTTTGCCGTTGGTGTTATAGCTAACGCTACCGCAGTGGCGGCAGCTAAAACCTTTTTCTTAATGGTCATTAGGCAATCCCCAATATCTCGCGTTTAAGCATTGCTACGGCATCACTGGTTAAGCCTGCGGACTTGGCCACCTTCTCAGCAGCATGTGCGGCCTCGGCGGCAAAGGCTTGGCGGATCTCTTTCTCGCGCTTATGGCTGGCCATGGCGGCAGACTCCAAACGCTGCACCGCAAGCATGGCATCTTTAATCAGACCAACGTCGGCCATATCGCTTTCAGACTCGTTTAACATTGCTTTTAGGAGCTGTGAACGGCCAATTTCAAGGATGAATTTGGTCACTTCGCCCGTGGGTTTATCGCCCAGTTCTGCCGTCCACACTTGGGTGATCTCACGCATTTCCCTTAAGGATTTACCCACGGCCTCCATCTTGGTGGCATAGCGGTTAATGCCTGCGCGAGACAGAAGATTATCCTTCGGCAACCCAGCTGCTTTGATAAGGGCGTTAATTTCTTCAAGTAACTCAGTCTGCTGAATCGAGCCATCACGCAGGCCGCTATCCAAGCGTTTGCGGATATTGGCTGGCAGTAAATCTACCTTAGAGCGTCGGCCTCGGGTTTCATTTGCCATTGTCAGCTCCTTTAGATGATTTTATAGAAGCCGCAAGATCCTTCTGCGCTTGAGCCATCGCGTTTTGCAACGCTCTCTCGGCCTGCGCGACTTGAGGAACTTTGGCGAAATACATCTTGCGGAACTCGCCCTCGGTATACCGCTTACCCTCTTTTTCCATCATTGGTTTAATGACTTGGTTTTCTACATCAGCGGCAACCAAAGCGAGGGCTAAGTGATAAAGCACTTTCTTTTGGCCAGCGGTTAACGGTTTAACGGCCATGGCTATTCCCTCGCACTGGGACGCTTAATGCCAGGAACATTCGCTAAACCATCGACTACGTCTTGACCACGCGCTTTAAGTTCCGCAATTAAGTAGTTACCTTGAGTTTTGATGCTGACTAATCCTTGCTCTTCAAGCCAATAGAGTTGAGTTTTAATAACATCGTTACTCATTTCTACGCCAAAAGTGGCGCATGTTTCACGTACCATGGAATGGTTAGCACCAAAGCCAACCATGGCACTGAGCGCCGTTAAAATACTGCGGCGTTGGTGCTCATTGATAATTTGCTGTATCGACATTAGTTACCTCCTTTGTGCGTTTGAGCTAGTTCGTTTTCGAGTAGCATGTCGGTCTTAGTTTCGAGTCGCCTAATGCCTTGTTCCATTGCGCCAAAGCGAGCACCTAAGCCTTCGAGGGTTTTATCTAGGGCATGCAGTTCGTCACGAGTCGGCATGTACTCCAACTGCATTTCGGTTTCGCTTAGGCGCTTGTCGATTTCGGCCACCTTTTGAACCACCTTTTCGTGCTCGATGCGAGGGGTAAAGCGAGTACTAAACCACGCCATCAATAAGGCGCAGAAAACGCTAATCACGCTGCCAATAAAGCCCCAGTATTTGCCGAAAAATTCAAATAACGATTCGATCATAAACGCGTCCCATAGCGCTGCTTTTGGCGCTTATCTTCATCCTGTTGGCAACTAATACAGCGCAACTCGTTAAGCCGCTGTGGCTCATTTGGCTCTAAGCAATCAATACAGATGCCATTGCCTTGAGGCTGTTGTTTGTGGCGGGCGGCATCAATGCAAGCATCACGCTCGCGAGTTTCCATCGTGCTCGCCCAATCGTTTTCGTCCATGCCTATTCCTAATATTTGGCTTATTTTGTTTGGTCTGTTTGATGGCGTTGTCGCCAATCGTGCAGGGTTTGCCAGTCAAGGTTGCATTGCCCTAAGTCAGCGATCAGAGACAGCATCAGCTCGGCCATTGCTGGATTGGCTAGGCACACGGTTTGCTGCGTTAGCAGGCACTGGATCTCGGGTTGTGGCACTTGGGTCACTTGGCACTCGCGCATCAGAACTACGGGCGGTAACACATACGCTGTCGTGTAAACGGGCACGTTGCGCACAATCGGCTGCGTGGCTGAGCAAGCGCACAACATCGTTAGGCACATGAGCATCGCGCCATGCTTTAGCATCTTCATTGGTAGTGTCCTGCAACAGTTGATTGAGTTGGTTTTTAAGGGCGTGATGGCGACCTATTAGCTCTGCCTTTTGCAGCGAGACTTGCTGTAATTGCAGGGCAAGCTGCTCTGATTCGGCCGCTAATGCGGCCTTATCGGCATTGGATTTGCGCAAGCTTTCCGCCAAGTTATCCGCATCGGTTTGCAACGTTGATTTATCCACGAGCGCTTGGGTAAGCTGGTTTCTTGTTGTCGCTAATTGGTATTGAGCTAAACAAAGCACTGCCACAAAAAGCGACACGATTAGCCATTGAATAGCGGTACTAATTTGGGCGGGCGTCATTGCGTTAACCCTCCGACTGTGAGTTCGGAGAGGCAAATGGCTTGCTCTTCGGCTCGGCGCTTAATCAGTCCATTAAGGCGCACTTTGACACCTAGGCGGGTGCCATACGTCCAACCATTGCAAACGCGCTCACCCGTTTGCTGGTTAGTAGAACAGGCTTGGGTTAGCTCCTTGCAGGCTCCCACACGATCCCCAGCTAACAGCTTTTTACGCAGAGTTGAGCTGGCAAAGTTGCCGTATCCCGCCCAGTGCATAAACGACAGGTAAGCCGCGTGCTCACTATCAGTGAGCCTTACAGTGGCCGTGAGTTGCAGCAGCTGCTTGTCGGCACGGGCGATATCCTTGGCGAAAATCTCCATGCACTCCTGCTCAGTAAAGGTTTGCCCAAGCTTTAAGTCTTTGCTTGTATGGCCACGGCAAGCGGTGAGCACACCTACAGCATCGACATAAACCGTTAGGCTATTGCCCTCCCATTTATCTGTAAGCTGTGCGCCAGTAATTGCAGCCGAACTTAAGCCTGCTGCCATTAAAAATGCCTTGAGTTTACTGTTCATTCGGCACCTCTATAGCTTGTGCCTTGCGTTGTTCGCGGGCTTTTTCCTTTGCTCTCAATACGTGCAGATAGGTGACAGCATGCCAGCCCTGGGAGTAATAACTCTGGCGGGTGGCGCTGTGGCTATAAAGCGGAACTTTTTGTTCAAGCTCGGTAGTAACCTTAGTGGCAGGCACATCGCCTGCATTCTCTGCAGCTAAGTGCGCCGCTAACTCTGCACGAAGGCGAGCATTAAAGCCGTCTAATGCGCATTGCCGATAGACTCGGTTTTGAATGCGACTGATATGAAAGCCAGAGGGTCGAGCATTGGCAATCGGCATGCTGTTAACGCCGCTGCGCACCTTGTTATGTGAAATGAAGGCTGTACTGGTCAACCCAAACTGGACACTTTTACTTGAGAATTCTCAAACTCTACAGGTGACAGATCGTTATTAGCAGAATGAAGTCGCTCCAAGTTGTAATATTTGATGTAAGCCGTCACATCTTGCTTCATAAACTCCCTTGTTGGTTGAGCAACTTTAAAAATCCAATCGTGTTTCAAGCTACCAAAGAATCGCTCAACAACGGCATTATCCCAACACGCACCCACATCACCCATGCTGGCTCGGATACCATAGCTCGATAGCAGCCTACCGAATTGTTTACTGGTATATTGCGAGCCTCGGTCACTGTGAAATACCAGCCCTCGCGCTGGTTGTCGCAGGTTGTAGGCTTTTATTAATGCCTTGGATATCAAATCTGTGGTCATGCGTTTGTCTATGCGCCATCCCACAATCCGGCGTGAATATAAATCCATCACCACAGCTAAGTACATCCAGCCTTCACCCGTCTTTAAATAGGTCACGTCACCCGCCCAGACCTGATTAGCCGATACTGGATTAAAGTTCATGTTTAACAGGTTATCAGCCACTGCATCTGAGTGTTTTCGCTGTGTCGTCACCTTGTAAGCACATCGCTGGGTTGCTTTGAGTCGAAGGCGGTGCATAATTTTACGAACGAGATAGCGACCAACCTGGTAGCCTTCCTTGCGCAATTTCTTCACCATTTCACGATTCCCTAAGCTGCCTCGACTTTGCTTAAATAGCTGTCGAACAAGGCGATAAAGCTTCAGTGTTTCAACGCTTATCACGTTTGCAGGGCGTTTATGCCAATCGTAATAGCCTGACTTACTGACACTCATTACTCGACATAACAGTGTTATGGGAAACAGGTGAGATTGCAGTTTGATGAAACGAAATCTTACTTCATTTCTCTCGCAAAGAAGGCGCTTGCCTTTTTTAGAATTTCTTTTTCCATGCGTAATTCTTTGTTTTCTCTACGCAATCGCTTCAACTCATCACGCTCAGACTCTTCTAAGGTGATGCCTTGTTGCAGGGCTTCGTGTTTTTCCTTCCAGTTGTAAAGCAGGCTCGTGCTAACTCCAAGAGACTTTGCCGCATCGGCAACGCTATAACCTTGCTCCAGCACCATCAAGACGGCTTCATCTTTAAATGCCTGCGGATAACTCTTATGTGATTTTTTCAGACTCATATAGACCTCTTAATTTATTGACCATACTGTCTCAAAATTAAGTGTCCGATGGGATTAGACCAGAACAGGCCATAAAAAAACCGAGACAGTGAACATAGGTTCATTGTCTCGGCTTAAGGGTTTGGAGCGGATTGGAAAGGTTTCGGGATTAGTTTTCTAAGTGTTTAAGTAGCGCTGACACTATAGGGGATAAAACTTTGTCTCTTAGCGTCGCATCTGTTAATAAATCCATTTCTCTATCAGTTAACCAGTTTTCATATACATCAGCGTTTTTGATAAAAACAAAGCCATATTTATGTACATAAAATGTGTTAATGATGATATCTACATCTTTGTTCTTTGTAAAAACCACATCCAATGCACAATAGCAATCATCGCTTTGGGGATTAAACACAGGTCGATGCTGGAAGGCTAACTCACAATCCATGATTTTTATGGCCTCTTGTTTAACCCGTTCAATGCCTAAATTGCCATTAGCTCTATCGATCAGTTTTAATAGATAGTCGACCAATACTGATTTTTGATCACAGGCTTCCTCATAATCCTGCGTTACCTTAGCGATTGCATTAAAATCCATTTAGGCTTCCCTCTTTAAGATTAATGTTAAACAAACAATTACAGCTGAATAGCTTGAATCTTGATATCGTTAACTAAATTGCCATTGTTAATCTCAAGCTTCTGTGACAATACCCCCTCTTTAGGGATAACACGCAGCCATAGATATTCTTCTGTTTCGCCAACAACTCTACGCTTCCCCTCAGCCACCAACACCAGCTCATCCAAACGCGAACGGCTTAAGTTAAACTCACCATCCTTATTGGTTTGGATGGTTTCAACCAAAGGCATATTGATCTCTTTAATCAGGGTTGCGGTTTCGCACGATACGATCAGCTCGTAGTTAGCCTTGGCGTTTTCTCGGTTTGGGCCACCGCTCAGGTAAGCCACTTCAGCCTCTGATTTATCAGGTAAGCCCATACATTGTTGGTTGGCAAAATTTTGCTTTTGATAGAGTGCTTCTCGAAATTCTTTAAGAGGATAAACCTTGATCGAAGTGATAGGCATAGTGACTACATTCGCGGAGTTTGTTACGACATACAAGGTGCCATTAACGGTAACAGGCATCAGCACATAAGCTATGGCAGCAATGATAATAATCAGTAAGATTTTTTTCATACAAGGTCCTTTTTATGAGTTTAAAATCTTTTAATCTAAGATTTGATTGGTCGCCCCTCAGCAGCATTAATCATACGAACCCACTCGGAAACACTATTATCATCTCGAGAGTATAGCAATATAAGCGCCTTATCCATGATTTTGAAAGCTACGGCCAAATCTCGTTCCTCTAATTCAGCATCATGACTGCCGTTATTGCCAAGCCATTTTATAGCTAAAAAATAGTCCAGTATTTCAAGCAATTTAGGTTGACTTGCTTCAATTTTCTTTAGTTCATTCAGCTTTTTATTTAAATTTTGCCCGTTTATAACAATAGGAACCTCAGGCCATCTTTCTTTCAGTAGTATTTCAACTGTAACCCTGAGTACATTACAACTTGCTGGAATGTCACACCAACATATAGAGAAAGCTCTTTTCAGTGAATCCCTGACCGATTGTGGTGTACTAGCTGGCGGGTTAAATAGCATTATCGAAGGCGAAAAAAATTGTGGAGTATATTCATTAACATACATCTCCGTAAAATCACCTGTTTCATCATCTCCCCCGCAATAGTAGTTATTCTTTCCTGTTCCTGTACTAAAAGTTTTGTTATCACAACAATTGCAAATGAAAAAACCACTGTACTGCAGACTAGGTTTACGTTCAGAATGTAAAATCAAAGTTTCTTGACAAAAGAAATTCTCTTCTTTCGCAATCAATCTGCCAATTTTACAGTGCGGACAACTCCAAGGCGTCAGTCTTTCATCAAACGAAAAATGGTTTTTAAAACGACTACAGTAATATTTAAATCCATCAATATTAGGCTCTACATGTTCCATATTTCTTACCAAGTACAATCATTTAATAGTAAAATAATGTAACTGTTTACTTAACTGTTGCAACTACTTATTACTGTCACTATTCAAAACAATCTCCTCTGCTTCCTCGCTACAAATGCTGCCCTTTGTTCTGCCACTATCTGGCTGATCCGGCGCTCGGTAAGGCCATAATCGCGGCTTAACTGCTCAAGGTTATTGCCCTTAAACTCGCGCCAAATGCGGATATCCCGCAGTGCATCCTTAAGGCGTTCACCATTGGGGATGTAGATATCGCGCCCGCCTAGGTAGGCACTTAGACTGGTGGCTAGGGCTTCACTGACATTATCGGCATTATCAATTTCATATTGCTTTAGGGTCTGACGCATCACATCGCATAAACTTTGCAGGGTTGAGGGCCAGCGACGAATAAAGTCCTCGCGCTCATCGGGTTTAAGCGTGGCTAAGGTTTCGAGGGCTTGTTCTAGCTCTGCGGCACTTGTGGACAGTAAATCCAGCTGGCTATCAGGAACGCTCACCGTATCATGCTTAAGTTTACTCATAACCATGGCCCTCATACTGTGCAACGATGGACTCATAGGCGGCTGGCTGCGTGCCTTTTTCATTCATTTTTAACCGCTCACCACGGGCAATAATGCGCTCGATTAATACCCGCTTATGCCAGTTTTTAAGGCTTTCTAATACCTTGTAGGCTTGTGGCTCTGTCATCCAAGCGGTGGCATCCACGCCTTGGGTTTGGTTATTGGTAATGTGGCTGCGTAACGTCATGCGGCGCACATAGGCATCGAGGGCTGACTCGCTGTTATCCTGGATAACTAAGTGATGCCCCATGGTGATCCAAATAGCGCGGATTTTATCGATAGAGGCCACTTTACTGCTGCCAGCTGCGGGGCTTAAACGGCGCTTTTTATGGCTGTTTAACGTGGGTTTAAAGCCCTTTTGTTTAAACACTTCTAGCGCTTGCTCAAGCTCGGGTAGGTTCATGGCCCGCAGAGACTCCTTGCCCGTAGCGTGTTTTAACATGCCACGGTAGATAGCCTCGTCAAGCCGCAATGATCCCTTAGCCACATTAATTAAGGTGATTAGGCGCTTCTTATGTAGAGCTACTGGCGCAGGGGCTTTTTGATTCGTTTTTAGCATTATTCGTCATCCTCATCGGTTGTCGTTGCTGATTCAGTCACTAGCACGCGAATGGCTTTAGGCTGGCTTTTACGTTGTGGCCAACCATGACCTAATGCCCCATTCAAATAGTTCACCGCCCATTGCTCGCGATCTGCCAGCAATTCGGCTTTGCTTTTACCTTTGCGCACTGGCCGGGCTGGACAGTTGGCAATGGCATATTTCAGTAAGCGTTTTGCGTAAGGGGTCATTTGGTCGCTCTTTAAATCGGTGTGCTTGGGTTAGCTGCTCATCAGTGCCTAATCACTACATTAGACAGACCGCGCCCCATGAATGGGGCGGGTTTCGCTTGGTTATGCTTGAGTGTTCCGAAGTGATCGCTTGATAAAAAAGCTAATCACGCGGCGCTTTTCGCCCGCAAATTCGTGACTAAATCCACGCAGTTCGTTAAGCAATGCGGCACCGACCAGCAAACATTGGTGGGGCGTGTCGACCGCCATGGCGCTGAGTTCACTGCGTAGGGTTTCGTAATTGGCTTCTAACAGCGCAGCAATCCGCAGTTTAAAAGCCACGCGGTCTAAGGCTGCTTGGTTCTCGTTGAGTAAATGTTGAATACCTTGGGTCATGTTGTGCTCCTTGCGTCTCTAAAGCGTGCTGATATCCAGTGGGAGTTGAGTGTATTTGCCATTGGGTTGACGCTCGTATAAGCGCAGATACTGGCTAGTTCCGGTGATTTGAATCGCGTCGGCTATCGCATCCATGGCCTGTTTCCACTTTGGATCATCAATATCCAACTGGCGCAGGCTAAGCACTTGGTTAACGTCGATGCGGCCTTGCTGGTTAACCCGAAAGGCATGCTCAACCATGGCCATCAGGCGGGTATCCGCGCCACCACTCCAGCTTTTAATGCAGTCATCAATTAATGTTTTTGCGGTTTGAATGCGCTCATCAAATACGCGGTGCTCACCCACGGCACGGCGCACTTGGTATTGGCCGTCGAACGAGGTGAGCAGAATATTGCCCTTAGCGCCGCCGAACTTAGTGCCATACTCCGATGAGGACAGCTCCACAAAGTCATTGATATTTGCCATGGTGGTTAGCTTAAATTCGGTCATAGATTGGCGCAGCAGCTTGGCGTTATCGACTATGGCCTTAACCACCTCATCCCGCAGTTTATCTACGGGCTTAATGCGATCTTCATGTACGAGATCCCCTACTGCGTTTTTGCGATAGCCTGCGGGGATCTGCTGATTAGTTTGTTGACTGGTCATGTTGTTACTCCTCATTCCAACGAACGGTTACACCATTAAATTGCACCGCTCGGCAGCGGCGACGAATACCTTTGATGTTTTCGATAATATCCACGGCCATGCGGCGAAAATCGGCACTCGGCTTGTCGATTTGCACGACTTTTACGCCGGAGTGAATCACCGTCATGCCGCGCAGTCTTAGGGCGCTAATCACATCGAATTTGGGGTTATGGTGTCTCATCAGTTTTGTTCCTTCATCACTCGATTAAACTTGGTTCCAAGGTGTTTCAGCTCGTCTTTGAGTAGGTTAATCAATACCGATTTATCCTCCCCCGCTTGCAGCTGTAGGCGACGAATCGCCCCTTCGGCGTCATATTCGTTTCGGCGAACTTGGAGGCTAGGCTGAACGGTAAAGGCTTGGGTCCCACCCAAACTGCTGTTGGCGCAGCCAGATCGGCAAGCGCGGTACAACTTAATGCGGATTGGACTGCCCGTGGTGCGGGTATTGCGCTGGTGAGCTAGGCACTCATTTAGGGGAATATCACCGAGCACAGGGCAATGCACTGTGCGGTTCATGTATGCCCCTTCCACCAGCTTTTGGATACGATCCACATCGCCAGGGTATTTGCCGTTTAAGACCTGACTCACTGTGGTACGGGAGATTTTGAGCTTATCTGCCACCGCTTTTTGGCCATGCAGTAACGCCTGCTCAGCCATAACGTCACGCCACATCATTTTGAATCTCCTGATTTAAATTGCCGTCATACAGCACATGACAACCTAAGCGCTTAGGCGCGATTGGCCCTGTATCTTTGATAAGGCGATAGGTAGCGTATTGGCCGATGCGTTCCTTAGGTGGCAAATGGTTTGGCACTGCAACAACAAGCCGCACATAACCAAAGCGCATAAGGAGCGAGCAATAAGTACGGATCTGGCCCACATTGATACCCGTTGTGGAGACCAGCTCTGGATAGTTGAAAGAACGCAAAATACGCATGGATTGCCAAATCAGTTGTTGATCGGTTTTCATGCCACGCTCGATGTACTGCTTATTGGCTACCGCTTTGTAACGCTTTGAGAGCGCACCCTTTCTAGGCGTGCTTTCCATGTGGTAGTCGCTGAACGTGATGTATTCGCGTCGATTAAGCGTTTTGATGATTGTTGAGCACTGCTTTAGCGTTAACCCTAAGGCTGCTGCTAGCTCTTCCCTGGTAAAGCTTGCTTGGCGCTGTGCCCAACTCCAAGCCCGTTTTGTGTTATTTGCCATAGTCCATCCCTAAAAATAACCTAACCCTTTGTTTGCTCTAATCGGCAGTGGGTTTGGTTAGCGCCTGAACTCTAAAAACAGTGGCTGATCGCCCCAGTTGTCGAGGGTGACAATATCCATATCGTTAGCGATGGCGCTGCGCTCAATCTTCTCTAACGCAGTGAGAATTCGGCGTACCTCACCACCACTGCGCTTGCGGATATGTTCCAGTAGATCGTCGGCCACCGTAATGCGGTCATCTAAAAGCTCTGCGGCAAAACTATGGACGTCGGATAAGTCGGCGGGTTGGAACTCCACCCATTCAGATACACGGTTGAAAAGCTGCTTGCGGTGGCTAATACGGCGGGCGATTTCCTCCATACCCACCAACACTACAGGCTGTTCGGTGGCGTCATAGAGATCGCGGATGGTTTCCATGATTTTGCTTTGGCCGACAATATGGTCGGCCTCATCGATAAACAGTGGCAGTTGGCGCTCATTCATGCGGTCTACAATAAAATCAACGCTTTTACGCATCGGGTAAAGCATCTCAGACCCCAACTCTTCCATGATGCGAGCGAGAAATGAGGATGGAGTGTCCGTTGCGTAACAACGCACATAAATGGCATTCATCGCCCCTAGTTGATTGATAAGCCAACATAAAGTGGTAGTTTTACCAAATCCCGATGGGCCATGTATTAAACCAATACCTGGGGTAATAGATGAACGCCCTTGCAGGTTTTCCATCAACTCTAGGCAAGCCAATACATTTTTAACTTCGACAATTTTATGTTTCATAATTTATACTCCGTGGTGGTAAACAAAGTTTTAAATAGGACTCCTCGTCCCTTCAAAAGCCGCCAATCCTACTTGGCGGCTTTTTTCGTCTCCTCTAATTGCCTGTCGAGCCTTGCGGCAAACATGCGGTATTTGAGGCGGTATTCTTTTAGCCATAACTTTTCACGCTCACTTAGCTCACGCTCAAGCGTTGCTAGAGTTAACTCTTCGGCTTTTTCGTGTTCGGTGCGCATGACCGTGGCGTGATTTTGGTTAACCCTTTGGGCTGCCGCGCTAATGGCTTGAGCTTGGTGGCTTAAGCTGGCGAGTTGCTGATCGCTATCGCTGCTGGCTTGTGCAAGTGCAGCCAGTGCAGGGTTATCGGTGGTAGTCGGTTTAGGGGTGAAACTGGTTAGGCTGCCACGTTCGGCTGCGGCTTTGGCCAAGCCTTCGGCTGCCAAGGTATCGATGCCAAATTTTTCTTGTAGCTCCCGTGCTGCGCGGCGGAAGCTGGCGAGTACTTTCTTATCTTCATTGCGGGCTTTGCGAAAGGCTGCTGGATCGATATCGCGGCCAATCAGATCTAAATTCACTGCATCGACGCATTGCTGCCAGTTATCGAGGGCATATAGAGTCGCGCGGCCAACATCGGAAGGATCGAGGAATACGCGCACCCGTTTTCTGTCCCAGAGACTTTCTTGAAGTTCGGGGGCCGTATAGCGGATATTGCCTGCACTCACGCTACCGCGAATCACAGTGGCATCACCAACATGGTTAAGTAATAAGTCGAGGGCATGGGGATTGGCGATACGGTTAGCGACATAGGCGCTTTCGCTCATGACTGTAAAGGGCGTTTTACCTTTTAACGCGCCTTTAAAGCCTTCATGCACCTGGTGCATGTAGTCATATTGAATCCAGTCATCGATCATCTTTTGCAGTGCTTCTGGCGTCATGGCCACTGATAAAGCTTCTTCTTTATTGGCGGCCTTGTTTTTGCCGCCAATCCGTTGGGCAAAGGCTTTGGCAGATTCGATTTGCTGACGATCACTGACGTTATGGCCAATATAAGCAGGCAACAACTCAAACAGGGCGCGGCTTAATGTGCCGAAGAAACGCTCGATATAGGGCTTTTCCCATCCACTAAATGGGCGGGTGCGGGATTGGTCGATACCTAAGATATCGAAAATGCCACTTACTCTTAGGCTGACATAGTCAGAACCGTTGTCGGTACGTGCAACCCCATCGGCTTCCAGCATGCCCCAGTTAAGTAGGCAGCGACGCAGTAATAGGCAGATGCCTTCGGCGTTAGAGGTTGGGGTGACTAAGACCATGGGGCGGCGGGTATAAACATCAATCGCGGCTACAACGGCATAGCGACGCAGTTTGCCGTGAGCATTGAGCATGACATCCGTTGGTGTGCTGTCGAACTCCCAAACTTGATTAGGGCCACTGAGCCATGGGTACATGGTGCCGTAGAGTGGGCGGTGCGAGTTATTGTACGCATCGGGATTGGTTAGCGCGGTAAACGCGGCGATGTTGTCGCTATGCCAGCGACTTATCCAACGACGGATTGAGCCAATTGAAGGGACAATCCAGCCATGTTCTGCGGCTTTCTTTTGTGCTTCTTGCTGCTGGACTTTGTATTTTTCGAGCAAATGCGGCTTGCCCGTGACTAAAGCAATTAAGAATTGTTGCAGGTCTTTTTGATCTTCCATCACGCTGACTTGCGCACCGCCCCGAGTATCAACCAGGCCCATTAATCCTTTTTCGTCATAGGCTTTTTGCCAGCGATATAGAGTGGCTTTTGATTGGTTGCACTGTTTAGCAAATACCATGACGCCTTCAGTGCGGCGACCAGCCTCAACAAAGGGAGCGATGAAATTTGCCATATCATTGAGTAGCAGCTGGCGCTCCATCGCGACTTGTTGTTTCGCTTTAGGCAGCGTTAAAAATTGCTGTTGTAATTCCGTTTTTTTAACCAGCTGACTTGCTGGCGTTGCTATCAATTGGCGTGCGGCTGCGACTTCTCGGCTTGTCGTATTTTTTACGGCTTGCTGACGAAGATGCGCCTGAGTGATAGGTGGAAGGCTACCAAGATGGTATTCAAATCCTTTGCTACCCTCTTTCTTTCTGGACTCCCAGCTTTCTGTCTTTGCTTTAAACCTGATACCCTGAACGGTTGTAGGCATGCCAGGTAATTGCAGAAGCTCTTGAGGGCTGAACCATGCTTTATTCATGTTCTTCCCTCAACAAGTCGCAGCCAATGGTTTTGCTGATTTCTTCAATTATCTTGCGAGATAAAGCGCGTTTTGGTTTACGCTGTTTACAGGGTGCAAACATCTTGATGCAGTCCTGAACGGTTCTCGGATTGAAGCCTTTAGAGACAGCCCATGCACGGCTTGTTAGCCCTTGCGCTCTTAGCGCTGCATGGATGTGATTGGCATTCTCTATTTTCATGGTATTTTTCCGTGTTAACATGATTACTCGCGCATTGCGCAACTTGCCAAGTGCGCGATATAAGAACGATACGATACTAAAAGACGCATTTCAACGTCTTTTAGTAACTTTCTTTTGAATTATTTAACGGCCCATTGGCCACAGAGGGTAAGGCGTTGATAGAAAAGCGCTTTATTTAAATTTAAAGTGAACACTAAAAAAGAAAGTGCACTTTCTTTTCCGTCGGCTGGAATAGAAAGCTTTGGAGAGCGTCTTAAAGAACTGATGGGCGACGAAAGCCTCAGAGCATTTGCGAATGCTATCGACACCTCAGAAGGCGGTGTTCGTAAGTGGTTTACTCAGTCGACTATGCCCTCGTTTGATAAGATGGTTCGTATTGCTCGCCGTTATAATGTCAATCTCGAATGGCTATGTACTGGTGAAGGCCCTAAATTCCCAGGCGAAACTGCGGCATATGAAAGTGTGATTTGTAAGACTGAAGAGTTCTCAGAAGAATATGCACTTATCGATGGCTACCATACTCAAGTGAGTACAGGCCATGGTGCACAATGGGATAATGAACGAGTTAGACGCAAACTAGCCTTTAGATCGAAATGGTTGCGTTACCGAGGGTTACAGCCTGAAAACCTGCGGGTGGTTTTCGCGAAGGGTGACTCAATGGAACCAACGATCCATTCTGGCGACTCGATCCTGGTGGATATCACTGACGCAAATCTTTCTGACGGCAGTATTTTTGTCCTGCGCATTGGGGATGATTTGTTTGCTAAGCGTGTTCAAGTCCATATCGATGGCAGCATCACGATCATTAGCGACAATAAAGAGTACAGAGAGCAGCGGGTGCCTGTTGCAGAACTTGGCCTACTGAGTGTAGTTGGCAAGGTTGTGTGGATAGGTAAGGACGTGAAGTAATTCTCATATAGGCGGCGTGCGGCTAATTATGAATGCACGCCACCTCAATTTCTCATTTAGCTAGCCAATCTTTTAAAGCCTCGTTAAACACCCGTCAAACCCGCATAAACAAAGGGAATTGCTCACATGATTTCAGCCATTCCCGGCTAATCTCGATTTCTCACATCACTAGGTCGGTTACAGTAACTTAGTTAGCTCACAATGTTAATACGACTTTCCCCCGATGTTCGCCCGACTGCATTAATCTATGGGCCTTAGGTGCATCGATCAATGGGTACGTTGCAAAAATATGCGGCACAATTTGCTGGCTATCGAGTAATGGCCAAACACGTTCACGTAATTGCCTTGCGATTTCAGCTTTTGCTTCAACAGTTTGAGGCCTGAGAGTTGAACCTGTCCAGACAATTCGCTTCGCCATCAACTGGAGAATATTAACCTCAGCTTTAGGACTACGCTGGGTCGAGACCGACACCATACGACCATCCAACGCGAGAGATTGCAAGTTGAGGTTAATAAAATCGCCACCTGCAATATCAAATACCACATTCACGCCCTTACCTTGGGTAAAGCTCATCACTTCTTCAACAAAGTTTTGGCTGTTGTAGTTCACCACGAGATCGGCACCTAATCCTAGGCAATAGTCACGCTTTTCATCTTGCCCAGTAGTCGCAATCACCTTAGCACCGAGACGATTAGCAAGGGCAATCGCCGTGCTGCCAATGCCACCAGAGCCACCGTGTATCAAAACGGTTTCGCCTGCCTTTAGTCCGGCGCGCATAAATAAGTTACCCCAAACGGTAAAAAAGGTTTCAGGTAATGCGGCAGCTTGCACCATCGAAAATCCCTTTGGAATCGGCAAACAATGAGCTGCATAGGTCAAGGTGTATTCGCCATAACCCCCTCCGGGGACTAAAGCGCAGACTTTATCCCCCAGTTGCCATTGGGTTACCCCTTCACCTAAAGCGCAGATCTCACCAGCCACTTCCAGCCCTAAAATTAACGATGCTCCGGGCGGTGGCGGATAGGCTCCCGCCCTTTGCTTAAGGTCCGGCCCATTCACCCCAGCCGCACTCACTCGGATAAGGACTTGCCCAGCACCAACAACCGGTAAGGAAGAACGGGAAAGTTGCATCACCTCTGGCGCACCGGGCTGTTCAATATGTATATGGGCATAATCATTGGGTAAATCTGACATAGCTAACTCCTTGTACAACTTGGGGATTGTTGCTTATCGCGACAAGAATATCGGCACAGCACACAGGTTGAAACGCATGAACATGGACAACACGTAAATGCTCTTGTTGACCGTTAACGAGTCAACAAAGGGAAGCCTGCAACCTATATCAAGCGAAACCACATTAAAACAGTTGCCTGCTAGATTACCAATCTTTATTAACCGCACGAAAACCTAATAAAAAATACAATAAAAACATAATCATAAAAACAATGTAAAAAAATTGTAAATTTTTATCAATTTACATTGGATATTTTATGCAATTTATTTCATGATAATTCGGCGCCAACTGAATTAGATAAGCATTAAATTCAATTGGACCAATGAGGTCCGAGGTTAATTGCTGTAATACATCGGATAACGCCCAAGGAAGATCTGCTTTGCAGATAACAATAACTATGGATACACCATGAAACAGACTCTACTTTTCGCGGCTATTAGCTTAGCCATTGCAACACCTTCGCTCGCCCATAACCATTCAGTACAAGACCCAAACAATTCAGTAAAAGCGAAAAACACAGCAATCCCTAGTACGCTAGCACCGTTAGCTTCACCGTCAGCGCCACTCAATATTGATGTCAGCCATCGGCCGTTATTGCCCACTGACAGTTTGATAGCCTCACCTAACGAGCCAACACACTCTGAGTACCTCGATGCACATTCTTCACAACAGCAAGCGTTGCTCGAGAACTCTCCGAGATCAAAAGTCAGCCGCTTTGCCGCCAATGCCGACTGTAGTAACTTTGTTGGTAAATCGGGCCAAGCCCTGTTAGATGAGCTAACGCAATCCACGCCACAGTGTGTCGGTAAACTATTTAATCTCAAGGGAAGTGACGCAAGCAGCGTATTTAGTGAAGCGAATGTATCCACAGTTGCCAATGCAATTGCAGCCAAAGCGCCTCAATACACAGGCGTGGATAACCAAGGTATTGAGTCACATATTTACTTTGTGCGCGCCGCGCTTTATGTGCAGTTTTACCACCCCAGCGACGTACCCGCCTACAGCAGCGCGGTGAAAAACAATTTAAAATCAGCGCTTAATGCTCTCTTTGCCAATAACGCCATTTGGACACTCTCCGATGCCAATGCCAGCGTTCTCAAAGAAGCACTGATCCTGATTGATTCCGCCGAACTGGGGGCTGATTTTAACTTTGTCACCCTCAAAGTGCTCAATGACTACAACAGCACATGGCAAGCCAGCTTTGCGATGAATGCGGCCGCCAATACCGTGTTTACCACCTTATTCCGCGCCCAGTGGAATACTGACATGCAGGCACTGTTTGCCCGAGATCATGCCATTTTGGATGCGCTCAACCAGTTCCAACTTAACCACAGGGACTTACTCGGCACCAATGCTGAATATGTTTTAGTCAATGCTGTCAGAGAGTTATCCAGACTGTACTACATTGATGCCATGCGCCCTAAAGTCACCCAATTGGTCAAAAATATTTTAAACAGCACCAGCAAAAATGATTCCAGTAGAGTGCTGTGGTTTGCAGCTGCCGAGATGGCAGATTACTACGATCGCAGCAATTGTAATGCTTACCAGATCTGCGGTTTCAAAGCACAATTGGCCGCCGATAGCTTACCGTTCAATTGGAAATGCTCCGACAGCCTCAAGATCCGCGCCCAAGATCTTTACCAAGATCAAGCTAAATGGGCATGCGGAGTATTAAGTCAGCAAGAAAGCCATTTCCACACGATACTCGAAACGGGAATGCAGGCGGTCGCACAGGATAACAATGATGATTTAGAGCTGGTGATTTTTGGCAGCTCGTCAGAATATCAATCCCTTGCCAACAGCATTTTTGGGATCAATACCAACAATGGCGGCATGTATTTAGAAGGCTCTCCCGCTGGACTTAAAAACCAAGCGCGTTTTATTGCCTATGAGGCCGAGTGGCGACAACCTGATTTTCATGTGTGGAACTTACAGCATGAATACGTGCATTACCTCGATGGCCGCTATAACTTGTTTGGCGACTTCAGCCGCAGCGTATCCGCCAACACAATTTGGTGGATTGAAGGATTAGCAGAATATATTTCATATCGAGATGCCAACCCCGCTGCCATCGCCATGGGTGAAACCGGTGAGTTTATGCTCTCAACCATCTTTAAAAACACCTATGACTCTGGCCAAGACCGCATTTACCGTTGGGGTTACCTCGCCGTACGGTTCATGTTTGAAAACCACCGCGATGATGTTCGCCAGATCCTAACCTTCCTGCGTAATAACCAATATGCTGAATATCAAGCATTTATGGATTCCATTGGCACCCGCTATGACAACGAATGGCGCGGCTGGCTCACCAGCGGTTTAAGCACTACCAACAATGGTATTGTCGATAAAGGCCCAAGTGATGAACAGGCTAATGCCAGTGGTCGCGAAGGCAACTGGGCAGGCCCCGCGGGCACCATCAGCAAAGATTACTCGCCCTGCCAAGTCAGTAACGAAGCATACCGCTACAGTGAGTCTGCCAGTCTCAGTCTTGAGGTACCCATGGAGTGTATTGATGCCAAACAAGGCCGAGCCAGCTTTAGCTTTGCCAATAGTGACCGCTCGGCCCAAGATATTTGGATCAAAATTGGCGGTGGTTGGGGAGATGCCGATATTTATTACGATTCAAGGGGATGGGCAAGTGCTGAAAAAAATCAGGGCTATGGCATCGGCAACGGTAATTACCAAGTGATCAAAGTGAGCCTAAACCCCAATGAACTTTGGCACTATATCACCCTAGAAGGGGATTTTGGTGGTGTTGATATGCTGGTCAGTACCAGTGAGTTAGTTGCCGATACCGATCCCGACTTAGGTGATGGCGATACTGGCGGTGAAGTGCCCAGCAACTGTGGTGCCGCAACCATCAATTACGGCAAGCTAACCCTCGGAAAAGATGAATGTATCAGCGGTGGTCGTAATAGCTTTTATTTCTGGGTCGATGCTGACAACAGCCAATTTAGTGTCAGCACAACCGGGGGAACAGGCGATGCCAATATTTACTTTAATGCCAATACTTGGGCAAGTGCGAGCAATGCCCAAGCCAGCAGTGTAAATCAAGGCAACAAAGAGTCCTTTAGTTTTACGGCAAACCGTGGCTGGCGATATATCACGGTTGATACCGCGAGTGAATTTAGTGGCGTGACCTTCAACCTTAAAGCCGGTGGTGGTGGCAGTAGCGTTCCTAATCAAATTGCCAATGCCTGTGCGACTAAATCACCCGTGAGCTATACCCAACTCACGCCGGGTGATGCCGTCTGCAGCGCCAATGGCCGTAATGACTATTATCTTTGGATTCCAGAAGGGACAAGCCAACTAGAAGTACGCTCGGCCCACGGAACTGGAGATGTCAGCCTTTACTCGGGTCGCAGCTGGGCCAATGCCCAGCAATATGAAGCCGCCTCAACAAACGCTGGCAGCACTAAGGAACAAATCAAGGTCAATAATCCCAGTGCTGGCTGGTATTACATTACGCTCCAAAGTGAAGGCCAAAGTGCAGGTGTGGCCCTTCAGGTAGATTTACGCTAATCAGCCGCGCTATAGCGGTATAAGCTAAAAGCAAAAATCCCTGCTCGGCAGGGATTTTTATTATTTCAATCAGTTTGCACACTAAGGCAGCTTTAGCCTTACCTCAAACTCACGCGCTTCCTGGTAGATTGCTTGGTAAACTGACCATTGTTAACCGCGATTAAAAGTAGAAGTTAATCTGACACTGAATGAACAACAGCCTCGTTTTGTGTCCAGATGTGTTGCGGGAGGTTAACGGCAGCGCCATTGAGGTGAGTGTTTTAATAATAAAGAACATCCAAAAAGAACACTGTCCGTTGACTGGCTCTATTGAGGCGTTTGTTAGCGTGGGTGCCAAAGTGACACAAGGATTGCTTATTGAGCACGTTAACACCATAATACCCATGTGACAGTTTGACACAACAGGAGATAAACATATGGCAACGACTTTGCCTCGCATCACCGCTAGAGTTGATGTCGATACTCAAGATTTACTCACTAAGGCTGCAGCTCTCGCCGGCATGTCTAGTATTAACTCATTTGTTTTAAATGCGGCAATCGAAAAAGCAAAACAAATCATTGAACGAGAGCAAGCTCTAAAACTTAGCCAAGCTGATGCCGTATTGCTGATGGAAGCTCTCGATAATCCAGCGGCAGTCAATACAAAACTCAAATTGGCGTCGGAACGTTATGAGAGCAAAACCCAGCAATGAATACGGTACTTCTCGACAAAGATAAGCACGATAGGAACCGTTTCAATTGTGGTATTGAAGCTCTCAACAATTACATAAAAGTCATGGCGAGTCAGCAAGCCAAGAAAGACAATACCAGAACGTTCGTTTTAGAAGATGATAACAACAACGCCCATATCATCGGCTTTTACACACTGACGATGACACCCATTGATTTGAAGGCACTGCCGGACAAGTTGCAGAAGAAGCACCAATCTTCAACATCAGGAGGGCTCATTGCTCGTTTAGCTGTCGATGAGCGATACAAAGGGAAAGGTTTTGGCGAGTGGCTGCTTATTGATGCCCTCCGAAAGCTACTCGCAGCCAGTGACAGCGTAGCGTTTCCTGTTGTCATCGTTGATGCCAAGGACGGAGCCAAACACTTCTATGAGCCCTATGGATTTCAAGCGTTTCAAGAGACCGAAAACAAGCTCTTCATCACCATAGCAGATATCAGAGCAAGCTTGGGCTAGTTATCTACTAGCCGCTAGCATACTAAAGCCCAAATAAGAAACATAGAATGCTTCCATTTGATTTAATTCAGTTTATTTCACTAAACAGCCGTTAGTTCTAAGTGCGATACAGCACTTTCACCACATGCCAGCCAAACTTGGTTTTAACGAGATGTGGCACTAATAACTCACCAGAAAAGGCGACTTTATCGAACTGCGGCACCATTTGCCCACGCTTGAATTCACCGAGATCGCCGCCCTTTTTCGCTGAGGGGCATGAGGAATAGCGTTTCGCTAAGGCGCCAAAATTCGCACCGTTATTCAATTGCTTAATAATATCTTCCGCCTGCTCTTTGTGTTTAACAAGGATATGCACTGCGGCTGCGGTTTTAAACATCTTGTACTCTCTTTATCAAAAACAGCGGTGCAATTAAATTGCACCGCTATTATCGCTTTACCTATTAAAAATAAGTATTACTGACCTAAAATCTTCTGCCACCACTGCAACGGCTCGCCACAGTTTTTAGCGGGATTATAGGTGCCTCTCAGCGCGGGTAATGCCTCGGTATTGCTGCATCCTGCTTCTTTTGCTTCACCGGTGTCACGGTCAAAATAACCTTTGATCACGCCACTGGGTGGAATAGAACGCAGCCCAATGGGTGGTCGTTCCTTCAAAAAGGCTTGGTATACCGCCATCGCCCCGCTGCTGCCATAAAGACTGGTTTTACCGTTATCGTCGCGTCCGACCCAAATTGCCGCCACGTTACGCTCATCAAAACCGGCGAACCAAGAATCACGGCTATCGTTACTGGTACCAGTTTTACCCGCCAGTGCCACACCGGGGAAGGCGTTGCCTAAGCGCGTTGCCGTTCCGGAGCGCACGACTTGCTGCATGGCATATTGCACCAAAAAGTCGGTATCCGGCGTAATCGCTTGCTCCTTGGCTGAACGCGTTACGGGTAAAGGCTGATTATCACTATCGAGCACTGCGGTGACTGTAGTGAGTTTACGGTAAGCGCCGCTATCGGCGAGGGTTTGATAAACCTGCGCCACCATTAAGGGCGAGCCATTCACCGCGCCCAGTAGCATCGATGGATATTCGTTAAGCGGTTCTTCCCAACCCGATTTGGCTAACGTCGTCACCACTGCATCGACTCCAACGGCAATCCCAAGGTTTACCGTCGGCACGTTCATCGATTTTTTAAGCGCCGTTAACAGCGAGACTTGGCCGCTAAACGTCTTATCAAAGTTCTGCGGTGACCAGGTTTTGCCTTGCTCATTTTTCAAGGTAATCGGCTGATCTTTCAGTGGCGATGCCAAGGTAAATTGACTATTAGGCGCCAAGGCGGTCGCATACACAAATGGCTTGATAAGCGAGCCAATCGGTCTGCGGATCTCCACTGCGCGGTTATAACCGTCAAAGCCCGGCGTTTTATCACCCACCATAGCCGCGATACCGCCAGTGTATTTGTCGGTGACCACCATACCAATCTGCAACGACTTATTGCCCTTATCTAAGCTCTTAAAGGTTTGAGTCACAGCGATTTCGGCGGCTTCCTGCGCCATAGGATCAAGAGTGGTATAAATCTTCACCCCAGATTGTTTTAATAACGCATCACCGTAGCGCTGATTAACCTCTTGTTTTACCAAGGCATAAAACGATGGTAATTTTTGATGCACTGGCTTATTGGCATTACGCAAACCTAAGGGCGACTCCACAGCTACCTTATATTGCGCAGTGTTTAACTCGCCCGACTCCATTAATAGCCGCAGCACTAAATCGCGGCGCTCTAAGCTGCGCTCTGGGTAACGCCATGGGTTGTAGTAAGATGGCCCCTTAATCGCCGCCACTAAAAAGGCTTGCTGCGCCGTGGTTAGCTCGCCGATGGGACGACCAAAATAGAATTGCGAAGCCAAGCCCATACCATGTACGGCACGGGATTTATCTTGCCCCATATACACTTCGTTGAGATAAGCCTCGAGAATCTCGTCCTTGCTGTAGCGAAAATCGATAATCACCGCCATTAGAGCTTCGCGAACTTTACGCAGCAACGAGCGCTCGCTCGACAGAAAGAAGTTTTTTGCCAACTGCTGAGTAAGGGTTGAGCCACCCTGTACGGTTCGCCCAGCGGTGATGTTCACAAAGGCCGCACGCAAAATTGCAAAAGGATTCACCCCGTGGTGCTCGTAAAAACTCCGGTCTTCCACCAGCAATAGCGCCTGCACAATAGGTTTGGGCATCTCTTCGGTAGAGACAAAGAGCCTGTCTTCACCGTCGCCGGTGATCATGCGGTCAAGTAAAACGGGTTCTAAATGGAATACCGCTAACTGGCGCTTATCTTCCATTCGGGCAATCGCGCTGACGCCTTCACTATCGAACGTGATCATCACTCGCTGTTCTGGCTGATCGCCTTCGGGATGTAAAAAGGGTCGACGCCATAATTCGATTTTGGTGCTCGATGCCGAAAACTCACCAACCTCGCGGGGGTTAGCCACTTTGCGATAGCCAAGTAGCTTTAACTCGGCCATCAACTGCGGATGACTCACCGCAGCTCCTGGGTATAACGCCATGGAGCGGCTAAAAACTTGAGCAGGCAAATGCCATTTTTGCCCTTCAAACTTACGGGCGATAATTTGGTCGAGGTAAATACCGTAGAAGGTCACAACGGCGAGGCCGATTAAGGCGAGCTTCCAGGTGAGCGACCAAATGTGCCCAAACAGGCCACGGCTTCGCTTCGCTTTACGTTGGGCTGGCGCTTTTTTTGTCGTATGAGTTGTCATATCTACTTCATCATTTATGCGTTAACGGCATCAGTCATAGGCACAACACGAGGTTGTAAATCAAAGCAGTCTAAAGGCTATGACTGAGATAAACCTAAGGTTTTCTTCTTGGTAAATTTTGTGGGTAGCGTATTGGCAGGGTCGTCCGGCCACAGGTGTTTAGGGTAACGCCCACGCATTTCTTTTTTCACTTCAACATAAGGGCCTTGCCAAAAACTGGCGAGATCCGCCGTCAATGCCAAAGGGCGCTGCGCTGGAGACAGCAGCTCCATCGTCACCTTCAGCTTACCTTGGGCCAATAGCGGGCTGTCAGCCATGCCAAAGGTTTCCTGCAAACGAACCCGCAGCAAGGCGCGACCCGAGGTTTCGTACACTATGGGCGCAAAGGTGCCCGTGGCTAAAGGCCATGAGGTCGGCAACAGTGCATCGAGCGCCTGCTGCTGCGACCAACTCAATTGATTCATCACTAAACTAAAGCAATCGAGTTTTTGTAATTGCGGCAGATTATTCACATTTTCGAGGTAAGGCGCCAGCCAAGTTTCAAGATCAGCCAGCAGAGCTGCATCGCTCATATCCGGCCAATCAGCAGTCGGATCTAAGCTTCTCGCTAAATGCAATCGCGCTTGAAACTGCTCTAAGTTAGCGTTCCAATTAAGAATTTGTAACCCTTGCTGGCGGATATAATTCACTAATGCCGCCACAATTTGCGCTCGATTGGGGTTAGCAATCGTCTCGGATTTCAGCAATATCTGCCCGACTTTTGCTTGCCGCTCAGCAACAGCGCGACCTTTAGTTTCATCCCAGCCGCACTGCTCATGAGTATCAACTAAGTCGGCCAACTCATGATCAAATAGGCTCGGTTGCAACGGACAAGCTAAATAGACCCGCCCAGCAGTTTTACCTTCGGTTTCTTGAAAATCAGCCACCACCAACCAAGGGGTTTGCGCTAAGGCATCTTCAGCGCTGAGCACCACGCCCGTGCCATTGGCCAATTGATAGCCCTCAACGCCACGGGATTTGGCGATGCGATCGGGATAAGCCAGCGCCAACAGTAAGCCCACATCTCGATGATGCGCATGGGAGGCTATGGCGCCTAAATCAGCTTGGGTGAACTTGCTATCAAGGGCGAGCTTTCTCAGCCATTGTTTTGCCTGCTGCCCCGCACTGCCTTGGGTGGCAAAGTGTAAGTAATTCATGATATCAGCGCCTTTGCGGGGCAATCCCCGCGCCTCTAAAATGCCCGCGAGCAGGCAGGCCAAGGCCGCAAGTTCAGTAGAATGGGATTTGGCGGCTAATAACATATGCGCAAGGCGCGGATGACAGCCCAGCTCATAGGCGGCTTTACCATGCGCAGTGAGCTTGTTTTGCCCGTCGACCACGTCTAAGCGCCGCAGCAGTTGCCACGCCAGTGCTTCGTTCACACTGGGCGGCGCGGTCAATAACAGCAAATCGCTGAAGGATTTAGCCCCCCAGTAGGCGCAGTCATGGGCCATAGAAACCAAATCAGCTTGACTGATTTCGGGCTCATCAGCTTTGAGCAGACGCTGATGCTCTTCTTGACCCCATAATCGAATACACACGCCCGCCGCTAAACGGCCAGCACGGCCAGCACGTTGGGTTGCCGAGGCTTGGCTAATACGTTTAAGGCTTAAGCGCGTGACCCCAGTTTTAGGGTTAAAACTCGCTTGGCGTTTATAGCCACTATCGATAACCAGCCCAATGCCTTCAATGGTGAGACTCGACTCGGCAACGTTGGTGGAAAGCACTATCTTGCGCCTGCCACTTGCGTCTGCCTTAATCGCCCTATCCTGTTCCTGCGCAGACAACTCGCCATAAAGCGGACAAATAGCCACACGGCTACCATCGAGGCGCTCCGCCAAATACTGCGCCACCCTGAGGATTTCCGCCTTACCGGGCAAAAACACCAGTATATCTTGCGGGCCACTATCAGTTATTGATGCCGCGCTATCGAGCACTGTGCGGCTCAGATGATCGAGCCAATGCTGTTGGCCCGCGACTGCACGGTAGATGATTTCAACCGGAAAAGTGCGACCTTCACTCTTGAGCAGGGCTGCGTATGGCATTAACTCGCTGAGCGCAAGGCCTGATAAGGTTGCCGACATGGCGAGGATTTTTAAGTCATCCCGCAGTGAGCTTTGCACTTCAAGAGCAAGGGCTAAACCAAGATCTGTGGTCAAATGCCGCTCGTGGATCTCATCGAAAATGATCATATCGATCCCAGTCAATTCAGGATCTTGCTGGATCATTCGGGTTAATATCCCTTCGGTGACGATCTCAAGCCGAGTATCGCGACTTACCTTGGCCTCGCCACGCACCCTAAAACCCACCTCTTGCCCCACCGCCTGCTGCCGACAACTGGCGATAAACTGCGCCACACTGCGAGCGGCCACACGTCGAGGTTCCAGCATTAAAATCCGCCCCGAAATCTCAGCCCAATCCAACATGGCTAAAGGCAAGGCGGTGGATTTACCCGCGCCTGTGGGTGCCTCGAGGATCACTTGAGCGTGCGTAGCAAAGGCATCACGCAGAGATGGCAGTAAGGAATGAATAGGTAGATTGTTCAATGCTACAGGGTCAACAGGGAAAAATGATGCGGCAGTTTAACATAGGCCTTAGGCAGTGTCCCAGCTGCGCTTTTCGCTTTCGCGCCCACAAAACAGATGAATATTTGGTCGTCTAAAAAATACTGCTTTAAAAGTGCTTCTGCAAAAAATAACACGCCCCAATAGCCAGACTCGCTATTAGGGCGACAAATTCAACAAGGATGCAGAGTTAGAACTGGTAAGTCAGCTTAGCCCAGAGATTACGCCCCGGCTCATTAACCCTAAACATGGCTTCGCTGCCAGGAAGATCATTCCCTGTACCCGCCTTACTCACATGCTCAGCGTAGGTCGCATCAAACAGGTTTTCAACACCAAAGATAAAGGATAAATCCTTGCTGTATGACCAAGAAGCATTCAGTGCCAGCGTACCAAAGCCGCTACTTGGGCCTAAGTCTTGGCCCACAATATTGCCGTGACCTAAGGTATAGCGATCCTGCGATGCAACCAGCCGCCACTGCGCCGCCATTGTCCAAGCTTGCCATTGATAGTTAACGGTTAATCTTGCCTCTAACGGCGATATTTGCCCGAGTGCGACCTTGTCGGTATCGTTTTCACCATGGGTATAACTTAAGGTAAGTTGAGTCGACCACTGCTCATTAAGCGCATAGTCTAGGCTTGCTTCGCCACCGAATAAGCTAGCATCGATATTACGCGCCACCGTGGTGTTGCTGGTCGAATCAATCAGAATATAGTCATTAATCTCACCATAAAAGAGTGACACTGACGCTTCTACCGGACCTTGGTAAATCCAGCCAATATCAAATTGATTGGTCGTTTCAGCCTTAAGATCAAAGGCTTTTTGTGCTGGATTATCGGCACTGGCCTTCATGATCTCCCAATAATCTGGCATCCGCTGCGCCGAGCCAAATCCAGCATAATATTGGTGAGCATCGAGTTGATACTCATAACGCACATAACCGCTGTAGAGGGTATCCTCCCGCTCACCCTGCTGGGCGATTAACAATTCGCCATCCCAGCGATCGACCCTCAATCCAGCGTGCAAGCTACTATTGCCTACGCCTTGGTTATCAAAGCCATAGCGGGATTCGGCAAACAGCCCGTAGTTTTTATAGCGCATATCTTCCTTAAACGGCTTATTGAGTAAGTCGTCTAAACCAACATCCCCCGTTGCCATACTGCGGCCATCATGCACACTCGACATATAATCCAGCCCCAGTGTTAATTCGAGGGCATCGAGCGGGGTTAAATCAAACCAAAGATGACCACCGTCGGTCATCCGGCGCACATTCGAGCCAGAATTTACCCCTTCATCAAATCGGTCCATAATATGGTCGTTTTTGTTACTAAAGGCTTGTAACTCGACTGCGGCCAACCAGCTCGACTCAAACTCATGTTGGATCAGTAACGCCGCATCACGGTTATCAATTTGACGAGCTTTATTTAATCGGTCGGCATACTCTGCCTCACCGCTCGACTCACCGTAGGCTAACTCCACAACGGTGCGCTCAGTTGGCGTCCAACCTAGGGCCAAATTACTGTTTTGGCGGTCATAACTGGATTGCACCTTATTGCCATTGCCATCCTGATAATGATCACTACTCGATTGATTAATATCAAAATCTAGGTAGTAATTTTTATCGCCTGCATTCAACTCCACCATTGCATCTCGTCTGTCAAAACTGCCACCAGTCGCACTGGCGCGCCCTTCAAGATCCGCTTGATTAAAGCGATGGCGATTTTTCTCAAATAAAATCGTGCCCGCGGTGCCGACAGGGCCGTATTTCACCGTCTGTGGACCTTTAATTACCGTTATCTGATCGTAGGTTTCGGGATAAATATAATTGGTTGGCGGATCCATACGTCCACCACAGGCACCATACACATGCTGGCCATCGTCAACGATGTTTAAGCGCGACCCCCCCTGCCCCCGAAACATAGGATCGCCACCGGAGCCGCCTTTGCGAGTAATGTTAAATCCTGGGATCGAGCGCAAAAATCCCGAGCCATCATAGGCGGGTAATGGCAGACGATTTTGTTTGGGATCGCTAACTAAGTGTACGGGTTGACGCATTACATCGGCGGTAACCAGCAGATAATCTTTACATTTTTGGTCTTCACCACAATCGGTCGCCTCTGCAGACCAACCCAATTGAGGTGCTGTGGTACCTAAAATACTCGCTAACATAAGCGCTAATTTGATCGGTTGATATGGCATGAATTTCCCCTACAAATTGTTTTTAATGATTTTTGTGGGGGTATTGTTATGACTAGCGAAGGAAGCGCAATCAAAACTCTGCTTGGCGCGACAATCTGTCGCAGCTAAAACTGCGTGGGTTCACAATATGATAAATATTGATAAATTAATCACTTATAAATTAAGCATTGCAGGTTTGTAAAAACTCAGTCGCTGAATAACCGCCGTTACAGCAGCCAAGACTCGGCCAACCCTGAGGTTAATGTAAGCAAGGGTGTTGGTTTGTTAATCGCATAGCCTTGGGCATAATCGACACCTAAACTCTTTAACTTCAAACCGATTTCTGTCGATTCAACAAACTCGGCCACAACATCAAACCCCATATCTTGCCCTAACTGACAAATGGCTTTGACGATCGCTTGATCCGCGCCATCCTCACACAGATTAATGACAAACTGGCCATCGATTTTGACATAATCCACATTCAGACGTTTCAGGTAAGCAAAGCTTGAAAATCCCGCCCCAAAATCATCCAGCGCGAGCTGGCAATTTAATGGTCTAAGCACCTCAATCAATTTAGTCGCTTGATCTAATTGGCTAACGGCGGCGGTTTCGGTGATCTCGATGCAGAGCTTATCTACCAGCTCAGGTTCAGTCATTAACCGCATTTCGAGCCAATTCATAAACTCACTATCGCCCAAAGATGTCGCTGAAAGGTTGACGGATACCAGCCCTAATTGCTGCCATATCGCTAAATGATTACTGCCCCATTTAAGCAGATTATCAATAACCCATAAATCGATCTTCGCGGCCAAATTATAACGTTCAGCGGCGGGCAAAAAGATGGCTGGCGAAACAATGTTGCCATTAGGCTGCACCATGCGAAGTAGCACTTCTAAATGCAATCCGGACTCATCATAATTTAACGGTGCAATACTTTGAAAATACAGCTCAAATTGATTTAGCGCGAGGGCACTAACAATATCCACCGAGGCCATCATTTCAGTATAGAGACGGGTCATTTTAGGATCTTTAGTACTGTATAAATGCCAACCATTACGCCCCTTGTCCTTGGCGAGACGGCAAGCCGCATCGGCATGACTCATCACGGCATAAATGTCGGAGGCCGACCGATTGAACTTAGCAATCCCCATGCTCACACTGACGTTATGGCAGCGATTTTCCCAGATAAATTCGTGGGTTGCTAACTGAGTACAAATCCGCTTAGCGATATGCTGCGCCGAATCCACATTGCAGTAATGCATTAAAATACCAAACTCATCGCCACCGAGACGAGCAACGATATCGCCCTTACGCACCAGTTGTTTAAGCCGTAATGCCAATTGGCACAATAGCTTATCTCCGGCTTGATGCCCGCTGATGTTATTGATCACCTGAAACTGATCGACATCGATAAAGGCAACACAGGTGGGCATATCATCCTTAGCATGCAGCAGATTTTCGAGTAAGGCTTCAAAGTGCAGCCGATTAGGTAATCCGGTCAGGGCATCATAATTGGCATGAAAAGAGAGCTCATCGGCGAGTCGATATTTTTCACTCACATCTTCAGCAATCATCACTAGCGTATCTTTATCGCCGTAGATCTGGCTAAAACTGAGCCTTAACCAATCCAAGTGATGCTGTGATTTTAGCGGCAATTCGCACCAAGCTTGCCCCAATACACCTTCACGCACCATATGCAGCGTATCGGTGAGCATGGCATGTTCCTCTTCGCGCACCATGCTAAATAAATCGTATCCATGTTGTACAGGCAAAGTTTGCAACGCGATCTTGTTCAGCATCATCAGCTGATTTTGTTTATCAAGCAAGGCGCAGGCCAAGGGCAATTGGTTAAAGACTTCGCGGTATTTGTTTTCACTCGCTAACATATCGTGGGCGATGCGCGTCAGCTCCATCGCCGAACCTATCATCACCGCCGCATGTTGAAACTCCTGAATAAACGCCTCGCTCCACTCACAACATTCAGAGCAATTAACCGCACCAAGGGCAATACGGGTTTCCCCAAACACCACTGGAGGTAACACGAGTAAACTTTTAACATCCCAGTCCCGGAGCAGCGCCCGTTCCGCCTGAGCTTCTGGCGGTAACGTATTCACATCAGGTAAATTCAGCAGCTTTGGATTTCTCACAAGGGAGCGAAAAAAAGACATACGCGCAAGTGGCCACACACGGATCTGCTGGCCTTGGGTAAATTGCGGTTTTAAGTAAAGATTACGGGTGCGTAAATGGTCGAGGGACAAGCTCCCGGTGAGAACAAACACCCCATCACAGTGCAATTGGAGCGTAATCGCCTCTAAGGCTCTATCAACATTTTGCTCTAGGGTTTCTAGCGGCGTTTCGCTAAAAATCGTCACTAATGCCTGTTGGAGTGGATTTGCTAAACCATCTGACATGAAAAGGGATTTCCTTACCTACAATTCCATTTAAGGTATTATTGCCACACTTCCCAGAAATCAATTCAAACCATCGAAAACCGATGATGAATAACGACTGTGGGACTTTCTGTATTTCCAAACAAAAGCATAGCTCATGTTTGGCGTTAGAACAGGTAGCGGAGATAAAGAGTGTTACAACGACTATTTCTTGGATTTGCCCCCAATGACACTCAGCGCCAGCAACTTTTGCAGTTGCAGCAATGCGTGACACCGCAGTTAACGCTCCATGCTAAACCCGTGAGCAAGGCTAATTTTCATCTCACCCTCGCGTTTTTAGGCTTAGCCAATCAGGCTCAAAAGACACAACTGCTCGAAGCCGTTGATAAACTGCATCGGCCACGATTTACAGTACAACTGGATAAGCTCGCCGTTTGGCCCAAGGCGCAGGTATGCTGTTTAAAGGGAGATATGGTTAGCCCGGCTTTGGCGTTACTGGCATCGCAGGCGCAAAATTTAGCGCAGCAGTTGCAATTGCATCAGAGCGAACATCCGTTTCGACCACATATCAGCTTGTTTAGAAAAACCAAGTATTTCAACGCTTTTGATAATGAACTTGCCCTTAAGGATCTAGCGAAGACACCGATAACTGAGCTAACAATCACTCCAGATCAGATCCATTTGTATCTTTCTTCAAGCAGTGATAGCGGTGTGGAATATCACATCTTACATTCTTGGCCACTCGAATAGCTGAAATCCGCCTACAAAGCAGCCTGAGGCTAAACCATTAAAGCAGCAACTCATCCCAACACACTGAGATCCACATCATCAGCACTGCAATAATTAACCCCAAAATAATCAGCCCGAGCATGGCTCGGGCTGATACTAAGACTTCAGCAAACAAGTAGACTACTCAAGCAAACGCAGCGTCTCACGGTAGGCCCGTTTTTGCTCATAGCTGTGTAAACGCTGTTTAAACTCATCGGTTTTAGTCGCTTCAGCGGTCATCTTCAAAGCAGCAATCGCTTTTTGCTGTGTCGAAACCGCAGCGCCAAAATCACCCACTTCCGCATAAGCCGCAGCTAAGTTGTCGAGATTCGTCGGATCGTTTTCGTTGACCTTTAGGAGTTGCAGAGATAACTCAAGCGCTTTATTACCATCACGATATTCGGCTTCTGGACAGGTTGCGAGAATCCAAGCTACATTGCCAAGAGCAATATCATCGCCAACACGGGTAAATTGCTCGACCGCTTTGCCACAGTTGCGCTTAACACCATCGCCACCCGAAGCGTAAATAAAACCTAAACGGAACTGTGCCCAACGGTTGCCACGTTCACCCATATCTTTATACCAACGTTCGGCCACGGCTAGGTCACGTTTAATCAACTGGCCTTCAAAGGAGAGATCCGCCAAGGTTTGCTGGGCTTTTTCGTGTTGCTGCTCGGCAGCGAGGGTTATCCAGTGGAGTCCAGATGGCACCTCTTGCTGCACATAACGCCCAGAGAGAAACATGAGTCCTAGTAAAAATTGCGCATCGGCATCACCTTGCTCTGCCTGAACTTGAATATGCACAAATTTACTCGCCGCAATTTCATTTGCTGGCTGCGGGATAGAAAATGCGTGTGCAACAGAACTTAATCCTACGGATAAAGTGAATCCTGCACCCAAAACCCATTGCCTGTATTTCACCTGGTAACCTCTTCGAAAAACAACCGCGCCTCAAGTTAGCCTGAAATACGTCCATAAGTCGAGTGTAAATAGGCTTAATTGCCCTTAATAAAGGGAAATATCACCGCTGATTTTTAAATTTATCTACTCATCCCATCAGGTCACTAAGGTTTACGATTATTTTCCTCGCAAAAAAACCTTAAAACGTTATATAAGATGTGATTAACTCTACAGAGTTAAGTGAATCCAGTGAGTTTGACACCGATTTAGTTGACTAATATCACTAAAGTAGCAAAATAAGCTCTAATTTTAGGTTGTTAATTGCATTTATTCACTCATTCTAAACTAAGATGTTCATCTCGTTTTTGTGGGTGTTATTGACGTAAAATGCTTATTTAGAATATTCTTACTTTCGTTTTAATCAATCGAGGAACATCGACATGGCTCTGATTGGTAAGCCAAAACCAGACCCAACTTTGGAATGGTTTTTATCACACTGTCACATTCATAAGTATCCCGCTAAAAGCACCTTGATCCATGCTGGTGAAGACTCAGACACCCTTTATTACATCGTAAAAGGTTCTGTTGCGGTATTGATTAAAGATGAAGAAGGTAAGGAAATGATCCTATCTTATCTTAATCAAGGCGACTTTATCGGTGAGTTAGGATTGTTCGAAGAACAAGCTGAACGTACCGCTTGGGTTCGTGCTAAACAGGCATGCGAAATTGCGGAAATCTCTTACAAGAAATTTAAGCAATTAATCCAAGTTAACCCTGAAATTTTGATGAAGCTATCGGCTCAAATGGCGTATCGCCTGCAGAGCACCAGCCAGAAAGTGGGCAATTTAGCTTTCCTCGATGTGGCAGGTCGGATTGCGCAAACATTGTTGCATTTAGCCAAACAACCCGATGCCATGACACACCCAGACGGTATGCAAATTAAGATCACTCGCCAAGAAATTGGCCAGATCGTTGGTTGCTCCCGCGAAACTGTGGGTCGTATCTTAAAGATGCTTGAAGAACAAAATCTCATTCAAGCACACGGTAAAACCATTGTGGTATATGGTACCCGTTAAGTTAGACTTCAGCTTGATTTAAGCCTGTATCATTAAAGTGGCCTAGCATAAAAACTAGGCCATTTTTATTGGGGGAGCATAAATGAAACGGCTGTTATTTATCGGTTTTTTCAGTCTGTTTACGCTGGTGCATCCAACAATAATTAACGCCGAACCGATTGAATTAGAACATTATCAAGCCAAGGCGTTAGTCAACTCTGGGCAAATTCTATCACTCAATGGCACCCTTGCCGTGGTCAATCAATTTTGCCAAGGTGAACTAATTGACGCACATCTCTATCAAGAAGATCATAAATGGCGTTATGATTTGCAAATCAAAGTTCAACGCGGCCAAATTGTGAATCTGAGTATTGATGCCACCAATGGTCAACTTGAACACTCCACCGCACTACCGAGCGAATGTCGAAAACATGAAACTGCTACTCGTTGAAGATAACCCCATGCTGGTCTCCGAATTGGAGAAGCAACTCAAACAGGCTGGCTATGTTACTGATATTACAGACAAAGCGCTTGAAGCCGATTACCTAGTAAAAGAAACCCAATACGACTGTGTGATTTTAGATATTGGGCTTCCCGACGGTAATGGATTGGAATTACTCGAAGGCTGGCGAAATCAAGGGATTAGCACCCCAGTGATCATGCTAACCGCTCGCAGCCAATGGCATGAAAAGGTCGAAGGCTTTAATGCTGGCGCCGATGATTATTTAGGTAAACCCTTCCACGCGCAGGAATTGCTAGCGCGAATTCAGGCACTTATTCATCGTGCCCATGGCCGTTTAAATAATCCCAACAAGCAACTTAGCTATGGCGGCGTCACCTTAGATGAAGCCGAGCAAACCGTCAGCGTTGGCGAGCAGCTATATGAATTGACTGCGATGGAGTTTAGACTGTTAAAAATCTTCCTCATGTCGCCTAAGAAGCTGTTATCTAAGGCACAATTAACCGATAAGCTCTATCAGTTTGACGACGAGAAAGAGAGTAATGTGGTTGAGGTTTACGTGACTCATCTGCGTAAAAAACTTGGCAAAACCGCAATAGAAACCCGCCGCGGTCAAGGTTATATCTTCCACGGCGTGGCTGCATGATCTCTATTCGCACTAAGCTCAGTTTATGGTTAACGGGCTTATTGGTGTTAGGCACAGTGATTGGACTCATATTATTTGAGTCCATGCTGCGCCAAGCGTTTCATGACTCGATTATCAATCGCTTAGAAGAAGATTTAGAGCACATTATGCTGGCGACCCATTTCAATAATGGGGAGATCCATATCGATCAAAGCCAACTATCAAGCTTTTACCGCCCCGCCTATTCGGGGCGTTATTTCCAGCTCAACCTCCCCAATGAAGTGATCCGCTCCCGTTCACTTTGGGATATGCAGCTCGATATCGAGCCTTTAGCACCAAGTCAAACCCGAGTTTGGCAGGCAAAGGGACCCAAAAACAATGACATGCAGTTATTATCCCTAGGATTAAATTCCAGCAGCGCGAATGTAACCGCGACACTCACCGTGGCGCAGGACTTGAGTATCGGTCGACGGGTATTTAGTGAAGTCTACGGCACTAAGCTTGGGGTTAACCTTGCAATGTTAGTGGCGATGATCGCGGGGATCTTCTTAATCCTGCGCCAATCGTTTAAGCCCGTGAAACAAATCCAACATGCGCTATCACGCCTACAAGAAGGTGAGATTAAGGCCTTGGAGTTAAACAATATTCCACCGGAAGTTCAGCCGCTGGCCAAGACCTATAACGAATTACTGGAATACACCGCCAAGCAAATTGAACGCAGCCGAAATAACTTAGGTAATTTAAGCCACGGCCTAAAAACCCCACTGGCCGTAATGCAGCAACAGGTCGAAGCCTTAGGCCTTAAAGATCCCGAGACCGCTATGGCGCTGCAACAACAGCTCGATGCGATCCATAAAATGGTCGAACGTAAGCTCGCCGCAGCGCGGATCACTGGCGATATGTTGCCCGCAGCGCAGTTAGTGGTCCCAAGGGATCTCCATAGCCTCGCCAATACCCTAAACAAAGTGCATAGAAGCAAAAACATCAGCTGCAACTTTGAGCTTGACCCGAGTATCCAGCGTCTACCCATCCATCGGGAAGATGGTATGGAGCTTTTAGGTAATCTGTTAGATAACGCCTTTAAATGGGCGGATAGCCAAGTCACAGTCAAACTTTGGAAAGCACAAAACAAACTGTATCTCAGCATTGATGATGATGGCCCAGGCGTTGCCGATGATGAACTGGATAAACTCACCCAAAGGGGAACTCGACTCGATGAATCGGTCATGGGCCATGGTTTAGGTTTATCGATAGTCAAGGAAATCGCCGAGCAATATGGCATTGAGCTTAAATTTACCCACAGCCGCCGATTATCTGGACTCTGTATTGAGCTGGTATTGAGTTAACGGTTTACAAAACAAAAACGCCATCAATCGATGGCGCTTTTATTTGAGGTTAATTCAGCAACAACCTTAATTTATTAGGCTTTTTTCGCGTTGGTGCTCTCAAAAATCTTATCGGCCGATGCGGCCACAAAGCCAGTGTACAGTTCACCATTCGCCTTTGGATAACGCAGGGCGAACTCATAGAAGCAGCTTGGGATTTCAACCGTCGCATCGCTAAATTCTACGGCGATTTTATCGGCCATGGTCGAAGATTGCTCCAATAACACCTCTGGCGAACCTTTGATTTCACCACCTGAGGTATTGAGCACAAAGCCCGCTTGCTTGAGTGCATCGTTCACAGATTCTAAGGTATCAAAACCCTCGAGGTGGTTGATAGAAACCGTAAAATGATTGGCGCGGTAACCAAAAGCTGCGACCCAAGCCGCATATTCACTCTCTTCAAGCAGCGCTTCATAAGTCTTAGAATCCAGCGTCCAATGGCGACCTGAATAGATAAAGTTATCCGCTTTGGTCGCTTGTTCATCCACTTGAGCAATTAAGCCTTGAATAGTGCTTTGCAGTGCTGAACTAAACTCTTCCACCAATAGCTCAGAAATAAACACCTTAGGCTGAGTCGCATCTGGATGTTCAAAATGCTTAGCAATCAGTTTTTTCTGCTCAAACTTATAATCACCACAGGCTACATAACCTAAAGAGGTAAAATGCTCTGCTAACACAGCTAAATTAACCTTAGCGATGTTAAAAGTACGCAGGGCGATATGGTCGTTGATAATCGGTTTACCGTGCCCAAGCAGCTCGTGCACCTTGGCCGCAGAAGGGGTCATTTGAATATAGTCTTGCCACAAAGCGGCAAATAACGCATTGATATCGGTGTGCATAAAAAACTCCTTTTATTGTGCTGCGGTGATTTAGGGCGTGTTATTTTACCGCTCGCACTCAATGTAACGATCTTAACCACTTGCTGCACGACAACCCTCGGCAGCAGCCCAAGTAACGTTACTGTTTGTAATGAAAAAGGAAGAACCTCGGTTCTTCCTCATTTGTCTCACGATAAAGTTAATCCAGGGCTTAGAGTTGCCGGCAAGCTCACCGCATCAGCCTCAACGGAGGCAACAGGATATGCACAATAATCGGCGGCATAAAACGCACTCGCTCTGTGGTTACCCGAAGCGCCTACGCCACCAAAAGGCGCGGCCCCCGAGGCACCTGTGATCTGCTTGTTCCAGTTAACAATGCCAGCACGAATGCGGGCGAGAAAATACTCATAATCCTCACGGCTATCTGCCAAAATACCTGCCGATAGGCCATAGCGAGTTTGATTCGCTAGCTTAATCGCCTGATCGAAATCACTGTAGCGCACCAGTTGTAGCAGTGGACCGAAGTATTCTTCATCGGGCAACTCACTCACCGCAGTCACATCGATAAGCCCGGGCGACACTAAGCCTGTTCCCGCTTGTAAATGCATAAGTTCAACCAAAGGCACCCCGCCTAAACTCAGTAAGTTAGCCTGCGCCGCCACCATACCTTTCGCTGCCGCTTCGGAAATCATTGAGCCCATAAATGGTTGTGGCTGCGCGTTCCAAGGTCCGACTTTAATCTGCTTAACCGCTTCAACCAACTTGGCCACTAAGGCATCACCCTGCTCGCCTTGCTCAACATAAAGCCTGCGGGCACAGGTACAACGTTGGCCTGACGAAATATAAGCCGATTGCAAAATATCGTGCACCGCGGCTTTAATATCGGCAACGCCTTTGATAATCAGCGGGTTATTACCACCCATTTCTAAGGCGAGGATTTTCCCCGGATGACCCGCATATTGTTGATGCAATAAGTGACCCGTGCGAGAGCTGCCAGTAAAGAACAAGCCGTCAAGTTGTGGGTGAGACGCTAGCGCCTTGCCCGTGTCGACTTCACCTTGGACTAAGTTAAGTACACCTGCGGGCAGACCCGACTTTTCCCAAAGCGTAACCATTAACTCGGCAACTTTTGGCGTTAATTCAGAGGGTTTAAACACCACGGAATTACCCGCAAGCAATGCAGGGACGATATGGCCATTGGGTAAATGCCCTGGAAAATTATAAGGCCCAAACACGGCAACCACGCCATGGGGTTTATGGCGCAGCACGGCGCGCCCAGCCGGAGTGTCATTGGTTTCAGTGCCGGTGCGCTTATTGTAAGCACTGGCCGACAGACCAATCTTACCGATCATGGCAGCCACTTCAGTTGCGGTTTCCCATTGGGGTTTACCGGTTTCTTGCGCAATCGTTTCGGCTAATTCAGCTTTATTGGCTTCGAGTTGACTACGATAGGCTTCAACTATCTTTAAACGCGCATCAAAACCCAATATAAACCAATCAAATTGTGCCTCACGGGCGGCATCGACTGCGGCGTTAACTTGTTCAGCGGTAGCTGTTTGGCCACGCCAGATAATTTCGCCATTGGCAGGGTTACTCGAGGCCACATCATGACCCTTACCGGTATGCCACTGGCCTTTAATAAAATGTGTCATTTGCTATTCCTACATTGCCAAAATACGGATTTGATCGCCTTTTACGAGTAATAACTCCTCGGCGAGTTCTGCGCTAATCACGACCTGGTCGGCTTTTTCCTCGATGCAAAGATAAGCTGAAGTCGCCCTGTAATTGGCCAATTGGGTGTTAGAGACAATAAATTGCTTATCAGATTCAGGCATATCACCAATATCGACCGTCAGCAGACGGCTTTCACGCACGGCGCGGATATCGGTTAAGCGGCATTCCACCGTTGGTCCACCATCGAAAATATCCACATAACCACGGCACCTGAAGCCTTCGGCTTGCAGCAGGCTTAAGGCGGGACGCGTATTGGTATGCACTTCGCCGATCACTTTCTGTGCTTCTTCTGGCAGTAGGCAAACATACACAGGGTTACGGGGCATCATCTCCGCCATAAAAGCTTTTTTGCCTAAGCCAGAAAGGTAGTCCGCCTGAACAAAATCAATACCTAAGAAGTTTTTTTGCAGCCAACCATAGAAGGGAGAATGACCATCGGCATCGCTCACACCACGCATTTCAGCAATCACAGTCTCGCCAAAACGCTTTGCATGTTGAGCTAAAAACAGAAAACGGCTGCGGGACAACATGCGGCCATTATTCCCCTTACGATAGGGTTCCCGTAAAAACAGGGTACAAAGCTCAGCGGCACCTGTGTAATCGTGACAAAGGGTTAAGGTTTCAACCTCATTACGCACTTCAATTTGTTCGGAATAGTACACTTCGGTGCCAAGGCGATAATGGTAGAAGGCATCCTCCATACCGACAGCCGCCTCAATGGCGCAGGTGCCAACAACTTCGCGGGTTTCGGTATCTTCAAGCACCATCAAATAGCCTTCATCGAAGGGCTTATCGACAACTTTGACAAAAGAGGCTTCGGCACGGGCAATTTTATGTCGAAGTAAATCGGCATTGACTGGCAATGAGGTAAAGCCATGGCCTGATTCTTCGGCAATTTGGTATAGAGATTCAAAATCGCCTGCCCGAATGGGACGTATGATTAACATCTTAGTGTCTCCTCACTTAAGCTTGCAGCACAGCAAGGCACCCATCTTCAAAAGACAGGTATCATGCCTGCAAGAATTCCCTGACAAAAAAGGAGTGCGAATGAAATTCAGCACTCCTTTGGTCGCTTAGGCTGCGGCGATACTCGCCACAGCACGTTCAAAACGTGCTAGGCCCTCTGCGATATCTGCCTCAGGGATCACCAGTGAAGGCGCAAAACGTACCACATTCGCCCCCGCCATTAGGCTCATTAAACCTTCAGCCACAGAAGCCACTAAAAAGTCACGCGAACGACCTTGGTATTGCTCATTGAGCACAGCCCCTAACAGCAAGCCTTTACCGCGAACTTCAGAGAAAACATGATATTTTTCATTAATCTTGTTCAAACCATCACGTAATAATTGCTCGCGATGCTTAACACCATTCAAGACTTCTGGGGTGTTGACTACGTCTAATACCGCATTACCTATTGCGCAGGCCAGCGGGTTACCACCATAGGTTGAACCGTGAGTACCCACTTTCAAATGCTCAGCAATTTCTGTAGTAGTGAGCATAGCAGCAATGGGGAAACCACCGCCAAGCGCTTTAGCTGTCGTCAGAATATCCGGCACAATGTCGGTTCCCATGTAGGCATAGAGCTCACCGGTACGGCCAACACCAGTTTGCACCTCATCGAAAATCACCAGCGCATTGTGCTTGTTAGCCAGTTCACGCACGGCTTTGAGGAACGCAGGATCTGCATCGATAATACCGCCCTCGCCTTGTAGCGGCTCCAGCATAATTGCACAGGTTTTATCTGATACGGCGGCTTCTAGTGCCGCGACATCGTTAAACGGTAAGTGAGTAATGCTTTGTGGTTTTGGACCAAAACCATCTGAATAGGCAGCTTGACCGCCAACACTCACGGTAAAAAATGTACGACCGTGGAAGGCTTTATCGAAAGCGATGATTTCGTCTTTCTCAACGCCATGCTTTTCTAAGGCATACCGACGGGCTAATTTGAGGGCAGCTTCGTTGGCTTCAGCGCCAGAGTTGGCAAAATAGACACGCTCAGCAAACGTGCTATTCACTAGCTTAGTGGCCAGTTCGAGTGCTGGCTCGTTGGTCATCACGTTAGAGAGGTGCCATAATTTTTCGCCTTGAGTTTTTAAGGCATTCACTAAGGCAGGATGACAGTGACCTAAGCAATTTACCGCAATACCGCCAGCAAAATCGATAAACTCATTACCCTCTTGATCCCATACTCGGCTACCTTCGCCACGTACTGGAATCACTGCTGCTGGCGCATAGTTAGGCACCATCACCGCATCAAATTGGGCACGATTCAACTTCATATCAACGCTCATTCTTCTTCATCCTTTGTTTTAGTTTTACGGCCACGGATGCCGTCTTTGTCCCCTGTGTATCTTTATCTTGAGTTAGTGATACAGGGAGTGCTTGTGTCTGTTAATAGCCATTATTAGCGAAATTGTGATCAAAATACCAGTTTTTCACAAACAACAATCGCCATGCATAAGGTCAAAGTGCATAAAGATTGCAGTTTAAGAACTATACAAGCGCTTAAGCCAGAGGCATTTAGCATATTTAGTCAGAAAAAAAGTTATTTACCCCTATTTTTGCTAGCTATTCACTGAATATGAATAACTACACAATTTTAACGAATCAGCTTTGAAAGCACAAAATGCGCGATTTGTTGCCTTGCTTCTATCGCTTCTGGCAATAGGTCAAACAACGGAAAAACGTGGGGCATATTGCGATAAAAACGTGATTCAACCTCGCCACCACAGGCATTAACCTGCATAACCAGTCGTTCTGAGTCCTGCAAAAGCAACTCGCGCGTACCGGCAATCACTAAGAGCGGTGGCAAGCCAGCCAAGTTCCCTTGCAAAGGAGAAACTCTTTCAGACATAGGATTTGCCCCTGCAAGATAAGCACCGCGCAATCGCAATAAGGATTCAAGGGTAAAAAAGGGATCATCGGCCGCTAAAATGAGCTCAGTATCACCAGTAATGGCTAAATCGAGCGCAGGAGACAACAGCACACAAGCCTTAGGGGGAGACAGATTTAATCTTTTCAATTCAAGCAACAAGCTTAAGGCTAAGTTCCCCCCCGCCGAATCGCCCATCAGGATAAGATTATCGTCGCCCTTAAGCTCAATTAAGTGCAAATAAGCTTCAAGTACATCATCACAGGGCGCGGGGAATGGGTGTTCTGGCGCTAAACGGTAATCGGGAATAAAAGTATCAAGCTGACAACGCGCGCTAATATCAGCAATCAGCCTTGCATGGGCATTAGGTGTTTTAAAGCAAAAGCCACCACCGCGGATATAAAACAAATTTCCCAAACGCGGGGAATCGTTTAACAAAACATAGTGCAATAGGCTGGCATGTTGTAATGGAATCGTGGTGCTAACGAGTGTGTTTGGCCACGGCAACCAGCGTTTATCGAGCGCTAATAAACGTTGTCGCATTTGGGCCAAAGGTAACTTTGCCTTACCACGGCTTAAGGATGGCCGCGCGACATAGGACAAAATGGTATTTAATACAGAAGCTTGCCAGCTTGGCATTTCTCACCCTCCACATCAGTGCCGTATCACAACGCCGATGTGAGCGGCTCATGGATTACAGCAAATCTAGCTTTCGATAGTTTTGCGCTTTAAGGCGCAACACTTCTTGCTCTGTTAGCTCGTAATAATCAAACATTAAACGCTTTTCCTGCGGCTCGATTTGACGCATCTCTTCGAGCAACAGTACCTTCGCATAACAATTAGCCCGCGCCACCAATGCCGCTGGAGGGGATAATTCCCGATACGTTAAGGTTTGATCGAGCTCTTTTAACAGTAAGGTTAACGGGCTATTTTCAAATTTAAGTAGCTCGAGTAATTGCCAATTAAGCACGTGCCCATGACTGAGCACTTGTTCAAATACGGCTTTGGCCGGAAACTCGGTGGCAATCACAGCGTCGTACACTTCTTTATCCCGACTCGAACTCGCCTCGCGGATCCAGTTTCCCCAGGTTTTATCAAATAAACGCGCACTGAGACTCAGCACGACTGAAGTGCCTAACTGATTCAACAATGCACCACTGTAGACGAGGGCTGAGTCAGTATTATGAAGCTGCGCCAATGCATTGGCGGCGATGCCGCTCACTATGCTATAACGCCAAAGCTTGCGCGTGGTCCAGAGTAACTTAGCATTACCACTAGGTAACCAGTTACGCAGGCAAAAATATGGAATGATAGTGCGTAGATTTTCTATTCCAATGTAATTCATCACTAATTTGATATCAGTAACACGCACATCAGAACTTTGGGGGCGGCGAGCACGAAATGCCGGACTGTTGACCATATTAGTTAAATCACGGCATAACCAGCTCAAATTACTGATTAAAGGCCTTAGTCTTGTGGCATCGAGATTTTTCGCCAGTAGCAATTCAAGTAACAGGATTTGTGATTCGTTAATATCCGATTTTGCCAGCACTAATTCAGGCGAAGCTAATTGATGCTCAATAGCATTATTCACTGTATCAATGAGCTGCTTTGAAATCGCCTCAAATACTTCTCGGGCTTTGATTTGTTTGAGCAGACGCGACAATACCGCCTCGCGCTCCACGTCGAGTTTATTGGCATCGGCTTCAAGCTCTCGGTCTAAATCATCCAATAGTGTAGGACTGGCCTTTTGCTTACCGAGGATAAGTTGCTGATAGAGCCGCTGTTCTATCTCTAAAATTTTACCGGGTCTGACGCCACCCGCTACCGAAATCGCCACTCTCTATCTTTCCTATATCGCCCTTGCCAAGTGGCGCTTAAACGCAGATATCATTAAAATCATTGTAATTTCAGCATATACGTTAAATCTTAGCAACAAGCAAACTCCGCATGCAGATTTAGCGAAATCATAGCAAATTTAGGATAACAAAAAGGCCTCATGCGAGGCCTTAATATTGAGAGTTAACTTACTTAAGCTCTTGTTCAAACAGCTTGTAAATACGGCGATATTCGTCCAACCAACTCGATGGTTGGCGGAAACCGTGGGGCTCAACTGGGTAAATAGCCGTTTTGAACATCGGCTTTTCCAGTTCAATTAAACGCTGTACCAGACGCACGCTATCTTGGAAGAACACGTTATCATCCATCACACCACTCATAATAAGCAATGGCTTAGTCAGACCTTGAGCATGTTCAATTGGCGAGCTGCGCTCATAGGCGATAGGATCAACATCCGGTGTATTCAAAATATTAGAAGTGTAAGGCGCATTGTAGTGTGCCCAATCCGCAACCGGACGCAGTGCAGCACCCGCTTGGAATAAATCAGGCTCTGTAAACAAAGACATAAAGGTTAAGAAGCCGCCGTAAGATCCACCATAAGTACCAACCCGCTTAATATCCACATTGGTATGTTGGCCCATCCAAGTCACGCCGTCTTTTAAATCTTCGACTTCAGGATGCCCCATATTGCGATAAATTGCCGTACGCCAATCGCGGCCATAACCTTTAGAACCACGATAATCCATGTCCATCACCACATAACCTTGTTGAGTCAATAGGTTGTGGAACATAAACTCACGGAAGTAGCCACTAAAGCCATAATCGGCATTTTGCAAGTAACCCGCACCATGGTTAAAGATAACCGCGGGATATTTTTCGGCGCGGGATTTGTCATAGCCCTGCGGCAAATAAACACGCGCATAAATCTGACCGGCACCATGGTTTGAAGGTACAGCGATCACTTCTGGCGCCTGCCATGGATATTGCTTAAAAGCCTCACTCGTGTAAGAGGTTAGCTGTTTTAGCTCGCCACCTATCGGCTGAATATAAAGTTCATTTGGTTGCGTGCGACGAGAAGCATTCAGCAGCAACTTAGCGCCATCAGGGCTCAAGCTGTAATCTAAATTACCGTCCCATTGGGTGAGTTGTTCGTTCTTGCCAGAGGTGAGATTCACGCGGTGAACATTATAAATACCCGGATGGCTCTGGTTCGCTTTGTAGTAAATATAATTAGCATCAGGCGACAGGGTGATATCACTCACCACAAACTTACCTTGCGTCAAAGCGCGGGGCTTTTCGCCACTAGCTTTAAGATAAAGCTGAGAATAACCGGTTTCTTCAGAGAGATAATAAAGCGTGTCTGTGCCTGGTATCCAGCCAAACTGGTTATAGTCATAGTTCACCCAAGCATCATCATGCAGACGATGTTCGGTGATAAACTTACCCTTTGATAGATCGACAGTGGCAATCCAGCGGTCTTTGTTATCAATAGCTTCAACCATTACCGCCAGTTTATTTTCAGACTCATGCCATTGAATCGCACTTTGAGTCCAGCCCCAATCCTGCATCAGCTGGATTTTACGGGGAGCTTTAGTGCTCTGATAGCTTTCGCCTTTCGCCTTAGCATTTTGTGCTTTGACCTTAGCTAATACGTCTTCATCGAACCCCGTGAGCCCTTCAATCGTGACATCAATCTGTTTATGCGTATTTAAATCGAGCACCACAAAACGTTGGCCTAGTAGTGTATCTTCAGCTACACGGGCACGAACTGGTACGGGATCGATATAGCCTTCGCTACCGAGGTAGTTCGGCATGATGTCGTGCTCACTGCTGCCGGTGTAATTCTTATCGGTTAAAGCAACAAACACATAGCGACCATCTGGCGATACGCTAAGCTCCGACACGACTTCGGTATCGCCTAGATACCAAGTGCTAGCAGCGAGGGTGGGATCGCTCTTTTGCAACTCATTCTTAAACTGTTCTTTGGCTTTAGCCTGTTCATGCTGCATAGCCACATATTGGATCAGTCGATGCTGCTGCTTAGCTAAATAACTGCTGGGCTCTTTAACGCCTTCGGGCGCTTTGGCCATTTTAATTTCAAGCAGTTGTTCAACCAATCCACTATCTTGGTGGATTTGAAAAACATTATCACCTTGCCAATAGGCAATATCGCCATTATTGAGGTAACGCAAACCACTGATGGCGCTGCGCTGACGAGTAAGCTGGGTAATTTTGCCCGAGCTTAAATGTTTTACAAAAACATTTCCTTGGTAGAGATAAGCCTTGTTGGACTTAGTGCTATCTAATACGCCAAACTGTTGATCGACGGCGTGTAATTTATCGATAGCCAGTTCAACAGCGCGGCTGTTGTTAATGCCCTGCTGATAGTAATTCCGTAGTGCTGATGCACTAGGTTGGCGAGCGAAAAACACACTTTGGCTGTCATCGCTCCAGTAAGCTTCCTTGGCGAAAATCCCCATCCAATCGGGGTTGGCCATGATTTGGTTCAACGTAAGTTGTTGTGAAACTTGGGGAGGTTGAGCCAAAGGGACTTGATAAGCCGTTGGAGTCGCAGCGGGAGTCGCCGTTTCAGTTGAGGTTGCCGCGCAACTCGTTAATACCGCAATGGCTAACGCACTTAAACCCAAATGTCGCATTACGCTGTTCATTAATCCTTCCTTTTATTGTTATCGCAACCGCACGAGTAAAAGGTCTCCCTTGTAGACTCGCAGTCGGGCGTTGTTTTGCGGCTGTTATATCACACTTAGGCGACATATTTGCTTAAAAGGAGGATAAATCTTGTAACAAAGATTAGAGCTGAATTGCTCTTTTGGATTCAATCTAAGTCGATTGGGATAAAAAGTTCGCTAATAATTCATGCCCTTGCTCAGTCAAAATCGACTCAGGGTGAAATTGCACACCAAAGAGCGGCAACTCTTTATGACTCATGGCCATGATTTCGCGCCCATGGGTCGGGTCGTCAAACCAAGCGTCCAGTACAAAATCCTTAGGCACAGTATCGACAAGCAATGAATGGTAGCGAGTTACCGTTAATGGCTGATTTAACCCTTTAAACAGGCGCTCACCAGTATGGGCTATCGCACTGACTTTACCATGCATTACACGCTGCGCTCGCACCACTTTGGCACCAAAAACCTGTGCCATGGCTTGATGCCCCAAACACACACCTAAAATCGGTAAACGCGTGGCGAAATGTTCAATGGCCGCAAGGGAAATACCCGCTTCATTGGGCGAGCAAGGGCCTGGAGAGATGACTAAATGGCTCGGCGCTAACGCTTCGATCCCCTCAAGGCTGATTTCATCATTGCGCTTAACCACAATTTCTTGCCCTAACTGCTGAAAATACTGCACTAGGTTAAAGGTAAAAGAGTCGTAATTGTCGATCATCAGCAACATACAAAATCCATGAGCCCAAAGGGTAAGTCGGTGCAATTCAGGATGAAATGCGGCGCAAATGCTACCACAGCACTTGCTTGGGATTAAGCATTAAAAAAACAAAAAGCCAGTCAACTGACTGGCTTTTGATAGTAAAGAACAGAGCTCAAATAACTTATTTAACTAAGGTTAAATGGCTACGACGCTTAGGCGGCTCGTCCTTGGGTTCAGTTGGCTTCTCGGCGGTCTCAATAACAGACAATGTCGATTCAGCTTCATCTTCCACTAAGTACGCATCTTCAATGTCAAAGACCGTCCCTGCGCCATTTTCACGGGCGTATATGGCCACAATCGAAGCCATTGGCAATAGCACCTGCTGAGGCACACCACCAAAACGCGCATTGAACTCCACAAATTCATTACTAATTTGCAAATTGCCCACTGCGCCGGCCGCGATATTTAATACGATCTGGCCGTCCTTCACATATTGCTGCGGTACTTGAGTGCCTTTCACAAAGGCATCCACAACAACGTGAGGTGTTAATTGGTTGTCCATCAACCAATCGTAGTAAGCCCTGAGTAAATAAGGACGATTTGGAGTCAACACTTTCATTACATACCCATGCGCATTTCGCGTTCAGCTTCAGTCAACGAAGCTTTAAATGATTCACGCTCAAAAATACGTGTCATGTAAGCTTTGATGTCTTTTGCTACGCGGCTGTCTAGCTCGATACCTAATACTGGCAAACGCCATAATAGAGGACCGAGGTAGCAATCAGCTAAACCAAACTCTTCACTCATAAAGTAAGGCATTTCAGCAAATACTGGCGCGATTGACAGTAAACTTTCAGTCAGCTCTTTACGAGCAGCTTCTACACGGTCACCTTTACGAATACGTGCGACGAGTGAGTACCAATCAGTATCAATGCGATGCATCATTAAACGGCTTTGGCCGCGAGATACTGGGTAAACAGGCATCAAGGGTGGATGAGGGAAACGCTCATCCAAGTATTCCATAATGATGCGTGACTCATAAAGTACGAGTTCACGATCTAATAAGGTAGGTACTGAGTTATAAGGATTTACTTCGAGTAAATCCTCAGGCATTTCATTTGGGTCGACCTGCAAAACATCAACAGTAACCCCTTTCTCAGCTAACACGATACGGACTTGATGGCTATAAAGATCATCAGCACCTGAAAACAGTGTCATGACAGAGCGTTTGTTGGCAGCAACAGCCATTGATACCCTCCAGAGTCGAAATAAAACAAAAGTAAACGAGGGGCAAAGCCCCCCGTTTACACTATGCGGATACTACATTTTACCCGTTATTGGTGCCTAGTGTACATCTTTCCAGTACTCTTTCTTCAAGAGGTAGGCCACAATAAAGAAGATAAACAAGAATCCGAGCACCCACCAGCCTAGCGCTTGACGCTCTAACTTAACAGGTTCAGCCGAATAGACTAAGAAGCCCGTGATATCACGCACAGCTTGGTCGTACTCTTCGGCATTTAACTTACCACCAGAGACCACGATTGTACCATCTTCCTGCTTAACAGGTGTGCCTTGCAGCTCTTCAAGAACATGCGGCATACCCACTGATGGGAATACAGTGTTGTTTACGCCAAATGGACGGCTTGGATCTTTGTAGAAGCCTTTTAGGTATGAATAAACCCAATCTTCGCCACGAACACGTGCCACTAAGGTGAGGTCTGGTGGTGTGGCACCAAACCACTTAGCCGCATCTTTTGGCGGAATTGCGTTTTGCATCAATTCACCAATTTTTGCATCGGTGAACATATACTTGTTACGCATATCATCGGCAGAAATACCGAGATCGTTCGCCACACGCTCATAGCGTTGATACTGAGTGCTATGACAACCAGAGCAATAGTGCTGGAATAAGCCCAAACCACGCTCTAAAGAAGCCTTATCATGCAGATCAACATTGGCATCTTCTAAATGTACTTGTCCGCCAGCGGCAATTGCCAAGGTCGGCAACAAGGTAACTAATGCAATCAATAATTTTTTCATTAGTGTGTTAACCTCGCTGGAACAGGTTTAGTTTTTTCATTCTTGCTGTATACCCACAGCGCCACAAAGAAGCCAAAGTAAGTAAAAGTAAATACCTGCGCAACGATCGTCAGTGTTGGTGAAGCAGGAACGACGCCTAAGTAACCTAACACAATGAAAGATACTGCAAATTGAGCAATATTTAACTTATGCAGCGTACTACGGTAACGAACGGACTTCACTTTACAGCGATCGAGCCAAGGCAACACAAACAGTACACCAATCGACAGCCCCATCATAATTACGCCACCCAATTTATCCGGAACAGCACGTAAGATGGCGTAGAAAGGAGTGAAGTACCATACTGGCGCAATATGCTCTGGTGTCTTCATTGGGTTAGCCGCTTCAAAGTTTGGCTTCTCAAGGAAGTAACCACCGCCTTCAGGGATGAAGAACAGTACGTAACAGAACACAATCAGGAAGCCCGCAACGCCCATAATATCTTTAACTGTGTAATATGGGTGGAATGGAATGCCATCAACTGGCCAACCATTTTCGTCTTTGTTCTTCTTGATTTCGATACCATCTGGGTTGTTTGAACCCACTTCGTGCAGAGCGATTAAGTGTAAGAACACTAATACCACTAACACTAATGGCAGTGCGATAACATGCAATGCAAAGAAACGGTTCAGCGTTGCGCCAGAGATCACGTAGTCACCACGGATCCAGAGGGTTAAGTCATCACCAATAACAGGGATTGCACCGAACAGAGAAATAATTACCTGTGCGCCCCAGTAAGACATTTGTCCCCATGGCAGCAAGTAGCCCATAAAGGCTTCAGCCATCAGTACGAGGAAAATCAACATACCGAATAACCACAGCAGTTCTCTAGGCTTTTGATATGAACCGTAAATCAGACCACGGAACATATGTAAGTAGATCACCACGAAGAAAGCAGAAGCGCCGGTGGAGTGCATATAACGCAATAACCAGCCGTACTCTACGTCACGCATGATGTATTCAACAGAAGCAAAAGCGCCTTCTGCGGTTGGTACATAGTTCATGGTTAACCAGATACCTGTCAGTAATTGGTTAACCAATACCAACATTGCTAGCGAACCGAAGAAGTACCAAAAGTTAAAGTTAGTTGGCGTAGCATACTGACCCACGTGGCGGTTATACGTCGCCGTCATTGGGATGCGAGCATCAATCCAATTAATTAAATTCTTAACCATTACGCCACTCCTTTATCTACACCGATGATAACGGTGCCATCATCAACATATTGATGTGGAGGGATAACTAGGTTCAATGGAGCTGGAACGCCTTGGAACACGCGGCCCGCCATATCGAACTTAGAACCATGACATGGGCAGAAGAAACCAGAAGTCACACCTTGAACTTGCTCAGCAAATGAATCTGGCAAATAAGTGGGTGAACATCCTAGGTGGGTACAAATACCGACGGCAATAAAATACTCTGGCTTAATTGAGCGCAGAGGATTAGTTGCATATTCAGGCTGCTGCATTTCGGCAGAAGCTGGATCTCTTAATTGAGCATCGTGTGTTGGCAGTTCATTGATCACGGCTTCTGTGCGACGAACAACCCATACAGGTTTTCCTCGCCACTCAACACGGATCAGCTGACCTGGCTCTACTTTACTGATATTTACTTCGACCGGTGCACCTGCAGCTTTCGCCTTGGCACTCGGATTCCACGACTTGATGAAAGGAACCGCTACAGCGACGGCACCAGCACCACCTACTACGGCGGTTGCGGCTGTCAGGAATCTGCGACGTCCGGTATCGACTGGCGCATTGCTCATCCACTTATCTCCCAGAGGGTGTTGGAATTTTTATATTTCAAAGACTTTTTGCCCTTTAGTTATCACCATGGACAAAAATCGAAGTTTGAAGCGGGGCTCATTATAGCTAAAAATTAGAAGCAGATCATAGTGAAAACACGCAAGTAAGTTAGGGAGATTGCGTGTTTTTTAAAAAGTGGATAAAAAAAGCACAGCTATTAAGCAATTTTATCTGTTTTTGGAGCATATTGACGGTCAGATAGGCATAAACCATGTGTTGCTAATGTAAGTTTAGCGTTAACTTTGTCACATGCTGTTTTTCGTTTGGATAAAAAAAATGGGTCCCTATTATAGGAACCCATTCTGAGCGATTTCGAATCGCTATTTTTTCGCAGCGCTGCTCTTCATGTATTTGAAAAATTCGCTATCAGGTTCTAACACCATGATATCTGAATTACCAGAGAAGCTCGCACGATAAGCATCTAAGCTACGCATAAAGCTGAAAAACTCAGGATCTTTGTTATAAGCATCCGAATAAATTTTTGCCGCTAATGCATCACCTTCACCACGAATGGTTAAGGCTTTACGCTCTGCTTCCGCAATTTTAACAGTGACATTAGCATCAATCGTTGCGCGAATAATTTCAGATTGCTCTTTACCTTGAGCACGGTGCTCTTTAGCCACAGCTTGACGCTCCGCGCGCATACGTTGGTAAATACTGTTACTCACGTTTGCAGGTAAGTTGATCTGCTTAACACGCACGTCAACAACTTCAATACCTAAATCTTTAGCACTCTCAGCAGCATTCGCTAACGCGTTATTTTGTAACTCATCACGCTGCCCAGAAACGATCTCTTTGATCGTACGACGACCAAACTCGGTACGTAAATCGTTGTTGATCTTACGTTGTAGTAAGGTCTCAGCATTCGATTTAATCCCCCCATTAGTAGAGAGGTAGTATTTTTCGAAATCAAAAATACGCCACTTCACATAGGAGTCGACCATTAAGTCTTTTTTCTCAGAGGTGACGAAACGATCTGCAGCACCATCTAAGGTTTGGATACGCGCATCAAGTAACTTCACCTTATCGATCACAGGGACTTTAAAGTGTAAACCGGGGCTAAAAACGCGCGTCACTTGTTTGCCATCGACGTTGTCTTTAACGATTTCGCCGAAGCGCGCCACAATCGCACGTTCGCCTTCGTTAACCACCATCACAGATGACAAACCAATGCCTAATATAACGGCGATCAGAACAATACTTAATCTACCCATGAATTACTCCCTCCCCTGGCGAGCACGTTCCTCGCGAGATGGGCGTCCACTCAAAGGCTCACCAATGCGAGTCGTTGGAATAGATGAAGAATTGACATTCTGCTGAGGTTTAGGCTCAACGTCTGGCATAGTCGCAGGCTTCTCTTTCATTAACTTGTCTAGTGGCAGATACATTAAATTGCCGTTGTTTTTAGCATCGATAATGACTTTGTTAGTGTCAGTCATCACCTGTTGCATTGCATCGAGATACAAACGCTTACGGGTCACTTCAGGTGCAGCTTGGTACTCAGGTAACAGCAACTCAAAACGAGCCACTTTACCGCGCGCCTCTAAAATTTCACGTTCTTTATAAGCATTAGCTTGTTGCGCCATGCGCTCGACTTCACCACGTGCTTTCGGTTCAATCTCACGGGCATAGGCTTCAGCCTCACGAATAAAGCGTTGTTCGTCTTCTTGCGCTGAAATGGCATCATCGAAAGCATCTTTCACTTCTTCAGGCGGACGCGCTGGCAAGAAGTTAACGTCAACAATCGCCAAGCCCAACTTATACGGCTCAAGAATACGCTCTAATTCTTTCCAAGTGTCGCGACGAATAGCATCACGGCCTGTGGTCAGAATATCGTCCATCTTGTTATGACCAATGACATAGCGCAGCGCACTGTCAGTGGCTTCACGTAAACTGGCATTGGCGTCTACCGCACTAAAAAGATAGGCATACGCATCTGAAATACGATATTGCACGTCTAGCTCAACCTTCACGACGTTTTCATCGGAAGTTAACATGCTGCCAGACGATGGCACAGAGCGAACTGATTGCACGTCAACAGGATAAATTTCATCGATAAACGTTGGTTTCCAGTGAAGACCCGGTCCCACCTCACCATTATGTTGGCCAAAACGCAACGCTACGCCACGTTCAGCCTCTTTAATGGTGTACAAACCCGAAAGTCCCCAAACAACAAAAGCGATGGCAAGAATGATGATTAAGCTAAAGGAACTCAAGTTCTGGCCTGAAGAGCCATTACCGTTGCCGCCAAAGCGTTTTGAAAGATTACGAAAAACCTCATCAAGGTCCGGTGGTCCTTTGTCGTTACCACCTTTATTTCCCCAAGGATCATTACCCTTGTTACCGGGCTCGTTCCAAGCCATTTAGCACTCCATAAGTGGATGAAATAAATTAGATTATTAACAAACAGCCTTTTCTATCGACGGATCGAAGATAAAGGTTTCTAACTCACCCTGACTCTGTTTAGCTAATCGGCGCCAATCGGCATCCGATAAACGAACAGACAAAATACAGTTCCCCAGATCGTCGTACTCTTTCTGCTGTATCGCATCCAGTCGATAAAACTGGCCAAGATAATGTCCAGCAGTTGCCGGAATTCTAAGTGTAAACTCATGAATAACTTCACCAATTAGCTCGGTGATCGCCTTCAGGAGCAGATCAAATCCCAAACGCTTATGTGCCGAAACCCAGACTCGTACAGGCTTACCGCGGTCATCATATTCGATACGCGGCGTTACATCTTCAAGCAAGTCAATTTTATTACAAACAATCAGCTGCATCACTTCATCGGCATCGATTTCTTTCAGCACTGATTGCACTTGCTCAAAATTATCCGCCATATTTTCATCTGCACAATCAACAATATGCAGTAACAACTCTGCTTGACGCGTTTCTTGTAATGTCGCTTTAAATGCGGCGACAAGATCATGCGGCAAATGGCGGATAAAACCTACAGTGTCCGCTAATATCACGGCACCGTCGGGCAGATCTAACTTTCTCAATGTGGGATCAAGTGTGGCAAATAGCTGGTCGGCTGCATAAACATCTGATGAGGTTAAGGCATTAAACAGCGTTGACTTGCCAGCGTTGGTATAACCCACTAATGAGACGGTTGGCATGTCACTACGCTTACGGGCGCGGCGACTCTGCTCACGTTGTTTATCAACACGCTCTAAACGCTTATTGATATTTTTAATGCGGCCCCTGAGCAAACGCCTATCGGTTTCGAGCTGGGTTTCCCCTGGGCCACGTAAACCAATACCCCCTTTTTGGCGCTCAAGGTGAGTCCAACCACGCACTAGGCGAGTCGACATGTGGCGCAATTGCGCTAGCTCCACCTGTAACTTACCTTCATGGGTCCGAGCTCGTTGGGCGAAAATATCCAAAATCAGAGAGGTCCTGTCCAATACTCGGCACTGACACACCTGTTCAAGGTTTCGCTCCTGAGCAGGACTCAAGGCGTGATTGAAAATAACCACATTCGCCTCGGTGGCAGCCACTAAAGCGGCTAACTCTTCGGCTTTACCAGAACCAATGAAAAACTTACGGTCTGGTGAACGTCGACTTCCAGTAATGACCCCGACTGAGCGCGCTCCAGCTGATTCAACTAATAGCTGTAACTCGACTAAGTCTTCTCGGCGTTCCTCATCGGAAAAGTCGATATGGACAAGAACCGCTGTTTCTCCCGCCTCATAACGATCAAACAAGAAGCAGACTCCTTAACTAAACCTTATTCGCCACTTGGCATATCGTCTTGCGCACCGTAACCGCCCTGGGCATTTTGGTGACCAGCAACGTTAAATGGGCGAGCAGGAACAACAGTAGAAATAGCGTGTTTGTAAACCATTTGGCTCACTGTGTTTTTCAACAGAATGACAAATTGATCAAACGACTCTACCTGTCCTTGGAGTTTAATGCCGTTTACCAAGTAAATTGATACTGGAACGCGCTCGCGGCGTAGTGCGTTCAAAAATGGGTCTTGTAAAGATTGCCCCTTAGCCATTTTATTATTTCCTTTTTAATTTATATAAATAAATCGGTATCAGTGAAGTTTTTTTGTTTAGTTTTAGTATTATACAGCAAGGGCTAATAAGCTAGCGGCAATGACGCATAAGTGTAACTAAATTCCCCTCAGCACCACTTTCAAGCCAATTCAACTCTGGCCAACTACGCAACCATGTTAATTGACGCTTAGCTAATTGCCTAGTAGCAGCAATGGCTTTTTCGACCATAGTATCATGGTCAAATTCACCATCGAGATATTGCCAACATTGTCGATATCCCACGCAACGCATTGAGGGTAAATCTAAATGTAAGTCATCTCTCGCTTTAAGCTGGGCTACCTCATCAATAAAGCCTTGCTCTAACATTATACGAAAGCGCTGTCCAATTAACTCATGCAGCACTTTACGCTCACGGGGGGCAATGGCAAATTGCACCACATTATAGGGTAAAGGAGCCGACTTGGTCATTGTTAACTCAGTCAGGCTCTTACCGCTTATTCTATAGACTTCTAACGCTCTTGAAAGCCTTTGTGGATCATTAGGATGAATTCTTTCTGCCGATACGGGATCTATCTCCCTTAATTGATCGTGCAGTGCTTCCCATCCGTTTGCATCCGCCTCGGCTTGAATATCGGCGCGGATAACCTCATCAGCACTTGGTAGCGGAGATAATCCCTCCAACAGAGCCTTAAAATACATCATGGTTCCGCCCACTAATAAAGGGGTCTTTCCCATGCTGATAATCTGTTCAATCTCACTCAGCGCATCGGCTCTAAAATCGGCAGCAGAATAACTTTCGCTAGGATCGCGAATATCAATCAGACGGTGCGGACCTCTGGCTAATTCCTCTGCCGAGGGCTTAGCACTGCCGATATCCATACCACGATAGATTAATGCTGAATCAACCGAGATAATTTCGCAATTATGCTTTTCGGCTAATTCGAGAGCTAAAGCCGTTTTTCCTGACGCCGTTGGCCCCATCAAAAAAACCACTTTAGGTTGTAATTCTTTATTCAATTGCTTGCTCTTCTAACCACGATTGCCAAGGTAAGGATACTGCTTTACTGGCAATTTGCTGTCTTTTCTCTTCCGTTAACTGGCAATAGGCCACCCAAACATCGGGGGCCGAGATAAATCCAGTTAAACTCTGCTCAGCCAACCATATTGCCAGAGCATTAGGTGCAGGAGCTTCAAAACGTAGCGATTGTAACCACTCAGGTATTACCCTCGCTAACTGGCAGTCCCTCAGATATGGGGGCACTTTTTTAATAATCAACTGCTGATAGCGAATTGTTAGCTCTAATCCTAGTTGGCGGATAAGTGTTGCATGTTCGTCAAGCAACGATGACCAATCAGTATCAGCCGCTACCGATACTGGCATCAATAAAGGCTGCCCAATCAACCCTGTCGCCAGTTTCGTTTCAATTTCATCGCTGCGGGTTGCTAATGCCACCGACTCAATACGTAATAAACTTAATTTTGGCCCATCAGTAAATACCCAAAATTGTCCATCGAGTATTGATGGCATAGGTAAAGTCGGTTGATAGGCCTTATCCTGTACGCTGTAAGATGGGGTTTGCAGTAACGCGCCGTAACTGGCAATCGCAGTCTTTGAAGGCAGTTCAGCGCGTGGGCGAGATTCACCAGAAGAACCACTGCGCGTTTCCCTTGGCACACTCATACTACCAAAGGCGTTGCTTTGAACCGCAGTACCTGTGCGCATTTTAGGCATGTCACTAGAGCGATATTCGACAACACGCGCCTCAGCCTGACGCTCTCCAGTGGTATCGATCCCTAGATATTTAGCGTTAGATTCCGTAGATTGAAGTTCAAAAGCAGAAGACTCTGTCTCGGGCTTTACATAAGGAGATGAGTCATCAATCTGTGGAGAATGTGGCTCAAAACGGAGCTCACCCGCTTCTTCTAACGCGGATTGTAGCGCCTGTAAAATATAATCATGTACATAACGACTTTGATGGAATCGCACTTCATGTTTCGCCGGATGCACGTTCACATCCACCTGGTGGGGATCGATATCCAGCATCAGCACATAGCCGGGTTGTTCTACTTCGGCTTTTTGCGCAAATGCTTGGCGCACCGCATGATTGACTAAACGATCGCGTACTAAACGGCCATTGACATAAAAGTAATGGGTATCGGTTAACACTGTTGACCAAGGCGATTGCAAATAACCACTCAGACGTAAATCATCGTGTTGGCATTCAACCCGCAGCGCCTCATCTGCAAACGGCCGACCAGCGACTTGAGTCAATCGCTGTAAATATTGCGGCTCATTCATCGCTGGGCGATAGTTGCGCACGGTTTTGCCATTGTGTGTCAGGGTAAAATGGATATCCCCTCGCACCAAAGCGATTCGCTTTAACCATTCATCGATATGGGTAAATTCGGTTTTATCGCTTTTTAAAAAACGTCTACGGGCTGGTGTATTAAAAAATAGATCGACGACTTCAATGGTTGATCCCACCGGATGCGCCGCAGGCATGACTTTAACCGCCATCTCGACGCCTTCTGCGTAGGCTTGCCAAGCTTCGCTTTGCTCAGCGGTGCGTGATGTCAAGGTTAAACGGGAGACAGAGCTGATACTCGCTAATGCCTCGCCGCGGAAACCAAAACTGAGGATGGCCTCAAGATCATCAAGGGAATGCAGTTTCGAGGTGGCATGGCGCGACAAGGCTAATGCTAATTCCTCCTTGGGGATCCCTGAACCATTGTCGCGGATCTTAATCAGCTTACTGCCGCCCTTATCGATTTCAATATCGATACGGCTGGCTCCTGCATCTAAGCTGTTCTCCACGAGCTCTTTCACCACAGAGGCGGGTCTTTCGACAACTTCACCTGCGGCGATTTGGTTCGCTAATTGCGGCGGAAGGATTTGGATCCCCATAGACTTCATCCTATTAACTCTCAGGAATCACGAGTGTTTGCCCAAGCTGAACAACATCGGTCTTCATGCCATTGGCGCGAATAATACTGGCCATAGGGACTTTATAACGCTGGGCTATTGCAGAAAGCGACTCACCGCGGCTCACCTTATGTTTGATGGTACCAGCAGATTTGCTACTGGATTTAACAGTTGAGCCAGTGGTATTTTTCTTCGCTAATAGCGTATCTGCTGGCGGATTATTATGGAAATAACGGTTAACACCCTTATAAATTGCGGTGGCAATGCTTTCTTGATGACGGCTGCTGCTCAGCAAACGCTCTTCCTTAGGATTCGAGATAAACCCTGTTTCCACTAGAATTGAAGGAATATCAGGGGATTTCAATACCGCAAAACTTGCCGATTCTGGGCGGCTCTTATGCAGCTCAGTCACAGCACCTAAATCTTTTAAAATATCCCCAGCAACCGAGTGACCAATGGCCATAGAGCTGTTCATCGACATATCGAGTAAGGTCATTGCAAGATACTGTTCATTATCAGTATTTTGAATAATTTCCCCTGCACCACCCAACAATTCTGAGTGTTTCTCTTTTTGCTCTAACCAACGACCAATTTCACTGTTTGCACGGCGCATCGATAATACCCACACGGACGCCCCGCGAGGATTGGGCGATGTGAAAGCATCCGCATGGATAGAAATCAGTAGGTCGGCCTTACTATTGCGGGCAAGCTCAGAGCGCCGGTTTAAGTTAACAAAGTAGTCACCACTACGGATCATCACGGCACGCATTCCTGGGGTGTCGTTAATTTTACTGGCAAGGCGCTTTGAAATTTCAAATACTACTTTTTTCTCATAGAGACCAGATGGCCCAATCGACCCCGGATCGTCACCACCATGTCCAGCATCAATAGCAATCACAATATCTCGAGAAGCTTGAACGCTTTGAGTCACATTTTTTTTGACTGGAGTTGAACTCACGGCCGATAGCTCTGCAGTGGCGCTTTTATCCTCTAAGTCGACCACTAGACGATTGCCATAAGGTGCCGTCACGGGCAGCGAAAACAAATTTGGATTTAATGGCTTAACCAAATCGATAACCAGTCGTAAATCCCCTTTCGTGGGGGATTTACTGACCCGAATCCCTTTAACTAACTTACTGTTGTTATCAACATTTTTCAGATTCAGTTTCGTCGATGCCTTTTTTAGGTCGACCACTAAACGATTAGGTCCATCGAGGGTAAAGTAGCTGTAATTGGGTACTTCGCTCAAATCGAACACGATTCGCGTCGACTCGGGTGCAGCCCAAATGCGCACACTTTCGAGCTGGTTTGCCGCTTGGGCCGCCACAGCAAAAAATGTGCACAGTAAAAGAATAATACCTTGAAAGTAATGCTTATTTTTAGTCATTTTTGTTTTTATTTTATCGCGGCTAATAGCGTTTTACCTGAGTCGGTTAAGGCTCGAATGTGGATTTCACGTCCTTGATTAACATAATTTAAATGCAGGTGAATATCAGCATCGGGTAACAGCCCTTCACCTTTGTCGGGCCATTCAACGATGCACAGGCTATTGTCGGTGAAGTAATCACGGATCCCCATAAACTCGAGCTCTTCAGGATCGTTTAAACGATACAAATCAAAATGATAAACTTCGACACCATCGAGTTCATAAGGTTCAACTAGCGTGTAAGTTGGACTTTTTACTGCACCTTTATGCCCTAATCCTTGAATTAACCCTCGGCTTAGAGTGGTTTTACCTGCCCCTAAATCCCCCGTCAAATACAGAGTCAAAGGCGCTTGAATATGGCGGGCCAATGTTTGCCCAACTGCAATAGTCTCGTCTTCGTTATTTAATTGAAAGGTTAACTCTGTCATTTCCGCTTATATCACTGCTGTTATTGGTGGAGGAAGCAACTTAAGCGGGGCAGTATCGCCGCACTTAAGTCTCACAGCGCCTAGAGTAAATCACTATTTACTAATTGGCGAATAAAAGGCATCAAATCGCTGGCTAACATCCCCCGCTCACCTTGTACCGCAGCAAGATCCGCAGCACAACCATGAACAACGACTCCAACCACAGTCGCCTGCATGTTATCCATCCCCTGAGCCATCAGTGCGCCTATAATACCAGATAACACATCGCCGCACCCACCACTCGCAAGTCCGGGGTTGCCAACAGGCGCCACAACCATCTGCTTACCATCAAAAATTACTGTGCCAGCGCCTTTAAGCAGTACTACCCCACCGTATTTTTGCTGTAAGGCACGTACGGCAGCAAATCTGTCCTGTTCAATCTCGGCCACATTGCACCCTAACAGCCGCGCGGCTTCACCAGGATGGGGCGTAAGCACCCAGTTGGTTTGTCTGCGAGGTTCATTGCTGAGTAAATTCAAAGCATCAGCATCGAGTACGCAGGGTTTATCACTTAACCCCGCAGCTTTAAACAAGTTATAGCCCCAATCATGTTTACCTAAACCAGGGCCAAGCACGACCACCTGAGCCCAACCAAGGCGCAGATACACCTCCATATCGACCAGCTCGCAGCCCCAAAACATTAACTCAGGGCGAGACACATTCACGGTAAGTTGATGCTCTGGCCTGCTGATCACTGTGACTAATCCGGCACCCGCACGCAAACACGCCTCACTAGCAAGGCGAATCGCTCCTGCCATCCCAAAATCACCACCAATCAACGTCACTTTACCCGATTGACCTTTGTGGCTATCCCTTGCTCTGGCGGCAAAATAGCTTTTTAAAATCTCACCGCCCACTCGAGTCGCATTTGGCGTCTTAAAAAATGGCGTTAATCCCAGATCGGCAAAGTCAAGATCACCGCAATAATGTCTCGCCTTACTGGTAAGCAGGCCTTGTTTCAATCCGCCAAAGCACAACGTCAGATCAGCCATCACTGCAGCTTGAGCAACAACACCGGTATCGGCAACGATCCCGGAAGGAAGATCTAAACTAAGCACCCAAGCATCGCTCTGATTAATAGCTTGGATAAGTGCGGCAACCTCCTCACGCACACCACCATGAACACCAGTCCCGAGCAACCCATCGATAAGCATTGGCGCCTGCAAGATCGCGTCGATATTGGGAGAGTCGGCTATACCGCCTTGATTTAGATAGGCCGAAAGTGCTTGCTCAAATTCAGGCGTTCCTTTGGTCTTTAGTAAGAAAACCATGACCTTATGCCCGGCCTCTAAGGCAAGGCGTGCACAAACTAAGGCATCGGCACCATTATTTCCACTGCCTGCGAGTACCAGTAATGGCATAGACTCAAGCCTAGGCTGACGTGCTATCTGCGTAGCTAAACAGTCAAACGCAGCACGCCCAGCACGTTCAACCAATTGATATAATGTGGTTTTACCTTCTGAAACTGCGAGCAGTTCGGCGTCCCTCACCTGCTCCTGAGTAAAAAGCGCTGTGGGTAAACTCGATAAATCTTGTGCCATAGAGGATCTCCTGCGCGACAAAATAACAAAAGGGCAGCCACCCAAGACAGCATGTACATGGGAAAGCACTAAACGTTTCAAGGCCAAATCAACCAATGAGATCAAGAAAGTAGCAAAAACCGCCTTGAAAAGTTATGACGTAAATCAGATGCCATGCAAAAAGCAGCAAAATTGAATAATGTTTACAATGCATAAAAACAACAAAGCCAGCGAATTGCTGGCTTTGAGATAATTCACACTAAGGCAGGTAGTGTTCATAATTCTGTGTCATTTCAGTAAAATATTCAAAAACAGGAATGACACATGACCCAACCTTTTAACTTCGAACAAGCCCTTAAAGATCTGCAGTCAGGTAAAAGCCTCACAGGTAAAGACAGCATTCTTGGCCCACTGATCAAGCAACTCACTGAAGCGGCTCTCCAGGCTGAGCTTGAGCAGCATTTAGCGCATGATCCTCAGCCTAATCGTAAAAATGGCAAAACCCCTAAGACCATTAAGCATCCGTCCGGTAACTTTGAGTTAGACGCTCCTAGAGACCGCAATGGCACCTTTGAGCCTCAGTTGATTAAGAAAAATCAAACTACACTAACCGATGAAATCGAACGTAAAGTGTTATCGATGTTCAGTATAGGTATGAGCTATCGCGATATTAATCAACATGTTGAAGATATGTATGGGCTCAATGTGTCTAACGCAACAGTAAGCGCCATCACCGACAAACTCATCCCCGAACTTAAAGCGTGGCAACAGCGCCCATTAGATAGCCATTATCCTATCGTTTGGCTTGATGCGATACATTATAAAGTCAAAGAGGATGGGCGTTACGTCAGTAAAGCCGTTTACACATTGTTAGCGCTTAATATGAAAGGAAAAAAGGAAATTTTAGGGCTTCACTTATCCGAAAATGAAGGCGCTAATTACTGGCTATCCGTACTGACCGATCTTAATAATCGTGGTGTAAAAGATATTCTTATCGCCTGTGTTGACGGCTTGACCGGTTTCCCAGAGGCCATAGCCAGTATCTTCCCTCATACGGAAACACAGCTATGCGTTATCCACCAGATCCGCAACTCAATGAAGTATGTCGCCTCAAAAAATCAGAAAGCGTTTATGGCTGATTTAAAGCCTGTGTATCGAGCCGTGAGTAAAGAAGCCGCAGAGATGGCCTTGGACGAACTGGAGGCCAAATGGGGTGATGCTTATCCGTTGGTAATCAACTCTTGGCGTCGCAAATGGCATAATTTGTCCCATTATTTTAAGTACCCAGAACATATCAGGAAAGTGATTTACACGACCAATGCGGTTGAGGCTGTACATCGCCAATTTAGAAAGCTCACCAAAACCAAAGGTGCATTTCCTAATGAAAATAGCTTGTTGAAGCTACTTTACGCAGGCATATTAAACGCCTCAGATAAATGGACTATGCCAATCCACAATTGGAGCCTTTGTTTATCTCAGTTAGCGATTTATTTTGAAGGACGTTTAGATAGCGTGCTAGAAATTTAAAAATTAGCCTGACACAGAATTTTGAACGCCCTCCTAAGGCAAATAAACTATCGATAAATTAGATATCATCCATCCGAATGGTGCTGTGCACTAAACGTTGCTGCTGGATTTTCTCAACGCGAATTAACCCCTCTAAAGCTGTGCGTGCATCTTCTGCGGTGGTTGAATTAACGGTTTTTTCCAGTAACCCAATCAAGCGGTTTTCTAAGTCGAGGTGTAGATTCAACACATCATCTTCATTCATGTTCGCTGGCAACATAGTATCTTGACAACGCTTAGTAAAATCTTCAAATACAAAGTCTTTATACCAAGTATCTAATACTCTTACGGGTGCCTCATCCATATAATCACGCAATTTTTCAGCGACATGTTTTTGATGAGATTCAAAATACTCCAACATCATCTTCACACGGGCGGAGTCGGCCTGATTGTTTAGTCGGCCATAGAGTTGCGCCATATCTAAGCGGCAGTTCGCCACATACTCAAGTAAATCACGTAATTGTTGAATACGCATATAATGCACTCCAATGTTAAGCCAACAACTTGGCGCTATTTTTTGTCTGGATTCATTATGTAAGCAAAAACATTGCGAATAATTGAGCAAGATCATAATTTGCCCTTCATGGTGCCATCTAATTTAGAAAATCTTAAAGAAGCAAAGCCCAGATCACGCATTAAGCTCGGTGTTTTGTTTTCCATAAAATGCAAAAATACCGAAAATGAAAAATTCTGGTTGCAGCTTATCCGACACTGTCGTCCATAAGGGATTAAAACAGTTGCTAAAAACTGAACTTATTCTCAATGAGCGATAAGGCGTTAACCTGAAGATAAATGTAATTCGAGGCAACGAAAGCACTACATTTTCAACAATATGTGGATTGTTTATATTTATGAAAGGATTTAGAGAAAAAATTGGAGCGACGTGGCTCTAATCAAGAGAGCTTCAAACCCATGACCTATAGTTTGGAAAATAAATGCATTGCTACATCATAGTGCAATTAAAATCGTCTTAAATTGAGGAGTTTGATAATGGAAATTCAGGGAATTGGAGCGACATATCGGGTTCGAACCGATGACCTATACCTTGGCAAGGTATCGCTCTACCAACTGAGCTAATGTCGCCTTTCTTTACAACTTAGAGTAGTGCTGTCACATCCGCTTTCAACGTTCACAAAGGTATCGTCTATCCACCTTGTGTCAACTGAGCTAATGTCGCACTTACATTTAAAGACTGTAACTGTCTAAAATTGGAGCGACATATCGGGTTCGAACCGATGACCTATACCTTGGCAAGGTATCGCTCTACCAACTGAGCTAATGTCGCATAATTAGTGCTGTCACATTCGTCTTCAACATCCACAAAGGTATCGTCTATCAACCTTTATCAACTGAGCTAATGTCGCATATTTTGTATTTAATGACTTGGTAAATCACTAAATTTCTATTTGGAGCGACATATCGGGTTCGAACCGATGACCTATACCTTGGCAAGGTATCGCTCTACCAACTGAGCTAATGTCGCCTTTTGTATCGCTGCTACAATCGCCTTCAACATTAACAAAGGTATCGTCTATCAACCTTTATCAACTGAGCTAATGTCGCATATTTTGTATTTAATGACTTGGTAAATCACTAAAATTTGTATTTGGAGCGACATATCGGGTTCGAACCGATGACCTATACCTTGGCAAGGTATCGCTCTACCAACTGAGCTAATGTCGCTTTTCTTTTCAACTTAGAGTATTGCTGCCACATCCGCTTCAACATTCACAAAGGTATCGTTTTTCACCTTTATCAACTGAGCGAGTGTAGGCTTCACTTATTTGACTAGACAATCATGTCCGCATCAAAAAGTTGAGGCCGCATTATATGAAAAATTTATGCGGCTGCAACCCCTTCTTGCAGATTTATCTGCTGATCGGTCAAATTTTAAATACTTTGCTACGGTAATACTGCAATTCTGCTATCGACTCTTGGATATCTTGCAAAGCTTGGTGAGTGTTTTGCTTTTTGAAACCCGCCATGGTTTCAGGGCTCCAACGCTTCACTAACTCTTTAACCGTGCTTACGTCGAGGTTGCGGTAATGGAAGTAATCCTCCAGCTCGCGCATGTAGCGGTTTAAAAAGCGACGGTCTTGGCCCACGCTGTTACCGCACATTGGTGAGACGCCCTTAGGTACGTATTGCGCTAAGAAAGCAATAGTTTGAGCAACAGCCTCTGCTTCGTTCACTTGGCTGGCGCGGACTCTCTCAATCAGTCCCGATTCACCATGGTGTTTTTGGTTCCAATCATCCATAGCCGCTAATACTTCATCCGATTGGTGAATCGCAATCACAGGTCCCTGACCGATAATATTGAGTTCTTGGTCCGTTACTAAGGTAGCAATTTCAATGACTCTATCCACATCGGGTTCTAACCCAGTCATTTCAAGATCGATCCAAATGAGATTATTTGCGTCTGCCGCCATAATTGCGCCTTATCGTGTCAGTTAGCCTAAATTCAGGCTTTTTTATTCAAGAGCGTGTATCATACTGCTTTTTTCAAACACAAAATATCACCTAATTGACGAAGACAAACCAGTGAGTAAAAAGAAACCCCTAAGCCAAGGCCAATTACGCCGTATGCGCGCCAATCACGAGAAACGCCTCAATCGTGACAGTGGTGATAAAAATACGCCTGAGTTACAGGATAGCTCACTCGGCCCAGAACAGAGCGGTACTGTCATATCTCGCTTTGGCCAACATGCCGATATTGAAACTGAAGACGGCCACATTGTGCGCTGTAATATTCGCCGCACGATTACCAGTTTAGTCACTGGCGATAAAGTGATTGTACGCTTAGCCATTGAAAGCCAAGCCAATAGTGGCATAGCAGGCATTGTGGAAGCAGTACATCCAAGACACTCTTCACTCTCACGCCCCGATTTATATGATGGCGTGAAAATTATCGCTTCGAATATCGACCAAATTTTGATTGTGTCGTCGGTGTTACCTAGCTTTACCACTCAAATTATTGACCGCTACTTAGTGGCAGCCGAAGACACCGATATTCCGCCGATTATTATTTTGAATAAAATCGATCTGCTGACGCCTGAAGAAGCGCCAGCCATAGAGGAAGCCTTAAAGCGTTATCAAGATATTGGCTATCCGGTGTATAAGGTCAGCAGTAAATTAGGCGAAGGTCTAGAAACCATCAAAGCACTGCTCAAGGATAAAGTGAGTGTGTTTGCGGGTCAGTCAGGTGTGGGTAAGTCTTCACTGGTAAACGCCTTACTGCCAGAAGCCGAGCTACTGGTGGGCGATGTCTCCGACAACTCTGGGCTTGGGCAACACACTACCACTACCGCTAAATTACTGCATTTACCTAGTGGCGGTGATTTAATTGATTCCCCCGGTGTGCGCGAATTTGCCCTTTGGCATTTGCCTGCGCAGCGTGTTGGTTGGTGTTTTATTGAATTTCGCGACTTTTTAGGTGGCTGTAAATTCCGCGACTGCAAACACGGAGACGATCCTGGCTGCGCCTTAAAGGCTGCTGTCGATGCGGGTAAAATCAGCGAAGATCGCTTTAATAACTATCACCGTATTATTGCAAGCCTTGATGAGCAGCGTCACGCTCGGCAATTCCGCGCCCAAAGCGATGAATAAGCGGAACGGCGAATAAATTAACATAAAATAAGTCTCAACCTAAGTTGAGCCGCAAACGGAAAGGAACATAAATTGGATAAAGTGAAAATTGCGTTGCAGTACATGCTGCCAAAGCACCTGTTATCTCGCTTAGTCGGTAAACTTGCCGCGTCTGAAGCTGGCGCATTAACGACTGCCGCGATTAAATGGTTTATCAAGCAATATAAAATTGATATGAGTGAAGCGGCTCAAAGCGAACCTGAAGCCTATAAAAGTTTCAATGATTTCTTCACCCGCGCACTTAAGCCAGGTATTCGCCCCATCAATAGCGCGGCCAATATCATGGTCCATCCGGTTGATGGCGCAGTGAGCCAGCTAGGCCCCATCAAGGATGGCCGCATTTTCCAAGCTAAAGGCCATCACTACTCTTCACTCACCCTGCTTGGCGATCAAGCTGAAGATGCCAAACGTTTCGAAGGGGGTGATTTTGCGACGATTTATCTGGCTCCTAAGGATTATCACCGCATCCATATGCCGATTAAAGGCACCCTATCTAAGATGACCTATGTGCCGGGCGAGTTGTTTTCGGTTAATCCGTTAACCGCGCGCCATGTTCCAGGTCTGTTTGCTCGCAACGAACGTGTCGTCGCCATTTTTGAAACCGACCGAGGCCCGCTAGCAATGGTATTAGTCGGTGCAACCATAGTAGCCAGTATAGAAACCGTTTGGGCAGGTACTGTGACGCCGCCAACGGGTAAGCAAGTATTCACTTGGGACTATCCAACAGTCGGGCCAGATGCCATCACTTTAAATAAAGGTGAAGAAATGGGCCGCTTTAAACTTGGCAGTACCGTTGTGATGCTGTTTGCAAAAGAGGCTATCGATACCTTTGCTGAAAGTGTTGAACCTGAAGCCGTGACGCGAATGGGTCAAGCCTTTGCCAATATCAAAGACCTGCCATCTGCTGACTAAGCGTTTTGACGGTTAATTTGAGCCAAACTGCTAAACCCTCGGGATTACTCGAATTACACCTGGCTGTGCTGATGTTTGGTGGCACGGCCTTGTTCTCAAAGTTAATTCCCTTAAGCGCACTCGATATCACATTCCTCAGATGTGTGGTTGCCGCATTTGTACTGACTCTGCTGGTCAAACTTCGTGGTAAATACTTAAGTCTTGGGAGCAAAAAAGATTACTTAGTCGCTATCGGTTTAGGTGTCATCGTCAGTTTGCATTGGGTCACGTATTTTGCCGCAATGCAACTCTCCTCGGTTGCCATCGGTATGATCGCCTTTTTTACTTATCCCGTCATGACAGTAATTGCCGAGCCGTTATTAACGGGCAATAAAATCAAGCTAATGGATATTATCAGCGGTATCTTGGTACTGATAGGCGTAGTGCTATTGATCCCTGGAAGCCAATCTAGGTAACGACACCACCTTAGGCATTGCAATCGGTATCCTATCGGCGATGTTATTTACCGCTCGCAACCTGCTGCAAAAACGCTATTTTTCGCAATATAGCGGCCCACACGCCATGTTTTACCAAACCTTAGTGGCGGCGGTATTTCTTATGCCTTGGCATCAAACTGAGTTACACACTATCTCCCGCGAAACCTGGGGATTAATCCTGTTGCTCGGGGTGGTGTTTACCGCCGCCCCCCATGCATTATTTACCTCAGCCCTAAGGCAATTAAGTGCCAAAACCGTTGGATTAGTCTCCTGTCTCCAGCCATTCTATGGAGCCATGCTAGCTTTACTGATTTTAGGTGAAGCACTTAATGTAAACACCTTGATAGGCGGAAGCATCATCGTCGCGACCGCCATCTTTGAAACCCATCAATCCCACCAATCCCAACGGCGAAAAAAGAACGTTTAAAACATACCAATCTTGGCCCAAGTTGGCTAAGATGAGTGCGTCTTTCGCCCCTAATTGCTTTTGCCTATATGCCACGTATTTTATTGTTCGTTATTGCTTTTTTCTCTTTTTCTCTCCATGCCAATTCGCCCTTGCAGTTGGATAAGCGCCTTGGTTTAAACAACCAAAATCAACAACAAAATATCAGCATTGACGATCAAATTACTGAACTTAAAAACAACATTGATAGGCTGGCGGCGAATGCGAGTAGCTTTCAGCAGGCTCAACTTGATTTTGAAAAAAATAAAAAGGTCATTAATCAAGGACTCAAAGAGGCAGCAGTCCAACTTAAACTGGATAAAGGCACAGATCTTAACCAGCAAGCCTCAATGGCTTATTTGCGCTTGTCTGAGTTAAAAGAGAGCGAGACCGCCCTTGGTAACCAAGTCAACGAGCTATTGCAGCGCCATAACCTGCTGCCCTCCGTCATTGCCAACGCTAGGCAAAATGTGCTGCAAAATAAGAAAACGGAATTGGCGCCTATCGACACCCCAACGGGTGAATTGCAGCAAACGCAGCGGATTTTTTTCGAACAAAGCCTTGCCACCCATGAGGCTGAACTCGCCAGCAGCCAAAAGCGCATCGAACTCACACAACTACAGTTACAACTGGTGCGCCAACAACTGAGCCAACAGGAAGCCTTTATTGAAACCATCAATAAGGTGATAAATAAGCAGCGCCAGCGACAAACCGATGCAACCTTGGCCAAAAATCTCGTCGATACTGCAAAAGTCGTCGACCCAGTTACGCGCAATATCGCCGACACCAATCAGATCTATGGCCAAAAACTCCAAACCTTAACCTTGCAAATCAATAATGTGGTTGAGCAACAGGAACAGGCTGAACTGCAATATCAATCCCAAGCTAAGCAGTTGGCCAATATCCAAGAGCAAATCACTTGGGTCAAAATGAACTCCGCCTTTGGTGAACGTTTCTTGCAAATGTTGCAATCGCTGCCCAAACCACCAAACCATGAAAAACTGCAGACCCTGATCGCTGATGCACGTCTAGATAGATATCACCTAGAGCAACAGCAAGCGCTCAACGAACAAGAACTCGAGCAGACCAATCGCTACAGCGAGGGGCAAATTAAGCTACTGCGCTCACAACAGGCATTGCTCACACAGTTAATGCAAAGTTATGACCAATATCTGAGTGAACTAGGCAAACTCAAAGTTAATTATCAGCAGCTTAGCCAACAACATCTCACGCTAAAAAATACGCTTAATGAGCATCTTTTTTGGGTACCTAATGCCGCGAGCATTAACAAACTTTGGCTAACCGACGTCCAACGCAGCGCCCTGTGGCTTATCCAAGAGGCACAGTGGGGGCAACTTGGCAAAGCTTGGCAAGAGCAAAACGACTATTGGTCATGGTGGATCATTCTGTTGGTGCTTTGTTTAGTGATCCAAGATTTAATTAAACCTAAATTCAATCGGTTACTTGGTCACTATGCCACTTATGTGGGAAATGTAACTCAGGATAAATTTATCTATACCTTCAAATCCTTAGCCTTAAGCTTAGGTTACGCCTTAATCAAACCTTTACCGATAGTGGCGGCTGGATGGATATTCTATCAATCTGACCGTAACTTTGTGCAGGCCGTTGGCATGGGAATTTTAGCAATAGGATTAGTTTACCTATTGTATCGCTTAATTTTTATTCTTGCCCTCGATAAAGGCGTCTTGGTCGGCCACTTCAAGCGCCCCTCAAAACTTATCCAAGCGGGTCAATTGAGACTAAAACACTTTGTCTTTGTCGCGAGCCCCTTACTTGGCATTATGGGATTTACTGAAATCCTCGATGCATCCCTTATCCGTAACAGCATTGGCCGCGGTGCATTTATCTGTTTTTGCGTCATTTTATTCTTGTTATACAAGGATGTTTTGCTCCTGAGCCGGCAAAATACCGACACTAAAAAAGACGGCAAGAACAAGCGATTAATCCAAAAAATGCTTTGGGCCTTACTGATTTCAGTACCATTACTGAGCGCGGTGCTAGCGTTTAGAGGCTACTACTTCACCGCCTTCCAAATGTTGCTGCAACTACAGTTATCTATTGTATTGGGGTTAAGTTTTTTACTTCTCTATCAATTAATTAAGCGGTGGATGTTGATTGAACGCCGCCGTATTGCCTTCGATCGGGCGAAAGCGAAACGGGCAGAGCGTTTAGCCCAGCGGGAAAAAGGCGAAACACACCATGCCTCAAACGATGGCCTAGACACCTACGAAGAGCCAGTGGTCGATCTCGAAACTATTTCGAGTCAATCCCTCGGGTTAGTCCGCTCTTTACTGCTGTTAGCTTTTTTAGCCAGTTTGATTGGCCTGTGGACGCAAACCCATACGGCGCTGTTTTCCTTCCTTGATGGCATTACCCTCTGGACCACCAATACCAGCATCAATGGGGTTGAGCAGCAGCTTCCGATTACGATGAAATCGCTGTTATTTGGCTTAATCATCGTTGGCTTTTCGCTGATGATCGCCACCAATTTACCCGGTTTGCTTGAGCTGATGATCTTGCAAAGACTCGACCTGACACCCGGCACTGGCTTTGCCATCACGACCGTAAGCCGTTATTTGGTGGTGTTTTTAGGTCTATTGATTGGCTTTTCGAACCTTGGGATGGAATGGTCAAAACTGCAATGGTTGATTGCCGCGCTGTCACTGGGTCTCGGTTTTGGTTTGCAGGAGATTTTTGCCAACTTTATTTCGGGTCTGATTATTCTGTTCGAGAAACCTGTGCGTATTGGCGACACCGTCACCATTCGCGATCTCACGGGGACTGTCAGTAAAATCCAGATCCGCGCCACCACGATTATCGACTGGGATAGAAAGGAAATTATCATTCCAAACAAGGCCTTTATTACTGAACAGTTAATTAACTGGTCACTGTCAGACCCTATCACTCGGGTGATAGTCCATGTGTCAGTCGCCCGTGATTCAGATCCCGCCAAAGTCGAGGCGACGCTCTATCAAGCGGTACAAGAATGCGAGGATGCGCTAGCTAATCCTGAGCCTGAAGTGTGGTTTGCAGGCTTTGGTAAACATACCCAAGACTATGAAGTTCGCGCCTACGCCAAAGATATGTCAGCACGTTGGCCGCTTCGCCACGACTTACATAAACGTATTACTCGTAAGCTTAAAGAAAACAATTTAGAACTTGCCTATCCGCAAATGGAAATCCATCTTAAAAATGGCCAGAATCGCGATCAGGTCGGCATAATCCGCAGTTAATAGGACGATAAACAGATGCTTATTTTTGCTCACCGCGGTGCCAGCGGTTATGTGGCCGAAAATACCTTAGCCGCCATGGCCAAAGCGATTGAATTAGGCGCCAAAGCCATTGAGCTGGATGTGCATAATGTCGAAGGTGAGCTAGTGGTATTTCATGACCGTAGACTCGACAGTAAAAGCTCAGGCACAGGAATAATCCATTTAGTCAGCCAAGACTATCTTGCCAATGTCACCGTCAAAGGCGAATCCATCTCCACGCTTTGGCAAGTGCTTGAGCTTGTTGCTGGCCGCGCCACGGTAAACATTGAACTTAAGGGGATTAATACGGTAGCGCCACTATTCAAACTTTACCCCAAAGCCATTGCAGAGCTGGGATTCAGTGCTGAGCAATTACTGATTTCCTCCTTCAATCACCCTTATTTACAGCAAGTCAAACAGGCTCTGCCACAGGCATTAGTGGCACCTTTGCTCGCCAGTATTCCCCTCGATGGCGCAGCGGTCGTGAGCGAGCTAAACGCATATTCTCTGCATCTAGATGTGAGTTTTATTAGCAAAGTGCTAGTAGATGATGCCCACCGAAGAGGCGCTAAGGTTTATGTTTACACCGTCGATCACAGCGATGATATTCACGCACTTAAGCAGCTTGGCGTTGATGGCATCTTTAGCAACTACCCCGACCGTGCGATGCAAGCACTATTACAACCGACCACTACGGATTATCGCGGTTATTTCGAATAACCGGATTGCACGGTTAACGGCTTAGGCCTAGGCTTGGCTATTTCGCTGCGCCCAATAGCCAATAAAAATAAACATGCTCACTATCAGCAAAAACATCCAATGGGATGGCATGGCGACGATTTGCCTTGCCACCCAAGGCGTAACTTTAACGATCAATAGGCCATATCCAAAGGCATTAACAATAATAAAAACCAAGGTTCGTAGCACAAACGAGTGGCCAACTAAATGCCGCCTGATGATGCGATTCACATCGGCTGAAAACACTAAAATCAAACACACCACCATGGCCGTAGCGATGTCGAAAGCCCAAGGGCGCAGCATATTGCCTAAATGGCTAATAATGGCGACTAACTCATCAAACATAATGACTCAACCTAAATAGCGCTGCAAAAATCCCAAAACGATAGCAGCATATTGAAAAATAACGACAACCAAGCATAAAGGGAGACGCCATGGGGCACAAGTTACTCTTACTGACGAAGGTAAATGAGCAGTATCGCCAACTCATTGAAGCGCAGCAGCTGCCAGGGCTTGAGTTGCTTGATGATAACCCCGCCAATATTAGTCAAGCCAATATCTGGCTTGCCGAGCCAAAACTTGCCGCGCCACTATTGCCCCATGCAAAGCAACTGCAATGGCTGCAATCGAGTTTTGCCGGCATAGACGCCCTCATGGGGCCAAGGGCGAGGAAAGATTATCAACTCACCAACATCAAAGGGATTTTCGGCCCCTTAATGAGTGAGTATCTGTTTGGTTATCTGCTCGCCCATGTGCGAGGGCATCATTTTTACCAGCAGCAACAACAGCAAAAATATTGGCAAGTGCAAGGTGCAATGCGCCATACCAGTCTACAAGGAATGCGGCTTTTGATCTTAGGGACGGGTTCCATCGCACAACATGTTACCAAGACGGCTAAACATTTTGGCATGCATGTCACTGGAGTAAACCGCAGCGCCCGAGAGGTCGAAGGCTTTGATGTGATTTTACCGCTGTCGCAATTAGCCCAAGCCTTAGGCCAAAGTGATGTCGTCACTAACTTACTGCCAAGCACACCAGAAACGCGCCAGTTACTGAATGAGTCAATGCTCGCTAAGCTCAAAGCCGATGCTATTTTGATGAATGTTGGCCGCGGTGATGCACTCGATCTCGATGCCCTCAACGCCCAGCTGATTGCCCATCCTGCGCAGCAGGCAATTCTTGACGTGTTCATGCAGGAACCGCTCCCTGCAACTCATCCGATTTGGGAAAGAACCAACGCCATCATCACGCCCCACATCTCGGCACCAAGCCATCCAGAGCAAATTGTCAGCATCTTTTGCGATAACTATCGTCGCTATATCGCGGCAAAGCCGCTACAAAATCAGGTGGATTTTACTCAGGGCTATTAATCGAGGCTCTGTCCCTCAGGCAGAAAAGAAAAGGCAATCAAAGATTGATTGCCTTTTGATTCAAACTCTTAGATAACGACGATACTAAACTTTAAAACTGCGTTTTAAAAACTGTCCGACCAACACAGTGTGGGAATCCATTTCGCTAATCACTTCGTCATTAAGGCCGACCATCTCACAACCGAGTTGGTGGCTAGAATGGGTAAATTGCGACACATTCACCACACTGCGATTCATCTCGTTAGCAACACTGGATTGTTCCTCCACCGCACTGGCAATATGGTGATTCATATCGGTAATGGTCGCGATGGCCTCGCGTATGGTACGCAGTGCAGCGCCGGCTAAATCTGCCGTTGTGATGCACTCAGAGGCGGCTTCAACCCCTTCATGCATACTACGCACAGCTTTATTCGTACCCAACTGCAATAGATTAATCATACTGTGGATTTCCTTGGTAGCATCATGGGTACGTTTCGCTAACGCCCGCACCTCATCAGCAACCACAGCAAAACCTCGTCCCAGCTCCCCCGCACGCGCCGCTTCAATAGCGGCGTTCAACGCCAATAAGTTTGTTTGCTCGGCAATGCCTTGGATCACATCCAGTACTCTGCCGATATCTTTGCTATGCCCTTCTAATTCGGTGATCACTTTCGATGTTGCGTGCAACTGTTGCGCCATGGTCTGAATAGAATGAATGGTACTTACCACGGTTTTATCGCCGTTGATTGTTTGCTCCGACGCCATCTGCGAAGCGCTCGCAGCATCGGCACAGTTAGATGACATATCAACAAGAGTCGCCGTCATTTGCTGCATTGCCGTCGCAACTTGTTCTATCTCTGCAAGTTGAGACTGACTCGTACTTTGGATTTCTTCGCCTTTTGCCGCTGACACTTTAGCTTCTTGAGTCACTTTATCGCAGGAATCACGGGCACGACCTAACACAGACTTTAACTCTGAGTTTTGCATTTGCAACGCTAGCTCTATCGCGCCAAGATCGTCTGATTGTCCAGTGTAGATATATGCCATTAAAGGGTTATCGTAGATTTTCTTCGCCTTAGCGACTAAAGCCCGATACCGACCTAAAATCAAATTACCGCCAATAAAAAGCACTAAGACGCTGATGGCAAGAGCCACAAATCCCATAGCCCCCATTTGCAGCGCCAAATACAGCATGGGCAACAAAGCAACTAATCCCAAAAGCGCCAGCTTAGTTGGCATATCCAAGATTCGTTTCAATGCGTTAACATGGCCGCTTTTATTTAACTCAGCATAGGCCGAGTCTGCTCGTTGGATTTGTTCGCGACTGGGTTTCGTGCGCACCGATTGAAACTCCGCCACCTGACCATTAATCATAATGGGTGAGACATAGGCATCAACCCAATAATGGTCGCCATTGGCGCAGCGGTTTTTAACTATGCCTTTCCAAGGCTCACCTTTACGGATGGTTTTCCAAAGGTCTTCAAAAGCTTGGGGAGGCATATAAGGATGGCGCACCATATTGTGGGTTTGCCCCAACATGTCATTGAGCGTATATCCCGCAACCATGCAAAAGGATTGATTGGCGTAGGTAATATGACTTTGGGTGTCAGTGGTGGACAGTAAAATCCAGTCTGCTGGATAGTCATATTCACGTTGTGTTACTGGCAGTTTTTTTCTCATGATAACCCTTGGAACGATTATGAATTTATGATTCAGTCATCCATGAGCTATCCCTCCCTGATACAAACTCAGTCATCCGTTTTGGTTTAAACTCTTTTCCCTGCAGCATGTATTTTGAGCTTAGCTCAAAATACATGCTGAGTGTAACAAAACGGATAATTGGCAAAACTAGACCACCAACAATATTGCATTTGATAAGCGTTTTCATTTAGAATTAGTCCAACTTATGTTGGAGTTCTCAAAAATGTATGTTTGCCTTTGTCACGCCATCACAGATACGCAAATCAAAAACGCGGTAAGCCAAGGCGACACGAGTCTTGCTGACGTTAAAAAGCGTTTAGGCGTTGCCGATCAATGCGGTAAATGCGCGAGAATGGCTGTACAAATCATCCAGAATCAACTGGAAATTGAACCTAAATACTACGAAGTCGCTTAACGTCTCGCCCCAGCTCCTTGTTAACTTTTACTCCAACCAATGTGCATGGTTCACATGCATTTACAGCGTTAAGGTTTTGCCGCAACAACCCCAAGGCCTATCTTACGACAAATACATGACTCCTTAATGACACATCCCACGCCACCCAAATATCATAAACACTTTGAGTTCAATGGGATGTAACGCTAACACTCAGCTTTTTGATACTGTTATTCGGCCTTGTTTATCGCCGTTTTAATAAATACACAGCCTCATTCAGCCAAGGAACTGCTTTTTTTACAAACCTCGGGTTATCAGCCAATACATCTTGGCAAGCCAAGGGTTGGATTTCAAAATCTTCACTTAAATGCGTCTCAACCCAAGTAGGTGACACCGCAAAAGGAGGACCACTTAAGACCTCCTGTGGGTAATCGAGTGTCACTAACAAGCCTACACTGCCCTGCGGTAATAAATACGCCAACTGTTTTGCATACTGCGCCCGCATGCTTTCGGGCCAAGCAATCAAGGCGGCGCGGTCATAAAAACCACTCACCTCAGCGGTAATCGACTGGGGTAACGTGAAGATATCCCCTTGATATAAACTTATCTGCTCAGTCTGGTAATGCTGGTGCTCACCCTCTGCACTTTGCTGCATCGGTAGTTGGTTATCGCTAAAAAATTGCTGCACGGCGAGTTCATTCAACTCGCAACCAATCACTTGATGCCCCTGCTCAGCTAAAAAGCACATATCTAAAGACTTACCACACAAGGGCACAAAGATCTTGGCATCAGCGGGAAGCGCCAATTGATGCCAATACGTGACGAGGAAGGGATTAACGTCTTGTTGATGAAAACCAATCTGTTGTTGCTGCCACTTCTCGTGCCAAAAACCAGGTTCCATAGGTATATCTCAAAAGGCTAAAGTTATCCTTACTCTAATGGCATTTACGAGTGGATGCAAAATCTCAAATACAGCAAGTTAATCATAGCGATGGAAACAGTTAATGATTAAGACAATGCTTCTTGCACCCGGCGTAGCCAAGCACAGTTGTCACATTGGCATTGGCGACGGGAGAGGTGATGTGGGCTGAGTGAAGAATCAATAAAGTCGACGGCTATCAGCAATTGCTGCTTTAGTTCGGGTACGGATTTTTGTTCAACTGCCACCAGCTCATCATTCTGGTTCATCCAGATACATTCCATACCTTGGTGGCAAGTGAGGCACTGTTCATCACTATCATTAAAAAATACCGCGTGAGGACAATGAGTTACTTCCATTGACTGCAAAATTCGCTTACGCGGAAACTCTAATAGCTCGATCAATAAAGCCTTATCTGGGGCGGGCATATGCCATCCTTAAATCCACTTTGTCCACGGGAAATTTAACAAAATATATCCCAATCCAATGTGCTTAAGATTACCTAGACTCGATACGATTTAACTTGATATAAATCAAAGTCAGCGACGAAATGATGGGATAGGTAAGCCGCAAACATCGCGCATTTTATCCCCATAAAATAAATCACCGCTCCGATTTGCTTAACAGACCCGCTTACTGTTTAAATAACCCAAACAAGGAGCCTCGCATTGCAAACACCCCAATTACAACATTTTTACATTTCCGAAGAGCAATCGATTTACTTGCTCAAAGCTAACGATGCCCGTAAGCACAAGGCGTGGATCCGCTTATGTAAACAACAGTTAAGTAAGTTGGGCTACCGAGAGATTGAATTTATTGGTAAAGGCGCATACGGCTTTGTGTTTGCGGGCATAAACCAAGCCGATGAAGCCCATGTTTTTAAATTTTCAAGAATTAATCTACCGCAACACATTCAAGATCGCTTAGAAGAAGAAGCCTTTATGCTCTCCTTACTCAAGCATCCCAATATCCCTGGGGCGATCAAATTTGAACGAGTCGGTAAACAAGGGATCTTGGTAATGGAGCGTGCTAAAGGTGAAGATCTGGAGCAACTTTGCCGCCGCTTGGGCGCCTTGCCCCCCGCGATGGTAATGAGCATCGCCCGCCAGTTAGCCGATATTCTCTACTATTTGCGTACAGGTAAACCCTTGGTTCATGGCGATATTAAACCCTCTAATCTTGTTTATGATATTGAAAGCCAACATTTATCCTTAATCGACTGGGGCTCCGCCGTGTTTGCACAACGCAATGAGCACAATAAGGCCGTTGAAGATAATGTCATGACGCTGATGTCGAGCGATCAACAGCATACCAACGCCCGCATGGGAGATGTGTATTTTATCGGAGAAGAACAATTAAACGGCGCACTCTCAAGCCCACGCTTTGATGAACAAGGCGTAGCTGCGACCTTGTATGCCTTAGCCTCAGGGCAAGCGAGTCGTTTCGGCGCGCAGGTGATCCCGCCCACCAGCATCGGCTTACCGATGGAATTAGCTCGAACCCTAGAGGGAATGCTCAGTAGCGATGCAGTGCAACGCAATCTGGCGGGGGATTATTTCTTAAAAAGCATGCGCCATAGCCATAGATTGCACTTACCTGAATTGCCAAAAGCTGAGCTGATGGGGGACATTCCTGTCTGGGTCCAATCCCGTGAAAAAGATGTCGAAACAGTCAGTTACAGTTCACGAAAATCATTCTTAAAAGAACATAATGCCCAAGATCCCATCGCCAAGATGGACGATATTCAACTGGAAAAGTACTACCGCAATTTTTTAGCGGGAATGGGCGATACCGAAAAAGGCTTTATCGCCGCCGTAGGTCGCCTCGGTCAATACCCCATAGTTGGAGGGCTTGCGATCCATTGGCAAGAAACCGGCGTGTTTATTGATTCCAATCTTGCCGTTTACGACGCCAAACAAAAAAGCGCCCTTATCATTGCCGTCAATAATATGGTGACCCTAGCACGGGGAATTAAACGAATCGGCGTCTTTAAGGCCTGTTTTTTTAACGCTAGAGACACGCTGCATATCGAGCGCGAAAACACCAACAAACCTTTTGTCGCTAGTGCTGATTTACAACTGCCCTTCGAAGTGGGCGATGTGCCGACCCTCGAAGATAAATCGCGGCTACATTCTTACTTCGAAGACGGCAAAGATCCGGATGAAAACCTTGAATTGCCGAGTGAAATCATGGAGGAATTGGCGCGCATTAACCAAATCCACCATACGGGTTGCATTATTTTTGAAGCCCTGCCGAACCACTTAAAAATCCATAGCTATTTAAAGTTGCTCAATCCGCGTAAACAGGCGGCATTTCGTGCCAGCCTTGACCGCATTCTGCATTATGTTGGCAAAATTCAAGGTCACGGCGTTTCAGGCTTTATGAAACTGCCCTATAAAAATACCCGCCGCTTTACCCATATTGAACGTAAGCCTGAGTATTTTTACCCTAAAAATCCCAAAGAAATAGGCGCTTAACCCTACTGGGTAGCGCCTATTGTTGTGTTTATTCAAAGCGAAGACTAGATTGGCGAGCCTGGCGGTAAGCTTAAGGGCTTAGGAATAAGCTTTTTATTGGCATCCAAGAGTCCCGCAGTGAGTCCCTGCTCCAACCAATTATAGTGCGCAGCCACTTTAGCATTAGCGCGGTTGGCTTTGGCTTTGAACTGCTTTAGCACAAATTGAGCACGTTCTAAGATCGCTGCCTTCACCTCCGCCGAAGTCTGCGGATCATGGTAGGTCGACAACAGTTCATCAATCACCACGGCATTAACGCGCATCCACACACCTTCGACCAAACCAAGCTTATCTTCCTGATACAGCGTCGCGGCAAACAACTTATTCAGTAACGTCTCGACCGACAATTGCTCGTTATCAACCATCGACGCTTGACTCACACGATTTAAGCGTTTTGGCATCAACAGTAAACTTATGGTATGGCGAGCTGACACTTCTGCCATACCGAGGGGATCGTTGACCACGCCCAGCCCCGACTCAAAGGACTCCCGAGTTAACTGATAATTACCCGCCTTAGGCACTAAAGTCTCCAATAATGCTGAAGGAACCGTTAAGCTGGCCGCATCTAAGGTGCTTAATAGGGCATTGAGTCCCGACAATTGTAATGGCGGCGCGATGTAGCTCCAGCGACTTCCGTCACCGGCAGACTGATAGTTATAGTCAGTACCACCAATAAATTTGGCAACGGCCTCAATTTGATAACGGTTGAGTAAGTAGATAGGCACAAAAGCATCGGCCAATTCCCCGAGCGGCTCACGTGGCAACAAGGCTGTTCTGCTAAAGCCTTCGATGGCCTTAAGGCGAATTTTATTGAGTTCAACCAATTGTGCGATAGGATCGTCACCACTGTCCCACAAACTCGCATAGGCATGGCTAGCATCCTTTTGACGCGAGTCGGTTTCGCCAATGTAACGTAGCCCCTTGCGCGCGACTTCGGCCAGCAATTGATTTTGCAGTGCCTGCTGAGCCGTCACGTCACCTTCATCGCTATAACCAAAGGCGATGGTAAAATTATCCCAAGGGCCGACACCCACAGTATAAGGTGCTGAAATATCAATATCTTTATCTTTAAGTTGGATCTTAGGATGGGGATAATCCATCACCGAAGCATCCTGATTGCTCGAGGCGGCAAAGTTATGATCTAACCCTAAGGTATGGCCCACCTCGTGGGCGGCGAGTTGACGGATACGTGCTAAAGCCAGCTCATTAGCCGCCTTCTCTGCGGCAGCTCTATCCTTCCACCCTGCAGTGAGTCCTTTGGCAATCAAATAATCTTGGCGCACCCGCAAGCTCCCTAAGGTGACTTGACCCTTAATTATTTCGCCAGTACGCGGATCGGTGAGTGCTGCACCATAGGACCAGCCCCGCGTCGCGCGATGTACCCACTGGATCATGTTGTAACGGATATCCTGAGGATCAGCATCCTGCGGTAACAATTCCACCTTAAAGCCATTGATAAATCCAGCTTGGGTAAAAGCACTTTCCCACCAGCGCGCTCCATCAAGCAACGCCGAGCGAATGGGTTCAGGTACACCAGGGTCGAGGTAATAGATGATAGGTTTAACCACTTCACTGGGGGCTGGGCCTGGGTTCACCTTTTGTAGACGATGGCGCAAAATAAACCGCTGTACTAGAGGCTCAGAAAAATCCGTTGCATAGTCGCGGTACTCATCGGATAGATAGCCGCTCATAGGATGATAAGCACGAGGTTGATACCCATCCTCTGGCAGCTCGACAAAAGAATAACGCATCCGCACCGACATGAATGTACCGTCAGGCGTCACCTTAGCGACTTGCTCACCCGCGACATCGCCTTTAAAGGTAAGCTGAACATCCACATCACTGTTTTTTTCAAAGGATTTCACCCCAGCGGGTAAGATGGCTGAACGCGTGAAATCAAGGCGATAATTACCCTGCCCTGTTTGTTGCAACACGTTTGAGACACCGTGTAAATCATTAAGCACCAGCTCGCTGATCGCCACCATATCAGGCTTACCTTCAAGCAATTTGCCCTGCCACAATACCGAATCGGCAAAGGCCTCCTCTACAGCCCGTTTTTCAGCGGCATCTTGGGTATTAGCACGATACTGAGTATTCAATTGCTTAAGCTGGATATAAGGGCCTTGGCGCTCAAATTGCACCATGCGGGTTTGACCTAATTGCCCGCGATCTAAGCCGATATCGTTAGAACCCACACCTTCAGGCAAGCTTGTCACCAATAAAAAGGGCTGATTCAGTCGGCTCACCTCAAGGTATAACTCGCCTTCGCTCGGCTCATAGTAAAAATTAAAAAATCCCTTTGCCACTTGGCTCTGTTTAACTATTTGAGTGCTCGGCAGAGTAGCGGCAACGCTAAGGGTGGGCAAACCTAAGAGCAGGATAGCGAGTGCTAGACTGTGGGGTTTCATCTTTCCTCCTGAAATGGCGATATACCCAGGCAACATTAAGGCACAAGTTTCAGCATCTTAAGATTGTTGGGTATACGTGTTCATCTAAAACATGACCACGCGGGGTCATCATTGGCCCCGGGCGAACAATTAACGGTGATTATGCTTGTGTTTAATCCAATGAGTTAAGGTTTCAAATAGCTCTGTTAACACTATCGGCTTAGTAATATGAGCATTCATCCCAGCGGCGAGACTCTTTTCCCGATCACCTGACATCGCATGGGCCGTCATGGCGATAATCGGCAAGACATCGGCGCTATAACGTTCACGCAGTGCACGCGCCGCGGTTAAGCCGTCCATCACTGGCATCTGAATATCCATTAATACCGCATCGAAAGGCCGCGAGTCGACAATATCGAGGGCAATTTGACCATTCCCCGCCACGACCACTTCGTAGCCCGCACTCTTTAACAGTTCAGTCGCCACTTGCTGGTTAATAAAGTTATCTTCCACCAAGAGCACTAAGCCTGTGTGCTCACCTTCTTCTACCGCCACTTCAGCGATAGGCTGTACGACATTGAGCCTTGGTTCGTCGGCAAAGGCAGCAATAATCTCATCGAACAGGCTCGAAGCCTTAAAGGGTTTTTGTAATACGGCAAATACGTTGGCGCTATCCACTTCATGCAGCAAAGGCTCTGCCGCATAGGCTGTCATCATAATAATGATCGGCCGTTTCGCGATCCGACCTTCGGCCACCATAGTATCGATGGCACTGATCACATCACTACCATCCATCTCTGGCATCATCCAATCGAGTAATAATAAATCGATTGGATCCCGCGACAACTTGTACAGTGCCTCAGCACCGCTCGCAGCGGTATCCACCTCAAAGTGGAAGTCGCGCATTAGTGCCGAATATATTTGCAGTGCCGTCGGGTTATCATCCACCACCAGGGTACGTAAGTTATTGAGTTTTTCAGGCACAACCAAAGGCTCGATTTTCGCTTCTTCAGCTATTTCGAAGCTAATGGTAAAGCTAAAGGTACTTCCCACACCTAACTCACTCTGCACTTGCATCTTGCCACCCATCATGGAGACCAAATGCTTACTGATCGATAAACCTAATCCCGTACCGCCGTATTTACGGGTAGTTGAGCCATCGGCTTGGGCAAAGGCATCGAATAACTTTTCCTGCTGATCTTTACTGATCCCGATGCCGGTATCGCGCACCCAGAATTTTAAAGTAATCCGATGATCTCGCTCGCCCACATCTTCGCAGCCCAATTCAATCTCACCGGATTGAGTAAACTTAACTGCATTCGACAACAAATTGATCAGCACTTGTCCTAGACGCAGCGGGTCGCCCTTAAGAATTAATCCCGCAGTTACAGGCGCATACAGCAATAATTCAACACCTTGCTCCTGCGCCTTGAGCGCGTTGAGATCGAGGGCATGATCGAGCACCTTATCCAGCGGGAACGGCACGCGTTCCAGCTCCAATTTACCGGCCTCAATCTTAGAGAAGTCGAGAATATCGTTAATAATTCGCAGCAATGACTGCGCCGAAAAACCGGCTTTCTCGAGATAATCTTTTTGCTGCGCCGTCAATGAAGTGCGCTGTGCTAACTGCAACATACCGATAATGGCGTTCATCGGCGTACGGATTTCATGGCTCATATTCGCCAAGAATTCACTCTTGTACAGGTTCGCCAATTCTGCGTCCTGTTTCGCCTCCAAGAGCGCCACTTCGTTACTCTTATGGCGGGTAATATCCTTATGGGTACCAACCATACGCTTAGGCTGACCATCGGTGGTAAACTCCACCACCCGGCCACGGGAAAGCACCCAATGATAACTGCTGTTTTTGCCCAAGATTCGGAACTCGATTTCGTAAGCATCGACTGGGTTTTCAAGATACTGATTACGGTACTCTTCGACCCGAATTCTATCGTCAGGGTGAGTGAGTTGGTCGATCGCCGACACTAATGCAGGAAACTCATTGGGTTTATAACCCAACATCGAATAATAGGACGGGTTGCAAATAATATGCTCCGAATCCAGATACCAATCCCATAGACCGTCTTCTACCGCATCCATAGCTAAGTGGTAACGCTCTTCTGAAAGGCGTAACTGCTCTGCGGACTCGTACTCTCGTGTCACATCACGCCACACGGCAATCAGACCTTGCAACTCGCCACGGCGGTTGTAAAAAGGCAATTTAAGGGTATCGAGCAGCACGGGCTTACCCGCTAATTCGACCTTCTCTTGATAACGTAGCGGCGTGCGATCTTTTAAAATCTGCGCATCTTCGGCGCGAATACGAATGCCCATCTCTGGCGAGGTTAAATCCTCCGACGAAAGACCGATCATTTCACTTTCGGTGTAACCCAGCATCCGCTCAGCAGCCTTGTTACAACCGAGGTAATTCCCTTCTTTATCTTTAAAGACAATGGCCTCAGGAATGGAGTCAAGCAGAGATCGCAATAGCGCATATTCACGCTCGCGGCGCTCGGTGGCATCTTTTAGCCGCTCGGTGCGGCGCGCCACCAGTTTATCAAGTCGCTTATTCTGCTCGGCCAGATGATGAGTATATTGCTTGTTTTCCTCAAAAATTCGGCTCACCAGTAGGAACCAAGGCTCCCAACCTGGGGTAATTTTTTCCGGCGGTTTACGTGGCTCTTGGGAGCAGCCTTCTAAGTGCGATAACAAACGAGAGGCGGGGCTAACGAAGGAGCGACGCGTTTGCCAGTGCACTATGGTCACCAGTACCGACAGGGCAATAACCACCAAGATAAAAGTCAGCTGCAGTTTTTCGACCGAATCTTGGAACAGATCGTCCTCATTTTGCAGATACAACAAGCGCCAAGGCGCATTATGCAGTGCGACCGAGTGGATATAGTAACCGTTGCGAATAATCCCTTCGTGGGCGTCGAATAATTCAGACTCGGGCAGAGAATGCAGCTCTGAGGGAATGCGCTGGCTGATATGGTAAACCCGATTGATATCGGAGCCATCGAAATCACTGTGGGACAAAATATTATTCTGTTGATCGAGCAGGATCACCGTCCCCGGCATTTTAAAATACACCCGAATTTGCCGCGCCAGCGAGGCCAAGGTCATATCAAGGTTAATCGAGCCCATAAACTCATCGTCAAGATAAACGGGTACCCCTAAGGTCGTCAGTAATCCCTTACCCGTTGAGTCGACGTAGGCTTCGCTCCAAAACACGCTGCGTTGCGGATTCATTGCCGGCGTGGCGTATTGGAATTGTTTTTTGTTGAGCAATTCATCCCTAAAGCGCTCATCGTCATTGGTCCAAGGAAAATAGGACATCATTCGCTGGCGTGACAAATAATAAATGGCCGAGGCTTTGGGTGCGGCTTCTTTGGCGACAGGGAAGGACAGTGATAGTTCGAACAGCATTTCAAGTTCTTGATAAAACTTATCGCTGCGACCATCGAGGGAACCCGCACCCGTGATCCGCCCCATATTAGTGAACGGCTTGCCACCCTTGGCGTAGTTAGGCTCTAAGGTAAAGTACTGACCACTTTCGTTAAATTTGCCGTACTGCGGTAAACGCTCCTTACGCACTAGCTCACCTAAACGCAGGTGATCCACAGCGACGTCCCGCAAACTCTTCACTGCGCGGATGCTCGACTCCAGTAATAAGTCGATCTGCAATACGTGGCGCTCGACCTGCTCTTCGCGCTGCTCCATCTGCTGGGTCTTCTGGCGGTCAAAAAACATCCACGCCGTCAGCAACGACATGATAATCACGCCGATGTAGGTATAAAAACGGCACGGTTATAATTCTTTTGGATCGGCGATTTTAGCTGGAGATCCGGCTCAGTCGATTTCATCCACTACCCTTGATTGCAGCGCCTGATTTTAGCCATCGATGGCAAAAGTTACGGGATTCATACGTGGGTCATATACTAGCAGGAAGAAACACCGTGTCACATCAAATAATTGCCGTACGACGGTTGTCAAAGTCTATGATTAGTTGCTTGAAAAATCATAGAAATGCGTAAAAATAAAGGCCCCACAAGTGAGACCTTTTGTAACAATAGAGTTAATGGCGCCAGAACGAACAACATATCATCTCGAAAGGTCAGCATGCCCTCATCACTAGAGATGTTCTTCGGCGTATTCGGCCAAGCGTGAACGAACAACGCCATTCAGATACAGGTTTGCGCTGCCTTCGAAGTCTTTAAATCGCTCAACGATATAGGTTAACCCCGAGGTCACTGCGGTGAGATAATTCGAATCGATTTGCGCTAAGTTACCGCAACAAATCAATTTTGTGCCTTCCCCCATCCGAGTGATCATGGTTTTGATCTGCGATGCCGTAAGGTTTTGACATTCATCTAATAATACGATGGAGTTTTGGATCGAGCGGCCGCGCATGAAGTTGATCGACTTAAATTGGATATTCGCCTTATCCATAATGTAGTTCAAGCTACCAGTAGGATTCACATCGTTCTTGTGTAGCACTTCTAAAGTATCTGTGATTGCCGCCAGCCAAGGCATCATCTTTTCTTCTTCGGTGCCGGGTAAAAAACCTATTGATTCAGCAATTTCTGGCGTATTACGGGTCACAATCACCTTATCGTAACGGTTTCGCTCCACAACGAGTTCAAGTGCTGCCGCCATAGCGAGTAAGGTTTTACCGCAACCTGCAGGCCCCGTTAAGATCACCAGATCGATATCGGGATCGAGCAAGGCTTGCAGCGCCATGCCTTGGTAAACATTTTTAGGTTTAACGCCCCACGCTTCGAGGTTTTTTAACCGCTCGCGCCCCAAATCTAAAATATGCAGATGAGTATCGCTGCGTTCAGTAACGCGACCACAAAAATCAGATTCGGTATCAATAAGATACTGGTTAATATAGAAGGGTTCGTTGTCTAAATCTTTCAATGGCACTTCATGAATAGTATGCCGACCGTGGCGCTCGGTGGACACCTTGTTTAAATGCTCCCAAAAGTTACCCTGAAATTGGTAAAACCCCTTACTGAGGAAACGAATATCGTCGATCAACTGGTCGGTTCGATAATCCTCAACCAATTGAATACCCGCACCTTTAGCCTTAAGGCGCATATTAATATCTTTAGTGACTAATACTACGGTACGCGGATGGTGAAGGTTTTGTAGATGCAGTGCGGTATTGATAATGCGGTTATCGTTGCCATCCCCCGGCAGGGCGCCTAGGGTAAAATCGACAAGATGATCAGGGAAGATAGAAAGGGAGCCTATCGCATCGGCATGCCCTTCTCGACTTGGCAAAGGGACACCATTAATAATTTGTTCCGGTGTAGTATCACCGCCAAGGGTATCTTCCAATGCCCGAATAGCGACTCTCGCATCGCGACTTACATCACTTTTTCGATCTTTAATCTGGTCTAGCTCTTCTAGCACAGTCATCGGAATGACTACATCGTGCTCTTTAAACGAATAGATCGCCAAAGGTTCATGTAGTAACACATTGGTATCCAGTACAAACAACTTTCTGTCGTCTTGTTCCATGGCGCCTCCAGAGTGCTCGATTATTTTATGCTACTTCTCGTTTCCAGTCGTGATTATGGCTCCTTCGCTGATTGGCGTTAGATGAAGAATGATCTTCAAGTTCAAGCCTCTACTTAACAAAGATGGCAAGCGGCTTACACTAATATTGGCATCATTCTGACTGAATGCCAACCAAATAGTCAGAGACTCAAAAGCAGTGTAAGCCCCTCGATATGACAGAAGCATGACAAAACCTCGAGCGGTAACAGAGAATTTTCTTCACTGTTCAATTTGTAATCTTCTGTGCGGAGAATTAGGCTCTAACGGGTGAGAGGGCGATTCAAATATCCCTAGTATTGATATAACATACGCGCCCTTTGTTAGAGTCCGCCAGAGATGAGAATTTAAGATGCCGTTTGCCTTAGGACAACGTTGGATAAGTGATACCGAGTCAGAGCTTGGTTTAGGAACAGTCGTACAAGTTGAAGGCCGTATGGTCACAGTGTTATTCCCGGCGACTGGTGAGAACCGTATGTTCTCTCGCAACGAAGCCCCGCTGACTCGCGTCATATACAACCCAGGCGATACGGTTGAAAGCCACGAAGGCTGGAGCCTCTCGGTAGAAGAACTCACCGAAAAAGACGACCTAGTCGTCTACCACGGCATCCACAGCGAGACAGGCGAAAAAGTCAGCCTGCGCGAGACCCTGTTAAACCACAATATTCGTTTTAACAAACCGCAAGATCGCCTGTTCGCTGGGCAAATTGACCGCCTAGACCGCTTTGGTATTCGTTATCAATGCCAGTTACTGCGTCATCAACTGGCCACCTCGGATTTACTGGGTTTACAAGGACCACGCGTTGGCCTTATTCCCCATCAAATGTGGATCGCCCATGAAGTGGGTCGCCGTTATGCGCCGCGGGTGTTGCTAGCCGACGAAGTGGGTTTAGGTAAAACCATCGAAGCGGGTCTGATTATCCACCAACAACTGCTGACATGCCGTGCCGAGCGGGTATTGATTATTGTGCCGGATACCCTGCGCCATCAGTGGTTAGTAGAGATGCTGCGCCGCTTTAACCTGCGCTTCTCCGTGTTTGATGAAGACCGTTGCGTTGAAGCCTTTGCTGACCACGACAACCCTTTCTATACCGAACAGTTAGTGATTTGTTCACTCGAATTACTGCGTAAAAAGAAACGCCTCGACCAAGCGCTTGATGCCGATTGGGATCTGTTAGTAGTTGATGAAGCGCACCATTTAGAGTGGACCGAAGAAGCCCCAAGCCGCGCCTACCAAGTAGTGGAAGCCTTAAGCGAAGTCGTACCGGGCGTATTATTACTGACCGCAACACCGGATCAACTCGGTCACGAGAGTCATTTTGCGCGCTTGCGCCTGCTCGACCCGGATCGTTTCTATGACTACGACGCCTTCCTTGCCGAAGAAAATAGCTACAAAGACGTCGCCATTGCCGCCGAAGCTTTAGCGGGCGAAAGCAAATTATCCGATTATGCTATCAACAGCTTAACCGAATTACTCAGTGAAAAAGACATAGCACCGAGCATTCGGTTAATTCAAGCCGAAGGGATCGACAGTGAGTTGCAACAAGCGGCGCGCAGCGAATTGCTGCAAGAGCTGCTCGATCGCCACGGCACTGGCCGCGTGCTTTACCGTAACAGCCGCGCCTCGGTAAAAGGTTTTCCGAAACGTATTTTCAATGCCTATCCCCACGCCATGCCAGAGCAATACCTCACGGCGGCCCGTGTAAACGACATGATGGGCGGCCGTAAAAGCTTAGAAGCGAAAGCGGCACAAGCCTTAAGCCCTGAAAAGCTCTATCAAGAATTTGAAGATAACAGCGCCAGTTGGTGGAAATTCGACCCCCGCGTGGATTGGTTAATCGAATTCTTAAAATCGCACCGCAGCAAAAAAGTGCTGATCATCGCCAGTGGCGCCGATACCGCCTTGAGCTTAGAAGAAGCCCTGCGCACCCGCGAAGGCATTCAAGCGACCGTATTCCACGAAGGCATGTCGATTATCGAGCGCGATAAAGCAGGCGCTTACTTTGCTCAAGAAGAAGGCGGCGCTCAGGCATTAATCTGTTCTGAAATCGGCTCCGAAGGTCGCAACTTCCAATTCGCTAGCCACTTAGTGCTGTTCGATCTGCCATTAAACCCAGATTTATTAGAGCAACGTATCGGCCGTTTAGACCGTATTGGGCAGAAGAACGATATCCAAATTCACTTGCCTTATCTTCAAGATACCGCGCAGGAACGTTTACTCCAATGGTATCACCAAGGTCTAAATGCCTTTGAGCTGACCTGCCCTGGCGGCCATATACTTTTCAGTGAATTTGCCGAAGAATTGTTAAATGTCCTTGTGGGCGGTGATGAAGATGAGCTAACCAATCTGCTCAATCACACCCAAAGCCGCTATAAAGAACTGAAACACGCCATGGAACAAGGCCGCGATAAACTGCTAGAAATCAACTCCCATGGCGGCGATAAAGCCAAAGCAATTGTCGAGCGTTTGGCCCAAAGCGATCAGGACACTAAGCTGATTGGTTCAGTGATCCGTTTGTGGGACATTATCGGTGTTGATCAAGAAGATAAAGGTGAAAACTCTATCATTCTGCGCCCAAGCGAACATATGATGTTCCCGACTTATCCTGGCCTGCATGAGGATGGCGTGACCGTAACTTTTGACCGTGATACCGCACTCTCCCGTGATGATATCGCCCTGATCACCCAAGAGCATCCTCTGGTGCAAACCGGGCTCGATTTGATCACAGGCTCAGATACTGGTACCACAAGTGTTGCGATATTAAAAAACAAGGCATTACCTGCGGGCACCCTGTTTTTAGAACTGATTTATATGGCGGATGCCTCTGCGCCTAAATCGAGCCAGTTATATCGCTATCTACCGCCTACGCCTATCCGCATTCTGCTGGATAAAAATGGCAACGACCTCTCAGCTAAAGTCGATTACACCAGCTTTGACAAACAGTTAAGCGCAGTAAACCGCCATATTGGTAGCAAGTTAGTCACCGCATCACAGCCAATTCTGCATCCGTTATTTGCTAAAGGCGAAGAGTATGCCCAAGTGGCCGTCAATGAGTTAGTGGCTCAAGCGCGCGAGAAAATGACCAGCCAGCTTACAGGCGAACTCGAACGTTTAGAGTCTCTCAAGGCGGTCAACCCCAATATTCGTGAGGAAGAGTTAGAATACCTGCGTAACCAAATGCAAGAGCTAACCACTTACCTCGATGCGAGTCAGTTGCAGCTTGATGCGATTCGTATGGTGCTGGTGAGCCATGTGTAATCCTTGATGGAGTTAAGACTGAACAACATCAGACTCGGTTAAGCTAACAATTCAAACGCCCAGTAAAATCACTGGGCGTTTTTATTTGTCGATTCAGCACCGTTTTTAGGCGCGCATCAGTACGCAATGGCAGTAACGACGGCACGCAAATATTGCTTCAGCCAGCCCGCTTCAGGTTATACTCTAGCCAATTGAATTTATAAGACTACACAGGTGGTTATCAATTCTATGGCGCGTCTAATCCCTTCGGTATTGAGTCTCGTGTTTGCCCTAGCCAGCCTGACCTTATGGGCTGCCGATCCCAGCACCCAAGCGCCAGAAACAAGCCCCCAACCCACACCTGCAGACTCGCAGGCGAGCGCGCCTATACAACCCAAACGCACCAGTAACTATTTACCCGCCAATGAGATCAAACAAATCACCATTGATAACCAGCCGCTGGAACTCCTAGTCCGCTCATGGGAAGGCCGAAAAAAACTCGGTGCAGCCATTATCTTACCCGCCACCAATGGCACCGCCGATGCCCCCGGATTAATGGCCTTTGTCAGACGTAATATTAATGCCGCAGGTTGGGCAAGTTTAAGCCTCACCCCGCCGACAGAACCGCCAGCACCCAATTTTGCCACCCCTGCGACCGAAGTGACTACCGCTGGGTCAGCACAGCTAACCAGTCCTTCCAATAAACCTAGCCAAAAGGTAAAGCCTGAAGACAGTAATAAGCATCTCATTGAACAAGAAGACTTTCTCGTTAAAAGCATGTCACAGCTCGACAGCGTAGGGGCAGACTTTCCCGGCAAACGAGTGCTGATCACCGCCGATCAAAGTGCTGGATTATTGATAAGCCTATTAAGCCAAAAGAAAATTGCCGATCCGGATGTATTGATCGTCATCAATCCCTACAGTGAAGACGAAACGCGCAATCAAGCCATTGCCGAGAAGCTCGCTAAACTCACCATGCCGATACTCGATATTCAATCACCCGATGGTCACCCTGCCTCGTTAGAAACAGCTGCACAACGTAAAACGCTGGCCGTAACCTTAGAGACACCAAATTATCGGCAAACAACGCTGGTATTGAATCTGGATAACGAGAGCGCTTGGCAGAATTGTTTAACGGCCATTAGAGGATTCGCCGCCCGAATGAGCGGCGCACATTGAGGTTTTAGTACTCATGCCTTCGCGAGAAAGCTTGCTAGAGCAACATCCAATCTCGACACATCAATACAACCTCTGCATTAAGGAAGTCTGTGCCATGGTTTTCTAGCAAGTGCATCAGCCAAGTTACCAGCCAAGTTACCAGCCAGACTGGCGATCCTTGTAAGGTTTAGTAGGATCTTTTAGCTGGCGAACTGCTGCAATCGTGCGATTTTTACCTAGTAGCAATCTCACTTGGCTCCATGACTCGCGGCAAAGCAACGAACGGACCGATGCAGTCCAACTACGGTTAATACTCAACTTAATTGCCGCTGCGGCATCTGGGGAGGTATTGAGGAGTTCTTCCGCCAATTGCTGCGCGCTTAACATTGGGTTATCACTTAACTGAGTGACTAATCCTAAGGCTTTAGCCTCTTCGCCTGAGAGCACTTTTGCCGTCAGACTCAATAACATCGCTTGATCCTTTGGCATAATTTGCCGCAATGCCACTAAGCCTGCCATATCCGGCACAAGCCCCCATTTGGCCTCCATAATGGATAGCTTACTGTTAGGACAGGCAATCCTAAAATCCGCGCCTAAGGCGATTTGCATTCCACCGCCATAACAACAACCTTCCAATACCGCAATGACAGGCACAGGTAAACGCTGCCACCCAATAGACACCCTTTGAGCTAAATTGGCATTACCCGGTAGCCCTTTAAACAGCAATTTAACTGCCTGCATAGGAGCCGACATCACGCTTTTGACATCCAAGCCAGAACTAAAGTGACCTCCAGCACCAGATAAAATAACCAGACGAATACGCGGATCTGATTTAATCCTTTTGATGGCTTTATCAAGCTCACTAAACATCAAATAATTAATTGCATTGAACTTTTCTGGACGATTAAGCACGACATTTGCGATGCCATTCTCAACCGTGACTTGCACACAACGCTCACCCATGAAATATCCCGTTACTGGTCAGTCCAGATTAAATGTTAACATATTTGGAATGATTGACCAAAGCATGTAACATGAGAACAAATTTTGACTTGAGTCAAAATATTGTCAGCCGTCGTTAAGTATTAGTGTGTGATTATGTTAGGCTGCAATCTAAACTCTAACAAATGCCGATTTATGAAGCTGTTAGAATTAATTCGGGATGCTGATAACACCCATATCAGCATCTATTTTGAACAAAATGCATCTCTGGCAACTCCGCTTACCTACAGCATGTATATCTGTGCATGATAGAGGATCGATACTGTAGGCATCTTTTGATGGATTAAGCATATAGATATTCGCAAGATCGACGTATTTTTTGCGATAAATAATAAAATTGACTTAGCTATCCAAGATTTTAATCGCATTCAGCCCTTAGAATTTAACGGAAAGATAATTAAATTAGCTAATAAAATCTATAAGTTACATTTAGATGATATAAATCAAACTTGCCCGAAGCTCCTAATTCGTCATTCAAACATTCAGAATTAGTGTTATCTTCAATAAATGGGCAAATAAGGATCAGTAGTCAGCATGACAATCTCTGTACTCATCTGTGACGATTCCGCCATGGCGCGCAAACAAATGGCTCGCACCCTCCCCAAAGAATGGGATGTTGAGATAACCTACGCGACCAATGGTGCCGAAGGATTAGATGCCATTCGCGCTGGTAAAGGCGAAGTGGTCTTCCTCGATCTCAACATGCCCGTAATGGATGGTTATGAAGTACTACAAACCGTTCAACAAAACGATCTCCCCGCCCTTATCATTGTAGTGTCGGGTGATATACAGATAAAAGCTCACGAACGAGTTAAAGCATTGGGTGCATTGGACTTTATCCAAAAACCCGTCAGTGCTGACGCCATCAGTAATATCCTCCAAGAGTACGGCATTCTCACCCTAACGCAGAAAGATCAGGTTGAAGACACACCTATGATCAAAGTCGATATGCGTGATGCCTGCCAAGAGATCGCCAACGTTGCCATGGGACGTGCTGCCGATTTGCTCGCCAAATTACTCGATGTATTCGTCCTCTTGCCTATCCCAAATGTCAATGTGCTAGAGGTCAGCGAGCTGACAATGGCACTGAAAGCAACTGAGGAAAGCTCAACAGTTTCAGCACTTTGCCAAGGGTTTATTGGTGCTGGCGTTGCGGGAGAAGCGCTCTTACTATTCCATGACTCAAGCTTCCAAGATATGGCTAAACTCATGGGCGTTGCAAATCCAGAGGATAAGCAAACCGAGATTGAAGTACTGATAGACACCGGAAACGTATTAATCGGTGCATTCCTGAATGGGATATCAGAGCAACTCGATATGAAATTCAGCCAAGCCCATCCTGTGGTGTTAGGCCGTCACTGCACAGTGAATGATCTTATCCATGATAATTCGGAAAAATGGCACAGAACATTAGCCATGGAAATAAACTATCGTATTGAAAATCATAATATTCAATGCGATTTATTATTGTTATTTACCGAAGACTCTATTCCGACACTGAGCTATAAACTCGGTTATTTACTCGATTAATCAGTTGGACTTTACCTTATGTCAAACGATCAAAGCGCAATGAACGAACTCCATTGGCTTATCGATATGGTACAAACCATAGAAGTGGGTCTCGTGGTATTAGATCGCGATTATAATATCCAACTGTGGAACGGCTTTATGGAAAACCATAGCGGCGTCTCGCCCAATTCCATTAAAGGTCAAAACCTGTTTAGCCGCTTCCCTGATTTGCCTGCCACTTGGTTAAAACAAAAAATGGAATCGGTTTTTATGCTTAAAAATCGAGCTTTCATTAGCTGGGAACAAAGACCTTACGTTTTTCAGTTTAAAAACTACCGCCCTATCACTGGGCGCGCCGATTTTATGTACCAAAACGTGACCTTGTTACCACTGGCCTCATTAACCGGTAAAATCACCCATATCAGTGTGATTGTTTATGATGTCACTGATATCGCGGTAAATAAGTTGCAGCTCAAGGCCGCCAACGAGCAGTTAGAACGCCTCAGCCAGACCGATGGCTTAACGCAACTGCATAATCGTCGCCATTGGCAACAATGCTTGGAGCATGAGTATGATCTCTATGCCCGCTATTCTGGGATCGCGAGCTTGGTGATGATCGATATCGATCATTTCAAAAATATCAATGACACCTACGGGCACCTCGCAGGTGATAAGGTGATCCAGCATATCGCTCATATCTTGAGCCATTCGTTACGGGAAACAGACTGCGCAGGTCGTTATGGCGGTGAAGAGTTTGCAGTAGTCATGCCCAGTACCTGCGGCGCAGATGCCTTAAACTTTACCGAACGTTTACGGGAAAAAATTGCAAGTTCAACCGTAGTTTACGAGGGACTAAAGATAAAAGTGACCGTCAGCCTTGGTGTATGTGAACTAGGCAAACATATCAGCAGTAGCTCAAGCTGGATTTCCTGCTCAGACAAAGCTCTGTACGAGGCGAAACAAAAGGGTCGAAACTGTACCGTCCTGCATTGCGCACCAACCTCTGCAGAATAAAGCAAAAAGCCCATCAATGATGGGCTTTTTGCTTTATTCGAATCAATGACAACGCATTAATGTGGGAAGCCGTCGTCTTGTTCGTCGTCTTCTTCATCGTCGATTTCATCACCAACAAAGTAGGTTCCCCAGCCGTCGTAATCCACTTTTTGCTTGGCAGCGAGTTGCAATAACTGCTCGGTGGCTTTATCCAATAATGGAACTTCTAATTTGTGGTAAGCAATCGCGTCGAAACAGAAAATCACCGAACCATCTTCCAATTCCATTTCTTCGGCATCATTGACTTCAAATCCAAGTTTGAATGCATCAACCGCTGCCTTCTCTAAGCGCTCAAAATTGCTCGATGAAAAATGGTGTTCAATGGTGTATTCAGCATCAGGCTCTGAGCCATCGTCGAGCAGGGCTTGCACTATGTCGCGATTCTCGGCGAATTGGGCTTTTAACTGACTTTCAATAGACATGGATGTGTCTCCGTTAAGATAAAACTGGCTCAAATTGGCGTTATTATACGTCATCAGCCGGGATAGTTTTACCCATTAATGTTGCCGCTTCGCGATTTATCTCGTTAAATTTTGCAGACATAATCTCGTGCACCTGTGCCGAAAAGGCTTTCGCATCAGCTTTATCTAAACCTTCAGTCGGGATCGGTGCCATCATCTCGATAATCACTACCCCATTATCCCAGCGGTTCAAATTGATATGGCTTTGGCACGAAGTCAGCACTGGTACGACTGGCACGCCTGCGGCAATCGCGGTGTGAAAAGCACCCGCTTTGAAGGGTAACAACCCACGCCCCCGTGAACGCGTGCCCTCAGGGAAAATCCACACGGAGAGACGATTCTGCTTAATTTTTTCCGCCGTTTTCGCCATGGTATCAAAAGCACTATTGCGATTTTTTCTATCGATAAGAATATTGCCCGATAACCAATAGATCTGGCCAAATAAGGGGATCCACACTAAGCTCTTTTTCCCTAAACTGACAGTGCCTTTAGGTACTGCTTTAGTATGAGTGAACAGATCGAAGTTATTTTGATGATTGCCTAGGAAAATGTAGGGGCCATCCTGCACCTCTTTAGGCCGACGAACTATAACTTTAAGCCCTAAAATCGGGGCTGCGGATGAAAAGATCTTGGCGAACATATGTACATTGTCACGGTGACGAGGTCGTAATAGGCACACCAGACCACCAAAAATAAATGCAAGTAACAATGACACCGCCAACAACACAGATCTGACAATTAATAGCACGACATACTCCAAGGGTGAAAGTGGCGACAGTATAGCCACCCATCCTTAGGGACTCAATATATTGTTTACATCTGTAAGCTGAGTTGCTAACAATCCAAACAAAAGCCCATCGATACTCTCGCAATCAAGCGTATCGATGGGCTTTAAAATCAATATCTAAGCATAAAACCTGTGCTAAAGACTTAGCTTTGGGTATGGCTTACCCTTGCCGCTTTACTTAAGCCTAAACGGAATACCAGCGCACTGATGGCTAATGTCGCGACAATCGCCGCTCCACTAGGCAAATCCATGGTTGCCGATAATACCAGTCCAAGCAAGTAACCCATCAAGCCTACAAGATAAGCGTAAAACAAGCCGTTTTTACCTTGGTACTTGTTCAGGGCAAGTGCCGGCAGAATCAATGTACTAAACACTAAATAGACGCCCACCAACTCAACTGACAAGGTGATAACGAGGGCAAACAGGAGATAGAATCCCGCACCATTTAATATCTGTGGTCGCACAAAAATCACCGCTAGCACCAGAACATACACCACTGTGGGTAACACTAATTGTGACCAGCTAACCCAAAGGATCTGACCTGACATCAATTGCTTTAGCAACTCGGCACCATGGGGATCGTTTGCCAACAATAACATGGCAGCCACGGCCGATAGCACGTAAAAGCAGCCTATCATGGCTTCTAACTCACCCGCCATTCGCTTAGATAACCAAGCGATAAATCCGGCTCCTGCAAGGGCAAATAAGGCAGGCATCAACACATGAGAAAATGGCATCTCTTCTAATCTGTGATCCATATGCGCCACAATGGCTCCCAATGCCGCCACCTGAGCAATCGCTAAGTCGATAAAGATGATCCCACGCTTAAGCACTTGTTTACCTAGTACAATATGCGTAGATAACACCAAAATCCCCGCTGCCAGCGCAGGCAGCAGGATCGACATCAGTTCCAGATCAAACATAGGACTATTTCACCCCATTTAAGAGGGAAATCGCACTGTCATAGAGGCTAAAGAGATCTTGACTATTATCATTTCCACCGACAGACATAGGTAACATCACGACGGGAAGATTCGCCTTTTCACCCAACCACTTAGCACCACGTTCATCCTGATAAGAAGCCACCACTACAGCAAAAATATCACCTTGTTCGGCGCGGCTTAGCAAACTCGCTAAATGGCCACTGGTGGGTGCTAAACCAGGTTTAGGTTCAAGATCAGCCACTTGTTCTATACCCAACCAGTTAAATAGGTATCTAAAACTGGTGTGATAGGCGATCACTTTTTTACCTTTTAACGGCTTGGCTTGTTCTTCCCAACGGGGGATAGCTGCTTGCCAACGAGAACTGAAGTCCGCTAACGACTTTTGATAATTCGCAGCTTCACTCGGTTCCAATTGGCTCATCTTAGCAGTTAAGGCTTTGGCCACTGTTAACACCCGATTAGGATCGAAATGAATGTGTGGATTTCCCTTAGCATGCACATCACCCATACTGCGATCCACACTAGCCAATTTGTCTAAGGTATCGATTTGCTCGGCGGCAAAAAACAAGCCTTGCTCGGTCGAATGTACCTTAGCGTTAGCGGACTTCATCTGTAACATAGGCAACCAGCCGATTTCTAAATCGGCCCCCGCACACACCACCAGATCCGCTTGACGCATTTTGGCGATCAAGCTCGGACGGGCCTGCACTTGATGCGGATCTTGTAAGGCCGTGGTGGCTGAATAAATGCTGGCGTTAGGTGCCAACTCTTTTGCCAATGCAGCATATTCAGGTTCGCAGGCAAACACATTTAGCTCAGCGTGAGCAAAGCCTGAACAAGCAAACGATAGGGCCGCGGCGGCCACTTTTACAACATTAGAATTGATGCGCACCGTGAGCCCCCAGAGACATAATGTATTGAATAGTGAAAACATTGTCGTCTTCGATTCCATCGAAGTTAGTACCCTTCTGATTGGTGTACTGGAAACGAACCGAAGAGAAATGACTTGAATGCCACGCCAGACTCACTTCAGATTCCTTTAACTTCTGTCCATGGAAATGCTCACCATGGAGCTCTTGGGTATCAACCTCACCGTAACGCAAGCCAGCAGACCAACTAGGCGTAAATTGATATACGCTGCTCAGATACCAACCTTGGTGATAATCCTTGCTCGGCGCATCCTCAGGATGTAAATCCGCAGGCACAAAGTCTGTCACGCGGTAGTACTCACCAGTCAAGGTGAGATTTTGGTATTTATAGTTGCCATTAGGCGCCCATTTATAAACAAAATCAGCACCATAGGTATTTTTACCTGTATAGGATGCTGCGTGGCTGTGATCATGGCCTTCCTCGACAACTTCGTGAGCGTGCTCATCACCTTCTTCATGGGCAGTTACTTGGCCGTTTTCGTTACGTAAGTAACTTAATCCCGCCTGCCACGAGCTATTATCACCAATATCGCCACCAATTTTTGAATATAAGGTGTACACCCCCACGTTTTTAAACTCACGCTCACCGTGTTCATCAGCGGCACGCATACTATCGCCCTTAAAGGCTTCCGCACCAATGGTCCAATACAAATCCGTCGGAGCCACAAAGTTTAAGCGCACACCGTCATCAAAATAGTGGCCACCGAAAAACGCTCTGTAAGCAATTGGGCGATCGGTAAACGAATCCGTGTGTAAATGTTGGTTATTTAAATAACCAATGTCAGATAAAAAGCGCCCTCCACGGATAGAGAAACCCGCTGGCATCGCCATGGTTTGGATAAATGCTTCTTCAAGATTAAGCTCAGTTTCGCCATCATGCATCTCAACCACTGCGGTTAATTTGCCGTAAAACATGTCGTCAATATTGGCGCTCATGGCGAGTTCAGTTTCACCTAAGCCAAACCCTTCAGCTGTCTCAGCCAATGGACGTTCAGCCGTTTGATAATAGCCATTAAGCACTGCGCTGATCGTCGGGTTGGTTATACTTGAATCGGCCGCAAACAAGGTCGGTGAAGCAAATGCACAAGCCAAAGCCACCAAAGAAATTCGGTTGTTAAAAACAGTCATGATATCTCCAAAATACAACTAACTCTCGATGAAAAGTTAATTCACCAAGAAATACAATAGGTTAAAATGTAAAAGTTGACTTAGAGTTGTGCAGGTGGAGCGCGGCTAAGGTAAACACTAACGTGTTTTACCAAAATTACAGGTAAGAAAAAGTCGCAAACATCGAACCGCTGTATCGCTAAGTTCAGCGCAAGCGGATGAGTTAACAGAATTTTATTAAGCTGGTGCTGATGGAAACAGAGAGTACAGTGCGTCTTTGCCCCATCATCAAGGTGAGTCACACTATGGACTGAGGCAGCAAGAGACAGCAATACCAATACAGCTGCAAGCCATATCGAAATTGTGCGTCTTATGTGACTATGCAGTCTCACTCAGTCGTCCCCAGCGTTGAAAGTGGCACAAGTTTAAGCCAGTCCACTAGTAAGTTGCAATAAGGTAATGCCTTAGCAAGGCGTTACAAGATATTTACCATTGCAACACTCCTCGGACAGATATACCTTTAAATGTATGCTCTACATTCACAAAATGAGTTATTTAAGATTAGCTTAAGTCAGTAAAACTATGATGTGCACAGTGTTATTCAAGCCAAATATTTAATCTATTCAATCCAGCAAAAGGCAACCAAAATGCTAGCATTCTTTCGTGAAAACTTTGGATTAATCTTAGGGATAGTAATTTTCGGCGCAGTAGTTTTGGGCGGTATTTATTACGTTGAGCACTCATTAGAAAGCCAAGAGCAGGTCATTCAATAACACAAGCCCTTGTAAAACCATGTTGAGCCTAGAATGGTTAAAATCACCAAGGTTCAAACCAATGTGGCTCGACATGTTTTACAACCTCTTTCCATTAGCGATACTTTTGCCTTTGATCGCTATCATCCACCTTCTCTGGCGCTTCAATCGTCTGTAGCTGATCCATAAAATGGCTTACCAGTAACAAGATCACGCAAAAGATCATCACTGGGATCAAAAAATGTCGCGTTGAGGCATCGAAATAACTGTATAGCCCAGTTAGCACACTCGCATAAAAGCCAAATAATTTTAACTTCAATAATTTAGGACTGTGACCCAGCCAAGCAAAACAATGGGGACATTGCACTTGCGCGTGAAAACCTTTTCCGCGTTGTTGGGTAATTTCAGCAATTTTAATCGACTGGTGGCAATGGGAGCACAGCATTTAAAGTACATTCCTAACGATGGGGCGCTAAGTCTATCAGATCCAAATCTCATTCAGTCGAACTAATTAGCCCTGCGGTTTAAAAACCTGAGTCTATGGTCTAGAGCTGCAAACTAGCACACAAACTTTAAACTTAAATGGGTTATTATACTATTGATATTTTACAGGGTTTAGCTCGGCTTCTATCATATACCTACCTCTTTTAATTGAAGGTAACGCCTATGCGCCGCTCACTGATATTACTACTCGCCCTAAGCTTTCCCCTGCTGATAAATGCCAAAGTATTCGCTGCAGATCCAGTCCCCGTCACGACCACTCAAACCACTTCGGTTTCAAACGATACTGAAGCTGAATTAACGACGCTACAAACTGCCATTAAAGAAGATATTGCGCGCTTAGCTCACTACCAAGGTGAATTGCGCACGATTGCTGAATATCGCATTCAAAATAAGTCCTTACAGTTACGTAATAAGATTAAAACACTTTTAGACGATGACAGTTACGACAAAGCCTTAATATTACCCCTCGTTCAAGAGCAATTGCTTTTTAATCAGAAAATTAACGACTACTTTAATGATATCGTCAGCAAATTATCCCAGAAACTCGGTACACCGGATGATGAGGCTACCTTACTTGAGATCTCAAAGCGTGAACTCGACAAAGACAATAATTACAAGCAACGACTTGAGACCCTAGACTGGCTGAGTCAGCTTGGCCAAGATGTGACGGCAGAAAAAGCACAGCTCACCCAAATCCTGCTTAGCCGTGCAGATAACTTTGATAGCTTTGTCACTTATACCCAGCAACAATTACAAAATGCGGTGAATGACGCCACCAATGCAGGGAAAGATGCTACCTCAGCGCAAACCAGTCGTGTGATACAACTAAAAGACCGTTTGGCGCAAAATAGCCTTAGCCTCAGCATAGATATCGAACTACTTGATGCACTAGGGCAAAACACCGCCATGCTGAAAAAGACTTTGTTTAGCATCTCCGGTGATATTACGCAGGATGTGTTAAGCGTTGATGTGGCATCGAGCTTAATCAAGCAATGGCTAAATACTGCTAAAGATCAAGCCATTAACCACGGGCCTACCTTAGTCTTTAAATTATTTATCTTCTGTCTGATCCTATTTGTCGCTAGCCTTGTGGGCAAACTGGTGAAAAAGATAGTGAGTAATACAGTTAGCAATTCTAAGTTAAATTTCAGTAAGTTACTGCAAGACTTTTTTACATCACTCTCGGGTAAGGCTGTATTTACTATCGGTTTGCTGATTGCTTTATCCCAGCTTGGTATCGAACTAGGCCCCCTGCTGGCAGGTTTTGGTATTGCCGGTGTGATCATCGGTTTTGCCCTGCAAGACACCCTTTCCAACTTTGCTTCAGGCATGATGATTTTAATCTATCGCCCCTACGATGTCGGCGATTTGATTAATGCAGCGGGCGTGTCGGGGCGCGTTAGCCATATGAGCCTAGTCTCTACAACCATTAAAACACTAGATAATCAATGACTTATCATTCCAAACAATAAAATTTGGGGCGACACCATTAACAATATTACCGCTGAGCATCAACGCCGAGTCGATATGACGTTTAGTATCGGCTATGGCGATAATATTGAGCAGGCCGAAGCCGTACTGACATCAATTGTTGAGGCGCACCCTAAAGTGCAAAAAGTGCCAGCTCCACTCATTAAGTTGCACGTGTTAGGAGACTCCTCGGTCGACTTTATCGTTCGTCCTTGGGCGAAACCTGAAGACTACTGGGATGTATATTGGGATATCACCCGCGAGGTAAAAATGCGCTTCGATGCCGAAGGTATCAGCATTCCCTTCCCGCAGCGCGATGTGCATATTTATCAAACAAGCAAATAGCGCTAAGCTTACCTAAACCAAAAGGCGTAATCCAAGATTGCGCCTTTTGTCATTGTTCAATGAACTATCAAGTTAACCGAGTCCAATAATCTCACCATCGACATCGATATCTATTTTTAAATAGCCTGGGGTTAATCCAAGCCCTGGCATTGTCATCACATTGCCCACAAGTGCCGTGATAAATCCAGCGCCCGCATTTAACACTAATTCACGCACTGGCACGATAAAACCTTGAGGGACACCTTTAAGCTGGGGGTCGTGACTGATCGATAAAGGGGTCTTTGCCATACACACGGGCAAATGCGCATAACCGAGCGCACTCAGCTCCTGTAATTGCTGTTTTGCCACAGCGGATAAATTTATACCGGCTGCGCCATAACCTAATTCTGCTAAGGTCGATAATTTAGCTTCCAACTCCATATTATCGGGATACAGCAACCTAAACTCACTTGGTTGTTCACAAGCGCGAATTACGGTTTGTGCCAAAGCCATCGCCCCATCTTCACCTTGGCTAAAAGCTTCGCTGAGTTCGCAGCCAAATGCCGCAGTACCACGCACGGCTTCCATTAACCAGTTGAGCTCGGCGTCCGTATCGCTGGCAAAACGATTGATAGCAACAACAACAGGAAGACCATATTGGACCACATTATTGATATGCCAATTTAAATTGGCAAAACCGGCTTCAAGACGTGCTTGGTCAGGCGCATTAATATCCGTATCCGACGCTAAACCGCTATTGGCCTTAAGCGCCTTTAATGTGGTCACTAATACTGCGGCACTCGGAATTAACCCCGACTGCCGCGCTTTGATATTGCAGAACTTTTCAAAGCCCATATCGGAGCCGAACCCACCTTCGGTCACCACAAAATCGGCCAGTTTTAAGGCGATATCATCGGCAATAACCGACGAGTTACCATGGGCGATATTCGCAAAGGGTCCCGCATGAATAAGACAAGGCGCACCGTTTAAGGTTTGCATCAACGTAGGTTTTACCGCATCCGCCATAATCGCTGTCATGGCTCCAGCTACACCGAGTTCGTCGGCGCTAACGGCCTCTCCCTGTCGATTAAGGGCTAACACTAGCTTGCCAATACGTACGCGCATATCAGTCAAATTACGGCTTAGCGCCAAAATGGCCATTAACTCAGAAGCGGCGGTAATATCAAACCCTGAGGTATAAGCAGGGCCGTTGTTTTCCCCCAGTCCCACCTCAATCTCCCGTAAACAACGATCGTTATGATCAACTACCCGGTGCCAGCGAATGCCCTTTGGATCGATATCTAAGTAGCTTAAGCCAGATTGACGCTCAAATTCAGCCTTGCCTAAACGCATTTCATGGTAAAGCCGAGAAGCAATCGCCGCAGCCCCAAGATTATGAGCGCTACTCACAGCATGAATATCACCCGTTAGATGCAGATTCAGCTCCTGCATAGGCACAACTTGGGCATAACCGCCACCAGCAGCCCCACCTTTTACCCCAAATACTGGCCCCATACTGGGTTGGCGAATACAGGCACACACTTTATTGCCGAGCGCCTTGAGTGATTGCGTTAAACCAATGGTCGTCACGGTTTTACCTTCACCGTGAGGCGTTGGCGTAACAGCGGTAACAATAATCAATTTGCCCTTTGGTTGCCCGGCTAAGCGCTGCTGTACTTGCAGATCCACCTTCGCCTTGGTATTGCCAAATAGCTGCATCTCTTCGGGCAACAACCCAAACTCGGCACCAAGTTGTGCGATATCTTTTAGATGCGCGCGGCGCGAAATCTCCATATCGGTTAGCATGGGTAATATCTCCCTCGGGTTCTTTGGCTTACGAACTTTGGTATACAAATGTTGATTTACGAAATGAGTATACGGAACAGGTACACGAAAACGATTAGTATCAGCGATGACTGATTGAATATGGCGGATATTAGGTGATTCGCTCTAAGATATATACCCATCAAAAAGGTTAATGAGCGGTTCCTTAATCTGCGTCAAATAAATCGGTCAAGGGCATCTTCTAAAAAGAATACAGATTCCTTAAAGAGAAACAGCATTGCCCTTTTGCTTTTTAAACGCTTTCAACAAACTTTAGGCAAATGTGGCTTAACTAATCGACAAGATAAACTTCAATAGTTTGATATTTTTTCGCACAGGACACTGCAAATCTTAAAGCTAAATCTAAAGCCCACAAACAATAACGGCGCCTTAGGCGCCGTTATTTGTCATCAAAGTTTAAAGCTGCACTTCACCGCTAAGATGCGGTCTGCGACCTTTGCTGTCTCTAAGCTCAAACACCCATTTATCTTCGGTTTTTTCATAACCGAATCCCACTTCTGCAGGCATTAGCAGCGGCAACTTAAAGGCCACATCAACCACAAATGGGCGCTCACCAATTTCTGGCATTAATTCTGCTAAGCAGCGCGCTTTGGACCACATGCCATGGGCAAGCACACGGTCAAAGCCGAAGCGTTTCGACAACATAGGATGCAAGTGGATCAGGTTATAGTCACCAGATGCTTTAGCATAACGACGGCCTAAATCCTCTCCCAATTCCCAAGATTGCGGTGAATCCCACGCCATATCGAGCGCTTTAGGGGGACGCACACGGCGCCCTGCGGTTTCGATACGATACAAATAAGTTGAGAGCGACTCCCACACTAGCTCTTCACCCACAAAGGCTTTAGAAACAAATTCAAACTCTAAACCTGAGTCAGTTTCACGGCTGGTGGTTAACGCACATTCGAGGGCAAACACTTCATCCACCGCCGCAGGACGATAGACTTGAATCCGGTTCTTTAAATGGATCATTCCAAGCAGTGGGAAAGTAATACCATCGTGGGTAAAAATCACCGCATGTAAGCGAAACGCCATCACATACAGGTAAGTTGGCGGTAACAATTTACCGTCGAAATCAAAGCCACAGACTTGAGCGTATTGGCTGATCTTTGCCTCGGACACTCTCACATTGGGCGCTGTCACTTTAATATATGGCAGAGGCTGCTGATCCCAACCAGGTTTACGACCAAAGAAAATCTTGCGATAAAGAGAAAACAGCGACGGCATCGCGTTCAATTCAACACAATATGCATTATTCAAGTCTGAGTACCTTTTAATTAACTATCCCTATGCACGGATAACCAGAAATACCCCGTACAGATGTATAACATCTTGAAAATCAAAAAATCACGAGTGTAAAACAGGCAAAACTGTGTCTTAAAAGGGCTGATGCTGACTCTCCGAATGGACAACTAAAGAGTCAGGTTTATTGAAAACGGGGGGATTATACCTCAGTGAATTGAGTTCTGGATATCCCCATGTAATGCAGGCTCTATGACATCCTTAAAAATCAATATCTTAAAAAATCATCGGCGGCGACTATGATGGCTTACACGCGAAAAGTGCAAAAAGATGACGCCTGTGCCACACTATTGCCCCCAGTCTTTAACTTAGTTAGCCCGTGCAAGATAAAAATTTCGATAAACTCGCGCAAAAATTTGCGAAGAACATTTATGGCACCCCTAAAGGTGAAATCCGTGCCGCCGTGCTCTGGCGCGATCTCGCTCCCGCATTGGCACAGTTTGGCGATAAAAAGCTACGGATTTTAGATGCTGGCGGCGGTTTTGGTTACTTCAGCCAAAAGCTAGCACGTCTTGGTCATGAGGTCGTACTCTGCGATATTTCTGCCGAGATGCTCGCCCAAGCAAAAGAGCAAATCGATGCCAGCGATACGCCATTGGCAATTCGCTTAGTCCATGCGCCGATCCAAGCCCTATCGATTACTGAGCACGGCATGTTCGATCTCATCCTCTGCCATGCCGTGGTTGAATGGCTAGCCGATGCCAAAACCACGATGGAAGGCTTACTGACAATGCTAAAACCCAATGGGCTGTTTTCGCTGATGTTTTACAATAAAGAAGCGATGCGGTTCCATGCCTTAGTGTCAGGCAATTTCGACTATGTTGCCGCCGATCTCAAAGTGAAGAAGAAAGTGCGACTGACACCTACACATCCTCTGTATATTCATGAGGTTAAGCTATGGTTTGCCCAGTGGCAAATGGCTTTGCTGAAAGAATCAGGTGTACGGGTGATCCACGATTACTTGAAGAAACAGCAAGCGGCGGATTTTGACTATCAAAAACTGCTCAGTATGGAACTCGAATATTCCCAACGCGAACCCTATATTTCACTCGGCCGTTATGTGCATTTTCTGGGGCAAAGTACAGCAACACACTCTGAATAAATTCGTTTTTAGACAAACAATAAAGGACGCTCTAGCGCGTCCTTTAAATTTAAACTCGCCCAGCCAAACTAAAATTAATTAATTGAAATAATTATATTATTAAAATAATCAGCTGGACCTAAATCTTGAAACTAGCCCTTCAATTCAGTCACAGCGCGTCTGCCAACAAGCGGTCACAGTCGCGCCCTGCTGCTTGAGAAGTTGCACCACACTCTTATCGCCAACCACATGGCCTGCACCCACCACCACAAATAAAGGCTCGCTAGCAGTTTCTGACCCCATAAGCTTTATCATGCCCTCTGCCATCACTTTATTACGCTGCCAGAGAATTTTATCCAGCATCAGGGTATTACCATCGCCACCAAGTTGCTCTTGCATCAAGGTATCTAACACGGTTTCATTACCAGAGCGCCACGCATCAACCAGTGAGAGTAATTCAGCATCCGATGCATCAATGGCTTCGCGCACCATAGCCCACTGGATTTGACTGTCGAAGGAAGCGAGCAATTGAAACTGCGACTCGGCCGTCTCTAACTCATAAACAGGTTTCCCCCCGCGGCTAAGCAGCTGCATATCGACACCATAGTCAGTGCTAAAACCTAAACCATTGTAGCGTAATAGATTAAATTGAGCGGCCTGCAACCAAGGTGCAAAGGCTTGAATCGACTGGCATAAACTCGCTTTACCCTCACAATATTGGCTCATTGTCGCCACCGTTTGTTTATCTCTACTTTGCCAATCAAGTCCCTGTGCTGAATTTGCCCCGCCGTATTTTTGCAGTAAGGCACGACTATCGACTTTATTCATATCGATTTCAACGACAAGCCCTTTGGATTTGGTAAACGCCGCTTCGACTTGCGCGGGCATAGGATAAAAATCGGCACGACCAATATGGATAGAGCCCAGCAGATAAGCGGATTTACCCTGCCATTGCACGCGATAAAACGGCGGTTTATCCGAAGGTGCAGCTAAAGTTGTCCCACTTGCAAACAAAGTGACACTTAAGAGTGCCAGTAATAGTCGCCATCGACTTGTTGCCATATCCTTTGCCCCTTATAATTCCTGCAAATTTTGCAATGAGACGCTGTTATGCCACAGACAAAGGTTATAGAGCAACTGAAAGAAAATCTTCAAATCGCCTATCGCCAAGCCATCGATGCTGACGCTAAGTTAGATGAATTGAAAAAAGCTGGCCATGGGAAATTCACTCATATCTTCACCGCCGAGCAAGGATTTGTGGTTTCAAGCAATCGCTTTTTGCCCTATGTGCAAGAACTGGTGGATGACCTAACTAAGCTGCAGCAACACACTCGCCTTGATCCGGTGGCACTCGAAACCTTAGTGCGCCAACTGGCGACGCTGCTGCAAACACTGCACGCCTTTAAAAAGCAGAGCTAATTCAATAAACGCTGAAATATCATTTAGTTCAGCGTTTCCCCTTATTTTCCGCAGGGCAAATTTTTAGCCAATAAAATTGTCATCATTTTGTCATTTCTAAGTCATAGACTCCGCAAACATTGTCGTGGGGGCTGAAGTAATGACGAGTTTAGATCTGGCAAAAGAGCTTGATAAGATAATCATAAAGGGGGCAATCAGCCCGCTTTTTCAGCCCATTTTCAATATATTGGAACATAAGATCCACGGGTTTGAGGCACTCAGTCGTGGGCCAGAACATAGCCCGCTCTATTCACCGGTTCCTTTATTTAAAACCGCTGAACATCACGGCAAGCTGAGTGAACTTGAAACCCTGTGCCGCCGTATTTCACTGGAACAATTTAAGCTACGCCAGTTTCAAGGGCGATTGTTTATCAATATTTCCCCTAAAGCCCTGCTCGATCCGACCCATCCTAAAGGAATGACACTGCAGCTGTTACAACAGCTCGGCATTTCTCCCTCACAGGTGGTAATTGAGTTATCGGAGCAATATCCAGCCGATGATATTGATTTACTCAAGTCTTGCCTGAATCACTATCGTAGCCAAGGGTTTATGACAGCCATTGATGACTTGGGTGCTGGTTATTCGGGTTTAAGGCTTTGGTCAGAGTTATCCCCTGACTATGTAAAAATCGACCGGCACTTTATCCATCAAATCGATTCAACCCCAGTAAAACAAGAATTTGTCCGCTCGATTGTCGAACTGTGTCAAAGCCTTACCTGTAAAGTGATTGCCGAAGGGATTGAAACCCAAGAAGAACTTGCCGTACTTAAACAACTAGGAATCGTTTATTGCCAAGGTTATTTGCTTGGTCGCCCCGAGGCACAACCGAGTCGCGCCATGAAAGCGACCTTAGTCCCTAACAATACTCAAATTCAGCCCAGATACAGTGAATCCGCCGAAAGCCTCTGTACCAGCGCCATCACGGTTGTCCCCACACTCAAACTTAAACACTTAAGCGATACTTTTAGCTCCCAGCCAGCCTTACAGGCCGTGGTTGTGGTGCAAGACCAGCTCCCATTAGGGATCATTAGCCGAGCGACTCTGCTCGAACTCTTCAGTACTCCCTATGGTCGGGCGCTACATGAAAATCATGCGGTGAGTGAAGTGATGGATCCCCAAGTGCTGCAGATTGAAGCTAACGAGCCACTCTCCATTGTGAGCCAATTATTAACATCAGAAAGTGCCAATACGGTCGCTCAGCAATTTATCATCCTTCGCAGGGGGAAATTACTCGGGATTGGCCACACTAAGGATTTGTTACAGCGGATCACCGAGCACAGGATCAAAATGGCAAGGCATGCCAATCCCTTAACCGATTTACCTGGTAATGTACCGATCCAAGAAGAACTTAAGCGTCTCAGAACCCAGCAAAAACCCTTCTATTTGGCCTATTTTGACCTGTGTCACTTTAAACCCTACAACGATATCTATGGTTTCTGCCGTGGTGACGAAGTGATCTGCGAAGTCGCGGATCTGTTAGTGAAATACAAAACCGACAATTGTTTTATCGGCCATGTGGGTGGCGATGACTTTGTCGTGATCAGTACCTGTGAGCGACTCATTGATCGTTGCCAACATATATTGACAGAGTTTGAAGCCAATAAACCGCTCTTCTATAGTGCAGAGCATTGGCAAGCCCAAGAAATGCTCGCAGACGACAGGCAAGGACAAGCTTGTTATCACAAATTGATCAGCCTAAGTGTCGGCGTGCTCACTCCAGCACATACCTTCAACTGTAATGAGCATAGTTTGTCTACCTTAAGTGCAAGGGCAAAAAAACAGGCAAAATCCGCGAGTAACGGATTTTACCTGTTAGAAGAGAGGGACATCAGTCCCCAAGCATTGAGTGCTTAGATTCGCTTTTATAGCTTAGGCGCGACAGTCTTTTTCAACCAATCGCTCAGCATTTTTGTTTCGTACATAAATGGCTTTTCATTTACGGATTGAATGCCTGACATAAAGCCCATGTCAGCGAGTTTTTCATCCCCAGCAATAATCACTTTATCATTTTCAAGCACTTGATAACTAAAACTCATACGTGGTGGATAAAGATCTTTTACCACCCGTAAATCATCAGCTGTTGCCCCAAATGTTGGACGCATATCACCCGCTAGGTCGACATCAGTGACCATCATTTCCAACTTTTGGTTTGGTTTTAATACTTTTGCTGCTTCTTTATTAATATTCGTGGTTAAGGTATCGAATAAACGTTGTTCATAACGGGACTGAATTTCGCCCGAGGATTTAATATCACGGAAATCTTTTGGATTTTGCCAAACAATCTTCACCACCCCGTCTTCAGTCACAGGGTCGGTTTTCGCCTCGTCGGCGGCCCACACTGCACTGCAACTCAACACACTGGCGAGTAATAGGAACTGGACTTTCATATTTGCCTCCTCGGCCTAATTGTTTCTGCGTTATACCGTACAAAATCTAACCTGAACTCAAGCTTAATACAAATAACCCATAAACAGCATATAATTAGCAAACTCTTGTATAGATTAGTAAATATAATAAAAAATTTCAGGCGTACTCGTATCTTTTTGTATCCAATACTCTATTTGGGATAAAGTTATTATTTTGTGACTTTTTAACGCGCATATTACGTTGAAAAGTATTATCCTTCGCACACACCTTTATGACCACGAAGCAAAAATGAAATTCCCCGTTGTACCTGTATTTGTGTTAATCCTGCTTTCTTGCTTTGCCAGCGCGATTTGGTGCATCTCTTCAGGGGAGAAAGACACGCGCCCAGAAACCTGGTCATCCTTTATTTATACCCATGGTTATGACTCTGGTAAGTATAAGAAAACAGATAATTTTGATAGCTATGAAGCCTGTCGAGACTTTGCCAAAGAGCAATCGTCTTTCTACGATAACGTGCCTTGGGAATGTGGGCTAAAATGTGGTTTCGACTCCCGTAAACAGGGATTTCAATGCCAAGAGATGCGTAACGAGCAATAACTCTGCGGTTCAGCAAATGTTCAAGATTTCTCCGGTATGCTTAATTTCTAAGCAATACCTTTGGTTTTGTTTGTCATGGATGCACGATTTAAAGCCAAACGAGGATTTAAAGACCTACCAAGTTACGGTAATTTAAATTTGGAGTTTATCTATGAACCTAAAAACTGCACATATACCCCATACTGCAATGACGAAATTCGCCTTATTAACATTGCTCACCTTAGGCACAGTCATCAGCGTCCCCAGCCATGCTGCGACACCCACAGCAGAACAGCAACGCGTGGTAAAATCACACTTTGATAAGCTTGCCCAGTCACACCAAGTTGCAGAGCAACGTCTGACGGAGCAACTCGATCAAGAGTTTACCCGCCAATTAGCGCAAGAAGAGCATCAACTTATGCGCCAAACTTGCCCCAAATACGGCATGACATTCGATATTAGCAGGAATGCTTGTTTGCGCTCTTAGTGCAGATTAAAACGGAAAACGTGCACTAAGCTCAGGATATTGATTTCTTAAGTCTTTGGGTTTAGTGCTAAATTTTTTCCCAACAGGGGTCGCTTTACCAGAGGGCATAAAAGGTAGCTCTTTACCCGTTCTATCTTCGTACAATTGTCCTGCGATAAGATCGTAATCTTCAATAAAAGGATAGGCATAGCCATCTTTTTCTGGCCACGCAGTTAACTGCGCTAACGTGTCAGGGTTAGCAATCACTGCCTCGTAACGTGCTTGCCCTAGTGAAATAAGAAAAGCGCGAAATTCAGCAAAGGCATAATCAGAATCACAGCCTGTAATGATATAAGCCGCGCCCCACACAGACCATAAATAGCTGCGGCGCATCTGTTGGCCAAAGAGTTTATCGAAGGCTTTTAACTCTTCATCAGTCAGTTTGCTCAACTTTTGCTTTAATGCCTCAGCCAAAGACTCCTGGGATTGCGCGGGTTCACTGCGGGTCACTAAGCCCCAAAATTCTACTTCTGTCATCACTTAACCTAATATTGAATGCCCAAGCAAAGGCGTATTCTACATGATAATACGGTTATGCTGGACTCAGTTCGGGGCTTTTCCTACACTTGCTCCACTTCATATTAGCCAACAACCCCAACTCTATGCCGAAACGCCTTATCCTATTGATAGCCCTTTATACACTGTTTGCCATTGTCGCCCTGTTACGCGCAGTCGCAACGGCCTCCTTCGATTTGTTCACCTTAGGTGTGTTACCCGTGCTGGTTGGCATACTGACCCAAGCGCCTTGGTCAAGCTTAGTGCTCAAAATTTACCTTGGATTACAAACCTTAGGCCTATCTGCACTGGGTATTACCGCCATTATTGCCTACCAGATTACACCCCAAGACGTTAAAGTGGTGATCGAAGGCCATAACATTCCCATGTTACCGCTGGTGTTATCCATCATTGCCCTGCTATTAGTGCAGTATTGGATCGCGTTTTCACGGGTAACCCATGATTATTTAACCGCAAAAATAAAAGCTTGAGTGTATTGATTGCGAAGACGTTATTTCTCGCCTAAGTTAACACCTTTCTAAAAAGACCATATAGCTTGTGACTATGACTCATTTATCGCCTAGCGAATTATCGATGCTTATTGTTGAACCATCGGAAACCCAGCGCCGAATTATCATCAAATGCTTACAGCAAGAAGGCATTGTTAGCATCGAACATGCTGCCAATATTGCAGAAGCCAAGGGGCTCATTGCTCGACACAAACCGGATCTCATCGCCAGCGCAATGCACTTTGAGGATGGTACCGCGACGGAATTTTTAAGCTACCTACGCAGTAAAAGCGAGTATAAAGATATTCAATTTATGCTGGTCTCGAGTGAATGTCGCCGCGAGCAATTGGAGAGTTTCCGTCAATCGGGGGTGGTTGCTATCCTGCCAAAACCCTTTAATGCCGAGCATTTAGGCAAAGCGCTCAATGCAACTATCGATTTACTCAGTCACGATGAGCTCGACTTAAGCCACTTCGATGTGCACGATGTACGAGTACTTGTGGTTGATGACAGCCGCATGGCACGCAATGTGATCAAACGAACGATTGGTAATTTGGGGATAAAACTAATTACCGAAGCTGAAGATGGTGCGCAAGCCATTGAGTTAATGCGTCATAATATGTTTGATTTAATTATCACCGATTACAATATGCCCAGCGTTGATGGACTGGCATTAACGCAATTTATCCGTAGTGAAAGCCAGCAATCACATGTGCCAATTTTAATGGTCTCGTCTGAGGCTAACGATGCACATTTAAGCAATGTATCTCAAGCTGGGGTGAATGCCCTATGCGACAAGCCCTTCGAACCCAAATTGGTTAAGCAACTCTTATATCAACTGCTCGAAGAATAAAACCTAAGTCACGAATAGAACAAATACCCTTTAATTTTGTTACTTAGATGATACAAGCCCACAGCAAAGGGCTTTCCAACGCCTTAACCTTGTGGCATGTTAGGCTCGCCGACTTAATCAATCTACGGAAAGAAGAGACAATAAAAATGAACAAAACAGAACTTATCGCCAAAATTGCAGAAAATGCCGATATCACCAAAGCTCAAGCAACTCGTGCATTGAAATCTTTCGAAGCGGCGATTACTGAATCAATGAAGAACGGTGACAAAATCTCTATCGTCGGATTTGGCTCTTTTGAAACAACGACTCGTGCAGCGCGTACAGGCCGTAACCCGCAAACGGGTAAAGAAATTCAAATTGCTGAAGCGACGGTTCCTAAGTTTAAAGCAGGTAAAACCCTGCGTGACAGTGTGAACTAATTCAGCTCAACACTTTTGTAATGAAAACGCCTCCTATGTGAGGCGTTTTTTTTAGCTAAACCCTACAGTTGCCAGAACGTTTTTTGCACAGCCGCAGTGCGCCACCTGCTCCATTCCTGAGCATTTTAAAAACATTATACTAACAATTATTTTGTAATATACTGTTTTTATTGCAATTAAAATAATGGCATGTGATTAGCAAATCCCTTATCAGAAAAAACCATGATGCACCAATGCCGCTGTATTTAAGTGGCATGAGTGAATCGATAAATAAGTCAATCGAGGGGATGAGTATGAGAAAATCACTGTACAGTGTTTTGGCATTATCAACGGGATTATTACTAACCAATAACGCCTTTGCGGCGGTGTCTGGCAATATTGGCGGCACCTCAAACTATCTATGGCGCGGGGTAACTCAAACCAATGATGCGGTCGCTATCCAAGGCGGTATTGACTACAGTCATGACTCAGGATTCTATGCGGGCACATGGGCATCAAATGTCGATTTTGGCAATGACACAAGCTACGAGTTAGACCTCTATGCAGGTTACGGTGGCAGTATCACCGACGATCTCAGCTATGATTTTGGCTACCTCTATTATGCTTATCCCGATGCTGAAGGCAGTATCGATTTTGGTGAACTCCACGGTACCATCACTTGGAAGTGGGTCGAACTCAGTTATTCCCACGTGATCAATGCGGGTGAAGACGTCGCGGCAGAACCATTCGATAACAAAGATATGAGTTACCTTGCAGCCACAGCTTCTTTCCCTTTAACCGAAAAACTTAGCCTGTCATTCCACTATGGCTACTCCACGGGCGATGTGGTTGAAGCTTGGTTTGCGGAAGATAACTACGCCGATTACAACGTGACACTCAGTGCCGATACCAGCATGGGAACCATCTCTTTTATGGTGTCTGATACCGATCTGAGCGATGACGATGCAAAAATCGCTTTAGGCTATTCCTATAGTTTTGATTTATAAAAGAAAGCACTAAGAAACACGCCGCATTAATCGCGGCGTGTTTTGGTTAAGCAATCACAGGACGATTCGATTTTTGGGCTAATACCATTTTCTCAATATATTCCACGATAGGTTCAGTCACCGAAATACCCGTAGTTTGCTCAATACCTTCAATTCCGGGGGCCGAGTTCACTTCAAGGATCAGCGGACCACGATTCGAACGTAAAATGTCGACCCCAGCGACCACTAATCCCATTGCTTTTACTGCGGCGACGGCCATCTTGCGCTCTTTAGGAGTGATTTTCACTTTTTCACCGCAGCCACCTAAGTGCAGATTAGACCGAAAATCGCCCTCAGGACCTTGTCGCTTCATCGAGGCGACCACTTTATCGCCCACCACAAAACAGCGAATATCACTGCCGTTAGATTCCTTAATATACTCCTGCAGCATAATATTGGCTTTGAGTCCTAAAAAGGCTTCAATAACGCTCTCTGCAGCGGTTTTAGTTTCGGCTAACACCACACCAATCCCCTGTGTGCCTTCGAGCAACTTGATCACTAAAGGGGCCCCACCCACCATATTAATCAGATCGGGAATATCATTAGGTTTATTGGCAAATCCAGTGATAGGCATACCAATGCCTTTGCGCGAAAGTAATTGCAGCGCCCGTAACTTATCCCGTGAGCGCGCAATCGAGATAGAGTCATTGGCTGCAAATACGCCCATCATTTCAAACTGACGCACCACTGCGCAGCCATAAAAAGTCACACTGGCGTGAATGCGTGGAATAATCGCATCAAATCCCGTTAATTCTTGCCCTTGATAGTGGATGCTAGGTTTGATGGAGTTAATATTCATGTAGCAATTCAAGGTATTAATCACCACGGCCTCATGACCACGACTCTCGCAGGCGGCCACTAAACGGCGGGTGGAATACAATTCAGGAAACTGAGATAAAATACCGATTTTCATTACTAAATGACCAAGTTAAACACAGTAAATTGATTCTCTGAGCACATTGCATCAGAAAGGGGCGCAGATAGTTGTCTATTGCTCAGTGTAAAGCAAGAAAATATTCCTCACCAGACGAAAACCCAAGCCTAAGCCAAACGTAAGATAACCTTCACAATTTAGAAAGTAACGGCGTGATGTATTTTGCCTCAAACTCACTTGCCTCTAAGGGGCGAGAAAAGAGGTAGCCCTGCAATAGATTACAATGTCTTACCGTGCAAAACTCTGCTTGTTCAAGAGTTTCAATCCCTTCGGCAACGGAGGTAACGTTAAAACCATAGGCAAAGTTCAGCAGTGCACTGAGCAAACGAGTGTCCTTTTCATCCTTATCGTAGGAAGCGATAAAGCTTTTATCGATTTTTAGCACACTGATAGGAAACAATTTAATGTGTTCAAGAGATGAAAATCCCGTACCAAAATCATCCAAGGCGAATCGCACTCCAAGTTGGGCTATTTTATCGAGGATCTTCGCATGCTCGTGGGGCTCTTCAATTAAACAGTTTTCGGTAATTTCTAACTCTAGCGCGCCTGGTGTTAGCCCTGTCACTTTTAGAACATGGGCAATTTTCTCATATAAGTCGACATGACCAATTTGAGATGCTGATAAATTCACCGCAATGGTGAAACTATGTCCAGTTGGCGCTAATTGATTAAGCCAATACTGGGCCTGACGACAGGTTTCGAACAAGACCCAATCACCAATCTCTTCCATCAGCCCTATTTCTTCAGCAATGGGCAGAAATTGGTCTGGTGAAATCAAGCCATCCTCTGGATGCAACCAACGGATCAGTGCCTCCATCCCCACCATTTGATGTGTTTGAGCATCAACTTGTACTTGATAATAAACCTTAAACTGATTCAGCCTTAAGGCTATTCTCAAACTAGATTCAATATGATTGCGATAGCGCACCTCTTTATCTAGCGCCTCGGAGTAAAACTGGATCTGGTTACGTCCCATTTTTTTAGCACGATACATCGCAATATCGGCACATTTCATTAACTCGGAGCTATCTGAGGCCGCTTCATTATAAAAAGCCACTCCGATGCTAGCGCCGATCATCACATCGTTATCGCCAAGACAAAACACTTCTTCAAAAGCTTTAAGTAGACGGTTAGCCACTATCATGGGGAAATATTTGTAGTCATTGTCAGTCACTAACACCACAAATTCATCCCCGCCTAAACGAGCAATCACATCCCCATCCCGCAACACTGTGCTCAATCTCGATGCGACCTTCACTAACAAAATATCACCAGTCTGGTGACCAAGAGTATCATTAATTGCTTTAAAATCATCCAGATCGAGCAAGATCACTGCTAACAAATCATTACTGCGTTTTACCCTGGCGATTGCCCGATTTAAGCACAGCTCAAAACCATATCGATTCATTAATTTGGTGAGAGAATCGTGTTCAGCTAGCTCTTTCAGTTTTTCATGACTATTCCTCAAGGCAAGCGCCATAGAAGCTCGCTGTTTAGCGTAACGAATTGAACGACTGAGAATTCTTGAGTTAACTTCATCCTTAAGTAAAAAATCCTGTGCGCCTAATTCGATACAACGCTGTGCAAGTTTTTCATCTTCATAACGGCTCAGCATCACCACAACCGTTTGTTCCTGAGTCATCGAATTAAGTTTGATCAGCACCTCTAAGCCGTTGGCATCTGGCAATAGGTAGTCGAGTAAAATCCCATCAAAATGACGCTGTAAGGCAAGATTTAAGCCATCAAAAGCACAATTCGCCTCAACCACATTAAAGGCGAGCTTGGATTGTCGCAGCGCCCGAATAATAGCTGTTCTATCGACTTCATCATCATCGATCAGTAGTAAATCCATATACACACCCTATACACTTGGCAATTCAACGATGCGCCAGTAGCCTTCCAACATATTAAAAATATTATGGAAACCATATTTGATATCCGTTTTCACCATATAGCCAGCGACATGATGGCTGTAGGCTTTCATTCGATCTTCATCAGTACAGGAAGTGGTCAGCATAAACACCACTGAAGAGGACAAAATGGGATCGGAACGAATATGCTCAAGAAATTCAAAACCGTTCATTCTCGGCATATTGAGATCAAGCAAGATCAAATAAGCGCCTTTTATGGCGTCCGTATTGGTGAGAATTGTTAGCGCTTCCAGCCCATCCCGCGCGCGCACCAAAGGGTTTAGCAGCCGCAATCGCTTCATCGCCCTCTGTACAGCTATATAATCCACGTCGTCGTCATCAACCAACAGAATGGTAACGGGTTTATAGTGATTACTATTGCTCATATCCCCTCCTTGTTGACTATGTGAATAGGCCAGCTAAACCTAAAACAACAACCTCGGCCCACTGATTCGAGTTGAATTTTGCCGCCAAGACTATCAACCGTCTTTTTAACAAGCGATAGCCCTAACCCACTTCCTTCCACCTCATCTCGTGGTCTTAGCGTTTGAAACATTTCGAACACTTTTAGCTGAAACTCACTGGAAATGCCGGGACCGTCATCAACAACACTAAACCAGTAATAGGTATTTTTAGTTTCACATAACACCTTTAGCACGCCAAAACCTCTATCATGGTGTTTAATCGCATTGCTGATTAAATTCCGAACCACCAGCTCTAGTAAGGTTTTAACGGTTTTAAAATGCGGAAAATCACCTTCGAGTACTAATTCAAATCCTTGCGGTGGAGCCACCAAAGCAAACATATCTTCAACAAGTTGTCGGCTGTCGACTTCAACCATTTCATTATCAACTCGCCCAATACGGGAAAATGTCAGCAAACCGTCGAGTAATCGCACCATTCTCTGAATACGGTTTTGAATGAGTCCTAAGTATTTTTGAACGTTTTCATTAGTGTTATCGACAAGATCCTCACTTAACCAAGTGGTTAACTGCTCAATCCCCCTTAGAGGAGACTTCAAATCATGGGAGGCAATATAAGCAAATCTATCTAGCTCTTGATTAATGCGCTCCAACTCAGCCATATGCTCTATACGCTGCGCTTCAATCCGTTTACGTTCAGAGATATTGTTGATCGTCGTTAAAATATAGATCCCATTACTAAAGTGGACAGGCGTTAATCCGACTTCAACCGCTAAAGGTGTGCCATCTTTACAGCAGCCGAGGAGATCATCACGCATCGACATATTCTTCGCGATGGGATGAACCAAATAATGAGAAAGATGTTGTTGATGAATTTCCCTGAGCGTTTCAGGTAACAACATATTAATTGAGCGCCCCAGTAACTCTTCCCTTGTATAACCAAAAAGACGCTCCCCCTGGGTATTGACCAAGGTAATCACTCCAGTTTTATCCACCATAAATAGCGCGCTGGGAGATGCCTCAATGATTAGACGAAAGCGTTTTTCATTGGCAATCAATTCGGCCGTCAACATCGACTCTTGATATCGATTACGAGCCATACTGATAACGGCGTAAAATAAGGCAAGAATAAAGGCACAACCAATCACTTGCAGCCAAACACTCCGCGTTTGTTCAGCTCTCGAAATAAACCGTGATTCGGAAGAAACATCGATTCGCCAAACTTGCCCTTCCATGGTTTCTAATTGCGATTGATAAAAAACATCCTTAGAAGAAGGGAGTTTTGGATCTGAGCTAAACATGAGATGGGTACGATTTGCCTCTGAACCATCATAAATGGCCAGTTTAATACCGGAAAAACGCTTTCCCATAATGCCTTGCATTAGGTCATTCATTCTAAAAAGCGCATAAACAACGCCTATCGCCTGTTGCATGCGTTCTACTTCAGTCATGGGCTGACCACGATATAAAGGGACGTACATTAACACGCCAGCCTGAGTATTCTCGGGCGTTTCCTGCACCAATGTGACTTTGCCTGAGACCTTGGGCAATCCCGAAGTAATGGCTTTTAAAATAGCGGAACGACGAGTCGCTTCGGAGCACATATCAAAACCAAATGCCCGCTGATTTCGCCAGTCAAATGGTTCTAAGTATTTGATGACACAATAAAGCTCTCTATCTCCTATAGGGGTGATACGAAAATCACTAAACCCCTCCTGTTGGACTTGCTGCGTAAACTCATCCAAGGTGGCAGGCGTAACAAGCTCAGCAAAACCTAAGCCTTGAATTCCCGGGTAATAATCAGATAACCGCGCATTAGCGACATAAGTTTGCCATTCACTTCGAGTCACGCCGCGAGAAGATAAAAAGAGCCCCACCCCACCACGTAAAACCTGCTCATAAGCTGTCATTCTGCGGCTAACGGCCTCAGACAACTCCTGAACATTGTTGTTAAATCGTTCTTCGCCCCGTTCCCGAAGATATTCTTGAAGAACAAACCAAGAAATGCCCATAAATGTGAGCGCAGCAACTAACATTAGCCAACTTGAACGAACCACACTGATAAAAAAACTTTTTGGAGGGCCGAAAGATTCGGGAAAACGATCCGTGTCCATATTGGCTTCCCTAGCACAGTTACATTTGTGTTGTCTCACCCAAGTGTTGTTCGATTTTTGGGCAAATTCAAGTTTATCCGACTATTTAAGCAAGAGTTAACTTAAACACAAAAAGAAAGCGTTATGCGCTAAATCACAAAATTCAGCAAAAGCTGAAGTAGCCTCGAGTCCCCTCGTTAATCGGGCGATACCATAGGAGTCGCATATTGCCGCATGGGAAGAAAATTTTGCGTTTATACAAAAAATTTTTTGCTTTTCTGCCACACTCTTTTTAGATAGAAAGGCGTTAGGAACAACATGAGGAATTCGTTATGGCTCATATTACTGAAGTCGTGCCCAACGATACTGAAATTGAGGCGATGACCACCCCCAGAAACAGCAAAGCGGCAGAGGCAATGCAACATAAGCGTGAGATAAAGAAACGCTTGGAAGATTACCTCGAACGCGCCGAATTACGACGTGCATTAGGAGATGACGACTTATTCTAAGCTTACCGTTCCCATAAGGTGTGAAGTCGTTTAAGACTCACCGCAGTTAACTAAAACCTTCACCCAGCTCATTTGGGCTGGGTGAGACAATTGACTGTGATTTTCAAACCTACTTTTACCACTTTTAAACGTCTGAACTTTTATCCGTAATCGTTAAACTCGACTCCATCAGCTTAAGCACTGTGACATTCTATTCATGATAGTGATCTATCACGCTCAAATAGCGCATTGCTGGCATCACTTCCTCCCACAAACTTCATAGAATAACCAAGATAAGCAAAGCAGCATTTAAGTCATTGTAATAAATCAATATTTAACAGTGAGTTACAGTGTAAACCTACACTTTTCTCGCGCCAAATTAACCCGTACACACCAAAATAATTCATTTAATCGATAGCGGAGAAGGGGTTTAATCGGCAATATTACATTGTTAAAGGAAGAAACCTATAAATACAATCGCTTTACGGCTATGATTAAACTAATTTTTATCGCCCAAGTAGCAATAGGATTTCGGGAATGTCAGAGTCGTTAGCCCAATACCAAGAAGATTTACGCCGCTTTTCCGATGAGCTGATCCGCATTCAAACCCCGATTAAGATTTTGGATGCCATCAAATGGCCACGGGAAATGGAAGAGCGTTTTCTTTCCAGTAAAGGCACTGTTCTCCCTGCAATTAAACAAGACTTTTATCAAAACATTGCCTTACCCTTCGATCCGGCAAAAACACAAGCCGAATTACTTTCTCTTAAGAATGATATCCACCGCCGTTTGGGCAAAAAAGACAAGTTGGGTAAGCTGTTAGTCGCCAACGTTGACCAATATCGTCTTGTTGTCGATATGCTGGGTCATAGGGGAACCCCAACTTTTGGTAAACTTAGCCAAGAACTCTATGGCAGCGCTAGCCACAGGTTACACGGTGATCGCCACACCCTGCGGCAACTGGGCGATAGGCTTAGTTATATTTTTTCGCTGCCTGCTGCTCGGCATATGAATAAGCATCACCCTAAAATCATTAGCGCCCCAGAAGCTGTGAATGTGCTCAGCCAGCGACTCGAAAAATACTTCCATAGTGATGATATGCGGGTGCGTTTGAGTGACGGTATTGTATCCGATGCCGCGGTGGGCGGTGATACGGTTAAACTCAACAGCAAAGCGATGTTCAGCGAGTCTGATCTTAATGTGTACGAAGTCCATGAAGGATGGGTGCATGTCGGTACCACCCTGAATGGCCGAGCTCAGCCCCATGCCACTTGGCTCAGTGTTGGTTCTCCCCGCGTAGCAGCAACACAAGAAGGCCTTGCCGTCTTACTCGAAATGCTCACTCTGAGCTCAAACCCTGGCCGAGCCCGCCGCATTAGCGATCGTGTTGCGGCTGTAGATATGGCAGAAAATGGCGCCGATTTTATCGAAGTTTTTAATTATTTTAGAGAGTTAAACCTGAGCGCCAAAGATAGTTATCGAGTAACCCAAAGGGTATTTCGCGGTGGCATGGTCGAAGGCGGCAGCTTTTTTACCAAAGATATTTCTTATGTTCGAGGTTATGTCGAAAATATCAACTTTATCCGCAGTGCTATTACATCGGGCTTACCCGAGCTGATCCCCATGTTGTTTTTAGGCAAACTCGCCATTGAGGATATTCCCGTTCTCTATCAAGCCTGCCAAGAAGGAATACTCACGCCACCTAAGTATTTACCGCCTATGTTCGACAACTTTAGTGGCCTATATGCTTGGTTTGGTTTCGCCTCAGGACTCGCAGGTATTGATTTGAAAGGGGTGCAACGCCACTTCACCCGCTTATTTAAAGATGTGCCCAGTATCGACCCGAGTCTCGAGTTACTAGACGATACTGAATTTGATAATAACTCTGACTAACCCTGCAATTTGCCCACAGCCCCTTTAGGCTGTGGGCGAGCGCTTAAGCCGTCACCCATACCAGTTTGGGTAAAGCGGTTAAATCCAACATGTCGCCACGGGTGGCGATGGCGAGCGCTTTAGGTTTAGTTTTAGGATCTTGATTCATGACCGCCACTAATCCCTGCTGGGCTTCGGGCTCCCCATGAACCAGCACCAAAGGGGGCTGCTCTTCAAAATGGCGATACCAACGTAACAACTCTGCCTGGTCCGCATGGGCAGATAAGCCCCCCACAGTATGCAACTTAGCAGCAACGTTGACGCTATTGCCATGGATAGTAAGCTCCTTGGCACCATCAACTAAGGCGCGGCCGGGCGTGCCGAGTGCTTGGAAACCACAGATAATCACATCACATTCAGATCGCCACAGATTATGTTCGAGGTGGCTGCGAATACGACCGCCGTTACACATGCCGCTACCAGCAATAATAATCAACCCTTTATGCACCTCGTTGAGGGCGATAGATTCTTCCGTGGTTTGAATAAACTCCACATTCGACAGTAATGGGTGTTGCCCCGGATGCTGGCGGGTAAAGCGCTTAAAGTCCTCATCCATTAACGGATAATTATTAACATAGACACGGGTTGCCTCAATCGCCATAGGGCTATCTAGACAGATTTTCCAGCGACCAAGATCCCATTCTTTAGCATATAAATGAAATAGATATAAAAGTTCCTGTGCCCGCCCAACCGAGAAAGCCGGTAGCAAGATATTACCTTGGCTCTCGTTGACTGTCTTAGCAAAAATGTCCTTTAACTCGGCAAGGGTATCGGTCCAACTGCGGTGAAAACGGTTGCCGTAGGTGCTTTCCATTAACACTAAATCCGCCGTATCCACTAAGGTAGGATTTTGCAAAATGGGCATGCCCGCCCGGCCAAGATCACCACTGAAAACGATTTTCTTCTGGGACTTACCTTCGCCTAACCACAGCTCGACTAAGGCAGAGCCTAAAATATGCCCCGCATCTGAGAGGCAAATATCCACATGGGGGATAACCCGAGTTACTTGGCCATATTCCAGCGAAACAAACTGGCTGATGGCCTGTTCGGCATCTTCAACGGTGAAAAGTGGCTCTAGGGGGGCAAGATCATGTTTAGCGCGCTTTTTATTGGTCCTTTCGGTATCGCGCACCTGCAGCATGGCCGCATCTTTCAGCATGATGGCACACAGCTCTGCAGTGGCTTTATGGGTATAGATGGGTCCATCAAAACCCGCTTTGACCAAGAGCGGTAAACGCCCTGAATGGTCGATATGGGCATGGCTTAGCACAACGGCGACAATGGTTTGCGGATCAAAGACGAAAGGTTCGTGATTACGTAATTCATCCGCCTTACCACCTTGGATTAAGCCGCAATCGAGCAACAGGTGCTTCCCCGCCACTGTGACTAAATGACAAGAACCAGTGACTTCCCGAGCTGCACCTAAAAACTGCAATGTCATTTGCATAATCTGCCTCCAGCCTATTTTTTCATCTAAAGATAGACTATGCCCTTATTCCTAAAAGAAAAAGGAATAATTAGTAAACAATGAGTAAAACTCACTTTAGATGAAAAACCATCGGGATCAATAGCCAAGTAGCCCATATAGCTGACCTTGGCGCACGGTTTTGTCAGCATAAATCAGCGTGCCATCACGCTGCCATTTTATGAGTTGTTTTTGAATGATGGGCTGTACTTCTGTTGTCGTCATACCGGCTTTAATTTCAGTACTGTAGAGCAATTTCAGCAAAATATAATCGAGCCCTGTGAGTAAATCCTGGGGAGTTTTATCGTTAAAAATGGAGGGGAATACTTTTTCAGAATCATTGGGCAGCCCGAGCACTTGGGTGATCTCCTCCACCACACAAGCCACTAACTTACCGTGCATTTTTGCCTGATCAACGGGAATAATCACCCAAGCCCGATCGATTTCACTGTTAGCGTTAAGGGCAAACTTGGCCATACACACTGAGCCGTGGACATTCTTCGCCGCATTTGGCCCCATTAAGCGCATGATGTCATCGACCCACAGGGATTGCCGGGTAAACACTAAGTGCAGATTTGCCTCTGATAATACATCCACCAATTGAATATCGTGACCCGTAATCTCGGCTAAGTGCGCCAAGTGCATCTGCACTAATTGAGTATGCAGCGCCTTGTCGCCCACTTGATGTTCAATAAACACTCGCACAGGAATATGCCACTTACGCACGCGGTGTTTATCTTTATCGTATTCATTTTTAAGGGCTATTTCGCTAAATGCTTGGGTAATATAGGCTGAGTCTTTCCAATCTGCGGCGGGATTTAATGCCTGAATCAACGTGGGCTGCGTTTGTGCGGCAAAAAGCGGAAAGGCAATGCCAAGCAATAAACTTAGACTAAGACCCATATTGCGCCCTAGGCACCTTAATCCCAGCGGTAACCTTAGCCTCTTGTAGCGATATATTAAAGCCTTAGGCCACATTTGAATTAGCCCGCATTTGCATTAATCCTTATCACGCGACTTGCCGAGGTAATTTAATCGAAATCACCGCTGTGATGCCGATAAAAATGCTCGAAATCCACAAACAGGCCGCTAAACCATAGGCTTGATACACTAAGCCAGAAAGCACTGTGCCGACTAAACGCCCCATAGCATTGGCCATGTAATAGAACCCCACATCCAGCGATACCGCATCTTCACTGGCGTAACTCACTATCAAATAACTGTGCAGCGACGAGTTCACCGCAAACAGCACGCCAAACAGCATTAAGCCCAACAACAAACTCGCCTCAGGATAAAAACTGAACTGCATCGCACAGGCAATCAGCGCGGGGACAAAGGCCAAGATACTCGCCCAAATTAACGCGCTGCAGCCATCGGGTGCAGCACCGACTCCTAAACCTTGGTGTTGATTACCTGTGATCTTAGGCGCGAGAGTTTGTACTATGCCATAGCCGATAACCCACAAAGCCAAAAAGCCCCCCACCGCCCAATGGTCCCAAGCAAATTTGCTAGCAAGATACACAGGCAGCGCTACCACAAACCACGCATCTCTAGCGGCAAATAGGAATAATCGTGCCGCTGAGAGAATATTCACACTGCGACTTTTAGAGAAAATCTCCGTAAATTTGGGTTGATTCTTGGCTTTACCTAAATCCTTCTTCAGCATCACCACACTGAGTAACCATACTAGCCCGAGCAAGCTCGCCATCATGGCAATCGCTAACTCAAATCCGAATAAGGCGAGCAACATACCGCCGAGGAAAAATCCCGCCCCCTTAAGGGCATTTTTAGAACCTGTTAATAAGGCAACCCACTGGTAAAGCTTGCCCTGCTCCCCCTTAGGCACTAACAGTTTTATCGCGCTTTTGGCACTCATCTTATTGAGATCTTTAGCAACTCCAGATAAAGCCTGCGCCGCCATGACCCAAGGCACACCTGCGAGCCATAAGGGTAAACTCGCCGCCGGCACTAACAACATGGCTAAGGCAAACACTTGCATCCCAAGGCCCATGTTCATGGTGCGATTCAGCCCTAAACGCGCACCGAGATAGCCGCCAAGCAGATTAGTCACTACGCCAAAAATCTCATAGAACAGAAACAGCATAGCGATCGCCAGCGGACTGTAACCAAGCTGATGAAAATGCAGCACCACCAACATCCGTAGCGCACCATCGGTTAAGGTAAAACTCCAGTAATTGAAGGTGATCAGCAAATATTGCCGCACGGCAGCGGGCAATTGCATCAGTTGTTCAAAGGGCTTGGCGGCAGACATTGAGCTTTCCTAGCGCGGCAAATCAAGCTGGCCGACTAAACGGGCGAGCTCAGCGGTGCGATTGGCGTATCCCCATTCATTGTCGTACCACACATAAAGTTTAAGTTGAGTGCCATTAATCACCATGGTCGATAGCGCATCGACAATGCTTGAGCGCGGATCGGTCTTGTAATCCACCGACACTAGCGGCCGCTCTTCATAGCCTAAAATGCCCTTAAGCTCGCCCTCGGCGGCGGTTTTTAGTAGCGCATTCACTTCCGCTTCAGTAACGGCGCGCTCCAGCTCGAACACGCAATCGGTGAGTGAAGCATTAGCCAGTGGCACCCGTACAGCGTGACCATTAAGCTTGCCCTTAAGTTCAGGGAAGATATGAGTAATTGCTGTCGCACTGCCCGTTGTGGTTGGGATTAAACTCAGACCACAGGCACGGGCACGGCGTAAATCCTTATGGGGCGCATCAAGAATTGTTTGCGTGTTAGTAATATCGTGGATCGTGGTCATCGATCCGTGTTTGATGCCGATCTGCTCGTGGATCACTTTCACCACAGGCGCAAGGCAATTGGTGGTACAAGATGCGGCGGTCACTATGGGATGCATAGCCGGATCGTATAACTGATGATTCACCCCCATCACTACGTTTAACACGCCGTCTTCTTTCACGGGAGCAGTGACAACCACCCGCTTAACACCTTGATCTAAATAGGCTTGCAATAGCGCTTTGGTTTTCATCACGCCGGAGGCTTCAATCACTACATCGCAACCTGACCAATCTGTATCGGCAATGGCTTTATTGCGCGTGGTGCGAATAGTTTTATCTTGGATCTGAATCGCATCAGCATTCGCCGTCACAGGATAACGCCAGCGGCCATGGACAGAATCAAACTCGAGTAAATGTGCCAATGTATGCGCGTCGCCTGCGGGATCGTTGATCTGCACAAACTCTACCTCATCCCAGTCCCATGCCGCGCGCAGTGCTAAACGCCCCATTCGCCCGAAACCATTAATGCCGATTTTGATTGCCATGATGATATTCCAGTATGTTGATTGTGAGTTTTATATCATTAATTTTTAATATGTTATCAATAAGACTGACTTTTTACTTAAGCGATGACACCGCCATTGCCAACCCCAATGGATGACAATGGCGTACCTTGTTAACGACGATAATTGCTAGGTCGAAAGCAAGCCTTGATTCACTAAAATGGCTTCTAATTTAATCCCTTAGCCATCCTTCAATTTCATCTCGGGTCGGCACTGAGCCGCTGTGGATTAACTCACCATCGATCACGACTGCGGGGGTTTTCATTACGTTAAATTTCAACAGGGTTTGCGGATCTGCATCCTTTTTCACAATCACATCTATGCCCATTTCTTCTGATATGTCCGCAATCATCTCGGCGGTTTTACTACATTTAGCGCAACCACTACCTAATACTTTGACTTGTTTCATGTTATTTCCTTAAAGATAAGGTGCTGCAAAATTAAACATCCAACCTACTAACGTAAATGCCGTCAATAGCACAACCAACAGCAACGCCAACAAGCGCCACTGCATGACTTGTTTGAGTAAAATAAATTCAGGAAAACTGGCCGCCACTGTGCTCATACAAAACGCCAGCGTAGTGCCAATAGGCAAACCATTCGCCAGCAGACTTTCCATCACAGGAATGATGCCAGTCGCATTCGAATAAAGCGGAATGCCGATTAATACGGCCACAGGCACAGACCACCATTGGCCTTGGCCTAAGTGGGCTTCGATCCACCCTTCTGGTACAAAACCGTGCAGGGCAGCGCCAAGACCTACGCCGATAATGACCCACTTCCAGACGCGGCCAAAAATCTCAATCGCCTCAGCTTTGGCAAATTGATGACGTTCAGATAAAGATAAGACCCGCGCAACGGTAGACACTACATCAGATGCCGCCATTTGGCGTCCACGGAGGAGGGCTTCAGCAGCGAAGGATTGCAACCAACGTTCGGCCTTCATCGCATCTAACAATACTCCGCCAAGCATACCCACTGTCATACCTACCGCCACATAGAGCAAGGTAAATTTCCAGCCGAGTAAACTCATCAGCAGCAATACGGCGACTTCGTTAATCAAAGGGGAAGTAATCAAAAAGGCGATAGTGATCCCAAGGGGAATACCGGCCGAGGTAAACCCTAAAAACACCGGAATGCTTGAACAAGAGCAAAAAGGCGTGATGGCGCCAAAAATCGACCCTAATAAATAACCTACGCCTTTATTTTTTCCCGCTAAATAATCTCGCACTCGCTCAACGTCTAAGGAAGCACGCAGCAAGGCAATCACATAAATCATGACGAGGAGTAATACGAAAATTTTACTGACATCTTCAACAAAGAAATGCACAGCGCCGCCCAAGGCCGACCCAGCCTCTAGGCCAAACATTCCGTACACTAGCCAAGTCGCAAAATCAGTAAATATTTGGAACATATTGATCCCTAATGCGATATCAACTTACATCATGCGATTATTTAAGATTGAAACCAGTGCCGCGTGCGATTAGCAAAATACACCAGCGACAACATTACTGGCACTTCAACCAACACCCCAACCACAGTCGCGAGAGCCGCCCCCGAGTGCAGACCAAATAATGAAATGGCCACAGCGACTGCCAGCTCAAAAAAGTTAGAAGAACCTATCATGCTCGCCGGTGCCGCAATCGCATGGGTTAGTTTCAGTTTTAAGGCTAACCAATAGGTTAAAATAAAGATGCCATAACTCTGAATAATCAAAGGAATAGCGATCAAAAGTATGTTTTGTGGCTGGGAGATAATGGTTTCTGCCTGAAAACCAAATAACAGCACGACAGTGGCTAATAAACCGATCACAGACCAAGGTTTAAGCTTTGCCAGTAACTGCGGCACAGCACTCGCATCATTACGAGCCTCAAGGCGTTTACGGGTCATGACTCCCGCAATCAAAGGCAATAACACATAGAGAACAACGGAAAGTAACAGGGTTTGCCATGGCACTTGAATATCGCTCACGCCAAGCAATAATGCCGAGAGTGGCGCGAACAGAAACACCATAATGATATCGTTTACCGACACTTGCACTAGTGTGTAATTAGGATCACCTTTCGTCAGTTGGCTCCACACAAACACCATTGCAGTGCAAGGCGCCACACCGAGTAATATCATTCCCGCGATATATTCACTGGCGGTTTGCGGGTCAACCCAGTCGGCAAATACCAACTTGAAAAATAACCAACCTAACAACGCCATAGTGAATGGCTTAACTAACCAGTTGATGAAAAGGGTTAATATCAATCCTTTCGGTGCGTTACCTACATCTTTCACCGCAGAAAAATCAATCTGCACCATCATGGGATAAATCATTACCCAGATAAACAGGGCGATGACTAAGTTAACATGGGCAAATTCAAGCGCGGCAACGGCAGCAAATACATTAGGGACAACATTCCCCAACACGACCCCTGCAAGAATGCTCAACCCTACCCAAACACTTAAATAACGCTCAAAAATTCCCATATAAACCTCTTAATCAACTAACGGATGGGCAAGTACAATTTGCTGTAATGCTGCCGATAAAACCCTAGGCTCGGCCTTTAAATCAACTCGCAGCAAAGCACTTACCCGCTCCTCTAACAATCTGATAATTTTTAAAAAAGCGACATCTTGGCGTTCAGCGACCTGCAGACTTGGATCGGGTAATCCCCAATGTAATTTCTGTGTATTTCCTAACCATAAAGGGCAAGTTTCGCCCGCAGCATTATCACAAACTGTGATAACCAGATCCGGCGAGAAATCCGCTAGCGCGTCCCAACTTTTACTGTTAAGCCCTGTTGTTGAGTAACCCTGTTGCTGAAGTTGTTTCAGGGTCATGGGATGAACCTTGCCCGAAGGGGCGCTGCCTGCACTCATAAAGGTCAGTGGCAAACCAAATGCCAGTTGCCGAGCAATGGCCTCCGCTAAAATGCTTCGACAAGCATTATGTGTGCATAAAAAAAGCACTTTAAAATGGGGGGTTAGATCAATAGCCTCTTTAGCAGCCATCCCTTACTCCAATGCAGTACGTTTCAAGATTGACGTTAACAACACGCTTTTGCTCGCTCAGGTCGGCCACCCATTTGACAGAGATTACGCAGGTTATCCTGCAAAAAGATGTCGTTATCATCACAGGTTCGGGCAAGCACCTGCTGGCACCAAGGTGAGAGTTCAGCATTAATCCGATAAAACACCCATTGGCCTTGACGCCTATCAACCAACAAACCAGCTTTTTTCAACTGAGCCAAGTGACGCGAAACCTTAGGTTGAATTTCCGATAACGCCGCCATCAACTCACACACACACAACTCCCCTTCGCGCTGGATGAGTAATAAACATTTCAGCCGAGTCTCATCGGCAAGGGCTTTAAAAAAAGTGACGGGTTGCATTGAGTGCTTCCAAAATGATTAAACTATATACGAAATAAAGTATATATGAAAAAACATATATATTAAGTGATTTTTTGCGGTCTATAGATTAAGCGGACCGAGTGAACGGATCTTGAAGTGAAAACTTGTAGCCTGATAAAAAATTGAAGATATAACTTGTCGGGCATGGAGCTACAGCACTCTTATCCCACTCTCCCTTTTTAGCTCCCCTTGTTTCGCTACCCCTTATTTTGCTGTCCATTAGTTCGCTACGTTTTCCTCCTAAGTTTTCCTCTTAACCTTTCTCTCAACCTTGGCATAGCCTGCCCTGTGGCATGAATTGGCTCAACTTTCCGAGCAATCCACCTTCAATAGTTCTGTGGTGCTGGAGCAAGGGAATCCTAGCGAATTTCCCCCTAAGACGATACCAGGTTAACTGTGAATTTAAGTCAACTTTAGATCAAATTGAAAACTGAGCTAAAACCTATCGCCGCTGGGGGAAGAAGTCAGGTTCAATCGTTTGTTGATAATATTACGCCAAAGGTTATAAGACCCACACCACAGGCCTGATTGATTCTATGACCAAACCGTTTCAATACTCGAGTGGCTTTGGCTGATGTCACTAAGTACGCGACGATGCAAAACCAGATCCCGTGTAACACGGCGATATAAACACCATAGCTGATGACGAATGCTAAGCTGTCACTATGGGATGATATCAGCTGGCTAAAAACACTTAAGAAGAAAATCATCGTTTTAGGATTCAGTACATTACATAAAAAACCTTGCATAATGTACTTTCGATTTTCAACTGGTTTAATAAGCTGAGTCCCATAATCTAAGGTTAGCTTGGCACTCAATAAGCCTGCGATCCCAATATAGATTAAATACGCTGCACCCACATACTTCACTAGGCTAAATAACCCCGCATTATTGGCAATTAACTGGCTAATCCCAATGATAGAATAGCTAATATGCACACAGACACCCGCACCGATTCCAATGGCCGTCAACATCCCCGCTTTTCTGCTATGCATAGCACTATTTTTAAAGACCAACACAAAATCGGCACTAGGGCTAACCACAATCAACAGCCCAAATATCACAATACTCAATAACTCCATTTCCGCTCCTAAGGGTTCATTAGCAAGCGGTAATTGTATCGAGTCGCTGATTAGTTATAATCGAAAAGAAGGCACCAAAACCGTGAGAAAAAGTCACACATGAGACATTTAAAAGCATTCTATGTATTTCATATTACAGCCGAGTCCTCGAGTTACAGCCAGGCCGCGGAGAAACTGCATATCACCCACGGAGCAGTCAGTAAGCAAATAAAACTCTTGGAAAACCACTTATCGCAAATATTGTTTTATAAGCAAGGCCGGGGAATGTGCCTCACCCAAGAGGGGGAATTGCTTAAGCGCTACACAGATATTGCCTTTAACACTTTAGATAGCGGGGTAAAGCAGCTGACTCGGGAGAGCCATCATTACCTTGAGGTCTCCTGCGAACCCACACTTACCATGCGCTGGTTAATGCCACGGCTAGCCAGTTTTTTCCAGCTAACGGGCATAGACGTTCGGTTATCGACGGCAGGAGGTCCGGTAAAGCTCGCGGAGTCTGGATTATCTTTGGCCATTCGGCGAGACGATTTTCATATTCCCCCAGAATACAACAAACACAACCTAGTGAGTGAGTGGGCTGGCCCAGTGTTTTCGCCTGAATATTGGTGCCAAATTCAGCAAAACTGGGGGGATATTGTCCTACTTCATAGCGACTCTCGACCATCAGCATGGTCCGATTGGTCGCAGCGTTCAGGGCACAATTTCTCCACCAACAAATCGAAATCCTTTGAGCATTTCTATTTCTGCTTGCAGGCAGCGGTTGATGGGCTCGGAGGCGCTATAGGCTCGTATCCCTTGATTGTTGACGACCTAACAAGCGGCAGACTTGTCGCGCCATTTGGCTTTATCCCATCAGGGCATCATTATGTGTTGTTGAGTCATACGGAGAAACTTGTCAACAATGAATTGTCATTTTTCAACTGGTTAGAAGATACCCTCTCCTTATGTCAACCCAAAACCGCTAAGGCCGCAAAGCCTGTGTAAAATGAACTCACTGCTCCCGAGTGGGAAACCTAACGACTCACCACGCAAGCATTACACAATCAGAGTCCGCGCTGCCATTCCTGCCTGAGTGGAATGCTGCGCGGCACGTTAATGGCCTGTTCAACCTGTGCCAACAATTTGGCCTTGTCCTTACCTAATACTCCTTTGAGAGCAAGATAGTTAGAGGCATGGTCGGAGCGAAAAATCGTTTGATCCAGCTCCAAATGGCTCAGTAGCATCTGCATTTCTTGGAATAACCCTAGCTGATCCGGCAACTGAAACTGACCATCAAACACGGCATCCATCCGCTCTGAGCCTAGCGGCAAAGTAACCACCAATGTGGATAAATAATCGGGTTGGGCGGCATTCATCAATTTAGCCGAATTGATGGCATGTTGCTGTGATAACGCCACGCCACCTAAGCCATTGAGGATCATGACCGAAGACTTCATCCCCACCGCGCGAATTTTTTGTAATGCCGCCAGCGATGACTCGAAAGTTTCACCCTTTTTAATCTTGGCCAGCACTTCGTCATCACCACTTTCACAACCAACGTACAGCAGACTTAAGCCTAACTCCCGCAGCCGAGTCAGTTGCTCAGGGGTTTTATTGTTCAAGTTGCGTGGCAAACAATAACTGCTGATCCGTGTAACCTGTGGTAAGTGGCAATGGATTAACTCGCAAATCGCCTCTAGCCGAGCAAAGGGCAAGCTCATAGCATCGCCATCGACCAAAAACACCCGCGGTACCGGCATACCAGTACGCGCAATCGCGAGAATATCTTGCTCAATCTTATCGAGTTTTTGTGCTCTAAAGGCTTTTTGCGGCTGGGTGTACATATCGCAAAAACTGCACTGATTCCAACTACAACCGTTAGTCACTTGCAGTATTAACGACTTCCATTCTGATGGCGGTCTAAATACAGGTTCAATGTAGTTAATTAACACTGCAAACTCCTGTTAAGCAAGATAAATTAGGCGATGACTTGGTGATAGGTTTCCACATGGAAGGACTCAACCAACTCGGGCATCACTTGGTGGAAGTAATGTTGAATTGCGTCTTTTGCGCAGTGCTCATCAAAGGCGGCGATATCGACAAACTTTTCAACAAAGGTCACGCGGCGAGGTTCGTCACGGCTGACATTGAGCTCATACCGGATACAGCCTGCTTCGCGGCGTGTGTCGGGGATAAGCGAGGCGAGTGCAGCAATCAAGGCCTCGGTTTTCCCCTCCTTCGATAAAAAACTCGCGACACACACAATTTGCTGTTGATTGATTTTATAGTCCGCTGACGTTGACATCTAATTTCCTTAATTACATTAAAATTCAAACACTAAAAATATATCACTCAGGCTGGTAGCGCATATCAATGTGGGGAATGCCATCTTCCAAATACACCTCTGAGCAAGCGTGAAAGCCCAGTTTTTGGTAAAAGGCGTTTAGGTACTCTTGGGCACCAATTTGGATCCCCGCTTCTGGCCAAGCAGTTAACGCGGCCTCAATTGCCTGCTGCATAAGAGGTGTCGCCAATCCTTGCCCACGTCCCGCTGGAGATATCACCACGCGGCCAATACTCGCCTCAAGATAACTCAGCCCCGGCGGTAAAACTCGGGCATAAGCAAGTAATTCACCCTGTGGCGATAAGCCCATTAAATGCTGAGTTTCGGGATGCCTGTCTTTATCGTCTAGTTCGGGGTAAGCACAGGCCTGCTCGACCACAAACACATCAACACGTAACTTGAGAATGTCATATAACGTATTGGCATTTAATTGATTAAAGGACAGATTTTGCCACTGAATGGAATTTTGTATCGGCATAGATGCGTCTCTACAACAATCGAAGGGACCTGCGAGTCTACCACAGTGCTAAACGCATAAAAAAGCGCCTTAATGCTGGGGGGAGAATTAAGGCGCAAGGAGTTACACAGGATGAGAACTTACGACAAAACCTAAGCCTTAATCGATTACCGCATCATGGGCCGCTTGGCTCTGGGGTTTACGAATGAGTAGCACCGCCACTACGGCAATTAGCAACAAGGCTCCCATAATAAAAAACACATCATTATAGGCTTGTATATACGCCTGCTGACTCATGGTTTTCGCCAATAATGCCTTAGCCTGCGCAGCGGCGGTGTAAGGATCAGAGCCCCCCATCTGCAGCAAACTCGCGCTCTGGTTTAAATAATCCTGTGCCTGAGCACTAACCGCAGGCAAAGACTCCTTCACATGGGCCAAATGACTGCGGGATAGATTATCGGTTAAGGTCGCAACGAGCGCGATACCAAAGGCGCCGCCTAAATTGCGCATCACATTTAACACCGTTGAGGCCGATGGGTTTTCATGGGGTTTTAAATGCGCGGTCGCGAGCATACCAATAGGCACTAAGATAAAGGGCTGGCCTAAGGCGCGTACTACTTGGGAGGCAATCATCTGCTGCCCAGCGTAATCGGCGGTCATTTGGCTGTTCATGTAATAGCTTAAGGCAAACATAAAAAAGCCAAAGGCGGCCAAGTAACGACCATCGAAACGCTGCATTAAACGCGGTACTAATGGCAAAACGAGTAGCTGCGGGAATCCCATCCACATAATCACCTCGCCAATTTCCAGCGGAGTGTAATCATGGACTTGCGATAAATACAGTGGGATTAAATAGATCGCGCCAAAGAGCGCCATCCCCAGTAAAAAGTACGCCACGGTTGAAAGCACAAAATCACGTTTACCCAGCAGACGTAAATTGACTAAAGGATCTTTACGGTTGAGTTGGATCCACACAAAAAGTACTAAATTCACTGCGGCGATGATGGCAAGGTTGCGGATGAGATCCGAACCGAACCAATCTTTACGGTTTCCCTCCTCAAGCACCACCTCAAGGCAACCCATCCCCAGCGCCATAGTGACAATGCCAGCAAGGTCAGCATTTTTCAGTTTGTCCCACACCACAGGCCGTTTTTCGAGACCATAGGCCAACATCGCCATCACCAATAGACCGGGCGGCACGTTGATATAAAACAGATAATGCCAACTAAAGTGCTCAGTTAACCAACCGCCTAAGGTTGGGCCAATCGAGGGCGCAAAGGTTGCCGTCACGCCAAAGAGCGCCATCCCCACTGCACGTTTATTCTCGGGTAAAAACTCTAAGATCAGCCGAAATGCCAAAGGGATAAGTGCGCCACCAAAAAAGCCCTGCAGCGCACGAAAAGCAATCATGGACTCCAAGTTCCACGAGATAGAACAAAGAATGGAAGCAAAAATAAAAGCCGCGGTTGTCCACAGTAGATAACGCCGTACCGACAACCCTGTACTTAGCCACCCTGAGAGCGGAATAGCGATCATCTCAGCAACCAGATACGCCGTTGAAATCCAGCTGCCTTCTTCAAGCGTAGCCCCAAGGCTACCTTGAATTTCCTTCATCGAGGCATTGGTAATTTGAATATCGAGGATCGCCATAAAGGCGCCAATCAAACCACCAAAAACAGCAATCCATGAATGGCGACTGCCGCGCTCGTATGCACTCGGCGCACTAACTGTTGCCGCTATCGCCATTGCAGGTGCAGTGTCAGCTCCGACGGCACTCATCTTAACGACCTAAAGTCGCTGCTATCGCAGCCGTTGGATGGGATGAAGTATCAACCTTCACCACCGCACTTAAGCCGGGCACGATCCGAGCATCTTCAGTTAACTCTAAACGGATCCGCACCGGAATACGTTGCACAATTTTAGTGAAGTTACCCGTAGCATTTTCGGCGGGCAGTAAACTAAATTTGGCTCCGGATGCCGGAGACAGGCTATCGATAACACCAGTAAAGGTCTTGTCGGGAAACGCATCGAGACTCACCTGTACCACTTGTCCGGGTTGCATATGTTGGATCTGGGTTTCTTTAAAGTTCGCCGTGATCCACACAGCCCCATCCGGAACCAAACTGTAGAGAGCTTGGCCGGGCTGCACATACTGCCCCACCATCGCACCGCGTTTACCTATCACCCCAGAAAAGGGCGCTGTCACGCGGGTATCATTAAGTTGGATATTAGCCAGCGCCAATGTAGCATCGGCCTGTTCAACCACGGAACGGGCTTGATTAAGCTGGGCATTAAACACGGCAAGTTCGCGTTGTTTCGCCACCAGCAGTGCCTTGGCTTCATCGAGGTGCGCCGCAGCAGCATCAAACCCCGCTTGCAATTGGTCGACATCGTCTTGCGAGCTGTAATTGCTGACCTTTAACTTTTTGGCACGACTTAACTGCTGCTCTGCACGGATGTTATCCGCCTTCGCTGCGACCACTGCGGCGCTCGCTTGGCTGATCAGCGCATGCTGTAACTCCACCTTGGCGGCTAAGGTCTGTAGATCGGCTTTAGCACTAGCGAGTGACGCCTCGGCTTGGTTTACTTTAGCGATAAACTGGTTATCTTCGAGCTGGGCTAATAACTCACCTTTGCGTACGTGCTGGTTATCGGTCACATCCGATAAAACGACATAACCCGGCACTTTTACACTCACATGGGAGATATCAGCCTCAACATAGGCATTATCTGTCGTTTCAATAAAACGAACTTAAGTCCACCAGTAATAACCGACACCCGCGATGGCTGCGAGTAATAATGGCGCGGCGATGATGAGTTTACTTTTGGACATGAATGACTCCTTGATTAGTGAGTCCTAGTGTACTACTGTCTCACCAAGTTTATTAGATAGCTAAAAATCAACCCACTGTTTCACTGGTGTAACAATCATGGATCTCAATCGCGTGCAGATATTTGCTCAGGTCGTCGAGCAAGGTAGCTTTACGGGCGCCGCCAAAGCCCTCGGACTGACTAAGGCGACGGTCAGTCGCAAAATTGCCGAACTTGAGGCCGATACGGGTACTCAGTTGTTATTCCGCACCACTCGTGCCCTTAAACTCACCGAGGCTGGCTCAAGTTATTACAATCGAATCAACAAGATCTTAAGTGATCTTCAAAGCGCCGAAAATCAGCTCAGTGCCCACCAGCAATTAATCAAAGGCAACCTAAAAATTGTCTGTCCTATCGAATTAGGGCAATTGTTTCTCGGTCCGATTTTTGCCAAGTTTTTAACGCTTTACCCTGATATCACCATTGATGCAGAACTCACTAATCGCAAAGTCGATGTGATAGAAGAAGGTATCGATCTACTGTTCCAAATTGCCGATTCCCACGATAGCCGTCTTCAGAGCTATTCCTTGGTTAATGCCTATAAATCCTTAATGGCCAGTCCCAAATATTTAGCCGAACATGGCACGCCAAAAGTGCCTCAGGATTTAGCAAAACATAAAGCGATTCGCTTACAGTCAGCCCACATTGAGGGAGCCTGGAAGTTATTTGATGGCAAATCTTGGGTGGTGATTGAACCTGTGACGCAATTAACCGTGAATAATGTCACCATCGCCCGCGAAGCGGCCATTGCGGGGCTGGGTATTACGGCGGTGCCATCGATTATTGCACAAGAAGCTGTAGAGAAAGGTTATTTGGTACCTCTCCTTGACGATTATCCAATGGTGCAAACCAAAGTGGTACTCAGCTATCCCAAGCGTGCCTATTTACCACGCAAGTATCGTGTCTTTATCGAGTTTATCTATGCAGCCTTGTTTAAACGTTGGGGATCACAGGTATTGGAAGTGCCAGAATTTATTGACCAGCAAAGATAAGCTAATTCACGCCAAACTTAACAATTGTAACCTTGATAGTGCGAAATCAGCCTGTGCAGGATAAATCCTTAATCTCAGAATTGCCTTAAACCTTAAGCCCCTATAAGCTTGACTAGGTAGCAGGCAGCAAAAGCCCCTAAGGTTTTCCTGATACATTTAACACAATAAAATTTAACATTTAATCCTATTTTCGGAGGAAACCTAATGAGCTTAATTCAAGAGTTCAAGGCTTTTGCGTCCCGTGGCAACGTAATCGATATGGCGGTGGGTATTATCATTGGTGCCGCATTTGGCAAGATAGTCTCATCCTTTGTCGCCGATATCATTATGCCGCCAATTGGGATTATCTTAGGTGGTGTAAATTTCAGTGATCTGAGCGTTGTGCTGCTCGCCGCCCAAGGTGATGCACCAGCGGTCGTGATTGCCTACGGTAAATTTATCCAAACCGTTATCGACTTTACGATTATCGCCTTCGCGATTTTTATGGGCCTAAAGGCCATTAACAGCTTAAAACGTAAACAAGAAGAAGCGCCTCCGGCGTCACCAGCACCAACCAAAGATCAAGAACTGTTATCGGAGATCCGCGATCTGCTCAAAGCACAACAGGAAAAATAAGCCTTAAAACTCACTTAGGCAGATTGTTGAGCATAAAAAACCCATCGACTTCGATGGGTTTTGTTTTTAACCACTCAAGTCTCGGTTACTCGGCGGCCTCATGCAAAGTTTCACTATAGTCTTGCACCACTTCAGCGACACGAATGCGATAAGCGTTAAACAGACATGGCACAATCCCAGTTTGCTCAGCAATGCTATGGGCCATTTGATTGCGCCATTGGGTGATAGACGCCATATCTTCCCAAAACGATAGACTGAGCACCTTGCCCTCATCGGTTAAGCTCTGAAATCGCTCAATCGAAATCAGTCCTTTGCGACCTTCTAAATACTGACGCATTTCGGCGGCTACGTGCAGATATTCTTCCCTTCCTTCTTTTGTGGGAACGACTTCAAAAATGACTGCGATCATAATGCTCTCCAGAGATACTTATACTTAATACAGATACTAAGCCTAGCCTATATTGAGCACTATAGCTCGCTGATTTTTGGACTTTTAGTCAGGAGAATAATGGAGTCTTTCACCAGGGCAATCACCCGAAACAGCGTACATTGCCCCTGTAAACCGTTATTTTCTGACTAACCTAGCTCATCGATACGTTTATCGCGTCGGTATAACCAGCGGTATAACGTCGGCAATACCAATAACGTCAACGCCGTTGAGCTAAACAAACCGCCAATGATCACCACCGCCAGCGGTTTTTGGATTTCACTACCCACGCCCGATGATACTAAGATCGGAATTAACCCTAAGGCGGAGGTCAATGCCGTCATCAACACCGGGCGCAAACGACCAACGGTTCCTTCATATACAGAATCATAGAGCGACTCACCGCTTTGCCTGCGTTGGTTAATCGAATCCACTAATACCACACCGTTGAGAACTGCCACCCCAAACAGAGTAATAAAACCAATGGAGCTTGGCACCGACAGATAAGTGCCGCTGACAAACAGCGCCACAATGCCACCGATGAGCGCAAGCGGCACGTTCGCCATAATTAGCAGTACCTGCTTAACCGCCCCAAAGGAGAAGTACAACAACAGTGCGATCAAAGCGATAGAGACTGGCACCACCAACATCAGCTTTTGCTGTGCCCGCTGTTGGTTCTCATACTGCCCACCCACAATCACGGTATATCCAGCAGGCAAATCGGCCTTTGGCACTAGCGCGTAGATATCATTCACTATTGAACCCATATCACGCCCTGCCACGTTCGCTTGCACCACCACTCGGCGCTGCACATCGTCACGGCGAATATTCGGCGGCGCCATTTCCACTTCAACGCTGGCCACCTCACCTAAGCGCACAATTGCGCCATTAGTGCCACTCAACAGCAAATCCTTAATCACATCCGGACTGCTGCGAAACTCGGCGGCAAGGCGTAAATTAATGTCGTATCTGGCGTTACCATCGATCACTTGTCCGGCACTGGCGCCACCAATACCTTGGCTCACGAGTGTCATCACCTGATCGACACTGATGCCATAACGGGCGAGTTGCGAGCGATCGGGGCGCACCACCAACTGCGCTTCACCACTCACCTGCTCGAGAGACACATCTACTGCACCGGGGATTTTCGCCACCAGATCGGTGAGCACTTGGCCCTTGTCCGACAACACAGCGAGATCGGGACCAAAGAGTTTAATCGCTAACTGCGCCTTCACCCCAGAGAGTAACTCATCAACTCGAGTCGCAATCGGTTGTGAGAAGGTCAGCAATAGACCAGGAAAGACACTGAGTTTTTCTTCCATCAGCCGTTGCAGCGCTAAACGCGAGCTAGCCGATTGCCACTCTTCGATAGGTTTAAGACCAATATAAATTTCGATATTGCTCACAGGCTCAGGATCGCCACCTAATTCAGGCGCACCGATGCGGCTTAAGGCATATTCCACCTCGGGGAATTGCAGCAGCAAAGCCTCAAGTTTGGGCGCGACATCCAAAGAGGTGCCAAGGCTGGCGGTTGGTGCTAACGTGACCCTCAGGTTAATCGTGCCTTCCTCTAACTCGGGCACAAACTCGGTGCCGAGTCTAGGCAGTAATGCCATACTCATGACAAACATAATAACCGCACTGAGTACCACCATTTTAGGGCGCGCTAGCGTTGCACTGAGCAGTTTGCGATATGCGTTATCCAGCGGCCTTAAGATCACACTTTCTTTGAGCACAACCCCACGTTTAAACAGATATACCGCCAAGGCTGGCACCGCAATTAACGCCACTAGCAAAGCTGAAATCATCGCCAAAATAATGCTGACGGCCATCGGCTGAAACAGCTTACCTTCTACGCCTTCCAGGGCAAATAGTGGTGCAAACACCACAATAATAATCGCCGTTGCGAAGAAGATAGGACTACACACTTCTTTAGCTGCCAACATAATCCGCACAGCCATATTCCCCTGATGATCGTCATCATCAGCGTTAACACCACCATCCTCATCACCATGGTACGGGTCGGCTTCACCATCGGCACGCGCTCTGGCCTGTGTTAAATGGCGGCGATCCGGCTGAGTTAAATGCTTGAAAATATTCTCAACCATCACCACAGAGCCATCGACCAACATACCAATGGCCACCGCCAAACCGCCAAGGGACATCAGGTTGGCAGAAAGGCCATAGTAGGACATCACCATCAGCGCCAAACCAATAGAAACGGGAATCGACAGTAGCACCAGCAAGGTGGCGCGAATATTCACAAGGAACAGCGCCAAGATAACCACAATAAACACAAAGGCCATTAACAGCGCATCGCGCACCGTGGCTACGGCTTTATCCACCAAATCTGCTTGGTCGTAAAACACCTCAAAGGACACGCCCTTGGGCAGCGCCTGTTCAATCAGATTAATCCGCGCATCAATATCATCGATGGTCGCTTTCGTGTTGGCGCCCATGCGTTTAAGCACCACACCCGCAACCACTTCACCTAGCGCTTGCGCCTGACCCGCCTCATCGCGGCGCGTCATCGTCACAGCGCCCACGCGGATTTCACTACCAAAATCGACCTTAGCGATATCCCCCACTCGCACGGGTGTGCCACGCACTTCCGTTAGTGGAATTTGGGCAATCGAGGCAAGTCCTGCCTCTCCGGCGGGCAACATGCCATAACCCCGCACCACTAATTGCTCTTGGCCTTGGTCCATAAACCAGCCACCAGCGTTACGATTATTGCTCTCGAGCGCCTCACTCACCTGCGCCATCGACAAGCCATAGGCACGCAACTTATTAGGGTCGACCTGCACCTGATATTGGCGAACTTCGCCGCCAAAAGATAACACATCGGTCACCCCACCAACGGGCATCAAGATAAGTTTGACGAGGTAGTCGTTAAGACTTCGCAGCTCGGCGGCATTGATGCCTGCACTTGGATCTGCCCGCAAAATATACTGATAAATCTGCCCCAATCCTGAGGTGTTAGGGCCAATTTCTGGCACACCCACCCCGCTTGGGATCATCTCCCGCGCCGCCTGTAACTGCTCAAACACTTGCTGACGGGCAAAGTAAATATCCGTGCCCTCGGCAAAGACGACCGTCACAATGGACAAGCCTGTGCGCGATAACGAACGTACTTCAGTCACCGCTGGCAAAGCATACATGGCCGATTCGACCGGATAACTGATGAGTTTCTCCACCTCTTCAGCAGCCAAACCTTCGGCCTCGGTATTGATGGTCACTTGCACGTTGGTGACATCGGGAAAGGCATCGAGATTCAATTTGGGCAACATGGCCACACTGGCAGCGACCGCCGCCAGCAGCGCCAACACCACTAATAGCCGATTTTTAATCGCGGCTTCGATTGCTTTTTGCAACATAAGAATTCCTTAAGCGTGAGCCATAGACACAGTAATAGGCATCACCGTTAGTGGGCATGAATATCAAAACCTGCCTTAGCCTGCTCTGACGCCAAGAAGAACGCGCCTTCTACCACCACTTTTAACTGTGCCTGCCGCGCTTTATCCAGCTCACTGCCGCGCACTAAACTCAAGCCGCGTTGACGCTGCACCAGCTCCACCTCAATGGCTTCAAAACCATCTTCATCTTGAATAAAGATCTGCCAATCACCATCACCGCTGCGGGTTAATGCCGCATCGGGCAGTACAATTCCCGATGAGGCGCCTGATCCACTTGCCACGGCGATGTTTTGAGAGGCATCAGCAAAGTACAACTCAGCAAATTGCCCCGCATGCAAGATATGATCAGGGTTTGGCATGCTGACTAACACTTGCTCAGTGCGTGTTACGCTATCCAACTCGTGGGAGCGGCCGATAATCTTGCCTGCTAAGGTGTTATCTCCCACTTGGATCAAGGCTGGGGCGCCTACCTTCACATTGACCGCCTGAGCTGGCGTTAGCTGAGCTTCCACCCAAAGGTGCGACTCATCGGTCAATTGCATTAATGGCGTGCCTGCGCTAAACACTTGCCCTAGCATGGCGATATCCTGTTGCACACGACCATCGATAGGCGCCAGCAATTGATAACTGCCAATAGCTTCAGGCTTACTCTCTAAGGTACGAATTTGCTCCGAGGTCATTTTGATCGCCTCTAAAATTGCCCGCTTCAACTCAGCATCGACTTGAGCCTGCATTCTGCGGCTGACGCTCACTGCACCTTCACTCATACGGCGCACGCGGCTCCATTCTGCGGCCGCATTGATATATTCCGCCTGCGCCTTAGCCACTTCTGCACCGCCTAAGGTGAGCAAGGGTTCACCTTTTTTCACCTCTTGACCAGGAACCACATGCCGCGCCTGAACACGCACATCTAGCTGTGGCGCTAAAGTTGCCGTTTTATCACGGTCAACCACTAACGTGGCCGTCGCTCGAACATCGAGGTTTAAATTGGTCAGACTTAAGCTGTCACTGCTCAAGGGTAACAGGCGAATTCCCGCCAGCTCCAACTGCGCAGGCGTAAAGGTTAATGCTTGCTCGCTATGATCATCCTGTGCTTGCTCGACAGCAGTATTCTTAGCGGTGTTGTTAACCTGCTTTTCAGCAGCATGATCATGGCCTTCTCCAGCAAACGTAGGCGTGGGCACAATCAAGATTAACGAGGTGAGCATCAGCGCCAGCGCTAAACGGGAAGGCGTAAACACTGATGTGAAGCCCGTGGCAGACACATTGCCTAAAGAATGGAAAAAAGATTTCTGAGTAGTTGAATTCATTAGTGTTACCTCACGATTGACTTTGCTGGCACGGCGTTAGTGGTTGAAGTGGATGGAAAGCTGTCAATAAAAGGCTGCAGTTGACCGCTGTCCCCCATCCAGGTTAACCAGCTCTGATAAATCGCCGTTTCGAGGTTTAAACCCACCAAATAACTGGCCGCAAGCTGACGCCGACTTTGTAAATACTCACTGGTACTCACATCACCCGAACGCCACTGTTCACTTAAGGATTTAGCCGCTTTACTTCCTGAGGCTTCAACTCGCTCACGCCAATCTTGATAACGTGCTAATAAGCGGGGTAAGGCATTGTTAAATTGTGCCTGTTTGGCCGTTAGCACTCGCTCACGGGCAAGGTAGTTTTGCTCCGCGATGGCGATGCCTTTGTCGGCAGCAGACTGTAACTCACTGTAGTTATTACGAACCTGCAAGGGAATAGCCACACCAATGCCGAGCTTGTTGTCAGTGCCTTCCCGTTCGAGGCCAAGGTTGATGGTGGGATCGGCCGCCGTATCCGCCTTGACCTTCAAGGCATTCGCCTTAGCCAACAACACCTGTTGATGGGCACTGGTTAATGCAGGTAATTCCGCCTTGGGTGAAATCATCGACACAAATTGGCCAATTTCAGAGATAAACTCCCTAAACTTGAGCTTATCAACCCCAAGTAACTCAATCACTTTACCTTCGGCGACTAAGGCTGCTTGTTCGGCTAAGGCATAGTCGGCGGTATTGCTTGCCAGTTCGAGTTTAAGCAGTTGCAACTCAACATCGGATAAATCTCCCGCTGCAAAACGCTGCTCGGCAATATTGAGCTGTGCTTGAGTGAACCTTAATTGCTGCTCTGCAAAGGTCAGTGCCTTTTGGCCTTGCGCCTGCTCGGCTAATGCCAATAAACGCTCAGCCAACATTTGGCTACGCTCTAAGCGAATGTCCGCTAACAGAATTTGGGCTTCAAGTTGTGCAAGGCGAGTTGCCACGCCGCGCTTATCTCCCCAATCTAAGGTCTGGCTCAAGCCAACGGTGTAGGTATCGGTTTCCGAATTTTGGTAATTGAGTCCAAGCTCAGGGTTATAAACGGCGCGATCCGCCGCCGCAATGGCAAGCTCTGCCTGTTGCTGCCGAGCAATTTGTGCTTGGACCTCCGGCAACTGATTAATTTGTTTGAGTAACTCAGGCAACCACTGATTAAGTGAGGCTTGAGTGTCTGGGGTGAATGGGTCGCCTTCGGCCAATAAAGGGCCAACAGCCATTGGTGCTTGGGCTGGTAAAACTGAATTTGCTGCAACAACCTGGGAAACCTGTCCAGCAGCGAGCACTAGCGTGCTCAACAAACCAAACAGTGTTTGGGCGATAATGGTTTTCTTCATCGCAATTCCTAACAATATCGAAATAGGATTGGTCCCACGCAATAGGCGTATAAGTACCAATCGAATGCATCCCTTAGGCAAAATGTCGATTAAGCTCAATGCGCTAGCGCGAGCTAGGCCGTAAAGGCCAAAAATCGATGCTTTGGGGATAAATAAAAAGGCTTATTACGGCGAGCACTTACGAAGCGCAGCCAGCGATAAGCAGATATTGAAAGTTAAACTATGGGTGGACGATATTTAGGTAATTGATCAGGCGGGAAATAGGTTAAATCCGTTGGCACGTAAGCCGTTTCAAGTGCTGTTAGAGCTTGGTTTTCAGAATGGGATAGCAAGGCCAGATGACCGCCGTGGCATTGGCAGTCGAGGCAAAGATCAAAATCTTGAATTTCTGTGATTTGTACTAAATGTGAGTGACCACTCGCACTTGCTGCTGAGATACTCTCGTTGAGTGCTGCTTCGCCAAATACCTCAGAATGAGATCCAAATGTCTGTTCATTTGGGCAAACACAATCCACACATTCAGCTAAGGTGGTAACGGGTACGCTAAATTGCAGGTGAGGATGATTTTCAGCTTCTTCAACGCCATTGCCCGCATGTAACTGATGCGCACCCAAATTCGCGCCCGCAAATTGCAGCACGATTATGGCTATCAGTAGGGTCACCATTCGGCTAAAGAATGGCTTAGCGGTCGAAATCAAATATCACCTATTAACAATTCAGTAAGGGTTGGTGCAAATATCTGACAGTCATTTTAAACATAAGTTCACAGCTTGCAAGTCAGCACGAGCCAAGCTGTGATGCTATTCACCTGAAAAATTTACTTAAATACGCAGTGTTTGGCATAATCAGCGGCTTCATTTGCCGTCCAATCACCCGAAGGTTTTTCCTTCATTTGCTTACACCAAGCGTCACTACCCACCTCTGGCGCACAGGCAGTTAAGCCCGCGGTAAAGGCTAACGCTAAGGCCATTGCGCCCAGTTTTACTTTCGGTTTGGTAGTCATCAATTTCAACAAAAACATCATTCATTCCCTATCAGTTATACCCACTGGGCCATTAAAACGTTGAACGTTTAGCAATCCAAGCGATCGCTTTGGCTTTTTGCTCCAAGGGGAACCAAGCCACCTCGCCCTGCATAAAAGGACCGAGTAAACGCACCGCATTACCCACCCAATCGGGGCCGCCCACAAAAACTAGGGCTTCAAAATTTGGCAGTTGCACTTCGCCACTGCCCGTTAACGATTCAAATTCCCAACCTTCAAGCAAAACGTCTGCCTCGATATACAGGCAAACCTGCCCCCAATCCTTGCGGTAACTTTTAATTGCTGGCTGTAAACGAGTCCGATAATCGGCAGAAGAGAGTCGACCACTAGCAAAAAGACTAATAACACCCTTAGCAATATCGGGGATTTGGCATAACATAAAGGCACTCCGAAACGAGAACACTATTTTGCGAACGGGCAAACACTCCTGCCCTGCAAGAATGCGCCCGATGATAACAAATCTATTGAAAAGCCATAAGCAGTTATTGCCAGCTTCTCAATCCATGCCTAAGTCTGCCATGATAAAAATCTCAAACCGTGTGGAACTTCCTGAAAATGAAATCGAGTGGCAATTTATCCGCTCAAGTGGGGCTGGCGGGCAGAATGTCAATAAAGTGTCCACCGCGGCGCAATTGATTTTTGATATCAAAAATTCCTCCTTACCCGAGTTTTATCAGCAGCGTCTGCTGCAAAAAGCTGACCATAGGATTACAGCAAGCGGCAAAATCATCATTAAATGCCAGGCCAGTCGCAGCCAAGATGCCAATCGACAAACCGCCTTGGTGCAATTTATTGCGCTAGTTGCCAGTGTCGCGGATGTCGCCAAAAAACGTATCCCCACCCGAGCAACCAAAAGCAGCCAAACCAAACGCTTAGACACAAAAAAGCAACGCGGCGCCACTAAAGCGATGCGCCAATTTAAGTTGGATTGAGCCAACTTAAGCGGTAACGACATTCATAATGCAAAATCCGCCCGAACAGGTTAAGTTAATGGCATTCCATCTGTTAAGGCATGTCGTAAAAGGAAAGCGTAATGAATCATAAAGTTCTGCTCATCAATGGCCCCAATTTAAATCTCCTTGGCCGCCGAGAGCCCAGTGTTTACGGTCATCAAACCTTAGCCGATATTGTGGCCCAGCTAAATGAGCAAGCTCAGGCTGCTGGCGTGCAGCTTGAACATATTCAATCGAACGCCGAATTTGAGCTGATCAACGCTATCCATGCCACCGATGCACAGATGATTATTATCAACCCCGCGGCCTTTACCCACACCAGTGTTGCCCTGCGCGATGCACTACTTGGGGTGGACATTCCCTTTTACGAAGTGCACTTATCCAATGTGCATGCCCGCGAACCTTTCCGCCACCACTCCTATTTGTCCGATAAGGCGATTGGGGTGATTTGCGGCTTTGGCGCCCAAGGCTATGAATTTGCTTTAACAGCGGCAATTAAAAGACTGAAGTCCGCGACCTAATACGGACAGCAAAAGCTGGCACAGGGAGTATCAAACGATGGCCGTTGACCTGCGGAAAATTAAAAAACTGATTGAATTAGTACAGGAATCAGGAATTGCAGAACTGGCGATTTCCGAAGGTGAGGAGTCTATCCGCATTACGCGCTACAGCCCGAATCCCGCGAGCGCACAAGGTAGCGCGATAAGTTCCACACAGCCCTCGGTACAGCCCCAAAAGCCCACTCAATCCCGCAATGCCATGCCTGTGATTGAAGGCTTTGTGCAAGTCTCTCCTATGGTAGGCACCTTTCATGCTGCGAAAAACCTCGCTGATGCACCATTGGTACGCGTTGGCCAAAGGGTCATTCAGGGAGACACGCTCTGCATTATCGAAGCTATGCGGATGCAAAATCCCATCGAGGCCGAACGCGATGGCATCATTGGCGCTATTTGGGTGAAAGAGGGTGATGAAGTCGCCTTTGACCAACCCCTATTTACGTTAATCGAGATTTCTTAATAGAATTAAGAGGTAAAGATGATACTGATTACTGGCGCAAGCAGTGGTTTAGGCGCCGCACTCGCTGCACTCTATGCCAAGGATAACCAAGCTCTCACCTTAACCGGGCGCGATGCAAACCGCCTGCATACAGTGGCCAATGCCCTGAGTCCATTTTCACAACAAGCTATTACGGCGATTGCTGCAGACTTAAGTGATGAAGCAAGTGTCGAAGCCCTGTTTGATGGCCTCACCGACTCGCCAGCAACTGTTATCCACTGCGCTGGTAGTGGTTACTTTGGTGCCCTTGAAAACCAAGGCGCGCGCGAGATCAAAACACTGCTGAATAACAATGTCACCTCAACCATTCTATTAGTGCGCGAGCTGGTGAAACGCTATAAAAATCAAGCAATCACAGTTGTTGTGGTCATGTCTACCGCCGCCCTTGCAGCTAAGGCGGGCGAGTCAACCTACTGCGCGGCAAAATGGGCAGTTAGGGGCTTTATCGAATCGGTGCGTTTAGAGCTAAAGCAAAGCCCGATGAAGTTGATTGCCGTTTATCCCGGCGGTATGGATACCGGCTTTTGGCCAAGCAGCGGCAAATCGGTAGATACTTCAAGCTTTATGTCCGCCGATGAAGCCGCGGGCATGCTCAAACAGGCGCTACTCGCCACAGAACATGGCTATATTGCCGATATCACCATTCAACGGGGTTAAAGACATGAATGTGTAGGCGACGAATGGAATGCTGCCGCTTAATACCAAGATGCGCAGCGTAAAGACTAAAACCGGCATTGGGCAGCCGCCAGTAATTTCTACACGATTCAATAAATCGACTACAGGCTGAAAAAACAGGAGCCCACTCGGGGCTCCTGTCATAAAAGCATTGCTAGGGCGTGTTGACGTTTCGAGATTAGATTTTGTTCGTTCTGGCAAGTTCGTGCTAGCGAAACGAGGAATGATGTGTCGTTATTCTACCCAAATGACAAGCGGCTCTTATGACCGAAAGTAACAGCAAGAGCTTGCCAGACGAACCCTTCGGGCAGCATTTGGCTGACGTTTCTGCTGCGTTATCGTCCGTTTATGTAGAATAACTACACTGCACGGACTTTGCCTTGCATAAACGCCAGCCAAATTGCTGCAAAAATAACCCTGAAACGTCAACACGCCCTAGGAATAAGTTATTTCACTAACTGCTCTTGATAGGTTTGGCTATTCCAATCAAAGGCATAAAGTGTACCTTGCCATTCATACAAGGTCCGGCCATCTTGCTGGACGATTCTGGCATTGCTCGGCAAACTCGACACGCTACGAGCCGCTCGTGCACGGGGAACTGCGACAGTTTGCTCCGCTGAGACTGTTGATGCTCTCGCCGTCGAAGCCGCCGATATCACAGTTGCGCTATTCGATGGCATATTCGACACCATACGACCTTCGCTTGGTGAATATTGCATACTGGTGGTAACACGCACAGGCGCAGAAATGGCCACTGGCGTATCATCATAGCCCGTCGGGATCGACAAGCCGATGCCCGAATAGGGTGAATGCCAGTAACGCTCGCGATTCCAACGCCAGTCGTCATTCCACACCCCATCATTCCAGCCATAGCCAAGGTTCCAGCCCGTCGCCAAGCCAACCCCTAAACCCAATCCCCAAGGATAATAAGGACGGTAATAAGGGCGATAGTAACGGTGGCTATCACTATGTTTATGATGCTTTTTGTAGTAATTATCTTGGCGTCCATAACTCTCGCTATAGCGATCATTTGTGCCTCGATCCCCCGCAATAGCCCAATCTGGCACGGCTAGTCCACCGATCAACAATGCGCCGAGTAAAGACAGGGCCAAGCCTGTTTTATGCCAAGGCACAGCCGGCTTACTTAAGTAAACTGATTGAAGTTGAAGGCATTTATCTTTAACAAGGAATGAAGATAGCGTCATATAAACCTCGAGATACCGAGCACGGGTCAAATAAACATAGACCTAAGACAAGCATTTTACGCTTCCAACGCTGGAAGATCACTGAATAGGTTAACCCTAAAACAGAAAAATGCTATAGTGCGCGCCACACGGATTTCCACTGCAGAGGCTATTTCCACATGAGTTTTAAGGATTTACGCAGCTTTATTGATCATCTGGAAGCCAATGGCGAACTCAAACGCATTAGCTACCCCGTTGATCCTCATTTAGAAATGACAGAGATCGCCGATCGCGTTCTGCGCGCCCAAGGCCCTGCACTTCTGTTCGAAAATCCCACCAATCACTCCATGCCAGTACTGGCCAACCTATTTGGTACACCCAAACGCGTTGCCATGGCGCTGGGTAAAGATGATCCGTTAGCGCTACGCGAAGTCGGTGAGCTATTGGCGTTTTTAAAAGAACCCGAGCCACCACGCGGTTTTAAAGATGCGATTTCAAAAATCCCTATGTTCAAGCAAGCCTTGAATATGCCGCCCAAGACTGTACGTAATCCTGCCTGTCAGCAAGTGGTTAAAACCGGTGATGATGTTGATTTAACCCAGTTACCGATTCAGCATTGCTGGCCAGGCGATGTGGCGCCGCTGGTCACATGGGGCTTAACCATCACCAAAGGGCCGCGTAAGAGCCGCCAAAACTTAGGCATCTACCGTCAGCAATTGCTTGGTAAGAATAAACTCATTATGCGTTGGCTCTCCCACCGTGGTGGCGCGCTCGACTTTGCTGATTTTAAAGAACAATTCCCCGGCGAACGTTACCCTGTGGTTGTTGCCTTAGGCTCCGATCCAGTAACCATTTTAGGCGCAGTCACCCCAGTGCCTGATGCTATGAGCGAATACGCCTTTGCGGGACTACTGCGCGGCGAGCGCACCGAAGTCTGCAAAGCCTTAAGCTGCGATTTAGAAGTGCCAGCCAGCAGCGAGATTATCCTCGAAGGTTATATTGACCCTAACGAAATGGCCGAAGAAGGCCCCTACGGCGACCACACTGGTTACTACAACGAGACGGATAAATTCCCTGTCTTTACCGTGACTCATATTACTCACCGTAAAGATCCGATTTACCACAGCACCTATACTGGCCGTCCACCGGATGAACCCGCCATGCTTGGGGTCGCATTAAACGAAGTGTTTGTGCCAATCTTGCGTAAGCAATACCCTGAAATTATTGATTTTTATCTTCCGCCTGAGGGTTGTTCGTACCGGATGGCGGTGATCTCCATTCGCAAACAATATCCCGGCCACGCTAAACGGGTGATGATGGGCGCTTGGTCCTTCCTGCGCCAGTTTATGTATACCAAATTTATTGTGGTGGTTGATGACGATGTCAATTGTCGCGACTGGAACGATGTGATTTGGGCCATTACCACCCGTATGGACCCTAAACGCGATACGGTGATGATCGATAACACCCCTATCGATTACCTCGATTTTGCCTCCCCTGTAGTGGGCTTAGGTTCAAAAATGGGTCTCGATGCCACCAATAAGTGGGAAGGCGAAACCAACCGCGAATGGGGCACCCCGATAGTAATGGACCCTAAGGTTAAACAAAAAATCGACTCAATTTGGGATGAGTTAGGGATATCGTAAAAAGGAAATGTTCATGCGTATTGATACACAAGAGCAACTGGTCACCCTGCTTAATGCTTTGTTTGAAAAAGTAGGCATAAACCTAGAGCAAGTATCAAAACTGGACAATTACGGTGTGATGTTTTCTGTCCCAGGAACAATGAAGCCCCTAATCGCTACCCTTAAAACAGTAACGACTCCAACCAATTGGAATAACGAAACCAATCTAGGACATTATAAATCTGCTGATGAAAATTGGCTTCTATGTTTAAAGCCTGCACCACACAGTGTCTTTTGTATAGCAACTGTTTGTTCTCTACATGAAAAGCATCTTGAGCAGTATATTGAAACATCAGAGAAAAAGCAGGATAGGCGTATTGCAGCTGAACATGGAGATCCAGAGGCGCAGTATTATACGGCACAGGATTGTGAGGATAAAACCGAAGCACTTTTTTGGTATCGCAAAGCGGGCGAACAAAATCACTATTGGGCACTCTATCAAATCGCACTCATGTATGAAGCAGGTGAAGGTGGACTCGAAAAAGACTTCGCACAAGCCATATTATGGCGCGGCAAGGCGGCTGAACAAGGTAGCGATGCCGCCGCAAGGGACCTTGCCGAAATGTATGAAGAAGGCACAGCAGATATTCCACAAGACCTTACCTTAGCCATTTTTTGGTATGAAAGATGGTTAGAGTTATCCCCCGTGATGAGACGCATGATTAAACCAAAAATAAAAAGCCTTAAAGCAGCTCTATCTCAACGGATGAATGAATAAATGCCTACAAGAATGAACCAACATACATGCACATGCTAAATAAATAACAGTTCCCTATAATTCAGCTTAAGTAATCACGTAAGTCCCCACTTAAGCCAAGAGAATTGGCCGCGAATGGCCCTAATGCGACACCTCTAACAAGATAAAAAAGGTGCAAAGGAAGTTTGATGAAAACCATACGTTGTAAGATAGAGAAAGTAACCCCCTTTAACGATGCCGTTTATCAGGTGTGGTTAACGCCCGAAACCCCCTTAGCGTTTCAGGCGGGGCAATACCTGTGTGTTGTGATGGGTGAAAAAGACAAACGTCCCTTCTCTATCGCTTCAGCCCCTAATGCCGAGGTGATTGAGCTGCATATTGGCGCGGCAGTCAGCGAAAGCTATCCTATGCAAGTGGTTGAAAGATTGCGTAATAGCACGCATATCGATATCGAAGCGCCAGGTGGCGACGCTCATCTACGCCATGAGAGTATTCGCCCTCGCCTGTTGATCGCCGGTGGCACTGGCTTCTCCTACATTAAGAGTATTGTCGAGCAACAAATCGCCCTTGGCCAACAGGTTGAGACCACGCTGTATTGGGGTTGCCGCACCCAAGATGCCATGTACTACGAAAGCATCGCCCGCGCATGGCACGATGCCCATCCTTGGTTACACTTTGTACCCGTTGTTGAAGAGGCCACAGCTAATTGGCAAGGTAAAACCGCCAATCTGCTCGCGCAAATCAGGCAGGATTTTATTAGCCTCAACGGCTATGACATCTATATCGCCGGTCGTTTCGATATGGTCGGCGCCGCCCGCGAAATCTTCCGCGAAATGGGAGTAGACGAAGCCCATCTCTACGGCGATGCCTTCGCGTTTATCAAATAACGCGTTAATTTGTTCGTTATGGTTAAATAACGTCAGCCAGTTCAAACAATAAACCCCAGTTTTCACTGGGGTTTTTATTTTAGATAAGGTCGTATTTTGACCTCTTTGCTAACGCGTGTCCTTGTAGAACAACGTCCATGTCTAACAGTTAGACCACTATCCCAAGCTCTCCATTCGCGCCACTTAAAGACACATCAAAAGCGTATTAGGTTATTGTTTAACAGGCTTTATTTAGTTTTTACTTAAAAGACTAAACCATAAAGAAATCCAGAGGCGATAGCCATAGCTAAAATAACACCTAGAAATGCGGCAATCATTTGATTTTTAAAGATTGATTTTAACAAAATCACTTCTGTGATGCTGGCACCGGCACTACCGATGATTAATGCCATGACAGACCCCATCGCCATACCTTTTTGGACTAATGCCGCGCTGAGCGGGATAACCGCTTCGGCGCGAATATAAAGAGGAATGCCAATAACCGCCGCAAGAGGGATAGCATACCAAGTGGCTTCGCCTGCGTAGTTAACAATGAATTCTGTTGGGATAAAGCCATAGATAAATGAGCCGAGTAACACCCCAACAAAAAGATAGGGTGATACTTGCTTAAAGTCCTTCCACGTTGTGCGCCAAACGCGTAACCAACGATGCTCTGTGCGCACCTGCGGCGGTAAAATTGACGAACGATCGTCACAACATAAGGATGCAACAGGCGCAGGTTGGGTTCCACAGCAAGAAGATGTAACTGGCTCAGATGTTACCCCACAACAAGAGGATGCAACTGGAGCTGGTGTTGTATCACAGCAAGAGGATGGAGCAGAAGATTGCTTATTATTCCCAGCAGATGCGCCTAACTCTTGTTGTTCGTAGGCCTCTTTACGGATATATCTTTCAAATCCCAGCTTTTCCAGTGTAAAGCCCGCGATCACAGATACTCCCATTGCCATCACAAAGTAAAAGACCGCGACTTTAACTCCGAAAGTGACGACAAATAATCCAATAATAATCGGATTCAATAATGGGCTGGCAAATAGGAACACCATCATTGGACCAAAACCCGCACGAGCCCTGAGTAGACCTTTTAAAAATGGGATCGTTGAACAAGAGCAAAATGGCGTGATAGATCCAAGCAGCGCAGCAATTAAATAACCTTTGCCATTACGCGAACTCAAAATGGACTGCACTTTTTGAGGGGTAACAAACTCCTGCAGCATACCAACGAGATAACTTATCACGAGGAATAACAAGGTTAACTCAAGTGCAAGAAACGCAAACATATTTGCCGTTTCTTTTAGCATAGTGATGAGCTCTGGATTCATTGTTAACCTCAATACATTTCGAATTTTCTAGAATAATAGTTATTTGGAGCAGGATTTTCAATACCAAATTTCCATAAATGCAGAAATATAGTGTGAGCATAGTATCAATTGCGGATAAAGTTCACCCAGTGGCAAGTGATGACGCTTTTTGAGGCCGTTCAAAGATAGATAATTCTGGTATTATCGAATAAATTGATGGCATGAACGGAAACAACAGTATCAATATGAATATAGATAATGCAGCTAAAGTATTGAAAGAACTAGGACATCCTACTCGTCTTGCCCTGTTCAGAATATTAGTTAAGGGGGGCTATGAGGGCGTTGCCGTGGGGCAATTACAGGAAGAGTTGCAGGTCCCAGGTTCTACACTCTCACATCATATTAGCGCCTTAGTTTCAGCGGGAATTATCTCGCAGCGCCGTGAGGGAAGAGTATTGTACTGCGTACCTGATTATCAATTATTACAAGGACTCGTGCATTTTTTACAGGATCAATGTTGTAGTGCTCAGCGCCCGAAAATAGAGATAGAACCATAAAACGCCGCCCAGCCTTAACACTGCACTCGCAAATCTCCAGTGGTGTTTTTATAACGCATTAAACAAGGACGTTTGATGCTACGCCCGCAAAACAGTCTGCAACTAAACCATCAACCCCCATTGCCATAGCCATAGCCACGTTTTCCACCGCCTCTGTTAGAGTCCATAGTTTGCGGGTTCGCCCATCTGTAATACACAAATAATAAACCCCAGTTTTGGCTGAGGTTTATTTTTATAACCAATGTATTAAGCCCAAATATTACATACGGCTTGAATTATTTACCCAAATTGTCGGCTAACTGTTTCGCACGGCCAGCAGCCCACTTATCAATCATCTTTTCCAGTTCGCTTGCTGTAATAGGAGAATCTTTTTGGATGGTATCATCACTCTCACGAGCATCTAAAACCCGCACTAACAACTTGCCGCTTTGGGAGTCGAGCAACTGCGACATGCTACCGACCTTCAGTAAGTAAGGCTCCATACCGATCGCCTCTTTTGTCACATCAATAGCAATCTTCGCCGGTAATAGATCGCGTAATTTAAGCTCTGGTCGAGTTAAATCAAAATTCGTCACCGCAGCCTGAACTCTAATCACGCCTGGGCCGGACTCAGTCGCAATCTTGACTCCATTTTTCATCAACTCATTTTGGAACTTAGCATGGTAATAACGACCAATCTCATTCTGCTCATTGGCGGTCAACAGATACCATTTACCATTCTCTTGGCGAATAAATTGGATTGGATCGAGTAACACCTGATTGTACTGGCGCAGGTCAACGCCCGGCTCCTTATAAATACGCTGATTGGGATTGCTTTCGCTCGTTTTGAACGCATCAAAGGGCACAACCTGAAATCCACTCATTGCCCTTTCTTTTACAGAACATCCACCCAGTAAGACCGCTGCCATAGCAATCATCACCACTTTTTTCATATTTGCTCCTGCACTGATTAATGATTTTTTTCCAGGATGAACACCGCAATAAGCAAGCCCTCCCGAGTAATATTCCAACTAACAGCCTTCCACAGTGGATACGACAAAGCAGCTTGTGGCTTCGACTCAAACTGCCACAACAGAACCTATTATATCAAGTGAGTTCTGTGCTTTATCTTACTGATAGAATAGTAATAACGTAGATTTTAGTGATTAGAAAGTCAGGGGATTATTTATCTGTAAATGAGGTATATTCCATAGCGCTAAAACAACATCAACGATATGAAAAAACCAGCAAAAACACACAAATCAACATTTTGTTAAAAATGATTGCGAATATGCACAGCTTTAGCGAAAGTTTGGTTTTTCGAAAATGAATGCAAACATCAGGGCTACCGAGTTGCCACTTTCCAAACATCTTATGAGTCAAAGCCCTTGGTCTTCACGCTAATGGGTTAACGGGCACCTGCGCTTACGACTTTTCGATTCCATTAAAAGATGCAGTCAACTCTTGAAGCTTACCAGTTTCATGAAGCCCCCAACTCTTGTTCCGTTAGCAATAATTGTTCTTCCGATAAATCAAAAGGCACCAGCATCTCCTTAGCAAATTAAAGGTTTTAGCTTTAAGCAAAGCACAAATCAAAGTCGTGGGGCTTCACCCCCTGATTTTTTATAAAGAGCCGACCAAGAGGGGATCAACAGCAATTCCCTCTTGCCTCTTCGTTAACAAGAGTCCTTGCCGCCCCTAGCGAAGTTACATGCATTAACGCTTTATTTATAAATCAGGCCTTGGTCTTATGGATAAATGGCTATCGCTTCCGATGGTACATCCCCTCTACTTTAAATAAAGAGTCCGAAAGCTAGCCGGTCATCCATGACCGAACTCACGCAATTTATTCCAACGCCCAGTGGCAACTTCGAAGGGGAAGATGCACTTCTGTAACCTCTGTGCGAGCTGTTAATCCCAAAAAGTTATGCCAGTCAGATTTTCAGGGTGCAACAGACACCGGATATATGTAGCAAGATCACGAACCATTAATGACCGACACACCGTTGTGAGAGGTGAATTATCGATTAGCATAAATTATAGGAAATTGACCTTACTAAGCCCGAGGTGACCACCTACGTCTCAATAAATGAAATTTAACAATGGGTGTCTTGATAAATGGCTGATCGTCAGCCGTTTTTTTTATTTTAAATCAGCCGGTTGATATTTTTTTGGCTTGCTTGCTATCGGTTGTTCCCTTGCCTATACATTTATATCTGTAAGGACGTTATCCCACAATGAGGTAAATACAATGAATTGGGTAAGAAGTATATCGATAAAGCTACGTTTGACTCTCTTGCTTGTTGCATTGCTCGCAACGATGTTTGTTATGGGATTGAGCCACAAGCAATCAGCCGACACCATAAATGTCATGCTAAACAACATGTATCTCAACCAGCTCGTGCCTATCACCGATGTGGCAAATGCAAACATGCAAGCCATCTACCACCATCGTGAATTATTCAACTACGTTATCGAAGCAAAACAGTCAGAAATGGACCGAATTGCGGGTGTCATGGATAAATATGAAACCCAAATGATGGCATTACTCAATAAATATCGCGTGACTGAGCTGACCCCTGACGAAACCCGTTTACTGGCGGATTTTGACCGCCAATGGCCGCCTTATAAAGCAGCAGCAAAGAAAATGATGGACGCGTCATATCGCAATGATAACGAGGCAGCCATGCAGCTGATGAAGTCCGAGGTAACGCCAACCTTTCAGCAAGCAGATGCCACTCTCTCTGCGATTGTGAACAAGAACGTCGATCTAGGGAAAAAGGCTTATGACGACAGCGATGTCGTGGTTGCCCAGCTAGGGCAAGAGTTCGTGATAACCATGGGTCTGGTTCTGGTTATCGCAGCTATTTCTGGGGCGTTAGTTATACGTAGTATCCTCGCACCATTGGACCAAACTGTTACCGACCTTTCCCATATTGCCAGGGGTAATCTGGTGGATACTATTCCGCCCTCTGGTAATGATGAGCTTACCAAGCTGCAGCACTCGATGGCATCGACTCGCAAGTCACTTAAAGAAACTATTAATACCGTTTTGCATATCTCCGAAGAGCTGGGTTCTTCTGCGGCCCAGCTATCCAGTGCTGCTCAGCAAGTGATGACCAGCTCTGAAATGCAAGCCCAAGCAACAGCCTGCTCAGCTGCCTCCATTGAAGAGATGTCCACTTCGATAGCACAACTTTCTGATTCGGCTAACAGCGCAAATGAACAAGCCATGACATCAGGCAATTTGGCGCAACAAGGTGAGCATCAAGTCGAGGGGGTCTCTCGGGAAGTGCGAGCAGTGACCGATGCCATCAATCAATCGACCACGCAAATCCGCCAGCTGGCAGATGATGTCACCAAGGTGGGCCAAATCACCGTCATGATTAAAGGCGTGGCAGACCAAACCAACTTGCTGGCACTTAACGCTGCCATTGAAGCGGCCCGGGCTGGTGATATGGGACGTGGGTTCGCCGTGGTGGCTGACGAAGTACGCCAATTGGCAGAGAGAACAACCAAAGCCACCCAAGAAATCGACAGCATGATAAGTAGTGTGCAATCCAAGGCCATGGAGACGGTCAGCACCATGGACAAATATGTGCAGAGCATTGAAAACGTTCGCCTTAACACAGCCCAGGCCAGTGACTTGATGGCCAAGGTAGACCAAAGCTCCCAAGCGGTTGTCGGGCTGATGGGCGAAATCAACGTCATGCTGCATGAACAATCCTCTGCAAGCCAACTGATTGCCCAGTCTGTTGAAGAGGTGAACAACATGTCACAGGAGAACGTCTCCGCTTCAGAGTGTGTCAATGGTGAAGCTGTGCACCTTACCCAGATTGTAGGGGAGCTCAAGAAGAGCGTCTCCATCTTTAAATTGAGCTAATTGCGGTGATGTAAGTACCTCGTGCATGGTTATCACTTCTGACCTGCGTGATAGCCAACGGATGGGCCCGCCAGTCGAGGGGGTCAACACATCGAGGCGATGTATTTGCTTGAGGTGGTGGCTGCTCTTAAACAGATTCTCGTCTTCTTCAAATTGGTCTGAGACGCACCCTTGGGCCATAGCGTTCAAGAATGGAGGTAAGGTATGTCGTTTTTACGAAACAGTGGCTTTGTAGTGATGGACGCTTCAGCACCTAAGCTTATGCCAAGCTTGACACAAAAATCAGGCCAGCTATTTTAAATCAAAAACATAATATGCTCTCTGCTTACGTTCAAGAGATGACTTACAGAATTCGCTTTAAGGAGGGGATAAGAAGTAACTAATGAACTACAAGAGAAAGAAATCGAGCTAATTCATTAAAAAATGGCGAATTTCAGACATACCAGCCCCACCGCTATACAAATTGGCTGTGATTTGGTTGATTACCAGAGATTACTATCAGTTGATGTAAAAGTGCTGACAGCTTGTCGCAAAGTGCCGTCGTCGCTTTTCTAGATGTTCGCAGTAATCGCTCAGTTCTTGCAATGTGCCCACTGGACCGTGAAATAGCTTGCCAAACTCAGTGGTAAACTTGAGCCAATTATCATGGGGAATATTTAATCTGGTCAGTAACTTGGCACTATTTTCACTGATATTTCCACGCTTATCATTGCGAATAATTCGGCCAGTATCATCTACCAATTGAAGGTAATCCGTTAAGGAAAACCCAATGCCATTGGGTTGGTTGTCGCACTCGTTACCAATAAAAGGCAGGAGATTGCTGGGTTGCTCACCTTTTAATGCGGCCCGAATACGTAGTTGAATACTGGTATGGTCGGATTGTTCTGGTGTATCAGCGAGTTGGGCTCTAATCGGATTCAAATCAACGTAAGTCATACAGGCTAACACGACGGCTTCATCCAGTAAGGCCTGGGATTTAAACCGTCCTTCCCAAAACCTGCCTGTGCAGTTATCTTCTTTGGAAAATGATAGGACAGGCAAAAATCTTTTGTGATTCACAACGAACACCTCAGTATCAGAAGTTAACCTTCTCCTGCGAAGTTGTCGAAATACGCAGATAGCTCTTAGTTGTTTGAGTGGGGCCGTGGCGACATCATGGATGATGGCGCAGGCTCGGTGGGGCAGGGATGTCCCATCTGAGCCGTTAGGCAATTTTTATTGGAGTATAAGACCAGTGACCAATACATGTAACTTCGCTAAGGTGAGTGCTGCAACGCAGCGATACGAACGAGAGCCATGGATAATGGCGAACAGGCAGTTAAACATGGACGTTGTTCGGCAGGACTATTGTTAACAAAGAAGCAAGAGGGAATTGCTGTTGCTTCCCTTTTGGTCGGCTCTTTATAAAAAATCAGGGGGTGAAGCCCCACGACTTTGATTTAAAAACTAGAAATTACACCCAAACCCACGATTAACACTAAAAGCTCGAACTCGGTTTGCCCGCGCCCTGCGCCGCCTAGTCGCCCCTTAACCACCAAGCAAAGTTAGCAAACAATCCCAAACTGTTCGGCATAACTGCGTTTGGGATCTAAGGGGAATTCAAAGGAGAGCACTCGGTGACAAGCATCAAATAATTCCTCTCCAAACCATTGTTTATCAAATGAATGCAACGCATTAATCATGTCTTTTTGCCCCATATCCCCTTTCAAGGAGGCTGGGGTCAGTGCATCAATAAAGCTGGCGACGAGTCCAAAAAGATCCCGCTCGGCCTGACCTTCAAATGACCATAGGGTTGGATCGGCATATTGAGCCGCATAATAGCTGGCCGCAATATCGAGTCCGACCCCAAAGTTCACTAATACCGCTTTGTCAGCATGGCAAATGATGTTTTTGGGGCAGATGGCACCATGGAAAATATCAAGGCGATGCAAATATTGCAGCGCGGACAATAACTGAGTAAACCATTGTCGCGGTTGCCCTATTTCAATATTTGACACAGTATCAATAGCGTCGCCTTGCTCCCATGCCCTAGCGATAAATAGCGCTTCACTTTCTGGCAATTGGCCAAAAGCTAACACCTTTTCAATATGGGGATGATATATCTTCGATAAACTGCGATAGAGGTTACTTAGCATTGGCCAATCGGCATCGACCTGATGATAAATTGATAATCCGCATGCATATTGTCCCTGAAGGTGTAATGCCTGCCACAATTGACTATGGGTGGATTCGGTAATCAGGCGTTCGAGGCGGTAATGGTGATCAATGACTGCTCCCTCTTTGATAACAATAGCTTGCGGTAACGTATCACACACGCCAATGTCGATAATGGCACTGAGATCGCTGCGCAGTGCATCCAAATCATTGGTGCCTCCTGCTATGGCCTGTCGATACCATTGGTAAATGCGTGGTTGGCGCGTTTGTTCCGCGAGGGCAAGGAAACGACTCGCATACTGCTGAATATCCGTCGAGGTTGAAATAGAGTCTTTAATATCAATAAACTCAACGTCACCTTCCTCAGAAATAAATACGCAGTTTTCCGCCCACCCTCCAACGGTATAACCGCGGCGATGTATTTGCTGTAGGCTCGAAACAGAGCGGCGAAGTATTTCAAGTAATTGATAAGTTGTTAATTCGGTGAGTGAGAGCATATTCATCGGCAAGCCACGCGGCATGCGGATAGGCAGCACTAATTGTTCGCCGTCTTGGATCAGCGGTGCGCAGTAGGGGACGCCACTGCACCCTGATAGTGCCTGCATGCGCTGAAATTCATCCCGTAAACGCTGCTCATGCACCGCGGCCTCTTCACTGTGGTCGAACTGAATGGGTAATAAAATCTTCAGTAACCATGGTGCAGTCCAACCTCCCGGTTGATATTCGGCCTGCCATACCTCCAGTCCTTGCTGTAAAAACAAGCATTTTAGCTTAATAAAATCTTGGATCTTATTATTGCGTTGCTCCACCAATGCCACTTGACCTATGGTGTTGAGCACTATTTCCTTTTGCTTTTCCGTTACCGGATGCTTGTGTGGAGCCGTTAAGCCCCATTCCTTCGTTAACGCGGCGATGATCTGCTTGGGCGTGTAAATACTCAGTGTGCCTTCATCCTTCTCAAGCTCAATTTCCTCCCCTTTGCGTCCGGTAACAAACACCATGCCTTGGCACCAAGGAGCATAAACACCCACGGGGATTTTGTGCTTGAGCTTACCTGCGAGTACACGGGCAACATAATTGGCTTTAGCTAGGCTGTTATCCACATCACGGCCATCGAGTAGCCATGCATGTAGCCCGGCATTCAGTCTTCCCATGTAACCTTTAACATCAACAACATATACCCCCCATTCCCCAACGACTAGGGCATCAACTTCCATCGCCTGTCCCGATTGCGTTGGGATTTCGACATTGGTTAGTAGCAAATAGTCATCGGGAAGCTCTTCGGCAAGTAAACTAAATGCCCAACGCTCGGCATCGTTAACTGGCGTGCCAAAGCTGATATGTTTTGCCATAGGGGTCTCTGTTACTGAATAGATAAAAGTGAGTTAATACTAATCAAGCACTCGTTAAAAAACCACCATTAAGGTAGTTTTTTATATTAAATTCAGTCAGCTAGAGGGAATTACTATTGTTCCCCTCTTGGTCGACTCTTGATTAAAAATCAGGGTTAAAGCCCCACGACTTTGACTTAGATCTTGACTCTGATTTAAAAGCAAAAAAGAGTTATGCCTGTCCGATCTTTTTGTTGTTTTATGTTAATAATTTGAATTCCAAATAATGTTAAACCATGTTGATAAACCTGTAATACTCTGATAAGTTTATCTTTTTATGAAAAGGAATATCGGTGCAAACCCTCTTGATTACTAGTTCTTTTGATAAGACTTGTGACTATATTCAGGTTAAATTCCCTGAGCTTAATTACTTTCGGCTCAATGTTGATAAATTTTCAAGTTATAAATTGGAGATTATTGCTGATGGTTTTCGAATCGAGTGTGGTGAGCATCGATTATTTTCCTCTGAGTGTTCATCAATCTACTTTCGCAAGCCTGTGTTTGAGAATCTTGATGGTAACATTGATGTTCAATATCATAACTTTGTTCACAAGGAATCTTATTCGTTAATTGAAGGTTTAATAGAAAGCTTCAGTGGGCGTTGTCTTAGTAAACCTTCTGTCATGCGACGTGCCAACAACAAAGTGTTTCAGATCATGCTTGCAAAAAGTGTAGGCTTTCTTATGCCGCAGCTATCTATTACGAATGACGAAATAGTATTAAAAAAATGGGCTAAAGATGATGCTATCGTTAAACCTCTTGCTATTGGTACTGTTGAGTATAAGACGAAAAAAGAGTTTGTTCAGACAAATCGACTATCGTCGGAAAAAGATACATCAGCCTTAAAATATGCACCTGTATACCTGCAAAAATTCGTAGATAAAGACTACGAGGTGAGAGTAACGGCTATCAATGGCCAGTTTTTTCCCGCTCGAATTGATGCCAGTAATCCAGTTGATTGGAGAAAGCCAAACACTGAGACTTTATTCACTAAGTGTGTTCTTCCTGAAAATATTGAGCAACAGTGTAGGACTTATATGTATAAAAGTAGTATGGACTTTGGTTGTTTCGATTTTTTGGTCAAGGATAATGTTTGGTATTTTCTTGAAATGAATGCAAATGGACAGTGGGGATGGCTTGATAATCTTTTTGAAGGAAAAATTTCAGATGCGATTGCTACATATTTGAAGAGTGGACTTAAAAATGCCCATTGTTAAGTTTTTAAAATGGATTTGTGGACTGATTCCTAGCCACTCTCCGGTGATGCATATATCATCAGATTCAGATTTTGGATCATTTAACTGGAATTCTGATTGGAGATTTTCTGTTCTCGCAATTTCATTAGGGATAAACAAATATTACGTTCTTACATTCAAAAAGAATGAGTGGAAGTTTTACGATAGAATAACTTTACTGACTTATCTCAAGTCATCCGATACACATGGAGTTGAGGATGCAGCAAAACGTTACGAAACATTGCTTACAAGTGTTAACTTTTCAATGGAAAATGATGACAAGGTACTCGAAAGACATAAAGAGTATTTGAGAGAGAGGACTGGAGATTTTAGAGCCAATCATTCTAATACGTTAAATAAAATCAATAATTACAGTGCAATATGTATAGCCTATCTTGCATTCCTTGTACTGGTCAACCCAAACTGGACACTTTTACTTGAGAATTCTCAAACTCTACAGGTGACAGATCGTTATTAGCAGAATGAAGTCGCTCCAAGTTGTAATATTTGATGTAAGCCGTCACATCTTGCTTCATAAACTCCCTTGTTGGTTGAGCAACTTTAAAAATCCAATCGTGTTTCAAGCTACCAAAGAATCGCTCAACAACGGCATTATCCCAACACGCACCCACATCACCCATGCTGGCTCGGATACCATAGCTCGATAGCAGCCTACCGAATTGTTTACTGGTATATTGCGAGCCTCGGTCACTGTGAAATACCAGCCCTCGCGCTGGTTGTCGCAGGTTGTAGGCTTTTATTAATGCCTTGGATATCAAATCTGTGGTCATGCGTTTGTCTATGCGCCATCCCACAATCCGGCGTGAATATAAATCCATCACCACAGCTAAGTACATCCAGCCTTCACCCGTCTTTAAATAGGTCACGTCACCCGCCCAGACCTGATTAGCCGATACTGGATTAAAGTTCATGTTTAACAGGTTATCAGCCACTGCATCTGAGTGTTTTCGCTGTGTCGTCACCTTGTAAGCACATCGCTGGGTTGCTTTGAGTCGAAGGCGGTGCATAATTTTACGAACGAGATAGCGACCAACCTGGTAGCCTTCCTTGCGCAATTTCTTCACCATTTCACGATTCCCTAAGCTGCCTCGACTTTGCTTAAATAGCTGTCGAACAAGGCGATAAAGCTTCAGTGTTTCAACGCTTATCACGTTTGCAGGGCGTTTATGCCAATCGTAATAGCCTGACTTACTGACACTCATTACTCGACATAACAGTGTTATGGGAAACAGGTGAGATTGCAGTTTGATGAAACGAAATCTTACTTCATTTCTCTCGCAAAGAAGGCGCTTGCCTTTTTTAGAATTTCTTTTTCCATGCGTAATTCTTTGTTTTCTCTACGCAATCGCTTCAACTCATCACGCTCAGACTCTTCTAAGGTGATGCCTTGTTGCAGGGCTTCGTGTTTTTCCTTCCAGTTGTAAAGCAGGCTCGTGCTAACTCCAAGAGACTTTGCCGCATCGGCAACGCTATAACCTTGCTCCAGCACCATCAAGACGGCTTCATCTTTAAATGCCTGCGGATAACTCTTATGTGATTTTTTCAGACTCATATAGACCTCTTAATTTATTGACCATACTGTCTCAAAATTAAGTGTCCGATGGGATTAGACCAGAACAGTCGTTGCTTCTAAGTTCTCGACAATCAAAATGAAGACAACTGATATTGTGCTAGCAAAAGCTGTATATATCGACTGGATGTCTAGCAAAAATCAAATGGATGATAATGCTACTATACTTTTAAATGTGGAGAAATATCTCTACAGTAGCATTTGTTTTAGCATAATCGCTTGGGTTATTATATCGTCATCTACAGTTAGTGAACGTTTAGATGTTTCTTCTGGTTTAAATGCGATATTAAATTCGGCACAGGTTGTTGAAATCGCAAACTGTGACGGTAAAGTAAATATGGAACAAGTATCAAGGGTCGCAGCTGCTTTTGAGCGAAAACATGTAGCTTCTGTATTGTACTCAAAAGATAATCATCTTGTAGATACTGTCCTACCATTCCTAAAGAATTTTTCGACAGATAATAGTACTCAGATTAATTATGAAATAGATCTATCTGATTCTGATTGTAAATCCATCGTTATATTAGTAAAGGACGAAAAATGAAACCTTATATATTGCAATATAGTGAAACTTTTGAATTTATTCAGCAAGCACATCAAATGCAACTAACTAAAGGGGAAACGTGGATAACTAGGCAAATGGAACCAAGTGATGAGGATCAGGTATCGTTTGCTCACGATACAACAACTCTAACATTTGTAGTGGAGAACATCGACCACGATGAACTGTTGCTAGTAGATGAAACCACAAGACTAACGAAGACCACCGAAGTTAGTGACCCAGATGAAATAGTCATGTTTGGAGAGACTACACTCATTACTAATGTAGTTGAGAATGTAGATCCTGATGAAATCACATTAATGTAATATTTTTCTTTAAAAATTTATCAAAAGATGGGACAGGCAGAACTCTTTTGAGATACACAGCTAACCCAGAAATAGCAGAAGTTCACCTTCCCCTGCGAAGTTGTCGAAATACGCAGATAGCTCTTAGTTGTTTGAGTGGGACCGTGGCGACATCATGGATGATGGCGCAGGCTCGGGGGGACAGGGACGTCCCATCTGAGCCGTTAGGCGATTTTTATTGGAGTATGAGACAGGTAACCAATGCATCTAACTTCGCTATGGTGAGTGCTGCGTAGCAGCGTTACGAACGAGAGCCATGGATGGCGAACTGGCAGTTAAACAAGGACGTTGTTCGGCAAGGGAGATCCAAGAGGGAATTGCTGTTGATCCCCTCTTGGTCGGGTGTGGGGTGAAGCCCCACGACGTTGATTTAGCTTTTAATTACTAATGTATAAACCTTTAACACCACAACCATAAACCAACGCAGGGTTAAACACCCAGCCCTGCGGCGCCTGAGCCCCCTAAACCTGTGGTCTATGCAAATCAAACCGTAACGCTTCCGAAATCCCATAGTAGGCCGATGGGCCGCCAGCCCGCAGCACGGGTTCGGCGAGGGCGGTTTGATACACGCCGTCACTATCGAGTAAATGCTTGGCGATATGCACAGCGACCACTTCACCTAACACTAACCAAGTATCAATCTTGTCACCATTGGCGGCAGTTAATTGAATGCATTGAGAAAGCTTACATTCAAAGTTCACAGGGCTTTCTGCCACCAGCTCGGCTTTGACTATTGTGCCCGATTTTGGGGTGAGTCCAGCAAAGGCAAATTCGTTTTCACCGCGGGGCAGCATGGCTGAGGTTTGATTCATTTTCTCGGCAAGGCTGCGAGTGGTGAGGTTCCACACAAATTCGCCGGTGTCGACAATATTGGCGACACTGTCCTTCCAGCCCGTGCTGGCAAAGCCGATGATAGGTGGTTTGTAGTTGAAACAATTGAAAAAACTATAGGGCGCGAGATTGCGTTGCCCCTGTGCATTGCGGGAAGAAATCCAACCTATGGGTCTTGGAGCGACAATGGCATTTAATGGATCGTGCGCCAGTCCATGTCCTTTGCTCGGTTCGTAAAAATAGCGGTTTTCGGTGGTCATACTGCATCCCTTAATCACAATGAAAATGCTAAACCGCTATCTTACAGGACTTAATCCATCCACAAAATCGGCATCCGGATGAATCATTCAATAAATAAGGGGAACATAATATTCCCCTTTCGTTTACCGCATTAGGCTTACCAGATTTTTACCCGTTCCTCTGGTGCTAAGTACAGCTTATCGCCGGGCTTCACATCGAATGCTGTGTACCACGCATCTAAGTTACGCACCGTTAGCGCGCGATACATGCCGGGGGCATGACCATCGGTCGCCACGCGGGCACGCAAAGCCTCGTCACGCATCTTGGTCGCCCAGGTTTGCGCAAAACCGATAAAGAAGCGTTGATCGCCAGTAAAGCCATCGATAACCGGTGCAGGCTTGCCGTTAAGTGAGGCATGGTAGGCATCGAGTGCAGCCGCTAAGCCCGCTACGTCGGCAATGTTTTCGCCTAAGGTCAGCTTGCCGTTGACATGCAGATCGGGGAATGGCGCGTAGGCATCAAATTGCTTCGCCAGTGCCTCGCCCTGTTTAGCAAACTGGGCAAAGTCCGCCGGTGTCCACCAGTTACGCATAGCGCCCGTCGAATCGAAGGCCGCGCCATTATTATCGAAGCTATGGCTGATCTCATGGCCAATCACAGCACCAATCGCGCCATAGTTATAGGCGGCATCGGCCTTCGCATCGAAGAATGGCGGCTGTAAAATCCCCGCGGGGAAGTTAAGCGCGTTTTGCACTGGCAAGTTTACTGCGTTGACGACTTGCGGCGTCATCCACCACTCGCCCTTATCCATAGGTTTGCCGATTTTGGCGAGTTGATGGGCATATTCTACCTTCTCACCATTGATGGCATTGGCGTAGGCATTGGTGGGCAAAACAGTGTAAGCATCATAATTACGCCATTTATCGGGGTAACCCACGCCCACGGCAATGGTTGCGACCTTAGCCAGTGCTTCTTTCTTGGTTGAGGGGTCCATCCACTCTAGTTTTTCGACGCGCTTGCCAAAGGCAGTCACGATATTGTCGACCATAGTGCTAACTTCAGCCTTAGCTGAGGCAGGGAAATAGTGCTCGGCGTAAGCGCGGCCCACGGCATCCCCTAAATACTCATCCAATGCACTTAGTGCCCGCTTATCACGGCTGCGCTGCTCAGGCGTGCCCGACAGCTTAGTGCCATTAAAGGCAAACGACGCATTATCAATATTGGACGGCAACACATCCGCATGGCTGTTGATATGGTGGAACACAAGCCAGTCTTTCCACGCATCCAACGGCTCTGAGGCCACCAGCGCCGAGAGGTTGGTAATGGCACTGGCATGGTAGGCGGCAAATTTGCCTTGCTTATCCAGCTGCGCTGCGGCTAAAAAGGCGGTCCAGTCGATACCAGGGGCTTTGGCATCAAAATCAGCGCGGCTCCATACACCCGATGCCTTAGTGAAATCTTCGCTGTCTTCACGACTGGCGTGGGCAGCAGCGATTTTGTGCTCGAGGGCAAAAATGCGCTCGGCACGGGCAGCGGCATCGCTAATTCCGGCATCCGTTAACAGGGTTTCGATATAGGCGCGGTAAGCGCTGCGTAGTTCCACCATTTTAGGATCGTCCGAGAGATAATATTCGCGCTCGGGTAATCCTAAACCGCCTTGGAGAAAGTAAGGCAGTACTTCACCTGGGGTAGCTAAACCTTGGGTGACGAAAATACCGAAGAGGTTTTCGGTGAAAAAATCAGTGGCATTGAGTGGGTCCACATCAGCGCGCAGATTCGCCCCGAGCGCCGCCGATAAGCCCTGTTTATCCATAATGGCTTGATAACGGGCTAAGTCGGCTGCCATCGGCTTCATCCCCGCTGCATCAATGGCGGCGGTATCGGTAAAAGCCTTATAAAAATCGGCGATACGCGCTTCATCGCTGCCCGCCGCGTGTTCGGCCTTAACTAACTCAGCAATCAGGCTGGTCTTATGCTTTTCCGTCTCTTGGAAAGCGACTAAAAACGCCCCCGTGCTTGAGCGATCCGCAGGGATCTCTGTGGTTTTCATCCATTCGCCATTGGCGTAGGTATAAAAGTCATCACCGGGTTTAACCTTGGGCGACATAGCCGCGAGATTAATGCCGATGGGCATGGCGTTGGCTTGTTCGGCGTTTTGGCCAGTGCTGGTTTGGGCTGAAGCGACATTGCCGCTCACTGTTGCGACGGTATCTTTGGTGGTGTCACCACAGGCAGATAGTCCCGTTAGCACTGTCGTCGACAGTAATAAGGCGGGGATCAGGCGGTCCGACATAGAAGACTCCTTCCGTTGTTATTCTTGTATTTTGGCTTATGAAATGCTCGGTCGTGACTGAGCATAGGCGAAGCAGTGTAACTGGCGATAAGCCAAGATGTAAAAGAAAGTCACGCTTTATGGTGGAAAGTTAATGCAAAGTCTTTAGGGCGTGTTGACGTTTCGAGATTAGATTTTGTTCGTTCTGGCAAGCACGTGCTCGCGAAACGAGGAATGATGTGTAGTTATTCTACTCAAATGACGAGTGCCAAAGAACAAGGGCTTGCCAGACGAACCCTTCGGGCAGCATTTGGCTGACGTTTCTGCTGCGTTATCGTCTGTTTATGTAGAATAACTACACTGCACAGACGTTGCCTTGCATAAAAGCCAGCCAAACTGCTGCAAAAATAACCTGAAACGTCAACACGCCCTAAATACACTCCTAAAAGCAAAACAGCCGATGGCTATCGGCTGTTTTAATAACATGCGAAGTTAGAGTTTGACTTGGGTGTACTGAGTCCACGCCAGCAATTGTCCCATTTGCGGGACGATCCAGACTGCGGTGTCCTTATTTTGATAAACTCGGTAGTAAAACAGATCTTCATCGCGAATATCGTGCTTACGAATCGCACGATAAAACTGCATGGCAGAATGGCTTACCTCATCGGGTTTGGTCAGCTCCTTCTGCGCCACTTTGACATGGAATACATCCACATTCAGATCATCGATTTGAGTTTGATATTGCTCAAACTCTCCCCGAATCGTGTACTTAATCGGCGTAGTTAAACAGTCCTGATCGGTAATGCAGGAGGTAGAGTAAAACTTACCTCTATTTTGCCCTTGGTACACCAGCGACATGCTGAGGTCTGTACGAACCAATAATTCACCCGCCACCGGAAAATAGATATCGGCGTGATAGTTATGTTCCAGCAGTTCCCCCACCCCTTTATCATCAACGGGCAAGACCACACGGTTATAACGAATGCGCTCTTCCATCTTTTTACTAAGAGGAATAAATTCCGCCATGCTTAGGCCTGCGGGTTTAGCATCAATCGAGGTGATATTGATAATGCCTTTGCCAGTACAATCCTTGGCATCTAACGCAGGGCAAATCGCCATTGAATAGTTTTGACCATCCGTCGACGCAAAAGCACTGAAATAAGGTAATCCATTGATATGATTACCCTCTGGTGCTAAATGTTTTTGCCACCACGAGGGGTGCAGGTGTTCTTCCTCATCAATATACAGCACCTGCGCCGTGCCTAAGGTTCCACCAATATTAAGGCTGATATACTTGTCGGCATTCCATTTCGCAACATGCTTAACCACAGCATGGTGATCACTCCAGTACCAAACGAAGGTTAGGAGTAAACCCAGCATAATGATGCCCGCGACCTTAGTCCAAACCGATACACCCACAATGGCATCGCGGATGGCGTCGGCATCATTAATCGCCAACATCTTGACATGGGACTGTTCAGAAACATGCAATTGATAACCGCGGCGCGCCACAGTCTTGAGTTGAACCTCGGTATAAGGCTCTAATTTTTTTCGTAATGTACTGATGCACTGAGTCAAGGAGGTCGGAGCGACCACACGCTCAGGCCAGCCTACTTGCAACAAATCTTCCTTGGTAAAAATCGCATTCGGCGATGACAGCAACAGCACGAGTACGGCGGTTTCTGAAAAGGTCAGACCGATCTCGGTTCCATGAACATGGTCAACAAGCTGCTTGGCCTGTTCATCTAGCATTAGGTATGAAGTAATTTTATGCATGTTAAGCGCCCAAAACTAAGCCAAAACAATAGACTATGATTGCGCTAACAACGGGCAAACACAGTGAAACTCAGTTTCACCCGAGAGCAACCGTGATTTGTGGCTACCAAATCAAGATGACTGATTTTACCTTTTAACAACATAAAATACTGTGACTCTATACTCAGTTTACTTATTGTTTTACTGAACAATATTCAAACTTATATCCGGTAATTACACCTCTTGCCGATTAAAAATAAAACAACAAATCAGCGATAAAACCGCTAACCAGCCGACAAACAAACCGTACATTAAAGGGATGCCCATCCCCGATTGAGCAATGAGGGCAAGACTACTCTTAGCCGACAAGCTATCTGCAGGGTTTGCTAGCAGATTTAACGCCCGGAAAAGATCGGTCGGATTGATTAAAATCAATAGGTTAAATAAGTGACGACTAAGCACTTCCGCCATGCTGACGAGGGCGGTTAAGAGTACTAAATCATAAACCAATACCAATACAAACCAGAGTAACAGTAACACTCCAAGGGCTTTGGCTTTTTCCCGCACACATAGGCTCACGCAGTAACCTAAGAGTACAAACACTAAGGACAGTAAAATCCCACTGCCAATCAGATGGATAAAGCCAGTCACTAGGGTCAGTCTTGCATGCGCTTCCCCAAGCGCAACTAACAACAGCGCCGTTAAGCCAAATCCCAATAAACAGGCTGTGGCGATCACATAGGCATGGCCGAGTAATTTGCCACAAACCAAATGCCAACGTGCCAAGGGATAGGTAAGCAGCAACAGCAAGGTACCCGACTCCCGCTCGCCGACAAAGCTATCATAGCTGAGTAAAATGGCGCCCAATGGCAAAATAAACACCGCGAGCGTGACTAAACCCGAGAAGATTTGCGCGCTCTCAGATACCACTAAACTGCCCGACACAGCACTGCCCATAAAGCTCACGCACAGGGACAGAATCAACAACATACCTGCCATAAGCCATAACCAGCGGTTACGCAGGTTGTCTTTAAATTCTTTTACCGCAACAGCTTGAATCAGTGTCAACGCCATGGGCGGACGGTAACTCGCTAAACTGGACGGCTGTTCGAGGTGACGGATTTGACTCATGCCACTAACTCCGATTTAACGTTTTTTGCACTACCAAAGGCGGCGCTACTGGGCGTGCCATGGGGATAAAGACTTGCCATATAAAAATGGAAAATATCCTGCAAACTCGGCGGTACCACGGAAAACTCATGGATTTTGAGGCCCTGTAATTGCTGTATCACCTTGGCTTTTAGCACATCGGGCACCCTTAAGCACACTCTGTCCGAGGCTGAGGGTTCTAACAGTGAGGCGAATAAGGCTTGGCTTAACAACTGTTGATATTGCAGCGGCGTGACGTGGTGCAACTCAATCAGGCTTGGCAGCGAGGTGGCAGCCCTTAGACTGTGCAAATTCCCCGAGGCAAGCATCTGGCCTTGGCCTAAAATCAGCGCACTATCCATTTGATCTTGCACTAAACCTAACTCGTGGGTACTGATAATAATCGCGCAGCCCTGCGCCTTAAGTTGCGCCATTTTTTGGTATAAAAAGGCCGATGCGAGGGGGTCAAGCCCGACTGTCGGTTCATCCAGCAGCAACACTTTAGGATCAGCAAGCACCGCCTGCGCTAAGCCTAAACGTTGGCGCATCCCCTTAGAAAAGGTGCGCAGCCGTTTATCCTTCGCCGCCATCAGGCCAAACTCTTCCAGTAAAAGGTTGACTCGCACAGGTGCAACACCCTTAAGTTTGGCAAAGTAGCTTAAGAGTTCATGTGCCGTCATATTGTCATAAAAGCTTACATTTTCAGGTAAATAGCCTAAAGACAAACTCGCATTTACCCGTTTGGCTTGCACCTCTTGTCCCTGCACATACAACTGGCCCGCGCTTGGGGATACCAAGCCTAAGATCAATTTTATCAGGGTAGATTTACCGGCACCATTATGGCCTAGCAGCGCCAAGGTTTGGCCTGTAAGCACTTCAAAGTTAAGATCTTTTACCGCTTCAAATTCAGCATATCGCTTGCTCAATCCCACGGCCTTAACGGCTACTTGCCCTTGGGCGGCAGTTTGCTTTGTCATTAATGTCAGCGCCTGTGGATTGATGGCGTTGTTGGTAAAATGGCTCATATTCCATCTCCCTCTGTGATCAGTCGCATTAAGGGGAAACTATCACTCACACCGCTGATACTGGTTGGCTGAAACTGCCGCTCTACCCAACGTAGCAGCAATACCACTGGACTTTCCATCAATAACTTCGCCTCGGGATAGAGCCAAAATAGCTTGTCTAAACTGTCGTTAGGTCTGTGGGCGATATCCCCCACACCGTCGCCATTTGTATCCCAGCCACGGTATTCAGACCAGTAATTGCCCTGCCCCTGATAACTCCATTCCAGTTGCGCTTCACCAACGTATTTCACTTGGGTCTGGTTGCCTAAAATACGATTATGCCAAAGGCGATTGGCTTCGCCGCCCATGGCCATGCTGATCCCAGTATCACTCTGACTAAATTCATTATCTTCAATACGATTATTCTGCGCGGCGTAAATAAAAATGCCCTTGCCTTCGTTACCGAGCTCCACCGAACCTTGGGGATGCTGCACCTCTGTGGCGATATTCGCCTGAACATGGGAATCGTTGGTGATATTGAGCAGAATGCCAAAGTCCCGCGCTTGGCTAACGCGATTATGATGCAGATAGATTTGTTGTGAGTTCATCAGCGCATAGCCACCATCAACACTAGTGGCTTGATTTTGCGAAGCTTCATCGCCACGGGTATACATGTAGTGGATGCCGTATTGCAGCTTAGCAAATTGATTATGATGAATTTTGCTGTCCGTCACAGACTCGAGATATACCCCATCGCGAACAAAGATAATATGATTTTGTTGCACATCGGGCGCGGTCACATGCTTAAGAAAAATCCCGTCGCCTCGGTCTAATACATAAATGGCGCCATTGCCGCTGATGCTATTTTCAATAATGCGGGGCGATGCAAGTTGTTCGCCATAAATCCCAAAGCCATCACCGACGAAACGATTGCCCTTGATAAGCACCTCGTCAGCCCCGGGCAGCAATAAAATGCCAGCATCGTGATAGTAAAGATCCCGCCCCCAATGGCGGATATTAAGCCCTTCAACAATCACCTTGGGTGCGGTAATGGTTAAGGCACTACCTTGGCGCTGAGCATCGAGGGTCGCACCCGCTTCGCCCTTAATATGAATGGAGCGGGTGACACTGAAATTGCCCTCATACACCGCGGTGTCGAGCACTAAGGTGTCACCGTCCTGCGCCTGCACCAATGCTTGAGTCAAAGAAGCTGTATCTTTAACCCTTAACTCCTGCGCCCCCCCGATAAAGGATACGCCACAGAGCCAACAAAGGAGCAATAAACGCAACATGATCAATCGCCTACTTATCGCCAGCTAGCAATTCGAGGGTGATATCGTCAAAGGTTAATACTCGTCCACCGTATTCTTTAGCAAAGGCTTCGGCGGCAGCTTTGGTACTAAAAGGTGCCACTGCTGGCCCCATCACGGCTTTTTTACTGGTGCCATAAACATAAAAAGCGCTAGCGGCATCGATAAAGGCACCATCGTCAGGCTGATCCCAATCGGTCGCGGCGGCGTCATGCACCATCATATAGTCGATTTGTCTTTTATTTTCAGGTTGTAATGCAAAGTTAAACATATCGCGGCTAGAACAAAACTTAGGCACCATCTTCTCAGCCTTAAGGTGTACTTGCCCCTTTGGTCCTGGGTATTTGGTGATCACCATGCCGCACAGGTGACAACGATCATGCTCGTGGATCATTTCGGCCTTATGTTGGTGATCGGTGGCCTCACTCTTATTGCATCCCAATAACAAAGGAAGGAGTAATAACAACCCAAAGAACTTTTTCATACTGCTAATCCTTTGAAAAATATCAACACCTCGCCAAGGCACCTTGCAGGGACAGACCTCTTGCGACGAGGGTTGATAAAAAAAATGGTTCATCAAAGGCCTATGGCCTTATTACATTGCTAAATCGCGTAATTTTGGCCAGCTAACAGGATAAAGAGTCGTAGACACATCATCCCCACTACCGCACACATTCCCGACATATAAAACGCTTTGGCCGAATGACTAAAATGTTTACCCGTCGCAAAATTGAGTAGCAGTGGCGCGGCAAAGCCGATACCCACGACACCAATCCAGAATACGCTTGCCCACACACCTTCATGGAAGGCGGCAAAGGCAAATTGACCACCCGCATTACCAGTTAACAACGCTGTCGCGATCATGAAAATAAACATGGCTTCGGCGAACATAATTGGCCACTCAGCACCGTGCAGAATCTTCATTTCACCGCTGTGCAGGGGTTCTTTAAATAACCATACCGCCAGCATTTTGGCTGAAGCTCCACCCGCAGATAGACCCGAGGCAATAAATAGCGCTGGGAGTACCGAGGTGTTGATCAGCGGGAAGCGGATCAGCGCTGAAATCAAGAAACCAGTGTAAGCACACACAGATAACGCCAGCACTAACGCGAGCGCTTCCATTGGCCGTCTAAAGCCTTTTAACTTGGCAATAATCGGCGCTAAGAACTTCAATTGTGGGATGGCCATCAGCTCTTTTTCGAGGGCTAAAAGAGCGACTACTGCGACTAACGGGATATACACCGACAGCGCAATAACACCAATTGACATCACAGAATTTAAGTTATAGAACACCAAAATTCGCCAGAAGAATAAGGGGTTAGTTAAGTCAAGAACTAGACATAACATCCCTAAGCTAATGGTGACAAAGGACAGCAGGGTCGCCGCTTTTAAGAAGGCGGTATTTTCCACCTGACCTAAGTAAAAACGCAGTGCCAGCGCAATGGTTAACGCCCCGCCCGAAATCCCCGCGAAAAACAAATACACTGCAATCGGCCAAGGCCAAGCAACGCCTTGGGAGAGTCCTAGGGTAAAATCCATACTGGTATCCATATTTACACTCCCAGTTTGACGATTGGTATGTAACGTAAGCTCGGCTCAGTACCAAACTGTGGCTTAATGCGCACAGAGTCTTTTACCGCCAATAACTTACTGACATAGGACTGAGGATCATTGGCATCGCCAAAGATCAATGCATCATACTTACAGCTCTGCACGCATGCTGGTAACTCACCCTTAGATAGCTTGCTGTGCAGGCAGAAGTCACAGTTGTCAGCCACATCGGTATTGTTGTTAATCAAACGCGCATTGTATGGGCAGGCACCGATACAGTACTTACAGCCAGCGCATTTGCTTGCATCCATAGTCACGATGCCCGTTTTCGCGTCGCGGTGCGCCGCGCCCGTTGGACAAACCGTAACACAGGGGGCATTTTTGCACTGCTGACAGGAAACCCGCACAAACTTACGTTCACAGTCACAAACCATCTTGCCGCAGTGAGGGCAGGCTTGGCCTTCAACACGACCACTTTGCTGCTCAAGGATCACCCGAGAAACACCTGCGGGTAAGTTGTTTGCTTGGTTACAGGCGGTCTTACAATCGCCACAACCGACACATTTATTTTGGTCAAAGACCATGACGTAATGGGGCTTATGGGCGCTGTCAGCATCTTCTTTGACCGAACAACCCGCTAAAGGCGTTAAAATCAAAGAGCACATGCCAGCGCTTTTAAGGAACCTCCGTCTCTCTATATTTTCACTCACAACATCCTCCATCTATCGGTTTTATACCGACGTTTTTATTTATATCGTTATCGTTCCTACATGCCTGAAAATGGCTAGCGACTTGATTAATATCCACTTTCATTCAATTTTATTTGTGCTTTTTGTATCGCGTTATTGATGGCATCGCGATTTACACGGCCGCTGGCTTGAGTCAACAATGACTGCCAATGATCGATTGCCTCTTGATAACGGGTATGCAGGTAGGCATCGGTCGCCAGTAACATCTTGGTTTGAGGTTCAAAGGGCGAGAGAACCAACGCCTTGGCTATCACCTCTAAGGTTTCGGGGGTCATTTGCCTGCGGTCGCGGTAATACAGTGCATTAGCCTTTGCCCCCAACACCTCAGCATCTTCCGGCGTAAGTGCTAACAACTTATCTAGCGTCTGCACTGCATCGCCATACTTGCCACCCGCGCTGTATGCCTGGGCGAGTGACATCAATGCCAATGGATTTTTGGGTTCAGCATCCACCAGGCGTAGGGCTTTGGTGATGTCAGCAGCGACTAAATAGTCAATATGTTCATCGAGCTTGCCCTTATCCCAATCGCTATAACGTCCTGTTTGGCTGTAGATGGCGAGCGTCATCGCAAGCAATACACCACTGCACAGCACTGGCAACCAATGGGAGACTAGGGGCAGTCTCGCCACGGTTTGCAGCTGATTTAAGCGTGCGTGTTGCCAGAAAATCCAAGCAACAAATCCGCTTAATAAGAGTGCGATGGTGAACCCTAAACTTGCCATGCCTAACCTCTTTGCTCGCCTATCCCAAGCTCATTCATGAGCATTCAGCACTGAGTGCTTAGCCCGCGCTTAAACCTATCCTCAAACCAAACCTTAGTGAGCGGGCATCATGCCCATCATGCGGGCTTCTTTCTTCTCACTTGGCTTTTCGATATTTTTCAGCTCAATTTCAAATATCAAGGTAGATTGCGGTGGAATTTCACCCACAAATTCATTGCCATAAGCTAAGTTTGCGGGAATGACAAAACGGTATTTTGAGCCCATCGGCATCAGCTTTAAGCCTTCTTCCCAACCAGGGATCACTGTCATTAAGGCGAAACGTGTCGGCTCTTTACGACCAACAGTATTTTCAAACTCAGTGCCATCGATAAGCTTGCCGACGTATTCAACGGTCACCACATCCTCAGGATTAGGCTTGTTACCTGTGCCTTTGGTTAACACTTCATATTGCAGGCCTGATTCGGTCACAGTCACGCCAGCTTTCTTTTTGTTTTCAGCAAGAAAGGCTTCACCCGCTTTGATATTTTCAGCGGCTAATTTTTCAGCGTTAGCTTTTCTCACTTGATTTAATTCTTCGGCGCGTTGATTGAGATACGTCACCACTTCTTCATCGGTTAATTGCTGTTGCTTTTTCAGCGCGTCCACAAAACCTTGAACGACTAAATCCACATTCACTTCCGCGCCCAATTCCACTTGGTTATAAACCTGGCCAGAAATGTAGTTACCGACAGATGCACCGATACTGTATGACGCTTTATCTGCATCGGTTTTAAGGCTTGGGGCGGCAAAGCTCGCCATTGACACAAACAATGCGGCGCAGGTCGCCACTGTGATGGTTTTTGGGATAAAAGAAGTTGGCATAGATTTTTTCATTTTATGTTCTCTACAATTTAGCCCTTGGGCTTAGTGCTTTAGCCGAAAACGTATGGGCTTTGCCCATAACAGATTAAATTATTTATTTGATTACTATGGCTTTTCTGTTGCTCTTCCTGACATGCGCCAGCCGAAAATACCATCGGCCATATGGCGCACACCGGTGTAACCTAGCTTCATGGTTTCCCGTGCGGCCATGTTGCTGGCGGTGCAAAGGCGGTTAGCGCAATAGAACACCATCACCGCATCTTTATTCTTTGGAAGTAACTCTCTCCAATTTTGAACATTGAAAAAAACCGCCCCGGGGATAAAACCTTCCGCCCAGATTTCCAGCGTATTTACATCGAAAAAATAAACCCCTTGCTGACCGACTAAGGTCTCTGCTTCACGCATGGAAATGGGATTCAACTGAATTTCGTTATAGGGCACCTCTGACATTTCAGAACCACCCCCAGCCAAGGTTGGCATTGCAGGGATGAGCAATGTCGCGAAAAGAGCTAATTGAGTTAAGGTTTGGCGAATGAATTTATTCATAAATTAGTCTCTTAAGTTCCCGACATCCGAAGATGTCGGGACTTTATTTACACCTTATGTGCCGCTAGCTCAGCCGGATGACAAGGTGCATAGTCGAACTACATTTTAGCGTTGTAGCCATTACCATCGATGATGGCTTGAGCTTGCTGTACATATGTAAGCGCAGCATCTAAACGTTTTTGAGTGTAACGTGGGCCATGGGCACCCCATGAACCGTCTGCTTCCACCAACTTAATGACGTCTTGCGCTTTATCAGTCAGCATCAGTACTTCGGTTTTCTTATCTACAGGTAACTGGGTCACTTCCAGTAACTTGTCGATACGTTGTAAACCTTGCAGAACTTGGCCAAACAGATCTTTCACTGGTTTTTGCCACTTCTGAACTTCACCATAAATTTCCATTTGGTCTTCGAAATGTAAGCCCACTTCGAGTTCAGATTGGAACTGGCTATGACAACCTTTGTTTTCAGTTACGTCGTGGTCAGAAGCCGAAGTACGGGCACAAGTCCACATCAGGTCGAGGTAGTTGTAACCGTTTTCGTCTTTAGCCACAGTCCAACCTTTGGTGGTCGCATCGCGAGACTTACCTTCAGGTGGGTTAAGGGTCTTACGCAGTGGATCGACATCAATCTTCCACATGTGTGACTTACGAACGTTGTCGAAGCCCGCCATATCAGGGAATTGGATCGCAGTGAAGTTTTCACAGCTTCCCATGTTTGGCATGTGACAGCTTTGACAGGTTTGGTTGCTGTGAGTGTTGGTGTTCTTAGCAATCTCAGCTTGAGCCGTGTGACAGTCAGTACACTCTTTGATGATTTTTGGCTTAGTGATACCAGATTTCCAATCACCATCAGTCACTTCGTGTGGATCGTGACAGGTTGAGCAACGCATACCTTTGTCGTAGTGAGCAGAAGCAAACATTTGCGAACCTTCAGTACCGCAAGATGGGCAAGAAGACTTCATCTTCACGTTGAAAGCGTATTCCAGCTTTTCTTGACCCTGTGGTGTCTCAGCTAACTCTTCAACAAAGTTGAAGCGTTGGTGACAACGTTCACAGTTAGATGGCATGCCGCCACCGATACCACCGTCTAAGTGACCACCCGCGCCGTGACACTCTTCACAGGTAATACCTTTAGAAATAGTGTGTTTTTGCAGCTCTTTCGGGTTCCCTAGAGCAGCAAAAAACTCCTCTTTAGTTTGGAAGTCAAACTTGAAGCTGTGGCACATTTCACAATAGGAGCTAGCAGGTTGAAATAGGAATTCTTTCTCGTACTTAGCACCGTACGAGCTCATGCCCCATTGGTGTGAACCGCTAGTACCAAAATCTTCCATTTTGAGAGGGAAACTTGGGATGGCTTTGTTAATTTTTGCAGCCATTTCAGGCGTTAACCACTCAGCCCAACCACGGGAGAACTGGTTACCACCGGCGACCATAGTACCAGTGCCATCCTTTAACAGACCATCTTTCACGTGGTAAGTACCGCGCACCAGATAAGCATCGATAAAACCGTATTTGGTACGTGGTGTACCCACAGTGGCATAGATAGCGTCTGGAGTAATACCCGATGGCAGAATCGAGGTATCTTTAGTGGTATACATTGGTTTTTTCAGGTCGTTATCGACCTCTGGATGTTCGCCAGGGAAGCGAATCGTCTTAGAGTGACGTGAACGTCTCCATTTTTCGTATTGCGGACCATGACACTCACCGCATTTTTCTGGGCCAACAAACTTGTTAGGAAAATCTAAAATCGATTTTGCCCCTAAACGATATTGCAGTGCCTTTGGGCGTTGACCATCTTCATAGGCGCTGTAGCGAACTGCCGTGCCGTCAGTTGAGTTAACTTCTTTACTGTGTTTACTGTAAGCAACACTGTCACCACCGTGTAGATATTCTTCACCACGGTCACTGACTTTATAAGTGCCCTTTAATCGACCTTCTGCGTCATATTTAAAAACTGGGTGATTTTCAAAAAGAAAATCAAACAATTCTTGCTCTTGAACAATATAATCCTGCAGTGTTTTAACACCACGAGATTTTTCCATTAAATTTTCTGACACCTTTGGATTAGCCAGAATATCTTGAGTATAGTGAGTTTGTTGTTTATTACCCACACCAGGGACCACTTTACCATCCGATTTAGCATCGGATGCGATTGTGGTAGCGCTTACGGCAGAACCTAAGCAAAACAGCACGCCTAAGGCTGTTTTGGTTTTCCATCGCTTCATCATTCACTCCTAATTTATCATTAGTTTTATATTTTCCACTGAACCTAACTGTTCACTGAACGACATAAACAATTGACCAGTGACTGCATGATGAATGAGAGAAAAAGCAAAAAATCTGCGCTAGAGCACATTAATTTTCGATTCAGAAATCAATAGAGCTAAAAACATAAAAAACACATTAAATCATTAACTTAACAAATTTAAATTAGTGATTTCTTAGATTTTAAACCTGTTTTTTTAGATCTAAAAAAACCTAAAAACAGGTTTGATTTTTCAAAAATAACCAAAGTCATAAATGACCATTTTAATGCCGAGACAGATCACATTCCGCCCTCAAAAACTCAGTTACCCTGCGAGCTAATCGTTGAGTAGCTAACTACCAACATCCCGTTTGTCCAACGCGACGATAAATAAGTCAGCACAGATTAACAGCGAAAAAATTAATCCATCATTAATCTCAGTATTAATGTAAATCGTTAACTAATGCTATGCAGGAAATATCAATGATAAATATGATTCCAGAAATCGGGCACATATTGCTGATCATGAGTACTGTGTTTGCATTATTGTCGGCGGCCAGTCATTTAATCGGTAGTTACCAGCGCAACCTTTATTTAATTGCATTTGGCAATAGATTATTTTACGCGTTATTTTTCACCTTATTAACCGCGTTATGTAGCTTAGTTTTTAGCTTTATTGCCGATGACTTTTCAGTCGCCTATGTTGCCAATCATTCCAACAGCCAACTCGCCCTCGGTTATAAAGTCGCTGCGGTGTGGGGCAGCCATGAAGGCTCAATGCTGTTTTGGGTATTTGCCATTGCCCTATGGGGTGCAGTGATCAATTGGCGCCAAGCAACCCATAGCGCCAAACTCGATCTGGAAAACTTACAAGCAGATAAGGCTTACTTTGGTCGGGTACTCGCTATTTTGGCCTTAGTGATCCTCGGTTTTAATTTGTTTTTACTCTTTACTTCCAATCCCTTTGCTCGCTTGCTACCGAACATTCCAGTCGAAGGGCGCGACCTTAACCCCATATTGCAGGACATTGGCTTAATACTGCATCCACCTATGCTGTTTTTGGGTTATGTCGGGCTAACGGTTTGCTTTGCCGCAGCGCTGGCATCACTGATTGGGGGCAAGTTACCTGCTCGCCACCTCGATTATTTACGTCCTTGGGTGCTACTGGCGTGGATTTTCCTCACAGGTGGTAATGCCTTTGGCTCTTGGTGGGCCTACAACGAACTGGGTTGGGGTGGTTGGTGGTTTTGGGACCCCGTTGAAAACGCCTCTTTTATTCCTTGGTTGGTTGCAACAGCGCTGGTGCATTCCTTAGTACTCACCCGAAAAACCCAGGGATTTACCCTCACCACCCTGTTTTTATGTTTATTGGCCTTCTCCCTCAGTCTGTTAGGCAGCTTTTTAGTGCGTTCAGGCATAGTGCAATCGGTGCATGCCTTTGCCGCAGATCCAACCCGCGGTATGTCTATTCTCAGTTTGCTGGTGATTTTTGTTGGCGCTGCATTATTAATTTTTGCGCTCAAGGCCAATCTATTAAGGCGTGAAATCGACTTTGGTCTGTACAGTAAGGAAACGCTATTACTGCTCGGGATAGTGATTTTAGTGGTTGCCGCCTTTTCAGTGTTGCTTGGCACTTTTTACCCGCTGATTTATGAACTCCTCAACCTAGGTACACTTTCAGTCGGGGCGCCGTACTTCAACGCCATATTTGTACCATTGACCTTTTTAGTCGTACTACTGATGGGGATTGCCCCCCTCGTCGAATGGCAAAATACCTCTAAGGCTCAAGCTATGCCGATATTGCTGTTCGGCTTTGGGGTATTGGCTATCGCCTTTTGGGTAAGTCTACAGGCGGCGTCTGGCAGCAACTTATTCTTACTGCTTGGCACGGCGGCAGCCTTATGGCTTATCGTGTGCTTATTACTGACGCTGTTAGTGAGTCTTAGTGTTCGCAAACGCGCCAGTACAAACCAAATTACAGCCAACGCGCCCGTAAAATCCCGCACCTCAAAACAACGCTTTATCGGCATGATGCTCGCCCACCTCGGGGTTGCCATCACCATTATTGGTGCCTCAGCGGTATCCAATTTTGAAGAAGAAGCACTGCTCAGAATGGGCCCAGGCCAAGGTAAGCCGTTAGCGGGTTATATCTTAGTGTATGAAAGCACTGAGAATGTCGAAACCAATAGCTTTACGGCAATCCAAGCCAATATCAGTATCCGCGATGGCGCGAATGATGAAGAGATCCTCGGTTATGTAAGGCCGCAACGACAAACTTTTAAAAGCAACGCGATGGAAATGTCCCACGCGGGGATCGACCACGGTTTTTGGCGGGATATTTATGTCTCAATGGGCGTGCAATTAAGTGACAGCGAATATCTGATCCGTATTAGCTATAAACCACTGGCCACTTGGATTTGGCTGGGGGCACTTTTCATGATGCTCGGCGGCGCCATTGCCGCGTGGCCCGTAAGGCAAGCTCGCCGCGTCGAACAATCAGAACAGCTCAGTACAAGCTCATCATCTGCAAGGGAGACGGTAACCCAATGAATCCACTCTTTCGCTCACCCTATTTGTGTTTATTATTTTGGTTGTTGTCGCTTGCTCTCTGCTTTGGAGGCGCAACCTTCCTCGCCACAGCACAGGAAGGCCCCAATATGGGCGCATCCTATCAACAACAGGCAATAGCGATCAGTAAAGAACTGCGTTGCCCAATGGCAACCAACCAGACCTTATTTGAGTCACAGGCGCCTATCGCCCATGAGCTCAAAGGACAAATCTTTTCGCTGCTAGAACAAGGCTATAAACGGGATGAGGTGCTCGATTTTATGGTGCAGCGCTACGGCGAGAAAATCCGTTACCAACCAGAATTTAAGCCATCAACAATGGCGCTTTGGCTTGGCCCGCTGGTGTTATTAGTCGCAGGTTTAGGCCTAGGTCTCACCTTGATAAAACGTAAGTCTGCGTCACCCGACAAAGCGACTCGATCAGTTTGAATATAAGGATTAACCCATGAAATCTTACACAGCCAAGCTCACACTCCTTTGTACTTCACTACTGCTGAGCTGCACCGTTCAAGCCCATTCACTGCAAAACAAACTGTATGACACAGGCGAAACCATCCCTAAACCAAGAGTCATGACGGGTTTTATTGAGATGCAATATGCCCGCGGGATACCCGAGGTGCCTTTTATGGATGAAGCTGGACAGGCACAAACCCTCAAGCAGCATCAAGGTAAGCTAACACTAGTGAATCTCTGGGCAACCTGGTGTGTTCCCTGTTTAAGGGAAATTCCTGAGCTACAAAAACTAAAGCAGCAGTTTGCCGATAAAAATATCGCCATCGTCCCGATTTCAATTGATGAAGAAGTAAAAGATGTGCGACCGTTTCTTAATCAACATGGCTTTAACAACTACAGTACCTGGCTCGATCCTAACAAAAACATCGAGCAGATCATCCCTGCCAACGTAGTTCCTGCAACTTATGTGTTTGATGCAAAAGGTAACCTTGTAGGTTTTGTTCGCGGCTATTTAGATTGGACAGATAAAGAGGTAACCCCCTATCTGGAAAAACTGATCGCCAAATACGCTCAATAATCCCGTAAAGCACGGCGGTAAATGGCGCCGTCTTTACTGAGCTTGTAAATCAAATCTCCATTCGGTCCATCACCCTACTCTTTGCCGAAACCCGCTGCTCCCCGATTTGGCAGCGGGTATTTTTACTTCAAGGCCAGCACGCTTTGTATTCTGCGCCACCTTTCTTTAGAATTGCCGCTGTTATCCATGATATCGATTTCACAAATCTATTCGTACAACCCATTGATAAAATCTAAGGCTCCCCGATGAAACTCACCTGTTTAACTCAACCTATTTATGACCACTTGTACCGTGATATCAGTGAGTTTCGCAGCACCTTCGACCTCGCCGTCAACGATGCCAGCTCATTGGATGATAAAGCCGACACCTTACATACTTCTCTGATTATTGAAGAGTTAACTGAACTTGCCGAAGCCGATAGCCGTATCGAACAGGCCGATGCCATTGTGGATTCTGTTTACGTGTTGATGGGTCGTTTAGTGCATTTAGGCGCTGAACAAATGAGTGACAGATTGGAAATCAGCTACCTTATCGATCTGCTGCTGTGCGTTGCCAAAAACCGTGAAATTGACTTTATCGCCTGCTGGGACGAAGTCCATTCCAGCAATATGAGCAAAGTGTGCCGTAACGAGCAAGAACTGGCTGAAACGATTGCCTTTTATGCCAAGCAAGGCGTTGAGATCGTCGGCAGCAAAAAAGGCGAATTTATCATCGCCAAATGCGCTAAAGATGTGGAAATGGCGGGCAAAGTGGTACGTCAAGGTAAAGTGTTAAAGTCGGTATATTACCGCCCTGCGGATTTAACTAAGTTAGTAAAAGCCTAACGTTTAGTTAGTCTTCACTTGCACTGGCGGCCAATGCTTTTATCATCAGGAGAACCAAATGAATCCAGCAAAAGTGGTTCGCTCAGAGGTTAAGCAATTAACAGATTTACCCAATATTGGTAAAGCCTGCGCTGCAGATCTGCGTCTGCTCGGCATAGAGACGCCAGTGCAATTGCTTGGGAAGAATCCCTATGACATGTATAAAACACTGTGTGACAAAACGGGCAGAAACACGACCCCTGCATGCTTGATGTGTTTATCTCTATAACCCGCTTTATGGCTGGCGACGATCCTAAACCTTGGTGGTTTTACACCGAGGAACGCAAACAGACACTTAGCATCGCTTAATCTTTTGTAAACACGGTTAATCTAAGCGGCGCTGCACCTTATCTGCTTCAAGGGTTTCAGGGGCAAGGGATTCAGGCATTACGAAGGTATCAGGATCATCCCTTAGCCACTCGCGCCAGATAGCGACTAACAACGCCATTAACACCGGGCCCACAAACAGACCCACAAAGCCCATGGTTTTAACCCCGCCAATTAACCCGAAAAACGTCGGTAAGAAAGGTAACTTGATAGGCCCACCGACCAGATTAGGCCTCAGGGTTTTATCAACAATAAACAGCTCAATACTGCCCCAGAGAAATAACCCCACCCCAGCGGTCATATCGCCGGTACCCACCAAATAGAGGGAGATCAGGGTAAACATGGTTGGCGCCCCGCCGGGTATCAACGCCATAAAGGCCGTTAAGACCCCAAAAGCCACCGCCGAAGGTACGCCGGCAATCCAGTAGGCAATCCCCAGTACTATGCCTTCGCCAATAGCGATAAGCGTCATGCCGATAACGGTTGAACTCACCGTCGCAGGCACCACACGGGAAAATCGATACCAGCGAGCGGGCAAAATCCGTTCTCCCACAACATCAACCTGCTTAGCAACAGATTCACCATCTTTATATAAGAAAAACAAGGTAATCAGCATAAACAGTAGAGTCAGCAGCAATCCAAGGGTATTCCAGCCCAATTGCAGCACCCAGCGGGAAATGCCGGTCAAATTTTGGCCGCTGATCGCACTCACAATCTGGCCTAATTCATGGGGTTCGCCAATAAACTGCTGCCATTGCAGGGTTAACCACTCGCCCACCCAAGGTAAATCCTTAATCCAAAGGGGGACGGGTGCACCATGTTGGTTAGCATACACTAACCATTCGGCCCATATTCTTATCTCTTGTAAAGCATAGGAAAAAACAAAAATTAGCGGCGTAATCAGCCCGAGGACAATTAACACTAACGCAATACTGGCCGCGACAGCCGAACGACCACCGCATTTAACCAATAATTTTTTATACAGCGGCCAACTGGAGAAACATATGATTAGCGCAGCCAAGGCAGGAACTAAGAAATCAATAAAGAAGAAAACACCAGCACACAGCAATAAAATCAATAGGGTACGACCAACCGCAGCATTGCTGATAATTTGTGCCATAGTCAAACTGCTCCTCGACTAAAAAGACTTTACAACCTACATAAAAATAGCGCCTATTTTCCCTGTGCAGACTAACTTAGATAAGCCAATAAATCATCCTGTTAGCCAGACTTTTCTTGCGGCTCAACGCAAGATGAGGGCAAGCTTAGCACAAAGCTTCTAGTCAAATCTGCGGCAGGGATCGCTCGGCACCCACTGGCATTCTGCCCGCACCATAGCGGACTAAAATCCCAAAATCCTAGTCGCTCCGCCGCTGTCCTTAAGCCTGCAACCGCCGAGGATGCCAAGGGGAAATCAGGCACAGCCTCATTCATCGGTCCCATTTCTGCCATAAAACGGTTCACTATGCCACGCGCAGGTCTACCGGAAAATAAATTAGTCAGTGCCGTATGTTGCGCAGCGTCACTTTGCAACGCCTCACGATGGATTGCACTGGTATTACATTCTGGACAGAGCAAATAAGCCGTCCCCACTTGCACGGCCGAAGCGCCCATTGTCATTGCCGCCCGAACCGTGGTGGCATCGACTATGCCGCCTGCGGCTATCACGGGAATCTCCACCGCCGCAATAATCTGTGGTAATAGACTAAAAGTGCCGAGCTGCTCGGTTAAATCCTCGGATAAAAAGTGCCCTCTGTGGCCTCCAGCCTCTAAACCTTGGGCAATAATCGCATCCGCGCCACGGGCTTCGAGCCAGAGCGCTTCTTCGACTGTGGTCGCCGTGGAGATAACTTTTGAGCCCCAAGATTTAATTTCCAGCAGCAACTCTTCATCGGGCAAACCAAAATGGAAACTCACCACCTCGGGCTTAAACTTGGCTAACACCTCAGCCTGCGCCTTGCTGTAGGGTGTGCGCTGCGCGCCAGCAGGCTGCGCGTTTGGGTCGAGATTAAATTCCGCAAAATAGGGCGCTAACTGTTCAAGCCAAGCGGCTTGTTTAGCTGCCTGCGCTACAGGCTCGCGATGGCAGAAAAAGTTCACATTGATAGGTTTAGCGGTTTGCGAGCGTATTGCAGTTAATTCAGCCTCGAGCGCCTCAAGGGATAACATGGCACAGGGTAATGAACCTAAACCACCCGCCTCAGAGACGGCAATCGCGAGCGCACTCCCCTGCACTCCGGCCATAGGTGCCTGAATAATCGGAAATTCAATCCCAAATAATCGCGTGAGTCGACACGGCATACTTCACCTCCTTTGAACTTAATCCTGGCGTTACTCGCTCCGCAGCTGTTACTCAACTTTGCAGTTGTCTGCTTCTCAATAACGACATACCACCGAACAGAGCGCGCATTAAGCACAATCTACCAGATAAAGTGCATGCAGCTTATCACTTTTAGTAATGTTAAAAATCAGCAAATTTAGCCAGATGATAAAATGTCATTAATTAAGGGATATTTCAGTCTAATTAAAAAGAAAAATAATAACGCCACAATCAAAATTACATTTGTATCAAATATAAAAACATATATTCGTTATTTTAAAAAATTCCCGTGACATCCGCCGCAGTAACTCATTAAAAAACTATTTTGGTTAATTTAAATACTTTATGATTCGCCCCTTTTTTTGGAGGCTCTATGTTATTAAAATCAAGTTTACTTTCTGCTGCAAATATAAATCGATTTATCATCACTGTACTCTTGATGTTTACGACATCCGTTGCCTATGCAAAAAATGATGATAAGGAAGATGAGATCACCCTTGGTCGCACCATATTACTCGGCATTGGCGATCATCCTGCAACCATTCCGTTAGTTATTTGCCGACAGGCAAAATACATCAAAATCAAGGCCGAAAGAGATGTGAGTATCGATCGCGTCGTCGTGACCTATGGTGATGATAAAACCCGCACAATCAAATTTGATACCGATATTGAGAAAGATGAACACTCAGAGTGGAAATCATTAGGTGCACGCCGCTGTGTGAAAAAAATTGAAGTGTATGGCAACTCAGATCGCAGCAAAGCAGGGATTAAAGTATTAGGACGTAAATAACCTGAGCTCGTAATAAGCAGAGCCGCTGAATAAGCATCTTTTCGGGCCTCTCTGCGTTGCTCTGTCTAACCATAGCTCGCTATGGCGTACGACAGAGCGCCTTGATATGCGCAAAAATCTGCGCATTCAGTCAGAAAATAGATTTTTCGTTTCAAAATAATTATTTATAGCATTGATTTAGTTTGTCAAATTTAGATTATTCGACACTCATTACCCCGAGTTCAGGTTAAATAACCTATTACCTTAAAAATTAAATATCCATTAGGAGCTTAAATTGAAACATTTGCGTTTATTTACGCTACTCACCTTAATGACATTAGGGCTAAGCGGCTGTATTACCTTTCCAACGGCTGAATCTAGCCATGTTAAAGTCATTTGGAATAATCCTGCAGCGCTAAATAACTGTGTCCATAAGGGAACAATTTTTGGCTCGGAAGGGCATTTTTATGACTATTGGCTCCACAGCGACCAAGATATGGTGTGGGGCACATTGAATGAAATGCGCATCAAAGCGCATAAACTGAATGCAGACACTGTTTATCTATATGAAAATTTTGGATTTTTAAGTTCAGTCACGTTAATGGGTAATGCCTACGATTGCTCACAGGTTCCGCTGATAGACAAGCCAGCGTCTGAGCCAGATGCAGCAACCAATTCTAGCGAAATAAGCGAAGCGCCAAAGCAATAAGCACACGCTTTTAAGTCGCTAAAAAGCGTAAGTGTAAAATAGCCCGTCAATGTGCGGGCTTCTTATTGGAGCAATCACATTATTGGTTAATGCTATTAAAACAGGTAATCGGCACCTAAGCTGACAAACAATACTAAACCCGCCCAATTATTATTGAGGAAGGCTTTAAAGCAAGGGGCTCTTTCGCGGCCAAAAATAAGCATTTGCTGGTAAGTGCTAAAGCCAACGAAGGTGAGTAATCCCAAACCATAAACTAAACCTCGGTCGGCGCTCCAGCCCGCTGCGACAAAGCAAAAAAGCGCGGCAATTTGAAATAATCCAATGATTTGACGATCGTATTTGCCAAAAAGAATCGCGGTCGATTTAATACCTATCTTTAAATCATCATCCCTGTCGACCATGGCGTACATGGTATCGTAGGCTACTGTCCAGAACCAATTGGCGGCAAATAACCACCAGGCTTCAATCGGTACTTCGCCGGTTTGCGCCGCATAGGCCATAGGTATCGACCAGCTCCACACCACGCCCAAAAACATCTGCGGCATATTAGTCACGCGCTTCGTAAAGGGGTAGATAATGGTGAGGATAATGCCGACGACAGATAGCTTAACCACTAAACCATTGAGTAATAAGACCAATCCGAAGGCTGCTAAACCTAAAATGACAAACAGGAGCAGGGCTTCTTTGGTGCTGATTTCACCACTAGCAAGGGGGCGGGATTTGGTACGTTCAACATGGGAGTCGAGATCGCGGTCGGCATAGTCGTTAATAATGCAGCCACAGGCACGCATTATCACCACACCAATAATAAAGATAATGAGTACTTTAAGATCTGGCATCCCTCCGGCTGCTAGCACCAGCGCCATTAAACAGGGCCAGAGTAATAACAAAGTGCCAATAGGACGGTCGAGTCGAGTCAAACGGGAATACACATCCCACTTGTGCTTTAAATTCATTAACTAGCTACTCCCACCTAATTCTTTATCTCGTTTTTATCTCGGTTGCTAGGGCAAACATCATATACCCTAGCGAGCGTTGAAGCGAACTTATACCGATAAAAGCGGCCACAAAATCATGGCATTGGCGCTAATCAACGCGCCTCTAAGCGGGCGTAAGCGACCACCAACCATTTGCTGCCAAAATCGCTAAAATTCACCTGTACCCGCGCCTGTGCGCCACTGCCTTCAAAGTTAGTCACTTTGCCATCGCCAAATTTAGGATGATGCACTCTTTGGCCGACGCTAAAGCCGGTATCGTTGGCAACCGCCGATTTTTGGGTACTAAAACGATTATTGGCCATCGGTGTCGACACCTGCGCCTTTAAGCGGATCTCGTCCACATATTGCGGCGGGATTTCCTTAATAAAACGCGATGGCCGAGCATAATCTTCACGGCCATAAATCCGCCGAGATTCGGCATAGGTGATATAGAGTTTTTCCATCGCGCGGGTCATGCCCACGTAACAGAGGCGGCGTTCCTCATCGAGTCTGTCGCCCTCTTCGAGCGCCATCTTACTCGGGAAAATCCCCTCCTCGACACCCGCCATAAATACCATAGTAAACTCCAGCCCCTTGGCCGAGTGCAGAGTCATCAGTTGCACTGCATCGGTAAAGGCATCGGCCTGACCTTCGCCCGCCTCTAAGGCCGCATGGGATAAAAAGGCATTCAGCTCGCCCATATCCTCAAGCTCTTCAGGCATTTCGAAGGTGCGCGCGGCGGTGACGAGTTCCTCTAAGTTTTCGATACGAGCGTGGGCCTTTTCGCCCTTTTCTGCTTCGTACATAGCTTTAAGGCCAGAAGCTTGGATCACTGTGTCCGCCATCCGGTACAGCGCCATATCTTGAGTGTCTTCCTGCAGGGTGACGATAAGATCCATAAAGCCACGCACCGCTGAGGCGGCTCGGCCCGCGAGCACTTTTTCATCCAGCAGCCGTAAACACGCTTGCCATAACGTGAGCTCTTGCTGGCGCGCGGTAGTGCGTAAAATATCTAGAGTGCGATCGCCAATGCCTCGGGGCGGTGTATTAACCACGCGCTCGAAGGCGGCATCGTCATTTTTATTGCTGATTAGACGCATATAACCCATCGCGTCTTTAATCTCTTGGCGTTCGAAAAAGCGCAAACCACCGTAAATCCGATAGGCTAAGCCTTTGTGTAATAAGGCTTCTTCGAGCACGCGCGACTGGGCATTCGAGCGATATAAAATCGCGCAGTCACTTAAATTGCCGCCTTTTTCGTACCAATCATTGATCCGGCCGACAATAAAGCGCGCTTCGTCCATTTCGTTAAAGGCGCAGTAGAGGGAAATCGGCTCACCATCGGCTTCGTCGGTCCACAGCTCTTTACCTAAACGCTCGGGGTTATTGGCAATAAGGGCATTTGACGCCTTCAAAATATTGCCCTTGGAGCGATAATTTTGTTCGAGGCGAATCGTGGTCGCCGTCGGGAAATCCTTCAGGAAGCGGTGCAGGTTTTCAACCTGAGCGCCGCGCCAACCGTAAATGGATTGGTCGTCGTCACCGACGATCATCACATTGGCGGTTTGGCCGGCTAGCATGCGGATCCAAGCGTATTGAATGGCGTTGGTATCTTGGAACTCGTCCACCAGAATATGCTTAAAACGTTCTTGATAATGCGCCAGCAAATGCGGCTTATTGAGCCAAAGCTCGTGGGCACGTAATAGGATTTCGGCAAAATCGACAAGGCCAGCGCGATCGCAAGACTCTTGATAAACCTGATAAATCTTCAGCAGGTTTTGCTCAATCGGAAAACCACCCGCATCGATATGCTTAGGCCGTAATCCTTGGTCTTTTTTACCATTGATATAACCCTGCGCCTGACGAGGAGGATATTGTTTTTCATCCAGATTCAAACTTTTAAGGATGCGTTTCAGCAAACGCAGCTGATCGTCCGAATCAAGAATTTGGAAGCTTTGCGGTAGTCCCGCATCTTGGAAGTGAGTGCGTAATAAACGATGCGCCAGCCCGTGGAAGGTGCCAATCCACATCCGCCCCATATTGGTGCCAGCGACTTTTTCAACCCGCTCGCGCATCTCAGCCGCGGCTTTATTGGTAAACGTCACGGCTAAAATCGAGTAAGGACTCTGCTGTTCAACCTGCATTAACCACGCGATACGGTGAGTTAACACCCGCGTTTTACCACTGCCCGCCCCCGCAAGCACTAACATGCTAGATTGCGGTGCCGCGACAGCCTCGCGCTGTTTATCATTCAGGCCGTCTAGTAAAGAAGATACGTCCATTCTCGCCTCCAAAAAATCGAGGGAGCATTATAACAGAAGAAATCCCACCTGCGCGCCTGATCCACAAGACAAGAGGCTCGAGACTATAGCCATAAGGTGAATGACAAGTTGCCGTACCTTGGTTTGCGCTTATGTCGTAATGACTACATTGATTAAGCACTGTCATTCCAGTGACTCGCAGCAAGCACATCCCTGTGTGCTCGACGACGGCATCCATGCCGTCAACGGTCACTTCCATGACAGCGCTTAATCTTGCAATCCCCTACAGTCATCCGAACCCTTTCTTACAAGCATGCACCGTGTAAATTTAATGATGGATGGCTCGTTATTTTGAGCGGCTTATATTCATGATGGAACAATTTTTAATTGGCAGGATTATATAAACAAAACCCGCAAAGTGCGGATTTAAAATTTTGTTCTGAAGTTATCAGCGACAACTTTATATTTGATAATCAGACTATAATTATTTGCACGACTTCGTTCATGTGCTTTTTCACTAAGGAAATCTATTACACGTATTGCATCTTCATCAAAATAACCGAATGTATAAACAATATAAGAATTACTTGTCTTTGCTGCATTCCAAGTGTCTGGACAAGAAATACCCTTAACAAATATATGAATATGGTGTATTTCAGAATCTTGAACATGACTAGGATCACGGTATGGTGCATCTTTTCCAAGATAAGCAACGCGTTTAGTCTTTTCTGAATTAAAGTAAAGCTCTAGATCTTCCTTTAGTTGAGTCAGCTTGAACCCCTTGGCTGCAAGCTGGTTTTCTAAATTGTCTTCAAATGTTACTGTTGCTGCCACTACACGTCCCTATGAATAGTGTTAATGTGTTGGGTACAAGTTTTCGCTAACTTGATAAGCGGCAGTAATAAACTTTTCAGTTGGTTCAAAAGCAGAATTATTAATAGTTTCTACTTCACCCATTTTATCTTTATAAAAGGCAACAATATTACTGATGTTTTTACGCACCTGACCATGTATGGCAACTAAATGTCTGAATGATTCATACACTTCATCACCATGTTCTTCTTTGATAGAATCAGCTTCATTCACTAAAACTCCCTTCATAAACTCACTCATTCCACGTGAGAATAGTTCAAGATTTTTTAGTTGTTCATACTGACTGTGGTCAACGGTTTCAATATCATTACAAAGATTGTAATAATGTTCTCTGAAACTTTTAAGGATACACGCAAGCTCTTCCCTGCGACTTTCTATGGAGCTCAGCACAGAAGTTGCGCTAGTCACGTCCTCACAATGGCGATTACAAACGGTGTGTTGCTTTGATGCAAGCATGCTAGCTTCAACAGTAGGAGTTGAAGCAAAGGCTGACATGATGGTGGCGATTAGCATAGCAGATCCCCCCTTCATAATAATTACTCCGTATTTATTATAGCAGCTTAGACACAAAAGGCCTGTTACGTAGCGTAAACAGACCAACTTCTAAGGCCGCGACATTATCCATTTCCCTGAATAAAATACAAGCGATTTAGACACGCTTCTGTCAAAAAACCTTGTACCTTATTATCCACTCTACATGAGAAATACCAAATTACAAACAGATAACAAAAGATATTTTGATATCTGTGACAGAGTGTAAATGCTTTAAGTACTGTGATTACATACAGTACAAGAGGCAGAACATCCACAACTCTTTGATGCTTTAAGTGACCAACAGACAACTCAACAATCACAGGAATACGCCATCCCCTCGGAGTTGCCGCAGGGCATTTGCGTTCTTTGCGTAATCGAGGCATGGATGCCGAGATAGCGTCAGTCGAATCAGGGACGAGCGTCTGACGCGGTAGCATTAGAACGCTTAATGCACAAGGGGCTTTCAACTCCGTAAGGGGCGTCTTGGAGCATCCAAGGAGGATAGGACGAGCAGTCCTCCTTGGTCGGGTGTGGGGTGAAGCCCCACGACTTTGACTTTGATTTTATTAAAGAAATCAAACAGGGTTTGGGCTGCGCCCTCCAACAAGCAGAAACAGGACGTCCACCACTCTTTAATGCTTTAAGTGACCAATAGACAACTCAACAATCAAAGAAATACACCATCCCCTCGGAGTTGCCGCAGGGCATTTGCGTTCTTTGCGTGAGCGAGGCATGGTCGCTCACGTGCATCCATACACTTCACGACATTCAGGCATCCTGCCTATCAGATGTCGAGATAGCGTCAGTCGAATCAAGGACGAGCGTCTGACGCGATAGCATTAGAACGCTTAATGCCCAAGGAGCTTTCAACTCCGTTAGGGGCGTCTTAGCTAATGTGAAAACAATAGGCAAGGAGGATAGGACGAGCAGTCCTCCTTGGTCGACTCTTGATTAAAAATCAGGGGGTGAAACCCCACGACTTTGAGTTTGCTTTCAAAAGCAATCAAACCAAGCAACTGCCCAATCTTACTGGCAAAACCTTAAAACTTTGCACTTACGACAACACCATTGAAATTAAGGCAATCTTTGATTCTTTGCTGCTGAACCGCACTAAGCGTGTCGATATCATGAAAGGCAAACTCTGAGTGCTCATGACTCAAGCGAATCATCGCATCGGCAGCAGCAAACTCACAACGAAAGATAAAGGCTTGGGATTGATAGGCACTGTGATAATACACGCCGCTTAGGTAGTGGATGTTAACCTCAAGCCCCAATTCCTCTTGGCATTCGCGCAGCAGCGCTTCGTGAATGGTCTCTCCTGGTTCTAAGGCGCCACCGGGTAAACCCCAAGCAAAATTGCCATAGTTCGCTTTGAGCAGCAGCACTTGCCCTAACTCATTGGTGATAACTGCATGACTACTGAGCCGAAACCTATCTTCAAATGCCATCTACCCATCCTACGTTGGCGCGATTACCAGCTCGCTATTTGCCATTAAAAGTATTGCAGCTGGCAGGTTTGCCGGAGGCAAAGCCGATATTAAACCATTTCACCCTGTCCGCCGAACTACCATGGGTAAAGGCTTCAGGTTGCACGGCGCGACCCGCCATTTTTTGCAGGCGATCATCCCCCACTGCACTGGCGGCGGCAATGCCTTCTTCTACATCGCCAGGCTCAAGCAAATTGAGCTGTCTATCGACATAATGACCCCACACGCCAGCATAACAATCGGCTTGCAATTCAAGGGCGACACTCAGTTGATTGGCCTGCGCCTTGCCAGCGGCTTGCTGCGCCTGACGCACTTTAGTGCTGGTGCCGAGTAAGTTCTGCACATGGTGACCCACCTCGTGGGCGATAACATATGCGAAGGCGAAATCCCCCGACGCCCCAAGCTTTTTCAGCTCTTCGAGAAAACTCAAGTCGATATACACTTTGCCGTCAGCGGGGCAATAGAAAGGCCCCGATTGCGCCTGCCCCATACCGCATCCGGTTGAGGTCATATTGCGATAAAGCACTAGCTTAGGTTCGACGTATTGCCCTTGCAGTAATTGATTCCAAACGGTCTCCGTCGTGCCAAGAATCGCCGCCACAAACTGGGCATTTTCATCTTGAGCAGCGGTATTGCTGGCCGACTGTGACTGACTAAACCCCGCTTGATTACTCGGCTCGAGGGATAATCCGCCAGTAAAGTATTGAAACGCAAAATATAGCCCGCCTAGTAGCAATATCACTCGGCCGATTTTAGTTTGCAGCAGAAAAGGCAATAACCTAAGCAAGAGCGCACTGGGCACCCCCGCCGAGGCCATCTGTTGGTCCCGTCTGTCTTCGATATTGGAGCTGCGGTCACTGTCACGCCAACGCATTGGATTTCCTCGGCTATGGGTATGCAATAGACATTTCAGTTTAGCCGTTATTTGGGATCATTCTGCTCAGTGGGCGCCTCTTTTAACGAACGCAAAAACAAGCCTAGTCCACCGAAGGCCAACACTAAAATCACGATCAAATCGAAGGCCGACATGGCTTTAAAGTGAAACTGAATCGAGCTAATGACGCCGGCAATTAAGGCGACTAACGCGCCTAAGGTGAGTAGCCAACCTAGCTTAGTCTTGCCATCAAAAAACACCATCACTATCCCGATGATAAACGGCAGCATTACCATGCCTGTAGTGATCGAAAATCCCTGTCCAAAGGCATTCATGCGGTAGAGGCCGTAACCTAGCCCAAAGCTGGAACTTAGCTGTATCGCATTGAATAATAGATAAAATCCCGCACACATCATACCCAGCCCGATAAAAAACTGGCCAATACCGCCCTGTGTTCCACCCGCTCCCTTCATATCAATCCTTTTCTATTGACGTTGTTTGATCGCCCGATCCACAGCTTCTTTAAGCTGTTGTTCCTCTTCAGCCTTTTTGGCCTTTTCATAGGCCGCTAACTGCTTATCCGCCTCCGCCACGCAGCGCTGCTTATCTAGCATTGGCTCATAGGGGTCGACATCCGTCCGAGCGGAACAGGCTAACTCAGCACAGCCAGAGGTCAATAATAATGTCGACAAGACTAACATAATCAATGGGGTTTTCATCTTAGGCGCCTCAATAAATGCAACAAAATGACTACACTTAGCCAAGCTAACACTGGCAAGCTTTACTAGGGCGTGTTGACGTTTCAGGGTTATTTTTGCAGCAATTTGGCTGGCTTTTATGCAAGGCAAAGTCCGTGCTGTGTAGTTATTCTACATAAACGGACGATAACGCGGCAGAAAAGCCAGCCAAATGCTGCCCGAAGGGTTCGTCTGGCAAGCCCTTGCTCTTTGTCACTCGTCATTTGAGTAGAATAACTACACATCATTCCTCGTTTCGCGAGCACGAACTTGCCAGAACGAACAAAATTTAATCTCGAAACGTCAACACGCCCTAAACCTGTATCAATTATGTGCTCATCGACATTGACAGAAATTGGCTAAAGGCAAACACTGGATGATGTTTTTTTATCCGCCCATGACCAACTCCCCCTTGGTTCACCTTGGGGTGTTAATTAAGACAAGGACTGCGCTTGAATACTCTACTCTTAGATAAAGGTGAGCAACAGGTTCACTTAAATCTTAAATATGCCAACCGCCACGGGCTCATTGCGGGCGCTACAGGTACAGGCAAAACCGTTTCGCTGATGAGCCTAGCAGAGGGTTTCTCGCGCCAAGGGGTGCCAGTTTTTATCACCGATATTAAAGGCGATATTTCAGGGCTTGGCGTGGCGGGTACACCAAACGATAAGCTATTACAGCGGGCGGCTGAAATCGGGGTTGAGGGTTATCAAACCGAGGCAAATCCCGTCGTGTTCTGGGACTTAGCAGGGATTCAAGGACATCCGCTACGCACCACAGTAAGTGAAATGGGCCCCACCTTGCTTGGGCGCATCCTTGAGCTCAACGACACCCAAAGCAGCATTTTAGACATAGTGTTTCAACTGGCTGACGACCAAGGTTTATTGTTACTCGACCTTGACGATCTGCGCGCGATGCTGAACTTAGTGGCCGATGAGCGTAAAGACATCTCCGCCAAATATGGGTTAATTAGCGCCCAATCCCTCGCTGCTATTCAACGCTCAGTGCTTGGTTTAGAACGCGATGGCGGCAAAGACTTTTTCGGCGAGCCAGCATTGCAACTCGAAGACTTGATGCGCACTAACTTGCAAGGGCGCGGCATTATCAACCTGTTAGCCGCCAATAAACTAATCCTCACCCCTAACCTCTATTCCAGCTTCTTACTCTGGCTGCTATCAGAACTCTTTGAAAATTTACCCGAAGTCGGCGATCTCGATAAACCTAAATTAGTCTTCTTTATTGATGAGGCACACTTATTGTTTGAAGGTTGCCCAGCAAGTTTGCTTAAACGCATAGAGCAAATTATGCGGCTTATCCGCTCCAAGGGCGTCGGGGTATATTTCTGCTCGCAATTTCCCGACGACATTCCCAATGAAATTCTCGGTCAGCTCGGCAATCGCATTCAGCATGCCCTCAGGGCGTATACCCCAAGGGATCAAAAAGCCGTTAAAACCGCAGCCGAAACCTTTGTATCGAATCCTAAATTGGTGGTCAGCGAGGTAATTTCACAACTTGCCGTGGGCGAAGCCTTAGTGTCAACCCTTGCCGAGAAAGGTGTGCCAACTATGGTTGAGCGCACCTTGATAGCACCACCACGCTGCCGTATGGGGCCAGCCAATCCCGAGGAGTTAACCGCTATCCGCGCCCTGAGCCCGATAGGCGGCAAATACGATACCTTAATCAATCGCGAATCTGCCTATGAGCGACTGAATCAACGACATACCGACGAAACGAATGGCGTCAATACTGCACAGCCAGCCGCGAATGAGGCTGAACAAGGATGGTTGAGTGAACTGATTTTTGGCAATAAACGCCGTCAAGGGTTGGCCGAAACCTTGTCCAAACAAGCAGCAAGAACCGTTGGTAATCAACTCGGGAAACAAATTTTACGCGGTTTACTCGGCGGTATACTCGGAAAATCGACCCGTAGGTAAATTGATGAAATTTGTAAATACCGTGTCCTGATTCGCATATTTTATATACAGATTCGCACTAGCGTTAGCGTGAATTATTCTAAGCAGCGAGTGGATCTTCCTTAGGATTTAGGTGATAAGATTATTTTGCGAGTACAGCTCAGAGAGGCAAACAAATTCAAATAAATTACCAATCGTTTTAAATAGTTGTGATTTAAAAATGGTGTAATTCGAGTTTAAACGTTTCGCTTTAATCAGGACATCATGGAACGGGTTTTACGCAAATGGCTTACATGATTAGCCTGATGAACAACCACTGAAAGTACATGGAGTTAACTATGAGTAAAGAGCAAAAAAATCGCAAAGAGGCCAAGAAAAAGCCGTTAATGTCGATGAAGGAAAAACGCGCTGCAAAGCACGCCAAAAACGCGACTAAAGGTCTCCTCGATAACGTTAAGTAATATTGTGACACCTTAGGGTGCGCCTCCAATATCTTGATTAAGGGTTAACTACGGTTAGCCCTTTTTGTTAACCCGTTTTTTATTCTCACCTCCCACTAGGGCGTGTTGACGTTTCAGGGTTATTTTTGCAGTAAAGGAAAAAATCTTAGCAACTGATTTTTACATGCCCACTCGCTAACACACCTTTATTTAGAAAGTCACCTAGACAAAAGCAATATCCACATTACTTGAGTCTTTTGTTAAGGTTTTATTCACCTAGATCACCAAGAAGCACAACCGTAGCTAAGTTCTCGATTTATTAGCCTATTCCAGCATCGCCATCGCTGTACCCGACACTCGATCGCCCTGCAGCAAGAGACATCATAAGCCTAATAAATCACAGTTATAGCTGCATCGATACTCGCGTTAAAGCTTGTATTTTGAACAGATTTGGGTATATAAGGTCTTTGACTTGAATAACTCATCAACGATATCGACTTTACTCACCTTATATAACACAATAATAAATAAGGATATTTCAGCATGAAAATCAATAAACGCTTTATCGCCGTAAGCGCCGCTCTCACCCTCTCACTCAGTGCAGCCACTATGGCGGCCGCGCCAGCCTTTATCAATATTTTGACCGGTGGCACCAGTGGTGTGTATTACCCAATTGGTGTGGCACTGTCGCAACTCTACGGTACAGGGATTGAAGGCGCGAAGACCTCTGTGCAAGCGACTAAGGCCTCAGTTGAAAATCTTAACTTACTCCAAGCGGGTCGTGGTGAGCTGGCCTTAGCCTTAGGTGATTCAGTGGCTGCGGCCTATCAGGGCGATGCCGATGCAGGCTTTAAAAAACCGTTAGATAAGGTTCGTGTACTCGCGGCGGCTTATCCTAACTATATTCAAATTGTGGCGAGTAAAGAATCAGGTATCAAAACCTTAGCCGATTTAAAAGGTAAACGTATCTCTGTTGGCGCACCTAAATCGGGCACAGAACTCAATGCTCGCGCCATCTTCAAAGCGGCCGGTTTAAGCTATGAGGATATGGGCAAGGTAGAGTTTTTACCTTACGCCGAATCCGTTGAGCTGATTAAAAACCGTCAGTTAGATGCAACCTTACAGTCCTCAGGCTTAGGTATGGCTGCAATTCGCGATTTGGCAACGACTATGCCAATTAACTTTGTTGAAGTCCCCGAGGATGTCATCCTCAAAATTAATAATCCAGCCTACCAGCATGGGGTGATCCCCGCATCGACCTATGAAGGTCAAACTGCTGATGTCTCAACGGTTGCCATTCAAAACCTATTTGTCACTCAAACGGGTGTCTCAGACGATTTAGCCTATCAAATGACTAAACTGATGTTTGAGCATTTAGATCGTCTCGGTAACGCACACTCAGCGGCGAAGGCCATTCAATTAGACAAGGCAACCAAAAACCTGCCAGCGCCGCTGCACCCTGGTGCGGAGCGTTATTTCAAAGAAGTTGGTGCACTCTAAGGGTGTAACCTCAATCTGTGCGACCCTTTTCCAGCTAAGCACTTGGGTGATGCACCCAAGTGCTGCGTCGCCCTCTGTAGTCTAATGCTGTGAGGCATAAATATGAGCGATTCCGAACAAGGCCTAAGTGCAAATACCAGTGACTGGCCCAAAGCGCTGTTTTATTCAGCGCTTATTTTCTCGATTTTCCAAATCATTACCGCTGCATTTCACCCCGTATCAACCCAAGTGCTGCGGGCAACCCACGTTGGTTTTTTACTTTTGGTGGTTTTTTTAAGCTATCCCGCTGTGGGCAAATCTCGACCTTGGCAACCCTTAGCTTGGCTGCTTGGCCTTGCAGGTATGGCAACGGCTGCCTATCAATGGATTTTTGAGGCCGATCTGATCCAACGATCGGGTGAGTTAACCGATGCCGATATGGTCATGGGTATTATTTTGATTGTATTAGTCTTTGAAGCCGCGCGGCGGGTGATGGGTTGGGCATTACCGATCATTTGCTGTATCTTTTTGGCCTATGGCTTATTCGGCCAATATCTCCCCGGTGACTTAATGCACCGCGGCTATGGCGTTGACCAAATTATCAATCAGTTATCATTTGGAACCGAGGGACTCTACGGCACCCCAACCTATGTGTCGGCAACCTATATCTTCCTGTTTATTCTATTTGGTGCCTTTTTAGAGCAGGCGGGAATGATCCGTTTGTTTACCGATTTTGCAATGGGACTATTTGGCCATAAACTGGGTGGCCCAGCAAAAGTGGCCGTAGTGTCATCCGCCTTGATGGGAACTATCACAGGTTCTGGTGTCGCCAACGTGGTGACTACAGGGCAATTTACCATTCCTCTGATGAAACGCTTTGGTTACCGTCCCGCCTTTGCCGGTGGTGTTGAAGCAACCTCCAGTATGGGTAGCCAAATCATGCCGCCCATTATGGGCGCGGTTGCCTTTATCATGGCTGAAACCATTAACGTGCCGTTTATTGAAATAGCCAAAGCGGCCTTACTACCAGCGTTACTGTATTTTTGCTCCGTTTTTTGGATGGTGCATTTAGAAGCCAAACGCGCCAATCTTTGTGGCTTGCCCAAAGATCAGTGTCCCGATCCTTGGGCGGCGGTTAAAGCGCGTTGGTATCTGCTTATTCCGTTGTTTATTTTGGTTTATTTGCTGTTTTCCGGTAGAACGCCCCTGTTCTCTGGCATGGTCGGTTTAGCCCTGACTTCGATAGTGATATTAGGTTCAGCCATTGTGCTGCGTCTGCCTTCTAATGCCTTACGTTTTGCCTTTTGGATTGCCCTTGGCGTGCTGTGCGCGGGCTTCTTTCAGATGGGGATTGGCGTGGTATTTGGGGTCATTGCCATACTCGTTGCCATTTGTTGGTTTATCAAAGGCGGTAAAGATACTCTGACCATTTGCTTACATGCATTGGTTGAAGGTGCGCGCCATGCTGTACCTGTTGGGATTGCTTGCGCCTTAGTAGGGGTGATCATCGGTATTGTCTCGCTCACGGGGATTGCTTCTACTTTTGCCAGCTATATTCTCGCCGTGGGGCAGGATAACCTGTTCTTATCCTTAGTATTAACCATGATCACTTGTCTGGTATTAGGCATGGGAATTCCGACCATCCCTAACTACATTATCACCAGCTCAATTGCTGCGCCTGCATTATTGGATTTAGGCGTGCCGCTGATCGTCTCCCATATGTTTGTGTTTTACTTTGGGATTATGGCTGACTTAACGCCACCCGTTGCCTTAGCCTGTTTTGCGGCCGCGCCGATTGCAAAGGAGTCGGGGTTTAAGATCAGTCTGTGGGCGATTCGTATCGCCATTGCAGGCTTTGTGATCCCCTTTATGGCGGTTTACGATCCGGCCCTAATGCTCCAAAGCGATAGCTGGTTAGCCACTATTTATGTGCTGATTAAAGTCACTGTCGCCATTGGAATTTGGGGCGTGGTCTTTACTGGCTACCTGCTGCAAAAGCTGTATCTGTGGGAGAGGGTCATCGGCTTCCTTGCGGGGGGTAGTTTGATCCTTGCGACCCCTCTGAGTGATGAAATTGGCTTTGGACTGGCGCTACTGTTTATCGTGCAACACAGCTTACGCGCGCGCAAACTCAAACGTCTTGCAGCGCAAGGATAAGTCCTTGGGATTGCTAGCCTTGAAGATGTCGAGGGTAACTCAATGCTAGGCCTGTGCTTAGGCCTCGCGGGCACACTGTGGGCACAAGTGCCCACAGAGCACTTTACCTTAGCTTGGAACCACAGCATCGAAAAAATCCGCTGGGAGGAGGACTATCAGCTCACGCCTCAAGGCTTAGTGTTAGTTGAAGCCAGAGTGAAAGGCACAGGGGCGGGTATGGAAATCCCCGATGATGCCGTGTTTAACAATGGTAGTTGGCATTATCGGCCTAAGTTACCAACGCTGCCCAAATTAACCCTAGGCCGAACGCCGGAGGCGGGCGACTATGACTTGTGTTTTGCCAACCGCAAAAGTGAAGCAAGCTGTTATCCACTGGCGTACTGGATTGGCAAACCTGAAAAACAGCAGGCAAAAGTAGAAGTGTGGGGATGCGAGCTGATACGCACTCCCCAGTATCCGGATTAGTCGCGAGTCAGCACTTCAAGCAATTCGATTTCAAAGGTGAGATCAGAATTTGGTTTGATATGAGCCCCAACTTGGCGCTCACCATAGGCTAAATGAGCTGGCACCAATAACTTGCGTTTGCCGCCCACTTTCATCCCCATAATCCCTTGGTCCCAGCCTTTAATCACTCGGCCAGTCCCAATCACACATTGAAATGCCTGACCACGGTCATAGGAGGAATCGAACTGCGTACCATCCTGTAAAAATCCCCGGTATTGGGTAGTGATCAACGCGCCTTTTACAGCTTCTTTTCCATCACCGACAACCAGATCGATTATTTCTAATTCAGTCATTTAATTAATCTCTTACTCTTCACTTAACACAGTGACTTATCAAAGTGCCTATTCTAACATCGCCAGCCAAGCTTGTCGGCGCGTGCCATCTATTTTGTGGCGCGCCTGACGTTCCTTTAAATTCGCCGCAGCGCCCCCATATCTAAATCGTGCATTGAGCTAAGGAGCCATTCCATGATTATTGCTTGCCCCCACTGTGACACCTTAAACCGTGTACCCAACGAGCGGTTAACTGAACAACCAACCTGTGGCAAATGTAAACAAAGTCTGTTTGCGGCAGCCCCCATCGAGCTCACAAGCGCCAATTTTATCAATCATGCCCATAAATCAGAGTTACCCATAGTTGTTGATTTTTGGGCCAGTTGGTGCGGCCCCTGTAAAAGTTTTGCGCCTATATTTTCTGATGCCGCAAAAGCATGGGAGCCAAGGTTCCGCTTCGGTAAGATCAATACTGAAGAACAACAATCACTTGCAGCTCAATTTAATATTCGCTCCATTCCTACCTTAATGATTTTTAAACAGGGGCATATTATCGCCCAGCAATCAGGAGCCTTACCCAGAACGGCACTCGACCAGTGGCTAAAGGGTTATCGTTAATTTGTGCTCCCATAAAATTACCCAGCTAAGCTGGGTAATTTTTACCTCGATATGACCAGAACCATAAACGATCTCATTGGCCAGCGTCGGCACTGGCAGCATAAAGGCGAACACGGCAAATACAGACAGCCACATATTGTTACAGCCAAAGAGGCCATTCAGTGGGTGAGCAACACACTCTTACCCGTAGTTTTAAGCACAGCACTTAGGGTCAAACCACCAGCAAAATTGCTGAAAAAATACCCCCGCAAACCTCAATACCCCTAATATGCTGCAAACCAATAACATTTAAATTTCATTATCTATATGAATAATAAACACAAATATTATTCACCACCTCAGTCAATCTTACTCACTTTACCCCGTGAGCAATCCAGCCTAAAGTCGCGCTCGCAACCTCGCCTCCTGTTTATTTTTTTACCTGTTTGGTACCGCTTGTGGAAAATATGCTGTTAGCTCAACCCAATCAAAAGCCAGGGCTATTTGTTCCAGTGGCTGGACTCAGTCTATTTGCCTTGGCGTCAGGCTACTTGATGAGTTTGATCCCGCTCTCGCTCACTTACTTTGATCTAAGCCTTGATCTTGCGCCTTGGCTGGCGAGTATTTTCTACCTCGGCTTATTACTGGGCGCACCTTGTATTGCGCCGATAGTCAGCCGCATAGGCCACAGTAAGGCCTTTATTTTGTTCTTAAATATCTTACTGTGCAGCGTTGTAGTTATGGTGTTACTGCCGCAGACAAGTATCTGGTTGGCATCACGGTTGATCGCGGGCTTGGCCGTTGCGGGGATTTTTGTGGTGGTTGAGTCCTGGTTACTAATGGCCGATACCCAAAAACAACGGGCAAAACGCTTAGGCTTATATATGACAGCCCTCTACGGCGGCACCGCCATTGGACAGCTCGCCGTAGATTATTTAGGCACCACAGGTAATTTACCCTATTTGGTGGTAATTGGTTTGCTGGCTGCGGCCAGTTTACCCGCACTTTTGGTTAAACGCGGCCAACCGCAGTCAAGTGAACAACACTCTATTGCCCTTTCCGACCTAAAAACCCTGAGTAAACCCGCCATTGCAGGCTGTTTAGTTTCAGGATTATTACTCGGCCCCATCTACGGTTTATTACCTATCTATGTATCGCAGGACATGGGGTTTGCCCAGCAAACGGGGCAATTTATGGCACTGATTATCTTGGGCGGTATGATAGTCCAGCCCTTAGTGAGCTATTTATCTCCCCGCATTCAAAAGAGTGTGTTAATGATCGCCTTTTGCTTAGTGGGTGCTGCTGCGCTGTTATTACTGATGCAAACATCGCTTGTGGGATTATGGTTGGGTTTTGTGTTACTCGGTGCTTGCGCCTTTGCCCTTTACCCCATAGCCATTAGTCTGGCGTGCGATCACTTGCCTAGCAGCCAAATAGTCTCCGCCACTCAGATTATGTTGCTAAGCTATTCTGTGGGTTCGGTTATCGGCCCCGTTGCCGCCAGTCGTTTTGATGATATAGAACATGGCTTACCACTCTACTTAGCAGCAAGCTTTTTAATGACGGCTTGCTACTTAAGCGCACACTTACTCGCACGAAGCAAGGCCCGCCTACCCACTGCGAAAGCTTAGTCCAGAGCCGTTAATGTTAAGTCTCTACACAGTGTGAATAGCAATGGGCGCCGATAACTGCGCCCATTGTGATTACGATGTTTGCTGGGTTAATTCTGCCACTGGCACTGTGGCGGCAATGGCCCAGACACTGTCCTGTGGCCCATTAAGCACCCGATGACGAGTAAGCTTGTAACCATAAAAAAACACCCCGCTAAAGGCTAACGCCACCAGATCAACACCCCAAGTCGCTGTAGAATAAGGCGCCCACAAACCTAAACTTGGCGCGAATACCGCAACTAAAGACGTGATTGGCATCGCCAATGTAGCCAAGGCGCACAAAGGCAAAATCAGTAACGCCGCCTTGGCTGCGCCACGCCAAAAGGCGTAAGCCACCAGCAATCCAAACAGCAGATAATATAGCCACAAATAGACGTGGTTAATATTGCTAACGTGGGCATATAACCATTTACCCAGCAGCATACTTACCGCTAAAGCGGCAACAGAGCCAAGGCAAATCCCCACTGTAGCGCTGGCCATTAAACGACAAGCACGGGTTTGCTCGCTCGCCTGCTTTTTACGGCGTTTTTCCAGCCACAGTAAATTGCCACTGTAGAATAAAAAGGCGCCGCTTAACCCTAAAAAGAAATACACCCAGCGACCGAGGTCGCCACCATAACTGCCAAAGTGCAACCCAAAGAATACCGCAACGGTTCTAGCCCAGATGCCCTGCTCACTTTGATCAATCGTGCTATTGGACACCTTAAGACTGTAAGGATGCAGGTATAAGAAATCAGTAACGGGTCCACGCATAAAACCATTTGGGTTATATAACCCCAACCGCAAGGTCGCACGGGGATTATCCAAGTTCATAAAGGTCATTTCATTCACTTGATAATCGGGAGCAATTTGCTGCACTTTGGCCAGTACAGTTGTGATCTTTGGCAAATCGGCGAGTGTGTAAGGCGTTCTGTCCGGCGCCGATTGGGCAAATAATGGTTTTTCACCATAAACCATATGCTTAAGCCCATCGTAAAGCTGATCATGGAAAGCAAACACAATCACAGTTACACATATCACCAGATGAAACGGCAGGCTGGTAATCCCCACTAAGTTATGGGCATCGAGCCAAAAACGACTCTCACCTTTATCTTTACGCAGGGCGAAAAAGCTCTTGGTTAAGGTGGGTAGTAAAAAAATCACCCCAGAAACCAATGCCAAGAAGTATAAAACGGCGGCTATCCCCAACACATAGACACCGGCCTGATCGTGACCGACTTCGCCCGCAATCCCCGCGGTGCGGTGTAATTGGTCAATCAATTCTGCTAACTCACTTGATGTACTTAACTGTCTAAGTAGCAGCCCATTTTCATCAAGGCTTGCATGCCAAAGCTGGTGACTCATGCTGAGCTCACGCTCCGAACCCTGTTGATACCAGGTCATCGGCGATTGATGTTCATCATTTAAGTGCAAACTAAAACCGATTTTGGCCTTATCATCCTGCGCTAACACTTGCGACACTAAGTCATCCAGTTTCTCAGCGGGCACTTGGGGCAAAGTCATGGCTGGCGGCATTGACCAAGCGTCAATCGCCCCTTTAAACATCGTGAGCGAGCCAGCATAAAAGCCAATAAACAATACGATTCCGGCGATGATCCCTGTCCAAATATGGATAGACTGATACACCCTTAATACATCACTGCGAACTTTCATCCCTGATCACCTAAAGGCATATAACACTATATAAGTCAAAATGTTAAGCAGACTCAAATAGCCGATTGCCCTGAGTCCGGTCTTAAACAGAAAGCTAAAACTTAAGATCAATAACCAGATGGGTGTAATTAGCCACATGTTGAACTGCACTTTGGTATCGGCGTCGATACCGCCAGGGCCAAACCAGGCAAATAACCCCACCAATCCAAGCGCTAAAGTAAATCCTAAAATCAATCCCGCCAGAGACTTAGTCCACCAGTCGGGTTGTAATTTGTCCTGCTCAGCTAAACGCGCCATGAGTTATTTCCGACCGATAAGAGAGAGAAAAGGCACCAACCCCGTCAATAACATCAACAGGGCTAACCAAATAAAAATAGCGGCGCTAAGGGTAAATAGACTGAGCCAACCGATTAAGCTGGCAAAGGCAACACCATAGGCGAGTAACCGCCAAGGCCGCTGAGGAAGGGAGCTTGCAAACAGTTTTTGCTGCTTATTCGTCAAATAAAATAACAAGCAGGCCAGAAGCGTCGACAACAGGAATATAAGTTGCAACACGGGATGTTTTCCTCTCACCACAAAGCGTTAGCATTCGAATCCACTTGCCTATACGCGCTCGACATCCTGTAAAAAGGTAACAGCATGAAAGCAATGGAAGAATCTTAGTTTTGGGACTCTAGCACTGATGAGAATAGTTCGCAATAAGATTTACACTGTAAGGATGGGATGTGATACGCCAGTCACAAATTGATAAGCCAGCCCCCTATTGTTGCCTACTGATAACCATTAAGATACATTCTGCAACAACCGTTCATCGCAATACAAATAGCCATTAACCAGATTCGCCTCACCCCAACAAAGCTCATCACAACAACAGCAAAGGATGCTACATGATAAAAAATGAACTCAACCTGCCGAGCTCTTTCGGTCTTACTAAAATCATCCCTTTAGTGATTTTATTAACCCTATTCATCTCGCTCTTTGGCAGTTGGTATACGGTTGACCAAGGCGAGCGAGGGGTTATTTTGCGTAACGGTAAAATCATTGGCACCGCGGAGCCAGGCCTTGGGTTTAAAATGCCATTGTTTGATACCGTGGTGAAGATTTCGACCCAAACCCACACCACAGGCTACAGTTCATTACAAGCTTACAGCCGCGACCAACAACCCGCGACACTCAATGCCTCTGTGACCTTTAGTGTACCGCCGGATCGGGTCGAAGAAGTCTATGCCAACTTCAAAAGTATCGATGCCATGGTGGCTCGCTTGCTCGACCGCCAAGTGCCAACGCAAGTAGAGAATATTTTTGGTAAATACACCGCGATTTCGGTGGTGCAGGAGCGGGTCAAATTTGGTATCGATGTTACCAACGCAATTACCCAATCGGTGAAAGGGCCTATCGAGATCACCTCAGTACAGATTGAAAATGTCGACTTTTCGAACGCCTACGAGAAATCCGTTGAAGACAGAATGCGCGCAGAAGTTGAAGTGCAAACCCAATTGCAAAATCTAGAGAAAGAAAGAGTCAGCGCGCAAATCGTTGTCACCCAAGCACAAGCCGAAGCCGACTCGCAACTCGCCCGCGCGAAAGCCGAAGCCGAAAGTATCCGTATCAAAGGGGATGCTGAAGCCTCGGCCATTAAGAGCCGCGCCGAGGCTTTGGCACAAAACCAGAATCTCGTCGAATTGACCAAGGCCGAGAAGTGGGATGGCAAACTGCCGACTACCGTCTTACCAACAGGCACACTGCCCTTTATCGACGCCAAGAAGTCGAATGAATAAACCGCTTGAAATAGCAAGTTAGCGATTCCCTGTGAGCAACACAATTTACTGTTGCTGCATAAAAAATCCCCAGTCATTGCTGGGGATTTTGATTTGCTCTTATGACTATGAGCAACAATCGCTGCGGCGTAACCAACTGCGGGGGATCTTTTCAAATACCGCTTTCGCCATTAACAGTGCAAGGACGATGCCCGAGCTTGCCACTAACCACTCAGGCAACATTTGGTGTTGTTCACCGATTTGTGGCATCACCTCAAAGCCGAAATGTGTCACCAAATAATTGACTAAAGCGCCAGCAGCCAAAGCAACGCCGATCACGCCGCCAATATAACCATAGAGCGCACGCTTACCCAACTCTTTGGTCACAACGCCTAAAGTCGCGATATTGGTTGCAGGCCCCGCCAACATAAACACCAACACAGCACCGGGAGAGACCCCAGCGAGCAGTAATCCCGCGGCAATCGGTGTTGATGCCGTCGCACAAATATACATAGGCACAGATACCAGCACCATCACCAGCATTGCCAATAAACCATCGCCCCATTTGGATAAAAAGTCTGCAGGAACATAAGTTTGCACTAATGCCGCAAAGAATAAGCCCACCAACAGCCATAACGTAGTATCACGCACCAGATCCGTTGCGGCATATTTAAGACCAATCCCAACCCGTGCAATCACAGACTCTGACTTTAACTCCGTCGCCATATCTTGCGTAGAGGCGCAGCAGCTTTCACCTTGAGGCTTGTCAGCAACCTGCGAGCTTGTGCTGCAGCAGGCGCCTTTTTTCACTACCACCAATTTTTCAAGCTCAGCCGTTTGCGTGCCACAACATGAACCCGCGCTTTCACTCTTAACAGGGTTCACCTTAGCCACAGCCCCAAACGTTTGACCAGCCATCACACTGGAAGAAGCCGCCATTAAGCTCGGCGTAGCCATAGGGGTCATTTTGATTTTCGGCTCGGTTGATGGCGTTTGCTCACCATCGCTGCCACAGCAGGAAGACTTAACCGGCGTCATCATGGGCACCTTGGTCGATGAGCAGCAGCTTTGCACCGCTTCGGCTTTTACCATCGCAGGTTGCGCCGAAGATTTAGAAGCACAGCATGAAGCCACCGGAGCACTGCTATCTAACGCCTTGTCTGATTGAGATAGAGTTTCAGCCTTACCCATAGGCTTGCCATCGTCATCATCACGGCCAACCAATAAGCCCGCAAGAATGGCACTGGTGATCGCCGCAATTGGGCGCACTATTGCCATAAAAGGGCCAAGCAACACATAAGAAACAGTCACCGAATCGACGCCAGTTTCAGGGGTGGAGACTAAAAAGGAGGTGGTTGCCGCTTTCGATGCCCCAGAGCGGCGCAGCCCTACCGCCGCTGGGATTACCCCGCAAGAGCACAGCGGCAAAGGGGCGCCTAATAATGCCGCCTTGACCACGGTTTTAAACCCATGCCCGCCTAGCTGTTTTTGCATCCATGCCATGGGCACAAATACCTTCAGCAATCCTGCTAAAACCAACCCAAGCAACAGCCAAGGGGCGGAATCTAAAAACAGATCGATAAAATTGTTCAGTAACATCATTAATCCCCTGATTTATCTGCTGTTGCAGCAATATGAGCATGCTCTGAATGGGAGCCTGGCCCATGGTCGTGCTCAAACCGAACTCGCTCGGTACTCGACTCCAGCGCCTCTAAAATCGAGCAATGTTCGGCGCTACGAGGCCCGCCACAGCAGGCATTCGACAGACTCTGCAAACTGGTTTGAAAATGCAGTAACTCGGCAATCTTCGCCTGCACCTGCGCCAACTTGAGGTCGACCATACCCTTGACATCGGCACAGGCCCAATTGGATTTATCGAGGTCGATAGACAACAACTCACTGATCTCACTCAAGGTAAAACCCACGGCCTTCGCCCGCAAAATAAAACGCAGCCTCGCCGCGTCGGCATCGGTATAGACCCGATAACCAGAGTCGGTACGGCTCGAAGGCGCAAGTAGGCCGTGTTTCTCATAGAATCTGAGGGTATCGGCCTTCACCTCGCATAAATCGGCTAACTCACCAATTCGGTACATAGTTAATCCTTTGCAGTTTTACTCGAATCATCTCAAGCAACACTGACAACCAATATAATAGAGCGAGTATAAACCTTGGAGCCTACTCCAAGGTCAAGGGCTATTTTTAACTTTATACCGCACTCAAAAACCATTGCACTTTGTTCTGATATCAATATTGTGAAATCGCGCAGAAAAAACACCCGTAAATCCCGTTTTACGGTAGAATACGCGCGCCTGACGCTGGGACAAAAAATATAAGTAGGACCAAGGGGCTTTTGGAAAGCAGAACCGATTGAAGTTGTTCTGTTTTCCGAAAGATCCTTGAAACTAAAATAACTGGACCCTGTACCCAAATGACTGTTGCAAATCATGCCAGACCCATTCGTCGCGCGCTGTTAAGCGTTTCAGATAAAACCGGAATTCTCGAGTTCGCCAAAGCATTACACGCCCAAGGCGTTGAACTGCTATCAACTGGCGGCACCGCTCGCCTGTTAGCGGATAACGGTGTACCTGTTATCGAAGTATCTGACTATACAGGACACCCTGAGATCATGGATGGTCGCGTTAAAACTCTGCATCCTAAAGTGCATGGTGGTATTCTGGCTCGTCGTGGTCTTGATGAAAATGTCATGGCTGCCAACAATATCAATGCAATTGATCTGGTTGCAGTTAACCTCTACCCCTTTGCCGATACTGTCGCAAAAGCCGGTTGCACCTTAGAAGATGCAATTGAAAACATCGATATCGGTGGTCCAACAATGGTTCGCGCTGCGGCGAAAAACCATAAAGATGTGACTATCGTGGTGAATGCTGCTGATTACAATCGCGTCTTAGCTGAAATGGCCGTCAACAATGGCAGTACAACTCATGCAACCCGTTTTGATTTAGCGATTGCCGCCTTCGAACACACTGCCGGTTACGATGGTATGATCGCCAACTACTTCGGCACTATGGTTCCAATGCATAGGGTTCCAGCGCATAGCACTGATGAATGCTTCCAAGATTCCCTATCCGTTGAAGGCTCAAAGTTCCCACGCACCTTCAACACCCAATTAGTGAAGAAGCAAGATCTGCGTTACGGTGAAAACAGCCATCAAGCGGCGGCTTTCTATGTCGACACTAAGATCGATGAAGCTTCAGTAGCCACTGCCGTTCAGCTGCAAGGTAAGGCATTGTCTTACAACAATATCGCCGATACCGATGCCGCCCTTGAGTGCGTTAAAGAGTTCAGTGAGCCAGCTTGCGTTATCGTTAAACACGCTAACCCATGTGGCGTAGCACTGGGTAAAGACTTACTCGATGCCTACAACCGCGCCTATCAAACTGACCCAACCTCAGCCTTTGGCGGCATTATCGCCTTCAACGGCGAATTAGATGCGGCCACCGCCAGCGCTATCGTTGAGCGTCAATTCGTTGAAGTGATCATCGCGCCAGTTGTGAGCCAAGGTGCCCGCGATGTGGTGGCTAAGAAAACTAACGTGCGTCTATTAGAGTGTGGCCAGTGGAATACTAAGACCCAAACCTTAGACTACAAGCGCGTAAACGGTGGTCTGCTGGTGCAAGATCGCGACCAAGGCATGGTTGGTTTAGACGACATTAAAGTGGTGACTAAGCGTCAACCCACAGAAAGCGAACTCAAAGATTTAATGTTCTGCTGGAAAGTGGCTAAATTCGTTAAATCTAACGCCATTGTTTACGCTAAAGACGGCATGACAATCGGTGTCGGCGCTGGCCAAATGAGCCGTGTCTACAGCGCCAAGATCGCCGGTATCAAGGCTGCCGATGAAGGTTTAGAAGTGGTGAACTCTGTGATGGCCTCCGATGCGTTTTTCCCCTTCCGCGATGGTATTGATGCCGCAGCGGCAGCAGGCATCAGCTGCATCATCCAGCCAGGTGGCTCAATGCGCGATGCGGAAATCATCGCAGCGGCCGACGAGCACGGCATGGCCATGGTGATGACTGGCATGCGCCACTTCCGTCACTGATCACTAGGCCCTAGATTCTAGATTCTAGGGCCTTATCTATTTCGATTCATGGGAGCTTTACAATGAAAGTATTAGTTATTGGTGGCGGCGGCCGCGAACATGCCCTAGCGTGGAAAGCGGCTCAGTCGGCTCAGGTAGACACAGTCTATGTTGCACCGGGCAATGCGGGCACAGCCCTTGAACCCAACATCGAAAACGTCGACATCAGCGCGACGGATATTCCTGCGCTAATCGATTTTGCAAAAATTAATCAAATAGAACTCACTATCGTCGGCCCTGAAGCGCCGCTGGTATTAGGCGTAGTGGATGCCTTTAACGCTGCAGGCTTACCCATTTTTGGTCCAACCAAGGCGGCGGCGCAGCTCGAAGGCTCTAAGGCCTTTACCAAAGACTTTTTAGCCCGCCACAATATCCCCACCGCAGGTTATAAAAACTGTACCGAGATTAGCGATGCCAAAGCCTTCGTGCGTGAATTAACCGCAACTACTGGCTATCCAGTAGTGATCAAGGCCGACGGTTTAGCGGCGGGTAAAGGCGTGATCATCGCCCAAGATCAAGCAGAAGCGGATGCGGCAATTGATGATATGCTCGCCGGTAATAAGTTTGGTGATGCTGGTTCACGCGTCGTCATTGAAGAATTCCTCAAGGGCGAAGAAGCCAGCTTTATCGTGATGGTCGATGGTAAAAATATCCTTGCCATGGCGACTAGCCAAGACCATAAAGCCCGCGATAACGCCGACCACGGTCCAAACACCGGCGGCATGGGCGCTTACTCCCCTGCGCCAGTCGTTACCCAAAGCGTACACGATTGGACAATTGCCAATGTTATCCGCCCAACAGTGGATGGTATGGCTGCCGAAGGCAATGTTTACACAGGCTTCCTGTATGCGGGTCTGATGATCGCACCAGACGGCAGCGCTAAGGTACTGGAATACAACTGCCGTTTTGGCGATCCAGAAACCCAACCTATTATGATGCGCTTAAAATCAGACTTAGTTGAACTCTGTTTAGCAGCAACCCGCGGCGAGCTGGATAAAGTCACCGCTGAGTACGACGAGCGCGCCGCAGTTGGCGTAGTGCTGGCCGCAGGCGGTTATCCAGATGAGTATCGCAAAGGCGATGTGATTGACGGCCTCAGCTTAGGTAATCACGATGCCAAGGTCTTCCACGCCGGTACCGAAATGAAAGGCGGACATGTAGTCACTAATGGCGGCCGCGTGTTATGCGCTACAGCCTTAGGGAACACAGTGACCGAAGCACAAAAAGCCGCGTATCAACTGGTTGATGAAATCCACTGGGATGATGTGTACTTCCGTACAGATATTGGCTATCGCGCCATCGCCCGTGAACAACAGGGCTAAGTATTAATCCTGCGAAGAACCGGCTTTCTGCCGGTTTTTTTATGCCTTTATTTTGACGATCGCCAAAAATAAGATGATGATTTAAATAGTTTTTATTTGAATAAATTCTACTTTAGCCCACATTATTCCGATACAATGCTGCATAATTGTTAATTATCTAAAAGATTAAGGACTCCCTATGGAGATTAGACTGATATCTGCCGCCATCGCCTTACTGATTGGCGGGTGTGGGGGCGGATCTGAGGATACGGGCACCACAACACCACCCACACCACCACCGGTTCCGCCTCCGACAGTGACCCAATATACTGCCAGCGCGAGTCTGGTAGCGGGTGGCAAGCTCACTCCCGCAAGCCAAAAAGTCGATTCGGGCAAAAGAGCCAGCTTTAGTGTTCAAGCGGACGCGGGCTTTGTACTGGATAATATTAGCGGCTGTGGCGGCTCATTAACCGAGTTAACTTTCAGCACGGCTGCAATGACTGCAGATTGCACTATTACCCCAGCCTTTATCAGCAATGCTGAAAATGCCATTCGGCATCAAGATCATAGCCTTGCCAGCGCCATTGAGCTGATTGACTTCAGTACCGCTAAACTGGCAAGCATTGATGCGGTACGTAAAGCGCAAATCACCCAGCTCTATCAAGGTGTAGGTAGCAGTATTAGCTGGCATCCGACCCACGACTCCATTACCTTTTCGAGCTTTATGCCGGAAAACACTTTTACCCTACTGCCATCAAATGTGGATGGCAGTGGCGCCAGTGTCGTTCGCGGCCTAGTGATGGCGGGCGAGCAACAGGGACAACGCTATGCCGCTATGGGTGGCAACTTGTTTAGCGTTAACACCTCAGCTCAAACAGTTACGTTGCTGAAAAATCTTATTTCCTGGCTAACCCAAGGTAACGATCAACGCGATGGCCTCAGCATAGTCACGGCACAAATGCCGAGTCGTGCCGACAGTTGGTATTTCCCCCATAACGAAGGGATCCGCACTTGGCTGACCACCCATTACCCCAATGCCCACAGTATCAATACCGCCAATAGCTGTGACTACAGCGCCCTTGCCAGCTGTATTGATAACCAAAAGCCAGATTTAATTGTTATCAGTGATATTGACCGCGACGGTTTAGGTTACGCTGGGGTGAAAGCGGCGATAGCCAAAGCCAAGGCTGCGGGTATTCCCCTGCTACTCTCAAATTATCGACGCGAACAAAGCCCAATGCTCTCAACCCTTTACCTTGAAATGGGGCTCTCCACCGCGGGCAACTATTGGTCCAAACTCAATGCCGACAATCTGAGCGTGAGCACCATTCTTGCTGAAGATAAAGCCCTTGAAGATGTTAAGAAACTGCTGACGAATCTGCGGGAGCAGCGCTTTGACACGCAAGTATTAAATGACTGCACAGGCAATTACTTAAGCTGTAATAGCGGCGCCTTTGTTGAGGCCTTTAAAGCAGGCGCAGACTGGTACCGTAGCAGCGCTGAAACCTTAGATAGCAATGGTATTGATGTGTTTAGTCGCACTAACTTCCCATTAATGAAGGCTGGGTTACTGCTCGCCGATAAATACCGCAGCGAAATTGACTATCCCATCGCCTACAGCGAGTTCACTCAATGGCAGCAGGCGCTATTTGCCGATTGGACTGTGAGCTACGCCCGCGCCCATAACCTTGCCCAAGCCGATTTAGGGGAATACGTCACCGACAAGGCAAATCTAAGTAAAGGCACGAATGCTCACTACGCTTATCCGGCCACAGTATCAGAGCGCAAAACCATCACAGTGCCTTACTCGGGTCAATGGACGAGCACAGGTTGGTACGCCTTGCCGGGACAAACCATCAAATTCAGTCGTTTGGATAACACCAATGCCAACGTGGAAATTAAGCTCAATTATCATAGACGTAATACCAACCGCGCCTTTGAGCAAAAGGTTTATCGCGCGCCGCTAGAGTTAGCACAGCAACGCATTAAACTCGCTAAAGGACAAAGCATTGAGTTTTCAACACCCTATGGTGGCCCGATTTACCTCTATATCAGTGGTGGCGAGGGAGCCCTCAGTATCGATGTCAATGCACAGAATGTGGCTAAACATCCAAGTATCATGGATTTCTCCAATCCTACTGAAATCACTGCCTTCAATGACAAAATCCAAAATACCGAGCTGCCCCATGTAGATCTGCGCACCGATGGCGCCGAGCAGCATTTACGCCGCGACCGTTTTATGAATGCCATTGGCGGTAATGTGCCCGATGTAAATGCACTGCTTAAAAGTATTGTCGATGACCATATCAACAGTGTTTACACCTTAGCGGGACTTAAGATCCAAGGTAAAAGCTTAACTGAGTCGTTACCCGCCGATGTGCTCTCAAGCTGTCAGGCACTGTTTGGGCAAGATTGCATCGATGCCAGTCTGCACACTCGCACGATTATCCAACATGCTAACTATGACCAAAATGCCCACTGCGGCTCGGGCTGTAGCGGTAACCCTTGGGATGCAGCTTGGAATATTTCACCGACAGGTTGGGGTGATAACCACGAGCTAGGGCATAATCTGCAAACCAATCGCCTCAATGTGCAATATGCCACCGCTGCCAATAGTGACAATTGGACTGGCTATGGCAGCCGCGCGGGTGAAAACTCCAACAATATCTTCCCCTATGTGGTGAAGTGGAAAACTCACTATCTGCGTGATGGTAATACCAACACCATCAATGATGGCCATATGAATCACAAAGATCTCTTCTATGTGTTTATGTCCGATGCTGCAGGCACGACGGATACCAGTGGCAAACGCGTAGTCTTTGGTGCCAACTGTAAAGTGCTCGATATCGGCGAAGACCGATATACCGCGCCTTGGGCCAGCAATGCCTATGCTGTGCATAACGGCTATCGCATGGCGTTTTACATCCAAATGGCACTTAAGGCCCATGGCATGACATTAAGTGACGGCACTACCTTAAATAATGGTTTTAATCTTTTCACCTTGTTGTATCAGCACAGCCGTATTTTTGGTAAATACGCCAATAACGCCAGCGACTGGGAGGCAAACCGCAGCAAACTCGGTTTTGACTTATTCCCCTTCGATAGCCACAGCGTCTACGGTGGTAAAAGCGTCAGAGATATTCCGGGCAATGACTTTATGCTGGTTTCCTTAAGTAAACTCACAGGTAAAGATTGGCGCAGCTATTTCGACATGCTGGGGCTGCGTTACTCCAGCCTTGCTGCAGCGCAAGTCACGGCAAACGCCACACTCGGTACTATGCCTATGGGCATGTATGAGCTCGAAACCGATTTGCCCCCCGCCAACATGAGCCAAGGCTTAACCTTTATCCCACTGTCACTGAGCGATAGCAGCACACTTTGGAAAGGCACAGGCTCACCCAGCCAATGCGCAAAACCTTAAGGCATTGAAATTTAAATATAAAAACTAATAAACCTCGCCAATGCGAGGTTTATTTTTGCCTAAATACGTGATCTGACGCACATCAGCAGAGGGAGGGATGGCGCACTATTTAACCTCAATAATGATATCCAACAATAAATCAGGGTTTTTTATGGGTTATTCAATCAAAGACATCATTTATCAAGGCGAAAAGTCCGGCGTGCACAACTGGCAAACACTGTCGGGGCAGAATTTTTACTGGCACCCAGACTGGCTGCATATCGCCGAGGATCTTACAGGCCACAAAGCGACCGCGAGTATTCAGGCAGAGGGAACAAAAGCGACTCAAAACGAAGCTGAGCAAACCATCGTTAAACACCTCAATAAAAGCTAACGCCCTGAAGCAATTGCTTTACGGGCAATTTTATCGATTAAGCCCGGCGCAATCAGCTTAAGCCAACGCCCGAGACGGCCGCGCAGAGAAGTAATGAGCAGCCGACCTCGGGTTGCTATCACAGGTAGCATCATGTTGGCACATTGCTCCGCAGAGAGAATTTTTGCTTCTTGCATTGGGGATTTACCGAGTGGCTTACCCGCTCCATCTAGGGCTCGCTTATGAATTTGCGAAACGACAAAGTCAGGACAAATAACCGTTACCGCCACATTATCATCCGCAAGTTCAATCCGCAGTGAATCAAAAAAACCGATAACAGCATGTTTAGACGCCGCATAGCCACTACGTGTCGGTACACCCGTTAACCCCGCCACCGAAGCAACAATCACCACCTGACCTTGGCTCGATTTTAAATAAGGCAATGCGGCATGGGTCAAATAGGCTGGGCCTAAGTAGTTGACTCGCATGATGTCCTCAAGCACGGACAACTGGGTTAACTCATCAAAACGTGACCACATGGTCATGCCCGCATTATTTACCAGAATATCGATACGACCATAATGGGCAATCGTGGCATGAATTAAATCTTCACACTGGGAGGCGCTACTAACATCGGCAGCAAACACAAAAGGAGTGGGACCATAGTTAGCCACTTCGAGGGCAAGGGAGGCGAGCCGCGTTTCGTTGCGAGCACTCAATACAAGTTGGCATCCTATCCGCGCCATCGCAATGGCCAGCGCACGACCAATTCCTTCAGACGCGCCAGTAATGATGACCACTTTCCCCGTCAGTCCATCCATAACTATTCCTTTGTTACTAATGTGTTAATTACATTTAAGGCTAAGCTCGCACAATCACCTTAAAAGCGCAATCCCCTATGCGCGTTGTGCTAAGCGCGTCTCAAACTGCTCGCAATAACTCGCTAAAGGTTGCGGCCGTCCGATTGCATAACCTTGCGCATAGTTGATACCAATCGTTTGCAACCTATCAATAATCTCTTGATTTTCAACAAATTCAGCAACCGTTTCGATCCCCATAACACGACACACGTCTTGAATGGATTTCACGATGGCATAGTCCTTGGCATTAACGGCAAGGTTTTTAACAAAGCAGCCGTCTATTTTTACGTAATCCACAGGTAATTCGCGTAAATAGCCGTAGGAAGCAAAGCCACTGCCAAAATCGTCCAATGCAAAGGAAAACCCGAGTTTGCGCAGCTGTCTGAGCATTTCCATGCCGCGGTGGCGGTTTTGAATAGCGGTAGTTTCAGTAATTTCAAAGCACACACATTGGCTCGGAATATCAAAAATCTGTTGCTGCTTGGCGATATATTCCACCATGCCTTCGGCGCCTAAACTATTGCCCGAAAGGTTGATTGAGATGCAGTGATCCTGCCAAAGCTGCGAATTTAAAGACAGCCATAAAAAGGCTTTACGTATCACTTCTTTATCAATTTCAGGCATCAGCTTAAAACGCTCTGCTGCGGCAATAAACTGCGCCGGCGCCAAAATACGGCCGCAGGGCTCTTGGATCCTAAGTAAAACCTCCATCCGCTGGCGTTTAGAACTGGCGCCTAATCCTCGGATTGGCTGGTAATAAAGTAGCAGTTCATTTTCTTCAATCGCCTGGGCAATACGCACCGCCCATTTGGGAGCATTGCGCTGATAAGTCAGCTCTTTATCTTTATCATCGTAAATGTGGATTTGGTTGGTGCCCTTGGCTTTAGCGGCAATACAGGCGATATCTGCATCCTTAAGTAACTCTTGCGCATTAATATAGGGCGCTCGTCCAAAGGCAACACCAATACTTAACCCCACTTTGTAGTTGCAGTTTTTGTCGTGCAGCACTTGCAGCGATACTTGAGCAATAATTTGCTTCAGCAACTGCGCCACAGCTAACGCGGTGCGATCGCAAATCACCAATCCAAACTCATCACCTCCTATGCGGGCTAATAATTCCTGTGGCCCAAGACATGACTGAATCGCCCTAGCGACCATCGCCAACATACGATCACCCGCAGTATGCCCACAGCTATCATTGATCAGCTTAAACTGCTCTAAATCCAGATAACATACTGCAAGGCTCCTCGCCTGACTGGCAAATTCGGGCAGTTGTTCTTCAAATGCTTGCCGATTCAGTAGCCCAGTGATGCCATCGAAATTAGCGCGTTTTTGTAGCTGATGCTTAAGAAGTTCTTCTTGGGTAATATCCCGCAGCACCACCACAGTTCCGACAATCTCTTTTTCATGATTAAGGACATTGCTAATGCTACGTTCGATAATCCGCGGCATTGTGGTTAACAATTTGATTTTAGCGACCTGAGGCATTGTTTCCCCAAGACGAATACAGTGAAATACCGCTTGATTTAACTGCTCTCCCGCCTTTAATAAACTAGCAAGGCTCTCGCCAACGGCATTAGAACTGGCAACTTCAAGCAGTGTTTCGGCCTTAGGATTCATATAAATTACCTTGGCCTCGATGTCGGTCAAGATCACGGCTTCGGCAATCGACTCTAAGGTTATTTTACCGCGCTCTTTCTGCTGATAAATCCTTGCGAGTAGGCTATTGACTCTATTCGCCAGCACAGATAACTCTTCATTGCCCTCGCTGGTAACAGGCCGATAGACACTTGCCATGGGATCAACAAGCGCCAATTGCTGCATTAAGCTTTTAAAGGGCTGTAATAGGCACGCACGCAACCAAACATAACCTAAGGCAACAATCAATATCCCCAGCAAGATCACCGCGAGCGACACCCAGTCGAGGCTAAGTTTTACATCACGGAAGGGATCATCGGAAAATTCAACGTGAAGATAAATAGGTTGCTGACTAATCAAACTCGGCAACGCAACCGAACTTGAGTGTGAGGAATGATGGGCTGTTACAACATTAGACATGCTGACCCGAGCAACGAGGGAGGTTTGAGCATATTCCAGTAGATCACGCTCAGTAAGTTGCCGCACCAACAACACATACTCGCCCAGATGTGAAGCGACTGCCGTCACCACATATCCTTTATCGCCAATTAAATAGGCGCTTGCAAACTCGGGCTTAGCCTGCGTTGTTATCGCCTTAGCAATTTCCTGCCGATTGGCTTCTGCGATTGGTTGCTCGTTCTGGAAAACATTTTGCAAATTTCCGTCGCGCAGAATAAACCAGCTTAAATTGCCAGACATGGAGCTCTCAAGCCACGAGGATTCGAGGGATTTTAACTGCTCACTATCGAGATGAGATAATGGTGAGGCATAGATATTAGTGAGAAAACCTAACCGATCAACATCGATTCGAAACTGCTGCTGGATATTCGCCAACTCGTGCCGCACATTATCTTGACGTAATAATTCGACCCTATGGTCAAACCAAACACCGAGGCAATAGGAGACAAGCACAACCGCAGGTAAACAGAACCCTACAATAAATACCAATATTTTGTTGCCTATGCGCATCTTTTACCACGGCTTACGTAATTAAATTAACAAACGGCTTTATTTAGTCCTTTATCGCGCCATGCAACATATCTCATTTGCAAATAGTATTAAATATCACTTTGCTTTATCCGTTGCTAAAGTAAGCAATAGCATGCATTTAATTGTGTTAAACGCCTTTGATTTAACGCAGCTATTCGATAAATAAGTGATTACAAGTTAAAGATTAATCAACATCCTATGCACTAAAACCCCGAGTAAGCGCTTTCTAATACATTTGCTTAACGCACTTATTATACCAATCACATTAAATATCTAATCAGTTCAGAGCCTCACAGGCATTTCAATCCAAGGCGCATTGACGCAGAAATGGTCATTCCCTTTTAAGTCAATGCAACACCGGAGTGGGATGCCTGTGTGGCTCCCAAAGGGCGGCTGATGTTCACTGTATGGCAACGCGCTTTATACTGCGTTTAAGGCTTTCGACAGAGCACCACTATGCCTTCAAGCCTTCGCCTTGTCTAAAGCGCGTTGAATTCCCGCTGAATGAACAGATATTTAATACGATTGGTATTATCATCCAAGCTTCAAGTAACCAGAACCTAAAGCATAAGATTATGGCTTGGCGGCTTATCCCATAAAAAAACGGACCCTTAGGTCCGTTTATCATTTAGTGCTGTTTACTTATGGTATTGCTTAGATTGAGCGTGGACCGCCTTAATAAAGGCGCCTGCATGCTCTGGATCGACATGCTGGTGAATACCATGGCCTAAGTTAAATACGTGGCCTGTACCTTCACCGTATCCCGCAAGGATTTGACCAACTTCCTCTTCAATGCGTGGGATAGGTGCATATAACATAGATGGGTCCATGTTGCCTTGTAGCGCAACTTTATGGCCTACACGGCGACGAGCATCGGCAATATCCACCGTCCAGTCTAAACCTAAGGCGTCACAACCGGTTTCCGCCATGGCTTCTAACCATAAGCCACCACCTTTAGTGAATAGGGTTACTGGTACTTGGCGACCATCGGCAAAGCGAGTCAGACCATCGACAATCTTCTGCATATAACGCAGTGAAAACTCACGGTAAGCTGTATGCGACAATGCACCGCCCCAAGAGTCGAAAATCATTAAAGATTGAGCACCATTAGCGACCTGCGCATTCAGGTATAAAGTCACTGAGTCAGCTAACTTGTCGAGTAACATATGCAGTGCAGCAGGCTCGGCATAGGCCATTTTTTTGATTTTTTCGAAGGTTTTGCTCGAACCGCCTTCAACCATATAAGTGGCCAGCGTCCAAGGTGAACCTGAGAAGCCGATTAATGGCACTTGACCATTCAATTCACGACGAATTGTACTCACCGCCTTCATCACATAACCCAGCTCATCTTCTGGATCAGGAATTGATAATTTTTTGATGGCATCAATAGTGTCTGTCGGGCGCTCAAAACGTGGGCCTTCACCCGCCTCAAAATACAGACCTAATCCCATAGCATCGGGAACCGTCAGAATGTCGGAAAACAGAATCGCCGCATCTAGCTCGTAACGACGCAGCGGTTGTAGCGTCACTTCACAGGCCAATTCGTGGTTTTTACATAAAGACATAAAATCACCCGCCTGGGCGCGAGTTGCTTTATATTCAGGGAGATAACGGCCCGCTTGACGCATCATCCACACAGGGGTCATATCAACAGGCTGTTTTAGTAGGGCGCGTAAATAACGATCATTCTTTAATTCTGCCATTTGGCTTGATTCCTAGACTTATTGAGATCCGCTGGGGCGGTAGTTTAGCATTTACGCGAATAATGTAACCAAAATGAGCTAATTTATGTGAGCTATTCCCCATCATTACTGTCCATTTAAGCACTTATCCTCAAAATGCTAGCCAGATAACATACTGTTTATTTATCGGACATGAAGTCACAGTCAGACAGAAAAAAGTTGCACCGGTTCCCCGCGTTTGGTATAAAAAGTCTGCGCTAGCAAGAACAATCAAGAAGCTCGTCGCATCGAGCCTGCTATATACATACTCGCCCAACGATAGCTTTCTATCGTTGGGCTTTTTATTTCCACATTTTTTTATACAAAACAGCTGGTTTGTCCATCAGACAATTCTTACAAATCCCGATAAAAAGGGTTGATCGAATAGCAGTTTCTCCCCTACATTAGAGTTATGTCCTAGCACCTAAATGGAATGCATCATGCTGAGAGAACTCGAAAAAGCAGAACAAAAGTGGGGCGGTTCAAATAAGCTTATAGATCAATGGCTAGAAAATCGTCGCAAACTCTTGGTGCATTATTGCCAAATTGCTGGGCTACCACCCTACACTAACGCTGAAAAATCGCTTCCCTCCTTCGAACACGTAAAATCCTTTTGCGACTTATTAGTGGATTACGTTTCCGAAGGTCACTTTGAAGTGTATGACCAAGTGATTAATGCCTGTGAAAAATTTGGCGCCCCTTGCAAAGCCGCGATTCAACAGGTTTTGCCAAAAATCACCCCAACAACCAACGCAGCGTTAGACTTTAACGATAAATATGCAGAAACGCAGGACGATCAAGTGCTGTATCAACTCGATAAAGATCTCTCTGAACTGGCCCATACCATGGAGACGCGTTTCGAGTTAGAGGATAAGCTCCTCGAAGTGCTACACAGTAAATACTCAGAGCACGCCCAACAAGCTTAATGCTACTCGATAATCAATGGATAACTCTTTACCACTGGAGTTAAGCCATTGATACCCAATGAGCTGCCTCAATGTTTTTCGTATTTGTACATTATCCTTACCCAAAGAATATGATAGAAACAAAAAAGCCAGCTTTCGCTGGCTTTTGCATTTTATATCAATCAATTATACAGCTGATTGAAAGATCACTTGCGATGCTTTCTTGGTGTAAGAATCGATTTGATCGAAGTTCAAGTAACGGTAAGTGTCAGCTGCAGTTGCGTCTAACTCTTTAGCGTATTCTTGGTACTCTTCTACCGTTGGCAGACGACCTAACAGTGCTGCTACTGCCGCTAATTCCGCAGAAGCTAAGTAAACGTTAGCGCCTGTACCTAAGCGATTCGGGAAGTTACGGGTAGAAGTAGAAACCACAGTTGCACCTTCGGCCACTCGTGCTTGGTTACCCATACACAGTGAACAACCTGGGATTTCGATACGCGCACCGACGCGGCCGAAAATACCGTAGTAACCTTCTTCGGTCAGTTGATCTTTATCCATCTTAGTCGGTGGTGCAATCCACAAACGTGTTGGCAGTGTCTTAGCAAACTTGTCTAACATCTTACCGGTCGCACGGAAGTGACCGATGTTAGTCATACAAGAACCGACAAACACTTCGTCAATCTTAGTTTGCGCAACAGATGACAGTAATACGGCATCATCAGGATCGTTAGGCGCACATAGGATAGGTTCTTTGATCTCGTTCAGATCGATTTCGATCACAGCAGTGTATTCGGCATCAGCGTCAGCACTCATCAGCTCAGGATTGGCTAACCACTCTTCCATGCCTTTGATACGACGCTCTATTGTACGACGGTCGCCATAACCTTCAGCGATCATCCACTTAAGCATAGTGATGTTCGAGTTCAGATACTCGATGATTGGCTCTTTGTCTAACTTGATGGTACAACCCGCCGCAGAACGCTCTGCTGAGGCGTCAGACAGTTCGAATGCCTGTTCAACTTTCAGGGATTCTAAGCCTTCGATTTCCAGTACACGACCAGAGAAGATGTTCACCTTACCTTTCTTCTCAACAGTCAACATGCCCAGTTCAATAGCTTTTAATGGAATCGCATGTACTAGATCACGCAGGGTGATACCAGGTTGCATCTTACCTTTGAAGCGCACTAATACTGATTCAGGCATGTCCAGCGGCATTACACCAGTCGCAGCAGCAAATGCGACTAGGCCAGAACCCGCAGGGAATGAAATACCAATTGGGAAACGCGTATGAGAGTCACCACCAGTACCGACGGTATCAGGCAGGAGCATACGGTTTAACCATGAGTGAATAACACCGTCACCAGGGCGTAGCGACACACCGCCACGGTTCATGATGAAGTCTGGCAGCGTGTGATGCGTGTTCACGTCAACGGGTTTTGGATACGCTGCAGTGTGGCAGAATGACTGCATAGTCAAATCGGCACTGAAGCCTAAACAGGCTAAGTCTTTCAGCTCGTCACGGGTCATAGGACCGGTAGTGTCCTGTGAACCCACAGACGTCATCTTAGGTTCGCAGTATTGCCCTGGACGCACGCCAGCAACACCACAAGCTTTACCGACCATCTTCTGTGCAAGGGTATAACCTTTGCCATTATCAGCGATGTCTTGAGGACGAACAAACACCTCAGAGGCTGGTAAACCTAACACAGCGCGTGCTTTGTCAGTTAAACCACGACCAATGATCAGTGGAATACGACCACCTGCACGCACTTCGTCTAACAGTACGTCGGTTTTCAGGCTGAACTCAGAAATCACTTCATCTGAGCCATGACGCTTAACCACACCAGCGTATGGGTAAATGTCGATCACATCGCCCATTTCCATTTTGCTAACGTCAAGTTCGATTGGCAGAGCGCCCGCATCTTCCATCGTGTTGAAGAAAATCGGTGCAATCTTGCCACCTAAGCAGAAACCACCAGCACGTTTGTTAGGGACGAATGGGATATCATCACCCATGAACCACAGTACTGAGTTAGTCGCTGACTTACGTGATGAACCCGTACCAACTACGTCACCCACATAAACTAATGGGAAACCTTTGGTTTTTAGTTCTTCTAATTTCTTGATTGGACCTACGCTGCCAGCAACATCTGGCTCGATGCCATCACGCGCGTTTTTCAGCATAGCTAATGCGTGCAATGGGATATCTGGACGAGACCAAGCATCGGGTGCAGGTGACAGGTCATCTGTGTTGGTTTCACCGGAGACTTTAAATACCGTCAGGGTCACTTTGTCAGCTAATTTTGGACGACTTAAGTACCAGTCTGCATTTGCCCAAGCTTCAACCACTTGCTTAGCAAACTGATTGCCCGCTTCCATCTTCTCAACCACATCGTGGAAAGAATCAAACATCAACAGAGTGTGAGCTAGCGCTTTAGCGGCTAATGGCGCTAGCGCAGGGTTATCGAGCTGTGCAATTAACGGCTCGATGTTATAACCACCTTGCATAGTGCCAAGTAATTCAGTAGCACGTTCGGCAGACAGGATTGGTGAAGTTGCAGTGCCTTTAGCAACCGCATCTAAGAATGCAGCTTTAACGTAAGCCGCTTCGTCAACACCGGGGGGAATTCGATTTTCGAGCAGGTCAAGAACAAACGCTTCTTCACCAGCGGGGGGATTTTGAACCAATTTAACCAGTTCAGCCACTTGATGTGCATCTAATGGCTTAGGGACTACGCCCTCTGCAGCACGTTCTGCGACGTGTTTACGATATGCTTCTAGCACGGCAACATTCCTCTTTGTTTGGCGCTCTAACAACGAAACTGCACGTCTTCTCAATTGAAGCTGACAGTCCGACATGATCGACCCGTATTTCCGGCCAGCAGTATACTACAGCTTTGCAAAAGTATGAATCAGGTCACACTCGGCAAAAGACGAAATAAGGGCTAAATCCGGAGGTGCAACTCAACTTACGGCATGAATAAAACAATGGAAATTAGACAATAGTTTGAAAACAGATAAAAAACCATAATCTACAGATAGTTAATATAAGTTCATCAATTTAAAATCGAACGAACATTTTTCTGATAACGAAATGCTTTTCACAGTAAATATTTCTCAACTTTGTGTATTTAGGCTTTGAAGATAGCGGGCTTAAACTTACACTCAAGCTCCAATAACCCATTTCCCGTCCTTTGGAGTAGTAATGACATCCCTTAGCATTCAAGCCGTCATTTTTGATATGGATGGCGTTTTAATCGATTCTGAACCCCTATGGCAGCGGGTTGAATATGAAGTCTTATCCGCCCTCGGTGTGCCTGTCACTCTCGAAACGATTCAACAAACCACGGGGCTACGTATCGACCAATGTGTCGATTATTGGTATCACAAAGCCCCTTGGGCCGACTACGACAATGCCAAAGTCAGTAAAACAATTGTCGATAAGGTCGCAGAAGAAATCCTGCAAACGGGTGAGCCGATGCCTGGCGTTCAGCAAGCAATGGCATACTGCCAAGCCAAAGGCTTAAAAATAGGCTTAGCGACCTCATCACCAACGGTGCTGATTGATGCAGTGCTGGCAAGGCTTAAGCTTAAGGGCCAATTTATGGCAGTCGAATCGGCAGAAGCGCTCACCTATGGTAAACCGCATCCCGAGGTTTACCTCAATTGTGCGACCGCTCTAGGGGTTGATCCACGTTATTGTCTTGCCATTGAAGACTCTTTTAATGGGATAATCGCTGCCCGTGCGGCCAATATGCAAACGGTCGCAATCCCTGCACCAGAGCAACGCGGCGAGACTAAATGGATAGTAGCCCATCATCAGCTGGAAAGTTTATTCCAACTAAACAAGGTGTTATAGCTAAAATCACCAAATTTATTGGCCATAAGTTAATCAACGCTAGGACAAACCGATGAAGTATTATGTGTTGTTAGTTCTCTGGGCTGCGAGCTTGCCAGCCTTAGCCACGGACTCTATGCGCTGTAAGCAATTCGTTATCAGCGTTGGCGATCCCCTAGATACAGTCTTTGAAAGATGCGGTCAACCAAACGAAGTTAAAGAATACAGCAAACCAGCAACCTACCGAAATTCCGCTGGCGATATTGTCGTTGATCCAAGCAAGTTGCCGATAGAATATGCTGAATGGACCTATGATTTTGGCCCGACACGGTTGATGCGGCGTATTTATGCCACCGAACAGAAAGTTGAAAAAATTGAAACCCTAGGATATGGGCATTAATACCAATCGTATTAAATATCTGTTCATTCAGCGGCAATTCAACGCGCTTTAGACAAGGCGAAGGCTTGAAGGCATAGTGGTGCTCTGTCGAAAGCCTTAAACGCAGTATAAAGCGCGTTGAAAACCGCCCTTTGGGAGCCACACTGGCATCCCACTCCGGTGTTGCATTGACTTAAAAGGGAATGACCATTTCTGCGTCAATACGCCTTGGATTGAAATGCCTGTGAGGCTCTGAACTGATTAGATATTTAATGTGATTGGTATAACCTAAGCAAAAAGCCAGACAGTGTCTGGCTTTTTCGTTATAACAGAATGGATTACCAGATTTTTACGCGCTCTTCTGGTTTTAAGTACATCTTATCGCTCTCTTTCAGCTCAAAGGCTTTGTAGAAGGCTTCAATATTACGCGGTGTCCCCATCGCGCGGTAATGGCTAGGTGAATGAGGGTCAGTCAACAGACGACGACCTAACTCTTCATCACGGTAGTTACGGCGCCATACCTGAGACCAACCGACAAAGAAACGCTGCTCGCCCGTTAATCCATCGATCACTGGTGCAGGCTTACCATTTAAGCTCATCAGATAAGAACGAGCAGCCACCGTTAACCCACCTAAGTCACCGATATTTTCACCTAGGGTTAAATCACCGTTTACAAACTTACCGGGCAGCGCTTCATAGCCTGAATACTGTTCAGACAGTTGCTTACCGCGTTTTTGGAACTCTTCACGGTCTTTATCTGACCACCAGTCACGAAGATTGCCGTCGCCATCGTATTTCGCGCCTTGGTCGTCAAAACCATGACTGATTTCGTGACCAATAACCGCACCGATACCACCGTAGTTCACCGCATCATCGGCTTCCATATTGAAAAATGGCGGTTGCAGAATCGCCGCAGGGAACACGATCTCATTGCCGACGGGGCTGTAATAAGCGTTTACCGTTTGTGGTGTCATACGCCACTCAGTACGATCGATAGGTTTACCCAGCTTATTGAGCATGTCTTGATATTCAAACTGGGCATAACGCATATAGTTACCCACCAGCTCATCGGGTTTAATCTCGAGCGCGGAGTAATCTTTCCATTTGTCTGGATAGCCAATTTTGTAAGTAAACTTAGACAGTTTTTCCTGCGCCGCAACTTTAGTCTCTGGCGTCATCCATTCCAGTTCATTAATACTGACTTCAAAGCCTTTGATCAGATTTTTGATCATGGTTTCCATGCGCGCTTTGGCTTCTGGTTTGAAGTATTGTTTTACATACTCCTCTCCCACCAGCTCACCAATCACAGTATCTGCACCATCCACCGCTTTTTTCCAGCGCGGTTGCTGCTCTTCAATACCCATCAAGGTTTTGCTCTTAAAGGCAAAGTTAAGATCAACAAAATTTTTGCTTAACAGCTCTGCGTAGCTATCAACGAGGTGGAACGTTAAATAATCCTGCCAAGCCGAAACAGGGAAGGCATCAAAATTGGCACCTAGCTTTTCAAAATAAGAGGGTTGGCGCACAATCACGTCAGCCACTTTATCACCTAAGCCAGCATTCGCAGCAAAGGCATTAAAATCAAACTGTCCCAACAGCTTTTGCAGCTCAGCGCGGTCAAGTTTGTTATAGGATTTGTTTGCATCGCGCGACTCAACACGGCTCCACTGACTTTTCGCGATCATCATTTCGATGTCGGCCACGTTTTTCGCGGCGCGTTTCGCATTTTTATAGCCTGCTTCAGTCAGAATATCTGTCACATATTTCGCCATCGCTTGGCGGTTAGCGACAAATTTTGCGTCATCTTTTAAGTAGTAATCGCGATCAGGCAGGGTTAAACCCGATTGGCTTAAATACACCGCGTATTGGCTCGAGTTTTTCGCGTCGTTATTGACGTAGAAACCAAAGGGAATGCCTGAACCACTGGTCAGTAACTTGCCCATCACTGCGGGTAGTTCGCCGTGGGTTTTCACCGCTGCGATATCCCCCAACAATGGATTGAGCGGTGTAACACCTAAGGTTTCGAGCAAATCGGTGTTCATAAAGCTGGCGTTAAAGTCACCAATTTTTTGATCGTTGGAACCTGGGGCGGCATTCTTTTTCGCGGCTGCGGCATCGATGATTTTTTTCAATGCATCTTGGCTTTGATCGTACAGCACAGAGAAGGCGCCGTAGTTAGACTTGTCGGCAGGGATAGGCGTGTTCGCTAACCATTTACCGTTAACGCTGTAGTAAAAATCATCTTGATGGCGAACTGAGGCATCAAAGTTTTGTAATTCAATGCCAGAAACCGCGGCGACTTCAGTTTTAGGCTCGCTGCTGCAAGCGGCTAAACCTAGGCTCAAGGCAATACCCAGCGCCAGTGTGCTAATCTTCTTCATTGTTTTCCCCAGCTTCCGTTGAGAGTGTGGTTATTTTTTTCTCGCAAAACCTTAGCATTTTGCCAAGTCTCACTGTAGTAAGATTTTGTAAAAGGTTATGACACTTACCAATAGGACTTATCAATAGGGCATCTAATAAACCTAAGCACAAGGTGTTTAGTGAAAATGGCTACTCTACTCGTGATAAAAACAAGGACATAACTCCAGTTATGTCCTTACCGTTAGAATGCTTTACCGATGAATAAATAAACTGACTTATCCCCCATATCGGTAATACCAAACCCCAGCGCCGCAGGTCCCATTGTGGTATCCGTACCAATATACAGGCTCGATGCATAAATAAGGTCAGTGAGCGACACTTCGGAGCGCTCAAACCACACATTACCCGCCTCTAAACTTAGGCCTAAATAAAGTGGATAATCTTTCATGCCTAAGGCATCTCGACCTAAGTCATACTGATAAACAAAAGCACCAAAAATCTTATGAGCACCGGTCAATGAGTCTTTGTGATAACCCGAAAGATTCAAGAAACCGCCTAAATCGGACAAATGTAAGGTATTGAAGCCATCATTATTATTGGTGGCAAGCGATGCTTTACCCACAAAAGCATGATTACCAACGCTGAGCGCCCCTTTCCAGTCGGCCTCTATCTGCACGCTATAGTCGTTCTGATATTCGACGACATCATCAAAATTCTCTTTACGAACATAAACGTTTAAGGTGATATGGTTACCCGATGTTGGGAAACTAATACTGTCTAAGCTGTCGTACCCCACTTTTAAGTAAGCACCGTAGGAATTAAAATCAAAATCTTGAGACAGCCAAGCATCATTAATAATGACGCCTTTTTCCGCCACTAGCCCCAACTCAACAACCCCTTGAAGCACATAGTTATAACCAATACCCAATTCTACGGTGTGGGTTTTCTTATCGAAGACAAAGGCACGGTTATTGTTATCGTATAGATCCCAGTTATGGACGTCGTATTGATAACGAGCTCGGCTATAAAACTCTTGGTCCCGATTCAGTGGTTGGTAAAACTCGGTTGCAAATAATCTCTCGAATCCGAGTTTCACTTCGTTTCGCCACTCACCACCATTAATGGTTAAGTCAGTCATGGTATAAGCCATATCAAAACTGATGGCCGAGTCAGAACTAAAGTCATCTTCCCAATTAAAGCCTAATTGGAAATAATTGGGACCCCATGATTTGGCACGGGTAGTCACGGTAAGCACTCGTCCATCTTCACCCTCTACAAATTCGGCGTCAACGCGTTCAAACTTGTTTAAGGCATAGATACGTTTTATAGCCTCATTTAACTCATCTTTAGTAATGTTTTGGCCGGGTTTAAGCTCTAGGGTTTCTTTTAATAAATTGAGGCTGACTTTGGATTGGTTATCAAAAACAATGTCCTCAATTACATGAGACACATCAGCCATCACCATTTGGCCCTTGGCTTTTTTGCCCTCAACATAGGCGGCGTATTGCTCTTCGCTGACACTTAACTTTTGTAGCTTAACCAACTGATTGGTAGCCGCTTCTTTTCCTAGGGTTAACGCTAAGGGCATGATGGTGAAATCGGTAGTGCTCAGGGCATCGATCGCCGGACGAATTAGCACATCTTTATCAGTCAGTAGTTGTTTTTGTTTTTCAGTGCTGGCATTGGTCAAGAAATTAGATAACTGATCCAGTACAGCAATTGTGCTATCGAGCTTATCCTTTTTTACCAGCGGCGAGCCGATATCCACCGCAATAATAATATCGGCGCCCATGGCTTTCACGACATCCACAGGCATATTGTTGGCAATACCGCCGTCTACCAGTAACTTACCGTCGATTTGCGTGGGCTGTAACGCGCCTGGCACTGTTGCAGAAGCCTGCATAGCTTTGACGATACTGCCATGGTTAATCACCACAGGTAGGCTGGTTTCTAAATCCGTCGCCACCGCACGATAAGGAATGGCTAACGCGTTAAAATCACCGAACTGCTGTACCAAATCCGTAGACTGACGTAACAGCTGCGACATGGTTTGCCCGCGCAATACCCCACTTGGCGCTTTAACTTCCCCCTCAGAATAACCAATATTGAGCGGGATATTATAACGATCTCTTAACTTTTTATCTCGGTAACTCAACACATTACGTGGGATGGTGTCCGAATAACCACTGTCCCAATCAACCCCCATCATAATGGCTTCAACTTCAGTTGCACTGTATCCCAAGGCATACATACCTGCGACATAAGCACCGATACTCGTGCCTGCAATATAGTCCACAGGAATATGATGTTCTTCTAAGACTTTAAGCACGCCGACATGGGCAGCACCTTTAGCGCCACCACCGCTTAACACCACTCCTATTTTTGGCCGTTCAGCCGCATATAAAGGAGTGAGTAACACACATAAAAAGAGAGAAGCTACTATTCGGCGCATCATAATAAGTACTTTTTATAGGGTAAAAATTCGAGTTAATATTAACAAATTTATCAAGTTAACTGTCAGTCATATTTTATCTGAACCGATGAGTTACGACATTTTCAATCAATAACTGCAACCTTTCATTTCCGCTTAAGACCCACCTATCAATCGGATGATTGAAAGGTTTCATCCTTGAGTATTAACCTAGATAGATGAAGTACAATTAAACCAGCTAAAATTGCAGATTAAGATTGCAATGAATCAAGCGGATACTGCGACTGTAGATATTTCTCAAAATCACTGACAGACATAGGCTTAGCAAAATAATATCCCTGAACAATATAACAGCCACGGCTAAAAAGCTGCTCTAACTGTTCTACGGTCTCAACCCCTTCAGCGATAACGGTTAACTTTAAATTACGCGCCAGCTCAATAATACTGCTCACAATAGCCTGATCTGCACCATTTGAGGCGATATCGATCAAAAACGAACGGTCAATTTTAAGTGTATCCACTTCAAAATTACGCAAATAAGCTAAAGAGGAGTATCCAGTACCAAAGTCGTCAATCGCAACTTCAATTCCTAGGTCATCAAGTTGCTTTAAATGGGTCTTGGCCACTTGCAACTCTTTCATTAATACCCCTTCAGTAATTTCTAAACACAAAGACGAAGCTGGCATGTGGGTAGCATCAAGTATTTTCTTTACACCGTCAATAAAGTCGGGTTGACGGAAATGCACGGCTGAAATGTTAACCGACATTTTAAACGGCTCTATCGTTTGTTTAGCCCATCTTGCCCCATCCAAACACGCACAGCGCAAGACCCAGCGATCAATATCAACGACTAAACCACAAGCTTCAGCAACTTTAATAAAAATATCCGGGCGAACAAAGCCATCGACGGGATGCTGCCAGCGAATGAGCGCTTCCATCCCAATAAATTTATCCCCCCGCAAAATATCAATTTGTGGTTGGTAATACAGTTCAAATTCTTGCCGCTCTATCGCTTTACGTAAATCGGCCTCTAGCCGTAAATGGTATAACGCTTGGGCATTACGCTCTGATGAATAATATTTGAAGTTACCGCGCCCTTCCTCCTTGGCGTGATACATGGCCAGATCCGCATTTTTAATGAAGGCTTCTGGCTGCATTGCATCATCGGGCCAAATACTGATCCCAATACTGGTTGAAATGTAAAACTCGCGACCAAACAACCTAAAGGGGGCTACGATTTGTGCGAGTAGCTGCTCAGCCAAATGGTTGATATCGGATAATTCTTTGACATTCTTTAATAAAATAACAAACTCATCACCGCCAAAACGACAGAGTAAATGCTCACTCCCGATACAAGACTGTAGCCGATTTGATGCCTCAACTAAGAGTGCATCCCCCATACTGTGGCCATAGGAGTCATTCACATGCTTAAATCTATCGAGGTCAAGGAACAATAACGCTAATTTTTCACCGTTTTGCTCCGCCGCTTGTATCGATTGCATCAACCGATTCGAGAATAAAGAGCGATTAGGTAGCCCTGTTAATACATCGTAATTGGCCAGACGTCTAAGATCCGCCTCTGTACGCTTACGCTCGGTAATATCAGAAAATACAACTACATAATGAATGGCATTTTGATTCACTGACTGCATCACTGACACGTTAAGCCACACTGGACATACCAAGCCATTTTGCCCCACTAACTCACGTTCCCCCGTCCATGAGGTTTCCTGACCAAGCAACTGGGCCACCTCAGTAGACAATCCATCTTTCATTTGGACAAACTGCGAAAACGATAAGCCGACAAGACTCTTTTGTTCAGAGCCAATAATGTGCTGTGCGGCATGGTTGGCAACTCGAATATTTTCATCCACATCTAAAATCAACACACCTTCAGATGTATTTTCAAATGCTTGGGCTAAGAGGCTTACCTCATCTTCAAGCTGACGTCGTAGGGTAATATCACTATAAATCCCCGCAACCCGCTCAATTTCCTGAGTCTGTTTATTGCGAGCCACAGGACGCCCACGCACCCGCAACCACCCCCAATTGCCATCTCTGCGATGATAGCGATATTCGGCTTCAAATCGATCGAGGTCACCACTTAACATACGATTCCACTGTATAAGCACTTTTTCTCGATCCAAAGGATGAACGGGAAGCGTTTCAAGGGTAAGTACAATTTCGTTTGCATGGTTTCCCAATACATAACCGCGGTTATCGAGGTAAAAACACTGGGTATCCCTGTGCCATTCCCACAAATCCGAGTCACTGCCCCGTAACGATTGTCTGAGGCGATCATCACTTTCGGTTAACGCTTGGTTCATGGCCATAAAGGTGCGAACCTGACGCTGGCGGTACCAAGCTAAACCCAGTGCAATAATCGAAAAGACTAACAGCAAGATGCCTTTAAATCCTTGAGAGAGCCACCAATGCTGCTCAACATAGAAAGGAAAGGTGAAGGGCTTATCCGACCAAATACCGTTAACTTGGCTTAAGACCTCAAGTACATATTCCCCAGCAGCTAAACCTGCAAGGTTAATCTGCGATTCCCCCTGAAGGAGTACATAGTTATCTTCGTCACCTTGGTATCTAAGCCGATATTTAAATTGAATAGGAGAATCATCAAGGTAATCCAAATTGGTAATTTGCAGACTCACCATATTGGCGCCAGGTTTAATCACCATCATGGGCTGAGGCAATAGTGAGACTTGGGTGTTATTGTCGTAATAAACCGATACCGACTCTAACATCACATGATCATCAGCAATGCGGTTCGTCAGCTTATCGGCATCGAGATGCATCACCCCTTCTGGCGTACCAATATATAATCCAGCCCCTGGAGAGTAAAAATAGGCGCCTTCATTCATCTCGTTAGAAATCAGGCCATCAAGCTGAGTAAACATCGCGATTTGCCCAGACGCCCTATCTTGGCGAATAAGCGAATCAGCGCAGGCCACTATGTTGGCATTAGTGGTCTTTTGTATGAAAAACACTGAACTACAGTTAACTTGCCACTGTAAAGTGAGTGAAACAAGTTTGCCATCTTGGAGGTGGTACTCGAATAAGCCCCTCTCGTAGGAGCCAAACCACATCACTCCGGGAGATATTTCTTCAAGATGACTAATTGACGGCTCAGAATTTAAGCCGCTAAACAATTGCCTTTGATCATGGAAAAGATTTTGCTCGTCAATATAACCAAAAACTTTTCGTCCACTTATCCATAACTTACCATCGGAAGCACGATACAAAGTACGGATTGTTGGCCGCTTGAGCTCAGGCGAATCATCCCCCGTTGGCCCATCAATGTTAAAAGGCTGCGGCTCAAATAGCCCCTGCTCCCAAAAATACAGGCCCGTAGCCGATGCAATCCAAAATCGTCCTTTTAGCTTGGGATCGGCATAGGTGCCATAGATGACTTTATTTTTAAATGCTTCACTTCCATGCGCCCACTGGGCAAAACTGCTCCCTTTTAAGGTCAGCTTATCCACAACAAACAAACCACTGGTGGTAGAAACTAATAAGTAGTGATCAATAAAATCACTGATCCCATAGATACTCTCATGGGGCTTTAATCCATCAATGTCTATGGTCACGGCTTTTTGGCTATTTCGAGCGATAAAGCTGAGGTGTGAAGCACCAAACCATAACCCTTCATCACTTGCAAACACCGACCATACCATAGCATCCGATAATTCATGGGGCGGTTCACTGGTGAAAGTGTCGAGAATGAAATCCGGCTGTGAAGCCAGTAAAGCTAAACCATCTCCAGAACCACCGACCCACATCAAACCTGATTTATCAAACAAGATTGCCTTTAATGTTTCCATATTGGCTTGAGCCTTAAGCTCTTGTTGATAATTTTCAAGCTGATGAGTATCTGGTGACCACTTCAATAATCCCGCGCGGCTTGAAAACCAAATCTCACCATGACGGTCTTCAACCATAGCCGTGCTCCAATCCGGTAATTCAGGCACTGGCGAAATCTGCAAGGTCTGAGGTTCAAATCGATAAACGCCTCGACTGGTCGCAATCCAAATGCGCTGCTTTGAATCCTCAAGCATATCCAGAATGTTACCCATGGACTCAGTCCATTGATAATCAACTAGCTTTTCCCCCAAGTGATTAAGAAGCAACAATTGGAATTGCCCTGCGACAAGGATCTGACCATCCGGCATGCTCAGCAACTTGCGCCAAGGTAAATCACGATTAACGGGTAACTGAGTGACTAAGGTTAAGGTTAACGTTGCGGTCGATAAATCGTAAATCTGGCCGTTATCAATCAACAAGCGCCATTCTTGGGCATTTTTACGAACAGCAGAAATTAACACGCCACCTGAAAAATGTGGGAATAAATTGGGCGAACCCATTTGAATAAACTGATTTTTGGCGATGTTATACAGATAGGTTGCCGCATTGGTACTCAGCAACAATAAATCTCGATCAATATTGACGACGGTCGTTATAAACTCATCGGCAAGGCGTAACTCGGAACCGGTTTTATCAATCCGCCTCACTTTAGAATTACTAACTCGATATAAACCTTGCTCCGTTGCCGCCCAGATAAAGCCATGGTCATCGAGTGTGAGCGCTCGAATACTGGTTGCTTCAAGTCCGTCCCTATCGGTAAAAACCCGCTGCACAAAATTACCAGCCCAAGCTGAATACAGACCAGAGCAGAAAACCAACATAGATGCCAAAAGGAAGTGAATTATTATTTTTTTCATCTGACGACTTACTTCACACCATAGTTGTACAGTAACAGTTCAACAGCCTGAATACACTCACACATTCACATTAACGTCACATCTTTACTTAGGCAATAAAAAAGCGCCTCGAAGGCGCTTTTGCAAAATAAGCCTAGATTACTTTTTCTTTGCCTTTGGGTTTGGCAAGTCAGTAATCGAGCCTTCGTAGATTTCAGCCGCTAAACCAACAGACTCATGTAGCGTTGGGTGAGCGTGAATCGTTAATGCTAAATCTTCAGCATCACAACCCATTTCGATTGCCAGACCGATTTCGCCTAACAGTTCGCCACCGTTTACACCGACGATAGCACCACCGATAACGCGGTGAGTATCTTTATCGAAAATCAGCTTAGTCATACCTTCAGAGCAATCTGACGCAATAGCACGACCACTAGCTGCCCATGGGAAAGTAGCAGTTTCGTAAGCAATACCTTGCTCTTTCGCTTCTTTCTCTGTCAGACCAACCCAGGCCACTTCAGGGTCTGTGTAAGCGATTGATGGGATAACTTTTGGATCGAAGTAATGCTTCATGCCCGCGATAACTTCGGCCGCGACGTGGCCTTCATGCACACCTTTATGAGCCAACATTGGTTGACCAACGATGTCACCGATGGCGTAGATGTGCGGTACGTTAGTACGTAATTGCTTGTCTACGTTGATGAAACCACGCTCATCAATCTTAACGCCCGCTTTTTCAGCGTCGATCAGCTTGCCATTTGGCGTACGGCCGATGGCGACTAATACCGCATCGTAACGTACAGGCTCAGCTGGCGCGCTCTTACCTTCCATAGAAACGTAAATACCGTCTTCACGGGCTTCAACCGCTGTGACTTTAGTTTCGAGGATCAGGTTGAATTTCTTCTTGATTTGCTTAGTGAATACGCGAACAACGTCTTTGTCAGCCGCAGGGATCACTTGGTCGAACATTTCAACCACGTCGATTTCACTGCCCAGAGAAGAGTAAACCGTACCCATTTCTAAACCGATAATACCACCGCCCATTACCAACAATTTGCCAGGGACTTCTTTCAGTTCTAATGCGTCGGTCGAATCCCAAATACGTGGGTCTTCATGGGGAATAAATGGCAGTTTAATTGGGCGAGAACCCGCAGCGATGATCGCTTGGTCAAACTTAACAACCGTCACAGTGCCGTCTTCTGCAGTCACTTCTAGGCTGTTAGGGCCAGAGAATTTACCGAAGCCATTAACAACGTTAACTTTCCGCATTTTAGACATGCCGCCTAAGCCACCAGTCAACTGGCTGATTACTTTTTGCTTGAAGCTGCGTAACTTGTCTAAATCGATGGTTGGCTCGCCGAAAACCACACCGTGTGCAGCAACGGCTTTGGCTTCTTCGATCACTTTAGCAACGTGTAACAGGGCTTTAGATGGGATACAACCCACGTTCAGACACACACCACCTAAAGTGCTAAAACGTTCAACGATAACGGTTTCCAAGCCTAAATCCGCCGCACGGAAGGCCGCAGAATATCCAGCAGGACCCGCTCCTAATACCACTACCTGAGTTTTGATTTCGTTACTCATGTTTTCCTCTAATTCTCATTCAATCCGTTGGAGGAGAGTAATCCTGCCAACCGAAAATGCGCCAGCGCGTAAGGTGGGCGCATTTTAACCTGTGTTTGATACTGATCACAATAAACAAAAGGCCACTCTAGATGAGCAGCCTTATTTGTTTACAGAATCAAAGTACGAATATCGGACAGAATTCCTGACAGGGTCACGCTAAAGCGTGCCGCCATTGCACCATCGATCACACGGTGATCGTAAGATAGCGACAGTGGCAACATCAATTTAGGCTCGAACTCTTTACCATTCCACTTAGGCTTAATTTCAGATTTAGACACACCTAAAATCGCCACGTCTGGGTAGTTAACGATTGGGGTAAAGGCTGTACCACCAATGCCACCTAAACTTGAAATAGTGAAGCAGCTACCCTGCATATCGGCAGATTTGAGCTTACCATCGCGAGCGCGGATAGAGATATCAGCTAATTCGCGAGATAACTCGATAATGCCTTTCTTATCCACATCACGCACCACAGGCACAACTAAACCGTTTGGCGTATCAACCGCCACACCGATATGGAAGTACTTCTTCTGGATCAGTGATTCGCCGTCGCTGCTTAGGCTTGAGTTGAACACAGGGAACTGTTGCAACGTTTTCGCCACGGCTTTCATCATAAAGACCAGCGGAGTGATCTTATAATCGGCTTTCTTCTTCGCCGCCGCGTCGTTTTGCTGTTTACGGAACTCTTCCATTTCGGTGATATCAGCTTCATCGAACTGAGTCACGTGGGGAATAGTTACCCAGTTGCGGTGCAGGTTTGGACCTGAGATCTTCTGGATACGGCTTAATGGAATTTCTTCCACTTCACCAAACTTGCTGAAGTCCACTTTAGGTGCCGCAATCACTTGCAGACCGCCACCGTTACCCGTTGCAACTGAGGTAGCCGCTGTCGCCTTAGGACGCGACAGTTCGTACTTCACATACGCCTGCACGTCTTCCTTCATGATGCGACCTTTACGGCCAGAACCCGTCACTTGAGTGAGGTCTACACCAAATTCACGGGCCAAACGGCGAACCGCAGGAGACGCATGCACCGCACCAGTAGATACTGGCGCACCCGCACTTGGGTGATGTGGCACCGGTGGACGGCTCGGTGCAGCAGCAACAGGGGCTGGTGCCGCTTCTTGGGCAACAGGAGCAGGAGCTGCGGCTTGAGCCACAGGTGCAGTAGCTGCACCCGCACTTACTGTTGCAACAGAAGTAGTTTCAATCGTCGCAATCACGCTACCTTGAGAAACCTTATCGCCCACTTTAACGGTCAACGACAGCAGTTTGCCGGCGAATGGCGCTGGTACTTCCATGGTTGCTTTATCGGTTTCGAGCGTGATCAAACCTTGGTCAGCACTGATCATATCGCCCACTGACACTAGCACTTCGATCACATCGACATTGCTGGCATCACCAATATCAGGCACTTGGATTTCTTTAACGGCAACCACAGGCACAGCAGCTACTGGAGCAACAGCCGCCGCAGGTGCAGCTTGAGCTACAGGAGCTGACGCTGCTGGCGCGTTCGCTTGTGGAGCTGCAGCAGGTGCCGCGCCGCCCACTTCGAGCATGATAACCAGTGAGCCTTGGGAAACCTTGTCACCCACAGCCACTTTCACTTCTTTTACCACACCCGCGAATGGCGATGGTACGTCCATGGTCGCTTTGTCGGTTTCAAGCGTGATAAGGCCAGCGTCAACCTCAATCTTATCGCCAGCAGCAACTAAGACTTCGATAACTGACACATCGGTGTCACCACCGATATCTGGCACACTGATTTCGACAACCTTAGCTTCAACTAATTTGGTTGCACCCGTTGCCGGCGCTGCAACAACAGGGGCTGGAGCCGCTTGTACTGGGGCTGGCGCAGGAGCGGCAGCTTGAGCAACTGGCGCAGCAGCTTGAGCAGATGCACCCGCTGCTTGTATCAACGCAATTAAGGTGCCTTCACTGACTTTGTCACCAACAGCCACTTTCAACTCGGCTAACACACCGGCGAAAGGCGCAGGAATGTCCATGGTCGCCTTATCGCTTTCAACGGTCAGAATCGACTCTTCCGCCGCTAAGGTATCGCCCACAGCAGCACAGATTTCGATAACCTGTACTTCATCGCCGCCGATATCAGGAACAAAAACTTCTTTTAATTCAGCCATTTTTATTGCCTCTTACGCGTACTGTGGATTGATCTTGTCTGCGTCGATGCCGTATTCCTTGATGGCATTCGCTAACACATCAACAGGCAGTTCTTTACGATCAACCAGAGATTTCAGTGCCGCGATGACGATGAACTTAGCGTCCACTTCGAAGTGGTGACGCAGATTGTCACGGCTGTCTGAGCGACCGAAACCGTCAGTACCTAACACTTTGTAATCGGTTGGCATAAATGCACGTAACTGCTCGCCGTAGATCTTCATGTAGTCAGTCGCTGCGATTGCAGGCGCATCACTTGAGATCACTTGGCTGATATACGCTTGTTTTGGCGTTTGCGTTGGGTGCAGCATGTTCCAACGCTCAACCGCTTGACCATCGCGAGTCAGTTCGTTGAAGCTGGTCACGCTAAATACGTCGGCAGTGATACCAAAGTCTTTCGCCAGCGCCTGCGCCGCTTTACGGGTTTGCTCAAGAATAGTGCCACAACTCAGTAACTGCACTTTGCCTTTACCAGAACCGCTAACCGTTTCAAGCTTGTAGATACCTTTAACGATACCTTCCTCGGCACCTTCTGGCATTTCAGGCTGAATATAGTTTTCGTTCATTGTGGTCAGGTAGTAGAAGATATCTTCTTGTTTTTCGCCGTACATACGACGGATACCATCTTGTACCACAACCGCAATTTCGTAACCGTAAGTTGGATCGTAAGTAATACAGTTAGGGATAGTGTTAGCCAATACGTGGCTGTGACCATCCTGATGCTGTAAGCCTTCGCCGTTAAGCGTTGTACGGCCAGACGTACCACCGACTAAGAAGCCGCGTGCACGCATATCACCTGCAGCCCAAGCCATGTCGCCAATACGTTGGAAACCGAACATTGAGTAGTAGATGTAGAATGGGATCATAGGTGTATCGTTGACTGAGTAGCTGGTCGCTGCTGCTACCCAAGATGACATTGCACCCAGTTCGTTAATCCCTTCTTGCAATACTTGACCGGTTTTATCTTCACGATAGTAAGCCACTTGGTCAGAGTCTTGCGGTACGTATTTTTGGCCTTCGTGAGCATAAATACCCACTTGGCGGAACAGACCTTCCATACCGAAAGTACGCGCTTCGTCAGGGATAATTGGCACAATATTTTTGCCAATTTTCTTGTCTTTTAACAGTGCAGTCAGTACGCGAACAAACGCCATAGTTGACGAAATTTCACGGCCGTTAGAGCCCTGTAAAATCGAATCGAAAATCTTCAGTGATGGCACTTCCAGCTCTTCGCTGAACTTCTCACGACGTTGTGGCACGCTACCATGCAGCGCGGCACGACGGCTCATCATGTACTTCACTTCTTCCGAATCTGGACCTGGGTGGTAGAACGGCAGATCTTCTAATTGATCGTCAGGGATCGGGATATTGAAACGATCGCGGAAGTAACGAATAGACTCGATACCCATTTTCTTCACGTTGTGAGCGATGTTTTTACCTTCACCCGCATCACCTAAGCCGTAACCTTTTACAGTCTTAGCTAAAATCACCGTTGGGCGACCTTTAGTTTTTTGTGCGTGATCTAAGGCAGCGTACACTTTTACTGGATCATGACCGCCACGGTTTAAGCGCCAAATGTCATCGTCTGACATGTTAGCCACCATTTCGGCCGTTTCAGGATACTTACCAAAGAAGTGTTCGCGGGTATAAGCGCCGCCCTTGGCCTTACAGTTTTGGTATTCACCGTCAACGGTTTCTTCCATTAACTGCAGCAGTTTACCGCTGGTATCACGGGCCAATAATGGGTCCCAATAACGACCCCAAATCACTTTAACCACTTCCCAACCTGCGCCGCGGAATTCGCCTTCCAGTTCTTGGATGATCTTACCGTTACCGCGAACAGGGCCATCAAGACGCTGTAAGTTACAGTTAACGATGAAGACTAAGTTATCTAACTCTTCACGCGCCGCTAAACCAATCGCACCTAAGGCTTCTGGCTCATCGCACTCACCGTCACCTAAGAAACAGTAAACGGTTTGTGCTGAACAATCTTTCAGACCACGGTCAGTCAGATATTTCAGGAAACGCGCCTGATAAATCGCTTGGATAGGACCTAAGCCCATAGAAACCGTTGGGAATTGCCAGTAATCCGGCATCAGTTTTGGATGTGGATAAGAAGATAAACCCTTGCCATCCACTTCTTGACGGAAGTTAGCTAATTGATCTTCGCTTAAACGACCTTCAAGGAATGAACGCGCATAAATACCAGGAGCGATATGGCCCTGGAAATACACTAAGTCGCCGCCGTCTTTTTCGTTTGGTCCGCGGAAGAAGTGGTTGAAACACACGTCATAGATAGTCGCGCTTGAGGCGAAGCTTGAAATATGGCCGCCTAATTCTAAATCTTTCTTAGAACCACGAAGCACCATAGCTAAAGCGTTCCAACGGATGATGGCGCGAATGCGACGTTCCATCTCTTGGTTACCAGGCATGTGCGGCTCTTGACCCGCAGGGATAGTGTTCAGGTAAGCCGTTGTGGCGTTATAAGGCAAGTGAGTGCCATTACGACGCGCTTTATCGATCAGCTTCTCTAATAAGAAATGGGCGCGTTCAGGGCCTTCCTGTTCTAATACAGCTTGCAGGGCATCAACCCATTCCTGAGTCTCTAACGGATCTACGTCTTGTAGCATATCTTCAGACATGACACTGTCCTTCTCTATATACATGATAATGAATGGTGTTTGCGGCATATTCCGCTTTAGCTGGCAGCTAAATCACAGAACTTAAGCGCCACTCTTTAAACGGCGCAAACTTCGCTGCAACCGGCTATCTTCTTCCCGCACAGATAACATCACCTCTTCAATGTAACTTAAGTGTTCATTCGAGGCTTCTCTAGCGGCTTCGGGATCACGACGAACGATTGCAGCGAGCAGCGCTCGTCTGTGATCGTTAGCCATAGTGGAAGCTTCTTCGCGGCGGCTTAAAAGCTCCAAGTTTTGCGCCACATTCTTATGCAGCACAGGGGTTAAACTGAGTACGAGATGCAACATAGCCACATTGTGTGACGCTTCAGCGACGGCACGGTAGAAACGCACAATGGCAGCAGCTTGTTGTTCGATATTGGTGGCGGCTTCCACCTCAAGGATCATACGCTTGATATTCTGCATATCGGCGTCGGTGCCACGCAGCGCGGCAAAATAGGCCATCATGCCTTCAGTTGCATGACGGAACTCCAGCAAATCGTACTGACTTTCTGGATCGGCAGTCATTAATTCAACGATTGGATCGGCAAGACTCTGCCAGAGTTGTTCTTTAACATAGGTGCCACCGCCTTGACGGCGCATTAACAACCCTTTCGCCTCAAGCTTTTGAATGGCTTCACGCAATGAGGGGCGAGACACTTCAAACTGGATAGCCAGTTCACGCTCCGGCGGCAATTTTTGGCCAGGCTGTAAGCTGCCCTCGAGGATCATTTGCTCGAGTTGCGCCATGATCACATCAGAAATTTTTGGCTGATTTATTTTGCTATAGGCCATTTGGCGCTCAGCTCCGTTGTAAATTGGTCTTACCAATTTTTATGAGTGAGCGCACTTTATCAAATCACACTTTTGATGTCCAGATTGAAAATCAACCTTAAAAGGTGATCTCACTCAAAACCGCTCACGATGAGAGAGCATAGCCTAAAAATATCACCAAGGGGTCAGACCATTAAACCACAACAAGGGCAAGTGCTAGGTTCTAGGTTCTAGAGCGCTGCAAAAAGCACTGCTGCTAGAAAAAGCAGAACGGGCCGCGCCCTTATAGATTCTAGGCTCTAGGTCCTAGAGCGCTGCAAAAAGCGCTGCTGCTAGAAAAAGCAGAACGGGCTGCGCCCTTATAGATTCTAGATTCTAGGTTCTAGGTCCTAGAGCCACGAAGTGGCGTCCTAGAGCAGCGCTTTTTGCTGCGTCCTAGCAGCGAAGCGTCCTTCTTATTAACTCACCAACCCAAAAATTGTCAGCAGCGACAGCACGGCAACCATCAGAGTAAAGTTGCGCTTGCTTAGCACTAATAATGCTAACGTTGACTGCACGCAAACAGGCGCGCTAGACACCTCAGGTAAAGGCTGCGAGGCTAACGCCGTTGCAGTGACGACTTGTCTGGCACTAGTATGAACATTTAACGCATTATCACGCCAAGCCGAGAGCCCTTCACTAAACTGACCACTGAGCGCATAACCAAAGGAAAATATCCGGCTCGGGATCCAATCAAGGACAAACATAATATCTTCAATCAGCGGTAAATTGAGTGATTTACGTATATTTTCTTCAGCATAAAAACGGGCAGTGCAATATAGCGCCGCGCCTACAGGCCCAAGAAAAATAAGCAATAACGCCACCGCACCATAGTAGCGATAGTTAATCCAAGCAACGCTTTGCCCCACCTTGGCACCTAAGTCTTTTTCAGAAACCGCATTTAAACACTCACTGCAATCTAACTCAGCGGCATAGTGGTAACAGGCCTGCACATCGGAGCGGCAAGCTGCCTGCATATATTTTTTAAAAGTATCGCGTTGTTTTTGATGGTTAAAACAAATAATTGCCACCAGCACCCATAGGGCGAGGTTTAACAGTCCCCAAAACATATCAGACACAATCCAGCCCAACAGATAAACCACAACGGCGGGTAATATCAATGCCAACAGCATATTGGTGTTGTTAAGGGATGCTTTATCACCAAAAAAGGTAGATTGGTAAGATTGCAGTACGCGATCACATTGCCAAGCAGCGGGAAGAAACTTTAATCGCTCCACAAGAATGGCGACCAGTAATGAAAATAATGCCATCGGTAGTACTCCTTGTATAAAAGCAGGACAAGCTAGAAACAAACAGAGCGGGCTTCGCCATTCTAGACCCTAGGTTCTAGGCTCTAGGTTCTAGGTTCTAGGCTCTAGGTTCTAGGTTCTAGGTTCTAGGTTCTAGGTTCTAGGTTCTAGGTTCTAGATTCTAGGCTCTAGGTTCTAGAGCCTAGAAGTGGCGTCCTAGAGCAGCGCTTTTTGCTGCGTCCTAGCAGCGAAGCGTCCTAGATTCTAAAAGCAGCGCAACGTCCTAGATTCTAGAAGTCGCGAAGCTTTGTTAAATACCTTTCCCAGTCAAAGCTTGGGCCAGGGTCAGTCTTTCGCACTGGCGCAATATCACAATGTCCAACAATCCGCTCAGCACTCAAGCTAGAGTATTGTGCTAACAAGGCTTGAGTCAATTCAACAAGTTGTTGATATTGGGCGGCAGTATAGGGCTCAGTATCGGTTCCTTCAAGCTCAATGCCAATGGAAAAGTCATTACAATTTTCCCTTTCGCCATAACGAGATACGCCAGCATGCCAAGCTCTATCGTCACAACTCACATACTGCACACATTCACCATCACGGCGAATTAAAAAATGCGCTGATACTTTAAGCCCAGCCAAATCAGCAAAACTGTTATCCGCGTTGGTATCTAAACAGCCTTGAAATAATTGATCAATGTAAGGCAAGCCAAAGCATCCCGCGGGCAGGCTGATATTGTGGATCACCAACAGGCTAATCTCCCCAAAGGGGCGCTGGTTAAAATGTGGCGACTCACAACGCCGCGCCGCAGTAAACCAACCAAACTCAAAACTCATGTTTACTCCTTAAAAGCAGAACGGGCTGCGCCCTTATAGAGCGCTGCAAAAAACGCAGCTGCTAGAAAAAGCAGAGCGGGCTGCGCCCTTATAGATTCTAGAGCGAGCTTGCGAGCGTCCTAGCAGTTGCGCAGCAACGCTCTAGGCCCTATATCCTAGCAGTTGCGTAGCGACGCTCTAGCACCTAGCGGCGCAGCCATGATAATCTTAAGCCCAAATGCAAGCAGGCAGACAGTTTACCCCATGTTAGCCCATGCCTACTCGCCCGACGTACCAGAGCAAGGATTCCAATCATGCTAGAAAACGATATTCGCCACGCCGTAAAAACCGCGCTCAGTGAAGACCTTGGTGGCACCGAAATCAACGAACATACCAAAGCCATTGCCTACGGCGATATTACTGCCGAGCTTATTCCAGCAGATAAATATGCCGAGGCGACATTAATCACCCGTGAAGAAGGCGTTTTTTGTGGCAAAGCCTGGGCAGAACAAGTCTTTAATCAATTAGGTGGCGAAGTCGCGCTGCATTGGCATGTCGATGATGGCGATCTTGTGTTACCCAATCAAGTCTTGTGTGAATTATCAGGCCCCGCTCGCGCCTTATTGACGGGCGAGCGCACTGCGATGAACTTTATTCAAACTTTATCCGGTGTCGCCACGCTCACAAAACACTATGTAGACAAACTGGCTGGCACTCACACCCGTTTGCTCGATACCCGTAAAACCATCCCAGGACTGCGCACCGCCCAAAAATATGCCGTCACCTGCGGCGGCGGCAAAAACCACCGTATCGGTCTGTTTGATGCCTTCTTAATTAAAGAAAATCACATCATGGCCTGTGGCGGCATAAGCCAAGCGGTAGAGGCGGCCCGTCGCTTACATCCCAATAAACCCGTTGAAGTGGAAGTCGAATCCTTAAGTGAACTGGCCTTAGCACTAGATTCTGGCACAGATATCATCATGTTAGATAACTTTGATATCACCATGATGGTCGAAGCTGTGGAGCTAAACAATCAATACAAAATGAAAGGCAGCGGCGCCAAGCTAGAAGTCTCGGGCAATGTGACCCTAGACACCTTAGCAGAGTTTGCCAAAACAGGTGTGGATTATATTTCCGTCGGCGCCCTCACCAAACATGTCCGCGCCTTAGACCTATCAATGCGATTGAAAGGCTAGAAAAAGCAGAGCGGGCTGCGCCCTTATAGATTCTAGATTCTAGAGCGCGCTTGCGAGCGTTCTAGCCGTTGCGCAGCAACGTCCTAGATTCTAGCTTCCTAACCTTTACAGCATAACCCCACTAAATAGTCCCATTAAAAACAGGTATAACTCGCGCCGATGTTTTGACTCTGTGTTAAATGCGTCAACTTAACTAACAATGTCAAACCTTTGTTAGAACGCAATACGTTTTAGCATCAAGTTTTTAGACAAAATAATCATTTAATTAATACTTTATGCGTAAAAGTAGTTTCAATTTAGTTAACTTTGTACTAACTTTTACCACAGGCGAGATGGCCGTTTCGGCCTTCCTTATCGAAAATAGCTCAAAATGAATTGTCGCTAGCCAAAAAACCAGCAATTCATTGCAAGCAATCAAGATAAGTAGCCGAAACGAACACAATCGATAAACGACACTTTCCACTGTATTGGAGCGAGAAAATGAAAAGTATCAAGATGAACAAACAAGCTCAGGGTTTTACCTTGATCGAACTGATGATTGTAGTAGCCATTATCGGTATTTTGGCTGCTGTAGCATTGCCAGCTTATCGTGAATATGTTGCAACCTCGCATGGTGGCGCATCAATGAAAGGCCTTGCAGGATATGTAACTAAGGCCCAAGCATGTATCCAAACTGGTGTCGGATGCGCAACTATCGGTACTGAAATTACCGCAGATCCCAAAATTGCAGCAACTCCTGATGTTGCTGAAGCAACTGCAACAGCGTTAACATATGATGACGGTACTTGTACTGTTACAGCAACAATAGGTGCTACTGGCGGCGTATCCTATGCTGCTGACACTAAAGAGACTACTAAAGCGACCAAAGCACAATGTGAAGAGGGCGCTGGTTTATAACCTTTTAGCATCTTATTATGGTTGATATGGTTTAGTACCATATCAACCTTCGTTTTTTTATTGAGTTTATCCAATGCCCACCACAGGCTTACATTTAGGTTTATCCACTTTATTTATTCGTAAAGGGCTGCTAAATGAAGAGCAGATGGCGACTGCCATCACCAAATCCCGCCAAAACAAACAAACCTTAGTTACCACCTTAGTGCAGACTAAGCTCGTATCGGCCCGCAGTATTGCCGAGCTTTGCTATGAGGAATATGGCACGCCGCTGCTGGATTTAGCCGAATTTGATGTTAGCGCCATCCCTGAAGAGTTTCTGAATAAAAAACTGATTGAAAAACACCGCTGCTTACCGCTATTTAAACGCGGCAATCGCCTGTATATCGCCACCTCCGACCCCACCAATATTGCAGCCCTTGAAGAGTTCCAATTTAGTGCCGGCCTGCATGCCGAAGCGATTTTGGTGGAGGAGGATAAGCTCGCCAAAGCCCTTGAAAAAGTACTAGAAGAAGATATTACCGGCCTTGATTTAAGCGGCATGGATGAGGCGGCGCTAGCGGGTATCGAAATTACCGATACCGATAAACGCAATGAAGAGACAACTGGCGAAAGTAGTGATGATGCGCCAATTGTTATCTATATCAATAAGATATTAACCGACGCCATTCGCAAGGGCGCCTCAGACTTACATTTTGAGCCCTATGAAAAACGCTATCGTATCCGTTTTCGTATCGATGGCATTTTGCATGAAGTCTCCGAACCGCCCATTAGCTTAGCTGGACGACTCTCGGCGCGGTTAAAGGTGATGTCAAAGCTCGATATTGCCGAGCGCCGCGTCCCTCAAGATGGCCGGATTAAGATGAAGCTGTCCCGCACTAAGTCCATCGACTTTCGGGTAAGCACCCTGCCGACCCTGTGGGGCGAAAAAATTGTAATGCGGATATTGGACTCGTCCTCCGCCCAATTAGGCATTGAAAAACTAGGCTACGAGCCTGATCAAGAAAAACTCTACCTTGAGATGCTGGCCAAACCCCAAGGGATGATTCTGGTCACAGGCCCCACGGGTTCGGGTAAAACCGTTTCGCTCTATACAGGGTTAAATATCCTCAATACCGCCGAGCGTAATATCTCCACCGCTGAAGATCCGGTTGAGATTAACCTTGAGGGCGTAAACCAAGTTCACATTAATTTAAAGGCCGGTTTAACCTTTGCCTCGGCACTACGCTCCTTTTTGCGCCAAGACCCCGATGTGGTAATGGTGGGCGAAATCCGCGACCTTGAAACCGCCGAAATTGCCATTAAAGCCGCGCAAACTGGCCACTTAGTATTATCAACTCTGCATACCAACTCCGCCGCCGAAACCTTAACCCGCTTAATCAATATGGGCGTGCCTGGCTATAATATCGCCAGCTCAGTTAACTTAATTATTGCCCAGCGTTTGGCACGGCGGCTCTGCCCCGAATGTAAACAGCCCGAGCAAATACCTGATCATGAGTTACAACGTTTAGGCTTTAGCGATGTGCAAATCGCCCAAGGTTTTACCACCTATAAACCCGTGGGCTGCGAGCATTGCTCCGGTGGCTATAAAGGACGGGTGGGGATTTACGAAGTGATGAAGATGTCAGATGAAATTGCCCGTACTATTATGGAAGGGGGCAACTCGTTACAGATTGCTGGCCAAGCTAAAGCGCAAGGCATGCGCGATCTGCGTCAATCGGGGCTACTAAAAGTACTCCAAGGCGTGACCAGTATTGCCGAAGTGAATCGGGTTACCAGTTTTTAATAGCGGGACGGCTGTGGCATGCTAGAACGCTTCTAGAGTGCTGCAAAAAGCGCAGCTGCTAGAAAAAACAGAACGGGCTGCGCCCTTATAGATTCTAGAGCGAGCATGCGAGCGTTCTAGCCGTTGCGCAGCAACGTCCTAGATTCTAGAGCAAGCATGCGAGCGTTCTAGCCGTTGCGCAGCAACGTCCTAGATTCTAGAAGCAAGCTTGCGAACGTCCTTCTTAGCTTTACAACCAATAGGGATAATTTATGGCTACGGCAACGACAGTAAAAAAGCCTCGCCCAAAAAAGATTGAGCAAAAAAGCCAACCTAAAATTTATACCTTTGAATGGAAAGGTGTTAACCGCGATGGCCAAAAAACCAGTGGCGAGCTGCGGGGTGCTTCTGCGGCAGAGATCCGCAGCCAGCTAAAATCCCAAGGGGTAAATCCTAAAACGGTACGCAAACAATCGGCCGCCCTATTTAAATTAGGTGATCCCAAAATTACCCCAATGGATATCGCCATGGTGACTCGGCAAATTGCCACCATGCTTGCCGCTGGGGTACCGTTAGTCACCACCATTGAATTACTGGGCCGCGGCCATGAAAAAGTCAAAATGCGTGAGCTACTAGCAACGATTCTTTCAGAAATCCAATCGGGTATTCCATTGTCCGATGCGCTGCGCCCCCATCGACGCTATTTTGATGATCTCTATGTCGACTTGGTCGCCGCAGGTGAGCATTCGGGTTCCTTGGATGTGGTATTCGATCGTATTGCTACCTACCGCGAAAAATCTGAGGCCTTAAAGTCAAAAATCAAAAAAGCCATGTTTTATCCTGCTGCGGTAGTGATTGTGGCCATTTTAGTGACTGCATTACTGTTACTCTTTGTGGTGCCACAATTCGAAGATATTTTTAAGGGCTTTGGGGCCGAGTTACCCGCTTTTACCCAATTAGTACTGCAAATCTCCCGAGGCTTACAATCCTCTTGGTATATCTTCTTAGGTGCAATTGTGGCTGGCGTATTTTTATTTGTCCGCGCCCACCGAAACTCTCAAATAGTGAGGGATAGAGTGGATGAAGCCGTCTTAAAAATTCCGGCGATTGGGCCGATTTTACACAAAGGTGCTATGGCACGTTTTGCCCGCACCTTAGCCACCACCTTTGCCGCTGGCGTACCATTGATTGATGGTTTAGAGTCCGCGGCGGGGGCATCGGGTAATGCGGTATATCGTAAAGCCATTTTAAAAATCCGTCAGGAAGTGATGGCGGGGATGCAAATGAACGTGGCCATGCGAACCACTGGGCTGTTCCCCGATATGCTGATCCAAATGGTGATGATTGGCGAAGAGTCAGGCTCACTCGATAATATGCTCAATAAGGTTTCAACCATCTATGAGATGCAGGTGGATGATGCCGTGGATGGTTTATCCAGCTTGATTGAACCTATTATGATGGTGGTGATTGGTACTGTCGTCGGCGGCCTTATTGTTGCTATGTATCTACCCATCTTCCAAATGGGTAAAGTAGTTGGCGGCTAGAACGCAGCAAAAAGCGTTGCTAGAAAAAGCAGAACGGGCTGCGCCCTTATAGATTCTAGGTCCTAGGTTCTAGAGCAGCGTTTTTTGCTGCGTCCTAGATTCTAGCGAAGCGTCCTAGACGCCTAACATCCGTTTTACATTGAACAATATAATTAAGTAAGAATAATGACTGAATTTTTCACTTTATTGGGTCACACCTTTGACCAAGCACCATGGCTTTTTATCTCATTAAGTTTTGTGTTTGCGGCCACCATTGGCAGCTTTTTAAATGTGGTGATTCACCGTTTTCCGGTGATGATGAAACGCGAATGGCAGCAGGAATGTAATCAGTATTTGCAGGAATATCATGCCGATATTGTTAAGCAAGTGGGTATCGATAAGCTCAGTAAAGCGATAGATCACTATCCTCCAAAATACAATCTCGTGGTGCCAGGCTCCGCTTGCCCTAAATGTAAAACCGCCATCAAACCTTGGCATAATTTACCGATGTTAGGCTGGTTAATGTTGCGAGGAAAATGCGCCGCCTGTAGCGCGCCAATCTCAGCCCGTTACCCCATTATTGAATTAATAACCGGTTTACTGGTTGCGACATTGGCTTGGCATTTTGGCCCAAGCTGGCAATTTGTGTTTGCTGCAATCCTCACTTTTGTGTTGATTGCGCTGACGGGAATCGATCTGGATGAAATGCTGTTACCCGATCAGATGACCCTTCCCCTGCTGTGGTTAGGGCTACTCATCAACCTAAACCATACCTTTACCAGCCCAGCCGATGCGATGATTGGTGCGGCAGCTGGCTATTTAAGTTTGTGGTCGATTTTTTGGCTGTTTAAGCTGTTAACTGGCAAAGAGGGCATGGGTTATGGTGACTTTAAACTACTCGCCGTATTTGGTGCTTGGCTAGGCTGGCAAATGTTGCCGCTGGTCATTTTACTTTCATCCTTGGTTGGCGCCTTCGTTGGCATCACGCTGATCGTGACCAAGCGTAATCAGCTTGCTAACCCGATTCCCTTTGGTCCTTACATTGCCGCCGCAGGCTGGATCGCCCTAATATGGGGCCAACCTATAGTGGATTGGTATTTAAGTACGTTATAGAACAGACTTTGTCCTTATAGGTTCTAGATTCTAGGTGCTAGATTCTAGGTTCTAGGCTTTAGATTCTAGAAGGAGCGCAGCGACGCCCTAGCAGGACGAAGTCCGCTCTAGGTCCTAGCAGCGTAGCGTCCTTCTTAGCTTTCAGAGAGAATTATGTCCAAATTTGTTGTCGGTTTAACGGGCGGGATTGGCAGCGGTAAAACCACTGTGGCGAATCTGTTTGCCGAAGAAGGTATTTGCCTAGTCGATGCCGATGTAGTTGCTCGAGAAGTCGTCGCACCAGGCACCCACGGGTTAAACGCCATTATTAGCCATTTTGGTACCGAGATGTTAACGGCCTCGGGCGAACTTGACCGCGCAAAGCTAAGGCAACGGGTGTTTAATGATGAACAAGAACGCCAGTGGTTAAACCAACTACTTCACCCTATGATCCGCCAAGAAATGCTTTTGCAGGTCGAAAAAGCCACCTCAGACTATGTAATTATGGTTGTACCCTTGCTATTTGAGAATGGGTTAGATAGGTTAGTCCATCGGACTTTAGTGGTGGATATTTCGCCAGAGTTGCAAATCAGCCGTACCGTACAACGAGATAATGTTGATGCAACTCAAGTAAATAACATCATTAACAGCCAATGTAGTCGCAGTGAAAAACTCGCCAGAGCAGACGACATTATTGATAATCATGGAGAGATATCAAGATTAAAACGAGAGGTGCACGCATTGCATCAACGCTATTTACAATTATCCGGTAATCACAACGCCCATGACTGACTTAGTTTATGAACAGCCTTTAAATGAGAAGATTCGAAGTTACTTACGACTCGAATACCTCAGTAAACAGCTCTGTAATAACCTAAATAACGACCACCAACATAGATGTTTTTACCCTCTTTTTTCCCTGTGCGAGTTATCGGAACGCTGTGACTATCGCAATGAAGTCCTTAAAGATATCGAGCGAAATCTTCTGCAACTGAGCAAATGGCAAGAACTCGAACATATCGATAGCAAACAAATCACGTTTTATATTGAAGCCTTAACTCAAGCCAGAGAGTCATTACAACGCCCCGAGCGTTGTGGGAATCAACTAAAACAAGACCGATTTTTATCCGCGCTCAGACAACGCTTTGGTATGCCGGGCGCTTGCTGCAATTTCGACCTGCCCCAACTGCATTTTTGGCTCGCCAAACCTTGGGATGAAAGACGACAGGATTACCAAGCTTGGGTAAGTCATTTCGAGCCCCTACTCACCCCAATCGCCCTTTTACTTCAACTGACCCGCAGTACCGCTGATTACGCTAAAGCCACCGCCCACGCCGGATTTTATCAAGGGGATAGCACCCAAGCCCTGTCCTTGGTTCGAGTCAAAGTCGATGCTGCCCACGGTTGCTATCCGACGATCAGCGGCCATAAAAATCGCTTCGCCATTCATTTTGTACAATTCGATCAACAACGCCACTCAGACCGCAGCATCGAATTCTTACTAGCGACCTGTGCTTGAAGCCATTACACTAACGGCATTGATATTTGTTATTCCGCAGTAAATCAAGAGAGCCCCATTATGCCGTTAACCGTAAGCTGCCCTATTTGTAAAACCCCAGTAGAATGGGGGCCTCAATCGAAATTTAAGCCTTTTTGTAGCGAACGTTGCAAGATGATCGACCTCGGTGATTGGGCGTCCGAAAAACATGCCATTCCAGTTAAATCTGAATTTGACCTCGACGCTTTAGACGAACTCGGTTACGACGAAGACAGCTTCTTTAAAGAATAAGCTTCATATAACAACTCCGTATATTTACCAGCAGCCAGAAGCGACGAGTTTCAGATTGTTTGGCTATACAGTGATAAGTAGAAATTTATGACAAAACGCATCCATGTTGCCGTGGGCATTATTCTTAATGCTAACGGACAAATCTTACTCGCCAAGCGCCCGGAGCATTTACATCAGGGCGGCAAGTGGGAATTTCCCGGCGGTAAAGTCGAACTGAACGAAACCGTTACCCAAGCCTTAATACGTGAGTTAAAAGAAGAAGTGGCGCTAAACGTCCATTCAAGCGAACCTTTTATGGCGTTAAGCTACGATTATCCCGATAAGCAGGTTTTGCTCGATATTCATACTGTGAGCGACTTTACTGGCGAGGCGCAGGGGCTTGAAGGGCAACAAATTGCTTGGGTCGATAAACATGATCTCACCCATTACGATTTCCCTGAGGCGAATAAACCCATCCTCGCCAAGTTATTGGAACAATAGCTAACTTTTTGCGGGCAGGAGCAAGTTTTACATTAGCGATACGTGATCTGCCTTGCAGCAAATTCATTGGCAACTTTTAGAAAACCAAAATTAGTGTTTGAATGCAAACTCATTCTTCTTCGATTTTGAGGGCATATCATGCACAATAACGTTAAAGCATTACTCGCCACGACCGCGTTATTTTTTAGTTGCCAAGTACTAGCAAATGGCGGCTGTGGCTTTGAAGAGCAAAAACAGGGCTTGATTGCCACCTGCAGCGAGGAGAAGCAAGAAGTGATTTTAACCGGTGTAGTTGAAGCGCAACATTTAGTAAAAGATCTCAATGAGTTTGCTGAAGGCTACAAAAGCTACCAAGTCGATACCGACGCCTTAGCACCACTCAAAAAAGTTACGGAACCAACAGAAATCGTAGTGATTATTGGTACTTGGTGCCCAGACTGCCATCGCGAAACGCCACGTTTTATCCGCATTATCGAAGAAGTGGCCAACCCCAATATCAAAGTGACTTATATTGGCGTCGATCGCAGCAAGCAAGATCCTGAAGGGCTGGCGGCAAAATACGAGTTTAAACGCATCCCCACCTTTATCGTGCAACAACAAGGTAAAGAAATTGGCCGTATCGTAGAGCGTCCAACCGTATCGCTCGAAAAAGACTTAGCCGAAATATTGAAATAAAACAGAGCGGGCTACGCCCTGATAGGTTCTAGATTCTAGAAGGAGCTTCGCGACGCCCTAGCCGCGAAGCGTCCTAGCAGTTGCGCAGCAGCGCCCTTCCTAGCTTTCAAGTATCCGATTAGCCAACATCACTAACACGCCTTCACGCAATGCGCCACCGGATAGTGCTAATTGTTCAAGACCCAAAAGCTCAAATAGGGCGAGTAAAATCGCGACTCCTGCAGCAAATGTCGGCGCACGTTCAACACTTAAGCCAATAATGCCAGAAAGACTCGCATCCTCCTCGGCAAGGATTTCCGCTTTCAGCTGTGTCAACACAGATAAAGTGATGATTTCTGACAGTTTGCGATGCATCAAGATTTCGACCACTGATTGCACCGCGCCAGAAGCCCCAACCACACAATGCCACCCTAAGTCTTTTAGCCTTTGTCTATGCTCACCTAGCACTTCCAGCACTTGCTGTTTAGCATCGTCAAAGTCGAGTTCTTGCACCGGCGCGTTGCTAAAGAAGCGTCGATTAAAGGTCACACTGCCCATCGGCAAGCTAGTTTTAAATTGGACTTGATGACCATCACCGATAATAAATTCGCTGCTTGCTCCACCAATATCAATCACTAAGCGTCGACCTTGGCCACAGGTTGTTGCCACCATACCTTGATAAATCAGTTCAGCTTCACGCATGCCCGAAATAATCTCAATTGGGTGACCAAGGAGAGGAATGGCCTTCTGGTTAAACTCGTCGGCGTTATTGATGGTACGCAGTGTTGCTGTGGCAATCACAGCAACATGATTGGGATGGATTTTATGCAGTGTTAACATTTGGGCAAACATGGCGAGGCAATCTAAGCCTCGCTGCATCACTTCCTGTGATAAATAACCATCTTCGCCAATCCCTTCGGCTAACCTGACTTTACGTTTATATTTAGCAATAATATGTGGCTGATCGCCTTTTGTCTTAGCGATCAGCATATTAAAACTGTTAGAGCCTAAAGTAATGGCAGCATAAGCAGGTGTTGGCATTTACGGCTGTCTACGCGTCCTGTCATGGCGAGGCGGACGACCACCACTGCGATGAGCACCTGGAGTTCGACCCGCTCCTGAGCGCTCACGTAAATTACGGGCACCCGCTGGGTGTTTACGGTGGATCTTGACCGGCGATGGAATATCATCGAGCAGCGCATCGCGATCATAATTACTCACAGGAATAGAGTGATTGATATAAGTTTCAATCGCAGGCAAGTTTAGTGCATATTCCTCACAGGCAAAACTGACTGATACGCCCTTGTTACCCGCGCGTCCAGTACGACCGATACGATGGACATAATCTTCACAATCATCAGGTAAATCATAATTGTACACATGGGAAACATCGGAAATATGTAGACCACGTGCGGCAACGTCAGTCGCGACCAAAATATCTAATTGGCCTTGAGTGAATTGTTCAAGGATTCGAATACGTTTCTTCTGTGGCACATCGCCCGTAAGCAGACCCACACGGTGGCCATCACCCTCAAGCCAAGACCATAAGTTTTCACAGCTATGCTTGGTGTTTGAAAAAACAATGGCTTTCTCAGGCCAGTCTTCTTCAATCAGCGTTAGCAGTAAACGCATCTTATCTTCTTGGGAAGGATAGAAAATTTCTTCTTTGATGTTCTTGGAGGTTTTTTCTTCAGGTGCGATTTCGACTTTCACTGGATCATTCATATGATCATAGGCCAACTCTTGCACCTTCATCGAAAGCGTGGCTGAAAACAACATATTCAGGCGCTGATCGGCATTGGGCATACGTCGGAATAGAAAACGAATATCCTTGATAAAACCGAGGTCAAACATACGATCGGCTTCGTCTAACACAACAGCTTGAATCGCATTTAAATTGATAATGCCCTGACGCACATAATCGATAATCCGTCCGGTAGTACCGATTAAGATATCAACACCTTGGTCGAGCACTTTACGTTGAACATCATAACTCTCGCCACCATAAACAATACCCACCTTTAGGCGAGTATGTTTCGCGAGTAAAATCGCATCCTTAGCAATTTGGATCGCTAATTCACGGGTAGGTGCCATGATAATGGCACGAGGTTGATTTAATTGGCGCCCTTCAGGAATGGAGGACGACAATAAATGGTTAAATGTGGCAACCAAAAACGCCATTGTCTTGCCTGTGCCCGTTTGAGCTTGGCCAGCGATATCTTTTGATTGAAGTAATACGGGTAATGATAACGCCTGAATCGGCGTACAAAATTCAAAGCCGTTCTCGGCAAGGGCCTGTTTTACCTCAGGATGTAGAGGTAGGTCGGCAAATTTTTGATTTGATAAATGTGTTTGGCTCATAGCGCAAGCATACCATTTGGGGTTGCAATAAGATACTCGATCGTTTGAAATAGCCACATTGTAAAAGGTAACTTGAAAAGCTATTTTTCAGCCCCAATATACATGGTAAGCCATTAACAAACCAGCAATGGCAACCAAACTGGAGAACATCATGAGCGATAAAATTATATACCTGAGCGACGACAGCTTCGAAAACGACGTATTAAAGGCCGATTTACCAGTATTGGTAGACTTTTGGGCTGAGTGGTGTGGTCCATGCAAAATGATCGCACCAATCCTTGACGACGTTGCCGAAGAGTACGCAGGTCGCGTGACTATCGCTAAATTAAACGTTGACCAAAACAACGTTTCTCCTGCTAAATATGGCGTTCGCGGTATCCCAACTCTACTGTTATTCAAAAACGGCGAGTTAGCTGCGACCAAAGTTGGCGCCCTCTCTAAAACTCAATTAAAAGAGTTTATCGACGCACAAATCTAATTTGTTGTCGCTATGAGTGACGTCCGGCACAAGCTTAAATTAAATTGTGCCGGAATCCCCCTAAATTTCTGGACGCCCTGCTTTGTTAGTGCTACTTTAATAACCAGATTCTTTCTAACTAAACCACTTCTCGCTCATCAATAACTATCCTGAATCACAAACTTTACTGATTGATCGAGGTAAGCTTTGTCGCGTAACACAAGATCCCCAACATGAACTTAACTGAATTAAAAGACACGCCGATATCCGACCTAGTTTCGCTAGCCGAAAACATGAAACTCGAAAATATGGCCCGTGCTCGCAAGCAGGACATTATTTTCTCCATCCTTAAAGCCCACGCCAAAAGCGGCGAAGACATTTTCGGTGGCGGCGTATTAGAGATACTCCAAGACGGATTCGGTTTCTTACGTAGTGCAGATGGATCTTACTTAGCTGGCCCAGATGATATTTACGTTTCACCAAGCCAAATTCGCCGTTTTAACATGCGAACGGGTGACACTATTTTTGGTAAGATTCGCCCACCCAAAGAAGGTGAACGTTATTTTGCCCTGTTAAAAGTTAACGAAGTTAACTTTGATAAACCTGAAAACTCTCGCAATAAAATCCTCTTTGAAAACTTAACCCCACTCCACGCAGAAGAACGTATGCGTATGGAGCGTGGTAATGGCTCAACTGAAGACATCACTGCCCGTATTCTGGATTTATGTTCACCTATCGGTAAGGGTCAACGTGGTCTGATCGTTGCGCCACCGAAAGCAGGTAAGACGTTATTACTGCAGAACATTGCCCAGTCAATTACCTACAACAACCCTGAAGTGGTGTTGATGGTTCTGCTGATCGATGAACGTCCAGAAGAAGTGACAGAGATGCAACGCCTCGTTAAAGGCGAAGTTATTGCATCTACCTTCGACGAACCAGCAAGCCGTCACGTACAAGTGGCTGAAATGGTTATTGAAAAAGCTAAGCGTTTAGTCGAACACAAAAAAGACGTAGTGATTCTACTCGACTCTATCACCCGTTTAGCACGTGCGTATAACACTGTCATCCCTTCATCGGGCAAAGTGTTAACGGGTGGTGTGGACGCTAACGCCCTACACCGTCCTAAGCGCTTCTTCGGTGCGGCTCGTAACATTGAAAACGGCGGCAGCTTAACCATTATCGCGACGGCGTTAGTCGATACTGGTTCTAAGATGGACGAAGTGATTTACGAAGAGTTTAAAGGTACAGGTAACCAAGAGCTGCATCTGTCACGCAAAGCCGCTGAAAAACGTGTCTTCCCTGCGATTGACTTTAACCGCAGCGGTACTCGTCGTGAAGAGAAACTGACAAATCCGGACGAGCTACAAAAAATGTGGATCCTACGTAAGATCCTCAATCCAATGGATGAAGTCAGCGCAATGGAATTCCTCATTGATAAACTGGCGATGACGAAGACTAACGATGAATTCTTCACCGCGATGAAACGCGCCAAGTCTTAAGCCATACAAGATTACATGAATAATAAGGCCGCTCACTGAGCGGCCTTTTTTATGTTTTACACATGGTTATGGATTGCAAAGCCGCGGGTGCGGCTCACTCGATTCAAGTGACTTAATCAAGCACAGGTAAATAACTGAGCACTAGCTGATCTCGACTTAGCTGCCTGTCAATGATCTCACCTACTGTGCCGTTGTTTAACTTGATGGCAAGCGTGGCCTCACCGGCCTGCGTCTTAAAGGTTTCCATCTCTTTAATTCGGTTAATCAGCGCCAATGCTAAAGTGTTTTCTGCGGTTGCAGCATACACTCGGCCATTTACCGTCACTTCTGCTTGAGTCGCCAATGCTGGACCCGCTAAACGAATACCAACGTATTCACGCCATACCCTAGCTTTTTGCTCGCCTTGATAGTCACTGTCCACGGATGCAAGCACCACTTGGCGTAATATCATCTGCAGTAAATTACTCTTACCTTTTGGTTGGCCGTTAACGGTATCAAATTGGAAGTAACGTGATACTGAACGGTCATAATTAGGTAATGGTTCAATACTTTGTTGTGCAAAATCAGTGTAATAAGGCAGATAGCTATCGAGCTTACCACTCACGCCACAGCTTTCGGTAAAGAGCGGCGTATTACCGCGAGTCAGGCCAGGACCTTCGCCCATGGTCATTTTACACAGCATGTCTTGGAACACCGGACCCACATTAGGTAAATCAACCAATGCTTTATAGCCACGGCTTGACGTACTACGGGGAGTGGTACGTGATACTAAGGCTCTCACGGCTAACAATTTATCTGGCCACACTCCCAACACGTCGCGTTCATTCACATAGGGGTGGTTAGGTGAAGATGCTGGCGTTTTAATGCCGTTGAGTAAGCGACCCGAAAAGCTAACATCCGCCGTTAATAAATCCTGAAATTTAGGATTGATTTGCGATTTAATGATCAACTCTTTCAAGGCTTCAGGAGAATCAGAGAACTGACTGATCACCTCACCTGGCTCAAATTGCGCCTTCATATCGCCGCTTTTAAAACGATATTGCTCAAGTACCTTAGCAAAATTGTACTGTTGCCTTAACGCAACGCTGCCATCGGCTTGCTTGTATGTCACATCGAGGGTCGCATCATTTTCTCCAACCAGCTTGAGGAAGAAATCTGCCGACTGATTCATCGCCCGCTGATTCGCGCAATACCAAGCCTCGCTACCTGCCGCCGCCAATCGTTCGCATTCACCAGCGAAAAAGTTTTCAGATAGACCAAATAATTGCTCTAAAAAGCTCACATCTTCAATGAATTGACGTATTTCATCAAACTGAGCTTTACGATTAATAGCGTAACTTAGGCTATGATCTTCAAACAAAGATTGACGATTATGGCGTAGGTTCATGGTCTCGTAGCTATCGAAATACTTTTCGATATAAAACTGACCAATATCATCCAAGTTTTTGCCCGCATCTCCACGATTACAGTTGCTGTTAAGGGACACGTGCTCATCAGTACAGAAAGAATACTGACGTAGGCTATTGTTTTGCTCGATGTTATAAAGCGCGCCAAATCGGGTATCACCGTTAACGACGCCTTTGGCAAGTTCGTCACGACGCTTAGCATCTTCCGCTTTGAGCGACACAAATTCATTGGTCTTCGTTTCTACTTCACGGGCATAGCCAAAACGTAATGCAGCTAAGTCATAGGGTTCAAACGTGGTCGCAAACCGATTCACGTTATAATCCATTTGGCTCGAAAACTCGGCATTAACAGTAATGTCTGGGTAACCTGCATCGCTAAAGGCGGCTTTTAACTCCTTCAGTTGTGCTTGGTTAAAGGTATTGTCGTGGTCGCGACTCCCTGCAAAGTTATGCCTTAAGCCAAAAGTATGTCCTAACTCATGGGTCAAGGTGCCAGCAAATGCTTGTGCAGCTAGGGCTGTTGTTAAGGTGTCTTGTAAACTTATGGGCAGATCTTCAAATGCCGCTAACTTACCGCCCACTTTGCCATCAACCCACATGTCGGCTTTTTTCCAGTCAATTTCATGACCTTTGATACCGCGTGGTAATTCACGATCACTACCACCTGTAGCAAACACGGTATCGACATGCATCATTGAGTTTTCAGACCAAAACGCTTGTGTTTTTTCGTCAAAATCCGCTAAGGCATCGAAGCTATTATCCTTGGGCGTTAATAACAGCGATTTGGGTGCAGCAATGAGTTGCTGAGTGGGTTGCTCAAATGCTGCCGCCTCAACAGGCGCGGTATCGAGGCTGACATCTGGCTTGTTCAAATTCGATACATAAGGCTCGCCCGTTAACGATGTGACTGAATTCGCGTCCAATTTGCCTCTGTTATAATCTAAACGCACTTGACGATAGTAACGAACGGCGCCTTGTTTTAGATTCGAGCTGTATTGATTGACTCGCGCACTAACAATTTCACCTGTTAGCGGGTTTGCCGCTGATGGACCATAACCCGCCAGGCCATTATCCAGAGGCTCATCGAATAAAGTGATGTTGCTATAACGTAGGTCGCCATGGCGTTTATCGTTGGCTTGCTCAAGTTTTATCTGTGGAAAACCGGTTTTATACAACTTGTTTTGAATGTTAATTGCCGTAACAGACTCAATGGCAGCATCCAAAAAGGGTTTATTTTTCGCATCGTAGAAATTATTACTCAGGTAATAAGTCAGTTCCGATTTGGCCGGATTAAAGCGATTCAAGTAAGTTCGCACATACCCGTCAACGCCCTCTGAGTCAGTCGCATCACGATAGGTATGGGAGGAGGTAAAGAAACCAAATGCGCCCTTTTCGTTTTCGGCATAAGGAATCGCTTGATAGTCTTTACTGGCTAACTGATCCACCGCCACAATCGAAATAAACTCAGTGGTCGTAAAGGATAAATTGTCGAGATTGCCACCGTAAAATTGGTTAAAGCAACTTGGTGAAGCTTGATAGGTATGCTCAATTTCAAAGTTAACCACGCCCTTGGCTAAATCCATCTCATAGCCTTTTTGGCCTTGAGTATTCACTAAACGCGGCGCTTCGGTTTCAGTAACGCATTCCCCAAAGGTAAATATGTCATTAATGCCCAACTCGGCAATTTTAGCTTTGGCAAAATCAGGGACAAAGTAACGTTTATTCTGCCATGTTAAATTAGCATCGGTATTAACTTGCTCCACGTTAATACACTCACGCCATTTGTCTTCGGTACATTTAAAATCGATATATTCGCCGGGAATGGTTAATACTGGCGCTTGGTTATACTCATTAGGATAACGACTGTCATGACCTAATCCGATATTATCTCGATCAATTTGACGTACTTGGATGCCATTCTCAGTTTTATGCAAGGTCACCAACTTAGGATCACCTTGAGTAAAACCTCGCACCTCAGCGGCATAACGCGGAGCCTTACCCACGCTGCGAATGTAGAGATACTGCCGCTCAGTTGCTTTATCGATGTCAGCAGTGGTGACTTGCTTTTCATCTTTCGGGAGTTCTTTATAAGGCTCATCGCCGGCACCACACCCCACAAGGGTCAGTGCGCTGGTGATCGCCAGACATACCATTGACTTCTTCATAGATTCCTCTTAACTACTGTTTTTATAGATATTTAGTAATTGACAAATAAAAGGTTGAACTCTTTTTGTCATAAATCTCAAATCCCTGAGATGTCCCCACTTCTGGGTTATAGAAACGACCACTATTGTTGTGACCAACAGCCAACACCCAATCAGGCTTAAACGACCAACCGAGTTCTTGGGCGAAGGTAAATTGATCGTCGAGTCGGCGACCGTAATAGTTTTTAGAAATCCGATAACGACCACTCACATCCAAATACCAATTGGCGGTTATTTGCCAATAAGCATCGACTAATCCATCGAGTTGCTGTTCAACTAACACGCGCTCACCAGCGGTTTTGTATTGGTAAGCGTTGTAGCGATAGCGCGGTGAAAAATAAAAACTTAGGTTATCTAGCGGGCTCCAAAATAAGTACGCGGCAATGCGTGGCGCATATTGCAACCGATCCAGCTTTGATTCGCGTTCTGCGGGCAGATACACACCTAAACTACCTTTCAATGAGACGGTATCGCTTAAGGCATACAGTGGCGTGCGGTACTCCAGCAAAGGGTCATAAAAACTGGACTCCTTGCCATGTAATGTTTGCTTTTCACCCCCAAGGGTAAATAGCACATTGCCCCAATTTGCCTTGTAATCGATCCGGCTATCGATGTTAAAGGCTTGATAGGCGTAATAACTATCTGAGTCATAGATGTTTCGCGTAAAACCCACATTAACGTAGCCAGACCATTTTGCGACTTGTGCATCCGTTGCTAACTCAAATTCATTGACGGCCAATACTTGGCCGACAAATGAGAAACTGGCCAGCATCACCTGCACGCAGAAAAGTACTGACCATTTATTTCGCCGACGAGAAATCGACGAATAATATTGATTATTCGTTGGTTGCATAATAAAACCTTGATTTATATTTTTAATGGAAAATCTTGATAGTGAGCATTCGCTCTATGTAGCACTAGGATGTACTTGCTTGAACTGATTTAATCCAATTAAGTAAAACTGAATAATAGTTTTCTATATTAGTAATATAACCACGAATAAATATGGTTAAGATTAAATAAATAAAACTAAAAAAAACGAAAAAGGACGCTCCCCAAAATATGCTTTCAAAATCCGTTTGGCTAAAGCCAGTCCAAAGGGGAGCGCCATATTCACCAACTATTACTGTTGACTGATGGCTAACAGGTTCACAGTGAGACGCCATCACAGAAGCCATTGATAAGCTATTTTTTCCAACAATACATGAATCAGATGCAGCGGCAATATTCACAGGTAAGCTCACCCATAATATTCCAAACATCAGCCACTCACCCACAGCGAAAAGAAAACGCTTTGGTATTTTTGGATAATTTTTTGTGGCTAATTTAATTAACATTGCTCGTCAATACGTCATGCTATAAATAATCTCCACTGCAACATCACAGCTAAAGATACAAAAGGATACATTTATTGCATCATACGCACGAACAAAAAATCTTTTCAACTCACGCAAGAGCTAACTCATATTAAATTAAAATAAATATGAGTTAGATCAGAAAAATTTAGCAAAAACACACATAATAAACACAAGGAGCAACAACTAATCTCATCAAGAAAAACAATTTTAAAAACTTTATTTAAAAATAAATAACAGTATGCGATACGCTTATTTACATATACTACCACTATGCAATTGCTTAACGGTGTTTTGGGAGGATATGTTGAGCCGCCAACTGCGTTTGCAGCGCTTTACAACGCTGACGTAACATTTCGCGAAGCAGTAATACCACCGGAGTGACATGCTCGCGCCCAGGACACACTAAGTATAAATTGACCGACTCGCCGCGATATTCTGGCAATAAGGGCACCAAACGCCCTGCCATAATATCCTCTGCCAAATCTAAACTCGACTTAAACACCAACCCCTTTCCCGCTACCGCCCAGCGGCGCGCAATTTCAGCATCATTGGCACTGCGATTGCCTGTGACTCTTACTTTACATTCCTGGCCATCACGCTCAAATTGCCATTGGTCATGGGTTCTCTCATCTAATTTATAAAATAAGCAGTTATGCTGTGTTAGCTGCTCTAATGTCTCGGGTTGACCAAACTTGGCAAGGTATTTTGGCGATGCACATAGCACTCTGTCGGCACTGCAAATCGGAAAGGCAACTTGATTAGAATCCTGCGGCTTACCATAGCGCACTGCCACATCAATTTTATCGTGGTAAAAACTGCTAATATTGTCGCCCAAATGCAAACGTACTTGCAGCTGCGGAAAATCCAGTAAAAAGTCATCAAGCCAAGGGACAAATAAGTTTCGCCCAAAGTCTGATGAAACAGACAGGCTTAAGGTGCCAGACACCTTGCCTTTATCGCTGGCGATCGCCTGTTCTCCCAGGGCGAGATCACTTAAGGCGCGGCGACAATGGATTAGGTAACGCTCACCTTGAGCAGTTAACCTAAGGCTGCGGGTTGTGCGCACAAATAGGCTGGTATCAAGCTGTTTTTCAAGGCGTTTAATCGCTGCACTGGCCGACGCTGCCGAGAGTTCCAATTCAGCCGCTGCGGCCGAAATACTGCCGCAATCGGCAACCCGAACAAATAATGCGAGATCATTGAGCAGCATGATTATCAAATTTCCTTTGAAAAAATTACAAACTTTACCCCGTTTATCTAAAGGTTAATATTTCACACAATGGCACTCAATGACAAGTGACTGACACGAGTCGCCAGTGAGGAATGATTATGAGAGCCGTAGGTTACCAAACAGCAGGTGCAATCAATGCATTAGAAAACATCACATTAGCCAAACCCACCCCAACAGGTTTTGATCTTTTAGTCGAGGTTAAAGCCATATCGGTTAACCCCGTCGACACCAAGATCCGCGCATCCAGCTCAGCGCCCGCAGGGGAATATAAAATCCTCGGTTGGGATGCCGTCGGTGTTGTTAAAGCCATTGGCGACAAAGTCAGCCTATTTAAAGTGGGCGATGAGGTTTGGTATGCCGGCGATATTAGCCGCAGTGGCAGTTATGCGGAATATCAGTTAGTCGATGAGCGCATTGTTGCCCATAAACCGCAAACCTTAAGCTACGCACAGGCTGCGGCCTTGCCCTTAACCAGCATTACAGCATGGGAGTTATTGTTTGATCGCTTAGGTCTGCCACAAGATGGCTCAGCCACAGATGCACGTATTCTGATTATCGGTGCGGCTGGCGGTGTGGGTTCGATTATCACTCAACTGGCGGTCAAATTGACTGGAGCAGAGGTTATCGGTACCGCATCACGGCCAGAATCCGCAACTTGGGTGCAAACCTTAGGTGCAGATGTCGTCATCAATCATAACCAACCCCTTTCGCAAGAGCTGGCTAAGCTAGATATTGCCGATGTCACCCATGTGATTAGCCTGACTCAAACCGATAAGCACTTTGACGAAATCGTAAAAGTGCTCAGACCGCAAGGTAAACTGGCACTGATTGATGATCCTGTCGGCCCGTTAGATGTGATGAAACTGAAGCGTAAAAGCCTGTCGTTACATTGGGAGCTCATGTTTACCCGCAGCCTGTATCAAACCGAGGATATGATTGCCCAGCACCATCTACTCAATCGCATTGCCGAACTTATTGATACCGGCAAAGTAAAAAGCACCTTTGGCGAGCATTACGGTACGATCAATGCGCAAAATTTACTTAAAGCCCATGCACAAATTGAGTCGGGTAAAGCGATTGGTAAAATTGTACTTGAGGGATTTAGCCAATGAAAATCACGGTTTTTGCGCAAATCCAAGCGCATTCAGGTCAGAGTGATGCGCTCTTTAACATCCTCAAACAACTGGTGAGTGACACCCACACCGAGGCCGGTTGTTTTGAGTATACGCTGCATCGATCTTTAGATAATGCAAATCACTTTTGGATGTATGAAGTGTGGCAATCCCAAGCGGCGCTGGAGGCACATATGGCAAGTCCGCACTTTAATGCTTTTTTAGCCGTCTCGGCGACATTCGTTAAGCAGGTGGATATTCATAAGACTTTTGCCTGCTAAGCTCCCAAACAAAAAGCGCCTACAAAGGCGCTTTTCATTTTAAAATCAAAGTAATAAAAGGAACTAAACCAGCGTCATTGCCATTTTACGGCGTAGATAAGCAATCTGCTGCATATGGGGTAAATCTTTAGGGCAGTTATCTTGGCAGCCGAGCAAGGTCATACAGCCAAACACCCCGTCCTGATTACCGATCACATGGTAAAAATCCTCAGCGGTACGGGCATCACGGCTATCGAGTTCAAAGCGGGCGATCTTCATCATGCCGACTGCACCAACAAAGGTCTCGCGCATTTGCTTGGTCGCACAGGCTGATACGCAAACCCCGCATTCAACGCAGCGCTCTAACTCATACAAGCGCGCAGCTTCTTCCGGCGCCATAGGCTCTTCGAGGCGATGGATGCTGATATCATTCGCCTTCGGATGTAACCACAGCTTTAACCGCTCAGCAAGTTCACGCATAAACTTACCCGTATTCACCGAGAGATCGCCAATTAACTCAAAGCCAGGTAATGGCATCAGGGTGATCTCGCCCTTGGGATATTTGGCGGTTAAGGTGCGGCATGCCAATGTTGGAAAACCGTTGATCACCATGGCGCAACTGCCACAGATCCCTGCACGACACACAAAATCAAACTGCAATGAGGTATCTTGCTCTTCTCTGAGTTTATTGAGGGCGATAAACACCGTCATGCCTGGCGTTTCAGTGAGTTGGTAACGCACCATTTTCGGCTTATCGTTTGGCTCCTGCGGATCATAACGAAAAATATTAAAGGTTAACTGACGACCTTGGCTCATTATGATTTTTCTCCTAACGCATTAGCTGAGGGTTTTTGTAAGGTATCACTTAAACGTTCATTGTTAGCTTGCAGGCTAGGCGGCAGCTCAAAAGGCATCAGCGCCGCTTGGCGTTGATAACGATCGGCATCCTCCCCAAGCTCTGCCAAAATCTGCGCAATTTGTTGCTCACGTTTAGCGGTATCAGGGTGAGCAATGGCATTGTCGATACCATAACCACGGTATCCCGGTGGCAACTCCATCTTCATCACATCCAGCGGCTCGTAGCTTAAAACGGGTTCTAACGCATTAGCATCGGGCCAACTGGCGAGGGTGCGATTAAGCCAATCGCGGTCGTTACGCTGCGGATAATCTTCACGGGCATGGGCACCACGGCTTTCGGTGCGAGCAGCAGCGCCGCAAGCAACAGTCAGCGCGACTTTGAGCATACGCTTAACCCGCAGCGCCTCCACCAACTCTGGATTGGCGTGGCGTTTTTTGCACTTAATGCCGAGCTTGCGTGAACGCTCAAGCAAGGCTTTAAGCTCAGTCACCGCTTTATCGAGTTCAGGCCCATTACGGAAAATCCCTACGTAATCCATCATAATCCGCTGCATTGCGTGCTTAAGCTCGAAGGGGCTTTCGTGACCATCGCCATCGACTAAGGTGTCGATTTCAGTCTGCACCTGCCGCATAAACTGCTCGGCAAGTGTTGTGTTGATCTCAAGGCTGTTATTTTCACAAAAATCAGCGATATACTTGCCGATAATCATGCCGCCCACTACGGTTTCGGCGAGCGAGTTACCACCTAAGCGGTTAAAGCCATGCATATCCCAACAGGCGGCTTCACCTACACTAAACAAACCCTTAAGCTGCGGACTTTCACCGGTTGCTTTGGTGCGAATGCCACCCATAGAATAATGCTGGGTTGGACGCACGGGGATCCAATCCTTTGCAGGATCGATACCGAGGAAATTTTCACAAATCTCTTGCACTTCACGCAGGTTGGTTTCGATATGTTTGCGCCCAAGCAAGGTAATATCCAGCCACAAGTGAGGACCATAGGGGCTATCGACGCCCTTACCTTTACGCATATGCTCGGTCATGCGGCGGGACACCACGTCCCGCGAAGCTAGCTCTTTCTTTTCAGGCTCATAGTCAGGCATAAAACGGTAACCGTCTTTATCCCGCAATAAACCACCATCACCACGGCAACCCTCAGTGGTTAAAATGCCAACTGGCACAATTGCCGTGGGGTGGAATTGCACCGCTTCCATATTACCAAGCGTCGCCACGCCCGTTTCGAGCGCAAGCGCCTGACCGATACCTTCGCAGATAATCGCATTGGTTGACACTTCGTAAATGCGGCCATAACCGCCGGTGGCGATGGTGGTTGATTTCGCCACATAAGCACGCAATTCACCACTGATAAGGCAGCGAGCAACCACCCCATGACAGCGCTCTCCATCGTGGATTAACGCCAGTGCTTCGACGCGCTCATGGACCGGAATATCCATTGAAATCGCTTTGTTATCCATCGCATAAAGCAACGAGTGACCCGTACCATCGGCGGTGTAACAGGTGCGCCATTTCTTGGTGCCGCCAAAATCGCGAGCATTGATCAACCCGTGGGCTTCTTCGGCTTCTTGCAGAGTGACTTTTTGTGCGTTAACAATCACTTCCCTTGGACCTGCACTGACGCGTGACCAAGGTACACCCCAGTTGGCTAACTCACGTACCGCCTTAGGCGCACAATGAGCAAACATTCTGGCGACCTCTTGATCGCAGCCCCAGTCCGATCCTTTAACTGTGTCTTGGAAGTGCACGTCTTCATCATCACCCATGCCTTTAACAGCATTGCCAAGACTTGCCTGCATTCCCCCTTGCGCCGCCGCAGAGTGAGAACGTTTAGCAGGAATAAGCGAAAGCACTAAGGTATCGAGTCCACGCTCTTTAGAGGCAATGGCTACCCTTAGCCCGGCCAATCCGGCACCAACCACTAATGAATCGGTATAAATCAGTTTCACGCCTGCTCCTTAACGGGTACTGCAATGATTATTTTGGGATAACACGCTTTTATTATTTGTTTTGCTCAACTTGCATAGGGTAAAAATGCCAGCAATGAGGCAAGCCCTACGGTGACAAAAGCCACACTCACAATCGTTTTGATCTTGCGCAAACGGCTGCGGCTATTAAGATCCAGCGCCGCGCCCCACTTAAGTGCCACACGGTAAATACCAATTGCTGCATGTAACTCCACAGTGAGCAGCAAAGGCAGATAAACCATCCAGACACCTTGATTCCAAATACGATCGGCACTACCTTGCGGACCTATGGTTTCGGGGGCTGAACCGATAAGCCACAGATGCACAGGCAATAACAACAAAATCACCACCCCTGTGATGACTTGCCAGCGCCATAGGCGAGTATCACTGTGGTTAATCACTTGCATCTGCTGTTGCAGCGCCCTTTGCTGGCGCAAACTCATTGGCAGCTTCTGCAATGCCACTAACACATGCACTAACGCTAAAGCGGCGATGCCGATAGCAATACAGGTCACAACCCAAGGGAAGCCGCGGCCATCACTGGAGAGAAAACTCAACTCCATAGTGCGAGCCACCCAGTGCATGGCATCGCCACCCAACAAAATGGACGACACCAACACTAAGTGGGTCCATAAAAACACCGCCAAAATAACACCCGACACACTCTGGCTTAAATCCAGCCACGCACTCCATTTTTTTATACTTAGTTTGATTGCCATTGCTTTCGCCTCGCGCCACCAGCTTCATCGAGCCAGAGTGATTAAGTCCTATCCTCGAAAATTAATATCGCTCACAAATCCAACAACAAACCTGAGTTAGATCAACTAGAGGGTGAATAATTCATCGAATGCTTAACTATTAGCGGTAAAACAAATTAAAACGAGTCGCAGCTAAACAAAATCCTGCCGAGACGATCCATTACAGGGCAACGCAGCAGGATTGGCAATCAAATCACTGGGGCACGTAGGGCTGCACAGGAATGCTCAACTCGCTGCCGATAAGCATATAAGCAACTAAGCTGGCGCTACCAAGGCACAACAAATAGATAATCAAAACCTTAGCGAGTTTACGTAAACCTGAACGCTGAGCCGTTATGCCCCACTTAACCGCCACACGGTACAAACCAATCATGGCGTGGATCACCACAGCGGGCAGCAATAAGGCGTACAGCAGCCAAGCATTATCGTGATAAACACGCTCGGCGGATAAATGTGGGCCAATCTCAGGATTTAAGATCATGGTAAACAGATGCACTGGCACAAGGAAAAACAAAATAAAACCAGTGATCAGCTGCCAAAACCAAGCATGGGTATCGCGGTGGTTAATGCAACCTAAGTGCGAGCGCAATGCCCGCCACTGACCCAGTTGTGCCGGAAACCGTCTAAGCGCAACCGCGGCGTGCAATATCACCACCAACAGCATAAAGACCGAAAAGACTTTAGTGACCATAGGAAAACCATGGCCAGTACTACTAAACATGCCGCCTTCAAGCAGTTGTACGACTTGGTAAAATGCCTCTTTGCCCAGCAAAATGCTCGACTCGAAGTGCATATGTAACAACAGAAAGCATCCCAGCATAATGCCTGTCGCGCTCTGTAATCTATCGGCCTTCGCCGACCAAGGGTGACCTATCCCCTGTGTTTTCACCCTAGTGTGAACGCGCGTTACGCTTATCATCCTGCTTTTACCCTTTGATGGTTTGTTGACACCTCTTTGCAAACTACACGATAGCAGTAACAAAATACCCGACTGAGCGTCACAGATTTAAAGCGTGAGATAACTCACGGGGTGAACATCAACTCTTAGAAGATGATCACAAAAACAAGGTAAAAAACCAAACAAAGGTAAAACCAATTAACCATTATATTTCATAGCTTTATACTAAATATCGAAACGAGTGGTTTGCATTTGCGTACAACAAAATGCTGACCCAATAACGCCTTGTCAATGCAGGAATAAAAGCCATTTTTATCTAAACGTGACGATAGAAACCCATTTACACAACCAGAGTTAAAAACGGCTTTGTTATGGTAATTTCTCGCCAAATCCTGCCGCTTAAGATGGTTTGGGTATACAATAGCGCGATATTTTTTAACCCTAGCCACAGGATTTACCCCATGCCTTGGATCCAACTCCGCATTAACACTAACAGTGATGATGCTGAAACCATCAGCGACTTACTCATGGAAGAAGGCGCAGTCTCTATTACTTTTGAAGATGGTAAAGACACCCCGATCTTTGAACCTAAACTGGGTGAAACCCCGCTGTGGCGTGATACCGTGGTTGTCGCGCTATTTGAGGCCGATACCGATCTAACGCCAACCATTGAGATGTTGAAAACACTGCCGTTTTTAGGTGAACACTTCAGCCACAAAATTGAGCAGATTGAAGACAAAGACTGGGTACGTGAGTGGATGGATAACTACCACCCGATCCAATTTGGTAAACGCCTATGGATATGCCCAAGCTGGCGTGAAGTGCCCGATCCAACTGCAGTCAATGTGATCTTAGATCCGGGTCTTGCCTTCGGCACTGGCACTCACCCCACAACAGCACTGTGTTTAGAGTGGTTAGATAGCTTAGATCTAAGCAACGAAGAAGTGATCGACTTTGGTTGTGGCTCAGGCATTCTCGCCGTTGCCGCCCTAAAACTGGGCGCGAAAAAAGTCACCGGTATTGACATCGACTATCAAGCCATTGACGCCTCAAAAGCCAATGCCGAACGTAACGATGTTGCCGACCAACTCGAGCTCTACCTGCCTGAAGATCAACCCGCCGATCTTAAGGCCGATGTATTAGTTGCCAATATTCTCGCAGGCCCACTGCGCGAACTTGCCCCCCTTATCGCCGAGCGAGTCAAAACCGGCGGTAAATTAGCCCTCTCTGGACTCCTAAAAGAGCAAGCGCAAGAAATCTCTGACTTTTATAGCCAATGGTTCGACATGGACGAAGCGGCTCACAAAGAAGATTGGAGCCGCTTGACAGGTACGCGCAAATAACGCTAAAGGGTGGCCGCAACATGCGCCACCACTGGCTTAGGCTTATTTTGCCGATTACTTCTCAAGGCTAAAAAGTCAAGAAAAAAAATTGCTCCTAGGTCATTTATTGACCTTTTCATGGCCAATAAAAAGGGCTACTATAGCGCCCCTTTGAAGAGCTAAGGTGAAACAGTAAATGCAGATTGGACCCTATCAACTGAAGAATCAGCTGATCGTGGCACCAATGGCAGGTGTCACCGATCAAGCTTTCCGTAATCTCTGTCTTCGTTATGGTGCAGCCTTAGCGGTGTCGGAGATGCTTTCATCCAATCCTGAGGTTTGGGATACGGATAAGAGCCGCCAGCGTATGACACATTCTGGTGAGGAAGGTATTCGCTCAGTGCAAATTGCAGGTGCAGATCCAGAGTTAATGGCGCAGGCCGCCCAGTTCAACGTTGAACAAGGTGCCCATATCATTGATATCAACATGGGATGTCCTGCAAAAAAAGTGAATAAAAAGCTGGCTGGCTCAGCCCTAATGCAAAATCCGCCCCTCGTAAAAGACATTTTACAAGCCGTGGTTGCCGCAGTAGATGTGCCCGTTACGTTAAAAATTCGCACAGGCTGGGAGCCTGAACACAGGAACGGTGTTCAAATCGCCCAGATTGCCGAGGATTGTGGCATCGCCTCGCTGGCCGTTCATGGCCGCACGAGACAATGCATGTACAAAGGCAACGCCGAGTACGACACCATTAAAGCAATTAAACAGAATGTCTCGATTCCTGTTGTCGCAAACGGGGATATCGACAGTCCGGAGAAAGCCCGCTTTGTGCTGGATTACACCGGTGTCGACGCTCTGATGATAGGACGGGGTGCTCAAGGACGGCCTTGGATTTTCAGAGAAATCCAGCACTACTTGGAGACGGGTAATAAGCTAGCGCCCATTGAGGTGGCAGAACAGCGTCAAGTGATGCTGGAACACCTCACCAAACTTTATGATTTGTATGGTGAATATAAGGGTATCCGCTTCGCCAGAAAACATATTGGATGGTACCTAGACCAGGAGGATCAGCGCCAGTTCCGGGCTGACTTTAATCAGCTGGAAACCGCTGCAGAACAGTATTCCCTCGTGGAATATTATTTTGATGAATTAGTACAGAATTAATAAAGAGCAGAATAGAATGTTTGATCAGACAACTAACACAGAAGTTCACCAGCTTACCGTTGGCAAAATCGAAACCGCAAACGGCACTATCAAGCCCCAATTATTACGTGACGCTGTTAAGCGTGCCGTAACTAACTTCTTCGCACAGTTGGACGGTCAGGAAGCACAAGAAGTGTATGAAATGGTGCTAAGTGAAGTTGAAGCACCTCTGCTTGACATCATCATGCAACACACTCGCGGCAACCAAACCCGCGCAGCAAACATGCTAGGTATCAACCGCGGTACTCTGCGTAAGAAATTAAAGAAATACGGCATGAATTAATCTGCAAGGATTAAGCTGTTGTATTGAAAAGGGCTTCTAGTTAATAGAAGCCCTTTTTGCATCCAAAGTTACACACCGAGTTACACACTGATAAAACCCACCACCTCAAAGTGCATTAGAAAAACTCGCCATACCTGCCTAGGTTACATGAGATTATTGAGGACATAGAAGCGGGCAAAACTTTAACTTGCTGCAAACCATTGCGGATACAGCAAATCACTAGATATTGAGAAAACAATATTACAAATATGGCTGGACTTCTTGATAGTAAAATTTATTGAGGTTTGGCAAGAATGCTTTAACAATGCTGTTGTTCGGCCTACGGGGAAAATCAATGCTTGAATTTAAGCCTTTTACCCTAATCTCGATTGACTGCGCATCTGCTAGTTTCTTTAGCTGTTTTGGTGATATGGCAAACACACCGTTATCAAATTCACTGACGTAAACTTGTCTTTGAGCTGATGATACGGAGTAATCAATTACACCATCATCGGCATACAACTCTACTTTATCATTCCCATTGTTTAGCAGAAATGTGGCTGAACTTCCCTTACCTATGTTCAACCATGATCCTCTAGCTGTCGTTGTAACCTGCTCCATTGAAAATTTCACACCCAAAGCGATTATTTTATTTCCTGAGTCTTTTATTACGAATGGGTTTAATTCTGCTGAGTTTGCCACGATACCCAAATAGTCAGCGTCAATGACTCCACCTGTCATGGTTGTTGTGGTTCGATTTTCAAACTGATCTGTCTTTGTGACTGTGTTGTATTTGCTTGCATAGGATGCAGCACAGCCACTGACAAACAAGACGATAAATAATCCTGCTACAAATTGTTTCATTGTGTTTTCCCTAACGTATGCTCATTAAATGATAAACAGATACTACAGTATTGCATTCTGTATTGCTTGATACATGGCTCACAGAATAGGTTGCAATAAAACTGAGCTAAATAACTGAAATTACTTATTCAAAATAATTAATGCCCAGCCCAGCACCTAAAGAATGCAACTTTTTCATAAAATAAACATTGTAGGCGTCTTCAACCTTAACCAACTTTGTAAAATCTCGCTCAAAAGTCCTGTAATGACTGCCTTTCGGTTTTATGGGTAAACTCACTTCAAATAAACTCTGTACGGCATCATTACCCCATATCACGCGCCTGCGTTTACGTATGGCTCGACTTAATCTATCTATTGGCGCCTCTGACTGACAGGCATAATGTAACCCTAGGCATTCTCTACATGCCCAACCATTAGGAACACCATACAAATACAACCTTTTTTGCAGGCAACATGGACAGATAAAAATCAGTCGTGGGTAACGGGGAGTATCCCATACCAACGGCACTGGGAAGCGTTCTGAACCATCCAAATCAAACCATATTATCGCAGCGTAGTCTTGGTGTAACTCTAGCGTGAATTGGCTTGGTGCCTTAAATTTGGCATTAATGCTGAATCGTTTACCCAACTCGGCTAGCAACGGCTTAAATAGCTTAGCCGCCAATTTAGGATAGTTTTCGACATAGCGCCTTACTTGTGTTCTTGACACCCAACAACCTTTAGTCATACGAAAACCTATTTAAAATGAGGGTAATTTGTGACGTTTGGCTTTAGCCTGCTGGTGCCATAATCTTTAGATTGAGCAGGTCGATAGCCCTTGCCCCGCCCTTTGGCTAAGTAACTAACCCGATAAATGGCCTTGCTGAGTTCATTCAGTTCCCCTCTTACTAAATTGTAATGCCGCTTAGGCAGCCAATATGTTCCACCCATTTGTTGCCAAACCTCATTAACCAGCAAACCAATGCCCCATGATGCCTGTACCGTCCTTCCGTCTAACATGACAACAAAATGGTAATGCTGCGCCTTTGCTTTCTCTTGCTCTCTGCACCAACAAAAGCCCACTTTATTTACCCCATATCTAGCAATTAATTTCTGCTTGAACCTTCGGTTAAATTGCGTAATCCGCTTGCTGGTGGCCGTATTCGTTGGCTGATGTAAATCAAATCGAATTAGCGTAACCCGCTTGTAATAAGTGAGCATGACCAACACTTGTTCAATCATCGTTTTTAGCATTGGCGTGTAACAACCTGACTTACGGGAATTAATAAGCCAAAGTTGACCGCTGTACTCGAATATCCTTTGGTGAGTTAGATACATAATGAATAGATCGTAATAGATAATATTATTTACCCCTGACTAAGTAAGTAAGCACTCCCGCGGTATGCCATACGCCACAACACTTAATTATTAAGTTCTTCAATTTAATAGGGTAATAAACCCGTAACTGTTGTTTAAGATTGTTCACGCCATTAGTAGCAGGCGATACAGGGTTAGTGATCACTATCACAAAGGAAACATGTGAGATTTAGTCTTATTGGGGTATGCTTGAAAGGCTGCAACGCATGGTCGCCAAACTGATACGTTGCGGCACACTTTTGAAGCCCGATTAGGTTAGCCCTTGTCGGGCTTTTTTATTGAAACAAGTCGCCAACTATGTGACTTATGACGGCCATCTACAGCGGACTTTGCAAACGCCCAACCTAAGGTTGATAGTCTCGGCTTTAAGCTATTTGAAATGCTATGTAGGTTGTTAGAGGGTAAAAACGACTCAACAATGTCATGTGTTTTAATGTTTGGGGAGTTCCAAACCACTAACAGTAAAGTTCGTCCTTTTCCCTTAATAGAGTCTAATTCAGAAGGGAGTTGCTGCTTAAAATTATGCATTGGCTTTCCCCTCCCATTCACCACGAACGAATTGCTCGTGTAAATCGGCTCGATATCGAACACAACGGGGAGTCAGGCGAACACCTTTAGGGTAGCGGCCTTCTCGCTCAGCTAAAAACAACCATGACCTTGATAGGTTTAGTGACGCACAAACCTGTTTAACGGATAGTAAATTTTGAATATTCATGTAACTGCCTTCATTTGTTGTTTCGGACAGTTGGGAGTCTATTAAGGTTGTGTTGGGTTGTAACGGGAATAAAATTGGCAAAAAAATTCTATCTTCTCTGCCCATTTTGATAATCGGGTATTTGTCCTACCAACCTAAAATTGGCTAGAAAGCTTTTTTTCTCATCTTCCGTCCATGTAGGCCTACGCCTAAACATCAATTTTTCACGTAATGAACTATCATTCTTTTCAAGCTTTTCGTATTCCTTTTCCAACGATGATGCTCTAAAAGAATTCGACATACCAAACATTGATATCGCCTTATCTGCTGCCATTTTGGCTGCATCACACTTGTTCACACCACAGTAACTAATCAGTAAAACCATCCACCGTAATTCATTCCAATGGATGCTTTCCTTCTCGATTTTTTTTATTGGTACATTTCTTTTTGCTGACCCATTCAATCTCAAGAACGCTGCACGAGTTAATTGTTTTTGAAGTAATTTAGGGATCGGTTTTCCTGCATTATCTAGCTGAAAAAGCGCCACATCTAAGTGGGATGACTCTCCTTCTAAAAGCCATCGCCATACTCGGTTACTTACATTCCGCTCCACATCATAGGGAACACCAAGCTGATCTAACTCATCCTGTAAGGCATCAGCATAAGACATCATCCCTAATTCAGGTCTACATTTTAACCATTCCTCAGCTTCTTTTGTCATTGCTCGCCCTTAGTAAAAACACGTTGCAATCCTCACCACTAAGCAGTTCATCTAACCTGTTACACCACAACTCAAGCGCTTGCCGCTTCTCTGGTAAGTAATGGCTGCGGTTGTAAATGCCTGCCACCCCCTGAATTGAATGACCTAACAACGACTCAACCACGTGCGGGGCTACACCTAAATCATTTAGCCCTGTAGCCACTGTTCTACGTAAATCATGCAAGCGCCACTTTTGCTCATGCCCCAGCTTTTTCCAGATATTGCCGCCCCAAGCCGATACTGCAGTAGGCTCTTTGAATTCACCGAGTAAGTAACCGCCTTTATTCGCCTCACACAAGGCCACCAGCAACGGCTTAATGCTGTCGGGTATCGGCCTCTTTATCTCGCCACTATCGCCCCTAGCTTGGTCTTTAGCTTGGGTTTTGTTGTGCTCTGCTGGCACTGTCCACACACCTGTTTCAAAATTAAATTCTTTGGTTGTCGCCAATCTTAACTCTTGGGTTCGTGCGCCAAAAGTAATCAATAGTATCAGTAGGTTTTTGTAGTAAGGCAGCATTTCCCCCGCTTCAATCCACTTAAGCAGGTCAATGAGTCGCTGCCAAGAATCATCCTCCACGAGTCGTTGTGAACGTTTGGCTTGGTGTTTTGCACCAATATCATCTAAATCAATATCGAACACTGAACGGTCAAACTCATGCCCAGACTTAGCGCACCACTTTAGCGCCTGCTGTAAGTTTCGGAGAACATAGCCTGCCGCCACAGGGTATTTCTGCGAGCGTTTTTTTAATGCGGCAATCCAATGAGGTTTCTTAATCTCGGCTAAAGGCAAACTGCCAAGGTGGGGAACTATCCAGCGTTCAAACTGCTGTTTGTGCTTACTTGCATTAACTCTTTTGCCATTCGCATACTCACTAATCCAATTGTCCAATACTTCTGCCACCGTTAACGGCTTCACAGCTTTACTCAACTCTAGCTCTAGTTGCGTTTTGGGATCTTTCCCATCGGCAATCCATACCTTGCAGCGTTCGCGTTTTTCTCTAGCACCTGCCAATTTCAAATCAGGATACTTACCAAACACTATCGTTCTTTGTGGCGTCTCTCGCCCACCCATGCGATAACGAAAGATCCACAGCACGTTATTACCCTTACCGTCTTTAGCGGGGGTAGCCCTAGCGGCTAAGCCTCCGCTATCACTTAAGGTCGTTGGTTTGTCCAGCGGCTTATTAGTAAGGCTCACAAGCGCTGTATTGGTCATATTCTTTTTAGTTGCCATAGTCACTAGAGTTACACACCGAGTTACACACAACTAAGAGTCTAACCTAGAACAACCTTAAACAAAACTAAACATTAAATAAACTAAATGATTGAAATAGAAGATATTAGCAAACGTAGCCTGAACATTGAAATACTACGAAAAACATCAAATCACTTTCTACGGCATGAACTAATCTTTTAGATTAAGTGATTGTTAAAAAAGGGGTTAACCTGCAAGGGTTAGCCCCTTTTCGCATTATATGTACCCCCATATGTACCCCGAGATAATTCCTTGCCGAGTTTATATCGATGAAAACATCCACAGCTAACTCAATACGAATTAAGACATCAGACCATCCCAAATGGCCTAATTGGTTTTCAATTAAGAACTATGATTGCCTTGCTGATCTCACTGCTGCGCAATTTCTTAATGAGCTAGAGTTCAGGTTGACCCTTCATAACTCACCGACTTTACCTAATGGTAGAAAGCTGACTGACAGTAAACGGTGGCAACTGATCCAGAATGGCTATGTCATCATCAATTCGAATCCAGTCACACAACCAGACTTTCCGACAGTCATCGCATTGAACCATGTTGATCTTCTCGGGATAACTGAAGAGATTAAACTCCGCAGTGGTGATGACTACTTAGACTTAGAGCCGCAACAACTAATGCCTTTGCAGGGGCAGAGTCGAGACTTAACAGTGGTAGGTATAGACTTAACTAAACCCAATAAAGCGATATTGGGTGACTGTGAGTTCCTGATTAATCAGTTGCGCAAAACCCTATCAATCCCCGAACCCAAAGTGCCTGACAATTTTCAAGCAAATGAGAAAACCTTCAAAAAGCTGCTGACTTATAAGTTGATCCCCTACCTTGATCTCATGATGTATTGCTATAACCATATCCCTTTTTATGAAGATAATTGGCAAAAGCTGGAATTTACACAAAATGTGCTGAGTGAATTACTGCTTGGGGAAGAATCTAAACAAGAGCTTAGAATGGAGCTATATAAAAAAACCTATGCACCGTTTTATCGCAAGATTCTCAGTAACGAATCTCATCTAATGCAACTGCTTGCGAATATCAGGCAAAATACGTGGGCGTTAGGCACTAAAATGCAGGATATTTAAGGGATTAAATTTGGGGTAAAAATCAAATTTCGTTTTTACCCCGAAATCACAATTGCAAACAGGCAAGATACTCCTAAGCCAAACAGAGACAATCTATAGGAGCTTCCATGTCCCTCTTTAGTATCGAAAAATCAGCCATTCAAGACCGTATAGTGCGAGAAACTGAGCGTAAACTAATCACCTCTATCAGTCGCTCACAAGCTTTTCAGCTAGAAAGACTTAACCGTTTCCCTAAACGCATAAAACTTGGCAATCGTTCTGTCGGTTGGCGTCTTTCAGAACTGATGCAATGGGTTCACTCTGGCGGAGAACTATCCGAACAAGTTACTGAGGGGGCAAGGTATGAAACCGAGTAAAAGAACTCAATTTGCCCAATTGCTCCACCAGCAGCGACCAATGGAGCGAATAATCCGAATCACTGAAATGTGCCAATTACTCGGCATCGATAGAACAACACTATACCGACGAGTAAAAAGAAAGGTCTTTATTCAACCCATCAAAAGCCAAAATCGAACAATTGGCTGGTCAGAATCAAGTTATATCAACTGGCTAAACGGCACTAAGTAATATCTAACCAAGGCGGCATTTGCCGCCTTCTTTTGGCCTGTAAACGCAACAAACTGCGACAAAGCTCAACCGAGTGCGATTAAATGCTGACGAATGCAGGCTCTAAATCACGTTTAACCAGCAGAAAAATGCAATCTACGCATCTGCAATACTATGGTAGGTCTCGCTTTACGCCACTTTACAACCCTCACTACGAGCAGGTTATTTATAATATTTCCGCTCTTCGCTTTCCCTTAGAAGATTTTCTATATCAAGAAACCTTATTTAAAGTGATGAGCTTTGAACACGGCATCAGCTCCAGCATTATGAGTGCAGCGATTGATCAACTGCTAACAGCTCTGAGTCACTATTCTAAAATCCTACTCGTCAGATTCGATCTACGAGTCTATACCGAAACACCCAATAACAGCTTAATCAGCAAATACCGCAAAACCCTGTTGAGATTCCTAGATAAGAAGTACCAATCTAAAGCATGGTTATTTTGGGTTAGAGAACAAACACCAAGAAGCGACAAAGCACATTATCACTGTTTCATTCTACTCAATGGGCATAAGGCCAAGTCAGGCTGGGGCGCATTTCAACAGGTTCAGAAAGCATGCTATATGCATCCAGACACTTCAGCGTGGCTACCTGAATCGGCAAGCTACAAAATTGAACGTAACGGGCTTAAAGGTGTTGAGTCTGCAATTCACAGGATCAGCTACCTTGCCAAGCATTACAGCAAAGAACTGACACCGAACAAAATAAAGCGCTTTCAAACCAGCACTAGCCGGAGCTAGTCAAAATTAACAATTTCACAGCAGTTAGGTAAAAGGAAAAAGTTGATCACATGCAGTAAAGCTGATCAACTATGTGTTGATCAGCATAGCGTTAACCTCAAATCAAAACCAAAATAAATTATTATTAAACAATAGATTAACCATGTAAAAAATGAGCGGCCATCAATAATAAAACGCCAAAGATCCAAAACATAAAGACGGTTGACATTTTATTAACAATTCATGTTAATAAAATGTTTCTTTGATTTGTTTCATCTAAAAGACACGACTAAACATCTACCTCCGACTATGACTTAACGCGCATATTTCCCCGCCATAGCGTTGTACCCCTCCCCCCTTATCAGTACACTTTGGCGCATCAATGCACAGGGGACTTTTATCAGCATCACTTAACCCACAGTGCTTACCAAATTCATTAGAGAAAACCAGTGCCAAATCAAATCACTCTCCAACAATTAGAATTGTTCCTATGGGAAACGGCGGATATTCTTCGCGGCAATATGGATGCATCGGAGTTCAAAGACTACATCTTCGGCATGATGTTCCTTAAGCGTCTATCAGATTCATTTGATGAAGCCCGTGAGCAGGTGTTCGAATACTATCTTGCCAAAGGTAAAACCCAAGTCGAGGCCGAAGCACTTGCCAGTGATGAAGATGAGTACGACAGCACCTTCTATATTCCTGAAGTTGCCCGCTGGTCAGCCCTTAAAGACTTAAAGCACAACATAGGTGAAGCGCTCAATACCGCCGCTGAAGCCATTGAAGAGCACAATCCAAACCTTGAGGGCGTGTTAGTCTCTATTGACTTCAATATTAAAAACAAGCTCTCCGATAATAAGCTGCGCGACCTGCTCAGCCACTTTAACAAGTACCGCCTGCGCAATAGTGATTTCGAACGCCCCGATTTACTCGGCACAGCCTATGAATATTTGATTAAAATGTTTGCCGATAGTGCGGGTAAAAAAGGCGGTGAGTTCTATACCCCGAGCGAAGTGGTGCAATTGCTGGTGGCATTGCTCAAACCCCATGCAGGCATGCGAATTTACGACCCCACCGCAGGCTCGGGCGGTATGCTGATCCAAATGCGTAATTATCTTGCGACCCATAACGAGAATGCCGCTAACCTGTCTTTATACGGTCAAGAGATGAACCTCAATACATGGGCAATCTGTAAGATGAACATGTTTTTGCACGGGGTACAAAGTGCCGACATTCGCAAGGGCGATACCCTACGCGAACCTAAGCATACTATTGATGGCAGCCTAATGACGTTTGATCGCGTTATTGCCAATCCGCCGTTTTCGTTATCGAAATGGGGCAAAGAAGACTGCGATAAAGATAAATATGGCCGCTTCCCCTATGGCACACCACCAAAAGACTCAGGCGACCTCGCCTTTGTGCAGCACATGATCGCCAGCACCAATGATGATGGCATGGTCGGCGTAGTCATGCCCCATGGCGTGCTGTTTCGAGGCTCCAGCGAAAAAGACATTCGTAAAGGCATACTCGAAGACGACTTATTAGAAGCCGTGATCAGCCTACCATCAGGCCTATTCTATGGCACAGGCATCCCCGCCTGTTTGTTGATTATCAACAAACAAAAGCCGAGCGAGCGCCAAGGCAAAGTACTGTTTATTTATGCCGAACTCGAATATCACGAAGGTAAAAACCAAAACAGTTTACGTCCGCAAGATATCAATAAAATCGTCACAACCTTCGACAGCTTTAGCGAAATTAAACGCTACTCAGCCGTAGTCAAACTAAAAGATATCCGCGATAACGACTACAACCTCAATATCCGCCGCTATGCCGATACCTCGCCACCCGCAGAAATATTTGATGTGCGCGCCATTCTTCACGGCGGCATTCCAGTGCGTGAAGTAGAAAACGATTATATTCAGGAAGAAATTCTTAAGGGTTTTGATGTCAGCTGTGTATTTGAGCCTAAGCTCAACCATGCAAGCCAGAGCACAGACCAACAGTATTACCAGTTCAAAGCCGAAATCACCACCAAAGAGCAGATCCGCCCGCTTGTAGAAAACAGTGTTGAGCAAGTTAAGGCCATTGAAGACTGTGCTACTGATAACTCAGCAGAGCAAACATCTACAACGGAGCTTGCGTCAGTAACACTCATCGTTGGCCAGTTCGAACGCTGGTGGGACAAGTATCAAGTGTCACTGCACCAACTCGATGCCGAAATGGCAGAAGCAGAACAGGTGATGCAAGGTTACTTGAAGGAGCTGGGTTATGAGTCATAGTATCCTTAGCCCATTTGGTAAAATACCCAATGACTGGGAGTATCAGATAATTATTGATAATGTTGAGTTTTTGACAGGTCCAGCTTTTGATAGCAGCTTATTTAACACCGAATCGCGTGGTGCTAGGTTGGTTCGTGGAATTAACTTGACTCAAGGTTCAACTCGTTGGGGAGAAGATAAGACTAAATATTGGGATGTCGAGTTAAATAACCTTAAAAAATACCAATTAGCCATAAACGATATATTGATCGGTATGGATGGTTCATTAGTTGGTAAAAACTATGCTTATTTAAAACAGTCAGATTTACCAGCATTATTAGTACAGCGAGTTGCTCGACTTAGAGCCAAAAGCAATCTGCACTCTAAGTATCTGTATTATATGTATGCTACTGATTTTTGGTTGGATTATGTAGAGGTTGTAAAAACTAACTCAGGTATTCCACATATCTCTAATGGTGATATTAAGAATTTTAGATTCCCATTTCCTCCACTCCCAGAGCAGCAAAAAATTGCGGCAATTTTGACTTCTGTGGATGAGGTAATTGAAAAAACACAGGCGCAAATCGACAAGCTCAAAGATTTAAAAAGCGGCATGATGCAGGAACTGCTCACAAAGGGTGTTGGCATCAAGCAAGGTGATAAATATGTGCCCCACATCGAATTTAAAGACTCCCCCGTTGGCAAAATCCCAAAGAGCTGGGAAGTTAAACCGTTAAACTCCGTTGTACTCAAGATTATTGATTGTGAACATAAGACCGCTCCATATGTCGATAAATCAGAGTACTTAGTGGTTAGGACTAGTAATGTTAGGCACGGCGAACTTGTATTAGACGATATGAAATACACTCATGCAGATGGTTATGCTGAATGGACAAATAGAGCTATCCCCTCGTTAGGAGATGTCCTTTTTACTAGGGAAGCTCCCGCTGGTGAATCTTGTCTTGTGCCAGAGAATACAAAGGTCTGTATGGGACAACGTATGGTACTTCTTCGACCAGACGCTAATGTGATATTTTCAAATTTTTTCTCTTTATTTTTAACTTCAGAAGCTGCTTCATGTGCTATTTATGAGCGATCTATTGGTACAACGGTTAGTCGGATCAATATAGAGGATATTAAGCGTATCCCATGCATTGTTCCTCCATTAAGCGAGCAACAAGAAATCTCAAAAGCGATACAAAGCGTTCAAAACTCAATTTTAAACAAACAGGAAAAGCTACAATCGTTGAAAAACCTCAAAAAAGCCCTGATGCAGGATCTATTGACGGGTAAAGTGCGGGTTAAGGTCGATAACGATTTAGTAGTCTAATCCCTAGGGACGGCAAAGCATTAACCGCTGTAGCAAAGATACGCAAGCATAAGCGCAGTACAGCCCCTTGAGTTAAAAGGATAAACAGTGGATCACCAACTATCACAACATGATATTTTTATCAGTCAAGACGGTCAGTTGCAGCTTACTGTGGCTGTCGATACCGAGACGGTTTGGTTAACCCAAGCGGAAATTTGTGTATTGTTCGACCGTGAGCGTTCGGTGATCACTAAACATATCAACAACGTCTTTAAAGAAGGCGAACTCGAGCGGGATTCAGTATGTGCAATATTTGCACGTACTGCTGATGATGGTAAAACCTACCAAACTCAATACTTTAACCTTGATGTAATTATTTCTGTTGGCTATCGGGTAAAGTCTAAACGCGGCGTGCAGTTCCGCCAATGGGCAACCAATACCTTAAAACAGCATTTACTCCAAGGTTACACCCTAAACCAGCAACGCCTTGTACAACGTGGTATTGAGTTTAATCAAGCATTAGCGCTCCTTTCAAAGACCTTAACCAACCAAGCCTTGATCAATCCAGACGGTCAAGCGGTTGTGAACGTGATTGCCGAGTACGCCCGCTCTTGGTCACTGCTACAAGGGTACGATGAGCAAAGCCTGACGGAAATCACCCACAAACAGCAACAGATGCAGCCTTTGGCGCTTGATGAGGTATTAGCCGCAATTGCAGCCTTAAAAACGAATCTGATAGCAAAAGGTGAAGCGACTGACTTGTTTGCTCAGCTACGGGGCAATGGCTTAGCGTCCAGCATTGCAACCATTGAACAAGGGTTTGGTGGCGAATGGTTTTACCCGAATGTGGCTAGCCGCGCCGCCCATCTATTGTATTTCATCATCAAAAATCATCCCTTTGCCGATGGTAATAAGCGCACAGGTTCGTTTCTCTTTTTGTGGTACTTACAGCAAAATCAGCATCTGTTAGCTAAACCCGTGAGCGAGCAAATTAATGACACGACCTTAGTAGCTTTAGCTTTGCTGGTGGCCGAAAGTTTGCCAGACCAAAAAGAACTGATGATCCGCTTGATTGAACACTTTATTTTATTGAAAGACTCGGAGTAAACCATGAGAGCGAAATTGATAAAAAATGCTCTAGCGCACTCAACAAATCCAATATAAGTAGCATGATAAAAAGTAATAAGTCAGCGAGGATGCCTACACGAGTCGTCTAAATTTGCATATTTTTGAATTTGCCCCGTATTCAATTGATTTTGTTAGCTGTTATTTGTGCTATGCCTCTGTAATATAAGAGCCTGCATGATTGCATCAAAATCAATCGTATAAAAATCAGATACAAAAGATGTCGTTAATCATCTGGTAAAGGGATGGATATGGATCAGGATGAACTACATAAGGTCGAGTTACCCGCTATTGCCCAATTATCGCTATTAGGTTGGCAGTACGTTGCGGGAGCTAAACTCACGCCTGAATACCATGAGAGACCCTATCTACGGGATGTCGTGCTGGTGGGACGGCTCGAAGCCGCCATTAAAAGAATTAACCCTTGGATCAACGATGAAAACCTGCGCAAGGTTTGCCGTGATATCACCCATCCAAACTTTGTCGGCTTGATGGAATACAATCAGGCCATCTATCAAACCTTAGTGAATTACCTTTCAGTAGAGCAAGACGTTGGTAAAGGGCGTAAAGGCCAAACCGTTAAGTTGATTGATTTTGATAACCTTGCAGCCAATGAGTTTATCTGTACATCACAGTTTAAAGTGGAAGGCGTAAACCAAAATATCATCCCTGATATTGTATGCTTTATTAATGGCTTACCGCTGGCAGTGATCGAATGTAAATCCCCCTACATTTCAGCACCAATAAGCGAAGGGATTAACCAACTACGCCGATATGCCAACCTACGCAATAGCGTCGATGATGAAGGCGCACAGCGGCTTTTTTGGTATAACCAGCTGATGGTATCGACCTGTCGCGATCAGGCCAAAGTGGGCACAATTAGTTCCAATGCATCCCACTATGCTGATTGGAAAGATGCCTATCCCTTTACCGATACCACATTAAGCGAACAAAATTTATCTCAGGCTTTTAGCCGTAATAGCCTCGACGATATGCAGGTTAACGATAACCCTGCACTGTACACCGCCACCAGCTCAAACTACGATGCAATCACTGCGGTAACAGCACAACAACGCTTGATTGCAGGTATATTCAGCCCTGCTAGCTTTCTCGATATATTGCAAAACTTCATTATATTTGAGCCAGTAGAAGGCAAGCTAATCAAGAAGGTTGCACGTTACCAGCAATATAGAGCCGTAAATAAAGTGATTGAGCGGCTTAAAACAGGCCAAGACCGCAAAGAGAAGTCGGGCGTGGTATGGCATACCCAAGGCAGCGGCAAATCACTAACCATGGTTATGCTTGCTGTTAAAATGCGCCGAGATCCTGTGCTTAAGCAATACAAACTTGTGTTTATTACTGATCGTACTCAGTTAGATGAACAACTATCTAGCACCTTCCGCGCTGCCCAAGGCGAAACAATTTATAACGCGGGTTCAGTTGCGGAGCTAAAAGCACTGCTGAAAAAAGACAGCTCAGATCTTGTGACCGCAATGGTGCAAAAATTCTTAGACCTAGAGAAAGAGCTGAGTACTAACAATGAAAACGAAGGTTTTATTAACTTAAACCCAAGTGACAAAATTATCGTTCTTGCCGATGAAGCCCATAGAACTCAGTTTGGCGGCCTTGCCATGACCATTAACGCTGCCCTACCTAACGCTCCTAAAATTGGGTTTACAGGCACACCACTACTAAAAACCCAAAAAATGGATAAAGCTTTTGGGGGCTATATTGATGAATACAAGATCAATCAAGCGGTGGATGATGGCGCAACAGTTCGTATTTTGTATGAAGGCCGCCAAGTAAAGACCGAAGTTGCAGGAGAGTCATTAGACAAACTGTTTGAGGCTTACTTTGGTAGCTATAGCAAAGAAGAACAGCGGGAGATTAAACAAAAATACGGTGTTGAGCGCGCCGTTCGCGAAGCACCTGCCCGCATTCGCTGGGTTTGCATGGACTTACTTGAACACTACCGAAAGCACATACAACCAGACGGTTTTAAAGCCATGATAGTGGTGGGTAGTCGCCATGCGGCCACCATATTTAAAAAGACCTTAGATGAGTTAGGTGCGCCACCTAGTGAAGTGATTATCTCGGGTTATCACAACGATGAAGCTTATATTGCTGTTCATACCGACAAGACAAAGCAAAAGAAGATTATCCAAGACTTTACTAAACCATTATCGGAAAACCCTGTCGCATTCTTAATCGTGAAAGACATGCTACTGACAGGGTTTGACGCACCGATAGCACAGGTGATGTACATCGATCGTAAACTACAAGACCATACGCTGATGCAGGCCATTGCTAGAGTGAACCGTACCTATGCAAAGAAAGAATGCGGCTTTATTGTCGATTACTTTGGACTGTCGAACCACCTTATCGAAGCGATGGAAATGTTCAGCAGTGATGATGTAGAAGGCACGTATCAAAGCCTTAAAGATGAAATTCCCAAGCTAAAAGCTACACACACCCTCGCCATTTCATTTTTTAGACATATCAAGAATAAAGACGTTGATAGTTATGTACTGGCACTCAAAGAGGAAACTGTTCGAGCACAGTTTGATATGGCATTTAAGCGATTTGCAAAGCAAATGAACATCGTTCTGCCCGATGTTGCCGCCGCACCATTTTTAGCCGATATGAAACTGTTGGGCAAAGTCCATAATTCCGCGCGAAACCAGTACCGTGATGCTGGTTTAGATATGACTGATATCGGCGCTAAAGTCCGTAAGCTGGTGGACGAACATATTTTAAGTACAGGCGTTGATCCCAAAATACCGCCTATTGACCTACTTGCCGCAAATTTTAAAGAGAGTATTCGACCAGAAAAATCGGCTGAATCTAAAGCTTCTGAAATTGAAAGCGCGATTAAGCACCATATTACCGTCAAGCTTGAGGAAGATCCCGAGTATTACAAATCACTCAGCCTAAGACTCAGAGACATTATCGAGAAGACCGCAGGGCAATGGGAACAGCAATTAGAGCTGTTATTGGCTATGGTCGACACGATTGAGATCGACCGTCGTAGAGCCGCAAAAGATGCAGGACTTTCCGAAACCGAGTTTGCCTTCTACAACATACTTACTGCTGAAGTGACCCAAACAAGCGACATTGAAGTCATAGACGAGCACCAGTTAATTGAGATAAAGACAATTACTCAAAACCTTGTCGCAATGTTTGATGAAGCTACGCAGATAGTCGACTTTTTTAACAAGGGGGATGAGATAAAGCGGTTGAAAAAAGAGATAAAACGCGCCGTTATTGATGCATCATTTAGTAACGTAGAGTTGATATCTAACCTGCAAGATAGATTTATGGAATTGGCAAAACACAAGTTTAATAAGCAGTGACCATGAGTATGAAACAAGCTGAATTCATTCAAGCTAAAGGTTATCAAGCACGCGTTACCCGAACCGCGAGAGCCAAAACAGCCTCCATAAAAGTTGAAGAAGGCATGGTTAGTGTAGTCGTACCCAAGGCATTACCCATAGAACGAATTGAGCGAATATTACAAGAAAAACACCAATGGATTATCGATAAGATAGCCCTGCACAAGGGGCTAATTACCTCATCAGAAAAGCAGTTTGTCTCTGGTGAGGCTATGCCATACCTTGGCCGCAATTATCGCTTAAAGGTACATGCAGGCAGTTTTGAGCCAGTAAAGCTGGTGCAAGGACGATTAGTCGTTATTGTCCCCGAAGGTTCAGTCCGTTCAAACTTAGTCAGGGAAGCACTTATAGGCTGGTATAAACGCAGTGCATTACTCAAACTCAGGGAAAAGGTTCGACGTTATGCAAAGGTGATTGGAGTTACCCCTAAATCCGTCAATATCAAAACCTTCAAAAGCCGTTGGGGTAGCTGCAATCCTAAAGGTGATTTAGATTTTAACTGGATTATTGTTATGGCTCCTAACCGCATTGTCGACTACGTGGTTGTCCATGAATTGTGCCATTTAAAGCAACTCGATCACTCCCCACTCTTTTGGAAGGAGGTTGAACGAGTAATGCCTGATTACGCGGAATGTAAAGAATGGCTCAAGAATAACGCCCCAAAACTAACATTCTAGTACCACGAGGGCGTTCAAAATTCTGTGTCAGGCTAATTTTTAAATTTCTAGCACGCTATCTAAACGCCCTTCAAAATAAATCGCTAACTGTGATAAACAAAGGCTCCAATTGTGGATTGGCATGGTCCATTTATCTGAGGCGTTTAATATGCCTGCGTAAAGTAGCTTCAACAAGCTATTTTCATTAGGAAATGCACCTTTGGTTTTGGTGAGCTTTCTAAATTGGCGATGCACAGCCTCAACTGCATTGGTCGTGTAAATCACTTTCCTGATATGTTCTGGGTACTTAAAATAATGGGACAAATTATGCCATTTGCGACGCCAAGAGTTGATTACCAGCGGATAAGCATCACCCCATTTGGCCTCCAGTTCGTCCAATGCCATCTCTGCGGCTTCTTTACTCACGGCTCGATACACAGGCTTTAAATCAGCCATAAACGCTTTCTGATTTTTTGAGGCGACATACTTCATTGAGTTGCGGATCTGGTGGATAACGCATAGCTGTGTTTCCGTATGAGGGAAGATACTGGCTATGGCCTCAGGGAAACCGGTCAAGCCGTCAACACAGGCGATAAGAATATCTTTTACACCACGATTATTAAGATCGGTCAGTACGGATAGCCAGTAATTAGCGCCTTCATTTTCGGATAAGTGAAGCCCTAAAATTTCCTTTTTTCCTTTCATATTAAGCGCTAACAATGTGTAAACGGCTTTACTGACGTAACGCCCATCCTCTTTGACTTTATAATGTATCGCATCAAGCCACACGATAGGATAATGGCTATCTAATGGGCGCTGTTGCCACGCTTTAAGTTCGGGGATGAGTTTGTCAGTGATAGCACTGACTGTTGCGTTAGACACATTGAGTCCATACATATCTTCAACATGTTGATTAATATCGCGATAGCTCATACCTATACTGAACATCGATAACACTTTACGTTCGATTTCATCGGTTAGCGTAGTTTGATTTTTCTTAATCAACTGAGGCTCAAAGGTGCCATTGCGGTCTCTAGGCGCGTCTAACTCAAAGTTACCGGACGGATGCTTAATGGTCTTAGGGGTTTTGCCATTTTTACGATTAGGCTGAGGATCATGCGCTAAATGCTGCTCAAGCTCAGCCTGGAGAGCCGCTTCAGTGAGTTGCTTGATCAGTGGGCCAAGAATGCTGTCTTTACCTGTGAGGCTTTTACCTGATTGCAGATCTTTAAGGGCTTGTTCGAAGTTAAAAGGTTGGGTCATGTGTCATTCCTGTTTTTGAATATTTTACTGAAATGACACAGAATTATGAACACTACCAGTACCACTCAAAAAGACCACTGCAAAGTGGTCTTCATTCAATCTTAACTAAAACACGACTCCTTTAGGCAACTCATCATCTTCATCTATTATGGGCTCTACGTATCCCTGAGCTTCAACATCATAACCAAGCTCACGTAATCGATTGATAATTGCCCATGGTGAGGCTTTACCGTTGCCAGCCATGCTTATACCGTAAACATCACAGCCACCAATCATAACTCGCTTCAACATAGCATCTATCTTAGGATCTTGCGCTCGATATGGCGCAATCTTAAATGCTTCTTCGGTATCTACAGTTATAATGATGTGCTCTGTTAAACCTAGCGCGTCAATGATCATGTGTTCACCTCTTAAATTGATAACTTACTGCTGGCATATAAAAACTTGCGCTATGAATACTTTAGCTTTTGCCTTTGCTCTTGAAAGCTAGCACCCCAGTAGTAGCGTTGATTACCACACATATAGCAGGAGCAAATACATGGAGTCCCCAAACAAATCCCAAGAAATTGGGTTGATTGTTTTGGCCTACCTCCCCAATAAGTAGCCCTATATTTTTTGAGACGAACATTATGATGGCGACGAATTGCACGTTTCGAAATTTTCACTTTTACTCTCCCGAACTGGACTGACTATTCGGGTGGTCACTCCTTCGAATGACCACCACATTCGGTATCGGGATTTCTTTAACAAAAACATAAAACCTCTCACTAAAAAGTTGGATCGTGGCAGATTAATATTTATGCTGTCCGTTTCAAAATGGACACATTATCAGGCTTATCCGCCAGAATTTTTAAATGTTCAACCCACATGTCTAAAGCAACTTTCTTTTCAGGTATATACTGACTTCGGTTATAAATTTTCATTACGCCCGCAAGTTCATGTCCAACAAGTTGCTCAACGATATAAGGTGCAACGCCTAGGTCATTCAATCTAGTAATAAAAGTGCGACGTATATCATGCAGCGTCCAAGCTTCTCTATGCTTCAACCTACGATAAATTTTTGCACCAGAACCACTCACGGTTTCACAACTCCTTAGCTCTCCTAGAAGATAGCCTGTTTGACCGTGACGTCGAAATAAAAATTCCACGAGCAATTTTACTTCCTCAGGAATTGGGCGAATAATTACCTTCTTACTTTTACTATGTAACTTTGGAACCGTCCATATCCCATTATCTAGATCCCATGTTCTGGTCTAATCCCATCGGACACTTAATTTTGAGACAGTATGGTCAATAAATTAAGAGGTCTATATGAGTCTGAAAAAATCACATAAGAGTTATCCGCAGGCATTTAAAGATGAAGCCGTCTTGATGGTGCTGGAGCAAGGTTATAGCGTTGCCGATGCGGCAAAGTCTCTTGGAGTTAGCACGAGCCTGCTTTACAACTGGAAGGAAAAACACGAAGCCCTGCAACAAGGCATCACCTTAGAAGAGTCTGAGCGTGATGAGTTGAAGCGATTGCGTAGAGAAAACAAAGAATTACGCATGGAGAAAGAAATTCTAAAAAAGGCAAGCGCCTTCTTTGCGAGAGAAATGAAGTAAGATTTCGTTTCATCAAACTGCAATCTCACCTGTTTCCCATAACACTGTTATGTCGAGTAATGAGTGTCAGTAAGTCAGGCTATTACGATTGGCATAAACGCCCTGCAAACGTGATAAGCGTTGAAACACTGAAGCTTTATCGCCTTGTTCGACAGCTATTTAAGCAAAGTCGAGGCAGCTTAGGGAATCGTGAAATGGTGAAGAAATTGCGCAAGGAAGGCTACCAGGTTGGTCGCTATCTCGTTCGTAAAATTATGCACCGCCTTCGACTCAAAGCAACCCAGCGATGTGCTTACAAGGTGACGACACAGCGAAAACACTCAGATGCAGTGGCTGATAACCTGTTAAACATGAACTTTAATCCAGTATCGGCTAATCAGGTCTGGGCGGGTGACGTGACCTATTTAAAGACGGGTGAAGGCTGGATGTACTTAGCTGTGGTGATGGATTTATATTCACGCCGGATTGTGGGATGGCGCATAGACAAACGCATGACCACAGATTTGATATCCAAGGCATTAATAAAAGCCTACAACCTGCGACAACCAGCGCGAGGGCTGGTATTTCACAGTGACCGAGGCTCGCAATATACCAGTAAACAATTCGGTAGGCTGCTATCGAGCTATGGTATCCGAGCCAGCATGGGTGATGTGGGTGCGTGTTGGGATAATGCCGTTGTTGAGCGATTCTTTGGTAGCTTGAAACACGATTGGATTTTTAAAGTTGCTCAACCAACAAGGGAGTTTATGAAGCAAGATGTGACGGCTTACATCAAATATTACAACTTGGAGCGACTTCATTCTGCTAATAACGATCTGTCACCTGTAGAGTTTGAGAATTCTCAAGTAAAAGTGTCCAGTTTGGGTTGACCAGTACACCACTCATCAAATTTTGAAAGCCGAACTTCTCCAGTTCTCGCGCCATAAATGATTAAAAACCTGCATAAACAACGTAGGTAAAATGACATTTTCCGGCCATTTATGTGATTGAGTAACTCTCGAAGCTCCATATCAGATAAGATTCTATCGCCTTCATTCTGCTTTGTACCAACATCGGCTCTAGTCAAATCATCTAGGGCATGGCTAATCGCGTAACGTCGAACACGACAAAACTTTAACGCTTGTTTCGCGCTCTGGAGTACTGAACCAGCCGTGTATGGGCATGCCTTTTGACCTAATTTAACGTCACCTCTTCTTATCCGATCAAAGCACTCAATCCAATGACGGGTTTCAGTGTCAACAAGTGAGTAATTACCAATATATGGATATATATGCTTTGCAAATTGCAACCTGACTGCATCAGGGGTTGCACGATTATCTTCTACGTATTCTTTGATCCAGTAATCTAAAGCCTGTTTAACTGTCACAGGAACTAAAGACTCTTGTCGTGCCATATCTCTTCTGATTTTCGGATCGAACCCTTGAGCAAGCCATGTTCGACATTCTTCCATAACATCCCGAGCCTGCCTAAGTGATAAATCTGGGTAATCTCCCAAATCTATACGCTTGTTTTGCCCCTTAATCTTGTAACGAAACTGGAATCTCATTTTTCCAGTAACAGAGACTCTAACCCCTAACCCTTTTCCATCAGAGAGAGTTAAAGTTTTATCTTGGGGCTTGCCATGATATGCACGTAAGGACTTTTCAAAAAGCATGTTTTTTTGCTCACTAACGGTTAAATTCGGGAAAATTCCATGACCCCCATATGTACCCCCATTTAACCATAAGAACCAAAACAACCCAAGACCATTAAAAACCAAAAACGACATTAACAATTGATAAATAAGGATTATTTTTTCAAACAGAATCAAGAGAAATCAATTAAAAACATAGAAACAGATAATACGGCATGAACTAATCTTTTCGATTAAGTGATTGTTAGAAAAGGGGTTAACCTACAAGGGTTAGCCCCTTTTCGCATTATATGCCCCCCATATGTATCCCGAATATCGCCTTATACCAATCACATTAAATATCTAATCAGTTCAGAGCCTCACAGGCATCTCAATCCAAGGCGCATTGACGAAGAAATGGTTATTCCCTTTTAAGTCAATGTAACACAGGAGTGAGATGCCTGTGAGGCTCCCGAAGGGCGGGGTTGAACGTGCTTTATACTGCGTTTAAGGCTTTCGACAGAGCGCCACTATGCCTTCAAGCCTTCGCCTTGTCTAAAGCCCGTTTAACTCCCGCTGAATGAACAGATATTTAATACGATTGGTATTAAAGCCCCAGTATCTGCTGCAGCTCTTGGTGCGAGCTCACTTGATAATGTGGGGTGATCCCCGCAGGCGCAGCATGGCCATGGACGTTGTACCAGCAAGTATGAATACCAGCATTGATACCACCTTGGATATCGGAATGCGGGTTATCACCCACCATTAATACTTGCTCACGCGCTGGCCGCCCCATTAACTCAAGCGCATGCTCAAAAATACCCACATCGGGTTTGGCGATGCCGACTTTTTCTGAAATCACTAAAATATCAAAATGATGCTGCAAGCCTGTTCGCTGTAAACGCACCGTCTGCAACTCAGTAAAGCCATTAGTGATAATCCCCAGTTTAGCCTTACCATGCAGCGCCGAGAGCAATTCGCGCGCCCCAGGCAGCGGCGCACAAATCTCAGCCATGGCAGTTAAAAATGCACTGTTTAAGATTTGTGGCGACACGTTAAGCTTTGCCGACCAAGGCTCAAAACGGACAGTTTGCAGCTCGGCGGCGCTGATATTGCCATCCTGATAAGCAACCCAAAGCGGTTTATTTACCCTTTGGTATTCCTCAAAATCGGCCTGAGTAAACTCAACACCAAAGCCAGCAAACATCAAGGTTAGTCCTTCAAAGGCATCGAAATAAAATAGCGTTTCATCGGCGTCGAAAAGCACCCAAGCATAGGGTGTGGCCGAGGAATAGGTTTGGTTTGAGGACAAAATAACACTCCCAATAACAAACGGAATCAATTAATAAGCACGAAAATAACTATGCTACAAACCCCAAAATGATCAACACAACTGCCAATCGCAACCTAGACTAAGTTCTCGCGTATCGTAGATAACTAAGCAACCAGCTCGATACAAGATGATGAGATTGAACGGCAATTAACGCCATATCACAACGAGCAATTCGCGTGCTTTACCTGCGGCGTAGGTTGCTTCAACCGATTAAGGAACACGACACCCGCTAACATCAAACATACTCCAACGAGCGACGCCCAATGAATGCCGTTAGCGCTAGATATTATATCCAGCACAACGCCTGTCAGCATCTGCCCACATATCACGAGTAAAGTACAACGCATCACCCCTAACGATGGCAATGCCCAACTATTTAGCACGACAAATAAAGCACCAATGACTCCACCAAGGTACAAATACACTGGCGGCTGCCCTTGTAACTGATTTGCACCATTCTCTAGGCAAATTATCCACGCACTCAACAATACAAATCCCACAATATGATTACAGCAAGATGCGATTAACGCATGGCTATGTTTTGCCAAAGCACCATTAAAGGTTCGGCTTAAGGCAATTAAACCGCCATTAAGCAGTGCGATAAGTACCATCAATTCCATTCAATTTCCCCTGATACACCAGCTAGTGTGAATAAATCACTAACATGGCTCCCAACAAAATCATTACCATAGCAATGACTTCCGTGAATCGAATGCGCCGCTTAACGACACCGAAATAACCGCAACAGTCGAATATACAGCTCAAGATTAACTGCCCCACAAGCATCAATGCTAAGGTGCCAGCCAAGGCTAATTCACTGTTGACTGTGACAGCTGCCAACACAACCGTCGCAGCACCAGGAACACCACCTAAATACGCCCACCAAGGTAACCGTGATAGATTCGCATCGGCATTCAAAGCCGACTTGGCTTCTTTACCCATCAGCATTTTTCTCAGTAAAAACAGCATCAACAATACCGTTATTGCCCCAATACCATGAGCCATCCAAGATGCCCAAAGCGGTGAGCTATACATAGCAAGCTGGCTATTGAGTTTAATCATTAATGCCAGTAAAACGCCGGAACAGAGCGCCACAAAGGACATCAATAAGGTCAGTTTGTTTGACACTTGCATCAAAACAGTCCATCCACTTTTGTTGCAAAATAGTCTACAGTGATAGTTTATGCTTTATAATCCACCGTAATAGAAACTTATTGTTGAGTTATAGCTAACAATTAACATTGATGATTTCCGCTTTAAGCAAGATGCAAGTGAAGCTCTAAATCCCCTCAGACTCAACTTAAAGTTATAAGATACCTACAGCCGAGTCTCGGCTGTTACTACATCGTTTTATAAAGGAAGCCCTGCATGGAACATTTTTCAGCTCTGCCCATTTTTGTCACTGTGGTCGAATGCGGTAGCTTTTCATTGGCAGGACAAAAGCTTGGACTCAGTAAATCGGCGATTAGTAAACGTATCAGTCAGTTAGAGCAGCACTTAGGGATTCAACTATTACAACGCACCACCCGCAGCTTGAGCCTAACCGACGCTGGCGCGCGCTATTTCGAGTACATTCGCCCAGCGGTGCAGCTCACCCAAGAAGGATTAGATGCCATCTCCGAATTGCAGCAAACACCTAGAGGCAATTTGCGGATTTCAGTACCTATGGTGTTTGGCCGCTTGTATATTGCACCTTTAATAGCCGAGTTTTTAAAACGTTACCCCGATATCCAGCTGCAAATGCAGATGGATGACAAGATCACAGATTTAATCGCAGGCGGCTTTGATTTAGCCATTCGTATCGGCGAACTGCCCGACTCCAGCCTTATCGCTCGCAAAATTGCCCCTTGTTTGAGCGTGATTTGCGCGTCCCCCGCGTATCTAACTCAGCACGGTTTACCCATGACGCCCTGCGAGTTAACTCAGCATAACTGCTTGTTTTACAGTTACTTTCAAGATGGTGTGGAATGGAGTTTCCACAGTCCCGATGGCATGCAACGTGTTCAGCCCAAAGGCAACTATCAGGTCAATAATAGTGATGCAATCAATCAGGCCTGTCTCGATGGTCTCGGCATCGCCAACCTACCACGTTTTATTGTTGAGCCGGATCTGCAAACCGGACATTTACAGGCGTTACTTACAGACTATCCGCTACCCGAACATGGCATTTACGCCGTGTATCCACAGCGAAAATACCAACCGACCAAAGTGACGGTATTGATTGAGTTTTTGATGGCGAAGTTAGGACAATACTAGGAAAATAATATTTAACCCACTGCCAGTTTAGCCGCGTCATGCCACATTACATCAGGGATTGGCTGTTCTAATCGCCATGTAACATTCATGGGTTGTGAACCGTTATGGCTGACATAATGTACTTTGCCAAAATTCACAAATCCCATAGTGCGGCCATTTCCATCTTTTGACTGCTCTCGAACAAACAACAACACGGTTTTCCCCAGCTTTTGTTGCTCAATATAACTCAGACCTCGACCACGTTCTGGCCGTGCACTATTTTGCGATTGCCAGTGGAATAGATGCTCACTAATCGCATAGTCGTGATACATGGTTGTCGGTGAAAACTGCTTCTCTGATTTATTTAACGTCACAAATAAACACTCAAGGTTTTGCTCACTAATCGCAAGCACACCTTCCCTTGAAGGCGATTTAGCTGCAAATGTGCTTGCACCCATCGCCGCTAAAATTTGCTCACGAGTATAACGAGAGTGCACTTTCAACGCTGTGGGTTGGAGTAATTCCAAATCCATTTCTTGATGATGTATTCGGTTAATCAATATAACCAATACAGACAACAATTCTTCCTGTAACGGTTTATTGCGTAACATCTGCAAGCTAGCCGCTAAACTGTTAACGTTTAAAGCCGCTCCTGACTTATCCCAAAAGTTGTAATGACACATCAAAGCAAACTGATTTTGAATAGGATCCAACCCATTAAAGACAAAATCATTTTGGCATAACTGTTTGATAAAGATTAAATAGGATATTGAAGTACAACTGAGTAAGTGGAAGTTAATCGCGCGATAATAAGCCTTGGCTAAATCAGGCTGAACTGCAGGCTCTGCAATCTTATTTCCCTGTACGGCCTCGGCTAATAAGGTCCATCCACTTTGGCCATTAATCTTTATGCGATAAATGTCTTCAAGACTCACTTGCGGGTTCATGCGTAAAAAGTTGCCTAACGTGAGCGGCAAGTCAGTTTGATGTTTAAAGTTTGCCATTAGACTAGTTAATCGATTGGCATTGAGCGTTGCGCGGCTAATATTACGCAAAATCATCGACTGCGCTTTCTCCTCAAGTTCAATTCGGCACCCTAATGGTAGATGCGGAAAATCATTGAGAATTTCATCTTTAATCGACTGATTGGTTTTACCGACTAACGCTCTAAATTTCTGTGAAAAATCATATTCATCACGTGAATTGCCAACAAAATCTAATATCGTACAGCACTGTTTATCATCAGTAAGACGCAAACCTCGCCCAAGTTGCTGCAGGAATATGGTCAAACTTTCCGTTGGCCGTAAAAATAACAAAGTATCCACCTCTGGGATGTCGACACCTTCGTTGAAAATATCCACCACACACAAAATGGATAATTTGCCACTAACTAAGCTCTGCCGCTTTTCGTGGCGCTCTTCACTATTATCGCTGGTCAGCACATCGGCGCTAATCCCCGATAAATTGAACTTTTTCGCCATATACTCGGCGTGTTCCCTACTGACGCAAAAGGCTAACGCCTTAATACTGTCTATATCAGTTACGGTTTCAGCTAGGCTGCGAATAATACGCGTCACACGCTGATCATTATGAGTGTATAAATTACTCAGTTCAGCAACGTCATATCGGCCACGACTCCAATTTAAGTTGCGAAGATCTGTCTCATCATCGATCGCAAAATATTGAAATGGGCATAAATGCCGTTGATTGATGGCTTCGGGTAAACGTATTTCTGCGGCAATCACACCGCAGAAGTCAGCCAAAATATCGACACCATCATGCCGTTCAGGGGTTGCAGTGAGCCCAACTAAAATAGTTGGCTCAAAATGCTCTAATAGTCCTCGGTAACTACTCGCAGCAACGTGATGGACTTCATCAATCACAATATAATCATAAAAATCAGCCGCTAATGGCAGGTTATCAAGTTGCAGATTCAAGCTTTGAATAGATGCAAATAAGTGCTTGTAACTATTTGGTGTATGCTCTGCCACCCATAGCTCGCCAAATTGATTGTTCTTTAACACACCGCGATAAGCGCCGAGGGCTTGCTGTAATATTTCTTGCCTATGGGCAACAAATAGAAAATTGGCTTCTGGATGTTGTTTATAAAATCGCGCGAAATCGAACGCAGATATAATAGTCTTGCCCGTGCCTGTGGCCGCGACGATGAGATTTTTAAAACGACCATGAACGCTTCGCTCTACTGCAAGCTGTTCGAGGATTTCTCGCTGATGCGCAAACGGCTTAATGTCAAAATGAAATGAGCTCGGTTCAGTGCTACTGCCTTTCGCTTCTTTGAGCGCATTGTTTAACTTTTCTTTACTGCTCGCATCACCGCTAAAAAGCTCAAATTCGTTCGATTCCCAGTAAGTTTCAAAGGTACTGAGTGATTTATCAATAATGTGGGGAATTTCTTGGGTGGTGATCTTAAGGTTCCACTCAAGCCCGCTGGTTAATGCAGAATGCGATAAATTTGAAGAACCGATATAACCAGTATGAAAACCCGTATTTCGTAGGAATAAATAGGACTTTGCATGCAGCCTTTCACGTTTAGTGTTGTAACTTAATTTGACTTGGGTATTGGGTAAGCAGGCTAGAAACTCGACAGCTTTAGCATCAGTCGCGCCCATATACGATGTCGTGATGATGCGTAACTCTTTACCACTGCGTGTAAATTCCTCAAGTTCATGCTTAAAGATGCGAATCCCCGCCCACTTGATAAATGACACCAGCCAATAGATTTTATCTGATGAGCGGATCTCACGTTTAAGCTCACTTTCAAGTGATAATCCCGCATTACTCCCGCAAAAGAGCTCACTCTGAGAGAGCCCCGTTAATGGAAATATAGCGGCCGTATATTTAGGTAAATCAGTCGCTATCGGGTTTTGTTTGTTAAAAAGAGCCGTGAGTATCCGACCTTGGCTATCAATGAGATTTTCATCAATAAAATCATCATCGTTAATGTGCTCTTTGAGCCACATCACTAACCGATTAGCCAAACTGATTTGATTGATAACTTGGTTTTCATCTGCAGGAACAGAATTAATCACATATTCAATTACTTTGGTCAGAAAACGCGAAAGCCAGACACTTGCCTCAGCAACCTCTAGCTTCCTTTCTCCAACAAAAAATATGTCCTTATCTAAACGCTGCTCAATGAGTTGAGTAATAAGCTTTTCGTAAATCCCGACCTGTTCCATAGCCAGATATGCCCCAAGACTAACAATCAAAGTTGTAGCGAATATATCACATAACAATTTGATTCAAATTGCGATTTGTAGAATGGTTTTGTCTTTTTCGATAGGGAGTTAATACAGCCTAGGCTTTAAACTAATCGATTACTTACGACATAGGCCGTAATTACACACGGGAAAGATGTTCGGCAAATGAGTATTCCTCCCCACAAAGGTAAACTAGCCTCTACTGCCCACTCGGCAATAAGTACCTCGTACTTCGGCCGCCGGCGTCGGCTTTTACTAAAAAGCCTTGTTCGACCATTTGCGCAAGGTGACGGGTGGCGGTGGCGCGGCTCACCTTAGCGACTTTTTGATACTGGCTACTATTCATCCCTAATTCAAAATCGCCATCTAACATCCGATTGAGCACTTTGGCTTGATCTTGACTCAATAAGGATTGATCGACATTTTGCCAATACTGCGTTTTCCGCAGAGTCTTGTTCACATCTGCCATCGCATTGAGTAAACAATCATTGAGGATTTCAAAAAACCATACTAACCAAGGAGTAATATCGACATCGCCCCTTTGAGTGGACTCTAAAATGTCATAGTAGGCTTGGCGACGCGCAAGAATACTGACCGACATAGCGTAAAAACGAATCGAGCGTTTTTCCGCTTGCGCCAAAGCTAAATCGGTCAATAAACGCGTGATGCGCCCATTACCATCATCAAGCGGATGCAGAGTCACAAACCAAAGGTGAGTTATCGCCGCGCGGATAAGCGGATCTAAACCCAGATCTTGCCTTGATGCATTAAACCATTCGATAAACTGCGATAGTTCAGCGTCCAAAGTCGCTCGAGAGGGGGCCTCAAAATGCACCGTTGGTTTATCAATCCGGCCAGAGACAACCTGCATAGGTGTATCGCCACGCAGCGCTCCACCAATAACGGGGTTAAACAGCGTATAACCCTGGAGAAATAACTGTTTATGCCAACCTAATATCCGCTCAAGGGTTAACTCTGTATCTAAATTTTTTAAGGCATCTAGCATAATGTCAGCCAAACCATCGGTTTGCACTGTTGTCGGATACGGTTTGTCTTCGGACACACCGAGTTTTTTCGCCAAGGATGAGCGCACCGAAGCCGCATTGAGCTTTTCACCTTCAATGGCACTGGAATGGATAATATTAGCGAGTAAGGTGTCGAGTGCCGCCGCTGATGTTAACTGGCTGTCGTCGTGACTTAGCATTTGCTTGCCAAGCAGTTGGCCCTGATTGAAATAGACCTGACGTAGCAGGGCATCAACTCTGCTGGCATTCCAATGAAATTTAGGCCAATCGGCTTGCTGCCAAATCCACATATCCTACCCCATGAGTCAAATAACAAGCCTATTCTACTCACATAATGAGTCAATTAACAAACCTATTCGCCTCACTAAATGAGGCAAATAATACAAGTAATCGCCTCACCTTGCCCAAATGCTTCTAACATAAAGGGATTTATGCTGTTGATTGCCTCTACAAAGCAATACCGACGCAACGCCAGCTTTGCGCTGCCAAAACCTGTGCACTGCGATATACTGCCAACGTTGATAAAACGCTAATGTTAAACCCCAATTTACACACCCATCGCGACCACGCTGACAACAATGCTGAGCCCAATCCATGCCTGATAACCCAACTATTGCCACCCTTCCCGATTCTCAAGGGCATAACCATCGTGCAGATGTGCAGCTCAATCAGCTACAGTGCGATTCAACTAAACCAAATGACATCAGGCCAAATGCAATTATGCCAAGTGCAATCGAGCCAAATGCAATTAAGCATGAATCGGTTGTTGCCGAGCAAAAACAGAAGGTTATTTTTATCGGTTTGCCCCGCACAGGGACGACGAGCGTAAGCGTGGCATTATTAGAGCAAGGCTTAAAAGTGGCACATATGGCTTTTACTAAAGCAGCCTTTATGCAGGCAGATGCGATTTCCGATGCGCCTTGTTTTAGCGATTTCAAACAGTTAGATAAACTCTTCCCCGATGCCAAGTTTGTCTATATTGAGCGCGAGTTAGACTCTTGGGTGCCGTCGATGCAGATGTTACTCAGCCGAATGCTGCCACATTTGGATGCCAAAAGCGGTCGATTCCACCCAATCATGAAGCGCAGCTTTCGCCATAGCTTTGGCGTAGGTGTAGTCGAAAATCCGCAGGATGAACAACATCTTATCGATTGTTATCAACGTCATAAAACTGAGGTGGTTAACTACTTTGCGGGCAGACACGACTTACTCTGTATCGATGTTAGCCAACAAGGTGCCCTCGGTCAGCTATTGGCTTTTATGGGCCTAGCCGCTACCGAAAATCAGCAGAACTTTCCTAAGCTCAATGTCGGCCGCAATGTGGCCAGTTGGGATGAATATAAACACCCGAATAAGATCAGCGCCAATGCCTCGGGGCCAGACAAACGTAAGTTCTTTGATTATAAAATCTAGAGCCTAGATTCTAGATTAATCATTATTTTTCCGACGCTTGACCACAGTTAACCAGTCGAGGCTCACGCCCGAGATTGCGTTAAAGCCGCGGATACGGAAGATAAGTTGCAGTAACTGCGGCCGAGGCCTGACTTTAGGTTCAACAGAGCGCGGAATAAACCACAGTGTCACAAATGCGCGCAGTATGGTCGACACTAAAAACACCACAAAAATCGGGCTACTGAGCCAAGTATTCCAACCCGACCACACTAAAAAATCCGCCGCATGGGAGGCAATCGTGCCGCCAACCATCGCCCCCACAAATACGAATCCCGCACTGAGTGACGCTTGCAGCGCTGCATAGGTCGCAAAGTCACTGCGAAAGGGACGAATATCATAAAGGTAATTGGCGGTACTTAAGGTAAAGCCGCTCCACGCCAGCCCAGAAAATGCCTGAATGAGGAGAATATACAGATAGTTATCGGAAAACAGCCATAACAATGGCAAGCTTGGGATCATGCAACTGGTAATAATCATCACCAAACGATTGCCGAATTGATCGCTAAATCGCCCCCAAAACTTTAGCGTCACAAATTGAGTCGCTATCGAGGCCACGCTCGCGAGCACAAATTCGATGTAGCTAAAGTGCAGGTCTTCCAGCATATACACGGCGAAAAACGGCGCCGATATGGCCACCATTGCCTGCATACTGGCCACAAACAAGCTGTACTGGCGAAAGGTTTTATCCTTCCATGCGCCGCGAAAATTGCGAATGGTTTGGATAAACACGCCGCGCTGCTTGGCTGCGCGCGGTTCGGGATCGTGCATTTGCAGTAATAACCAAGCCGAGACAAAACGCCCCATGGCGGCGATCGAAAACAGCAGCGTAAAACCCAACCACGCCATTTGCAGCGAATCGGTAAAGGTCAGAATGCCGCCACCAATAAAGAACACGCTTAAGGATGCGCCCATCGTGAGTCGCGTGCGCGCCGCAAAAAAAGTACCACGGCGACGTTCAGGTACAATCGACCCCATCCACGCACGCCAATGGGGTTGGATAAGATTAATAAAACCGTGATACCCCACGGCAAGTGCGATAAATATCCATACAGCGTGATCGGGACGAAAGGCCGCTAACGCGCCCATCGCCAATACCACAACCGCCTGCAAAGTTGCGCAGCAAACGATAAAACCGCGACGGGAAAAATGGCTCGCTAACCAAACAGACACCAACTGTGAGAGCGCACCAAATAACTGCGGCAATCCGGTCACAAAGCCCATTTGCGCAAGACTGGCACCGAGAAAAATCGCGTAAGCGTTAAAAAAGTTATCGCTGGTTGCCGTCATCATCGATGAGGCAACGGCTTCCTGCTGTGAGCGACGCAGGGTACATCTTAACCAGAGATTTCTGGCGCTACGGCGCGCGCAAGTTAACGCAGTGGGTGCAACATGGGAGCCCATTCCAAACCAAATCCCTATGAAATTTGAAAACTTATTGGGCGATTATGTCGTATATAGGCGAAAAACAAAACGCCCCATTCGGGGCGTTTGCTAAAAGAAAGCAGACTAGAAACAGGCTTTAAGTTCAGCCTCTTGGTCGAGCAGGCTTTGATACAAGGTAAACTGATTCGCCGCTCTATCCAGATTATGGCCCTCACGGTGCACGTGGAAATATACGTCGCCATTCAGATAATCCGTTAAAAAACGCACGCCGATCATCAAGCAAATGACTCGCGCCCCAAGCCAAAGGCTGCGTTTTTCGACCTCAGTTAGTACCTCGGCGAGCTCACTTAAATAGCCACGACAAATGGCAGCAAAGATCGACTGGCGCACTTTAACATTTTCAAGGGCGGTAGAATCTTCTTCCTCGGGCGAACAGAAAGTACGCACCATATCGCCAAAGTCATACATCAGATGACCCTTCATGCAAGTGTCTAAATCGATAATCGCCATGCTCGACATGTCGCGCTTATCAAACAGCATATTGTTGATTTTAGTGTCGTTATGGCAGATCCGCAGCGGCAACTGTGGCGAGATTTCGGCTAGTTCATCCAATAAACTCTGCTGCGACAGCGCGTAATCAACCCATTGACGGCACGACTCTAAACGTTTGGCTTTATCCTGCTGCACCGCTTGGCGCAGCATTTCCATCCGCCCAGGCAAGTGATGAAACTGCGGGATCACATCTTCAAGCTCAGTGGCGTCAAAATCACTTAATGCACAGGCAAAATGACCAAAAGCCTTGGCGGCCATTTCGGCTTGCGCTTCAGACTTCACCACTTCGATACTTAAACTATGGGGTAAATAACTGATCGCACGCCAAAACCCCTGCTCACCTAAGTCGATAGCAAGTTCACCCTCTTGGGTAAGACAAGGGCTGACCACTTGCAGACCATATTGCTGCTGTAATGCCTTGGCGCATAAATGATGGCTAATTTTATCGGCATTCCTCACCAGCGCCTGCGGCGTCTTAAACACTTGAGTATTAATGCGTTGTAAAACCAGCTCACCCGTAGGCCAACGCACTAATAAGGTGTCGTTAATATGACCATTCCCTAACGCTGAGATTTTTGCCTCGTCGGCTTCAATTCCAAAATGAGGCAACACTGACTGCCTAATGAGTTTTATCACCCAATAACTCCATTAATTTTTGCTTTACCCAGACAGTATCCTGCGGATAGGTCACACCGAGCCAAGGCTCGCTGGCCACATCAACATAGACGGGCACACCTTGCTCAATTGCCGCCTGAACCACCGCGGGCAAATAGCATTCCGATTTCGGCAATTGGCCCTGTTGTTCAATAAATGCGGTTAATTGCTGTTTAATAACATTAAATATGCTTGGCGAGAAGCCCCAACAGGTCATGGATACCAGCGACTGTAGAGGAAGCTTTGCCAATCCATTTGGGCCTTCGCCAACAAAACCATCATCTTGCGCTTGAATATTTAACCACTCGGCGACAGAGCGTAACTGCCCCTGTGCAACTTGGCATAAGCCACGATTTACTCCGCCATGCTCAGATAACGTCAGCTCGATAGGATAAGCCACCATCATCCAATCGTTAGGTCTGGCGGTTAATCCCTTCGCGAGTGAGGCAAAGGCGCTGTCACCGTAAAAATCATCGGCATTGATCACCGCCATTGGCCCTTTTACCCAATCGCGGGCACACCAAAGCGCATGTGCTGTCCCCCAAGGTTTTAAACGATGGCTGAGATCAGCAAGCTTTGCGTCTTGTGGCAAATCACTTAATGACTGGTAACAAAAGTGATATTCAAAGTTTGCGGGTAAAAACTGCGTCAATATCCCAGTAAGTTCCGCCTCAAGCTCTGGGCGGATCACTAAAACAGCGCGCTGAAATCCACTGCGGATAGCCGATAAAATAGATAACACCAACATGGGTTCGCCCGAAGGGCCAAGGGAGGCCAATTGCTTGTCGCCACCAAAACGGCTTCCTAGCCCCGCCGCCATAATGACTAAGGTCAAATCTGTATTCATGTGGGATTGAGTTTTCAGTTCGTATTAAAGAAATTTTCCCGAACCTCGCCGTCATCGGCTATGCGAGCGCATGTAACACAAGATCGGAGAAAAAGAGGAGCAAAAGTGTAATCTACCCCTCTAATCCTGACTAGCATTTAAGCTGATTTTTTATCTATTTAACGGGCTAAATAAGTTCCAAAGGCACGGTTTGGCTCTAAAACTGCTTGGCTGCCCTTTAAACTGAACTTGTAGCCACACAAACCAATGCTGCCACGGCGGGCTAAATCGGTAATGATACTGGCGGTATCTAGCGGCGTGAAACGCGCCTCAGTTGCAGAATCGGCAAGCAAATCCACTGTGATAGTGCGATATTCAGTGCCATTATTAAACACTAATGCACTACAACTCTTATCGCCCTTTGCCGTGGCAATAGACCACAGATTTTGCGGCTTACCCTGTTCGCCCAACCAGCGAATAATTAACACATCTTGCTCTAACGCCACCGAAAAACCGTCGGGCAGATCTAAGGTCACACGATCGCTTGCAGCAATAGGTGCTGAAGGCACGGAAGGAACGGCTTCTTCGGCCGGCGACTCATCGGAACTAGGCCATAATCCCCACACTAACAGCACTAACAATACCGCACCCGCCCCGCCGCCAACCGGTAACCAGTAACGGCGTTCCAGCTTAGGTAATTTAGGCAATTTAATGTAACGACGATAAGGGGCGAAAAACTCCGCAACGCCCCTAAACAATTCGGTCATAGAACCGGATTCTTTAGCTTCGGCGCGGCGACGACGTACTTCTTCAGCATGCTCGGTATCATTAAATACCTCAGCATCGTCATTGGGATCAAAGCGCCATACCGGCTCATCACGTTGCTCAGCATCAAGCGGCGCTCGTTTAACATCTTCGTCCGGTAAATTGACCTGCACTCGATCCACATCGGCGATGTCGATTCGGGCTTGCTCCACTCGGCCCTTATTCGCGGGATGAAAATCGGCATGACCTTCAACTACGGTATCAGGCACCACAAAATCCGCTGGATTGGCAGTCATCTTGGTTAAGGCGTCAAAGCGAAGCTCATCTTGTCTTAGTACTTCAAGCTCTGGAGCAGTCACCGATGGTGCAATGGTTGGCTCTGCGTGGGTATCAGCCACTACCGGAGCAGTAACAGGAACATCCACTGACGCATTAGGCGCCGCATTTTGCGCCGCGGCCGCCTTTGGCGTGATCACAGGTTCAACTCGGCGGCGAGGGATCGCCTGCGAGGTTGGCGTATCGAATGCCGGACCATAATAACCAAAACGGTAATCCACTAAGGTTGGCGAACTAAAACGAGCGCCCCAAAACGTTGCGCCAGCACCCAACACTAACCCTAACATTGCCAATACTGGCGGTGCCGCCACGATATGCAGCGCTAATAACACAATAAGCGGCAGAATAAGCACCACCACTAAGGCCTTAGGCTTAGCCGCATCGGTTAAACGACGCAGCGCAGTTAAGCTAAGCAAAGGTAGGCCCACTAGCGCTAAAAGATACATTAAAAAGTTCGCCCCAAATGCGGCGACAGCCAATGAAATGCCTAAATAGACACCAACACTGATAGCAACAAAGCGGGGGCGGGAATCACGCCCGTGAAGGCAGAAAAGAGATTTTAACAGCACGACCCTTCCTTTATAGTGAAATAATCCAAGCGCACACGACCTTAAATGCCGTATAGGCATGAGCGTAACGAATTTAGCTGCAATTGTCAGTGCAATATGGCGCTAGACATATAAAAATGCTGATAATAGGGCGTGTTGACGTTTCAGGGTTATTTTTGCAGCAATTTGGCTGACTTTTATGCAAGGCAAAGTCCGTGCAGTGTAGTTATTCTACATAAACGGACGATAACGCAGCAGAAACGTCAGCCAAATGCTGCCCGAAGGGTTCGTCTGGCAAGCCCTTGCTCTTTGTCACTCGTCATTTGAGTAGAATAACTACACATCATTCCTCGTTTCGCGAGCACGAGCTTGCCAGAACGAACAAAATTTAATCTCGAAACGTCAACACGCCCTAATAGGCTAAAACTAAATTAGGCTTAAATCTCAAGTTCACTAAGCCTTAGATACCTCTGATTTTAAGCATCAGTACTTTAAGTCACACTAAACAATAAAATGAACCAACAAGACCCGTTAACAATCGTAACAAACAAATAGACTACAATTGCCGGGTAACTACCCCTAGCGTTTTTAAGGTCAAAATCTGTATAATACTCGGCTTTCTGGGCCCTTCTTGCGTTAACCAACTGGATATTTAGCTCATGACCGCACGCGGAAATTTATTTATTGTGTCAGCGCCAAGTGGTGCGGGTAAATCCTCGCTAATTTCGGCATTGTTGAAAGACAAACCTGCCGATATGCAGGTTTCAGTGTCGCACACCACCCGCGCGCCACGCCCTGGTGAAATCAATGGTCAGCACTACCATTTTGTTAATGTTGAAGAATTTAAAGCACTGATCGCGCAAAATGCCTTTTTTGAGTGGGCAGAAGTGTTTGGCAATTACTACGGCACATCGCGCCATGTGATTGAGCACACCTTAACCCAAGGTATTGATGTGTTCCTCGATATCGACTGGCAAGGCGCCCAGCAAGTCAAAGCGGTTATGCCAGAGGCCATTGGCGTATTTATTCTGCCACCCTCACGGGATGAGCTAGAGCGTCGCCTGACCGGCCGTGGCCAAGACAGCAAGGATGTGATCGACAGCCGTATGGCACAGGCGGTTTCTGAAATGTCGCACTATAAAGAATATGATTTTATTATCGTCAATGACGATTTTGACACAGCACTGGCGGATCTGCGGGCGATCATTCGCAGCCAACGCTTAACGGGTGCTAGTCAGATCCACGCGCAAAATGATATGCTTAACGATCTGTTGGCAGGCTAACTGCCATAGTGTACAATTTTGCGTCATTTTTTCCCTAGATAAACTGGAGTTTCAACACATGGCTCGCGTAACTGTAGAAGACGCCGTAGAACAAATCGGCAACCGTTTTGATATGATCCTGGTTGCGGCGCGTCGTGCTCGCCAAATCGCCGTGCAGGGTAAAGACCCTATGGTTGAAGAGATGAACGACAAGCCAACGGTTATCGCCCTGCGTGAAATCGAACTAGGTTTAGTGAATGCTCACACTTTAGATGCTGATGAGCGTCAAACCGTGCGTGAGCGCGAAGCTGCTGAAATCGCAGCTGTTGCAGCCATCGCTGAAGGCCGTTCACTATAAGTCTCATTGAGTCACACCTGTTTGGGTAAAGGAGAGCTGCCACTTGTATCTGTTTGAAGGTCTAAAGGAGTCTGCTTCCGGTTACTTAGAACCTGAACAGGTAGAATTGCTCAAGCAGGCTTACCAAGTTGCGCGTGATGCCCATGAAGGGCAAATGCGCACTAGCGGCGAACCTTATATTACCCATCCGGTTGCGGTCGCCCGCATCCTCGCCGAAATGCGTCTCGACCATGAGACGCTGATGGCGGCATTGCTGCACGATACCATCGAAGATACCTATGTCACCAAAGAAGATTTAGCCGAGCGGTTTGGCGAATCGGTGGCTGAATTGGTTGAAGGGGTGTCTAAGCTCGACAAGCTGAAATTTCGCGATAAGAAAGAAGCTCAAGCAGAAAACTTTCGCAAAATGATGATGGCAATGACGCAGGATATCCGCGTTATTCTCATCAAGCTTGCCGACCGCACCCACAATATGCGCACCTTAGGCGCACTTCGTCCTGACAAACGCCGTCGTATTGCCCGTGAAACCCTAGAGATTTATGCGCCGATAGCCAACCGACTTGGTATTCACAATATCAAGACTGAGCTAGAGGATTTAGGCTTTCAAGCCTATTATCCCATGCGCTATCGAGTGCTGAAAGAAGTGGTGAAAGCCGCCCGCGGCAACCGTAAAGAACTCATTCAAGGTATTGAGGCTGCGGTGTTAACCCGCCTAAACGATGCGGGCATTAAAGGCAAAGTCAAAGGCCGCGAAAAAAACCTCTACTCCATCTACAACAAGATGCAGAGTAAAGAGCTGCAATTTCAAGAAGTCATGGACATCTACGCCTTCCGGGTGATTGTCGACTCCATCGATACCTGTTACCGCGTGCTCGGTGCCATGCATGGCCTGTATAAACCGCGTCCTGGTCGCTTTAAAGACTATATTGCTATCCCAAAAGCCAACGGTTACCAGTCGCTACATACTTCCCTGTTCGGCCCACATGGTGTGCCCGTCGAGATCCAAATACGTACCGAAGATATGGATCAAATGGCCGACAAAGGGGTTGCGGCACATTGGGCCTACAAAGGCGGCGCCGAAACCGGCCAAGGTACAACAACCCAAGTCCGCGCCCGCAAATGGATGCAAAGCTTGCTGGAACTGCAACAGAGCGCCAGCACCTCCTTCGAATTCGTGGAAAACGTTAAAACCGAACTCTTCCCCGAAGAGATTTATGTGTTTACTCCCGAAGGCCGTATTTTAGAATTACCGGTTAACGCCACCGCCGTCGACTTTGCCTATGAAGTCCACACCGATGTGGGTAACACCTGCGTTGGTGCCCGCGTGAACCGCCAAGCTTATCCGTTAAGCCAGCCATTAATCTCCGGCCAAACCGTTGAGATCATTACCGCCAAAGGCGCGCGCCCGAACGCTGCTTGGCTGAACTTTGTGGTAACAGGTAAGGCCCGCGCTAAAATCCGCCAAGTACTGAAAAGCCTTAAGGGTGATGACGCGATTGCACTCGGTCGCCGCCTGCTCAACCATGCACTCGGCAAGACTAAGCTCGATAGTATTCCAGCGGAACAGATTGAAAAAGTCGTGCGCGATACTAAGCACGCTAGTTTAAACGCCTTACTCGCCGATATCGGCCTTGGCAATGCCATGAGCATTGTGATCGCCCAACGTTTGATTGGCGATAATCTTGAGAATCAAGAAAGCCGCGATTCCCACCAGATGCCAATCCGTGGCGCCGAAGGTATGTTAGTCACCTTCGCCAATTGCTGCCGCCCCATTCCGGGTGATGCGGTGATTGCCCACGTGAGCCAAGGCAAAGGCTTGGTGGTGCACATGGAAAACTGCGCTAACATTCGCGGCTATCAGAGCGAGCCAGATAAATATATTCCCGTCCAGTGGGACAATGTCGAAGGTGTTGAATATCAAGCGAATCTGCGGGTGGAAATTGTTAACCACCAAGGCGCATTGGCCAAAATCACCTCGATTATCGCCGCCGAAGGCTCGAACATTCACAACCTCAGCACCGAAGAGCGCGATGGTCGGGTTTATCTGATTAACCTGCGGATTTCGGTGAAAGACAGGATCCATTTAGCTAACGTGATGCGCCGTATCCGGGTACTGCCCGAAGTGCTCCGCACATCCCGTAATCGTTAATCCACTTATTTTAGAGAGAACGTCATGGCAGAAAAAATCATTATCGCGACTGAAAACGCCCCTGCGGCAATTGGCACTTATTCTCAAGCGGTAAAAGTGGGCAACACTGTGTATTTATCAGGCCAAATTCCGCTAGTGCCAAGCACAATGCAAATCGTGAGCGATGATTTTGAAGCGCAAGTCGTGCAAGTGTTTGAAAACTTAACCGCTGTTTGTACCGCTGCTGGCGGCACTATCAACGATATCGTTAAGCTCAATATCTTCCTGACGGATTTAAGCCACTTCGCCAAAGTGAATGAAATCATGAGCCGCTATTTCAGCCAACCTTATCCAGCCCGTGCCGCTATCGGTGTGAAGCAGTTACCCAAAGATTCGCAAGTCGAAATGGACGGCGTGATGGAGCTGTAAACTCTTCAGTTTTAAGTTTTAAATAACCCATCAATCAAGGTTGTCGATGAATTGACAACCTTATCTAAAGACTGCTCCCCCCTCTGACTCTTAGCACAATACCAAACAACCTGAAAATGCAGGCTTAAAGTTGTTAGGGCCACAAAGAAATCTGCCTCATTTACTGAATGAGGCAGTGATCTGCTAGCAATGCGCTACATCATGGGGTAACGATGTTGAACCAGAAGTTGAACTTATCAAGCATGCTGAAGAAGTCGTTAAACTTCTGCTGATCCCCTTCAATCTTAATATCACCGCTGGCAATCTTTTGCTCCAACGTGACCTGACCGAGCTGAATATCATCCATCACTTTTTTGCTTAAGGTAATAGTTACATCAGGCTTAGTTGCATAGCGTGTCGTATGATTAAGCACAGCGTTTTCCAGACTCAGGGTATGTTTCTCGCCGATGTCAGTGAAATTCATGTTGATGATCATCTTTTTACCAGCAGCCTTTTCTGGATTGATACGCACAGACAGATACTCAAACAACATAGTTGGGGTCATTGCACGAATGGTATCTGGTGTAGCAGTCACAGTGCCACCACCGGAAGGAACGCCATTACGTAACTCATAAGCGCCTTGCAGATAGACTGAGCGCCATGGGCCAGACTCGGCCTGATAGCCCAGCTGTTCCAACGCATCAGCAAGCAAGAGCTTGCCCTCTTTATTGTCTGGATTAGCAAAAACTAGATGCTTGAGCACTTCTGCGACCCAACGATATTCACCCTTATCAAAGGAAGCTTTGGCTTTTATCAATACCTCCTTTTCGCCGCCCATAAACTCGATATATTTGGGACCGACCATTTCAGGTGGTAGATTGTCCAAATCCGAAGGGTTGCCAGAGTACCAACCCATATAGCGTTGATAAACGGCGCGACTGTTGTGACGCAAGGTACCGTAATAGCCACGGTTCGGCCAGAAGTCATTGAGCTCAGGGGGCAAAACAATTTGCTCCGAGATCTCTTCGCCAGTGTAACCCATGTTCATCAGGCGTACTGACTGGTCGTGGATGTATTTATATAGATCCCGCTGCTTCTTGAAATAATCAACAATATAGGTGTTTCCCCAACGTGGCCAATGATGGCTCTGGAATTTAACTTCTGCCTGAGAGCCCCAAATTTCAATTGTTTCATTGAGGAAGCTTGCCCACTTCAGAGAGTCACGAACCTGAGCTCCCCTTAAAGTGAGAATATTGTGCATAGTGCTAGTGGTATTTTCTGCCATCCAAAGAGCCTTGCTATCGGGGAACCAAGTGTTCATCTCAGCAGGGGCCTCAGTGCCAGGTGTCAACTGGAACACCATGCGAACTCCATCTACGGTGACCTCTTCCTCTGTTTTTTCAATTAATTTAGTTGGCAGCAGTAAAGAAGGTATTCCTGTTGAAGTCGTTTGCCCTAAACCACCATTGACTCCCCCTTGAGGATTACGGGGTAATAAAGCTCCATACATATAGATAGCACGACGAGCCATGGCATTACCCGCGATAACGTTTTCAGAAACTGCGTGCTCAGTAAATCCCTCTGGAGCAATGATTTCGACCTTATTTCTCAACACTTCATCTGGCGAAGCAAATAACCCAGCAGCACCGCCGTAATGGTCCACATGAGAATGACTATAAACCACTGCAGTCACTGGACGCTCTCCCAACGTCTTGTTAATAAAAGCAAGTGCAGCTTTGGCGGTTTCTGGAGAAATAAGCGGATCGAAAACAACCCAGCCCTTTTCCCCCTCAATAAAGGTAATATTTGAAAGATCAAACCCACGAATCTGATAAATCTTATCAGTCACTTTGAATAAGCCGTACTGCATATTGAGCTGGGCATTACGCCACAGGCTGGGGTTGACAGTATTCGGTGCAACCTTATCGAGGCCTATATAAGTCTTATATTGCTCCAGATCCCAAACGACATTGCCCTTGTCATCCTTAATAGTCAGAGTTTCAGGTTTAGCAATAAAGCCTCGTTGAGCGTCCTCAAAATCTTGTTTGTTATTAAATGGCAAAGTTTTTTGCACATTTTGATTAGCTTTTATCGTGAATTCAGAGGCTGGTTTAGGAGAAACAACGGCCCATGCTGACTGCAGTAATGAGGGCGTTCAAAATTCTGTGTCAGGCTAATTTTTAAATTTCTAGCACGCTATCTAAACGTCCTTCAAAATAAATCGCTAACTGAGATAAACAAAGGCTCCAATTGTGGATTGGCATAGTCCATTTATCTGAGGCGTTTAATATGCCTGCGTAAAGTAGCTTCAACAAGCTATTTTCATTAGGAAATGCACCTTTGGTTTTGGTGAGCTTTCTAAATTGGCGATGCACAGCCTCAACCGCATTGGTCGTGTAAATCACTTTCCTGATATGTTCTGGGTACTTAAAATAATGGGACAAATTATGCCATTTGCGACGCCAAGAGTTGATTACCAACGGATAAGCATCACCCCATTTGGCCTCCAGTTCGTCCAATGCCATCTCTGCGGCTTCTTTACTCACGGCTCGATACACAGGCTTTAAATCAGCCATAAACGCTTTCTGATTTTTTGAGGCGACATACTTCATTGAGTTGCGGATCTGGTGGATAACGCATAGCTGTGTTTCCGTATGAGGGAAGATACTGGCTATGGCCTCAGGGAAACCGGTCAAGCCGTCAACACAGGCGATAAGAATATCTTTTACACCACGATTATTAAGATCGGCCAGTACGGATAGCCAGTAATTAGCGCCTTCATTTTCGGATAAGTGAAGCCCTAAAATTTCCTTTTTTCCTTTCATATTAAGCGCTAACAATGTGTAAACGGCTTTACTGACGTAACGCCCATCCTCTTTGACTTTATAATGTATCGCATCAAGCCAAACGATAGGATAATGGCTATCTAATGGGCGCTGTTGCCACGCTTTAAGTTCGGGGATGAGTTTGTCGGTGATGGCGCTTACTGTTGCGTTAGACACATTGAGCCCATACATATCTTCAACATGTTGATTAATATCGCGATAGCTCATACCTATACTGAACATCGATAACACTTTACGTTCGATTTCATCGGTTAGTGTAGTTTGATTTTTCTTAATCAACTGAGGCTCAAAGGTGCCATTGCGGTCTCTAGGCGCGTCTAACTCAAAGTTACCGGACGGATGCTTAATGGTCTTAGGGGTTTTGCCATTTTTACGATTAGGCTGAGGATCATGCGCTAAATGCTGCTCAAGCTCAGCCTGGAGAGCCGCTTCAGTGAGTTGCTTGATCAGTGGGCCAAGAATGCTGTCTTTACCTGTGAGGCTTTTACCTGATTGCAGATCTTTAAGGGCTTGTTCGAAGTTAAAAGGTTGGGTCATGTGTCATTCCTGTTTTTGAATATTTTACTGAAATGACACAGAATTATGAACACTACCGCAGTAATACTGAACTTGATAGAAATAACATCGCTATAGTTTGCGGTATAAGCTTAAGTTTCATTTGTATAACTCCAAAAGACCATTTAGGGATGGATGCTATCAAATGTTAGTATCTCGCTAGGAAATGTAAAATAAGCTAACAGTTGTAAATTAACTACGATATCAACATCTATGATTTATCAGTAAGTAATCAGTCTCATCAATACATCTTATGTAGACTGAAAAGAATTCCATTTATTTTCATTGGTATGACCTCTCTTAAGCTTCATTTTAATTTCATACTACCTTTGTAGCCTTTAGCCTCATTTAAGTCTTCCACCATTCCGTAAATTATTTGCGCTACATCACAAAAATAGCCATACTGATGCCTAAGGTGAAAGAGTCAAAATAACAATAAAGAACAGGGAATTGCCTATGGATAAAGCGATTAAGACGCCAATTGAAATGCTGGCGCACTGGGCGAATACGCGTGGGGATGAGATTTATTTGCGCCAGCCAATCAAGGGACAGTACCTTGATTTCACTTGGAATGAAGTACAAGAAAAAGTCCAGCAACTCGCCGGAGCACTGCGTCATTTAGGTCTAGAGCCGGGTGATAAGATTGCCGTTCTGTCTAAAAACTGCGCCGAATGGTTTATCACCGATCTCGCCCTGATGCACGGCGGCTATATTAGCGTTCCAATCTACCCTACCGCGAATCCAGATACTATCCGCTATGTGTTGCAACACAGTGGTGCGAAAGCGATTTTCCTCGGTAAACTCGATCATTGGGCTGACCAAGAGGCTGGCGTCGGTGGCGAATTATTGCGCCTAGCGATGCCCTACGACACCATGCCAGCCCAATATCAATGGGAACAATTGCTCAATATGGGCAATCCATTAATTGAAGCGCCATTGCCCGAACCCGACCAGATAATGACGCTGATTTATACCTCGGGCTCAACAGGCCAACCTAAGGGTGCGATTCAAACTTTTGCTAGCTATGGCTGGACCTGCCAAGCGGTTGTGCGCGATCTACGTACTAATGGTAATGATAGATTGTTATCCTATTTGCCTTTAGCCCACATTACCGAGCGAGTCGCGATCGAAGGATCGTCCTTTTATTCAGGCAGCGTAGTCGCCTTCGTTGAAAGTTTGGACTCCTTTGTGGCCGACGTGCAACGTGCTAAACCGACGGTATTTTTCTCTGTTCCACGCCTCTGGAGCCTGTTCCAAAAGAACATTATCGACAAGATTGGTGTCAGCAAACTCAATTTACTACTCAAGATCCCGCTCATCAGCAGCTTGGTGAAACACAAAATCCACAAAGGTTTAGGACTCAACCATTGCCGTTTACTCGGCTCTGGTTCTGCGCCTATTCCACCTTCACTCATTCACTGGTATCACAGTATTGGTCTGAATATTTGTGAGGCCTGGGGGATGACGGAAAACTGTGCTTACTCCATCATTAACTACCCGTTCGATGTGCGTAAAATCGGCACTGTGGGTAAACCGGTGCAGGATTGCCAAATCCGCCAAGGTGAGGATGGTGAGCTGCTCATCAAGAGCCCTGGTCTAATGACAGCCTATTATCTGCAACCTGAAGCGACTGCAGCGGCCTTTGATGCGGATGGTTTTTTCCATACGGGCGATCTCTGCGCCATAGATGCCGATGGTTGTGTCACGATAACGGGTCGGGTGAAAGATAACTTTAAAACCGCTAAGGGTAAATACGTTGCACCAGTGCCGATTGAGCGCAAACTCGCGCAAGATCCCCATGTTGAACTGATTTGCGTCATAGGTTCAGGTTTGCCGCATCCTGTCGCATTAGTGCAGCTTTCTGAAGGTGCCAACTTACAAGCCCGCGAAGAAGTGCGCGCCTCCCTAAAAGCGACACTAGATAGTGTGAATCCACATTTAGAATCCCACGAACATGTTGATGCCATTGTAGTAGTGAATGAGCCATGGTCTATCGAAAACGATGTACTAACGCCAACGCTTAAGATCAAACGCCATGTACTCGAGAAAGCCTTTAGCGAACGTGTCGATGGGATCCGTGGTGCTCAAGTACGTTGGGAAGATGAGTTAGCGAAAAAATAATTGCTCAAAACCCTAAGCTTTTATCAAAGTAACTAAAGCACACCTTTTAGGTGTGCTTTTTATGACATATTCTGTCAAAACAGGTTAAACACAAGTATCATGTGTGCCTGCCAACTTAAGGTGAAACACCTTAAAATCAATTCACTCAATCAGGTTTAACAGAGTCCAAAATGCTTATTGCACTTTCAATTATCGGCGGCTTTCTTATTTTAACCTTAGGCGCAGAAGCCTTAGTTCGCGGAGCAACCACAATTGCGCTGCGTTTAGGCATAACTCCCCTAGTGATTGGCTTAACCATTGTCGCCTTTGGCACCAGCGCTCCGGAGCTTGCGGTCAGCGTTAAAGCGGCACTAGCAGGCAACAGCGGTATCGCACTTGGGAATGTCATTGGCTCCAACATTGTCAACATTGGCCTGATCCTCGGGATCACCGCGTTAATACGCCCTATCGAAGTCAAATCAGAAATGGTTAAGCGTGATATTCCTATCATGATCTTGGCATCTATGCTGTTTTGGGGTTTGCTGTTAGATGGCGAACTCAGCCTGATTGATGGGGTGATTTTATTATCATTCATGCTGGGCTACTTAGTTTTCAGCTATTTCAGCGCTAAAAACACTAACGATGCTGATGGTGAGGTTATCGAAGAAGGCCCCAAGAATCCCTTATTATCGCTGCTATTCATTGCTGTCGGTATCAGCATGCTTGTCGGCGGAGGAATTCTATTTGTGAATGGTGCGGTTGATTTAGCAAAAGTCTTTGGCGTAAGTGAAATCATTATCGGACTTACTATTGTCGCTATTGGTACAAGTATGCCTGAATTAGTGACTTCAGTTTTAGCGGCACTCAAAGGCCAAAGTGATATTGCAATAGGCAATATTGTGGGATCTAACATATTTAATATATTAGGTATTCTTGGGGTAACCGCCATTGTTTATCCCGTGTCGGGTCTTGGTTTCCAATCCTTAGACTTTATCGTAATGCTCGCCTTTGCCGTGGTCATTTTACCTTTTGCTTGGACAGGACTACGTATTGGCCGCCGTGAAGGTGCCACGCTGCTTATAGCCTATCTTGGCTATTTGATTTACCTCGTTAACCAAGCCAGTACCCAAGCAGTAGTCTAACGATTTAAGCGTTCACCTAAGCTTACTAAAACACCGGAGCCACTCCGGTGTTTTGCTATTTAGCCGTTAAGGAATGACATTTGTCATGCCTAATTGATGACCTTTGTGTCTGCAATCGTGTCGAGGGATTTCTGATAATGAAGCCGTACCCAAGCAATGGGCTATCTCTTCAATAAGGAAATACCATGAAAACACTATTACTCCTCTCAAGCCTTGCACTCGCTTGCACATCGGTTGTCGCCGCATCGAGCATGAATATCACAGCGATAGATAACGCGGCCAATACGCTGGGTCTCGATAAATTACAACAACTCAGCACTGTTAGTCAGGACTATGATAGCGCCTACGCCAATTACCGTTTAGCCATTTCTGCCAATGTAATGGGGCAAAAAGCCTTGGCAAATAGTGCCTTAACTTCTGCGCAAACCAGCCTTGAAACCTTAACCAGCAGCCAGGAAAATGCCGAATCACTGGCGTTATTATCATCCGTTTATAGCATGCAAATCGCTTTAGACAATAGCAAAGGTGCAATACTGGGTATCAAATCTGCCAAAGCCATTGCCAGCGCCGAACAACTCGAGCCACAAAATCCTCGCGTTGCATTAATTAAGGCAATTGCCGCCTATAACACTCCCGCCATGTTTGGTGGCAGCATGCAAAATGCTAAAACACTTGCCAGTACCGCTATTGAGCACTTTGCCCAGCCCTGTGACACTATTTGCTGGGGTGAGGCAGAGGCTTACACTTGGCGTGGACTTGCCAAGCAGGAATTGGGTGATACCCAAGGCGCGATGGAAGATTGGCAACAGGCATTGAGTCTTGATAAAAATTACGGCTGGGCTAAGTTTTTACTTCAACAAAATCAGCAAATAAGTGCAAAATAACCGCGAAGCGACCTGAACAGCGGATTGGCACAATTTTGCTGCCAATCCCGCTATCAGCAGCCACAAAAGGATCTAAGGCGAAGCGATATGACAAACACCCCCCTACAATTGGAACAAAAGCTCGCATGGGTCTATCTGATAAACCTCGTGTTTTATCTGATCCCGCTGTTTATTACGCCTTATTCTAGCTGGCAAATCATATTAATCTTAGCTGTACTGGTTCCCTTTATTTACTGCTATTTTTGGACCTACCGCTGTAATTTTCGTAGCGCCTATCGGCCGATTATCGCCATGCTAGTCTTGGCCACCGTGGTCACCCCAATCAATCCAGGGTCCATATCGCTTTTTACCTTTGCAAGCTTCTTTATTGGTTTCTTCTATCCCATTAGAGTCAGCGTGTTTTGCTGGTTTGGTGTCGTAGTTTTGTTATTCTTACTCAACTATTTGAATCAATTTAACAATCTGTATTTTCCACTCTATGGAACATTATTAGTGTTAGGTGTTGGCATGTTAGGCGTGGCGGAACGAAGACGTTACCACCACAAACTGAAGGAGCAACAAAGTGCTCAGGAGATCAGCACTTTAGCCACTATGGTTGAACGGGAGCGTATCGCCAGAGACTTGCACGATATTATGGGGCACAGTTTGTCATCGATTGCTCTAAAGGCTGAATTGGCCGAAAAACTACTGGCGAAACAAGAATATCAACTTGCAACGACTCAACTGCAAGAGCTAGGACAAATCGCCCGGGAAAGCTTGAGCCAAATCAGGCACACGGTTTGTGACTATAAACATAAGGGGCTGGCCAGCTGCATCACTCAGCTATGTCACTCACTCCGGGATAAAGGCATCTACGTTGAGCTGATTGGAGAATTACCAAAACTGCCCGCCAGAGCAGAAAGCCAGCTAGGACTCATTTTAACCGAGCTTGTGAATAATATTCTGCGCCACAGCAGCGCCAGCCAATGCAGTATCACGTTTCGCGAGCAAGAAAATACGCTCTTCGTTGAAGTCAAAGATAATGCCTCAGCAAGCCCCTTTATCGAAGGCAATGGCCTAACGGGGATCCGTGAGCGTCTCGATAGCCTCGGAGGTCATTTCAGTTATAATCTTGAGCAGGGATACGCCTTTACCGTCAGTCTACCTTTGCAGGGAGCAACAGTTTAATGAAGATTCTATTGGCGGAAGATCAAGCCATGGTGCGCGGCGCACTGGCGGCACTGTTAACCCTTGCTGGCGGTTTTACCATTACCCAAGCCAGCGATGGCGACGAAGCATTAACCCTTCTCAAACAACAGCATTTTGACCTGTTACTGACGGATATTGAAATGCCGGGACGAACAGGTTTGGAGCTAGCCGCTTGGCTAAAGGAGCAGCACAGCCAAACCAAAGTGGTGGTGATCACGACTTTTGGCCGCGCGGGTTACATTAAACGCGCTATCGAAGCGGGTGTCGGTGGATTTTTGCTAAAAGATGCGCCCTCAGAAACCCTAGTCAGTTCAATTCAACAAGTGATGGCGGGTAAACGCGTCATCGATCCTGAGCTTGCCATGATGGCAATTGGTGATATCGACCCCCTCAATGATAAAGAACGCCGCGCCTTACGGTTTGCCAGCGAAGGCAAATCCACCGCCGAAATTGCCGACATGCTCTTTATTGCCGAAGGCACTGTTCGTAACTATCTATCCGAGGCCATCGCCAAACTCAATGCGAGCAACCGAATCGATGCTGCCCGCATCGCAAAGCAAAAGGGTTGGCTGTAGCCAACCTTTCAATGAACTAATAATCATAAATGCAGTAAATGCGATCGAATTTTCCTAACGCTAAATCGTCCCGGTGGATAATATAATTCAATTCATTATTCAGCTCACTGTGACGGACTTTAAGCAACACCAGATAATCTTCAGCATTGCCACCTAACGCAGAAGCGGCATGAAATTCGGGGGCTTCATGCTGACTAAAACCATAGTCGTTAATGCTGGCAAACCCATCATAATAGGGCAGCGGCTGTTCGGGGGTGATCAATTTCTGCCAGCAGGATAACTGTTTATCGGCTAAGGCTGCCCATTGTGCTTGAGTGACAATCTGACCGGGGATCAACCCCAGATGGCTCATTTTCACTTTGTCTGGCAAGTAAAACTGATCCTGCCACTCAGGTGCCCCGTCATAATCCTCATCCTCGATGGCTTCCATCACCCTCGCTTGCTGCGACTGAGGTAACGCATGTAAACGCGCCTCGGCTAACCGCAATAAATGCGGGTTTTGACGACTAATCATGTGAGAGCTAATCGTCTTAATGCTTGCAACCCCTTGAAGTTGATAAGCAGTCTCATAGATTTCACACATATCACCGTCAAACTTAAGCGCGGGCATAGCTTGTCCTGGGTTAAGTTTCTGTCCCTCAGTAACGTAATAAACGTGACCTCTAAGCACTCCCGAAAAACGCCACTGCTCCAAAAAGAACAGTAACAGCCCCTCTCGGGGCAAGTAGGATTGTAACTCCTTCAGCTCACCACAATTGAGTTGCCCGATAAATTGCATTGGAACGTGAAAGGCTTGCGCGGCCTCGTCCCAATGGTAATCCTCTTCAGCCCAATCTTCCCGCCAACAATCAATGATATGTTCACGGTCGAATTCCTCAGCGTAAACATCAAGCATCGCCTCCCGCCCGACCAGAGTGACAGGGTAATCCATTCCCACAGGCAAATCCGGTAAACCACCCAGCCGACTATTGCCTAACTGAGCATAATCTTCGATTGCACAGGGATAGAGATCGACACTACTGCGAATAAATGCCGATAGCGTATGGGCAAGATGCGGGTCTTTAAACTGCGCCAGCTTTTGCTCTAGCAGCTGCTGACGAATGGGAGAATTTTCTGCTAACAACATATCCATATTTACCTCACGACTCCAATGTTTGCTTTTTATCATTTCTATCAACTATTTGCTATCGTCCAATAAGGCAAATTGCCAAAGCTATCACAGTAACTGCAAAGTCAGAGTAAAGGGTTTGCTTACGAGGCAAGCAACGACCTAGGCGATAAGAAACCCCTTGCGTTAATTACTGCTACACTAAAATTCAGCTAAAAAGATCAACAAAAGGATTTGTTTATGGCGATAGCCTGCGTGCATACCCGAGCCAGTTGTGGTGTTGAAGCGCCCGAAGTCACGGTTGAAGTCCATCTCAGTAATGGCCTGCCGGCTTTTAATCTGGTGGGTTTGCCAGAAGCTTCAGTTAAAGAAGCCCGCGAGCGGGTGCGCAGCGCCTTGATCAATGCAGGATTCGAGTTTCCGATGCGGCGAATAACCGTCAACCTCGCCCCTGCGGATTTACCCAAGCAAGGTGGCCGTTACGATTTACCTATCGCCATCGGCATTCTAGCCGCTTCAGAGCAAATCCCCGCCACGAGCCTTAAGGATACCGAATTTGTTGGCGAACTTGCCCTCTCAGGGCAAATCCGCTACTGCCAAGGATTACTACCAGCAATCATTGCGGCTAAACGCCAAAATAATCAGTTAATTCTGCCGCTTGAGAATCGCCACGACGCTGAGTTAGTTGGTTACCCTAAGGTCTACTTTGGCTCCCATTTGCAAAGTTTAGCGGCGTTTCTCCATGGACAAGCGCCACTCCCCATGCTGGAGCAGCAACTCGAGTGGATCTCGAATGAGCCAGTGGAATCCACACCTTGCCTTAGCGAGGTGATAGGTCAATACCAAGCTAAACAAGCACTTGAGATCGCCGCCGCAGGCAACCATAACCTATTGATGCTAGGCCCACCCGGCACGGGGAAAACCATGTTAGCCAGCCGCATGATGGCACTATTACCTGCACTCAATTATGAAGAAGCCTTAGAAGTGGCTGCAATTCATTCCGTCGCGGGCATCAATATCAAACCGCAGGATTTTCTTAAGCGGCCATTTCGTGCGCCGCACCATACTTGCTCCTCTATTTCCTTAGTCGGTGGCGGCAGCATTCCTAAGCCTGGCGAAATTTCGCTGGCCCATCGCGGAGTATTATTTTTGGATGAGGTTGCTGAATTTCCTCGTAAAGTGCTCGACTGTCTGCGTGAACCTATGGAGACAGGTGAAGTGGTGATCTCCCGCGCGGCGGCAAAACTGACCTTCTTAAGCCGCTTTCAATTGATCGCCGCCATGAACCCCAGCCCGAGCGGCGATATCGACGGCCCCAATCGGGCAACGCCAGACCAAATCCAGCGCTATCTCGCCAGACTCTCTGGCCCGTTTATAGATAGATTTGATCTCACTATCGAAGTCCCTAAACTCCCCGCAGGCACCCTAACGCAACAGTCGGCGCAAGGCGAAACCAGCCATCAAATCGCCAAACGAGTGAAATGCGCCCGCGATATTCAACTCGCCAGAGCTGGCGTACTAAACAGTGAACTATCAGGCAAACAGCTTAAGCAATTTAGTGGCCTCACTGATACCGATCTGAGTTTTTTAGAACAAAGTGTCGTCAAACTCGGGTTATCCGTGCGCAGCTTCCATCGTATTCAACGGGTCGCCCGCACCATTGCCGACCTTGAGCAGGCCCCCAATACCGAAAGGCGTCACCTAGCCCAAGCCTTGGGATATCGGGCTATGGATAAATTATTGGCCCGTTTATCCCAACAGTATTGAGGCTCGAAATGTTAACAAATGCCCCAACCAGCTGCTGTAAGATTGAGCCAAACGCCGACACCGAGTAACATAGGCCTCCAATTTTTATCAGGAGGCACGAATGGGGACCTTGTTTTCACAATTAAAAGGGTGCATAGCTTTCTTAGGCTATGTCGTGAATACGCTGTTTTGGGTTGTACCCATTGTTCTTGGCAGCTTCATTAAACTTATTCCTTTGCCTTCGCTAAGAACGGCGACGAGCTATTTTCTCGACTTTTGTGCCAGCGCTTGGATAAGCGTCAATGGGGTGATTGAACGTGTGCTGCACCCAGTGCAAATTGAGCTGTCGGGCGAGACCCAATTCTCCACCAAAGAATGGTATATGGTGATTGCGAATCATCAGTCTTGGGTGGATATTTTGATCCTGCAGCGCGTATTTAATCGCCGTATCCCATTTTTGAAATTCTTTCTTAAACAAGAACTGATTTATGTGCCCGTGTTAGGGCTAGCATGGTGGGCATTAGATTTCCCCTTTATGCGCCGCTATAGCACGGCACAGCTCAAAAAGAATCCGAAACTCAAAGGCAAGGATATCGAAATCACCCGTAAAGCCTGCGCAAAGTTTAAAACTAAGCCCGTGAGCGTGATGAACTTTGTCGAAGGAACACGCTTTACCAAGGCCAAACATACAAAGCAAAACTCACAGTTCCAACATCTGTTAAAGCCCAAAGCGGGCGGTATGGCCTTTGCGCTATCAGCCATGGGAGAGCAAATCCACAAATTAGTCGATGTCACGATTTACTACCCAGATATCACACCAAGCTATTGGGACTACCTGACAGGCAAGCTGCCAAAGGTTAAAGTACACATAACAGTGACGGATATTTCGCCAGATATGCGTGGCGATTATATGAATGATCGCGATTTTAAAATTAGCTTCCAAGAACAATTGAACGAACTGTGGCTCGCTAAAGATCAAGTGATTAGCCAACTCGCTAGCCAAGCAGACAAAGAAGTAAGGTAACACTCCTATGTTGAATTTTCTCCCCGGTCCAGTGCTGTTTATGCTCAGCCTGAGCTTGCTGATCATCAATACTGCCCTTTGGGGAAGTTTGGTCTGCCTTGGTGGTTTGGTGAAAATGTTGATGCCAGTTCAAAGCGCGCGTAATGCCGTCACGGCGTTAATGAACCGGTTTATGTGGGCGTGGGCGACCTGCAATGGCGGTATTTTGTATTTAATTGCCAAAATCGAATGGGATGTTGAAGGACTTGAATCACTGAATCAAAACAGTTGGTACTTGCTGATCAGTAACCACCTCAGTGGCTTTGATATTGCAGCGCAGACTTACCTACTGCGTAACCATATCCCCATGCTGAAATTCTTCCTCAAGAAAGAGCTGATTTATGTGCCTATTATGGGCCTAGGTTGCTGGGCGCTCGACATGCCGTTTATGGACAGAACCAGCCCGGCAAAACTCAAGAAAAATCCAAAACTTAAGGGTAAAGATTTAGCCACCACTCGCCGTGCCTGCGAAAAGTTTAAAAATATGCCCACATCAATTATCAACTATGTTGAGGGTAGCCGCTTTACCGAAGATAAACGCCAGCGCCAAGATTCGCCTTACCGTCATTTGCTTCGGCCTAAAGCAGGTGGTATTGCCTTTACACTTTCCGCCATGGGTGAGCAATTTACCAACCTACTGGATGTGACGTTAGTGTATCCGGATGCGCCAGACGATGTGTTATTTGGGGTAATGAACGGCAAAGTACGCAAGATTATCGTTCGCGTACGCGCTCTGCCAGTACCTCAGGTCGATGCCACGCGCTATTTTTCAGAATCGGAATATCGCGTCGATTTCCAACGTTGGTTAAACCAAGTTTGGGCGGAAAAAGATGAGCAAATCACCGAACTTTTAGCGCAACATCAACAACTAACGGATAGCGCCACCAGCGCGCGCACTCAAGCACACTAGACACAATACAATCTAAAATGAACCGGGTTAGGCTTTGCTTAGCCCGCCAGTTCAGCCACTCATTTTAGCCAATCTAGCCGCCATCACGGCTCCCCGCCTGCTCGAGTAAGCACGTCATCGACTAGCATGACTCCGCTTCATCCTCCAATCAAAACGGCTCAATAAATCTGCGTCAACGATCATCGACTACTAAATTGCACCCATTAGCAGTCAACCATGTCCCCCGTCAGGTTAACTCAACATCACATTGTCGACAATTATCAATTAAAAAATATAAAATAAAAATTTAACGACATAGCATAAATAAAAAATAATAATTAAATACAATCAATTAAATCAAAATCCATTAAAGTATAGACTTACGTCTAAGTAAACATATTGTTGACAATAATATTTAACGGGACTATTTTTTACCCATTGTCGACAATCCAGCAATCAATAAGTGATGCGCAGCATGTTGAAGCAAGATTCTACATTCACGATAGATAGCAGCCTAAGCAGTGTGAATAAGGTGAAATCCCTCGCCAGCGAAAAATCGTCGACTACCTTAGCCGATCAAATTTTGGTGCAAATACAAACCAGCATCATCAAGGGCGAACTGCCTGCCGGCAGTAAGATCAACGAACAAGCCCTCGCCGAAAAATACGGCATCAGCCGCGGCCCGACCCGCGAAGCGCTGCAAACCTTAGAAAGACAACGCCTTGTAGTCCGTGCGCCCCATGTCGGTGCCCGTGTCGCTCAACTCACAGTGAGTGAGTTAAACGATTTATATCAATTACGTAGTGTGCTCGAAGGCATGGCCTGTGAACTCGCCGCCAGCCGTATTACTCCAGAACAACTGGCCAAGTTAGAAGACTTACTCGCGGTGCAAGAAACCGCGCTGGCCAATGGCGATACCTATTTCCAAGAGGAAGGCGATGTCGACTTCCACTATCAAATCATCCAAGCCAGCGGCAATAAACATCTACAAGAAACCTTAATTGGCGGGCTTTATCATCTGCTGCGGATGTATCGCTATCAGTGCACCAATAAGAACCGCCCAGTAAAAGCCATTGCCGAACACAGACGCATAGTCGAAGCCATTGCCCAGCGTGATGGTGAACTCGCTAGCCTGTTGATGCGTCGCCATATTGAGCAAGGCCGTAAAAATACCGAATTACGCTTGATTGAATTGCAAGCTAACGCCGCCGCGAAAGAAACCTTAGCCAATATCAGCTAAGTCGCAGCCCATAAGCATCGAATACTGATCGTTCAGTACTTTTTATTGGATAAGGACAAGACCATGACCCAAAGCGCAGGATTACGTTTTCGCCAAGCTCTTGCTAACTCAAAACCCTTACAAATCGTTGGCACCACCAATGCGTATTTCGCCTTAATGGCGGAGCAAACCGGTTTCCAAGCCCTGTATCTGTCGGGAGCAGGCGTAGCAAACGCCTCCTACGGTCTACCGGATTTAGGTATGACCTCGATGAATGACGTGCTGATCGATGCAGGCCGGATCACCTCAGCAACTCAACTGCCATTGCTGGTCGATATCGACACCGGTTGGGGCGGCGCCTTTAACATCGCCCGTACCATTAAAGAATTTGAGAAAATCGGTGTTGCCGCTGTGCACATGGAAGACCAAGTCTCACAAAAACGTTGTGGCCACAGACCAAACAAAGCCGTTGTTAGCACTGAAGAAATGGTTGACCGTATCAAGGCCGCCGTCGATGCCCGTACCGATCCTAACTTTGTGATCATGGCGCGTACCGATGCGGTTGCCGTTGAAGGTTTAGAAGCGGGTATCGAACGTGCAAAAGCCTATATCGCCGCTGGCGCCGACATGATTTTCGCCGAAGCCCTAACTGAACTTGACCAATACCGTCACTTCAAGGCTCAGGTTAAGGCGCCGATCCTGGCGAACATGACAGAATTTGGCCAAACCCAATTGTTCAACAAAGAAGAACTCGCGCAAGCGGGCGCCGACATGGTGCTTTACCCACTCGGCACTTTCCGCGCTGCCAACCAAGCCGCGCTGAAAGTGATGCAAGCGTTGATGAATGATGGTCATCAACGCAATGTCTTAGACACTATGCAGACCCGTGCGGATCTGTATAAGTACTTGGGCTACCACGCCTTTGAAGACAAGTTAGACCAATTATTTAGCCAAGATAAGTAAAAGATAAGTACAGACCATGGACGTCAGTAGAAGCTCAGGCTTCGCGTTGTTACTGATACCCAGATGCACAAGCTGTGACCTCAAATAACGGCTTATGCATCACCGATACGCTGCAACCCTACATAAGGCTAACACTCTGTATTTAGTCAACATTTATGCAGCTTTAACCAAAAAGGTAGACGGTGATATTGAGCCTGTCTGCAATAACCATAGCGTTAACGGAAGGGAAGGATTATGTCAGACGCAAAAAAATTAACGGGTGCAGGATTACGTGGCCAAAGCGCGGGTGAGACTGCACTAAGTACTGTAGGTGTATCGGGCAGCGGCCTGACCTACCGCGGTTACGATGTGAAGGATCTGGCCGAAAACGCCACCTTCGAAGAAGTCGCTTACCTCATCCTCTACGGCGAATTACCCACCACAGCACAACTTGCGGCCTATAAAACCAAACTCAAAGGCATGCGCGGCCTACCACAGGCATTAAAAGAAGTGTTAGAGCGCATTCCTGCCGACGCCCATCCAATGGATGTGATGCGTACCGGTTGCTCTATGCTGGGTAACCTCGAAGCTGAGCACAGCTTTAGCGAGCAAAGCCAAATTGCCGACCGTTTACTGGCGGCCTTCCCATCGATTATCTGCTACTGGTATCGCTTTAGCCACGATGGCGTACGTATCGACACCGAAACCGATGACGATCAAATCGGCGCCCATTTCTTACACCTGCTGCACGGCAAAGCGCCTTCTGCCCTGCACACCAAAGTAATGGACGTTTCGTTAATTCTGTATGCAGAGCATGAGTTTAATGCTTCAACCTTCACCGCTCGTGTGTGTGCATCGACGTTATCGGATATGCATTCTTGCGTGACTGGCGCAATCGGTTCACTACGTGGCCCACTGCATGGCGGCGCCAACGAAGCGGCGATGGAACTGATCCAAGATATGAAAGACGAAGCCGATGCCCGCGATGTGCTCATGGGTAAACTCGAGCGCAAAGAAAAGATTATGGGCTTTGGTCACGCCATCTACCGTGACTCAGACCCACGTAACGCCATCATCAAAGAATGGTCAGAAAAACTGGCAGCAGATTATGGCGATGATCGCCTCTATCGCGTATCGGTCGCCTGTGAAGCACTAATGTGGGAACAGAAAAAACTTTTCTGCAACGCCGACTTCTTCCATGCCAGTGCTTACCACTTTATGGGCATTCCAACCAAGCTGTTTACTCCAATCTTCGTTTGTTCACGGGTAACGGGTTGGACGGCACATGTGATGGAGCAGCGCTCAAACAACCGCATCATTCGTCCAAGTGCCGATTATGTGGGTGTATCGCCACGCAAAGTGATCCCCATTGCCAACCGTTAAGCACAACTGACCACACTTAGCGCGAGACTTAACTCAATGTGCGTCTCGCGCCGACTTCATTTTCCGAAATGGATGATGTTATGAGCACTGTTATGAACACCCAATATCGCAAGCCTTTACCCGGCACAGCACTCGACTATTTCGACACCCGCGAAGCCATTGAAGCCATTGCCCCCGGCGCCTACGCGAAATTGCCTTACACCTCGCGCGTGTTAGCGGAAAATTTAGTGCGTCGCTGCGAACCAGAAATGCTCACCGCCTCACTAAAACAAATTATTGAATCAAAGCAAGAACTGGATTTCCCATGGTTCCCTGCCCGAGTCGTGTGCCACGATATTTTAGGCCAAACCGCACTGGTAGATCTTGCAGGTTTACGTGATGCGATTGCTGCTAAGGGTGGCGATCCAGCGCAGGTTAACCCAGTTGTTCCGACTCAACTGATTGTTGACCACTCATTAGCAGTGGAATACGGTGGTTTCGATAAAGATGCCTTCGCCAAAAACCGCGCCATCGAAGACAGACGCAACGAAGACAGATTTCACTTTATCAACTGGACCCAAAAAGCCTTTAAAAACATCGATGTGATCCCGCAGGGTAACGGCATCATGCACCAAATTAACCTGGAGCGTATGTCACCCGTGATCCATGCTCGCAACGGTGTGGCCTTCCCCGATACTCTAGTCGGCACCGACAGCCATACTCCCCATGTGGATGCGCTGGGTGTTATCGCCATTGGTGTGGGTGGTCTTGAAGCCGAAAGTGTAATGTTAGGCCGCGCCTCATACATGCGTCTACCCGACATTATCGGCGTGGAGCTAACAGGTAAACCTCAGCCGGGCATCACTGCAACCGATATCGTGCTGGCTTTGACCGAATTTTTACGCGCCCAAAAAGTGGTTTCTTCATATTTAGAGTTCTTCGGCGAAGGCGCTGAGGCCTTAACCCTTGGGGATCGCGCAACCATCTCGAACATGACGCCAGAATTTGGTGCCACGGCCGCCATGTTCTACATCGACCAACAAACGCTAGACTACCTAACCCTCACGGGCCGCGAAGCCGAGCAGGTTAAGCTGGTTGAAACCTATGCGAAAACGGCTGGTTTGTGGAGCGATGATCTCAAGCAGGCTGTCTACCCACGCACACTGCACTTTGACCTGTCGTCGGTTGTGCGCACCATAGCTGGGCCTTCTAACCCCCATGCACGCGTACCAACCTCAGAGTTGGCCGCACGCGGTATCAGTGGCGAGGTTGAAAACGAGCCAGGGTTAATGCCAGATGGCGCAGTGATTATTGCGGCCATCACCAGCTGCACTAACACCAGTAACCCACGTAACGTGATTGCGGCGGGCCTGCTTGCACGCAACGCCAATGCCAAAGGTTTAACCCGTAAACCTTGGGTGAAGACCTCACTCGCCCCTGGTTCTAAAGCGGTACAACTGTATTTAGAAGAAGCCAATTTACTGCCTGAACTTGAGTCCTTAGGCTTTGGTATTGTCGGTTTTGCCTGTACCACCTGTAACGGTATGAGCGGCGCCCTCGACCCCGTTATCCAGCAGGAAGTGATCGACCGCGATCTGTACGCTACCGCTGTATTATCCGGTAACCGTAACTTCGACGGCCGAATTCACCCTTATGCTAAGCAAGCCTTCCTCGCATCGCCACCGTTAGTGGTGGCCTATGCGATTGCGGGCACCATTCGTTTCGATATCGAGAAGGATGTCTTAGGCCTCGATAAAGACGGCAAGCCAGTGCGCTTAATCAATATTTGGCCGTCGGATGCTGAAATCGATGCTGTGATCGCCGCAAGCGTTAAGCCTGAGCAGTTCCGCAAGGTTTACGAACCCATGTTTGATTTGAGCGTCGACTACGGCGATAAGGTCAGCCCGCTGTACGACTGGCGTCCACAATCAACCTATATCCGCCGCCCACCTTACTGGGAAGGCGCATTAGCGGGCGAGCGGACTCTCAAGGGCATGCGCCCACTGGCAGTATTAGGTGACAACATCACCACCGACCATTTATCGCCATCAAACGCGATTATGATGGACAGTGCGGCGGGTGAATACCTGCACAAAATGGGCTTGCCTGAGGAAGACTTTAACTCCTATGCGACCCACAGGGGCGACCATTTAACCGCCCAGCGCGCCACCTTCGCCAACCCTAAACTCAAAAACGAGATGGCAATTGTCGATGGCAAGGTGAAGCAAGGCTCACTGGCACGTATCGAGCCAGAAGGCATAGTCACCCGCATGTGGGAAGCCATTGAAACCTATATGGATCGCAAGCAGCCGCTGATTATTATCGCCGGCGCAGACTATGGCCAAGGCTCATCCCGTGACTGGGCGGCAAAAGGTGTGCGCTTAGCGGGAGTTGAGGCCATTGTTGCCGAAGGCTTTGAGCGTATTCACCGCACAAACTTAGTCGGTATGGGTGTGTTACCGCTTGAATTTAAGGCGGGCGAGAATCGCGCGACCTACGGCATCGATGGCACTGAGGTATTTGATGTTATTGGTTCAATCGCGCCAAGAGCAGATTTGACCGTTATCATCACCCGTAAAAACGGTGAGCGCGTTGAAGTGCCTGTGACTTGCCGTTTAGATACCGCCGAAGAAGTATCAATCTATGAAGCTGGCGGCGTACTGCAACGGTTTGCGCAGGACTTTTTAGAGTCGAACCTGAAGTAAGACTCGCGCTAAAAGGCGGCAATGCCGACAGGCTTGCCGCCTATATCGACGCTAATCTTTTCGCTATTCCCCTTGGAGTTAATAGCATGAGTAATAAACTTTTCCCGCCCCAGATTAAAGTGGCAGCGACCTATATGCGCGGCGGCACCAGTAAAGGGGTGTTTTTCCGCCTGCAGGACTTACCCGAAGCAGCCCAAGTGCCCGGCCCTGCGCGTGATGCACTGCTGCTGCGCGTCATTGGCAGCCCCGACCCCTATGCTAAGCAAATTGATGGTATGGGCGGCGCAACTTCTAGCACCAGCAAGACGGTTATACTGTCACACAGCAGCAAAGCCAACCATGATGTCGACTACCTCTTTGGCCAAGTGTCTATCGATAAACCTTTTGTGGATTGGAGTGGTAACTGCGGTAACTTAACAGCCGCCGTAGGCGCTTTTGCCATCAGCAATGGGCTGATTGATGCTGCACGTATCCCGCGAAACGGTGTCTGCACCGTGCGGATCTGGCAAGCCAATATTGGCAAAACCATTATTGCCCATGTACCCATCACAGATGGTGCGGTGCAAGAAACGGGGGATTTTGAGCTGGATGGCGTGACCTTCCCCGCCGCCGAAGTCCAAATCGAATTTATGAACCCTGCCGCCGATGATGACGGTGAAGGGGGCTGCATGTTCCCCACGGGCAACCTTGTGGATGTGCTGGAAGTGCCGGGCATTGGTCGCTTTAACGCTACTATGATTAACGCGGGCATCCCGACCATTTTTATCAATGCAGAAGACTTGGGTTATACAGGCACTGAGCTGCAGGACGATATCAACAGCGATAACGCTGCCCTTGCCAAGTTTGAAACTATTCGCGCCCATGGCGCACTGCGTATGGGGCTTATCAAACATATTGATGAAGCCGCATCACGCCAACACACGCCAAAAATCGCCTTTGTCGCTCCGCCCAAAAGCTATGCGTCATCGAGCGGTAAAACCGTGGCGGCAGAAGATGTCGATCTTCTAGTACGCGCGCTCTCCATGGGCAAACTGCACCATGCGATGATGGGCACCGCCGCAGTTGCCATTGGCACTGCCGCAGCGATTCCCGGTACATTAGTGAACCTCGCCGCAGGTGGTGGAGAGAAAGAAGCAGTACGCTTTGGCCATCCCTCTGGCACGCTACGCGTGGGTGCGCAGGCCGTTCAAGAAAACGGTGAATGGACAGTGATTAAAGCCATTATGAGCCGCAGCGCCCGTGTGCTGATGGAAGGTTTTGTTCGCGTGCCTAAGCCTTAGACCAATATATAGAGTTCAACCAAAGGCCTTGCTTCTCCCCCTTCCGGCAAGGTCTTTTTTATTTCTCTGCCCAGTTAATCCCGATATGTTGGCATTCAGTAAAAAATGCTAAACTTGCTTTGGTTACAGCTGCTAATTATAAAATCCTTTGGGCTGCATAAACCTGTGAATAAATTAATTATTATTTTGAAACTGAGTTCGCGTCTACCTTATTCTTAACGCGATATCCCCAAAGTAAAGTTAGCAATGCCTCCCAATGTTGGGATTTATAGGGGTAGCTTTGAGTCAACCAATCCTTAGACTAATCTTTAGCGTGCTCTGCATTATCAGTTTTTTTACGGTGCCCTCCACAGGCTTGGCATTACCTTTAAATGCGGCTAACACACAGCTGAAATTTGAACACATTCGTAGTGAAGACGGGTTAAACCAAAATACGATTACTAGCCTTTTTATGGACAGTGCTGGCATGCTGTGGATTGGCACTCAGGATGGTCTCCATAGCTATAACGGCTATAACTTCAATCTTTTTATCCACTCACCTAATGATCCTAAAAGCATTTCAGAAAGTTATGTATCGGATATTATCCAGGATGCAGAAGGTTATCTCTGGGTGGGGAGCTTTAGCCAAGGAATCAACAGGCTCGATTTAAAAACCGGCACCTTTAAACGTTTTGGAGTAGAGCAAGGCCTCACTGATCCCAGAGTGACGAAACTCAATATTGTCGGCAATACACTGTGGATTGGTACTCAAAGTGGGTTATTTTCATTCTCCACGAGAACGAATCGACTCACCAAAGTATCTCTGGGCACTAGCATTGAACCCTATATTACTAGCCTTGCTAACGTAGATAATACCTATTTACTCGCAGGAACGAAGGGCAGTGGCACCTTTGCCGTCAGTGCAAATACAATTACGCGGCTCAATATACCGCAGGATGCCATTGCCTATCAGGTTAAAGCCAATTCAAGTCGCGCAATAACTTTAGCCCTCGGCAATCAACTCTGGCACTATGATCTTGCTACTCAGCAGGGAAAAGCTCTCTGGCAAGCTGACAAAAATATCCCATATATCAAGGATTTTATTCAAACGCCCGAAGGGCAATTCTGGGTTGTAGGGCCAGAGGCGGGCTTAATCCAGTTAGAACGTGAAGCAGATAAATTCGTAGCGACTTATCATCAATACGATATGAAGCGCACAAACAGTATCAGCGAAAACAATATCTTAAGCCTTCTTGAAGATCCTTTCGGTAACCTGTGGCTTGGCGCAAGTTATTCTGGGTTGAATAAGATCAACACTCGACGCCAATATTTTCAGCATTTGTTTGAATATACGAACGAATTACCGCTGCAGAGCAACAATGTCCGCACCATTTACCGCAGCCAAGATCAGGCGCTATGGATAGGAACTGAAGGAGCAGGCCTTAAGCGCTTAGCCGTCAATAGCACGACATTTGAGCACTACACCTCCTTTTTTGCCAAAGCGTTAGGGCAACAGACTCAGCACTTAAATTTAATCCTGCGCTCGATTGTCCAAGATAAGCAAGGCATTCTCTGGTTTGCCAGTAATTATGGATTAGGGCGCCTCACTCCCAACGGTGAGTTTAACCTGCTTAATGTTGCTGATAGCCGAGACACTTCAGCAGAAGCTAACTATATCCGTAGTCTAGAGTTAGATAATCAAAATAGGCTGTGGGTGGCGACATCCCATGCGCTATACCGAAAATCCAGCGTAAATGATGAGTTCACCCCAGTGCCACTCACTGGAATTGAAAATTTCCATCCAATTCAAAACCTGTTGCTGACGCTTAAATCGGATAAAAATATCCTATGGATTGGCTCGCTTAATGGCCTAGTGAAATTGGATATGCAAACGGGACATGGCGAAGTTTTTTATCATGATCCCCATGATAAAAATAGCATTATCAACAATCGCATTAGAGACATTTTTGTCGCAAGTAATGGTGATACCTGGTTTGCTACCCATGGGGGCATTAGCAGGCTACCAGCTCAAGCCTTATCCCCTATTTTTAGCGACTATACCCGCGAGCAAGGCTTGCCCAGCGATACGATTTACGCCCTGTTGGAAGATGATGACAACCACATATGGTTCAGCAGCAATGCAGGAATTGGCAAGTTGAATCCTCATAATGGCAAAATCATCAATTTCAACGAACAGGAAGGCCTGCAGGCGCTGGAGTTTAACGGTGGCGTTAAACTTAAAGACAGTGATGGCGATCTTTGGTTTGGCGGGATTAATGGCATCAATCGCTTTAACCCTAAAACCTTACCTAATCAAAGAAGTGAAGCAAGGGTCGCACTCACTGCGTATAAAATTGCCGGTCAAAAACAGACTATCTTAGATCTCAGCCATCCTCCGCAAATCGTGATGAACTATGCAGATCAATTAATCAGCTTTGAAGTGACCTCACTGGATTTCAGCTACCCAGGAAAAAATCGCTTTAGTTATTTTCTCGAGGGATTTGATAACCAATGGCACGATTTACCCACAGGTAATGAAATCACCTTTACCAATATCGATCCAGGCAACTACCTACTGCACGTGCGTCACTCTCTAGAGTACAACAGCAAAGGTAACTATGCGCTTTTGGTCAATTTAACCGTCAAAGCCCCTTTTTATCGCACCCCATTTGCCTATGCGTTTTATGTCCTATTTACGCTGGTTTCAATGGGGTGGGCTTTGAGGTGGCGTAAGCAGAAACGCTCACAACAACAAGAGTTTGAAACCAGCATTCGCGCTTCGGAGGAGCGGCTTAAACTAGCCCTTTGGGCTTCTGGCGACGGGATGTGGGACTGGAATATCCAAGAGCAACAAGTGTATCGAACCAATACGGATATTGCGGTTCCGCAATGGAACGGCCACCAGCTGCTGCACGACAATGCTCACCCCGAGGATAGGGAAAGATTTAAGTATGAGCTGACCGAACACTTACAAGGCCGCTCTCCATTCTTTGAAGTCGAATACCGTATTGAGCATTCACCAGGTAAATGGGTTTGGATCCTTGAGCGGGGCAAAGTGGTCGAAACCAATGCACAGGAGCGCCCCATTCGGATGACGGGGACGACCCGTAATATTACCTCGCGCAAGTTGATCGAAAATGAACTGGTGCTCTCATCCCAAGTACTCAACAGCATGAACGAAGCTGTAGTCGTTGCAGGCTTAGACTATCGAATTCGCTCGGTCAATCCGGCCTTTAGCGCTATCACGGGTTATTCTGAGGGGCAAATCAGCGATAAATTCTTAATCCATCTAGCCTATAGCAGGCAACAACGGGATCTGTTTAATAGCATTGAGCAGCAGTTACTGCGCCATAAACATTGGGCGGGGGAAATTTGGATCCGCAATAAGGCTCGCCGGGCGATTCTCGTTTGGCTCGAGATTAACCAAGTTATCGACGTAAAAGGCGAAACCAGCCACTTTGTAGCGGTATTTACCGATATTACAGAACGTAAAAAGGCCGAGGAAGATTTACGCTTTCTTGCCAGCTTCGATACGCTCACAGGACTACCTAATCGCACCCTATTTCAAGACAGGCTTAACCACGCGATATCTCAAGCACATAGGTCGAATAATATTGTCGCCCTGCTGTTTTTAGATCTCGATCGTTTTAAGCATATCAACGACTCCATGGGACATCATATTGGCGATCTGCTGCTTAAAGCGGTTGCCCACAGACTGCAAAGTGCCGTCCGCGAAGGGGATACGGTTGCCCGCTTAGGAGGGGATGAATTTACCATTATTTTGGAAGGTGTGGCAAAAACCAAAGCCGCCACCTTGATCTCGGAGAAAGTGCTTAAAGCTTTCCAAGCGCCCTTTTTATTAGATGATAAATCGCTCAACATCTCCACTTCGATAGGTATTAGCCTGTATCCAAATGATGCAAAAGATGTAGATTCATTGATTAAATTTGCCGATACCGCCATGTACCACGCTAAGGCGCTCGGACGGAATAACTTCCAGTTTTATACCAATAAACTCAATGAGATGGCCACTCGCCATATGCAACTCGAAACCGGACTAAAACAAGCCATCTCACACAATGAGTTAAGCCTTGTATACCAACCTAAGTTTTGCCTACGCAACGGTTCTCTGACTGGGCTTGAAGCGCTACTGCGCTGGCAGCATTCAGAATTAGGTCCCATCTCACCTGCAGAGTTTATTCCACTGGCGGAAGAAACAGGCATGATCAATCAAATAGGCCATTGGGTGATTAACCAATCTTGCCAGCAGCTGGCTGAATGGAATGAGTTAGGTTTTAGCGATATCAGTATGGCCGTCAACCTGTCGGCTCGGCAGCTAAAGGCCGATATTATCTCGACCATTGAAGTGGCCCTTGCAGTATCAGGGCTGCCCGCCAAGGCGCTTGAGCTAGAGCTAACCGAATCGATGATCATGGGCAATCCGCAGGAGTCGGTGAATATTCTATCTAAACTCAAGGCGCTAGGTTTAACCATCGCAGTGGATGATTTTGGCACTGGCTACTCGAGCTTGAGTTACCTTAAACGTTTCCCTATCGATACCTTAAAAATTGACCGCGAGTTTGTGCGCGACATTACCAACGACCCCGATGATGCGGCCATTACCAGTGCAATTATCGCCCTCGCCCATAGTCTGGAGTTGAATGTGGTGGCAGAAGGGGTTGAAACCCAAGAACAGCTGAACTTCTTAGCGCTGCAAGGCTGCGATCAGGTGCAGGGCTTCCTGCTGAGTAAACCGCTCAGCGCCCAAGATTGCCAAACGCTATTACAACAACGCACAAAAGATCGGCAAGATGTAAAAAAATAAGGCTCCACAATGGAGCCTGATTCTTTCAATTTAGCCGCGATTAAGGCGCAACACGCTCGACGCGTTTGACCCATCCCTCAGGGCCTTGAACATGACCTTTTTGGATATCGGTATACAGTTTGTAGATGCGTTGAATATGCTCACCCACCTCGCCGTTGCCAACAGTCACCACTCGGCCATCTTCAAAAATATAAGAACCAACAGCAGACACTACGGCGGCAGTTCCAAAACCACCCGCCTCGATAATCTCACCGGATTCGATATCGGCAATAAACTTATCGAGCATCACCGTCTCTTGGCGCACTTCGCAGCCGAGTAGCTCACTGAGTTCCATAATAGATTGCGAGGTAATCGATTTTAAGATGGTGTCGGTGAATGTCGGGATAATCACAGTGCCATCTTTGAGAATGTGGAAGTGGTTCATAGCCCCAGCTTCTTCAATCTGCTGATTGTTGGCATCTAAATACAACACCTGTGAGGCCCCAAACTGTGCGGCAGCTTTACCCGCACGTAATGAGGCGGCATAGTTACCCGCCGCTTTAGAGGCGCCAGTACCACCCGATACAGCGCGATGGTAAGTCTTGCTGATCAGTAGACGAATGCCTTTATTCACACCCGCCGCGTAGTAAGCACCACTTGGGCTTAACACCACGCAGAATGTGTAGCGCGAACTTGGGCTTACAGACAGACGGTCTTCGGTCGCAAAAATAAAGGGGCGAATGTATAAACAGGCACCTTCTTGCATCGGGAACCAAAGACGATCCACATCGATCAAGGCGTTGATCGCATCGATTTGCATCTGCTCATCGATATTAGGAATACAGACAATATCCGCAGAACGATTCATACGCTCAGCGTTTTTATTAATACGGAACGTGTAAATTTCGCCATCTTCATGCATAAAGGCTTTTGCACCTTCGAAGATTGACTGGCCATAGTGCAGCGCCATTGCACCCGGAGCCATTTCAAATGGGCCATAGGGCACAATACGAGGATCGCGCCACTCACCATCGTGATAATCCATTAAAAACATATGATCGGTTCTGAGGCTACCGAAGCCCACATTTCCTTCGGGCTTGAATTGCTCAGTACGGCGTTCGGACGCAGGTTTTAAATCGTATTTTATTTCCATCGCATACCACCTTGATTACTGAACAAGCAGACTAGGTAGCAGCAAGAATAAAGTCAATAGGTGACATTCATCTTAAAGTCTTAGGCGATAAAATATCCTGATAATAAATGTGTTATCAGCTTGCCATTAGGGCATGAACCCTGCAAAAGATAAGGTTCGATAATCTTCAGACGGTTCGTTAAACTCAGCCTCTCCATCGCGCTTAAATATTTATGCGAGAAACAAGATGATATCTGACTATAAAATAATCCCCTGTGCCCACTACGACTACCTTGAACTGGCTTGCCTTCGCGGCTATTGGCTCAAAATTGAGTTGCAAGACGGTAGCCTTTGCTTAGCACGGGCAATCACCATCCAAACCCATGCCGATAAGAGTGAATGGCTGGCCATCGAACAAGAACATAAAGGCCTGCAAACACTGAGGCTAGATACGATTATCGCAATTACACCCACCGAGCTCGATGCCAGCTTTGGCCGTGTTATGATTGCGAGCCAATAGCAAAAGAGGATAAATAAATGGCAAGGATGATTCTATGGGTGGATTTAGGGGATTGGACTGGCGGTCACCATGGCCAATATCCCTATGTAGTGGAATTTGATAGCAAGCGACTCGACGCACCATTTAGCGCCAGTGAGGGCTGGGGCCATGGATTGGGCGGCGCTGCCTATTCATTAGCGCAGTTTGTCGAAACCGAGGCTTATACTCGACTCAAAAACCATGCACCTTGGGCGGTAACCATCATAGAACAAGGTTTAACAACACAGAATATCGAGGAAATTTCCCGAGCATTACAGGCACAGTATGAATCGCACATTCCCGCCATTCCGGCAAATTTAGCCCGCTATTTCTAATCACAGATTGAGTGCTAACCAAACTCTCGCGATAACTGCACCTAAGATTGTGGTGCGCCTAAAATAATTGCTCTGCCTTGGGGTATCACTGCGTATTTAGGACTGCAATCTATGGCATTAATAACCTGAAGACAAATAAAGCCAAGATCGACTCGGCTTTACTTCTTACATGGATGCAGATAGCAGTCTACGCCTTGGCTACCGCCGCAATCACTGAAACTTCAACCAGATATTCAGGCTCAGCAATCGCCGCCTGCACGCAGGCACGAGCTGGCGCATGACCCTTTGGCACCCATGCGTCCCAAACGGCATTCATAGCATCATAGTCATTCATATCTTTTAAATAGAGCGTTGCAGACAGCAAGTGCTCACGGGAACTGCCCGCTTGCGCCAACAAAGCATCCACCTCTTCTAACATGGTGGTCGTTTGTTCAGTGATGTTTTGATACTTATCCTTTGCGACCTGGCCACACAAGTACACAGTACCTTGATGGATCACTATGCTGCTCATACGTGTGCCGACATCTAAACGGGTAATGCTCATAGGGATAATCTCTTCAATCAAATGGTTAATTCTGCGGCCATGTTACCCCGAAAGGCTCAGTTTGTCTGTGAACGAGCCGCCACCCAAGGAGGATAAAAGCGCGCCATTAACACCAACAACCCAAGGGAGGTGCCGATAACACCAAGCCAAACAAACACAGTTGCCACGGATAAATTGACTAGCTGAAATCCCACCAATGCCGCAAAGGCAGCAATAAGTGCGAAGGGTAACTGAGTCACCACATGATCATGGGGCAAACAGCCTGAGCTGGTCGCGCTCAGCACACTGGTATCGGAAATTGGCGAGCAATGGTCGCCAAACACCGAGCCCGCCATCACCGCACTTAATACGGGTAACAGTAAGCTTGCATCCATATTATGGGCAATTTCACCGCCAATCGGGATCATAATCGCAAACGTCCCCCAGCTCGAACCTGTGGCAAAGGCCATGATGGCGCACAGTAAAAACATACCCGCCACCAGCAAACTGGGGGATAAATACCATTTTGCCCAATCGGCCAATAAACTCGCCACGCCGAGATCTTGGATCACCGCGCCAATCATCCAAGTACAGAGCAATATTGCAATCGCAAACGCGATCATACGGACCCCATGGGCTAGGTCACCCAATAACTTACCTATGCTTCGGCCTGACATTATTAACAAGCCAAGTGTCACCAAGGTCGATAACAAACACGCATCCCGCATCGCAGCACCAATATCAGCGCTGGCTAACCAGGCCGAAATATCCCATGCAGGCACCTGCTGCGCCCCCGACCACAGGGTTAACCCAACAGACGCACACAGCAAAGTCAGCATAGGAATCGCCAGCAACCAAGGATTACCTTGGGAGCTAGGCGGCGCAATGTCCATCTGAGTCACCTTACTCGGCTCTGCCGCCATTAGCACTGCACTCTCGATTGGGCGAAACCCCACTCCAAACCAAGCCACAATCAGCGATAACCCTAAGGTCGTAATCGCATAAAAATTGGATAAAGCCACCTCGATAAAGGCCTCAAGCGCAGAAACCGGTAAGAAACTTAATCCCGCCAGCAGCGCCATCACATAGGGCCCCCAACTAGAAAAAGGTAACAAGGAACAAAGTGGTGAGGCATTAGAGTCAACCAAATAAGCCAGTTGCTCCTGACGAATGCCGTAACGTTGGCTCAAAGGCTGGCACACATGGCCCACGGCAAGGCAACTAAAAATACCATCAATAAACACTAACCAACCTAGCAGCACGACACCAACACGCGCTTGGCGTCCCGTGCGAATACGGCGATACAACCAATCACCAAATAACCCTACTGCGCCGCTTCTGGCAAGTAGTTGCGTCATACTCCCCAACAGCAACATGGCCGTTAATACGTTTAAATGCCACCATTGCCACGCATCTTGGCTATAAAACTGTTTAACACCTATCTCGAGGAGATAACTCACGCTTTGCACGATATCGAAGTGAGCAATAATCAAGGCGCCAGAGAGTATTCCTACGCCTAACGCGACTAAAGTACGTCGCAACCAAAGGGCTAATACCAAGGTTAAAAACAGAGGAAGTATGGCGAGCAGATTCGACAACATGGGCCATTCCGACAATAAATAAAACCAAGAATACTAACGAGTTAATAACAAATGCAAAAAAACTTAAATTAGCACTCGGTTATCGGACATTTTTTAGCCAAACGACAAAGACTGCTATTCCTTATGCTCTTGGCACTGCTAGAATCACAGTCCCATCCAGAAACTATAGGACTCTCCAGATGAGCCTTGAATTACTGTCCAAACTGGAAACCAAGATCCAGGCTACACTCGAAACTATCGAGCTTCTAAAAATGGAGCTAGAGGAAGAGAAGCAAAAGACGTCGACCTTGAGTGAGCAAAACAATCAATTAATCGAGCAAAACCAACAATTGCAACAGGAACTGACTTCTTGGAACGAGAAAGTTACCGGACTTGTTGGCTTGCTCAATAGTGAAATCTAAGCTGTTTTAGTTTGATGATTCTGCGCTTCAATCAATTCGTTCAGCTCTAAGATAGCCTGCTTCACTTTTGGCAGGCTTTTTCTCGGCAATAAAAATCGCCCTTTTTCAAATTCTAATCGGCCTAAGTCTTTTACCCATATCACGCCAGTGAGAAAAATACGCGCATGCTTAACAATAAGCTTAGGTGCGTAGACAGGGAAAACTCTCATATAACCCCCTACATGCATTTTTGTTGTTATAGATCACAGTATTTGACCGAAAGATGACCTATTGAGTTTCATCCACAAAGGATTTTTTTCAGTATTTACAATATAAATAACTTAATCATTTGATTTTAATCAGTAATAAAATCATTCAATAGCACCTAAAAATATGTCAATATTTTGACTATTGACATTATTTTGACGCGCAACTAGAATCAACCACGTTACTCAGGGTAAAAATGAGCCCTATGGCTCAAGTCCGTACTCTCCATTATCGGAAGTACGGTTTTTTTTGCCAAAATTTTAATACGCATACTCCGCAATACTGGTTCAACGTATTTTGGGCGGGTCACTCGCCAATAAAAAAGGAGCACTAGGCTCCTTTTTATAATTCATTTATTATCAATAAATTAAATTACAGATAGATGACTAAATCACTGCAATCCGGTAATAATTACTTTCTCGCTAAGTAGTAAGCGATGTCTAATAGCTCGTCATAGGACTTAATCGCACCCGTTTCGACACGGTATTTGCCATTAACAACCAGAGCGGGTACGCCTGTCAGTTTAGCGTTCTCGGTATCACGCTTCATTTTCGACATTTGGGCTTTGACCATAAATGAATCTGCAGCGGCATCAAAGGTTTTACCATCAACACCATTTGCCACAAACAAAGCACGAACATCATCACGGCTGGTGAAGTGTTGTTTCTTATCATGGATGGCGGTAAATAAAGCGGTATCGATTTTTTCATTCACATTGAGTTGATGAGCTACCGCAAAAGCACGTGACATTTCGATGCCCATTTCTTTACCAATAAAGTCAACGTGGGCTTGGTTAAATTCCACACCCGCTGGCTTCTCGGCCAAAATTTTAGGCACTACGGTTTTAGAAAAAGTGTAGCAATGTGGGCAATAGAAAGAGAAAAACTCGGTGATTTCTGGCTTAGCGGTCGCGGGACCATCATTAATCACCGTGTAATGTACGCCTTCTTTGTATTCAGCTGCCGAAACAGTTAATGGAGCCAATAACAGCGCTGCCGCCATAAGTAATGCTTTTTTCATGAATTTTCCTTAAATCAATTATCTAAAATAGCTGGAGCCTAATATATTTCTGTTTTTGAGTGTAACTCAAGCGAAGAGTTCAATCTGCCAAACAATTGAACCACTTAATCCGCGCCAGTTACACATCTAATAAGGGATCAAACTGAGCGGAGGTTCATCGAGCGCCGCGAGTTGCTCCTTAAATGCCAAAATCTGCTGCTCCCAATATTTTTCATCCCCAAACCATGGGAAATGCATCGGGAAAGCCGGATCTTGCCAACGTCTGCCAATCCACGCGTTATAGTGCACCATACGTAGCGCCCGCAGAGGCTCAATCAGCGCCAGTTGCCGCGTATCGAATTCACAAAACTCCTCATAAGCTTCGAGTAAAACTTCCAATTGCAGTTGCTGCTGCGCCCGGTCCCCGGTGAGCATCATCCATAGATCTTGAATGGCCGGCCCCATACGCGCATCATCTAAATCCACAAAACCTGGGCCATCGGGTGTCCACAAAATGTTCCCGGGATGCAAATCGCCATGTAAGCGAATCGGCTTGAAGCGTTGCTGGGCCCAAAGGGTATTAACCTTCGCCAATACTTGTTCAACCACAGTGAAAAAAGCCACTCGCAGCGAAGTTGGCACTAATTCAGACTGCTTCAACCATGCCAATGGCTCATCACCTAAGATTTGTGGATTGAGTGGCTCACGGGCCTGAAAAACCGACTGCGCACCATACTGATGCATACGACCGATAAAGCGCCCAACAAATTCCAGCTGCTCTAAATTATCCACTTCAAAGGCTCGCCCGCCAATAGAGGGAAACAGTGCAAACCGAAACCCTTGAAAGTGATGCAAGGTATGGCCTTGGACTGCCGTCGGCACGGCCATGGGAATTTCCTGCTCGGCAAGGGCGAGCGCAAAATCGTGTTCCTCCTGAATTTGCGCATCGCTCCAACGATCGGGGCGATAAAACTTAACCACATAGCGTTGCCCTTCATCGCTACGGAATTGATACACACGGTTTTCGTAGCTGTTGAGCGCTAATAACCCAGTTTCGGGATACACCCCAAGACTTTCGATCGCATCTAAAATCAAATCAGGTGTTAAGGCTTGAAAAGCAAAGGCGGCACCCGAATGAGTATCATCCGCGGCACTCTTTCGTAGGTCTAACTTCTCTTGGTTCATTGGGCTCTCTCATAAACATAAAATAGTGCTTTCAGAACACTCATAGGTGGGATGTTAGTAGTGTGGCTAAGTATTCTAGCACCTCAACATCAGCCTCTCGCTCCACACTGAGCCAACAGATATTGCCGTAAAACTCATAGTTAAGCCAAAGCGGTGTGCCTTCAAACTCCAATAACCATTGGTGACGATCGGCCCCCCATTGGCGCTCGCGCAAGCGGCAATCTAAGGCATAGGCTAACGGCTCTGCAAAGGCTTCGAAATGATCAAAGTCGATATCGCCGCTCACGCTTAAGCTTAAGGCGGATCTATCTAACTGAATGGCGTTTAATTTCATTGTGGCTTCCATCAACTGCTGCATGACATGATCAGCCCTTGCCCCCAATCGGGTGGACGCTTGGCCAGCTCCTCATGCTCAATTTGCTCGGTAAAAGGCTGGCGCAATACCTGATGTAAACGCTGTAGCTGCGCTAAATTGCCCTCATCTACCGCGATAATCGCCTCTTGGGCCAAATAGTTACGCAAAATATACTTGGGATTGACTCGATTACACTGCTGTTGCCACGCCTCGACATCGGTCACCTTTCCAAGCCGCGCCTGATACACCTGATACCAAGCATCAAACTCGTTGAGATCGATAAAATCATCCCGCAGGCTCGAGTGTAAACTACTGGGATCAAGCTGGCCGAAGCGACGCCAAGTATGGCTGTAATCGAGCTGATTTTTCTCCATCAACACGGTAAAGCGGCCAATGAGTTCTAAGTCCTGCTGATCCTGCTCTGCACTTGAATCAGCTTGCTGCACTAACCCCAACTTAGCGCGCATCAGCGCCAAATAATGCTGCACTAAGGCGTGTTGATATTGATTCAGGGCAGCGATTAAATCATCGGAGGCAATCACAGGTGTCAACGCCTGCGCTAAACGTTGCAAATTCCACAGACCAATACCGGGTTGCTGGCCAAAGGCGTAACGTCCATCGGGGTCTGAATGATTACAAATAAAGTCTTCTTGGAAGGTATCGAGGAAGGCAAAGGGGCCAAAATCGAAACTATCACCAAGAATCGACATATTATCGGTGTTCATTACCCCATGGGCAAAACCGATTGCCTGCCAATGGGCGATCATCTTGGCGGAATCTTGCACCACTTGTAAAAACCAGGCTTTATAACCCGCAGGATCACAGCTCAAATGCGGATAATGCTGCTTCAAGGTAAAGTTGAGCAGCTGCGTCAGCTTATCAGCTTGGCCACGCTCGCTATGGCTGAAAAATTCGAAATGACCGAAACGGATATGACTGCGTGCCAAACGTACGGTAATGGCTGCGGTTTCTTGGCTCTCGCGCCAAACGGGCATATCTGAGCCAATCACAGCCAAGGCACGGGTTGTCGGCACACCTAAATGATGCAGCGCTTCGGAGACTAAAAATTCACGCACCGCTGAGCGCATTACAGCCCGACCATCACCATGGCGAGAATAAGGCGTCGGACCGCCACCTTTAAGCGCCACATCCCACGCACCATTAGGGCCAATCGCTTCACCGAGGATAATTGAGCGGCCATCACCTAATCGAGGAGTGTAACCACCAAACTGATGCCCGCTATAAACCTGTGCATAATAGCTTGCACCTTCAACAGCCGCGTTACCCGATAAGCCCTGTAATAACTCATCTGTTGGCTGATGCAAACCAATTAACGCCGCAGCATCGTCACTCCAAGCAAGCCAATGGGGATTGCTAATCCCCTGCGGATAAACTTGGGAATAAAACTCAGGCAATTGGGTGAAAAAATCCTGTTTGAACTTCATCGGTGATTTCCCTATGGCGTCCTATTGAGTGAGTTGCTTACATATCAGCACTGACTGGTCGTTTAACTCACACTGCTGGCCACATTGGTAAACGCCGGCGCCATTACGATTAGCGTCAGAATCAAAGCCATTCATGCCGGAGCGAGTCAAACGTTGTAGGCCATGGGCTTTACTCTGACACTGTTCAAGCGTGTCGTAATAGCCATTAATTGTATCGGGTTGTAATGGTGCATCTGGCAGCACACTTAGTTCTGGGTAATAGAATAACGTCCACTCGGGCGTTTTAGTGCAACCACTTAATCCAAGGGTGAGACAAATAACCAACATTGCCAAGGAACACCTGACCTTGGCGGAGTGATAACAGGATTGAGCAATACCATTCATAAAAATAGCCCATAAAAAAAGCGAACCTTAGTTCGCCTTTTGCGCATTAAGTCTGTGAATTCTACACGGCTTTTAGCTGTTAAATAACCGCTTTTAGGTTAAGGGCTTTTGAGGCTTGAACTAACAAGCTTGTGCCTATCGCCCCTTCACGCTCTGTCAGGACAACATAGCGATTCACACTATCGCTATTACGCGGTTGCGGCTTTTGCCTGTGCCTTCTCAATACGGCTGATACGGCCTTCGTATCCAGTGACTGTGCCATCGGTTAATCCAAGCGCAATAGCCTCCTTACAGAGTTCAATTGCTTGATCAAAGGCTTGTGTATCATTTAGCAGTGTTGCTAACTGCAAAAATCCTGTAGTTTTAAGCTCAGTCTCTTTAGGTTTTGTGGCGCTCGCCCTGTGGAACAATTCGAGGAAAAGCGTAGCAAGTGCTGCCCCATACTCTACATATTCGGTTGATTTTCGCTGCTTATAACATTCTGCAATCACGTTCAGTAGGGCGTTATAGCGCGTCAATTCCGTCTCTGCACCTTGGTATTCTTCTACCGCACGCTGAAGTGTTACATTCGCCCATGGGCCAGGCGTCACAAGCTGCGGAACACTTTTCGCTGAATCTTGCTTCGCCCCATCAGAAAGACTCCCGCTACTCACCTCGACTGTAGCTGATGATGCAGCAGACTCTACTTTTACCACTGCCGCACTTGCCGCTAGGATAGCAGCCTGCGTGGATACAGGTGTTGTAACATCGTCGGCTTTCAGCGTTTCTTTGCTGGCATCGGCTAAGATAATCACGCTTTGTTCGTTCGTTTCGGCGGGAACATCCACATCGATAATATCTTCAACCATCTCGACACGCCCAAGGTTGGTCTCAGTCTGTCTTGGCATCAGCTCGGCTTCAAGGGATTTAGTATCAATTGAGGTATCTGTTTTAGAAGGGATGTCAACGCCTTGCGTAGGCTCGACTGCTTGTGGCGAAGTGGTCATATCCACTGCGTTATCAGAGGTTTTTTTCGCCATCATTGCCGCTTGCTCTTCCCTCGCTAAACGCTGGGCCCGAACAAATAAAAACACTCCGATTGCGATCAGTATAAAAACGACAATGACCTTCATTCTTCTTCACCTTTTATGGCAGCTTCCAGTCTGAAGCTATTTCTGTTGGCTTGCCACACCGGGGGAGTTATCTATGGTTGGCAAGAGGTTTTGTCCAAAAATCGAGCAGAGATTAATCGCTATTAAAGTCCATTGTGTCTGAATAAATCAAGTATTTATGCCGTTTTATCCGATCTTGCACGCAAATCTATATGATCAATTCGGCTAGACTATGAGGCGCTATCACTGTTTGCAAAATTAAGGAAAGCCTAATGCAAAAAATTCTTATTGTTGCCCATGCCAGTCCTTACGGTACAGAGAAACTGTTTAACAGCCTACGTATTGCCTTAGCACTCAAGGATCAAACTGACCAAGCTGTTGATCTAAAAATATTTTTAATGTCTGATGCCGTATTTGGTGCGCTTAAACATCAAACAACTCCTGATTTAAGCTATAACTTGCAACAAATGTTTGAGATCCTAAGTGCCCAACAAGTCCCTGTTTTACTATGCAAAACCTGCGCTCAAGCAAGGGGCGTCAGTACCGCAATGCTTATTGAAGGCACTCAAATTGGTACTTTGCAGGATCTTACCCGCTGGACACTTGATGCCGATAAGGTGATGCATATTTAAAGTCTTATTTTGTGCGCACCTTCATAAATTGATACTTACGTTTTGAACAAGCCTGCGCTGCTGCTTATGATGGGATTATCCGAGTCACAGACTAAGGTATTCCCATGAATTCAGCGACCCTACTCACAGGTAAACTGCGCTACGAGCATCAAACCATTAGCGCGATGGCCAAAATTTATTGTCAGGCCAAACACCAAGAACAAACGGAATCAGGTCTGTGCACCGATTGTGTTGCGCTATTAGACTATGCAGCCGTTCGTCTCGACCGCTGCCCCTACGGACAAGAGAAACCTACCTGCAATAAGTGCCCAGTGCACTGTTACAAGCCCGCGCAAAAAGCGCAGGTAAAACAGATCATGATTTTCGCAGGCCCGAGAATGCTGTTACCGCATCCCATTCGTGCAATCAAACACTTACTGGCAGAACGCCATCCCGTGCCAACATCTGTGCCCGAAGCGGCCTCAAACCGCCATCAACGCATCGCCATTTCACAGAAAAATACCTAGGAACGCTTTTTCGCCTCGAGTTTCCCTGCTATAACAGAACGTCGAGGTGACAAAATGAACCAATTTGATACGTTTTTTGCTCAAGCCTATTGGTGGTTATCCCTATTTGGTGGCTTACATTGCCTCGCGTTAGCTATTTATATTCGCTACTTCTATCATTCGGGCAGTAATCAAAAGCTGCTGGCGGGTTTTCTCAGTCTCGTCGCCTTTTATTTTCTGACTGGTATGCTCAACCACGAAAATACGCCAATTCCTATCCATGTGTTATTTAACCTGATCACCCCAATTTATTTTTTACTCATGCCATTACTCTATCTCTACTGCAAACGTAGCTTAGAGCAACGCACTGAACCTATTGGGTTTTCATGGCATTATTGGCCAGCTATCATCACGTTATTGCTCGCGGTGCTGGACATCATTTTACGGCTAAATTTACATAAAAATGCCGTTGAGTTTCAGACAGAATTCTTTAATTATCGGCAGGATATCGACCTCAGCCACTGGAGTTTAGTGCTGCCGTTACTGCTATTTATCCAAACAGCAGCCTACTTTGCCGCTCTCTGGCGGCTACTTAAACAATATAAATTACATCAACAGCTAATCAGCGATACGCCACAGGACGCCTTAAGAGTCATCCGCTTTCGCTGGTTATTCGGCCTCACTCTAGCCATGTTATTTAACTGGCTACTGCGCGTATTTCTGGTAGTACTGCCCTTTTATTTAGGGGACACCGTTTTACCCCTATCCCAAGCCCTACCGCGCTTAAGCTTACTGTTAAGCTTTTACCTGCTTGCTGCCTACGGTCTTAAGCAGATCACTCGCACCGCCTACTTAAAAGGGCATTTATCTGCACCACAGCCTAAGGCTGAAATTCAATCCTCGGTGATACTAACGCCAGAAGAGTTTGAGTTTATTCAAAAAGTACAGCAGGAATCGAACGATAGTTCAGATAAAATAGCCAATCCCCCTCCAGAGATTAAGAACTAAATCGCCACAGCGTTATCAAAACAAGCAGCATATGTCGCTGCATAAACTGAATCTGAGCTGACATTAACGCAGCTTTAGGCTGTCATTTGTGGCAACACAGGGTAGTCTGATAGAACGAGAAATTAAGGAAGGAACGCCATGAAATCATTTTTATCCCTTATAGCCGCATCAACCTGCTTGATTGCCAGCTTGATGACGCCAGCTGTGCAAGCGGATGACAGTTACACAGAGGCTTTAAAGAACTTTCACCAAGCCAAGGAAACCCGCAAGTTTTTTGATACCGCCTATGGTTATGCCATCTTTCCCACTGTTGGCAAGGGCGGGATTGGGATTGGTGCGGCCTATGGAAAAGGTCAGGTCTTTCAAGCTGGTCAATATATGGGAGACTCAAGCCTGACCCAGCTCTCCATTGGATTCCAATTAGGTGGACAAGCCTATAGTGAGATTATCTTCTTTAAGGATGCCAAATCCTACAATGAGTTCACCAGTGGCAGCTTTGAATTCGATGCCCAAGCTTCAGCCGTTGCCATTAATATGGGCGCCAATGCCAAAGCGGGTACCACAGGGAATTCCGCAGGGGCAGGTCAAGCCGGTGGCAATCAATCGGCCACCGCAGCCTATATCAATGGCATGGCGGTCTTCACGGTAGCGAAAGGCGGGTTGATGTTTGAGGCCGCACTGGCGGGACAATCCTTCAGCTTCGAGCCGAGGGGGAACTAAGTTTTTTGATCTACTAAGTTTTTTGATCTTTTCCTGATAAAAAAACCTCTGCTATCGAAAGATGCAGAGGTTTTGTATTAGTTTTAGTATCGGTTTAGCCTATTCATGCCCCCAAGGCGCTGGCGGTAAAGGCTGTGGTTGGCTTAGATCAAAATCCACCTGAAAATGGCGGTTTGCACGAGTTAGCAAGTAGCTAAATGTGCTGGGAGTAACCTCCATATGCCACACATTGGTGACTGACTGGTTTAGACCATTTTGGATAAAGTTGGCAATCGATTCTTGATCAATAGGAAATGATTGCTTTTGACTCGTACCCGCTGTCATGGTATCGCCGCCATACATAGTGACTTTATCTTCAGTCCCATCTTGATGGCGGTGATCATGCTTTAATCTTAAGCCCTGAGTCGTTTTCGTGATCACCCAAGTACGGGAGTGGTCATCACCCACATGGAAAGGAATTTTTAGCTCAGTATCACTGCACTCTCGCACATGCATCACTAATGATTTATCACGAAAAGCCGCATCAGCGCCGTCCTTTGAGACGACTTTACCCGCAAACGCTTTACCACAATGGGCGGCCAGCTGAGTAAAAAAGCTATCTTGCTCTTTTGCAAGTGAATGCTCAGGCGCAGGATTGGCCAATACTGGCGTGGCAATAAACAGGCTAAGGAGCCCGAATCGGGTAAGAAGAATGGGGGGCATGCTGTTTTCCATGGCAAATTTGATGAAAACACGCTAACACAGGGGAATAAATTTAAACTTAATTCCCCTGTGTTGGTATAGCAATTTTGTGAAGCATTACCAACCGATAAACAAGCGAGAACGGTTGCCTAAACGTTTTTTAATCAGGCGCGCCGTCATCATACTGCTCACCATAAGAAATAGGAAAATACCAAACGAAAACAATATGCTAGTAACCCATGAATCAGGAGGGAAACGATAACGGAATATTGTTGCAGTGGTATTAAACAGCATATCGAAGAGTGGATGAATAAAGAAAATCGCAAAACTCATCTCTGCGGTTTCGATAAGCCAAGGTAAGCGGCTACGTTGTGACAACCAATCACAGAAGTTAAGCACTAAGACGCACAGACTCAGTTTTTGGATAAACTGCCAGTCGATGCCGTTATATTCAAAGGGCGCTTTATGGTAATTACCTACGTGCTGCACTATGTAACTCTGTTCAACCAAACTCACAACGAGGAAAATCCCTGCTAACGCACTCAATATAGAGCCATAGCGCGTCACTATATGTTCATCTTGGGAGTATAAAATACCAATCAAATAGAAAGGTAAATAGTACACCACAGAATGGATAAAGTTGACGTTACCTATAGGCCTGTGAAGCAGGATAGCCACCACACAACTCAATACGAATAACGTCCAACGCATCTGCTGCGAACAACGGATAAACCACAAAAATACTGGTGAGAATAAAAATACCGCCATGATAAAAGGGATATACCAGTGCGGATACAAAATGTAACCGTTTCGCACGGTATAAAAAATGCTGAGCAGCACTTGTTCAAGCGATTGATGCTCCATAAAAACCCAGCGTAAACTCAAGCAGAATAGGCCTACTATGGAAACAAATAAGAAGGGATAAAGTACGTTTTGTACTTTATTCTTCATAAACTTACCGTAATCAAAGTCCTTATAAAAAATTCGATGGAAAAAATAACCTGAGATAAACACAAATAACGCAGTGCCCCCCCTCAGCAAATTTTCTAGTAGTACAGGAAACCCTTCCCCAGAGTTATAGATGCTATGACCAAGCACGATAAAAATAATCGCTATGCCACGCATGTAGGTAAATTCGAGCTGATTTTTTCTCATATTAATTCATCGCACAGTAGAGAGTTCTTCCCTCAACAACACTTGCAGAAACCCTTATTGTTCCATGGATTTCCGGCTCATTGAACACCAGATACTGACCTTCTCGTTGGAAGGTAAACCCCAAAGGTAACAGAGTTGCGGCTTCAATGCCCTCACAATAATTTTGCAAAGGCACATCCAACAAGGGACTGCCACTCACATTTAAGTTGCTAAATTGTGCGCTCATCCCTAAATAGGCCTGGGTCACATCCTCTTGATAGGGCACCACATAAAACCCAGAGCGAACTGCGCCCACATCAATAAAACTGCTGCTATCACTCACGCTCGGAATCACTAATAATGGCACTTTAGGATCCTGAACATCCTTGAGTAGTTGGGCCAACTTTTGTTGCGTTGCCGGATAGTAGGACAGCATGTCTTGCAGACGTTTCTTCTGCACCGAATCTTGTCCAACTGGCGCAATCGGCTTAATACGCCCGAGTAGCAAATCCACCGGCAACATGCCCGACATCACCGACTCTTTCCACACATTGGCATCTTGAGTGCTATCTAACAACACTCCCGCAAGCGCACCGATATTCTCGGCCTCAACCGTCCATCCGCCGAGCATTTGCTGCTGCTGATAGTAATCCTGTACATATCGCAGCAGTATCTGCTGGTAACCGAGGTAGGTTTGGTTTTGACTCAAAAAACGTGCCCCCGCAATTAACTCAACGTATTTTGCACTGCCTTCAATCAAGTCATTTACATAACTGATTTTATCTTCGTTAGGTGCCGTTTGACGCCATAACTGCAGCCAATAGGCAGCATGGCCTAAGTACAACGCCTGTTGCTCAGGTTGTTTTAAGGCCGAGATTAACGCATTGAATAACTGTAAACGGGAATAACGCGCATCCAGATTAAGCGGATACACCTCCCCCTCGTAACGGCGAGTATCTTCTAACACGCGCCACTCTGACTGGGCATAAAAATGAAACGCCTCATGCACACTGTTGCCAGCCCAAATCACAAAAGGTAAATCGGCGGTTTTGGTTGTGCTATCAAATTGAATCGTGGGAGACTCGAGCTGGATCAGCACACCTGCCTGCCCTTGATATTGGGGAAAACCAAAATTAATCGATAGGCCAGAGTGCAGATTAACTGACTCTAATACACTGTTATCTTGAACAATCTCACCGCCAGGCTGACGTAACCAAACGTTGCCCGCATAACTGAAGAGGTGCACTTTATCGTCGAGACGAAATCCCGGCCACAGAGCTTCACTTTGGCGACTGGTTTGAGCCATAAAATCGAGGTATAGACGAGCGAGTTGTTCTGGCGAGGCCTTATCGGCGAACACAGGAGTGGCGGCAGAGACTCCTAAACACCACAGGATCACCGCCATAATATTTTTCATTTCTTTGCCTAAACACACACAATGGGTTCACAAAACAGCGCTAGCATATAGCGCAATGCCGTAATAGTGAAACGTTTAACCAAAAATATTTTTCCCCTCAAAAAACTAGGCCAACGCCTGTTCATTATCCACGAATAAAATCATATTTTTAGCATTTAAGGCTCATTGCACTTCGGCATTAGGACTTAGGCGTAGTCGGCTCATCGCCAAACCACAGCGCTAACTTAGCCGCAGCTTGGGATTTTACCTCATCATCGATATAAAGCATTACCATGGTCAGCGCAGCGGCTAAAGCACCTAAATCATCGGTAAAGCCCACTAACGGCGTCAGATCAGGGATTGCATCTAAAGGTGAGATAAAGTACGCCAGCGCCCCAAAAATAACCGACTTAGCCCATTTGGGGGTATTGGGCTTTTGCGCCGCATAGTAAAGCCACAAGGCACGTTCAACTACCTCACGCCCTGCTTGGCGACCAAAAATTTTGATTTTGTTCCAAAAACCTGTTTCGGTAAATTGCTCTTCTGCCATATTTACTCCCCAATTTAGCGATAGTTACCGCTCACAGTGTACGGCGATATGCGGCAGGTGTCAGGCCAAAAGCTTGTTTAAAGCGTGCCGAGAATTTTTCTGCTGACAAGTAACCACAAGACAATGCGACTTGCAAAACTGAATCGCTAGAGTTTTGCAACAGCGCTAACCCCTGACACAAACGCACTTCGGCGAGCAATTGCCTAAAGCTGGTGTCTTCCTGCACCAGTTTACGCCTTAAGCTAGCACTGCTCATATGTAACTTTTCGGCGAGCTGTTCTTGCTGCCATTGAGCTGAAGGATGCTGGCTCAGTATCGCCAATACGGCTTGAGTGACACTCGATTGCTTATGCCCATAAAGCCAATTCACGCTACTTTGCTGCGGCAAACTTAACAGTAATGCGGCTAAATAGTGCATCTGCACCGATGTTGGCAACGCTAACGTTAGGCTATGCAATAACGCATTCCAAGCAAAATCAACCGAGCGCGAAATAGCTTGGGTAGGTTTAGACATTGTCCTATCGGTTGGCGCAAGTATCACGCCAGACGGTAACTCGTAGGGCAAGAGTAACTGCACCGCTCGATAGCGCCCGCCCATCGGACGATTCACAAAACTGATATGCGTACCAGCGGGCAATAACAGCAATTGGTCAGCATTGACTGATAGCGCATCATCTTGCCAAAGCAACGACTTCTCCCCTTGGATCACCCGAATAATCGAGGGCTGATGCACTGGTACCCGTGAAAGTGGTTGCGCCAGTTTCGAGTCATATTCAAACATGCGGATCATACATCAGCCCTGCAATATCAGCGGTGGTAGACAGCAGTCAACTTAGCGCTACCCAAAGCCTGCGCCCTGAGCATAAATCCCAACAGTGCGGGTGAGGCATCCTTTGGCAATTCCAATGGATTAGGTAATGCCCACACTGTGAACTCATATCGGTGCATTCCATGCCCCTGTGGCGGACAGGCGCCGCCAAAGTCGGTAGTGCCAAAATCATTCTTTAGCGCAATCGCCCCCTTAGGTAGGCCATTGTGCTTAGAGCCAGCACCTTGCGCTAATTGCTGTTGATCGCCACCAATATTGTAGACGGCCCAATGCCACCAGCCACTGCCCGTGGGCGCATCGGGATCATACGCCGTCACCGCATAGGCTTTCGTACCTTCAGGGGCATCACGCCAAGCAAGTTGGGGGGAAATATTCTCACCCGTGCAACCAAAGCCATTAAAAACAAATTGATTGGATAATAACTGACCTTCGCCAATATCTTTGCTCGATAAGGTCATGGCTTGAGCCGACCCTAATACCGCGGTAAATAAACCAATTCCTACTATCCACTTATGTAAATTCATCATCATTATCTCCTTTAGATAGGTAACAGGATTAATTTACGTCAGTCTTAAGTAACAAACCTGCCTCAAAACGCCAAGTTTCTTCCCTAAATGCTCAAATTTGAGAAAAAGAGTACGCTTTTTGCCATCTTTAAGCACTCAAGTGATTTTGTAAAGGCTATATCTGCATTTTTATGCAAACATGGCGTGCTTTATAAATTTCAAAATGAATTAACACAGTATTTAGAGAGTAATTAGATATTTATTATTTATTAATTTATGCATTTTTTAATTTAAAAGATAAACTGACAATATTTACTTTCGTTATTTAGGTAATGATACTTAAGGATGATTGACTGTATTTATTTTTATAAAAACATTGAAATAAATAATTACAGTTAATTAAAAATAAGACACGGATCATATTTTTATTGATAACACACAGATAAAATCCACCCCGTAATAAAAACCAATAATTTTCTCTACTTTCATAATGGAGTTGTATATGAAGAGGAAATCTAAGATCATGGCACATATCCGACGTACTAGACATATCATGATGCCTAGCCAACGTGACTATTTCGACCATTCATTTATCTTCCTTCGCTAATCTTCGCGTAGGTAGTAGGCCAATTAACAGGTCAAAAGTGGTATTGCCATTATAGGCTTATGCACTTACTTTACTGTTTTACAAGGCTTATTGTCTCGCATTCAAATCAAAGCATTTTTGTTAGTGCAGTAAAACTGCGGCTAAGTCACTCACTTGGAATAAATCTATTTATTTTATTCTAAAGCGACTTATTGCCTCATCATATCTGCACGCGGAATAGCCATATCTAATTTTAATGCCATTAATATATTTAATTAGGTATAGGCATTGTTGTATCCAAAGCTTTTTAAAGTAAAAAGGAAATTAACGATGAAATCATTAAAAGTTGCCGCAAGCTTATCTGTTAGATCTTGTTTTGATATAGACAGAGAAGTTGTCAATGTATTAACCACTGATTTTTGCGATGTGGGTGCGGCTGTAGTCTCTGTTGATGATGTTAAAGATGGTATTGTTGAAAAAATTAAAAATACCGGATTAAAACTGCCTATTTTCGTATCAGTTTGCTGCGAAGAAACCTTCCCAGATGATATTTGTTCCTCGATTACCGGGGTATTTGAACTCTGCGGTAGCAATACCGATTTCTATGGTAAGCAGGTCGAAACCGCTATCAAGAAATATGAGCAAGCTCTATTACCGCCCTTCTTTGGCACTCTGAAAAAATACGTCGAAATGGGTAACTCCACCTTTGCCTGCCCAGGCCATCAGGGCGGACAATTCTTTCGTAAACATCCCGTAGGTCGCCAATTTTTCGATTTCTTTGGCGAAACCATTTTCCGCTCCGACATGTGTAATGCTGACGTAAAACTCGGTGATCTGTTAATCCACGAAGGTGCACCACTGGATGCACAAAAATATGCGGCAAAAGTCTTTAACGCCGATAAAACCTACTTTGTGCTTAACGGCACTTCCTCCTCGAATAAAGTCGCCACCAATGCGCTGCTTGCTAAAGGTGATTTAGTATTATTCGACCGTAATAACCACAAATCCAACCACCATGGTGCGTTAATTCAAGCCGGCGCAACACCGATTTACTTAGAAACCGCCCGTAACCCCTTCGGCTTTATTGGCGGTATCGACGCCCACTGCTTCAAAGAAGCTTATTTAAGGGAACAAATTCGCGAAGTTGCACCAGAACGTGCCGATGAAAAACGCCCGTTCCGTTTAGCGATTATCCAACTCGGCACCTACGACGGCACCATCTACAATGCTCGCCAAGTGGTTGATCGTATTGGTCATCTATGTGATTACATCCTGTTTGACTCGGCTTGGGTTGGCTATGAACAGTTTATTCCTATGATGAATGACTGCTCGCCACTGCTGCTGGAACTGACGCCTGAAGATCCCGGTATTATCGTGACTCAATCAGTACATAAACAGCAGGCAGGTTTCTCACAAACGTCGCAAATCCATAAAAAAGATAAACATATCAAAGGCCAAGCGAGATATTGCAACCATAAACGTTTCAACAATGCCTTTATGATGCACGCCTCCACCAGCCACTTCTATCCACTGTTTGCCGCATTAGATGTGAACGCTAAGATGCACGAAGGTGCCAGCGGCCGTTATCTGTGGCGTGAAGCCGTCAAAGCCGGGATTGAAGCCCGTAAGTTACTGCTTAAAAAATGTAAGTATATCAAGCCATTTATCCCCAGCATGATCGATGGCCGCCAATGGCAGGATTACCCAACCGAGCAAATGGCCGATGATTTGCGCTTCTTTGAATTTGAACCAGGACAAAAATGGCACTCATTCGAGGGCTATGAAAAAGGCCAATATTTCGTTGACCCTTGTAAGTTCCTATTAACCACACCAGGTATTGATGCCGAAACCGGTAAATATACTGAGTTTGGTATTCCAGCGACTATTTTGGCTAACTTCTTACGTGAAAATAATATTATTCCCGAGAAGTGCGACTTAAATTCGATATTATTCCTAATGACACCTGCGGAAGATATGGCAAAAATGCAGCACTTAGTGTCGCAAATATCCCGCTTCGAGAAATTAGTCGATGAAGATGCGCCATTATCGGAAGTATTGCCAAACGTCTATAACGCCAATAAAGCCCGTTATAAAGACTACACCATTCGCCAACTCTGCCAAGAAATGCACAACCTTTATGTCAGCCATGACGTAAAACAACTGCAAAAAGAAATGTTCCGCCATGCTCACTTCCCAACCAAGGTGATGGACCCGCAGGAAGCCAATCTTGAATTTATTCGTGGCAATGTCGAATTAGTGCCACTGTCGCAAATCGAAGGTCGAATTGCCGCAGAAGGCGCCCTGCCATATCCACCAGGGGTGTTATGTATGGTGCCAGGTGAAATATGGGGTGGCGCAGTACAACGTTATTTCTTAGCTCTCGAAGAAGGCATCAACTTATTACCCGGATTCTCCCCTGAATTACAAGGTGTTTATCTCGAAAGCACCCCTGACGGAAAAATCCAAGCCTTAGGTTATGTGTTAAATAAATAATTGAACCTGACTGCAGAGTTAATAACCCCGCTCTGCAGTCAATTTCAACCTTCTATAATGAATTACATTATTAGGTCATTATTATGAGTAAATCAGAAAATAAAATTGGCGTTGTCCAATTAACGATTATCACCATAGTGAATATGATGGGCTCTGGGATTATCATGCTGCCCACCCAATTAGCACAAGTCGGTACTATCTCTGTGCTTTCTTGGCTTGTTACCGCTGCAGGCTCAACCGCGCTGGCCTTTGCATTTGCAAAATGCGGTATGTTCAGCAAAAAATCCGGTGGGATGGGCGGTTATGCCGAATATGCCTTTGGCCGCAGCGGTAACTTTATGGCGAACTACACCTATGCGGTTTCGCTACTTATCGCCAACGTCGCCATCGCCATCTCCGCTGTAGGTTACGCAGCCGTATTACTCGAAGTTAACTTAAGCCCTATGGCCATCTGTCTTGCCACTATTGGCGTCCTTTGGTTAGCCACAGTCGCAAACTTTGGCGGTGCTCGCATTACTGGCCGCGTGAGTAGCGTGACCGTGTGGGGGATTATTCTGCCAGTGATTGGCGTGTCATTGATCGGTTGGTTCTGGTTTGATATTGACCTCTATAAAGGTGCTTGGAACCCACATGATATGCCTTTCTTCAAAGCCTTAGGTGGTTCAATCGCGATGACCTTATGGGCATTTCTTGGCTTAGAATCTGCCTGCGCCAACTCAGAGGCTGTTGATAATCCAGAGAAAAATGTTCCTATCGCCGTAATGGGCGGAACCTTAGGTGCAGCACTTATCTATATTGTTTCCACTAACGTGATTGCCGGTATTGTACCCAACGCTGAACTTGCCAGCTCAAATGCTCCTTTTGGTTTAGCTTTCGCGCAAATGTTTAACCCAGTTGTGGGTAAAATCGTGATGGCCTGCGCCATTATCTCCTGTACTGGTTCGCTGCTCGGTTGGCAGTTTACTATTGCGCAAGTGTTTAAAGCCTCTGCCGATGAAGGTTTCTTCCCTAAAGTGTTCGCTAAAGTCAGCAAAGCCGATGCACCAATTTGGGGGATGACCATTATTGTTTCGATTCAAACCCTGCTGTCTTTGATGACTATCAGCCCATCACTGAGCAAACAGTTTGAAGCGCTCGTTAACCTTGCGGTGGTAACTAACATTGTGCCTTATATCCTGTCGATGGCAGCCCTAGGCGTAATGCAAAAACAACTGAAAGTGCCCGCAAACAAAGCCCGTGTCGCCAACGTGATTGCGGTTATCGGTGCCCTTTATAGCTTCTACGCCCTCTATAGTTCTGGTGAAACAGCTGTGATGTTAGGCGCTATCGCGACCTTCTTCGGCTGGACTATCTACGGGGTGATCTCAAATAAAACCCCAAGCGTCGAGATTAAAGCGGCGTGAGCACAATGCCCCTGCGAGTCTCACCCGTTAATACATAAGAAACTTAACAGCAATCCGTCATTAGGGACCTTAAGCCACAGAGCCTGAGGTCCCCAGACAAAACTTGCCTAATTTCGGTGGAATGATGAAAAAAACCTGCATCGCATTAATGCTTCCCATGCTGTTAGTGGCCATCAACAGCCAAGCGATTGAACTCTATAACGATCAAAAAAACTCATTAGATTTAAGCGGTTGGTTAGGATTCGCGGCACTCAACGACAGTCACGATACCTCAGTAATCGATGACTCCTCCCGAGTACGATTTAGCTTTGAACGCAGCGAGAGAAATGGCTGGACCGCCTTTGCCACCACGGAATGGGGCATTAACATGGTATCCAGCGATGACAGTTTAGTGATGCAAGGTGGTAAACTCGCCGCCGAAAAAACCGAAGACTTCCTCTACAACCGTTTAGGTTACGTCGGTATGTCCCACGATAAATGGGGTAGCCTCAGCTTTGGTAAACAATGGGGCGCTTACTACGATGTGGCAGGCACCACGGACTTACCGAACGTCTTCGCCGGATATAGTGTCGGCGCCTATGCCTTTAGCGATGGCGGTTTAACCGGAACAGGCCGCGCCGACTCCGCCTTTATTTACCGCAATAATTTTGGCCCTGTGCAAATCGCCCTGCAATACGCCGCCAAAACCAATGGTGATGTCACCTTGAAAAACGATGACGGCAGCGAGATGGTGAATTCAAAACTCAATTTCGACAGCAGTTACGGCGCTAGTCTAACCTACTCGCTAACCGACAAATTTAAATTGCTCGCCGGCGTTAACCGTGGCGACTTTGAAGGCCACCTAGGTAACACTCAAGTCGATGAAACCAATGAAATTGTCGGAATTGGTGCCATGTACGGTGACTATTATCACTATGCCGATAATCGTGAAGCGAGTGGTCTGTATGTCGGTTTTAACGCCCATAAAAGTAAAAACAATGAACTGGTCGGCGGCGATCTCTACGATGCCACGGGTGCCGAGCTGATGACGGCCTATCAATTCGACAATGGCTTTGTGCCCATGATTGTCCTGAGCTATCTCGACCTAGACACAGACGCCAATACGCCCATCCAAGGCAAATGGACCCGCCAATTCGCCATGTTAGGGCTGCATTATCGTTACAGTAACGACACTGTGATGTTTGCAGAAATGAAGTTGAATTTCAGTAACATGGATGATGCTGCGCTCGAAGCGCAGGAAGATAACGGCTTTGCCGTTGGGATTAACTACTTCTTTTAGGGATGGAAAATCTTAGGCGTACATTGAGGGCTAATAGCTCACGTTCCTCATACCCGTGAGCCCATTTGAGACCGGAGTGCGGCGCACGTTCCGTCTACAAACGCTCGCCACACACTCATTGGATGGTACCGCTGGTTTACCATCATCTCTGCGCCACTCCAAATCGGTTTACTGGAGTGGCATTTTTCGCTGACGAGCAACTTATTACTACTTGGCCTGCTGACGGCCAGAAGAGGCTTTACCCGCACGCCCTTGATGACCCGCCTTATTTTGACCCGCTTTCCCCTGCTCAGCTTTGCCCTTAAAGCCCGACTGACCAAATGGCGCCTTAGCTCCAGGACGGCTGGTTTTAGGCTGCTGACTTTGCGGCGCATTCGCCCCAGACTTTGGTCCCTTAGGCTTGCTTGCGCTCGGTTTGCCCTTGGCATCGCCTTTGCCTTTACGCTCATCAAACTGATTACCCGAGAAGCGTGTCAGGGCTTTTTGCCCTTGGTTGGCATCCTTCATCCATTTAGGGCCACGCTCGTTGCGCCCTTCTGGCGGCACGAGGTGATTCGGGCTGTTACCAATCAAATCTTCACGCCCCATGGCAATCAAGCCTTCACGGATAATCGGCCAACCTGCTGGATCGTGGTAACGCAGCAGCGCCTTATGCAAGCGGCGCTGGCGGCCCTTCTTCGGCACTGGCACCACTTCACTGGTGTGCTTAACGTTTTTCAGCGAGTTCAGCTCAGTGTGATAAATAGTCGTCGCATTCGCCATCGGTGATGGGTAGAAGTTTTGCACTTGGTCGAGCTTAAACTTACGTTCCTTCAACCAGAGCGCGAGGTTTAACATATCCTCATCGGTCGTGCCCGGATGCGCCGAAATAAAATAAGGGATCAGGAACTGCTCTTTACCCGCTTCCTTAGAAAACTTATCGAACAGCTCTTTAAACTTATCGTAGGCGCCCATGCCGGGTTTCATCATCTTGCTGAGCGGCCCTTCTTCGGTATGCTCAGGGGCGATTTTTAAATAGCCGCCCACATGGTGCTGGACTAACTCTTTGACATAAGCAGGATCTTCAATCGCTAAGTCGTAACGCACACCCGAAGCAATCAAGATTTTCTTAATGCCGGGCACAGCGCGAGCGGCGCGGTACAAGTCGATGGTATGTTTATGGTCTGTGCCTAAATGGCCGCAAATCGATGGATACACACAGGATAAACGGCGACAGGTTTTCTCCGCTTTTTCGCTAGTACAGCCAAGGCGATACATGTTGGCGGTAGGGCCACCTAAGTCAGAAATCACCCCAGTAAAACCGGGCACTTTATCCTGAATATCTTTGATTTCTTTGATAATCGATTCTTGCGAACGGCTCTGGATAATCCGGCCTTCGTGCTCGGTAATCGAGCAGAATGAACAGCCACCAAAGCAACCGCGCATGATGTTGATCGAGGTTTTGATCATGTCATAGGCGGGGATTTTTTCCTTACCGTAGGCAGGATGCGGCACCCGTTTATAGGGTAAATCGAACACGGCATCCATTTCGTCGGTATTGAGCGGCCAAGCTGGCGGGTTCACCCACACGCCACGGTCACCGTGGGGCTGGAACAACGCTCGCGCACAACCCGGGTTTTGCTCTTGGTGCAAAATCCGCGAGGCATGGGCATATAAGTATTTGTCTTCAGACACCTTTTCAAAGGCCGGCAGCAGCACATAGGTTTTATCCCATGGCTTAGGGCGCGGCGGCTGCACACTGATAGGCTTTGGCGCATCGTTATCGAAAATTTTTGCATCCGATGGGCCAGATAAATTGGCGCAGCCCACATCGTCGGCCCCATAGGGATTGGGGATAGGATCAATTTTGTGTAACTGATCGATTTTGCGTGAGTCCATCCCACGCCATTCGGGCATAGGTTCTTTACGGATCACCGCTGTACCGCGCACATCTTGGATATCCGCAATTGCTTCGCCCGCCGCTAAACGACGCGCCACTTCGGCCAACGGACGCTCGGCGTTGCCGTACATTAAAATGTCGGCCTTGGCATCGAAAATCACGCTGCGGCGGACTTTATCCGACCAATAATCATAGTGCGCGATACGGCGCAAACTCGCCTCGATGCCGCCGATAATCACGGGCACATCTTTAAAGGCTTCTTTGCAACGCTGGGTATAAACCGTGACTGCGCGGTCGGGACGCTTACCGCCCACATCGCCGGGAGTGTAGGCATCATCGCTGCGGATACGGCGATCAGCGGTGTAACGGTTGATCATTGAATCCATATTGCCGGCGGTAACGCCAAAAAATAGATTCGGACGACCCAGCTGCATAAAGGCATCTTTGCTCGACCAATCGGGCTGGGCAATAATCCCAACGCGGTAGCCTTGGGCTTCTAACATGCGGCCAATCACCGCCATGCCAAAACTGGGGTGATCCACATAGGCATCGCCAGTGACAATAATGATGTCACAACTATCCCAGCCCAATTTCTCCATCTCCTTGCGGGACATAGGTAAGAAAGGCGCTGTGCCAAAGCATTCGGCCCAATACTTGGGATGGCTAAACAATGTGGATTCAACTTGCATCGATTTTGACCCAAAAACGTAATGTCAAACAAAGGTGCGAGCAAAAAACAGACCGCACCGATTTAGGGACGCGGAGTATAGCAGGCAAACAGGGATAAGCGCGATTAAAAAAGCAGCAGCCGAGGTGTTTTTAGGGGTATTTGCGCCAATGCGCTTAATACCCCTAAAGTGCCTAAGGACATGGCGTAGACTGCGATTGCCCTATCCTTACGCTTACATACTTTGGGCAAAATGCACTAAGTTGACCAGCGCGAGCGAAAGAGTCACTAACCAAGTGAGTAATACTCCCCAAAAACGCCCGAAATGATAACCTCCTTTGCCTTGCGTGAGGCCGATAGCATGGAGCAAACGCGCCACAATCCACACGGTACCAAAGCAATGCAAATAGAAATGCGCTAAGCCACCCGCCTCAGCCACCAGCATTAAAATCAATACGATGGGCGCATTCTCAATCAGATTCGCATGCACTCTGTCCGCCAGCACCAAGGCATTGTTACCACCATCGCCGATGCCGATTTTTTGGCTTTTTCTTATTTTCACCACTCGATACGCTAAAGCGACGATCAACAATCCCGTCAAGCTGGCGTAAAATCCTGTAACAATTAACGGCATAGCAACTCCCTTTTAATTAACACAACTGCGGCATACACCGCACAAATTCAGCAATTTATTTGTATTAAGGTTAAAAGCCATTAACCTTTTAGTGACGAGATAGGTTAATATGCGCGCGCAATTTCTTACAACTTTTTATACAGTGAATACCCCGATTGGATAACGAACAGTTTCTCGAAAAGCGTAAATTTATCATTAAGCTAGGCAAGGCTTTACATAAGTTTGGCACCCCCGCTTATCGTCTTGAAACCCATCTACAAACCGTCTCTCGGACACTGGGCATCGAAGGGTATTTTTTAATCTCGCCAACCTCGATGACCTTCGTACTACAACACGATACCGATCAAGAATATAACCATGTTGCGCGGGTAAAACCCGGTGAGTTGGATTTAGGCTCCCTCGCCCGCACCGATGAACTGGTGGATGAACTCACCTCGGGCAAACGCACGCTCACCGAAGCCTTAGACAGGCTAGAGGAAATTGCCAATAAACCCAACCCCTATGGTCCAGTTTTAACGTGTTTTTCCTTTGGCACCTCGGCAGCGGCCTTTGCTATGCTGATGGGCACAGGGTGGAACGATGTCTTTTGGTCAGGCTTATTAGGCTTATTAGTTTATGGCTTTGTTTACCGCGCCGAACGTTCGAGCCGTATGGCTGAAGTGTTAGAGCCCTTTGCAACTATCGTCTGCGCCATTGTCGCCTGCGCGATTGCGCGTATTGATCCCAATATTAATATTCCAGTGGTGATCCTCTCCTCGATCATCATCTTTATTCCCGGTTTAGCCTTAACCTTGGGGCTTGCGGAGTTGGCCGCCCGCGACTTGATTTCGGGCACGGCGCGGATCATGGACGCCAGTATGCTGTTGTTTAAGCTGTATTTTGGTGCAGTGCTCGGCATGGCGATAGGTAAAGCGATGTTTGGCGAAGCGATTTATATCGAACCAGAAGGCTTGCCCCGCTGGGCGATTTGGTCGGCAGTCCCCATTCTCTCAATGGCCTTAGTGTTTATCTTTAAAGCGCGCATGCAAGATTCACCTTGGGGCGTGCTGGCAGGGATTGTCGCGTTTTTCTCTGCGATGTTAGGCGGACACTTTTTTGGGGATTCGGTTGGGATCTTTTTCGGCGCCTTAGCTGTGGGGGTTTACTCCAATCTTTATGCCCGCTGGATGAAGGCACCAGCCTCGATTGCGCTCCTGCAAGGGATCGTTATCTTAGTCCCCGGCAGTAAAACCTATATTGGCCTTAATGCGCTAATATCGGGTGAAACCATGCTTAACCAGTCCCATATTGGCTCGCAGATTTTTTTGATTTTTATGTCGCTTATCGCCGGACTGATTTTTGCTAACGTCGTGGTGCCACCAAGGCGTACGCTATAACCGCTCCCCCTAGGGCTGGCGCCAACTCCGGCCCGATTCTTAAAACAACCTTATGTAAAATCATAATCTTATTAAAATGTTTACTTGACTAATTGTCGTATCCCGTGTGTTATTAAATTGTGAAACGCAGCAGAGTCTTAGCCTGCTGCTATCCATTTTGCGGGAGTGGCTTTTATGCAAAAGTTTACCCAGTATGCGCTTATTCCTTGTTGCCTCTGTGGCCTCGTCAGCCTAGCCAGAGCGGATGAAGCTGTGCCCAAAACCACCACGGATAAAGCCCCTAAAAAGGTGAGTAAGATTGTGGTGGTGAGCAACCCAATCTTCGATGAATCCGACCCCGATGCGTTTTTTATCCACCGCTGGGCAAACTATTTACATATCAATACCAAGGAATATGTGGTTCGCGACAAACTGACCTTTAGTGAAAACGATACAGTCACCCAAAAAGATCTCGATGAATCACAACGTTTACTGCGCGCAGAACCCTATATTCGCGATGCAAAAGTCTATTTTAGCGAGAAAGATCCGCAGGCCGATGTGCAGCCCAACGACGAGTCCATCATTATCGAAACTTGGGATAACTGGTCGCTACTGCCAACCGCCAGTTTTGGTAGCTCAGGAGGTGATACTCGCTTTTCCTTTGGGGTAAAAGAAGACAACCTCTTCGGTACCGGTATTCGTACCCGCTTAAAGTATCAATCCGACGAGTCGCGCACGGGTTATAAATTTGCCTTTGAAGCCCCCGTCAGTTTTATCGATCACGGCATTGTTGCCGCCGAGTTTTACGATAATAGCGACGGCCAAGCTAAGCATGTGTACGTAAGTAAGCCTTTCTATTCATTGAATACTGAAACCATGTACTCGGCGGAATATTTAGATGACAGCCGCACCGACACCCTGCGACAAAATGGTGAAGACATAAACGAATATGCCCATGCAGTCGATTACCTTAAGCTGCAATATGGCTGGTTAATCAATCGCAATAATGATCATCTATCCCGCGTGATTACAGGCGTGACACAAGACAGACACGAATTTGCCCATTCAGCAATTTACCCTAACGCTGAATTACCGCAGGACCGGGATTTTATGTATCCCTGGGTTGCCTATGAATATGTTCAAGATGATTTCCACATACTCAATAACGTGCATCTGATCCGTAATAACGAAGACTTTAACTTAGGCTGGCACCACTACATTCAACTCGGTATCGAAACCAATGATATCCGCGACAATCAGCCCGTGGGTTACCATGTAAAATGGCAAACCAGCCGCGGTTATAAATTTGATGAACATCTCTGGCTACTGGCAATGGGCGCCACCAGCACCCTAGGCACCACTCAAAAAGACAGTTATCAAGCCAGCGTCCAAGCGGAATACTTCTATCAAATCAATCCTAAATGGACTGGCTATGGTAAAGCGTGGGCGAGCCTGTCGAACAATACTTACCTCGACCTCACCAAAGGGCTTGGGGATGAAACTGGTGTGCGCGGTTATCCCAACGAATATCAACAAGGAGATAATCAATGGTCATTGACCGCCGAAATCCGCAACTATCCCAATATCAACTTGTACCAATTAGCCGAACTCGGCTGGGCTGTCTTTACCGATATTGGCCAAGCCTCCGGTGGCCCGTTAGCGGCCAATAACGAGGTCAGCGGCCCGCTCGGTAGCATCGGCATTGGCGCACGAATTTATTCCTCCCGCTCCAGTTACGGCAACGTCGCCCATATCGACTTTTCAGTGCCTTACACGGGTGGAGATTCAGTCAACAGCTGGGAATGGCGCTTCTTAGTCAAACAAAGCTTTTAAGTGAAGTGGTTGGGTTAACAGACTATCGGCCTTAGCGATTCAACTCTTTGGCCGAATAGGCGCTCTCTTTGGCTCGCATTATCCGTTTTAGCCTATATTTCGCCACATTAGCTGGGCACACAATAGTAAGCCGTCTCTACTGACATTTTCTATTTCGCTAAGGATCTGCTGCACGAAAACAACCATACCTAGATAACGCAACGAACGCCAATGCCCTGCGGCATCTCCGAGGGGATAGTGTATTCCTTTGACTCTAATGTTATTGGCCAATTTTTTAAGGAAGAAAAGTTATGCCAGTCCGATCTTTTTTTCTAGTTCAACGATTAAGCACTGTCATTCCAGTGACACGCAGCAAGCACATCCCTGTGTGCTCGACCGTGACATCCATGTCACGGATGGTCACTTCCATGACAGTGCTTAATCTTGCCAACCCCTACAGTAATCTGAATCCCTTCTTACAAGCATGCACCGTGTAAATTTAACGATGGATGGCTCGTTAATTTAGGCTAATTGACTAGGGCGTGAAGTGCATGGCCAATGATGTTTCATACATCATACTGACATTGTCTATTTCGCTAGGGATCAGTTGCACGAAAACAACGACGCCTAGATTACGCAACAAACACTAATACCCCGCGGCTCTCCAAGGAGATGGCGTATTCCTTTGACTCTAATGTTATTGGCCAATTTTTTAAGGAAGAAAAGTTATGATTGTCCGATCTTTATCTCAATCAGCTATTTGCATAATAAAGTGTCAACAACCAGCATCGGGCTTGTTCAACACTTGGAATAAGGCCGCGGCTACACGGCCTATGCTTATTTGTTAGAGCGTATTGTCATACAGAACCTCTGGCAGCAATTTATCCGGAGCCCATATACCGGACATCGCCTTTACATATGACTGACATAGCGTGACAACCTTGTTTTCTGTTCCAAAGCGCAGAGATTTCCGCTGAATTTCTGTTAGTGACTCAATGGAGTTAGAACAATAACCATAAGTTGAAAGGTATAGGCCGCCATCAATTTGCTCGTTAATTATAACGTTTAGAAATTCAGTTATTGCTCCAGAACCAACACGTTGCCCTGAACGCCAGTGCTTTACTTCAACATAGTATGTATGATTTTTTGTTGCAACCTGGCAAGTTAGAATGATGTCCTTCCCACCATCTTTGCTACCCGGTGTAAGACGAACCGAAAAACCTAAACCTTCAAAAACCTCTGCGAGAAGCCGCTCCATTTCACGCCACTCAATTTCGTCCAAGTAACGAGGATTCTTTAAGATTAGCTCAATAAGCCTACGACTAAACTCACGCCTGATGATATTAACCTGAACTACATCAATTGATGGAACCTCCTCAATACGTCCAATCCAGGATCGCAGTGCATCAATGTCAAGAAGTTCAACACCAACAGGGGAGCTTCGACGGATTGCCTCACGTGCTGCATAGGTAAATCGGGAATTTGTAATGACCATTGCGCGTGACAAGCCCATACTCATAGCTGCACCAAGTACACGATGGACTACATCTAAACCAACAGCAGCTTTTCGATAGTGCTTGTATTCAATGGCTATTTCTTCTGGAAATTGCTCTTCGTGTTTGTCTTTGCGGGCAATAAAATCAACTCCAAAATCTCGCTGATCGCCAACCGCTTGAATGGAGTAACCATCCTCTGCTAGGAGTGGCACAAGAATTTCACCCATCAGGTACTCGGCCTCTTGTGGCGAAGCAGATTTTTCAAGGCTTCGAATTAGGTTTTTTAATTTTTCTTGCTGGATGTTATCCATGTATGAGCTCTAACAGTGTATTACCCGCACTTCTAATAAAACCCAAACCATATAGAGTTGGACACTGGAATAATACGAATAAATAATTCAATTATGCCAACAAGTTAGCATTAACCTCAGTGTGCTATCAACATTTTCATCTAGAAAAATCGAGACCTTATTTACCGAGAAGTTTATTGGGACACCCACTGTTAAATTTTTAAAAAGCTGGAATGTTAGTGCTCTTTTTAAATACTAAAAAACAACACAAAAACTACAGAAGTTCACCTTCCCCTGCGAAGTTGCTGAAGGGCGTTGAAGAAAATCGCGTGAGCGAGGCATGGATGCCTCGCTAGCTTTCGGGGTACAGGATGTACCATCGGAAGCGTTAGCGATTTTCGAATAAGCACGAAGCCACTAACCAATGCATGTAACTTCGCTAGGGGCGTCTTGGAGCATCCAAGGAGGATAGGACGAGCAGTCCTCCTTGGTCGGGTGTGGGGTGAAGCCCCACGACTTTGACTTTTCTTTTAAAAGCAGTGAGTTTATTAAAACACCTATTGTTAAATTCCAAAGACTCACTTGAATACCAGCAGCAAAAGTCTCAGTCGATGAAAAGAAAGCCCACTACAAGGGGTTAGCGGCATAAAGTACATAAGAATGTTCATGAAACGGTAACGCTAAAAGGGTGGCAGAAGACTGACATTTAGCTGGAAAGTTTAACGGTCATATAGGATACCCCTGTGAGCAAAGACAATACTCTAGCCGAACGTTTTTTAGTTTTCATTTTCGGCTAAACAATCTCACTCTACTCGTTGTTTTGATGCGATTCATTTATCGCTAAGGACGCAGTTTTAGCAGCAAACGCTTGTCAGCCACCGACAAAACGCATAGCGTTGCTTAGCGTTCAACGGGAATAAGGAACTAAAATGAAAAACTTCGCGGCAGGGTTCAACAATTTTTGGGTGGGATTGTTTACTGGGGTCATGCTGCCGATAATTATCATCGCGGTGTTGTTGTATGCCACTGTCGATAAATTCACTGGCCTTATACAAGACGCCGCCATCACTCCCTTAATTAGTCGTAGTGAACAAACCTTCGACAAAGTCGATAATCTATTAATCACCTTAGACAATAAAGTCGACGATGCGAATTTAAAAGATTTAGCATTATTCGCTCCACTAAAAAATGCGCAGTTATTCCCAGAGCTACAAGCCCTCGCCAGCGCTGTCGCCAACCTTAAACAGACAGTCACAGCTATAGATAAACAAGCTGTATTGGTAAACCTGCAGGAAAAACTACAAGCTTCATTGGCAACGAAATTCCCCGAAGATAAAGCAAAAGAGCTCGCTCAGAATCTCATCAATATTGCGCAGGTGCTTGCTAGTGAGCAGAAACTCACATCGATGGAGATGGGACAAATATCTAACAATTAAGCCTGCTATCGTACATAGGTCAGGCGAGTAGAATCACCATCTTATTGATAGATAAGATTCTATAAAACATGCCAAACAAAAAGCCCGCTTGTCATTACGACAAACGGGCTTTTTATTGAATGAGGTTGAGTTGGCCGATAAGCCGGGTCCTGTCGTGGACAGTCATTCATCTAGGCCTGCAATCGCTCACAGGCTCAAGCGACCTACCCGGTTCCAACGCGAGCCACGCCATACGGAACCCTATTTGGTCTTGCTTCGGGTGGAGTTTACCTTGCTACGGACTATTGCTAGCCGCACGGTGCGCTCTTACCGCACCCTTTCACCCTTACCACCTTAGCCGAGGCTATGATGGCGGTCTCCTCTCTGTTGCACTTGTCGTCGGTTCACACCGCCCAGGCGTTACCTGGCACCCTGCTCTTTGAAGCCCGGACTTTCCTCCCCGTTCTTGCGAACGCGGCGACTGTCTGGCCAACTCGGCGCGGATTATAGCCTAAGCCTTCTACCTGCACCACTGTTAATCCTGCCTGTGTGTGCCTATCTATTAGATCTGCTTATAAATCAGACTCTAAACCGAACTTATACAGGGCATTCTTTTTAAGACCGTGAATTTGCGCGGCAATGGCAGCGGCCTTTTTAAGGGGTAATTCTTCACAGAGTAACTTAAGTGTGTTGATGGCAACGGTTGGAATGGCTTCATCATCCTCGGCCGCACGGTGACCATGCACCATAAGGACAATCTCACCTTTTTGCTGGTTAAGATCGCTACTCACAGTGGCCAACACCTCAGCCACGGGGCCGCTGAGGAAGGTCTCGAAGGTTTTAGTCACTTCACGCGCCATCACCACTTGGCGATCGTCCCCTAACACTTGAGCCATGGTCGTTAGGCTATGTTCGATACGGTGGGGAGATTCATAAAAAATCAGCGTGCGCGGATCTTCTTTTAGTTCTAATAACTTATCGGCACGAGCTTTTTCTTTCGAGGGCAAAAAGCCTTCAAAGGAAAAACGATCCGACGGCAAACCCGAGGCACTTAACGCCGTAATCGCCGCACAGGGGCCCGGCAGCGGGATCACCTTAAAGCCAGATTGGCGCACATGGGAGACTAAGTGATAGCCGGGGTCGGAAATCAGCGGCGTGCCCGCATCGGAAATTAGCGCAATCGACTGCCCTGCGGCTAGTTGATCCACAATCCACTGGGCGCGAGCGCGTTCATTATGGTCGTGCAGTGCGATGGTCTTAGTTGAAATACCAAAATGACTCAATAACTTGCCGCTATGGCGGGTGTCTTCACAGGCAATTAATGCAACCTGGCTGAGCACGTCAATAGCACGTGGGCTCATGTCCCCCAAATTACCAATAGGAGTGGGAACGATGTAGAGTGCGACGCTTTGGTCCATATATACCTCTGTAATGACAGTGCCAAGACTTTCGTCAAGCGCAAGAGAAGGTTAAACTAGAGGCAGCATCTTACCAGAGTGAAGCCCAGTGTTAAAAAGCCTGAATACAACTAAGTTCGTTTCCGTGGCCATTTTATCCGCAGTGTTGGCGGGTTGCGGCAGTCAAGCGCCCACCTCAACGAATACTGCGCCCACCGTGGCCACCTCATTAGCCTCTGCCCCATTGGCGCCTAATGTGTATTTAGCACAGGCCGCCAATAGCAAAGATCCTCAGCAGCGTGATACTTATCTGCTGCTGGCGGCGCATTCCTATATTAATGCGAATGACTATGCGGCGGCGCAAAAGCTGCTCAAGCCGATGCTGCCAAGCCTGACTCAGATCCCGACGCTAGTGGCTGAGCATAAGTACCTAACTGCGCGGGTGCTAGAGCATACATCGACGCCGCTTGATGCACTGAAAACGCTAACGTACCCAAGCACTTGGGTATTACCCGGCTGGCAAATGGCTGCGTATCATCAATTGAGAGCGCATTTGTTCCAATTGAATAAGCAACCTATCGATCAAGTACGCGAATTAAGCTTATTGACCACCTATTTGCCTCCCGCTGAGGCGAGTGAAGTCAATAATCAGATCTGGCAAGTATTGCAGCCAATGCATGAGCAAACCTTGCTCGAATTCACTAAAGATGCCAAAAGCCCGGTTTTTGCAGGTTGGTTACAGCTGGCGTATATCGCTAAGCATTATGCGGTTGACCCTAATCAACTGGTCCGTTATTTAGGCGACTGGCAAAAACAAAACCCTTATCACCCTGCGGCGGCGAAGTTGCCCGCGGATTTAGATCATGCGTTAAACGCTAAACCTTATACCCCCAAAAATATTGCGGTACTCTTGCCGCTCACAGGCCAGCGCGCCAGTGCCGCCAATGCGATTCGCCAAGGCATTTTGGCCAGTTATTTAGCCAAACCGAATGAGCAAGTCTCGGTGAATTTTTACGATACCGCCAACGATGCCGTTTCCGCTTATCAGCAAGCGGTAAACGCCGGTGCTGAGTTTATTATTGGCCCGTTACTGCCAAACGAAATCGATCAATTATTGGCGTTAAACACCAGCGCAACACCTACTGCTACCGCGCCCGCTGCAAGCGCGCCGATCCCGCAGCTGTTTTTAAATCAAACTGACAAGTTTGCTCCAGATGCCAATAAGTTTTACTTTGCATTATCGCCAGCTCAAGAGGCGGCCGATGCTGCAACCCGTATGTACCAAGATGGTGTCACTATGCCACTGCTGCTCGCCAGCAACGATGCGATCGGCAAACGTATGGCAGAGAGCTTTATTCAAGCTTGGAAAAAGAAAAGCGATGCGCCCATCGAAGTCTATTACTACGATGGTGGCGATAAGATGAAAACGACTGTGCAAGATGCGCTCGGCGTACGTGATAGCCAAGCCCGCATTGCACGCATCAAAGAGCTGCTAGGCAACTCAGTACAGGCCGATTTTCGCTCTCGCCAAGATATAGATGCGATTTACATGATCTCGACGCCGCAGGAGTTAACCCTGCTCAAGGCCTTTATCGACGTCACCTTTAGCGTCTTTACTCAGCCTGTGCCACTGTACACCTCGAGCCGTAGCCGTATCGACAACGAATCGAGCCAAACCGCGCAGGATTTAAATAACCTAACCCTCAGTGACGCACCTTGGCTGATGCAAAATAGCGAAGAAAACCTGATGGTTAACACACTATGGCCTGGCTGGAACAACGGCCAAAAACGCCTGTTTGTGATGGGTTATGATGCGATGGATTTAATCAGCAAACTCGCGCAAATGCGCTCATTTACCGGTTACCAGTTCAATGGTCGTAGCGGCGTGTTATCCGTCAATCCCGATGGTGTGATTAACCGCCAATTAAGCTGGGGACGCTATCAAAGAGGCAGTTTCCGCCAACTATGACACTCGGACAGCAGGCAGAGTCGCTCGCCCAAAGTTACCTTGAACAACAAGGTTTGAGCTTTGTCGAGCGTAATGTCCGCTATCCCTTTGGTGAAATAGACTTAGTCATGCGCCACAAAAAATACTGGGTATTTGTTGAAGTAAAATACCGCTCTGCAAATCAATTTGGTGGCGCAATACAAGCACTTAGCAAAGCACAAATCGGCAGGATCCGCATGGCGGCCAGCCATTATTTACAGAGCCATAAACTGGATGTACCCTGTCGATTCGACGTTGTCGCCATCGAAGATACGCAAATCCAATGGTTGGTCGATGCCTTTTAAACGACGCACTCGACTCAGCTAATCGAATAATTTTTAACGCTTATGCCTCAACTCCACCGTGGAAATATGGCATCATAGCCACACTTTATCCTGAAAGGATGTATCCATGTTAGAACGCATTAAAGACAGCTTTACTGAATCTATCCAGACTAAAATCGATGCAGCCGAAGCACTGCCTGAATCCATTGCCAAAGCGGCGGAGATGATGGTGCAATGTCTTTTGGGTGGCAATAAAATTCTTGCCTGTGGTAATGGCGGAAGTGCGGGTGATGCTCAGCACTTTTCGGCTGAACTGTTAAACCGCTACGAAATTGAACGTCCACCATTGCCCGCGATTGCCCTGTCAACCGACACATCGACCATCACTGCGATTGCCAACGATTACAGCTACGATGAGATTTTCTCAAAGCAAATCTTAGCCTTAGGTCAGCCTGGTGATATTCTGTTAGCCATTTCCACCAGCGGTAACTCAGGTAACGTGATTAAAGCAATGGAAGCTGCCCTTAGCCGCGATATGACTATCGTTGCTCTAACCGGTAAAGACGGCGGCGCGATGGCAGGGCTGCTTAGCGTGGGTGACGTTGAAATCCGTGTACCATCCAACGTGACAGCTCGTATTCAAGAAGTGCACTTACTGGTGATCCACTGCCTGTGTGACAATATCGATCGCACACTCTTCCCACAGGACGAACAGCAATGAGATATGCTGCCCCACTGTTAATGGTTTGCATGCTGCTGCAGGGTTGCGCCGGTGCCGTTATGGTGGGCGCAGTCAGCGGCGCCATGATGGCCAACGACGAGCGTTCAGTGAAGACACAGCTCGATGATACTAATACCGATTTCAAGATCACCAGTGCGCTACTTGAGCATGAAGATCTTAAGAAACAAACCAATATCACAGGTGTGTCGGTAAACGGTAATGTGCTGATGATAGGCCAAGCCCCCAACTCAATGCTGAGGGATAAAGCAGTTAAAGTCGTACAAGACCTTAAGCTTGGCGGTAAAATCCACAATCAGATCCGCATCGGTAATCCAACGTCTTTCACGACTCGCAGTAACGACACTTGGGTAACAACCAAAGTAAAGGGCCGGATGCTCAACGAGAAAGCACTAGATGTGACACGGATTAAAGTGATCACTGAAAACGGTGAAGTCTTCCTGCTAGGACTTATTCACCGCTCACAGGCAGAACTGGCTGTCGACATCGCCCGTAATACCGCGGGCGTGCGCAAAGTCGTTAAAGTGTTCGAATATATCGAATAACCGATTGAGCCTAAACACTTAAGGTTTAGGCTCACTCTCTACCGCCGCATCAATCCCTAACGACTTCACCTGCAAGTTATCCATCACTTTGGGTGACTTCGCTACCCACATCCCTATCCAAGGTAAAAACAGCGAGGGCAATACAATCAGCGCCGCGCCCAACCAACTTAAGCTATCTAACCATTCATCGAACAACAGCCAGCCTAAGAAGACGATAAATAACAAACCAGTATATTCGGCAATCGCAATATCACTCGCCTGCGCCCGACGATAAGCCAGCACACATAACCAGTGATAAATCAGTAAGAAAGCATTGCTAAGTAGTGCAACCACAAGCAGTTCCCAACTCAGTCCCTCAAGCCCTTGAAAGGCCGCAATCACTAAGGTGGCGGGAATACCCAGCAGGTTATAAAGCATGAGGGTTAATACCGGATGCTCAGTACTGGGGACTTTTTTCAGCGTCAACTGATTGACTGCAAAAGTAAATGCAGAAAATAACACGGCAAGACCAAACCAGTTCATTTCACTCGGCCTTAGGATAATTAAGATACCCACGAAGCCTAACAATGTGCATATCACCTGCCCTGTGGTGATCCGCTCCTTTAAAAACCAGTATCCCATTAAAATAATCATTAGGGGGGCGGAATAAAACAACGAACTCACCGTAGCTAAAGGCAGTGCCATGAGTCCAATAATTAAAAAAAGCGCGCCAACCGAGCCTATGTTGGCACGCCAAAGGTGAACCGAAATATGTTCCGTCTGCGGTCGCTGCGAGTACAACCAAATCGGGGTTAACATGAGTACTGAAGTGATTTGTCTCACGAGCAGGAAAGTGGCCGCATTCGCATCCTCTGGCAGCCATTTGATCGATACATCGTAAAAAGCACTAAATAGATTACCCACTATCAATAAAATCAGACCGATAACAACTGGGCGCTGCATGTTTGACTATCCTCGAATCTCAATGCTCGCATGATAATGTCCACAAGACTTAAGCTAAAATGATGCTTTCTCATGCTAGATGAATTAAATTCATAATAAATCTTTTAAATGTTGAAAATTATGCGAAAGCTCCCTCCCTTACGTGCACTTCAAGTCTTTGAAACCGCAGCGAGGCAACAGCATTTTTCCAAGGCGGCCACTGAACTGTGCATTACCCAAAGCGCGGTTTCACACCAAGTGCGTGTATTGGAGGAGTACTTTGGCGAGCAGCTTTTTGATCGTCAGGGACGAAAACTACAACTCACTCCAAAAGGCCAGAGCTTATTTATTGAGTTAGAAAGGATTTTTAATGAGTTAAGCGATCTTAATCTCAAAATCCGCGACACGCCGAATCAACAACTCTGCTTAGCGGTATACAGCTCTTTTGCGGTCAAATGGCTGATCCCGAGGTTAGCGGATTTTCGACGCCAATATCCCAGCGTTAAAATTCGCCTCGAAATGATTACTCAGGACCCCGACCTAAGCACCAGCACAGCCGATATCTTTATTGCGGGTAAACTCAATCAACGGGGCTATTGGCAACAATTACTGCACAAAGAACGGCTAATCCCCGTATGCAGCCCCAATCTTTACCCCAAATGGCGTGAGATTAACTTGGGCAATTTTCAGCAACAAGCATTACTGATTGTGGATGAAGGTCCACTTGGACTCGATTGGCACAAATGGTCATCGGCCCATAAAATCCCCCTTAACAACGAACAACAACATCTTTTTAGCCATATCGTAATGGCAATTGAGGCGGCGATTGCCGGACAAGGTATCGCCCTCGCCCCCGATTTTATGGTGGCAGGCGATATCAGTACCGGGCGACTGGTGGCGGTAAATCTTCCCGATGTTCATACGGGTTTTGAATTTTGTTTTTTATGCAAACAGCGACGCCTAAATGAGCCTGCCATTGCTGCTTTTTCTTCTTGGTTAAAATCGCAGGCATAAACGCTTAGCTCTGTATCAAACAGCCCAATGAATAACAGACATAAAAAAGCCGACCTAAGAATAGGTCGGCTTAATTAAGTGCTATCTAACGTGCTTTTTAGGTCAAATTACACCAATAAACCAATCTTCTCGTATACCTTTTTCAAGGTGACTTCAGCACGAGCTTGAGCATTTTCAGCGCCCGCTCTCATCACTTGGTCGAGGTAAGCACGGTCGGCACGCAGCGCACGGTAACGCTCCTGCAGCGGCTCTAACATGCCAACTACCGCTTCACCCGCAGCCCCTTTTAAGTGGCCGTACATCTTACCTTCAAACTCAGCTTCGAGGCTGGCAATGCTTTGGCCTGTGATACCTGACATTAAGCTCAGCAGGTTAGATACACCAGGCTTATTCTCTATATCGAAACGCACCACTGGTGGCTCGTCACTGTCGGTCATGGCTTTTTTGAGCTTTTTCATTACCGCTTTTGGATCTTCAAGCAGACCAATCACGTTGTTACGGTTATCGTCTGACTTTGACATCTTCTTCAGCGGATCCTGTAGCGACATAACCTTCGCGCCATGCTCAGGGATAAAAGGCTCAGGGATGGTAAACGTCTCGCCGTACGCGTTGTTAAAGCGAGTGGCGATATCACGCGTTAATTCAAGATGTTGCTTCTGATCTTGACCAACAGGGATTTCATTCGCTTGATACAGCAGAATATCCGCCGCCATCAATACCGGATAACCAAACAGACCCACGTTAATATTGTTGGCGTGCTTTTGTGACTTATCCTTAAACTGCGTCATACGGCTCAGCTCACCCATTTGGGTATAGCAATTTAATGCCCAACCCAGCTGGGTGTGCTGCGGCACTTGAGATTGGATAAATACCGTGCTCTTTTTCGGGTCGACGCCGCAGGCTAAATACAGTGCAAGCGTATCTAAGCAGGCCTCACGCAATGCTTGAGGGTCTTGGCGCACGGTAATGGCGTGCAAGTCCACCACACAATATAGGCAATCGTGGCTATCTTGCATGGCAACCCATTGACGCAATGCACCCATGTAGTTACCTATGGTTAATTCGCCGGACGGCTGTGCACCGCTGAGTACTATGGGTTTGGTCATTACGTCATTGCTCCAAATAAAGATAAAAAGAATCGATTAAACTGCCTGGCCGACATTTAGCCAGCTAAGGATCTCGGCAAACTGCTCGCATACTGCGTCAGGGCCAGTGAGCCCAATATCTTCACCGTAGTTGTAGCCATAGGTCAAGCCGATTGATGCAACACCTGCTGCTTTCGCCGCTAAAATGTCATTTTTAGAATCGCCCACCATCAACAACTCACTTTTATCGAGTTGCCATTGCGCTAATAAATGCTCTAGCGGTAATGGATCCGGCTTCATCTTCGCCAGCGAATCACCGCCAAGCACTAAGCTAAAGAAGTCATTAATCTTAAAGGCTTCAAGCAGCGGCAAAGTAAAGCGGTAAGGTTTGTTCGTCACCACTGCCAGCTTAAATCCAGCGTCAAACAGGGTTTGTAGCACTTGGTGCACATCGGCATAGAGTGCGCTGTGCTTTTCAAGATTTTCTTGATAGTGGTGCATAAAAATCGGCATGGCGGCATCCAATGCCGTTTGCTCGACATCCGCGCCCAACGCATGGCTCATGGCGCGGCGCATTAACATCTCAGCCCCATTACCCACCCAGGTTCTCACCTGAGCTTCGGTACAGGTCGCCAAACCTAATTCGGCGAGTGCCGCCTGTGTCGCAACAGCCAGATCAGGCACACTGTCAATCAGCGTGCCGTCGAGATCAAAGGCAATCGCTTTAATCTGTGCTCGCATTATTTGGCCTCAACTTTTGCTAACTCGACGCGCATTTCATCTACCACGGCTTTATAGTCTGGCTTACCGAAAATGGCAGAACCTGCCACAAACATATCGGCACCTGCAGCAGCGATTTCGGCAATGTTATCCACTTTAACGCCACCATCGACTTCTAAGCGAATATCAAAACCGCTGGCATCGATACGCTCACGCACTTGGCGCAGTTTATCTAAGGTTGAAGGAATAAAAGATTGACCACCAAAACCAGGGTTAACCGACATCAGCAGGATCACATCTAACTTATCCATCACGTGGTCAAGATAATGCAGCGGTGTTGCGGGATTAAACACTAAACCCGCCTTACAACCGGATTCTTTAATCAGTTGCAAGGTACGGTCGATATGCTCAGAGGCCTCGGGATGGAAAGTAATAATAGAGGCGCCAGCCTTGGCAAAATCAGGCACGATGCGATCAACAGGCTTAACCATTAAATGCACATCGATATCGGCGGTAATGCCATAATCGCGTAGGGCTTTGCACACCATAGGGCCAATGGTTAAGTTCGGCACATAGTGGTTGTCCATCACATCAAAATGAACTACGTCAGCCCCTGCATCTAACACGGCTTTAACGTCATCCCCTAAACGGGCGAAATCGGCGGATAAAATCGATGGAGCAATTAAAAATGGACGCATAGGACACTCGCTGCTATTGAACAAAAAGTGCCTCATTTTACCCTTAGCTAGGCCACGCCTCTATAGCCAATGCCACATTTATCGCGATTGAAACTCTATTGAAACCTAATTCAAGCGCTGATAATGAACCGTATCTCTCAGAAAATACTGAAGCGTTAGAAAGATTTTAGTGAAGATTGATAAATTATTGTTCATAAACTAAGCGAGTTTGTTATACTCGGGTCGCTAGCGCGGATCATTAAATGATTTCAAAGGAAGTATCATGAAGGGGCGGTTAACTCAGTTTTCACACATTCTTGGTTCGGTGACATTTAAGTCATCGATGATGTTGGCATTTACCGCTGTGGTAGTCGCCTCATTAGCCTTTGGCGTGGAACAACTGACCGCAAGCAATGATTCCAGCGCCTGTGCTTGCAATAGTGAGACTCGCTATAACAGTAGCCTACCTAGCAGCCATCCCAATAACCGTTGTGCTGAACAAGCGCAAACTTTAAGTTGGAAAACTTGGCTCACGGGTAAAAATCGTTCAAGCCAATTCCATTTTGTCGACTTACTTGAACTACTGCATGGTCATCAAGATAAACCTATTGATGACATGAAGCCTGCCAATTCAAAACAGTCCTATTGATGCTTAGCCGGATCTGGCAAGTCTTTCACAGTACCATCGCCGCCTTCTTTGGGGTACAGTCAGATAAAAATCGCCAAAAAGACTTCCAAACCAATTCACCTTTACCGTACATTTTGATGGGAATCGCCTTAGCGGTTGTCTTAGTCGCCAGCCTTATTTTGCTGGTTAGCCAAGTCGTTAGCTAGGTCGCACAATATCTACAAACAAACAGCAGTAATCAGTCATCCTGCGGATCGTAAGTCTCATCGTATAAAGCAATCAGCTCGTCGACTTTATTGCGGCCACTGCCATTTTGGCTAATATTGCGCTGCACTTGGATCTTAGCAAGATGAGCACCGCGATACAGCTCACGCGTCAGCGGAATATCATGGTTACTAATCACAACAGGAATACGCTGTTCCAGTGCCATATGCCGAGAATAGCGCGCCAGCAATGCCTGATCATCCAAGCTAAACCCAGCACCGACATAGGTCGTAAAACTCGCCGTTGTCGATAGCGGCGCATAGGGCGGATCGCAATAAATCACATCACCAGCGCGGATTTGTTCGAAAGCTTTTTCATAGCTAATACACTTAAATTCGGCGCGCTGTGCTTTCTTTGAAAAGGCCAAAATCTCCTTCTCTGGGAAATAAGGTTTTTTGTAAGAACCAAAGGGCACATTAAAGCCGCCTTTGCGATTGTAACGGCACAAGCCATTAAAACCATGTCGATTTAAGTACAAGAAATAGACTGAGCGTAAGAAAGGGTCATTGGATTTGTTAAAGTCAGTCCGAACGCGATAGTAGGCTTCCTTTTGATTCATCTCATCAACAAACAGCTTCTTAGCAGCCGCGATATATTCCACGGGCCTTTCTTTGACTATGTTGTAGAGATTGATCAGATCTTGATTGATGTCGCAGAGTAAATAACGGGGATAGTCAGTATTCAAAAATACCGAACCAGCGCCAACAAAGGGCTCAACTAAACGCTCACCTGTCGGTAAGTAGTTCGCCAGTTCATCCACCAATTTAAATTTTCCGCCGGCCCATTTCAGGAAGGCTCTATGTTTTTTGATCATTTAACTTGATGAATGCCGACAAAAATAAAGGTCATGATTGTACTCTGTTTATTCTGAAATTTCACCGCTTGGGAGCGCATCTTGTAACTCATATCCCTTCAATTCACTCCACTTTCTTACCCAAGGTGAATCAATTCGATATTGTTTAGCCAACTGAGCTGCAGCTTCATGAGCCAACTTACTGCTTTCATAATGTCCCACTAATATCACCCAACGCCGCTTGTATTTAGCAATAGAGATATCTTGGACACCCTCTATCTGCGCTAAGGTAGAACGTAATGACTTGAGCTGCGCGACGCTCGCAAGCTGTATAGTGAAGCCTTGCATAGGTTTGACTTGAGTATTCAGATCCTTAGATTTGGCCGCACGCTCTGCGGCTGACGTCGATTGGGCTTGAGGACTATTGACTATAGGCTCTTGTGTTGATGCAGCTTGTGCTAGAGCATCTTCTGATTCTGCCTTCATTTCTCTTTCTGTAAGCAGTTGTTCTTCATTCATATCTTCAGCTTGAGGCGCTTCACCATGAAATGCTACCAATGGATCGGCTTGAATAGCCGCCTGCGCTAACAAAGCCTGTGCTAATGACTCCGCTCGTTGCTGGAAATACGGCGTTAATATTTGTTGGCCATGCGCCAGAAACTCATCGGAATCTAATGCCGGATAAGTAAGCGCTTCAGCCGAGGGCTCATCGGAAAAGGGTTGAGCCAATCCAAACCAAATCAAAAAGGTAATCAACAAACTGCAAAGTCCAAGCACTGCGACCTTATAGTGCGCCCAGACTGACTTCCTCTCACTCTGACCATGCAGCGCCAACTCCAATAAGGTTACAACCTCCTGAGGAGTACCGTTCTGCTTTTCAAGCTGTGCGCGCACAATGTCTCTTGGAGTAAATGGGTTTTGATCGCTGTATCTTAACAAGGTTTGATACAGCGCCTCCCGCTCCGGTAGACTTATCGGTTCAACACTCATCGGCAGGATTTGTCGTCTGAGAGACTCAGGCAATTGCGGCAATAAATCGGCTAAAAACGCTGGGGGAACCGATAAGGTCAACGCAATTCTCTGACCCGCGCACAAAACTTGATTAAGAATGATGCATTCTGCCCACAACTCCTTTGACAGCAAATGAGCATCATCGATGATGATATGTAATGGTTTACTTTGGTTAGGAGCAACACGCAGGATAGTTTCAGCGAGGGGGATCTCATCATCAAAAATGGGAGACGACATCAGCTGCACTAAAATCTTGCGACGAATCTCAGCGTTATCGGCATGCATTGGACAAATAACCAGCGCCGTATTAGAGTCATCAACGTCAGTGGCTAACGCAGTGAGCAGTGTTGTCTTGCCCGAACCTTGGGCGCCAACAAGCACCAGTAATTGGTCGCTATAACTGGCAACATGATGCAATCTTTGTATGAGGGCTTCCTGTGAGGGAAGCAAGACTTGCCCCTGAAATGTCACTCATCCACCACACAAGGTTTATGCGCAGCAGATAACCTGTTCTAGGGTAGATTCCGGGACTTGGCTAAATACTTCTGCTCGACCAATGGCCGTCGGAAGTACCAACCGGATCTGACCGCCTAACACTTTCTTATCGCGACGCATATGTTGAATAAAACTTTCGAAATCCATGGATTCCGGCGCTTTTACAGGAAGATCGAATGCTTGGAGCAATTGCACAATACGACAGACAATTGACTCATCAATCAATCCTAAAGACTTAGCCGTTTGTGCAGCAAGGACTGTGCCAGCCGCAACCGCTTCGCCGTGCAACCAATTACCATAGCCCATCTCAGCTTCAATGGCATGGCCGAAAGTATGTCCAAGATTCAAAAGCGCGCGCACGCCCTGCTCTGTTTCATCTTGGCTCACCACATCCGCTTTAATCTCACAACAGCGGGAGATGGCATAGACTAAGGCTTGAGTATCTAAGCTTTTCAGTGCCTGAACATTATTTTCAAGCCATTGAAAAAAATCAGCATCCCACATAATGCCATACTTAATGACTTCCGCCATCCCAGCCGCAAATTCACGCGCCGGCAATGTCTGTAAACATTCAGTATCGATAATGACAATTTGCGGTTGGTAAAAAGCCCCTATCATATTTTTGCCCAGAGGATGATTGACCGCCGTTTTGCCACCGACCGAAGAATCCACCTGAGATAATAGCGTTGTAGGGATTTGAATAAAATCGATACCACGTTGATAACATGCCGCGGCAAAGCCCGTCATATCACCAATTACCCCACCTCCGAGGGCCACCAGCACTGAATCACGGCCATAATTGCGTTGCAGCAAAGCCGTAAAAATTGAATCTAAGTGGGTTAAATCTTTAAACTGTTCGCCATCGGAAAGAATGACGCTAGATATCTCACCAAACGAAGCCATCGTGTCTTGCACCTGCTTTAGATACAAGGGCGCGACAGTTTCATTGGTGACGATAAGGATACGTTTTTTCAGCAGGTAGCGAGACAAGGTCTCGCTATCACTCATCAAACTCTGGCCAATGTAAATGGGGTAACTACGTTCACCTAAATCAACCTGAATTTGTTGTGCCATTCTGCCTAGAAACCTAATTTCTCTATGATTTGATTCGCAACTACCTTTGCACTTTGATCGTCAGTTTTAACGACCACATCAGCAATTTCTTCGTACAGAGGGTTACGGATTTCTGCGAGGCTCTCTAATACTTCTCGCGGATCATCTACTTGCAGTAATGGGCGGCGCTTGTCTCGTTGAGTTCGCGCTACCTGTTTGTCGATAGTGGTTTCGAGATAAACCACAATACCGCGAGCAGATAAATGATTACGGATATCTTTGCTCTGAACTGAACCACCACCAGTGGCAAGGACAATACCCTGTTTTTCAGACAGATCAGCAATAACCTGAGCCTCACGACGGCGGAAACCTTCTTCGCCTTCAACATCAAACACCCAAGCAATATCAGCGCCAGTGCGTTGCTCAATCTCTTGATCTGAATCGTGGAATTCTAAATGCAGCATTTGGGCCAGATGGCGACCAATTGTGCTTTTACCTGCGCCCATTGGGCCTACCAGAAAAATATTACGTTTTTCAGCCATTTCTTGTACGTCTGAATCTTAATGAAAAGTATGCCTATATCGACTCATGATCAAGCCGACCTACTGTATGTTACCTTGCTCTTATGAGACTTGACCGTGGATTATCTCAGTTTAATGTCTAGTCTGGCAAGTGATGCTCGCTATTTATGATAAGAATTGTATTGTTGATACAGTAAAGCCAGCAAGTTGTGCTGGCTTTATTTGAATGGCTACATAGCGTTAGAGTTTCTCGTTCACGATTTTTGGAGTCACGAAAATTAACAACTCTTGGCGCTCATTCTTATCCGTGGTGTTACGGAATAAGAAACCTACCAAAGGAATATCACCAAGAATAGGTACTTTACTGACACGGCTGATCAAATTCTGCTGGTAAATCCCCCCCAGCACAATGGTCTCGCCATTATCGACCAGAACTTGCGTACCAATGCGTTGTGTATCAATCGCAACCGCCGGCCCCGTAGGCGTATCCACGGTTTTACCCTGGGAATCTTGCGTAATCTCAAGATCCAAAATCACACGGTTATCCGGTGTAATTTGTGGCGTAACCCTTAATGATAATACCGCCTTTTTAAAGGTTACCGACGTTGCACCGCTGGATGTAGATTGCACATAGGGAATTTCCACCCCCTGTTCAATATACGCCGCTTTTTGGTTAGAGGTAGTGATACGAGGGCTAGCGATAATTTCACCTTTGTTTTCTTGCTCTAGTGCACTGAGCTCTAGATCCAAGATAGTACCATCGGCGAGCTTAGCAACATGGAAAGCAATGCTTGTAGGGTTAGTCACGGCCGCAGGTAAATTCACATTCAAGCGATTATCTAAACTCGGAACTTTGCCATTAGCAATATCACCCGCGCCCTCTAAAGAGCCAGAGGTCCCTTTATTACCCTGCTGATCAGTAACGCCCCAACGGATACCCAGATCTTCAGAAACGTCGTCTTTTACGGTAACCATACGTGATTCAATCAATACCTGCCGAATAGGAATATCAAGCACTTCCACCAAACGATGAATATTCTCTATAATTTCAGCGGTATCTTTTACGAGAACTGTGTTGGTGCGCTCGTCAACGGCCACTGAACCACGGGGAGACAATAAGCTTGAGTCGGCGCCTTTTAACAGCTCAGCAATATCGGTCGCCTTGGCATAGTTAATCTGTAGGTACTCAGAATAAAGTGGCGCCAGCTCTTTAACCTCTTGTTTATTTTTAAGGTTTTGGCTTTCACGAATCGCAAGCTCTTCACTCGGGGCCACCATCAAAATGTTCCCTTCAATGCGCTTATCGAGTCCTTTTGTTTGTAAAATTAAATCCAACGCTTGATCCCAAGGCACATCGTCAAGTCTGAGAGTAATATCTCCCTCGACGGAATCACTGGTCACTAAGTTAAAGTTGTTATAGTCAGCAATAATCTGTAATACCGTACGAACAGAAATATTCTGGAAGTTTAAAGAAAGAGTTTTACCGTTATACTTCTTAATGTCTTTAGTAGCTACAACCCGTTCAACCTTGTTAATAGAAAGGATAAAGAGATTATCTTCCTGCTTAAAATTGAACTCATAGTTGCCAGTCACATCGACTAAAATGCGAGCCGTTAAATCATCTTTAAAAGTTTCAAAGTTCTTAACTGGTGTAGAAAAATCCTGCACATCCATGACATATAACAAGTCGTTATTGATATCAGTGTTATAAAGCTGAACCTCAAGTTTGGCACCAATTTGCTCAACGTTAGCCGCAACGGAGCGATTATTGAGATAGACTAATAAATCTCCACCGCCATTTGAATTGCGACGAAAATCGATATTTTTAACACTATTCACGAAAGGATTATTGCTCGCTTGAGAACTTGCAACGCCATCATTAATCGTCAAACGGTAGGAGTTACCGACTACGCTACCTTGGTAAGGTTTTACTTTGGATAAACCTAAAGTGACTTTCAAACGGGCATCATGCTGCGAAGTTACAATATCCTTCACCCCGACTTGATTAATCGGTAAGCGATCTTTAGAAAGACCCGAAATACTGTTATCAAAGGTCAACACCAACTCGGCGGGTGAAGCATTAGAGTCAATTTTTGGGGCAGAAATTGCGTCCTCAAATACCAACTCAACCGCTAATTGATGGTCGACTAAGGCATGGTATTTCACATCGATGAGCCGATTTTCCGCAAAGCTCGATGGCAAAAATCCAAATAGTAATGCGATCCCAATAACAGACTTAACTAAGCCTGAAGTTAAAAACGATAACGGGATTTTTATCGCGGCAGAAGATTTCATTATTCCCTAATCCTTCGCTTGTTATTTTCCTGAAAGTTCAATGTTGTTTGTACGCTCTGACCAACAACCTGAACCATCGGGAATTAATTCTACAACTTCCACATTTTGTGGAGCCACTTTAGCTATACGTCCGTTAAACAACCCTAGATACTCACCCACACCCATCCGATATACACTGCCATCATTCGTTTCAATCAGAGCCCAGGTCAAATTTGCCTCACTTAAAGTGCCGCGCATTTTCAGGTTATCTAAAGCATAAGTTTCTAAACGTCCCTTACGACGTTTTAAATCAGGTTGTAAGCAGTTTTTACTGGTATCAACCACTTCTTCCGTTAATTCTCGAGAAGGAGGAACAAAGGGACTGCGCATCAATTCTGCCTGATAAGCAAAATGCTCAAACTTAGGTGGCTCTTTTAACGGGGGGATATGGGCCACATGTTGCGCTTTGGTTGTAGTAACAAATAGCTCTAAATCACTACGCTCGCCAATGCACCCCATTAAAAAAAGGCTTATCGCCAATAGAGGTAAGGTCTTCATTATTTACCTCCTTTATTTGGCTTTTCAGGAGGTAATTCTGCACCTTCTTTGAAACGGTAAGTCTTCGCAAGGATATCCATGGCTAAATTACCACTGTCATCACGCTTAATGGTAAAATCATGCAAGCTTACAATCCTTGGTAATTTAGCGACTCCGCTCACCATATTGCCAATCTGATGATAATCACCAGTGACAGACATCTTTATCGGGAATTCAATATAAAAATCCCGCCCAATTTCCGCTTCCCAATTTAAACTTTTTATCCGCAAGCCTGCGTCAGTTGCTGCGAAAGTTAAGTCATCGAGCAATCCTGGCATCTCGTTTTCTGAAGGTAACATTTTAAGCAATTCTGCAAATTGCCCTTCCATCACGGCTAATTGTTCACGATAAAGCTTTAAGTTTGCGGCCAGCTGATACTTGTTTTTAAAATCATCTCTTAACTGTAGCTCTTTGTCTTGCTCGCTACTGAATATATCAATAGCATCGGACAATACAACGAAATAACCCGCTGCAAATACGCAAAGCGCAAGCAAAATCGCGAAGAAAACTTTAACTTGGTTTGGCCAACCGCCAATATTCTCAAAATCGATATCGTTAAACTGACTTAGATCGAGCTTCATTTACTCGCTCCTTTTGCCGGTTTTGCAGGCTCTTCAGCGATGGCTCCTTTGATACTCACCCTTAAACTAAAGCGTTGTAGCTGCCTTAACTCATCATCTTGAGTCACAATGGATTGCATATTGGGATCAGTTAACCACTCAGAGGCCTTCACCTTACGCATCATGTTCGCCACGTTGTTGTTAGATTCACTTCGTCCTTCAATCAGCAATAAACTACCTTTTTTCTCAAGACTCGATAGATATATTCCAGGAGGAACAATGCGAACCAACTCATCTAATACGTGTGTCGGCAAATTACGGGATTGCTGAAGGTTCAAAATAATTTCAGTTCGACGTTCAATGTCTTTTTTACGTTCTGTGATCTTTTTGATTTCGGCAATTTGCGTTTCGAGCTGCTGAACCTCTGACTGTAAATAAGCATTTCGCTCACGCTGCTCATCGGTCATTATTTCGAGTAAAGAAAGCGCTACATAGACTAAGATCCCAGAGCCTAAAAATACCGCTGCCAATATCCCAATATAGTCGCGTTTCTGCTTTTCTCTCGCCTCTTCACGCCAAGGAAGCAGGTTTATGTTCGCCATTGACCGTAGCTCCTCAGCGCTAAGCCACAAGCAACCATATATTTGCTGATGCTAGGTTGCAGTATATTTTTAACGGACTCATCTGCATGCAGACACCCTTGGAAAGGATCGGCAATAATGGTGTGGACACCTAACTCATTGGTCAATAAGTTAGCCATACCTTCCAGTTTAGAGGTTCCACCGCATAAAACGAGATAATCAACTTTATCTTTGCCGCTCGAGGTGCAATAAATTTGCAGTGTTCGCTTAATTTGTTGCAGTAATTGCGTTTGGAAGGGAGATAACACTTCAAACATATAATTACGCGGTAAATCCCCCTCGATTTTGGCTTTTTCGGCTTGCTCGTAGGACATGCCGTAAAAAGAGAGAATCGACTGCGTAAATAACTCACCACCAAAGGCTTGCTCACGGATAAAGGTGGTTTCGCCGGACTCTACCACGCAGAAAGTCGTCATATTCGCACCGATATCAACCATTGCGACGGCTTTCTGTCTAGCTCCTTCGGGTAATTGCCCAAGGACTAACTCAACTGCTCGACCTAAAGCATAACCTTCAACATCAACGACTTTGGTTTCTAGCTCAACCTCATCGAGCGCATCGACTCTGGTATCGATATTGTCGGTACGACAAGCACTGAGTAGCACATCGACCTTAGATGGATCGGTGCTGTTGACGTTTAGCGTTTCAAAATCAATGCTGACTTCATCAAGGGAATAAGGGATCAGGTTATCGGCCTCAATCTCGATTTGCGCTTCCATTTCCTCTTCGCTAAGCGAAGCATCCATATAGATGACCTTGGTCATCACCGCTGAGCCAGAGACCGCAACAGCCGCATATTTTACCGATTTAGGCAAAATGCGCTTAATCTGTCTTAAACATTCAACAACGGCATCAGCATCACGAATATCATGATCATTAATTGCCCCCTTTTTTACGGGAACCGCTGCATGACTTAAAATTTTGTATCCATCAGCTGTCTTACCCAGCAAAATGGCCTTTACTTCATGGGAACCAATATCAATCCCGACCATTTGCGGAGCCTGACGCTTCCATAAATTTGAAAGCATAATCCGTTGTCACTTTATTATTTATATTTCAATAAGAGAGATTAGCACAAAATCAACCCGTTATACGTATTTGTATAGAATGTTTCAATGTTTTACAAACGCTATTTTAGGGCCGTCACGTTTTTGCTTCACCCAAACGTGCGCGCCTTATATACTGTCGCACTTAACTGAACATTAGGATCAATTTAGGTGAAGTGGTTAAAACGTATTGTTATAGCTCTATTCAGTCTAGCCCTTTTGGGCGTGGGCGCCATTGTTGCAGCATACTTTTATGTTTTGCCGGATCTGCCGGATGTTTCGACACTAAAAAATGTGCAATTACAAACACCTTTGCGCATTTACAGTAGCGATGGCAAACTCATCTCTCAGTTTGGTGAGAAACGACGAATTCCGCTAAAACTGGAAGAGGTGCCCAAACCGCTGTTACAAGCCTTCCTTGCCACCGAAGATGCGCGCTTTTATGAACATGGCGGTATTGACCCTGTCGGGGTGATGCGTGCCGCAACAGTCATGCTTACAACGGGTGAAAAGAAGCAAGGTGCAAGTACCATTACCATGCAGGTAGCGCGTAACTTCTTCTTAACCCGCGACAAAACCATTATTCGTAAAGTGAAGGAAATTTTTATTTCCTACCATATCGAGCAGTTGTTAACTAAAGATGAGATTTTAGAACTTTACGTTAACCGTATTTATTTAGGCCAAAGAGCCTATGGTGTTGGCGCTGCCGCTCAAGTGTATTTTGGCAAAAACGTCCAAGATCTAACGCTTTCTGAAATGAGTATGATTGCCGGTCTGCCAAAGGCACCTTCAACGCTTAATCCAATTACCTCACCTTCTCGTGCACTCGCACGCCGCAACGTGGTGTTAATGCGGATGAACGAAGTGGGTTATATCAGCAAAGCAGAATACCAAGCCGCGCTTCAAGAGCCGTTGGTTGCCAAATATCATGGTGCCGAGATTGATCTCTACGCTCCTTATATTTCTGAAATGGCGCGGGATTACATGGTGCAAAAATACGGTGAAGAAGAAGCCTATACCAATGGCTATAACGTCTACACCACTATTTCATCCGATCTCCAACTCTTAGCCCAGCAAGCGTTACGCAATAATGTTTATGCCTATGATGAACGTCATGGCTATCGCGGTCCTGCTGCGGCTTTATGGACGGGCGCTAAGCCTGATAATGCGCAAATCCAAGCTGAACTGGCTAAAGTGACTCCTGTCCAAGAGCTTCAACCTGCGGCCGTATTAAGCGTTGAGGGCCAACAAGCGAGTGTACTAACCGCAAAAGGTGAAACCAAAGTCATCAAATGGGATGGGTTGAAGTGGGCGCGCAAATTTATCAATGATAAACGCCAAGGCGCTGTTCCGAAATCAGCCTCGGAGATACTGACCGTAGGTGAGCGCATTTGGATCCGCGACAATGGTCAGCACTTACAATTATCGCAAGTTCCCGAAGTGGCCAGTGCCACTGTGTCACTCGATCCGGAAAATGGCGCCATCCGAACGTTAGTCGGCGGTTACAGCTTTAGCCAAAGCCAATACAACCGTGTGACTCAAGCTAAACGTCAATTAGGTTCGAATATCAAGCCTTTCATCTATGCCGCGGCATTAGAAAAAGGCTTTACCCTCGCAACCTTAATTAACAACGCGCCAATTAATAAACCCGATATAAGCCAAGGTACTGCATGGCGTCCGAAGAACTCGCCCGATATTTATGGCGGCCCAACTCGTCTACGAGTGGGGTTAGCGCAATCGATCAACGTGATGTCTGTTAGGGCCATGCGCCACATTGGTTTAGATGCGGCCATTGCCGAGCTGACTAAGTTTGGCTTCGACCCTAATGACTTACCACGTAACGAGTCATTAGCACTAGGATCTCCTTCGGTGACACCACTGCAAGTGGCAACCGCTTTCAATGTGTTTGCGAACGGCGGCTTTTTGGTTGAACCTTTCTATATTGAGCGGGTAGAAGACTCCTTCGGCAATGTGATTGAAAAAGCCAATCCGACCTTAGCCTGTAAGTCTAACAACAGCCATGTGCAACCTAGCAGCGATCCAATGAGCTTTGGTGAACCAACGGCTCAAACCGATGCAGCTGTTGCCCATTGCTTTGAGCAAACTGGTCGTTATGCACCGCAAATTATCTCTGAGCAAACGGCATTCCTGATCACCGAAGCGCTCAAAAGCGTGATCTGGGGTGGTGGTGATTGGAGCAAAGGTACGGGCTGGCAAGGTACGGCTTGGCGGGCGGCTCAATTAATTAAACGCCATGATATTGCAGGTAAAACTGGTACAACCAACGAATCTCGCGATACTTGGTTCAGTGGTTTTGGCCCGACGCTCACCAGCACTTTCTGGGTCGGATTTGACGATCATGGTCGCCAATTAGGTAGAACCGCTTGGAACGCTAATGGTGAAAAGGATCAGATCACCGGGACCGAGGCTGGTGCAAAGACGGCGGGGCCTGGCTGGAACGAATTTATGAATAACGTGCTGAAAGGCGTTCCTGAAACTACGGCTATCCCACCAGAGGGGATCGTCTCGGTGCGGATCGATCTTGCTACAGGTAAGCTCACCCGTAAAACTGATTATACCAGCGCATTTGAATACTTTATATCGGGCACTGAGCCTAAGGAATACATCAGTGAAACCCAAGATGAAAATAACCTATTCATCGATGCGCCAGCGGATGATTTGTTCCAATAGCCATAAATAACCATAAAAAACGCGACCTTGAGTCGCGTTTTTTATTGCTCACCTAAGATTAACTCACTTCGCCATTAACCCGCTTTTTTAGCCGCAATCGCTTGCTTAACTTGAGTCAACGCAGTGCCACCGAGCACATCACGTTTCGCCAAACAGGCTTCGATGGTGAGGTTGGGATACACATCATCTTCGATGATATCGGCAAAGGTTTTAAACTCGGCGAGCGTAAAACCTTCCAGCGGAATTTTTTTCGCAATTGCTGCAACCACTGCCACACCGACTACATGGTGCGCTTCACGGAACGGCATGCCCTTAGACACTAAATAATCCGCCAATTCGGTCGCGTTAGCGTAACCTTGCTGCGCAGCAAGTAGTGCATTAGGGCGATTGACCACTAAGCCAGATAACACCAGCGCCGCCATATCTAAACAGATTGCCCAGCTATCGACGACATCGAATAGGCCTTCTTTATCTTCCTGCATGTCCTTGTTATAGGCCAGCGGTAGCGCCTTCATAGTGGTGAGAATACCCACTAAACTGCCATACACACGGCCTGTTTTACCGCGGATAAGCTCCAGCGCATCAGGATTTTTCTTTTGCGGCATCAAAGATGAACCTGAAGTCACTTCATCGCTCAAGGAGATAAAGCCTGCTTCACCCGTGTTGAAGAAAATCAAATCTTCTGCCATGCGGCTTAAGTGCATCATGCTGATAGAGGCGGTGGAACACAGCTCTACCACATGGTCGCGATCCGATACGCTGTCCAAACTGTTTAGTGTTGGCGAGGCAAAGTTCAGTGCCAAAGCCAGTGCATGTCTATCCATTTGATAGGCTGTGCCCGCCAGCGCGCCCGAGCCAAGCGGACAAGTATTGGCACGCTTTAGCGCATCAGTTAAGCGGCTAAAGTCACGCTCAATCATCTCAACATAGGCTAAACACCAGTGGCCGAAAGTCACAGGTTGTGCCCGCTGCAAATGGGTATAGCCCGGCATCACCGCATCAAATTCACGTTCAGCCAAAGCGATAAGTTCGCTGCGTAAAGTTTGCAGGCGAGCAACTAATGCCGCACCTTCTGATTGACACCAGAGTTTTAAGTCGGTCGCCACTTGGTCGTTACGGCTACGGCCTGTATGGAGTTTCTTACCCAGATCGCCGACTTTAGCGATCAGCGCCGATTCCACGAAGCTGTGAATATCTTCCGCTCCCGAAGCAAGAATAATCGCAGGATCGCCTTTTACTTCCACCAGCAGCTCGTTCAACGCTTTCTTCAAGTCGCTGCATTCGGTGGCAGTGATAATGCCGACGCTGGCAATCGCATCGGCCCAAGCGATAGAGCCGACCACATCCTGCTCAAACAAACGATAATCCACCGGCAGTGAATCGTTGAATAATTTAAATAGCGCGCTGGTTTCGCCCTGAAATCTTCCACCCCATAAAGCCATGCTCAATCCCCTCGGTCACTCTTTGAATACATTAAAGCCATTAAAACTTAAGATATAAAAAAGGGCGCTAGGCGCCCTTTAAGTCTGCCTATTACTTAGCGTTGAGCGCGCGGATGCGGCTCGCTAACGAGTACAGACGGATAAAACCTTCAGCGTGTTTTTGGTCGTACACTTGGTCTTCACCGAAGGTGGCAAATGCTTCAGAGTACAAGCTGTTTGGCGAGCGCTTCTTAACAGCAATCGCATGACCTTTGTAGAGTTTAACCACAACTTCACCATTAACAGACTCGGCTAATGACTCAGATGCCGCCAGCAGCGACTTACATAGAGGTGTGAACCAACGACCGTCATACACTAAGTGAGCCATTTGTGCGCCCACTTGCTCGCGCCAATTACGGCTGGTTTTATCCAGTACTAACTCTTCAATGGCACGCAGCGCGGCAAACATTACGGTGCCGCCAGGGGTTTCGTAACAACCACGGGACTTCATGCCCACTAAACGGTTTTCGGTAATGTCGATACGACCCACACCGTGAGGAGCCGCAATCGCGTTCAACTTCATCAGTGCCGCATATGGCGTTAAGGCTTCGCCATTCACTTTAGTCACACGACCATTTTCGACTTCCAATGACACATATTCTGCTTGGTTTGGCGCATCTTCTGGATCGGCAGTCAATGTCCACACACCTTTGCTTGGCTCGTTCCATGGATCTTCTAACTCACCACCTTCATGGGAGATGTGGAATGCGTTTGCATCACGGCTGTAGATCTTAGTGGCAGAAGCCGACGTCTTGATATTACGCTCAGCTAAGTAAGCCAATAGATCTTCACGGCTCTGCATGGTCCATTCACGCCATGGGGCAATCACTTTTAAATCAGGCGCTAATGCCGCAAAGCAACCTTCGAAACGCACTTGGTCGTTACCTTTACCGGTACAACCGTGACACAGGGCATCGGCGCCCACTTTACGTGCCACTTCAACCTGCGCCTTAGCGATGATTGGGCGAGCCATTGAGGTGCCGAGTAAGTAAGTCCCTTCGTAAATCGCTCCCGTTGCCATGGTTGGGTAGATATAGTCTTTTACGAATTCTTCTTTCAGATCGACGATATGGCATTCTGATGCGCCAGAGGCTAAGGCTTTTTCAGTCAAGCCAATCAGCTCTTCTTCGCCTTGGCCTACGTCAGCACAGAACGCAATAATTTCGCAGTTATCGTAGTTCTCTTTTAACCAAGGAATAATGGCCGAAGTATCTAGACCACCCGAATAGGCTAAAACGACTTTTTTCACGCCAGTGTTTTTGTTCTCAATAGACATCTTAAATTCCTATAACTCGTTTCTCACCTTGGAGAAAGTGGCTGCTAAACAGGGTTAAATTAACTAAATAGGGTTACCAATACTGCATTTTGAGCGTGCATCCGATTCTCTGCTTGTTGCAGGATCAAGGAGCATTCGCCATCCATCACCGCATCGGTGACTTCAACACCACGATGTGCTGGCAAGCAATGCATAAAGAAGTGAGCACCCGCTTTCGCCATTAACGCATTGTTGACTTGATAAGGTGCAAACTTGTCCTTAATTTCCGCTAACGGTGTTGGATCCCCCATAGAAATCCAGGTATCCGTATAGATAGCATCGTGACCTTCAATCGCATCAATATCTGAGGTCAGCACAATTTTGCCGCCATATCGGCTAGCGAGTTCTTGTACTTCAGCCACAACGTAGCCATCAGGAAAGTGACCCGCAGGGCAGATCACTGTCATGGTGGCACCGAGAATAGCCGCGCAATACATCAATGAGTTAGTGACGTTATTACCATCACCTACATACGCTAACTTAACATCACTGATATTTTCAAAGTGCTCGGCCAAGGTTAAAAAATCGGCCAGCGCTTGGCAGGGATGATACAAATCCGAGAGCGCGTTAATCACGGGCACAGTGCCAAACTCTGCTAATTGTTCGATAGTCGTGTGCGAGTATGTTCTCGCCACAATGGCATCGGCCCAACAGGATAGGTTAGAAGCAAAGTCAGCGACCGATTCCCGCTTACCTAAGGCACCATTTTGCTGGTCTAGGTATAAACAGTGGCCGCCGAACTTGTTAATACCGATATCGAAGCTAACACGAGTACGCAGGGATGGCTTTTCAAATAACATCACCACACTCTTACCATCCAGCGCATGACGATACTCGGCGGGATTCGCTTTGATCGTCTTGGCCAAGGTAATTAGATCCAACAACTGCTGCTGGGTTAACTCTTTTATCGATAGAAAATGCTTCATAACCTACTCCGCTTATGGTTGGATTTGTGTGCCCACGGCCTCACCTTTTGCTAATGCTACTAATTGGCTTGCATCACGCCATGAGGCAACTTGCACCGCCTGCCCCATCCACTGCGCCACTTCGAGCGCAGCTTCAACTTTGACTTTCATTCCCTTTTCGATCACGCCTTGCTTCACCAAATCCGCAATCTGTTGACCATTAAGAGATGGGATTAATTGACCTTTACCATCGAGCACACCTGACACATCCGATAGCAGCACCAACTTGCCACCGACCAACTTAGCTAATACCGTCGCTGCTTGGTCGGCATTCACGTTCAGCATTTGGCCATCGTCCATCATGGCAATTGAGCTACAAATCGGCATCCAACCTTGGGACAAAATAAACTTAAGGTAAGTCGCGTCCTTAGGATAAACCTCGCCCACTAAGCCTAAACGCTCATCTTTAATCTTGGCCGATACCGTGTTGCCATCGGCAAGACACATGCCCACACTCACAATCCCAGCTTTAGTCGCTGCGCCTTGGAGGATCTTGTTTGATGTTCCGGCCAGTGCACCGGCAATAATCGGCATTTGCTCAGGCGGGGTCACCCGCAAACCTTCTAACTTGACGGTTTCCATGCCGTTGGCGGCTAATTGCTCATCGACCAAACAGCCGCCGCCGTGCACCATCAGCACCTGCTGACCATTAGCGATCATTGCTGCGGCGGTATCCATTAAACGCGCCATCCCCATTTCACACTGCAGCAGCGCGCCGCCGACTTTAAGAACTAATACTGAGTTGTTGGTAGACATCTTGACGACTCTCTTAAATAAGGATGAACGGTTAAAGGTTAAAGTGAATCTTTATGCACTGCAGCGCTTGGCTTGCCGCGCCTTTCATCAAATTGTCGATGGCGCTAGCAACCACTAGGTAGCCACTGCTCTCATCAAACTTCCAACCTAAGTGGCAATTCGGTGTCAGCACCACGTCATCCACTTTAGGGAACTGGTTCTGTTTCACCGTCACCAGTGGAGCTTGGTCATACACACTGTATGCCGCAGCCACATCGGCGGTAGTAGTGCCTGGTTTTAGCTGTACCGTGATAGTTGCGAGAATACCGCGCTTAAAGTTGCCAAGGTGTGGTGTGAAAATCACCTCTTGTCCCAGTTGAGTAGCGATTTCGGGCTGATGTCTGTGGCCTAGTACACCGTAGGGTGTGAGGCTGACCTCGCAAAAACTGGTATGTAGCTGCGCCTTACGACCCGCTCCTGTTACACCGCTAACAGCGTTGATCACTGGATAGGCTGAAGTCAGTAAATTCTTTAATGGTTTCAAGGCTGTTAGTGATGCTGTTGGGTAACAACCTGGCACAGCAATCATCTTAGTGGCGGCCACGTCTTTAGCATTCCACTCAGCAAGGCCATATACGGCTTTGGCTAAAACCTCTGGATATTCATGCTCAAAGCCATACCACTTCGGATACTGCGCCACGTCACTGAAACGATAAGCACCGCTTAAATCGAATACCGCTAACCCTTGGCTATAAAACCAAGCCGCTAAATGCAAACTCACAGAATGCTCAGTCGCTAACACCACAGCATCTGCCTCAGCGACGATATTGGCCTTCGCTTCTTCGGTAAGCGGTGATAGGGTTAACTCAATGTGGCTGTAGACAGGGTACAAATCTGCTAAAGCTCTACCTTTATCTAAACTATTTTCAGAGACATACAGACCTTGAATTGATAATTCAGACTCCGCATGGACTAAAGCCGTGAGTTGTGCACCTGTGTAACCACTGGCGCCGATAATGGCGATGTTTTTCATATGTATTTTTATAAACCAAATCAAAGAGACTTAAAGAATAGATGAATAGCGTACACGCAACGGCGTATATCTATGATGACAAGACTATCGTCGTGGGAAATCGTAATGGCTTGTTATTTTATTCACTGACGGATTAACACTATACATCATGATATTTACTCTACAGCTCGCAGACTGTAACTCATCTCAACTGCTGGCTAGACTACCACAAAGATCTATTTATGCAATATATGTGAATATATATTTTTATTAAATTTTGTAATTTATCATCTCTTAAATAGAGTTAGCGGATAACTGATTGCTTCACTAACTACTTAATATTTCAATTATCTCTGATGGAAATGATGGTAAACCAGTCATTTTTGTTAACATCTAAGTCACATACTTGCAAGGCTCAAAATAATGCAGTTCATATTCACTTCCACTAAACATAATAAAATATTGCGTCAGCTCGCATTTATATTGAATATTCCTCAACAATTAACGCGATTAGTTGCATAAAAGGTAAGCCAGTCGTATAAGTTATAAGCTCTGCTGTTGACCATTGCCCTCAGTGGTGGGTATTGTGCTAGCGGGCTATATACCCAAGCTACCTGAAGATACGAGTTTCTTCATCTTCAGGTTGTTTGGGTATATACAAAGCGGATTTTTATGTTTTTCTATTCGGAGTAACTATGGCAGGTAATGTGGCAGACAATGTGACCGACATGTATGCGTCATTGAGATCGAACGTGAGTATGTTAGGTCAGATCCTAGGCGATACGATGCGCACCCACCTCGGCGATTCTTTTTTGGAGAAGGTTGAGCAAATTCGTAAGCTCGCGAAAGACTCCCGCCGAGGTGACGAAGCCGCAAGGGAGCAAATGCTAGAACTGCTCACCGCTCTCCCCGATGAAGAGTTAGTGCCGTTTGCCAAAGCCTTTAACCAATTCCTCAACTTAGCCAACCTATCTGAACAATTTCATACGATTAGCCGCAACTGTGACGAACTAGTTTGCGTGCCCGATCCCGTCGAACAGTTGCTCGGTCGTATGCTCAATGGTCGTGTCGATCAGACCAAAATGTTGGATTGCCTAAAGACGTTAGATATCGATCTCGTGCTCACCGCACACCCAACAGAAATCTCTCGCCGCACGCTGATCCAAAAATATGCCGCAATTGTGGATTGTCTCGCCGAGCAAGAAAACAACCAGTTGTCGGATAGAGAGCGCCAGCAAATTAATTTGCGCCTACGTCAGCTCATCGCCCAGATCTGGCACACCAATGAAATTCGCCGTGAGCGGCCAACGCCGGTGGATGAAGCCCGTTGGGGGTTATCCACTATCGAGGAATCCCTCTGGCATGCTGTTCCCGACTTTTTAAGGCAGCTCAACGATCAGGTGCAAGAGCGCACAGGTCAACAATTGCCAATCGATATCGCCCCTGTTCGCTTCTCCAGCTGGATGGGCGGTGATCGCGACGGCAACCCCTTCGTAACGGCTAAAGTCACTCAAGAAGTGTTAGACCGTAATCGCCATGCCGCGGCACGTTTATTCCTGAAGGATATAGTGCTGCTGGTTGGCGAACTGTCGATGGAAGAAGCCAATGATGAATTAAAGGCTTATACCAACAATAGCTGCGAACCTTATCGCTTTGTCTTGCGGTCATTAAGACAAAAACTGCGCGATACCATAGATTACTTAAACGCTCGCATTGAGGGCCACAATCCCGAGGTGGATAAGTCAACATTGATTTGGCAAGAGAGCGACCTTAAAGCACCGCTCGAAATGCTATATAAAAGCTTGTACGACTGCGGTATGAGGTTGATTGCTAATGGTTTACTGCTCGACATTCTGCGTCGTCTCGCCTGCTTCGGTATTCATATGCTCAGGCTCGATATCCGTCAAGACGCTGGCCGTCACTGTGATGTACTTGCAGAATTAACCCGCTACCTCGGTATGGGTGATTTTAATCACTGGGATGAAACCGAAAAACAAGCCTTCTTGCTACGTGAGCTCAGTAACCGTCGCCCGCTGATCCCAAGCAACTGGCAACCGTCAGCCGATGTAGCCGAAGTACTTAATACCTGTCGCTTAATTGCTAAGCATCCAGCCAAAGCATTAGGTTCGTACGTCATCTCGATGGCGAGCAAACCTTCTGACGTGTTAACGGTTTTACTGTTACTCAAAGAGACTGGCTGCACGCATCCAATGCGTGTTGTGCCGCTGTTTGAAACCTTAAGTGACTTAAACAACGCCGCGGCATGTATTACCGATTTGCTCGATATCGATTGGTATCGTGGCTATACCAAAGGCATGCAAGAGGTCATGATTGGCTACTCAGACTCAGCCAAAGATGCAGGCGTGATGGCAGCCGCATGGGCTCAATACCGCGCACAGGAGCAGTTAGTTGCTGTATGTAATCAAGCGGGCGTCAAACTGACCCTATTCCATGGCCGCGGTGGCAGTATTGGTCGCGGCGGCGGCCCAGCTCATAAGGCCATTCTGTCGCAACCACCCGGTTCGGTTGATGGCCGTATTCGCGTCACCGAACAAGGCGAGATGATCCGCTTTAAATTTGGCCTACCAAAGTTAGCAGTTCAGAGCTTAGCCCTGTACACCTCGGCGGTATTAGAAGCCACCTTGCTACCTCCGCCTGAGCCAAAACAAGAATGGCGCAATTGTATGGAGCGTATTGCTGAGGAGTCAGTAAGTGCTTACCGCGGCATTGTGCGTGAAGAACCTGATTTTGTAGCTTATTTCCGTGCCGCCACTCCGGAGGTTGAACTAGGCAAGCTTCCATTAGGCAGTCGCCCAGCCAAACGTCGCGTTGATGGTGGTATCGAGAGTCTGCGTGCGATTCCATGGATTTTTGCTTGGTCACAAAACCGCTTAATGCTGCCCGCATGGCTCGGCGCTGGCGAAGCGCTGCAAGCGGCCTGTCAACGCGGCGAAATAGGCTTGTTACAGGATATGGAACGCGAATGGCCGTTCTTTAGTACGCGGATTTCGATGCTAGAGATGGTCTATGCAAAGGCAGAACCCAACCTTGCACGCTACTACGAAACCTGTCTGGTATCGACAAATCTGCACCACTTGGGTGAAACCTTGCGCCAACGCTTAGATCTGGGCATTAAAGTCGTGCTTGAGTTGACCAAATCGGATACCTTAATGGCGCATACACCGTGGAATCGCGAGTCAGTCAAACTGCGAAATCCGTATATCGATCCATTAAACTTCTTACAAACCGAGCTGTTAGCTCGTACCCGTAAGGAAACCAGCGAAACGCCCGCCTCCGAACATGTACAGTTAGCGCTAATGCTGACCATTGCAGGTGTTGCGGCGGGCATGAGAAACACAGGTTAATGAAAAAACTCACACTTAATCTTTGCTTGGGATTGACTGTACTGCTTGGCGGCTGCGTCACGCAGTACAGCATCAGCGAGCGCGAAATGGAGCAATATCTCAGCAAAGAGATCCATTTTGAGGTGAAACAAGGCAATCAACTGATCGGTGCCCAAGTGCGCATTAACGACATCAGTGTCAGACTCGGTGAAAAGCCTGACACAATGAGCGTGAGCGCGGCGACACAAGTATCAATTACTAATCCCATTTATCCTTTAAAGGCTCAGCTCTCGGCCTCCTTTGAGGCTAAACCTTGGTATGACAATGCTACCCACAGTGTCTATCTACGCCAGCTTGAATTAGTCAAAGTAGAGTCAACACCAAAGGATATTGAAAAGGCCATTAGTAGCGCCACACCACAAGTGATGAACTATTTACGGCATTTCCTTGAAAGTCAGCCAGTGTATGTACTGGATACAAAGGATAGCAATCAGGCACTGATGGCGAAGATGACCGAAAGCATCCAAGTTGTACCAGGCAAATTAGTGCTTAAGTTCACTAAATAGCAGATTTTTTTATAAACCCTCCGCCATAAAAAATGCTCCCTCGGGAGCATTTTTTTAATCCATCTAGGTACACTTAACTCAATAAGCCTGAAAAAGTTACTTACTGAAACGCCCAATCGACTGATAATCCACAATCACAGCTTCCGACAGTAGCTCACGTCTCAACATATCATAGGCGACCGCTGCACTTAAGCTACGCACTAAATCCCGCGAACGTCTTGGCAACTTAATCATTTGGCTGTAGACACCACTACGGGTCGCCAAGGCAATGGCCACAGTGCCTACGGGTTTGTCTTCGGTTCCGCCATCCGGTCCTGCGATCCCACTGGTAGCTAAGGCAAAATCACTATCTAAAATAGCACGTGCGCCCTTCGCCATTTCTTCAACTGTAGGAATCGACACTGCGCCGTGATCATCTAACGTCGCCGGATTAACGCCCAAGACTCGCACTTTGGATTCATTACTGTAAGTCACTAAACCATGCTGTAAATAGGATGAACTTCCAGGGAAATCCACTAATTGACTGGTAATCATACCGCCAGTGCACGACTCTGCCGCACTCAGGGTCAGACCAGAATTCAGCAGTCTAAAATGAATTTCTTCAGCAAGTGTCGCTTTATCCTCAGCGACGACTGCAGTACCCAACACCATTTTGATATGCCCAGCCACCCGTGGCAGCAGAGCAATCGCCTTTTCACCTCGCGCGAAAATCTTAATTTCGATATGCGGCATTGAAGAGCGATAACCAATAGTAATGCCTTCTGGCAACTCCAACGGCTCAATTTTATCGGCAAGGGCTGATTCGCCATGGCCAATGGTCAGCAGTTTTTTAAGCGCCACCTTAGCGTCGAGATTAAACTCATCACGAATAAAGGGAATAAACTGCTCTTTAACCATATGCTTGAGTTCAAATGGCACACCTGGCGTAAAGAACAACCAAGCTCGATTTAACTTGACCCTAAATCCACAGGCAGTACCGACGGGGTTATCCACCATAACTGCCGATACTGGCAGCATCGCCTGCTTTAAATTACTCACAGGCATCTCGCGATTATTGCGCGTAAACCAATCTTCTAAACGTTGGCGCCACTCGGAATTTTCGACCAGCGATTCCCCCTTGGCCTTAGCCATCGCTTCAGCGGACATATCATCGCTTGTCGGCCCCAAACCACCATTCACTAAAATCACATCGGCATGTAAGCTGCGCTCTTGGAAAACGGCAATTAAATCCTCTAGGCGATCACCCACTGTAACGCGCCTTTGGATCTCAATGCCATGCTCCATCATAGTGCTGGCGAACCAGGCAGCATTGGTATCAACAATCTGACCCGACAGCACTTCTTCTCCAGTACAAATCATCTCTAACTTCATCATAGATCCTTAACTACCCCAAAAAGTTACAGCATAAGGTAAGTAACCTCTGAAGTAATAGCAAGAGCAAAGCTTTAGCCCAGTGTAAGGATAGGTGTGAAGAAAACAGCGCAGTAACAACAGGCTGCTCTCAATAGCCTTTAATGAAACACCTTAAACTTGGGGGGGGTATTTTTGACAATTTGAAGAGTACAACTTGATCAATCTTATCGTTTAACTGTTGGCCTCTTTGTACACCCCACAATGACCGATGCGTATTCATGTGGGGTGAAACCAGATTCTATACACAAATATATCTTTGCTGTTGGTGGCGTTACGCCGAAAAATTTAAAAAAGATAAAAACAAAAAAGCCCTAGCGGTTTATGCTAGGGCTTTTTTGTTTATTTAGGCGCTTGGCGATGACCTACTCTCACATGGGGAGACCCCACACTACCATCGGCGCGATTGCGTTTCACTTCTGAGTTCGGGATGGGATCAGGTGGGACCACAATGCTATTGTCACCAAGCAAATTCGGTATAAACAAGACTCGAGAGCGCACTGCGTGCTGCTAGGTCCTAGAACCTACTCTTGTCTTATTTATTAATTTAGAAAGCTGTATTGAGTATCACTTCTTAAGTGTTTGTATTCGTCTAAGTACTGTACGACCTCCAGGGAAGGAGGAAGTACTGGAAAATGTCTGGAACATTTTCAGTAAAACCCATCTGGGTTGTATGGTTAAGCCTCTCGAGTCATTAGTATCAGTTAGCTCAACGCCTCACAACGCTTACACACCTGACCTATCAACGTCCTAGTCTCGAACGGCTCTTTAGTGGACTTAAAGTCCAAGGGATGACTCATCTTGGGGCTCGCTTCCCGCTTAGATGCTTTCAGCGGTTATCGATTCCGAACATAGCTACCGGGCAATGCCATTGGCATGACAACCCGAACACCAGCGGTTCGTTCACTCCGGTCCTCTCGTACTAGGAGCAACTCCCCTCAATCATCCAACGCCCACGGCAGATAGGGACCGAACTGTCTCACGACGTTCTGAACCCAGCTCGCGTACCACTTTAAATGGCGAACAGCCATACCCTTGGGACCGACTTCAGCCCCAGGATGTGATGAGCCGACATCGAGGTGCCAAACACCGCCGTCGATATGAACTCTTGGGCGGTATCAGCCTGTTATCCCCGGAGTACCTTTTATCCGTTGAGCGATGGCCCTTCCATTCAGAACCACCGGATCACTATGACCTACTTTCGTACCTGCTCGACGTGTCTGTCTCGCAGTTAAGCTGGCTTATGCCATTGCACTAACCGTACGATGTCCGACCGTACTTAGCCAACCTTCGTGCTCCTCCGTTACTCTTTGGGAGGAGACCGCCCCAGTCAAACTACCCACCAGGCACTGTCCTTACCCCAGATAATGGGGCCAAGTTAGAACATCAACACTACAAGGGTGGTATTTCAAGGACGACTCCATCAGAACTAGCGTTCCAACTTCAAAGTCTCCCACCTATCCTACACATGTAGGGTCAATGTTCAGTGCCAAGCTATAGTAAAGGTTCACGGGGTCTTTCCGTCTAGCCGCGGGTATACGGCATCTTCACCGCAATTTCAACTTCACTGAGTCTCGGCTGGAGACAGCGTGGCCATCATTACGCCATTCGTGCAGGTCGGAACTTACCCGACAAGGAATTTCGCTACCTTAGGACCGTTATAGTTACGGCCGCCGTTTACCGGGGCTTCGATCATGAGCTTCTCTTGCGATAACCCAATCAATTAACCTTCCGGCACCGGGCAGGCGTCACACCGTATACTTCCTCTTGCGAGTTTGCACAGTGCTGTGTTTTTGATAAACAGTTGCAGCCACCTGGTATCTGCGACTCCCGTCAGCTTAGAGAGCAAGTCTCATCACCAACAGGAGCGTACCTTCTCCCGAAGTTACGGTACCATTTTGCCTAGTTCCTTCAGCCGAGTTCTCTCAAGCGCCTTGGTATTCTCTACCCGACCACCTGTGTCGGTTTGGGGTACGATTCCTACTAACCTGAAGCTTAGAAGATTTTCCTGGAAGCATGGCATCAACTACTTCATCCCCTTGGGGACTCGTCATCAGCTCTCAGCCTTAAGATTTCCCGGATTTGCCTAAGAAATCAGCCTACCACCTTAAACGCGGACTACCAACGCCGCGCTAGCCTAGCCTTCTCCGTCTCTCCATCGCAGTTAGCAGAAGTACAGAAATATTAATCTGTTTCCCATCGATTACGCCTTTCGGCCTCACCTTAGGGGTCGACTCACCCTGCCCCGATTAACGTTGGACAGGAACCCTTGGTCTTTCGGCGAGGGGGTTTTTCACCCCCTTTATCGTTACTCATGTCAGCATTCGCACTTCTGATACCTCCAGCGTGGGTTACCCCTTCACCTTCAACGGCTTACAGAACGCTCCTCTACCGCGCATCTCTAATGAAATGCACCCGTAGCTTCGGTGGTATGTTTAGCCCCGTTACATCTTCCGCGCAGGCCGACTCGACTAGTGAGCTATTACGCTTTCTTTAAATGATGGCTGCTTCTAAGCCAACATCCTAGCTGTCTAAGCCTTCCCACATCGTTTCCCACTTAACATACACTTTGGGACCTTAGCTGACGGTCTGGGTTGTTTCCCTTTTGACGACGGACGTTAGCACCCGCCGTCTGTCTCCCGAGTAGTACTCATTGGTATTCGGAGTTTGCAAAGGGTTGGTAAGTCGGGATGACCCCCTAGCCTTAACAGTGCTCTACCCCCAATGGTATTCGCTCGAGGCGCTACCTAAATAGCTTTCGAGGAGAACCAGATATCTCCCGGTTTGATTGGCCTTTCACCCCCAGCCACAAGTCATCCGCTAATTTTTCAACATTAGTCGGTTCGGTCCTCCAGTTGATGTTACTCAACCTTCAACCTGCCCATGGCTAGATCACCGGGTTTCGGGTCTACACCTAGCAACTCAACGCGCAGTTAACACTCGGTTTCCCTACGGCTCCGCTATTCGCTTAACCTCGCTACTAAATGTAAGTCGCTGACCCATTATACAAAAGGTACGCAGTCACGGTCTCAAGAACCGCTCCCACTGCTTGTACGTATACGGTTTCAGGTTCTATTTCACTCCCCTCACAGGGGTTCTTTTCGCCTTTCCCTCACGGTACTGGTTCACTATCGGTCAGTCAGGAGTATTTAGCCTTGGAGGATGGTCCCCCCATATTCAAACAGGATGTCACGTGTCCCGCCTTACTCGTTTTCATCAATGGTTAGTTTTCGTGTACGGGGCTATCACCCTGTGCCGCTGGACTTTCCAGACCATTCCACTAACACCCCATTGACTTAAGGGCTAATCCCCGTTCGCTCGCCGCTACTAGGGGAATCTCGGTTGATTTCTTTTCCTAAGGGTACTTAGATGTTTCAGTTCCCCTCGTTTGCCTCATGTCGCTATGTATTCACCACATGATGACCGCTTATGCGGCCGGGTTCCCCCATTCGGACATCGTTAGCTCAAATGCTTGTTACTAGCTCGCCAACGCTTTTCGCAAGTTACTACGTCCTTCATCGCCTCTGACTGCCAAGGCATCCACCGTATACGCTTAGTCGCTTAACCATACAACCCAAATGAGTTTCACATCACTTGCGCTGTTGCGACCAGCTGGTTTTACTTGTCTCATCTTCGACCAAGAAGATGGACTCGCCTTAGACTTGAATATTCAAGACACTTAAAAAGTGTGTTAAGAACTCAATTTTTTCGTATTAACACAACGACAGACATCATTGTATTAATTACTATCAGCTTTCCAAATTGTTAAAGAACAATGCAGACCGGCTCGCGGTGCATGTCGCTCTCCCCTCCCTTACAGGAAGTTCAACAAGCTATCTGTGTGAACACTCAACAAACATCAAGTTAGTCGTATAGGTAAGGAGGTGATCCAGCCCCAGGTTCCCCTAGGGCTACCTTGTTACGACTTCACCCCAGTCATGAACCACAAAGTGGTGAGCGCCCCCCCGAAGGTTAAGCTACCCACTTCTTTTGCAGCCCACTCCCATGGTGTGACGGGCGGTGTGTACAAGGCCCGGGAACGTATTCACCGTGGCATTCTGATCCACGATTACTAGCGATTCCGACTTCATGGAGTCGAGTTGCAGACTCCAATCCGGACTACGACGAGCTTTGTGAGATTAGCTCCACCTCGCGGCTTTGCAACCCTCTGTACTCGCCATTGTAGCACGTGTGTAGCCCTACTCGTAAGGGCCATGATGACTTGACGTCGTCCCCACCTTCCTCCGGTTTATCACCGGCAGTCTCCCTAGAGTCCCCACCATTACGTGCTGGCAAATAAGGATAGGGGTTGCGCTCGTTGCGGGACTTAACCCAACATTTCACAACACGAGCTGACGACAGCCATGCAGCACCTGTCTCACGGTTCCCGAAGGCACAACCGCATCTCTGCAGTCTTCCGTGGATGTCAAGAGTAGGTAAGGTTCTTCGCGTTGCATCGAATTAAACCACATGCTCCACCGCTTGTGCGGGCCCCCGTCAATTCATTTGAGTTTTAACCTTGCGGCCGTACTCCCCAGGCGGTCTACTTAATGCGTTAGCTTGAGAGCCCAGTGTTCAAGACACCAAACTCCGAGTAGACATCGTTTACGGCGTGGACTACCAGGGTATCTAATCCTGTTTGCTCCCCACGCTTTCGTGCATGAGCGTCAGTCTTTGTCCAGGGGGCCGCCTTCGCCACCGGTATTCCTCCAGATCTCTACGCATTTCACCGCTACACCTGGAATTCTACCCCCCTCTACAAGACTCTAGTTGGTCAGTTCGAAATGCGATTCCTAGGTTGAGCCCAGGGCTTTCACATCTCGCTTAACAAACCGCCTGCGCACGCTTTACGCCCAGTAATTCCGATTAACGCTCGGACCCTCCGTATTACCGCGGCTGCTGGCACGGAGTTAGCCGGTCCTTCTTCTGTAGGTAACGTCACAGATAAGTCGTATTAGGACTTACCCTTTCCTCCCTACTGAAAGTGCTTTACAACCCGAAGGCCTTCTTCACACACGCGGCATGGCTGCATCAGGGTTTCCCCCATTGTGCAATATTCCCCACTGCTGCCTCCCGTAGGAGTCTGGGCCGTGTCTCAGTCCCAGTGTGGCTGATCATCCTCTCAGAACAGCTAGGGATCGTCGCCTTGGTGAGCCATTACCTCACCAACTAGCTAATCCCACCTAGGTTCATCCAATCGCGAGAGGCCCGAAAGTCCCCCTCTTTCCCCCGTAGGGCGTATGCGGTATTAGCAGTCGTTTCCAACTGTTATCCCCCTCGACTGGGCAGATCCCTAGGCATTACTCACCCGTCCGCCGCTCGCCACCTCATGAGTAAACTCACTTGTGCTGCCGCTCGACTTGCATGTGTTAGGCCTGCCGCCAGCGTTCAATCTGAGCCATGATCAAACTCTTCAATTAAAGTTTTGTTGTTTCCGAAGAAACGGCTCAATGAATTCTGTCATTTGTTTCCGCCATCTCTTCATAAAGAGAAGAAAGCGAAACCAAAATTATGTACATATTGCTATGAACACTCGTCATCATTGATTTAATTCTTTGATTACTCGCCAAACGGCAGAGTAATTTCGATTAACTCAACACCTGTGAGTGTCCACACAGATTTCTTGTTTAGATTGTTAAAGAGCATCTCAGTCTCATCAGAGAACCTGAGCACCACACTGGGCGATTAACGCTTCCAGTTGGCTAGGGCTGCGTATTCTACGCATTTCCCTTGTCGCGTCAAGGCGTTTTTACAAACTTCTTGAGGCTTTCGAATCAACTGCACATTTTGCATTCGATTCACACTGAAACCGCATCCGCTTTCGCTGCCTGCCGTGTCAGTGGATGCGCATTATAGGCAGCTGAACTTTTTGTGCAAGGGCTTTTTAAAAGAAAAAAGATCGCATGGCGATCTTTTCTACAAACGGGTTCGATTTACACTCAAAATGCTGTTTAATTCAGCTTTTTTGCGCCTTTATCGATAAAAGTTTGGATGAGCGCTACGGCTTTTGCATCATCCCAATCGACAAATGATCGTACAAACGCGATCAACTGACCATTTTGATCGAGAATAAAGGTTGCCGGGATGGTATCAAGTGGAAACACCTGCCCTAGCTTTTGCGTAGGATCATAGTAGGAATTAAAGTTTGCCATTCCTAATGAGGTTAAAAATGGTTGCACTTGCTGCTTGCCATCCACATCGATAGAGATAGGCAATAGAGCAAACTCTTCCGCTTTAAACTTTGTCGCCAATCGCTCAATCGCAGGTAACTCCCTTACGCAGGGAGGGCACCAGGTCGCCCACATGTTAACCATCACGACTTTACCCTTGTATTGGCTAAAGTCGATAGGCTTGCCATTGACGTCACTAAAGGCAACGGGCTCGATAGGAAAGGTTTGAGGCAATACATTAATCAAGTCGGCCGTTGATTCTATCGGTTTATTTGCCTGTTGCATGCCGGGGTACGCATAAGCACTACCAGCTATAGCAACGGATAAACTTGCGAGAATTACAGCCATTAATGCGAGAGACTTCATTTACTGTCACGCTTCAATAAGGCATCTAACGCTTTTTGATCTTCGGCGCTAATCTCTAGCCCAGCAGCACCTGTGATACGTTGCTTACGAATAAAGATAAAGCCAACGATTAACCCTAGTAGCAATAAACCTACAGGACCTAACCACAATATGTAAGTTTTAGTTTCCATTTTAGGTTTGTAGAGTACGAACTCACCATAACGGCTGGTCATAAACTCGATGATCTCATCATCACCTTTACCCTCATCGACCATCTTGAACACTTCAAGACGCAAATCACTGGCAACAGGTGAATTAGAATCAATTAAATTTTGATTTTGACACTGAGGGCAGCGTAAGGAATGCGCCAATTCGAGCGCACGCTTTTGATTTTCAGGCGATTTAAACTCATAAGTGTCTACAGGTGTAGCCATTACGGTTGTCACCATACTCAGCAACAACACTAAACCACCGATGATTTTTGTCAGTGTTCTCATGCTGCACCATCCTTCGCCGCTTCAGCTTGTAGTTGTTGGATCATAGGATAGAGGGTTTCGCTCCATACACGCTGGTCAATAGGACCTGCATAGCGATAACGAATAATGCCATTATGATCAACAATAAAGCTTTCGGGTGCGCCATAAACGCCAAGATCTAAACCTAAACGACCATCTTTATCATAAATATTGATATTGTATGGATCGCCCTGACGTCTTAATTCTTCCAGTGCAGGGATACGCTCGTCGCGGTAGTTAATCCCGTAGATAGGCAGAATATTTTGGCGTTTCAGCATTACTAAGAAAGGGTGTTCATATTTACAAGATGGACACCAAGTCGCCCATACGTTGAGTAATGCCACTTTACCTTTCAGTTGCTCATTGGTAATCATCTCGTTTGGTGTTTCGAGACGTTCCAGTTGGAAAGCCGGAATAGGCTTTCCTTCCAGAGCTGAATCCAGTTTCTGTGGATTTAAAAACAATCCTTTGTATAAAAATACCCCCATGCCAAGAAAAATGACTAATGGGATAAACAGAACCAACTTCTTCATACATTCCCCAATTATTGAGCGGTAGCTAATTTCGCTTTTTCAGCTTGCGGTTTAACGGTAGCCGCGACTTTTGAGCGATAGCGTTTATCCGATGCGGCAAAGAAACCGCCGACCATCATGAATATTGCTCCGAACCATAACCAACGCACAAACGGCTTGTAGTTCAAACGCACAGCAAATTCAGTACTACTAATCGGATCGCCCATCGTCACATACAGATCGCGGAACAGACCCCAATCGATACCGGCTTCGGTCATATCCATAGTACGCACATTGTATTGGCGACGATCGGGTTTGAGCAGTGTCAGTAACTTATCGCCTTTGTAAATCTCAATTTGACCTTGCTGCGCAGTGTAATTAGGACCAACAACGTTTTTAGTTTCGAGATATTTAAAGGTGTAACCCGCTAGCTCTTGGCTTACGCCAGGCCCCATACGCACACTTTTCTCCACTGAGTAGTTAGACACCATAGTGGCACCAATAACAGACACAGCAATACCTAAGTGCGCGATGATCATACCGAGTTGGCTACGGCCCATACGTGCGATGCTTACTTCACCATCTTTAGGCTTAACGATGCTGTAAGCTGCTTTTGCGGTTGCCAAAATAATCCAAGCTGCAGCGGCGATACCGCAAGCAACCCAAGCGTTAAAGGCCCCATCGACGATAAACGGCGTGACAATACCAATCACCAGAGATACTAATGCAGGTACGAGTAACTGTCGCTTCAATTCACCAGCTTTCGATTTTTTCCAACGAATGATTGGACCGACGCCCATAAAGGCAAACAGTACAAGTACTATGGGTACAAACACAGCGTTAAAGTATGGAGGTCCAACAGAAATCTTACCCATGCCTAACGCATCGATCAGCAGTGGGTATAAAGTGCCTAACAGAACAGTACCCGCTGCAACCGTCAGTAACACGTTACAAACTAACAGCATGGTTTCTTTTGATTTCAGCTCGAAGCGTGCAGGGCTGCTCATTTCACTTGCACGGAAGGCAAACAAAGTGAGCGAACCACCGATAGCGAGACCAAGCAATAATAGAATAAACATACCGCGGCTTGGATCGGCTGCAAATGAATGCACTGAAGTCAACACACCAGAGCGTACGATAAAGGTACCGAGTAAACTTAGCGAGAATGCGAAGATAGACAGCAATACCGTCCAGTTACGGAATGCACCGCGCTTTTCCGTCACGATCAGTGAATGCACTAAAGCCGTACCCACTAGCCAAGGCATAAATGAAGCGTTTTCTACTGGATCCCAGAACCACCATCCACCCCAGCCTAATTCGTAATACGCCCACCAAGAACCTAATGCAATACCACCAGTGAGGAAAACCCAAGCGGCTAAGGTCCAAGGACGCGACCAACGAGCCCAAGCAGAATCAAGGTGACCACTCATCAAAGCTGCAATCGCAAATGCAAAACTGACTGAGAAACCCACATAACCCAAATATAACATCGGAGGGTGGAAGATTAAGCCCACATCCTGCAGCATTGGATTTAAGTCGCGGCCTTCAGCAGGCATTGGGAATATACGTTCAAATGGGCTAGAAGTGAGTAACATAAACAAGCTGAAGCCAATCACAATCAATGCCAATACCGCTAACACGCGAGCGGTGAAGACTTCTTCTAAGCCTTTACTGAATAAAGCAACAGAGGCAGCCCAAGTGGATAGCGCGAACACCCAGAATAGCAGCGACCCTTCATGACCGCCCCATACGGCCGCAATCTTAAAGAAGATAGGTAACTGAGAATTAGAGTGATGTGCCACATAGGCCACGGAGAAATCATCAACGGCGAAGCTGTAACCAAGTGATACTACGGATAAAGCGATAAAAAAGAACATTCCGTAGGCTAACGGCCAAGCATACCTCACTAGATATTGGTCTTTACGGGCAACACCTATAAGGGGAACGCTGGTTAATAAGAAGGCAAAAGCCACTCCTATTATCAGCGAAAAGTGTCCAAGTTCTGGGATCATGGGTTTTCCTCAGTCTCTAATAATAAGTTGATTTAGAAAGACTCTAAACCAACGCATAACATTCTGTTCACACAAATGCACGAAATTTGGTTCATTTTAGTATTTGCTATTGTTCCTGTCTGCCTCTTTCATACAAAACTGGGTGACTTGTCTCATTCTCAATTTTTGCCGAAAGAGAGTCACTAAAAGCCTACAGTTTTGCATGTGACAGATAAATGAGCCTTAAGTTTCATACATAAATGACTCGATGGATCAATTTGTGAACCAGTGCCCAACTATCAGTTTTCACACTAATGATGGTCTTATATTACTGTTCAATGAATAATCTTTACGTATAATCTTGCTTCCAAGCCGGCGGTAACACCGCTTTTATGCAAACTAAAGTGAATATAGAAACAATGACGACATTTTGGATTTTTATTGCGCTTGTTATGTTGATCAGCTTAACGCTGATCTGGATCCCGCATTTCAGACAGCAAAAGTTGTTGCGCACTGAAGAAGCTGGCGTTCGCAAACAAACGAACCTCGAATTGTTCAATGAGCGTCTTGCTACCCTTGAGAAAGAACTTCATGAAGAGCTACTCGACCAAGCAGAATTTGATGCGCTTAAGAAAGAACTCGAAATCAGTTTGCTCCAAGACATCAAACAAGCAAGCGATGATTCTCTCGTCAATCAAATCAAGCCTAAGAGCATCCTTTGGCCATCGGTCATGTCGGTCTGCTTGATAGCGATCTCCGGTTATCTTTATCAACATTTAGGTGCCTTTGAAAATATAGGCAACACCCAAGCTGCTAACCCGCATGCAGGTATGGATACAGCTCAAATCATGGCACAACGCGTGCAGATGATGGAAGCCCAAGTACAAGCAGAGCCTGAAAATAGTCAAGCTTGGTTTAGTCTGGGGCATGCTTATATTTCTGCGAACCAATTCGACAAAGCGGTCGCCGCATTCGACAAAGTGATAGATTTAGTAGGTAAGCATGCAGAGTTAATCGGTCCAAAAGCGACGGCATTGTATTACAAAGCTGGTCAGCAAATGACGCCACAAGTTCAAGCTTTGATCGATGAATCGTTAGCATTAGATCCGCAGGATCCGTCAACATTATTGCTAGTAGGTATGGATGCTTTCTTCACAGCTAAGTACCAAAAAGCTATCAATTCATGGCAAACCATTCTCGACAGTAACCGCCCAGATGTAGATCGCGCTGCACTGATGAATGCGATTGAAACAGCTAACTTACGTATTCAAGCCGAAACCTCTGGCATGCCTAACGATGATGTACACAAGCAGGCAAAAGTCACAAGTAAATCAGTGAGTATTGCGATTTCAATCTCACCAGAGCTTGCGGCGAAAGCTGGTCCAGATGACACTATCTTTGTATTCGCCCGTGCAACTGAAGGCCCTAAAGTACCGTTAGCAGCGACCAAGGTCAGCGCAAAATCCTTACCTGTAACGGTGACATTAGATGATAGCACTGGCATGGGGGGCGATGTTAAATTAAGCCAAACAGCAAGTGTTGAAGTCATTGCGGTCTTATCTAAGCATGGCAATATCAAACCACAAGCTGGTGATATCCAAGGAAAGATTAGCAAAGTGAATGTGGGTGAAACCGCAAACTTAGTACTGGATACTCAAGTACAATAAATCATCTACAATAGCGCTAAGTCTTGGCTTAGCGCAGGTATAAAAAAACCGGCTCATGCCGGTTTTTTTATACAGTAAAATTACTTAGCTTTAGACATAAACTCAATCGCAGCTTTGTAATCTTCATCGGTACAATCTGTACACATACCACCTGGTGGCATTGCATTTAATCCAGTTTTTACACTTTTAACTAGATTATCAACACCTTTAGCTAAACGTGGTTCCCAGTCAGCAGTATTGTGGGATTTAGGAGCACCAGCAACACCCATGCTATGGCATACGGTACATGCCTTATTATAAATAGCTTCAGCATCTTGAGCTGAAACGTTGACTGACATAGTCAAAGCGGCGACTGCAGTCATGGCTAACAGTTTTTTCATGTTCAATGTTCCTAATGCAAATACGTACAAAGCTCTCGCTGCCCTTTGAGGCAGACTCATTATAGCGGACTAAGATTACTACAAACTTCAATAAATCTCATCTTTTTGTGATTAGAATCTCAGCATAAATGATATGAGGCGACAAACGTGACAAATTCGTTAATATATTAGCAAGTATTAAAAAAGTTCGATTTGTACGAGAAATATTGCGGTTATTGGAACCATATCAAATTGCTGACATCTAGTCCTAAGCAATTGTAAACCCCGCAATAACGTTTGTGTTAGAATCACTTGTGTTTCCTTCCGGCTTGAGATAGAGGGTTCAGTGACAAATATAATTTCAGTAGACACACTGTTATCAGCGAGCAAGCTGACATGCATCCGCGAAGAACGCATCCTGTTTGATGAATTAAGTTTTGAGATTAATGCGGGCGATATCGTCCAGATTGAAGGCCCTAATGGTGCTGGCAAAACCAGTTTATTACGTATTTTGGCAGGCTTATCTCGACCCTATGCAGGGCAAACCTTTTATGTCAATGAAGACATCAACCGATGTCGCGATGAATATAATGAAGATCTGCTGTATTTAGGCCATCTTGCAGGGGTGAAATCTGAGTTAACTGCTGAAGAAAACCTTAACTTCAATTTAAGAATCAGTGGCTATGATGATTTTGATACATCTGCCATATTGGCAAAAGTGAATTTATCTGGATTTGAAGAAGCCCTTGCAGGGCATTTATCCGCAGGTCAGCATCGCAGAACAGCATTGGCAAGACTCTGGCACAATGATTGTAAAATATGGATCTTGGATGAACCTTTTACTGCGATAGATAAAAGAGGTGTCGAAGAACTTGAACAATTGTTTATTAAACATGCGGATAATGGTGGCTGCGTGATCCTTACCACTCACCAAGATATGGGCATTATCAAAGATGATAGGCTTCGTAAAATTCGTCTAGATTATCGCTTCGTATAAGGTTTGGCATAATGAAAAGAGGCATCAGCTTTACTCAAGCGTTTTTTACATTACTGCAGCGGGATCTAAAAATCGCGATTCGCCACCGCGGTGATATTTTTAACCCATTGTTATTCTTTATTATGGTTGTCACCCTATTTCCACTTGGTATTGGTCCAGAACCGCAAATGTTGGCGCGTATCGCCCCAGGGATTATTTGGGTTGCGGCATTGCTCGCGTCGATGCTATCGCTTGAGCGCCTTTTTAAAGCCGATTTTAGTGATGGCAGCTTAGAGCAGATGCTGCTTAGTCCACAACCGCTCGCCATTTTAGTATTGGCAAAAGTATTAGCTCACTGGTTACTCACGGGTGTCCCACTCATCCTTATCGCACCACTGCTAGCTGTGTTACTGAACTTAGAAGCCAACAGCTATGGAGCCTTGATTGCCACACTGGCTTTAGGCACTCCAGTGTTGTCACTCTTAGGTGCGATTGGCGTAGCATTAACCGTTGGTCTGCGCAAAGGCGGCGTACTGTTGAGTCTACTCATCCTACCACTTTATATTCCTGTGCTAATTTTCGCGACCAGTGCCATTGATGCAGCAGGAATGAATTTACCCTATGACGGTCAGCTCGCTATAATTGGCGCAATGCTGATCGGTTCGTTAACCTTGGCACCTTTTGCAATAGGTGCATCTCTGCGAGTGAGTACTAACTAAAATGTGGAAATGGTTACACCCTTACGCGGATCCTGAACGCGCTTACAAGTTATCAGGAACATTATTTCCATGGTTTGCTATCTTAGCTTGTCTTTTCATTACCGTTGGCACGGTATGGGGCTTATTGTTTGCCCCAACTGATTACCAACAGGGTGACAGTTACCGTATTATCTTTATCCATGTGCCGGCCGCTTCAATGTCAATGGCTGCTTATATGGGCATGGCGACGGCGGCATTTATTGGCCTTGTCTGGCAGGTTAAACTAGCAGACTGGGCAGCGGCTTCTATTGCACCTATTGGTGCAGTCATCACCTTTATCGCTCTCTTTACAGGTGCGACTTGGGGTAAACCTATGTGGGGCACATGGTGGGTGTGGGATGCGCGCCTAACCTCTGAATTGGTCTTACTTTTTCTCTATTTAGGTGTTATTTCGCTCTATGCTTCTTTTGAAGACAAGGTACTTGCGGCACGTGCTGCGGGGATCTTAGCAATCGTCGGCGTAATCAATATTCCGATTATTAAATACTCAGTTGAATGGTGGAGCTCACTGCATCAACCTTCAACTATTCGGATTACTGAAAAATCGACCATGTCGAGCGAAATGTTGTACCCACTTTTAATCAATATTTTAGGTTTCGGGCTTATGATAGGGGCTATCACTATTGTGAGATTTAGAGCAGAAATCTTAGCCAGAAACGGAATGCGCCCATGGGTGCGTGAACTTGCTAAAGCTGAGGAGGTCAAATAATGCAATTCGATTCTATCAGTGATTTTTTCAACATGGGTGGCTATGCCTTTTATGTATGGCTTGCCTATGGCGTGACCTTCTTCTGTTTGTCGACGCTGATCATCACAAGCGCACGCCAAAAGCGCAAAGTGCTTATTGAAATAGCGAAAAAGATGAACCGCGAAGAGCGCCTCAAAGAAACTAGGAGTAACAAATCGTGAACCCAAGACGCAAAAAGAGACTGACATTAGCTGTAGCATTAATCGGTGGCGTTGCCGCAATTGCTTCACTTTTGTTGTATGCGCTGAACTCCAACTTAAACCTATTTTATACACCGTCTGAGATTGTTAACGGCAAAACCGATACTGGTGTAAAACCCGAAGCAGGCCAACGTATTCGTGTGGGCGGCATGGTAACTGTTGGCTCTATGGTGCGTGATCCAAACAGCCTACACGTGCAGTTTGCTGTACACGATTCCTTAGGTGGCGAAATTCTAGTGACCTATGATGATCTATTACCGGATCTATTTCGTGAGGGCCAAGGTATCGTGGCACAAGGCGTATTAGGTGAAGATGGTAAGTTGGCCGCGACTGAAGTCTTAGCCAAGCATGACGAAAACTATATGCCACCTGAAGTTGCCGAGGCTATGGGCCAAAAGCATGAGAAACTTGATTACAGCCAACAGAAATCGGCAACTCAATAACGGCTCTCAATGTCACGTCTTAGGATAAATTGACAATTTCTAGGCCAGCTCCAGTAGCTGGCCTTTTCTATTATGCACCTGATTGGATGTTTCCATATCCAAACTCAGATGCGGTCTCATTTCGTTGATATCGCTATCGATTCTCTAACAAGTCTCTTATGCTCTGCCTGCGTTTTACATCGGTATATAAAAACTGCTGCTACAAATCCCGTTGACTCTTTCTGCTAACGTATTTTGATAGCCATCATAACCGTCTGTCATCGACGGCTGAATAAGGTTTTCCTGCAGTTCATATTAATAACCGGCTGAGCAGTATTCGAACCTTGGTCTGAGTGATGGACCGCATTAGCGCTACTGCGCTTGTCTTTGACCACCATTTTTAGAGCTTTAACTAGGCTTTCTACTTTCATGTCCGCACAAGCGATTGCCAACTATCTTACATGACGTGGCATCGGCCACCAGTGACCCAAAGTGCACGCCTTGATCTGATTCGAGGCAGACAATATCACTAACCAGTACATGCTCGATATCGAGTAGCCCCTCTTCCTTCAGCAGGTAGGGATGCATCTTCATCCAATGCTTGCTGAATGTCATTTTTGTGAAGCTTATCTTGGGCAAAACCCGCAAGCTTCACTTCTCAAGTAGCAATAGAACTGGTCTCGCCCTAGTTTGACATCATGTTCAACCAGCTTAGCTTGTGTCAACTCTAGAGCTTAAGCGTCCCCCATTGCGGCATATATTGACGCTCTTATTGGACCCAGTGTTTGATGGCCGATAGTTCAGCTCTTTGATTCTCCATCCGAGCGACAGCCTGAAAAATAACTTGCCGTGACATAACGATAGCCCGACTAGAAACGGCAAGGTTTATTTCGCTTTAGGTTTTGGTTTGCCTGATATACAGCATAAGAACATTTTTCTAAAGCCGCTCCATATTCACTGTCCATGATATCGACCATCGTATTGAGAATTTGGTTACGCAGTTTCTCTTCGGCTAACTCACGCACAAGGCGCTTGATGGTCTCAGCTGTTTTATTTGAATGAGGGATAAGGGGATACTGAAAGGGTTTAGACTAATCGAGTCTTCTGTGCTTTCTTAGCTATACACGAGTACAGTTTTTTTGCCCTGAATGCCAAAACAAAACTGCGCTTGTTTGTTGTTCATTTCGTCTTTTTAAACACCTTCAACAACGCCTAATTTAAAGGTTAAGGTGAAATTACGTTGAGCACGCTTATGGCTTGAGTTACTTGATGTTGTCATAAGGAAATATTTTTTATAACATATGCCATAACGGGACAGCTAAAAACAAAAAAGCCGAGCTTAGAGCTCGGCTTTTTAAACTTTGTAACCTTAATTACTCAGCAGCTTCAACATCAACAGCTTGAGCAGCTTCTGGACGACCTACTAGCTCGATGTAAGCCATTGGGGCTTTATCACCAGCACGTAAACCGCACTTAAGGATACGGGTATAGCCACCAGGACGTTCCTGGTAACGTGGACCCAATTCAGTGAATAACTTACCTACGACTTCAGCGTCGCGAGTACGTGCAAACGCTAAACGACGGTTTGCAACGCTGTCACTCTTAGCAAGTGTTATCAGAGGCTCAACTACGCGACGCAGTTCTTTCGCTTTAGCTACGGTTGTCTTGATGATCTCATGACGAACCAGTGAGCTTGCCATGTTACGGAACATAGCTTGGCGGTGACTGCTGTTGCGGTTAAGTTGACGACCACTCTTACGATGGCGCATGACCTAATCCTTATAACCTAAATCTGTACAAACCTGAGACTTATAGGTCGTCTGCTAAACTAGCTGGAGGCCAGTTTTCCAAACGCATACCTAACGACAGTCCGCGAGAAGCTAAAACGTCCTTAATTTCAGTAAGAGACTTCTTACCTAAGTTAGGGGTCTTCAGCAACTCAACTTCAGTACGCTGTACCAGATCTCCGATGTAATGAATCGCTTCGGCTTTCAAACAGTTAGCCGAACGTACAGTTAGCTCTAAATCGTCGACAGGACGCAACAGAATCGGATCGAACTCCGGCTTCTCTTCTTTCATTTCTGGCTCAGTCACGTCACGCAGCTCGACAAACGCATCCAGCTGTTCAGCTAAGATGGTTGCAGAACGACGGATAGCTTCCTCAGGATCAATAGTACCGTTAGTGGTCATATCGATAACGAGTTTATCCAAGTCAGTACGCTGTTCAACACGAGCTGCTTCTACATTGTAGGCAATACGTGCGACTGGCGAGAAAGAAGCATCAACCAGCAAACGGCCGATTGGGCGATCATCGTCTTCTGTCTGTGCACGAGCAGATGCTGGCACATAACCACGACCACGCTCAACGCGAATACGCATGCTGATATCATTGTTACCTGTTAAATGACAGATAACATGATCAGGATTCACGATAGTGACATCACCATCATGCGTGATATCTGCTGCGATGACAGGGCCTGCGCCGGACTTGCTTAATGTAAGCATAGCCTCGTCTTTACCCTCGATAGTCACTGCTAAGCCTTTCAGATTTAGCAAGATTTCAAGGATATCTTCTTGTACGCCTTCCTTACTGCTGTATTCGTGCAGTACGCCGTCAATCTCGACTTCGGTAACCGCGCAGCCGGGCATAGACGACAATAGGATGCGACGCAACGCGTTACCTAAAGTGTGGCCGAAACCACGCTCAAGCGGTTCCAAAGTAACCTTGGCACGTGTTGAGTTAACCTGCTCGATATCAACGAGACGCGGTTTAAGAAATTCTGTAACAGAACCCTGCATTGTGTCCTCTCTTGTTTGTTAGCCTTACTTAGAGTAAAGCTCGACGATCAGCTGTTCGTTAATTTCCGCAGACAAATCGCTACGTTCTGGAATACGCTTGAAAGCACCTTCCATTTTCGCGCTGTCGACTTCAACCCATGTAGGCTTCTCGCGTTGAGCAGCCACTTCTAAAGCCGCTTTGATACGAGCTTGAGTGCGTGACTTTTCACGGATGCTTACAACATCATTCGCAGACACTTTGAATGACGGAATGTTAACAACACGACCGTTAACCATAACTGATTTATGGCTTACTAGCTGACGTGATTCTGCACGAGTCGCACCAAAACCCATACGATAAACAACGTTATCTAAACGAGTTTCTAAAAGTTGTAACAGGTTTTCACCAGTGTTACCTTTTAGACGTGCAGCCTCTTTGTAGTAGTTACGGAATTGTTTTTCTAACACACCGTAAATACGACGAACTTTTTGTTTTTCGCGTAACTGTAAACCGTACTCTGACAGACGTGGCTTACGAGCGCCATGCTGTCCTGGTGCAGATTCCAGTTTACACTTAGAATCGATTGCTCTCACACCGCTTTTTAAGAAAAGGTCAGTACCTTCTCGGCGGCTGAGCTTGAGCTTGGGACCCAAGTATCTTGCCATGATCTTTCTCCAACTATCCTAATGAAACGCGTTATACACGACGCTTTTTAGGAGGACGACAACCATTATGAGGGATCGGCGTCACATCGGTAATGTTGGTAATTTTGTAACCAACAGCGTTCAGCGCACGAATGGCTGATTCACGACCTGGACCTGGACCCTTCACAAACACTTCAAGGTTTTTTAAACCGTAGTCTTGAGCAGCAGCACCTGCACGCTCAGCAGCTACCTGTGCAGCAAATGGCGTAGATTTACGTGAACCACGGAAACCTGAACCACCTGAGGTAGCCCATGACAACGCATTACCTTGACGATCTGTAATGGTGACAATTGTGTTGTTGAAAGAAGCATGGATATGAGCCATGCCATCTGCAACCTGTTTACGTACGCGCTTACGCGGAGAACGTGACGGAACTTTAGCCATTGTCTACCTTCCCGTTACTTCTTGATTGGTTTACGTGGACCTTTACGCGTACGCGCATTGGTCTTAGTACGTTGCCCACGAAGAGGCAGGCTACGACGATGGCGGAGACCACGATAACAACCAAGATCCATAAGACGCTTGATGTTCATAGAAATCTCACGACGTAAGTCACCTTCTACTAAGTATTTGGCAACTTCTTCGCGTAGGGTGTCGATTTGAGCTTCGCTCAATTCCTTGATCTTAGCAGTTTCAGCAATTGACGTAGCTGCGCAGATTGCTCTAGCGCGAGTACGGCCGATGCCGAAAATTGCAGTCAATGCGATGACTGTATGCTTTTGATCAGGAATGTTAATGCCAGCGATACGGGCCACTATGCACTCCTTAAGTTAAAGGCCAACTGCGAAAAGCCCGAAAGGATACTCGACAGTTGACAGATTTGCAAACAATATTTGTTCAGCCCAACAGTGGGCTGAACAATTTCACTTTTAGCCTTGACGCTGTTTGTGTTTTGGTTCAACACAGATAACGCGCACAACGCCACTACGCTTGACGATCTTGCAGTTACGGCAGATCTTCTTCACGGAAGCTCGAACTTTCATTTCATCACTCCGTAAAGCTACTTAGCGACCAAAACGATCTAAATTCGCTTTGTTAACTAGGTTAGCTTTCTTCATCACAGACTCATACTGATGTGACATCATATGGGTCTGAACCTGAGCCATGAAGTCCATGATTACGACTACCATAATTAGTAGTGAAGTACCGCCAAAATAGAACTGTACTTTCCACGCAATTAACATGAACTCCGGAATTAAACAGATAAAGGTAATGTATAACGCGCCTGCTAATGTCAAACGGGTCATCACTTTATCAATGTAACGCGAAGTCTGTTCTCCAGGACGGATCCCAGGGATGAATGCACCACTTTTCTTCAAGTTATCTGCTGTTTCACGTGGGTTAAATACCAACGCAGTATAGAAGAAACAGAAGAAAATAATTGCTGCCGCATATAATAATGAGTAAAGCGGTTGTCCAGGAGACACAGCCAGTGAAAAATCACTTAACCATGACATAGACTCATTTTGACCAAACCACTGAGCCAGTGTACCTGGGAACAAAATGATGCTTGACGCAAAAATTGGTGGAATTACACCAGCCATATTTATTTTCAACGGTAGGTGGGTACTTTGCGCAGCGAATACCTTACGGCCTTGCTGACGCTTAGCATAGTTAACAACGATACGACGTTGACCACGCTCCACGAATACCACGAAATAAGTCACAGCGAATATAATTACCGCAAGCAACAACAATACTAACACATTCAGGTCACCTTGACGCGCCTGCTCAGCCGTTTGGCCGATAGCGGAAGGTAATCCAGCAACAATACCTGCGAAAATTAAAATCGAGATACCATTACCTATACCTCGTTCGGTAATTTGCTCACCTAGCCACATCAGAAACATAGTTCCAGTAACTAAACTCACAACGGCAACAAAGTAGAAACCGAATCCAATATTGACCACGAGGCCTGGGACTAAGTTTGGTAACCCTGTTGCAATACCGACCGACTGGAATGTACCCAGCACTAACGTACCCCAACGTGTATATTGACTAATTTTTTTACGTCCTGACTCGCCTTCTTTTTTCAATTCAGCCAGTGCAGGATGCACAACAGTCAATAACTGCATAATAATCGATGCCGAAATGTACGGCATGATACCTAATGCAAAAATGGAAGCACGCTCAAGGGCACCACCCGAGAACATGTTAAACATGCCAAGGATGGTTCCACTTTGCTGAGCAAACAGCTCTGCTAATACAGCTGCGTCAATACCAGGAATTGGTACAAACGAACCGGCCCTAAAGACGATAATCGCACCAATCACGAACAGGAGGCGAGCTTTCAACTCAGAAAGTCCACCTTTCGCGCTTTTTAAATCAAGTCCTGGTTTTGCCATCGACGTATTATTCCTCGATCTTACCGCCAGCAGCTTCAATCGCTGCACGTGCACCTTTGGTTACCTTCAGACCTTTAACGGTCACAGGGCGCTCAATGGTACCTGAAAGAACGATTTTCGCAAACTGGATGTTGCGAGTAATAACGTTCGCATCTTTCAGAGCGTTTAAGTCGATAACATCACCGTTAACTTTAGCCAGTTCGAGTACACGAACTTCAGCTGTTACCATAGCGCGACGCGAGGTAAAACCAAATTTAGGTAAACGGATCTTAAGTGGCATTTGACCACCCTCGAAGCCTGGGCGTACACCGCCACCGCTACGAGATTTTTGGCCTTTATGACCACGACCCGCAGTTTTACCTAAGCCTGAACCCATACCACGGCCTACACGCTTTGGTGCATGCTTAGCGCCTGCAGCTGGAGATAGAGTATTTAAACGCATCTATTAATCCTCCACCTTAACCATGTAGTAGACCTTGTTGATCATACCGCGAACAGAAGGAGTATCTTCTAATTCAACAGTGTGACCAATGCGACGCAAACCAAGACCCGTTAGGGTAGCACGGTGCTTTGGTAAACGACCGATACCACTTTTAGTTTGAGTAACTTTTACAGTTTTAGTTGCCATGGTGCATTACCCCCGAATTTCGTCAACATTCAGGCCACGCTTAGCTGCGATTTGCGAAGGTGACTTCATGTGCACCAATGCATCGACAGTCGCGCGAACGATGTTGATCGGGTTAGTAGAACCGTATGCTTTAGACAGAACGTTATGAACGCCTGCAACTTCCAATACGGCACGCATTGCGCCACCGGCGATAATACCGGTACCCTGTGATGCTGGTTGCATGTATACACGTGAACCAGTATGACGACCTTTAACTGGGTGATGCAGAGTACCTGCATTCAACTCAACGGTCACCATATTACGACGGGCTTTTTCCATAGCTTTTTGAATTGCTGCTGGAACTTCGCGCGCTTTACCATAGCCGTAGCCGACCTTACCATTACCGTCACCCACTACTGTTAGTGCTGTGAAGCTAAAGATACGACCGCCCTTAACTACTTTAGAAACACGATTAACTGCAATTAATTTCTCTTGCAGATCGTCTTTTTGCTGAGCTTCTAATTTAGCCATTTTTATAACCCCTTAGAACTGGAGGCCAGCTTCACGAGCAGCATCTGCTAGAGCAGCTACACGACCGTGATACTTGAAACCAGAACGATCGAACGCAACATTCGTTACGCCTTTTTCGATCGCGCGCTCAGCAACAAACTTACCTACTGCTTTAGCCGCGTCTACGTTACCGGTACTCTTCAGTTGCTCTTTAACCGCTTTTTCCACGGTTGAAGCAGCTGCCACCACCTGAGCTTCAGGATTGATCACCTGAGCATAAATGTGACGCGGTGTACGATGTACAACCAGACGGTTCACGCCCAGCTCTTGGATCTTCTTACGAGCGCGAATAGCGCGACGTAAGCGAGATGTTTTCTTATCCATATCGCGTTACCTACTTCTTCTTAGCCTCTTTACGGCGTACTTCTTCGTCGTCATAGCGAACACCCTTGCCTTTGTATGGCTCTGGTGGACGGTATCCGCGAATCTCAGCAGCGACTTGGCCAATTAACTGTTTATCAACGCCACGTAGGACGATGTCAGTTTGGCTAGGGCACTCTGCAGTAACGCCTGCGGGCAGTTTGTGTACTAACGGATGAGAGAAACCTAAAGTCAGGTCAATGTCAGCACCGACGAGTTTCGCACGGTAACCAACGCCAACTAACTTTAATTTACGCTCAAAACCTTGAGATACACCAACAACCATGTTGTTTACTAATGCACGTGTTGTACCAGCCTGTGCCCAAGCGCCAACAGCGCCCTCAACAGGAAGGAATTTAATCACGCCATTTTCAATAACAACATTGACCGCATTGTTGATCACTCGAGTCAGACTTCCTTTCGCGCCTTTGACGGTCAGGGTCTGTTCGTTTAAGGTCACCTCTACGCCAGCTGGAATAGATACTGGTGCTTTTGCTACACGAGACATTCCTAGCTCCTTATGCTACGTAGCAGATAACCTCGCCACCCATGCCTGCAAGGCGGGCGGCACGATCAGTCATCAGGCCTTTAGAAGTGGACACAATTGCGACACCCAGTCCGCCCATCACTTTAGGAAGTTCGTTTTTACCTTTGTAAATACGAAGACCAGGACGGCTTACACGCTGGATAGTCTCAACGACTGGTTGGCCTTGGAAGTACTTTAACGTAATTTCCAATTCAGGCTTGGCTTCATCTGCTACGGCGTAATCAGCGATGTAACCTTCTTCTTTAAGCAGTTTCGCAATAGCGACTTTCAGCTTAGCAGAAGGCATCTTCACAGATACTTTGTTAGCAGCTTGGCCGTTACGAATACGGGTTAACATATCCGCAATAGGATCTTGCATGCTCATATTAGCTTACTCCGTGACAAGTGCTTACCAGCTAGCCTTACGCAGGCCAGGAACTTCACCACGCATGGTTGCTTCACGTAATTTGATACGGCTTAAGCCGAACTTACGTAGGAAACCATGTGGGCGACCAGTTTGATTACAACGATTGCGTTGACGCGATGCGCTGGAATCACGTGGTAGAGCTTGCAGCTTTAATACTGCATCCCAACGATCTTCATCAGAAGAAGCTGGACTTGCAATAATCACTTTCAGAGCAGCGCGCTTTTCAGCGAACTTAGCTACGAGCTGTGCACGCTTTGCTTCACGTGCTTTCATTGATGTTTTTGCCATTACGCTACCCTTATTTCTTGAATGGGAAGTTAAAAGCGTCTAACAAAGCACGACCTTCTTCATCAGTCTTCGCAGAGGTAGTGATAACAATATCCATACCGCGAATTTTATCGATTTTATCGTAATCGATCTCTGGGAAAATGATCTGCTCACGCACGCCCATCGCGTAGTTACCACGGCCGTCGAACGCTTTAGCGCTCAGACCACGGAAGTCACGGATACGTGGGATTGCGATGTCAACTAAACGCTCTAAGAATTCCCACATACGCTCACCGCGCAGGGTCACTTTACAGCCAATAGGGTAGCCTTCACGGATTTTAAAACCAGCAACTGATTTACGAGCAACAGTTACTACTGGTTTTTGACCAGCAATTGCAGTCATGTCACGAACAGCATGTTCCATAACTTTTTTATCTGCAACGGCTTCGCCAACACCCATGTTCAGGGTGATTTTCTCAATCCGAGGGACTTGCATGACACTGGTATAACCGAACTTTTGAGTCAGTTCAGCGACAACAGTCTCTTGATATTTATCATGCAGTTTCGCCATCGTTTACTCCAGTTACTTAACGAGTTCACTGTTCGATTTAAAGAAACGAACTTTTTTGCCGTCTTCAAATCGGAAACCAACACGATCCGCCTTGCCTGTGACAGGGTTAAAGATCGCAACATTTGATGCTTGAATCGGTGCTTCTTTCTCAACAATACCACCGGCTACACCCAGTTGTGGGTTTGGCTTTTGGTGTTTCTTGACAAGATTGATGCCTTCAACAATTAACTTACCAGTAGGTAATACTTGAGCAACTTTAGCACGCTTGCCCTTGTCTTTACCTGCTAATACGATTACTTCGTCTTGACGACGGATTTTAGCTGCCATTTTGAAGCTCCTTACAGTACTTCTGGTGCCAGCGAGACAATTTTCATAAATTGCTCATTACGCAATTCACGTGTCACTGGTCCAAAGATACGAGTACCAATCGGCTGCAGGTTGTTGTTCAAAAGAACAGCTGCATTCCGATCGAAGCGAATGACAGAACCGTCTGGACGACGTACGCCTTTCTTAGTACGGACTACCACCGCGTTATACACATCACCTTTCTTCGCTTTAGCGCGAGGAATTGCTTCTTTAACAGAAACTTTGATGATGTCGCCGATACCGGCATAACGACGATGAGAGCCACCCAAGACCTTAATACACTGAACTCTGCGTGCGCCGCTGTTACATGCGACGTCAAGAGTCGATTGCATTTGGATCATTTTAAGTGCTCCGCTATCGTTACTACACAATTCCCACTATGGGACTATAAACACCATTTTTGCTTTGAATTTAGTCAAAAATGGGGCGCAAATATAACACCATAAACATGGAATGTATAGTATTAAAAAACAAACGGCCCCAAATACTGGAGCCGTTTACCTAAATACCTAATATGATTAGGCCTTTGATACTACTTCAACCAGGGTCCAAGATTTAGTCTTAGACAAAGGACGACATTCGCGAATCGCGACTACGTCACCTTCATTGCACTGATTAGCTTCGTCATGTGCATGGATCTTAGTCGTACGCTTAATGTATTTCCCATAGATTGGGTGTTTCACTTGGCGTTCGATAGCTACAGTAATGGTTTTATCCATTTTGTTGCTAGTGACACGACCTTGCAAAGTACGGATTTTATCAGACATTATGCACCCGCCTTAGAAGTAATAATGGTCTTAACGCGCGCAATATTACGGCGCACTAATTTCAGTTGATGAGTCTGAGTCAACTGACCAGTGGCGTGTTGCATACGCAGGTTGAACTGCTCACGCAGCAGACCAAGTAGTTCAGCGTTCAGTTCTTCAACGCTCTTTTCTCTTAGTTCGCTCGCTTTCATTACATCACCGTCTTAGTTACGAAGGTAGTCTTGATTGGAAGCTTGGCAGCAGCTAAAGCAAACGCTTCACGAGCGATCACTTCAGAAACACCATTCATCTCATAAAGAACCTTACCAGGTTGAATCTGACATACCCAGTATTCAACGTTACCTTTACCTTTACCCATACGCACTTCAAGAGGCTTAGAGGTAATAGGTTTGTCCGGGAAAACTCGAATCCAAATTTGTCCCTGACGCTTAATGTGACGTGTCATGGCACGACGTGCAGATTCGATCTGACGTGCAGTTAAACGACCACGGCCGACTGCTTTCAGACCAAAAGTACCAAAGCTAACTTCGGTACCGTTCGCTAGACCGCGGTTGCGGCCTTTGAACATCTTGCGAAACTTCATACGTTTAGGTTGCAGCATTGCCGGCTCTCCTATTTACCACGAGGCTTGCGCTTAGGTTGCTGCTGTTTCGGCTCTTCAATCTGTGGCAGCATTCCGTCCAGAACTTCACCTTTGAAGATCCAAACTTTAATACCAATCACACCGTATTGAGTGTGACTTTCAGAGGTTGAATAGTCGATATCAGCACGCAGTGTGTGCAAAGGTACACGACCTTCACGGTACCACTCAGAGCGCGCAATCTCAGCACCGCCTAAACGGCCACTAACTTCAACTTTGATACCTTGAGCACCAATACGCATTGCGTTTTGTACCGCACGCTTCATCGCGCGACGGAACATAACACGGCGCTCTAATTGCTGTGCAATAGAGTCAGCAACTAACTTGGCATCTAGCTCAGGTTTACGGATCTCAGCGATGTTAATTTGAGCAGGAGTGCCAGCCAGTTTTGAAACTGCAGCACGCAATACTTCAACGTCTTCACCTTTCTTACCGATCACAACGCCTGGACGGGCAGTGTGAATAGTAACGCGGATGCTTTTCGCTGGGCGTTCAATAACAATCTTAGATACTGACGCAGCTTGCAGTTTGTCTGCAAGATACTTACGCACTTCCCAGTCGCTGTTCAGGTTATTTGCATAATCTGACTTATCTGCGTACCAGGTAGAGATCCAAGGCTTGGTGATACCCAGACGGATACCATTAGGATGTACTTTCTGTCCCATTGCTCTCTCCTAGCGATCTGATACAACCACAGTGATGTGGCTGGTACGCTTCATGATACGATCAGCGCGGCCTTTAGCACGTGGCATGATACGCTTCATAGTTGGACCCTCGTCAACGAAGACGGCGCCTACTTTTAGCTCATCAATATCCGCGCCTTCGTTGTGTTCGGCGTTTGCGATAGCTGAGTCAAGTACTTTTTTAACCAGTACGGCGGCTTTCTTTGGGCTGAAAGTCAAAATCTCGAGGGCCTTAGCAACAGGCAAACCACGAATTTGATCAGCAACGAGACGAGCCTTCTGCGCAGACGTACGGGCAAAACGATGTTTAGCTAAAACTTCCATCTTATTCCTCCCGTATTAACGCTTCTTCGCTTTCTTATCAGCAGCATGGCCGCGATAAGTGCGAGTTGGTGAGAATTCACCAAGTTTGTGGCCGATCATTTCGTCAGTTACGAACACAGGAACGTGCTGACGACCATTATGGACAGCGATGGTCAAACCAATCATATTTGGAATGATCATAGAGCGACGTGACCAAGTCTTAATAGGCTTCTTGTCACCGGCTTCCATCGCTTTCTCTACCTTCTTCAGCAAGTGCAGGTCAATGAAGGGACCTTTCTTGAGAGAACGTGGCATGGCGAATCCTCTTACTATTTATTACGACGACGTACGATGTACTTGTCAGTGCGCTTGTTACTACGGGTCTTATAACCCTTAGTTGGCACACCCCATGGAGTCACTGGGTGACGACCACCAGAAGTACGGCCTTCACCACCACCGTGTGGATGGTCTACCGGGTTCATTGCAACACCGCGAACTGTTGGGCGAATGCCTCTCCAGCGCTTAGCACCTGCTTTACCTAACTGGCGTAGCATGTGTTCGGCATTACCAACTTCACCAAATGTTGCGCGGCAATCAACTGGCACTTTGCGCATTTCGCCAGAGCGAAGACGTAAAGTTGCATATGCGCCATCACGAGCAACAACTTGCACATAAGCACCCGCTGAACGCGCGATCTGAGCACCTTTACCAGGCTTCATTTCTACAGCGTGCACAACAGAACCTACTGGAATGTTGCGCAGTGGCATTGCGTTACCGGTTTTGATTTCGGCTTCAACACCAGACTGGATTTTATCGCCAGCTTGCATACCTTTGGCAGCAAGAATATAACGACGCTCACCATCCGCATACAGTACTAAAGCGATGTGCGCAGTACGGTTTGGATCGTATTCCAGACGCTCAATTTTTGCAGGGATACCGTCTTTATCGCGTTTGAAGTCGATTAAACGGTAATGCTGCTTGTGACCGCCACCAACGTGACGAACAGTGATACGGCCAGTATTGTTACGGCCACCACTTTTAGATTTTTTTGCCAACAGGCCAGCAAAGGGTTTACCCTTATGCAGGTCAGAGTTCACCACTTTAACTACGTGGCGACGACCTGGAGAGGTTGGCTTACACTTAATAACTGCCATGATAATTCTCCTTTGCTTACTCAGCGCCGCCGACGAAATCGATGTCAGCACCTGCAGCTAAAGTAACGTAGGCTTTTTTCCAATCGCTACGACGACCAGTACGGCCACCAGTGCGTTTAGTTTTGCCTTTGCTCACTAAAGTGCGAACTGACTCAACTTCAACTTCAAATAGCTTAGCAACAGCAGCTTTAATTTCAGCTTTAGTTGCATCGATAGCTACGCGGAAAACAACAGTGTTGTGCTTCTCAGCATTCACAGTGCTCTTTTCAGAGATGTGAGGAGCAAGAATTACTTTTAGCAAACGTTCTTCGCGGATCATCATGCTAGCATCTCCTCGATTTGCTTAACTGCATCAGCAGTCACAAGCACTGTGTTGAACGCGATTAGACTTACTGGGTCTAGACCCGCAACGTCACGAACGTCAACCTTGTACAGGTTGCGAGCTGCTAAGAATAAATTCTCGTCAACTTCTGAAGTCACAATTAACACGTCTTCTAAGTTCATTGCTTTCAGTTTAGCTTTCAGCTCTTTAGTTTTAGGAGCTTCAACGCTGAATGATTCAACAACCACCAGACGGTCTTGACGTACCAGCTCAGACAGAATGCTTTTCAGCGCGCCGCGGTACATCTTCTTGTTTACTTTTTGGCTGTGATCTTGAGTTTTAGCAGCGAAAGTTACGCCACCGCCACGCCAGATTGGGCCCTTAACACCACCCGCACGAGCGCGGCCAGTGCCTTTTTGGCGCCATGGCTTTTTGCCAGAGCCAGTTACTTCCGCACGAGTCTTTTGAGCACGAGTGCCCTGACGCGCGTTTGCAGCGTATGCTACAACTACCTGATGAACCAGTGCCTCGTTAAAGTCACGGCCGAAGGTAGTTTCGGAAACTTCAAGAGCGCTTTGCGCGTCTTTCAATACCAATTCCATTACTATCTCCTCAGACCTTAAGCTTTAACTGCAGGCTTGATGATCAGGTCGCCATTAGTTGCGCCCGGAACAGCACCTTTAACCAGTAGCAGGTTACGTTCAACATCTACACGTACAACGTCTAGATTTTGAGTAGTAACACGCTCGGCACCCATGTGGCCTGACATTTTCTTGCCTTTAAATACGCGACCAGGCGTTTGGTTCTGACCGATAGAACCGTTCGAACGGTGCGACAAAGAGTTACCGTGTGTCATATCTTGAGTACGGAAGTTCCAGCGCTTAACACCGCCTTGGAAACCTTTACCTTTAGATTGACCAGTAACGTCAACTTTCGCTACATCAGCGAAGATACCTACGTTTAGCTCAGCACCAACTTCAATGCCTTCGCCTTCACCGTCTGCCAGACGCAATTCCCACAGTCCACGACCGGCTTCAACGCCGCTCTTAGCAAAGTGACCTGCTTCTGGTTTAGTGATGCGATTGGCTTTTTTGGTACCAGTAGTAACTTGAAGTGCGCGGTAACCGTCAGTTTCTAAAGTTTTCACTTGAGTAACACGGTTGCCAGCAACTTCAATTACTGTAACAGGTATAGAAACACCATCTTCAGTGAAGATGCGAGTCATACCAACTTTACGACCAATAAGACCGATAGCCATCTCTCAAACCTCTTCTAAGGATCTCAATTAACCCAAGCTAATCTGTACGTCGACACCAGCCGCAAGATCTAAACGCATTAGAGCGTCTACAGTCTTTTCAGTTGGCTCTACGATGTCAACCAGGCGCTTGTGAGTACGTAATTCGTACTGGTCACGAGCATCTTTATTAACGTGCGGAGAGATCAAAACGGTATAACGCTCTTTGCGCGTAGGTAGTGGAATAGGACCACGTACTTGGGCGCCAGTACGCTTAGCAGTTTCAACGATTTCCGCTGTAGACTGATCAATTAAGCGATGATCAAACCCTTTTAAGCGGATACGGATTCTTTGGTTCTGCATTGACCAGAGCTCCTAAAATGGACACATAAAAAATCACCCTCTAGCTTCTTCCTTACTGGAAAAGCAGAGCGAGATGATTTAACCGTTCGACTCCCAATCGGAGCCGCTATGATAATGATAAGTTCAAAGACTTATCATTTAATTCGTTAACCTTGGTCAACGAGGGGGCCATTATACTCATCTGAAATCAGATTTCAAGCCCGCTGTGTAAATAGTCATCAAAAACTATTCAACTTCAGAGTGGCGTGCATTTTACACAAATTTCAGAATAACACCAGCCCAAAATAAAAAAGGAAGCCTAGGCTTCCTTTTTTATTAATCACAATTGCTATTAAGCAATGATCTTAGCTACTACACCAGCGCCTACTGTACGGCCACCTTCGCGGATTGCGAAGCGTAAACCTTCGTCCATCGCGATTGGGCAGATCAGCGTTACAACCATCTTAATGTTGTCACCAGGCATTACCATCTCTACGCCTTCTGGCAGTTCGATAGTACCGGTTACGTCAGTTGTACGGAAGTAGAACTGTGGACGGTAGCCTTTGAAGAATGGCGTGTGACGACCACCTTCTTCTTTTGACAGTACGTAGACTTCTGATTCAAAAGTGGTGTGTGGGTTGATTGAACCTGGCTTAGATAATACTTGACCACGTTCCACGTCATCACGCTTAGTACCACGTAATAAAATACCACAGTTCTCACCTGCACGACCTTCGTCAAGCAGCTTACGGAACATTTCAACACCAGTACAGGTAGTCTTAGTAGTAGTACGGATACCTACGATTTCTACTTCATCACCAACACGTACGATACCGCGCTCAACACGACCAGTTACTACTGTACCACGGCCAGAGATTGAGAATACGTCTTCGATTGGCATCAGGAATGGCTTATCGATATCACGCTCTGGTTCTGGAATGTAAGAGTCTAAAGCTGCTGCCAGCTCAAGGATCTTCGCTTCCCACTCTGGCTCGCCTTCTAGCGCTTTCAGAGCTGAACCTTGGATTACGGGTAAGTCATCACCTGGGAAGTCGTATTCTGATAACAGTTCACGTACTTCCATTTCGACTAATTCTAACAGCTCAGCATCGTCAACCATGTCACATTTGTTCATGAATACGATGATGAATGGTACGCCTACTTGGCGAGACAGCAGGATGTGCTCACGCGTTTGTGGCATTGGACCGTCTGTAGAAGCAACTACTAATATCGCGCCGTCCATCTGTGCAGCACCAGTGATCATGTTTTTAACATAGTCAGCGTGGCCTGGGCAGTCTACGTGTGCGTAGTGGCGTGAAGGCGTGTCATATTCGATGTGAGAGGTATTGATGGTAATACCGCGCTCACGCTCTTCTGGAGCGTTATCGATTTGAGAGAAGTCTTTAGCTTCACCACCGTAGGTCTTAGCCAGTACGTGAGAGATAGCTGCAGTCAGAGTGGTTTTACCATGGTCAACGTGACCGATGGTGCCCACGTTTACGTGAGGCTTACTACGTTCAAATTTAGCTTTTGCCACGATATATTCCTTTCTTTTCAGAATAATCCTGCATTCACAGGACCATATTACATTTATGCCGTAACTGGAAATTAGCTACGAGATTCAATAATCGCTTTCGCAATGTTTTGCGGTGCATCAGTGTACTTCAAGAACTCCATAGAGTAAGAAGCACGACCCTGAGTTGCAGAACGCAAATCAGTTGCATAACCAAACATTTCAGAAAGAGGCACTACTGCATGGATTATTTTGATGCCACCAAAGCCATCATCCATACCTTCAATCAAACCACGGCGACGGTTTAAATCACCAACAACATCACCCATGTAGTTTTCTGGAGTAGTTACTTCTACTTTCATGCAAGGTTCGAGCAACACAGGTTTCGCTTCAAGCGCACCCTTTTTGAAGCCCATAGAACCCGCAATTTTGAACGCCATTTCATTCGAGTCCACATCATGATATGAACCATCGAATAGAGTGACCTTCACGTCCAACACAGGGAAGCCGGCGAGAACGCCATTCTTCATCTGTTCTTGGATACCTTTATCAACCGCAGGAATGAATTCACGTGGAACCACACCCCCAACGATTGCATTGATAAATTCGTAACCAGCGCCTTCTTCGTTAGGCTCTAGTTTTAACCAAACATGACCGAATTGTCCACGGCCACCTGATTGGCGCACAAATTTACCTTCAGCCTCAACTGATCCCCGAATGGTCTCACGGTAGGCCACTTGTGGCTTACCTACGTTGCACTCGACACCGAATTCGCGACGCATACGGTCCACGATGATGTCTAAGTGTAACTCACCCATTCCAGAAATCAGTGTTTGTGATGATTCTTCGTCTGTCTCAACCCGGAATGAAGGATCTTCAGCTGCAAGCTTTTGCAGTGCGATGCCCATTTTATCTTGGTCAGCTTTCGACTTAGGCTCAACGGCAATGGTAATTACTGGCTCTGGGAACTCCATGCGTTCCAAGATCACCTTGTGATCGTTATCACAAAGTGTGTCACCCGTGGTCACTTCTTTTAGTCCAATAGCCGCAGCAATATCACCCGCACGCACTTCTTTCAATTCTGTACGGTCGTTAGCGTGCATTTGCACGATACGGCCAATACGTTCACGTTTCTGTTTGACAGAGTTATAAACGCCAGAGCCTGATTCGAGTACGCCTGAGTAAACACGAATAAAGGTCAAAGTACCCACGAACGGGTCTGTAGCAATCTTAAATGCCAACGCCGCAAAGGGGGCATTGTCATCTGATGGGCGCTCAACTTCTTGCTCATTGTCGTCAATGCCCTTAATAGGAGGCACATCAACAGGTGCAGGCAAGAATTCTACTACCGCATCAAGAACCGCCTGAACGCCCTTGTTCTTAAATGCAGAACCACAGGTCGCTAAAACGATTTCATTATTAATAGTACGCTGACGCAGTGCCTTTTTGATCTCTTCTTCTGATAGCGTGCCTTCTTCAAGATACTTATCCATCAGTTCATCAGAGGCCTCGGCGGCTGCCTCAACCAGAAACTCATGCATTTCTTCCGCTTTAGCGGTTAAGTGTGCAGGGATCGCTTCATAAGAGAACGTCATACCCTGGTCCGCTTCGTTCCAGTTAATGGCTTTCATCTTGATTAAGTCGATCACGCCAGTGAAGTTTTCTTCTGCGCCGATGTTTAATTGGATCGGAACACAAGTTGCCCCAAGGCGAGTTCTGATTTGCTTCACTACACGTTCAAAGTCCGCGCCTGCACGGTCCATTTTGTTGACAAATACGATGCGTGGAACGCGGTATTTATCAGCTTGACGCCATACGGTTTCTGATTGAGGCTCAACACCTGAAGCGCCACAAAAAACCACAACAGCGCCGTCAAGAACGCGCAAAGAACGTTCAACCTCAATAGTGAAGTCAACGTGACCAGGGGTATCGATGATATTGATGCGGTGTTCAGTGAATTGAGCATCCATACCACGCCAGAAAGTGGTTACAGCAGCCGAGGTGATAGTAATACCACGCTCTTGCTCTTGCACCATCCAGTCAGTGGTCGCGGCGCCGTCATGCACCTCACCGATTTTATGAGACAAACCGGTATAGAACAGAACACGTTCTGTTGTGGTGGTTTTACCTGCGTCCACATGAGCACAAATACCGATATTACGATAACGCTCAATTGGGGTTGTACGAGCCACGATTATACCCTCTCGACCAAGACGGTTGTCTTGGCAATATCAACAACAATGGTGTGGGCCTAAGCCCACACCATCAGATTACCAACGGTAATGAGCAAAGGCCTTGTTAGCTTCAGCCATGCGGTGCACGTCTTCACGCTTCTTAACAGCAGTACCTTTGTTTTCAGACGCATCTAGCATTTCACCTGCTAGACGTAAAGCCATAGATTTTTCACCACGCTTACGTGCAGCTTCAACTAACCAGCGCATCGCCAGTGCGTTACGACGCACAGGACGAACTTCACATGGTACCTGGTATGTAGAACCACCAACGCGACGAGATTTAACTTCGACTGATGGGCGAACGTTGTCCAGGGCTGCTTCAAGGATGTCTAAATGGTTAGCGCCTTTCTTTTCAGCGATAACATCAAGAGCCTTGTAAATGATTTTTTCAGCAGTCGACTTTTTGCCGTCCTGCATAATGACGTTGATGAACTTAGCCAGCAACTCACTGTGAAACTTTGGATCTGGTAGGATTTTACGTTGTCCTACAACGCGACGTCTTGGCATAACAATTCTCCGTATGCTTCAGGGATTTCCAAAACTGGAATTCTCAAAATAAACTAGCTTGGCCTTACTTAACGGATACGTTAAGACTTAGGACGCTTAGCACCGTACTTAGAACGGCTTTGGCGACGTGAAGTCACGCCTGCACAGTCTAATGCGCCACGAACAGTGTGGTAGCGAACACCTGGTAAGTCTTTAACACGACCACCACGGATCAAAATCACGCTGTGTTCCTGCAGGTTGTGGCCTTCACCGCCGATGTACGAAGTTACTTCGAAACCGTTAGTTAGACGCACACGAGCTACTTTACGTAGTGCAGAGTTAGGTTTTTTAGGGGTAGTTGTGTACACACGTGTACAAACACCACGCTTTTGTGGGCACGCATTCAACGCAGGCACATTAGTCTTGTCGACTTTTGGCGCGCGTGGCTTACGTACCAACTGGTTTACAGTTGCCATGTATAGCTCCGAGTCAGTTGAATCAAACTCAACGATAAGGTGTGAAAAATCTATATCCCACAATGGTGGGACGCGGAATTTTAGAAAGGTAAAGCCTAACTGTCAAGAAATAGCCAACTTTTGCGGCATATTCCAATGAAAAAGGCGCCAACGGCGCCTTTTTGTTACAAACTGATTACTTAATCTTGGCTACCAGCCAGGTTTAAGAGGTCTGCAAGGTTTTGTTCAGCTTCGCTTGCAGTGATCTTATTCACTACAACTGGCTCGTCTTTCTTAGCACGGGCATCGTTACGGGTCTTGTGATAAGCGTAACCTGTACCGGCTGGGATCAGACGGCCAACGATAACGTTCTCTTTTAGACCACGTAAGTTATCTGACTTACCACCTACAGCAGCTTCTGTCAGTACGCGAGTTGTTTCTTGGAACGACGCTGCAGAGATAAACGATTCTGTTGCCAGAGACGCTTTGGTAATACCGAGCAGTTCACGTTCAAAGGTCGCAGGCACTTTACCTTGTTCGACAAGTTCGCGGTTAGCGATCTTAACGCGAGACACTTCGACTTGTTCGCCTTCTAAGAACTCACTGTCACCAGCAGCAGTGATCACGCACTTACGCAGCATTTGACGGATAATCACTTCGATATGTTTATCGTTGATCTTCACGCCTTGTAGACGGTAAACGTCTTGCACTTCGTTCACAATGTAGTTTGCTACGTTGTGGATGCCACGTAGACGCAGAATGTCATGCGCCGCTTCTGGACCGTCAGCAATAACTTCGCCACGTTCGACTTTTTCACCTTCGAACACGTTTAAGTTACGCCATTTCGGGATCATCTCTTCATACTGTTCGCCGCCATCCGCTGGTGTGATCACCAAACGACGCTTGCCTTTGGTCTCTTTACCAAATGAGATGGTACCAGAGATTTCCGCCAGAATTGCTGGCTCTTTTGGCTTACGGGCTTCGAACAAGTCGGCAACGCGTGGCAGACCACCCGTGATGTCGCGTGTTTTAGACGATTCCTGTGGAATACGTGCTAACGCGTCACCCACGGCGATTTGCGCGTTGTCGTCAAGGTTAACGATCGCACTGCCTGGTAAGAAGTATTGTGCAGGCACTTCAGTACCTGGGATCATCAGGTCGCTGCCGTCGGCGCCAACCAGACGGATCATTGGGCGCATTTCTTTACCCGCAGAACCACGTTGACCTACGTCGAGGATTACGATTGATGACAGACCAGTCAATTCGTCTGTTTGACGAGTCATGGTCACACCGTCGATCATATCAACGAACTTAATGCTACCCGCCACTTCAGTAATGATTGGGTGAGTATGTGGATCCCAGTTAGCGATAATATCGCCCGCTTCTACTGATGCTTCTTCTAACTTCTCGAGCACAGTCCCGTAAGGCACTTTATAACGCTCTTTCTCACGACCTAACTCGTCGATGATTGCCAGTTCAGAAGAACGAGAAACGATAACCAGCTTGCCGTCAGTGTTTGTTACGTACTTAGCGTTGTGCAGTTTCAACGAACCAGAGTTCTTCACTTGAACGTTGTTTTCTGCAGACGCACGTGACGCCGCACCACCGATGTGGAACGTACGCATCGTTAACTGTGTACCAGGTTCACCGATTGATTGTGCAGCCACAACACCGATCGCTTCACCGTGGTTGATGATATGACCACGGGCCAAGTCACGACCGTAACAAGCAGCACACACACCAAAATCGGTATCACAGGTAATGACTGAACGAACAATCACTTCATCGATTGAATGCTCTTCTAACTTGTCACACCATGCCTCATCGAGCAGCGTGTTACGTGGAGCAAGAACGTCTTCGGTGCCTGGATAGAACACATCAACTGCAACCACACGACCCAGTACGCGTTCACGTAATGGCTCAACCACGTCACCACCTTCGATCAGCGGCTTCATTGTCAGACCTTCGTGAGTACCACAATCGTCTTCGATGACCACTAAGTCTTGAGCAACGTCAACCAGACGACGAGTCAGGTAACCCGAGTTCGCTGTCTTCAATGCGGTATCGGCTAGACCTTTACGCGCACCGTGGGTTGAAATGAAGTACTGAAGAACGTTCAGACCTTCACGGAAGTTCGCTACGATTGGGGTTTCGATGATCGAACCGTCTGGCTTCGCCATCAGACCACGCATACCCGCTAACTGACGGATCTGTGCGGCACTACCACGAGCGCCCGAGTCGGCCATCATGTAAATGCTGTTGAACGAAGCTTGTTTTTCTTCAACGCCATCACGGTTAATCACTGTCTCAGTTGACAGGTTTTCCATCATCGCCTTAGAAACTTTTTCGTTCGCACTTGCCCAGATGTCGATTACTTTGTTGTAACGCTCACCCGCGGTTACCAGACCTGATTGGAACTGCTCTTGAATTTCGAGCACTTCTGCTTCAGCGTCAGCCACTAAGGTGTACTTCTCAGCTGGGATCACCATGTCGTCGATACCGACAGAGGCACCAGAGATAGTTGCGTAACGGAAACCGGTGTACATCAGTTGGTCAGCGAAGATAACCGTATCTTTCAGACCTAATTGACGGTAACAAGTGTTCAATAGTTTAGAAATCTGCTTTTTGCCCATGTTCTGGTTAACCAGATCAAATGACAAACCTGCTGGCAGAATTTGTGACAGCAGAGCACGACCAACCGTAGTATCTACGATACGGCGTTGTTCGCTGCGCTCACCGTTTTCATCAATGATGGTTTCAGTGATGCGCACTTTCACGCGGGCATGCAGTTCAGCAGCGCCCGTTGCGTAAGCTTTTTCAACTTCAGCAACAGACATAAAGTACATACCTTCACCACGGCCATTGATACGCTCACGGCTGGTGTAGTACAGACCTAATACCACGTCTTGAGACGGAGTGATTACAGGCTCGCCGTTCGCTGGTGACAGAATGTTGTTGGTAGACATCATCAGAGCACGAGCTTCAAGCTGCGCTTCCAGTGTTAACGGTACGTGTACCGCCATTTGGTCACCGTCGAAGTCGGCGTTGTATGCCGCACAAACGAGTGGGTGTAACTGGATGGCTTTACCTTCAATCAGTACAGGCTCGAACGCTTGGATACCGAGTCTGTGCAGTGTTGGTGCACGGTTAAGCATCACTGGATGTTCGCGGATCACTTCATCCAGAACGTCCCAAACTTCCGCCACTTCACGCTCAACCATCTTCTTAGCCGCTTTGATGGTAGTAGCTAAGCCACGACCTTCCAGCTTGCCATAGATGAATGGCTTGAACAGTTCCAGTGCCATCTTCTTAGGAAGACCACATTGGTGCAGACGTAAAGTTGGACCTACGGTAATTACCGAACGACCTGAATAGTCAACACGCTTACCTAACAAGTTCTGACGGAAACGACCTTGCTTACCTTTGATCATATCGGCCAAAGATTTCAGAGGACGTTTGTTAGAACCGGTAATAGCACGACCACGACGACCGTTATCTAATAGCGCATCAACAGACTCTTGTAACATACGCTTTTCGTTGCGTACGATAATGTCTGGCGCAGCTAAATCTAACAGACGCTTCAAACGGTTGTTACGGTTGATCACGCGGCGATACAGATCGTTCAGATCTGACGTCGCGAAGCGGCCACCATCGAGCGGTACCAGCGGACGTAAGTCAGGTGGTAACACAGGCAGTACTTTTAAGATCATCCACTCTGGCTTGTTGCCAGAAGTGTGGAACGCTTCCATCAACTTAAGACGCTTGGTCACTTTCTTACGACGAGTCTCAGAGTTGATTGATGGCAGCTCTTCACGCATTTGTTCGATTTCTTTTTCGAGATCGATTGCGCGTAGCAGTTCTAATACCGCTTCAGCACCCATCTTGGCTTCGAATTCGTCACCGTACTCTTCTAATGCATCCAGATAGGTTTCTTCTGTCAGCATTTGGCCGCGTTCAAGGCTGGTCATGCCAGGCTCGATCACGACAAATGATTCAAAATACAGTACGCGCTCGATATCACGCAACGTCATATCCAGCATTAAACCGATACGGGACGGCAGTGATTTCAAGAACCAAATGTGGGCAACTGGGCTAGCCAGTTCAATGTGACCCATACGCTCACGACGTACTTTAGTCTGGGTAACTTCAACGCCACACTTTTCACAGATCACACCACGGTGCTTCAAACGTTTGTACTTACCGCACAAACATTCGTAATCTTTGACTGGGCCAAAGATACGCGCACAGAACAAACCTTCACGCTCAGGCTTGAAGGTACGGTAGTTAATGGTTTCTGGCTTCTTAACTTCACCAAAAGACCAAGAACGGATCAGATCAGGCGATGCCAGACCAATTTTGATACCGTTAAATTCTTCAGTCTTGCTTTGCTGTTTCAGAAACTTTAATAAGTCTTTCACGTTTCTCTCCTGAAGGAGTTAAACCGGGTGCTCCGCGACTGCGGAGCACCATTCTGTTGCCAAACGTTACCTTAAGGCGACGCTTATTCCTGATCCAACTCGATATTAATACCGAGTGAACGGATCTCCTTCAGTAATACGTTGAAGGACTCTGGCATGCCAGGCTGCATCTGATGGTTACCGTCGACGATGTTCTTATACATCTGTGTACGACCGTTAACGTCATCCGATTTCACGGTGAGCATTTCTTGAAGCGTATAAGCGGCACCGTATGCTTCGAGTGCCCACACTTCCATCTCCCCGAAACGCTGACCACCGAACTGAGCTTTACCGCCCAATGGTTGTTGAGTCACTAAGCTGTACGAACCGGTAGAACGGGCGTGCATCTTGTCGTCAACTAAGTGGTTCAGTTTGAGCATGTACATGTAACCAACAGTTACTGGACGCTCAAATTCGTTACCGGTACGACCATCAAATAACTTCAGCTGACCAGAGGTTGGCAAGCCTGCAAGCTCAAGCATCTGCTTGATCTCTTTCTCTTTAGCACCATCGAAGGCTGGTGTAGCAACTGGGATACCGCCTTTCAGGTTGTTCGCTAAGCGCAGTAACTCATCGTCAGTGAATGAATCGATGTCAACGCGCTGCTGCACTTCGTCACCTAATTCGTACACTTGTTTGATGTAATTACGTACTTCAGCAAGTCCCTTCTCGCGCTGATCTTCCAGCATGGCAGCAATCTTGTGACCAATACCTTTAGCCGCAGCACCTAAGTGAACTTCAAGAACCTGACCGATGTTCATACGTGATGGAACACCTAGCGGGTTCAACACGATGTCCACAGGATTGCCTTGCTCGTCGTACGGCATGTCTTCAATTGGGTTAATCTTAGAGATAACACCCTTGTTACCGTGACGACCCGCCATCTTGTCACCTGGTTGGATAGTACGTTTAACCGCTAAGTAAACCTTAACGATCTTCAGTACGCCTGGTGCCAAGTCATCACCTTGGGTGATCTTGCGGCGTTTGATTTCAAACTTCTTATCGAAGTCTGCTTTCAGCTCTTCATGCTGTTCAGCTAATTGCTCAAGCTCAGTTTGTTTGGCTTCATCGTCAATGACTTGAACCAATACATCTTTACGTGGCAATGCTGCGATTTGTGCTTCAGAGAAACCGGCACTTAATAATAAGTTGCGTGCACGGCTCAATACACCTTCTTCAAGGATCTTGAACTCTTCACCTAAGTCTTTACGAGCTTGGGCAATGTGCATTTCTTCGATTTCAATGGCGCGTTTGTCTTTTTCAACGCCGTCACGGGTAAATACCTGAACGTCGATGATGGTACCTTTAACAGAGTTAGGTACACGCAGTGAGCTGTCTTTCACATCAGACGCTTTCTCACCGAAGATGGCGCGCAGTAACTTCTCTTCTGGAGTGAGTTGTGTTTCGCCTTTTGGCGTCACTTTACCAACCAGAATGTCGCCGCCCTTCACTTCTGCACCGATGTAAACGATACCTGACTCGTCGAGTTTCGACAGCGCAGATTCACCTACGTTTGGAATGTCAGCCGTGATTTCTTCGCTACCCAGCTTAGTATCACGAGCGATACAAGACAGCTCTTGAATGTGGATAGTGGTGAAACGGTCTTCCTGTGCAACACGCTCAGAAATTAAGATCGAGTCTTCGAAGTTGTAACCGTTCCAAGGCATGAACGCGATACGCATGTTCTGGCCAAGGGCTAAGTCACCTAAGTCAGTAGACGGACCGTCTGCTAACACGTCACCACGTACAACTGGCTCACCAACGCTGCAACATGGACGTTGGTTGATACACGTGTTTTGGTTAGAACGGGTGTACTTAGTCAGGTTGTAAATGTCGATACCCGCTTCGCCTGGGCGCAGCTCGTCTTCATTTACTTTAACGACGATGCGGCTCGCATCAACGTAATCGATCACACCGCCACGTTTGGCGGCAACAACTACGCCAGAATCCACAGCGAGCGTGCGTTCAATACCCGTACCTACTAGCGGCTTTTCAGAGCGCAATGTTGGTACCGCTTGACGTTGCATGTTCGCACCCATCAATGCACGGTTCGCGTCGTCGTGTTCTAAGAACGGGATCAGAGACGCAGCAACAGAAATAATCTGTTGTGGCGATACGTCCATGTATTGAATGTCAGATGCGCGCATAAAGGTAGATTCACCTTTGTGACGACATGCGATCTGCTCTTCAACCATGCGGCCTTCAGAGTCAACTTCGATGTTCGCCTGTGCAATTACATAACGACCTTCTTCAATCGCTGACAAGTATTCCACTTCGTCAGTGATCACACCGTCTACCACTTTGCGGTATGGTGTTTCTAAGAAGCCGTATGAGTTAGTACGGGCAAAGCTTGCTAATGAGTTGATTAGACCAATGTTTGGACCTTCAGGGGTCTCAATTGGACATAAACGACCATAATGCGTTGGATGTACGTCGCGGACTTCGAAGCCTGCACGTTCACGGGTCAAACCACCTGGGCCAAGAGCAGAAATACGACGCTTATGCGTTACTTCTGACAGCGGGTTGTTTTGGTCCATGAATTGTGACAGCTGAGAAGAACCGAAGAACTCTTTCACTGCAGCAGAAATTGGCTTAGCGTTGATTAAGTCTTGTGGCATCAGCTCGTTCAGATCGCCTAATGACAGACGTTCACGCACGGCGCGCTCAACACGGACCAGACCAACACGGAATTGGTTTTCAGCCATCTCACCCACAGAACGAATACGACGGTTACCTAAGTGGTCGATATCGTCCACTTCGTCGAAGCCGTTACGGATGTGAATAATGTTCTTCATTACAGCAACGATGTCTTCTTTAGACAATACACCGCTACCTTCGTCATCAGGAATGCTGAGACGACGGTTGAACTTCATACGACCGACTTTAGACAGGTCATAACGTTCTTCACTGAAGAATAAGTTTTGGAACAGTGCTTCTGCTGCATCTTTGGTTGGTGGCTCACCAGGACGCATCATACGGTAGATCTCAACTAACGCTTCTAAGCGGTTAGTGGTTGGATCAATACGCAGAGTGTCAGAGATGTAAGCACCGTGATCCAGCTCGTTAATGTATAACGTGCTCAGCTCTTTGATGCCTGCTAGTGATAACTTCGCTAAGTCTTCTAAGCTGATTTCACTGTTAGCAGAAACCAATACTTCACCTGTATCCGGATCGATGTAATCTTGAGCAGCATATTTGCCCACGATGTACTCAACTGGTACTTCGAGTTCAGTGGTGTTAGTTTTTTCAAGTTGGCGAATGTGGCGTGCAGTCACACGACGGCCCGCTTCTACCAATACAGTACCTTCAGCATCCTTGATGTCGTAGCTGGCGGTTTCGCCACGCAGACGCTCAGGGACTAAGGTCATAACCAGAGTATCTTTCTTGATCTTGAACTCAACACGTTCGAAGAACAGGTCAAGGATCTCTTGAGTAGAGTACTCTAATGCACGCAGAATGATGGTCGCTGGTAATTTACGGCGACGGTCGATACGTACGAATAGTGCATCTTTAGGATCGAATTCAAAGTCTAACCATGAACCACGGTAAGGGATGATACGTGCGTTATACAGTACCTTACCTGATGAGTGGGTTTTACCACGGTCGTGATCGAAGAATACGCCTGGGCTGCGGTGTAATTGAGAAACGATTACACGCTCAGTACCGTTGATTACAAAGGTACCGTTGTCAGTCATCAATGGGATATCACCCATGTAGACTTCTTGTTCTTTAATATCTTTTACAGTGCCGGCCGCTGCTTCACGGTCATACAACACCATGCGTAATTTAACGCGCAGTGGAGCTGAATATGTAACACCACGGATCTGACACTCTTTCACATCAAAAACAGGCTCGCCAAGCTTATAGCTGACGTATTGCAGTTCTGAGTTACCAGAAAAGCTCTTGATGGGAAAAACGCTACGGAAGGCGGCTTCAAGACCGCGCTCACCGGTAGGATCTTGATCGGTGAACTTCTTAAAAGAGTCTAACTGAATAGACAAAAGGTAAGGAATATCCAACACCTGTGGACGCTTACCAAAGTCTTTGCGAATACGCTTCTTTTCAGAATAGGAGTAAACCATGGGTTTCCTCTGCTTACGAGATGTGACCAAGACTGAATCAATAACTTAAGTTATTACATTCAGCACGTTTGCCCATCACCGTTGATGGCAAGAACCTAACCAGTAATCTCTGCTAGGGACTGCAAAATCTGGCGACAAACGGTGAAAAAAAATCGCCGGCGCATATAGCGCAAAAAAGGCCGACGGTTAAAAAACCGCCAGCCTCCACCCAAGTGGCTTGGGTGAGCAAGCTAGATAATAGCTTACTTGATTTCTACTGAAGCACCAGCTTCAACTAGTTCTTTCTTCAGAGCTTCAGCTTCTTCTTTAGAAACGCCTTCTTTAACTGCTACTGGAGCAGCTTCAGACATTGCTTTAGCTTCTTTCAGGCCTAAACCAGTTGCACCACGGATGGCTTTAATAACTGCAACTTTGTTGTCGCCGTGTGCAGTCAGAATTACGTTGAATTCTGTTTGCTCTTCAACAGCAGCAGCAGCTTCGCCACCACCAGAAACAACAGCAGCAGCGGCAGAAACGCCGAACTTCTCTTCCATTGCTTCGATCAGTTCAACAACTTCCATTACAGACATAGCTGCAAAGGCTTCTAAGATTTGGTCTTTAGTGATAGACATAACAAATGTTTCCTATTGTTCTGAATTCAATTCTATTAAGCAGCCAGCTTGAAATTAAGCGGCTTCTTGTTTTTGATCGCGCAGGGCGGCCAGTGTACGAACGAACTTGCCAGCAGATGCTTCTTTCATAGTCATCATTAACTGTGCTAGTGCTTCTTCGTATGTTGGCAGTTTCGCCAAACGATCAATGTCAGCTGCAGGGATGAAATTCCCTTCAAAGGCTGCGCCTTTAACTTCGAAGTTAGCTTGCTCTTTAGCAAAGTCTTTTAACAGACGAGCTGCAGCACCTGGGTGCTCGTTAGAGAAAGCAATCAAAGTTGGGCCAGTGAACGTTTCTGCTAGGCACTCAAATGCAGTACCTTCAACAGCACGACGAGCCAGAGTGTTACGTACTACACGTACATAAACACCAGCTTCGCGAGCTTTTTTACGCAGACCGGTCATAGCACCTACAGTTACACCGCGAGAATCAGCGGCAACTGCAGATAGCGCACCTTTGGCAGCTTCGTTGACTTCAGCAACAATCGCTTTTTTGTCTTCGAGTCTTAATGCCATTGGCTTTACTCCTGGATTCTACCTAGGGTATTCCCTAGTATTTACCATACTAAATACTTATGTATTTAGTGACTTACGGTGCAGATTATCCAGTAAAAAAATTTAGCTGGGGCCTGACACCGTCTACGCAGGAAATTAAGTAAACCGTTAAAGTAAACACCTGCGGTCTTGGACGGAAGCCTAATTAATGATGCTTTAAGCATCAAAAACAGGCTTCAACCCACAAAGTGCGCGCATTATAGACTAATGCGCGTACCTTGTAAAATTAGTTAGCTGTTTCGAGAGAAGCTTGGTCAACAGCAACACCTGCACCCATAGTGGTAGAGATGCTTACTTTTTTCACGTATACACCTTTTGCAACTGCTGGCTTAGCCTTTTTCAGTGCAGAGATTAACGCTTCCAAGTTTTCTTTCAATTGAACTGGTGTGAAATCCACTTTACCGATAGTAGTGTGGATAATACCGTTCTTGTCGTTGCGGTAACGAACTTGACCAGCTTTAGCATTCTTAACTGCTTCAGCAACGTTTGGCGTTACTGTGCCAGTTTTTGGGTTAGGCATTAAACCACGTGGGCCTAAGATTTGACCTAACATACCAACAACGCGCATTGCGTCTGGAGATGCGATAACCACGTCAAAGTTCATTTCACCGGCTTTGATTTTCTCAGCCAGATCATCCATACCAACAAGTTCAGCACCAGCAGCTTTAGCAGCTTCAGCATTTGCACCTTGTGTAAATACTGCAACGCGAACGTCACGACCAGTGCCGTGTGGTAACACAGTTGCACCACGAACGTTTTGGTCAGATTTACGTGGGTCGATACCCAGGTTAACAGCAACGTCAACACTTTCAACGAACTTAGCAGTTGCTAATTCTTTTAACAGAGCAACAGCATCGTTGATTTCGTATAATTTAGTACCGTCAACTTTCTCGCGGATTACGCGCATGCGTTTAGTTAGTTTTGCCATTATATTAACCCTCTACAACCAAACCCATTGAACGCGCAGTACCTTCGATTGAGCGAGTCATCGCTTCAACATCAGCACCAGTCATATCGGCGGCTTTCATTTCAGCAATTTCCTGAATCTTAGCACGAGCGATAGTACCTACTTTCTGAGTGTTTGGACGTGGAGAACCTGATTTCAGGCCTGCAGCAGTCTTCAGTAAGTAAGAAGCTGGTGGAGTCTTAGTTTCGAAAGTGAATGAACGGTCACTGTATACAGTGATCACGACTGGAATAGGCATGCCTTTTTCCATTTTTTCTGTACGAGCGTTAAACGCTTTACAGAATTCCATGATGTTCACACCTTTCTGACCCAGAGCTGGACCAACTGGTGGTGAAGGGTTCGCAGAACCTGATTTCACTTGTAGCTTAATATAAGCATCAATCTTTTTTGCCATCTGACATTTCCTCAGTTTGGGTTCAAACGCATATCAGCGACATGCCAACATGCTCCCCCGAAAACAACGGGTGCAGATTATATAGAAATCCGCACCCGTTGCCAAACGGATTTTGTATTTAATTTAATCAGCCTTTTTCGACCTGACTAAAATCGAGCTCAACAGGTGTAGAACGACCAAAGATCATTACTGACACTTTTACGCGGCTCTTGTCATAATCCACTTCTTCAACAGTACCGTTAAAGTCAGCAAATGGACCATCACATACACGCACCACTTCGCCCGGCTCGAAAATAACACGATGAGTTGGCGAAGCTGTGGTTTCTTGTAAGCGACGCAGAATTGCATCGGCCTCTCTATCTGAAATTGGCGCTGGGCGATCAGAAGTTCCGCCAATAAAGCCTAAAACACGCGGGATGCTTTTGACTAAATGCCAGCTGTCATCGTTCATTTCCATCTGGACCAGAACATAACCAGGGAAAAACTTACGCTCACTCTTACGACGCTGACCTGCACGCATTTCAATAACTTCTTCAGTCGGAACTAATACCTCACCGAAATACTGTTCCATGCCGTGCATTTTAATATATTCAATCAGTGACTTACAAACTCGGCCTTCATAGCCTGAGAATGCCTGCACTACATACCATCTTTTTTTAGCTTCTTTAGCTTCAGTCATTCGAGGTGCCTATACGCCAGTGATAAAATTGACAATTCGCATTAACACGGCATCCATACCCCAAAGGATAAGAGCTAAGATACCAGTTGCAGCAAGGACAATAAAAGTGGTGTTAAGCGCTTCTTGGCGTGTTGGCCATACGACCTTGCGCACTTCAATTTGCGACTCACGCGCGAAAGCTAAGGCTTTTTTACCCTTTTCTGTCTGTAGGACAATAAAACCAGCAATAGCGAATGCAACGATAACAGCTAGTGCACGGATAACAGCACTCGCCTCGCTATACATTTGATTGCCAATAACAGCAGCGGCCAGCAATAGGATTGCTAAACCCCACTTCACGATATCCAGAGAGTTAGTCTGGTTTTCAGTATTTGTTGTCATCGGTTATTCCGTTACTCAATACGGCCTGAGCTTGAGCACAATAATTAGGGGCATACGACCCAGTTACAATACGCTTTAGATACTCTGAATTCCGAATACCCTTAGAAACGCACGTTGCATAAGCTCAGGGTCAAAAATCGGCCATAGATTGTATTCTTATTCGACTTTGTTAGCAAGGATGCACAACGATTGCATCCCACAAAACCCAGTAAATAATCGACTTAAACAAAAAAGGAAGCCTAAGCTTCCTTTTTCAGCACGATAGCTAATTCGCGATTAAGCGAAAATCTTCGCTACAACACCAGCGCCTACTGTACGGCCACCTTCACGGATTGCGAAGCGTAAACCTTCGTCCATCGCGATTGGGCAGATCAGAGTCACTTTCATCTTGATGTTGTCGCCTGGCATTACCATCTCTACGCCTTCTGGCAGTTCGATAGTACCGGTTACGTCAGTTGTACGGAAGTAGAACTGTGGACGGTAGCCTTTGAAGAATGGCGTGTGACGACCACCTTCTTCTTTTGACAGTACGTAGACTTCTGATTCAAAAGTGGTGTGTGGGTTGATTGAACCTGGCTTAGATAATACTTGGCCACGTTCTACATCATCACGCTTAGTACCACGTAATAAAATACCACAGTTCTCACCTGCACGACCTTCGTCAAGCAGTTTACGGAACATTTCAACACCAGTACAGGTGGTCTTAGTTGTAGTACGGATACCAACGATTTCTACTTCGTCACCAACACGTACGATACCACGCTCAACACGACCAGTTACTACTGTACCACGGCCAGAGATTGAGAATACGTCTTCGATTGGCATCAGGAATGGCTTATCGATATCACGCTCTGGTTCTGGAATGTAAGAGTCTAAAGCTGCTGCCAGCTCAAGGATCTTCGCTTCCCACTCTGGCTCGCCTTCTAGCGCTTTCAGAGCTGAACCTTGGATTACGGGTAAGTCATCACCTGGGAAGTCGTATTCTGATAACAGTTCACGTACTTCCATTTCGACTAATTCTAACAGCTCAGCATCGTCAACCATGTCACATTTGTTCATGAATACGATGATGAATGGTACGCCTACTTGGCGAGACAGCAGGATGTGCTCACGCGTTTGTGGCATTGGACCGTCTGTAGAAGCAACTACTAATATCGCGCCGTCCATCTGTGCAGCACCAGTGATCATGTTTTTAACATAGTCAGCGTGGCCTGGGCAGTCTACGTGTGCGTAGTGGCGTGAAGGCGTGTCATATTCGATGTGAGAGGTATTGATGGTAATACCGCGCTCACGCTCTTCTGGAGCGTTATCGATTTGAGAGAAGTCTTTAGCTTCACCACCGTAGGTCTTAGCCAGTACGTGAGAGATAGCTGCAGTCAGAGTGGTTTTACCATGGTCAACGTGACCGATGGTGCCCACGTTTACATGGGGCTTAGAACGTTCAAATTTAGCTTTAGCCATGGTATTGCCTCAATCCAAGAGTCTTGGTGATGAAAACATACATATAGAAAAAATCCGATGCATATAAATGACATCGAACCGATTATTTAGGTATAGGAGCTTAATTTAGAAAGGCTGGTGCTGATAGGCAGATTCGAACTGCCGACCTCACCCTTACCAAGGGTGTGCTCTACCAACTGAGCCATATCAGCAACTAAATTTGGAGCGGGCAGCGGGAATCGAACCCGCGTTATCAGCTTGGAAGGCTGGAGTAATACCATTATACGATGCCCGCGCAACCTACTAAGGCTACCTAACTACCTAGAAAATGGTGGAGGGAGAAGGATTCGAACCTTCGAAGGCGGAGCCGTCAGATTTACAGTCTGATCCCTTTGGCCACTCGGGAACCCCTCCAGTAAAATGGTGCCGGCACCAAGAGTCGAACTCGGGACCTACTGATTACAAGTCAGTTGCTCTACCAACTGAGCTATGCCGGCAAATCATTTCGGAACGGGATATTAGGTAAATGCGTGCCTAAGTGCAAGTAAAAATCGACGATTTGTTTAAAAAAAGCAATCAAATGATGCTTTTTTACCCTTGAACTGACATTGACGGACATTTATTCAGCAAATACGATCAGATGAAATAGAAACAAAGCTTCAGGAATTGATTTTATATTGTCGATACTTAAGTCATGGTGTACTGTGCGATTCCTAAGTCGAGGAAAGCCAATGACGTCAAAGAATCCAATTCAAAAAGCACTCTATCTTGCCTTTGAGCGCGCACAATGGTCTGTTTTGAGGGACGCTGTGCCAATGACGCTGAGTGAGCAAGACTTGGAGAATCTTCGAGGGATTAATGAAAAGGTTTCCCTCTCAGAAGTCACCGATATCTATCTGCCGCTCAGCAGGCTGCTTAACTTAATTGTCAAAGCCAAACAGCAACGAGGTTTAGTCCTCGATGAATTTCTTGGTCAGAAGCCGTCAAGTAGCCCTTATATTATTAGCCTTGCAGGTAGCGTCGCTGTTGGTAAAAGCACCACTGCACGTATTTTACAGGCGTTACTAAGCCAGTGGCCCGAGCATCCTAAAGTCGATTTAGTTACGACTGACGGTTTTCTATATCCGTTGGCCGACTTAAAGCGTAAAGGCTTATTACAGCGCAAAGGCTTTCCTGAAAGTTACGATATGAAGATGTTGGTTGAATTTATTTCGGGCGTAAAATCAGGACAACCTCATGTTAATGCGCCTATCTATTCCCACGTAACCTACGACCGCATTCGTGGCCAGCATCAAACCGTCTCGCAGCCCGATATATTGATCCTTGAAGGTCTCAATGTACTGCAAACTGGATTAGATTCGCCAGTCGATATACGCAGGCCCTTTGTATCTGACTTTGTCGACTTTTCGATTTATGTCGATGCAGAAGAACATTTATTGAAACAGTGGTATCAAGAGCGCTTTTTGCAATTTCGCAAAGGGGCATTTAGTGATGAAAAGTCCTATTTCCATCACTATGCAAGCCTAACCGATGATGAGGCTAATACCATAGCCGCAAAAATTTGGGATACAATCAACGGCCCCAATTTGCAACTCAACATTCAGCCGACAAGAGAACGAGCACATCTGATCCTACAAAAAGGACAAGATCATTTGATGTCCCACGTATTGCTACGTAAATAATCTTATATTGGCCTTAAACTGATTTCTCCGCCGATATAGGCTTGTATGCCATCGGCGTTTTCTAACAATACAGCGCCCTGTTCATCAATCCCACGACAAATACCGTCAAGGTGATTCTCGCCCATCAATAAACGAATTTCTTTACCATGGAACAGATCTGCCTCCTGCCACCGCGTTTTAAAGGCTACCAGCCCTTCACGCTCAAACAACTGTATATCCCTTTTCAACTGTTTGTGTAATGCAATCACCAGGTCCGTTTTATTTGGTATACACGTCAAACCAGATAAGTCGCTCCAAGGCTGATCAATCCCTTTACCTTGGCCTTCTGACATTGCCATATTTACGCCAATACCAATAATCAATTGGCACTCACTATCTGCCTGCCCAGACATTTCAATCAAAATGCCAGCAAGTTTCTTGAAATTAAGATAAATATCGTTCGGCCACTTAACACCAACATTTTCAACACCGAAGGATTTCAGTACCTCAACTAGACTACAAGCCACGACTAAGCTTAAACCCATAGCCTGCGCCATTCCCTGTGGAAATGACCAAAACTGCGAGAAGTACAAATGATGCCCATAGGGAGACACCCAAGTCCGTCCTCTACGTCCTCGCCCTGCAGACTGATACTCAGCGACACATAGATCACCACTCTTAAGCTCACTTGTATGGCCTAACATAAAGCCGTTCGTGCTAGGAATTTCATCAAAGTAAAAGCAGCGGTTATCGATCGCCTGAATTAAACGAGATGAATCAATAAGTGAGATAGGGTTAGCTAACTTATAACCACGGCCTTTCACGCTGAAAATGGCAACACCATAGTCTTCTAGCGTATCTACATGCTTACTGACTGCTGCGCGGGAAATTCCGAGTTGTGTAGCCAACTCTTCACCCGAGACAAAATGCTCATTCGACAACAATCCCAATATTTGGCGTTTTCTTACCCAGTTGTCAGACATGTAGACTCGTCTCCCCATTCAATCCCATTATGCGTGGTTCGGCTTCAAGCATAACCCCAAAAACATCATGCACGCGAGCGATTACATGCAATGCCAATCGGCAAATATCTTGCCCAGTTGCATTGCCCAAATTCACTAACACTAATGCCTGCTTAGCATGTACTCCAGCGTTCCCCAGCACAAATCCCTTAAGGCCTGCATGTTCAATCAACCACCCCGCAGCAAGTTTCACATCACCATTAGCTTGTGCATAACCGACAATGTTTGGAAAACGTTGAGCAAGTTCAACATAAGCTGCTGCACTAATAATAGGATTCTTAAAAAAACTCCCGGCATTACCCAAGATGTGCGGATCAGGTAATTTCTCGCTTCTGACCTCACACACCCGCTCGAAAATATCCCTTGGTGTGACGGTATCTGCAGCAAAAGATTGCAATGGACCATAAGCTAATCTAGGTTGCCAAGTTTTCGGTAAGCGTAATCCAACGGCGGTAATAACAGCTTTGTCACGCAATCTGCCTTTAAAAATCGACTCGCGATAACTGAACTCACACTCGTCCACGGATAGCCTCAGTAAAAGGCCTGAATCAAGATCGAGATATTCAACCCAGTGACAAATATCGCAAAGCTCAACACCGTAGGCGCCGATATTTTGAATAGGTGCAGCACCGACAGTACCCGGGATCAGGGCTAAATTTTCCAGCCCAGCCATATGGTTATTTAGCGTGAATTCCACTAATTCATGCCAATTCTCCCCCGCCTCAATTTCAAGATAAAAATAACTTACATCTTCAGTGACGGAAATCCCTTTAGACAATACTCGCACCACCGTACCATTAAAGTCATCGGTAAAGACGATATTGCTACCACCACCTAAAACTAACATTGGCTGTTTAGACTGATATAACGGTAGACAAATAGCTTGCAGCTCTGCCTTTGAACGCACCTCAATAAGTGATAAGCACGATTGTGTCACTCCGAAGGTATTAAACGACTTTAGCGAGTATGGGAAAGACATGGCGTTGTTCTGCTACGATAAAAGCGCCATTGTAAACGCTTCCCCCTTCAATTGCAGCAAACAGGAGACTCATACATAAAGGATCATAATCTATGTTATCAATACCCGAATTGTAATGGTGATAAACACCATAAAGATAAAAGCAAATTTGCCCAATAAAGAACTGATAAAGGCGAGTAAGAAGCTATTGACGTGAACCACTAACGCACAGCAGGTGTTATACCAATCTCCTTAATTATGTGATCTAATTAGCCAACACTTTCTCAGCTTCCAGCTCATGAGCCATCCAGACATTGCTGCATTAGTTAAATCCGAGAAAAGCGCACGTATACGTATGCGCTACCTTGCCTTGCTCCATTTCAGCGAAGGTCATTCTCGTACCGCTATCGCAAGCATGCTCAAGGTCAGTAGAACCAGTGTGAATCGATGGATATCCACCTATTTAGCTCAAGGTTTGAGTGGTCTAGACGATGCGCCCAATCTGGGCCGTCCTGCGACATTGTCAACCGCACAGCAAGCCAAACTTAAAACGTTTGTACAGCACCAAAGCCTATCTGAACAAGGTGGCAGGTTGGTGGCCAAGGACGTCGGCCATTTTATCCAGACTGAATTTGGCGTGACTTTCAAGCAAACTAATCTCTACCGTTTACTACATCAACTCGGCTTTTCATGGATTACCACTCGCTCTCGCCACCCGAAACAATCCGAAGCGGCATAAGAGGCTTTTGAAAAACTTCCGGATGGCAACGAGCCTTAACATGCCAGGACATGTCGCGCTCGCTCGCATCGATGTTTGGTTTCAAGATGAAGCCCGATTTGGCCAACAGAATACAACCACCCGTATTTGGGCCAAGAAAGGCACTCGTCCACGGGCAGTCAAGCAGCAACAATTTGAATCTGTGTATCTATATGGTGCAGTGTGTCCGGCAACAGGGGCGACACAAGCGATTATTGCTCCGCATGCCAATCGCGACTATATGTACGAGCATTTAAAGCTACTCTCAACCGCAACGGCATTCGGACGCCACGCACTGGTCATCATGGACTGAGCGGGCTGGCATCAACAGGATTTGGCCGATGACTTTGATAATCTCACGCTTCTCAAATTGCCCCCATATTCACCGGAGTTGAATCCGATGGAGCTAGTCTGGCAATGGCTGCGTCAAAATGTATTGGCCAATCGTTGTTTTAGTGGTTATGGCGACATTGTCGAGCAGTGTTCCATCGCATGGAATACCTTCATTGAGAAGAAAGTAAGAGTGATAGAGTTGTGTACTAGACAATGGGCTACTATGACCAGTTAATTAATATAATTGGTATAAAGTCAGGAGATTAAGAAGATAATTTTGCAGAGTCGTAAATGTAAAAATTGAAATAACAAAAACAAAAAAGCCAGCTTATTCAGCTGGCTTTATGCTCTCTTACGAGACTGTTTGTCTTCACGTTTAAAAGTGAAATCAAATTAGGCGCTTGGCGATGACCTACTCTCACATGGGGAGACCCCACACTACCATCGGCGCGATTGCGTTTCACTTCTGAGTTCGGGATGGGATCAGGTGGGACCACAATGCTATTGTCACCAAGCAAATTCGGTATAAACAAGACTCGAGAGCGCACTGCGTGCTGCTAGGTCCTAGAACCTACTCTTGTCTTATTTATTAATTTAGAAAGCTGTATTGAGTATCACTTCTTAAGTGTTTGTATTCGTCTAAGTACTGTACGACCTCCAGGGAAGGAGGAAGTACTGGAAAATGTCTGGAACATTTTCAGTAAAACCCATCTGGGTTGTATGGTTAAGCCTCTCGAGTCATTAGTATCAGTTAGCTCAACGCCTCACAACGCTTACACACCTGACCTATCAACGTCCTAGTCTCGAACGGCTCTTTAGTGGACTTAAAGTCCAAGGGATGACTCATCTTGGGGCTCGCTTCCCGCTTAGATGCTTTCAGCGGTTATCGATTCCGAACATAGCTACCGGGCAATGCCATTGGCATGACAACCCGAACACCAGCGGTTCGTTCACTCCGGTCCTCTCGTACTAGGAGCAACTCCCCTCAATCATCCAACGCCCACGGCAGATAGGGACCGAACTGTCTCACGACGTTCTGAACCCAGCTCGCGTACCACTTTAAATGGCGAACAGCCATACCCTTGGGACCGACTTCAGCCCCAGGATGTGATGAGCCGACATCGAGGTGCCAAACACCGCCGTCGATATGAACTCTTGGGCGGTATCAGCCTGTTATCCCCGGAGTACCTTTTATCCGTTGAGCGATGGCCCTTCCATTCAGAACCACCGGATCACTATGACCTACTTTCGTACCTGCTCGACGTGTCTGTCTCGCAGTTAAGCTGGCTTATGCCATTGCACTAACCGTACGATGTCCGACCGTACTTAGCCAACCTTCGTGCTCCTCCGTTACTCTTTGGGAGGAGACCGCCCCAGTCAAACTACCCACCAGGCACTGTCCTTACCCCAGATAATGGGGCCAAGTTAGAACATCAACACTACAAGGGTGGTATTTCAAGGACGACTCCATCAGAACTAGCGTTCCAACTTCAAAGTCTCCCACCTATCCTACACATGTAGGGTCAATGTTCAGTGCCAAGCTATAGTAAAGGTTCACGGGGTCTTTCCGTCTAGCCGCGGGTATACGGCATCTTCACCGCAATTTCAACTTCACTGAGTCTCGGCTGGAGACAGCGTGGCCATCATTACGCCATTCGTGCAGGTCGGAACTTACCCGACAAGGAATTTCGCTACCTTAGGACCGTTATAGTTACGGCCGCCGTTTACCGGGGCTTCGATCATGAGCTTCTCTTGCGATAACCCAATCAATTAACCTTCCGGCACCGGGCAGGCGTCACACCGTATACTTCCTCTTGCGAGTTTGCACAGTGCTGTGTTTTTGATAAACAGTTGCAGCCACCTGGTATCTGCGACTCCCGTCAGCTTAGAGAGCAAGTCTCATCACCAACAGGAGCGTACCTTCTCCCGAAGTTACGGTACCATTTTGCCTAGTTCCTTCAGCCGAGTTCTCTCAAGCGCCTTGGTATTCTCTACCCGACCACCTGTGTCGGTTTGGGGTACGATTCCTACTAACCTGAAGCTTAGAAGATTTTCCTGGAAGCATGGCATCAACTACTTCATCCCCTTGGGGACTCGTCATCAGCTCTCAGTGTATAGTGACCCGGATTTGCCTAAGTCACCCACCTACCACCTTAAACGCGGACTACCAACGCCGCGCTAGCCTAGCCTTCTCCGTCTCTCCATCGCAGTTAGCAAAAGTACAGAAATATTAATCTGTTTCCCATCGATTACGCCTTTCGGCCTCACCTTAGGGGTCGACTCACCCTGCCCCGATTAACGTTGGACAGGAACCCTTGGTCTTTCGGCGAGGGGGTTTTTCACCCCCTTTATCGTTACTCATGTCAGCATTCGCACTTCTGATACCTCCAGTGTGGGTTACCCCTTCACCTTCTACGGCTTACAGAACGCTCCTCTACCGCGCAACCCTAATGGATTGCACCCGTAGCTTCGGTGGTATGTTTAGCCCCGTTACATCTTCCGCGCAGGCCGACTCGACTAGTGAGCTATTACGCTTTCTTTAAATGATGGCTGCTTCTAAGCCAACATCCTAGCTGTCTAAGCCTTCCCACATCGTTTCCCACTTAACATACACTTTGGGACCTTAGCTGACGGTCTGGGTTGTTTCCCTTTTGACGACGGACGTTAGCACCCGCCGTCTGTCTCCCGAGTAGTACTCATTGGTATTCGGAGTTTGCAAAGGGTTGGTAAGTCGGGATGACCCCCTAGCCTTAACAGTGCTCTACCCCCAATGGTATTCGCTCGAGGCGCTACCTAAATAGCTTTCGAGGAGAACCAGATATCTCCCGGTTTGATTGGCCTTTCACCCCCAGCCACAAGTCATCCGCTAATTTTTCAACATTAGTCGGTTCGGTCCTCCAGTTGATGTTACTCAACCTTCAACCTGCCCATGGCTAGATCACCGGGTTTCGGGTCTACGCCTTGCAACTAAACGCGCAGTTAACACTCGGTTTCCCTACGGCTCCGCTATTCGCTTAACCTCGCTACAAAACGTAAGTCGCTGACCCATTATACAAAAGGTACGCAGTCACGGTCTCAAGTACCGCTCCCACTGCTTGTACGTATACGGTTTCAGGTTCTATTTCACTCCCCTCACAGGGGTTCTTTTCGCCTTTCCCTCACGGTACTGGTTCACTATCGGTCAGTCAGGAGTATTTAGCCTTGGAGGATGGTCCCCCCATATTCAAACAGGATATCACGTGTCCCGCCTTACTCGTTTTCATCAAAGGTTAGTTTTCGTGTACGGGGCTATCACCCTGTGCCGCTGGACTTTCCAGACCATTCCACTAACACCCCTCTGACTTAAGGGCTAATCCCCGTTCGCTCGCCGCTACTAGGGGAATCTCGGTTGATTTCTTTTCCTAAGGGTACTTAGATGTTTCAGTTCCCCTCGTTTGCCTCATGTCGCTATGTATTCACCACATGATGACCGCTTATGCGGCCGGGTTCCCCCATTCGGACATCGTTAGCTCAAATGCTTGTTACTAGCTCGCCAACGCTTTTCGCAAGTTACTACGTCCTTCATCGCCTCTGACTGCCAAGGCATCCACCGTATACGCTTAGTCGCTTAACCATACAACCCAAATGAGTTTCACATCACTTGCGCTGTTGCGACCAGCTGGTTTTACTTGTCTCATCTTCGACCAAGAAGATGGACTCGCCTTAGACTTGAATATTCAAGACACTTAAAAAGTGTGTTAAGAACTCAATTTTTTTCGTATTAACACAACGACAGACATCATTGTGTTAATTACTATCAGCTTTCCAAATTGTTAAAGAACGGGCTTAAAAAAGCCAAAGATAATGTTTAAGTTTATCTTTGGCATCTCTAACCATAATGCAGTAAATGGTGGAGCTATGCGGGATCGAACCGCAGACCTCCTGCGTGCAAGGCAGGCGCTCTCCCAGCTGAGCTATAGCCCCATTTACATGCAGTGCGAGTAAATAAGATGTTCCAAACCTCTTAAAGGATTGGTTTGCCAAATCGAGTTATCCGCGGCAAATTAACGCGACGTTTAGTTCACTAAACGAGTGTTAATTTAACAAAGGAGAACGAAGATTTGGTGGGTCAGAGTGGACTTGAACCACCGACCTCACCCTTATCAGGGGTGCGCTCTAACCAGCTGAGCTACAGACCCATCTTTTACTCTATCTTCTATCAAGCAAATCTGTGTGAACACTCAACAAACATCAAGTTAGTCGTATAGGTAAGGAGGTGATCCAGCCCCAGGTTCCCCTAGGGCTACCTTGTTACGACTTCACCCCAGTCATGAACCACAAAGTGGTGAGCGCCCCCCCGAAGGTTAAGCTACCCACTTCTTTTGCAGCCCACTCCCATGGTGTGACGGGCGGTGTGTACAAGGCCCGGGAACGTATTCACCGTGGCATTCTGATCCACGATTACTAGCGATTCCGACTTCATGGAGTCGAGTTGCAGACTCCAATCCGGACTACGACGAGCTTTGTGAGATTAGCTCCACCTCGCGGCTTTGCAACCCTCTGTACTCGCCATTGTAGCACGTGTGTAGCCCTACTCGTAAGGGCCATGATGACTTGACGTCGTCCCCACCTTCCTCCGGTTTATCACCGGCAGTCTCCCTAGAGTTCCCACCATTACGTGCTGGCAAATAAGGATAGGGGTTGCGCTCGTTGCGGGACTTAACCCAACATTTCACAACACGAGCTGACGACAGCCATGCAGCACCTGTCTCACGGTTCCCGAAGGCACAACCGCATCTCTGCAGTCTTCCGTGGATGTCAAGAGTAGGTAAGGTTCTTCGCGTTGCATCGAATTAAACCACATGCTCCACCGCTTGTGCGGGCCCCCGTCAATTCATTTGAGTTTTAACCTTGCGGCCGTACTCCCCAGGCGGTCTACTTAATGCGTTAGCTTGAGAGCCCAGTGTTCAAGACACCAAACTCCGAGTAGACATCGTTTACGGCGTGGACTACCAGGGTATCTAATCCTGTTTGCTCCCCACGCTTTCGTGCATGAGCGTCAGTCTTTGTCCAGGGGGCCGCCTTCGCCACCGGTATTCCTCCAGATCTCTACGCATTTCACCGCTACACCTGGAATTCTACCCCCCTCTACAAGACTCTAGTTGGTCAGTTCGAAATGCGATTCCTAGGTTGAGCCCAGGGCTTTCACATCTCGCTTAACAAACCGCCTGCGCACGCTTTACGCCCAGTAATTCCGATTAACGCTCGGACCCTCCGTATTACCGCGGCTGCTGGCACGGAGTTAGCCGGTCCTTCTTCTGTAGGTAACGTCACAGATAAGCCGTATTAGGACTTACCCTTTCCTCCCTACTGAAAGTGCTTTACAACCCGAAGGCCTTCTTCACACACGCGGCATGGCTGCATCAGGGTTTCCCCCATTGTGCAATATTCCCCACTGCTGCCTCCCGTAGGAGTCTGGGCCGTGTCTCAGTCCCAGTGTGGCTGATCATCCTCTCAGAACAGCTAGGGATCGTCGCCTTGGTGAGCCATTACCTCACCAACTAGCTAATCCCACCTAGGTTCATCCAATCGCGAGAGGCCCGAAAGTCCCCCTCTTTCCCCCGTAGGGCGTATGCGGTATTAGCAGTCGTTTCCAACTGTTATCCCCCTCGACTGGGCAGATCCCTAGGCATTACTCACCCGTCCGCCGCTCGCCACCTCATGAGTAAACTCACTTGTGCTGCCGCTCGACTTGCATGTGTTAGGCCTGCCGCCAGCGTTCAATCTGAGCCATGATCAAACTCTTCAATTAAAGTTTTGTTGTTTCCGAAGAAACGGCTCAATGAATTCTGTCATTTGTTTCCGCCATCTTTTCATAAAGAGAAGAAAGCGAAACCAAAATTATGTACATATTGCTATGAACACTCATCACCGAAGTGATTTGGAATCATTGATTTAATTCTTTGATTACTCGCCAAACGGCAGAGTAATTTCGATTAACTCAACACCTGTGAGTGTCCACACAGATTTGCTTGATAAATTGTTAAAGAGCGTTGACCATCAGCTTTATCACAAGTGATTTCAGCGTGTCAGGGCTGCGTATTTTACGCATTCCCGTTTTTGCGTCAAGTAGTTTTTTAAACTTTCTTTTCGCTCATCAAGGACTGAATCACTTGATGAACTGGCACTTGTAACTGCGTATCGCTGTCTGCCGTGTCAGTGGATGCGCATTATAGGCAGCACAACTTTTTGTGCAAGCGCTTTTTTAAGTCCGAAAGACCGTACGCCGACATTTTAAGCATTATGTTTACTTTTTATCTATTTTGGCTTGGTTATTCGATTCTAATGTGAATTTTTATCTGATAAATGATAAATCGCGCTCAATTTTTCGGCAGCGGTCTAGTGTAAAAGTAAATAATTCATTACCATAAGACTTGCTGTTAACAGTTATTTATCATTTTCTATTTCATTCAGAGAGCATTTATATGCAAAAGTCATTTCTTATTGTTTTAGTTATTGCCATTCTTGGCGCAATTGCGCTATCTCAATTTGCAACAACATTACCTGCTTACATCGCCTTTGTTGCTGGCGTAATTATTACCACGCTTATTTTTAAATTAGTGCCTGATTCAGGCAAAGCTCAAGCAGATGATGAGCAATATGTCGGCCCAACAATGACACTTTATGTGGGTAATTTGCCCTATCGTGTTCATGAGGGAGAAGTAAAAGTCTTATTTGGTGAATTCGGCCCAGTCAATTCAGTCCGTTTAGTGCGTGATCGTAAAACAGGCCGTCGTAAAGGATTTGGTTTTGTTGAAATGTCTGAAGCTGGTGCTCAAAAAGCAATGGTTAAACTGAATGACTTTAACTTCCAAGAAAGAACGTTAAAGGTAAGGGAAGCTAAAACACAGGATTCAGAGGCAGCGGATCGAACAGGCACCGATGAATAATCTGCGTTAATCGCTGTTCGAGTTGATTGTGGTAATTCGCTCTAAAGTTGAAAAGCCACAATCAGCTAACGTTGTTGCTAGTCCTTCAGTAATTTCCGCTTTCGTATAAAACGCCCGCATTAAAGAGCCGTTCCTCTCGTACTCGCTATTATGACTGATGTTTTTACCATGGGCTAACAGTGTATCCACTCGTTTTGCGATTGCGGCTCCCGAATCAAGCAAAGTCACACCTAGGCCTAATACCTGTTGTAATTCATCGCGTAGCATTGGGAAATGAGTGCATCCAAGCACAAGTACATCTAAGTTGGCATCCACTACGGGGGATAGAATCTGAGTTAATCTCGCTATACCCAATTGACCTGTGGCAATCTTATGCTCAGCCATCATCACCAGTTCTGAGCATCCGAAGAGTTCTACATGACAATCATCGGCAAATTGACTGATTAACTCGTGAGTATAATGACGCTTCACCGTGCCAGGGGTCGCCAGCAAACCTATCCGCTTACTTTTAGATAACAGAGCAGCAGGTTTAATCGCAGGGACTACGCCGACAACAGGAATATGCAATTTTGCACGTAGCGCTGGTAGCACGACGGTACTGGCGGTATTGCAGGCTACGACGACAATGCAGGCATGAGTACGTTCAACTAATTGGCTAATAAGCGCAACACAACCAGAGACCAGTTCCTGCTCTTCTAATTCACCATAGGGCAATCTGGCATTATCAAAAACATAGCAGTAGTCATGATGGGGAAGCCGTTTGCGAATTTCAGCCAGCACTGATAGACCGCCGATACCTGAATCGAATACTAATATTGGTTGCGACAAGCCCGTCTCCAGTGAATTACTTTGCCCTATGCGCGGGCGGATTTTCCCACAGGTTTGATCAAACCGCAAAACCAAGATGCTGGACATTCGTGTCACCTAGTATAATATTTGCCCCCCCCTTTACAGTGACGGTGAATCGATAATGAATTTAGCAGCAATGGATCCCACAACCTATGATGCGCAGTTAGAGGCAAAGCGTATCAAGCTTGAGCAAGCCTTTGCCCAATTTGAGACACCGAGTATTGAAGTGTTTGCCTCTGACCCAGAGCATTATCGAATGCGTGCCGAGTTTCGCGTATGGCATGAAGGTGACGATTTATACTATTACATGTTCGATAAGGCATTAAATGATAAGGTTCGCTGTGACCAATATCTGCCTGCAAGCACCTTAATCAATGAGATGATGGCGGCCTTAATTGCCGAGCTAAAACCTAACCCCAGTCTGCGTCACAAACTCTTCCAAGTAGATTTTTTATCTACATTGAGTGGCGAGATTTTAGTGTCACTGCTGTATCACAGACAGCTTGATGACCAATGGCGCGCAGAAGCAATAGCACTTAAAGCCAAACTGAGTAGCCAATTTAAGGTCAATATCATCGGCCGTGCCCGTAAGCAAAAAATCGATTTAGATAAAGACTTTGTGGTTGAGTCACTGCAAGTCAACGACAAAGTGTTTCACTATAAACAAATTGAGAACAGCTTCACCCAACCCAATGCCAAAGTAGCGATCAAGATGTTGGAGTGGGCGATTGATGTGACTCAAAATAGCCAAGGGGATTTGCTCGAGCTGTATTGTGGTAATGGCAACTTCTCTATCGCACTGGCGCAAAACTTTAATCGCGTGTTAGCCACAGAACTGGCCAAGCCTTCAGTGGATGCAGCACAGTACAATATCGAAATCAACGGCATTGATAATCTGCAAATTATTCGCATGTCAGCGGAAGAATTTAGTGATGCGATGGCCAAAAAGCGCAGCTTCAGGCGTTTAGAAGGCATCGATCTGGATAGCTATCTCTGCAACACTATTTTTGTTGACCCCCCAAGAGCTGGTATCGACCCTGCCACATTGGACTTAGTGCAAGGTTATGAGCGGATTTTGTATATCTCGTGCAATCCCGACACCTTAAAAGACAATTTGCAGCAATTGTATAAGACTCACAAGGTGACTCGTTTTGCGCTATTCGATCAGTTCCCTTACACCGACCATATGGAAACAGGTGTACTGCTAGAGCGCATTAAGTAAGGATTTATTTCATTGCAAACACCCGAGAAAATCTCTCTGGGTACGGGAAGGATTTCGACGTCCAAAAAGCCGACTTATCTTGATGCTGGGACTGTACTGGTCAACCCAAATTGGACCGCGTGCATCGTATTGGTAACCATAGGCATAGGCACCCGTAAGATTGTTTAAGCGATTAAGCGCATTGTAATGGTAGTGAATGGTGGAATTATTCAGGCTACGGCTAAGCACGTTACCCAGTTCATCATAGTCGTAACGGCCAGTACCCCACTTACCATCGGCAGACTGTAGTCGGCCTACTCCATCGTAACTCAGGTTATTGAGGTTATTGCTGGAGTCAACGCCATCAATCAACCGGACAAGGTTGCCGTTATAGTCATAGCCGGGGTCTAAGCTATTTTTCACAGTGCCCCATTGGGTGCCTGTTAAGGCATCAGTTGGCCAAACAACATCGAAACGCTGATCAAAAAAGACGGAATATACACGTGTAGATTACGCCCCAACGCTGTCAGGATTCCGAAACAGATTGGCCACTACACTATTTAGCGTCACTTACCCATTTATATCTTTGGCTGAGGATTAAGAAAATATAAATGTGACCATCCTTTTATTCCTCTCAAGAAAAGTGGTATTCCAATTCGTAACACGCAAAAATTGGATACCACTGTTAACTATTTAAAGGGAGAATTTAGACGGCGTTGACAAGAATATTATCAGTAACCTTCCAAACGCCTGGACTATCCCATACTGCACGGCTTATAAGTTCTCGCTCAGCTAAGCTGTTTGCCTTACCGCTGAGTGTTACTTCATGATTATGAATATCAACATGTATTGCGTCAGCTTCTGCACTTGCACGTCGCTTCAGAGTTGCTTCAATATCTGTTTTTATCACAGCTGCTGTTACCACGGGTTTAAGCACGATTTGATTACTTACACCAGTTACACCTGACATATAGCGAATTGAAGACGCCGCAGTGCGTCGTTGGTAATCCGCTGTAACGTGTCCTGATAATGTTACCCAACCGCTTTCTACCATCACCCTCACAGAGTCTTTTGGAATAAAGACATTCCACTCCAGAATGTTCTGCACTGATCTGGCGATATCAGCATCTGTGCGTTTTATCGCACCATTCATTTTTACGTCAATTTCGACGGCCAGGGCTTTGACGCAACAAACTCGCTGCGCGGCTTGCTCCGCATGCCATTTCTCAGCATACGTGTCTACATGTCCGGCCAAGGTAACAATACCATCTTTGACTTCAACACCGATATTTGAAGCCTGGACTGAAGGTTCCCATTTAAGTTCTTCCAGTACATCTTTTTGAATTTGCGCATCTGTTTTTAACATGATTAATTCCTTAAAGGATTATGAGTGGCTCTATACATGTTAAAAATGCATAGAGGAAGTATTTCCTGTCCGAACTCCCAACAGAACTGCACAATCTGTGCGGTTTACATCCCGTACTGTCAGATTAATAATCTATTACTTACCTGGTTCGATGACTCGGCCAAGTTTCTCAATTTCTGTTCCAGCCCATTCCACACCTTTACCTACCTCATCAACCACGTAGCCAGTTCCTTCAACCATCTTACCGGCAAGGACTCGTGTATCTTTTGCGGTAACTGCAGCGCTATATTCCAGTTCATGGCCAGACCATTTTGCGGCTTGCTCAACCTCAGTAACGGCGCTATGCAGATAGTGTCCTGCAGTTTTATAATTGCGAGCTTGCATGGCGATACGCACTTTTGCCTGATGATCTGCTGCAAGCGCATAGACTGCTCGAGCAAATACCTGATCAATGCTCAGCAGCGTGGTGGCTTTATTGCTATGAAGCTCACTGCTAAGAGTGTCGAGCTCCTGTGCTGACTTAGTCAGAGCAGACTTCGATTTTTTATCTGCTTTACGTACCGCAATATGCAGATATCCGGCAGCTAAACACACTTCGTCAGAGGCATGCTCAAAATCTCCTTTCACAAAACTGTCTCGAGCTGAAATCAGATGCTGTGTTGGCTCGTCAACAAAACGCAACCAAACCACTTCATCGATAATCATCCACCCTGATGGCGGTTCCGGAGCGCTATCCTTTGCTTCTGCAATTTTGGCGGCTGGCTGTGGAGTCGATTGCGCGGATACTGCAAATGAGAGTGGTAGTAAGCTGATTCCAATCGCTGACGCTATTAATTTCATAGTAAAAGTCATTTTTCTGTCCTCTGGTTAAGATTAGTCTCACCTACATGACGGCTGGCTATAATAGGGCGATTGGATTCGACTCAATATCTGTTCCACCAGCTTGGCTGAGTAAGTCTCGTGCGTACGACTGTTCCCCAATGCTGCTATGCACTATGACCAGAAACTTGTCGGCTTTTATTGCTGTTTCGTATCGAATAATGGAGTCTTTGGGAATGCCAATAGCAGTTAATGCACCAAAAAGAGCGCTGACACCACCTCCCACCACAGCACCTTGAATTCCTGCCGCGAGCGTTGTAACAAGAGGACCAAGTACAACAATGTGTCCAAATACCGGAATAAATATCAGGGCAGAACCAAGCAGCATTCCAACTAATGCCCCCCAGGTTGCACCTACTTTTCCGAAAAACTTAATACGCTCTCCTGTATTAAAATAAGCCAATGGCTGCTCTTCAGTGTGATAGTCACGACCAACAATAGACAGCTCCTGCATATCAAAACCGCCTTTTTGCAGTGCCCGGATACCGCTCTCAGCCTGGTCGTGTGAGGAAAATAGTGCTGCGACGTAGTTTTTCATGGTTATGCTTGCTCCTGCAAACATGTGGTTGTGTACACCTCTTGTACACTTTGTGTTTCAGTGAGTCTGTGCGGTAATGAACACAAAAATGTTGAATAATTTCTGGAGCGGCTTCAAAAAAATATGGCGTCGTTGGGGATGATTTATCAGAATATCTGCGCATGATTCAGTGCCAACCTAAACACCGAACCATGTCTGATATTGATTAGTTCGCGAGTATGTTTTGTTGCAGAAACTCAGGTGTAAACTTAAATACGACAGAGCTGTCTGGGTGCACCAGATGATGTTTTTCACTGCGATAATCCAGTCGTGAAAGGATATCCCGCATTAGATTTAATCGAGCAAGTCTTTTGTAATCAGTGTGAAGATAATCCAGGGGCATGCTGGCTGAACCGCTCCGGTAAAACTGGACACGCGATTAAGCGACATTTTTCCGTTCATAGCTTACCGTGCTGACGTAGCCAAGGGTACCGTGCCTTCGGGTACGGTTATAATCAACCTCTATGTATTAAAATACTGCTCAGCGCATGGTTTCCCGATCCATAAGCGGCTCGTATTGAACCGCTTCCACTTTCAGCGAGTGGAAGAAACTCTCTGCACACGCGTTGTCCCAACAGTTGCCTTTGCGGCTCATACTCAACTGCAACGCGTGTAATGTTGCCAGCTTGCGATAAGCATGTGAGCAATACTGGTTGCCTCGGTCGCTATGGACTATCACTCCTGTCGGCATCCCGCGCCGGAACAAGGCCATTGTCAGTGCGTAACAAACCAACTCAGCAGTCATCCTTGAGCTCATTGACCAGCCCACCACAGCCCGGGAGTAAAGGTCTATGACAACGGCCAAATAGAGCCAGCCCTCGCTGGTCATCAGGTAAGTGATATCACTTACCCATTTCTGGTTTGTCGCTGATGCCGTAAAGTCTTGTTCCAACAAATTTGGCGCTACCGGCAGTCTATGCTCGCTGTTAGTGGTCACCTTAAATTTACGCGCCACCTTAGGCACCAGATTTTGGTGCCTTATGCTGTCGGCAATGGTCTTAATGTCAGCCTTGTCACCATTTTCAGCAAGCTCTGCCTGAATACGACGGGCACCATCACGCTGTTTGCTGGCATCAAAAGCGGCTTTGACTTTAGCATCCTGCTCATTACGTTGTCGCTTTCGCTTGCTCGGGGATGTGCCGGTGTTTCGCCAGGCATACTTACTACCCACTGCGCGATACATTGAGCACCACGGTCATGCGCTTCAACGAGAAGCGGTGCTGGTGCTCAAGCATGAACTCAAACCAGCTTATTTTTGGTTCTTCGCTAAGTAGGTGGTGGCCTTTTTTAGGATTGCAATATCCTCGGCCTGTTCAGCCAGCTGGCGCTTGAGGCGAGCCACCTCTGCCGATAACTCAGCTTCCCGTTGGCTGACGTTCATTTTCTTTTCCAAGGCAGCACGCCAGTTGTACAAGTGAGACTCGTAGAGCCCCAACTCCTTGGCTACCGCAACTATGCCTTTGATTTGATTTGCGCTAACTTCAGGGCTTCAACCTTAAATTCAGCGGTATAAGACTTGCGTTTGTTCTTTGATGTCATGGTTCACCTCGTTAAGCCATTCTACTCGCTTAGCGCGGTGTCCAAAATTACTGGTGCGGTTCATTACTTCCCATCTAAAAATATAGGAGCCTAGGGCTCCTTTATTAGTCAAACCGTATCCAAACTACCGATGTTCAACTTTATGTTGTAATGCTTCAGCGCCCTTGGCGACCATCCGCAGCTGCATCACTAATTGATCGGCGAGCACTTTACGGTCAGCACGCTTCATATCCAATGCCGATGCTCCAGCATTAAACACTAAGGTCACTAATGCTTCGGCCTGTGCTCTGGCGAGCATAGGCGTTCGCCCGGCAGTAGCTTCAGTGTAATGAGCCAGTTCAGAAATGAAGTGCTCAATCTCACGGGCAACCGCCGCCCGAAATGCCGCCGAAGTACCTGAGCGCTCATGCAGTAAGATTCGGAAGACATTTGGATTAGAATCGAGCACTTCCATAAAGGTATCGACAGAAATACGGATAACACTGCCGCCCGCCTCGGCGCGTTGACGCCCCTTACGCATCATTTGCCTCAGCGTCAGTCCGCCTTCATCAACCATGGTCAAACCGAGTTCATTCATATCCTTAAAATGACGATAAAAGGATGTGGGTGCAATGTTGGCTTCCCTCGCCACTTCTCGCAAACTTAAGCTAGAGAAACTTCGCTCAGCACTAAGCTGATTAAAAGCCGCATCAACCAATGCCCGCCGAGTTTTCTCTTTTTGCTGTGCACGAATACCCATTCTTCAATCCGCTAACTGAATGTAATGACGCGATAATACCGCTTTTACGTTTGAAACACAGCCCCATCCACCTTGACCAAATAAGATTGCTAGGCTAAATTAGCTTACAGCTGTACGCTCAAATGCGAATATTGGAAATTATAATGAAAAAACCCCCTATCATCTGGCTTAATGTCATCCTATTTAGCTTGACCTTCCTCAGTGCGGTCATCCTCGTTCCTTGGTATGGAATTGTCTACGGTTATGGTGCAAGTGAATGGATTGCTTTTGTGGTCTTAGCCTTTGCCAGTGGCCTGTCGATCACCGCAGGTTACCATAGACTCTGGTCACATAAAGCCTATAAGACACACCCTGCAATACGTTTCCTTTACGCTCTTGGTGGCGCGTTAGCATTACAAAACAGTGCGTTACATTGGGCGTCGGATCATCGTGTGCACCATAAACATGTTGATGATAATGATAAAGACCCTTACTCTGCCAAAATGGGCTTCTGGTACAGCCATATCGGTTGGATGCTACGCGAGTATCAAGCTCAGCGTTACCATGACTATCAAAACGTGCGTGATTTGCAGAACGATCGTATCGTGATGTGGCAACATAAGCACTATCTTACACTTGTGCTCCTTATGAACATTGGTCTACCGGCACTGCTAGGTTGGTTTACAGGGAATATCGCAGGCATGTTGTTGATGGCGGGGCTCCTGCGCTTAGTGGTCGTGCATCACTGTACCTTCTTTATCAACTCCCTCGCTCACGTGTGGGGCTGCCAACCCTATACCGATAAAAATACTGCCCGCGACAACGGTTTTCTGGCTGTACTGACCTACGGTGAGGGTTACCATAATTTCCACCATATCTTCGAAAACGATTACCGTAACGGCATCAAGTGGTGGCATTACGATCCCACTAAGTGGCTGATAAAGTCTTTATCTTGGGTCGGTTTAGCCAAAGATTTACGTACTAGCCCGCAGGAGCGGATAGAGAGTGCCCGCTTACAGATGCAGCTATTACATGCCAAAAACAAAGTGCTCAATTTGCCAAATGCCGATGAAATAATTGAAAAAATTCAACAAGAGTATGAGTTGATGAAACAACACTTACTCGAATATTACCAAGCCCAAAAGACACTGTTAGAGGCCAAACGTAAGCAACTGGTCGATCAGCAATTATTACAGCAAGTCGAAGAGTTGAAAACCCGATTTCTGAACCAACAAAAAAGCTGGAAGAGCCTGACAGCAACTTATAGCTAGACCACAATTCTCGGTAAAAATGATACGGCCGCCTTGCATGGTGGCCGTATCCTATTATGATGATGCCTCATTTACTTTTTACAGGATGTTAGGCTCATGTCGAATTCCACACTACCTTCTACCGATAGCATCAAACTCACCGAATATAGTCATGGTGCCGGTTGTGGCTGTAAAATTTCCCCCAAGGTACTGACGACCATTTTAGCCTCTCAGCTCCCCGTATTTACCGATCCTAATCTGCTAGTCGGTAATCAGAGTCGCGATGATGCGGCCGTGTATAAACTCAATGAGGAAGTCGGCATTATCAGCACCACTGATTTTTTTATGCCCATTGTCGACGATCCATTTACCTTTGGCCGCATCGCCGCCACCAATGCGATTAGTGATATCTACGCCATGGGTGGCACGCCGATGATGGCGATTGCCATTTTAGGTTGGCCAATCAACAAATTGCCTGCCGAAATCGCGCAGCAAGTGGTCGACGGTGGCCGTCAAGCCTGTATGGAAGCAGGCATTATGCTGGCTGGCGGTCATAGTATCGATGCACCTGAACCCATTTTTGGGCTGGCTGTGACTGGGCAAATCGCCCTTACAGATTTAAAACAAAACGATACCGCAAAAGCCGGCGATCGTTTGTATCTCACTAAGCCGATCGGGATTGGTATCCTCACCACGGCACAAAAGCAGAAGAAGCTAAAAGATGAAGATAGCCACATTGCGGTGAATGCCATGTGCCAGCTCAATAGCATAGGCGCCCAGATTGCGAAGATTAATGGCGTAAACGCCCTGACCGATGTCACTGGCTTTGGCCTTGCGGGCCATCTGCTCGAAATGTGCCAAGGCGCTAAACTCACCGCCAAATTAAAGCTCGATGCCGTGCCGCTCTTACCTCGCGCCCTCGACTACTTAGCGCAAGGCTGCGTTCCCGGTGGCACCCATCGTAACTACGATAGTTATGGCGAGCACTTGCCCGAATTAACCGATCACCAAAAAGCGATTTTGTGCGATCCCCAAACCAGTGGCGGTTTGTTAGTGGCGGTATCAAGTGAAGCCGAAGCTGAGTTAGTGGCGCTACTCAATGCCAATCAGATTGAACCTATTTGTATTGGTTCATTAGAAGCCCCCACCACCGCGACCAATGTGGTGCTATGTTAATGACAACAACGCTCATCCCGGCCCAGCAATATCGCGATATCTTTGTTGCTGGGAAGCCGTTGATCGACTTAAGGGCACCAATTGAATTTAATCGAGGCGCGTTTCCTTCCTCAGTCAATCTGCCGTTAATGGTCGATAAGGAGCGGGAAAAAGTCGGCACTTGCTATAAACAACAAGGTCAACAAGCCGCAATAGCCTTGGGCCATTCCCTTGTGCATGGCGCGGTAAAACAACAAAGAATTGATGCTTGGTTAGGATTTTTAGCAGCTCAGCCCGAGGCATACCTGTACTGCTTTCGTGGCGGCCTACGCTCACAATTAACTCAGCAATGGCTGAAAGAAGCTGGCGCTACCGTACCTTATGTACAGGGCGGCTACAAAGGCATGCGCCAATATTTAATTGGTGTAATTGAGACAACACCAAGCCAGCAACCCTTGCTAAGCCTGAGTGGCATGACGGGCAGTGGCAAAACCGATTTTTTAATACAACGCAAAGAAGCGGTCGATCTTGAGGGCATAGCCAATCATAGGGGATCGAGTTTTGGCAAAAATATCGACCCGCAACCGACACAAATTAACTTTGAAAATCAGCTCGCCATCGCACTACTCCGCCACCAACAGGACAATCATTCCTGCTTACTGCTTGAGGATGAAAGCTTTCTGATTGGCCGTTCTGCACTACCGCAATCCTTTTACAACGCCATGCAAGCTGCCGATATTTTGGTATTAGAAGAAGCCGACGACATTAGGCTAAATCGCTTACTCGATGAATATGTCCATAAAATGCATCAAGGTTTTGTTGAACGCTTAGGCATTGAGGCGGGCTTTAATGCCTTTAGCCAATATCTATTGCAAAGCCTTACGAGTATTCGTAAACGTCTCGGCGGTAAACAATATCAAGAATTGCAAGACACCATGCAACAAGCGCTGTCGCAGCAGCTCAATCAAAACCAAACATCGCAGCATTTGGCCTGGATAAACCTGCTACTGCAGAAGTATTACGATCCCATGTATGAATACCAATTAGAAAAAAAAGCACACCGAGTGCTTTTTAGGGGAAATCACCAAGCCATGCATGAGTGGTTAGATAACTTATCGCAAGATAGCTTATCGCAAGAGAATCTCGGCTAAGCGAGTACAGCTCTGCATGCTAAAAACAAGAAAACCGTGCGCCTGTTGCCACGGTTTTCTTTATCTCAATCTGCAAATTAATATTTGTGGAGCAGATGGGCGACGGCATCTCTTAAAGCGTACCGATTGGCATCTTGCCCATCAACCACATCCGTTAAATTCACCGACACTTTAGACCAAAAGCGTTTTGGCATAGTCGTTAATGCATGGCCGTCTTTATGACTGAAGTAAGAGCCCCACAAGCCATTAAGCGCCATTGGGACAACGGGCACCGGATCGCGAGCGAGTATTTTATCGATTCCGGGGCGGAACTCGCCTAATTCGCCATCCGGCGTTAAACGGCCTTCGGGGAAGATACACACTAACTCACCATTCGCTAACGCCTCATGAATCGATTCAAAAGCCTGATTGTAAGTTGCTTCACTCTGCCGAGGAGAGCAAATTGGGATCACTCCCGCATGGCGGAATAAATACTTTAGCACTGGGATTTCACTGATCGATTTATCCATCACAAATCGAATCGGTCGAGTTGAAGCTCCCATAATGATCAGCGCATCGACATAACTCACATGGTTACTGACGATAATGCCTGCACCTTCTTTAGGGATCTTATCCCGCCCAGTCACTGTCACACGATACAGCACATGGCTCAGTAAATAACTGATAAATCGCTGCGTAAACTCAGGCACTTGTGAATACACATAGAGAGCAACAACGAAATTCATCACCGCTAGCAGTAAGAACAACTGCGGAATACTCCAGCCAGCCACCCCAAGCAGCAACATAGACAACAACGCCGAAGCCACCATAAACAGCGAGTTCATAATGTTATTCGCGGCAATCGCCTGCGCACATTCCCCCTTCGCGGAGCGGGTTTGAATAAAGGCGTACAGAGGCACAATAAACAAACCGCCACTGACGCCAATCATAAAGAAATCCAGCATCACACGATAATGTTGTGATTGGGCAATAAAAGTTTGTAAGCCATAGACAAAACTTGCATCCGCAGGTGCTGGCGGAATCGCCCACAGCAGATCCACTCCAAACACGGTTAACCCGAGCACCCCAAAAGGCAGCAAACCTAATTCCACATGTCCAAAGGAAAAACGCTCACAGACAAACGAACCTACTGCAATCCCGATAGAGAACATCCCCAGCAACAGCGACACTACAGTCGCGCCAGAATGCAGATGCAACTTGGCAAAGTTAGGGAATTGGGTCAGATACGTCGCGCCCAAAAACCAGAACCAACTAATGGCGAGGATCGCCATCCAAATTGAAGGCGTTTGGCGCGCTTTTTGAATCGAGCGCCACGTACCCGATAATGGCCGAAAAGGAATCTTTTGCACTGCGCCCTGCGGCGGTAAAGCGGGAATAGCTCGGCTAGATAAATAACCTGCTAAAGCGAGAGCTGCCACCGTGAGTGCCGACCAAAGGGTCGCATTGTTGTCAGAGACTAAAATCCCCGCACCCAAGGTACCAATCAAGATTGAGAGAAATGTCCCCATCTCAACCCACGCATTACCTGTGACTAACTCATCTTCCTTTAAAGCTTGAGGTAACAGTGAATATTTGACTGGGCCAAAATAGGCAGACTGACTGCCAGTTAAAAACAGCAGCAATAACATCATCATGTAATTCTCGCTCACAATGGCAAGTGCGGCGCTGAACATAATGATGACTTCGAGCAATTTTAATCGACGGATAAGTTTCGCTTTATCCATATTGTCGGCCACCACACCCGCATGGGCCGAGAACAGGAAAAACGGCAAAATAAACACCCCAGCAGCCAAATTGACAAACATATCGACACTAATAGGGAGGTTATTGACTTGGCTAAAGGTCACCAATAACAACAGCACATTTTTGTAGATATTGTCATTAAGTGCGCCAAGGCATTGAGTCGCAAAATACGGTAAAAAACGTTTTGTTAGCAGCATGCTTCTTCCCTCTGGTAACCCATTCCCTGTAAATACCCTGTCACATGACTTTCTAGCAAAGCGGGTAAAGATACTGTATCGGCAAATAATTTATTATCCAACGATAATGCCGTCAGTCCGTGGATCCCGCCCCAGAGCACGCGACTCATTTGCAGTTGCTGCTCAATTGTCTCGTTAGGGAATAGCAGGGCTAGTTCGTTTTCAATTAACCTAAATAAGTTTGCAATAAGTTGGCCTTGGGATGCGGGTAAATGTTCAGACTCGAGTAATTGTAGCTCGAATACCAGCTTAAAACATTGGCGCTGACTATGGGCAAACTCACTGTATTTTTGCGCCATGACGATGATATGACGAAGACTGTCGTTTTCGCTCACTGCGGATAGATGGCTCATTAACAACTGTAATGTCGCCTCTGAAACTGCCAGTAATAAATAGTTATAACTGCCAAAGATATTGATCAACGTACTGGGTACATAACCAATCTCACTGGCAATCTTACGTAAACTCAGCCCTTGCACTCCCTGCTGTTGTAACAGTGCTATTGCTGCTTCAATTGCCATAACACGAATTTCATCGTGACTATGCTCTTTGCGTCTCGCCATAGGTCTCACTCCCTGTTGAATGAGGTGAGATTAACAGCCAAAAAAATAAAAAACAACGTTCAAAATAAGTTTATTTAACGTACACCACGGGAATAAACCTCAGTAAATGAGCTACACAAGCTAAATCTCTGACCCGATAACAGTATGAAATTTAATCTGAATATAAAGAAAAACGGCGCTCCCTCTCGAGAACGCCGTCTTATATGGTCAGTTAGATGCAAACCTATGGATTCACCTAACGACAGTGATAACTCATCACCACCCTATCTGCGCCAGCACCGAAATAGTTCGCTTCGACGTGGGCATCAACAAATCCCAAACGCTGGTACAAACTGCGGGCAGGGTTATGGGGATCGACGGTTAAATCAACACGCTTAACCTTAGCAGGTAACAGAGCTAAACAGCGTTGGAGCAACTGTTTGCCCAGTCCTTGACCGCGGGCTTGCTCACTGACGGCCACTGATAAAATCCACATACATTCAGGATCACTGCTTTGGGCCCCCAGTAAATAGCCTAAAAGCACGCCATTAGCATCTGCAGCAACCAGAAAATATTCAGGCCAACAATCAAATCCTTGGCGGAAGAAAAAGTCGGGATAACTGTGTTCACCAAAAATAGCCTGTTCAAGCTGAAAAACGGCGGCTAACTCAGATTTTAAAACGGGACGAATTAACTGCATTTAAAAATTATTCACCAATTAAAATTTTATCCCACGCTAAATTGGGCGCGCCAACTACAATAAAATTAGGATTTTCAAGCGTCTCGCGTTCATTGTAAGTTAAAGGTTGCAGCTCAGTATCCATCATCTGCCCGCCCGCTTCCTCGATAATGATCTGCGCAGCGCCCGTGTCCCACTCACCCGTCGGTCCCACTCGCACATAGCAATCGGCACGCCCCTCAGCAACCAAACAACTCTTTAAGGCCGCACCACCCATCACCACTAATTCGCAATGTTTAGGCTGGTTGAATAGGGTCAACACGGATTGGGGATCTTGACGGCGACTCACCGCTAACCTTAAGGACACTTGCTCGCGGTGCTGAATTTGTCGGCTACTGATCCTCACTTCCTGTTTATCAGTACGTTTATAGGCCCCTAAGCCCGCAATGGCGTAATAACACACCTGCGTCATCGGCACATAGACTACACCCATTACAGGACGGTTATGCTCCACCAGCGCAACGATCACTGAAAAATCGCCACTGCCAGCAATAAACTCCCCCGTCCCATCGAGTGGATCGACTAGCCAATAGCATTTCCACACTTCACGCACACTTAAGGGAATGTCGGCAGCCTCTTCTGACAAAATAGGGATATCGGGCGTCAAGGCTGCTAAGCGTTCACAAATCAGTTTATTCGCCGCTAAATCTGCCGAGGTGACAGGGGTATTATCAGACTTAGTTTCTCGCTCAAAATTACCCTTAAGGTAAATATCACGAATAGTGCGACCCGCATCGGTTGCTATCGCAATCACCTCGTCGATTAACTCTTCAGGCTTCATAACCACTCCAATCGCTAACATCGCGAATGATCTACAAGCACTCAATTGCTGAACGCTTTAACAAAAAGATTATTTAAGTTGTAGATGCTTCTGCGCTAAAAACAATGCACTCACACTACGGGATTCTGAAAAATCGATATTGTTGAGCAACACTTCCCACTCAGCTAAAGGCCAAGGCACCACATCAATAGGTTCGGGTTCATCACCTTCTAGGCGGCTTTCATACAAATCTTCCGCCATAAAAATTTGCATCTTGCTTGAGAAATATCCCGGAGCAAGGGTAAGTTCTTTCAACAATGTTAGCTTACGGGCACCGAAACCAATTTCTTCCTGCAACTCCCGATTGGCAGCATCAATGGCTTGTTCACCTGGATCGATTAACCCCTTAGGGAAACCTAGTTCGTAATTATCTGTTCCAGCTGCATATTCTCTAGCCAAAAGCATATTGCCTCGATGAATCGGCACCACCATCACAGCGCCACGACCGCCGCCTTTCAAGCGCTCATATTGGCGTTCGACACCATTAGAAAACTTAAGATGTACTTGTTCAATTTGAAACAAGCGGCTCTTCGCGACCACTTCGGTATGCAAGATTTCCGGCTTATGGTGCCGCTTTGACATAACTGCCCCTGGATAAAAATAGCAACAAACGAACTAGGATAAGTGACAATCTTACTATCCTGTCTTTAATCTACAACCTGAATTTAGTGCACCTATTCCCAAGACCACCAGCCAATCAGTGCGATTTACGTCACGGACCACGTTTCCGCCAGCGAGACACGGCTTAACGTTTACAACTTCACGTTACAATTTTTAGTAACAAAAAAGGGGCAAAGCCCCTTTTACTGTCGCGTTAGCTTAAAACCGATATCGCAGATTGAGCTGATAGCTCAGTAAATCATTCGGTTCGATATCGATGTATTGATAGCCGACGCCTACCGACCACGCATCGCTAAATTGGTAACTAAAGCGCACCCCGGTATACCAATCTGTGCCATCTAAATCCGTCGTTATGGTGGTGTTTCCCATGGTACTGCTGATATCAGCTTGCCAATGGAACAAGCCAACGGGCACCTCAAAGCGCCAACCCTCATGCTGCAGTAGAGTGAATCTCAGCCCCAGCATCACCCCATCGGCAAGCACGGGGGTTACCGCCTTCACCAACTCATGGTATTGCTCAGGCGTTAACGTCGCGCCCTTTATCCTCGCGCAGCCTTCACCAAAGTCAGCATAGCCTAGCTCCAGAGCCACTGTCGGTGTCCATTGGTATCCCAAACTCACCCCAAAGGCATTACCCGTATCAACAAGCTTGAGGATCTCACCCTCGCCAACTTGAACATTCAAATCGGGACGCGTTTTATCGGCTTTCGCTTGACCGATAAACCCCTCGATATACCAGTCTGTCGCCTGCGCCTGTTGAGTAACGCTCACTAATAGTAGACAACCAACAGCCCCTCTTTGCAGTGCTTGGCGGCGCATGAGCGCGCACGACAAGACGAATACCAAAGCCCATAAGCCCATACTGCCGCCCCCCGATTTATTATCAATAATCACTTCTTGATATGCTTTCACTGTGATGAGCAATTGCCCCGTTGCTTCACCACCTAGACCGTCACTGATGCGATAAGTCACGGTATCCACACCATCAAACCCAGTTTTAGGGATATAGCGCAGTTTGTTCGATTCGATAGCAACCGCGCCTTGTTGAGCCGTCGCGCTTAACAGTGTTAATGGGTTACCGTCAACGTCCGTATCATTACTCAGCACATCGATAAGCAAGCTGGTGCGATCATCAGTAGCGGCGCTATCATTTACTGTTACTGGCGCAGTATTGCCATTCACCACGATCGTCAGTTCACTACTCGCCGTACCGCCCTTACCATCAGTAATGCTATACACCAACACATCGGTGCCAATAAAATCCGCTGCTGGTGTGTAACTGAGCTGCTGATTGGCTAGCGCAGTGACAGTACCGAACTCACTGATAACTTGGGTCACAGTTAAACTATCACCATCGCTGTCAGTATCGTTAGCAAGCACGTTCACATCGATACTCTGGTTCCACGCAATCGTTGCCGAGTCAGGATTGGCAACAGGCAAGCTATTACCATTGAGCATCACGGCAACCCCACTCGGGTCGACAATGGTACGGTTCGCTACGCCATCATCATCGTTCGGGCCACCGTCTTCGATGGTCAACTGCACGCACCAATGGCCTTCGGTTAACCCTGCCGTCCAACTGCTATCACCCGGTGGAGGACAGAAACCACGCTCACCTTCGGTACTCGCAACGCTATTGTTTGCATCAATCACAAAATCTCGCCACCCCGCTTGCGCACTCAACTTGCGATAAACTGCATTCGCAGGGATAGGCGCGCGCTGTGGCAATACTAAGCTATAGCTTTGTCCCGGTTGCGGTAAGCCAGTGGCGACGAAATCGAAAATACCGCCCACATTAGCTGCAGCCTTATCTTCAGTAACTGCTTCAGGTTGTAACTGCACGCCACTCTGCCCACGGCTTAGGGCAATATTCCCCAGACGTAAGCAAACGCCCGCCTGCCCTTCGGCCAAGAAGTACACTGGCTGTAATTCGCCTTCTGGCATCACATTGCAATCGCTATTGGCATCCAAATAATCAGGAATACCATCGCTATCACTATCACGGTAACCTTCTTGAGCATCGGGAATTAAATCGCCGTCGGTATCCTCATTCGTCAATGCCGCTAAGCTGGGACGCACCACAATATAGACTGTTGCGGTACTCGACATCACGGGCGAACCATCATCGGTCACCGTTAGGCTAACGGGATAAATCCCCGCTTGTACTGCTGCAGGCGAGAAGAACATGCCAGCTCCGTCCGCTTGCAAGCTTAACGCACCGCTTTCCCACGTCAGCGTTAATGTATCTTGCTCATTGGCATCCGAGGCGGTGGCACGAATATGCACATCCCCACCATTTTGCGCGACAATGACCTGCTGCTGGCCTGCTTGAGTGACCGCTAAACTGGCCAGTGGTGCAATATTGACTTCGGTAATCATCACTTGGGTCTGTTGCTTACTACCAAGATTGAGGCTTGGATCTAAGCTGATCAACACCTCTTCATTCCCTTCACTGACACTATCGTTAAGGGTATTAAAGTGGATTTCTGCCATTTGCCCCGAGGTAATCTCAACCACGCCATCAACGAGATCATGATCACTACTATCTGCCGTTCCTGACACTGTATAAGGAATACTCAGCGGATAGCTTGGCGCCTCTCCATTAAGATGAACGCTGACAGTGACTTGATTACCTTCGCCAACCACTTGATCTTTGCTCAGCGAAATCAAAGGATTTACCTTCACTTTCTGCGCCTTAATAGCCTTGTTGCCGTCTCGATCTACTGCCTGCCAATAGGCGAGATAACTACCTGGGGCAAAGAATAAACTCTTATTCACCAATGACACCGGCAGAGGATGACCATTGCGATCAACAGCCTTGGCAAAACCGAGTTTCACCCGTGTAAATAGCCCAGTCGCATTCACCTCAACATCATCAGGTAAAGTAATAACTGGTTGATTCTCGGAATCAGTGCCTTCAATCAGCACATTCACTTTGGCAGTAGCTCGCCCTTTATTACCATCACTAATGGTATAACGCAGGCCAACAGGTCCAACATACGCCTTTGGCGCAGTAAAACTCAGCCCATCCGAGGTGATTTGCACACTGCCAATATCCGCAACAGCGCCATCAATGGTTAAGGTGTCACCGTCTACATCCACATCGTTTGCCAATACTGCCAGCAAATAGGTGTCATTCGTCGCGCTGGTTAAAGTATAGCTGTCATCGGCGGCCTGAGGATCGTCATTCACAGGCATCACTGTAATAGTGATAGTCGCAGGCTCTGAACTCTGCTCAGCATCTTTTGCAATAAAACCGATAGAATCACTGCCATTAAAGTCCTTCTCTGGCGTATACAACCACACATTGCCGTGTTGCTCTAAGGTGCCAGACACAGGCTGAGCAGTGATCTCATAGGTCAGAGGATCATTATCTGCATCTTCGCCTACAAGCGTGATCATGGCGGAACTGTCTTCTTCCAGCGTCACAACCTGATTGGTTGCAACTGGCGCATCATTAACGTTCGCCACGACTATCGTAAAGCTTTGCTCTGCCGTTAGGCCATCCACATCCGTGGCGCGTAGCACCACCGCATGACTGCCCACGTTAGCGTTACTTGGTGTTCCGCTGAGTACGCCCGTACCCGCATTGAAGTTCAGCCAGCTGGGTAAAGTCACGGCACTTAAGATCACACTGTCGCCCACATCGCTGTCGGTTACCACTAAGGTGTAGCTATAGGCCGCATCTTGGCTGGCACTGGTCAGTGCTGTTGAGGTAATAGTCGGCGCATCATTAACGTTAGCCACTACTATCGTAAAGCTTTGCTCTGCGCTGAGACCGTCAACGTCGGTTGCTCGCAGTACCACGGCATGATTGCCAACATTGGTATTGTTTGGCGTGCCACTTAACACGCCAGTGGCCGCATTGAAGTTCAGCCAGCTTGGGAGTGTGACTGCGCTTAAGGTGACACTGTCGCCCACATCGCTGTCACTCGCTACCATGGTGTAGCTATATGCCGAATCTTGGCTGGCGCTGGGCAGTGCCGTTGAAGTGATAGTCGGCGCATCATTGACGTTTGCGACCACAATGCTGAAGCTCTGCTCTGCCGTCAAACCACCCACATCGGTGGCACGTAGTACCACGGCGTGACTACTCACATTGACATTACTTGGCGTACCACTTAACACGCCAGTGGCTGCATTGAAGTTCAGCCAGCTGGGTAAGGTCACGGCGCTTAAGGTGACACTGTCGCCCGCATCACTGTCACTCGCCACTAAGGTGTAGCTATACGCCGCATCTTGGGTGGCGCTAGTTAAGGCCGTAGAGCTAATGGTCGGTGCATCATTGACGTTCGCTACCACTATCGTAAAGCTTTGCTCTGCCGTTAGGCCATCCACATCCGTGACCCGCAGCACCACCGCATGACTGCCCACGCTAGCGTTACTTGGTGTTCCACTCAGCACGCCCGTACCCGCATTGAAGCTCAGCCAACTTGGCAGTGTGACTGCGCTTAAGGTGACACTGTCACCCACATCACTGTCGCTCGCCACCAAGGTGTAGCTATAGGCCGCATCTTGGGTAGCACTGGTTATCGCGGTTGAGGTAATAATCGGGGCGCCATTAGGCTTCACTACGTTACTCGCCACAGAGGCGCTACCGGTTCCGACTGAATTTATAGCGGCAACAGTAAATGAATAAGAAGTCCCATTGGTTAATCCAGTTATAGTGATAGGTGAAGATGCACCCGATGCCGTTATACCACCAGGACTAGAGACTAAGGTGTAACCCGTAATTACCGCACCACCAGTAAATGTCGGAGCACTAAAACTGACAGTAGCTTGAGAATTCCCCGCAGTGGCAGAGCCTATTGTTGGCGCACCAGGGACAACCGCATTGACACTGAATGAACGGCTAACTTGAGTCGCCGCCAAATAACTCCCATTGCCAGCTTGATCAGCATTGATGGTGCAAGATCCCACAGCGACAAAGGCCAAGGCGCCACCGCTCGTAATAGTACACACACTGGGAGTCGATGACGTAAAGGTCGGAATCAAACCGGAATCGGACGTAGCGGCCAGTGTCGGTGAGGTACCAAAGTTTTGCGCTCCAGGATTACTGAATGTAATGGATTGGCTTGCTGCGGGCGTCACGCTATTTGATGCAGCTGACGCAGCGCCTGTACCCGCCGAGTTATCGGCAGTAACGGTGAATGTATAAGCTTGGCCATTGGTCAAGCCTGTCACTAAAATTGGCGAACTGGCACCATTAACTGGGGCAACATCCGGCGGGCTGACGCTCACGGTATATCCTGTTAGGGAGGTTCCACCCGTGTTAACCGGGGCAACAAAGGCAACACTGGCCTGAGTATCACCAGCAGTTGCTGTGCCAATTGTTGGCGCACTCGGAACAACAGGATTTACTGTAAATGTTCGGCTGACCGTGGCGGCGGCCAGATAGGACGAATTACCAGCCTGCTCAGCGTTGATGGTACAAGTACCTGCCGTGACAAAAGTCAAAGTTGAACCGCTAACCGTACATACCCCTGTGGTAGATGAGCTAAAGCTGACGGTTAAGCCTGATGTTGAGATGGCAGACAAGTTGGGCGACGTTCCAAAATTCTGCGCCCCAAGGTTAGCAAAAGTAATAGTCTGAGGCGATGCGGGTGTGACTGAATTAGAAGCCGCAGACGCAGCACCAGTCCCTGCGGAGTTAGTCGCTGTGACTGTAAAAGTGTAGGCCACTCCGTTAGTCAACCCCGTTACAGTAATCGGCGAACTTGATCCTGTACCAGTTGCACCATTGGGGCTAGCGGTGACTGTGTAGCCTCCGGCAAGGATCGGCGAGCCGCCAGTGCTTACTGGTGCCGAAAAGGTCACAGTAGCCTGAGTATCACCTGCGGTCGCAGTACCAACAGTTGAGGCACTAGGAACGACGGCATTCACAGTAAAGGTTCGGGATACCGTCGGGGCAGGGTTGGTAGCAGAGTCGCCCGCTTGGTCAGCATCGATAGTACAGCTACCGGCGGTCACAAATGCCAGGTTACCGCCGCTACTGATGGTACAAACTCCTGTGGTAGATGAGCTGAAGCTGACTGTTAAATTATCAGTTCCTGTTGCAGAGTCTGCTGTGGCTGTAAGGGTTGGCGTAGTACCAAAGTTTTGTGCAGAAGGCTGGGTAAAGGTAATGGTTTGATTGCCTTTAGGGATGGCAGAGTTAGAAGCGCCGGAAGCAACGCTGGTGCCTACTCCGTTCGTTGCAGTCACGGTAAAAGTATAAGCAGTGCCGTTATCCAATCCTGTTACTGTTGCAGTACAGGCCGCTGGCCCAGCACAGGTACCAAATGCAACACCGGGATTAGCCGTTGCGGTATAGGTCGTGATCGCCGAGCCGCCGTTATTGCTGGGCGCAGTGAAAGTAACGCTAACTTGACCATCACCAGCAGTAGCCGTCCCTATAGTTGGGACCGTAGGCGCGGTGGGAATGGCGACGTTGTGGACAGAACCGCTGGTGTAAGCAGCGGGGCCAGCGTTACCTATGCTATCGCTGATATTGGTGGACGATTTCAAATCCAGACGGAGCGTGCCATTACCGCTAATACCGTTAACCGTCACATTGACGCTAGTACCAGAGGATGCCGAGACAGCAGAGATTGTGCCAGCCGCCCCACCTGTGGAGGTCAGTTGGAAGTCATCAATCGAGATGTTATTGGCCGAGGTATCGAAGGCAACCACAAAATCGACACTGGTGGCGGTATTTGCAGGTGAGCCGCTCAGGGTAATTGAGGTCACGGCAGGTGGCACATTATCGACCACCGTAATTGTGAAGGCTTCTTCGTAAGTCGCGCTGGCATTATCAGCTGTTCGCACGCGCACGTTGTAAGTGCCCGCAGTAAGCAAAGCAGCATTGTTTACACGCAGGGAAGAACCACTGATGTTAAAACTGGCGTTATTGGTGTCGCCTGCACCGGATACTAAAGTGTAAGTATGGGAGTCACCAACATCAGCGTCGGTGCTACTTAATGTTCCCACTACAGCGTTAATCCCGCCACTTTGGTTGACACTTGTACTGGTTAGGGAGATATCTGTGGGTGCAACATTGTTACTCACCACATAAGAATTGTTATTAATCCCTCTTACGCCTGGAACCATTAGATCATCCGGGGGGGTCAACCCAGGGTAAACAAGCCTAATATCATACTGACCTGCAGGCTTCAGGCTAATGCTGGCAGTGCCATTAAAACTGGCAAGGTCACCACCGGATATCGTAATACTGTAATCAGTAGATGTGTTTTGGGTGATGCCAGTAATAGTGGCTGTAGTGCCGCCAATGTTAAAATCCGCCGCATCCACGCCTGTCACTGCAAGATCAAAAAGAAAGCGCCAGGTTAGTGTGTCAGCGTTGGTCGGCGATGTCGCAGGGGTCTGCCGATTGATCGATGCAATCTTGCAATCAGAGAACTCATAATTAGCAGGATTACAATAAAAAACGTCACTGAGACTTTTATTAAATTCACTATCCAGATTACCACTGTTCGTCGCGGCAACAACGTCGGATGATTGGAGCAATCCATTTTGTTCCAAAAAAGCCAATACATTAACTTCTTCTGGAGCCGCTTCTGCTTTTTGCTGGATGCGAGGCTGAGCGCTAAAGGAGGCAAATGCACCAGCACCTTCAAGCTGCTGCAGTGTTTTTTGCTGCTCTATTGCTACCTTAGGTGAACGATTAACCATACGACTTGATGATAGCGAGATGGATGGTGCTGCCTGCAGCGGTGAGGCCAAAAACAACAACGGCAAACTGCACTTGGTAAATATATTGTTAAACATATTCAATTCCCTCCTTAATTTTCCGACGCATAACTCAGAGGCGGAAAATTAAACACAGACATAGACAGTTCATCATCCGGCAATAGCAGCTCCGGGTACATGACACCAGATAACACGGCAACATCGTAAATTTGATCTATGTTGCCTTCAAAGCGCACAAATCCAACAACTGAGTGATCGGTCAAATTAATACACCAGATACCGCTTTGAGACTCCTCAAGTTGTTGCGCAATTGGCGCTGGTTCAGCAACTGAGCTAAAGCGAGTTTTTGACAGCCCCACAAACATCAAGGGGCCAAAAAAATCCATTCCTCGGGTAAAACCCGCTAGCTTGACCACATCGACCACTTCATTCGTACGCGGATCATAGCGGCGTACCAAGCCATGACCTGACTCGCAAAAATATACATATCCGTTGTAACAGCGCGGTGAATGCGGCATCGTCAAATTGGAAAATATCTGCTCACCGGTTTTGATGTTAATCAGTGTTCCCTGATCCTTGGCACCATCGCGCCAGGATCTTGCTGTGTCGGACTGATTAAATGTAGTGACATAGGCTGGCTCGCCATCCAACAATGCCATCCCATTCAAATGGCAACGATCCTCAGGTGCAAGCGCAGAAATAAAATCCGGCTTCCAGCGCGGCACAAAGCTATAGTCCGGTTCAAGAGTGGCGAGGCAAGAAAAAGCACTATTAGTCACCCACAAACCTTTATTGCCGTAGGCGATATCATGAATATTAATTAAGCCAGTGGTATGACAGGCACTTGCCACATAACAAGCATCTGCATGCGGGTCATCAAGCAGCGCCAATGCATCATCGCTACGTCGAAATCGCCACACCTGATTCAAGGTACCCAGAGTGATTTGTTGCGGCGTCACAGAGATGCCCATGGGGCGCACAAAATTTTTGAAGTTAACATCAATTTGGATACCATTTGAACGTACAAAAAACAATCTGTGCGCCTGATAACTCGTGACGACTAATGAAAGCTTCAATCCAGCCAATATGCCGGGAAAGTTACCGCTTGAATGACAAGAAAAGTCCAACTCATCAATGGCTGATTTATCATGATCCTGTTCTGGTAAAACGGTTTGTTGATCCATGCCTATTCCAGTATTTGAGTTAGCTTGTGTTGTATTTGCGTCAGGTTTAATGACTGATCTGCACCGATTAGCAAGGCTATATAACCAGATACGATAACTGAAGAGAGCGAACTCCCCAGAAAATAACTGTAGCCTCCATTTTCATCAGTACTAATCGTTTTTTGTCCGTAAGCCCAAATATCAACAGCGGGTCCGTAATTGCTAAATATCAATGGCTTTCCTTTTGCATTGCTTGCACCCACCACAATCGCACTGCCAATACTTGCTTCGTGCATTCCCGACGTGATCAATTTACTCTGGTTGCCAGCCGCAAATACCACTGCAATACCCTTCCCTTCACGGCCATAGCCTGCCAGTTCATCAACGACATCCTGCACCGGTTCCATCAACCACTCACTGTGCCAACTGCAGTTAATGACATCAGCCTTAGCAAGATAAGCAATATAGAAAGCCCGCAATGTATTGCTTGTCCAAGTATCCAACTGGCTGATTCCAACAAATTTGGCGTTGGGCACCAAGCCTTCGGGTTCATGCTGATTATGTTCGCCAAATAAAATGCCCAATACTTTAGTGCCGTGTTTTGCTGATACCTGTTTTTTTTTCTCATCACTTATTTGCATTAATTCTCGTGCGGCAAAATCGTAGTAAATGCTGGTATTGAGATGTGCAAACTCCGAGTGTCGCAACATAAAACCATCATCAATTACTGCTACCGTTACCCCAGCACCGCCATTACTCGGCCATACAGATTCCTGTTGAGCACGCTCAAGATAAACGGGTAATCCCACGGCGAGAATGGGTGCACCAGCAAACTCAGTATCAACAAACTCAGCGGTTGCCCTTTTCTGTTGTAAGTCCGGTTGTACCAAAAGAATAGAAGGCAAGGCCTGTAATTTTCTTAATGCGGCAAAAGACTCTTCTTCTCGGGCAAAAGCAATCAAAAAGTAGCGTGTCTCTGTTAACAAAAATACATCCGTAATTTCTGTTGCATTAGGTATTAATACTGCCAATTCAGCAGCTGTGACGGCGCGAGCAGTCTTTACTATAAGACGCGGCGCAAACTGCACTTCAAACGATGAACCGCGCAGTTTGTACAGTCCATTTTTTTGTAAATGAAAATCTACTGATACCGAAAAATTCATGAAAGAAATAGATTCTACTTTTGCCAAAGCCACTACTGGAAAAAAACAAAAAAACAGGAGCAGAACTTTTATTACATTGTTCATAGTGCAATCACCAAGGGAAGGGAGCCATAGTGATGACTCCTTTTTAAGCACTGGATTAATTGCGCGCAGGGTACTCACCCTGCAAAGCAATACAAAAGCCCAATGTCAAAAAGGGTTGTGCGTTTGGATGTGATGAACCGGAACCTGAGCTACCAATACAATTGGGTGACAAACTTGTGTCGGGTGTAGTTGTGCCTGGCAGCATGTAAAACAGATTTTCAGTGCCTCCCCCACCTCCGTCAGCAGCTAAGTATAAATTGTTCGCTGGAATCGATTGATCACCCAACATAGTTTTACCACTCAACGTATGGGTGTGAGCAGGAATGGTGCCATAGGTAAGTGTCACATCGGCTTCACCTTTAAACTCACCAATCACAACCTGCGTTAAACCTGGACCTTGCCCGGTACCAATCGGCGCCGCACTTCGAAAATCAGGTAGATTAAACATGGTCGTGCCATTGCCACCAAACGCAATACCAATCACTGAAAACAATACGGCATTTTGCTGTATCGCAATTGCCTGCCCATTACAATACGCCCAGCCGTATGGTGCATATGTATTTGCCATCATTCTAATTTCGCCAACAAATGGATCAGCCATGTGGAAACTCCTTCATTGTTAATAGGGCTTAGTTTCTGGATGGGAATATGCCGTTAAGACAAATAATGTAACTAATGCCGAGCGACGGCATGATGTTATCGTGGGGCAGGCTTCCGCCAGTTTGTACAACCGAGTTTGCTGCCAACACCGCAGGCTGATTAGTACCATTCGCTGCGACATAAATCTTGTCGCCATCGGTTTGGGCAGCAAATACCCCATTAGCGGGTGACGATGCAGTTGCAGCATCTGCCGTTGTATTAAAAGCATGATTGTGCGCAGGGAGTTGATTGGTCACCAGGCTCACACTTTCATTGCCGAAACTCTGCCCGATAATTCGATTGGTTAACCCCGGCCCCTGCCCTTGCCCCACCGGCAAACGACCACGCAAATCTGGAATACCAAAGGTATTCATACCATCGCCACCGTAAACGGTACCAATCAATGCAAATAGTGCCTCGTACTGACTGATTGGCAACAAAGAACCGTCACACAGGTGCCAATTCACAGGAGCGAAATTTCCACCAAATATGCGGACCTCGCCGATAAATGCTTCACTCATCGTAATCTCCTTTAAATTCGCCTTTAGTGCTTGTCGCGACTAGTTGCGCGAAGGGAATATGCCTTGCACGGCAATACAGAAATTTATCGCCAGTGATGGCTGGCAGTTTTGGTGAGCCGCGCCCGCGCCCTGTACGCTGACAACATCGGTAGCTAATGGAACCTGAGTAGCAGGATTATATGGAGCATAAACGTGTGAAGGTTGCCCGTTTTGTTTGTTGAGACCTGCACCAATAATATCGTTAGCCAAAGGTTTAACTGTGCCAGAAACGGTTGATGCTGCCACTAGGTGATTGTGTGCGGGCATTTGTGATTGTGTTAGGGACACATTTTCGGTTCCACCCACGGCGCCTATTTTAAAAGTTGAATAGCTTGGTGAATTTCGATCGCTAACACCCACATGCACTGGCGCGCGGCCACGTAAATCCGGCAGTGCGAAGGTAGTTGTACCATTGCCTCCGAACTGCACACCGAGTAAGGCAAATAGCGCATTATTTTGTGCAATAGACATCAAGCTGCCATCGCACTTCGCCCAACCTTTGGGTGCCCACTCAAAACTAAACATTCTAATCTCACTCAAAAATGGTTCCATTGCACTCTCCTTTTATCTTTTCACGACTCGGGTTAGGATTAACTTTTACATTACAACAGCCCGCATCATTAACTAGGATCAATCCATGACTGACTTGCAAACCAGAGTGCAACTCCGACTTTATCAGCAGAGCGATCTCCCTTTTTTATTACAACTTTATGCATCCAGCAGAGAGCACGAACTAACACAAGCTCCTTTTTCTCCAGAGCAAAAAGCCGCTTTTTTAACACAGCAGTTTTCGGCACAACTACATCACTACACCACACACTACTGCACCGAACGATTTGATATTATTCTTGTAAATCACACTGCGGCGGGTCGTTTATTTATTGATCATTGGACAACCGAAATTCGCATTGTCGATATCTGCCTATTACCTGAGTACCAACGACAGAAAATAGGTACTTATTTATTTCAATCACTCTTTGCACAAGCACAGCAACTGCAAAAACCAATTACCATTCACGTTGAACAACACAACCCTGCTCGTCGATGGTACGAAAAACTTGGTTTCAAATATAAAAGCACAGCAAATGAGGTATATCTGCTCATGGAGTGGCAGCCTTAATCGACTCTTCGATTAAATACAATTTCATATTCCAACTGACTTTTAGGGCTTATAAATAAAGTTTCAGCCCCTAATGCTGGATGCTCAAACAAATAACTACCTTGAGGGACCCGAATATTTTCCTGCCCTAACAGATAGAGTGCAAAGGCCTCCCATTCTGGAACTCTTTGTACACCTTGTTCGACACTATGAATAACCAATTGAAGACGACTGCCTTGAGAGTCAGTCAATGTGATATGTTCGCCTAATAAAGCGATTAAATTATTGATAGTATATAGTTTCATTTCCCATCCCTGAGTAAAAACTTTAATATCATTGATGTTTTTTAATCCATAAATAACTAAGTAAAGCTAGTTTATCTCTCGATAAAAAACAAGAGAATGTTAATTTTCAGTTTAAAAAAAGTAATGATATGACCGCGTGCAATAACGATAGATCTGTTGCCTTTGAATAACAGTAAAAAAACTTTGCTTAGATGGTGAATCAGCTATAAAGGGTTGCGTGGCTGTTTTAGAGTGTATTAACTGACATTGTTCGACTTGGCTGCACTCTTCTTTAGAGAGAGCCAACGAAAACCAGTTTGCGATTTTATTCGCTATTGCGGGTAACAACTCTTGATAATCCACGACCATCACTTGGTTGCGCTGACTCATCTCTAATCCATAACCCAATAACAAGCGCAATACCTTACATTGATAATCCAGTATCGACTCCCCCTCCTCTGGTACTGATAATTCAAGGAATAAAGGTCGAGACGGTTGTCGCACCATATGATATCCAGCAGACTTTTGCTGTGAGGCTAAGATCTCGACGGGGTCCCTAAGTAGCAATAACACGGGAACTTGAGGATAAAGTGATAGGATCAATGGCCAAAACTGCAAATCCCACGCATTCCATTTAATCAACAAATGCTGTTCAGGATGAAACAACTGACCTTGGGTATTAATGCAAAATATTAAAGCCGCACGTCTTTCAGTGTCTGATAGGATCATATCCAATAGCACTTGAGTCAGCAAAGGCGATTCAGATAACGCCCTGCATTTAGATAACCCCGCAAAACTGCGCGACACTAAAGTAGATCCACAGCGAGAGAGGTGAAATATAAATCCGGCAGGCTGCACTTGTTCTACTAGCCCTGAAAGATTTGGCGCTGGTAACAGAGCTGTTTGAGGTTTGATCAAGGCGGACAATAACTGACCCCGCACGGCAGAAATATGCTCCGAGTAGAAAGGATGAATCGGTTTTTCTGCGGCGGACATCCACTCTAACACTCTGCGTTTAGGGTCATAGTCTGCTGGCGCCCAAAACTGGCAGAAGAGTGAATAATCCGGCTCTATCCTTTGTCGATTACCAGTATGCAAGATGGCCAGTAACGTATCATCGCCACAGTCTGGTAAGTGCCAAAAAAGCCGCAAATATTGGCAAAAGTTGGTGAGAGTCATAACCTTGCCAAGCTCCCTCAGGGCGGTTGGATTATGAACTAACAACCAATAGCGTTGCTGCTGTTCATGAATATCAATCATTAGCTGGCCATTGGGTAGAAGTTAATGTACTGCACCATGCGTGGTAACACGCCTCGATTTGGTGTCGGTCCATGGGGCAAGGCATGGTGCCAAATGATTAAATCCCCTGCACTCGCGGCGATAGGTTTAATCGGCCACTCGTCCCAATGCTGTTGCTGCAACTCTATATCAGTCTTGTTTTGTTCCTGTAACCAAGTTTCTATTTTGAGGTGAAAACCGGGTACACAGCAAAATGCCCCTTGCTCGGCAGGGGTATCCGTAAGATAAATCAATCCTTGAGTTCCAAATGGCACAGGTAGTTGCAGTGGCATATCCCAATGCATATTTGGGCCAGGAAACTGCCAAGTGGGCGTTTCTGGGGGATTAAAACTCACTCGGTCAGTCGTCATCACTAAATCGGTACGCTGCCACAACTGTTCAAACACTTGACGGATTTTGGGGATTTGTCGATTCGCATCTAATTGCGGGTGGCGAAATAGTTGCAGCATGATTTTTTGCATCAATTCATGGGACTGATACCAGGTTGATGGATCATTTTCATTCGCGCTAAGCTGTTGCCAAATCACGGCTCGACTCGCCGCGCATTGCGCTTTAGACAAGACTTGCGGGATGACGAGATAACCTTCCCGTTGCCAAAACGTAAGCTGAGCATCGGTAAGAACCGTAGGTAAACCAAAAGCATCCGCTATGTCGGTGACGACGCTTTGTTGCTCGCCTTCGGATAAGGTGCGCAATCGTTGATTGATGCCATCAATATCCGCTGCGGTCAACTTGGTCGCTCGCTGAATAAATGCTTCAAAATCAATCTGATTATCATATCGATAGAGCGCCTTCATCCCAGGCTCTAACCCTATGCCACAAAGATCCAGCAGCGCTTTGTCTAGGCTCCATTCACTTACTGGCGCCGAGTAACACTGCCCTCGTTTTTGCAACTGGCATTTTTGCCATAGACGTTGCAAATGGAAAATCCCTAAACAGCTCAGATCCTCACTGGCGGCGAGCTCCAATTTATACTCTTGGTATTGGAAGACAAAATCAGGATGCTCGCCCTGCTGGTAGCTAAAGTCCAATCTACCCAATGGCTTAAGCCATAGTGATTTCTTATATTGGCTTAAGGTGAGTTGGGACTGGTTCTCGGCTAATACATGCTCACCATATACTCGAATTTGAGTCGTCAGTTTTAGGTTCACAGGTTGGGGAGTATAGCTTGGCAGTAATAAACTGCCGCTCAACAAATAGTCATCACCCTGAGCAAGCAAACGCGCGTTGGGTAAATCAAGGCTAAATAAGGGCCCCAGATAAGTTAGTGGTTTGTCCTTAATTTCGAGCCATGCATCCAGCTCAATCAACTCAGGGAGCAGGCAACCATCTGGTTTTAGAAAAGCTTGCAGATGCGTAAAAATTTGCACCTGCGGCTCCTGTTGCAGTAAGTGCTTCATGGTTTCAGATACAATTAAATCAAAGTCTTGCCCCGATATAGGCTGCCAACACGTCGCATCGGCACAGATCAGCATTTCCACACGGTCAGCTACGCCAAAATGCGCTAGCAGCTTAGCCACCTTATCTAACGAAGCTTGATGAATATCGAGCAAGGTTACCCGCACTTGCTCGGCCGTAAATAACGGCAATAAGGCTAAGATTAACCAAGCGAAAGGTCCGGTGCCTGCGTAGAGTATTTGCACAGGACAATCCGGCTTGGCCGCGAGCTTATCCTGTATCGCTTGATGAATTCCCTGAATAAATACCCGACTTCGTGCAGGATCTTCCGCACATTGCGCTGCGGTTGTAGGTGACACCGCTTTGCCAAAAGCCGTAATACTCGCCTCTGTATCGAGAAAAAATGCTGGATGTAGCACCAATCCCGTCAATTGGCATAACTGCGCCAATATTGGATCGATAAGCCGCTTTGCCTCTCCCGCTGAATGGGATTGCAGTAGCGCGTGTGCAAACTGCGTCAATTCAATACGTTCCCTGTTCTGCCTGATATCAGGCTTTAATCTTTGCGCCATGGATTAACTCCCTTAACCATGAATTGACTTTACAATCGATCACCAAATTGATTCTGGCGCTCGATCCTTTGTTGGCAACCCAATGGGATTGATCAGCATTGATATACCAAAGCTCCCCTGCCTGCATCGGCACCCTTTGATCATTCACATAAAAATAAAGCTGATCATGGGTTTGTAAGGGCAAATGTAATCTAGCCTCACCCTGTTCAAGGGATAATCCTTGATCCCGATGGGGTTTAATTTCAGCGCCAGCGTGTAAGCGCATAAAGCGCACGGACTTGACGGGGCAAGCAAGTGATTGGATAAAATCCAGTAATGTGGGACTCGACTCAAGCGCAGGCAAATTATCCCATTCATTGGCAGCACTAATGGAAAAGGCTTGTAAAATGGGATGGGCGGCGTGGTATTCCTCGGCACAGCGTAGTGCTAACACATCCCAACCGCCCTGAGAACCCGAGTGATAATCACGCTGGTTAATATGTGGCAACCACTCATGCTGCAACAAAGGAGTAAGTTCTTGCTGTAAACTAATGGTATTCGGGACTTGAGCAAGCAAGGCGAAAGAGCAGATATCCATATCCAAGTGTCTTATTTTAGACAAAAAATCCATTTACCAAGCCTAGCACAAAGTGTCAGGCTGGCAAGGTAGACAGATTTAATCCTAAGTAGCCACTCACTCAGGCCAATTTTATAAAACAGGAAATCCCATGTTTGACTGGAAGACAATTGATACAGTACTGCTCGATATGGACGGCACCCTACTCGATTTGCACTTCGACAACCATTTTTGGTTAAGTCTTGTACCGCAGGAACTGAGCAGGCAACGTGGACTGAGCCAAGACCAAGCGCACAAATTAGTCGTTGAATCCTATAGCAAAGTTGCGGGAACATTGAACTGGTATTGCATCGATTATTGGCAAACTGAATTGCAGCTCGACATTATGGGATTACATCGCACCTTAGTTGACCGTATTCAGCTGCGCCAAGACAGCATGCCCTTTCTTGACGCCCTCAAAGCGGCAGGAAAAAAACGCATCTTAGTCACCAATGCGCACCCTAAAAGTCTTGCCCTTAAGCTTGAACATACAGAACTTGGGAGCGGTTTGGATGCAATGATTTCGAGCCATGAAACGGGTTACCCGAAAGAGCATCCGCAATTTTGGCAAACACTGTTTAAGCAATTTGCGTTAGTACCTGAGCATTGTCTGTTTATTGATGATAGTGAACCCATTTTAAATGCAGCGCGCTTAGCTGGCGTGGGGCATCAGCTTGGGATCAGCAATCCCGATAGCCAAAAACCTGCCAAAACCTTCAATGATTTTCCGGCCATTAGCGACTATCGTGTATTGCTTAACGATCTCACAAGTTAACCCTCGGAATAGAAAAGGCACCCAAGGTGCCTTTATCAAATATCACATTTGGGGGTAGATTAAAGCCCCGGGATACGTCCCTGATAAACAATAGGGAAGTATCCATCCTCTGCGCGCTTGCCGAGAATGCTCAGAGATTTACGCATATCTTCCGGCTGCTCGTTAGTCTCCTTGATCTTAGCGGCAACCTTAACCATATTGCCTTCGTCTAACTGTAGCGTGCCAATAATCCCCAACTGGTTTTTGCTCTCATCGGTGGCGAGCTGGGCTTTACCCTCAACACAACTCAGCCCCAACTCGATATTACCCAGTGGATAATTGCCGAATTGGTTCTTCACATTAGTTTGATTTAAAAACAACTTGCCCGATAACTGCTCGCACCAAGGTTTACCTTGCTTGAGGGTTTCAACCAGCAAGCTGACTTCACCGTTAATTTCGGTCCTAAAGGGCAGTTTTGCATTGCCAATCAAGAAGCTATCGGGCGCTTCAAAGCGTAATCCTTGGGCGCTGACACCACCCATCGACCAAGTGATTAACCCTTTGGCACTCACGGGGGTTGCACGGCTACCCACTTGAAAATCAAGCGTTACTTTACCTAAAAATAACGACCAAGGGCTGAGCTCCCAACGCACTTGCTCCAGCTGACGCTGCTGAATATTCAAGGTTTCAATGCTGCCCGACCAAATACTGCCGCTCACCCCAGAAATCCCCACATTCGCAGGGAGTGGTGCGAGGCGCACAGCCACACTGGCGGGAAATAACACCACAAGAAACACGATATAAACCAGTACACCAATAATGATCTTTTTTATCAGACTCACAGCTACACCTTAATCTATTGCGCTAGTTGGATACGTCTCACTTTGACATAGCCTGGCGCGTCGGCCTCAGCCAAATCAACACTCTCAAGTGATAGGCCTTTTTTCTGCACTAAGTCACTCAAATAATTGAGCAGGGCATCGAATGGCACATCATCCATCCACACTTGGATTTTATCGCCCTGGGGCTGCATGCGAGTGATCACTAAGCCGTAACTGCCCGCTGTTTGGTTGACGACCGAACTTAAACTGCCGCTCATTGTCGGTTTAGCACCGCTTTGTTTTAAGCCAGCAATTTTGTTCGCGGTTTGTTTTACATACGTCAGGGTTTGCTGCTGCGCCGTTAAGTTGCGTAGCGCATTGGCTTCGGCATTGGCAATGGGTGTCCAGATGCCCCAGTAAAACACACCGATCACTAAGAATACGGCGCCAAAACCTACGATCTGCTGCTCGCGCGACGCAAGCCCTTGCCACCAAGCCCGCAAATTATCCATCTTATTTGCTCCTCAAGGTTAAGGTACTGGTGACCTGATCTTCACCGCTATTCATTGTGCCGCCATCCATTTGGAAACGACGACCAACAATTTCTTTAAACTTCTCAATTTGCGCGTAATTTTTAGCCGTGACCTGCATACGGATTTCATTACGGGCGCTCTCAAATCGTAAGCTATTGGGCTTTAGCTCTGGCACTTGTTTAAAGGCGTCTTGCAAACCTGCAAGCATAGAAAAAAACTCAGCACCACTGCCTTGGCCTTGGAGCGACCGTAGTTGGCTCTCCATCTGCGAGCGTAAATTCACAATACGTGTATTACCCGGCACCACTTGCTGATAAATGGCTTCACTCTGCGCTTTAAGATCGGCGATTTGGCCATTGACTTGATGAATGGTTAAGCCTTTATTCACGAGCGACAACACAATGGCAACGGCTAATACAATGGCCGCATTCTTCCATTGCAACAAGTGCTTACTGTACTCACGCTTAGGCGTATAAACCCCAGAGAGTAAGTTGATCGGCGCATGTAAAATGCCGCGCGCCAGCACCAACATAGGTAAATCCAGCGGCTGCGGCTTAAGCTCAACGCCGTCTAATTGCATCTCACTATAACTGGCGACCGACAGCTCCTCAGCTTGGGCTGTCAGTTGCTTCATCGCCACTGGCAACCAAGGTAAGGGTAAACTGTGGCCCGTTCCTAAACCCGTTCGCAGCAATAACTCATTGCCAAAACGCATTGCCGCCCATTGGCATTCCTGCAATGGCAAGGCTAGGCAATCGGGCACGATACGCTTCACTTTTAAGCCCGCGTCGGCCAAACAGCTGAGCCAAGTTTGCATTTGCTCATGGGCGACGGCCACTACGCTGAGGGCATCGCCATTGCGTGGTCCAACGGTAAAATGCATCGCATCTACATCATCGGCGATGGATTCTTCCAACATAAAAGGCAGCGCTTTCAAGGCTTGACGCTGACCTTTTTCAGGCAGGTTGACACTGGTGAGCGTCATCGCGGAAGCTGGCACCAGTACGTCAATGGGGCGATTGCCCGCGCGCTCAGTTAAGGTTGATAAACCTTGGGCATTGGCCAGTTCACCAGAGGCGATAATTTCTTGTTCTTGTTCGGACCAAACCAACCAAGAACAAGCCTGCTCTGCGGTTCTGCCTAAGCGAATAAATAGCCGTTCACTCACAGTTTTTCTCCACCAGCTTCAACCTTAAGGGATTGAGCTTGTTTGCTATTATTTTTGTCCACCAAACTGACGGGTGAGCACATCCATTTTGTTACCGCTGCCCTTTTTGAGCACACTCTCCATCCTAAAAATGGCGTTGTCGACTTTAGCGCCTGAGGCGAGGAGGAAATATTGACTGTCGATAACAAAAGTCGACTTCATCGCATCTTCCCATTTAATCGACCCCATTGAGGAGGATTCGTAAAAATCATCAATCTTGGCAAAACCATCGCCGGGTCGCTGATTGATCACGCTTTCAGCCTCACCGACGGAAATCTGATTATCCACCATAGCCGCCAGCAGCGCTGCTTGCTCGACATCTATGGTGTTGACATTCAGCAGTTGCCTGTCACTCCCAGGGATCACGCAAATATAGGGCAACAATTTCAGATAAATATCCTGCGTGTATCCCATTACTGCCCGCAGCTCACTCCGATGATTCATTAGGGTGTTGGCCGCACGGTAAGGCACATGGCGCGCTTCGTACTCGGCATCTTCAGCGCCATACGGACTCGCAACCGTATCTTCATCGATATAATCTTTTAGGGTTTGGGTGAGATGATCCGCGGTAAAATCATCCATTCCTAAACTCACTAATAATGCTTTGTATTGCTTGGCCGCCAAGGGCAATTTAGGTTGACCGTTTTCCACATCTTTTGTGGTGACAGACAAAGCATTTAAGTTAAAACACGAACGCATATCGGAGATCTTGCCAGCAATCTCGCCATATTCTGCCGGAAACACCACATCACTCATGGCCCAATATTGCTGCTTGTGCACTCGACCTTCTGAATCATCTAAATCCTGCTTGAGGATTTTCTTCGCTAGCTCTTCGGCAGAAATCGCATACCAGTAAGCCTGATCATACTGAGCCAAGTTTAAGGTTCGGCGCATCGACAGTTGATTGCGACTGGTAATATTGGTGGCGATAATCACCACCATGGCCACAATCAGTAGCACCACAATCAATGCGACTCCACGTTGTTTAGCAGGACTTTGCCTTATCATGCGCCATCCTCATTTTCTGGGTCACCTTTGCCGGGATCTTCTTCCCCGTTGCCTGAACCATCCCCGTTATTGTCCGAATCGCCGTTGTCTTCTTTATTATCTTCAGTGTTCTCGTCTTTGTTGCCTTCTTCCTTAGATTTTTCTGGCGCCGCTGCGCCCAGAGGCAACATAAACTTACGCTGGATTTTGCCTAAACCTTCAATCTCAATTTCCATCGCAATGGCTTTAGGTAACTTAGTTGCCTCGACCTTTCGCTCCCACTTATCTTCCATAAAGAAGGAATATTCGACTGACAGCACCTTGTCGATAATCACCGTCTTAATTGGCTCTGCGCCAAATTCTGGCTCAGGGTAAGGAAAATACCAGCGCTCTAATTTTCCCTCACGCACCACGTAGGCCACTGACTGCAAACTACCACGGGGCAATAAACCGTCAGGGTTAAGCCAGCCTAGGCGATAAAACACCAAAGCCTCGGATTCCGAATCTAAAATGTCATTACCCGTTTGGAACACTGTTGTTCCACGCCCACCTTCAAGTAATCTGGGGGTACGGGCAACCATCTGTCCTAAATCGCGCTCAATCGCACCAAAGCCCTGCTGTAACGCCTTTAATCGGGTCGAGAAGTTTTTTGTCACTTCATCGTTGGTCAGTACCGTGCTTAATACCGCATTGGCCGCTAACCCCAACATGGCAAAAATCGCAATTGCGATCAGCATTTCGAGCAGGGTAAACCCTCGGTGAGCATTAGTTCGTTTTGAGGACATAACTACTCACTTGTGCAGCAATACGCTGATAACGCTCATCTTCGCTGACACTAATGCGGATCATCCGAAAGTTATCGTCTGTGGTTTTCACCACCTCTTTACGCCAGTACCAATCCTTACCCGCCAGTTCTACTTGACCTTCTTTTTTGCCGATTTCCGGAAATTGAGGATCAAGCCTAGCATCGACCATTTGATTGTCTGCTACCCACTGGGCCAGAGTGCGCGACTCCAGAATCGGCATATTCGCCATTTGCTCACTCAAGCTTTTAGTGATGGAAACGGCGGCAACAGCAAACACAGCTAACGCCACGATCACTTCGAGTAACGTCATTCCCCTAGCGTATTTCATCGGGTCGCCCTAGGGTTAAACGGCCAAGGGCATCACCCACGACTAATACGTCGAGCGGCCCTTTATCTGTCTTAGTGATAAAACTCAGCTCAAAAGCGCTCATTTCACCGCTTGGGAACAGCAAAATCTGTGGCTCTGGGTGCTTTTTCTTATCTTCGCTTGAGGGCTCGATTAAGGGTTCTTCAAACCAAGATTCGTCTTGCTCGTCCTCTTGAACGAGTGGCAAACCATCGAGCACTAAATTGATGACGACACCGGGTTCCATTTGTTTCTCGGACAAAATTCTGTCCTTCTCCAATGGATTCCATTTACCATCCTTATAAAAAACAAACTGATAGCTTGTTTTTTCCACCACGATTCCGATAAATTGGCCGCTTAATACGGTTTCATCGAGCACTAACTCTGTGGCGGCAATAAATTGCTGCGCAGTCTTTTCCAGCGCCTGTTGTGGCCCTGAATTGCCAATAGACATAGTCACCCCAGCAGCGGTGAGTCCCATTAACAAAATCACCAGCATCACCTCCATTAAGGTGAAGCCGGCGTGGCGCAGCATTAACATCTTATTGGAAATTCTGTAAGTTCCAGTTACCGATATCGTCTTCGGTACCTGGCTGACTATCAGGGCCTGCGCTGAAGATATCTAACTTGCTGTTTTCGCCAGGGCTTAACAGTAAGTAGTTATTACGCCATGGATCCTGCGGTAAACGCTTCACATAACCTTCTTCACGGTAATTACGTGGCTCGGGTGAAATAGTAGGTTTTTGCACTAAGGCCTCTAAACCTTGTTCAGTCGTTGGATACACACCGTTATCTAACTTGTACATATCTAAGGCATTTTCGAGCGCGACTATGTCAGATACCGCCTTTTGTTGGTCAGCTTTATCTTTGTTGCCCATCAGGTTTGGCACCACCATAGACGCCAAAATACCGAGGATAACAATCACCACCATCACTTCGAGTAAGGTAAAACCTTTGTGCTTTTTGTTCATTTGCATCGACTACATCTCCTAAAAAACCAGCACCATTCTCTGTATTATTACTGAGAGGCAACATCCCATAAATTCAAAAACTAGCCACTAATCAAATTGTTCAGTGCCAAGATAGGTTGCAGAATGGCCATAACGATAAAGAGTACAACCCCCGCCATGCTCACCACTAACATGGGTTCGAATACGCCGAGGGCGAGCGTAACATTACTCTCGAACTCCCGATCTTGGTTATCTGCCGCGCGCTCAAGCATATCTTCGAGCTGACCACTCTTCTCCCCCGAGGCGATCATATATAACATCATCGCCGGAAACAGCTTAGTGTTAGTCAACGCAGTGCTTAAGCTAGTTCCTTCCCGTACGCGCGCCGTGGCATCATCCACCGCCGCACGCACGCGCATATTTTGCAACACTTCACTGGCAATGCGCATCCCATCTAACAAGGGCACAGAACTGGCAGATAAAATACTTAAGGTTCGGGCAAATCGCGCGGTATTTAATCCCTTACTCACTCGGCCAATCACCGGCATTTTCAGTAAAAATGTATGGAATTTCATTTTGAAAATCGGTGACTTGAGTAAACGCTGGAACACCACCAGCAAAATACCCAGAACCAAGACCACAAGCAGGCCGTAATTTTGCACAAAGTCAGAGGCTGCAATTAAAAAGCGGGTGGTGGCGGGTAACTCTGCTCCCATATGTTCAAATTGCCCAACCACTTTAGGCACCACAGCCGCTAACAATACAGACACCACACCAATGGCGACAAGTGTCAGCATAATGGGGTAAATCATCGCCTGTTGCAGTTTAGATTTAAGCTGCTGACGACGTTCGGTGTAATCGGCTAAACGATTAAGTACCACTTCCAAGTGACCGGATTTTTCTCCCGAGGCCACCATCGCGCGGTACAAGTCATCGAAAATATGCGGAAATTCGGCTAAGGAATCGGCCAGACTATAGCCTTCAACAACGCGTGAGCGCACCGCCATGATCATACTGGCCAGACGGTCTTTCTCACACTGCTGCCCGACTGCTTTAAGGGATTCCTCAATCGGCAACCCCGCAGCCACTAAGGTGGCGATTTGACGGGTGATCAGCGCGAGTTCAGCGACCGAGATTCCCCGCTTAAATAAAGCAAAGCCACTGCTTTTGGCCTTGGCTTCTTTTTCAGTAACCGGCAGAATGTCCAGCGGCATCAAGCGTTGATCGCGCAGCTGGCTGCGGGCGTGTCTGGCGGTATCCGCTTCGATCACGCCTTTAAGCTGCTTTCCTTTGGCGTCCAGCGCCTTATATTCAAATGCTGGCATGGCTTACTCCTCGCGGGTCACCCTCAAGACTTCTTCCAGAGTAGTGATACCTAAAAGCACTTTACTCATGCCATCATGGCGAATACTCGGTACCGACTGACGGATATATTTCTCAATCGCCAGTTCGCCACGGCCACCGTGAATAAGCTCGCGCACATTATCATCGACAAGCAATAGCTCGTGGATGCCGGTACGACCACGGTAACCACTACCGCCACAGGCTTTACAGCCGTTGGCACGATAAATATGGCGTGGATCATCAGCAGTAATCCCAAGTAGCTCACGTTCACGTTCATCGGGCGTATGCTCTGTCTTACATTTTGGACAGAGGGTACGGATTAAACGCTGGGCCAATACGCCGAGCAAGCTCGATGACACCAAAAATGGCTCAACACCCATGTCCTGCAAACGGGTAATCGCGCCCGAAGCGGTGTTAGTGTGAAGAGTCGAAATCACTAAGTGGCCAGTCAAAGATGCCTGCACCGCAATTTGCGCAGTTTCAAGGTCACGGATTTCCCCAATCATCACCACATCGGGGTCTTGACGCAAAATCGCCCGTAGACCACGGGCAAAGGTCATATCCGCCTTAGTGTTAACTTGAGTTTGGCCGATGCCTTCTAACTCGTATTCGATGGGATCTTCAACAGTTAAGATATTGGTATCTTTAGAGTTAATCTCAGTAAGCCCGGCATACAGCGTGGTACTCTTACCCGAACCCGTAGGACCGGTTACCAAGATAATACCGTGGGGACGACGAATAAGCTCATCGAACTTGGCTCGGATACTGTCCGTCATACCCAGTTGTTTTAAATCCAGATTACCGGCGTTTTTATCGAGTAAACGCAGCACCACCCGTTCACCGTGGCTCGATGGCATGGTCGATACCCGCACGTCCACCGCGCGGCCCGCAATCCGCAGCGAAATACGGCCGTCCTGGGGAACACGCTTCTCGGCGATATCGAGGCGCGCCATAACCTTAATCCGCGACACCAATAAAGATGACAGTTTACGGTTTGGCTTGAGCACTTCTTTGAGCACACCGTCGATGCGGAATCGCACCACCAGTTGTTTCTCATAGGTTTCGATATGAATATCCGAGGCTTCTTCTTTAATCGCCTCAGATAACAAGGCGTTAATCAGCTTAATGATCGGGGCATCATCGTCACCTTCGAGCAGGTCCTCGGTTTGTGGCAACTCTTCAGCGAGGGTGAATAAATCCATCTCGTTGCCAATATCTTCCATCAGCTGTTGTGCTTCGGAGGAATTAGCTTGGTATGCCTGAGTGAGTTTGACCTCAAACTTATTCGGCTCGAGCAACACCAAAGGTAAATCCACCCCTGAATAGCGGCGTGCCTCGAGCATAGCCGCTAATGGGGTGTGGGCGGTATAAAACAGGTTCAAGGCACCATCATCGCCATAGGCTAAAATCACCTGATGGCGATGGGCAAAGGCAAAAGGTAAACGCTCTTTGCTGCTGGAGCGAAATACCTCATCACCTTCGGCTTCAAGACCTAGTTCATTGGAAACTAAGCTTAAATCCTCGACTTGGGATACTTGTATTTCACTCATTGTGTTTTATCTTTGTTTTTGTTTTCATCCAACGACTTGAGGGTCGGGTCAGTTTTACGCATCTGAGTCTCTAACCCTTTGCCTTCTTTGTAACGCTCTAAAATATCGTTCACTTCAGGTGGCAAGTACTCAGACTGGTTCCACTCATCTAATACCGGCACTTTAGTATCAGGCATTAAATTGACACCACGCTCTTGCTGTTCAAGCTGCAACGCTCTGAAATAGTTATATTTGCGACCCGCGATACCTTCCATCGTCACACCATCACGGATGATGGTGGGCTTGATGAAGATCATCAGGTTTTTCTTGGTCTTCTTGCTAGAAGAGGATTTGAATAAGTGTCCGAGTATCGGAATATCACCAAGGAATGGCACTTTCTGGATACTTTCTTGGACTTCTTCGTTAATCAAACCACCGAGTACCACGATTTGGCCTGAATCGGCCATAACAGTGGTAGTTAACCGGCGTGTCGCGAAGGAAATATCCACCCCAGTGTTACCGTTTACGCCGGAGACTTCCTGCTCAATGGCGAGTTTAACCGCGTTGCCTTCGTTAATCTGTGGCACCACTTTTAACTTCACCCCAACCTCTTTACGCTCAACGGTTTGGAATGGGTTACTGTTGTTTGAACTGGCGGTAGAACCCGTCAGAATGGGCACTTCGTCACCGACGATGAAGGAAGCTTCTTGGTTATCTAAGGTGGTAATCGAAGGCGTTGCCAGTACGTTTGAGTTGGTATCGGCGGAGACCGCTTGTACTAAGGCACCAAAGTCACCCATGGCAACGCCCCATGCCATACCATTCACTTTACCTAAGGCCTGCGCCAATAAGGTCACATCACCCTTGGTTTTGGGGTTTTGGCCAATCACCTCACCCGTGCTCGGGTTCGTAATGTAAGTACCTTCTTTATCCTGCGCCTGCCAAATACCCGCGCCAATTTCACCAATAGTTGGGCCTAAGTTATTAAACTGAGTACCACCACCAGCTTTGGCGGCCCATTGCACACCAAAGCCCACGTTATCGCCTTCGGCGACTTCCACGATAATGGCTTCTACGAGTACCTGAGCACGACGAATATCGAGTTGGTTGATGACGCTCTCAATGGTGCGCATTTGGTCCGGCTCAGCACTGATCACTAATGCGTTAGTGTCGGTGTGGGCCATAATATTAATTTCATTACGACGTTTACCACCACCTGCAGCTTGAGCGCTCGGATCTTTTTCGCTTTCGAGCTTCTGCGCAAAGCCAGTTAACACTTCAACTAAGTCTTCGGCCTTGGCATAACGTAAATAACGTACCTTAGTGTTACCCGTGCTGGCTTGTTCAGCATCGAGACGGTGGATCAACTCAACCACACGTTGGCGGCTCTTTTCGTCACCACTCACGACGACAGCGTTAATCCGCTCATCGGCCACCACTTTGGGCGCTTGACCTGGAAGCTGCGATTGGTTAGCGGTTGCGCGGTACAGAGTATCGATAATTCGTACCATTTCACCGGCAGAGGCATATTCGAGCGGCACTACTTGTACAGAGGTATCACCCTGTTTATCGACTCGGCGAATGATTTCCACTAGCTTGTTTACGACCGCAGCGCGACCAGACAGCATCAGCACGTTTGAAGGGTCGTAGTTAACAACGTTTCCACCACCAGCGTTATCGTTTAACTGACGTAATAACGGCGCTAATTGCTTAGCCTCTGTGTTATACAGCGCCACGATACGGGTAACCATTTCATCACCCAGACCTGGGTCATTGTCATTGGCAACACGAATCGCTGCCGTTTTCGCATCTTTATCTTTGATGACTTTGATAACGTTATTTTCCATCTCGACGATGGCATAACCGTACACTTGCAGCACGTTGAGGAAAAATTGATAGTATTGCTCATCATTGAGTAGATCATAGCTGCGAACGTTGATCTTGCCGCGAATTGTTGGGTCAACGATAATGGTTTTATTCAGATTTTTACCAACAATATTGATAAATTCTTGAATATCTGTGCCCTTAAAGTTGGCCGCATATTGTTCAGACCAAACAAATTGCGAGGTCAGCATGGTGGCGCCCGCCACAACTCCAGCAATCAGTTTGCGTCGAATCCGTTTGTTATTCATTATTTTTCTTTCCCCTAACGCGTGTTATTGCGGCAAACTAAACATGATTTCAACCAATTGTCCTTCCCGCTCAACCATAATGGAAACTTCAGTTAATTCAGGTAATTGGCTCATCATTTCTAACGCCTGACTCATCACAGTCAGATCGTACCCATTAATGGTTTTCGCAAGATCATTGGGCTTAAAACCCGCTTGCTTAAATAAGTTCACATCTTTGCCCGGATTGAGGCGATAACCGACAACGCTTTCTCCCTGCTTAACGGGAGAAATCGCGATGTAATCAGTGATTTTGCTAGGATCGGCTAAGAGTTCAGTACGTGATTCAGCCAGCTCTTGAGAGATTTCAGCATTCTTGCGTTGGTCTACTCGGCTAACGACTTCAGGTTTTCCACTCTTGGCCTTCTGTAATTGTTGATTCGCGGGACTTTGGCTGGTGTAAACCAAACCATCAAGCATCAGGGTTTCATAGCGACCGGCATTGGTAATGATAATGCGGTCAGCATAGACTTCTTTTAACGAAGCGGATGTTCCCTTAATTTTATCGCCCAAGCTGTAGGTTTCTTGGCTGCCACTGGATTCAATAATCGCCAGACCTTTTTGATCGGCGGTGGATGCCACAACACCTGTCAGTTGGATAGATAAGGAGGTCTTAGGTGCATCGGTAACGGTTTCAACCACTTCGGCTTTAGGTTTATCCGTTTTGGCATCGGCTCGACCAAAAAGCGCAAGTTGCTGTAATCCATCGAGATCGATTTGCCCAGCCCCTTTACCAGTCGTAGTCACCGCAGAGGGAGACCAAGCCGTAGGAGAAGATGAGGTAGGTACGAGCTTCCATGTAATTTGCGCAGCTAAGAGTAAACTTAGGATAAAACCACACCAGAAAACGACTTGGCTCAATGGCTTATGCGGAATACCTGTAGCTTTTGCGATAACTTTATCTAATAAATCCATATTTATGTGGACCCTCTATACAGGTCTCTGTTCTGATTATAAAAATTATAATGTTCGCCACATGCTAACCTAGGCCGCATTTGGCAACAACCCCATAACAGTATTGCAATTGGCGAAAATCGGCCATTTATGCTAACTTTGCCCGCCTAAAAAGGGTGTGAAGCGCACCACCCTTTAACATAATGGCAATGCGACTTAGGCATTTTATTACTCAGCATGTGAACTCATCGAGCTTTTATCTTGGAGACACTATGACACAAAGTTCAGACGACAGTGGCAGCGTTCGACTCGATAAGTGGTTATGGGCCGCACGTTTTTATAAAACCCGTGCCATTGCCAAAGAAATGATCAACGGCGGTAAAGTACATTACAACGGCGCTCGCACCAAATCCAGTAAGAATGCAGAGATAGGTGCCATTCTTAAGATAAGGCAGGGATATGACGATAAAGAGATCGTCATAAAAAAATTATCTGAAGTGCGCCAAAGTGCATCAATAGCGCAGGAATTGTACCAAGAAACGGCCGCCAGTGCCGCTAAACGTGCGGTAAACGCCGAAGCCAGACGATTAAACATACTGAATAATCCTGCGCCCGACCGCAAACCGGATAAAAAACAGCGACGAGAGCTTATCCGTTTTAAAGAATTCTAAAAGTTACCTAACAGTGAGACACAAGATGACCCAAGATATTTTACACCGCTATCTGTTCGATAATGCCGATGTGCGTGGTGAACTCGTACAATTGCAAAACAGCTATCAACAGGTAATTGGTTCACATGCCTATCCTCCCGTGCTGCAAACCCTGCTCGGCGAATTACTGGCGGCAACCTCTTTATTAACCGCTACCCTAAAATTTAGCGGTGATATTAGCGTGCAGTTGCAAGGTAATGGTCCTGTATCGCTGGCGGTAATCAATGGCAACAATCTGCAGCAGCTTCGTGGCATAGCACGCTGGGATGGCGAGTTGGCCGATGATGCCAGCCTCGCCGATCTATTTGGCCAAGGTTATATGGTTATTACCCTCACACCCGATGAAGGTGAACGTTATCAAGGCGTGGTCGCCCTCGACAAACCGACCTTGGCCGCCTGTGTAGAAGACTACTTTAATCAGTCTGAACAATTACCTACTGCTCTATGGTTATTTGCCGATGGAAAACAAGCTGCTGGCATGTTCTTGCAAATTTTACCTAGCCAAGAAGATCACAATGCCGACTTCGAACATTTGTGTCAGCTGACTGCGACCATCAAGGCGGAGGAATTATTCACCTTAGAAGCGCAGGAAGTATTACACCGCCTATATCACCAAGAAGAAGTACGTCTGTTCGACCCTATCGAAGTGAGCTTTAAATGTACATGTTCACGTGAGCGCAGTGCGGCAGCCATTAAAACGATCGACCAAGCCGAAGTGGAAGCCATACTGGCAGAAGACGGTAATGTGGAAATGGGCTGCGAATACTGCAATGCAAAATACCTGTTCGATGCTATTGATATCGCATCAATTTATGCTAATGGCACCGCCTCAAATACCCAGCAGTAAGTAATCGTTTACTGTTAGCAGGGCACCTCAGGGTGCCCTTTTTTTACCCGCCTCAATGATCCAGCTCACACTTTAGCCGTGGATAGGATACAATCGGCACACTTTGTCCCCTAGCACGCCTCGGGCGATAAATAAAAGCAAAATCGGCAGACGATCGATAAAAAAATAACCTTACAAATACAAGTCAATGGAGACCTCACTATGGCGGATGGATTAAACCGCGTTCATTACAACCCCTCTACAGCACAACTGGTCGAATTTGCCCTGCTACGCGGCGAAGGTGAATTGACGGCTAACGGCGCACTGGTTGCTAAAACGGGTACACGTACAGGTCGCTCTCCTGGCGATCGTTTTATTGTTAAAGAACCCGGTTCAGCGGCAGATATTGAATGGGGACCAGTTAACCAAGCATTTGAACCCGGCGCGTTTGAAGGTTTATGGGCACGTGTAGAAGCATTCCTCGCCGATAAAGAGCTGTTTGTATCTGACCTCGAAGTCGGTGCAGACCCAGAACATTACCAGCCAGTGCGCGTGACGACTCAATACGCTTGGCACCAACTGTTCGCCCGCAACCTTTTTATCATCCCAGAAGAATTTAATCGTCAAAACAAACCTGTATGGCAAATCATCAACGCGCCGGACTTCGTCTGTATGCCTGAGCGTGATGGCACCAATTCAGATGCGGCGGTGATCTTAAACTTTGCTGAACGCAAAGTGTTGTTAGCGGGCCTGAAATACGCTGGCGAAATGAAAAAGTCGATGTTCTCGGTGCAAAACTTCCTATTGCCAGCACAAGGTGTATTACCAATGCACTGCTCGGCTAACGTAGGTAAAGACGGCGACACCACCCTATTCTTCGGTCTGTCAGGTACAGGAAAAACCACCCTGTCTGCCGATCCAAAACGCTTCCTGATCGGTGACGATGAGCACGGGTGGGCACCGGGCGGCGTATTCAATATCGAAGGCGGTTGCTACGCTAAATGTATCGATTTAAGCCAAAAGAACGAGCCTGTGATTTGGGATGCGATTCGCTTTGGTACTGTGCTTGAAAACGTGGTAATGGACGAGCACCGCGTGCCCAACTACAAAGACAGCAGCCTGACGGAAAACACCCGTGCAGCTTACCCACTGGAGCATATTGCTCAGCGTAAAGAAGATAATCGCGGCGCCGAGCCACATGCTGTGGTGTTCTTAACCTGCGACGTGTCTGGTGTGTTGCCTCCGGTGTCTATCCTGAGCAAGGAGCAAGCGGCTTACCACTTCCTCTCTGGTTACACCGCGAAAGTGGGTTCAACTGAAATCGGTTCAACTTCTGCAATTCAGTCAACCTTCTCAACTTGCTTCGGCGCACCTTTCTTCCCACGTCCAGCAGGTGTATATGCTGAGCTGCTGATGAAGCGTATCGAGTCATTCGGTAGCCAAGTGTACTTAGTCAACACTGGCTGGACTGGCGGTCCACACGGTATTGGTAAACGTTTCGACATCCCAACTACCCGCGCTATCATCGATGCGATCGTCAGCGGCGAGCTGAAAAACGTTGAAACCGTGCATTTAGATACCTTAAACCTCGCGGTGCCTGTGGCGGTTAGCGGTGTCGACAGTAACTTACTCAATCCAGTAAACACGTGGAGCGATAAAGCACTGTACGCTGAATACGCGCAAAAACTGGCCGCAGCTTTCACTAAAAACTTTGCTAAGTATCAAGTGTCAGACGCGATTCGCAACGCTGGCCCAAAGGCTTAATCATTTAGCTTATTTATAAGCCGCAAGATTTAATAAAAAAGCGCTGGTTCAGTAATGAATCAGCGCTTTTTATTTCCTGTGAATATCACTATTGCTTGGTTTAATGTTGTTACCATTGAATTCATAGGTACTAAAGCAATAATGAACATTTATTAAATGTATTACTCGTCAATTATCAAAACCAAGATTAAATTAATCCTGTGTTCGTATAATAACGAATATCAATAATCACGATTAGGAAGCTGCACTCATTATGGATAATCACAAACATGCCACCGGATTCCAGCGATTTCTCAATACTGTCGAAACACTAGGGAATAAACTCCCCGATCCCGCCGTATTATTTGCAATATTTCTGGGCTTGGTCTGGCTGATATCTTGGTGGTTATCGGGAGTCAGTTTTGCTGAGATAGACCCCCGCACGGGTAATCCCATTAAAGTTGTAAATATGCTCGAAGGCGGCGCATTAACCGCCTTTACTTCAACACTTGTCTCAACTTTTGTGACTTTCCCGCCGCTAGGTGTTGTGCTAGTTGCCATGCTCGGCCTTGGTGTTGCTGAACATACTGGCTTTATTAATGCCGGGCTGCGGTCAATTTTATCGGTTACGCCCAAGATGCTGCTCACTCCAGTACTGATCGCCGTGGGTATTCTTAGCCATGTGGCAGTCGATGCTGGCTATGTGTTGGTTATCCCGCTCGGCGCAGTAATTTTTTATGCCGCGGGTCGCCACCCCTTAGCTGGTATTGCGGCTGCTTTTGCGGGGGTATCGGGTGGTTTTTCAGCTACGGTTGGTGTGCCATCGAGTCTTGATCCTATGTTAGCGGGGTTAACTCAAGCGGCCGCAAGATTATCGGCCGATCCTGCAGCAGCAACATTAACCATTAACCCTCTGAACAACATATTTTTTACTTCAGCTTCAGCCATATTAATTATCTTAGTTGGCTGGTTTATTACCGATAAAGTGATCGAACCACGCCTAAAAAAGACAGCGGTTAACGGCGATCCAGCAACACTCCCGACCCTAGATGAGCTGCAGCCCAATGAGCGCCGCGGACTCAGATTTGCCATGCTATCCATGTTGTTGTGTGTATTAGGATTAGTATTAACTGCCTATGGTGACAACTCTGCTTGGCGTGGCGAAGATGGCGGACTAACCAGTGCTTCAGCACCCTTAATGCGCTCGATCGTGGCGATTATTTTTGTGTTTTTCCTCATCCCCGGCATTGTGTATGGCTATGTCGCAGGCACAGCAAATAATCACAGAGCGATTATTCAGGGCATGAGTAAATCCATGAGTGGTATGGGTTATTACATCGTCATGGCCTTTTTCTGTGCCCAGTTTATTTATGCTTTCGGCCAATCCAATTTAGGCGCGTTAATGGCGATTAAAGGCGCATTGGCCTTAAAAGAATTAGCTCTGCCCTTAAGTGTCACTCTGGTGGGCATTATTTTTCTTACTGCGCTAGTCAATCTATTAGTGGGTTCTGCGTCAGCTAAATGGGCATTGATTGGTGCCATTATGGTGCCCATGTTAATGGAGCTAGGTGTATCACCTGACTTGACTCAAGCCGCTTACCGCGTGGGCGACTCATCCACCAATATCATCACCCCGCTGATGCCTTACTTTCCATTGATTGTGGTGTTCTGCCAAAAATACGTTAAAGAATCAGGCATAGGTACGCTAATCGCTCTGATGTTGCCGTTTTCAATCAGTTTTCTACTGCTTTGGAGCGCTTTTTTATTGGTTTACTGGGCATTGGGCTTACCCCTAGGTATCGGCAGCACCCTCACTTTCCCAGCAATACCTTAGGGCGTGCAAGAGCTTGCGAAATTGAATTCATAATACACGAGCGTTCGCTACCTCAATAACCACTAAACACTACACCACTTTTCACCTCGCCTTAAACGCCAATGCCGACGCCAACCGTCGGCATTACACCTTATAAAAAAGAAAAAACAAATAAATCCAAACACTTAAATATCTATAAACGCATCTCGCTCATAGTAAAAGATAATGGCCTCAAGCAGTTCCTGCTCACTTGGCTGGGCTTTTTGCTGCTTGAGGTTATAAATAACGTCCTCAATCTGATCCGTGTTTAATAAATAGCTATAGTCATTGCGGCTCAAGCCATCTTCAAAAGCATCGATTTCTGCATCCGATAAGTCCCTCATATCATTCACTATCGGGAATAATGGCGTCGTCAGCTGCAGGGATTCGCCTTCTGCAAGATCTTGATAAACCAGCCAATAACTGAGTCCCGGTTGCTCGATACACTTGCCAATCCAGCACAGTAACGATTCGGGCTGACCAAAGAATGAAGTGATATTCATAAATTCCTCTGCGTGGGTTTGTCGTACACAAATGCAATGCGAGTCCTTTGCTTTGACAGAATAGGGCCTACGTTAGCAATCAATCTCTGGACATTCGTACTGCTTACAAAGGGTAAACTGCAGATAGAAAGCACTGTAGCTTTTTAACCAGCCCCTAAGAGTACGCAATAATATGTCTACCCAACAAAGCTAAAATCACAATTCATCAATTCGATGGATAAAACCCGCACAAAAATTAGATAAACCATATTTTACAGCGGGTATTTTTGAGCATTCTCTATATAGCATGCCTGTTATTTAGTTTTTGGTTATTTTCAAACCAAGGTTGGTGATGTTTCACAAACCCAGTGATGCCAACTGTGGTACCTTAAGCGCCCAAAAAATGTGTCAGGGCTAAGCTTTTAATGCTAAAACCAAGAGCAGCCTTTCGAATCTTAAGACACCAAATGCCGCGGTAACCGGGGAGTTTCGCAAGAATGAAGAGCAAGAGTTTATTAGGCAACATTGGTGTGCAAGTCGTGATTGCCATGATTATTGGCGCACTTGTGGGTTTTATGATGGGCGAAAGTGCGAGTATCTTCGCACCGCTGGGTACCATTTTTATCCATTTAATCAAAATGCTAGTGATCCCACTGGTATTAGTTTCAATCATTAGTGGCGCAGCCAGCTTAGGTGATAGTCCATCGGCGGGTAAGATTGGCGTGGGCACTTTCGGCTTCTTTATTATCACCTCAGGGCTTGCCGTCGCCTTGGCGTTGGTTATGGGCAGCATATTTACACCCGGCGCTGGTGTCGACTTTACCGCCCATAGCAGCAGCGACTTGATGGAAGTGACCAAGGAGCATGGCGCACTACCCGGAGTGATCGACACCTTTATCGGCATGATCCCAACCAATGTGTTCGAATCACTAAACGGTGGAAATATCCTGCAAATACTGGTGTTTAGTATTTTCTTTGGTATTGCACTGACTAAGGTCAAAGGTGATGGCGCTAAACCCATCATGGCAGCGTTAAATACCGTCGTTGACGCCTTTGTGTGGATGATCAACTGTGTGATGGTGATTGCACCGATTGGGGTATTTGGCTTGATGGCAGATTCCGTCGGCACCTTTGGTTTTGATGCCTTAGAAGTCGTATTTAAATTATTCGCGGTATTTGTCGCTGCAATCCTGATCTATGGTTTTGTGTTCTTCCCCTTAGTGGTGCAGTTATTCTCTAAGGTATCAGCGCGCCAGTTTATTTCGGCGATGAAAAAGCCACAGGTGATGGCACTGTCTACCGCGTCATCAATGGCAACGCTGCCAGTGAACATGGAAACCTGCGAAGAAGATCTTAAGGTCTCTAAGGCAACCACGGCTTTCGTACTGCCCTTAGGTGCCACCATCAATATGAGTGGTAACGCGATTTATTATGGTCTGGTCGCAATGTTTTTCGCGCAGATGTACAACATTGACCTCTCAATGACCGCATACGCCGCGATTATCTTTACCTCCACCTTAGGCGCCATTGGCCAAGCGGGTGTGCCTGGTCCCTCATTTTTAGTGGTCGCAGTGCTATTGGCTGCGGGTATTCCCATTGATGGTTTACCGCTGTTATTTGCCCTCGACCGAGTGTTTGACATGATCCGCACCGCGCTTAACATCACAGGTGATGCCGCCTGCGCAGTGATTATGGATAAATACACCGCAGAGCAACTGACTCAAGAACCGAGTTAACACGCACGCGCATCCTAAGGCTTGAATAGGCTTGCTTATTCAAGCCTTTTTTATGCACGAACCTTTTCACACGCACCTATCCAACTGATTAAATATCGCTTGCCTAGCATTAATGTGATCTTGGCGGTAGCGAGGGCCAAGCTCTAAGGGCGCCGCCTCACAATTTGCATTTCTTTACCTGTCCAGCAACACTGGCACAGTGCCTTTCTGCGATAATGGTTTAGGGCGTGTTGACGTTTCGAGATTAAATTTTGTTCGTTCTGGCAAGTTCGTGCTCGCGAAACGAGGAATGATGTGTCGTTATTCACTCAAATGACGAGCGGCTCTTATGACAGAAAGTAAGAGCAAGGGCTTGCCAAACGACCCCTTCGGGCAGCATTTGGCTGGCTTTTCTGCCGCGTTATCGTCCGTTTATGTAGAATAACTACACTGCACGGACTTTGCCTTGCATAAAAGCCAGCCAAATTGCTGCAAAAACAACCCTGAAACGTCAACACGCCCTAGTTATCACGCCCAAAGGAGTGTTGCATTATGTCCGTCTTTGCCCCTGCAAGCCCTTTCGCCGACTTTATCTATCGCCACTTTCGCGCGATTCACGCCCTTAAACTCGGCCTCGCCCTGCTGATTGCGGTCATTATTAATGCCATTTGGTCACCGCCGCATTTTATTTGGAGCATGGTGACAATTGTGATCATTATGATGAGCCTGCCACAGGTGGGCGGGGCGATTGAAAAGTCACTGCAACGGGCGGTAGGTACCTGTTTAGGTTCAGCTTACGGTGTGATGTTAGTGGCCACTATCGACAGCTATTGGTTGATTATGGGCTTGTTGATTTTAGGGGTAACGCTGATCTGTTTTATCTCGGCGGGACGTTATAGCTACGCCTATCTGGTGGCAGGATTCACCATTATTATCGTTGTTGGCGATGCCAGCCATGATACCTCTGAGGCGCTGTGGCGCACGGCCAATATTTTGCTTGGCTGTGTGATCGCCATTTTGGTGTCGTTATTTATCTTCCCGATTAAAGCTAAACACGACTGGCGTAGTCAGCTCGCTAATGCCATCAATAGTATGGCCAAAGTGCTCACCCAGCATTTACAGGCGCCCGCCAACCATGATTTAGATTTTCGTGCCGATCTCGAAGCGGCCATGAAGGCCGTATTAACCCAGAAGAAGCTGTTTTTCTCCCTCGAATGGGAAAGCCAAACCCTAAAAAAGCACAAAGTGCTGCTGGCGGAATTAGTCAACAAACAGGTGAGACTGATCACCCTGCTCGAACTCCTGCCCTTAAGTCGCTGGCAGGAGGCCGACAAAGAGGCTTACCACCAAATCAATAACGTCGCCGCCGAGCTCACCGCTTATCTGCAACGCCTTGGCGAATTTGTTGCAGGTAAAACAGCCACATTACCCACACTGCCAAACGCATTAGAGCAAGAGTTACAACACAGATTACAACTTACCTTGGCAACACCTGCGCCTGACCACACCTCTACCTCTGTGGCAAACGAGGTTGCACAAGGATTTGCCCTCACGGGGTACGGCTGGCTTATCTATCAACTCGCCATTGCCGTTGAAGCGCTTTATGCCGATATCGAGATTATCGAAGCCGCCTATAACGGACAAATCAAGTTACATAAAATCGCTAACCCTGCTTAAGCAGTGACGGCGGGGAATTGCGGCCTACAACCATGGCCGCAAACCAAGATAAACCCTTGGCAGCCCTTGCGCTGGCTGGGGGTTTAATGAAAAGATACCGCCCTAATAAAAATTCGATATATGGACTCTTTTCATGCGCTTGTTTTCCCTTTCCGTTGTCGCCATCGCATGCTTATCCGCGGGATCATTATTCACAGCCCAGTTAGCCGTTGCCGCGAATACCGAAGTCGCGCAACCCGAAGTGACTAATACTGGAGCTGCCAGCACTGAAGTTGCAAATACTGAGGCCGCTAAAACCGACGCGGTTGAAACCAGTGCTAGCAACAGCGCTTTGCCCGCGACAGAAACCGCTCCCGAAGTCGCAGCAACACCGACGCGCGCCAATACCTTTGTCAATGATGCCATTCTCCCGCCAAGCATCACTTGGCACGGTGCCAGTGAGTCGCTGTTACTTAGCGCAGATCACGAATGGGCAACCCCCTTCGAGCAAAGCAATGGCATTGAAAGCCCAAGCTATGACAATACCATCGCATGGCTCGATAGACTGGCAGCCGAAACCACTAAGTTGCAAAAAGTCAGCCTCGGCAAGAGCCCTCAAGGCCGCGATATTTGGATGTATGTCGCCAGCAGTGAAGGCATTAACGAATCGGCACAGCTGAAACAAAATGCTAAACCGACAATTCTGGTGCAAGCCGGTATCCATGCCGGTGAAATCGACGGTAAAGATGCGGGCATGATGTTGCTGCGGGATATGGTTAAAGGCGACAAAAGCGACCTGCTCGAAAAAGCCAACCTGTTGTTTGTGCCGATATTTAGCGTCGATGCCCATGAGCGCAGCGGCGAATTTAATCGTGTAAACCAACGTGGCCCAGTGAATATGGGCTGGCGTACCAATGCCAATAACCTTAACCTTAACCGTGACTACGCCAAGGCCGACACCTTAGAAATGCAGCATATGCTGCAGGCTATTAATGTGTGGCAACCAGACTTATATCTTGATGTGCATGTCACCGACGGCATCGATTACCAGTACGATATTACCTTTGGTTACAACCTCGCCCAAGGCTTGAGTCCCGCGAGCTTTCGCTGGCTCGAAAACAGCTACCGCCCAGCGGTCGAAGCGGCGCTAAGCGCCCAAGGCCATATTCCTGGCCCGCTGATTTTCGCTGCGGATAACGCAGATATCGCCAAGGGCATGTCCCTGTGGAATCCAAGCCCACGCTTCTCCAATGGTTATGGTGATGCCCGCCATCTGCCGACTATTTTGATTGAAAACCACAGCTTAAAACCCTTTAAACAACGGGTACTCGGCACCTATGTGCTGCTAGAGCAAACCCTGAAAACCGTTGGCGACCAAGCCACAAAATTAAAGAGTGCGATTCAAGAGGATAAATACCGCGCCTCACCACTGATCACGCTCACCTGGAAATCGGCGCCGCTGGCTAAGGGTTGGGATTTTAAAGGCATCGACTACAAGCTTGAGCAGAGTCCGATTAGCGGCACCGACGTAGTGCGTTGGACGGGCGAGCCAAAGCTGTACCCCAATTTACCAGTGATGGCCGAAACTGTGCCCGATATTAAAGTCACTCGCCCGAGCGCCTACTATATTCCCGCAGAATGGACGCAAGTGATTGACCGCTTGAATCTACACGGCATCCGGATGACACGTTTAAGCAAACCAACCGAGCTTAAATTGCAGCAATATAGCCTGAGCAATCCGGTGTTTAATTCCAAGGCATTCGAGGGACGACTCACAGTGAAGGCCGACTCGACACTGGCGAAACTGACCACTACCTTGCCCGCCGGCACAGTAAAAATCAGCACAGAGCAACCCTTAGGCGATCTGGCGATTTTACTACTTGAGCCACAATCACCGGACTCGTTACTGCAATGGGGCTTCTTTAACCCTATCTTTACCCGTACCGAATATATTGAGGACTATGCAGTAGAACCGCTGGCCGCCAAGATGCTGAAGGAAGATCCCAAGCTACAGGCTGAGTTTAATAAAGCACTGGAAAACCCTGAGTTTGCCGCCGATCCCGAGGCTCGCTTACGCTGGTTCTATGAGCGCAGCCCTTACTACGATAATCAATATCTTACGTATCCTGTCTACCGTAGCCGCTAATCTTAGCCATTAAAAACGGCAAGACTTAAACAGGCTTACGCGCGCTAATGCTATACACCAAGGGCACCTGTTGCCCTTGGTGTATTAACACATAACGGCCATCAGCTTGCGCCTCTAGCCCTTCGAAACAGTTATAGGGGCTAAACGCAAATTCGTGGAAAAACACTAACTCCAAACCCGCCTGCAATAACGCATTGATCACTTCAGACAAGCTATGCGACCAGCACATTAAGGTTTGCTGATCATCACTGGCATTCTCGGTATAGGTCCCTTCCTGCTCAATATCTGGCTCACCCCGATTAAAATAGCTATAACCATCGAATAGCTGCTGCGCCGGATGAAACTCGGCCATGTAAAACTGTCCGCCGGGCTTTAAACAAGCCGCAATGGTCTGCGCCCAAAGCGTTAAATCGGGCAGCCACACAATGGCACCGTAGGAGGTAAATACAATATCCTGCGGCTCAACTTTGCCTACAACGCTGTAGACATCACTACAAATAAACTCGGCAGATAACTGCGTCTGCTGCGCCAACTTGCACGCCTCCGCGATCGCCACCTCAGATAAATCGACCCCAGTCACTTTTGCGCCCATTCGCGCCCACGACAGGGTATCTAAACCAAAATGACATTGCAGATGCAGTAGACTTTTGCCCGCCACCGCAAGCTCATTTAATTCGATTTCCGTTAAGGATATTTTGCCACTCAAAAAGCCTTCAACATCATAAAAATCAGAGGTTAAATGCACCCGAGTGCGGGCATCCCAGGCGATTTTATTGGTCGTTAAATAATCCATATGAATCCTTTCTAGCAGGGCTTTAAATCAAGCGGGATTGATGGGGGCTCACAGTAACCTAATAAATGAGCAATTTCACTAATCAGTGGGCAAATCGCTCATTTTGCGGACATGTCCGCTTAAACACTAACGGACACTTCTGCAATATAATATTGATTATTAATGAATTCTAAAACTGGCATAGGATGTGCTATTACGATTTACATAAACGAAATCGCTATCAGTACGCCGCTCAGTCAATTGTCGAGTGTCAATAACAAGGAAGAATACAATGTCACTACGCCCTTTTATATTCACCCTCGGATTTATCGCCGCCTTTACAGCGGGCATTTTCCTCACGGGTTGCATCATTAATGTTAATGCCGCCGGAATGCTGGAGTTAGATCACCAGCAGCGTGAGCTGACTCTGGATGCACAAGAGGTACAAACGCTGGTCGCCAAAACGGGTGCAGGCAGTCTCGAAATTATCGGTGTCGAAGGTCTAACCCAAATTAAGTTAGTCGCTGATATCTATAGTAATGACGATAGCAAAGTCATTTTGAGCCTCGAGAAAGCGGCCAACAGAGCCGAGCTTAAGGCCAATTTTGAATCCCATAGCAGCTTTAGCAATTACTCACCCTATATCGATTTAAAACTACAAGTGCCAGCCGGATTAGCGCTGGATATTGACGATGGCTCCGGTGCGATTGTGATCAACAAGATGACTGCGGATATCAAGGTCAAGGATGGCTCAGGCGAACTGGTTATCCATGGCGGCAATAATGTCAGTATTGATGATGGCTCGGGCGCGATTGAAGTCAGCCAAGTGAACGGCAACCTCACCATTGTCGATGGCTCTGGTGGTATCCAAATCAATGATATTAAAGGCAGCATCACCATTGATGATGGTTCAGGCGAAATTGAAGTCGCTAATGTGCAAAGCACAGTCACCATTAACGATGGCTCAGGCAATATCAATGTGGTGAACACTAAGGGCTTAACCATTCTCTCGGCAGGTTTAGGGGATGTAAGCTTCGATAAAATCGATGGCCCAGTCAGCAAACAATAATTGCCAGTAAAATCAAGAGAGACTGCTCAACCGACTTCCCGGCGTAGAGACTGATGTTGTAACGGTTCCCAACCAAAATGTCAGTCTTCTACCCACCCCTTTTGCGTTACCGTTCCATGGACAATCTTATGCACTTTATGCCACTAACCCCTTGTAGTGGCATTTTTTTGCGTATGAAATTTTCTCAGACTCAATTCTGAACAGTAGGTTCGGTCATGATTCGAAGGGCTAATAGGCGGCATCATGGCTTCTGGCTATCGTATTCCCTAATTGCCTGCCGCAGGCTTTCGCACGCTCTTATATGAGCTACACCAGTGACTCGCCGTACTCATGCTTTAAAAATTGCGTCCCTGTAGGCTCTACTAAAACATCCGTGTTTTAGAAGGTCACTGGCGCAACAATGCTGGATTAGGTGCAACCATTAACAGTCGAGTAATGCCTGTCCTGACTTTTGTTCATCAACTTCGCGAAGGAAACGAGCTTCGATCCCTCGGTGCAGGCTGTTAATCCTAAAAGAGTTTTTCCAGCCCTATCATTCCTGTAAGAAAATTTAACAGTGGGTGTCTCGATAAACTCGATAAAACCTCCTATCGTACGGAGTAAATCCGTAATGGATTGGAGTATAAAGTTTAAACAACCAGATCGCAACTTGTACGGACATAGTACGGACTCTATTTTTAGATTTGTAAGTTTATCGGATGTAAGTTTATCGGACACCCATTGTTAAATTTTTGACAATGATTATCTAGATAAACTCGCTCGGTGAGCCAGTGCTAGTTTCGGTAATGGTTCGAGTTGCTAATAGGCAACATCACAGCTTCAGGCTATCGTATCCCCTAATTGCCTGCCGCAGGCGTTCACACGCTCTTATATGAGCCACACCAGTGACTCGCCGTACTCATGCTTTAAAAATCGGGTCCTTGTAGGCTCTACTAAAACATCCATGTTTTAGAAGGTCACTGGTGCAACAATGCTTGATTGGGTGCAACCATTGATAGCCAGTAATGCCTGACTTTTATTGCATCACTCACAAAATTTAACAATGGGTGTCCCGTTTAAACTTACCTTTTGTGCTCTACTAAAGAATGCAACAAAAAGCGATCCTGAAAACGCTAATACTGCAGTGATTACTGCTGCTTTTACTGTAGAATCAGATATAAAACTAGATATAAACTCAGAAAACATATTACTTCCTACTTCATCCCTTTAAATTCTTCTGAGCAGTTCTGTTTGAGTAACTGCAAGTCATCGTTCATTAAGCTGGGTTGTTCGCTATCGATTGGGCCTTGGTTATTGGTGAGTTTATCAAGACACCCACTGTTAAATTTTTTTAATAACATTAATGCCATCCCTAATTAGTAATTACAATGTCTTTTCGATGCTGATAAAACATATTACATTAACAATTCAGAGGGTCTATCCCTATACTTCGCACATGTAAAAATCTTATGGGCTCAGTAATATATTTGTTACCATTTATAATAATGGATGGTAACTGGACTGAGTAATCTTCCAATTTATACTCAATATCTCTTGATAAAATACTTATTGACGCACCAGAATTAAAATACTTTTTACCAAATAATGTGTTATATCCAAAAAAGGTATTACCCATTATCTTTGATGTTGGAATCACACGGAGATATTCATTCCCATTAGCGGGTTCAACAGAATTAGCATTTGAAACATTCTCTGGCAGTGTAATTAATTCAGTAATTCTTACATTCCATACTTTATTTATTGCATTGTCAGTAATTACAATTTCGTCGCTATCAAATTGAAAATATGTTCCAGATGGTGCAGCAATTGAAGCTGTAAAATAAAATTTTTTTGCAGAACTAGAGCTAGATACTTTGAGCTCAACTCCCCCACTAAGCGGTATTGATATTTTATCCGCAGGGCCAGAACCTCCGCAGCCACTACTGTGTGTAACTCCTTCGCTATATATTGGCTTGTAGTAATCTCTCACTACAGGCGCACACGAGACAGATATTATTGAAAGAAAAATTATAAATACATGTTTTTTGAAAAGCATATATGACGCACAATTCCCTTGAAAAAATAACGTCTTAGTGCGCATGCGAGTTAACCTCATTAGACCAGTAAAAGTACACATGGTTAATCACTTAAAATAAAATAAATTTATCAGTATTTCAATAAACACATCATCACGAAAAAAGACATTCAAACGAGCCAGCGCTATTTTAACTCTTCTTTTAGCTGCTCTATTTGCCGATCGATAGATGACACCAACGTGTCGGCCTCTTGGGCTGCAGCGACTTGTTCCTGAGCTAAGCTTTGCTGCCAGGTTGCACCAGCTAAGTTGTTATTCGCATACTGCCGACTTTCACGCAGATTACGTAAGCGCTGGTCACGCGCCGCAATCACCTTCTTGCGGTCAGCCTCAAGCCGAGAGATCTCTCGGGCAATACGTTGCCTCTCGATATAGGTACTGATTTCTTTTTTCTTATCAGAAGTAGCGCTTGAACTCACGCTTGATTGAGCGGTACTGTCACTGCTTTTAATAAAGCTACCGACGCCACTTAAATCAACTGGCTTGCTCGTTTCATTACAGGGATCAGCCTGATATTTTCCATCAGCACATTTATAGACTTCGGCAAAGACCGTAAAAGTAGGACCGCCCGTTAACACCAGCGTGAATAGTATTAAAGATATTCTATCCATAGATCACCTCAATGTTTATTGAACAATCATATCACCAGCGGGTAACCACAAAGCAACTTTTTAAACTCGATGATCCCATAGTGAACCGTTTTAATTATCGAGGCACCCACTATTAAATTTTGCGGCGTAACTACAGAATTGGGGCATGTAGGACTAAAAGAATACTCAGTGGTTAATTGGATTAAGCACTGACATGGAAGTGACCGTTGGCGGCATGGATGCCGCCGTCGAGCACTGAAGAATCCCCTGATGATTTTCAGATAAATCATTAAATTAGAGTGAACTTGCACCTTGAAGTGTGATCAGATGGAAGTGCGAACAAACATCAATCACAGGGCATCAAGGTGCAAGTGTTAACTATCTTACATCAATCTCTCTATCAACATTGTCCAGAAATCCATCAAAAGCGACTGAATACACTCATGGTCGCCTGCAAAGCCCTCATCAACGCGGATTGTCTCACCCTCACGCATTTAGGGCGGCACATTGATGGCACCAGCACTCATACTAAACACTCAATAAAACGCATGGATAGATTATTGGGCAACCCGCACCTTCACCATGAAAGACTGGCTGTTTATCAGTGGCATGCAAAGTGGCTGCTAACAGCACATACGATGCCGACCATACTGGTGGATTGGTCTGATATGCGTGAAGGTCGTGAACTGATTGCACTACGCGCCTCTATTGCGATTAAGGGCCGCTCTATCACGCTCTACGAGCGAACATTTCCGTTAGTACTACAAGGCACACAAACTGCCCATAATCAGTTTCTGAATGAACTCCATAAAGTGTTACCTGACAATATTACCCCGCTGATAGTCACTGACGCGGGCTTCCGTAATCCATGGTTTCGAAAAGTCGAGCAGCTCGGTTGGTATTGGCTGGGTCGTGTCAGAGGATTAAGTGTCTATCGGCTGCACCCCTTCGGTCGCCAATTTTCGCTAAAAGCGCTTTATCCCAAAGCCAGTCGTCGCGCAAAACATGTTGGGCGAGTGGCGTTATCGGTAAAGAAACCCTTGTTATGCGAGATGGTATTGTTCAGGGCTCCAAGTAAAGGCAGAAAAGGTCAGCGAAGTACGACAACAGACTGTCACCATACGGCGCAATGGACGTATGAACTGACCGCCAAAGAGCCTTGGGCACTGGTGACCAACTTGACCATAGAAGCCATGTCGCCTCAAAAACTGGTTAATATTTACCAAAAACGGATGCAAATAGAAGAAACCTTTAGAGATTTAAAAAGCCCCGCTTATGGCTTTGGTTTACGTCATAGCAGAACACGTTATGCGGCGAGGATGGACATACTGCTATTGATAGCATTATTGGTACAACTGGCATTTTGGTGGGTAGGATTATACGGAGAAACACAGCAATTACAGCGGCACTTCCAAGCCAACACGGTAAAGAAAAGGAATGTGCTATCAACAATCAGGATGGGCAAAGAACTGCTGCGGCGACGGCATGACTACCCCATATCAGCAGATGATTTGCTTTGTGCTGCGAAGAAACTAGCCCAACTCTCATTAACTCATGGTTGTTGGGGCTATGAATTATGAGGGGATCCTACAGCGTCGAGCATACAAGGACGTACTTGCTGCGCGTCACTGAAATGACAGTGCTTAATCATTACACGCGTACACCAATGATTTAGCTCTTTTATCTCGCACTATCTATGTTCAGCTGATTCAATCAACACCAACTTCTGAGCGCGACTCAGCTTTTTAACTGCAATCTCACGCCGTAGTGCATCACCCTGACTGCCGACTTGTTCTTGATACATCAGGGTTAATGGCCCTTTGCCACGCAGATATTTTGCCGTCTTGGGGCCATTGGATTGATGTTCGTTAAACCGGCGTGCGACATCTGTGGTGATGCCGGTGTACAAGTGGCCATTGGCGCAGCAGATAAGGTACAGATACCACGCTGATGCTTGCACTATCTCTGACGTCGCGCCTTGCTCCGAAGTCACAGCTTGTGCTTGGCTAGCCCCTTGTTTGGGGCTAGCCGAGGGAGTTGAATTAGCGGCTTCAATCACTAAATCGGTCACCCGGTAGCACCTACTTAGTCATGCCGAGCAGGCTTAAGAAGAAGGCATATTCCTGCGCTGTATCTTGGTACTGGCGGTAACGACCACTCTTTCCACCGTGGCCGGCATCCATATCAACGTGGAATAACAACACCTTATCGTCCAGTTTGTACCATTTGTTTTGCACTTCACGCAGTTTTGCTACCCATTTAGCGGGCTCGAAATACTGCACCTGTGAATCATGCAAACCTGTGGTCACCAATAGGTGGGGATACTCATGGTCGGCAACATTGTCGTAGGGTGAGTAGCTGAGCATATAGTCGAAATAGGTCTTGTCGTTTGGATTACCCCATTCATCGTACTCGTTGGTAGTCAGCGGAATCGACTCATCGAGCATGGTCGTGACCACATCCACAAAGGGCACGTGCGCTGCAATGGCAAAGTACTTTTCAGGTGCCATATTGGCAATCGCGCCCATTAACAGCCCACCAGCACTGCCGCCCGCGGCTACCACTTTATTTTTATCGCCATAACCTTGCTCGGTTAAGGCCGTAGTTACATCGATAAAGTCATAAAAGCTATTCTTTTTATTCAGCAACTTGCCCGCATCGTACCAAGGGCGGCCGAGCATTTCACCGCCGCGCACATGGGCAATGGCATACACAAAGCCGCGGTCGAGCAGACTGATAACCGACGACGAAAAGTCAGGCTCTACCGTATAACCATATGAACCATAACCATATTGATACAGTGGATTGGTGCCGTCTTTCTTGAATTTATCCTTACGATACACCAAGGACACTGGCACCTTAGCGCCATCGCGGGCGGTGACAAATACGCGTTCGGCGCGGTACGCTCCGGCATCAAAACCGCCAAGCACTTGTTCCTGCTTGAGCAGATCGCGTCTATCAGGATTACTTAAGTGGTACTCATAAATCGTCTCGGGCGTGGTCAGGCTCGAGTAGAAAACCCGTAACTTATCGCTATCTTGCTGGGCATTAACATCCAAGCCGAGCACATAAGCGGGTTCATCAAAACTCAGTTCAAAGGGCTTTTGACCATTGAATGGCATCACTTTAATCCGTGTCAGGCCATTTTCACGGGTTTGAATAATCAGGTAATCCTTTAGCACCAGTTCATCTTCAAGCCGCGCATTGGGATTGTGAGCAACCACTTCCTGCCATTTGGATTTATCGGCAGCATCCTTAATCGCCACTTTCATTAAGCGAAAGTTTGTCGCCTGCCAGTTGGTGAGGACGTAATAGCTGTCGCCCAGTTTAGAAACGCTATATTCATGGCCTTCTTCCCGCGCAAGCACAGGTTTGAACAGGCTTAAAGGATCGTTAGCATCCAGCACTGACACTTCGCTAGTGGTGGTGCTCTCGTGGAACAACACAATTTGCGACTCGTCTAAACTCTTGCCGAGGGAGATGTAATAAGCATCATCTTGCTCCTCATACACCAGCACATCACGGGACTGTGGCGTACCGAGTTCATGGCGATATACCCGGTTGCCGAGCAGGGTTTGCAAATCTTTAGCGATGTAAAACACATGGCGATTATCATTGCCCCAAACGATTCGACCCTCTGTGTTTTCAAGCACATCGGTGATCATGGCGCCGGATTCGATATCTTTAAAATAGATGTTATACACGCGGCGGCTTAACACATCTTCACCAAAGGCCAGCATGGTTTCATCTGGGCTGACGCTGACGCCACCTAAACCATAAAACTCATGGCCCTTGGCACGCTCATTCACATCGAGCATCAGTTGCTCAACACCCTTGCTCCCCTTGCGGGCGATCAACGGATATTCGCTGCCCTCTTGATATCGGCGGTAATAGCTATGCTGATGCCATTGGTACGGCACGCTCGACTCATCAGCCACTAACCGCCCAGTCAGCTCGTTAAACAATCCATCCTGCAATGACTTAAGCGGCTTAAAGTAAGCTTGGGTATAACGATTCTCGGCCTTAAGGTGCGCTAACACTTTGGGATCTTGGCGTTTATCGTCGCGCATCCAATAGTAATCATCAGTGCGCGTGACGCCATGCAAGGTCATCACATGGGGGATTTTTTCCGCAACGGGCGCAGAAACTTGCCCTTTTTGAGTGGAGCAGCCGGGTAATAACATAACAAGACCTAAAGTAAGCAACAGAGTGCGCATGTATACGTCCTTGTGACGTCCAAAAACCATCGTAAGATACGACGGCAAGCCAATAAGTGAATGTGCCGGATATGATATACCCAAGCTAGCTCAAGTTGCGAGTTTCCTAAAGATGAGGCTTACTTCAACAATTGTGCGCTTGCGCAAACATTGCCCAATTTCAGGCGTGATGTTATTGCCATCACCATTAATTAGGCGCAACATAACCGCGTTTTTAGGCCAAAGCCTATCAACAATTCTCAGGGCGGGGTGAAACTCCCCACCGGCGGTAAATAGTGAGGTAAAAGAGATTTTCCCACGCTAAAGCCCGCGAGCGCCCGAACGCAATTTCGGGGTCAGCAGATCTGGTGCCCTAGCATGTCTCGCCATGGTTAACGCCAAACGAGACCGCGCTATTATTCCAGAGCCGACGGTAATGGACTGTTTGCCACTAGCGACAGTACTGAGTCCGGATGGAAGAGAATGTAAGACAACACTCGGATAATTGGCATTAACTTTGGCTAAGTATCCAAGCTGTTAGCCTCATATTTTGCAATCACGTTTTTAAGCCTGCGCTTAAAGGGGTCGATTGCTACAGCACAATCCCCTTTGGGGTAATGGCTGTATTTCTGTACGCCCTGATTCTGGATATTCCCATGTCGTATTTTTGAAGGATATTAACCATGAATCAGTCTTTACTTGCTCCTTTTGGTACTGCTATCGAACGCGTTGAAGCGGGCCTTAATGCCCTGCGCCAAGGCCTAGGTGTGTTGGTGGTCGATGACGAAGATAGAGAAAACGAAGGCGACTTAATTTTTGCCGCCGAGTCGCTGACCAATGCGCAAATGGCCATGCTTATTCGCGAATGCAGCGGTATCGTGTGTTTGTGTTTACCGGACGAAAAGGTCAAAGCCCTTGCGCTGCCACCTATGGTAGAAAACAACTCAAGCCAATATGGCACCGCGTTTACCGTGAGTATCGAAGCCAAAGTGGGTGTAACCACTGGGGTTTCAGCCGCAGACCGTGTCACCACCATTAAAACCGCCATCGCTGACCATGCTAAACCAAGCGATTTGGCTCGCCCAGGCCATGTGTATCCACTTCGCGCTCAACCCGGTGGTGTGTTAACTCGCCGTGGTCATACCGAAGGCACTATCGATTTAATGCAACTGGCCGGACTCAAGCCCGCAGGCGTGTTATGTGAAGTCACCAACCCCGACGGCACTATGGCGCGTCTGCCTGAGATTATCGCCTTTGGTGCCCTGCATAATATGCCCGTACTCACGATTGAAGATATCGTGGTTTACCGTAAATCCTTATTGGCCAACGTAGGCTAAATTTGGCCCCATAAACGGGATTCGACTTAAAGGACGTGCGCTTAGGCCCGCGTCCTTTTTATTTAACGCCTATAAAACACTTGGGTTATTTGGTTAAGTGTCAAATCACGCTAAATATCACAGACAAAAAAACAATGAATCTGCTAGGAGGAAAATTAATCAATAAAAATATAACCTTAGATGTATATAATAATTAGCTGAATTTCGTGAGCTAGATTAGATATCCATAAATCAAGGGTCGCGAGCGACAGGCTTCTATGTTAAAAATTCGCCCCCAGTGCCTGACTTTTTCGCTTTCAACTCATCAAGGTAACCCCTTGATTTTTTATGTCTCCAATCAGGCCAATCTAGGAGAAAGTTTGCATGCCATCCACGCTACAGCATCTCAGCCTGAAACAGAAACTGATTCTGTTTTCGCTGCTACCTTTGCTGATGATGAGTATTTTTGTGCTGTCGCGAATGTATATGCTTGTGAAGGAATACCGGTTTGCCAATCAGAATCATTTAGCGATAAGGGCAACGGTACAAACGACAGACTTCCTGTTTCAACTCCATAATGAGTACGGACTCAGTACCCAATTACTCCCAGCCACTACGCCTCAAGATGAAACTCGCCTACTGCAACAGCAACAAATTACTTCGGCTGCACTAGAGGCACTGCTTAAGAGCCCTGCTTTAATTGAATTGAACGCCACCTTAAGTGACCAACAAGCATCGACACAATTACAGGAAAAACTCACCAACTTGACGCTGCTAAGCCATAAGTTAGCATCCAGTCGCCAAGAGGCACTCGACCAGCATCCATCTTCATTTATTGTTTTATATCAGCAGTTTAACTCTTCATTATTACAGTTGGTCCAACAGCTACAATTACTCACTAATGACATAACACAATCAAGGGCCTATGCGGATTTACTCAATTTATTGATGGTGCAAGAGCTAGCGGTTAAGGAGCGCAGCGCGATTAATCGTATGTTGTTGTCAGATAGCCTCAGCATTAATGACTATAAAGCCATCAACACAATTATGTACGAGTATGGCCAAGCTATTTCCCATGCGAGTAATGCCTCAATATCTGACAGACACTCCCTTATCCGCCAAATACAAGCCTCACCTGAAAGCCTACGAATACTGAAAATCAGCCAGCAAATCGAGCAACAAATCCATATCAGTACCTTAGTGCAAAGTATCAATGCGCATTTAGGTTATGAGGGGTTAATCGATAGTTTTCAGGATTACTTATTAACGGGCAGCCCAGCATCGCTTGCAAAGTTCACTAAAGCCTTAACCACGATCCAGCAAAAACTCGATGAACTTAACCGCGAAACGGTAAACCTTCCCTCACTTGCGCCTGCCGTACAAAGCATCGAAGAGAGCATCAACCAGTATCAATTCTGCATGTCTAAGATAGTGCAGTTAAAAGATCAAAAGCTGTCGCTCGCAGAAATCACCGCCCTTGCCCATATCAACAATAGCGAGCTCTCTGCCGCCATTGATAAATTATTGATGCCACCCCATCCAGTAAGCAGCAAACATTGGTGGACATTAACGACGGATAGAATCAATAAACTGAATGCACTCAGTAATGAAATCACCCTCTCCATGGCTCGCCAGAGTGATATACAACAACATCATGCGCTCATGTTATTAGGCATTTATCTGCTGTCTGCCTTATTTACCGCCACGATCACCCTGTGGCTGGGCCGCAAAATCATTCGCAGTTTTATGTTTAAAATCACCCAAATTGCCAATGATATGCAGCAAATGGCCGCCGATCCTCAGCTAAATATCCATATTGATGTGTCAGGCTCCGATGAACTGGCTCGCATGTCTCGGGCAATGAACCGCATGCTGAGTGAGCGCCAAAAAGCCAATCAGGCCCTTAGCCGCGCCGCAGCGGTATTTAACTATTCGGCCGAAGGCATTATGGTCACAGATGCCGATAATCATATCGAGTTAGTGAACCCCGCCTTTAGCCAGATCACAGGCTACAGCCTTGAAGACGTCAAAGGTCGCAGCCCCTCGATGTTGAGTTCTAAACGCCACCCAAGCCATTTCTACACTGCCATGTGGGAAGCGCTGCAAAAAGACAGCAAATGGGAAGGCGAGATCTGGAATAAACGCAAAGATGGCCAAGTGTATCCCGAGTATTTGGCCATTACCGTGGTGCGTAATGAACGGGGTGAAATCATCCAGCATATTGGTTTGTTTATGGATATTAGTAAACGTAAGCAATATGAGCAGGATCTTTGGTATCAGGCACATTTCGATACGCTGACAGGCTTACCTAATCGCAAATTGTTTAATGAGCGACTCCAACATGAAATCCAGCTCGCCCAACATGACTCCCGCAAACTGGCGATTCTGCTGATTGATTTAGACCAATTTAAGTATATTAATGACGTCCAAGGCCACGCCACAGGCGACTTACTACTGCAAGACGTGGCTAAGCGACTAGAAAATATTGCCGGAAAGAATGATTTGATCGCACGCATCGGTGGGGATGAATTTGTACTTATCCTTCCCCGAGTCACCAATGAGTTCGCGATTGAGCATATGGCAAGCCGTATCATCGAAACCCTGTCGACGCCCTTTAACTTGAATGAACGGGAAATCCAAATTTCCGCCAGCTTTGGGATTGGTGTTTACCCAGAAGACGGCCTGGATGTTAGCTCGCTAACCCGCAATACCGAAATGGCCATGTATCAGGCAAAAGATGCCGGACGCAATAACTTCAAATACTTCACCTCGGGAATGAACCAAGCCATGTTTGCCCGCATGGAGCTGGAACAGCGGCTACGCCGCGCCGTGGCGCAGGATGAATTTACGCTACACTATCAACCCATTGTGGAAATGAAGACGGGTAAAGTCTGTAGTGTTGAAGCGCTTATTCGTTGGCAAGACCCCGATTTAGGCTTAATCCCGCCGGATCAGTTTATAGGCATCGCGGAGGAAACAGGGCTTATTGAACCCATGGGTGAATGGGTACTCAACCAAGCGATGCACGACCTAAGACAATGGCAACAACTTGGCTTACAGCTTAATGTGGCGATCAATGTCTCGAGCCGCCAATGTGTGAATGCGCGAGGTATGGGATTTGATCAGGTACTGCAGGAATGCTTTAACCGTCATCATATCAACCCAAGAAACGTGCATATTGAGATCACCGAAAGCATGCTAATGGGCGATGCCAGCCACTGCTTAAGCACCTTAGAAGCCATTCGCCGTTTAGGCTCGCAGATTTATATCGACGACTTTGGCACAGGCTATTCTTCATTGAGTTATTTGAAGAAATTCCCTATCTCTGTGATAAAAATCGATCGTAGCTTTGTGGAAAATGCCCTGAGCAACAACTCAAATACCAATTTGGTGAAAGCCATTGTGATGATGGGGCAAAGCCTTGAAATGGAACTGGTGGCCGAAGGAATTGAAACCGAAGCCCAATGGAATTTACTGCGCGACTTAGGTTGCCACTACGCCCAAGGGTATTTGATCTCAAAACCGTTGCCATTCGCAGCCATTACCCCACTGCTAAGCCAAACACTACCGAGACTATTGCAGCCACAAGCGCCACGCGAAAAGTGTGTTAATGCTTAGGGCGTGTTGACGTTTCAGAGTTATTTTTGCAGCAGTTTGGCTGGCTTTTATGCAAGGCAAAGTCCGTGCTGTTTAGTTATTCTACATAAACGGACGATAACGCAGCAGAAACGTCAGCCAAATGCTGCCCGAAGGGTTCGTCTGGCAAGCCCTTGCTCTTACTTTCTGTCATAAGAGCCGCTCGTCATTTGAGTAGAATAACGACACATCATTCCTCGTTTCGCGAGCACGAACTTGCCAGAACGAACAAAATTTAATCTCGAAACGTCAACACGCCCTAATAGCTTTCCCCAAACCACGATCTTTGCCCATAAAAAAAGCAGCCTAGGCTGCTTTTTTTATACCAAAGTGGCGCGCTTAAGCTTGCGGCTGGCTTTGGGCGTTCATAATACTTTCACCACCCTTTGAGGCTAATTTGGCGAGGTCTTTATCGATAAAGAACAATGCCTTGCCATCTTCACCGACTAAACGGATCTTATCGACAATTGACTTAAACAACTTTTCTTCTTCGTGCTGTTCAGCCACATACCATTGCAGGAAATTAAAGGTGGAATAATCTTGATTCGAAAATGCAGTGTGGGCTAACGCGTTAATCTGGCGAGTAATTAACTGTTCGTGCTCATAGGTCAGCTCGAATAAGGCCAGCAGAGAATTGAACTGTGACTGTGGCGCTTCAATTGCGCCCAGTAACGGTAAACCACCGGTTTCGCTCACATAGGTGAACAAACGGCGCATATGGCCCATTTCTTCATCAGCATGTTCGCGCATAAATTTTGCTGCGCCTTCAAAGCCTTGATCTTCGCACCATGCACTCATTTGCAGGTATAAATTAGAGGAGAAAAACTCCATATTAATTTGTTCATTCAACTTTTCGATCATGGTTGCAGACAGCATAGTAAATCCTCTTTGGCCTTCGAACTGAAATCATCGGTTCACATTGTCATGAAGGCCGTCGCCAAAAGCAACAAAATTTACCTTTGTTGATTTAGCTAAGTTAATGATTAGTTGATAAAAATGATTTTCATTTGTTCATAGACTCGTGTTTAGCACCGCATAAAGGGGACTGCAAAATCATCTATTAGAAGAGTTAACTGCCTTACAAATCACATAAACTCCTATGCAGATCATAGCCAAGCAAGCACAGCGTGGCATAATAGCCCCTATATTTACCCAACCCTTTGCCCATAAGGAAGACCCGATGTCCGTGAAAGCCGATCCTTGTTCGCAACCTAGCTTAATGCATCCAGATCAAGCCATTCCCCTTATGCTTGAGCAGGTTAGCCCAGTGTCAGACACCGAAGTCGTTTCACTTCCCCATGCGCTTGGCCGCGTTTTAGCAGAGGATTTGGCCTCTTGTATCGATTTACCCCCCTTCGATAACTCATCGATGGATGGCTACGCTTTTCGCTTTGCCGATTTAACCAGCGAAGCCAAGCAAACCACACTGACGCTGATCGGCAGTTCCTTCGCTGGCCATGGCTTTGAGGGTAGAATTACCCCAAACTCCTGCGTGCGTATTATGACTGGCGCTCCCGTTCCTGCTGGTTATGACACAGTGCAAATGCAGGAAGAAACCCAAGCTAATGGCGATCAAATCCAAATAAATCACCCCAAGGCCAAGGGCGTGAATGTTCGCTGCCAAGGTGAAGAACTGTTACAAGGGACCAAAGTCCTGAAAGCAGGTATCGAAATTAACGCCGCAGAACTTGGCGTATTAGCCACCATTGGTGTGAGCCAAGTGCGCGTTTACCGCCAACTCAAAGTCGCGTTTTTCTCCACCGGGGATGAACTGCGCCCTGTGGGTAGCGACTTAGCGCCAGGGCAAATTTACGATTCAAACCGTTATTCTATCCAAGGATTACTCAGCCGCGCCAATGTGGAATGGCTGGATTTAGGCGTAGTAAGCGACGATCCCGAGGCCATTCGCCACGCATTTCGTCATGCAGCAAGCCAAGCAGATATGGTATTAACTTCGGGTGGTGTATCGGTCGGTGAAGCAGACTTTACTAAGCAAATTCTGGATGAAGAAGGCAAGATCACCTTCTGGAAACTCGCCATAAAACCGGGCAAGCCCTTTGCTATGGGGCGTATAGGCAAAGCGATATTCTGTGGTTTACCGGGCAATCCCGTCTCCTCCATGGTCACCTTCTACAAACTGGTGTGGCCAATCTTAAATAAGATGCAGGGCTTAACCCCAAAAGCGCCGCTGATGTTATCGGCGACCCTGACGACACCGGTGCGTAAGCAACCTGGGCGCGTGGAATATCAACGCGGTATTTTATCCCGCAATGCACAGGGCGAATTAGAAGTCGCCATCACCGGCAGCCAAGGCTCGGGCATGTTAACTTCGATGAGTCTGGCAAATTGCTTCGTCCAGTTGGAGCAGTTCCAAGGTGACACCCCTGCGGGTTCACAAGTGACGGTAGAACCTTTTAACTCAGTGCTTTGCTAAGGCGCGAATCGATGAATGAACAAGTAGACATCCTCAGCGACAGCGAACTTACCCGCTATAGCCGCCAAATCTCAATCAAGGCGATGGATATCGACGGCCAAGAACGCCTAAAACTCGCCAAAGTGCTGATGATAGGCGCAGGCGGTTTAGGCTGCGCTGCAGGACAATACCTTACCGTTGCAGGCATTGGCGAGCTGACCTTAGTGGATTTCGATACGGTTGAGCTCTCTAACCTACAGCGCCAAGTATTACATCAGGATGCCAATATCGGCCAACCTAAGGTCGAATCGGCCAAACAAAGCCTGAATCAGCTCAATCCCCATGTAAAAATCAATCCAATCAATGCGGTATTGGATGATCATGAGATTGATGCGCTTGTCGCCAGTCACAGTATCGTGGTCGATTGTACCGATAATGTCAGCGTGCGTGAGCAGTTAAACCAGAGCTGTTTTAAGCATAAAGTCCCTTTAGTTTCGGCCGCTGCAATTCGTATGGAAGGCATGGTCACTGTTTTTGACTATCAAGCACAAACACCTTGTTATCATTGCTTTAGTTCACTCTTTGGTGAGCAACAACTCAGCTGTGTCGAATCCGGTATTCTTGCACCTGTCGTCGGTATGGTCGGCTGTTTGCAGGCAGTAGAAGCCATTAAAGTCATCACAGGTATCGGCAAAACCCTAGCCGGACGGATTTTGATGATCGATGCCATGACCATGGAATTTCGTGAAATGAAATTACCTAAACAAGCTCACTGCAAGATATGTAGCCAGTAAAAGGTATATACTCAGCACACTTTACACACTTAAGGATATTAAAAATCAAATGGATACTGAAAACAGCGTATTTGACCGCCGTACAACTAATGACACCATTATTGGAGCGGGTCTCTATAACTTAGTGATTGGCCTCACCCTCGTTTGGGGATTTGCCGTAAACTATGCCATGGTCAGCCATATCGACCCCGAGGCGATAGCCAGTGTAAATCCTTGGATATTCTTTATCGGTTACTTCGCCTCCTGCTTCTTGGGGATTTATCTATTCCAAAGCTCAAGTAGCCCCATCGTCAGCTTTGTTGGCTATAACTTTGTGGTGGTGCCCTTTGGCCTGATTATTAATATGGTTGTCAGCCAATACGACCCCGCGCTCGTTACCGAAGCGATTCGGATCACGGGCTTAGTCACTATCGCGATGATGTGTTTGGGGACGCTGTTTCCGGCCTTTTTCCAAAAAATATCCGGTGTTCTCACTATCGCATTACTGCTCGTAATAGTAGTCGAACTTATTGAAATATTTATCTTTAAAACCCATCACGGCATTTTAGATTGGATAGTCGTGCTGATCTTCTGCGGCTATATTGGCTACGATTGGGGACGGGCGAACCAGATCCCGAAAACCGTCGATAATGCCGTCGATAGCGCAGCCGCTTTGTATATGGATATCATCAACCTATTTCTGCGCATTTTGCGGATTTTAGGCCGTAAATAAATGAATTAACAACAAAGGGAAACAACATGAAATTAGCATCAGCTTGGTTATTCGGTCTCATCATCTGCAGCGGCTTAGCGGGCTGTGGCGAAAAGACCGAGCCAGCAACAAACGCTCAGGCTGAAACAAAAACTGAAGCAAAAACGCAAATCGCCAACCCGGCATCAGAGTATTGCGCCTCCCTCGGTGGCACCTCGGAAATCCAAAGAACCGCAGAGGGTGAACACGGTATGTGTACCTTGCCAAACGGTGAACAGATTGAAGAGTGGGCGCTATTTCGCCGCGACCATCCACATCCACAGGAACAAAGCCAATAATTAAATCTTGATTCAAACCAACAGGCGCATTAAGCGCCTGTTTTATTCAGTCGGTGTAACAAGCTCACTGCGCCACCGCAAACGCTTTGCCTGAGAATGGAAACTCCACGCTAACACTCGGGTAACCTTATTACCCTGCTGCATCTCAATGGTTTTTACCGTATCCACACCCAGTTTTGCCAGTGCTTGATAACAAGGTTTAAGGTTTTCCTGCTTCGATACTAAGCTGGTAAACCACAGACATTGCTCAGCAAACATATGGCTTTCGCGGATCATTGTGGCCAAAAATTGCTTCTCCCCACCCTGGCACCACAGCTCCGCCGCTTGACCGCCAAAGTTTAAGGAGGCGCCAGTGGCTTTCGGTTTTTCTCCTCGACTGAGTTGTAAGTTACGCACCTTACGCTGCGAACCTTCACTCGCCTCCCGTAATGAGGCATGAAACGGCGGATTGCAGAGGGTTAACTCAAAGCGATCCGCAGCCTCGATAATACCCTTAAAAATGGCGTTTTCATCCCGCTGCCGCCTTAATGTTACATGACCTTGTAAGCAGGAATTGTTGTCGATAATGCGCTGCACATTGGCCAGAGACTGGGGATTGATATCCGAAGCGACAAACTGCCAGCCATACACTTGCTGCCCTAGGATGGCGTAAATCCCATTCGCCCCAGTGCCAATATCTAAGGCGCAGACTTGTTCAACACGCGGGGCGGTGGCCCCCTCAAATAAGAGATCTGCCAAGTAGTGCACATAATCGACCCGCCCAGGGATCGGCGGACAAAGTGCGCCTTTGGGAATATCCCAAAAATCAATCTGGTAATGCTGTTTCAGTAACGCTGCATTCAGATTTTTAACCGCTAAGGGATCGGCAAAATCAATCGATAAAGCACCATAGGCCGTAGGCCGAACAAAGGCTTTCAGCTTAGGGAAACTCGCCATTAAGGCCACAAAATCATAGCCATGAAGATGCACATTACGCGGGTGTAAGGTCTTTTTCTCCCCGAGCTTTGCTTTGGGCTTACTAGCAGCCTTAGCCGTGCTGGCTTTGAGTTTAGCAACAGATTGAGGCGTGTTTGGCTTAGCACGTTTACCTGCGGGTGACGTCGCGGGTTTAGCGGCAGTTTTTATGGCGGGTTTAGGCATAATGATTTATCACAAGGGCGGGCCAATCCAAGGATCGGCCCTTGAGCGTATTAGCGAGATTAATCGTACAGATAGGAGGTAAACAACAGGTTGACGACTAAAGGTTTACCCGCTTCTTTTGTCAGCAGGTTATTGACCATATCGAAGCATTCACGGCGGATCTCTTCACGTCCGGTGAGAGACTTAACTTTTTCTTCGGCCTGATTGCCCAGCACTTCGATAATCGCCGCCCGCAGCAGAGGATCATGGCGCTCAACGATCACTAAATCATCGGGACTCTTCACCATCAACTCGACACTGATCTTTACAAAACCTAGCTTTTTGCGGTTTGAAATATAGTTAGTCACGATTTCGGGTTCAAAACCGTAATAGGCGTACTCCGCAGCAGGAGCCGCTTCTTTCTCGTCGGCCGCATATGCGCTACACACAACAGTGAACAAGATCAGGCAGGCTGATAATAATTTTTTCATCGCGGTTTACAGCTCCCTAAAAACAATAATGGCCAATGGAAGAAACTTCCCAATCTATCTGGTAGACTGCCGACGTTTGCTTATATTGTAACGAGTATTTAATGAATGTGACCAGCTTAAGCTTTCCCTATGGCGAATCAATTCAATGGTTTTGTGCCGACAACACCAAAAATCTTCCCGCTTCTCCCCTTAAGGAATGGTTACTCGCCCCTGGTAGTCTGACACAAAAGCTCAAAGGCTGCTGTAATGAGTTTGAAGTCAGAATCCTTGGTGAAGGTCAATGCCCGCCGCTCGACGGCGAATATCCCAATCAAAGTGCCGTTTGGGTGCGCGAAGTCTTACTCTGCCTCGACGATGTGCCTTGGGTATTTGCCAGAACCTTGATCCCTCAGTCTTTGTTATCGACACGCCAAGCTGATTTTTTAGGCCTAGGAACACGACCACTGGGCGAATTATTATTTAGCCAAGATAGTTTTGTGCCGGGACGCATTGAAATTGCCCGCTTTGCCACCAATAGCCGCCTTGCCCACCTAGCGCAAAGTTTAGCGCAGAATGTAGAGCATGAGCTTTGGGGGCGACGTCGATATTTCCACCACAACGAGGAGGAAATGTTTGTCAGTGAAATGTTCCTCCCTGCCGCCGAACAGGCAATCGCTAGGCTCTGCCCCTAAGCCGATAAAACAAAAATGCCTCTGATATCAGAGGCATTTTGCTTTAACTCTCAAACTTATTGGCGCTGGCGACGCCATGCAAAACCACCGAGCAGCAGAAGACTAAGCCAACCTAAGCTACCTCCGCCACCAGAACCTTCCGATGGGGGGGCGATGGGGGCAGATACGGTGACGCTTGAGCTACTGCTTGCGGTCGCATTTTGGGTATCTTTAACCGTGAGCGTCACGGTGTAGGTTCCCGCATTCACGTAAGTATGGGATGGTGACACCGCCGTACTTGTGGTGCCATCACCAAAGTTCCATAAATAGCTCACGCTTCCAGCTCCGCCAGTCGAGGTGTTGCTAAAGTTCACCGTTAGCAGACTCGCATTGAAACTAAAGCTGGCAGTTAACGGTAAGCTGACTACCACGGTTTTCGTGGCGGTGACTTTTGTACCTTTGGCATCGGTAACGGTTAAGGTCAGCGTATAGGTTCCAGCCGCAGAGTAGGTATAAACCGCTGTGGCCGAGGTACTTGTTGCTCCCGCTACACCGAAATCCCAAGCGTAGGAATACGCGCCTTCTCCTCCTTCTACCGCAGCAGAAACCGTCACCGCCTGCCCGTTTTGGCTCAGATTAATTGCGGCGGTTAAGGGAGTTAATGCGGGATCGGCGTTTGCATTCGCTAAACGGATCACTGCGGTGCTGTTATCACTGGCTTGAGCGACAACTTCCATCGTCAACCCAAGTTGTTGCAGTTGCATACCTGACTGAGGTTGCAGCGGCGCACTGTAATCTAAACTATCGTCAAACAGACTGATCGCATCGAGACTATTGTCACCAAAATAAGCGGTTTGTTTTACCGTGCTAAAAGCAGCATCTCGGATTTGTACATCGGTAGAGTTAGTGCCAATCATATTTTGATCAGCATCAATCACGCCAATTAAGCTTCGGCCGGGATGGTCTGACACGTTGTTATCGCTATAGCTGGCATTCTCGAGCCATAGCAGCACACCAGGATCAAACCCTTTACTCTTCAGCCCCGCATCGACACCATTGTGGCTGCGTAATTGAATAAGGTAACGGGATGAAGGGCCTGGGCGAGTGTTAGTAATGCGGCTATAACCAGCGAAAGTGGCTTTGTTTGCCGCTTCGGCATTATCGGCATACAACTCACTCGTGCCTTGTTTGATGCTGATATTGTCGATAGTAATACCTGAGCCACTAACTGCCTCATCGGTCACATAGTTAAATTCAATAGTGACAGCTTTGCCTGCATAGGCCGACAAATCATATTCCAACGCGACCCAAGCATCGTCTCCCACAGAGGTCGGGATGCTCGATGATTTACCCGTAATGATATGTCGAGCACTATTAATGGTGTTGCTGGATTGAGTGTAATTACCCGCAATCGCTGTGCCATCCACATTGACCTGCATATAGTCAAAGCTGTTTTCAATATCCCAACTCGCTTGCATGGAAAGCGTGAGTTTATCACTCGTCACTGGCAAGGTTGTAGCAAAGCTCATGCTGTTTGCCAGCATGTTTCCTTGGCCAGAATAGTACTGGTAAGTCCCTTGATAAGGCGCTTTAAAGGCAATTTGTGTCGCAGGTAGCGGAATCGATATTTGATTCACCGCATCTTGGTTTATCGCCTGATTGAGCGTGATTTCCATGCCCGATCTAGGAATGGTATCTAAGCTAATCTCACGCTCGTTAAGCCATTTACCTTTATATTTTGTCTGTAAATACGAACGCGCGTAGGGGCTAAAACCGCTTGGCTGTGCGCCAGAAATAGTTCCAGTCCAACTGCCGCCCGACATCAACGACCAATAACCAACGGGCGAACCATCTTTGTTAGCGTTATCCGTAGTATCGTATTCATCGGGAAGTCCGAGATCGTGGCCAAATTCATGGGTACACACCCCAGTCGCCGCATCTATTGGTTGAATCGTATAACCAAAGACTTTTTTGTTTGTTCCAGGCAAGGTATAACCTTGAGTGCTTTGATTTACATAATAACGGTGCGACCAAATCGCATTAGCCCCTAATTTGCCACCACCGGTTTCTTCCCCAATACTGGAGTGGAAAATCATCACATGGTCAATAATGCCATCAGCTTCATTTAAGTTACCATTACCATTTAAATCATATGGATCTTCAATATCATAGCTAGCAAGCTCCGCAGCTGACATACTGGCAACCGCCTGTGATACCGCCTCTTTAACCAGCTCGCCAACTTTGACGTCGTTGCTGGTATCAGCATCATTAGCACCATAGTAATCAGCATGTTGGCCAGCGGTATACCAACCTTTAACATCGCCAGTAAAGAAGAAGGTTTTGCCCGAAACAGCCTGGTAATACTGATAGGCCGAATCTAAACTTTGCCCCTGCGGGCCACTAAAACCGGCCGTTGAGAAGAGTAAATTCTTGTAGTGAGAGGCGGGATAACTTGAATAATACATGTCTGTATCACTCGCGGTTAAGCCGTTGTTGTTATATCTTAAATCAGGAAAATCAATCAGTACGGTTAATACCTTAACCGTTTTAGTCACATCGGCATCCGCTAAAGCACGTTGCGCAGGTGCGCGCATCATTGCTGTGGTTTTGGCTTTATGGAGGCGTTCTTGCTCGGCCTCAATCACCACTCGAGGCTCTTTAGGCTGTGCTAGGCTCGCGCGGGCAATATAGGCTTCAACGGCCGCTTGCTTGACACTGTCGCTCGCATCCTCGGAGACTTCGCCACGCTTAATTAGCCAATAGAGGATCCTTTCTTTGTTAATGACCCCCGCATCCGCTGGTGTGTGATTAGGTGCAGCGATACTGGTGCCACTTAGCAAGGCCAACATCAATCCAAACGCTGTGATACTCTTTTTACTTCGCATAACCGTATTCCTTCCGTCACAATTTGCGCTGGTATAACCAAGCTATTTTTTAAGGCTAGTGCCTATTCATACTATGGCAAGTTTGTTTATTGGTTCGCGTTCCTAATTAGGAAGGCCAACTCTAGTGGGATGTGAAAACATATCAGGACAAGATCAGTGTAACAACTTGATACAGATTGAAAGGTGATGGTTTTTGTACTTTTGTCAGCGTTTATTCAGCAAGCATTCTTCAACGCGATTTTTAACCATAAAAAACCGCACTAACTGCGTTAATGCGGTTTTCATATCGTTGAGTGCCGTCGGTTAACCAGCGGTTTTCATATAGTTTGATACCCCGTCGAGGAACATTTGCACCGATATCATTACCAACACCATACCCATCAAACGCTCAACAGCCGTTAACCCCTTTTCACCCAACATACGGGTAAAGAGTTTATAGAACATTAAGATAACCGCACTTGCTGCCCATGCAGATACTAATGCTATCGTCCAGTCCGTCATACGAGAACTATCGGTATGCGCCAATAAAATAAGCGCCGCAAGGATAGATGGCCCCGCCATTAAGGGAATCGCCATAGGTACGATAAAAGGCTCTTCTCCCGCAGCCAGCCCCACCACGCCACCCGGTTGGGGGAAAATCATCCGAATCGCGATCAAAAACAGAATAATACCGCCGGCAATACTGACCGATTCAGAACGCAGATTTAAGAAGCTTAAAATGGCCTCCCCCGCATACAGGAACGCCAACATAATCACTAATGCAAAAATCAGTTCGCGGATCAACACTCTACGACGTTTTTTAGGGTCGATATGTCGTAAAATCGACGCGAATATCGGTAAATTACCGAGGGGATCCATAATTAAAAACAACATTACCGCAGCAGAAAATATATCCATTTAACTTTATCAACACCCAAGCCAACATGAGCACACATTGTATAACTTTTTCGTATTACAGATGTGAAAATTTATCTATAAAATTCCTTATGATGGCATTAAACAACTGCACAATTGTCAATTTTGACAGTTAAGAATACCGGCCAATACCCCGATAAGTCTCTGATGATTGAATTGATTTCTGCGCTTACAATGAAAAGCAAATATCACTTTAGTAAATTGCCAGTAAGTCACTGCTCATTTAAATTACAACTGGTATACTACGGCGTTTTTTCGGCAAATTTTCGTGGAATCCATGCTCTATCTTCTTGCTAGTTGTATCGCACTCTTAATCGGACCACTGTTTTATCGCTACTTTTCATCGGGTAGCGGATTACAAAAGGGACTCGATGGTTTTATCTTCGTCTCTTTAGGCGGGTTAGTGCTGATCCATATTCTGCCTGAACTGCTTGAACACGGTGGCCTGCTAGCGATTGTATTTGTGATACTTGGTCTATGGGGACCAACGGCGAGCGAGCGATTATTCCACCGCTATTCTGAAATCACGCATAATTTTGCCCTTTTTCTAGGCATTAGTGGCTTATTGCTACATACCATCACCGATGGCACTGCCATGGTTTTAGCACAGCAAGATGGCAATTCCATTCTGTTAGCCTTGGGCGTGATACTCCATCGCCTCCCTGTCGGTTTTGCCGTGTGGTGGATACTCAAACCCCATCTTGGCGTCCGTTGGACACTGATTATTTTTGCTGCCATTATGCTATTCACCAGCATCGGCTATTTTGCCAGCGAACAGCTTTTGTCACACATGAGCATAGATAAAACGGTTTACTTACAAGCCTTTGTGACGGGTTCGATTCTGCACGTTGTATTACATCAACCCCATGGTCAACAGGATGTGGATAAACAAGGCCGATACGAATATCAGGCAGGAATCGGCAGTTTGCTCGGTATTGGCTTATTAATGATGCTGTTATTAGTGGATTCTGGCGGCCATGATCATGCCCACCACAACCACAGTGCGGAGCAGCTAACAACATGGCTCATGACAATAGCACCTGTGCTTTTACTCAGTTATGCCGTAGCAGCGCTACGATTCAAACTTGGTTTAACGCCACAGGATAATAGCCTCGCTCGCCGCTGGTTCCAACGTTTAGCAGGCCCAGAAGCGTTAGTGCTAACAGCATTGCTGCTCGGCCCTTGGTTGGCGCTGTTCCAACTCCTAGTGAGCTTTGTCATGAGCGCCTATTTGGCCAATGCGCAGGTCGAGATTACCGATCCCCACACAACATTACCGAGCAAAGCCCTGCGTTTTGGTTTTGCCCATTTGGTTGATCGCAGCGCGCCTTGGGTATTGCTCAGCTTAGTGCTAGTGAATCTGATCGGCCATCCTTCAGTGCCGTTAAATAACCCGATGTTACAGATTGCTGTGCTATTGCTGGTATTTTTACCAATGCGTTTTTGTAACTTAGGTGCTGCGGTGTTGTCGATTGCACTTGCCTATAGCGGCTGGAGCCCGTTGGCCATCATATTGCCTTTAATTGCCGCTCCCGTGTTAAGTATCGCCCAACTAAGGCTTATGAATTGGCCACAACGCGCGATTTTGCTGGCAATGATTGCTATCGCCCTCGTTGCAGCCCTTAAGTTGCCAATGTGGTTCTCGTTGATCACCTTACCTGAGGCCATCAACTTAGTAGCATTACTGATCTTATCGGCCTTATTTGCTGCGAGCTTACTGCGCCTTGGCCCCCGTAAATTCCTGCGCCGCCTTATGATGTTAAAACCCACAGCCCATGGGCATAAGCATAGCCATGATCATGCTCATACCCATGCGCATTCAACTGTTTTACCGACGCCCAATAGCCCTACTCATAGCCACGATAGCAGCCATGGCCACACCCATGATCACGCGGATAGGGATAAGCACCATCACTAAAACTGTTCATTTGGCGACAGACAGGCTAAGTTAATCCTATCCTAGGAAAAACTTAGCCTGCTATGTGCATACTCTTCATCGCGCTTAATGCTCATCCCCAGTATCCCTTGATTATTTGTGCGAATCGGGATGAGTTTCACCACAGACCCACGGCACCAGCGCAATTTTGGCCGCCTGAGCGCAATATGCTCGCGGGAAAAGACTTACAGGCGGGCGGTACTTGGTTTGGAGTGAATACACAAGGTCAACTTGCAGGGGTGACCAACTTAAGAGTCGCGCAAAAAAACCAAGAACCCATGCGTAGCCGCGGCGAACTCGTCATTCAGGCATTAAATTCTGGCTCGCTTATCTGCCCTAACTGGCTTGTGGAGCACGCACAAGATTATCAACCCTTCAACTTAGTCTTTGGCCAAGGCACCAATCTGTACTGTTTTAATAGTATTAGGCGGGAGACGGTAAAGTTAACCCAAGGATTTCATGCTATTAGCAATGGGGCAATGGATGATGTTTGGCCCAAAATGGCCAAAGGTCAGCGCTCACTCGAAGCCCTAATCCAACAATCGGCACAGCTTGAAGTCGAGTCGCTCATCAAGCTGATGCAGGATGATTCACAGCCACAGGATAATGAGTTACCCGACACTGGTGTGGGGCTAGAATGGAAGCGCCGTTTAGCCGCGATTTATATTCGTCACCCCGATTATGGCACCCGATCCACCAGCATTTTGCTACAAAATGCCCAAGGGGAAATTCAGTTCACCGAGGTGAGATACGATGGTAAGGGTCGGCGTCTGGGACAACAGGATTTCCACTTCACCCTACCGCCCCAATTACCGCCAGAGCCAGACTGTTTAGTGGTTTTTTAGCTTATCGGTCAGAGATTAACTTCAGTCTGAACTGTGGTCCATAGTGATCACCCAACGGTCATCGATTTTTTCCACCAGCAGGGTAAATACCCCTGTTGGAGTGTCCTTTAACCGTTTTAAATCCCAACGTCCAACCACCATAGCGGCATAGTTGCTGAGCATTTTGATTTCTTTAATCGTGAACTTCAGCTCACCCAATGACTCTTTATCCGGGTAATTCTTCTTATAGGCAGCAAGGGTTTCGTCCCAGCCGTTGCGAAATTTACCGTTTGAGATGAGCATAAGCTGCTCATTTTGCCAATAACCTTGCATATAAGCGTCAAGATCGCCTCGATTCCAGGCTTCCTCCTGACCTTTTAGCAGTTGGACAATATCATCGGTTGGCACCGCGCTCACCTGCCCAACAAATAGCAGCAATATCGCCGTAAGGCACTGCAAAATATGTTTTCTTATCAATCCCTGTCGCAACATAGTATCGCTCCCTCACAATCAGGTAGACTGTATTATATCTATTCGGCCCAGACTATCTTATCTAAGCCGATTTATAATTAAAAAAAGCTGATGATATTATTAATTTTTCGACTCTGAGCACCACATTATGTTTACACGTTTATGCCGCTGGCTACTAAACATTTCAGGCTGGCGAATTCAAGGAGAGCTCCCCACTCAAGCCAAATATATTGTGATTGTTGCACCACACACTAGCAACTGGGACTTTATCATTGGTGTCCTCGCTCGTGGTGCATTAAATACGCGCATCCACTTCCTTGGTAAGCATCAATTGTTTATTCCGCCCTGGGGTTGGTTCTTCCGAGCTATCGGCGGTAGCCCAGTCGATAGGCGTAAAAACAATAACTTGGTCGATTCCGTGGTGCAGCTGTTTACTACCCAGTCCGAGTATAAACTGGCACTCGCCCCCGAAGGCACCCGTAGCCCCGTCAGGCGTTGGAAATGTGGTTTTTACCATATTGCGGCTAAGGCGCAGGTCCCTATCGTCCCCGTGGGCTTAGATTTCGCCTGTAAAGCAGTGGTGATCCGCTCACCTCTACAACCAGTTGATATAGAAAAAGATATGGCGGAGATTTTAAGCTTCTACCGCAGTATTAAGGGTCGCCATCCTAAAACGATCCCTGATTATATGCCCGACAACAAACGCTAATTCCCTAATGTATAACGGAGCAGAAGATGCAAACTGAAACTTGGCTACTCTATTTTTTTGCAATTGTATTGATTGGGATTTCCCCCGGACCGATTGCGATGTTGTCGATGTCCCACGGTATACATTTTGGTAAAAAACGCAGTATTGCCACCGGACTTGGCAGTGTCAGCGCCGCACTGATCTTAATGGCGGCCTCGGCTGCAGGTTTAGGTGCGATTATCAGCGCCTCAGAATACGGCTTTACCATACTCAAATGGTGTGGCGCCGCCTATCTGGTGTTTTTGGGCATCAAATTATTGCTAACAAAACAGCAAGGGCAAACGCTAGAAGTCGTTAAAACAGAAGGGAAAGGCACACTTAAGCAACTCTTTAAACAAGCATTTTTAGTTGGGATCAGCAATCCCAAAGACTTGCTGTTTTTTGCAGCTTTATTCCCACAATTTATCGATTTAACCGCGCCACAATTACCGCAATTGACGATACTTGCCCTGACTTGGGCGCTCGTCGACTTTAGCTTTGTGATGATCTACGCCTCAATGGCAAATGTGCTGGCTCCTAGTCTTAAGGCCAGCAACAAATTGCATTGGTTTGACCGCACCAGCGGCGGCGTGTTTCTCACCCTCGCCGCGATTCTAGTCAGTCGAGACTAACCCTCGACCTTAACCGATTTGAGACTGCGGATATCGTTGCCCGTCGGCGCTTGGAAGGCCTGTAAACCAAACTCAGGCAGTACGGCAAAGATATGGTCGAAGATATCCGCTTGTATCGCCTCATAAAAAGCCCAGCGGGTATCATTGGTAAAGATATAAACCTCAATCGGTAGACCCTCGGTGGTCGGTGCTAGCTGGCGTACCATTAGGGTCATATCTTTGTGCACTTTATCGTGGCGCTGTAGATATTCCTGCAGATAGGCACGGAAGGTTCCTACGTTGGTCAGATGGCGACCATTGACCATCATATCCAGATCTGACACTTTGGCGTTCGACGCTTGGATCTCGCTGATCTTGGCGGGGAAATACTCTTTTAAGCAATTGATTTTACTGAGGCGCTTCCGATCATTTTCAGTTAAAAATTTGATGCTATTAATATCGATATTGACCGCACGCTTAATACGACGCCCGCCCGATTCGGACATGCCACGCCAGTTACGAAAAGCATCCGAAACTAGGGCATAGGCGGGGATCATGGTGATGGTCTTATCCCAGTTACGCACTTTAACTGTAGTTAAGGACACCTCCTCCACCGCACCATCGGCGCCGTACTTATCCATTTGGATCCAGTCGCCCTTGCTTACCATACGGTTCGCCGCTAACTGAATCCCCGCCACAAAACCCAAAATCGTGTCGCGGAACACTAACATCACAAAACCGGTTGCTACACCAAGTCCGCTGAGGAAGTACACGGGGGACTGATCGGCCAACACAGAAAGGCAAACGATAAGGCCGACAAAGAATAGGAACAACTTAAACAACTGCACAAAGCTTTTAACCGGCAGGCGGCGACTCACCTCATTGATATCAGAGATTTCATTGACGGCATCCAGCCCCGCGTAGATAGCGCGGATCATCAAGATCACCAACCAAATGCTCAGTAAGCGGTCAACTAAACTGCTGAGTACGGGATGTTCGGTTAACGTGATAGGCACCAGCAGATTGAGCACGATAGCGGGCACTAACATCGCCAACTTTTCGAGCACTTTGTAGCGCATAAATACATCGTCCCACGTCACTCTAGAGCGCAGGATCACCATATTGACCGCGCGGATCACCCCACGGTGCATAATAAAATAGGAGATTGCCGCCACCAGTACACAAGCAAGCAGCATAATGCTAGTTGATACACCGTCGGATGGTTGGCTATCAATTCCCAAGCCCGTTAACCATGTCGAAATTTCGAGCCGTATTTCCTGATCCACAATTCACTCCAACTTAGGCGCTAACGCAACAAAACCATACAAAGATGACGACCGAGTAACCTTCAGTTAAATTCCCTTTCAAAAACGCTCAATTTAACACACAATAAATTCACAACCATTTATTTTAAAAGAGATTTTAGCATTTTTGAATTGACCACACACAAAAGAATATGAACAATAATCAACCTGTTGCCAAAGAAGCTATCCCATGTATCGCCATTCATCAAAGTTCGCCTATCTTAGCATTGGACTACTAGGTCTATGCCAACCATTACAGGCAACAGAATATAACACTACGACGAATCTGATTGTGCCAAATAAATCAGATGAAACGACCAATACTCCCTATGTCGCCCTGATGCTCGATTACGTTCCAGCAACAGATAATCTCTACGGAATCACCTTTGCGCCTTATCATTTTGATGATGATTACCAGCGATGGGGTTATTACCTTGGTTATGCTCGCAGCCGTGAAACCGATATTCCAGTGCCAGAACCCGCACTATCCCATCGGCAAGAAAGCCTTTGGCGCTTGGGGTTAAGCTACAGTTTAACGGCTGACTTAAGCTTTTATGTAGGTGGCAGTGCCTATATCAGCACCACAGCTTATACCAACAATATTTCACCCCGAATTGTCGATGGTAAACCCACGTGGGAAGAAGATAAAACCACTCAATGGGGCGCAGAAGCAGGCCTTAGATACCGCATCACAGAGCATATCATTCTCAGTGCTGGCTATAACTCCAGCACTGAATCGACCATTTTTAGCATAGGATACGCGGGGTAAACCGAAAGTGCCTGAACTTATTGCGTAAGTTCCGCTCGCACCTTAGCAAGCTCAGATTCGACTTCTGCAATTTTTTGGCGTTTTTTATTAATTTTATCCATAGGCTTACCATCAGCAATCGCTTCGGTAAGCTCATGTTGGCGCTCGGCTAATTTAACTTCTAAAGCCTCAACCTTGGCTAAACGTTCGACCGCTAAACGGTCATCAGCACAATGGTTAACAACCTCTGCATAGGCTTTTTCAAGTCCAGCCACTTTATGCTGATTACCAGCCGCCTTAGCCTCGGCAAGCTCAGCGTTAATAGTCGCTAATTTGGCAGCACAGCCCGTTGTAGCGAGTTCATCAGCCCAAGCTAGACCACTAAAAACCAAGCCAAAAACCAATATATAAGTATGATATTTGATGAGCATTTTACTCTCCTCAAGTGCACTAAGTCATACACGAACTGACTGTTTTGATTATTGAGTGTGACTTAATCGTACAACCTCCACTCAAAAGCACACAACTCACTTTGGGACATTTCCGAGTTAAACTTCTAGCCCTAATTAGTGAGTTTCAGATTAACATTTCTATGGGTAACGCCTGAGCTTAGGTGCGTTTGAGGCAATGCCTGTTTTGCGGAAGCAAAAATGGGTAGCGGGTCAAACGTCACCTGCAGCGACTTGTTAGGTTACTGCTCACCAGAAGCCTCGGGGCCATTGCCAGTAAGATAACTGTTGAGCAACAAATAACGTATTGCCAATTTACTGTTCCCCTCATTCTGATGAATCAACAATTGAGTTGCCGCAAATTCTCTTGCTTTCTCCAGCAATGGAAGCCCACCGTTGCTTAATATGCCACCCCACAGGGCATCTCCCAAATAATGAAGAACTTGCACACCATCGACGTCATGGGAAATCATCTCTGAACAAATGCTTCCCATCAATTTTAGATATTTTTCTTCATTGGTTTTGGGTTCACTAATTGCTGCATGAGTTTCAACATATTTAGCCACGGACGGATGAACAACAATGCGGGGATATTGAGCAATTTTGCTTTCCGCCTCGTAGGCTCGACCCACAACTGGCCCAAAAAGTTCGCCGTCGGTAAGTTCAATACCACCTCCAATAGCAATACCACCCCTTACAGGTGATCCTTTTGCCAATGAGCCCAAGATCAACATTGCTGCTGCTCCTAGAGCTTTGTACACAGAGCCAATTGGAAAATGTGTCTCATCAGTCTTGAGTGGAACAAAAATTACAAGCCCATCAGAGAACCGCTGCACTTTACAGATTCGGTTCTTCATCTTCGCCCGAAATTCCGCCAACTCTTCCGGCCACGGCAGATCTGATTCATGAGAATCATGGCCAGTGAAGTAGTTCTCTACATCTTTTGAAAGATATTCGATTGACCGGATAAACTCTACGACGTTTGAGGTGAACTCGGACAGTTCCTCGCTGCCATCCGGCGGAATTTCTGCAATCTTGTCATACAGATCCCGATGCCCCAAAAGGTCGATAAATACCGCTAAGTAGTTCGCAAATTGGTACGTGGTATCAGTCATTGTTCAGTAACCTAACGTCTTAGTATTTATGCGCATGCAAGGTAAATCCGGCCAAGGTAAATCCGGCCATCCATTTTAGATCAACAACATAATGCACTTTCGATTTGTCTACAACTTGTACGAGTTAAAATTGCTTAAATGAGAGTCATCAAAAGCCGTAGGGGCAGCTTCTGAGGCAAAAAATAGCACTAATTCATTAAAAAATGATGTATTTCAGACGAGGTAAATCATCCCAGTTCTTAGGAGATACTCAGCAAGGGTTATTTTCGAAGTTATATAAGTCGTTGTCAGTTGCAGCGCAAGTGCTGGCAGCTTCATTAAATCCGGCCACCCATTTTAAATCAATAACATAATGCACTTTCGGTTTGCCTACAACCTGCCTTGGCTAATGCGGCTTGAATGAGAGTCATCAAGAATAAATCCGGCCACCCATTTTAAATCAACAACATAATGCACTTTCCGTTTACCTACAACTTGTAAAAGTTAACATTGTTTAAAAAAGTACCATCAACAGTCGTAGGGACTGCATGTAAGACAATGAATTGCGCTAATTCCTTCAAAAATGGTGTATTTCAGACGAGGTAAGTCATCCCATAGTGCTTGGGAGGTGTTCTGCAAAGGTTACTTTCGAAGTGATATAAGCAGTTGTCAGTTACAGTTAAAGTGCTGGCAGCTTGACGCAAAGTGCCGTCTTCGCTTTTCAAGATGTTCGCAGTAGTCGGTCAGCTCTTGCAAAGTTCCTACTGGGCCATGAAATAGCTTGCCAAACTCGGTTGTCAGCTTGAGCCAATTGTCATGGGGGATATTTAATCTGTTCAGTATCTTGGCGCTACTTTCGTTGATGTATCCACGTTTATCATTGCGAATAATTCGGCCAGTATCATCCACCAATTGAAGGTAATCCATCAATGAAAACGCAATGCCATTGGGTTGGTTGTCGCACTCGTTACCAATAAAAGGCAGTAGGTTGCTGGGCTGCTCACCTTTTAATGCAGCCCAAATACGTCGCTGAATACTGGTATGGTCGGATTGTTCTGGTGTATCAGCGAGTTGTGCTCTAATCGGATTTAAATCCACATAAGTCATACAGGCTAATACTGCGGCGTCATCGAGTAGGGCTTGGGATTTGAACCGCCCCTCCCAGAACCGACCTGTGCAGTTATCTTCTTGATTTGCTTGCCTTGCGATAGGTTCATTTAAGCAGCGCATAAACCAGCTAATATCGCACAAACGGCTGCGGTAAATGGCGATTGAATGTTTTAATCGGTTGACCTCATGGGCTTCAACCAATTCACCTCTGGCGAATTTTTGCGTTAATTCATCGCCTTTAAACAACTTATGCCACTGCTCTAGTACTTCACGGTCAGTCCAACGATTTGCACTGTCGATATCCACCCGCAGCACCACATGTAGATGATTCGACATCACCGCAAACGCTGCCACATCAATAGAAAAAACTGCTTCAAGTTCAAACAGTAGCGATTCTACCCAAGCGCGGCGATGGTCATAATTTTTCCCCGAATAGGCATCATCGCCACATAAAAATGCCCGGCGAACAACGCGGCTACAGCAATGGTAATAAGGCGTGTCTTCAAGGCTTATCTGAGTTCGGCGAGGGCGCGGCATACAAACCTCCTTGTTCAATGCTTAGCCAAAGCATAGTTGGAGGTTGACTACCGCGCCATTAAGGCTGGGTGTCCAGTTTTGCCTTACTTAAAAAATGGAGCATTTTAGACGAGGTAAATCATCCCAGTTCTTAGGAGATACTCAGCAAGGGTTATTTTCGAAGTGATATAAGCAGTTGTCAGTTGCGGTGAAAATGCTGGCAGCTTGCCGCAAAGTGCCGTCGTCGCTTTTCAAGATGTTCGCAGTAATCCGTCAGTTCTTGCAAGGTGCCTACTGGACCATGAAATAGTTTGCCAAACTCGGTGGTCAGCTTGAGCCAATTGTCATGGGGGATATTTAATCTGTTCAGTATCTTGGCGCTACTTTCGCTGATGTATCCACGTTTATCATTGCGAATAATTCGGCCGGTATCATCCACCAATTGAAGGTAATCCATCAATGAAAACGCAATGCCATTGGGTTGGTTGTCGCACTCGTTACCAATAAAAGGCAGTAGGTTGCTGGGCTGCTCACCTTTTAATGCAGCCCGAATACGTAGCTGAATACTGGTATGGTCGGATTGTTCTGGTGTATCAGCGAGTTGTGCTCTAATGGGATTTAAATCCACATAAGTCATACAGGCTAATACTGCGGCGTCATCGAGTAGGGCTTGGGATTTGAACCGCCCCTCCCAGAACCGACCTGTGCAGTTATCTTCTTGATTTGCTTGCCTTGCGATAGGTTCATTTAAGCAGCGCATAAACCAGCTAATATCGCACAAACGGCTGCGGTAAATGGCGATTGAATGTTTTAATCGGTTGACCTCATGGGCTTCAACCAATTCACCTCTGGCGAATTTTTGCGTTAATTCATCGCCTTTAAACAACTTATGCCATTGCTCAAGCACTTCGCGGTCAGTCCAACCATTGGCACTGTCAATATCGACCCTAAGCACCAGATGCAGATGATTCGACATCACCGCAAACGCTGCCACATCAATAGAAAAAACTGCTTCAAGTTCAAACAGTAGCGATTCTACCCAAGCGCGGCGATGGTCATAATTTTTCCCCGAATAGGCATCATCGCCACATAAAAATGCCCGGCGAACAACGCGGCTACAGCAATGGTAATAGGGGGTGTCTTCAAGGCTTATCAGGGTTCTGCGAGGGCGCGGCATACAAACCTCCTTGTTTAATGCTTAACCAAAGCATAGTCAGAGGTTAGCTACTGCGCTATTAAGAATGGGTGTCCAGTTTTGCCAATTTCAAAGTCCGTTTGTTGCGACGCTACTAACAACTTGCTAACTCATTTCGGGGCAAAAGTAAGTTAACTCAACCTATCTGTTCTGATTGCATCCTGATATAGATCAGAACTGGCTAAGTCCAGACTAATCCGCTTTATTCATCAAAACGCGACTTTGGCAGTGACTACTATGCTGCAAATTGTTTATGTTAGGCAGAATGTTGACTCAGATGAATACCGGAGCCAGAAAATCAATGCAAACCTCATTTCGCCTTAGCGCACTTAGCTCACTCTTATTGCTCTCATCTTCAGTGATGGCAGCCGATGTGGCGATAATCACCCTTGAAAATGGCGCTCAAGTCAGACTAAAAGATGACTTTACCTGGGAATATATCATCACAGAGACTAAAGCCGCTGAGATGCCCGTAGCTGTCGCTGCAGCCCCTAGCACCAACATTGTAAACACGAACACAGCCGCAGTGGCAGTCGCGCCAGTAACCACCCTTACCGCCAATGCCATCGCTAGACCTGAGCTTTTAGGATCTACCGCCAAAGACGGCATTAAAGTCAGCTTTACCGATAGCCAGTGGAAGGGTAACAAACTCGGCCTGACCTTCGAACTCGCCAGTACCAGCGGTGAGCATGTGACTTTGGTCGAGGTGGAGACCAGCTTTTTTGCCGATGACGGCTCACTGCTCAAAACCGAAAAACTGGGCGTCTGGAAAGCCATTTTCCGCATGCCAGAAACCTATCTACGTAAAGGTGAGCAACGTAAAAGCCGCGTGATTTGGATCGAAGGCGTGGATAAAAATCGTTGGCAGAAGCAACTGCTCAATCTCAAAATCACTGAAATCGAATCCCGTTGATCATATGATCAAGGTAAGGAGTTGATAGGCTTCCTGTCAATTCCTTACAATCTCCCCTTAACGCTATTGCCTTACTAGCCGTGATATAAGCTAGAATGCCAGAATCTTTGAGACCGTTTATTTTTGAGCCAACCGCAAATGCCAAATCCCAATCCTAAGTTATGTATGGCCATGCTATTGACGGGCTTAAGTGGACAAAGTCTTGCGGATAGCGTGCTACTGAGAAATGGCGATAAAATCACTGGCGAAATTAAAAGCTTTGACGAAGAACACTTGGTCATAAAACCCAGTTATTCCCCAAAAATATCCATAGAGCGCAGTGCGATTAAAAGCTTTGAAACCAACCACAATCAACATTGGAGCATCAATCGCACACTGCAAAATGTGAGTATTCGATCCTCCGATCTCGATGGGTTTGTGCTGGTTAACAATCGACAAACACCCATTAGTGAACTGGTGTATTCGGATCGTAAAAGCGACTCTGAGTGGCGCTATAGTGGCAGCGTTGAGGCCGCAATTGATGTCACTAGCAACACTAAAAATACCCAAAAACTTCATGCCAAAAGTGATCTTACCGCCGAAACCTTACAATGGCGCCATAACCTCAAAAATGAGGTTCGCTATGAGACCGAAGACAAAACCACTAAACGCAATACGCTTGAAGCTCACTACAGCCTTGACTATCTCATCAGTGAACATTGGTTATTGCGCCAAGAAGATTATTTTCACGAAGATAGACTCGACACTTCTATCCGCAATTATTACGCCGCGCTCGGGCCGGGTTATCGTTTTTGGGGGGTAGGACGAGATAAACTCGACTTTGTTGTCACTTACAACCATTTTTGGATAGATAGTCAAATATTTACCTATCAACTCAATGCTTGGGCGACCACAATCAACTACAAGCAATATTGGTTTGATGGCGTGTTGGAGACCTATGCCGATCTCCAAATCGCCTTTCCAGATACGCCAACCATTGACTATATTTCTGATGTCACACTTGGACTTAAATACCTGTTAACACAACAGATTTACCTCTCATTTAAGTATGACATTAGTGAAACTATGTCCTCCGTGCGCCATACACAAAATACGACCTACAACCTTGGCTTGGGTGTTAACTTTTAATCATTTAGGTGTTTTGACCTTACAGGTCATTTCTGGCGTTTCATATCCCCAAACGATTCTCGCTTCACCATGGTGCTCCCACAGACTCTCATTTTGGCCCTGATATTTCGCGCCACTGGCGCTGCGCTGGATAAACATCAGCGACGTTTGATCGCCACGCTCGGCAATCAGGGTCGCTGGCTCAGTTTTAAAATAACTGACCACAACTTCATTCGCAGGATTTCCATCACAGGTATAAAACACGGGGCCAGTCATTTCAACGAGGCGATATTGCGCCTGTAACTGTGCAATCCGAGTTTGGTAACTCGATTCAACGCAGGTGCGTTTATCTTCACTCTTCCAACATTCATTACGACCTTTTACCCAGCCACGTTGCATTGCTTTGAGTACAGGGGGCTGCTCATTCTTAGCTTTTTCAGTGGCCTTAGCATAAACATCCGCCAATTGCCTATCTAACTTAATTAAGCCCGCATCCCGACACACCATCTCTTCGATGCTACCCGCCTGCACTTTACCACAGTCAAAGGAAGGCGACTCTGCTGCAATAGCAGGCAGACATAAGGCCGTTGCTAAAACACCCGCAACCCCTAAAACTTGAATATTTATGATCTTGGTTAACTTCATTACTGTCACTCCCTCGCGATTTGTTGCCCCTAGCTAACGCTATCTCAGCTTAACCTAAGCTGACTAAGTCATTTTCCGACAAAGTCATTTTCGACTAAGTGTAGTGCAATCCCAAGATTTACCTCCAAAGTGTCCGCACAGCGGACAATACTACGGACACATTGAGCTTCCACCTGCGGACACAATTATTATTTATTTGAAAAATAAACATAATTTTTTTGGCACATATCCTGCCTAGTCAGGTGCACTAATCACCAACGCTCATTGATAAAGGAAGCATTATGGACACTCGTACAAAATTATTCGGTAGTTTATTGATTATCGCACTCATCCCCTGCGGCATATGGGCAACCCAGCAAACGAGCACTCAAAGTTCAGCCGAAACCAACATTTCGGTAAATAGTCAAAATTACCCAGATTTTTCTTGGATTTATGTGCATCAAGATGGTGAGATGACCATTGGTTCAGGCCAGAGTCAAGATTGGAATAAACTCAAAAGCCAAGGTAATCCCTATAAAACAAACTACCTTTGGGTCAAAACCGCGGGTAAAGCCTATGTAATCACCAAGCAAGACTTAGTAAACCAAGTCAAAGAGGCCGTGCGCCCCATGCAGCTTCAGGGCGAAAAGATGCAGCGTCTAGGTGAACAAATGCAACAACAAGGTGATGCCATTAGCGAGCAAACCAGTCAACTAATCCTTAATCTGGCCACGGGAGAAAAAGACGCTGAGGCCAACTCACAAATAGAGAACTTAGGCACATCGATGGATGTACTCGGTCAAGAGATGGAACAACTTGGCCAAGTTCAGCAAGAGTTAGCCAATGTGGCCGAAAAGCAGGTGTTCGAGCTGGCACAAAACACGATTAAACGTGGCGATGCGACACTCGCGCCCTAATTATCTTAAATTAAAAACACTAAATTATAGGTAATCCCTATTATAGAGATTGTATTTCCTAGTGAAATTGACTATTTTCACGCCGATTTGTTATTTCACTAGGAGAAGGATCAACATGGAACAAGTGGTTAACACAGGGAACGACAACCCTATTCAAATGGCCGACACTGTCTATTCGAAGGAAAAGACACTCTTCACGATTTTAGCGATTATTTCAGGACTGATTTGGGCCGTGCTGATCATAGCCACTAAAGGTCTCGCCCTGATTTATGTGCTGATGTTTTTTATTATCTACCTATTCACCCACTCGGCGTTTATCAGCTACCTCAAAGGTACCGCGGTTGAAATCAGCCCTGAGCAGTTCCCTGATTTACATAAGCAATACCTCGCCTGCTGCAAGCGTTTGGAGATTAAAGAAGCGCCCCGCGCTTACCTGTTAGCCGCCGACGGCATGTTAAACGCCCTCGCTACCCGCTTTTTACGCCGCAACTATATAGTGCTGTTTTCATCGATAGTGGATGCACTTGAGTCGGATAAAGACGCGATAAACTTCTATATAGGCCATGAGCTGGGCCATATTCGCCGTAACCATATTGGCAAAGAACCGCTGTTAGTGTTCGCTACTTGGCTGCCATTAATCGGTGCAGCCTATGCCCGCGCCTGTGAGTATACCTGCGATTTACACGGCCTACGCTGCTGCAACAGCTTACGTTCAGCCACCAATGCGGTTGCCGTACTCGCCGCAGGGGTTGAGCAGTGGAAACGGATGAATGTCGATCAATATATTCGCCAAACCCAAGAATCGAGTGGCTTCTGGATGTCCTTCCACGAACTCAATAGCAGCTATCCTTGGCTGACTAAACGAATGGCAAGAGTGCGCGCCAAAGCACAGGGCAAAGACTATTCAGCGCCTTCTCGCAGTGTGTTTGCCTATATTATTAGCCTGTTTACGCCACGTATGGGCACAGCAGGCGGCGGGATTATCATCCTTGCGGCGATTATCGGTGTGGCCGCAGCGGTCGCCATTCCCGCCTATAAGGAATACCAAGAGAAAGTGGGCGCAGCCAGCATTAACTATGATGATGCCAACAATTCCAGCAGTACACCGCAAATGGACACTGAGCCCGCTAGCGTCCCCGATGCCGCATTGGCTATCGAGCATATCGACCAGTTACATCAATCATTAGTGCCAATAACCGACGTACTCACTAAATACTATCAAAACACTAAAGGGTGGCCGACAGAGCTAGAAGTACTTGGATTAACCGATGAGCAACTGTCAACCTTCAACCTCTATACCGATGGAATTGTTGGCTTTGTCACAGGCGAAGCTCTCGGAGATTATCAAGGCTATGAGGTGTACCTATCGCCACAAGTCGACGAGCAGGATAATGTCACTTGGGTATGTAGCAGTAACGGCATTCCCGACGAATATCTGCCTGCCGACTGCCAAGGCTAAAAACCAAAAGCGCTGCTAATGCAGCGCTTTTTACTGTGTTGTGATTATTTTATTTAAAAAACCAATCAAGCCACACTGAATGTTGGATAAGACTAGCGCTGGATCAGATAACGAATCGTTGGACCATTTTGCTCAATCTCTAACACCTTGTAGCCATGATTCTTAGCATCGAGTGGAATGTTGTTGATTGACTGTGGGCAGTCACTGATCACTTCTAATATTTCCCCCGGTTTCAGTGTCGGCATCGCTTCAAGGGTGGCGACGGCTGGATAAGGGCAAGGCTCACCTACCATATCGAGTTGATAATCTGGAATATATTGACTCATTACGCCGCCTCCGCGATCAATTGTTCATCCCGCTTTGCCTTACGGGCAAAGAAACGTTTTTCCCACAGCAACATGGCCGCAAACGACAATGCCAGCAGCAAATAGGTCACTAATAAGCCACCTTTATCGCCAAAGCTGGTGAGCAGGTTAACCTTGTCCCAGTTGGTCGCTAAGGGTTGAGCCAAGTCATCCCAGTAATAGGCCAGCAGGGTTGAACCGAGCACGTTACCTAAGCCAACCCACCAGAAATGTACTTGACCTTCAACGGCACGGTACATCCAACCTGTCTCACAGCCACCAGCCAGTACAATGCCAAATCCAAACAACAGGCCACCAATCACCGCATTCGGACCAGCCCACATGATTTTGGGTGGCACACCTAATTGCACATAGCTATAAATCCCGATGGCACTCACCGCCATACCGAGAATAATCGCCTTGGCCATATGGGTGCGTCCGGTGATCCACATATCGCGAAATGCCGAGGTAAAGCAGATTTGCGCCCGCTCAATCAACAGACCAAAACCCACACCGCAGAGCATGGCGATACCCAGCTTAGGCGCATTGAACATGGTTAATAATCCCCAACCAATAATGGCTGCGAACACTAACATGCCGATGCGAAAACGCAGTCTGGCTTGGTTTTCATCCTGTTTGACCGAAGACGCTTTATCGACTTTCTTCAATTTCACCGGAATGCGGAACATGGGTAATAGCGTAAAGCGCGCACCAAAGTACGAACCCGCCGCCGTCGCGAGGGCAAAAAACCATGCGTGTAAGGAAAACTGCGGAATACCAGTAAAGAAAGCCGCTAAGTTACAGCCCATCGCCAAGCGAGCGCCAAAGCCGGCAATAATGCCGCCAATTAACGCCTGAGCGATGCGGATACGGCTCTGTGGCATACGCAGTTTAACGTTATTGGCCCAGAGCGCCGCCGCAATACAACCACCAAACATACCGATGATCATCATGCCGTCGATACGGTCTAAGGGAGAGCCTTGCAAACCTATCACCTTGAAATAACCCCAAGTTTCAGGGTTGGCGCCCACCAATTGCAGCAAATGCCCACCCCAGCGAGTAAATTCCCCCGTGACGGCCCAGAAGGTGCCTGTTAAGCCAAAATAGTAAGTAGAAAGGATACCGGCGGCGATGACCGCAGGCATAGGAGCCCAAAAACGAACCAAATATTGTTGTTTAAATTGTTGCCATGTCATGTCATTACCCTAATGAACGAGACTATAAAAAATAAGCGCAAAGCTTATACCTGTTGCCACACAAGCAAGGCACAATCCCTTAAAAAAATAAGGCGCTGAAGAGTCTTAATTGTGTAGCGGCACGCTTAAATGGCTTTCGCTAAGCTGGCACGATTCAGCCCCAATAGCCGATAGCCATGGGTGTAAAGCGTGGCTCTGCCGTTACGACAAAAACCGATAAGCGTGATGTTGCTTTTCTCTGCTAATTCCAACGCCAGTGAAGTCACGGCGGACATAGCAAACAGAATTTGGATATTGGCACTGGCGGCCTTTTGCACCATTTCGAAACTGGCACGGCTGGTAAGCAATACGGCCACAGGTCGCTTAGCGTGCCGCATTGAGCATCCACCGATTAATTTATCCAGTGCAATGTGCCGACCAATGTCCTCATAGGCGGCGATAATCTGTCCCTCTAGATCTAAACCCATGGCAGCATGGGTCGCCCCTGTGAGCTTAAAGTGATGCTGATTATCTTTGACTTGCTCGAGGGCAAACTGGAGATGATCGATATTAAATCTGGCATCCGAGTCAACGCGGATCACGGGTTTTACCGCTTCTTCAAGCTGGGCAACGCCACAGAGTCCACAGCCAGTCCGCCCCGCCATATTACGCCGCAGCTGCTTAAGCGCCATAAAACATCTTTGGGTGATTTCCACTTGAATGAGCACGCCTTCGGGAGTGAACTCAAGATCCACACCTTTGATTTCATTCACATGGGAAACAATCCGCTCCGACAAGGTAAAGCCAATGGCGAACTCTTCGAGGTTTTCGGGACTGGCTAACATCACAGTGTGGGAAATGCCGTTGTACACCAGTGCCACACGCACCTCGTTGGCGACATAATCGGTCAGATCCGATGCCTGTCCCTGCTCTAAAAGGGTCACTTTTCTTTCCGTGACCACAGTATGTGAATGATATTCCATAGCGCCCCTCTAAACTCATAAATTCAAATAAAAACAATTGGTTTACTTATGAAACACGACTTAAGTCACAAAGCGACTAACGAAATACGAATGCACTTGATTCAGGTTTACACATTTTCTACTATCAAGTTGTCTTCTATTGGAAGAACGTCGTCTCCGGTGAGGCGTCCGGATTTCAAATCCGGGTAGGGCTGCCAGCAGTCCTGGGTAGGTTCGACTCCTATGTTCTTCCGCCAATTCTCATGGGAATAAAACAGTTCCCCATCCCGAATTTCCCGACTGTTGCTGCGAAACTTCCTGCGGGTAAAACCGCTGCGGTCAAAAAACTCCAGTAATTGAATGCTTACCTTACGGCCAAGGCCAATCATGTCTTTAAACTCTGCGGTTTCGAGCTTACCGTGGGTGTCCACATGTTCTCGCACTAGATTGGCGTAGTGGCACAGCTGCTCACTCAGCAGATACCTGTCCTTCACCACCGCGGTAATAAAGCCCTGTTGCACCAGTTGAAAGCACAGCAATCGAAGTTTGGCGGGCTCGAGATCCAGATATTCCCCCATCTCAGTCACCCACACAGGGGACGTTTGCTGCGCCAGCCAAGGGGCTAAACGCTGCCAGCACTGCTGCGCCTCGCTATCGAGGACAATCCTGTGATCCGCCAGCTGTAACAAGGCACCGCGCAGCGCCATCTGCCCCTCTTGGCAGAGGCTATCGAGCACCTTATTGGCAAGCTCGCTAGGCAATACGCTATGACTCATACGTTGCAGACGATTGCGCCCCAGCCCTAATTGGTCGGGATGCTCTTGGTGATATTCACGTAACAGATCGATAAACTGCTGTTTTTCTTGCTCAAGCAACTGAGTCGATAGCCCGTAGGCGCCAATCCGAGTCAGCCCCGCCTGCGCTAACATGGCGGCAAGCCCTTCATCGGTTAGCTGCCAGCGCCAACGGATTTCATCAATACTGAGCGCCTCACTCTGGCCGAGTAGCGCCAGCACATTCACCGGATTGGTGAGCTGAGCCAGCTGTTGCAGCTTACTGACACGCTCAGGCGTACGCTTTTTACGATTGGAAACTTTTAATGCCAGCACCCGCCCAGCGCCCAGCGTTTGCTTGCCGCCAATATGCCTGAGCACTATCGGGTCGTCCTGACATAGCAGCAGCGGTTTATCGAGCACAATTTCGGCCAGATAACGCCCCTGCCCATCGGCCTCATCCAGAAGCGATACTCGCCCTAAGGTGTGGTCGGCGCCGTGGTGACAATGAACATTTTGCCAATGGGTTAAGGGTTCAAAACTGCGAATGTGTACTACAGGTCTAGCGCACAAATCAGCCTGAGGCAGACTGCTTAACCAATCACCGCGGGCAGGTGCTCTGTGGTTATCAACACCGGTAAGATTCAAAGCGACCCGAGTGCCACTTAAGGCTCTATGGACTTCCATCCCTTGGCAGTGAATGCCGCGCACCCGTAATTTCGCCTTTTGCCCTGAGCTGTAGAGGCTATCGCCAACACACACACTGCCGCTAATCACAGTGCCAGTAACCACACAGCCCACACCTTTAACGCTAAAGGCGCGATCGAGCGTCATCCTAAAACTGCTGGCATCTTCCGCTTGGGTCGATTGCTGCTCGGCAATATCCAAAATATGTTGTTTAAGGGTTTCTACCCCCGCATCACCTGCATCACTAGCGCAGACCTCAAATACGCCACTGGCCTCAATACCGTATTCTGCCAGCAGCGTTATTCCCTCTGAAGCCAACTTGGCGGCGGTTTGGTCATCGACCAAATCCCGCTTGGTCAGCACTAAGGTCAAACTATTGAGCGGTAAGAGGGCGAGGATTTGCAGATGCTCGCGGGTTTGTGGCATCACCCCGTCGTCACAGGCCAACACCAGCAGCGCGTGGCGCACATGACTCACGCCCACCAGCATGTTATTGATGAATTTTTCATGGCCGGGGACATCGATAAAAGCCAGTCGAGTGCCATCTCGCAGTGGCATAAAAGCGTAGCCGAGATCGATAGTCATGCCACGGCGTTTTTCTTCGGGGAGCCTGTCGGTGTTCATGCCCGTCAAGGCACGGATGAGCGTGCTCTTACCGTGGTCGACATGGCCCGCAGTGACCATAATCATAGCTGCACACCTAAGGTGCTGAGTTCGGCCAATAATTCGGCCTCATCATCGATACCGCGCAGGTCGAGGCGAAGTTGATCTTGGGTCATTCGACCAATCACAGGGCGCTGCGCCTGCTTAAAATGCTGCTCGAGCAGCGTTAAACTGCCACCCTCTTGCGCGTTAAAGCACAGGCCGATTGAGGGCAAAAAGGTATCTGGCTGCGAACCGCTACCGACTTGAGTTTGGCACTCGACTAACTCAAGGCCATAGCTCGGGGTAAACAGCGGCGCTAAGGCTTGCTGCAGGCGCTCACCGATTTGGCGCAACTCTGCTTGGCTGCGGGCAAATTTGGCCATAATTGGCAGTTCTTTGTCTAAGGTTTCGGGGTTGAGATAGTGGATCAGCGTTGCCTCGAGCGCCGCGAGAATCAGCTTATCGCAGCGCAATGCACGCTTTAGCGGATGACTTTGAAGCTTGTTAATTAACGCCTGTTTACCGACAATCAAGCCCGATTGCGGGCCGCCGAGGAGTTTATCGCCGGAGAAGCTCACTAAATCGACACCATCCGCCAGCATAGCTTGGGGGGTCGGTTCTTGTTTTAGACCAAAGCGGCGCAGATCAGTAAGTGAACCGCTGCCAAGATCCGAAATGAGTAATATGCCACGCTCACGGCATAACTGACCCAGCCTAGCCTCCTCCACTGCGGCGGTAAAACCACTGATATGATAGTTGCTGGTATGCACCTTCATAATGGCGGCGGTATTCTCGGTTATCGCCTGCTCATAGTCCTTAAGGTGAGTACGATTAGTACTGCCGACCTCGACTAAGGTGCAGCCCGCTTGGCGCATAATGTCTGGAATGCGAAATGCGCCGCCAATTTCCACCAGCTCACCGCGGGAGACGATCACTTCTTTACCCGCCGCTACCGCCGACAACATCAGCAACACAGCGGCGGCGTTGTTATTCACCACGCAGCAAGCTTCTGCCCCAGTCAGACGTTGGATTAACCCACTAATGGCATTATCCCTATGGCCACGCTCACCGGCGGCTAATTCAAATTCCAGCGGCGTGGGATAACGCATCACAGAGGTTACCGCACGAATGGCCGCCTCAGACTGTTGTGCACGACCAAGATTGGTATGCAAAATGGTACCGGTGAGGTTCCATACGGGTTTTAGACTATGGCTATAGTCCTTTGACAACTGATCAACCAAATATCCGTTTAGTAACGACGGGTTAGCACACCAAGCAGGTAAACGCCGCTCCTGGGCTATCAGCTCACGCGCCGTGCGTAACTGACTATCCAACGCCGCTTTTACTGCCGCTTTACCATAGCGTTGCAGCAAGGGCGCTAACACCGCATCGGCGAGCAGACTGTCCATCGAAGGCAGCGCGCGGTACAGGGCTTGGGGTGTATCGGGTACTTGGGTCATCATTTGTATCATCTTGATAAATATAAGGGGAAGGACTCGACGAGCCCTTCCCGACTTTGGTTATTGCTCAGTTTCATGGGCCAGCAGCAATGGATTGACCGTGGTCGCTCCAAAGCCCTTGGCATTTAGCTCACTGTCGAGCATCAAGGTCGCTAAGTCGTCAGCCACTACATCCATCAACGGTGACTTTTCAACGAACATCATCTTGGTGTAACCATGGCATTCGTCGCAGCTCTCGATACGCACCTGCGCCTGAGTATCGTCAAACGACCAAAGAGTCGTCCCTTTATCCTGACCACAGCTAGTGCAGTGGGCACGAATGTAATGCCATTCGCTCTCACACAAACTGCAATGTAGATAACGCAGACCCGCTCTCGGCTGGTCGACGATCACACTCGCTACGGGATGACTACCGCAAATCGGACACAGGTTCTGCTGCGCTACTTTGCGTTGATCAATCCGTTTGATCACCATAGGCGCCCAATGGGACCAATAGACCCCCATCGCCGCCCAGATAAACAAACTAAAGCGCGCAGGCACTGCGCTCATATGCCCCTGACGCAAGGAAGCACCCCAAGAGGTGAGTTGTTCTGGGGATTGCTGCATCAACAGCCGCAGCACTCGAGCCAGATCTTCACCCACCTGCGGCAGCAGATCACTTAACAGTTGTTGCAGCAGTCCTTGCCAATAGCTATCTGCCTCTGAGCCCAAGTGGGAAAGCGGAATCGCTTCATCTTTCCCCCAAGCGAGCAGCTGACCGAAGTCAGCCTCCGCCGCCAAGCGGGCCTGAATTGCAACCACTCGGCGGCATAACTCAAAGTAGTCAGCCAGCGGCGAGTCCTTAGCCAACGACAGCAAACGCTGCGCCCTTCTGTGATACACAGCTTTAGGGTCCACCGCCTTTAAGGGTTTAAGTTCCAGCGGCGATTCGCTGCCGGGGACCATAGGTATCTCGGCTGTATGACTCATTAATGTTTCTCCACGTCCGAATGTTCATCCAACATCAACGGATGATGTTTACGGCACCACGCCTTAGAGACCTTGCCGTAAAGCATGCCAGTGATAGAGCCTTCCACCCAGCTCGCCATCCAAAAGTGCACCATCACAAACATCAACATGATCAAGGCGCTAATGGCATGCAGCACAATCGCCCAGCCCACCACAGTGGCGGAAAAGTACGGCGCAAAGTAGGGTTGCCACATGATGAATCCCGTCACGGTTAAGGTGATAGAAGTCAACACAAAAGCACGGAACAGCACTTTTTGACCGGGGTTGTAATGGCCGATAGGCGGGATTTTTTCCTCGTTCTCGAACATCACATCCTTGATGGCAAGCATCCAAGCCAGATCGTGTTTTTCCCATTTGTTGTGGTGGTAATAACGCACCAACATCAACATCAAAGGTAAACACATCAACAGGCCAGCAATAGGATGAATAAACTTCGCCAATTGCGGTGTGCCCGCTATCGCGCCCAACCATTGGAAGGAGGGATAGAAGAAGGAAAAGCCCGTCAGAAAGGTGACTAGACCCACAGCCACAATGAACCAATGACAGATGCGGTCGAACAGCTTGTGACGCACTACCATTTCTTGCTTGTTATGCTTGCTCATTTCTTGGCCTCCTCTTCTTGCTTAACCTCTTCCTCTGGCGGTTGATAGCCGGGTTGGTCCTCTTCCACTATGTTGCGACCGACGGTGATCTTATGCAGGCAAGCCACAGCAGCCGTCGCAAGAAGTCCGACAGTACCCAGTGGTTTCACCCAGTCCTGCCACAGGGTGACAGACAATGGGATTTGCGGATCCTTAGGCATTTCGTAGGTTTCAGGCTGAGTGACATCATGCAATATCATCAGCATGCCAGTACCACCCACGCCCTCTGGGTTATAGAGTCCCGCCTTAGGGAAACCACGTTCTTTCAGCTCGTTAACACGCTTTTCGGAGGCGAACAGCATGTCTTCGCGCGTACCAAAACGCAGCGCACCCGTGGTACAGGACTTAACGCAGGAAGGTTCCAGCCCAACAGCCAAGCGGTCAGAACACATAGTGCACTTGTAGGCCTTGTTGTCGACGGCGCTGATCTTCGGGATATCGAATGGGCAGGCACTGGCACAATAACCACAGCCAATACATTTGTCCGAATCGAAATCCACAGTGCCATTGGCATGCTGAATGATTGCGCCAGAGGTCGAGCAAGCCTTTAAGCAAGCGGGATCGGCGCAGTGCATACAGGCAGAGTGAGTAAACTGCCAGCGCAATTTGCCTTGGTCTTCGATCTCGTTGTACTTCATCAAGGTCCAGCACTCTGGAGACAGAGATGCAGGGTTTTGATAAGTCCCTTGGAACGAACCCACCTCTTCACGCAGGTCATTCCATTCTGAGCAAGCTACCTGACAGGCTTTACAGCCATTACACTTAGTCGCGTCAAACAACTTCGCAATTTGCTTCACGCCACCCACTCTTGCCTGTGCAGGCGGAGTGGCTTGCGAAGTGCCGGAACGTTGAATGATATCTTGAGTCGCCATTATCAGACCTCCGCCTTTTCAACATTCACGAGGAACGCTTTGTACTCAGGAACACCCGTGTTGGCATCACCCATCTCAGTGGTAAGGACGTTACAACTATAGGACTTACGTGTAAGCGCGTTATGGCTACCGTGACGTGGAATACCTAGCGTGTGTACTGTTTGACCATTGACCTGCAGTGGGCGCATACGCTTAGTCACCAAGGCTTTCGTGAGAATGTGGCCGCGTTTCGAGCTCACTTTCACCCAATCGCCATTCTTGATGCCTTTTTCTGCCGCCAATTGCTCATTCATTTCGACAAAGGTCTCTGGCATGGCAATCGCCGCTAAACGGCAATGTGTCGTCCAGAAGTTAAAGTGTTCTGTGAGTGAGTAAGTGGTACAGGCGTAGGGATATTCCTCTTTAGTACCAATGGTGTCTTTTACCCCTTCGAACCAACGCAGCACAGGGCTGTGCACCACATTGGGATGCAGTGGGTTGGTGCCGATGGGCGATTCGACTGGCTCGTAATGCTCTGGGAACGGTCCTTCCTTAAGCAGTTTGAGCGCGAAGAAACGACCCACGCCGTCAGCCTGCATAATGAAAGGATGCGCACTTTCCTGTGGATTCAACTTGGCATTGAAGTCGGGTACATCTATCCCTTCCCACTTACCGTCTTTCCACTCGACAATCTTACGGTGCTCATCCCAAGGTTTACCGTTCACATCACAGGAGGCACGGTTGTAGAGGACGCGGCGGTTAAGAGGCCATGCGAAGGCCCAACCCGGCGTAATACCTTTACCCGATGGATCATGGTTATCGCGGCGAGCCATTTGGTTACCGGCTTCAGTCCAAGAACCCGCATAAACCCAACAGGCGCTCGCAGTACTACCATCGGCCTTCAATTCAGCAAAGCTGCTGATCTGACGCTTGGTAGCGACATCGTAACCATTCAACTCTTTCGTCAGCTCGATAGAGCTAGGGTTGTGCGGATCGGTATAGTTCCAGTTAATCGCTTGAATCGGCTCAGGCAGTTTGCCGCCCTCTTCGCGATATAACTTTCTCAACTCCAGCAGCAGACCAGAGACAATCTCTGAGTCCGACATCGCTTCGCCAGGAGGGTTAGCCCATTTATAGTGCCATTGCATCCAACGACCAGAGTTAACGATTGAACCTTCTTCCTCCGCAAACACTGTCGCAGGTAGGCGGAATACTTCGGTTTGAATACTGGCGGTATCGACTTCGTTAAAACCAGGCTCGTTTTGCCAGAAGGTTGCGGTTTCCGATGACAAGTTATCAAGCACTACGAGGAACTTAAGGTTACTCAGTGCTTTGATGTTCTTATTACGGTTTGGCATTGAGTTAATGGCGTTAACCCCTTGCACGATACAACCGTTCACTTTGCCACGGTACATCATGTCCAGATGCTTACCGAAGTCATACATTTGATCCCACTTAGGTAACCACTGATAACCGAACTCGTTTTCAGGCGTCGCATTCTCGCCCCAGAAGGCTTTGAGCAGGGACACATAAAACTTCGGATAGTTTTGCCAGTAGTTGGTTTGACCTGGGCGCAATGGCTTAGGTGTGTTCGCCGCCAAGTGAGCTGCTAAGGTAGGTTCTTTATCGTTTGGCAGTTTAAGGTAACCAGGTAAACTTTGAGCCAGTAGACCCATATCGGTTGAACCTTGAACGTTGGCATGACCGCGCAATGCGTTAACACCACCGCCTAACTGACCTATGTTGCCCAGTAATAACTGGATCATCGCCATAGAACGGATGTTCTGCGCACCTTTACTATGGTGGGTCCAGCCCAGCGCATACATAAATGTCGCCACACGATCTTTAGTATGAGTGCTCGCAATGGCATCACATACCACTTGGTAATCTTCTGTTGGCGTACCAGTGATATTACTTACCGTTGCAAAATCATAACGTTCTACGTGTTGTTTGAGTAAGTTCCACACACAACGCGGGTGCTCAAGTGTTTCATCCACTATGGCATAGCCGTCTTCGTCGAGTTGGTAGAACCAGGATTCTTTGTTGTACTCGCCTTTTGCTTCATCAAAGCCTGAGAATAGGCCGTCATGGAAGTCAAAATCATCCCGCACCAGATAACTGGCGTTGGTATAGGCTTTCACATAATCGAAGTTAACTTGATTGGTCGAAATCAAATAACGGATCACACCCAGAAGGAATGCAATGTCAGTTCCTGAGCGGATTGGGGCATAGTGATCTGCCAATGACGCACTGCGGTTGAAACGTGGGTCAACCACAATCAACTTAGCATTGTTATGCTGCATAGCTTCCGTAACCCAGCCGAATCCGACAGGGTGAGCTTCTGCGGCATTACCGCCCATAATAATCACTACGTTAGAATTTTTAATATCGATCCAGTGGTTGGTCATGGCACCACGCCCAAATGTTGGAGCAAGACTTGCTACCGTTGGGGAGTGTCAGTTACGTGCAATAGTATCGATAGCTACTAGGCCTAAAGCGCGAGCAAATTTTTGTGTCGCTAAGCCGCTCTCATTAGCCATACCGGATGACGTCATCATCCCAGTGGTTAACCAACGGTTAACCGTTACGCCATCGGCGTTCTTTTCAATCAGGTTCGCATCACGGTCATCTTTCATCAAACGTGCAATACGCTTAAAGGCATCTTGCCAGCTGATCCGTTCCCATTTGTTACTGCCGGGAGCGCGATATTCTGGATACTGTAAACGATGTGGGCTGTTGACATAATCCACAAGTCCTGCACCCTTCGAGCACAATGCACCTCGGTTGACGGGATGATCAGCATCACCCTCGATATGGAAAATAGCATGTTCGGAGTTTTTACCCCCACTGCCTTGGCTGTACATCAGCAGGCCGCAACCGACCGAGCAATACGGGCAGTTGTTACGGGTTTCTTTAGCTCCGAGCAGCTTAAACTCTCGCACTGCTGCATAGGCCTTTTCGGACATCAATCCCAGCGCTGAAATCGCTGAGGTTGCCGCTCCGGCCGCACACAGTTTAAAAAACTGGCGTCTGTTCATAGCGTTCTCTCACACTTTTGTCGTTATGAGTTAGATGATTGCAGTGGTAAAGCTGCAATCGTTTGAGTGAGCCAATAAAGTCCTCACTTAATTTAAGATTATCCTCAAAGTGCAAATAGATAACAAATAATGACATGAGATCAAGATCTCAAATAACCAACGACAGGATTAACACCCAAACAAACAACTTTAAGTAATAAAACAAAGAATATATAACTGACAAATCACAAAACCAAAGCCTAAAAAACCAAATACAATAAAAAGACATTTTGTCCACATTATCAAGCCCATTTTGTCCCACAATATGCAACTATGGTTATATCAAGCTTCAATATAAATACAAAACGAAATAAGCAAAGACTAAAACAGCCTCAGATTTACTTGTTTTAGATGGATAGACAGCCACAAAAACTGACAATGTAAAGATTGGATAAAAAAACACTATTCCTACGGTGTTAAACGCACCTAAAGTACAAAGTGCTAAAGCACCAAATTCTCTCCCCTAAATAAGAAAAAGGCATAGCAAATTGCTATGCCTTTCATTTTATCGATCAGTTTCCAGCCCATTAAGTCAGCTTAAGCCTCTATTTGGGCCGAACTCACCCAGCAACACTTACATTTACACTCAGAGGCTAGGTAAAACACCTAAGGGCAAATACGCATTAAAGCTGGCGGTGTAAAGTAGATCCGTGGCCGCTTCGATATCCGGTGCGAAGTATCTGTCTTTATCATAGTAGGCAACCACTTCGCGCAGCTCGGCCTTAGCCTGCGCCACCGCCTTGCTTGGCGTTAATGGTGCGCGGAAATCCAACCCTTGGGCGGCAGCTAATAATTCAATCGCTAATACGCCGCGGGTGTTTTCGCTCATATCCCGTAAACGGCGCGCCGCAAAGGTCGCCATAGAGACGTGATCTTCTTGGTTAGCCGAGGTAGGTAAACTGTCAACCGATGCTGGATGGGCGTAAGTTTTGTTTTCAGAGGCTAATGCTGCCGCCGTTACTTGAGCGATCATAAAGCCCGAGTTCACCCCGCCGTTTTTCACGAGGAAAGGTGGCAATTTAGACAGGCTAGAGTCGATGAGCAGCGCGATACGACGCTCTGCAATCGCGCCTAATTCAGCAATCGCAATCGCCAAGTTATCGGCGGCCATAGCAACTGGCTCAGCGTGGAAGTTACCGCCGGAGATAATATCGCCAGTGTCTTGGAACACCAGTGGGTTATCGGTCACGCCATTGGCTTCGGTCGCTAATACTTCGGCCGCTTGGCGGATTTGGGTCAAGCAAGCACCTAATACCTGTGGTTGGCAACGCAGTGAGTAAGGATCTTGTACCTTTTCACAGTTTGCATGGCTTAAACTGATTTCAGACTCTTCACCCAGCAGATAACGGAACACCATAGCTGAATCGATTTGACCTTTTTGACCACGGGCCGCATGGATGCGAGGATCGAACGGACTGCGGCTACCCATGGCCGCCTCGACGCTCATGGCGCCAATCACTGAGCTGGCAGCAAACAAGTCTTCAGCGTGGAACAAGCCTTCCAGCGCCAGCGCGGTAGAAGCCTGAGTACCGTTGAGCAGGGCTAAGCCTTCCTTCGCGGCTAAATCGATTGGCTTGAGGCCGGCGATTTCTAAGCCTTCGGCGGCCGAAATAATCTGCCCTTGGTAGCTCATCTCGCCTTCACCCAACAGCGGCAAACACATATGGGCTAACGGCGCTAAGTCGCCAGAGGCGCCCACAGAACCTTTTTCAGGCACGCAAGGGTAAACCTCGGCATTCACTAGGCTGATAAGGAAGTTAATCACCTCTAAACGGATACCCGAGAAGCCACGGCTTAAGGAGTTGATCTTTAACACCATCATCAGGCGCACAGTGGCGTCCTGCATATATTGGCCCGTGCCTGCTGCGTGGGATAACACGATAGAGCGTTGCAGTAATTGCAGATCCTCAGGGGCAATCTTAGTGTTGGCCAGCAGACCAAAACCTGTGTTGATGCCGTAAACGGTACGACCTTCATCCAACACCTTTTGCACGATTTGCGCGCTGATGTTGATGTCGTTTATCGCCTCTGGTGCCAGTTCGAGTGTCAGCTTATGGCGGCTGATTTCACGCAGTTGCGCCAGACTTAAACTGCCGGGCGTTAATACTAAATGATTGACTGATTTCATTTTTACATCCGTATTCTTGTCGTTGTTTTTCACGGGGTTGTTTTTCACGGTTTGTGTTGAACAGTTAGTCTTTAAGCATGGGCAGATCTAAGCCCTGCTCCTTGGCGCAATTTTTGGCGATCTCATAACCCGCATCGGCGTGGCGCATCACGCCTGTCGCGGGGTCGTTCCACAATACCCGACCAACACGTTTAGCGGCGGTCTCAGTACCGTCACACACGATCACTACACCTGAATGTTGGCTAAAGCCCATGCCGACGCCGCCGCCGTGGTGCAAGGATACCCAAGTGGCGCCGCTGGCAGTGTTTAGCAGCGCGTTCAGCAATGGCCAATCGGATACCGCATCCGAGCCATCCAGCATAGATTCGGTTTCACGGTTGGGGCTGGCAACTGAGCCTGAGTCTAAGTGGTCACGACCAATGACGATGGGCGCCGACAGCTCGCCGTTTTTCACCATCTCGTTAAAGGCTTGGGCTAAACGGGCACGGTCTTTTAAACCCACCCAGCAGATACGCGCAGGCAGACCTTGGAAGGCGATACGCTCGCGCGCCATGTCTAACCAATTGTGCAGGTGTGGGTTATCTGGGATCAGTTCTTTGACTTTAGCGTCGGTTTTGTAGATATCTTCGGGATCGCCAGACAGGGCCACCCAACGGAACGGGCCAATGCCTTCACAGAACAGTGGGCGAATATAAGCAGGCACAAAACCTGGGAAATCAAAGGCGTTTTTAACGCCAGTTTCGAAGGCCATTTGGCGAATATTGTTACCATAATCGAGCGTGGCTGCACCCGCCGCTTGCAGGTCGAGCATGGCTTGTACTTGCACCGCCATCGAGGCTTTCGCCGCTTTCACGACGGCAGCTTCATCGGTTTTACGCATGTCAGCCGCTTGCGCCATCGTCCAACCCTGTGGCAAATAGCCGTTCAGCGGATCGTGGGCAGAGGTTTGATCAGTCACCACATCAGGGGTAATGCCACGCTTTACTAATTCTGCAAACACATCGGCAGCGTTAGCTAATAAGCCCACTGATACTGGCTTGCCAGCTTGGTTAGCCGCTTCAATCATGGCTAATGCTTCATCAAGCGAAGTCGCTTTTTTATCCACGTAACGAGTACGCAGACGAAAATCGATACGCGTTTCATCCACTTCACAGGCGAGCACCGAGAAGCCAGCCATAGTCCCCGCCAGCGTTTGCGCGCCGCCCATACCACCTAAGCCGCCAGTGAGGATCCATTTGCCTTTGGAGATGCCGCCAAAGTGTTGCTTTGCGACCGACACAAAGGTTTCGTAGGTACCTTGAACAATGCCCTGAGTCCCGATATAAATCCACGAACCCGCGGTCATCTGGCCATACATCGCCAGACCTTGTTTATCTAACTCGTTGAAGTGCTCCCAATTTGCCCAATGTGGCACTAAGTTTGAGTTAGCGATTAACACGCGAGGGGCATCCGCGTGGGTGCGAAATACGCCCACAGGTTTGCCCGATTGCACCAATAAGGTTTCATCGTCTTCGAGGCGTTTTAGCACTTCGATAATCTTGTCATAGCAGTCCCAGTCGCGGGCCGCGCGGCCGATACCGCCGTAAACCACTAAATCCTCTGGGCGCTCGGCCACATCGGGGTGTAAGTTGTTCATTAACATGCGCATTGGCGCTTCGGTTAACCAACTTTTACAGCTTAATTGGCTACCATGGGGCGCAATAATACGGCGGCTTGGGTCGTGTCGCTTGTCCATTGAGATGTCCTCTTTCAACCTGTTGAACTCACTCGCCATTCGGCTAAGTGCTATTGTTTTTATTGTGTTTTTTGTCGCTAAAACCTCGGGTTAACGCCATAAACATTAACCGATTTTCGCGAGCGGTTATTTATTGAATGTCAGGTGACCACCGAGTTTAAAGCGGCTACCCGGATGTACTAATTTGGCAAAACTCACCACCCCTTGGCGTGACCAAGTGCGGCGTGAAATCTGTAAGCAGGGTTCGGTCGCCGGAATGGCTAACCTCTGCTGCAATTCGCTACTGGCGATAATGGCTTCGATGGTGTGGTGCGCCTCGGTCAGCGGAGCCACCTGCGACAGGTATTCATGGGGTGTTTGCTCGCTAAAATCCTGCACTAAGTAGTCAGGCGCAAAGGCGGGATTTACATAACGCTCCTCGACTTGCAGCGGCACGCCCTGCTCGCAATGCACTAATATTGAATGAAATACCGGACTGCCGACGTCGAGCGCCAATGCGATAGCAATCGGCGCGGTAGCGTTCACTTGCTCAAGTGCTAATTGCTGCACACTGTAACCATGGCCACGGTCTTTAATTTCATCGGCGATATTGCGGATCGCCAACATGGAGGATTGCGACTTACGCCCCGCCACAAAGGTGCCAAGCCCCTGCGAACGCTCAAGCACGCCGTTATCTGTCAGCTCTGTCAAGGCGCGACGCGCCGTCATCCGGCTACAGACAAACAGCTCAGCCAGCTGATTTTCCGAGGGCACGCGGGCATTTTCTTCCCACTCACCGGACTCGATACAGCCAGTGATGTATTGCTTTATTTCTGCAAACTTAGGCGTAGCCAAAATACTTCCTCGGTATAAAAATCTAGAATCTAGAATCTAGAATCTAGGTGCTAGGTGCTAGGTGCTAGGTGCTGGCACACTTTTAAACGTTCAAAATTGCGGCTACAATCCTAGCTTGTATATACAAGTAAATACAAGCTAGCTCACATAACTTTCGACAATAAAGAGTTTGCGGGGCCAATATGCCAACGCAGCGAGGGATAACAATGTCTTGGGATCAGGTTTGGATAGACGTAAACGTAGCAACAATGGACCCTTCCATATCAGCACCTTACGGCGCAATTACCCATGCGGCTATCGCCGTAAAAGACGGTAAAATAGCTTGGTTAGGCCCACGCAGCGAGTTGCCCGCCTTCGATGTGTTGTCCATTCCGGTTTACAGGGGCAAGGGCGGTTGGATCACCCCAGGCCTGATTGATGCCCACACCCATTTAGTGTTTGCCGGCAATCGCGCCAACGAATTCGAGCTGCGTCTAAAGGGCGCAACCTACGAGGAAATTGCTCGTGCAGGTGGCGGCATTATTTCGACCGTTAATGCCTGCCGCGAAGCGGATGAAGCAGCATTATTTGAACTCGGCCGTCAGCGTTTAAACGCGCTGGCCAAAGAAGGGGTGACTACAGTTGAGATTAAATCTGGCTATGGTTTAGATACCGAAACCGAACTCAAAATCCTACGTGTTGCCCGCGAACTGGGTAAACATCACCATGTGGATGTCAAAACCACCTTCCTCGGTGCTCACGCAGTGCCGCCCGAATATAAAGGCAACAGCGACGGCTATGTCGACTTAATTATCAATAAGATGCTGCCAGCAGTGATCAAAGAAAACCTCGCCGATGCAGTCGATGTGTTCTGTGAGAATATCGCCTTTAACCTAGAACAAACCGAACGCGTACTGAGCGCCGCCAAAGCTGCGGGCTTGCAAGTCAAACTGCATGCCGAACAATTATCCAATATGGGCGGCTCGGAATTAGCCGCACGTTTAGGAGCAAAGTCGGTTGATCATATTGAATATTTGGATGAGGCTGGCGTTAAAGCCTTAAGTGAAAGCGGCACCTGCGCCGTACTGCTGCCAGGCGCGTTTTACTTTTTGCGGGAAACCCAAAAACCACCTATCGATTTATTACGCCAATACGGCGTACCTATGGTGCTCGCCAGCGATTTCAACCCAGGTTCATTCCCCATTTGCTCGACCCTGTTGATGCTGAATATGGGTTGCACCCTATTCCGCTTAACGCCAGAGGAAGCCTTAGCTGGCCTAACACTCAATGCAGCCAAAGCACTAGGGATTGAAGATAAGGTCGGCAGCTTAGTGGTCGGCAAACAGGCGGATTTCTGTTTATGGAATATCGCCACACCAGCGCAGTTAGCCTACAGCTACGGCGTCAATCCCTGCAAAGATGTAGTGAAGAATGGCAAGCTAGTCCATCAGTAATTTCAACTACTTGGTCTATTTAACTGCAGGTCAGCAATCCTCAGTTAAATAGACCTTCTGACGATAGCGATAAGAACTCCTCGCCTGAATGCCTTGATTGCAACGGCATAATCTCGTTTTAGATGCATTAAGTTACACCACCAATCCAACACATCATCATCTAACGCACCACCATCTAACACATTGAAATAAAATGAAATTCAAACATTTCATGTGATTTTCTGCAAATAACAACATTTTTATCCTCAAATAGGAAAAATGTCCGTTTTTTTAACGAAAAAATCTTGAATGATTCATCTCTATAAAATGATCTATTGCCAGATGATGATGGATGAACCTATGTCAACAATCATGAGTTGTATCGGTATTGCTGTTCTAGTCTTTATTGGGTATCTATTCTCCGAAAATAAACGCCAAATAAAATTTAAAACCATTGCAGGAGCATTAGCACTTCAAATTTTACTGGGTGCATTTGTTATGTTTGTACCAGCAGGCGTCACCATCATTGAAGCCATGAGCAGTGGCGTCAACAGTGTGATTGCCTTTTCAAATTCTGGTTTAACCTTTGTTTTTGGCGATCTAGCTAACTATAAATTAGGCTTTGTTTTCGTTATCAACGTACTTTGCGTAGTTATATTTATCTCTGCCTTAATCTCGGTACTCTACTACCTAAAAGTCATGCAATTTATCATTAATATCATTGGTGGTGGACTCTCTAAGGTATTAGGAACAAGCAAAGCTGAATCCCTTTCTGCTACAGCAAATATCTTTGTCGGTCCGATTGAAGCCCCATCGATGGTTCGACCCTTAGTCAAAAACATGACCCGCTCCGAGTTATTTGCCGTTATGACAGGCGGATTAGCCAGTGTCGCGGGGGGAACTATGGTGGGATATATCAACCTAGGTATTGATCCTAAATATATTCTAACAGCTTGTTTTATGACCGCTCCAGCAGGCCTGTTATTTGCAAAGCTACTCTGCCCACAAACTGAACACAACTTAGTTAATAATGACAATAAAATCGAAGACGCTGATCAGCCAAAAGGATTATTAGAAGCCATAACCGATGGCTCTTTAATGGGCATGAACCAAGTCATTACTGTAACGGCGTTATTAGTTTCATTTGTAGCCATTATTGCATTATTAAATGGCATCATTGGTAGTATCGGCAATTTATTTAGTATCGATAAACTTACATTAGAAATGATTATTGGCTATCTACTATCTCCTTTAGCATTTCTCATGGGAGTCCCTTGGTCTGAGGCAATACCAGCAGCTTCAATTATTGGCCAAAAAATTGCCATTAATGAATTTGTAGCTTATATCAGCTTCTTAGAAGTATCTAATACTCTTTCAGATAAAACACAGGCCATTGTTGTCTTTAGCCTATGTGGATTTGCCAATATTGGCTCACTTGCTATGGTCGTTGGTGGTATCGCTGCCATGTGTCCAGATAAACGAGAACTTATCACTCAAATTGGCCCAAGGGTACTTTTAGCCGCAATCTTGGCCAATTTAATGTCCGGCACTATTGCTGGCGCCCTAGTGTCATTAATGTAATTTAGAGGTGAAACATGTCGACTCCACATATCAATGCGAATCCTGGTGACTTTGCAAAAACAATTATTATGTCTGGTGACCCACTCAGAGCAAAACTCATTGCAGAAACTTATTTAGAGGATGTAAAGGAAGTCACTAATGTTCGTGGAATATTAGGTTTTACTGGGAAATATAAATCTAAAGATATTTCGATTATGGGTCATGGTATGGGCGCACCTTCAGCCTCGATTTATTTTCATGAACTGATGGCAACCTACGGCGTTAAAAACTTTATTCGAGTAGGTAGTTGTGGGGCTATATCAGATAATATTCACCTGAAAGATTTAATTGTTGCCATGGGAGCCTCTACAGACTCAAAAATAAATCGTATTCGCTTTTTAGACCACGATCTTGCAGCCATTGCAAACTATGATCTGTTACAGGCGTGTATTGAAGTGTTAAAAACGACAACTGTTAACTATAAAGTAGGTAACGTGTTTTCATCTGATCTATTTTATCGACCAAATGAAAATGACTATACCCTGATGGCAAAATATGGCGTACTAGGTGTCGAAATGGAAGTAAACGCTCTTTATGCGCTTGCTGCTGAACATCAATGCCGCGCACTTGCTCTTTGTACCGTTACAGACCATATTGTCCAGCATGAACATTTAACGGCAGACGAACGCAGAACCGATCTCCATGAAATGGTCAAAGTCGCATTAGAAACAGCCATTAAGATTTAATCCATTTAATGTGGTTAAAACATATTGAATAAGTCTTAACTTAATGCGTTTTAACCACTTTCACACCAAATTCATACTCCAGGGTAGGGATTGCTATTCAATACTGCGATAGTATACTTGTATACAAATCACATGTTTTGAATATGTAACAAATACTTATGGATGATATCGCCACTATTGTTAAAGCTATTGGTATTGCCGAGATTAAATACCATAAGAACTCCTACTTACTGAGACAATCTAAGCACGTCTCTGAACTCATATTCTGTGAAAATGCCAACCTAACAGTTTCTTATATAAATTCGAGTGGTAATGAATTTATTCTTAAAGTTGAAGATAATTACTGCGGATTTTTAGGTGAAATGGAGTTTTTCCAAGAAAATAACTGTGCCTTATTTAGCATCAAAGCAAATAAATCCGGCGTAATGTATCGAATATCTAAAACTAACTTCATAAAAATTGTAGAAAAAGATTCAAATATGTTCATGTATATTACGTCATTAATTACAAAAAGATATAATCGAAATATGCACGAACTTATCAGCAATCTGACACAATCTACAAAAGTGAGCATTATCAACCAAATATTAGAAGCTAAAAACTTAGCCAGCGAAGAACAATTTAAGCTTTCGTCAACTCTAGGCGCCAAAAGACTCGGAATAACAACACGCTCATACCGTAGAATAATTAATGAACTCATCCAAGAAGGGCGAATCATTAAAACAAAGCCATTTTACAAAATAATTAACTTGTAGCGTTTATTTTTACTCTACAAAACAACTTATTTTATTGAATAAAATAGTGCCTCTAAACACTTGGTATATCAGCAGCAATAATGGCGATTTAACGCAAAATACCATCCGAGCATCAAGCGTATAACTAAGCAATCGCGCGGACGGGTTAATACTCACTTTACAGATTAAAAACCGTATTTTTGGCTAACATCCGCTAACAATGCCTGCCACTTGGGATAACTTGATAACTCCCCATTCCATGGCGCCATGGTCTTTTCTATCTCAGGCTTTTGGCCTTGCTTTAGCTGATATAAATAAGCAAACGCTGAGGCGCGATAATTAGCAAGGCAATGAACTAAAATATCTTTTCCCTTATGCTGCTCCATTGCAGCAAAAAAGGCTTCTACATCTTCTACCTTTGGATTTTGCCAATCCACAGGAATATACACATAGTCCATTCCGGCCTGAGTCACGAGTTTTCTTTCATCTGGATGGGCATCTTTACTGCTATCGGGCATAAGATTGATCACCACATCCACGCCTGCCTGTTTAAGCTGGGCAAACTGTTGCTCACTCAGCAAGCCCGAACTTAATAACTGCGGCGCTTGCTGCTGTAATGCCCTCACTTCCTTTATTTTTTCAAACGATTCAGATTCAATAGTGGCATTCACAAGTGGAGCACCTAAAAGCAGGGCAAAAACAAGGCTCGAAAGTGCGGTTTTTCTCATCAACAATTCCTTGGTTAACATAAAATCAGAGGCTTGCTCAATCCTCTGATAATCCCTTCTCAGCTAAGTTCAGCAAATAACGCAACCGATGCAAAAACCTTGAGCAAGCACTCATTTTTGGCATTAGTTGGTTTTATGAAAAATGACCTTTTAGCATTCATGATAAGGAGATGAGTATAACTAAAGCGAGTTTTCCGGATCTCATTGAATTAGCAAAGGGGAATCCTGTAAGTTAGTACAAACCAGCTAACAGGCGTGAAGAGGAGTTACTATGTTAAGGATATTTACTTTGCTGCTACTGACTTTTTCCAGCCAAAGCTTAGCCAGTTCGTGGCCTGTACCTAAGTCGATTGTGATGGTCAGCCCTGATGGAGGAGTCATTGCGCGACTCCACTCTGGCTCATTTCCCTTAGACAAACCTGAGTCAGCGCAAATGAGTATTTTTACCTGGGATGAAAAGTCTGGATATGTGCTTTCCGAGCATTACCAACTACCTTATCGTTTTGCTCCTGCTAAATTTGCAGTAAACGATAATGGATTTGTGATTACCGTGGGTAAATATGTTGCTGAAGAAACTGGCCCAGATATAGGCATTTTTAATCCTCAAGGGCTGCAAATACAGTCCTATACCTTAGAGCAGCTTTTCCCTAATACAACACAAAAACAGCTATTAATCGCGCAGTCACAAAAATTAACAAGTGAATGGCAAGAGCATCAACAAAATGTTCCTCAATGGTATTGCCTGTCGGAGCCAGAGGTCATTATGAGTAATGCTTTCTCTGTTAGGCATGAACTCGGCGCTTTGCTGATTTATGTGGATGAGAATCCATTTGAAAGCTACTTGATTGAGAGTGGATGCACTAGCCTCTGAAATAAACGGGCTAATGCGATCAAATCAATCAATGCTACTTACGCCAGGTAACCAAGATCAGACTTATGATGCGGTGCTGAGGTTGCTTTATCTGGCTGACACCAGTGGACAATGCCGCTACGAGATTGGAAGCTTGCCATGATGATGTAGGTGACCTTGCCACTTACACAGAAGAATTTATAGTCCCACTCCGTTTAATTCGCTAATCGGCGCTGATATTGACGGCTTAAGTAACGGATGACCACAAAGCCTATTACGCCTGGCAGAATCCAGGACAGTAAGCGCAAATTGCCATGATCGATAAACAAGCGGCCGCCGCCAAAGGCGAAAAAGGCAGTGTAACAGGCGATGCCAGAGCCAATCATGGCGCCTAAATGCTCAATCCACCATTCTAATTTGGTTAGCGTTGCCTTAACGCTATAACGCAAGAATCCCGCACCAACCGCAGTACCTAACAGGCCAAAAATTATCGCGAGGATCAGCTGTTCTTGATATCCCCATAGCGCCATCACAGGGCCAAGTAGCGTTAAGCTCAGCATTAACAACATATGCAGCGGCGATTTTAATTGCTGACGCAGCGCCTTATAACGCAAGACTAATACGCCATGCCTCACGGTCACTAGGGTTAATAAGCTGATATAGATGAGAAATATCCAAGCATTTTTACGATCCGCAATTTGTTCGGCTAAGGCTGCGGGAGCGGTTTCGGGCTGTTTAATCACCGCCAGTGGGTCAATCAATCCCGTGGTGGCCATCGCCACACCTGTTGCCGCGACGGTATACATGGCATAAACGTAATAACGACCAAAACGACTGTGATTCACGCTGCTTTTTTAAGCAATGCAAGTATCCAAAATAACACTAAGGCCAGTGCACTCGCGGTGATATGCACAAATTGTGATAGGGTGAAAATCGTGTTCATCTTGCTCCATCAAGGTTTGAAGCTTGATATTAGCGAACAAGGTGCGTCATCCATAAGTGCCAAAAGTCATGTTTTAATGATGGATAAAGTGGCCTGCGAGTTTGGCGGCAAAACGCTTCAACTCAAACGGAGCGCACATTTAGGAGCGATTTTTTTGTTTGTAATACTTTTGGATGGAAATTCGGTGATCTTCGGGAATATCAAATTCAACAGCACTCATTGGCTCTTACTTTTACAACTCAACTCCATTTAGGCCGATGATTTTACGGATTTTATATTGATAAGACCAATTTAGTGGCTTCTATACCCAATTAGCCTGAAGCGACCAGTTTCAGCCTCTTCAGATAGTTTGGGTAAAAATGGCTTATTAGGCATGGGAGAGCCTACGACCTCGGCGCTGCAATAATCCAAAAATGATTAACACGCCAAAAGTTGCACTAAAAAGAGTTAAGGCTCTGGCTACACCATAAAAATCCGTGAGATTAAAGGAAATCCCATCGGACCAAAGCACCAGTAAACCCAATGGCATTTGCATTGCTACTGCCGTAAACCAGTCGAATGGTAACTGCGGAAAAAGCCGTTGGTATGCAAAAAGCATCAACCCAGAGAGCAAAATTAACAGCCCGGCATCATGGGCGGCCAACCCAAGGTAAACCGGGCTATCATTGCCAAGATTGGCAACACTCCCGAGCAAGGCATGCATATAGCCCGCACTGGCAACCAGTGCAAAACTCAGAAAACTCAATACCGCCAAGAGAATACCTAAACCGAATGCGGGTAAATATTTCATAAACCGTCTCATCAATGCTGGGCACGCTCGACCTCATCCATAAAACCATAAAGTTGAATAAATTCAGTCGAAAGATAGTAAAGCTACAATAACAGCCAAAATTTCCCTTAGCTATTAAGACCATAGTCTTATGGCAAGTACACATTACTGGAGCATAGAGCCCATAAACACTGTAACAATAATCCCTATTTCAACGATATGTGTTAGATAAGTATATAAAATTACACATTTAATTAGTTTTCAGTCGATTAGTGGAGTGATGTGGAGCACAATATCCCTTGCTCTAAGGGTGAAATCCACTAGCCAATTTAGCCAATAACGCTTAGGATCAGGGTTGCATTTTTTAGCCAACATATTGTGGAGTATCAAAACATTATGGGTATCAGAGCCATAGTCGTAGACACCGCGGGCACCACGACAGACCTAACCTTTATCCAAGATGTACTATTCCCCTATTCTGTCAAAGCCTTGCCAGACTTTTTAGCGCAGAACCAACACAATGTCTTGGTGGAAAACTGCATCTGCGATACTCGAGATATCGCCCTAGAGCCCGATGCAGACTTGAATCGCGTCACCGAAATTCTGCAACAGTGGGTACGCGAAGACCGCAAAGCCACGCCACTTAAGACCCTGCAAGGATTAATCTGGAAGCAAGGTTATGCCCATGATGAGTTTAAGGGCCATATCTTCCCGGACTTTATCGAAGCAGTGAAACGTTTTAGCGCACAAAACCTGCGTATTTACAGTTTCTCATCTGGCTCAGTCGATGCCCAAAAACTGTTATTCAGCCACAGTGATGGCGGCGATTTAACCGAGATGTTTAACGGCCATTTTGATACCCGTACGGGTAACAAATTGGATAAGCAAGCTTACTGCAATATTCTCAACACCATCAGTTTAAGCCCTAAACAAGTACTGTTTGTGTCTGATGTGATTGAAGAATTAAAAGCAGCTGACGCAGCCGGCATGATGACCTGCCAAATGGTTCGCGACAGCAAGCAGCGCACTGGCGATTTTCGCACTATCAACAGTTTCGATAAGCTAGTGATCGAGTAAAAACTCACTGACTCCCTAAACAAAAGCGACCCTATGGTCGCTTTTTTTATTCTTCGACTAAACGGCACTTAACTCCCGCTCAGAAAATACGGTTTTAGCGACAAACATGCCATTAAGTGCCGCAGGAAAGCCAGCATAAACCGACATTTGCAATATCACCTCAACAATTTCCTTCGGCGTACAACCAACATTCAATGCGCCATTAATATGTACGTTTAACTGTGGCTGGCAATGTCCTAGCGCCGTTAGTGCGGCAACTGTCACTAGCTCCCGCGTCTTAAGGTCGAGCCCCTCACGCTGATAAATATCCCCAAAAGGATATTCAATAATGTACTTGCCTAAGTCAGGGCAAATATCGGCGAGACTGCGGATGACTTTCTCACCCGCCTCACCGTCAATTTCAGTTAGTTTAGCGAGGCCCTGCACATATCTTTGATTACTCATTTTTAGCTCCTGTTGGATTAAATCACAGCAAGCAGCCTAAACCTTAGAGTTAGCTCTAAGTCAATGGTTCATTGATGGATGACACAGGCAATGCGGAACTGTAAAGCGGGTCCCCAGCTCGCCGACTAGCAGCACAAACAAATATAAAACAACTGGTTAGCATTTAATCGCGACTGTTCGGCTGAACTTAACCACTAAAATGAGTTTGGTAATAGTGAATTTTTTGCTTAAGGGCAGCCAAATGCTCCTGCTCTTGGCAAATACGCTCAGCCAATTGTGTTGCATGTTGCTCGAGCAACTGCTGCCTCCGACTCGCGGTAGCATCACCTTGGGCACGCAACTCGGCATAGGTCAATATCTGCTTTAACGGCATGCCAGTTTCTTTTAAGCGATTGATAAACCCAATCCATTCCGCTTCTTTCGCCGCATAATCACGATGACCGCTGCCATTTCGAACGACAGACTGCAGTAGGCCAATTTTCTCGTAATATCTGAGCGTATGCGCCGACAGTCCAGTGAGTGCTGCAAATTGGCCTATGTTCATAATCTAACGATCCGCAGGATGGTTAACGCCATCATTCGTGGGCACATTTTCGAGATCGAATGGGTTAACCCCTTCGAGGCAACCAATGTTGTAACCATACTCATGGGGATTGGAACGCCGCTGGTGATGGGTGTAAATACCGCAGATAGAGCAAAAGTAGTGTTTGGCAGTTTTGGTATTAAATTCATAGAGTTTTAGCACATTCTCACCCTTGAGGATCTTAATCCCCGCCAGCGGCACAGAGCCAACTATTGCGCCCTTACGGCGACAGATAGAGCAATCGCAACGGCGTGGATTTTCGATGCCATTAGGCAATGACAACTCCAATACCACAGCACCACAATGGCAAGACGCAAAATGTGTTGCCTTAATAACCGTATCCCCAACCTGTTTTATCACTGCCAACTCCTTGCTTCACTTAATGTTGTATATTGCCTAAGGCTTGTCGCAGCTAGCTTATACTGCTAGTCTGGCTTCCTTAAACGAGCGTTTTAACTAGAGTTTTTGACTATGAGTAATGCAATGGAAAGTCCAACACTAAGCCCAATGGAAAAGTTTCTCGCACAGCACCCTATCGTTACCCAAATCCCCGTTGCTTGGGGCGAAATGGATGCCTTGCAGCATGTCAATAATGTCGTCTATTTCCGCTATTTTGAAACCGCACGTATCGACTTTTTCAATCGCCTCTTCCCGCTCGATGCCCTGTATAAATCCGGTGTTGGCCCTGTGATTAGTGAGAATCAGGCGCGCTATAAACGTCCAGTAACCTTCCCCGATACCCTATTGGTCAGCGTAAGTATCAGTGATATTCAAAGCGACAGATTTACCATGCATTATCAGGCCTTTAGTAAACAACAGCAGGCGGTAACAACCCTAGGCACTTCGGTCGCTGTGATGTTTAACTTTAAAACGGGTCAAAAAGCCGAACTTCCCACAGAATTGCTCACCATTCTAAAACAACACGAGCAAGCTTAAGCTAACCGAGTCGATGGCTAAACTGCCAGCACACTTTAGACCATATTCAGTAGGAGTTTGTATGTCAGAAAAAGAGCAAATGGAAACTGTTGTTGAACATCAACAGGATAAACAACGCTTTGTGATCCCCGTTGATCGGCATGAGGCAGTACTGGAATATCGACTCGATGGCAAAAATATCGATTTTAACCGCACTTATGTCCCCGACGAATTGCGTGGCAAAGGTCTTGCCGAACGTTTAGTTCGCCATGGTTTAAAGTGGGCCAAAGCCCAAGATTACGAGATAGAAGCCAGCTGCTGGTATGTGCAAAAGTTTTTGAAAAACTAATTTCACAACTACTTAATGATATCGCCGCAAAGGAATGCCACCACATGAAGCTATCTCGATTTTGCCATGGTTTACTGCTTGTAGGCCTAACGCTCTTGTCCGGCTGCCAACAACGCCAAGCCATTTTGATCGTTCAAGGTGTTGAGCCCATAAAAGTAAAGGCTATTGAAACCGCCTTAATACAATCCGGCTGGCGGGTGAGCCAAAGCCCTGTTGCTATTCCGGCAGAATTCCCTGATGCGGTGCTTGCCACCAATCCCGCTTATCGAGATACCCAAGCTATCTCTGATATTAAAAATATCCTAAAAGGCCAAGGCGTTACCGAACCGACAGAGTATAAATTTGCCGAAGGTAAGCACTTTTTCAGTACAAATAATGTCGGTATTTACTTACGCAATAGCGAGCAGACTTCACCAGCCTTACCATCATCTTTTATCAGAACAGATCGTTGCGCAGCGGGCGATGCAACCCTTAATCTCACGCCGCAAAGCCAAGCTGTACTCGAATATGAAAAGCCTATTAATGATAACTTTGAGCTAGAGCAGCACACCGGAACCTGGACTTTTGATGGCGTAAAATTGCAGGTTCAATTCAATCATGTTCAGCAAACGTTTCTGCTCACTCACGAACAAAGAGACACATGGCGTGGCCCTAGTCCTGCAGATATCTACACCCCGAGCCTAGATGCTGATATTAACGTGCTTAACTGCACCTTTGTGATTATCTATCTTGAGCAAGGGATAAACCGATGCGAGCCTAACCCTGTGCCTGCACCAATAAAAATGCATGAACTGCATAGCAGATTAATAGGATTTATACCCCGAGTAATAATATGGCGCTTAATTTGACTCACTTGGGCCACTCAGATTAGCGAGCATTCCACGAATATCTTCAGGAATTGGACGGCTTTTCTCGCTGTGATAATCGTAATGTACCAAAGTGGTTTGTACTTCGGCGGTTTTATTGCCCGCTTGCCAACAGGTTTGGGTCAGTTCAAAACTGCTATTACCGATACGGCTAACATAGGTTTTAACAGTGACATTCTTGCCGTAATAAGTCGGCGCGATAAAGGCTACAGTAAAACCCGCCACAATCAGATTCCACTGATGTAAATCCAACTCGGGATTGAAAATCTCAAAGATTGGCGTGCGTGCTGCCTCGCACCAGACTGGGATAACTGTGTTGTTAATATGGCCTAGGCCATCGGTTTCGGTGAATCTTGGCTGGATTTCGAGGCTGTATTCTGTGGCTGACATGCAAACTTCCTTTTTATAATTGTATTAATGGAAGAGCGTGGCGATTATCGCATTAAAGCCAAACCACCAAACTCATCCATTATCCTAAGCTAAACGACGTCTTACCACTAGCCTAAAACCTAGAACTGACAACTCGCGGTGTCTGGGGTTTGCTTGCCATTAGCATCGTACTTTTTCATACAGCCGGCTTTACCCATATCATAGATTTTTTCGTATTCTAACTGACCGTTACGGTAGGACTTAAACACACCATGGCTTTTGGGGTTTTCTAAGTAATAAACTTTGCGTCCTTTAATCACATTTGAAGAATCGGAGAACCCCGGTTCCTCCTGATAAATGACCCCATTGATATAACGCTTATGGACCACATGTTGCTCATCAATACGCAGCATTTCGCTGGCTAACTTACCATTCTGGTCATAACAGACTTTATCCACGGCATAATTACTGTCGAGATCCTCGATACAACTCACGGCACCATTATCAAAATATTCCCGCTGGATACCGCAACGCGCAATGGCGTTATCCCAGAAATAAGGTTCACCGTTCAAGGTTTCGCCTTCTTGCTGGCAGTAGTTCCAGATATTCTTAATCTGTCCATTTGGATAAAAACTGTAATGGGGGCCGGAGAGACGGTTATTGATAAGATGACTATATTGAGAGAGTGAGTAACCACCATCGGTGGAATAACTGATACTTGGGCCGTATTCCTTGCCCGCTTTATAGGTCTTGAAATACTTTAAACGGCCGTTGGAATCGAATCGATATTCTTTATCGACTGACCCATTAGTGTAATAGGCTAATTCGGATAGCTGGCCGCCATAATACACTCGCTGCTCACCATCTTTAATCGAGCTAGTCTCGGTATTTTTTGAGTTTAACACACCCTCACAATCGCCGGCATAGGGCTCTTTTCGCATCATACATTCATCCTGCGACGGCTTAAGTTTTACCGCTGCATTGAACTTATAATGACTTAACTGATTGAGATCGCCGTTAGGCTCGAGCCACATTTGCAGGCCATCTAACTCCCCTTGACGATAATTGGCAACATTGCTGACAATATTCGGCGCTGAATACCATAAACTTTCACCGTGGAGTCTGCCCTTATCGTAATGTTTGAGGGCGAACATAAAATTATCTTTATTAAATAACTTTGCCTCACCTTGGCGCAGGCCATTCTCATAGTTGACTTCGGTCTTGTAGAGATAAGTCACTGATTGCTTGGTGGTAAAGGCATCGTTGGCATCTGGTGTTCGGATATATACCCAAAGGCCTGAGCGTTTACCATCGAGGTAGTTGCCTTCACCGGTTTGAAAGCGATAATCCCCTTGGGTGAGTTTTTCAACCCAAGCGCCTTGTTTAACACCCTTTTGGTATTGGCCTTTGCTGCCATCAGCCTCAAGCCATTCACCGTCTTTTACGCCATTAAGATAAATGCCCTTTTCGGACAATTTCTTCGCGCCTTCGGTGCCCGAATCGTAATCAGGGGTATAAATTTCGCTCGGGCCATCGGGCACGCCCTGGTTGTAATGGATAAAACCATAGTTGTCGGCATCATCCATGACTGACTGTAAAACCCATTTACCCTGTTTTTTACCGTCGAGGTACTCACCTTCCCAATAGGTTTCACGACTGTCGGCTTCCATCCACTTACCGACTTGTTTACCCAGCTTATAGTCACCGGCATACATCACACTGCCATTGCGAGCATCATAGGCGGCGAAGTGACCATCAAGTTCGCCTTGTACATAATTGGCTTCACTGGCCACCCCTGCCCAACTACTGCCCATACTCATAAATTCGTAAAATGGACCAGTACGGGGGATTTTGGCGCCACCACTTTTCAACCAGTTGGCATCGTCGGCCTCATAACCAATGGCGACCAACATAAAACTGCCATCTTCTTCGACGTAGGCACTGCGATCAAAGGTAGCAACCAGACTATATTGGCGTTCGCGACCCTCGGCATCTTTATCAGTGCGAGTCACGGGATAACGCAGTTTGTACTCAACGGCCGTTTTCACATCCGTTGCTGCGCCTTCTGAATTTCGATAACCGATTAGGGTCGGTTTATGCTTGGAGGTACCGTCGAGAATCGCTTTGATTTCAGGATCTTTTACCCCTTCGGCCTCATAGGTCATACGATACTGCTGTGGTGGTAACTGACTTAACACCTTGCGAACCCCACCAACAGTAAAGGTGGTAATACTAGGCGCAACCTCATCAAGCACGGCTTGCAGGCGCGGCAGTTTGGTCAGCTCTTCACCCTCAAAGCCATAACCCCGCAGATGCTGACCATCGGCATCCTTGAGCATGACGATAACTTCCTTAGTACCGCCCTTATCGAAGTCATGGTAAAAAACCGCCACGATTTCAGCGCGGCCGTAATCGTCGATGCGAACTCCGGGCGCATCGCCATAGAGCATTTCGCTCCATACCTGCTGATCTTTTTGATAGAAATCGAGCCATTGACCATTAGGAAGATCCACAGGACCGTGAACCACTTTGTCGTAATCCGCTGCAACCGCAGCAGGAATAACCGCAAAAGAAGATATCAATACCGCACTGACAGCAGCACACAAACGACGAATCGAAAGTTCCATTTAACTACCCTTAACACCGACACCTTGCGCCTCGTGCGCACCAGTAAACGGGCCGAATTTTAAGCTAACTTTAATGCTTCAGGAAGTAGCAGTGACAAAAAAGGCCGCAAAGCGGCCTTTTGAGATCAAATATTTAACAATCAATTATTGTACATAGCATTTATTTCATGGACGTACTTGTGATAAATCATTTTGCGGCGCAGCTTAAGCGTCGGAGTGATTAACCCCGCCTCCATCGAAAAAGCTTCCGGCAGCAGGGTAAACTTTTTGATTTGCTCAAATCCTGCCAGTTCCTGCTGTAGATGCTTTAAGCGTTGTTCAAAATGCTCAACCACATGGCTGTGACGCAAGAGTTCAATGGGCGACTCATACTTTAAGCCCTTTTCCTTCGCCCACGCTTCGAGAGATTCAAAAGCTGGCACAATCAGCGCAGTCACATAGTTACGAGCATCGGCAATCACCGCCACCTGCTCGATAAAAGGGCAACGACCCACTGTGCCCTCAACCCGCTGCGGCGCAATGTATTTGCCGTTGGAGGTTTTCATTAATTCTTTAATGCGGTCGGTAATAAATAAATTGCCGTGGGCATCGAGTCGACCCGCATCGCCCGTCTTTAACCAGCCGTCTTCAAAGGCAGCAGCAGTATCTTCAGGGCGATTGTAATAACCGCGCATCACGGTATCGCCACGGACTAAAATCTCGTCGTCCTTACCCAGCTTAATTTGGATTTCGGGCAAGACTTTACCGTTTGATCCCGCAACACGATTGTCTAAGGTGTTACAGGTCACTGTGGCGTTTGTTTCGGTCATGCCATAACCACAAAGCACAGGAATACCAATCGCATGGAAGAAAGACGCCACATTTAAATCGAGTGCAGCACCGCCACAGGGCATAAACTTTAACCGTCCACCGAGTACAGCCTGCAACTTGCTGTAAACCAGCTTGTTCGCCAAACGCCACTGCAAAGATAACCACAAACCGCCCTTAACACGGCCTTGGCTGACTTCAAACTGACGTTCGCCAACACCCATCGCCCAAGCGAATAATTTTTTACGGCCCTCGGCAGATTTAGCGACTTTATCCTGTACGGCACTGTAAACCTTCTCAAGGAAACGCGGCACCACGCATAGGGTATGCGGACGCACAGCACTAATCGCCTCTTTTACTCTTTGGGTATTCTGCAAATACACATTGCGGCCACCGCGGCACAGCACATAGAAGCTCCAGCCACGCTCAAACACATGGCTAAGCGGCAGGAAAGCCAAAGACACATCGCCGGTTTTGAAAGGCAAAATCAGATCGTGCTGATGCACAGTCGAGGCCATATTGCGGTAATCCAGCATCACGCCCTTAGGGTCGCCAGTCGTGCCGGAGGTATAAATCAGGGTTAACAAATCATCGAGATTAGCGTCTTTTAAACGCTGTTCGAGCTCAGCACTTTGGTCATATTCCAACGCCAGTAAGCTATCTAAATGTTTATGCTGAGGTTTATCTTGAGCCAGTTGCACCGCGGCATCGAACACAATCACATGCTCTAAGGTCGGGCAAAGCGTTTGCAGCTCACAGGCCAGCGCATATTGCTTGGCATCGTCGACAAAAATCACCTTGGCAGCAGCATCGTTAACGATAAAGCTCGCCTGCTCGACAGTGCTGGTTGGATAAATCGGTACCACAATGGCGCGGCTTTTCAGGGTGCCGACATCGGCACAGGTCCATTGAGGGCAGTTTTGCGACAGAATCACGCAGCGGTCTTGCACTTGTACGCCGAGTTGAATTAACACTTGTGCGATTTTATGGCTGATTTCATCAAATGCCTGCCAACTGACTTGATGCCAAGGGGCTGCCATTTCAAAACCTTCCAGCGCAATAGCCTCCTTTAACGACTGGCTTTGCTGCTGTAATAGTCGAATTACGTGATATTGTTCGAGCGACATGAATGCCTCACCTTTTAGCTTACAAGTGTACCGCTTTTGCAGCATTCTACCTGAAGGCAAGCTAAAAACTAAGAGTTTTTGCTCTAATCTTGTGCAAATGTCGCCCAAATCACGTCATTTCTACGTGGTTAAAGCCCGTCAATATCAATCCGCCATAGCGTTTTACTGCCCCAAAACAAGGCGACCTGCCCCAACACTGCCAGTAAAATATCGCCTAATAACCAATAGTACAGATGACCATCATGCTGCATCGCTAAGCTGAGGGATACCCAAAGTGAATGTGCCAGCACCACCAACATAGTCAGGCTCACCTGTAACACGCGGCGGCACAAACAACCTAGCCCTAATACCAAGGCACAAGCCCAATAGGTGCTTATCACTAAGTGCGCCAGCAATGGCACACTCATTTCGCCGTTGAGCCAAGTAATAAAAAGGCTACAGAGCAACACACCGACACTGATGAGATACAACAATCGCTGCTGCCCGCGGGCAAAAGCATTGATTAACCCCGTTCGGCCATCAAAGCCCGGCATCAACAACAGTAACGCTGTTGCGCGCGCTCGCTGCACCCGGCTCCAATGCACCAGCGCACAGCTGATCACACAAAACTGCGCCAGTAGCAGTAACACCGGAAAATCCCAATGCATCAGCTGGAATAACACTCCAAGCACTAACGCCAACACCGGAAGCAACAAGAGTAATACGGTCAACATCGGCCCGATAAAAAAGTTAACCGGATGCAAATAACGCTCGAAACGGCTCAAAAACCGCATGGATTGCAGGTTAGGCAGCCAAAACCAGCCCATTTCTAGGCCGTTGAGGTACACACTGCGCGCCTCAACCCGCCAAGGTAACACTAGGCAGCGGCGCCAAATCAACGCGGCAAAGACAAACAACAGGGCCAAGCTTAACCACAGTGGCACTTGTTCCGCCAAAGCACTGGAAAATGGCACTAAGATAAAGAGTAAAAATGAGGAGTAAAACCATTGGGTTTGCCGCAGACACAACAGAATAAAACCTAAGCTTATCCCTTGGGCAAACACCAGTAACGACAGGCTAGCACTAAAACCAAACAATACACATAAGAGCACCGCAAGGCTAAACACACCGATAAGCATCACCTCGCACTGGATAAAGATATTTTGCCGATAACGGGGAATTAAGATTGAGCACTCATTCGCCATCAGTCGAATCAACTGCCATGCGACCGCAGCAGAAGTAGAGACAATCCCCATGCCGACAAAAATATCAAAACTGTCCTTTTGCCCGGCCCATCCCGCAAATACACTCAAGACGACACCCAATAATCCGGTGCCCAAAAAGCTCACACTGCCCACGTCAAATAACCACAGGCGCAGCATGCCGTTAAAGGGATTGATAGAATGCGTTGTTGCAGGCTTATCAGTAGGTTGCACGAGTGACTTCACGGTACTCATTTGTGTAACTCCACAAAGAGTTGCTCCAAATTAAGCGCCTCGCTTCGCTGCACGCCAGGGAGATTGAGATCGACTTCGCCCTTATCCACCAGCACAGAATCACCATCTCGGCTCAAAATGCGCACCTGCTCAGGCAACTCAGCGCCCGCCGCCAGTTTGAGTAGACGCACCTCTTCCCGCAGAGCATCGATTTCCTTAAACAACACTAATTCGCCCTGTTTAATCAGTGCCACATGACTCGCGACCCGCTCTAAATCCGAGGTGATATGGGATGAAAACAACACCGCCGAGCCGGATTCGAGGGCTAAGTCGAATAAATCGACCATAAATTTGCGCCTAACGATAGGATCAAGGCTCGCCACGGGTTCATCGAGGATTAGCAGCTCAGGGCGATAGGCCATTGCCATAATTAACGCTAGCGATTGCCTTTGCCCAACCGATAAACGCTGCACCTGTTGAGTCACATCTAACTCAAAGCGAGCGAGCCAATCTTGCTCTAACTGCATGTCCCAGTGGGGATAAAAGCTGCGGTGTAAATCGAGGGCGCGCTCGACGGTAAAACCTTCATAACCAAAAGGTTGCTGTGGCACATAGCCAAGGCGCTCCTTTGCGGCTGATGAGAGTTGCTCCGGCGTCTCACCTAAGGTGCGGATGTCACCCGAATCGGGCGATAGAATCCCTAAAGCACAACGCATTAAGGTCGATTTTCCTGCGCCATTTTGCCCCAATAAGCCAACCACCATCCCGGCTGACAAGCGCAAGGACAGATCCTTTAACGCCTGTTTTTCAACGCCATTTTTTCCACGAAAAACTTTGTTTACCTTAGAAAACTCAAGTATTGGGGGAAACTCTTGATCCATCGAATTACGTCCTTTTTATTCTCGTTTTCGCTTGGGCCGACTAGGCTTGCCAGCGCTCGTTAATCAATTGCAGCAACTCAGGCAGGCTCACGCCCAGCTGCTTGGCTTGTGCCAACAAGCCATCTAATTGTGGCTCAAGCAGACTCACGCCCGATTCCATCGCCTCGGTACGGGCAGCAACCCGAGTCGCCTGTCCACGGCGGCGCTCTAACCAGCCCTGATCCACCAATTGCTGAATCGCACGGGATACCGTCATCGGGTTTACTGCAAGGTATTCCGCAATCTGGCGTACTGAAGGTAATACGTCTTCCGCTTGCAGTTGGCCGCCCACAATCAAGCGCACGATTTGCTCGTGTAATTGCTTGTAAATTGGCTCCCCACTGCTGGGGTTGACATTTAAAAGTTCTAACATTAGGCTTTACACACTGTATTAATACATTGATACACCGATACACTGTATTTAAAGTAACACACTCATCCTGAAATGCAAAAAGGAAAGCGCTCATGAGAGATAGCATGACCCACAGGAAGTCCCATAATGCCAGCGCTTGCGTTGCGATTAAGCGCTCAAACACAGGCTGGCATAAACGTATTTCAACCAGCAAAATCATAGGCTTGAGCACACTTATGCTCGCCATGTGTAGCGCAACGGTTTGGGCAAGTGATAAACCAACTCCTCCAACAACCCCCACGAATACCTGTTATGTAGAAGGCGTCTCCGACCGCTTACAATGCGGCTTTGTGACCGTACCCGAAAACCCCAATCAGCCTGATGGCAAGCAGATCCAAGTGCATTATGTTGTCCTGCCAGCGGTAAAAAATGCCAACCATGAAGAAGCACTATTAGCCATCGCTGGCGGCCCAGGGCAATCGGCCATCGATAACGCGGCAAGCTTTAATACCGTGCTCAACAAGGTGCGCCAGCAGCGAGATATTTTGCTGATTGATCAACGTGGTACTGGCCGCTCAAACCTATTGAATTGCGATGCAGGCCCACAATCCTTACTCGCCTTCAACGATGACAATGTCGATAGCTTAGCCGAGGCGCAAAAATGCCGAGATCAATTGGCGGGTAGCGATGTAACCCAGTACGGCAGCCTTAACGCCGTCAAAGACTTCGAAGCCGTGCGCGCCCATTTAGGCTACAAAAAGCTGCATTTATACGGCATTTCCTACGGCACACGCATGGCGCAGCTCTATATGCGCTTGTATCCCGAGCATTTAGCCACTGTCACCTTAGACGGCATAGTGCCGATGCAGCAAAGCGTATTAGAAATCGGCTCGGCGATTGAGCGCGGCTTTGACTTACTGTTTAAAGACTGCCAAGAAACCGCGGCCTGCCATGCCAAGTTTCCAGAGCTCAAGGCCGAGTTTGACCAAGTGGTTGCAAGACTGACCGAAGGGCCAATCATGGAGCAAGTGCACGACCCCGTCACAGGTGAAAAGACCTTACTCACCATGACCCGTGCGAAGTTTTACGGCGCGATCAGAATGGCGCTGTATCAAACCAATGTGCGCGCCTTAGTGCCCCATGCAATTCATCAAGCCGCCAAAGGTAACTATCAACCGCTACTCGGATTGTATGCCTTAACTACCGATGGTGCAGGCATGGCAATGGGCATGCACGCCTCCGTGGTCTGTGGAGAAGACATCCATCGAATCACTCCTGCGATGCGTGAGCAAGCCAAAACCTCCTATGTCGGTAAAACCATGCTCGAAAGCCTGGAAGCATCATGCTCTGTGTGGAAAGTGCCGCCCGTCGATGCCAGCTTTAGTGAACCGATCAAGAGCGACATCCCAACACTGTTGCTCTCGGGTGAAATCGACCCAGCAACACCACCGAGTTGGGGTGAGCTTGCCATGGAAAAACTCACCAACGCTAAACACTTTATCGCGCCCTACGCCACCCATGGCGTGGCCTATCAGTCCTGCGCAAATAACTTAGTTGCCGAGTTAGTGCGTACAGGCTCAGTTAAAGATCTCGATGGTGAATGTTTGAAAAAGGATGTGCGCCGTAGCTTTTATTTAAACGCCAGCTCGGTTGAGCCACTTACCACCGAAGCCGCAACCAACTCAGCCAAAGATAAGCCCAAGGATAAGCCCAGCACTGGAGCCAAGGAGTAATTATGATCAAAGTATCCCATCTTTCTAAGCACATCGGCGAAGTGCAGGCCTTAAACGATTTGAGTTTTGTGGCCGAAAACGGCCAGATCACCGGCCTACTCGGCCCCAATGGCGCCGGTAAAACCACCTGTTTACGCACCATTTTTGGCCTGCTGAAACCCGATACCGGCACGGCTGAAATTGAAGGTATCGATGTCGCCATCGATCCGATAGGTGCTAAGCAGCAACTCGGCTTATTCCCCGATCCATTTGGCCTGTATGAGCGCCTCACACCGCGGGAATATATCCGTTACTTTGCCGAACTCAGCGGGTTATCTGCAAGCGACGCCAAGGAAGCCACCAGCAAGGTTATCGCCAAACTGCGCCTCGAAGATATTAGCGATCGCCGCTGTAAAGGCTTCTCCCAAGGGCAACGAATGAAAACCGCCCTCGCCCAAGCCATAGTCCACAGCCCGAGCAATATTATCCTCGACGAACCGACCCGTGGGCTGGATGTAATGAGTACCCGTTTGCTGCGGGATATTCTTATCGACCTTAAAAACCAAGGGCATTGCGTGCTGTTTTCCAGCCATGTGATGCAGGAAGTCGCGGCGCTGTGCGACCAAGTGATCGTGATGGCGCAAGGCCGAGTGGTGGCCATCGGCAGCCCAGAGCAACTTTGCGCACAAACGGGTAAAGCCTCACTCGAAGATGCTTTTATCCAGCTGATCGGCACCGATGAGGGCATTGCCGCATGATGACACTCAGCAAACACAGCATTAAAACTTATACAAATTGCGATAACGCCTGTTTCGACCTAATGGCGAACAGACAAACTTGGGATAAGGAATAATCATGAATAAAATCATCGCAATGGTTCGCAAGGAACTGATCGACGCCGCCCGCGATAAACGCTCTGTGATGGCGGGACTCTACTACGCCATCGGTACGCCACTGATCATGTGCGGCCTGTTTATGGTGTTAATCGGTCAGCTCACTAGCCCGGACGATCTTAAAATCAGCATCACTAATCCCGACAAAGCGCCGGACTTAGTGAGATTTTTGTCCAATAAGGGCATTACCCAAGGCGAAGCTGGCGCGAAGGATCTCAAAGCCATCGAGCTGATTATCAGCCCAGACTATGCCAAGCAAATGAACCAAGGCAAAGGCGCCGAGATCACTATCGTGGCCGATAACTCAGAGGAAAAACTGCAAAACTCGATTCGTCGTTTAGAGAAACAGTTACAGGCCTATAGCGCCGAAATGGGCAGCCTGCGCTTAATCGCCCGTGGTATCGACCCTCGCGTGGTGCAACCAATAAAAGTGAATGTGCACGACCAAGCCACGACCGACTCTAAGGGCGGGATGATCTTAGGTATCGCCATTTTCACTATGATTTACTCAGTGTTTATCTCGGGGATGAACTTGGCCATCGACACCAGCGCCGGTGAGCGTGAGCGTAACTCCTTGGCACTGTTACTTAGCCATCCACTGACCACGCGCCAATTAGTGCTCTCAAAGATCATCACTGTCGGCCTGTTTGCCCTGCTCGGTTTAGTGTTGATTTTATTAGTATCTAAGGTCGCCTATACCTTTGTGCCTTGGCAGGAACTCGGCTTTAGCGTCAGCATTACCAGTGAGTTTATGGCACTGATGCTATTGGTCGGTATCCCCGTCGCCCTGATGGCTGCCTGTTTGCAATTGTTTGTGTCCTTTATGGCCAAAACCTTTAAGGAAGCACAGTCCTACCTGACCATGGTGCTGTTTGTGCCTTTGGCACTGTCGATGGCAGCCAGCTACAACATTGCGCCCGACGTACTGCAGTGGTTGCCGGTATCCGGTCAACAACAGGCGCTGATGGACTTTATTAAAGGTAAAGACATGAACATGCTGCAATTATTAGTATCGACGCTAGGCACGCTGGCCATCGCCCTAGTGTTGGCATTCGGCATGGAAAAATCGTTAAAGAGTGAAAAAGTGATCTTCGGTTTATAACACTATCACCCGACTACAGGGCGCACCGCGCCCTTATATTGAGTTAAGGAGTTTGTTATGGAAAACGAATATGTCTTACTGGTGATTATGGTGACCTTTATTATCGGTGTAAGCGCCACAGAGATGTTTAAGCATTACTTAAAAATGCGCCAACTGGGTGACGGAAACAATCGACAACTTGAAGATAAACTCACCCAGTTGAGCCTAAAGAATCAAGTACTTATAGAACGAGTGCAAGTGCTGGAAAAAATAGTGACAGAGCCTGAATACGACTTAAAGCAAAAGATTAACGCGCTAAACTAAGGGTTAAGCATAAAACCATTAGGCTTAGTGCAATATGCTGACATTAAGATTCAAACTCGTACTACGGCCCTTATCGTCAGTGACTGATAACTTATAGTCACCCGATGTCGAGGGCCGCCATTCTAAGGCTTGCTTAGGTAAGCTTTGACCGATGAGATCCCGTCCAACAAACCAGTACAACATGCTCGCATCGGGCGCAGCATCGGCCAGCAACGCAATATGCTCATGCAAATGACTTTGCCTCAAGCTATAGGTGACATTTTTCAAAGGGGAACGAATCACAGGATCGATGTTACTGAGCTGAATAGCGTTACGACACGATTCGGGCAATTGAGGCGCTAACTTACGCGGTAACCCCGCCTGCTCAAATAAACTCGCCATGTCCGAAGGCCAGAAGGCAAAGATTTCTTGATGCTGGGTTTGGGCGTCATAGGGTGGACATACCGCCATACCCGTTTGGTTATCCACCCAAACAGGACGATGTAGCGTTGACACTTTGACGGGTGAGACGCCCGGAATAAACCATCCCTCGATCACTTTAGGGCACCACAGGTTAGGTAACTCACCAGACTCAGCACAGATGTTCACTTTTTTTACGGTATTCGGTGGTGCCCAGATTCTATCAGCGGTACTCGGCAGGCTTGCCTGCAAAGCATCAGTGATGTTAAAGAATAATGGCCCTGCGATTTCTGCCCCGATAAACGCAGCATTGGGTGTCGCATCGAAATTGCCCACCCAGACCACCAACACATAGGGGCCTGCTACCCCTGCGCTCCACGCATCATGGAATCCCCAAGAGGTCCCCGTCTTCCAAGCCACACGCCAGCCCTGCCTTGGCAACCCATCGGCACGAGGATTGTCTTTTAGCATATCCAACACCAGAAAACTCGCTGCAGGACTCAATAACTGCATGCTCGGCGGATTAATGGGCTGCTCCGTCCGCTCCCGTAAGGGATAATAACGACCTTCGCTTGCCAGCATAAGGTAGAGCCTGCCAAGTTCCATCATCGTTAGCTCGCCTCCCCCTAAGGCAAGCGCCAATCCATAATGGCTTTCCTGTCTTAATCCAAATATCTGGGCTTGTCGTAAAAAACCGTACAAATTAGGATCAGTCAACTGCCCCGCAAGCCACACGGCAGGGAGATTACGGCTTTTGATCAAAGCATCTCGAGCACTAATAGGGCCAGTGAATCGATGGTCGAAATTCTCCGGCTCGAAACTTCCAAAAGCCATTGGGGCATCTTTAAGTATGCTCTGGGGATGAATAATCCCCTGATCTAAACCTAAAGCATAGAGGAAGGGTTTGAGCGTCGAACCTGGGGAGCGGCGGGCGGTAACACCATCAACCTGACCATAAATCATGGGATTAAAAAAATCAGCAGAGCCCACCCAAGCCTTAATCGCCTGATCACGGGTATCGATCAACAGCGCGGTCGCATTATTCACCCCTAAATGGCGCTTACTCGTAATATACTGACGAATGCGCAGTTCTAGCAGTGCTTGTAACTTAGGCTCTATTGTTGTGTGAACAATCCTTGCGTCTTGGCGTAGCTGTCGACGCGCAAAATGAGGCGCCTTAAAAGGCAGCTCGTTACGTTCAGCACCGAGAGCCGTCAATACCTGCAGACCTTGATTACGAGGATCATCCGGATAAGTCTGCTGCCAAAATAGCGCCAGTCTATCTCTTGCCGCTTGAAAATCAGCCTGAAATCGTGCTCGACGCGCTGGACTCTGGGGCATCACCGCAAGGCTCAAAGCCTCGCTCAAAGACAGCTCACCAGCTACTTTATGAAAGTAAATCTGACTCGCAGCACCAACGCCCTCGATATTTCCCCCCATGGGCGCGAGGTTAAGATAAGCCTCTAATAGTTCACGTTTACTGTAGCGAGCCTCTAACCAAAACGCCGCCAAGATCTGCTCCAACTTACCCAGCACAGATCGGCTGTTAATCTCATAAACTCGTCGAACTAACTGCATCGTCAGCGTCGAGCCACCTTGACGATCACCATCAACATAAGTGGCGAAGGTGGCACGTACTAATGCGACAGGATTAACACCGAGGTGATAGTAGAAATAGCGATCCTCCTTCAACAGCATGACCTGAATCATGGTTGGAGAGATATCCTCTAAATCTTGCCATAGTCGATATTGGCCATCACTGGCTAAGGTTAAGCGCAATAACGACCCATCAGCAGCCAACACCTCACGAGAACTGGGCATCAGCTGACTCAATGGTTGCGCGGGCCAAAGCCTAAGCCCTAGCAAAATGACGGCTAGGGCGACTATGGCTAAGTAAACGGATCTCATGGCGCCGAGATGACTAATTCACTACCTTTTCCTAGTGCTTGTTGCAGAGGATCATACAGCCCTTCTGCATAGGGTGCAGGCACTTGGAAATGACCAGCATTGGTGGCGCGTGCTTTATAAGTAAACGTTCCCACATCACGGCTAGCCGTACCATACAATACGACTCGATCCTCACGGACATTGAGCCATGTAGGGGACCAATCACTCTGTTCACCAACACCTATCGGCGGCTGCCAGCCATTGAAAGCTTCGCCTTCTTCGCCGTCACCTTCTTCATCACTTTCTTCGCCTTCTTCACCTTCTTGAACAACGGTAACAACCATAACCACCTCTTTATCTCGGTATACAGGCTCAACGCCGCCTGGAAGCAAATCGATAACGACGACCTGTTCCAGTTGTTCAAAGGATGTCGCACGCAGCCTTAACCGAACCAAGAACTCCTCACCGACTTTCAATCCCTTAAGCGGCTGTCCCTTCAGGTCTAAGTAATCGCGACTCACCTCTAAACCGTGACTGAATGCGGCAACGGGCTGCTTATCGAAACCGGATTCCATCGACATGTAGAAAGCATCAGCATCACCCGTCTTTTGGACTTTGATCTTATTGGTAGTAAACGGTAACTCAGCCTTAGGCAGACTCTGAATGATCCACTTGTCCGCCACTTGTGCTGTTAACGTCAACTCACCACTGGTCGCTTGCTGATCGTAGGCAGCCAGCGCCCGCACTAACGTGCCTGCAGATAGAGAGGTATAGCGTTGTGCCGATAACCAGTTACCCACACGTTCTAACAATCCCTCAGGTAGCTTAGCAAGGCGTTCTGGGGCGTGACGGGCGACTAGGGTCAATAACTGAGCATCATGAACTAAAGGATCTAAATACAGATCAAGATGCTTTGGCGTTTTCTGCATTAATTCCCATACTTGCGCGTCCCAAAGCGGCTTAGCCAACGTCTGTTGCTGCATAAGTGTAAAACTCGCTGCTAGCCAAGCGCTCGCAATATCCGACTGCCAGTCTTTAGGATAATAACGCTGTAATCGATCGCGAATATCGGCCAGAGCACCACTGACCTGCACTCCTTGGCGGGCCAAGAGATAAGCGCCATAGGCACGCTGACGTAACTCGCTTAAACCACTACTTGGGCTGCTGCTCAGTTCAGATAAATAGCCATTGGCTCTGTCTAACATATCCTGCGGTACAGCATAACCGTTACCTTGGGCATCCAATAACATATCCACGACGTACAGGGTGACCATAGGTTCTACAACGGGATTAGCCGCCCAGCCACCGAAGGCACCTTCACTGTTCTGGCGGCTACGGAGTTGAGTCATCAGTTGATTAAAGGCTGATAAATTATCCTGCGGTTTTCCCAATACCAGTGCAGGAACCGATTTAGACACCAGCTGTTCGGTGCAAGCATGGGGATAACTCTCAAGATAAGCACTTAAGCCCTGCGCCCAGACCAAGGGACTGCTTTGAAGTCCGGCCTCTTTGCGACTAAACGGCTCAAATAACTGCCGTTCCAGCGATAATTGCTTCTCTGCACTATCCAATACTGCCGTCTGTAGTTGTACACGATGCGTTGTCAGGGGCCGGATAGAAATGCTCTCTCCAATCTTGAAGTCTCCTTGTTCCCCCTTGAGCATCCAATGTAACTTCGCCTCCCCTAAAGGCTCAATTGCCTTGAGTGTAAAACGTGCCGTTACCTCTTGCCCTGGCAGAATGTCGAATGATTGCTCAGCCCCCGCTAACGGTGCTAATCCCCCCTCCAAAGACAACGCCACTTGGACATGGGTAGACGTAGACTCAGTGTTATAGAGACCCAATGTGATTTCAGCCTCATCACCCGGAGCCATAAACGCGGGCACGTTCGGAGTCATCACAACAGGCGCCTTCACGTTTACCGAAGCTTCCGCCACCCCCATATTGCTGTCTGTCACACTGACCGCAAAAAAGTGGATTTTTCCATTAAAGGTATCGGGCACACTGTAATTAAACTGCTGTTCACCGGCACTGAGATCCTGTAATCCAGACCAATAAACGACGGGTGATGCGCGCTTACGCTTAAAGGGATTTAAATTGGCAGCAAGCAACGCTTCTGCGTCGCCACCCGGTGCGGCATTACGCATTAACACGTTAAGATCCGGTAATAACAAGTCTAAAATTTGGCTCGAGTTTACCGTCAATGCCTTTTTCGCAAAAAAGTGTCCTAATGGATCGGGAGCCTTATAGCGGGCGACCTGTAATATGCCTTCATCCACCCCAAAGACCACGACTTTTGAGTCCGTAGGCAAGTTCAAGGCTATTTTGAGATCATTACCCGGCTTCATCTGCTCCGGCAGACTTAACGACAAGGGCTGACGACGCGCGCCGAGATCGATCTTAATGGGTTTCACCCCATAGGATAACGGACTCATAAAAATCTCATCAGAATCCGGCGCACGCAAGAACTGCACGTTCACATAGGCGTTGCCTTCTATGCCCTCGGGTAATTGAATTGACTGCACAGAGCGACTACTGTCTGCATTAAACCATTCAAATGCATAAACTTTATCTCGCTCAATGGTAATAAGACCAGCACCAGTATAGGGTGCTTGAATCGCGATATTGATCATCTCACCGGGCTGATACTCATCTTTGTCTAACTTGAGCTGGAGTTCAGCATTACGCTCCAAGGCACGGCTCGCATTTCCTTGACCTGCAACACTATAGTCAATTTGGTTAAGCTGATGCCCCTCGGCATCAATGAACCTGAGTTGGTAATCACCGGGTTCACTTGTATCGAGCGCAATATCGAGTTGCCCCTTATTAAGTTGCAAGGTATTGCTTTCTAATAGCTCATCTTTACGACGAGACTCGTAACGATAGGTGCCATCACGTTGTTTCACCAACACGGAGACCCAACGCCGAGCAATACGCTCCGCCTGAAGTTGTGTGACTCGAGGTTTTAAATCTTGCCCCACAGCCACTAACTTAAGATGCCGCTCCCCATCTTTACTTATAAAACCCAAATCCCCATCGGCTTTATAACCCAGCAGGAAATCGGCGTTCGAGACCAATGCCTTATCTTGAGCGCTCACATTTCTACCTGAGCCAGCCTCATACACTTTTGCGAGCAAATGTAACTTGAATGTCGTTTGTCCAAACCGATCTAAGGCTAGATTAAGCCCAGCAACACCTTCCTCATTGGTTTTCGCTTCCGCGAGGGTCTCACGGAAGGATTCCTTCAGCTCCCCCTGTACGCCAAAGTAATAACCAGGCAATTCTTTAAAACTAATATCCGTGGGCGACAACACCATTTCGCCAGTCACGCGTCGATCACCTGCAGGTCCACCAAACAGTTGCTCAGCCTGAACTTTTGCCGACACCTCTTCGGGTTTTAACCAACCGATGCTGGTGCCGCTTTCGGTTGCGCCAAGCGTGACTCTGACCTTGATCCGGTCGGGTTCAAAATCGCGAACTTTAAAGCTCTCCTCGCCCAAACGAGTCAAATTATGTTTATCGCGAATTAATGACAGGCTCGCAGTGTACTCACCCGCAACGGCGGCTTCTGTACTACTAAAATCCAAGCTATTAAAACCACTCGAATCTAAATTAAAGGTACGATCTAATACATCAATGCCACGCGGATCGGTCACCACCATTTTGACAGGCAAGCCATCTAAAGAAGCGCCCCAACTCTGGCTCCTGACTAAACTAGCCACGTGGGCGGTTTCACCAGGGCGATATAATCCTCGGTCAGTAAACAAGTAGGCACTCAGCGTATTTGGATCTTCACTCTCGTTGCTACCGCCAATATCAAAACGCGACATATCAAGCTCGCGGCGCCAGTCGCCTATCGGCAAGAATGAAACATCGCCGGCTTTTTCTACTCGATAGAAGAGCGGTCTTTTTTCACGGCGCAATTGGCCTAATTTAGGCAAATGGACATGGCCGCCTAGATCAGTAAATCCTTCCGCCACCGACAGACCGTTGCGCCCAACTACGTCCACCTTAGCATTGGCAATCGGTAGCCCCTGGGATAAAGACTGCACAAATATATCCAAGCTGCCGTCGACACTGCGCTTAGCCAAAATCCCCATATCGGTTACGACGACAAAACGTAAATCATGTGCTTCACGTGGATAATAATCGAAGGTATCGTCATTATGATCTTCGGCGGATGTCAACTTAAGCACAAAAATGCCGCGCTTATCAGCAAAGTAGGATTTAAGATCGACCTCACCATAGGAGGTTTTAGCGGGGTCATCCGTGACAAATTTTTGGATTATTTCGGTACGTGTGACCAATCGATCGAAGAGGTTATTGTTAAAATACTGAACCTTGAAAATACCCGAATCCTCATCGACCAGTTGATGAATTTGGTCGGGCAACAGTTGAGCAACCTCAATCCTGACATCTGCAACACCTCTCACGAGATAGCCTAAACGCTGATCATCATTTAACGTCAGCAGAGCCCCCTCGCCGAGGAACGCAAGCGCCTTTGGATATTCAGGCATTCGCACCACAGAAAAAGCAGCATCACGGGACAAATAGCCCCCTTGGCCTTCCACATGCTTAGCGACCCTAACAGCAAGATAACGACCAACAGGTGCTTGAAATTTAAAACTATGTAACTGATTAAGCCCTTCAGGTCCTGGGTTTTGGATCAAAGTCACTTTTGATGCTTTGCGCAACACAGTATCAGTGATGTTTTGAGTACCCCAATAGGTATTTCCTTGTGGATCTTTTGGCGGCAGCAGCCAAGCCTCGACCTTACCCTTAAGTGCCGCATCCGCCACTGGACGAGAACTCTCCATGGTTAATACAGGCTCGGGCTCTTCTTGATCGTTTTTGGCGAAACTAATTTGAGCAGCGGAAAAACTTAACTGATAACGCCCAGGAACACTCACCTCAGTACTGTCTTCTTCGGCCGCATTACCACCGAAAGCCGCTTTAATTTTATTACTCAGTTCTAATTTAACCGTACTCGGCTCTAATGGTGTCGCTAACGGCGCAGTATGAATATAAGCATTTAAGTGTTTATCATCGAAGGTCAGTTGATAATCGCTGCCTTGGCTATAGGTTAAACCAGGGCTTAACACTACAGATAACGCCGACTTTACCGTCTGAGTTGCGACGGGATGACTAAAATGAACGGTTGCGACAACCTTTTGAATATTTGGCTGATTCGGTTCGTAGTAAAGGCGCGCATCGCTAATTTTGGCGCTGAAAGGAGCTGTCTTAAACTCAAAAATATAGTTATCCAGCAGGATATGGCTGGCTAATAATGCATCACCATCCAAAGTGAGACTGTAGGTTTTATCCACCGGCCAGTCAGCGTCAGGTTGAAACTCTAAATGTTTATCACTAGACCAACGCCATTGCCCTGCAATCTCAGGGCTCAATTTGATACCCTTATTCAAGGGTTTACCAATATTATCGAGGGGGGCAACTGAATCGCTAAAACGAATAACTAGCGGTGCAACCTCAGGCTTATCAGCCTCATAGTTAGTCAATGATGGTGCGAATATGCTCGACTGCACTGTCTGTGGCTGAGGTAAATGCTGATACCAATCCCATGCTGTCCATAGGCCAGCAGAGACGAGTAATAGGGCTAATAAGCTACCTATACTTTTACCTGGATGGGCTTTACACCAATGCATCCAAGGTGGTGATTGCCAATGACCAAAGATATTTGCTAACAGAGCCTTCATCCCTAACTTCTCCAACATTCCACCTTTTCCAACATCCCCACGGATGCATCAATTGCAGAATGACCAATACTAAGTTAAACCCCCAAACAAGCCGCGTAATATAGAACAATTAAGGGAGCATTAGCCAAACCCACCAATGTAGGAGAATTCGGAATTTGTTTATATTTTGGGCTTTTATATGACTCGCTAACTGTGTTTGATATATCCAAGACCTGCTTTCTCACCTTGATTGGTTTGCCAAGCCTATTCGCAATGGGGAGCAATGATCCATTAGCACAGACTTAATGAAATTAGCCTCAAATTTGTCAGTCAGTTTATCGCCAATCCGTTTGCTTGCATGTCATTCCCTATCACCTTCACCTCAAGGCATAGAGCAGTAAAAAGATAAAAACTTGTTACCCAGTTAACCTCTGTTCTTTGTAAATTAACCTGAACTCGGGGTAACGAGTGTCGAAAAACCTAAATTTAATAAACTAAATCAATGCTATAAATGATTATTTTGAAAAGAAAAATCTATTATCTGACTGAATGCGCAGATTTTTGCGCATATCAAGGCGCTCTGTCTAACCAAAGCGAACCTAGTAAGACTTATCACACTGTAGATGATTTAGCATGAGCTATGTCCTTCCTTACATAGCCCAGTTGCAACTAGGGCCTAGACGTACAGCAACCAAGTTAAACCTTACATCTCAATGATTACTTGGCCTTAGGTCTGAAAGGCTTTATCACCGCCTCGTTGCACTCAAGGTATGGCCCTTCCATCAGGTCGATACAGTAAGGAATCGCCGGGAATACTGCATCTAAACATTCGCGGATAGATTTAGGTTTGCCAGGTAGGTTCACAATCAGCGAATCACCACGTAAACCAGCCGTTTGGCGAGATAAAATGGCCGTCGGTACAAACTTTAACGACTCAGCACGCATCAGCTCACCAAAACCAGGCATCATACGATCACACACGGCCTCAGTCGCCTCTGGGGTGACATCGCGTTTTGCTGGGCCAGTACCGCCAGTGGTCACAATTAAGCAGCAATCCTGCTCATCGGCCATCTTGATCAGGGTGGTTTCAATCACATCCTGCTCATCGGGGATCACTTGATAAATCGGTTCCCACTCGCTGGTGAGGTAGTCATTGAGAGTATCGATAATCGCCTTGCCAGAGATATCCTCATAAATCCCCGCGCTGGCACGATCGCTCACCGTTACAATACCGATTTTTGCTTTACTCATAGGAAATCCCCAATCATGTTGAAATAAAACCATATCGACCATAAGCAGAGGAGAAACCTATGCTCCTTCGACTATAAGCCGCAGCTAAAATAGCACAAATGCTCAGCCAATGGAGCGACTAAAGCGTGATGAAGTTCGCGCAATACGTAGCATTTTTATGTATGGCGGAAATGCTATGATCACGAAGGGCAATATTGAAAAACGAACACTTTCAGCTTAGTCAATTGCAGGCAAGTTATTATCGCAGCGCAGGCCGAGTCAGAGTGCTTAATCTGGCAGTTATCCTCTCACTGATTATTTGCTTAAGCTGCTCACTACCGGGGGCATTCGCAATAACCTTATCCCGAGCTTTTGCCACTTTTTTGCCAAGGTCATTCATCAGTACTTTTCCTGCTCGTTCACCCAACCCAATCGCTTCGGCAAAGGTAATAAAATCATGGCCTGTATAGTAACCATAATGCTCATATGATGATGTACTGAATCCTCTTTCCACCTCTGACTCAAGTAACCAAATACTTAACTCACCCGAATTGTCGTATTGCCTGTAGGGAGCAACTGAGACCATGTCGTAGATGGGAGTGTACCCAGAGGCCCTGTTACTGTCACTGGCACGGCTCAGAGAAATATTTTTCAAATGCAAATCATTGTTGCCAACGATATAGGCCATTAGGACCTGCAGAAAGCCATCTTTGAGCAATTGCACATGGCCACCACTCAATTGATACGCTTCTTTAATCGCTTTTTCATAGGACAATGTATCGCTACTCTTATTTCCCGGTGCAACGTTTAGCGCAGATGCCAGATCTTCGATAAATTCATGCCTTCTGCCAGTCTCTCTATCCAGATCAAACCGTGCAGTCACATACGCCAGTTGCCCGCAGCTAAAGGGAACTAAGTGATGTTCAGCAACATTGAAACCAACGGCCTTACACAACTGCATCACCATAAATTCGTTCTCCGCCAACTCTGGAAAGTCGTTGGGAGAAGGTTTAACTATGTATGGTCCCATGCCTACGGCGTTGGTCAGTGTTTTGGGGTTGCCTTCGGCATAGGTCAGAAACATTTTAGGTTGAACACCTGAGATAGATACGCCACCTAATGATTCCATGGCCACTTCGTTAAACTCACAGCGGGGAAAATCAATTTGATAACCTTTAAGGCTTTTCATCGGAACAGCGATCACTTCTATCGCCGCTGAGATATTATCACCGCGATACTCAGTAAATACACTGACGGGTCCAATAAGCTCGGCACCATTTCCCAGCAATAAGCCAAACTTGTCATCTTGATCTAATCTGGCAATTCTCGCTTGATGACGCCTCACCCAACCTTCACTCATCAGGTTAGCAAAAAATGGCGGCAAATAGTTTCGGCGGTATGGCTCATGAGTGATTGGCAGCTTATAGCCAATCTGCGGCAGACCTGAGGCAATATACGAGGCCGCATAGGTGAAGCTGTATTCATACCCCTCTAGCGTGTTGAACTCTAGCAGTTCACCAGCAAATCGCTTGTTACTGTAGACATAACCAATTCGATTAGCTCTCATGAATTAGCCTCATTCGAAGCGCTAATTTGAACACTAACATCCGGTGCTTTCTTACCAATAAATAAATCTAACCCAATGGTATTGAGCAGTGTCTTTAGGGTGCCAATTTTTACCGACTCAAGCTTACTCATAATTTTGTAGTAAGTAGCTGGCGCAATATCGGCAAATAAGGTTAGCTCCTTCACTTTTAGCTGCCCCATATGTTCGGCCACCATCTCTTGTACTGTCTGTTGCGTTAGCGGCTGAAATCCATCACGCTTTTGTTTAAGAAGCAGTATTTGCAATTCACGATCTAACGCGGCCATCTGCCCAGCTAGCTGGTTTCTCATATTAAGCATCTGATTTATTTGAGTATCACTTTCTACGTTTTTCATATCAGACATAAGTACCACCCCAAAGTTTTACGTTTCATCATAGGTATTGCACAGCAATAACTATCACTAACACAGACTTTTCATGATGAAAACAAACAATAATTACACTATAGCAGTATAATTCAAGTTTTCATCTGCTTTAGCGATATTTTTACCGTTTAAAACAGACTTCATACACTACAGTGAAGTAAATGTGAGATTTGTCTCGAGAAAAAGGAAACAATATCGGCTCAAACCTAAAGCCAAAATGAGCTAAACTGCATTTAGTGTAGGTCAGGAGGGAAATGCACATTTTTACCCACGGGATATAGCTTCGCAGCGCCGATGCAAATAGAACAAGGTTTAAATTCGCCTAGCATTCCAATACTTAGATGCCCAATAGCTATTAAGCAGGCTCGAAATCTTCACCCCTTGGCTCGTGGAAACATGGAGAAAATTATTTTCGCCCACATAAATGCCCACATGATGCGTACTCCAGCCGGTTTTAAAAAATACTAAATCACCTTTACGCAGCTTATCCCGCGCCACAGGTTTACCAAGCGCCTGTTGTTCTTGAACAGTGCGCGGCAGTGTCATGCCCAACATTTTTTGATAGGCCACAGAAACAAAGGCTGAGCAATCAATGCCTTTTTTAGTAGCGCCCCCTAAGCGATAGGGCACGCCGCGCCATTCGGAATGCAGATCAGCGATATTGCTATCATTCCACACAGAGACAGGTTCAACTTGCTTTACCACAGGCTTAGGTTCTGGCGCGCTAGCACAGGCGCCAAGACCTAAGGCTAAGATAACGATTAATAATTTCTTCATAAACGTCATGCTCACCACAGGCTGAGTTGTACATTAACCTACTTTGACGTTTTTATCAGGTCAATTTTATATATCAAAGGTTTGACTATCTCCTCACCCAACCTGAGTTTGAAATAGCGCATAACAAGCAGAGTAAACGGTTCGATGAAGGCCACCTGCGGGTGGCCTTATCGCCTATATCCGATAAATTTTACGGATTTTTTACGCGCTATCCAAAAATGCCTTTGCTAGAGTGAGGCAAATTTTTGCAACGTCTTAGCCGTTATGACATTTGCCAATACAGCTTCCATCAACCATTACTGGCGTACGCATCCGGCGTTATTTACCGCCATGTTGTTAGTGGTCGTACTGATAACTAGCTATTTCATTGATGTATTTTCAGGATCAGCCATTGCTGTGCTGCTTATCCTGCAATTAGCTGTGGTCGTAGTGGCCCTGCAATGCAGTGCCAACTACGCCTACTTTGTTGCGGTGTTTGGCGCCGTCAGTTTCAACTTTTTATTTACCGCGCCGCGCTATTCGTTGCAGATGCTTAATGTCGAAGACATCGTTAATTTAACGGTGTTTTTACTGGCCGCCCTTACCAGCAGTAAACTGGCCAAGCATTACCGCCGCCAGCAGGATGCGCTTGAACAGGCGCAGCTGAGAAACAGTATTTTGCTCTCCGTGTCCCACGATTTACGCACGCCCTTAGCAACCATCATTGGCACCTTAACCACCTTAAAGGAATATCAGCCTAAGTTGAGCCCAGCGCAAACTGAAGAACTCATCGACTCAGCGGCCGCCGAGAGCCATAGGTTGCACCAGTATATCGAAAACCTCTTACAAGCTAATAAGTTACAACATGGCGCACTCAAATTTAGCCTAGATGAAGCCAATATCCGCGAGGTGCTACAGCGCACCATAGCGCGCTTTCAAACCGAGCAACCGAGGATCCAAATCCAAAGCGAGCCAGAGCTACCGTCATTAATGATTTGCAGTTCTTTGATTGAACAGGCGATTTTTAATGTGCTCGATAACGCCCTGCACTACTCGCCCGCCACACAGCCCGTCACTGTGAGCTTATATCGACACCAGCATATGCTGCGCATCGACATTCAAGATCAGGGCAAAGGCATAGCGCCATCCCAAACGGGGGCGATTTTCGAACTATTCTATCGCCAACATCCCACCACCGATGGTGGTGCAGGATTGGGCCTTCCGGTCGCTAAAGGCATTATTACCGCCCATAACGGCACGATCAGCGCCGAAAAAGTTGCCCATGGCAGCTTGATCCGTATTGCGTTACCGATAACCAAGGAAAGTGCATAAATGGCCTACAAGGTGTTAGTGGTTGATGACGAACCCCAAATCCACACGTTTATGCGCATCTCACTCGAGGCAGAAGGCTTTGAATACTTAAGTGCCACCAGCATTGGTTCGGCACTCAAGCAATATCGTAGCCATCAGCCGCACCTTATCGTGCTCGACCTCGGCTTGCCCGACGGCGATGGCATTGAGTTACTTCACATGCTGCGCCAGCAAGATAAAACCCCTGTGTTGGTTTTAACCGCCCGCGATCAAGAGGAAGAAAAAATCCGTCTACTTGAGGCTGGCGCTAACGATTACCTCAGCAAACCCTTTGGCATTAGGGAATTAATTGTCCGCATTAAGGTATTGATGCGCGACCTTGTTGATACCTCAATTGCTGCGGATGTGTTGCAATTTGGCCCGCTTAAATTGCAAAAGAGCAGCCACCAATGCTGGCTCAACCAACAGGAAATCGCCCTCACCAAAAAGGAATTTGCCCTGTTAGCACACTTAATGTCCCATCCGGGGCAACTGGTAAAACAGAGCGAACTGTTGCGGCGTATCTGGGGGGAGACTCACCAAGAAGATGGCCACTATCTGCGGATTTTAGTCAGCCAACTGCGTAAAAAACTCAACGACAGTGACGAACAACAACTGATCAAAACCGAGCCAGGCTTAGGGTATCGACTCACCGATCTCGGTCTTCCCTAGGCAAGCTCCCCAACACTCTCTAGTTCAACCACAAAAGGAAATGAAATGGCACATTTTACTGTCATCGGATTAGGCCGCTTTGGCGTTGCTGTGAGCCTCGAACTGATCCACTTAGGCCATACGGTCACTGGTGTCGACAGCGACCATAAAGCTGTTGAAAAATATGTAGAAGTTCTTACTGAAGCCGTAATTTGCGACTGCGCCGACGAAGCAGCGCTACGGGAACTCGATCTTGCCAGCAGCGAAGTCGTGATTGTGGCTATCGGCCTAGATATGCAATCGAGTCTCCTGTGCACGCTAGCACTTAAAAATCTCGACGTGCAAACCATTTGGGTTAAAGCCAGCAATAAGGCGCACCACACCATATTGTCTAAACTCGGCGTTGCCCGCATTATTCACCCCGAGGAGGATATGGGGATCCGCGTTGCCCAGTCACTGAACTATCCTATGGTCAATAACTTCCTCGCCATTGGTAATGGGCTTTATATTGTTGAAATCCATATTAAAGCGCATTTGAATCAAACCACAGTAGGCCTACTATTGGGTAGCTTGCATGATAATGCCAGCAATGAACAAACCAACGTTGTCCGCAACCCAAAGGGCAAAGTCGCGCCGTTGATGGTAAAACGCGAACTCACAGTCTTTAGCAAGATCGATAGCGAGTTTATCCTATACACAGAGGATGCCTTATTCCTTTGCGGTAGCCGTGCCGAGTTAAAACTGCTCGCACCAAGGTTGGTGTAACGTGGTTCAATGGCATCCTTCGCTCCCCCTTGAGCAAACTCAGAAAGCCGGTAAAAAACTCTTTGGCGCGCCGCCCTTTATCTTAAGTGCAAGCTTTGCTCTGCTGATCTTGGTTGGCACTTGTTTGCTTAAACTGCCTATCGCCACAGAGACCCCCATTTCCTGGCTGCAAAGCCTATTTACCGTTACCTCTGCAGTGACGGTTACCGGATTGGTGGTAGTCGATACGGGCACTGTATTTACCCCCTTTGGCCAAGTGATTGTCGCACTCTTAATCCAATGCGGTGGATTAGGATTAATGACCTTTGCCATCGTTACCCTCATTGCCCTTGGCGGAAAAATCGGTTTCTTGCAACAAACCGTGGCAAAAGAGGCATTTAATCAAACTGACACCTCCACCTTAGTCTCGACGGCTAAAGCGGTTTTGGTGTTTTCACTGCTGGTCGAAGCCGTAGGGATGTTGATTTTATCTGTCCATTGGAGCGACGAGCTAGGTTGGCAAACCAGCCTGTTTCATGGCTTCTTTTATACCATTAGCGCTTTTAATAACGCGGGTTTTGCCCTAAGCGCAGATAGCTTGATGCCCTATGTGGCCGACCCCGTAGTCAACCTCACCATCACAGGATTATTTATCGTCGGCGGCCTAGGGTTTTCGGTGTGGATTGATCTTCGCCGCCATAAACGTTGGTCAAAATTAACCGTCTACAGCCGCATGATGATCACCGGCACCATACTGATCAACGCCGTAGCCCTGATTGCCATTTACTTGATTGAATACAACAACCCCAACACCCTCGCGCCCTTAAGCGAACTCGGCAAATGGCTGGCCTCTTGGTTTCAAGCCGTTACCCCGCGCACCGCAGGCTTTAATACCCTGCCCATAGATAAACTCGAAGATGGCTCAGCCCTGTTAATACTGGTGCTCATGTTTATCGGCGGAGGCTCCCTCAGTACCGCCAGCGGCATTAAAGTGGTGACCTTTATGGTGTTAATTCTGGCCACCTATAGTTATTTACGTCGTGATGAAGCCGCTTATGCCTTTAAACGAGAAATCCCGAAAGAGACAATCAGTAAGGCATTAGCACTCACCATGATCTCTATAGGCGTGACATGGCTGGCGATTTTCGCCCTCGTACTCACCGAAAAAGCACCCATTTTGGATATCGCCTTCGAGGCTGTATCGGCATTCGGTACAGTGGGACTCTCCCGTGGATTAACCAGCAATTTATCGGGTGCAGGCCAAGGGATTATCATCTTTATGATGTATATGGGGCGCCTAGGCCCACTGATGCTGGCCTACTTCCTTGCCAACCCAAGGGTCAAGAAATTGCGCTATGCAGAAACTAAATTGGCGATTGGGTAAACAAGTGGATAGGTGATTTTGAGCCAGTATTTATGGGCTACCATCCGATGACGGTAGCCCTAGCACGCGACGGACCAACTGAGTCTTATATTGCTGTTGCAGGACGAAAACTCAACGCAGTCCGAGTTTGGCCTCGAAATCTCGTATTAATAGTTCATAGGTGCCGTTGTTTTTGATTTTCTGCAATCCTTCTTCGAACTGTTTGGACATCGCTTCACCCTGTGGATGAGTGCGGGAAAAGGCGAGCCAAAAGCCATCGGTTGAGATCTTTCCTACCTTGATCACTTTGCCAGTCAGTTGCCTCTGCTGGATCTGCAGGTAACCCGGCATACCATTCATCAGAATGTAGTCGACTCGGCCACGCACCAGCATTTCGAGGATCTGAGCATCCGATTTAGCCTCAAAACGGGTGATCTTAGTGTTATCCATAAAATCGGTGGGATAGGTGTAACCCAGAGTAATCCCAACCCTCTTCCCCTCTAGCGAGGAGAGTTGGAGATCTCGGTTCGGCTCGCTAGCAAGAGCGAAGATGGCAAGATCCTCTTCAAACATCGGGGTTTTATGCCAATAGTACTGGTTGCGATTTTCTTCGGTAATGGTCGCGTTGAAACAACCCACAACTTTGCCGCTTTTCGCATCGTGCATACAACGGGCGAAGGGAAGAGGACGAAAAGCAATCTCGAGTTTCTCGGTAGCAAATACCGCCTTGACCAGCTCCGGAGCCAGGCCGAGAGGTTGTCCACTCTGCTTATCCAGAGCGCAATAGGGAGCCCAGTCATCTTCGGCACCAATGACCAGAGGCTCTGCCGCAAGCGGACTGGCGGCTCCCAGTAGACAAATAAGCATTTTTTTCAAAAATTTAATCACCATGCGCTCCTCAGATAAAAAAGCAGCATTACCAGTATAGCTTAAGTCTAGTTGGCGCCATTGAGAGCATATACCCGCAGAAGTGCAACTGTGTCATGCGCCAAGTAGGCAAAAGGGAATATCTTCAAGACTTATCTGAGTTGTGCGAGAGCGCGGCATACAAACCTCCGTGTTTAATGCTTAACCAAGCCATAGCTGGAGATTAACTAACGCGCGATTAAGGCTAGGCGTCCAGTGTTGCCCATCATCTTCACTTCAGTTTACAAGGCTGCTGTCCTACGTATTGTTGTTTAGACTTGATATTTATTTTCAAAATATTTATAAAACATTAACTTAAAAATTAATGGATGGTTAATGAGTAGCTACGACGTTAAAGACCTCGCCGAATATATGCGACGAGCGAAGAGAGATAATAAACCTTTTGTTCTGTTTACCGGCGCGGGTTGCTCAAAGAGCGCTGGCATTCCACTGGCCTCTGAGCTGGTGAATGAAATTAACGAAAAGCATGCTCTCGACCTAAAAGCGCTCTCAGCAACAGATAGATATGATTATGGTCGCTGCATGGCTGCGCTGACAAAAGATGACAGACGAGAGTTACTACAAGATTATATTCAAAAGGCAAGAATTAACTGGGCTCATATTGTACAAGCCTTACTGTTGGAGAAGGGATATATCCAAAGAGTCTTGACCTTTAACTTTGATAATATCCTTTCAAGAAGCTGTGGCCTTCTCGGTCTTTACCCATCAATTTACGACTTTACCTCGGCAAACTTAGATTTATTGAGCCTGATTATCGATCCCTCGATTGTTCACCTACATGGGCAAAGTCATGGCTTTGTTCAGCTTAATACTGAGGAAGAAACTAAACGGCATGCGGAAAAGCTTAGTCAGTTTGTTGCAAACACACTGAACCAATCCCCTAGTATTTTCATTGGCTATAGCGGCAATGCAGATGCATTTTTCCCGCTTTTAAAAGATAAATTTACCGATCAGAAAAGATTATTCTGGGTTGGCCGTAGTGAGAAAGCTCCACATCATGTTAATGAGAATCTTATTGCTCCCAACAATGTTGCGCACTACTTGCACCATGAAGATGCCGATCGATTTTTTATCGAACTTGCCCAAGAATTAGAATGTTTTCCTCCAAAAGCGTTTGACGACCCATATGGCCACTTATTGGATCAGTTGGAACCAGTGCTTGAATTTCCAACCCAACAGCACAACGAACTTGATATTCTGGCTTCAACTCGAAGTATGCTAAGAAAATCTCAAGAAGAGAGAGAGCAAAGAGCGAGACCAAACTTTGAACTACTCTTGATGAAAGGTAAGTACAATGAGCTCATAGCTCTGGCCAAAGGTACAGAGCTGGACGAAGAAGAAAAAGCGGTCGTTGCGTGGGCAGAAATCGCACTTGGGGACCTATTAGTAGAACAAGCTAAAAAAGCGCAGCAGCCGAAGTTATTTGAGCAAAGTTTTGAAAAGTATCAGGCCGCTTTGGCAATTAAGCCTGACATGCATGAAGCCCTTAACAACTGGGGAAATGCCCTTTCAGACTTAGCGCAGCTTAAACAAGAGCCAGCCTTATTTGAGCAGAGTCTTGAAAAGTATCAGGCCGCGTTAGCGATTAAGCCTGACATGCATGATGCTCTTTTCAACTGGGGAAATGTACTTTCAGACTTAGCGCAGCTCAAACAAGAACCAGCCTTATTTGAGCAAAGTATTGAAAAGTATGAGGCAGCCTTGGCTATTAAGCCTGACGACCATGAAGCTATTAGCAACTGGGGGGGTGCCCTTTTAGACTTAGCGAAGCTACAACAAAAAACAGAGTTATTTGAAGAGTCAAAATCTAAGCTCATTCAAGCCCGCTCAGTCGCCAATCAACCAAACTATAACTTAGCTTGCCTATACTCTTTACTGCATGATGACTTAAATTGTAAAGAGGAACTCTTTGCCTGCTATAAGGCAAAAACCTTACCTGATAAAAACCATTTGAACACTGATACGGACTTGGATTTTGTAAGGAATAAAGAGTGGTTTAAAGAACTATTAGATACTCTACCGCAAGGCTAAAGCAGCTAAAGAGTGTGGAAACTAGAGTCCAGTTTTGTAATGTTAATTCATTAAAAATTATATAAAGCAATCTATAGTCGATGATTTATTAGAAACTGGACCTAGCGCAAAGTTGCAAGATTTTGTGTATTAAGCAATTAAACAGGCCTGATTCACTGAACCAAGCGTTTTACATTAAAAGTTGATAGAAAGATTAGCAGCACTCTTCTGTGCCGACAGAGACTACACCGCCTTTCCTGCAGCCACTCCAGATGCCCAAGCCCATTGGAAGTTAAAGCCGCCTAACCAACCGCTGACATCCATCACTTCCCCAATAAAAAACAGGCCGGGGACTTTAATGGCTTCCATGGTTTTGGAGGACAGTTCATGGGTATCCACACCGCCTAGTGTCACTTCGGCGGTGCGATAGCCTTCGGTGCCATTCATTAAGACTGTCCAGCGGTGCAGGTCGTCGACTAACTTGGCGCGCTCTGCATGAACCAGTTGATTTAAAGCTTTGTTGAGTAATACCTCATCAAATAACACTTCCACCAGCCGCTTAGGTAACCACAGGCTTAAGGTGTTGCGCAGACTCTGTTTGGGATGTGCGGCCAGTTGTTGCTCTATGGCCTGTGCGGCATCCATATTGGGTAATAGATTGATTTTTATGGTTTCGCCCGCCTTCCAATAGTTGGAAATCTGCAAAATGGCGGGGCCGGATAAGCCTCTGTGGGTAAAGAGCAAGGCTTCGCTAAAGGCGGTGCCATCTTTGGCGGTAATACGGCTCGGTACGGCAATGCCCGACAGCGGTTCGAAGCGAATTTTATCCTCGCTGTGCCAAGTAAAAGGCACTAGACCCGCGTGAGTTGGCAATACCTTAAGGCCAAACTGCTCGGCCAATTGATAACCGTAAGGCGTAGCGCCAAGTTTTGGCATAGATAAACCGCCGGTGGCGATAACTAATGAGTCACAACTTAACTCGCCATTTGAGGTGTTTAGCTCAAAGCGGCCGGCCTCGTTTTTACCAACGGATAAAATATCGGTACGCAGCTTAATACTCACGCCCGCCCATTCGCATTCGGTGAGCAGCATAGTGACTATCTCTTTAGCCGAGTCATTACAAAACAACTGGCCATGGTCGCGCTCGTGGTATTCAATGCCGTGGCGCTCAACCAGTTCGATAAACTGCTGCGAGGGATAACGCGCCAATGCCGATTTTACAAAGTGCGGGTTGCCACAGATAAAGTTGGCGGGTTCGACTTTAAGGTTGGTAAAGTTACAACGGCCGCCACCGCTGATGAGTATTTTACGCCCAGCCTGCTTGGCATTATCGAGTACCAGTACATCACGACCTCGGTAACCTGCTGTTGCTGCACACATTAATCCTGCGGCGCCGGCTCCGATAATAATCACATCATGATGTTTCACACTCATACTCCAGTCGAAAAATTGATTTGGCTATTGCCTATCATCCCATATTGTTCAAAGACTTAGTTACGGTATTGGTCTTTGATACTGGGGTAAATATTCCGCATTCAGCCTTAATGGATACAGCCAATACCCGACTGCTGCCTGTCACATTAAGGCGATGGCGATCGGACATTAATCCCCTCTTTCACCATCTGACCTCCAGGGATGGAGGAAATGCTCGTCTGATGTCGGGAACATCAAGGGCCATGGCTATCGGGGATACTTCTTGCACCAGAAGTCCATGTATAAAAAAGGGCGCTATTTTAGCACCCTTTATGTTATTCAGCATTACAGCATCATCACGGCTCGCGTTTTATTGCGTAGGCGTTTCTGATTTCTTCTCTCTACCGAGCAGTTCTTTTGCGGCATCAACTGGTGATTTACCTTGATACAAAACTTGGTAAATCTGCTCAGTGATCGGCATTTCAACACCAAGACGTTTGGCTAGCGTAAACACTTCTTTAGTATTGCGATAACCCTCAACCACTTGGCCAATTTCAACCTGGGCGGTATCCACATCGCAGCCTTTACCTAAGGCTAAACCAAAGCGGCGGTTACGGGATTGGTTGTCGGTACAAGTCAGCACTAGGTCACCTAATCCAGCCATGCCCATAAAGGTAGCGGTGCTGGCGCCTAAGGCTTCGCCTAAGCGGGTTAACTCGACTAAACCGCGGGTGATTAAAGCCGTTCTGGCGTTGGCACCAAAGCCAATACCGTCAGACATCCCCGCGCCAATCGCGATAACGTTCTTTACCGCGCCGCCTAATTGCAGGCCGATAAAGTCGTCGTTGGCGTAAACCCGTAAACGTTTAGGGCTGTGCAGCAATTCCACTAACTCAGCGGTAAATTGAGGACAAGTGCCTGCAACTGAAATCGCCGTAGGTAAACCCATGGCTAATTCCTTCGCAAAGGTTGGCCCAGACAATACCGCCAGCGGATATTGCTCGCCTAACACATCACGGGCCACATCTTGCAGCAAACGTCCGGTTTCAGGCTCGAGCCCTTTGGTCGCCCATACGATGCGTGCATCTTGGCGCAACAAAGGTTTGGCTTGGGCCAGTACCGTGCCAAACACATGGCTAGGCACGACAACCAGCACGTTATTGCTGGCGGCTAAGGCTTTGGCTAAATCGGCTTCGATATGTAAACACTCGGGAAAAGCAATACCAGGCAAGAATGCTTGGTTGCATTTATCCTCTGCAAGAGTCTGCATATGGGCAGGATCGTGCCCCCACAACAAGGTCTTATGACCATTGCTGGCTAAAGAGATGGCAAGGGCGGTGCCATATGAGCCCGCCCCTAATACCGTGATATCGGCAGAGTTATTCATGTAATTAAGCGTTAGCTTCTTCAGCGGCTGCGGCTTGACGTTGTTGCACGTATTGGGCAAACAGAGCGTCGAAGTTTACTGGCGCTAAGTTCAATTGTGGGAAAGTACCACGACCCACTAAGCTACCAACCGCTTCACGCGCATATGGGAATAGGATGTTAGGGCAGTATGCGCCTAATGAGTGAGCCAGTTGTGGCTCAGTCAGACCTGCAATTGAGAAGATACCTGCTTGCTGTACTTCACACAGGAATGCAGTTTCGCCGCCGTTTTGTGCAGTCACAGTCAAAGACAGAACCACTTCATACACGTCATCGGCTAATTTAGCGCTGCGAGTGTCTAAATCTAACTTAACTTCTGGATTCCATTCTTTTTGGAATACCGCTGGGCTGTTAGGTGTTTCGAAAGAAACATCTTTAGTGTAAACACGTTGGATGTTGAATTGTGGGGCTTGTTGTTCGTTGTTTGCTACTTCAGCCATAATTTCCTACCTATCCTATCAATGTTATGCCAGCGCTTTCATGGCTGGCTTATTTGTCTATTTCGCTCGGGCTTGTGCTTTGATGCCTGTATGAGATCTCAGTACCGTCCCAACGCTCCCTTAACGGGGTACTTTTGAAGTCAATCTAAATACTTAATTTAAGCCCTTAGTGACCGCAGGATTAGTATGCCAAACAATGATGACGCTATGGCTGCACAATTCGTTGACTATGCAGCACTGCGCATAACTGCCGCCGACAACTTATCTTTTGCTTTTTGAAACAGGCATATTGGCTGCCTGCCATTCACCCATACCACCTTTCAAGTTATACAGGTTTTCAAAACCTTGTTTACTTAAAAGCTGAGCCGCTTGAGACGAGGTCATGCCAGCATTGCATACCAGTATAATGGGACTACCTTTAAACTTTTCAAGGGCTGAAACCTGATTATTTTTAATATCCGCGAGCGTAACGTTAACTGCACCAACAATATGGCCCTTACGGAAATCATCATTAGAACGCACATCCACGACTTTGGCGTCTTGTCTGTTCACCATAATAGTGAGTTCTTGATGAGTGACATTTTTGATTTTAGAGAAGCTCGATTTGATCACACTGACCACAAGCATTACAAACAAACCCACCCAAGCCAGACTTAGCAGAGTGTGAGCCTTAAAAAATTCGATATATTCTTGCATGGTTACAGCCCGTATAAATGGGGAAAATTCGATAAGGGCTCAGAGTATACCCATTGCCATGGCAGATTGCAGCAGTTTAGTCACAGTTCTAGAACACAGCCCAGCCCTTGCGCCATCAGGATTATCCCAAGGCTCACAGAATCCGCTGAAATAGCCATTCGATGACCTTAATCTAGGTAAAGCGCTTTTTCGTACCCCGCTTACGTAGTAATATTTAACCAATTTCAGATTTCTTTAGCTTCCTTAAACTTTAAAGGTATCACCATGACGACAACTAAACGTCCAATCGCGTTGTTGATCCTCGATGGCTGGGGTTACCGTGAAAATACGCATATGAATGCGGTTTACCACGCGAATACGCCAGTACTCGACCGTCTCAACGCCCAATATGCCCATGGTTTAATTTCTGGCTCCGGCTTAGATGTAGGCTTGCCCGATGGACAGATGGGGAACTCTGAAGTAGGCCATATCAACTTAGGTTCTGGCCGAATCGTTTACCAAGAGTTGACCCGCATCAGTAAAGCCATTGCGGATCATGAGTTTGAACAAAATCCCGCCCTATGCGATGCCGTAGACGCAGCAGTTAAAACCGGCGGTGCGGTGCACATTATGGGCTTGCTCTCACCCGGTGGCGTACACAGCCATGAAGAGCATATCGAAGCCATGTGCCGGATGGCGGTTGCTCGCGGTGCCACTAAAGTGTATTTACATGCCTTTTTAGACGGTCGTGACACGCCACCGCGTAGCGCCAAAAGTAGCCTAAGTCATTTTGATGATCTGTTTACTACATTAGGCCATGGCCGAATCGCCTCGATCATCGGCCGTTACTTTGCCATGGATCGCGATAACCGCTGGGACCGCGTCTCACAAGCCTACGATTTAATCACCCAAGGCAAGTCAAAATTCCAATACGACAACGCTGTTACTGCATTAGAAGCCGCCTACAGCCGCGATGAGAACGATGAGTTTGTGTCTTCATCGGCAATTACCGATGCCAACGGCCAAGTTGCGACCTTGCAAGATGGTGATGCACTGATATTTATGAACTTCCGTGCCGACCGTGCCCGCCAAATCACCCGCAGCTTTATCAATCCAGAGTTTGACGGCTTTGCACGTGCGGTAACGCCAAAGGTTAACTTTGTCACCCTGACGGAATACGCCGCCGATATCAAAGCGCCGATTGCCTACCCGTCTGACAACCTAGTTAATACCTTAGGTGAAGTGCTACAAAATCGCGGCCGTACTCAGTTACGTATCTCCGAAACTGAAAAATACGCCCATGTAACCTTCTTCTTCAACGGCGGTAAGGAAGAGCCATTTAACGGGGAGGATCGCATTCTGATCAACTCCCCTAAAGTGGCGACCTACGATCTGCAACCTGAGATGAGCTCAACCGAGCTGACCGACAAGTTAGTTGCGGCGATTGAGTCAACTAAATACGATGTGATTATCTGTAACTACCCGAATGGTGATATGGTTGGCCACACAGGCAACTTTGACGCCGCGGTTAAAGCCTGTGAAGCCGTTGATGCCTGTATCGGCCGAGTGGTTGAAGCGCTGGCAAAAGTGGGCGGTGAATGTATTATTACCGCAGACCATGGCAACGCCGAGCAAATGACCGACGAAACCACGGGTCAAGCCCATACAGCGCACACCAGTGAACTTGTGCCCTTTGTGTTTGTTGGCCGCGATGCCACCATTGATAAAGGCGGTAAACTGAGCGATGTCGCCCCAACAATTCTGCACCTAATGGGTGAATCCATTCCAGCAGAGATGACGGGCAAGCCCTTAATCCACGTTAAAGAGTAGTTGTTACCTAGTGAGCACTCGACTCCCCGTTAAAGCCAGCATTATTGCTGGCTTTATGATGTTATCTTTCTCGGTCTACGCTTCTAATTTGGAGAAGCGCCAGTCCGAGTTGAAATCCATCCAAGCGCAAATCAACCAACAACAAAGCGCGCTTAAAAACACCAGTAAACAGCGGGAAAAGTTACTCGCATTGCTACGTAGCGATGAAGAAGCGATTGCAGCCGCCGCCAAAAAGGTCAATAGCACCAAAACCAGTTTGGCGCAGATTGATAATACGCTTGCCGAACTCAAACAACGCCAAGAAGAGTTAGAAAGTCTTAAGGTTAGCCAGCAAAATACGCTTTCAAAACAACTTTCGAGCGCCTATCTAGCCGGTAACCACGATTACACTAAGATGATGCTGAACCAGCAGAGTCCCGCCACCATTGAGCGGATGTTGGCCTATTACCAATATCTCAACAAAGCGCGGATGAAATCGATTAACGAGTTAAAACAAACAATCACTGAGCTTGATGAGATTAAAGTAACCCAAACCAGCAAGCAAAAACAATTGACTACCTTGATGGCCGAGCAACAAGTGCAATCTAAGCGCTTGAATCAAGAACAAGATCAACGTCAGTTAACCCTCAATGAATTACAGCGAACCTTAAACACTAAAGGTGCTGAACTCGAACAACTGCAAATCGAGGAAGCCAGCTTAAAACGGGTTGTTGAACAAGCACTAAAGGCGATGCGTGACAATCCTTCGATGGAAGGCTTTGATAAACAAGGCGGCAAACTTAAATGGCCGACCAAAGGCCGCGTTAGTGCCAGCTTTGGTAGCCCCAGATCCGGCCAAGTGGTGTGGAAAGGCACCATGTTATCCGCGCCCGAAGGGCAAAATATCCGCGCGGTTTCCGGTGGTAAAGTGATCTATGCCGACTGGCTAAAAGGCTTTGGTATGGTGATGGTGATCGACCATGGCAAAGGCTACATGAGCCTCTATGGCCATGCGCAGACCCTGTTAAAAAGCCCCGGAGAAATGGTAAAAACCGGTGAAGCGATAGCTTTAGTCGGACGTTCGGGTGGACAGACTGAGCCTGGCCTATACTTTGAAATAAGATATAAGGGGCAAGCCGTCGATCCAGCCAAGTACTGTCGCTAATAAGTACTGTCGCTAAAATGGCCGTCCCCATCATCACAGGGGACGGCTATGAAACATCTACTCCGCAATATCGCCAGTCTTGGACTCGGCCTAAGCTTAGGCCTGTCTATTAGCCTATCCAGTCAAGAGAATACCAAGTCGTATCGAAGTGACTTTGATTACCCGCTATTGCAGGATGTGCTCGAAACGGTCGAAACCTATTACGTTAAAACTGTGACTAAGGATGAGCTTGTTCAAGCGGCAATTAAAGGCATCTTTGAGCATTTAGATCCCTATTCAAGCTTTCTAAATCACCAAGAATTACTCGATCTAAAAGATTCAAATCGGGGTGAGTACTTCGGCTTTGGCTTTGAAGTCGCCAGCGAAAAAGACCATATCAGCATCATTGCCCCCTTTGCGAACTCCCCAGCCGAACAGGCTGGGATTCAAGCCGGTGACATCATTATCAAGCTGAATAACACCCCCACGACAGAAACTAACCTTGCGGATATTCTTAACCAAATCAAGCAACACAGTTTGAGTCATCAAAGTATTCGCCTCACGCTAAAACACCGTAATGACGAAGCAGAATTTGAGGTGATGTTAAAACCTAGCACAATCACAATTCAGTCGGTCGCGAGCAAATTATTGGATGGGAACATTGGCTACGTAAGGCTCAGCAGCTTTCAAGAAGACTCTACCGAAGATATGGTACGCACCCTGAGCCAATGGCAAGGCACTCAGTTAACGGGCTTGATATTGGACCTACGCAATAATCCCGGCGGCCTGCTCGATCAGGCAATTAATATTGCCGACCTCTTTTTGGCAAAAGGGCGAATCGTCTCCACCTCTGGCCGTTTTTTTGATGCCAATTCAGACTATTACGCCTCACCGCAAACCATGCTCGCCAACGTACCCATGCTAGTGCTAATCAATAAAGGCTCCGCATCAGCATCAGAAGTACTGGCCGCCGCATTGCAAGAAAATGGCCGGGCAAAACTCCTAGGCGAAACCAGCTTTGGTAAAGGAACAGTGCAAAGCCTTATTCCTATTCTTAACAACGGCAATGCGGTCAAACTGACCATAGCCCAGTACAACACGCCTAAAGGGGAGAATATCCACGACATAGGGATTAAGCCCGACATCAAAGTAGTCTCCGAAACTGGCTCCAATCAAAAGAATATGCCTATAATCGACGCTATCTCTGCACGAACCGATGTCAGCCAAGACACGATTGTCACTTCAGCTATCACTTGGATGCAACATCATGACGAATAAGAAGAAACGGTGCGTCTACTTTACATTTTGGCTCTTTGGACTATCAGTGTTGCCCCGAGCAATGCGGCTCAAATTGCCCTGATCATCGATGACATTGGCTATCGTCATACCGACGAAGCCGTACTTTCGTTGCCGAGTTCTGTCACGCTGTCGGTATTACCGCACACGCCACTGAGCAGCAAACTGGCCAAAGCCGCACACGCAAATGGTCACGAAATTATGCTGCATTTACCCATGCAGGCGCTAAATGGCAAAGCCTTAGGCGTTGGTGGATTAACCAATAATATGAACGAAGCACAAATTCGTAGCAGCGTACTTGCCGCCATGGCCAGTGTACCCTTCGCTAAAGGTGCCAACAATCATATGGGCAGCTTACTCACGCAGCTTGATGACCCCATGCTCTGGGTGATGGAAACGCTCAAACAGAAGCAGTTCTATTTTGTCGACAGCATGACGACTAAATTTACCAAGGCGGGAGATAGGGCAGATCAACTCGGTGTGCCACTACTTCGACGTCAGCTATTTCTCGACAATGATGTCAGCACTCAAGCACTAGAAAGACAATTTAACTTGATGATAAGTCAGGCTCACGCACAAGGCAGTTTAGTGGCCATCGCGCATCCTTACCCCGAAACCATTCACTTCTTAAAAGCCAACTTAGCACGCCTGAAGGCGGAAGGGATTGAGCTAGTACCGACATCACGCTTGTTGCCCATCAAACTAGCCCATGAAAAAGGGGCTAATCTAACTGTAAGACAGAAATAGACATATCCGGCAACAATGCCAGCAACTCATTACGATTGCTTACAATATCTAGTAAGCTGTACTGATCAAGCACATTTAAATATGCCTCAACCGCTTGGGCTAATACACCTTTCAACTGACAAGCAGGAGTGAATCGACAGTAAGGTTTGCTGCAATCGATCGGCGCCAGCGAATTTTCTAAGGAGCGAATGAGTTGCCCTAAATTAATCTCGCCCGCCGGTTTGCCTAAACGAAATCCGCCCATTTTACCGCGTATGGTTTCTAAGTAACCTAACTTGCCTAGGTGGTGTACTATTTTCGAAACATGATTTGGTGACAAATCAAAGACTTCAGTAATTTCTGAAATCCTAAAAAGCGTAGTTCTATCGGGCTGAACCGCCAGATACATTAGCGTGCGAACACCAAAATCGGTATAGCGTGTTAACTGCATAATTCACCTGTCAGCAATAAACTATTAAGATGTTTGAGATTCTAGGTTTGTGATCAACCAGAGCGCCTCTTCATTCGAATGCCCACATACATCCAAAGACGCTTCAAAATCACAACAAACCGCGGGGCGTTCAGGCGAGCCGAAAATCAAACATAAATTATCATCACTGAGCTGCACACAACGCTCACCTGCGGCCTTACCATTTGGCATTCCAGGGATCACACTGCTGATTGACGGCGCAATACAACAAGCACCGCAGCCTAGACGACAATTCATTTTATTACTCGTAATAATGGATAAACATTATATCGTTTAATTTATGTGAAGGCAGAAACACAGTTCAATACTGCCAAGTGGCGCACAACCCCAATTCCATAAATGAAAAATAAGCCAGTCTATCCATAAAACCCGTAGTCTAGCATAAACAAACCGCTAAGCTCTTTTAATCAAAGCCAAAAAATAGCATAAACACCCACGAAGAATGAGGCGGACGTGGGAATATAGAGCATCAAGTTATCCGTAATGGCAAATCAAAAAAGCCTCAGCATTACCGCAGAGGCTTTCATCTTAAATAGTGGCAGGAGTCTATCGCACAGCGATGCGCTTATGAACGCGTAGCGTTACGAAGCTGATTCGGACGAGAGCCTTGCAAAAGATGCAGCGACGCAAATACGAAAAAAGCCTCTACATTGCTGTAGAGGCTTTCATCTTTATGTTGGCGGAGCGGACGGGACTCGAACCCGCGACCCCCGGCGTGACAGGCCGGTATTCTAACCAACTGAACTACCGCTCCTTTAACTTAACGTTTGCACATTAAGCTAAATTAGGCGCTTGGCGATGACCTACTCTCACATGGGGAGACCCCACACTACCATCGGCGCGATTGCGTTTCACTTCTGAGTTCGGGATGGGATCAGGTGGGACCACAATGCTATTGTCACCAAGCAAATTCGGTATAAACAAGACTCGAGAGCGCACTGCGTGCTGCTAGGTCCTAGAACCTACTCTTGTCTTATTTATTAATTTAGAAAGCTGTATTGAGTATCACTTCTTAAGTGTTTGTATTCGTCTAAGTACTGTACGACCTCCAGGGAAGGAGGAAGTACTGGAAAATGTCTGGAACATTTTCAGTAAAACCCATCTGGGTTGTATGGTTAAGCCTCTCGAGTCATTAGTATCAGTTAGCTCAACGCCTCACAACGCTTACACACCTGACCTATCAACGTCCTAGTCTCGAACGGCTCTTTAGTGGACTTAAAGTCCAAGGGATGACTCATCTTGGGGCTCGCTTCCCGCTTAGATGCTTTCAGCGGTTATCGATTCCGAACATAGCTACCGGGCAATGCCATTGGCATGACAACCCGAACACCAGCGGTTCGTTCACTCCGGTCCTCTCGTACTAGGAGCAACTCCCCTCAATCATCCAACGCCCACGGCAGATAGGGACCGAACTGTCTCACGACGTTCTGAACCCAGCTCGCGTACCACTTTAAATGGCGAACAGCCATACCCTTGGGACCGACTTCAGCCCCAGGATGTGATGAGCCGACATCGAGGTGCCAAACACCGCCGTCGATATGAACTCTTGGGCGGTATCAGCCTGTTATCCCCGGAGTACCTTTTATCCGTTGAGCGATGGCCCTTCCATTCAGAACCACCGGATCACTATGACCTACTTTCGTACCTGCTCGACGTGTCTGTCTCGCAGTTAAGCTGGCTTATGCCATTGCACTAACCGTACGATGTCCGACCGTACTTAGCCAACCTTCGTGCTCCTCCGTTACTCTTTGGGAGGAGACCGCCCCAGTCAAACTACCCACCAGGCACTGTCCTTACCCCAGATAATGGGGCCAAGTTAGAACATCAACACTACAAGGGTGGTATTTCAAGGACGACTCCATCAGAACTAGCGTTCCAACTTCAAAGTCTCCCACCTATCCTACACATGTAGGGTCAATGTTCAGTGCCAAGCTATAGTAAAGGTTCACGGGGTCTTTCCGTCTAGCCGCGGGTATACGGCATCTTCACCGCAATTTCAACTTCACTGAGTCTCGGCTGGAGACAGCGTGGCCATCATTACGCCATTCGTGCAGGTCGGAACTTACCCGACAAGGAATTTCGCTACCTTAGGACCGTTATAGTTACGGCCGCCGTTTACCGGGGCTTCGATCATGAGCTTCTCTTGCGATAACCCAATCAATTAACCTTCCGGCACCGGGCAGGCGTCACACCGTATACTTCCTCTTGCGAGTTTGCACAGTGCTGTGTTTTTGATAAACAGTTGCAGCCACCTGGTATCTGCGACTCCCGTCAGCTTAGAGAGCAAGTCTCATCACCAACAGGAGCGTACCTTCTCCCGAAGTTACGGTACCATTTTGCCTAGTTCCTTCAGCCGAGTTCTCTCAAGCGCCTTGGTATTCTCTACCCGACCACCTGTGTCGGTTTGGGGTACGATTCCTACTAACCTGAAGCTTAGAAGATTTTCCTGGAAGCATGGCATCAACTACTTCATCCCCTTGGGGACTCGTCATCAGCTCTCAGTGTATAGTGACCCGGATTTGCCTAAGTCACCCACCTACCACCTTAAACGCGGACTACCAACGCCGCGCTAGCCTAGCCTTCTCCGTCTCTCCATCGCAGTTAGCAAAAGTACAGAAATATTAATCTGTTTCCCATCGATTACGCCTTTCGGCCTCACCTTAGGGGTCGACTCACCCTGCCCCGATTAACGTTGGACAGGAACCCTTGGTCTTTCGGCGAGGGGGTTTTTCACCCCCTTTATCGTTACTCATGTCAGCATTCGCACTTCTGATACCTCCAGTGTGGGTTACCCCTTCACCTTCTACGGCTTACAGAACGCTCCTCTACCGCGCAACCCTAATGGATTGCACCCGTAGCTTCGGTGGTATGTTTAGCCCCGTTACATCTTCCGCGCAGGCCGACTCGACTAGTGAGCTATTACGCTTTCTTTAAATGATGGCTGCTTCTAAGCCAACATCCTAGCTGTCTAAGCCTTCCCACATCGTTTCCCACTTAACATACACTTTGGGACCTTAGCTGACGGTCTGGGTTGTTTCCCTTTTGACGACGGACGTTAGCACCCGCCGTCTGTCTCCCGAGTAGTACTCATTGGTATTCGGAGTTTGCAAAGGGTTGGTAAGTCGGGATGACCCCCTAGCCTTAACAGTGCTCTACCCCCAATGGTATTCGCTCGAGGCGCTACCTAAATAGCTTTCGAGGAGAACCAGATATCTCCCGGTTTGATTGGCCTTTCACCCCCAGCCACAAGTCATCCGCTAATTTTTCAACATTAGTCGGTTCGGTCCTCCAGTTGATGTTACTCAACCTTCAACCTGCCCATGGCTAGATCACCGGGTTTCGGGTCTACGCCTTGCAACTAAACGCGCAGTTAACACTCGGTTTCCCTACGGCTCCGCTATTCGCTTAACCTCGCTACAAAACGTAAGTCGCTGACCCATTATACAAAAGGTACGCAGTCACGGTCTCAAGGACCGCTCCCACTGCTTGTACGTATACGGTTTCAGGTTCTATTTCACTCCCCTCACAGGGGTTCTTTTCGCCTTTCCCTCACGGTACTGGTTCACTATCGGTCAGTCAGGAGTATTTAGCCTTGGAGGATGGTCCCCCCATATTCAAACAGGATATCACGTGTCCCGCCTTACTCGTTTTCATCAAAGGTTAGTTTTCGTGTACGGGGCTATCACCCTGTGCCGCTGGACTTTCCAGACCATTCCACTAACACCCCTCTGACTTAAGGGCTAATCCCCGTTCGCTCGCCGCTACTAGGGGAATCTCGGTTGATTTCTTTTCCTAAGGGTACTTAGATGTTTCAGTTCCCCTCGTTTGCCTCATAACGCTATGTATTCACGTTATGATGACCGCTTATGCGGCCGGGTTCCCCCATTCGGACATCGTTAGCTCAAATGCTTGTTACTAGCTCGCCAACGCTTTTCGCAAGTTACTACGTCCTTCATCGCCTCTGACTGCCAAGGCATCCACCGTATACGCTTAGTCGCTTAACCATACAACCCAAATGAGTTTCACATCACTTGCGTCGTTGCGACCAGCTGGTTTTACTTGTCTCATCTTCGACCAAGAAGATGGACTCGCCTTAGACTTGAATATTCAAGACACTTAAAAAGTGTGTTAAGAACTCAATTTTTTTCGTATTAACACAACGACAGACATCATTGTGTTAATTACTATCAGCTTTCCAAATTGTTAAAGAACAATGCTTACCGGCTCGCGGTGCATGTCGCTCTCCCTTCCCTTACAGGAAGTTCAACAAGCCATCTGTGTGAACACTCAACAAACATCAAGTTAGTCGTATAGGTAAGGAGGTGATCCAGCCCCAGGTTCCCCTAGGGCTACCTTGTTACGACTTCACCCCAGTCATGAACCACAAAGTGGTGAGCGCCCCCCCGAAGGTTAAGCTACCCACTTCTTTTGCAGCCCACTCCCATGGTGTGACGGGCGGTGTGTACAAGGCCCGGGAACGTATTCACCGTGGCATTCTGATCCACGATTACTAGCGATTCCGACTTCATGGAGTCGAGTTGCAGACTCCAATCCGGACTACGACGAGCTTTGTGAGATTAGCTCCACCTCGCGGCTTTGCAACCCTCTGTACTCGCCATTGTAGCACGTGTGTAGCCCTACTCGTAAGGGCCATGATGACTTGACGTCGTCCCCACCTTCCTCCGGTTTATCACCGGCAGTCTCCCTAGAGTTCCCACCATTACGTGCTGGCAAATAAGGATAGGGGTTGCGCTCGTTGCGGGACTTAACCCAACATTTCACAACACGAGCTGACGACAGCCATGCAGCACCTGTCTCACGGTTCCCGAAGGCACAACCGCATCTCTGCAGTCTTCCGTGGATGTCAAGAGTAGGTAAGGTTCTTCGCGTTGCATCGAATTAAACCACATGCTCCACCGCTTGTGCGGGCCCCCGTCAATTCATTTGAGTTTTAACCTTGCGGCCGTACTCCCCAGGCGGTCTACTTAATGCGTTAGCTTGAGAGCCCAGTGTTCAAGACACCAAACTCCGAGTAGACATCGTTTACGGCGTGGACTACCAGGGTATCTAATCCTGTTTGCTCCCCACGCTTTCGTGCATGAGCGTCAGTCTTTGTCCAGGGGGCCGCCTTCGCCACCGGTATTCCTCCAGATCTCTACGCATTTCACCGCTACACCTGGAATTCTACCCCCCTCTACAAGACTCTAGTTGGTCAGTTCGAAATGCGATTCCTAGGTTGAGCCCAGGGCTTTCACATCTCGCTTAACAAACCGCCTGCGCACGCTTTACGCCCAGTAATTCCGATTAACGCTCGGACCCTCCGTATTACCGCGGCTGCTGGCACGGAGTTAGCCGGTCCTTCTTCTGTAGGTAACGTCACAGATAAGTCGTATTAGGACTTACCCTTTCCTCCCTACTGAAAGTGCTTTACAACCCGAAGGCCTTCTTCACACACGCGGCATGGCTGCATCAGGGTTTCCCCCATTGTGCAATATTCCCCACTGCTGCCTCCCGTAGGAGTCTGGGCCGTGTCTCAGTCCCAGTGTGGCTGATCATCCTCTCAGAACAGCTAGGGATCGTCGCCTTGGTGAGCCATTACCTCACCAACTAGCTAATCCCACCTAGGTTCATCCAATCGCGAGAGGCCCGAAAGTCCCCCTCTTTCCCCCGTAGGGCGTATGCGGTATTAGCAGTCGTTTCCAACTGTTATCCCCCTCGACTGGGCAGATCCCTAGGCATTACTCACCCGTCCGCCGCTCGCCACCTCATGAGTAAACTCACTTGTGCTGCCGCTCGACTTGCATGTGTTAGGCCTGCCGCCAGCGTTCAATCTGAGCCATGATCAAACTCTTCAATTAAAGTTTTGTTGTTTCCGAAGAAACGGCTCAATGAATTCTGTCATTTGTTTCCGCCATCTCTTCATAAAGAGAAGAAAGCGAAACCAAAATTATGTACATATTGCTATGAACACTCATCACCGAAGTGATTTGGAATCATTGATTTAATTCTTTGATTACTCGCCAAACGGCAGAGTAATTTCGATTAACTCAACACCTGTGAGTGTCCACACAGATTTCTTGTTTAGATTGTTAAAGAGCACCTCAGTCTCATCAGAGAACCTGAGCACCACACTGGTGCGATTAACGCTTCCAGTTGGCTAGGGCTGTGTATTCTACGCATTTCCCTTGTCGCGTCAAGGCGTTTTTACAAACTTCTTGGCGCTTTCGAATCAACTGCACATTTTGCATTCGATTCAACCTGAAACCGCGTTAGCTTTCGCTGCCTGCCGTGTCAGTGGATGCGCATTATAGGCAGCTGAACTTTTTGTGCAAGCCTTAATTTTAAGATAATTGACTTTTTTGCGATGTTCGTTGGATATTTAACCTGACCTGTCAGTTTTTAGCCTTTATAATGCTAAAAACCACTCAATTTAGGGACTTTTTATGGCAGGGCCACTCAGAACTTACCAAGGAATTCATCCACAACTCGGCGATAATGTGTATGTGGACGCAGCTTCAGTGCTCGTTGGTGATATTGCGTTAGATACAGACGCTAGCATTTGGCCCATGGTTGCAGCTCGTGGGGATGTTAATCATATTCGAATTGGTAAACGCTCGAATGTGCAGGATGGCAGTATATTGCATGTGACCCGTAAGTCAGCCTCTCGCCCTGAAGGTCACCCTCTGATTATTGGTGATGATGTGACTATTGGACATAAGGCAATGCTGCATGGCTGCAAGGTTGGTAATCGTGTTTTAGTGGGGATGGGGGCGATTATTCTTGACGGTGCGATTTTAGAAGATGATGTGATCTTAGGTGCAGGGTCGTTAGTGCCGCCGGGTAAAGTATTAGAAAGTGGCTATTTATATGTGGGAAGCCCCGCGAAACAGGCGAGACCTTTAACAGAAGCTGAATTGAAGTTTTTACCCGAATCAGCGGATAACTATGTACGTTTAAAAAATGAATACTTAGCAGAGCCTCAGCCGAACTAATTTGTATATAGCGACAAGTGAAAGGCAGGGTATCGACACCTGCCATTCACTTAATCTTTGCATGCCACTTTTTCTTAGCGAGCCCCTTGGCTTAGCCAAGATGTACGGCACCCAATTCATCAAACTCTTCGGCTTCAATTAAGTTTTCTGCCATTTCTTCGGCATCAAATCTCACCGCATCAAATAACGCTAGCATTGCAGCAGCTTCGTCGACGCTCGGCTGGCTGGTGAAATCATTCAGATCACGTAATTTAGCTGCGCTGATATAGCACTTAATATTCATTCCCTGTTGCTGAGCAATAAAGCAAATACGCTTTTTCGTGTCATCCCAATGCTGCAAATCGGGAAATAAAATGCTTTGGTTCATCTTACCTTCCTATGATAAATACCTATTAGATGTCCAACTGTAGTTTTTCCCTGAGCAGTTTAAGCACGACAGCGGTGTCAGGCTCGACAGTGCGCCAGAGCGCAAAGCTCTTAGCTGCTTGGCCGACAAGCATTCCAAGCCCATCAATCACCTTAGCAGCCCCCTGCTGTAATGCCCATTGGTTAAATGCCGTAGGCATTGCGCCATACATCATATCGTAGCAAACGGTAGTGCTACCGATAATTGATTGGGGCAAGGGTGGTAATTCACCTGCAAGACTGGCCGAGGTTGAGTTGATCACTAATTCAAACTCCCCCGTAAGCTCAGACATAGATAAAGCTTGAAGTTTATCTTTGTAAATCCCCTCTTCTAATTGGCTAAAAATATCCACTAAATCCTTAGCCTTAGTTTGGGTGCGATTTGTGATAACCAACTGGCCAACTCCGGCGTTGAGCAGAGGCAAGATACATCCACGCGCCGCGCCGCCTGCACCAACTAATAAGACTCGCTTATGCTGCAAACTGCCCAGGTGACTTATAAGGTCGGCAACTAACCCTAAACCATCGGTGTTATCGCCACGGATCGAACCATCAGCCAACAGGCTTAAGGTATTAACAGCACCTGCTAGTGCAGCCTCAGCACTTAAACTATCACATAGAGCAAAAGCTTGTTCTTTAAAGGGAACTGTCACATTGGCACCTTTACCTCCGCTACTGAAAAAGCTTTTTAAGCTAGCTTCAAAACCATCAATAGGCGCCAGAATCGCTTCATAGGTCAAAGATTCCTGTGTTAAGGCCGCAAACTGGCCATGAATAAAGGGGGATTTACTGTGGCCGATTGGATGACCAAATACGGCATAGCGATCAACTATTGGGGATGTAACTGTCATATGCGCGATTCTATTTACTGTGGATAGGTTGGAGTCTAGCGCGCTTTTTGGCGAGATCACAATGACATTACAAGATAACAATGCCATGGCCGAGTGCAATGCTGGCACCGTAGTTTAAGCCCTGTTTCAACGGAACATTCAAGCTATAATGCGCGCATCAATATTTCTACTGGCAATATAGTTAGACCTATGAACTGGCTTAAAAAGATCTTTAGTAAACACACCAAGGTACAAGATGACAGAGACCCGAACCAATCTAATGCCTATGATTTAATTGGTGGCGACAAAGTGATCCGTGCAATAGCCAATAGCTTCTATCAGAAAATGGCAAGCTCAGAAGAAACGCGCGCGCTGTTTGCCATTCACAGAGCGCCAATTGCCGAATCGGAGCAAAAGCTCTATGAATTTTTAACTGGCTGGCTCGGCGGCCCACAGTTGTACCAGCAAAAATACGGTCATCCGGCTTTGCGTGCCCGCCATATGCACTTTGCTGTTGATGAGGCAATGCGCGATCAATGGTTATTCTGTATGAAGTTTGCCATTGAAAAACATATAAAAAAGCCAGAGCATCGCGCCGCTATCTATGAGGCGATATCCACTCTGGCCGATCATATGCGCAATCAATAACGCTCTAGGTTCCGCTATTGATTAACCGACTACACCCAGTCGCGAGGTTTGAGGTAGTTATCGTACAGATCTGCCTCAGGGCTACCCGCCGCAGGCGTATAGGCATACTGCCAACGCACTAATGGCGGCATTGACATTAAGATTGATTCAGTGCGACCACCCGTTTGCAGGCCAAACAAGGTGCCTCGGTCATACACAAGATTGAACTCAACATAACGACCACGGCGATACAATTGAAAATCACGTTCACGCTCGCCATAATCAGTATCCTTACGGCGCTCAACAATCGGCGCATAAGCCGTTAAGAAGCCATTCCCGACCGCCTGCATAAAGTCGAAACTTTTATCGAAGCCTGCTTGATTCAAATCATCGAAGAACAGTCCGCCCACGCCACGGGTTTCGTTACGGTGTGGCAAAAAGAAATACTCATCACACCATTTCTTATATTTAGGGTAAACATCGTCACCAAAAGGCTGGCACAGATTTTTAGCACTTTGATGCCACTCGCGCACATCTTCTTCAAAAGGATAATAAGGCGTTAAGTCGAAACCACCGCCAAACCACCATACAGGCTCAGCGCCGTCTTTATGGGCAATAAAAAAGCGCACGTTGGCATGGGTGGTCGGAATATAAGGATTTTTTGGGTGAATCACTAACGAAACGCCCATCGCCTCAAAACTGCGCCCCGCCAACTCAGGGCGATGCGCCGTCGCCGATGCGGGCATCGCCGCCCCCGTCACATGGGAAAAGTTAACCCCAGCTTGCTCGAATACGGCACCTTGGGTTAAGACACGACTCGTGCCACCACCACCCTCGGCGCGAGTCCATGAATCAGCAGCAAAGCTTGCTTGCCCATCCAACTGCTCAAGACCCGCACAAATTCGATGTTGCAGATCGAGTAAGAATGCTTTTACTACTGTCGCATCAGGCAAGCTCATCGCTATTATCCTTATTTTTATTAATTAGTTACTGTCCATTGCGTAAAATCTTGCCGCTGCGGGCATCAATAATGGTGGAGGGTTGACGTTGCTCACCTAATTGACCCAGCACCAAGGCATCAATTTTGCCTTCAAAGACATTGAGAATCTCATCGCCGCTGAGCGCGGGATCTTCGCCGGCTAAATTGGCACTGGTCGAGACCAGTGGTTTACCTAAGGCTTGGCATAAAGCTCGCACCCCTTCATGGGCGGACACACGTACGGCTATCGAATCAAACTCACCACATAAATAACGCGAGACATGAGGTTTAATCGGCATGACAAAGGTAAAAGGCCCAGGCCATTTGGAGAAAGCCAATTCGAGCTGCTCATCGGTCAGCTGTGATTCATCGACATAGGCTAATAACTGCGAAAACTCACTCGCCACTAAGATAAGTCCTTTCTGCCAAGGACGTTGTTTCACGGCGAGTAACTTTTGAATGGCGGTATCATTATCAGGGTCACAACCTAAGCCATAAACGGCTTCGGTGGGATAAGCGATAACCCCACCGTTTAACACTACGTCTTTAATGTCAGATGGGTGCAGTTGCAACATCTTAATATCACCTAATGAATTTAATCGATTTCTACAAACACAATTTGGCATTTTGGGATTTTGGCCACCCCATCCGTGGTCGAACGGGGATTATACCCAAGGGTGTTTAAGTGGCCAAATTTTTAGAGGTCGATCACACTAAAGCGCTCGTTTGTATTTACAGCTTTTTTGCGGACACTCTAAACGCATCCCCGCGGCTCCTTTACGCTCGACTAAAATCCCAAAACCGCAACTTGGGCAGGTTTCGCCAACGGGAGGATAATTCACAATGAATTTGCATTTTGGATATGCACTACAGGCATAAAAACCCTTGCCAAAACGACTAGTACGATGCTCAAGCTTACCCGTTTTGCATTCTGGACAGGCCACCTGAGGTTTGTCACTTTCCTGATCCGGCCTTTCGATGTGGGTACAACTGGGATATTGCGTACAGCCAATAAAGATACCAAAACGCCCCGATTTTACCGCCAACTCGTGACCGCACTCAGGGCATTTAGAACCTTCAATCACTTGGGTTTCAATCGATTCATGCTGCACTAAAGGACGGGTATATGCGCAGTTTGGATAATTATTACAACCAATAAAACTGCCGTGCTTACTGTGTTTTACCGATAACTCGCTACCACACTCTGGGCACAACTCGTATTCTTTTTCCAGTGCGTGCTCATGGGCACTAAATAGTTGTTCATCGATCTTAGACATCATCATTTACCACCAGTCATTGCAGCTAATCCGCAGATAACTCACCACACAGATCCTTATGGCATCAAAAAAGGAGGGCTAGCCTCCTTTCTCATTATTCATAACATTACAACGCTTAAGAATGAAGCCGACCTTCTTCAGGTTGCTCAAAAATTAAATCTTCCATTTGCTCATAGGCAGACTCATGGCCGGGCGCATTAAAGAGCACCATCAAAATAACCCACTTAAGATCTTCAAGGATCAAAGCGGGTTCATCTAGCTCCATGACTCTATCAATCACCATCTCACGGGTTTCGACATTCAGCACTTTAACTTGTTCTAAAAATAGCAGGAATCCACGGCACTCCACATCCAGCTTTTCCATTTCGTCTTTGGTGTAAATCCGAAATGAATGCTGATCATGATTGCACAGGTAAGGCTTATCCCCTTCCTGCAGCTCTGCCAGACGCTCCAACCAAGTTAAGGCTTTCAAAATCTCCGACTGATGAAAACCAGCCCGAGTGAGTTCCTTGGTTAACTCGTCTTCATCAACTAATAGTTCAACTTCACTGTGAACATAGTTTTCAAATAGATACATGAGGATATCAAACATGGCTAGCTCCTCTTTACTCTGACGTAACCACCGGGTACTGCAACAACCCAACCTTGCAACTCAAGTTCAAGCATTTGTTCTAACACCAGATCTATCGTTTTCCCACTATGTTCGACTACAGCATCAATTGCTGTCGTTTCATAACCAACACTAGCTAACAGCGATGAAAATGGCAAATCACAAATCTCACCCTGCTGTATATGGTGGCAGGAGTTGACTTCTTCAAGATGAAATGCAGTCAAACTTGCCAGCTCTTCCACTATATCGGCCGCACTTTCCACAAGTTTTGCCCCGTCACGTAATAAATCATGGCAACCTTGATGAAAGCCACCAAGAATGGAGCCCGGCACAGCAAAAACTTCACGCCCCAGCTCCATGGCCAATCTTGCGGTAATGAGCGAACCACTTTTGCGACAAGCTTCAACGACTAACGTCCCTAAAGAAAGACCGCTAATAATGCGATTTCGTTTCGGGAAATTGCCCGCAAAAGGCCCCACATCCGGCCAAAACTCGCTTATTATACAGCCTTGACGCTGAATATCCTCATAAAGCTGCTTATGTCGGCGCGGATAAATGATATCAATACCCGTCCCCAATACAGCAAGCGTCCTTCCAGCATGATCAACACAGGCTTTATGTGCTGCACCGTCTATCCCCATCGCCATGCCACTGCAAATGCTAAATCCGAGGGCAGTCATCTCTCTCGCCAGCTGATAAGCCACCTGCAATCCGCCGGGAGACGCATTACGGCTGCCAACAATGGCAAGTGACGGTATCGCCAACGCCTCAACGCAGCCTTTAACAAACAACACACAGGGGGGATCGGTTAATTGTTTTAGTAGCGGTGGATAGAGGGGATCAGAAAAACAAACTAGATGATGGTGTGCCGCCTGTTGTTGCCATTCCAAAGCGGCGTCTACTTTTTGATAATCAATAACTAAGCTGTGGAGCAGATTATCAGACAAAGGGAGCGAGTGTTTCTCATGCTCGAGTCTTTGCCTGAGGTCGTCCACATCCATGTGTGTTAATAATTGTTGTGTCCGAGCGGGTCCGAGCCCAGATACCGCACTAACAATTAACCAGTCGACCAAATGTTCTGAAATTATTGACCTCTAAAGGCTAGTATGTCGGGTGCGATTAATTTGTCATCGACACGCACAGAACGCTCCGTCGATACAATCAAACCAAGACTCGCTTTATCAAACACTTTGAATACTAACAATTTACCATTATAAACATCGGGCATTTTGAGCGAGCGATCGGACGAAAGCGACGCCACTACATCATCATAGGCAGTACGTTCCATTACCGGAACCGGTTGGCCATCGTTATTGATCACGATTTCTTCACCATCACGATAAATAGAGAAAACCTCTCCCGGTTTTACACCATCCTGTGTACCTTTATCGAGATAAACGACATTGAGTTTACCCGCTTCACGCATTTTTGACTCAATCGCTAATACGCTAGCAGACGTCTTAAGCTCTGCAGGTTTTGGCGTAAAATAGGCCGACATTAACGCCTCATCTTCCAGCGGCAGCACCCTAAAACCCGCTTTGGTTTCACGGAAATTGCTGAGAAGCTTCACCTTTGATACTTTGCCAGACTCGATCACCTGTCCAGTCGATGCCAAAATCGCCTCTTGTCCGAGAGCCTCGCCTGTTTCTTTATTAAAGAATTCACGACCGCGCTCATACACACCTAACTTTTGATGCAAAGGTAATTCACTATTGATATAAATCACATCGCCAATCACATGGTGACGTGAAGGACTCTCCCCCGCAAGCACCATAGGTTGCTGAATAAACCAGTCGGCATCAACGACACGGTTTTGAACGAGATAGTTTTGAATTAGTGCTAGATCAACTGCTGGTATCGCATTGCTTTTAGCGATAACACGTCCTTCTGGTGATTTTCGAATATGGGGTTTAGCTTCACTGGTACTGACACTGGCGCCATTACGCACTAATCTGGGTTGGCCATCAATAAACACTAAGGTGAGCTGATCGCCGGGGTAAATTAAATGAGGGTTGGCAATCTGGGGATTCACATCCCATAAACGTGGCCACTTCCACGGATCATTTAGAAAGGTTGTCGAAATATCCCACAGGGTATCGCCTTTCTTTACCACATATGACTCTGGATGCCCGGCTTTCAACGTGAGAGTATCAGCAAAAACCAATGTGCTATTAAAGGTCATTAACGCAAGTAAAATTAACCGTTTCATGGTGCGGTCCATGTTGTTTAGCTCTTAAATCGAGCTTTTACTGTTATTGATAGGCACTAAAGATTAAAATTAGCCCATTAGCCTAAGTCAGTATAACCAACTGATTGAGATTTGACAGACTTCTTAAGAGTTTAAGTATGGCACTATTAAAAGTTTTACGCTTCCCCGATGAAAGATTACGAACTCAAGCAACCCCTATCACAGAGTTTAATGCTGAGTTGCAAACTCAAATCGATGATATGTTTGAGACCATGTACCAAGAAAAAGGGATTGGTTTGGCGGCAACCCAAGTTGACTATCATAAACAACTGATCGTCATGGATTTACAAGACGAGGTCGAGCGTCCAAAAGTCTTTATCAATCCCGAGATTATTGCCAGTAGTGGCGATTTTTGTAACGAAGAAGGCTGCCTGTCTGTTCCCGGTATTTATGCCAAAGTCGACCGCGCCGAGTTTGTTACTGTTAAAGCGCTGGATAGACACGGTAATGAATTCACCGTTGAAGCCGATGACCTCTTTGCTATTTGTATTCAGCATGAAATGGATCACCTGAAAGGTAAATTGTTTGTCGATTACCTGTCGCCATTGAAGCGTCAACGGATCAAACAGAAACTTGAAAAAGCCGCCAAACAAGACGCCAAATAAGTACTAGGATCAGATTTGAAACCACTCAACATCATCTTCGCCGGAACACCAGATTTTGCCGCTCGCCATTTACAGGCGCTGATCAACTCACACCACAATGTGATAGCGGTTTACACTCAGCCGGATAGACCCGCTGGTCGCGGTAAAAAACTCACCGCCAGCCCAGTCAAAGAACTCGCGCTTAGCCACAGCATCCCTGTCTATCAACCGGGGTCACTGCGTAAAGAACCCGCGCAGCAAGAGCTTGCATCACTTAATGCCGATATTATGGTGGTGGTCGCCTACGGTTTGATTCTGCCCAAAGTGGTGCTCGATACGCCGCGCTTAGGCTGTATCAATGTTCACGGTTCTATTCTGCCACGCTGGCGTGGTGCCGCGCCTATTCAACGCGCGCTATGGGCGGGCGATAAAGAAACGGGCGTGACGATTATGCAGATGGATGTCGGCCTAGATACTGGCGATATGCTGTTAAAAACCTATTTACCGATTGAAGATGATGATACTTCAGCTAGCCTATATGAGAAGTTAGCTCTGCAAGGGCCAGACGCGCTACTGCAAGCGCTTGAAGGTTTAGCCAACGGCACCTTAGCGGCTGAAAAACAAGATGAAACCTTAGCCAACTACGCCGAAAAACTCAGTAAAGAAGAAGCAAGGCTAGACTGGACAAAATCCGCCACTCAATTGTGGCAAGAAGTTCGCGCCTTCAATCCATGGCCAGTGAGCTATTTTGAACATCAAGGCAATACGATTAAAGTGTGGCAGACCCAAGTCAGCACAACCAGCAGCACTGCAGCACCAGGCACGATTATCAACGCGAGCAAAAAAGGCATTGATGTCTCTACTGGCGATGGCGTGTTGACCCTGCTCAGCATGCAATTACCCGGAAAGAAACCGCTCAGCGTAGCCGACATACTCAATGCCCGCGGTGAATGGTTTACCCCTAACACTCGCCTAAACAACGAGGCGCAATAATCATGAACTTGCGTGCACTGGCAGCTAAAGCCATCTTCGATGTATTAGAAAAAGGCGTATCGCTTTCTGTTGCCCTGCCAGAACAGCAAAAACACCTTGCCAGCGGCAAAGATAAGGCCCTGCTGGCTGAGCTCTGCTATGGCGTGATGCGCACTTTACCGCAGATAGAAAAACGCACCGCTGAGTGTTTAGCCAAACCGCTCAAAGGCAAACAAAGGATTATCCACCAGCTGTTGATTGTGGGCTGCTATCAGCTATATTTTACCCGTATTCCGAGCCACGCGGCCATATCCGAAACCGCTGAAGCCTGCCGTCAGCTAAAGTTTGAAGGCATGGTCAAAGTGGTCAATGGCGTGCTGCGAAATATTCAACGTCAATTAACGCCGCTGAGTAATGAGTCTGAAACCTTAAGCTACAACACGCCGGGTTGGTTAATTAAACGCTTAAAAACCGCTTACCCAGGCAACTGGCAAGAGATTATCCAGCAAAGTCATGAACGTCCCCCCATGTGGCTGCGTAACAACCGCCTCTCCCAAAGCCGCGACGAATACCTTGCGGCCTTGGATAAGCTTGAGATAGATGCCAGCGCGGGATTGAGTGATGATGCAATCCTGCTTGCCGCCCCCAAAGACGTTGCAACATTACCGCTCTTCCTTGAAGGGGCTGCCTCGGTACAAGATGGTGCAGCCCAATGGGCAGCAACCCTACTTGCCCCCCAAGCCAATGAACTGATCCTTGATGCCTGCGCAGCGCCCGGTGGTAAAAGTTGCCATTTGCTGGAACTTGAACCTAGCATTAAGCTCATCGCCGTCGATTTTGATGCGAAACGTCTCGAACGCGTACAACAGAACCTTGACCGTTTGTCATTAAAAGCGGAAGTTATTCATGGAGATGCGGCCAATATCGACTCATGGTGGCAGGGCGAACAATTTGATCGTATCTTACTCGACGCACCTTGCTCGGCGACGGGAGTAATCCGCCGTCATCCCGATATCAAATGGTTACGTAAAAACCATGACATAGAAGAGCTGGCTGAACTACAAAGACAAATTTTGGATCACTGCTGGAAGTGGCTCAAACCCGGTGGCACACTTCTGTATGCGACTTGCTCCATTTTGCCGCAGGAAAATCGAGACCAAATTAGTGCATTTTTAGCCAGAACCGCAGATGCTAAACTAGATACACTCGTCCAGCAGGCCTCAAGCCAAGATATAGGTTGGCAAATCACGCCGGGACAACACAACATGGATGGGTTTTATTACGCCCGTTTATTGAAAGCGACCCATTAGGAAGTAAGCAAGGCCATGAAAATTATCATATTAGGTGCAGGTCAAGTTGGGGGAACCTTGGCCGAAAATTTGGTGGGTGAAAACAACGATATCACCATAGTCGACAGTGACAAATCCAGGTTGCGCGCCCTGCAGGATAAATATGACCTTCGCGTTGTAGCTGGCCATGGTGCCCACCCCAATGTGCTCAAAGAGGCGGGTGCCGAGGATGCCGATATGCTGATTGCGGTAACCAACAGCGATGAATGCAACATGGTCGCCTGCCAAATGGCCTATAGCCTATTTGGTACCCCTACCAAAATCGCCCGTATCCGCTCAGAACCCTATTTGGCCATGCGCGATAAATTGTTTATCAACAGTGAAACCAAAAATAGTGACGGTCGCCCACGCGGTGGTTTTGTTATTGACGAGCTGATAGCGCCTGAACAGTTAGTAACCGCTTACATTGAACGTTTGGTCGAATACCCCGGCGCTCTACAAGTGCTTGAATTTGCCGAAGGACGTTTGAGCCTAGTTGCGGTACGCGCCTATTACGGTGGCCCACTGGTCGGTAATGCCTTGGCCGCACTACGTGAACATATGCCGAATATTGATACCCGGGTAGCCGCAATTTTCCGCCAAGGTCGCCCAATCATGCCCCGCGGCACAACCATTATCGAAGCTGATGATGAAGTGTTTTTCGTCGCCGACAGCCGCCATATCCGTGCGGTAATGAGTGAAATGCAAAAGCTCGATAACTCCTACCGCAATATCATGATTGCTGGCGGTGGCAACATCGGACTCGGGCTGGCTAAACGCCTCGAGCGCACTCATTCTGTCAAACTGATTGAACATAAGTTTGAACGCGCAGAAGCACTCTCTGAACAGCTTGAAAACACCACGGTGTTTTGTGGTGATGCATCCGATCAGGAGTTGCTACTCGAAGAACATATCGACCAAACCGACGTATTTATTGCCGTGACCAACGACGATGAAGCCAATATCATGTCAGCCCTATTAGCCAAGCGCATGGGGGCAAAGAAGGTAATGGTGCTGATCCAGCGCGAAGCCTATGTGGATATTGTGCAAGAAGCCAATATCGATATCGCCATTTCACCGCAACAGGCCACCATTTCCGCATTGCTAACCCATATTCGCCAAGGTGATATTTGTAACGTGTATTCATTACGTCGCGGCGCAGCTGAAGCCATTGAAGCGATTGCCCACGGTGATTCGAGCACCTCTAAGGTAGTAGGCAAAGCCATTGGCGATATTAAGCTGCCACCGGGAACCACGATTGGTGCGATTGTACGTAACGAAGAAGTGTTGATGGCTCATGATAAAACAGTAATCGAACAGGGGGACCACGTAGTCCTATTCCTTGTGAACAAGAAGTTTATCGGTGAAGTCGAAAAACTTTTCCAACCTAGCGCCTTCTTCTTCTAAGTCATTACCCTATGCTGAACTTTCGAGCGCTGTTATTTATTTTAGGGCTGTTTCTGTCAATGCTGACAGCCTTTATGTTTGCCCCGATGCTAGTCGCTGTAGTTAATGGCGAGGAAACCGTCGGCTCATTTATGTTATCGGCTTTAGCAACTGGGATTTGTGCTAGCCTCTGTTTGCATAACGGCCAAAGCAAAGGCATAAACCTCAATATTCGCGATATGTTTCTGCTCACCAGTCTCACCTGGTTAATCGTAAGCCTGTTCGCTGCCATGCCTTTTACCCTATACCACGGTATTGGTTATACCGATGCATTTTTCGAGACCATGTCAGGAATTACCACCACAGGCTCTACCGTGCTTGTGGGGCTTGATACCATGGATCACAGCATCTTAATCTGGCGTTCGTTATTGCAGTGGCTTGGTGGGATTGGTTTTATCGTAATGGCGGTAGCGATTCTGCCCTTCTTAAACGTTGGTGGCATGCGCCTGTTTCGTACTGAGTCATCGGACTGGAGTGATAAGGCGGTTCCTCGCACACAAAGCATGGCCAAGCATCTATTTTTTATCTATATATTGCTAACGATCATTTGCAGTGTGGCCTACCATCTTGCAGGCATGACGTGGTTCCAAGCCATCAACCACGCAATGACAACTCTCTCGACCGGTGGTTACTCGACTTCTGATAGCTCAATGGCGGCGTTTTCCAATTCGGCCCACTGGGTTGGTGTTGTCTTTATGGCAGCAGGTGGTTTGCCACTGCTGATGTTTGTGCAGATGATCCAACAGCGCGATGTAAAAGTGTGGAACGATGCGCAAGTCAAAGGCTTCTTGTTTTTCCTCACGTTTGTTTCTTGCTCTATTGGTTTCTGGTTGTGGCAAACCCGTGATATAGCCCTAATTGATGCGCTGCGCTTATCCAGCTTTAACGTTGTATCTGTGGTCACTACAACCGGTTATGGTTTAACAGACTATGGCGCTTGGGGCGCCTTTGCCAACATTGCCTTTCTGTTCTTAATGTTTGTGGGTAGCTGCTCGGGGTCGACTTCGGGCGGAATAAAAATCTTCCGCTTTCAAATTGCGGGCGCGATTATGCGCGAACAATTAAAACAGCAATGTCATCCCAACGGGATTTTTAGGGAGCGCTATAACAACCGACTCATAACTGAAGATATTGTGCGCTCGCTGATCACCTTTGTGCTGCTATATATGTTCGTAATTGTTGGGTTATCTGTGATTCTGGTACTAACGGGTCTAGACCCAGTAACTAGCTTTACTGGTGCAATTACCGCCGTGTCCAACGTGGGGCCAGGGCTTGGGCCGATTATTGGTCCTGTAGGTAACTTCTCCACCCTGCCCGATCTTGCTAAGTGGGCGCTCTCTTTAGGTATGTTGCTTGGCCGCTTAGAAATTTTAACCGTAGCAGTACTGTTCCATCCCAGTTTTTGGAAGTACTAACAAGTTAGCAAGCAAAAATGCGCTCATTGAGCGCATTTTTATTAGGCAGGTTCAGCAACCTCGACCAAGGTCAGCAGATGGTCGGCATAGACTTTCACATCTTCCCAATCGGTATAATCAATAACTGCTTTTGGATCCGTTGGGCCTTTAGTGATTTTCATAATTAACTGGATCATTAATCTGTCGTACCAAGGCCAAGATGGATAATCGACTTTACCAGCAATAATCTTCAAATCTGCGGGAGTCCAAGGAGATAGAGTGATAAACTTTTGCAGGTATTTATTGTTTTCAGGAATACGTTTCTCCGGATTACGTGCGACCACGTTGACGCAGAAAAAACTGTTTGGCAAAAAACTCAAAGCCTGCACATGTTGCTCAATAAATTGAAATACACTCTTATCATAAGTGCCATAGAGTACACAGGCACCCAAAGCCACCAGCTGATAATCGGACCAGTTGATTCGTGTTGCAGCCGCACTATTGATATCGACTAAGTCAACCTTTGCGCCACGCAGGGTTAATTGCTCCGCTATTGCATTGGCAATCTTGGCCGTATGGCCTCCTCGGGTAAAATAAAGCACCAGGATGCGTGTCATGGGGTATTCTCGTTCAGTAAAAGTATGTCACCATTGTGGCAATCATCTGTTGAATAAACCCCTGATAGGATCACAAATCAGCGTTGTCTCATATTCTTAAATGCAAAAATTGAGATCTGAATTGCCGAGCAGTATGATTGCGTATAGAAACATCTTCAATTAGAATTATCTAATCAAAAAGCGATAAAGTGAGTGACCTTATGCAAAATGATATAGATGTAAATGCAATGGTAACTAATGCGGAAAGTGCGGCTAAATGGCTAAAAGCCATAGCGAATCCTTATCGCTTAATGATTCTTTGTCTATTGCTTGATAAAGAGCTGAGCGTGACCGAGCTGAATTCGACTGTGCCTTTAAGTCAGTCGGCACTATCACAACACTTAGCAGTATTACGTGCCGAAGACTTAGTCGATACCCGTAAGAGTTCGCAGATTGTGTATTACAAGCTTAAGAATGAACAAGTTTCCCAAGTGATTTCGATTCTACACAGCCGTTACTGCGCGGTATAACTGGCTCACAATGCCATAAGCAATGCGATATTAAGCCCTAGCTTGGACTAGGGCTTTGTCGTTTTTATAGCTTACTAAAATGAGTGCCAAAAGCTTCGACTTTAGCCCAATCGGTAAACTCAAACGTGCCCTTAAGATCCGTTGGCCCCTTAGTCATCCACATGATAAAACAGATCATTGTGCGGTCGAATAAGCCATATTTAGGGTAATCAATCTTACCAGCAAATACCGCCAAGTGTTGTGGTTGCCAAAGGGATAATTTGAGGAATTTCTGCATATAAGGATTGGTTTCTGGGGTGTTCTTTAACGGCTTCCGCGCCACCACATTTACCGTAAAAAAACCATTAACTTTCGCGCTTAACACCGCATGGTTGCGATTCACAAATTGGTAAAGCTCAGGTCTATGTTTACCATAGCGGATACTCGCACCAATCAATACCTTATCAACATCTGCAAGGTTTATAGCTTCAGCCTGTTCTAAGCTAAAGAGGGAGACCTTTTCACCCGCCCGCTCAGCAAATGCTTTAATCTTACGACAAATTTCTAGCGTTTGACCGTCGATGGTTGAGTAGATTATTAATGTTTGCATATTAATCTTTCCAGAAAGTTGGCGTGAACAAAATCAACAAGGTAAAGATTTCAAGGCGACCAAATAGCATAGCTACCACCAGCACCCATTTGGCGCCATCACCAATACTGGCATAATTACTCGCAACCTCACCTAAACCTGGGCCGAGGTTATTTAAGCAAGCGGCCGTAGCACTAAAGGAAGTGATGTCATCGAGCCCCATTGCCATTAGCGCCAACATACACAGCACGAAAACTAAAGCATAGGCCGAAAAAAAGCCCCACACGGCATCGACAATACGGTCAGGCAGCGCCTTTGAGCCTATTCGAATCGAAAACATCGCCTTGGGATGAACAAGACGTTTTAGCTCGCGAGACCCCTGCAACAACAAGAGAATGACCCGAATAACCTTAATCCCCCCCGCGGTCGAGCCACCACAACCACCAATGAAGCTCGAAAACATTAATAACATTGGCAAAAATAATGGCCACATATTGAAACTGTCTGTGCCAAACCCTGTGGTGGTTGCTATCGAAACCGCTTGGAATAAGGCATGATTTAAGGTTTCTTCCGGCGTGTCATAAATATCAGAATAGAAATACAAGGTAAAAAAACAAATCGCGGTTAAGAGCAATTGAATTGCGACTAACACTTTAAATTCGGTATCTCTAAAATAGACCTTCAAGTTAATACCTCTCCACGAAAATGCCGCAAAATGCACGCTAAAATTCACTGCAGAGACAATTAAAAAGAACACACAAATCAGGTTAATTACAGGGCTGTTAAAGTAGCCCATACTGGCATCATGGGTTGAAAAACCGCCGATGGCGATGGTCGAAAACGAGTGACAAATGGCATCGAACATGCTCATCCCCGCCAACCAATAGGCACCAGCACAGCTGATAGTCAGCAATAGATAGATGTACCATAACGCCTTGGCCGTCTCGGCAATCCTAGGCGTCATCTTACTGTCTTTTACTGGCCCAGGGATTTCAGCGCGATAGAGCTGCATCCCGCCAATGCCCAGTACAGGTAAAATCGCGACAGCCAGTACGATGATCCCCATACCGCCAAGCCATTGCAGCAAATGTCGATAAAATAAAATCGCTTTAGGTAAGGAGTCCAGCCCCACAATGACTGTAGCCCCAGTGGTGGTTAGCGCGGAAAAAGATTCAAAAAAACTGTCCGTCCAACTGAGATCCGGTTGACTAGAGAAGATAAAAGGTAAAGCCCCGATAGAACCCAGCACAGTCCAAAACAGCACGACGATGAGAAATCCCTCACGGGTACGTAATTCCTCCTTACAGCGGCGATGAGGATACCAGAGCCAAAAACCGATAAATAAGCTGACAAAAAAGGCCTGAATAAACGCAGTTCCGCCGCCATCGTTATACCAAATGGCGATTAAGGCTGGTGGCAGCATAGTGATGGAGAACAGGCCGATTAACAGGCCTATGATTCTTATTATGGTTTTGTATTGCATTACGCGTGTTCAATTATTCCATTGGCTGCAAAGGTATTTTCAGCATTTTGTATATTTTGGCACAATTTACGCAAGCATCACAGTTTAAAGTCTGCCCGCAAGCTCCCTTGGCTTAAGGTAGCCAAGGATTCTGTCAATAACCGCTGTTGTTGTTTACCAATAGCAAAATGGATATCTACAGCCTCAGCAAACTGTTTATCGGTAATCACTGCATCCAACTGCTGCAATAAATGCTCAACATTCCGTAATTGAGTGTAATCACAACGCAGCGTTGCCGGATAACGTAATTGCTTCAATTGAGTCGGTAATTGCGCCAAGCCTTGGCGTAATCCAGAGGTATAGGCACGCACTAAGCCCCCAACGCCCAGTTTAGTGCCACCGTAGTAACGCACCACGACAGCACCGATCTCGCCAATACTTGCGCCTTGCAATACCGCTAACATGGGACGACCCGCGCTGCCAGCAGGCTCACCATCATCACTTGAACCAATTAACATGCTGTCGTTGGGCGCTCCCGCGATAAAGGCATAACAATAATGGCTGGCGCCGGGATAATCTCGCTTGATGTCAGTAAGTACTAACTTTAATTGTTCTAAACTATTGCAGTGAAATAGAAAAGAGATAAAGCGGCTGTACTTTATCTCTTCTTCTATCTGTAGATCTTCACTCGGTATCAGATAACTTTCGAGCACTCGCTCTCCCTAAACTCACGCTAAGCCCAGTTCGCGGGTCATATTCTCATTTCTATCCTGATGCACAACCACATTATCCTCAATACGAATACCGCCGAAAGGTCGCAGCTCATCAACGCTGTTCCAATTGATCTGCTTGCCACGGCTATTTTGTTTTAACTCATTGAGTAAGGAGTCGATAATGTACAAACCTGGCTCCATAGTTAGCACTTGGTTTGGCGCTAAAATGCGCGTGCAACGCAAAAATGGATGCGCCTCAGGGGCAGGAATATGGGTGCCACGCTCATCAAAGGCGAAGCCGCCAACATCATGCACTTGCAAGCCTAACATATGGCCCAATCCGTGGGGGAAGAAGGCGCTGGTAATGCCTTGCTCGACTAACCCTTGAGCATCGCCTGTTGCCAAGTCAAAATCCAATAGCATTTGCGCCACTTTGCCATGGGTCGCTAAATGTAAATCGGGATAACGCACTCCTGGGCGCATCATATCAATCAGCTCAAGCTGCGCTTTGTTCATAGCAGTGATCAACTCATCGAAACGATTCTTCTCGAACGCATAGGTACGAGTGATATCTGATGCATAGCCAAAATAACTGGCACCTGCATCAATTAAGAATGACAAACGGCGCGCAGGATTTTGATGCTCAAGCGCGGTGTAATGCAAAATCGCCGCATTTTGGTTTAGGGCAATAATATTGCCATAGGGCACTTCGTTCTCACCCTGTCCCACAGCGGATAAATACTGCTGCTGAATTTCAAACTCGCTCGCGCCATTATAAAAGGCATTTTTAGCCGCCTGATGACCTTGTACTGCAATTTGGTTGGCACGGCGCATACATTCAAGTTCATATTCGGTTTTTGTGGTGCGATGAAAATGCAGATAACTCATCACCGAATCAGGATTACGACTAGTAAACCCAAGCACCTCAGCCACATCTAAATGCTCACCCAAATAAGCCCAGTTGGCGATATCGGTAGGCAATAATTCGGCGACTTTATCGGCCTTAGTGAGCAACTTGATGTCAAAATGCTCGGTCCAGAACATATCCGGTACGTCGGCAACCTTATGCCAAAAATCCACCGGGCGATAAAAGATCAGTTGTGGCTTATCGCGACCATTCACCACCAACCAGCAGTTGGGATTATCCAACACAGGTAACCACGCCTTAAAATGAGGGTTGGCTTTAAAAGGATAATTAATGTCATCCAAAAACATTCTGTGTGGCTGACCCGAGTGGATCACTAAACCTGATAATGCTTCACGCGATACAATTTCAGCGACTCGACGATTTAACTCGTCGATGTGGGCATGATAGTAATGAGCCAAGTGATCCATGTGCCATATCCTGTTATGAATGATTGTTAATAATAAATATCTTAAACCTATCACTTTCGCCTGCAATACCTGTCGTTCAGCAAGGAATAGCTAATTCTCGTTCTAAGCTTATGCTTTTAATTTCAAAAATAAATTTATTCAATTTACCGCCAATTATTACCGCCCAAGTACACATTCCCACCAAGGACACTTTAGCGTAATCTTGGGCCTCTACACTTTGTGCAGTGTATCACAAAGGTGAAAATTCACTCTAGCCGACAAGAAATTAAACAGTCGTTTAAATTGGGTGTTGTAATTTATCGAATTTCGAAGCACACTGGCACACAACTGGTCAAATGATGGCCGAAGCTGCTGTGAGATAGAGAGTCGTACTAACACCAAAAAATAATGGTGGGTATCACTTTTAAGCCAAAAGGAAGCAAGCAATGATCTACCAAAGTCCTACAATTCAGGTTGAGTTACTCGAGGATAATATTGCCAAGCTGTGCTTTAACGCACCCGGTTCGGTGAACAAATTCGATAGAGAAACACTCGCCTCACTCGATGCCGCATTAGACAGCATCAAACAACAATCAAACATTCAGGCATTAGTGCTCACATCAGGTAAAGATACCTTTATCGTCGGCGCTGACATTACTGAATTTTTAGGCTTATTCGCACAAGATGATGCAGTACTGCTCTCTTGGGTTGAACAGGCCAACGCCGTATTCAATAAACTCGAAGATTTACCTTTCCCAACTGCTTCAGCCATTAAAGGTTTTGCCTTAGGCGGCGGTTGTGAAACCATTTTAGCGACAGATTTCCGTATTGCTGACACCACGGCAAAAATCGGCTTACCTGAAACCAAACTGGGTATTATCCCAGGCTTTGGCGGTACTGTACGTCTACCACGCGTGATTGGTGCTGACAACGCTCTCGAGTGGATCACCACAGGCAATGAGCAGCGCGCTGAAGATGCATTAAAAGTCGGTGCCGTTGACGCCGTTGTTGCACCAGAAGCCTTAGAAGTTGCGGCGATTCAAATGCTCAAAGATGCTGTCGCAGAAAAGCTTGATTGGCAAGCGCGTCGCCAACGCAAATTATCGCCACTGACACTGCCTAAACTCGAAGCCATGATGTCTTTCACTACGGCTAAAGGCATGGTTTTCTCTGTCGCAGGCAAACATTACCCAGCACCAATGGCAGCGGTAAACGTAGTTGAGCAAGCAGCAACCAAAGGCCGCAGCGACGCATTACAAATTGAGCATCAGGCTTTCATCAAGTTAGCTAAGACTGATGTGGCCAAGGCGCTTATCGGTATCTTCCTTAATGATCAATTCGTTAAAGGCAAAGCCAAGAAAGCTGGCAAGCTGGCCAAAGCAGTAAATAGCGCCGCCGTATTAGGTGCAGGCATCATGGGCGGCGGCATCGCTTACCAAAGCGCCAGCAAAGGCACGCCGATCGTGATGAAAGATATTGCCCAGCCAGCATTAGATTTAGGTCTCAATGAAGCGGCAAAACTGCTATCAGCGCAAGTTGCCCGTGGCCGCTCTACCCCTGAAAAAATGGCAAAGGTACTGAACAACATCACCCCAGCTCTAGAATATGCACCAGTGAAACATGCCGACGTGGTTGTTGAAGCCGTGGTTGAGCATCCAAAAGTGAAAGCACAGGTACTGGCAGAGGTTGAACAATACGTCAGTGAAGATGCGATTATCGCTTCTAACACTTCAACGATTTCAATCAGCTTACTCGCTAAGAGCATGAAGAAGCCAGAGCGTTTCTGCGGTATGCACTTCTTCAACCCTGTGCACAAAATGCCATTGGTTGAAGTTATCCGTGGCGAGCACAGCTCAGAAGAAACCATCGCATCAGTTGTCGCTTACGCCAGCAAAATGGGTAAAACCCCAATCGTTGTTAACGATTGCCCAGGCTTCTTCGTTAACCGCGTCCTCTTCCCTTACTTTGCCGGCTTTAATGGTCTACTCGCCGAAGGTGGCGACTTTGCTGCTATCGATAAAGTGATGGAAAAACAATTCGGCTGGCCAATGGGCCCCGCTTATCTGCTAGACGTTGTCGGCCTAGATACAGGTCACCACGCGCAAGCAGTAATGGCCGAAGGCTTCCCTGATCGTATGGGCAAATCTGGCAATGACGCGATTGACGTGATGTTTGAGAACAAACGTCTCGGCCAAAAGAACGGTAAGGGTTTCTACGCTTACTCAGTGGATAGCCGCGGCAAGCCAAAGAAAGATGTCGACCCAACCAGCTATGAGCTGCTGAAGGCCGCTTTTGGTGAGCAAAAAGCATTCGATGCGGATGAAATCATCGCCCGCACTATGATCCCAATGATTATCGAAACCGTTCGCTGTTTAGAAGAAGGCATTGTGGCATCACCTGCCGAAGCGGATATGGGCTTAGTCTACGGTTTAGGCTTCCCGCCATTCCGTGGTGGTGTGTTCCGTTACTTAGACACCATGGGCGTTGCCAACTTTGTGGCTTTAGCAGACAAATACGCGCATTTAGGTGGTTTGTATCAAGTCACCGACGCCATGCGTGCCCTTGCAGCCAACAACGGTAGCTACTACCAAGCCTAATTAGCGGGAAAGGAATTTAATTATGAAACAAGCTGTTATCGTAGATTGCATTCGTACTCCTATGGGCCGCTCTAAGGCTGGGGTGTTCCGTAATGTGCGTGCAGAAACACTGTCTGCCGAATTAATGAAAGGTCTATTACTGCGTAACCCGCAATTAGATCCCAACACCATTGAAGACGTGATTTGGGGCTGTGTGCAACAGACCTTAGAGCAAGGCTTCAACATTGCCCGTAACGCATCGTTACTGGCAGGTATCCCGAAAACGGCTGGCGCCGTAACGGTAAACCGCTTATGTGGTTCTTCAATGGAAGCCATCCACCAAGCAGCACGTGCCATTATGACAGGTATGGGCGACACCTTTATCATTGGCGGTGTTGAACATATGGGCCACGTTCCGATGAACCATGGTGTGGATTTCCACCCTGGTTTAGCCAATAACGTTGCTAAAGCTTCAGGTATGATGGGCTTAACCGCTGAAATGCTCGGCAAGCTCCACGGCATTACCCGTGAGCAACAGGATGCCTTTGCAGTGCGTTCACACCAACGCGCTTATGCTGCGACGATTGAAGGCCGTTTTGCCAAGGAAATCTATGGCATTGAAGGCCATGATGCTACTGGTGCCTTAATTAAAGTGCTGCAAGACGAAGTGATCCGCCCAGAAACCACAATGGAATCTCTAGCAGTACTGCGCCCAGTATTTGATCCCGTAAACGGGACTGTCACTGCGGGTACATCTTCTGCACTGTCTGATGGCGCTTCGGCAATGTTAATTATGGAAGAGTCTAAGGCTCGCGCCTTAGGCTTACCTATCCGCGCACGCATTCGCTCAATGGCCGTTGCTGGTTGTGATGCGGCAATCATGGGTTATGGCCCAGTCCCCGCAACTCAAAAGGCACTGGCTCGCGCAGGCATCACAGTCAATGACTTAGATGTTATTGAACTAAACGAAGCTTTTGCTGCCCAGTCTTTACCTTGTGTGAAAGATTTAGGCCTGCTGGATGTGGTTGATGAAAAGATTAACCTTAATGGTGGCGCGATTGCACTTGGCCACCCACTGGGTTGTTCTGGCGCGCGTATCTCTACGACGCTTATTAACTTGATGGAACACAAAGATGCAACCTTAGGTTTGGCAACCATGTGTATCGGTTTAGGCCAAGGTATTGCAACCGTTTTCGAACGAGTCTAATCACACCTAAATATCAATATCACTCTAAAAAGCCGGACTCAGTTCCGGCTTTTTTATTTTATGTAGCTTTAAAAATTATCGTCGTAAAATAATTTGTTCCACGTGAAACATGTTCTCATTATTCGATAAATAAAACGGAATAAAACCAATTACCCGTTCCATCACAAAATCAGGCCGCCAACTTGGTTTATCAACATCACTGGAGTAACATTAGCCAATTCTGTTTAACCGTTCAGTCGAGGTCATATGAACGACGTTTTCTCAACCGCACAACATAAATTGGATGCCCTTGGCTTACGTTGCCCTGAGCCGGTGATGATGGTGCGTAAAACGGTAAGACAAATGGCGCAGGGTGAAACCTTGCTCATTATTGCAGACGATCCAGCGACCACGCGTGACATCCCTAGCTTTTGTGAGTTTATGGATCACACCTTAATTGCCAGTGAAACCATGCAAACGCCCTATCAGTATTTGATTAAGAAAGGACTCTAAGTCTAGCCCTTAAGGTATCGACTTTTATCAGCAAAAGGACGCCTGATATGCCAAAGCTCGTTGCAATTGCCTATAAAACCGTAAAACATGGCCCAATGAAAGAAGTGTTGTGTGCGAATGTCACTCAGCACAGCGGTGTTGAAAAAGATGTGTTTGGTCGCCCCGGTAAACGACAAGTGACCGTTCTTTCACTGCAGCAGTGGCAAACAGCCTGTCAAAGCATAAATACGGATTTAGTCTGGACAATTCGCCGCGCTAATCTATTAGTAGATGGATTAAGTTTTGGTCCAGCTGATGTTGGCAAGCAGTTACGCATCGGTGATTTGAGCTTAGAGATTACTGGTGAAACCGATCCATGCAAAAAGATGGAAATGGCGCACCCGGGATTAGAATTAGCCCTCACTCCAGATTGGCGCGGCGGCGTAACCTGCCGCGTCCTCAATGACGCAATGATCCATCTCGGTGACCCAGTAACTCGCGACTAATCAACTTCTCCTCGGAGAGTAATCCTATTGCTCTCCCATTGCCCCCTACGCCAATCATCCAGTTGCCTCCCTCGGTCATTAATTGAAACAGTATTTCCGTTTTCCTTACAGGGTATTTGTGAGATAACCTACACAGCATTTACAAACATTTATCTTATTTGATAACAACTGCCCCTAAAATAACGATAACAGGATATTGCATGTTTAGACCTACACTGACTCCGCTTTATATAGCACTGATGCTGAGCCTAAATCCCCCCATAGCTCACGCGGATGAAGTCCAAAAACCAAGCTGGGATGTAAACGCCCCCACTAATGCGCCGCTAAAAAAAGTCAAAATCGATGTTAATGAAGGCACTTGGATGAACCTCAGCGTAAGCCCTGATGGCCAACATTTAGTGTTTGATTTGCTCGGGGATATTTATCAAATCCCAGTCACGGGAGGCGAAGCTAAGCCATTAGCTCAAGGGATCTCCTGGCAAATGCAGCCTGTATATAGCCCTAATGGTAAACACATCGCCTTTACCTCAGATGCTGACGGTGGTGACAATATCTGGATTATGAATGCCGATGGAAGCAATCCACGCACGGTCACAAGCGAAACCTTTCGCTTACTCAACAGCCCAGCTTGGAGCCCTGATTCCCAATATTTAATTGGTCGCAAACATTTTACCGCCAGTCGCAGTTTAGGCGCCGGCGAAGTCTGGCTCTACCATGTAGCTGGTGGCGAAGGCGTTAAACTCACTGAACGGCCAAATGATGAGAAAGACTTAGGCGAACCCGCCTATTCACCCGATGGTCGTTATATCTATTTCAGTCAAGACGACACCCCAGGAAAAACCTTCCATTACTCCAAAGATTCGGTAAACGGTATCTATAAAATCAAGCGTTATGATACCAAGACTGGAAATATCGAAATTCTGATTGAAGGGACAGGTGGTGCTATTCGCCCGACACCGAGTCCTGATGGCACCAAGCTGGCCTATATCAAACGTGATGACTTCCAATCATCCTTATATTTGCTTGATTTAAAATCCGGCGAAACAACTAAGTTGTTTGGCGATTTAGACCGTGATATGCAAGAGACATGGGCAATCCACGGAGTCTATCCAAGCATGGCTTGGACTCAAGACAACAAAGATATCTTCTTCTGGGCTAAGGGCAAAATTAACCGCCTCAACGTTGCCAATAAAACGGTCACTAATGTTCCCTTTTCCGTAAAAACTCAATTAGACGTTCAGCCTTCAGTTCGCTTTAAACAGGATATTGATAAAGATGTATTCGATGTAAAAATGCTGCGAATGGCACAAGTCTCCCCCGATGGTAGTAAAGTTGCCTTCGAAGCATTGGGTAAAATCTGGTTAAAGTCGCTTCCCGATGGCAAGATGTCACGCTTAACTGAGTTAGGTAACGATATTGGGGAACTTTATCCCCAATGGTCGCGTGATGGCAAAAACATAGTCTTCACCACTTGGAATGACCAAGATCAAGGCGCGGTACAAGTGATCAGCGCTAAAGGTGGCAAGGCGAAACAACTTACCACTGAGCCAGGAAAATACGTCGAGCCTACCTTCGCCCCCAATGGAGAGTTGGTAGTGTATCGTAAAACCCAAGGCGGAAACCTCACGCCTCGCACTTGGTCGCAGGAACCTGGCATATACAAGGTTGATTTAAAAACCAAACAAAATACAAAAATCACCGCAGAGGGTTACCAAGCTCAATTTGGTGCTTCAGCGGAACGCATCTTTTTTATGAATAGTGGCGATGATGATACGCCACAGCTAGCTTCAATCAACTTAGACGGTTTTGATAAGCGCGTTCACTACAGCAGTAAGCATGCAACCGAATTTAGAGTTTCCCCCGACGGTGAACAACTTGCCTTTGCTGAACGCTTTAAAGTGTGGGTGACGCCCTTTGCCAAACATGGTGAAACGGTTGAAATCGGACCTAACGCCAGCAATCTTCCCGTTACTCAGTTAAGTGTGCGAGCCGGTGAAAGCATCAGTTGGAATAGCAAAAGTAATCAACTCTATTGGACTCTTGGCCCAGAACTGTACCAAACCGAAGTTGATTCCCAGTATCTAAAAAAGGACGAGCAAGCTAAGCCAAGCATTATCAATTTAGGCTTTACCGAAAAGGCCGATGTTCCACGTGGAACAGTCGCTTTTGTCGGCGGTAAAGTGATCACCATGGAAAATGACCAAGTCATCGATAAGGGTGTGGTGATCGTTAAAGACAATCATATTGTTGCCGTTGGCGACGCTAATACGCCGATTCCAAAGGATGCACAAGTCATCGATATAAGCAGCAAATCCATTATGCCAGGCTTGTTTGATGCTCATGCCCATGGTGCTCAAGCTGATGATGAAATCGTGCCGCAACAAAACTGGGCGCTCTATTCTGGTTTATCCTTAGGCGTGACTACGATTCACGATCCATCGAACGATACGACTGAGATTTTTGCAGCCTCGGAACAGCAGAAGGCGGGCAACATCGTTGGCCCACGGATTTTCTCTACGGGAACGATTCTCTACGGCGCTAACGCGCCAGGATACACCTCGCACATCGACTCTGTTGATGATGCAAAATTCCATTTAGAGCGACTCAAAAAAGTCGGTGCCTTTAGTGTGAAGAGCTACAACCAACCCCGTCGAAATCAAAGACAACAGGTTATCGCTGCAGCTCGCGAACTCGAAATGATGGTCGTGCCCGAGGGCGGCAGCTTGCTACAACATAACCTGACCATGGTTGCCGATGGCCATACAACCGTAGAACATTCCTTACCCGTGGCAAGTATTTATAACGATATTAAACAGTTCTGGGGTCAAACTAAGGTCGGTTATACGCCAACCTTAGTCGTCGCCTACGGTGGTATTTCGGGTGAAAATTACTGGTACGATAAAACCGATGTGTGGGCACATCCACGTTTGTCTATGTATGTACCAAGCGATATTTTGCAAGCACGCTCAATGCGTCGCCCCCATGTACCAGAAAGCCACTACAACCATTTTAACGTCGCTAAAGTCGCGAATGAGTTTAATAAATTAGGCATTCACCCAAATATTGGCGCCCATGGTCAGCGTGAAGGTTTAGCCGCACATTGGGAAATGTGGATGTTCGCCCAAGGCGGCATGAGTAATATGGACGTACTGAAAACGGCGACGATTAACCCAGCCACCACCTTCGGTTTAGATCATCAACTTGGCTCGATTAAGACTGGTAAACTCGCCGACTTAATCGTTATCGATGGCGATCCACTAGCGGATATTCGCGTTACAGATAGAGTCACTTATACCATGGTTAATGGTAAGTTGTTCGACGCTGAGTCGATGAACCAACTCAATGGTAACAAGCAACAGCGTAAGCCTTTCTTCTTCGAGAAAATCTAATCTCAATAAGAAGAAATAACAAAAGGCATGTTCCACGTGGAACATGCCTTTATATTTTGGATTTAAGCTCGAATAAGATGAGTAACTTATTTACCGCCACAGCAAGCATCATAAGCAACGCAATCAACAAGGTGATCATTCACCATACCCACTGCCTGCATAAAGGCATAACAAATCGTCGGGCCAACAAAGTTAAAGCCAAGTTTTTTTAACGCCTTTGACATGGCCTCTGATTCCGGCGTTTGCGCAGGGATCTGTGACATAGACGTAAATTGATTCACTCGCGGTTTACCGCCAACAAAACTCCACAGAAACGCAGAAAAATCCTCACCATCGGCCGTATATGCTAAATACCCTTTTGCATTACGAATAATTGAATGGATCTTGAGTCGATTGCGCACAATACCAGGATTGGCCATCAACTCCTCAACTTTAGCATCATCGAAAGTAGCAATCACTGCAGGCTCAAAATCGGCAAAAGCTTGCTCATAATTTTGTTGTTTCTTTAAGATCGTAATCCAAGATAACCCCGCTTGCTGGCCATCTAAGCAGAGCTTGGCAAATAACTCCTTGGGATCATAAACTGGGCGCCCCCATACATTATCGTGATAATCGCGATACAAGGGATCATCACTAACCCAATTACAGCGGATTTCTTCCATGGTCATCTACCTTAACGTTTTAACGAAGAAGGTAAAAAATAACCTACATAAGCAGAGATCTACAAGGTATAATCGAAACCATTTTCTATTCAAGCTGACGGCAGTAGACAAGTAGACATGACGACGAAACACGACGTAAAAACATTTCAGGGTTTCATTCTAACCCTACAGGAATATTGGGCGCAGCAAGGCTGTGCAATCGTTCAACCTTTAGATATGGAAGTCGGTGCGGGCACATTCCACCCACAAACCTTCCTACGCTCTTTAGGGCCTGAACCAATGAGCAGTGCCTATGTGCAGCCTTCGCGCCGCCCGACCGACGGCCGTTACGGTGAAAACCCAAACCGTCTGCAGCACTACTACCAATTCCAAGTCGTGTTAAAACCGTCACCGGATAATATCCAAGAACTCTATTTAGGTTCTCTGCAAGCACTGGGTATTGATACCCAAATCCATGATATCCGCTTTGTGGAAGACAACTGGGAATCACCAACGCTAGGCGCTTGGGGTTTAGGTTGGGAAGTCTGGCTAAACGGCATGGAAGTAACTCAGTTTACCTACTTCCAGCAGGTCGGCGGCTTAGAGTGTAGCCCTGTCACAGGTGAAATCACCTACGGTTTAGAGCGTCTCGCCATGTATATCCAAGGTGTGGATAGCGTGTACGACCTCGTGTGGACCGATGGCCCAATGGGCCGCATCACCTATGGCGATGTGTTCCACCAAAACGAAGTTGAGCAATCGACCTATAACTTTGAGCACGCCGATGTCGACTTTATGTTTGCTCTGTTCGATCAATGCGAAAAAATGTGTCAGCACTTATTGTCGCTTGAAAAACCATTACCTCTACCCGCCTATGAGCAAGTCATGAAAGCCTCACACGCCTTCAACCTGCTCGATGCTCGCCACGCCATTTCAGTGACAGAACGTCAGCGTTATATCCTGCGCGTTCGTACAATGGCTAAAGCCGTTGCAGAATCCTATTATCAGGCACGCGAAGCGCTTGGCTTCCCAATGTGTAAGTAGAGGTAACACATGAATTTTGAAAACTTACTCATCGAGTTAGGCACTGAAGAGCTGCCGCCAAAGGCGCTACGTAAACTGGCTGAGTCTTTCTTAGCGAACTTTACTGAAGAATTAACCAAAGCCGATTTAGCTTTTAAATCCGCGGTTTGGTATGCAGCGCCCCGTCGTCTGGCGCTTAATATTACTGAACTCGCTATTGCCCAAGCAGATAAAATCGTTGAAAAACGCGGCCCGGCGGTCAGCTCAGCCTTTGATGCCGGAGGTAAACCTACAAAAGCTGCCGAAGGTTGGGCACGTGGCAACGGTATTACTGTCGATCAGGCAGAACGTTTAGTGACCGACAAAGGTGAATGGCTGGTTTATAACGCTAAAGTTGAAGGCGTTGAAACTAAGAGCTTAGTCGCTGCTATGGCACAACGTGCGCTGGATAAGTTACCTATTCCAAAGCCAATGCGCTGGGGAAGTAGTAAAACGCAATTTATCCGCCCAGTTCACACCGCCACTATGTTATTAGGCAGCGAATTAATCGAAGGCGAATTGCTCGGGATTAAATCAGCTCGCAATATCCGTGGTCACCGCTTTATGGGTACCGGTTTTGAGCTTGACCATGCGGACAACTACCTGACACTGCTAAAAGAAAAAGGTAAAGTCATTGCCGATTATGAAAGCCGCAAAGCATTAATCAAAGCCGATGCCGAAAAAGCGGCCGCCAAGATTGGTGGCACCGCCGATATCGAAGATGCTCTACTGGAAGAAGTGACCTCTTTGGTTGAATGGCCAGTAGTATTAACTGCAAGCTTTGAAGAAAAATTCTTAAGCGTACCTTCTGAAGCCTTGGTTTACACCATGAAGGGCGATCAAAAGTACTTCCCGGTATTCGATGATGCGGGCAAGTTACTGCCAAACTTCATCTTTGTCGCGAATATCGAATCAAAAGATCCCGCGCAAATTATCTCTGGTAACGAGAAAGTGGTTCGTCCACGCTTGGCTGATGCTGAGTTCTTCTTTAATACCGATAAGAAGCACACGCTAGAATCACGCTTACCAAGCCTTGAGACCGTCTTGTTCCAGCAACAGCTCGGCACCTTAAAAGACAAAGTGACTCGTATCTCTGCCCTAGCCGCCTTTATTGCCGAGCAAACAGGTGCAAATGCCGTTGATGCAGCTCGTGCAGGTTTATTGTCTAAAACAGACTTAATGACCAATATGGTGATGGAGTTTACCGATACGCAAGGCACTATGGGCATGCATTACGCCCGCCTAGACGGTGAAACTGAAGCCGTAGCGTTAGCCATGGAGGAACAATATAAGCCAAAGTTTTCTGGCGATACGGTTCCAACAGCTGCCGTTTCTTGCGCCGTGGCATTAGCGGATAAGCTTGATACCTTAGTCGGTATCTTCGGTATTGGTCAGGCACCTAAGGGCGCTGCCGACCCATTCGCACTACGTCGCGCCGCTATCGGTGTACTGCGTATTATCGTTGAGAATAAACTGCCACTGGACTTAGTAACGCTAATAGCTAAGGCTCAGGAACTGCATGGTGCTAACTTAAGTAACGCAAACGCAAGCGAAGAAGTACTCGAGTTCCTCATGGCTCGTTTCCGTGCTTGGTACCAAGATAAAGGTATCAACGTTGACGTGATCCTTGCCGTATTAGCCCGCCGTCCAACTCGCCCAGCCGACTTTGATAGCCGCATTAACGCAGTATCACACTTCAGAGGTTTAGAAGCCTCTAGCGCTCTGGCAGCAGCGAATAAGCGAGTGTCTAATATTCTGGCAAAGGTTGAAGGTGAATTACCTTCTAGTGTGAATGTCGCGTTATTAAGTGAAGCTGCCGAGCAAGCATTAGCAGCTAAGCTTGCCGAGCTGCAGCCTCAGCTTGCACCTTTATTTGCTAACGCAGATTACCAACAAGCCTTAACCTTACTGGCGAGTTTACGTGAAAGCGTCGATCAGTTCTTTGAGGATGTAATGGTGATGGCGGATGATGCAGCGCTGCGTAACAACCGTTTGGCCCTGCTCAACAACCTACGTGAGCAGTTCCTGCATGTGGCGGATATTTCTCTGCTTCAGTAAGTGATTTAAGTAAAAATCACTGTTAAGAAAAACGCGCTTTTAAGCGCGTTTTTTATGGCTGAAAATCATTAAAACTGTTGGAGTTTTTCGTGCAACTCATCAAACTGAGCTTGCTCGAGTCCAACCAAGGCTAACAAGTTGCTCAGCATATCGGCAGGTAATTTACTCGCTTGCTGCAGCATAGAGATTTCACTGATCACATTCGCGCGCCATACTACTGCTGCAATTCCCTCATTTGGCCGCGTATGCACATGGGCTAATTTATCCAGCTCAGTTTCAAAAGTGCTGGGTAATTGCCAATGTTTTGCTAACAACGCACTTAGGGTGAGTGATTTAGCTGTCATGACTTGCCTAAATAACCAAGAGTTTGGCTGCTCGCCGGGCTCTGCTTGCACAAAAGCATCGAGCAACATTTTAAAGATGGCCAACTTACCCACATCATGCAGTAATCCGAGCAAGAATGCCGTGTCCCTATCTTCTTCGCTAAGTTCACTCGCTAAAAAGGCCACTTGCATCGAGTGACGCCAAATCTCAGCGCCAAAACGGCGGAAATAAATGGGTTTAATATCCAGCATTTCACGCACCAAACTACTGGTAACAAAGCGCCGTAATTGCTCCCGACCAAGCTGAACTAAGGCCTGCTGAAGACTGGTCACTTCCCGCTCCCCACGCTTAAACGCGGGAGAATTGCACAGCTTGAGCACTTCAACACTGAGCAAAGGATCTTGTTCAATTAAAGCCAACAAATCCTTGGTATCAAACTGTGGATCCGCTAACTTTCGATCTAATTCCAATACCTTAGAAGGTAGTTTAAGTACTTTTTCGGCAATCAATTGGGGGGATGCTAAGGCCTGTTCAATTTCCGCCATAACACGGCGTTCAAGGTTATTAGCAACACCACCAGAATCTTTTGTTCTAGCAGGAAATAACAGGCTATAAAACAATGCCTCTAAGTCAACACTCACCGAAGAATCACATCGCTCATCAGCAGGCTTTTGTGGCACTACCGTATTTATAGGTTTGCTGAGATCGGTCTGACTGAAGCTTTTCGGGCGCTCAAGTGTTGCCTCTTCACGGATATTAAAAATTTTGTTGAATATGGACTTAATCAAAATATTCCAACCTATAAAAGCAGTGTTTACTGAGCCGACATTACATTATCCGTCCATTGTAATTGATATGCTAGAGCAGCCACTATCAGTATTATGTGCAGCTTGAGTATATGTTCCGAAACTTAAGACTAGGTTACCCAATCGAATTGTTTCACGTGAAACCTTATTCCAATTTAGCTCGATTGCCTGAGCAATTTGAATGACTGAATATGAGCATGCGGGGAAAAACAAACATCATGTATAGTGATTAGCACGACTCAAAATTGGAAGGTGCTTATGAAACTCTACATCGGCAATAAAAACTACTCTAGCTGGTCGCTCCGAGCTTGGTTAATGGTTAAAAAATCAGGTATTAAGTTCGATGAAATCCTTTTACAACTCGATACCGATAGCTTCTACCAGCAACTACAATCCATTTCACCAACACTAAAAGTACCAACACTGGTCGATGGTGACATTACCGTTTGGGATTCACTGTCGATTTGTGAATATATCAATGATTCTTATCTTTCAGGCACTGCATGGCCACAAGATCCAAAACAAAAAGCCAAGGCTCGCTCCCTCGCCTGTGAAATGCATTCAGGCTTTAATGCCCTTAGAAATGCCCTACCTATGAATATCCGCGCCCGTCGATATGTTGAGCTTAGCCCCGCTGTTCAGCAAGATATTGCTCGCGTAGATAGCATTTGGTCGCAGCAAATGGCCGAATTTGCCCCATGCCAAACTCAGGGCACTTGGTTATTTGGCCAGTGGTCAATCGCCGATATGATGTTTGCGCCAGTGGTGATGCGCTTCTTTACCTACGAGATTGAAGTCTCGCAAGCGAGCCGAGCTTATATGGAATACATAATGAGCCAGCCACAAATGCAGGCTTGGATAACCGCCGCAAAAGCGGAGACTGAAATTGTCGAAGCCGATGAGGCGGGTGTCGATAGGTAGTTTTCAAGCAAACAAAAAGGGAAAGCTAAGCTTTCCCTTTGTTATCAATCTCTTTTATCTATCGATAACGATATTAAACGTCTAAGTTAGCCACGTTCAGCGCGTTAGCTTCAATAAACTCACGACGGGGTTCTACTTGATCGCCCATCAAGCAAGTAAACAATTGGTCTGCGCCGACGGCGTCATCAATGGTCACTTGCAGCATACGCCGTGATTCAGGATCCATTGTGGTTTCCCACAATTGCTCAGGGTTCATCTCACCCAATCCCTTATAACGCTGAATATAAAGGCCGCGTTTCGCTTCAGAAATGGTCCAATCTAACGCTTCAATGAAGCTGCCGACTTCTTTCACTCGATCGCCACGCTGCACATAACCACCGACTTCAATCAAGCCTTCAAGGGCTGCACCTAACTTAGCAATACGTTGATAATCCATTGATTGGAAGAAGTCATAGCTAAATAAGTAATGCGTGTCGATACCGTGTTTACGGATGGTGATCTTTGGCAGATACACTTTACGCTCAGGGTCCAACACTGGCTCACCAGAATACAGTACGCCGCTGTTTTCTAATTCCACCAGCTCGTGGATAAAGGCGTCGATCCATTCTTTCATCTTAGCTTCATCGGCCAACATATCATTGCTGATCATTGGGTGGTAAAGCATCCGATTAGTGATATGCGTTGGATAACGTTGCTCTAGGCGCGCAACGATAGCTTCTACTTCGCGGTATTGCGTCACTAAACGCTCTAATGGCTCACCCGACATACCAGGCGCGCCTTGAGATGGATAAATGCTGGTTCCATCTAACGCTTGAGTTGTCAGATACTGAGTCAGTGCTGACTCATCTTTAAGATACTGTTCTTGCTTACCTTTTTTAACTTTAAATAAAGGTGGCTGAGCAATATACACATAACCACGCTCGATAAGCTCAGGCATTTGACGGAAGAAGAAAGTCAACAGCAAGGTACGAATATGTGAGCCGTCGACGTCGGCATCCGTCATGATGATGATGTTGTGATAACGGGTCTTATCAGGATTGTATTCATCACGACCAATACCACAGCCGAGTGCGGTGATCAGCGTAGCCACTTCCTGAGAAGACAGCATTTTATCAAAACGCGCTTTCTCAACGTTTAAGATTTTACCTTTAAGTGGCAGAATCGCTTGGTTCTTACGGTTACGTCCCTGCTTAGCGCTACCGCCAGCAGAGTCCCCTTCCACTATGTAAATTTCTGAAAGACCAGGGTCTTTTTCTTGGCAATCGGCCAGCTTTCCTGGCAAACCACCTAAATCGAGTGCGCCTTTACGACGGGTCATTTCACGGGCTTTACGCGCCGCTTCACGGGCACGGGCAGCATCGACAATCTTACCAACGATTAACTTAGCATCGGCAGGGTTTTCCAATAGGTAGTCGTTTAGTTTCTCACCCATGGTCTGCTCAACCGCAGCTTTCACTTCGCTAGACACCAGCTTATCTTTGGTTTGCGAGCTGAACTTAGGATCAGGCACTTTAACTGAAATGACCGCAGTTAAGCCTTCGCGGGCATCATCGCCAGTCGCGTTGGTTTTGCCTTTCTTGTTATAACCTTCGTTTTCCATGTAGTTGTTGAGGTTACGTGTCAACGCACTACGGAAACCCGCTAAGTGAGTACCACCATCACGCTGTGGAATGTTGTTGGTAAAACAGAAAATATTTTCTTGGTAGCCGTCGTTCCACTGCATCGCCACTTCAACGGTGATACCGTCGTCACGCTCTTGCATAAAATGGAATACATCTTTGTTTACTGGGGTTTTGTTGCGGTTCAGATAATCGACGAACGCGCTGATACCACCTTCGTATTTGAAGAATTCATTTTTATTATCACGCTCGTCAACTAAGCGAATACCCACGCCAGAGTTGAGGAACGACAGTTCACGCACGCGTTTAGCCAGAATTTCAAAGTGAAACTCAACATTACTGAAAGTTTGTTCACTTGGCCAAAAACGAATTTCGGTTCCAGTTTTAGTTGCATCACCAATCTCTTTGATTGGCGCATCAGGAACGCCATGGGTGTAAAACTGCTCGTGGACTTTGCCATCACGGCGAATGGTTAATTGCAGTTTTTTAGAAAGTGCGTTTACCACCGACACCCCCACGCCGTGCAGACCACCTGACACTTTATAGGAGTTATCGTCGAACTTACCGCCAGCGTGCAGTACCGTCATGATAACTTCTGCTGCAGATACGCCTTCTTCTTCATGGATAGAGACCGGAATACCACGGCCATCATCCTTAACAGAAACCGAACCATCCACATGGATAGTAATTGTGATATCAGTACAATGGCCCGCTAAGGCTTCATCGATAGAGTTATCGACTACTTCGAACACCATATGATGTAGACCCGTACCGTCGTCGGTGTCACCAATATACATCCCAGGTCTCTTACGTACTGCATCAAGGCCCTTAAGGACCTTAATACTCGAAGAATCGTAACTATTCTCTGACATATTATTCTCTCAATGGTTATTCAATTACCGTTACACGTCCGTGTTCCACATGGAACATCCTACTGGGAGGCGTGTGTAACGAATCGACTATTGCTGCTGGCTCAATGGCGGTCACAAACACTTGTGCACCCGTGTCCACTAGCTGCTTAAGCAATAGCTGCCTATGCTGTGCATCCAACTCGGATGGAAGATCATCCACAAGATAAATACTGTGTTTATCTATTTGTTGTTTGAGCAACTTTCCCTGTGCAATACGCAGTGCACAGACTAACAATTTCAATTGACCACGGGACAGGGCATCCTGCGCCGGCAAAGTGCCTACACGAAGTCTTAAGTCAGCTTTATGGGGACCGCTGACGGTATGACCTGTGGCCAAATCTCTGGGATATTGGGATTCGAGAAGTTGTGCAAAATCCGTTTTGCTATCCCAGCCGCGGGTAAATGAAACCTTAACATCCACCTGCGGTAAAAACTCCCCGATTATACCCTTAAGTAGCTCATTTAACGAGTCTACATAACGGTTTCGTATTTCAGTCACCTGCTCGGTATAACGGATAAACTCCCGATCCCAATATTGGATTTGATCATAGGGAGAACCATTCCTAAGCATTTGATTTCTTTGTTTAAGAACACGTCTTACATTCATCCATGCCGCATAAAACTGCGGATCGGTATGAAAGGCCCCCCAATCGATAAACTGTCTGCGGGATTTTGGGCCTTCGAACAGTAACGAAAAGCTTTCCGGCGTAATGACTTGTATGGGTAAGGTTTCAGCTAAAGTCGATAGCCGTTTGACCTTTTCACCATCAATTTTGACTTCGGTTTCGCCACTGCGAAAACGCCGCAGGCCTATTTTACTGTCGCCTCGGGGCAGATTTAAGGTTGCAAACAGCGTTAATTTGTCTTGGTCGTTATTGATCACTCGCTGGGATAAGTGACTGCGAAACGAACGCCCCATGCCAAGAAAATAAATGGCTTCAAGTATGCTGGTTTTGCCACTGCCATTTTGACCATAAATCAGGTTGATCCCTTCGCTTGGGCTCAACTGCGCCAACTGGATATTGCGAAAAGAATCAATGTTAAGACGGATAAGGCTCATGCGTTACTCATCAAACCGCATCAACGGCTTAGGCCAACACTCAGGACGATCATCATACCGCAATTCATTTCTATCCGAGTAAAATAAGAGGACATATGACACAGTTTGAAGACATATACGCCGCTAAAAAGCGGCGTATGGTACTGCTTAGAAATGGGATGACTATAAACGCATTGGCATAACCACATACATGGAATCTTCTTCCAAGTGGTTTTCCAGCAAGGCGCTCGAGTTACCATCGATTAGAGTGATACGCACATCATCGGACTTAAGGTTGTTCAATACATCCAATAAGTAGCTGACGTTGAAACCAATTTCGAGTGGCAGATTGTTGTAATCCACATCGATGATTTCTTCCGCTTCTTCCTGCTCAGGGTTATTGGCGGTGATTTTGAGTAATCCCGCTTCTAACTGAATGCGTACACCGCGAAACTTCTCATTGGATAAAATAGAAGCGCGCGTTAAAGCTTGTTTGAAGTGGTTACGGCTAGCAATAACGATTTTATCACCGCCTTTCGGTAATACGCGGCGATAATCAGGGAAGCGGCCATCGACTAATTTACTGGTAAAGACTGTGGTGCTGGTGGTCGCGCGAATCGCATTGTCACCAATGGAAATAGCGATATCTAAATCATCAGTTTCCAACAAACGCGCCATTTCCATCACACCTTTACGAGGTACAATCACTTGCTTCTCAGGTAATTGTGCTTCGATAACTCGATGACTTAAGGCCAAACGGTGACCGTCGGTTGCAATAGCGCGTAGCATATTACCTTCGGTTTCAATCAATAATCCATTAAGGTAGTAACGTACGTCTTGGTTAGCCATCGAAAACTGGGTCGCATCAATCAGCGACTTGAGCACACCTTGCTTAAGGGTAAATTCGATTTCGGCTTGGAAGGCTTCTACATTCGGATACTCTTCCGCGGGCAGTGTTGCCAGCGAAAAACGACTACGGCCAGAGCGCAACAACCATTTGTTATCTTGTTGCTCGACCTTTAACTCGCTTTGCTCGGGTAAGGATTTTACGATGTCTAACAGCTTCTTTGCAGGAACTGTTGTGCGACCTTCTTCAATATCACCATGAATAACCGCCTGACCTACTAACTCAACTTCGAGGTCTGTACCTGTTAATTTGAGTGAGTGACCACTAACTTCTACAAGGAGATTTGCCAAAATAGGCAAGTTATGGCGTCTTTCTACCGCACCACAAACCAATTGAAGCGGCTTTAATAGGGCGTCCCTATCAATTGAAAATTTCATAGTGTCCAAATTCCTTGATTTTAAGAAGATAAGGTTCTAATCAAGTTAGCATAATCTTCTTTAATGTCGTGACTCTCTTCCCGTAGCTGAGCAATCTTACGACAGGCATGTAACACTGTGGTGTGATCTCTACCACCAAAGGCATCACCAATTTCCGGCAAGCTCTGGTTAGTTAATTCTTTAGATAACGCCATCGCCACTTGTCTTGGGCGCGCAACACTGCGCGAACGACGCTTAGACAACATATCAGCCATCTTGATTTTGTAGTATTCAGCTACGGTTTTCTGAATGTTATCTATAGTGACTAATTTTTCCTGCAGTGCCAAGAGGTCACGCAGGGCTTCGCGCACAAAATCAATCGTAATTGGGCGGCCGGTAAAGTTTGCGTTAGCAATCACCCGGTTTAAGGCCCCTTCTAATTCACGGACGTTAGAACGTAAACGTTTAGCAATAAAGAAGGCCACTTCATCGGGTAAATTAATACCGCTCTCTTGGGCTTTACGCATCAAAATCGCGACACGGGTTTCGAGCTCTGGCGGCTCAATCGCTACCGTTAAGCCCCAACCAAAGCGGGATTTTAATCTGTCTTCAACACCGTCGATTTCTTTTGGATAACGATCCGACGTTAGGATGATTTGATGATTACCTTCAAGCAGCGCATTAAAGGTATGGAAAAATTCTTCCTGCGATCGGTCTTTGTTAGCAAAGAATTGAATATCATCGATAAACAACGCATCAACACTACGATAGTAACGTTTAAATTCTTCGATCGCATTGTTTTGCAGCGCTTTAACCATATCCTGCACAAAACGCTCGGAATGCATATAAACCACTTTTGCATTGGGGTTGTTTTTAATGATCCCATTACCAACCGCGTGCAACAGGTGTGTTTTACCGAGACCGGTTCCACCATATAAGAATAACGGGTTATAGGCGCCACCCGGATTTTCAGCGACTTGCAATGCAGCGGCTTTACCCAGTTGGTTTGACTTACCCTCAACAAAATTATCGAATTGATAAGTTGGATTGATATTGCTGCGATGATTGGTATTAGCAACAGGCTCTGTAGTATTAAATGCCGTACCTACAGAGGCTTTGGTTTGGGGACTGGGCACACGCACAGCCGCAACGGGCGCTGGCTCAGGCTTTTTAGCTGATGGACGACTACCGATATCGAAGCGTAACTTAGGCGCATCATTACCCATTTGCTCAGTAAAAAACTGATTAATGATATTGATGTATTTATCCCTAACCCAATCGAGCACGAAGCGGTTAGGCGCATATAGCACCAAAGTATCTCCATCCATTTCAGCTTGTAACGGTCTGATCCACATACTGAACTGCTGAGCAGAAAGCTCATCTTGCAGTCGTCCGATACATTGTTGCCAAAGTGAAACCGCCACTAAGTTATCCCCAAAAGATCATCAAAAGAGGTGTATTCTATAGCGAGATCTCAAGGATCGCTATCCTTAAAAAATAATTATCCCCAACAAGATCATTCTATGTAGACATCCTCGATCATCAAAGATCATCAAAGATCAAATTCGATCCTTTTATTCAACAAATAGGGAAAATCCCGCTTTATTAAGCGATCCAGATTGATCTATAATGGCGCCCCTTTGATCTGTTAATAGATCCCCTTCACTACTATATGTAGTGTCCATACACAGAGTTATCCACATCTTGTGGTGTATACGGGGAATTGATCTAAGGATACGCTGGCAGAAATAACCCACTTGCTGACTTTCGTTGTTGACGGGGACAAGTAAAGTGATTACAATTCGGCCTCTTTTTTACCCTTACCTCTAGCAGTAGAGATAAGGATATGTTCACTAATAACAAAGACGGATTGCCATCATGAGTAAACGTACTTTTCAACCTAGCAACCTGAAGCGCAAGCGTTCTCACGGCTTCCGCGCTCGTATGGCTACTGCAGGCGGCCGTAAGGTGCTTGCACGTCGTCGTGCGAAAGGTCGCGCTCGTTTATCTGCTTAATTAAGTGGATAACTAGTTGACTAGCTATACCTTTACGCGGGAGTTACGATTGCTAACTCCCGCGCAATTTAAATCTGTATTCTCCAATCCCATCAAAGCATCTTCTGCTGAAATAACCTTGCTTGCCATTCCTAATTCGGAGCAACATCCGCGTCTGGGACTGACTGTTGCTAAACGCTATGTAAAACGCGCCAATCAGCGTAATCGCATTAAGCGAGTGATCAGAGATAGTTTTCGCCTCAATCAACACAACATCCCTCACCTTGATATTGTTGTGCTGGTTAGAAATGGGGTGATGGAAATGGAAAATGCTGAGCTCAACAAGTTGATAGAAAAGCTATGGCGCAAACTCAGTCGCCGCTACAATGGCTAGCAACCACGTTAATTCGTGGCTATCAAATCTTCATCAGCCCAATCTTGGGACCTCGGTGCCGTTTCAATCCCACTTGCTCTCATTACGCCATTGAGGCAATAAAAGTGCACGGAACCGCGAAAGGTTGTTGGTTTGCATTGAAACGCATATTAAAATGTCACCCTTTGCATCCCGGCGGTAGTGATCCCGTCCCCCCTAAAAATGACAGGTGTAATAAATAGGCTATGGAATCTCAACGCAATATATTGCTAATAGGACTACTGTTTGTCAGCTTTTTGCTGTGGCAACAGTGGCAAGCAGACAAAGCTCCAAAACCCGTTGCAACCGAATCGTCTGTAGTGGCGAATGCAACCACTAACCACAGTGCTGATGTTCCAGAAGCGGATACAGGCGTGCCAGCAGCAGTCGCGGCTACGCAAAATCTAATCACGGTTAAAACCGATCAGCTAGATGTACAAATCAACCCTGTGGGTGGTGACATTGTTTATGCTGCACTGGTTTCACACAAGTTGGAACAGGGTAAAGACCAGCCATTTGTTTTGCTTGAGCAAACCAAAGATTTCACCTATATCGCGCAGAGCGGCCTAATTGGTCGTGATGGTATAGATAGCAGTGCTAAGGGTCGCGCCATATTTGCCGCAAGCAAAACCGAATTTACCCTAGCCGATGGCCAAGACAGTTTAGAAGTACCACTGACCTATGTAGCTGAGAATGGTGTGACTTACACGAAAGTGTTTGTATTCCATCGCGGCAAGTTTAATGTCAATATCGATTACAAAATCAACAACACTTCAGCGGCACCATTACAAGTTCAGATGTACGGTCAGATTAAACAGACCATCAAGCCATCTGAAAGCAGCATGATGATGCCAACTTACCGTGGCGCCGCATTCTCTACTGCCAGCGTGCGTTACGAAAAGTACAACTTCGAAGATATGGGCAAAAATAACCTCAATCAACCGACTATCGGTGGTTGGGCTGCGATGTTGCAACATTACTTCGTATCAGCTTGGATCCCACCAGCAACAGATAGCAACACCATTTTCTCAAGTGTGAGCGCTGGCGGTTTAGCCAATATTGGTTTCCGTGGTGCGGTATACGATGTTGCACCTGGTGCAACTCAAGAAATTAGCTCTCAATTCTATGTCGGCCCTAAGGATCAAAAAGCGCTGTCAGCGTTATCTGATACCTTAAACCTAGTAGTCGATTACGGTTTCCTCTGGTGGTTAGCAGTACCAATCCACTGGTTATTGATGTTCTATCAATCATTTGTAGGTAACTGGGGTGTGGCAATTATCCTGATCACCTTAACCGTTCGTGGTTTACTGTTCCCGCTCACCAAAGCGCAGTACACCTCAATGGCGAAGATGCGTAACCTACAGCCAAAACTGCAGGATTTGAAAGAACGCTTCGGTGATGACCGTCAAAAGATGGGTCAAGCCATGATGGAACTGTACAAGAAGGAAAAAGTTAACCCTATGGGTGGCTGTTTACCTATCCTGTTACAGATGCCAATCTTCATCGCTTTATACTGGGTATTGTTAGAAAGCTTCGAGCTGCGTCATGCGCCATTTATGTTATGGATCCACGACTTATCGGTCCAAGATCCTTACTACATTCTGCCACTGCTGATGGGTGTTTCTATGTTCATCATGCAGAAGATGCAACCAATCGCACCAACGATGGACCCAATGCAAGTGAAGATGATGCAGTGGATGCCAGTGATCTTTACCGTATTCTTCCTGTGGTTCCCATCAGGTCTGGTGCTTTACTGGTTAGTGGGTAACATTGTAGCCATCATCCAGCAGAAGATTATTTATGCAGGTCTAGAGAAAAAAGGCTTAAACTAAGCCCAAGCGCTAGATAAGAGCTAATGGCTCTGTGCATATTCAAAAAGGCGGCTTCATTGGCCGCCTTTTCCTTTAGATGATTTGATAGATATTTAATGGGTATTTCCGTGACAACTGACACTATCGTGGCACAGGCCACCGCGCCCGGACGAGGCGGAGTGGGTATCATACGTATCTCAGGTGATAAGGCGACGAACGTTGCCATGGCCGTATTAGGTCATTTGCCTAAACCCCGTTATGCCGATTATTGCTACTTTAAAAGTGCCTCTGGCCAAGTCATAGACCAAGGCATAGCCTTGTTCTTTAAAGGCCCAAACTCCTTCACCGGTGAAGATGTTTTAGAGCTACAGGGCCACGGCGGTCAAATCGTTCTCGACATGTTGATCAAACGCGTGCTCGAAGTTGAAGGCATTCGCATCGCCAAACCCGGCGAGTTTAGTGAACAAGCCTTTATGAACGACAAGCTCGACTTAACCCAAGCCGAAGCCATTGCCGACCTTATTGATGCTACCAGTGAACAAGCGGCTAAAAGCGCGCTGCAATCGCTCCAAGGTGAGTTTTCAAAGGAAGTGCATGAGCTGGTGGACCAAGTCACCCATCTGCGTTTATACGTCGAAGCCGCCATTGATTTCCCCGATGAAGAAGTCGACTTTTTAAGTGATGGCAAAATAGCCAATGCGCTGTATAAAATCATCGACAAACTCATTGCTGTTCAGGCCAGTGCCAAGCAAGGTTCTATCATTCGTGAAGGGATGAAAGTGGTGATTGCTGGTCGTCCAAATGCCGGAAAATCGAGCCTACTCAACGCCCTTGCAGGTAAAGAGTCGGCCATTGTGACCGAAATTGCCGGTACCACACGCGATGTGTTGCGCGAACATATCCATTTAGATGGTATGCCGCTGCATATTATCGACACCGCAGGTTTACGCGATACAACCGATACCGTTGAACAAATTGGTATCGAGCGCGCATGGAATGAAATCAACAGCGCCGATCGGGTGTTATTTATGGTCGATGGCACAACAACCACGGCTGTCGATCCCCACGATATTTGGCCCGATTTTATCAATCGCCTCCCCACCAATTTAGGGGTAACTGTGATCCGTAATAAAGCGGATCTCACCGGTGAAAACCTCGAAATGACCGAAGAAAAAGGCTATAGCGTCTATCGGATCTCGGCCAAAACAGGCCTCGGTGTTGACGAGTTAAAACAGCACCTTAAATCGCTAATGGGTTATCAAAGCAACCTCGAAGGTGGCTTTATCGCCCGTCGCCGTCACCTTGAGGCCTTAGAAATAGCCGCAAGCCATCTGCAACTCGGTAAAGAACAATTAGAAGTTTACCTCGCGGGCGAACTATTAGCGGAAGAACTGAGAATGGCGCAATTAGCCCTATCGGAAATTACCGGACGTTTTACCTCAGACGATCTACTCGGCAAAATTTTTAGCTCATTCTGTATCGGTAAGTAAACGAACTGATAAGTATCAGACTAAAAAAGCCCATTTTCATGGGCTTTTTTGTTTTTAGATTAACGCGACCAGTTGAGTTATCACTTATGTCGCTTGCCGATAATGATCCTGCATTTGATATGAACGGGCATACAGTGCAAAGACAATTGCCGCTAGAATGGCAAAACCGGCAAAGAAAAACATTTGGAATGCCGTCACGCTCATCCCCGTTTGCACTATTTGTTCGGTCACAGTAGGACTTTTAACACTCACATTCGCAAGCAATACCCAAAGGTTACCGACCGTGACTGAGAGAGTCCAGAAACTCATAATAGTCCCTTTCATCGCTTTAGGCGCTTGGCTGTAAGCAAACTCAAGTCCTGTTGCCGAAACCAGTACTTCACCAAATGTAAGTAAAGCGTAAGGTAAAATCTGCCAGAAGATAGAAAGTGCAGAACCACCATCCATCATCAATTGAATAGTCCCCACCACAATCCAGCTTAAGCCTGTAATCGCTATCCCAGCCCCCATTTTACGCAGCGCAGTTAATTTGACGCCCATACGCTCAATCGCGGGATATAACACAAAGTTATTAAAGGGGATCAACAACATTACTAACAGCGGGTTTAATGCCTGCATCATCGCTGGTTCAAACCACTGGGGTTTAACCATATCATTGGCCTGCAAAATCCAAGTCGAAGCCTTTTGATCGAATAGAGACCAAAATGGGGTCACCAAAGCAAATAAAACCAAAATTCGAAGAACTGAACGTACACCATCTACCGCAGCATCTGGATGACTTTTTCTAGCGCGTTCAAGTTGTAATGAGGCGCCCGCTCCAACAAACCCCATCACTAGCACCATGGCACAACAAAGGCCTGCGACAATGCCAAGGGTTGGAATATTAACCAGCGCATAGGCCGCAGAAACGCCACCGATGAGTGCAAGCACTAAACCGATATTTCCCTTACCTTCCACCTTAGTAAGCAATGCACTGCGGATCACCGGTAAAAAACCATGGGGATCTTTTGGTTCTGGCGGCATATGTATGTAACGCTTACGACCTAACCAGAAAAATACCGTCGCGACAAACATCAGCACACCGGGGATCCCAAAAGCTACGGCAGCACCAAAGTTCTTAAGTAACAGTGGCATAGATAATGATGCGAAGAAGGAACCAAAGTTGATCGTAAAATAGAACATATCAAAGGCCTTTTGAGCCAAGGACTTATTGCTCTGATCAAATTGATCGCCCATAAAGGATGAGACTAAAGGTTTTATCCCACCAGAACCCAAAGCAATTAAAAATAACCCAGTATAAAAACCTTGCACACTGTGCTCAAAAATAGCCAAGAAAGCATGGCCAACACAATAAATCAAACTTAACCATAAGATAGTATTGTATTTACCAAAAAAACGATCAGCTATCCAACCGCCCAGTAATGGGAAAAAGTACACACCTATGACAAAGGAGTGAAACACATCCTTTGCCACTGCTCCGCGGAGCTCCTCAGGGATAGACAGCAAAAGTGCCGTCATTAAGAAAGGTGTTAGAATATTGCGCATGCCGTAAAAGCTGAAACGCTCACAAGCTTCACTGGCAATAATATAGGGGATTTGACGTGGCCATTTTGGCGCATCAACAGGTGTAGTCATCTGTTATCCTATTATAATTGTTATAAAAAACTTACGGTTATAGGTATAAAACCAAGATTGCAGCCAAAGATACTAACAGACTGCGAATCAATATTGGCTAAATTTATACAACAAAACACGGTAAATAGATGTAAGCCCCAAAAATGATAGAAAATTAACGACCACAGAGAGCAGTAACAATGACCAAGATTGCGATATTAGTCGGTACCACCCTCGGCAGCAGCGAATATATAGCAGATGAAATGCAAGCGCAGCTAACCCCGTTAGGGCATGAGGTACATACTTTCCTGCATCCAACGCTAGATGAGCTAAAACCCTATCCCCTCTGGATCCTTGTTTCATCCACCCACGGCGCAGGTGATCTTCCCGATAATTTACAGCCATTTTGTAAAGAACTTCTACTCAACACGCCAGATCTTACCCAAGTAAAATTCGCATTATGTGCCATTGGTGATTCAAGTTATGACACCTTTTGCCAAGGCCCAGAGAAGCTAATAGAAGCACTTGAATATAGCGGTGCAAAAGCCGTTGTGGATAAGATCCAGATCGATGTACAACAAGATCCTGTGCCAGAAGACCCTGCTTTAGCGTGGTTGGCACAATGGCAAGATCAAATTTAAGATCTTCTTTTGGAAAATACCTTAAACAACCCACAGTTTAGATCCAAATTATCCACAAAAAACTAATTTTATGTATATTTTTGTGGATAAACTATTATTTAGATCTGATCAACCTCTGTGCTATTCACATCATGATCCGCTCAAAGATCCACCCTGTGGATAAAAGGCGGATCTATCCCCACCTTTTATGGTAATAGATCTCGCGTAGATCACAGGATTGATTACACGTTACCTAATGATCTAAAAGGGAAAATAGGCTTACCCACAGCAAAGTGCGATCCTAATAGTAAAAATAATAAGAAGATCTATATAAAGATCTTAAGATCTATTAGT